>NZ_CM130715.1:0-3679426 GCF_053485635.1 Thiovibrio sp. JS02 | reverse complement strand
CTGTCAAAACCGTTCTCAACGAATTTCCCCCTCCCCTCAGCCCGGGTTATCAACAGCGGCCAACCCCCCTTGCCAAGGGGATAATTGCCAGCTATCCCGCTAACAACGCATTTTTCGGCTACTTTCAAAAACCTCTTCAAAAAGCGCAAAATTTCGTACTTTTACCGACGCCCCCCGGTCGGGGTTGCTCATTTCATTAAGAACTAAACTTTCATCTTTTCTCTTCATATCTCTCGATTTCTCTCATTATCTCATTTTCTCTTCCCGACAGCTCCTGCTTTTCACCCCCCACTCCGGCATGAACCCGAACTTCCGATGTTTTCCCTCTCAGGGCTTTTTTTGCTTCCTGAAATAACACAAACTAATTTCAGGTAACACCGGGCCAGAGCCAGGCGCAGCGAGGGAACAAAGATAATTTCTCGTAATTTCATGCAGTTACACAACCCACCCACCGTCCCGCCGGAACCGCCCCCCTGATCCCCGCCCGGAATCATGGGGTTAGCCCGTTGTAAACCGGATTGCCAGAGGGAGAAGTACGACGGCAGCGGCAAGATCCGCCAGGGCAGGGGAAATTCCCGACCCCCGGCGAAAAATCCCGCCATACACGTTGACGCTCACCTCTTCCTGTGCCAGAATATTTCGTGCTCCGCGAAATCAGCGCGGCCAGGCCCCGGGCACAACGCGTTGCGAAGCGGATCCGGGGCGTTGCGGAATCGCGCCTTGCCAAGGCGTCCACATCCCGCTTTTCCCATGGAGTAACAGAACACCTGCCGGAAGGAGACCCGTCATGGACCCCGCCACCCTTATCCCGAGCCCCGACGCCATTCCCGTTCCCTGGGGATATTTCGAGTTCCTCCTGATTCTCACCTTTTTCGCGCACATCCTTTTCATGAACGTGATGCTGGGGGCATCCTTCATCGCCCTGGTCAGGGAAATACGCACCCCGGCTTCAGCGCCGCCGCCCTGCCAGGATCTTGCCAACAAGCTCACCCATACCATTGCCTTTGCCGTCAACTTCGGCGTGGCGCCGCTGCTCTTCCTGCAGGTGCTCTACGGACATTTCATCTATACCAGCTCCATCCTCATGGGCGCCTACTGGCTGTCCGTAATCGGCCTCCTGATCCTTGCCTACTACAGCGCCTACCTCTACAAGATGCGCCATGACCTGCCCGCCGGCGCCCGCAAAAGAACCCTGGCGTTGAGCCTCTTCCTCCTGCTCATCATCGCCTTCCTCTTTGTCAACAACATCACCCTCATGCAAACCCCGCAGGCCTGGACCGCCTATTTCAGCCGGCCGGACGGCACCCTGCTCAACCTGGCCGACCCCACCCTTGTTTCCCGCTTCCTGCACTTCATCGTGGCCTCGGTGGCGGCCGGCGGCCTCTTCACCGCGATTCTCGCCTTTTTTCAGAAAAAAAACGACGACCCCACGGCGGGAAAACGCCTTTCCACGGGCATGAAATGGTTTACCTACGCGACAATGGTTGAGGCGGGCACCGGCATCCCCTTTCTCTTTTCCATGCCGAGGGAGGTGCACCACCTCTTTGTCGGCGGGGCGGTTCTTCCCACCTTTCTCTTTGTCGCCGCCATGATCGGCACTTTCTTCTGTCTCTATTACGGGGCCAGGGAAAAGCTCTGGCCGGCAACCGCGGCCATGGCCGGCACGGTCCTCCTCATGATCCTGGTCCGCGACCTGGCCAGACAGGCCTATCTGGCGCCCTACTTCCACCCGGCCGACCTCGCCGTCAAGCCGCAGTGGTCTCCCTTCCTGCTCTTCCTGGTCATCCTCGCGGCAGGGCTTGCCACGGTCGCCTACATGCTGAAGCTCGCCGCCGGCGTCGGCAAGGAGGTGGGGCAATGAACTACCCTGTCTGGCAGCTCGATTTCTTCGGCGGCGGCCTCACCATCGCCCTCATGGCCATTCTGCACGTCTACATCTCCCATTTCGCCATCGGCGGCGGCCTCTTCCTGGTGCTGACCGAGATGAAGGCCTACCGGGAAAACTCCCCGGAGATCCTTGAATACACGCGAAGACATACCAGATTCTTCCTGCTCCTCACCCTGGTCCTGGGGGCCATCACCGGGGTGGGCATCTGGTTCACCATCGCCCTCATCGCCCCGGGAGCGACCTCGATCCTGATCCACAACTTCGTCTTCGGCTGGGCCATCGAATGGGTCTTCTTCATGGCCGAGATCGTTTCCATCCTCATCTATTATTATACCTTCGGCCGCATGGCGCGCCGGAACCACCTCATCATCGGCTGGCTCTATTTCGTCTTTGCCTGGCTCTCCCTCTTTGTCATCAACGGCATCATCGCCTTCATGCTCAGCCCGGGAGAGTGGCTGAACAGCGGCGATTTCTGGGACGGCTTTTTCAACCCCACCTTCTGGCCCGCTCTTTTCTTCCGCACCTTCCTCTGCCTGATGCTGGCCGGGCTGTACGGCTTTCTCACCTCCACGGCCATCAGGGAAGAAGGCCTGCGCCACACCATGGTGCGCTACTGCGCCACCTGGCTGCTCGCTCCCTTTCTGCTCTTCCTGGCCTCTGCCTACTGGTATGCGCAGAGCCTGCCGCCAGGCCCCAGGGCCTGGGTGCTGAACCTCGACTCCGCCATCGCCCCCTATCTCTCCTTCTTCATCTGGGGCTCCCCCCTGCTCTTCCTCGGCGGCCTCCTCATGGCCATCCGGCTGCCGCGGCTCGCCAAACAGACCCTGGCCGTGGTCCTGCTCCTGCTCGGCATCGCCTACATGGGCTCCTTTGAGTACATCCGGGAGGGCAGCCGCAGGCCCTTCACCATCGCCGACCATATCTACGCCAATGCCATTCTGGTCAAGGATCTTCCCGCCGTAGCCGAGAAAGGCGTTCTCGCCTCGGCCAAGTGGGCCAGCAAGGAGATCACCGCGGAAAACCGCCTTGAAGTCGGCCGGCAGATCTACAACATCTTCTGCGCCTCCTGCCATTCCATCGGCGGCCCCATTCGCGACATCAGGAAATTGAGCGCCAAGTACGCCTCCGTCTATGTCATGGAGGGCGAGATCAGCGGCCAGGGCAAGGTCATCGGCTGCATGCCGCCCTTTCCCGGCACCCTTGCCGAGCGCAACGCCCTGGCCACTTTTCTGGTGGAAGGCCTGCAGGGCAAAAAACAGCCCCCGGCAACGGCAAAGTTGAGCGCTCCGCCCCTGGCTCCCCTGCCCTTTGACTCGGACAGTTCGGAATATGTTCTGCTGGCCTGGAACAGCCTGGGCATGCACTGCATGACCGACGCGGATGCCTTCTTCAGCTTCCTGCCGCCGGCGAACGACCTGCGGGCGCAGTTGATCAGACGGGGCCCCAGCCCGGAAGTGGTCACCGATGGCGTGCTTCTCACCTACCGGGTGGAGCCGGGCTTTGAAAACCCGGCCGACAAGGTGGAATTCTGGAAATACCAGCTTCCCCTCTACGGCAGCCGGCAGCCGAACAATACCGGTTTAAGCGGCAACGGCCTGGCCGGCGCCATGACCCTCGACAAGGAAAGCAAGGCCTTTGTCGCCGACAAGGTGCCGGTGGTGCCCTACCCGGAGGCCGGCGGCTTTATGCCCTATCCGGCCTTCACCATCGAGGCGCGGGATCAGGCCACCAACGCCCTCATCGCCTCAACCCGGATGATCGCCCCGGTCTCCACGGAAATGGGCTGCAACAACTGCCATGGCGGCGGCTGGAGCAAGGAGGTGGCCGGCATTTCCCCGGTGCCGACCAGGGATTTCCTCACCGTCCACGACCGTTTCAACAAAACCGATCTCCTGGCCTCGGCCAGGGCCGGCAAACCGGTGCTCTGCCAGAGCTGCCATCCCGACCCGGCCCTCGCCGCGCCGGGCAATCCGAAGCTCCTCAACCTGCCGGCGGCAATCCACGGCTGGCATGCCAACTTCCTGACCGGCCGCGGCGCCGAGGCCTGTGCTCTCTGTCATCCCAATGACCCCCAGGGCCACACCCTCTGCCTGCGCGGCATCCACAACGATCTCGGTTTTACCTGCATCAACTGCCACGGCACCATGGAGGATCACGCCCTTTCCCTGCTGCTCGCCGAAAAAGCGGCTGGCAAGCCCGGGGCGGCAAGGCTGATGAAGCATCTCAAACCCAGGATGGCGGCAAGTCTTGAGGAGATCAGGCCACGCACCCCCTGGCTCAACGAACCGGATTGCCTTGCCTGCCACGTGAATTTCTCCCCGCCGGAAACAGACACCGCCTTCAATGTCTGGACCAGGGACGGCGGTGCGCTCTACCGCAACCGACACGACGAGTCGGGCAGCATCCATTGCGCCGCCTGCCACGGCAGCCCGCACGCCATTTATCCGGCGACCAACCCCTACGAGCGGGAACGGGACAACTTCGGCCCCCGGCAGTATCAGGGCAACCCCTATCCCATCGGGGCCAACCGAAACTGCAAGGTCTGTCACACCGTGGACATGGAAGACGAGATGCACCACGCCAACTCCCTCGGCATGATGCGCAACGTCCGGGAATAGCCGGTCGGCCGCAAGCGGGCAAAGCGGCTTGACTTTTTGGGTTGCATGCGGTACCTTCGCCCCACTTTTCAAGGCAAAGTGGGGCGTTTCTTTTCTTTTTCACCTGAAAAAAGGAGCCGACAATGAGTCTTATCTCTGATCTGTTCGGAAAATCCCCTTTTGGCCCCCTGGTCGAGCACTCCAAGAAGGTGCACGAATGCGTGGAATTGATCAAACCGTTGATGGATGCCCTCTTTCGCGAGGATTACGAGGAGATTCACCGCCTGCAGGATCGCATCGCCAAGCTGGAGTACGAAGCGGACTGCATTAAGCACGATATCCGCGAGCAGCTGACCAAACGCTACTTTCTGCCGGTGGACAAAGTCGACCTGGAACGCTTTCTCCGCAGGCAGGACCGGATTGCCGACTCTGTCCAGGACGTCGCCGTCATCCTCCTGATCAGAAACACCAGGATCCACCCCTCGCTGCATCCCCAGTTCCACAATCTCGTCGAGCAGATCTTCCAGGTAACCGGCCTTCTGCTCAACGCCGCCGTCGAGTTTCAGAATCTCGCCGAGGTCTCCTTTGCCGGCGCCGAGGCCCGGGTTGTCTTGAACCTCCTCAAGGGCATCGGCGAGGAGGAGTGGAAGGCCGACCGCCTGGCCCGCAGCCTGAGCCAGGCCCTGTACCGGCTGGAGGGCGAGCTTGATCCCCTCACCATCATCTTTCACGAAAAAATCATCATCGCCCTGGGCTCCATCGCCAACGAAGCTGAAAACGCCAGCGATCTGCTCCGGAACATGCTCGTCCAATAAAACACCAGCCAGACGAGAGGAGTGATGGATATTCTCATTATCGCCGTTGCCGCCCTGCTCGGCCTTTACATGGCCTGGAACATCGGCGCCAATGATGTGGCCAACTCCATGGCCGATGCGGTGGGCTCCGGGGCGCTCACCGTGAAACAGGCCGTCATCCTGGCCGGCATCTGCGAATTCGCCGGCGCGGTCCTGGTCGGTTCCCATGTCACCGACACGGTGCGCAAGGGCATTGTCGACCCGGACATGCTGGCTGCCATGCCCGATTTGAGCGCGGCCGACGCCGCGGCCCTGCTGGTCATCGGCATGACCGCCGCCCTGCTCTCCTCCGCTTTCTGGCTGCATTTTTCCTCCTGGACCGGCATGCCGGTCTCCACCACCCATTCCATTGTCGGCGCCATCGCCGGTTTCGGCGTCGTCGCCGCGGGCTGGCAAGCGGTGAACTGGCACAAGATGAGCCAGATCGTGGCGAGCTGGTTTATTTCCCCGGTGGCCGGCGGCATCCTCGCCTTTATCCTCTTCAAGTTCATCAGCCACGCCATCCTCATGCAGGACCGCCCGGCCAGGGCGGCCATCAAATATACGCCGCCCATCGTTTTTCTCATGGCCGGCGTCGTCACCCTTGCCACCATCTACAAAGGGCTGACCCACGTCATCAAGGACGTGCCCTGGATGAACGACAATGTCGCCCTGGCCATCGCCCTGGCCATCTCCATTGCCAGCTGGATTGCCTCAAGCCGGCTGATCAGGAAAAAACTCCTCGGCAAGGAGAAGCTCCCCATCCCCCAGCAGCTTGCCCTGGTGGAGGAGGTATACACCCCCATCGTCATCGTCAGTTCCTGCGCCGTCGCCTTTGCCCATGGCGCCAACGACGTCGCCAACTCCGTCGGCCCCCTGGCCGCGGTGGTGCACATCGTCAAGACCGGCTCCGTGGAGATGAAGGTGGGCGTGCCCCTCTGGGTTCTCATCCTCGGGGGCGGCGGCATCATTTTCGGCCTTGCCACCTTCGGCTACAAGGTCATGGATACCGTGGGCACCAAGATCACCGAGATCACCCCTTCCCGCGGAGTGGCGGCGGATCTGGCCGCCACCGCCACGGTCCTGATCTGCACCCGCTTGAAACTGCCGGTTTCCACCACCCACACCCTGGTGGGCGCCATTCTCGGCATCGGCCTGGCCAGGGGCCTGGGCGGCGTCAATCGCGCGGTCACCAGGAAGATCTTCGGGTCCTGGCTCTTCACGGTGCCGGCGGCGGCAGGCCTCTCCATGCTCCTCTTTCTCTGCGGCAAAGTTTTCTTTTTCGACACCATCAAGGCCGTGATCCTGGCAAACGGCGGTTTCTGAGTCCGGGGCAGAATCCCGCGTTCCGCATTGTTTCCAGGCGGCCTTTTTTTCTTGCCTAAAAGTTAGGAGTGCTTAATTTTATTTCATGTCCTAAAAATGATATTGACTTCTTAACAATCAGCTTCTATTATGGCATCGTGTTTCAACCCCGTGAACAACCGTTTTCAGATGGAGAGAATATGCCCAGGCTGCTGCTCAGAGAGATGAAAAAAGGTCAATCAGGCACCATAACCGCGGTGAAAGTGGGCGGCGAGCTCGGCCGGCGCATCCGGGACATGGGGATCGTCCCCGGCACCCGCATCACCATCCAGGGCCGGGCCCCGCTCTTTGATCCGGTCGCCATCCGGGTCATGGGCGGCACTCTGACCCTGCGCAACAACGAGGCGGATCACATCGAAGTGGAAGTCGCCTGACCCCAAAGGACAAGACATGAACAAGCCCGTCACCATCGCCCTGGCCGGCAATCCCAACGCCGGCAAAACCACCCTCTTCAACACCCTCACCGGCTCCCGCCAGCATGTGGGCAACTATCCCGGCGTTACGGTGGAAAAAAAGGAGGGGACCTACACCCTGGCCAGCGGCGAGGAGATCAGAATCGTCGATCTGCCCGGCACCTATTCCCTCACCGCCTATTCGGTGGAAGAGGTGGTGGCCCGCGACTATCTGCTTCAGGACAAACCCGAGGTGGTGATCAACATCATCGACGCCGCCAACCTGGAGCGCAATCTCTATCTCACCAGCCAGCTTCTGGAGCTGGGCGTTCCCATGGTCATCGCCCTGAACATGATCGATGTGGCCAAGGACCGCGGCATCAGTATCGACACCGACAAGCTCGCCAGCCTCCTCAACCTGCCGGTGGTGCCGATCATCGCCCGCTCCGGCAAGGGCACCGCCGAGCTGATCAGCGCCACCCTCGCCCTGGCGCAAAGCCCAAAAACCCGCGAACCCCTGCTCATTTCCTACGGCGAGGACATCGACAGCGCCCTCAGGGAGATGGGAGAGCGCATCGCGGCGGCCTCCTTTCTGGCCGAGACCTATTCCCCCCGCTGGCTCGCCCTCAAATACCTGGAGGGCGACAGCCAGATCATGGAAAAGGGCCGCCGGGAAAACCCGATTCTCGACAGCGAGCTGCTGAACACGGTCAACGCGGTCACCAGTCACCTGCGGAAAACCATGGAGACCTATCCCGAGGCGATCATCGCCGACCAGCGCTACGGATACATCAAATCCGTGCTCCGCCAGGAGGTGGTAAGCCAGAAGTTTGACATGGACCGCCTCTACGCCTCGGACAAAATCGACAAGGTGCTGACCAACCGTTTTCTCGGCCCCCTGATCATGCTGGCCGTGCTGTTGGGCCTCTACAAGTTCACCTTCACCTTCAGCGAACTGCCGGTGGCCTGGCTGGAAGGATTTTTCGGCTGGCTCTCCGCCCTGGCCGACCAGGCCCTTCCCGATGGCAACCTCAAATCCATGCTCACTTCCGGCGTCATCGACGGGGTAGGGGGGGTTCTGGGCTTTGTGCCGCTCATCATGTTCATGTTTTTCGGCATCGCCATCCTGGAAGACTCCGGCTACCTGGCCCGGGTCGCCTTCATGATGGACCGGGTCTTTCGGATGTTCGGCCTGCACGGCAGCTCGGTGATGGCCTATATTGTTTCCGGCGGCATCGCCGGCGGTTGCGCGGTGCCGGGGGTCATGGCCACCCGCACCCTCCGCTCGCCCCGGGAACGGCTGGCCACCCTGCTCACGGTCTCCTTCATGAATTGCGGAGCCAAGCTGCCGGTGCTGGCCCTGCTCACCGCCACCTTCTTTTCCCAAAGCCAGGCGCAGCTGATGTTCCTCCTGACCCTGCTCGCCTGGGCCGTGGCCCTCATCGCCGCGAAAATCCTCCGCCTCACCGTGCTGCGCGGCGAATCCACCCCCTTTGTCATGGAACTGCCGCCCTACCGATTTCCCACCTTCAGGGGGCTGATGATCCATACCTGGGAACGGACCTGGCAGTATATCAAAAAGGCGGGCACCGTCATCCTGGCCATCTCGATCCTGATCTGGGTCATGATGAGCTTTCCGGCCCTGCCGGCAGGGGAACAAGCGCGCTTCAGCCAGGAACGCCAGGCCGTGCTGGCAACAGCCGCGCCGCAGCTGCTGGATGAGCTTGCCGCCGCGCCGGAGACGCTCTCTCCGGAAACAGCGGCCGTCAAAACCAGGCTGGCCGAGATCGCTGCCGCCGAAGCCGGCAGCGCCCTGCGCCACTCCCTGGCCGGAAGGATCGGCATCGCCATGGAAAAGGTCAGCTGGCTCGCCGGCTTTGAATGGCGCACCAACATCGCCCTGTTGGGCGGCTTTGCCGCCAAGGAGATCGTGGTCACCACCCTGGGCACCGCTTACTCCCTCAGCGCCACCGACGAGGACAACACCCCCCTGGCCGAGACTCTGGCCGCCGATCCCCACTGGAATCCGGTCATGGCCATGGCCCTGATCGTCTTCGTCATGTTCTACGCGCCCTGCTTCGTCACGGTGGTCTGCATCTCCAGGGAATCCGGCTCCTGGAAATGGGGCCTCTTTTCCATCTGCTTCAACACCATCTTCGCCTTCAGCCTGGCCACCCTGGTCTTTCAGGTCGGCACGGCCCTGGGGCTTGCCGGCTAAAGGAGTCCGCCATGTGGGACAACATCCTCCTCTTCCTCATCATCGCAACCTGCGCCTTTTTCATCGGCCGCCGCCTCCACCGGCAACTGAGCGGCAAGAGCGCGGGCTGCGGCGGCTGCACGGGCTGCGCCAGCCCCGGCAAGGAATCCGGCCCCTGCGGTTTTCCGGAGAAAAAAGGATAAGCCGGCCGCCCGCCCCGGCCCACTCCTTGCCCGTTGCCACAAGCCGGCAAATCGGGTATACCGATCCTTGTCATCCATTACCGCAATAGAAGGATCGCCTGCCATGGACCTGCACCGCCTGGAAGTATTCTGCAAGGTTGTCGAACTGAAGAGCTTCACCAAGGCCGCCGAGGCCATTTTCCTTTCCCAGCCCACGGTGAGCGAGCATATCCGCAGCCTGGAAGAAATGCTGGGCGAACGGCTGATCGACCGCCTGGGCCGGGAGGCTCTGCCCACCCAGGCCGGGCGCATCCTCCACCGCTACGCCCGGAAAATCCTGCGTCTGCGCCAGGAGGCCCTGCAGGCCATCGAAAGCTACAGCGGCACCCTTTCCGGCCATCTCTACCTCGGGGCCAGCACCATTCCGGGCACCTATATCCTGCCGCAAGCCATCGGCGCCTTCAAAAAACTCCATCCCGCCATCCAGATCACCCTTGCCATCGACAACTCCCGCACCGTGGCGGATGGGGTGGCGAACGGCGACACGGAGTTCGGCGTCGTCGGAGCCCGTTGGAGCGACCCCTCCCTCGCCTGGCAGGAAATCTTCAACGACGAGCTGGTTCTGGCGGTCTATCCTGAACACCCCTTTGCCAAACTGAAGGAAGTGCCGGCCGAAGCGCTGGCGGGCGAACCGTTCATCATCCGCGAGCGCGACTCCGGCACCCGCAGGGTGATGACCCAACTCCTTGAAAAACATCTCGATCTCGCACGCCTCCAGATTGTCGCGGAGATGGGCGGCACCGAGGCGGTCCGCCAGGCCATCAAGGCGCGGATCGGCATCGCCATCCTCTCCCGCCGGGCCGTGGCCGAGGATATCGACCACGGCGCCCTCGTGGCCGTGCCCATAAAGGGCCTCCGGCTCCTGCGGCCCTTCTATCTGATCACCCGCAAAAACCGGCAGCTCGCCCCCATCTGCGGCGCTTTCATCTCCTTTCTGGTGGAGCGGCGGGCATAAAACCGGCTTGCCGCAGCGGGCGTTGACTTAGATCAAGGCGGCTTGCCCGCTTTTCCCGCTACCATGGGCAAAAACCTGAAACGAGGAAACCGATGGAATGGGATAAGGATGCCGAGGAGGCCGTGGCCCGGGTGCCATTTTTCGTGCGCAAACGGGTGAGGAAAAAGGTGGAGGCCGAAGCGGCCCGGGCTGGCGCCAAGCGGGTAAACATGGCCCAGGTCCGGACCTGCCAGCAGCGCTTCCTGCGCAACCAGGAGGCGGAGCTGAAGGGGTATCAGCTTGAGACCTGTTTCGGCCCCGGCGGCTGCGAAAGGCGCATCGACACCGGGGTGGATCTGGTTCCGCGCCTGGAAACCCTGTTGGCCGGCCACCAACTCAAGGAGTTCATGAAAAGCCGGGTGGCGGGGCCGCTCAAAATGCACCACGAGTTCCGGCTCACCATGGCCGACTGCGCCAATGGCTGCTCCCGGCCGCAGATCGTCGATATCGGCCTCATCGCCGCAGCGCTGCCGCAATGTTCCGGGGCGCCCTGTTCCGGCTGCGGCGCCTGCCAGGACGCCTGCCCGGATGCGGCCATAACCCTGCATGATCCGGCCGCCGGCCCGGCAATCGATCCTTGCCGCTGCCTGGCCTGCGGCCAGTGCGGCAAGGCCTGCCCCACCGGCGCCATCGCAAACCGCGACACAGGCTTTCGCATCCTGCTCGGCGGCAAGCTCGGCCGCCACCCCCAACTGGGCCGGGAACTCGCCGGCATCTTCAGCCCGGCCGAGACCCTGGCCGTGGTTGCACAATGCCTGCTCCATTTCAAGGCGGAAAACCAGAAGGGCGAACGCTTCGGCGAGATTCTGAACCGGACCGGTCTTGCCTTTCTCGCCCCCCACACCCCCAGGGGCGCCTAAAACCCGGCGGCAGCCCCCCAGGATGCGCCCGGCGATATTCTTGTTGCCGAATGTATCTTTTTGCGTTATAAAAGCAAACTCATTCAGGCGCCCGTAGCTCAGCTGGATAGAGTGTCGGACTACGAATCCGCAGGTCGCACGTTCGAATCGTGCCGGGCGCGCCAGAAATATCAAAGGGTTTCAGCCGATCAGGCCGAAACCCTTTTTTTATTTCTTGTATTTTTGCTCCAATTTTGCTCCACTGGATAATAAAAAACGGTGGAGGGAAAAATGGCATCAATCAGAAAGCGAGGCCCCTACCAATGGGAAGCGAGGGTTAGAAAGAAGGGCCACCCTGTCCAGTGCAAAACATTTGAAACCAGAACCGAAGCCGAAGACTGGGCTAAAGCCATCGAAACAGAGATGAGGCAAGGCCTCTTTGTCTGTAGAAAAGAGGCAGAAAGTACCACCTTGAGCGAAGCTCTTGACCGTTACGCCAGGGAAATTACCGTTAACAAGAAAGGTGCCCCACAAGAGCTGCAACGAATTCAATCTTGGAAGCGCCACCCCCTTTCCCTCCGGTTCATGGCCTCCCTTCGAGGTGTCGATTTCGCGCAATATCGAGATGACAGGCTATCAGAAGGCAAATCCTCCAGCACTGTCAGGCTAGAGCTCGCAATCATATCCCACTTATTCAATGTTGCCCAGAAGGAATGGGGGATGGAGAGCCTTTCGAACCCGGTGCAGGCAATTCGGCTTCCTTCCGCAGGAAAGGCCAGAGACAGACGATTGCAAGGCAACGAAGAAGAGAGACTACTTACAGCATGTAGCGCTTCTCGTAGCCCCGCCTTAAAAGAAATTGTCATTCTCGCTATCGAAACTGCCATGAGACTAAGCGAACTTCTATCCCTTCAGTGGCGTTATGTTGACTTGGGAAAGCGGATCGCCCACCTGCCGGACACCAAAAACGGTGATAGCCGCAACGTACCACTTTCGTCCCGAGCGATCGAAGTACTCCGGCGTCGGCCGCGCTCACTCAAGGATGATCGAGTTTTTTTTGAGTGGAAAAAAAATTGGAGCTTCGAGAGTTCCTGGCGGCGCGCATTGCACCGGAGCAAGATAGAAGATCTTCATTTCCACGACCTTCGGCACGAGGCAACCAGTCGGCTATTCGAACTGGGGACTATGGACATGATGCATATCGCAACCATCACCGGCCACAAATCCTTGGCGATGCTCAAGCGGTACACCCACCTCAAAGCGGAGGACCTGGCAGCGAAGCTTGGATAGGCAATCTTTTGAAATGTGCTTGCGCACGATATTGACAATTTGATAGGCTTATAGTAAGGTCTTATGCCTTCAAATTTATTTTCTAACCCCCAGCCGATCACTGATTTACAAGGTGAACGATATGACATTCTTACAAAATATAATGATCGGGGCTGGCACTATTGTTGATATTTTCCCGAAAACAGAGCCACGTTCACGGCGTTTTTCCAGCATCAGCCGGACTGACAGTGAGGCAATCCGACATGATTTTGAAATGGTAGGGCGGGATATCATGAAGGTGGCTTTGGATGTCAGCAAAGAAAAAATTAAAAAATAACTTGGCAACTCAAAACCATTCCCAGTCTCCAGCTGTATCCAAAAAACAAATTACTACAGAGCATCAAATTCTCCAGGAAGCCTTTTCCGGACCTATCCCTTCCCCTCGTGTTCTCACAGAATATGAGGCGTTATCTCCCGGTTTAGCCGATCGCATTGTTCAGATGGCAGAAAAAGAAATGAGCCATCGCCACACACAAGAAGCTCTCGCGATCAGTGCAGGGATCGATTTCGATAAAGAACGAATTCTCGAAGCGCGTATTGGGCAGTTTTTGGCATTCGGCGTAGTTATTTGTGTTTTAGGTGTATGTGGGTACCTCGCCACCCATGGAGCTCAGACAACCGCGAGTATTCTTGGTGGTGGAACAATCGGAAGCCTTGCCATAGCATTTATCAAGGGAAAAGCGCACTCCGACCCACCTAAAGACGACTAGGAGAACGTCCTTCGCTTGGCGTTCTCCGCCTCCCTGCCCAAAAAAGGCCACCCGGGGCAGAGTCCAGGCAGCCCAAAGCAACCATTACGGCACCATTTACCGTTTCCACCTTGCACCAGCCTTGCGCTATGCGCGCAATCAAGAGAGCACGGCTGCCTTCCCCACGGAAAACTACGCTTTGAAGAGGGAGAAGGGGATCCCCAAAAGAGCTTGCAGCTCATTCCCTTTCTTCGTCCCAATCCCGTCCTGCAGCGCTCCGCGCACCTCGGGGCATACGCCCCTCACTCTATGATGATGCCGCCAGGAGGCGGCGCGATCAGTTATTCTTCTCTGCCACTGTATTTTTCAGCGAGGGTGTAAAAAGGATTGTGTAAATGGCCATTCCGGGGGTAGAAAAGTTCGCCCCCAACCAAGGAGAGAGATATGGCCATTTCCAAAGAATTGCTTGACCAATTAATTGCGGATTACAAAAAGCCGGAAGACCTGATCGGCGAGAACGGCATACTGAAACAACTGACCAAGGCCCTGCTGGAGCGGGCCATGCAGGCCGAGATAACCGATCACCTCGGCTATCCCCGGAACGCTCCGGCTGGGAAAAACAGCGGCAACTCCAGAAACGGCAGCTACAAGAAAAAGCTCAAGGGAGATTTTGGCGAGATTGACGTCGCGGTTCCCCGTGACCGGAACGGCTCCTTCGAGCCGATCATCGTTCCCAAGGGAGAGACCCGCTTCAAGGGGTTTGATGACAAGATCATCTCCATGTATGCCCGTGGGATGACCACCCGTGATATCCAGAGCCATCTGGAGGAGATTTACGGCGTTGAGATTTCACCGACCCTGATCTCCCAAGTGACCGACGCCGTCACGGAAGAGGTCCGGCTCTGGCAGAACCGGCCATTGGAAGATGTTTACCCCATCGTCTATCTGGATGCGGTGCGGATCAGGGTCAAGCACAACGGCCAGATCATCAAGAAGGCCGTCTACCTGGCGATTGCCGTGACGATGACTGGGGTGAAGGAGGTTCTCGGCATGTGGGCCGCCGAGACCGAGGGCGCCAAGTTCTGGTTGGCCATCCTGACCGAGCTGAAAAATCGGGGCGTGAAGGATATCCTGATCGCCTGTGTCGATGGGCTCAAGGGTTTTCCGGAGGCCATCGAAGCGGCGTACCCCGCCGCCCAGGTCCAGTTATGCATCGTGCACCTGGTGCGGCACAGCCTGAATTTCGTTTCCTGGAAACAGCGCAAGGAAATGGCGGACGACCTGAAGGAGATTTACAGCGCCCCGACCGTAGAACAGGCCGAGGCAAACCTGATCAGCTTCGGGGAAAAATGGGATGCTACCCATCCTCGGATAAGTCAGTCCTGGCAGAACAACTGGCAGCGAATCATCCCGTATTTTGCCTATCCTCCGGAGATCCGCAGGGTGATCTATACGACCAACACCATCGAATCGTTGAACATGTCCCTGCGCAAGGTCACTAAGAACCGGGGCTCTTTTCCGAATGACGAGTCGATGTTCAAGCTGCTCTATCTGGCGCTGACGAATATTTCGAAACGATGGACGATGCCGATCAAAAACTGGAAATCGGCGCTGAATCAATTCAGCATCATGTTTGAAGACAGGCTGCCGGAATTTTGATCACAAAAAACATTTACACAAAATTCTTTACACGCCCGCGGACAGCGCTTTTTTCCAGGCTTTTTCAAGAATTTCGTTTTGTTTTTCATCCTGAGCCAGGGGATGATCTGGGGCGATTTCTTCAAGGACGGCAGACAGAGCACGGTGAAGTTCACGGCGGGCCGCAGCTTCCGCCCGGCTCTTTTTTAGTTCTTTAAGGGCATCTTCCAGTTTTGCTTCCAGCTCACCAACTTCACCGGCATAGGCGAGCGACTGTCCGAAGAAGAAAGATCCAAGCGGGCTACTCATATGTTTTATCTCCGTGTGGTGAGTCGATTAATATCCCATATCTTACCACGTATTAAAACAGGGCCGCTAATTTTTTACGACACCATGAGAAAGGACAGGTCGCCTTTTTTAATTTTGCGTGATATCCGTCTTAAATCGTCCTGCCTATGAGGCTAATGGAGGCAAGCCCATCGACCACCGAAAAAGAACTGCCAGGATGAGCCAGTCCAAAAAATCGGCGTTTTGGGCCGGGTCATTAAAAATTTCTACCTTCATTTCTTCAAATTTCTTCATTTCCATGATTCTCTCTCCTTTGGTTTCTTGATTATTTTTTTGTGGGCGGAACACTGGTTGCTGTCCGGTATTGAGCATCGATCTGGCCGCCGTTTGCCTTCACAAGTTCAGTAAGTATCCCGGCAAGAAGCATCTCCTGTCGCTCCTGCCGCAATTCCTGGCGATGCTGCATTTCGATCAGCCGCGCCAGCATGAAGGCGGTTTCCCGATTTACGGCAGCTGGCGAAGCGGCCAGCATCTGGGAATACCATTCGGGGTTGTTGGCCCGGCGATCCACTTCAGCCTGCTGCAGCATGAAGTAACTTGCCTGGCCCGATTTTATTGCATCATCAACAGCCTTCGGCACACTTACCCCTCCCATCTTTGCCCAGATGTTACGGATGTGATCTGCCAGCGGTACCCCATCGGCTTCAGCCGGTGCCCGCCAGGCCATGGCCTCGGTGAAGGCAGAAGCGGCAAGGCCCAGCTTTGCCTGCTCTGAAAGCCGCATAGCTTCATAAGCCCTTCCCTGATCGGTGTTCTCCAAGTTGCCGGGCAAAACCGGCCGGGGCAGCGGTTGCACGACGTTGCTGGAATACGCCCTTGCAGCCTCTGTCTGTTGTTGATTGAATACATAGCTCTGGTTGCCAGGCAGGCCGGCGCCATGTGTCACCGATCGCGGGTCGATGTCAGCATCCTGCATGGAGGACACGGCGGAACAGCGTTTCTGTTCCACATCAACAGGGCTACAATACTTTTCACGGTGCCGGGAGTACGTCGTATAAGTGGCGGAGGCCGGGGAACTGGTGTTCAGCCCCCGCCGGCGAAATCCGGCATGCTCGATTGCCGCCGTTCTTGACGCGCTTCTGGCGACTGCTCCGGCCACCGAGGCGGTAGACATCGAATCACAGGGATTTGGCGGCAGGATCCCATAGTCTTGTCGTGCCCGTGCAGCGCTCTCTGCCCCGGCCAAAGCTACCCGCTTTTTGTCGCGATTGTCGGCCACGTCGCCGGCAACCCGGGTGGCCTCCCCCTTGATGGCATCCGCGCTGGTGGCAATGGCCTCTTTTAGATTTCTTTGGGAATTTTCGATTGCCCCCACAATATTCCCGGCGGCTGCGTTGATCGCGGCCACTTCACCACAACACCCAGCCATGGCGCTATTCCCAGGGGACAAGATGGCGAGCAACGCCAGGTATGCCGCGTATTTTTTTATATTTTTCATTTTGCCGGCCTCGTGAAGGTAAACATTTTTTCTTTAGGGCTCGCCGCCCGGCAGACCGGATCCGTCCCACCGTAGACAGCGCATTTGCAGTTGCAGGTTTGAGAGGTTTCTTTCTTAAAAAAAGTCCAAACCTCCGTCGGTCCCGTTTCGGGGAAACACTCGCATTCGCAATTTTCTTCCCAGCCGCCGGGGCCGGTGATCATCAGGTTCATTTTTTCCTTTTTCGCTTCCTCGGCAGCCTGCGCCTGCCATGCCAACCCCAGAATCGCCATTGTCAATACTGCACAGATTGTCTTCTTCATTTGAATATCCCCCGAATGTAGCCTGGTATTTCGCTGATTGAGTCCTGTATGGCGCCGCCTGATGACTTTTTCACGGTCACGTCCGCCGCCGGGGCACTGACCGTGTTGGGCTGGTAGACCCCAAGCTGGTATGATCCCGGCAAGCCGACCTGTGCACCACCGATGTTGCCAGGCAGCATAACGCCTTGCCGCATGGATCCCGCCGCTTGATTGTAAAGCGAATCAGTGGTGGTACATGCCGCTTGACTGACTCTATCCAATGCTTGCTTTGCCAGATCATTGACCGACGGAATGCCCAGCATGCCGGCGACCTTCACGTCCTTGTATTTTTCCAGGCAGTTGGAGCTTGAGGCGTTTGCCGCGCCGGGCCTACCCGGTTGTCCCGTGGTGGTGCCGCCACCCTCCAAGGTTGCCGCCGAGGCCTCGGAAAATTCTTTAATTTCCCTGTCCCGTGCGTTTTGCGCCATCTGCTGAGCCTGGGCCATCAGATCAGGGCGGATCGAATCGCAATCGGCGGCCAGGGCCTGCGTCGGGGAACTGCCAAGAAGAACTACCATTGCTGAAATCTTGATGATTTTTTTCATACGACCTTTACTCCTTCTCTTTCTCGGGCATGCAAAAGCATGGCCCTATCCCTGAGGTAAATATGACTGGCAATCATGACGAGTAGCGCCCAGAAAAGGGATAAACCCGGGTGAGATTTGGAAGCCAGAGCCCAAAAAAGAGCAAAACCCGTAAAACCAGTCAAAATTTTTCTATCCAACAGATTCACTGCGTGTTCCGGCCTCGACAAATAAAGGAAATCGCTGTCCAGGTTCAGCCACACCCGCCAGGCTTTTTTTGCTTTCCGCCAGCCCCACCCTCCGCCGGCGACCAGGGCAGCCCCTGCCACCAGGGCTGCCGGATGCAGAGAAAAAAAAGGGCTGCTGATTCCGGCCAGCATTGCCGGCCAGGAAAAAAGATAGAGGATTTTTATAAGTGTTTTTTTCATGCTTTCTCCTTCTTGTTTTCCGAGTTTTGTTGTCAATCGGTCCCGTATTCGAGGCGATGGCTAGCTATTATCCAGAGATGACTGTCGTCGTCTTTCTCGGACTGGATTGCGATTTGGGCGAGTCCGGAATTGTCAGGAAGCATCACATATAGATTCACATCCGACAGCGCATATTTCCCTCCAGGACCGCCGAGAACGGGGTGGAAGGGATCCCGGTCAAAATCGATCTCGACCGGAAAAGGAGTTTGCTTTTTTGTGATGGGCGAAAATTGGGCCTGGCCAAAGCGGCGACTTTGTTTTCTAATTGTGGCGTAGATCATTTTTTTCATTTTTTCCCCTTTGTTTTTTTGTGGTTCTTCCCCTAAGGAAAAACATCTTTTCACCCCCTCCCCTCACCCCTAAGGGGGAGGGGGTGAAAAGATACAGACCCCGGCTCGCCGGCTTCCGCTGCAGTTCAAAGTTTGCCAGATCGGCACGGACTTACTTCCGGCGGGGCGAGGGAGCAGTGGGCGTGACAGGCAAAGCCTGGCGCGACCTCTGCCGCCCTGTCCGGCCACTACTCCAAAATCCCGGAGGGGTTGGGGGGCCAGGGGGCGGGGAGGGCCTGACCTCCCCGACTCCCCCTGCGTGTTATTGGGATTAAGTGGGCCGTGGCGCAGAGTTTGCTTTCTTGGCCCTGCCGGCCTCCCGGCGCTCTTCTGCCTCTCTGAGCCGTTCTTCTTCGGCTCGGGCCTCTTCCTGAACTCGACGCTCTTCTGCCTCTCTTTCCTGCCTCTCCCGCTCTTGTTGCTCGGCTAGAGCCTTTTCTTTGGCCTCCCGCTCTTGCAGACGCACCTCTGGATCCGCCCGGCGGATCTGATTGTCGATGTTTTTGTCCAACTGCTGGTGCTCCACCTTCTCCTGCCGCTCTGCCTTCTCTGCAAATGCCTCTATTTCAGAGGGGGTAACTTTCAGTGCCTTGATCTCTTGCTCGATCTTTTCCAACCTCCGCGCCTCTTTTCCTCCCAACTCCTTGAGCCTTACGATATCCTGACCGACCTTTTCCCGCTGGCCGAATTGCCAAAAAGCAAGCATTTCCTGCTGCTTCTCAGCCTCAGCCACCTGCCGCTTGAGAGACGCTTGCCGATTCAGGGCTTGTTTCTTCTCTTTGGCCAGCTCCGCTCGGCGCTCCCCGTGTTTTTCCTTCAGGCATCTTGCGTGGCAAGCCTCCGGGTCCAGCCTCCAGCCCCACTGCTGATTTATTTCCTTATGCATCTCCTTGCGGTGCTCGTTGTATAGATCACGGAGTTGCTCACGCACCTGAGTGCGGATCGCCTCAGGGGCAAGGTCATGCAGCTTGTACCCCACATCCGTATGGGCAATCGCGCCGAACTGTACCGGGGTCAGGGAGCGTTTCCGTGCGATTTTCTCTATCCATTCCCTTGCCTTGTCTTCTGGAGTTTGCTCGACAGGCATTATATGTTTTGGTGTCACCTCTTGATTTTCGGTAGATATCATTTTTTGCTCCTCACGAGGCCGGGAAGCAGCAGATGAAGCAAAGACGTCGATGCCCTCTGTGCTGGCTTCTTCTGATGCTGCTGCAGGTGCTTCCAGAGTGCCCTGCCCATTCCTGCGAACTCCTGCTCCAGGGTCGCAATTTGCTGATTCTGGTGCAGGATCTGCTGTTCCAGCGCCTTGATCTGCTGAGGCAAGCGGAACAGTGGTTTCAACATGGCCGCTGTCTCCTGCGTCACCTGCTGCAGCTGTGCCCGCATCAGCCGCAAGATCTCTTCCCCCTGCTCCACCGTCAGGAGCTGGGGAGGGGGCGGCGTTTCCTGCTGCCAGTTGTTCTGAGGTTCGATCTCCTCCTCCATTTTCTGAATCATGCTCATGTGCTGTTTCCTCCTTTGGTGGCAACGTATAACCGGGTTGTATTTGATTTTGAGGGGAGGCAGCCGGGCCGATCGAATCCGGCATGCCATGTTTTTCTCGCCAGGACTGAAGCTCGGCCAGGTCCTCGGCAGATGGCTGATATCCCTTGATATCCAAGCCCATCTTGGATCCGGCCAGCCAGGCCTTGCGGCAAAACTCCTCCTCGCCCTGGATTTTCAGGGATTGGCCGAAGGTCTCCGAGGCGGTAAGCAGCGCCGCCCGGATGGCCAAATCCTGCCGGGCCAAAACGTGAATCTGCTGCCCTTCCAGCCGGAAAGCGGTACGTTCAGGTTTTTTGCGGTAGGCCCAGGATCCGTCTTCCTGCTGGATAAAATACCTATCACGCTCTTTCCGGGGATCGATCTGCCCCCGCGCCCGTTGGATATCAGGCGCCGCGGTTGGGACCGGTCCAGCAGGGCTGAAGGTGCCAGCAACCTCGGAATCCGCTGCCTTTGCCCGCAGTTGAGCAATCAGTTCGGCATCCCGGGCCTGGTCAAAGTGGGTGTCTGCAGCGATACGCTGCCACTTAAAGGCTTTTCCGAGGCTCGATCCGGAGAAAGCATCACCGCCGGCTCGACGGAAGGAAATACCCCCCACCTGCCCGCTTTTTCCGTTGGGGATGATTTCTATTTTTTCTGCCTGGCAGCGGGAGACGAATGTACGGAAATCAGGACAATTTTCGCGAGCGGCCGTGATTTTCGTCTGCAATACAAGCCGATCCGGGATCTGACCGGTCCGGCGGTATTGTCCGAGCTCGCCTTTGCTGAGTGATTTTTTCTCGCCGCCCTCCTCGCCGGGTGTGACCTTCAGGTTGTGCGCCTTTTCCAGTTCCAGGCAGATCCTGATTGATTGGCGGATGCCATACTGGTCATGCCAGACCTTACCGTCCAAGGCAATGCGGCAGACAAGCAAATGGATATGGTCATGCTCCTGGTCTATGTGCCGGAGGCAATGCCACTGATGCCGGTCAGGATCCATGCCCATGCGAGAGAGATAGTCTCGGGCGATTTCCGCCCATTTTGCGTCCCCTGGCTTTTCTCCTGGGGGACACGAAAGGCTCACATGGAAGACTGGATTTTTAATTCCCGGCCGGAGCCGCCGCGAGGCAGCAAACTGGCGGGCCAGGTCGCGGGGCTCAGTGCCTAAGACATTTCCGGCCCCCTCCACCGGAACAGGTCTGCCCGGGTGATTCTCCTCACCCGGCCCATAGAGATATTCCAGAGCTCCCCGGAACCCGTTCCCTTTTGTTATTTTGCTTTTCACGGCCTCCTCCTATGGCTGAAATATGTGATTTTGTGTCCTCAAATTTCGTCACCCTCCCAGTCCTGGGCATTTGCAGAGGCAATATGTGTTTCGGTGTCATCGGGCGGGAAAAATCCCTCCCCGAGGAGCTGGAGGCGAAGCTGCTCCAGTGCATCTCGGATCTCTCGGATATCCGGGGCAACGACTCCTTCCGCGCCTGCCTCTACTAGGTGCAGCCGATGAGCAATCTGGTTCAGATTTGCCCCCACCCTGGCCAGAGAAACCCAGGCTTCATGGTTGATCGCGGGGATAGAGTGTATTTTCCGGCCCAGGGCCTGATTTCGGATATAGTCTGGGATACCACCCTCCACGAGGCCGTCATCCCCGGCCATGCGGGAGAGGTACTGCATTTCCAGGTCAGAAAAGTGGACCCGAATTCTGTTTTTTCTTTTTTGGCTGGCCGGCAAGGCCGGGCGGCCACCTTTTTTGTAAGCCATTTACGCCTCCTCCTATGGATGCAATATGTGATTAGGTGTCCTCATATCTTTTCCGGGGCAAGCGAAGCGCCGCCCCATGGGCTTTTCCCGCTGCAGTAAGACAGGGGGCAAGGTATTCGGGACCCCCTTTTGGGGGCACCGAATAACACCTTGCTACCTGCCGAATCTTTGACCGCGATCAATCCCCTCCGGGGTTGATGGTGTTTTTCTTGTTATTTTTTCCTCCGTCCCCTGGCGGCCCCATCCGACCACCACCTGCCCTCTGGATATTGGCCACTACTCCAGTTGTTTTGTTTTCCACTTCGCGTTCACCGCCCTCGCCTCCTACTTTGGAAGAATATCCACCAGCCCAGGCAATGACCTCGGACGGCAGATGGTGAATGAAAGAGAAGGCCCTACCGCAGATCTGCCAGACCAGAATAGAAAAAATGATCATGCAGGCAATAAAGCCAAGTAGGCCAGCGAGTCCCTGAAACGCCCCCTCAAAGAAAAACTTGATCGCGAGTCGCAAAAATTCGCCGAAAAATTGGATGATCAGCCACCCAGCCACCAGACCTCCGAGCATCAGGGTCGGCCTGAACAGGAGATGCATGAGGAAAATATAGCCGTGGCTTGTGCGCGGGCCGAGTCCCGCTCCTGCATCGGAATCCAAATGAGCAAAAGCCCATAATGGGGCACCGAAGAGCGCCTCCACAAAAACAATCAGCCAGGCCAGGACCCCCAAAACCCAATAAATAAGGGGGAGAAAAGGAAGGTAGTAGGCAAAAATCAACCCAGTGGAAAGTAAGGGAAGACAAAAAAGAAAGACAAAAATACTGAGGATTGACCCGGCCATGCCGCCCAACATGCCGCCACTGAAGGCAGAAGCGGTGGCCAGGGCTGCCACAACTGCCGTGACGGCAGCTAGTGTGCCAATTATCAGTTTATGGCCTAGACTGCCCAATCCTCCCAGCAAATCTTGCTCTCCGCCTTCTACCCAGGAAAGAACCGTGGAGAGATTTTTAGCCAACGGGGAAAAAAGAACCCCCATATCAGGCTTCTTGAGTGAAAAATAAGTTTTTTCTGGGGCTGTGGCGGCCTCAGCCATGATTTGGCTTTCCTGAACATTTGCCAGAACTGTCAGGCCTGCTGGTCCGGCCTGGCCGCTATCAGAAACGAAAGCAAATGGAGGAACGGCCTCCAACTTCATCCCCGCGACCGCCTGAATTTCCCGATTGATGCTCGCTATTTTGGCAAGGGTGGCCCCGGCGTAAATCCAGCTTTTGCCACGGTCCTGCGCCATCCATCTGTCAAAGGCGCTGCCGGCCTGAAGTGCTACGTCAGCTAAAGAAGAAGAAACTGCCTGCCGATAGTTATCTTTGGCTGCCGCCAGGGCCGCCGGATCCGGACGGCGTTGCTGGTACACCAGCGCCCGAGCCAGAGGATGCAACTGCCTAGCCATATATTGCATGGCGATGAGGTGCGAAGTAAGGATGGCATCACGCGAAAAATACTGACTGTCCTCCCCCTGGGGCTCCGGGAGCCGCACCCCGCCGCACACTGCGAGCGGGTACCCCTGCACGCCCCCAAAAATAAGAGCCCTTCCACGGAATTCTTCCCAGGGCATCTCTATTTCGCCGGGCCACTGGCGGCCTTCCACCCGGCCTTCCACGGTAGGGACACCAAGCTCCGCGCGATCTTGATCTATTTTTTTATTTACGGCTTCCTGACAAACAAGAGCAGAAAAAAGGGCTTGAGCGCCCTCATCTTGAGGAGCAGCAACAGGAGCGGAGAAGAAAGAGGTAGAATTCCAGGACAACAGGCCCTCCCAGGCGCCCTGCCAGGCTACACCCCCCACACCTATCCCAACAATAGAGCAGAATATGACTATGACCTGAGAAAAAGTAAGGCCGTGCCATACAGGGGTTAAGCCGGCAATCCCTAGCATAATTCTGATAGGCGTCCATGCAGTTTCTGCTTTGCGCAGCTTCTCGCCGCCGTCCACCGCAGTCCCCACAAAACCTTTAACCGCGCTATAGATTAGCACTACCACGCCCAGCGAAAACACTGCGATATTAAATACATACAAAACGTCAGAAAGCGGCCCCTCCCCGGACAGGAGATTCAGCATCTCCTGTCCAGGGTCACCGGCCGCGGCGGCCAGCCAATCAGATATGCTCATTGCAAGTACTCCTTGAGCTTTTCGGGTAACCAAGCCCTCAGTGAATAAAGCACAGATGGCCTTTCTAGGCTGAAATCACGTCGAAATTCTGGCGACAGGCCAGCCCGAAACGCTTCCATAATTTGGGCTTGAGTGGACTCAGGAAGGGCCTTGAAGGTGGCCCAGGCCTGCTCTATTTGTGTTTTTTTAGCGCCCTCCGCATCGGCCCGCCTGGCAGCCTGCTCCTGCTCTGCTGCGGCTATGTTGGCTTTCTCTTGCTCCTCCTGCCTCCATACTTCCAGTTGCCTCCTCTCCTCTACAGTCAGTCCTCCCCGTGCCAAGATGTGCCTTGCAAGCCCTTCCCTGCTGCGCACTTGTCCCTTTAGGTCAGCCAGGACTACAAACTCCCTCACCTCTTCCTCCCCTTGGGGGGGTAGGGGGGGAGTAGTTAAAGATGTAGTAGAAGATGAAGAGCCATTGCCAGGGCATTGCCTCGGCATTGGCGCGGGCATTGGCCAAGCAATGCTTGTGCCATTTTTTCTTTTCGTTTCGATGGGTTGCTTGCCCCATCGCGCCGCCGCACCGGACCGCCCCCTCCGGGCCTGTTTTTCTCTGTACTTCTCCTGTTCCTCCCTGACCCTCTCCAGCCGGCGGCAGCGCAGCCTCCCGTCTGGGCCCGCAGGGAAAAGGTGGGCCACCTCTTCCCAGGCGGCCAACTCTTGGGGCAGCACTCCCAGCACCCTTGCCAAGGGTGCGGGTGACGCAGGGAGGCTCCCCTGTATCCATTGCTGGGCAAGTCCTTTGATCAACAACCCGCATGCCGCGGAGGAAAGTTCCGCGGTCTTCGTCAGAAATTCCGCTGCATAAAGCTGAAAGGCAGGCCCGGCCATGGCTACTATCTCCCCTGCCTTGCCAGAGTCTCAGCTTTGTTAGGCCGGCCAGGCTTTCCCTTGGCCGCCACAGGTGCCTCCCCTGCGAGGCCAGCAAGCCAGGCCTCTACGTCCTGCTTTCTCCATGCCCACCGCCGGCCTAATCTTATTGGCTGCGGAATTGCGCGAGGCCAATTGCGCCGTGCGATGTGGGTGCGAATCGCCGCTTCGCTCATCGCCAGAGCACGCGCCAAATCCACTATGTGGATCACTAATTGTTGCATTTCAGATAACCTCCTGATATTATGTTGTTAATTGATTAATCGAGGTTAGGCTATAGTGACACAAAGGCCGATGCGCTTACAGGCCCGAAATTCAAAAAAAAATGAACCCATTTTTGGCCGGTCCAGGGAGCGCCAATCATGAAAAAAGACCATAATTTCAAGGGAAACCGTTCTGCGATCACCGCGAAGCTTGTGCGTGAGGTCACCAATAAATCTGGAAAAACTCAGTCTGATCTAGAAGAAATTTTTGATCTGGATAGGAAATCTGATGGATCCGGGAGGTACTGGCGAAAACTCAAAAGCGGTGATGCCACGCTAAGAAGCCCAGATGTTTGGCGCATCGCCGAACAAGCACACGAAAAAGGTTTTCTCGAAGAGCGAAAAGCGTTTGGGTTAATCCTTGACAGCCTGGCGCTAGATAATGACAAGATACGGATAAAGAAAGAAAGAACTGCCGACAAAAAAATCGAGCTCTATCTTTCGAAAATCACAGATATTCTCTTTTCGGAGATGAAGGACATGAAGATCCCGGTAGACGGGGTTATCGAACGGCATATTGATAAGCTTGGTGCGCAGATGCTGGAAATGGCGCTCGAAAAGAGGAGGGAGATACAGCTCAAAGAGATGAAACTCCTCAACGATCTCCTTGACAAGGAAGACAATGAAACATCGAGAGAAAACTCCTTGTAGAGCTTGCTCCAATTTTGCTCCACCGGAAGTGAAAAAAATGGCTTAATCATGAATAATCATGGTTAAGCCAACAAGCTGAAACAAAAAGATTAATCTTACGAAGCAACGATAAATAGCGATTAAAAAATCGGACTACGAATCCGCAGGTCGCACGTTCGAATCGTGCCGGGCGCACCAGAAATAGCAAGGGGTTAGCGATTTTTCGCTAACCCCTTTTTTCGTGCTGCGGTCCTATTGCGGTCCAGAAGCGAAATGCGAGGTGTGATTCAGTATCGAAAACATCGACACCGTTTCAGCCGCAAAGTCCAGAGTGATCCCCTGTATTGGCTAACAGAAAGAATAAGAATTTTGTATTGAATAAATTTTGGTGGGATTTTCTGGGGACTGATGGGAGTTAGCGGGAATTAAATAATAGAAAAAATGGCGAATTTTCTTTTTAAGAAAATTTGAGGGAAAAACAAAAACTGAGATACTTTTTGCAAGCAAACTAAGAATTATTTCTTGCGCGTTTTTTCTTTTGCTTTTCTTAGTTCTTGTTTAGCCTTCTTCCTGATTGTCTCAAGCTCTGTGATAAGACGGTTCACTTCATAGTCAATTTCATTGTCTGTCATCATTTGCGGGGATATAAAAGTGGTGGGATGACCGCTTCCAAAGTAGTCGCCTCTTGTACATGTCTTGATGTAGATATGCACAAAAGGCGGAAATTTTGGTTCATCTTTTCCAGGGGCGATGGTCTTAATGTCAAAGTTGTAAGTCATTGAAAAAATATCCATGCAATATGGCTACTCGTGGCCATCTAATTTCACTTCCCCTACCCCGATAAAGGTTGCCCCAGAGATCTGACCACCAACGTCATTTGCATTAATTTTCAGAAAAACCGGCTCCCTGTCCCATTCCGCCTTCTGGAATCGCTCTTTATTTCCGTCGGCGCCGACATCCGGCCATGTAAGCGGCGGTCAGATTCGCCCCGCTCAAATCCCCAAATCCTTGCCCTGGCGGATAAAGGTGGGGATCTGCTGCCACTCCTCCTTGGAAAAGGAGATATGCGGATAACGCCTCATCCTCTCCTGTACGCTCATGCCGAAAACTTCGTGGTTCACCTCTTCGATCAGCTCCTGCAGCTCTCCGCCGGTGAAAACCCTGAGCTGCATGGCCGCGTCGATGAAGCCCTCCAGATAGCCCTTCTCCCGTTCCGGCACGGCATGGGTGGTCTTTACGGTGAAGTAATAGCGTCGCAGGGCGACGCGAAAGGTTTCAAAATAGTCTTTTTCTTCCTGTTCCATGTCCACGCTCCCCTGTCAATAGTCGCGCAACAATCGCTGCATTGGCAAGGGCCGCCAGCTGGGAACAAGGTCGACGGCAAGCTCCAGGGGTTGTCCCGCGCGGACCTCCACCTCCCTGCTCTCCACGCCAAATCCCGGCACTTCGATGACCAGCAGGTAATTGCCGCTCCGCAGCCGGAAGAGGATATGGCTGGAGTCGTATCGGGAACGCCCCACGATTTGGCCGTTTTGCTGGTCCCGGACGGTGAGCACGACATTGCCGACCTCTTTCCCCTCCGGCGCCAGCAGGCGCATGCGCACCTCGCCCGTCGGCCCCTGCTCCCAGGGCTCCCGGGCCATGGCTTCGTTGACGGCAAACCAGGAGGAGCCGGAAATCCCGCCGCCTTGCGTGGAAGCCTGCCCGCCGATGCTGGGCGGCAGATCGTTGGGAATGATGGTGAGAAAAACGGTGATGATGCTGCCGCCCACATAAAACGCCTTTTTGAGATCATCGACCTCGGAAACCAGGGTCAGCACCGCGCCCAGAAAAACAAAGAGCAGAACGATGTAAATCGGCTGGACGGAAAGGCCGAGATGGGTGTGCAGGGCATCCCGCACCCGCAACAGGGTGGAAACCTCCCCCTTTGCGGTCAACTCCGCCAAGGATGCCACCAGAGCTCCGGTGGCGCCGACAAACAGGCACCAAGGATTGCATTGCACCTTCCCCATGATCAGTCCCCTCTCTGCTGCAGAGATTGTTTCCCGGCAAGCCAAGGCCCCCACGCCTCTTTTTCGGCCGCCGTCCCGCGCAACGGGCTTCCGCCCGCGCACACCCTGATCATACCATATCGACAAGCCGCGGATCACTTTTATCGTCAGGCCGTTTGCCCTGTTTTTTTCAGCGGCGCCGGGCCGTCATTTGCGGCCGGGCGAAATGAAGGGGAAACTGGAAAAGGGGGCCGGCGCTGGCCCCCTTTGGGGTGGTTCTCTTCTGAAAAAAGCAAAGGGTGCTTGCCTTGCTAATCCTTGGCGTGACACTTGTTGCAGAGCGCCCGCTGATGGGTGGCGAATCTGCCGGCCGGCCGGTCGTACATGGCGGCCAGGGTTTCCGCCTCGGTGCGGCCCCTGGCAAATTCCGGATAGGAAGCGCCCACGCCGTTGTCGATGCCGGGCCACATGCCGTCAAAGGTGATAAAATCAACGGAGTTGTTCCAGCGCATCATATATTCCCAGCCCGAGGCGTGGGCGCGGTGGCAGGAAAGGCACATGACCTTGTCCGAGGAGTTCGTGGGCCCGCCGAGCTGCGAGTCGTCGCTTTTGGCCTTGGCGGCCAGGATGGCGAAGCTGCCGGTGTTCTGGGCAAAGGGCACCAGGGAGAGATAGGAGGTGGCGTTCGCCCCGGTGAAATCGCCGGACCTGACATACCGCTGGTAGATGGGGGTCACGATGGGGCCGAGGCTCTGGTCGATGGGATGCACGATGTTGCCGGCATTGTGCATGTTGGGATGACAGGTGGTGCACCACTGGCCCCACTGGTTGTTGCCCGCCGAAATCTTGACCCCATAGGCAACCCTGGTCTGGGTGACGGCCTCGCTCCGGTTATAGCTGGATGGCGCCACGGCCACGGGGACGCCGTAGTAGGTGATATTCGCCTTTTTATAGCCGTTTCCCGCCAGCAGGCGGTAGACGCCGACCGACTGGCCGGCGAGGGGAATCGGACTGTCGGCATAGGAGCCGGAGCCAATGATGGGAGCGCCGCTGGTGGCGACGTTGCCCTCCGCCATGCGCCGATATTTGCCGTGGGGGTCGTGGCAGCTGTTGCAGGCAAGCTGGGCGCTGGGGAAGCTGCCGCCGGGGGCAACGGCGTTCACCGGGTCAACGCCATAGCCCTGGTCCACGGCGACGATATTGTGTCCATGGCCATGCCCGGATTCCACGCCGACGACCCCGTCCACCGTATAGCTGTAGTCCTTCTTGAGCCAGCCGAAATCCCCGCCCGGCGTTTTCTGGAGCGGAGCGACACCCGCCGGCATGTCGGCAGCCGCGGTGCTGACATGGTACCCGGAAGGGCCGCTGTCCCCTGCCTGCTCGTGGCAGTTCAGACAGGTGGAGCTCTGATCGCTGCCCAGGAGAAGAAAGCTGCCGGGGCCCGTGCCCACGGAAGAATGCATGCTGTGACAGCCGCCGCATTCGCCGACCCCGCCGCTGTGAAAAGCAAAGGCAGCCCCCCCTGACCCCATCGCCAAAACCCCCGCGCCGGCGCAAACCATCCGCAAACAAAATTTCCTCATCCCCACACGCACCCGTTTGTAGTTATTGTCTTCTATTCCGGCCTCCCGGGCCGGAATCCGCCTTGGTTCGCACACCAGTTCCGCTGCGCGAGAATCCGATTTTCAAAAATGCAAAAATCAATCCCTCTGCCCCGGACTCCCTCAGAAAAAGTTATACATATCAGCCCATTATCAAGATAATAGCCATGGGAAAGCAGCGCAACCAGCCGGATATACGGTGAAATCACCAGACCGGCATTCCAGGGCGGTCCAGGAAAAATTCCGCGCCATCACCATGGAAATACGTAGTTCTCAGTATTCCGAAAGAGCACTCCGCACTCTCTGCTGGTACCATTGTTCAATCACGAAATAAAAAATTGGGGATTTCACCAGGCCAAATATGGTGAAATCCCCAATTTCTTCTCCATGCGCCCCTGCCCCACCATTTTTTGAAAAAAAGAAAAAAAGACACTTGCCCGCCCCGCCACCAGCCTCACAAAAAAATACGTAATTACAAAACCATAAGAAAACACAAAAAAAAGTTCACAAACGGGAGCAATTCTTGCAAAACAGTCCACGAAAAAGATTGCGGGAAAATGTCACCATCCTGACAAGGCTGCTGTGGCATTTTCTCGCGACAACGATAATGGGGCACATACCCCATTATCGTCAGAGGGCAACACCCACAATCATTATCACGGAGGGGAAAATGAAAAAGCTTTATTCCATTTTGGGGGCTGCGACGCTGGCGGCAAGCCTGGGTCTGTTTGTCGGGCAAGGCAATGCAGGAAAGCCGGTCGATAACGACGGGGACGGTTACAAGTCGACCGCGGACTGCAATGACAGTGACCCAACCATCTGGGCCCTCAACTCCTGCGGGTTGTGCGAACCGGAATCCGCCTGCGGTGGCGGCGGTGGCACCAATCCTCATGCAAACATCAGCGGAACCTTTGCCACTCCGGCAGATGTTACCGCCAAGTGCCTGGAATGCCATAACGCCGAAGGCTCCCACGCGGTCAGCTCTCTCCACGGCATGATGCCAACGCCTGCCCCGAATGTCAGCAACATGACCCGCTACAGCCAGAAACTTGATGAGATCAATACCTTCTGCAGCTACCCCAATCCGGCCCTGGCCGGCGCCGCCTGCTTGGGCTGCCATCCAACCCTGGGCAAATTTGAAAATCTGACAGCTTCCGATCTTGACTGCCTCCGCTGCCATAATGACAGCTACAAAAGGAGATTCGCCCCGGAAACAGATCCGGCCAATCATGTCACGGTTATCGACTGGCAGGGTACCAGCAAGACCTACATCCCTTCCGACAAGGATGCCAGCGGCAATTTCCACGTCGTTTTCGACTGGAACGCCATGCCCGGTATGACGGCAACCGACCTCATCGCCGGAGTGCATAAGCCGACCACCACCACATGCCTCAGCTGTCATGCCAAAGCAGGCGGCGGGGACTGGACCAAGCGCGGCGATCTCGGCCTTTCCTCAAGTAATCCCACGGCTGCGGAAGATGTGCATCTGGCCTCGATTGCCAACGGCGGGGCAGGATTGAGCTGCGCAAACTGCCATACGCCATCCACCCATCAGATCCCGGGCCGCGGCATTGACCTGCGACCTTCTGAAGGCGGCAACGTGAAACAATGCGTGGATTGCCATACGGGCATGGACAACGGCGGCCATGCCGCCCTGGGTATCCGCGTCGAACCGGACCGGCATGTGAAGAGGGTCGCTTGCCAATCCTGCCATATCCCCGCTTTCGGCAAGGGCGGCGCCACGGAGCTGTGGCGGAACTGGCAGGTCCCCCATTGGAACCAGGCCCTCTGCGACGGCCAGGGCGCATGGGCCGGTGAAGAGCACAAGGTTGCCAATGTGGCGCCTGACCATGTTTTCTTTGACGGTACCAGCTATGTCTACTCCCTGGGGGATACCCTCAGCAAGGTCGACCCGATCAGCGGACTTTCCCTGCTGGCCGACGCCAATGGCGGGGTGAACGATCCGTTCGGCACGAGCAAGCTGGTCCCCATCAAACGCCACCAGTCCAATATGGCGGTGATGAGCTCCGGGCCGGATGCCGGCAAGGTCATTCCCTATGACGTGGTCTGGCAGTTCATGACCGGGCTTTCGGAGGAAGCGGCGGAAAACGGCAAAGCATACGCCGGTTATTCCGGCAGCCATGAATGGAAATGGGTCGAGGCGGAAATGGCCATCAATCACGGGGTAAGCCCAGCCGCGAGTGTTGCCGCCTGCACCAGCTGCCACCATGGCAACAACCAGTTCACCATCGAGTTTGCCAGCAAGCTCGACAAGGTGGGGTATGCTCTCAAGGACGCCAATAAGGACGGCGTTGTCACCGCGGCGGACAAGGCAATCATCTGCAGCCAGTGCCACGCGGAAAAAAACCTGAAACGTGACTGGCAGCAGATGCATGCCCATACCGCTAAAGGCTCGGGAATCGGCTGCGCTTTCTGCCACGACATCAAGCGCCCGGAGCGCGGCCTCTGCGAGCCATGCAACCCGGATGGCACCGTGAACACGGCCTGCATCAACGAGTTTGTCGACAGCAATTACTTTGACCACTGCACGGAGTAATTCACCAGACAGACCCGGGGCAAGCCGGCAGCGTACCCGCTGGCTTGCCCCGTAAAAAAAAAAGCCGCCTCCTGAAAAGGGCGGCTTTTTTTATTTCTGACCGCCTTGTCGGCGGCTCTGGAAAAAACAGCGGCTTCGGTGGAAGCGGACTAGGCGGTCTCCACGAAGACCTTGTTGATCTCCGCCAGGTGCTTCATGAAAAGATCGACCAGCTTGGGATCGAAGTAGATGTTCCTGAGTCGCTCCACCTCGCCCACGGCATCGTCAAAACGCCATGCCTTCTTGTAGGGGCGCTCCGAGGTGAGGGCGTCGAAGACGTCGCAGATGGAGGTGATGCGGCTGGCCAACGGAATCTGCCCCTCCGCCAGCCCCTGGGGGTAGCCGGAACCGTCCCAGCGCTCGTGATGGGTCAGGGCAATGGTTTGCGCCACCTGCATGAGGGGGGAGCCTCCGCCCCCCAGCAGATCCGCGCCCACCCGGCAATGGGTTTTGATGATTTCGAACTCCTGGCAGGAGAGCGGCCCCTGCTTGCGGAGAATGGAATCGTCGATGCCCAATTTTCCCACGTCGTGCATGGGCACCGCATGGTACAAGACCCAGTTGGCCTTTCTGCTCAGGCCGAAGGAGCGGCCGATGATGGCGCAATACTGGCTGAGCCGCTTGATATGGGCGCCGGTGTCTCCGTCCCGGCAGGCGGCGGCCTGGGTCAGACGGCTTACCACGTCGAGCTGGGCCTTGCGCAATTCCCTGGTCCGCTCGGCGACAATCAGCTCCAGATTATCCCTGTGAAAGGAAAGCTCCTCCTGCACCTCGCTCAGACGCTCCTCAAGCTGCATCTCCTTGCTCACGTCGATGAGGGAGCCGTAGGAGAGCACCACCCCGTCGCCGCCATGCATCTCGATCCTGGCCAGATCCTTGAGCCAGACCGGACTGCCGTTCACATCCACCTTGTAGACCGCCTCCACGGCGCCGCCCCGCTCCGCCATCCGCCGCATGGAGTCGCGCATGCGGTCGAGCTGGGGCCGATCCCGGACGATCTTGTCGATGGCGGGTGGATTTTTCTGCAGCCGGTAGAGACAGCGGTTGATGATGTTTTCCCGGAAGGCATCGGCCAGCGCCGCTGTTTTGAGACCAAGCAGCGAGTGCAGCCGGGAGCCGGCATACTCATACCAGATATGGCCGCCGTCGGGCCGCCAGGCTGCGATGTAGGGAATTATCGGCGAACCTATCTTCTCCAGCGCCTCCAGGTGGACAATGGCCTGGGAAAGATTCCGCTGCAGGCCGTTGCTGTAGGCGCCGGAAAGGATCCTGCCGGTGTAGTTGTACCGCTTCCGAAAGTAGGAGAGGGTGTTTTCCGTCATCATTCAGTGGGAGGTGCTCAAGTCCGTGCCGGTTGCGGCGGCAGAGGCATTTGCGTAAAATCCGGGCCAGAGGCGCTGCCGCGCCCCTGTTGCGGTGGGGAAATCAGGGAACCCATGGCCGGAAACAACAGCCGGTTTTTCTTCCTCATTGCCATGAATTACTCCATTGCGGAAGCGTGTTCAACACATAATCGCCAAGCACCGTTTTTACCGGGGCCTGCTCCTCCAGAAAGGAAACGCCGATATCGAAGCGATCGCTCGCCAGCTGCCGGGTGCGGACAACCTTGCCCTGGATGGCCACCGGCTCGTCGTTCAAGCCCATGTTGATTTCGATGAGCGATCCCACATCGATGGGGAATTGGTTCTCGATGAGAATGCCGCCGCAGCAGAGATCCTTGCTTTTCACCATGGCCGCGACATCGTCCGGCGGAGGAAGCGCCCTGATATTGAGCTGTTTGACAAAGGGCACCCGGACAAACTTGCGGCCGTTGGGCTTGTGGAACAGGACCGCGTTCTTGCCGTTTCGCTTTGCCCGGTAGAGCGCCTCGTCGGCATATTGCCGCAAGGAAAGGGAATCGGAGCCGTCGTCCGGAAAGGTTGCCACCCCGCCGCTGATGGTGACCCGCATGGGCTGCCCGCCGAACGCCATGTTGCGGTCCGCCACGCTTGCCCGTATCCTTTCCGCCAGGACCAGGGCCTCTTTCTTGTCGGTGTCCGGGAGGAGAAGGACAAACTCATCGCCGCCGTAGCGGGCGGCCAGATCCTCCATGCGCTTCTTCGCCGCCAGGATTTTGCCGACGCCGCGCAGCACCGCATCCCCGGCCAGGTGGCCGTGGGTATCGTTCACCGCCTTGAAGGAATCAACATCGATGAAGAGCAGGGAAAGCTTGCGGCCGTACCGTTTTGCCCTGGCGATCTCCTGCCGGAGGGCCTCTTCAAACGCTTCCCGGTTATAGAGGTTGGTCAGAAAATCATGCTGGTTGCGATGGAAAATCTCCTCAAACTGATAGACATCCACCAGCTTGGGGAAGCCGATGCTCCGCTTCACCCAGTGGAAATAGTCACAGACCGTGACCGGCAGGTTCACCGGCCTCCTGAGCGCCTCCGACAGGGCCGCCTGATGGGCGACGATCTCCTGCCAGTGCCGCACCGCCACCTGGGGTTCAAAGTCGAGATGGGTGAGGATTTCCAGGATTACCTTGCAGGCCTCATCCCCCTCCTGGGCAATGACCTTATTGAGGCTTTCCACCAGATCATCGTCCGGGTCGCAGTTCTGCATGCAGGCTAAAATCGCTTTTCTGATCGCATCCATCCTCTTTCTCCCCTGAAATCTCCACCACCACCGCAGGCAGCCATCAGCTCCTCCCTTCCCCCGCTTCCAACGCCTGCAAATTACAAGCAAAAACCGTACCGCTTCGCTTTTTCATTTTTTCCTCATACATGGCGCTGTCGGCCCGGGAAAGAACCTCATCCAGGCCGCCCCTGCCCCCGGGAACAACATGGGCGACCCCCACGCTGCAGGAAACGGCATACCGCCGCTCCTTCCGGTCGTTGAAAAGACGGATCCGCTCGGCCAGACGTTGCCGCAAGGCGTCGCTGCTCCCCGTTTCCGGCGAAAAGCTTCCGAAGACCGCGAACTCATCCCCGCCGATCCTGGCGATGACGTCGGCGGCCCGGAAGGTCTCCTTCAGGATCTCGGCGGTATCCTTGATCGCCTGGTCTCCGGCATTGTGGCCGAAACGGTCGTTGATCTGCTTCAGCCCGTCCAGGTCGATATAAAACACCGCCATCCTCGTCTGCTGGCGCTGGGCCAGGTCCAGCTCCTGCTGGGCAAGGGTCCGGAAGCCGCGGCGGTTGAAGAGGCCGGTCAGTTCATCGCTGATGGAGATGTCGCGGAGCTTGTCCTCCAGCTGTTTGCGTTCAATAATGCCGGCGATGAGATTGGCGACGGCGAGAAAGATCTTCTCCGCCCTCTCGCTATGCCCCTGCCCCGCCTTGGGGTAGAGGGTGAAAACCCCCAGCAGCTCGCCCTGCGCCGATTGGATGGGAATACAGTAATGGCCGTGTGCCGCCATGCATGCCGCCCTCCCCGCCTGGTCTTCGTCCGGGGCGGCCGGGAAAAAACAGGGGGTGGTTTCCGTGTTTTGCCGGCGACCGCACTCTCCGGCCGGCTTTCCGCCGCAACCGGCGAGCAGCTCGGGATCCAGGCCGCGCTGGGCGGCAAGCTCAAGCCTCTTGGTGTTTTCGGCGACCAGAAAGACCGCGCCCTTCGGCTCCAGGGCGATACCGGGGAAGGAGGCAAGATGGCAGATGAAGATCTCCAGGATTTCCCGGAGCGAGGTCTTGACCAGGGAGAGCTGAAAAAGTTTGTTGAAGATCACCTCGGTCTGAAAATTTTTCTCCTTCTCCTCATCCAGGAGCCTTTTGGCCGCCATGCCCTTCCTGGCCCGGCAGAAGCTGAAAAAGGTCAGCAGCACCATGACGCCCGCGATCACGGTGAGCACAGTATAGACCTTGGCCATCAGCTTGTCGAGGCTGGCCTTGGCCCGGGTGATGTCGTAATAGATTTCAAAGGCGCCGCTGAACTTGCCGTCCCGCATGATGGGCACGTAAGTCTCCACCACGGCAACCGGAACCACCCGCCCCTCCAGGGTTCTGGCCCCCTCCTCCACCACCTTGGTGTACGATTGCCCCCGGGCGACGACCTCCCGGAAATAGGGTTTCTCATTCACCCTGCCTATATCGGCATGGTCCGAGGAATAGAGAATCCGGCCACTGGCGGAAAAATACTTGAATTCCTCGACCTGAAAATTCTTCTTGATCGCCGCCTCGTTTTCCACGAGTCGGTTGTGGACCGCCTGCCCGCTCGCATCCTCCGGGTCGAGGATAAAGCTCGAAATCAGATGGTTGGAAACCCTTTTCGCCTCTGTCTCGGAATTGTCCACCACCAGCTGCCGGAAATCAGGAGAGAGAAAGAAATAGACATAGGTCGGCAGGACGAGGGCGGCCGAGAGTGACAACCCGACGAAAACCTTGAGACAGTTTGAACTGAACATTACCTGATGCTTTTTCCCTAAAAAAATTCCCTGCCGGCAAAACGGCTTGCGCAGCCGCGGCACCCGGCGCTCTCTCCTATTGCAACCCTTCCCAGAAAAACCACGGGGTGGCGCGATTGCGGGCGGCGCCAACCACGGCAACCTGTCCCGGCCGCAGATCAATGGGCCTGGCGAAGACGTACACGCAACGCTGCCAGCCCGATGCCGGATTTTTATGCAACGGATGGTTCTCAAAGACCACCGAGTCGTCCATCTCCAGCCGGAGCCACTGGATAATCCCGCAACACCGGCCCGCTTTGCGTACGGGCAGCGCGAACCTGTCGCGCTCCTCGGCAAGGAACCGCCCGGTTTTTTCAAAATCAAAAAAGAACGCGGAGGCGGCATCGGTGAGCAGCTCGACGTCGAGATCGTTCCTGCTTATGTATTGCCTCCGGACCACAAGATCATTGAAACGGCTCAGATCAAAACCATGCACTTCGCCGACCCGGATATTCTTCTCAAGATCGGCCCCGCCGAACAGGGCGAAGCGGATGGCGCCCCGGGCCGGGATAATCCGGGCGCCGGGTTTGAGCAGGCGGTGCCTGGCGTCTTCGATGCTCGCCAGGACTCCCTCGCCGAGAAACTCGCTGGAGAGGATCTCGGAAACGAGAAGGTCGGCCCGGTCGTCCATATCAACGCCGATCTCCAGCCGGTCGGACCTCTTGGCCACGACCTTCACCGTCCGGGCCAGGCCGTTGTCCGCGACGATGGCCCGCGCCGTCTCGGCGATTTCCGGCACCGCCTCGCATGTCGTCACCTGTTTCGCCCCGAGTTTCGCGGCCATCATGGCCAGCAACCCCGAGCCGGTGCCTATTTCCAGCACCTGCGTGGCCGGGGTGACGGCGGCCCGCAGGGCGGCCAGATAGGCGTCGTTCCGCGGGGCGTCATTCATCATGGGCACATGCCAGCCCGGAATGAGCTGCGTGAGCGCCTGATCGAGCCCGGCAAGGGTCTCGACGTCGAAGGGATCGAGCGCCGCGCCTCTCCGGTAGCTGGCCGCGGCCTCCCCGGCCCGGCCCAGTCTCAGCAGAGTTTCCGCCAGGCCTCTGTGCGCCCGCAGATAATCGGGTTTGAGGGCGATCGCCTGCCGGTAGCTCGCCTCCGCCTCTTCCAGCCGACGCAGCTTCAGGAGGGTGAGCGCGAGGTTGGCATGCGCTTCCGCGAAACCGGGCCTCCCCGCCAGGGCCTGCCGGAAACTCGCCTCGGCTTCGGCAAACAGTTCCAGTTCCTTGAGGGCATTGCCCAGATTGTTGTGCGCCTCGACGAAGTCCGGACTGGCGGCCAGCGCCTGCCGGTAGCTGGCCGCCGCCTCCGCGAACCGCCCGGCCTCGAAGAGGATGATGCCGAGGTTGTTGTGCGCCTGGGCATAATCGGGCTTGAGCGCCAACGCCTGTCGGCAGCTTGCCTCGGCCTCGGCAAGACGCCCGAGCTGGAGAAGGGCGCAGCCGAGGTTGTGGTGGGCCTGCGCGTCGCCGGGCGCCAGGCCGACGGTGGCGGTCAGGGCTTCCAATGCCTCCGCGGGCTTCGCCTGCATGAGGAGCGCAAGGCCGAGAGCCTTCCAGCCCTCGGGATGACCGGGCCAGCGCCGAACGGCCTCGCTGGCCTTCTCCTGAAACAGGGCGAGCTTTCCGGCCTGCAACAAGGCCGCCAGTTCGCCGGCAAGACGTGGCGCCGGCCCGTCGGACTCCTTGCGACCGCCCCCCCCCGAGCCCGGGCGCAGGCCGGCGGGAATGCGTTTTTTGTTTTTTTTCATCCGCCTGACTCCCCGTCCGCTCCGGAATTTTCCGCCCCTAACGGAAAATCTGCACCCTGTTGTTGTTGCGGTCCGCGACAAAGGCAAGGCCGTTTCCGCTGAGACAGAGGCCCACCGGATAGTCGAAAAGCCCTTCATTCCATCCCTTGCCGGCCTTCTGCCCGCGATGGGAGCCGTCCAGACCGAGAAGGACGATCCTGCCGCCGTTCTGGTCGGTGAGATAGAGCGTACCGCCGTTGTCCGTGGCGATGTAGGTGGGAAATTTCATCTGCTCCTTCAAGCTCTTGGAAAGCGGGCTGAAGCTGGTCGCCTCCTTGCCGGCTGAATGGACGCAGGCATTGACGCTGTCAACAAGGTAGAGCGTGCCGCCGCTGTCCACCACGAAATCGGCGAAAGACCCGAACTCGGCCGGCAGGGCGATCTGCCGGAGAAACTCGCCGCTCAGGGTCGAAACCAGCAACCGGCCGCCCTGGATATCGAGCAGGTAGACCCTGTCCTCCTTGTCTATCCGGAAGCTTCGCGGCACCACCGCCGCCCAGTCGGGCGCTCCCTTCATCTCGAAATTCCCCAGAAACTGGCCATCGGCGCCGAAGCGGAGAAGCCGCCGGGTCTTGCTGCTCAAGGCCCAGATCTCTCCCCTGGAGGTGCGCTGCACCCGGATGGGGCTTTGCAGCTGCGAGGCCACCACCTGCGAGACGAACTTCACCTCGTTGCCGTCCAGGCTGTAAAGGACAAGGCGGTCGTTGCCCGTATCGGCGACAATCACCTCCTCCGCGCCGCAGGCCACGTCTTCCGGGTGGAGAAATCCCTTGCCGTCGGCGTCGGAATAGATGGAGACCACCGGCTGGAACATGAGCGCCTGCTCGCCGAGCGCGGCTTGGGTTGCGCAAAAAAGCGAGGCCACTACGAAAACATTGATCATTATTGCACGCACGCGCTTACCTCCTGAATTGACTGTGGCAGTTGGTGCACATCTCGGTCTGGGACGAAGAATGCAGCATTTTCGCATAGGGCGTTCCATGGGCACGGTGACAGCTCAGGCAATCCACCGTAAGATTCTTGTTGCGCGGATCCTTGTGGTCGGCGCCGATGGGATGGGTGGAATGCTTCTCCCAGTCGTGGCAGGTTGCGCACACCTCGATGACCGACTGCCGGTTGAGGAGGAGCACCTGATTGGCCGCGTGGGGCGAATGGCAGGAGGTGCACAGGCCTTCGACCACCGGAGAATGCTTGGTTTCCACGCTTTGCAGCCACTGGACGGTGTCACCGTGGCACTGGGCGCACACTTCGGTCATCGGCTTCTTCAGGAGGCCGTCCTGGGCCGAGGCATGGGGGGTATGGCAATTCAGGCAGCCGACCCGGTCGATCATGGGCCAGTGCGGTCTGCTCTTACCGAGGTTTTCGTTGATCATGTTGTTGTGACAGCCCAGACAGAGCCTGTAGCCTTCGGCCTTGACCCTGAACGGTTCCGCAGCCGTGCCCTGTTCATGACACTGCTTGCACATCTTCTTGCCGAAAGGCGCATGCACCTTGTCGTAGAGAAGCCCTTTCTGGCTTGAGCCGTGCGGATCATGGCAGGAGGTGCAACGCGCCGTCGCCACCTGATAATCGCCATGCTGCTTCTGAAAGACCAGTTTGCCGCTGTCGTGGCACTTGAGGCAGAGGCCGGGAACATTATCCTTGAGCAGGCTGGCTCCCGTGGCCGAGGCATGCGGGTCATGACAGCTGACGCAGCCCTTTTCCACGGGCATGTGTTTGAATTTCGCCGCGGAAATCTTGCTGCCCATTGCCTGGTGACAGTCGAAACACAAGGCATTGCCGCCGGTGTGCAGATTGAATTTGTAGCTGGCCGCGTGGGGGTCGTGGCACTTCACGCAGGTGCCCTCGGCGACAACCTTGTGGATGCTCGCCGGTTTTTCCGGCAAAATCCCGGCATGGCACCGCACGCAGATCTCGCCGGGCTCGGCATCGAGAAACTTGCCGTGCGAGGAGGCATGCGGATTATGGCAACCCGTGCAATCCCAGTTTTTTAACGGCGTGTGGACGAAGGGCTTCTTGAGCATCCCCTCGAAGGTATCGTGGCAGTTCAGACAGTTTTTCCCCTTTGCCCCTTCTTTCAGGTTGAATTTGTTGTCCGCGGCATGCGCGGCGGACAACACCCCCAGACAGAGGAGAAAGGCCAGAGACGGCATGATGAAATCAGATCGCAAACGCATGATTCGTCCTTTCATTTTTATGATGTCGCAACCCATTGTGAACCTTTGCCTTTTTTCCGTTTTCACGAATCAGCCCTCAGTTTTTCTTCACGATATGACACCCCTCGCAATCCCGCTCCGCAAAGGGAGGATGCACGTTTTCCTTGAAGAACTTCGGATCCTTGGAGGCATGCGGGTTATGGCAGGCCACGCAGTTCATGACCTCGGCCGCGATGCCCGCGTGCGCCGCGGCAAAACCCGCATCCGCCAGATCATGGCAATCTCCGCAGAGCCCCGGCACCGGCTGGGTGAGCAGGGTCCGGGCCGGAGATGAATGGGGCAGATGGCAGCTCGCGCAGTCGCTCTTTGCCGGAGAATGGACCTGCTCGCCGGCCATCTTCTCCTTCAGATCCTTGTGGCAGGCCAGGCAGAGATCCGGACTCTCGGCCTTGAGCAGTTTACCGAGCTTCGCCTTGTGCGGGTTGTGGCACGACGAACACTGGTCGGAAACCACGGGGGCGTGCCGACTCCGGTCCTTGTTCACCGCCTGCATCATGTCGTCATGGCAGGTCGCGCAGAGCGTACCCTGCTTCTCCCCGGTCATTCCGGTAAAATCGCTGCCATGGGGGTTATGGCAGGAGAGACAGTCCCCGTCGGAAAAGGGCGGATGGGAGTTTTCCCCGCCCATTCCCTTGACAAGGGCGGTATGGCACTGGCCGCAGAGCTTGACCCCGGTTTCCTTGAGGAGCTTTTCCTTGTCCCCGCCATGGGCATTGTGGCAGGACTGGCAGCGGCCTTCACTCACCGGGCTGTGGGTGTGGCTTTTGATGAACTCCTGCCGTTTTTCAATATGGCAGGTGTAGCAGACCACATCCATCCGCTCCCTGAACATCTTCGGGAAGTTGGAGCCATGCGGGTTATGGCAGGTCGCGCAGTTCTCCTCCAGGAAAGGCAGATGCCCCACCTTGGCCTTTTCCGCCGCCCTGGTCTTGGCATGACACTGGAAGCAGAGCTCGCGGTCGCCGGCCAGAAGCAGTTTCCCGTTTTTCGCCGCATGGGGCGAGTGGCAGGCCAGGCAGCCCTTTTCGCCGCCCATGGGCGCGTGTCCCACGCTGACATGCTCCGCCTTGTCGGTGTGGCACTGGAAACACACCGTGTTGCCGGGCTGGGTGAGCAGCGCCTTATTTTCCGTGGCGTGCGGGTTGTGACAGGAAAGGCAGGCCCCTGCCCGGAAAGGCTCATGTTCCACCGTGCCTCCCTTCTTCATGGCTTCCGCGTCATGACACTGGCCGCACAACTCTCCTTCGGCCATGGTTGTCTTGAAAGGATCGGCCGAGGCGGCATCCTGATGGCAGGAAGCGCACTCGCCGCCCGCCACCGGGTTGTGGACGCTTGTCTTGAGCAGCTTGGCCTGGCTTGAGGAATGGGGGTTATGGCAGCCGACGCAGCCCTTGCTCTCCACCGGATAGCCGCCGTGCGCCTTTTTAAAGGCCGAATCCCCGGCCTCGTGGCAGGAAAGGCAGAGCGGAATTTCCTTTTGGATGAGAAGATTCGCCTCATCGGAACCGTGCGCCGAATGGCAGGCCTGACAGCCTTCGCTTTTCAGGGCTTCGTGCACAAAGCCTTTTTCAAATTCCCCCCGCTCATGGCACTGATAGCACAGCTCGCTGCCCTCCCGGGCCAGAAGATTCGCGGCCTGGCTGGCGTGCGGGTTGTGGCAGGTGGCGCAATTTCCCTTCTTGAGAACGGTGTGCACATGGGCCTTGTCCATGCCGATCTTTTCCTTGCCGTGGCATTCGTAGCAGACCTGATTGCCCTGCTTCTTCAGGATGAGCTTGGGCACAACCCCGTGCTTCAGGTGGCAGTCCTCGCACTTCTTCTCCCTGACCACCGGATGGACGTTTTTCATGGAAAGATACTGTTCGGAAAACTTGGTATGGCAATCCAGGCAATCCTTTTTGGCAAATCCCATCTGGCCGATGGCCGCGGCAGGCTGCCCGTCGAAGATGAGCCCCCCGCAGCAGAGGGCCAAGAACAGGGAGACAACCATTGCTTTTCCGTTCGCGTGTACCATTTGCATCGTTAACCCCAAGGCTCCAGTTATTGATGAAGAATCGGTTATTGCGCCGCGCTCATGTCCATGAGCTTGTCGACATAGGTTTTTACCGGATAGAATTCCTTCAATTTCGCGGTCATCTCCTCAAAGGCCTGCTGGAGCTTGACCTTGAACACCTTTTCCTTGATATCCCCCCGCACCTCGTCAAGGGCCTGCGGCACCGGCGCCACGACATCCTCAACCAGCAGGGCGTAGAAATACCCCTTATCGCCGGCGTACATCTTCATGTCGCCCTTGCCGGCACTGGCCAGCAGCTTCCGCAGATCCCCGGGCAGGGTGTCCAGCATCAGCAGGTTGCCGGCAAACTGCAGCACTCCCTCGCTCTTGGCCTCGACCTGCCCTTCGGCATGGCTGGCAAGCCAGGCGAACTCCGTGCCCTTGCGCAACTTGGCCAACGCCTCCTCGGCTTTTCCCTTTTCGCTGAAGGCCAGGCTCTTCAAGCGGACCATGGGGGGGCTGGAAAAATCATTGAGATGCTCTTGATAGTATTGCTCAATGTCCTTTTCCTCCAGTCGCAGGTTCGGGATGATAACCTTGGTCATGAAGGCGCCGAAAAGCATGGAACGCCGGAACTCCTCAACCATATCCGTAAAGACCGCGCTCCTGTCGATTCCCTGGGCCAGAGCCTCCTTGGCGATGACCCTCTCGGTGAGGATCTTGTCGAGCACCCCGTCCTTCTCCTTGTTGATCTTGCCGGTGCCGATCATCTGGTCGACGCCGTGGAAAAATTTCTTCTTCATTTCCGCGCCCAGGTCGCCGACGGTGACCGGCGCTTCCCCGGCGATGGTCGCCACGACCCCTTTGTCCTGAAGCATGGCCTCAAAACCCGGTTCCTTTGCCTCGAAATCGAGCTTCCTGAACAACTCTTCATCGACTTTTGCGTGTTTTTCCTGCAGGGCCTCGATGTACTTTGCCTGCGCCTCCAGCCTCTGGGCCTTCAACACCGCCTCTTCAACGGTTTTCTTTGCCGGCGGATTCTCGGGGTAACGGATATCCTTGAGTTTCACCAGCGCGAAGCCGCCCTGAATCGGGATTACCGGGCTGAGCTCCCCTTTTTTCATCTTGGCCAGGGCCGCTCCGATCTGGGGCAGCATCTCCGATGCCAGGTGCTCCTCGGTCTCCATGCTGCCCACCGCGGTTCCCGCGGCAATGGCCTTGGCGGCGACCATGGAAAAATCCTGGCCTGCCTTGATCTCGCCGGCGATCTTCCTGGCTTCCTCCTCCTTGTCGATCTTCAGCGACTGCAGAACATACTGCCTGGCCTCCTCCTTATAGAGCCGCTCCACCTCCTTGGCGTCCGGCTTGACATCCCTGGTCGCTTTTTCGAGCAGCAGGCCGCGCATGGTCTGTTTTCCGTAAGCGGCCACCTGCTGCTGGATCTCGGGCAGCTCGCCCAGGCCGATATTTTCCGCTTCCAGCAGGGCGAGGCGGATATCCACCAGCCGCCGCAAGGGGGCTTCATAATCGATCTTGCCCGTCTTCTGCGAGGAATCCCCGCCTCCGTGCCCATGCAGGGAGGCAAGTGCCTTGTTGAACTCCTCCAGATAGATGGGTTCCTCATTCACCGTGGCAATGACCTCCCTGCCGTTCAGCACCGGCAGACCGCCTTCCTTTCCAGCGGCAAAAGCACTTCCGGAGCAACACATCACCAGGATTCCGAACGAGATTATCAGTTTTTTCATACGACTCCTTTCCGGAATATTTCACCGGTCTTGTTTGCCTCATCAACAGTGTGAAAATAACGCACCGGCGCCGTGGGTCTCCTGCAATCGCCCCGCTATGGCGCAAGCAACCCGGTTATGGCCCGGGTCATGCCGGCGGCCATGGCGCTCGCCGTCGTCTCCCGTCCCCAGTCAAAAAAGTAGACCCCGTCGGCGCCGGCGTTATAGCTTTTCGAGGTCCAGACCACCTGATGGTTCTGGTTATCAAGCATCTCCGCCGAAAAATCCACCACCGGCGTTCCCCAGTTCCCCTTGGGATCCTGGTAATCAAAAACCTTGCCGGACAGAACGAAATCGGCGGCAAAACTGCTGAAGATCGCTTCCACCTGGGGGATGGAGACGCCGTCGTCCATGATGATCCTGAAGCGCAGCAGTTCCTCATGCACCATTCCCGGCTCGATCACGGCAAAGCGCCCGCTCTGCTGCAGGGCGGCCAGGAAATGCAGGGCCATGATCTCCCCGCCGTACTTGCGGTCGCTGAAGTTGAAAAACGGGGTCACCGCGATCCTGGCCTTCCCCTCCCGGCCCATGTCCTGGGTGCCGTACGCCGTTTTCGGCTGAAACTTGCCCGGCACCCTCCGTGTTTTTTCCATGCCGGCCAGGACCTCGGCCAGGGAACGCATCAGCATGCCCAGGGCCTTGTCCCGCAGGGCCTCCGGCTGTTCGATGATCCCCAGGCCGAGAAAACCCGGGCTATCATCGCCGGCCAGCCCCACGCTGTCCATCCAGAGAACCTCCGGGGCCTGAGCCAGGGAAACCAGCCGGGAGATCAGGGCGATCCTGGGGGGATACTGCTCCTCAAAAAGCTCCAGACTGGTGATGAGCACCGCTTCGGCCCCAGTCGCCTCCGTAAGTTTCCCGGCCAGACTTCCGGTGATTCCGCCCACGTTCCGCATCCGCTGGCCTGCCATGAACGCAAGCATCTCCTGATCCGCCACCGCATCGCACCCCGCCGCCGAAAGATGGGCGAGCAGCGCGGTGCGGATCTCGGTGAGGGGCGCCGGCCTGCCGCTCAAATTCTGCAGCGGCAGCACCACAAAAAGGGGCCGGGAAATCTCGATCTCCTCGGACCAGGGGCTTTCCGCCCTATTGCCGGCCTGGTCCCGCACGATCACCTTCAGCCGATACACCCCGGACCTGGCGGGCTGCCACGCCCAGACCGACGAGGCTCCCCGCTGCTTCCGCACCTCCCCGTTCCTCTCGGCGCTGATGAACTCATAGGACAGAGGCGCGACCCCGCCCCGGGCCTCGGCGCTCCAGAGCAGGGGCGCCACGGGGCTGTTCCGGGCCGATGTCCTTTCCGCCGTCAGGGCGAGCAGCTCCAGGGGCGGCGGCTCCCGGAGGGTGGCGCAGCCCGAAAGAAGCAAAGCCGCCAGCAGCGCTGCCAGTCTAGCCCAGGAAGAGCATCTGGATAAGCTCACTCACCGCCTCTTCGGTAATCTTGTTCATGGGCTGCCCGCCGCCGCCAAGGAGCCTGTCCTTGACGGAAATGCCGCCCTTGGTGCTGGCGCCCACCCAGACGACCCTGCCGGTCTGGACCTCGACGAGCTGCAGGCTCAGGGAAATCACGTTGGCCGCCGCGGTGCCCGAGCGCACTTCCCCGTACTCCTTCAAGACCCCGGTGATCACCGCATCCGCCCCCAGTACCTCGCCGAGCTTCTGGATCTCCTCCACCGAGGGCGCGGTGCCTTCGGCAATCTGGCTCCGCGAGATGCCCCTGGCCACCTCTCCCGCCGGCAGAACATAGACCCCGCCCGTGGAGAGGAGCATGTTCATGAAAACATCCCGCACCCGGTCCTCCACGTTTTTCTGGCCGGTCAGATTGGCAAAGGGCAGAACCGCCACGGTCTGGATGGTGCTGAAGTCCATGTTCTGATCATGGAAGGTCAGCGGCGCGGTGGCGCAGGCCGAAACCAGGGCGCAAACGACAGAGAGCACAATCAGTTTAACGAAACGCACGGTGAATTCTCCCGGATTGATATTGATATCCTTTTGTTGCGGGCCCGGCGCGGCGCGGCCATTGCCGGGCAATCCCCTTCAGTACATGATCTTGAGATTCGCACTCAGGGCCTCCATGTCGACGGTCTGAAAAACCGAATCGCTTTCGGTCCTGAAATAGGAAACCATCAGGTTGATCTTCGGCGCGATTTCCCAGCGGATGCCGGGCCTGAGGGTGGTTACCTTGGACTCGTCCTCGGAGCGCAGCTCTTCGCTGTAGTCGAATTGCAGCTGCAGGGTGCCGTACGGAAAGGGCGACCAGCCCAAGGAATAGTTCTTCAGGGTGTCGTTTCGTCTCTCCTGCTCGACAAAGCCATAGGAAGCGACCAGATACACGGTCTGGAAGGGCCGCCAGGCGACCCCCACGTCCATTCGGGAATCCCTGCGCGTCACATCCGGCGCAATACCTCCCGAATAGTCGGTGCTGGTCTGCGAATAGCTGCCGGTAATGGTCATGGTCCGATGGGGGACCATGTTGGAGCCGAAGTTGACGATGCGGCTCTCCTGATCTTCGCCCGTGCCCTGGCTCTGCCAGCTCAGGCCGCCGTCGAGAAAGACGTCGATCCCCCGGTAGAGCTCGGCCCGATTCTGGAGAAACAGGGAGTTTTTCGTGGTGTCGTCATCGCCGACCTCTTCCTGCCGGCCGCTGGCCACCAGGGTATTGTTGAGGGTCTTGAAAGGGTCGGCCCGCAGGGCGGCGCTGTAACCGTGGGCAAACCCCGAGGCATGCAGTTCGTTGATATCCTCCCGCAGGACCCTGGCATTGCCGCTCAGGATGGGGGTAAAGCGCCGGTTGGCGGAAAGGATGTTGCTCACCGTGGTTCTTTCCCCGGCGCCGGGATCGGCCTTGGTCAGGAACAGGGAAACGTCGTGGAACAGGTCGAACTGCTCCATCAGCCTGGTTCGGGCATCCATGTTGAGCATGTGGAAGGTGGAGGAAGTTTTGGACTCCCCGTCCGGCAACGGTGTGCGGACAAAGGCCTGCAGCTCGGTGACGTTGATGCTGGCATACTGGGGATCCGCCGAATCGGGCGGCACGCTGGTCACCCGCAGGGGCCGAACCACCACCTTGATATACCTGGCCATCAGAGCGGGAAAATCGATCTCGAAATAGTTCTGAAAGGCATTGAAGGAGGCCAGGGTGACCGTGCGCTCGAACTGCCAGGCGCTGTTGTCGTCGCTGGTGTAAATCTCCCAGGTAAAAAAATCACTGAGGGAAGTGGGAAGCTCCTTGTCGACAAAAACCCGCAGGCTGTTCACCTCCGTATCGACGCCGAGATCAAGGCCCAGATTCTTCCGGACCACGCCGGCCGAGGTGCCGAGATTGGCACTGGCTATTGCGTTGAACTGCCCGTCAATCAGTTGGGGAAGGGAAGCAAGGGCCGCGGTGCTGGGGCTGTCGCTCTCCAGGAAAAGACCCTGATTGATCTGGGTGATCTGCTCGGCAAGCTCGCCGACGCCATGGGCAATGGTTTTCTGGTGCCGGTCGGTGATGTTGTAGGTGGCGCCGAAATTGGTGCGCTTGTTGAAGAAGGTGTCCGAATAGGCAACGCGGCCGTTGTGGGTGGCGTTCTGCAGTTCGTAATTTTCGATCCGGTTGGTGTAGTCCTGCAGCACGGGGTAGTACTGGATGTCGAATTTCTCGGTTCGGTAGCGGCTGGTCAGGGAGGAGGTGGTGGTGGTGGAGTCCTCGTACTGCCGGCTTTTATCATAGAGGTCGTTCTTGTCGATGCGCAGGTCCAGGCTGGGCAGCCCGTCGGGTTTCCAGCCGAAGATGGCGCTGGTGAGTTCGTTCACATCGGTGCGCTCCAGGCTCCCGGTGGCCTGCTGTTCCGCCTCCCGCTTGCTGTAGCCGAGTCCGGCCCGGTAGAGCCGGTTGTCCAGGGTCAGGTCGGCGTAGGGGCGGGTGTTGGTCCGCTGCGATTCCAGGTCCACTCCGTCGATGGTGGTATCCATGTCGGACTTCTCGAAGATGCCGCCGGCGGAAAGGCGCAGATTGGGGAACAGGCTCTTTTCCAGGCCCAGATTGTACTTCTGCCCCCAGGTGGAGGAGTCTGTCTGCGTTGTCAGGCCGGAGGCCTTGTCCATGGTTTCCGTGTCCACGCTGTTGTAGTCAAATTCAAAAAGCCCCCGCATGCTGTCGGCCCTTGCCGGGCCGGCAGGAATAATCGCCGCGCAAAAACAGAGGCAAAGCGCCAACGCGCCGGGGAGAAGGATTTTTCCGATTGGGGCCGCTCCCGCACGCAAATCGCTACCTATCGCCCATCAGGGTTACATTGCCCGGCCCCTTGCCAACTTCAATGAGAGCAACCATCTTCCTGCCGAGCAGGTCGAACACCGCGATCCGTCCGGACCCGGGGAGAACGACGAAGAGATGGCCTTCCTCCTCGTCGATGGCCAGATCGGCAACCTCCTCCCCCACCCGGATGGAATCCAGGGGAAAAAGGGCCAGGGGATCATAGATCTCGACCCGTCCTTCGTTTTTCTTGGCAATGTAGAGCAGGTCCGTGCGCGGGTCCAGAACCACCCCGCCCATACCGCTGCCGACAAAGGCCCTTTCCCGGACGGCGAGGGAGACGGTATCGATCACCTCCAGATGCGGGGCCTTGGCGTGAATGACAAAGAGCCTGTCTCCGGTGCGGCTGAAGGCGCCGGCAATGGGCTCCGGCCCCACCGGGATGGTGGCGGCCACCTGCCGATTGGCAAGATCAAGCACCGAAACCGTGCCGGACCACAGGTTGAACACATACCCGCGCCGACCGGTCCGGTCCACCAGCACGCCGCAGGGACCGTCCCCCACGGCAATCCGGTCCCGTTCCAGCAGGGAACCGGCCTCGGCAAGGGTGACGGTGTCGGAGCCGAAGTTGGTGGTGACCAGAAGATTCCCATCCGGAGAAAGTGCCGACCCGCAGGGCTCGTCGCCAATGTTCAGGCGGGCCCGGTCAATGACCTCCTGGCCGCTCACGTCGATGAGGGCCAGGGAATCCTCGCCGGAGAGCGGCGCATAGAGCCGGCGGCGGCTCCGGTCCAGGGCAAGGTCTTTCGGCCCCATGCCGGTGGCGATCACGCCCACCACCTGGAGGAGATTTTTATCGAAGACCGTGATGGTATTGGATTTTTCGTTGGCCACATATCCCAGGACCTTGGGCACCAGCCGCTCGGGCAAAAAGATGGAAAAGCCAGGAAAAAAACCGACCCCGCCGACGCCGACGGCCCGGCTGTAATCAAACTTCAGCAGAAGGAGGCGCGCCTTGCCTTTGCTGATCCGGAAAGGGAATTCGACCCGTTGCGGCACCTCGGATACCGCCAGGGCAACCTCGCCCTCTTCTCCCTGCAAAAACGCGGCGGCGACCTGGAGGGAAAGCCCCAGATACTCACCGGGCGGGAGCGGACTCGCGGCGAAAAATCGCTGCCGTTCGACCTGGCCTGCCGTGAACTCCGAAAAGGCCATGGGCAGGGGAATGAGATTGCCGTCCGCCCTGACGGCGGAAACCGCCTCCAGACGAAAACGGAGCCTCTGGGCTTCCTGTGGGAAAGGCTGCACATAAAGATGCAACTCCCCTTGCTCGTCCGGAAGAGGACGGGAGGGGAGCAGGGTGGGCTGGCAGCCCGGGAGCAGGAGCGCGGCCAGACAGGCGAGCATGACCTGGAAAACGGCATTTCGCAGCATCACCACACCGCACCCGCAATAGGTTTGATGGACCGGATCATCCGACAGAGTCATTCTCCAAGGACGCTTGGGTATTGTCGCCCAACCACCAACGGCGCCAAGGGCAACATTAACAATTACATACTAAAGAGGGGACATGCTCAAGAAAATAATCAGGGAAAAGGCAAGAAAGAGGGCCGGCCTGATGCCGGCCCTCTCTGGTCTGCTATGCCGGGTAAAGGGTCCCCGGTTTGTTCAGCTGATTAGTCTTTGGCATGACACTTGTTGCACAGGCCCCTCTGATGGGTGGCGAACTCGGTGGCCGGCCGGTCATAGTAGGCAGCCTGCCACTCGGCCGCGGTACGGCCCTGGGCGTAATTCGCACCGGTATTGGTGGCATCGGGATAGGCCCCGTCATACACGATGAAGTCCGTCTCGTTGTTCCAGCGCAGCATGCTCTTGAAGCCGGAAGCATGGGCGCGGTGACAGGAGAGACACATGACCTGATCGCTGGAGGTCGGACCGGCAAGGGCCGTGTCGTCGATCTTGGCAACACCCTTCAGAACCGCGACGTCGCCGGTGTTCTGGGCAAAGGGAGCCAGGGTCAGATAGGAGGTGGCGGCATCGCCGGTCATGTCGCCGGATTTGACATACTGACCGTAAAGGCCGGCAATGGTGGAACCCAGGGGCTGATCAACCGGATGCACGTAGTTGCCGGCATTATGCATGTTGGGATGACAGGTGGAACACCACTGGCCCCACTGCTGGGCGCCGCCGGAAGCCTTCACGCCATAGGCAACGCGGGTCTGGGTGGCTGACTCAGTCCGGTTGTAGGTGGAAGGAGCAATGGCCACGGGTACGCCGGTATAGGTTACGCCCACGGAAGCGCTGCTGGTGTAGCCGGCGCCGGCCAGGATACGGTATGCGCCGACAGCTTGTCCGGCAGTGGGAACCTTACTGTTGCTGTAGGAACCGGAACCGATGATGGGCGCGCCGGTGGTGGCCACGGTGCCGTCGGACAGGGTCCGGTACTTGCCATGGGGATCATGACAGCTGTTGCACTGCAGGTCGCCCGCCGGGAAGGTGCCGCCCGGAGCCACGGTATTGGTTCCGTCAGCCTCGTATCCCTTGTCGATGGCGACGATGTTATGGCCGTGGACGTCGCCGGACTCGTTGTTGGTGGTTCCACGCACTACCCAGGTGTAGTCCTTTTTCACCCAGCCGAAGTCGCCGCCCGGGGTTCTCTGCAGAGGAGCGACGCCCACCGGCATGTCGGCATCAGCGGTGCTGATGTGGTAGTTGGACGGACCGGTGTCGCCCGCATGCTCATGACAGTTCAGACAGGTGGAGCTCTGATCGCTGCCGTTCAGCAGGAAGCTGCCGGCCGGCGCGGGAGAATGCATGCTGTGACAGCCGCCGCACTCCGCGACACCGCCGCTGTGGAAAGCCAGGGCGCTCCCGGCCAGACCGATGGTCAAAAGGCTTGCGCCTGCCACGACCAAATTCAACTTGTAAGATTTCTTCATTGTAATCACCCTCCAAAATTTTTTTTGGCTCCGGTAGTCCGGCCGTCCTGTTCTTCCCAGGACCCGTCGACTTTGTGTCCCCACCTTACGATGGGTTTACCTTTTTCGGAGGATGGTTGCCGGTTTCCCGGCCGCTGCTTTTTCACTCTTGCGTCTTGTCTTCGTCTTCCTCTCGTCACTTCCCTCGGTACTGCAATCAGCTGGTGCGCATTCCTCCTTTATTCTGCGACAGCTTTCCCAACGCTTCACCGCCCACGGAAGAATCGCCATGCTCCAGTCGGAAAACGCTGACTCCCCTTCCGCGCCCCTGCGAAACGTAGATTCTGTCTTTGTTGTCAATGGCCAGGTCGCTTGGCACGACCATGTTTGCGGGCCTGGGGCCCCGATAGCCGAATTCGGTTATGAAGTTAAAATCCTTGTCAAAAACGATGATGGCGGATTTGAGTTTGTCGGCCACCAGATAGTTGCCATGGCTGTCCGTCACCATGCCGGCCAGGATGTTGAACTTGCCCGGCGCGCCGCCCGCCTTGCCGAACGACTGCACGGTGCCGTCCATGGCAAGGATGTTGGCCTTGAAAAGAACGGGCACGGTGAAGAGCATGTTGCCCTTCTTGTCCACGCTGAAACCGGCGAACTCCATCTCGCCCCGCTTGTTCTCTTCCAGCCTGAAGACCTCGAACAGATCGAAGCCCTTGAGAAAACCGCCGTCCCCGGCGCAGATAACGATCTGCATCTGGGTCTGGCTGGCCAGATAGATGCGGCCGTTTCCATAGACGATGCGGTTCGGGGCAAACTCCCCATACTTTTCGGAAAGACCGGCCAGCCGGATCTCTTCCTGCGGTACGCCCCGGTAATCGCAGCGCAACACCACCGATCTGCCGTCCTTATGGGTGAGGAGGAGAATATCGTCGCCAGGGCCGGCATCGGCATCGAGCACATGCCCGAGCTCCATGCTGTCGCCGAAACGGTACACCTCCATGCCCGCATCGTTGAAGATCACCACCTCGTTCTGGTAGACCACGAAGGTTTCGTTCCGCTCCTCGTCGATGGAGAGGGTGGCCCCGCTGTAGGGAACCAGGCCGGTGAAGTCCGACAGGCTATAGAGGTAGCTCGCCTTGAACTGCCCCTCGCCCAGCGCCGGGCTCACCAGCCCGAGCAAGGAAAGCATGCTCAGCAGGATGGCGGCGCTGTATTTTTTCCCATTGGTCTTTTCCATGCCTACACCTAAAGCAATCGGTGTGCCAACGGACTTGACGATAAAAAAAGAGTTGAAATATCAGAGAGATATCAAAGAAAAACCCTCAAAACCATATCCCACTTCGGCCGGCCGGGAGAGAAAACTTGGGGATTTGCCCAGGTATGGTTGGGTATTTTGCCAGAACGGGCCCAATCCCGCGGCAGGGCTTGATTTTGGGGATTTTCCCAGGATATTTCTGGGCATATTCCCAATTACATGGCCAACAGGGAATGATGAGGAAGGACGGGAACGATCTTCAAAAAGCAATGCGGCGCGGAAAGAAAAAAAACAGCCGCCGGTTCTTCCGCCACGGCAGGGGGACTCCCCCATATATATGATGGAGACCGCCTCACCTTGTGGCACCCCGGCTGCGGCTGGCACATGAATTGCTATTCACCCCGCAGAGTTATGAGCGTTTCCGACCCCATCCCCAAGGTGAATGCGTGAACAAAAAAATCCTGATCATCGATGATGACCAACTGATCCTCTACGGCCTGCAGAAGGCCCTGCGCCAGGAATCCGTCGAGGTGTGCACGGCGGCCTCGGCAGCGGGAGCCGAGGAGGAGCTCGCTGTCTGCCCTTACGACCTCTGCCTGCTCGACATCCACCTTCCGGATTACAATGGCCTCGAACTGATGAAGATCATCAAGCAGATCTGCCCGAAAACCAAGGTGATCATCATGACGGCAAGCTATATGGGCGATGAGGAGTTGAGCGCCAACATCAAGCAGGCCGCGGAAAACGGGGCCTGCCATTTTCTCACCAAGCCTTTCGACCTGGGTGAGGTCAAGGACATCATCCGCCAGGCGCTCTCCAATGAGGATTTTCACACCGGGGTGCGTTTTGCCGACAATGCCTTTGTGAAACGGAACCGGAAATACACCCGCCGCCCGCACGCGCAGCAGATGGATATCGCCATGACCATTCTCGGCGATGGCGAAACCCAGCGCTGGCATACCGGCGGGAAATCCGTTGACATTTCAGAGGGAGGGATGGGCCTGGTGACCAGATATCCCCTGCGGGTCTCCCAGGTGCTCTCCATGAAGGCGGGAATGATGGAGAAAACAGGGGTCGTGGTCTGGAGCACCATGCTTGAGGACTGCACCTGTCGGGCCGGGGTGCGTTTCGCCTGATTGCTCAAAAAATGGGGGGGACAGGATCGGCTCCAGTCCCCCCCATTTTTTCGTTTTTTTTAAGCCTACTTCTCAAGGTCGTATTTCTTGACCTGATACCTGAGCGTGTCATAGGTGATGTTCAGCAGCTTGGCGGCCTTGGTCTTGTTGTAGTTCGTCCGCTCCAGAGCCTGCTTGACCAGATCCTTTTCCACATCGTCGAGAGAGATTCCCCCCTCGGGCAGAATGAGCTGGAAGGTCTTGCGGCGCTCAACCACCGGCCTGCCGGTCAGTTCCATGGGCAGATGGGTCGTGGAGATGGCATCCCCGGTTTCAAGGACAACGCAGCGCTCGATCACATTGCGCAGCTCGCGGATGTTGCCCGGCCAGCTGTAGACGGTGAGGGCCTTTTCCGCCTCCGGCGTAAAACCGCGGAGATTTTTCTTCATATACTTCTGGGAAAAGGTCTTGAGAAAATACCTGGCCAGCAGGGGCACATCCTCCACCCGGTCCCGCAGGGGCGGGAGATGCACGGCAAAGGTGTTGAGCCGGTAAAAGAGATCCTCGCGAAACTCGCCCTCTGCCACGGCCTTTTTCAGATCCCTGTTTGTGGCGGCGATTATGGCGGCCTCGAAGGAGAGATCGACCTTGCCGCCCAGGCGCCGCACCTTTCTCGTTTCCAGAACCCGCAGGAATTTGCTCTGCAGATCAAGCCGCATGTCCCCGAACTCATCGAGAAGCAGGGTGCCGCCATCGGCCAGCTCGAACATGCCCTTCTTGTCTGTTTTCGCATCGGTAAAGGCGCCCCGGGTGTGGCCGAACAGCTCGTTCTCAATGAGGTTTTCCGGCAGGGCCGTACAGTTGATGGCGACAAAGGGGGCATAATCGGCGCCGCCCGGCTCCTGATAGCTCAGGGCGTGGAAATACCTGGCCAGCACCTCCTTGCCGGTCCCGGATTCACCGGTGATGAGCAAGGCCCCGGTTCTCGCCTTGGCGAACATCTCCACCTTCTGCAGAATATCCTTCATGGTGGGCGATTCCCCGACAATCTGGCTCTCGACGCAGACCTGCCCGCTCTTGCGCAGGTAATCGACCTCATCCTTCAACCTGGAGGTTTCCAGCATGTTGGCGACAACGATGAGAACCTCTTCGATGTTAAAGGGTTTGGTCAGATAATCCGCCGCCCCAAGCTTCATGGCCTTGATGGCGGACTCGGCGGAATCGTCGCTGGTGAGCATGACCACCGGCACATGCAGCTTCTCGTGCTTGATCTCCGCCAGGATGTCCAGGCCGTTGCGGTTTTCATCGAGATGGATGTCAAGGAGGATCAGGTCCGGCTGCCAGGCGACGATCTTGTTGAAAATATCCATGGCGCTTGTGTGCACCTGGGTTTCATACCCTTCTTTTTTCAGGGACCGTGCAATCATTGTCACGATGAGTTCATCGTCGTCCACAAGAAAAATTCTGCCACCGGTCTTCATTGCCCGTCGCCCTCATGATGGTGTTGAACGGGAAGGGTGATGACAAAGGCGGCACCCTCCCCTTTTTTGCTGATCAGATCGATGCGGCCATGGTGCTGTTCGACAAGCCGCTTGCAGATCGCAAGCCCCAGGCCGCTGCCCTTGCTCTTGGTCGTATAAAAAGGCTGAAACGCCTTGAGTATCCCCTCCTCGTCGAAGCCCCTGCCCGTATCGGCGATGGTGATCCGCACCTCTCCGGCCTGATCCCAGGCGGAACGCACCGTGATGACGCCCGCTTCCGGAATCGCCTCGATGCCGTTCAGGAAAAGGTTCAGAAATATCTGCTGCAACTGGGAGGAATCGGCGGAAACCGTCGGAATGTCCTGCGCCAGCTCGGTGACAAAGCGGATCTCCTTTTTGCGGTCGGAAAAATAGTTGGGGCTTTTCAGGGCCATCTCCGCGTTCTTCACGGAATTCATCAGGAGGACGTTGAGCTGAACGGCGTCGATATGCGGCTTGGGAGGCCTTGCATAGCTGAGGAGATTCTTGAGCAGGGTTTCTATCCGGTTCACCTCCTGGACGACCCGGAGAAACACCTCCTTGTCCTCCTGGGCCAGGGTAAGCTCCGAAGCAAGGATCTCGATGGAGACCTTGATGCCGGCCAGGGGATTTTTTATCTCATGGGCAAGCCCGGCCGCCATCTCGCCGACCATGGCCAGCTGCCTTGCCCGCTGCAGGGCCTCCTCGGCCTTGATCCGCTCGGTTATATCCCGGTCAAAGGCGAGGACGTATTTATGGCCGTCGTATTCCAGCAGGCCGGCGCTGATCTCGATGGGAAAGACCGTGCCGTCCTTCCGCCGGTGATTGACCACGGCCTTGAGCCACTCCCCCTGCAGAATACGCGCAACCCGGCCGGGGATCTCGGCCGCGGATTCGGCATCGTCGAGCTCCCCGATGTGCATGGAGAGAAGCTCATCCACCGAATACCCATGCATGTCGGCGGCCGCCTTGTTGGCGGAGATGATCCTGCCGGCGGCAGCGCCTTCGGCCTCCAGGATGAAAATGGCGTCGCCGGCGCTTTCAAAAAGCACGCGATAGCGCTGCTGCATGGACTCAACCCGCCGGCATTGCTCCTTGAGGGAGATGCCCATCCTGTTGAAGGCCTCGGCCAGGTGGTGGAACTCGTCGTCGAGCTTTTCCTTGATCCGGTAATCGAGGTTGCCGTCCTGAACTTTCCTGATGGCTTCCGAGAGAATTGTCACCGCGCGGGTGAAACGGCCGAAAAAGTAGACGGAAACGAGGAGAATGATCACCGGGCCGATGGTGACGAAAACGATGAGGAGTTCCCTGCTCGCGGAAATGGTCTGCCGGGCAAGCCCGGTGCGCTCGGCGATCTTCTCGTCCGCGCCCAGGAACAGCTTGTTGAGCTCGTACTGCAGGTGCTCCCCCGCCGCGAAGGCGCTTTTTCTCGCCTCGCCAAGCCGGTCGGCGTTGGCCCGCAGGGTATAGACCCTGCTGAGTTTCTTCTGATACCCCTCGACGATCCCCTTCAGCGCGCCGATCCTCCCGGCAAGCGGGGCCGGATGATGGCAGCGGAAGCAGCCGTCCAGGGTCGCGGCCACCGCCTCCCCGTGCCGGACAAAGGTGTCGAGGCTTGCGGCATGGGGCGAGTCCTTGAGCAGGAGGTCGGTCTGCACCTCCTTGATCTGACTCAGCAGCGTTTTCCGCTGAAACTCCACCTGCTGGAGGATGATGATATCCTGCAGGTTGGCGATGACCCGATTCATTGCCTCGGTAATATAGAGCCCCCCGAAGATGAAACAGAGCGAGAGGACAATGAGCCCGATGAATACTTTCAGTTTCATATCAAACTATATTGATCCCGCCCCTCCACTTCCGATCCTTTTCAGTCGTTGACATAGCGATACTCGGCCAGATCCAGGCCAATCCGCGCGGCAAAATCAACGACCACCCCATAATCCCCCGCCGTGGTCTCGATGAACCGGGCCGCGCCGAAATTCGCCAACACCTCCCTGCCGGTCGGGTCCTGATCCATGCCCAGCAGGGCCGCCTTCAAACCGGCGACGAGCTTTTCGTCAAGCCCTGGCCGGACCGCCAGGCCGTTTTCCGGCACGGGCTCCGAGGTGGCAAGAATTTCCAGCTCGGAGCCAATGCGGCTGTCCTGCCTGGCCAACCGCTCGAAAACGGTGTTCTTGGCCGCGCCGAGATCAGCGCTGCCGTTGAGCACATCGTAGATGGCATCCTCATGGGTGCCGGTGAAATAGGTCTCGGAAAACCAGTGCGCGTAATCGTCGATGCCGAGCTGGCGGAAATAATGCAGCGGCAGCAGCCAGCCCGCGGTGGTGGCCTTGTCCACAAAGGCGAAGCGTTTCCCCTTCATGTCGGCCATCGAGCGGATCCCCGCGTCCTTGCGGACAAACACCATGCCGTGGTAGGTGGAAACGCCGTCCTTGCCTTCCGGCCGCGCCAGAGGGATCACCCCGAGTTTCCGCAGGGCCATGGCGCCGGTGAAGCTGCCGAAAAAGGCGCCGTCCAGCTCTTCGGAGACAAAATTATCGATGATATTTCCGTAACGGGAAAGCATCCTCAGCTCGACCACCACCCCCAGCCGCTCCTCCAGATACCTGGCCAGGGGCTCATACCGCTTTTTCTGCGAAAAAATATCGATCTCCGGCATAAGCCCTATGCGGATGGTTTGTTTCACAACAACCCTGTCGCCGGGGGCCTCCTCCGGCTTGTCCCGGCAACCGCCCGCGAGGGCCAGAAACAGAACGCAGAGGGAAAAAAGAATCGCCTTAAAAAAAAGAGTGCCCCGCACTGAACCTCCTCCGCGCAAATGGGGGAAAATCCGTTCCCGCCCTTCATGGGTCATGGCAATGCACATTCTATCGTATTATTACCCAACCCTGTTACCCTTTTTTCCTTCCCGCGTAATTTTACCCGGCTGGGTGTTGAAAAAGCCTTCCCGGCAGGAGCACCATGTTCTTCCGTGCAACGGAAATGTTTGGGTGTATCGTCCCAGCCCCGTGTCTGCCTGTTTTTTTTTGCGGACCCGCCATTGCGTCCCGACCGATCCCCCGGTATCCTGGCAAGGGGAATTTCCCCCTTATTCCGAACGCCGACCGAAACGGCGCGGATTTCCTGATGGAGGCTCACATGAAGGTTCTCGGCGTTTCCGGCTCCCCTATCCCGAACAGCAACACCGACCGCGCCCTGGAGATCGCCATGGCGGCAACCGGCGCGAAAAAACAGGAGTTTATCAAACTGAGCGACTACACGGTGGCTCCCTGCAATGCCTGCCTGGGCTGCGTCAACACCAACCGCTGCATCATCCGGGACGACGGCGTCAAGCTGGCGGAAAAGGCCTACAAGGCCGACGCCCTGATCATTGCCGGCTACACGCCCTACTCCAGCCTGGACAGCCGCAGCAAGGCATTTATCGAACGCCTCTACCCCCTGCGCCACCGCCACGGGCTCATGACCGGAAAACCGGGCGCGGCCATCGTCACCTGCGCCATCCCCGCCGGCAAGGAGGGAATGCCGCCGGCCTGCGAAAACGGGCTTGCCGCCATCCAGTATTACATGCTGGAGGAGGGCATGCGCTATGTGGGCGGCGTCTCGGTGCTGGGCAACGTGCCCTGCGTCAAATGCGCGGCCGGGATCCAGTGCCAGGTTTCCGGCCTGAAGATGATCCATGGACCGGACGCCACCGTGGAGGGTGTCGGAATCAACACCCTGGAGGACGACGCCGCCACCGTGGAAGCCCTGCAAAAACTCGGGGAAACGCTCCGGGACGCTTGCTACGGGCAATGAGCCCGGGCCCGGCCTGATCGCCCCGGGAAGGGGTGGGTTCCCGGAAGGCGAACCATCCGCTCCGACCAGGGCCGGGCTTCTTTGCCACGCCCCCCCCTGCTGTTCCGGGGATACCATTTCCCGCCCACTCCCCTCCGCCGCCGGCAAACCGCTGCCAAGGCCGGCCGAAAACAGCGGCGCCCTGCCCATCCTCTGGTATTTCCTCCCTGTTTTCCATACCCCCCCTTTCAACGGAGCTGAAAACCGGGCCTGTCGGGCCGGCTCCTTCTGACATTTTTTGTCAAAAACAGCCAATCAAGGTCATGCCCGTGCCGTTTCCGCGTGGCTTTTTTTTCTCCGCGGGCGGGAAAACGGGCGAAAAACCCTCTGCCGACGTGGACTGAGGCAACCCGCAGGCCCGGACAAAAGGCTGGCATGACTCCTGCAAATTACTTAAGCACTCCCTTGCGGATCGGAGAACAAACAGCAAGAAACGCTGTCACAATAAAGCCCCTCGGAGGAAAAACCATGAGAAAGCCCACCGTCAAAGAGATCATCCTCTTCTCCCTTGCCCTGTCCGCGCTGCCGGCCGCCAATTCCGCGCTGGCCGCCGGCAGGCCCCAAAGCCAGGAAACCCACCGGGAGCGGGAGAGCCGGCTCCAGCATGCTTCCCTCCAGGGCGGTCTGCCCGCGGTGGAGACGGCGCTCAACGCCGAGATCAAGGCCCGCGAAAACGGTGATGCCGCCTTGCAGATGCAGATTGACACCATTGAACTCACCCCTGGACCGCAAGGGTCGGTGGGACCGCAGGGGCCGATGGGGCCGGTTGGGCCGATGGGGCCGGTTGGGCCGATGGGGCCGGTTGGGCCGCAGGGACAGGTGGGATCAGTGGGACCGCAGGGCCCTGAAGGTCCACGCGGCCTCAATGGCGCCCCTGGCATCTCCTGTTGGGATCTGAACGGCAACTATCAGGCCGACCCGGAAGAAGACATCAACGGCGACGGCTCCTGGGACGCTTACGATTGTCAGTCTGCCCAGCAAAACGCGACGCCGACCTGCCCCATCTTCTGGTCCGGCTACTGCTCGGAGCTCGGCCGGGCCGTGGGCTGGAACACCTATTGCACCGACACTGAGGAATTCAACACCGCCAAGGATTATCTCTCCGTGGGGAGCAACGGCTCCATCACCGTCCTCACCCCGGGATTTTACAAAATCACCGCCTGGACCATCAGCAATGTCAGCTCATACGCCAACGCGGCCCTGGTGGTGAACGGCGTGACAAAATACTATGGGGTTGAATACAGCGGAAACGTCTGGGTCAACAACGGTTTTGAGATCGTCTGGCCGCTGAAGGCGGGGGATGTTGTCCGGGTGGACTACTACAATCCGGGCGGCAACAGTTACGCCTACTACAGCGGCAACGAGTCGGGCCAGTTCAGCAGGTTGCAGCTCTCCTACGTGGGCCAGTACAAGCCGTAACCAGAAGCAGACACGCCCTTGTCCGGCCCGTCAACCGGGAGCGTGCTCTTCGGCAAAAAGGGAAAGGAGCTCGACCAGCTGGGCCAGATTTCTACTGCGCTTGAGCTGTCGCACCGGCCCGGAAAGATCCGGATCGTTCAGATGACAGAGCACCTCCTTCATCTTGCAAAGGATCTGATGGTCGCCGCAGAAGATATCCCGATAGCGGGCGAGCAGTTCCCGCAGGTAGCGCTGCACCTCGGCCCGTTTTTCCCCAAAAGAGGAAATCTCCGGGTAATCACCGCGCAGGCGGGCAAAAAGGAAGGGATCGCCAATGGCGCCGCGGCCGAGCATGAGGCCGGCCGCTCCGGTTTCCGCCAGAACCCGCCGCCCCTGGGCCGCGGTGAAGATGTCGCCGTTGGCGATGACCGGCAGCGCGGTGCGCCGGACCACCTCCGCGGTGATACGGTGGTCGGCCGCGCCGCTGTATCGCTGCTTCACGGTGCGGGCATGGACGATGAGAAAATCCACCCCGTGCGCGGCAAAGGTGTCGAGCAGGGCGAAAAGCTGTTCCGGATCGTCGAACCCGGCCCGCACCTTGACGGAGAAGCTGCCGCCGATGCATTGCCGCAGGCCGGCGAGAATCTCGGCAAGTCCCTCGGGTCGGCGCAAAAGGCCGCCGCCTGCGGCGTTGTTGTTCATGCGGCCGAAGGGACAGCCCAGATTGATGTTCAGATGCCTTGCCCCCAGCTCCCGCACCGTGGCCGCCGCGGTCCGGAGCGCCGCAAGATCACTGCCGATCAGCTGCACCACCAGCGGCACTCCGCCTTCTTTGCCCGTCACTTCCAGGCGGTCGCTGGCGGAAATGTTCTTTTTCGCGCTGGCCTTGACCCGGACAAATTCGGTGAACACCACGTCCGGCCGGGAGTACTCGATAAAAAGGCCGCGCAGGGCCCGATTGGTCAGGCCCTGCATCGGGGCGAGCATCAGAGGACGCGTGCCCGCCGGCCAAGGCAACTTTTCGTAATTCATGGCAACACTCTCAGGTCATTCCGTTCCCGGCTCACAACAAGGGCAACGCAAACGGCCCAGAGGCAACACCTGCTCCGGCAAGGCGCCACCCGGGGGGCGCGGGCTTACTGCCGGCTCTTCTTTTCTTCCTTCTTCGCCTTTTTGGCCGCCTTTTTTTCCTTCATGGATTTGGCCGGTTCCTTCTTGGCTTCCTTCTTGCTGTCTTGCCCTTTCGCCATGGCGTTCGCTCCTTTTTTTTCATGGTTTGCGTATCGGCTGCTGCCGGAATCGGTTGCCGCATACCTCTTTTTACCGGGCAGGGCTTCTTTCCGCATCCCAAAAAAACAATTTATTTCTCCCGCCCATCCTTGCCGGTAACGACAAATTCCATTATTCTGCAAAAAATTTTCCTCCCTGGCGCGGTTGCCGCCTGCCGTGGGAGATCGATTTTCAAAAAAGGAGAGAGACGATGAAACTCTGGGTCACGCCCAAGGGAGACCGCTGGCTTTGCGGCGAGTGCGAAAGGCTTTACGAGGAAACCATTGCCGAAGAAGGCTGGCGCGCGGCCTTTGAGAAAATGGAGCCCATGCTCCGCTGTTCCGAATGCGGGCAGGGCGACGTGGAGATCTTTGATTAGCGGCGGCCACCCCGCCCTGGCCTTTCTCTTGTAATCAACGGAGAATTCTCCTGTCCTAAAAACGGCGCATCACGCTGGCCGGAATTTCCTTTCATATGGAGTAAATCTTCATGGCACCGGAACCAAGCCCTGCCGAACTGGCCCGCAGAATCGTCGAGCTTGAGCAGGAAAATGCCGTGCAGCAGGGCTGCATCGACAGCCTGCGGAAAGAGGTGAGCCGCTATTGCGCTTTGGTGGACAACGCCAACGACCTGATCCACAGCGTCACACCGGACGGCCGCTTTCTCTTCGTGAACCGGGCCTGGCGCGAAGCCCTGGGCTACGACCAGGATGAGATCAGGAACCTGCGGCTGATGGACATCGTCGAAGAGTCCTGCCGCGACAAGTGTCGCGACGTCTTCGCCGACCTCATCCAGGGCGAAAAGTCCTGCCGCAACGAAACCGTTTTCGTGGCAAAGGACGGGAAAAAAATCCGGGTCGAGGGCTGCTGCAACACCTCTTTTCAGGACGGCAAGGCCATGGCCCTGACCGGCATCTTCAGGGACATCAGCGAACGGTCCCGCAATGAGCAGGCCCTGCGCGAAAGCGAAAAACGCTTCCGCGACCTCTTTGAAAACGCCACCGACCTCATCCAGATGATCCGGCCGGACGGGAGACTGCTCTATGTGAATCGCGCCTGGCGGGAGACGTTCGGCTATGCCGAGGAAGAAATCTCCGGACTCTCCATCTTTGACCTGATCACCCCGGCCCATCGGGAACAATGCCAGCAGACATTCCAAAAAGTCCTTGCCGAGGAAAAGGTCAATTACATCAATACGGTTTTCCAGGCCAAGGACGGCCGCAGGATCATCATCGAGGGCAATGCCATCTGCAAGTTCCAGGAAGGCAGGCCGGGCGCCACCCAGTGCATCTTCCGGGATGTCACGGAAAAGAAAAAAATGGAGGAGGAGCTGCTCAAGACCCAAAAGCTCGAATCGGTCGGGGTTTTCGCCGGCGGTATCGCCCACGACTTCAACAACCTGCTCACCGGCATCCTGGGCAATATCTCCCTGGCCAAACTCTATGTCAACCCGCAGGACAAGGCGTACCAGCGTCTGGTGGAAACGGAAAAGGCCTCCCTGCAGGCGAAGAACCTCACCCAGCAGCTGCTCACCTTTGCCAAGGGCGGCGCCCCCATCAGAAAAACCACCACCATCCCGGAGCTGATCAGGGATTCCGCCTCCTTCGCCCTGACGGGCTCCAACGTCAAATGCGAATACGATCTACCCGACGGCCTCTGGCCCATCGAGGTGGATGCCGGCCAGCTCAGCCAGGTGATTCAGAATCTGGTGCTCAATGCGGCCCAGGCCATGCCGGAGGGCGGCGCCGTCAACATCTGGGCCCGCAACATCCCCATCGCCCGGCAAAACCTGCTGGCCATGCCCCATGGCAGATACGTGCAGATCGCGGTGGTCGACAATGGCCACGGCATTCCCCAGGAGCACCTGAGCAGGATTTTCGATCCCTACTTCACCAGCAAGCAGACCGGCAGCGGCCTCGGCCTGGCCATCGCCTACTCCATCATCAGGAAGCATGACGGCCAGATCACCGTGGACTCGGAAGTGGGTAAAGGCACCATCTTCACCATCTACCTGCAGGCCGCGGAAAAGATCCACCTTTCCCCTGAATCCCGGCGAGAAGGCCCCGCCGCCCGCAAGGGCCGCCTCTTGATCATGGACGACGAGGCGATGATCCGGGAAGCGGCCGCCGAGATGCTCGGCTACTTCGGCTTCGAAGTCGTAACAGTGGCGGACGGCGACGAGGCGATCCGCCGCTACCGGGAGGCAATGCAGGAAGAGAGGCCCTTTGCCGCCGTGATCATGGATCTCACCATCCCCGGCGGCATGGGCGGCAGGGAGGCCATGGAAATCCTGCGCCGGATCGATCCGGAGATCAAAGCCGTGGTCTCCAGCGGCTACGCCAACGATCCCATCATGGCAAACCACCGGGACTACGGATTCTGCGGGGTTGTGCCCAAGCCCTACAAGGTGGAGGAGATGAGCTGGGCCCTGGCGAAAATCCTCGGACAGGAAGAGGAAACGGGGTGAGTTCGCGGCAGGGAACGTCCGGCGGCGACGCTCCTTTGGCTCAGCCAAGCGCAGAGGTGCAGTTCGGGCAGCGGCTGGCCTTGATGGCGATGGTGGAGAAGCAATAGGGGCACTCTTTCGTGGTGGGCTCCGCCGGGGGCGCCTCCTTTTCACGTTTCAGCTTGTTTATCCCCTTGATGAGCATGAATACGGCAAAGGCCACGATGAGAAAACTGATCACGGCATTGAAGAAAAGGCCCAGATTGATCGTGACCGCGCCCGCCGTCTGCGCGTCCGCCAGGGTTGCATAGGGCCCCGGCGCGGTGCCGTCCTTCAGGGTTACGAAGAGATCGGAGAAATCCACGCCGCCCAGCAGCAAGCCTATGGGCGGCATCAGCACATCGGCAACAAGGCTTTTCACAATGGTGCCGAAGGCGCCGCCGATGATAATACCGACAGCCATGTCGACAACATTGCCTTTCATGGCGAACTCTTTGAATTCCTTCAGCATCATTCCCCTCCTCGTGCATTTGTCTGGAAAATTGCCGCAATCCCTGGCCCGCGGTCCAACCGATCGTTTTCTTAGTTTAGGCCCGGGACAAAAAAAATTCCACCGAATGTTCGTCTTCCCGGCGCGGGTGCGGGCGGCAGGAGTACGTCGCCTGCGCGGAACGGGCGACATCGCGGCGGCAGGCCCCTGACACCATCCGCGAAGGCACGACGCGTTATCCCTGCAACGGCTCGGTTCTCGGCGGGAAGGCCAGGCCTTCCAGGGGCTTTTTCCGAAGGGACGGCTTGGGAGAAATCTTTTGCCCCCTGATATTGAATCGTTCCTGAATCCTCTCCAAAGAGACCAGCTTGATCTGCCGCAAGGAGGGAGTGATGAACGATTTGAGCTTATGCTCCAACAGGCGCGGATCCATCTCGGACTCAATGGCAATGACCCCTTCCATGATGATTTTCTGGAGCAGGAGTTCCTGGTTGGTCCTCTCTTCGATGAGGGTGGCAAAGGGACTGAAGAAAAAGGTGCCCAAGACCACGCCGTACAGGGTGGAGGTCAGGGCGATGGGCACTGTTTTCATGATGGAATCCGTGTCGGCCACGCCGGCCAGCATGCCGATCAGGCCGACCACGCTGCCCGCCAGCCCGAAGGAAGGAGCGAAAGCCGCCATATTCCGCAAAACCCGCTCGGAGTCCTCCCGCCGCATCTTGAAAAAATACATTTCCGTGCTCAGGCTTTCCCGGATGTAATCCGCGGGCAACCCGTCCACCAAAAAACCCAGGGCCCGACGCAAAAACAGAATCGAGGTCTCGCCCTCATCTTCCTCCAGGGACAGAATCCCCTTGAACCGTGATTTCACCGAAAGATCCACCAGCACTTCGACGATTTTCTCGGGCGCCTTGAGCCGGGAGCGGTAGGAAGCGGTTAAAACGTCATAAACGATTCTCATCTGTTCGACCCGGTAGCAGAGCAGGGTCGCGCCGACAGTGCCGCCGATGACGATCAGGAACCCGGCAAGGTTGAAGTACATGGCGATGTGGCCCTGCAGGGCGAATCCGACCAGAAAAATAAACACACAGGTGCTCAGACCGAAGATATTTTTTTTGCTCATGGCTGCTGTGAATGCCTCTCTGGGAAGGGTTGATTATACGGCCGGCATGGCCACGGGATTTTCCCGGGAAATGATGATTTCCACCCGCCGGTTCGCGGCTCTGCCGGCCGGAGTGGTATTGGGACGCCGGGGCCGATGGAAGGAGTACCCGGTGACCTGAAACTGATCGGCGGGAATCTTCATCTCGTCGATCAGATAACGGGCCACGGCGCTGGCGCGGCTTGCCGACAGATCCCAGTTGGAGGGAAACCGTTCGGACGTGACGGGAACGTCGTCGGTATGGCCGACCACGTCAATGGCATATTGACTTTGCCGCAGCACCTGCGCAATCTTGGCCAGGGACTGCCTGGCATCCATCCTGAGGGCCGCCTCGCCGGAGTCAAAAAGCAGATCCCCCGTCAGAATAATGCGCACGGTCCGGTCAGGCACCAATTCCACCGAGGCGAATTCCTGCAGCGCCTCATCCGCCAGGGTCTGCCTGCTGAGGTCATACATTTTTTCGATGAACCCCTCGGCAGGGCCGGCGGCTTCCCCCAGGCCGCGGCCCGCTGTCTCCATGACCCTGCTGGCGAGCTGGCTTCCGCCCTCGCCCCCCAGCCCTTCCGGGCTGAGAAATTCCTTATGGGCCTGCTGGTAGACATAAAGGACCACGAAAAAAATGAACATAGTCATCATGAGATCGGACCACGGCACCGACCAGTGGGGAGAACGCGGCATGTGGCCCCGCCGGAAGGTGTCGTCAATGACAAAAACCTCGCGCGCCACCCTGGGGGAGGATGCTACTTCGCCATATACCGGTCTTTTTTTCCGTTCGGAGCCCTGCGCTCCCAGGCTTTTCGAGATGGCGGCCCGCCTTTCCTGTTCCGTCTTTCTGCCTTCGTCAACACTGGTCATGACCATCTCCTGCCCATGAAAAGGCCGGCAGAGGGGACCACGGGGATCAAAACAAGATGTTGACAAAATACACCGTGGGCCTGATAGGGAAACAAAAAATGAACTGTCTTGTCGCTCTGCCGAGTTACGTTTCTGCCGCGCTTGCAATCAATATCTTTGTTATCGGCAGGTCGCTCTTCCGACTTGAAGAATAACAACAAAACCAGTTGATTTAACGAGATAAACAGACAGAGAAGGGGTGATTTTGTTTTTCCCCGCACTTCCCGATTTTTTTTGGCGTGCACTGAAAAATTCTCCCGCCGCCGCAACGGCCATCCTTTTTCAGCCCCGGTCCAGCAGCCTGGGCTTGCCCGTCCCGTCTGTCCCGGCGGCGACGCCCCGGTGCAGGATGAGCCGCCCCCCCTCCTCCTGGCCGGCGGTATAGGAATCCGCATGGACCTGGGGGCCGGCATGGCTGATCTTCCTGAGCCGCGGATAGCGGGCCCGGTAATAGCGGATCAGGCCGGGGTCATTGGCGCAGATCAGACTGCCGGCCTCTTGACCGCCGTCTTGCCGCATGGCGGCCTCCGCCTGGCGGGCAAGCTTTGCCCGAAAACCGTTGAGCACCCCGAGACAGTAGGAATTCCTCTCCCTGCCGGGCGCACCGGTCTGTCGGCGGTACCGGCTCCAGAGAGAGGCGAGGCGGTTTGCCAGAAAGGTGGCGACATAGTCGGCGACCGCCAGATTTTCCCTGGCCCCGGTCAGCTCGATGACCCGGTGGGATTCCCCGCTCCGCGCCTCGAAGCGCCTGACGATCACCACGTTGACATAGAAAAAGTCCTTGAGGATGGCGGCGATGGCCCGGTGGTGGGCGCTCAACCGCTTGCCGCCCAGGGCGAGGATCAGGTAGTCGTAATCGGCAGGGGCCTTGCTGGCGAGCCGTTCCAGGTTGTGCTTGCGGAGGAGGGCGTTGGCCTTCTCCATGGCCAGGACCGCTTCATGCTCGTTGGCGCTTTGGGCCAGGGCAAAGAGCTTTTCCACCCTGGCAAGGATCGCGCTGCTCGCGGCACCGCCGGGCCTGATTTTCAAAAGGCGGGGGATAGATCCCGTGGCGGAGCGGAACTCCGGATGGACGCCCAGCCGGTCGCAGGCCTTGAGAAAGGCCGGGCCATGGGGCATCTCGTCCCCCTGGCCCATGACCTGGTGCACATACTGGTGGCAGACCTCATGCTTCAAGACCTCCACCACCACGTCCCAGGAATGGTCAATGATCAGCCAGGAAGCGATCTTCAGGGTGTCGAAATCCGGGGCCCAGGCCCCGGCCTGCCTCTGCCCCTCGCTGATCTCAAAGACCGGGGCCGCCAGGGGCAGGCGATAGAGCCAGCAGAGCTGCCGGTACTCGACCAGAAGCTGGTTGCCCCAGAGGCGGCGCAGCCTTTCCCCTTCCGCGGACATGGCGATCAGCCCTTGTAGCCCGGGTCTTCGGGCAGGTTCGCCCGCCGGGAAGAAGCCACGGCCAGCTCGTCGCAGCGCTCGTTCAAGGGATGGCCGCTATGGCCCTTGACCCAGCGGAAGGTCACCTCAAGCTCGTCCACCAACGCAAGCAGCTCTCCCCAGAGATCCGGGTTGACGGCGGGCTGCCGGTCCGCCTTGATCCAGCCCCGCTTCCGCCAGCTCCTTGCCCAGCCCTTGCTGATGCCGTTCACCACATAGCTGGAGTCGGAGTACAGGGTCACGGGCTTGTCGCGATGCTCAAGCTCGCGCAGGGCCACGATGCAGGCCATCAGCTCCATGCGGTTGTTGGTGGTCAGGCGAAAACCGCCGCAACGCTCGACGCGCTCGCCGTTGTACAGCTGCACGATGCCGTAACCGCCGGGCCCGGGGTTGAAACGGGCGCCGCCGTCGGTGTAGATCTCGACGCCTCCCTCCCCGGCGGGACAGGCCGTTCCGGCACAAGGGGCTCTGTTGCCGGTTTTCCGGCCCCCGGAGGTGGTGGGGCTGAAAACGGGATTTTTCAGCCAGGCCTCGGCTTCGGCCCTGCTGGCAAAGCCTTTGTATTTCGCCCCCTGAAAACCAAACACCTGGGCCTGGGCCTCGGGCCACTTCTCATAGATGCCTGGCCTGCGTCCCACGGCTATTGCATAGAATTTCTTTGCCGCCATCTGTTTCCCATTCCTTATCGCGGGCCATCAACCACCAGACCCTCTCGCCTGTCTGTACACAACCGGGGGAAAAAATTCAACGGAATCTATCCGTCTCTGGAGGCCGCACTGCCAAGCGTCGGACGCGGATCGTCGCCGCTGGAGAATATTCTCCACCCGGATACAGACTATTCTTCAACCGCAACGGCTTTTCCAGGGCCAGGAAACAGCCAACCTGCTTATTTTACAAATAAAAATATGCGCGGCACGCTCCTTGCTTTTTTTCATCCCCATCAACCCCGTCTTGCCGAGGAAACCAGGGATGAATACACTGCTTCGCCTTTTCATTGTTCCGTCTCTTCTGCTTCTTGCCGTCTTCGCCGGCCAGGCCCTTGCCCAGGGAAACCCGCCCGATGCGCTTTCGGGCCTCATCGAAGCGGCGCTTGCGGAAAACCCCGACCTCAAGGCGGCGCAGGCCCGCCTGCGCCTCTATGAAAACAAGATAATCCCGGCCGGCTCCCTGAACGACCCCGCCCTCTCCTTTGCCTTCAGCAACTATCCGGTGGATACCTTTAGCGGCAACGAATACGCCATGAGCGGCAAGGTGGTCAAGCTTACCCAGGATCTGCCCTTCCCGGGCAAGCTGGCGGCCAAAACCGAGATCGCCGCGCAGCAGGCCAAATGGTATAAAGCCCTGCTTGACGAGCAACGGCTGCAGCTTGTCCGCCAGGTCAGGGAGACCTACCACTCCCTGCTCTATACCGGCCGGGCCGTTGCCATCACGGAAAAGAACATGCGGCTGCTGGATGATTTCATCCGCTTGAGCGAAGCCAGCTACGAGGTGGGCAAGGGCCAGCAGCAGGATGTGCTCAAGGCCCAGGTGGAACGGGGCAAGCTGCTCGACCGCCTCTACAGCTTGCGCCAGCAGCGGCTCAGCAACCTGGCTGCCGTAAACCGCCTGGTGAACCGCCCGCCGGACACGGCGGTTGCCGACGGCCCCGACCCCGCACCGATCGCCATCGAGATCCCTTTGCCGGAACTCCAGGACAACGCCGAACGGCTGCGGCCCATGTATGCGGCCTACCGCTCCCTGATCGATCGCTACCAGGCCCAGGAGAGGCTGGCCCGCCTCGATTACCAGCCGGACTTCAAGGTCGGCTTGACCTATTCCTTCAGGGAACCGAACCGGGCAGATTCCGGAACCGACTTCGCCGGCATCGAGTTCGGCATCAACCTGCCCATCTTCCAGGCCAAACGCGGGGCTGCCGCCTCCGAGGCGGAGGAGGGCACCCGCATGGCCCTGGCCCAGTACAACGACTTCAAGAATCAGGTCCTCTACAACATCCAGGATGCCTATAACCAGGCGCGGACCAACCATGAGCAGGCTCTGCTTTACAAGAACGGCATCATTCCCCAGGCCAGCCAGGCCCTGGAATCGGCAATCAACGGCTACCAGGTGGGCAGGGTTCCCTTCCTGAGCCTGCTGGACAACCTGATGACCCTTTACAACTACGAACTGCTCCACCAGAAGGCGCTGAGCGACGGGCAACGCAACCTGGCCCGCCTGGAAGCAGAATCAGGCCAGCAGATCACTCCGGCGGACAAGGCCGGACAAACGCCATGAAACGCCAAGGAGCGCGCCCTGCCATGCTTCCGACAAGCAAATTCTCCCTCACCACCTCCCTCTGCCTCCTCCTGGTCCTGACCGGCGGCCCGGTCATCTTCACGCCCCACGGCGAAGAACACCCGCATCTCGCAGCCGGCCCTGAGGAAGCCAGGGCCGAGGCGCAAAAATACACCTGCAGCATGCATCCCTTCATCATCCGAGACGAGCCGGGCAACTGCCCCATCTGCGGCATGACCCTGACCCCGGTGAAAACCACCCCCCCCGGCAGCGGGGTCCAGCGGAAAGAGGAGGATGGCCTTGGCGCGGTCATCACCATCGACCCGGTGACCCAGCAGAACATGGGCGTGCGCCTGGCCCTGGTCAGCCGCCGCGACATGAGCCGGACCATCCGCACCGTGGGCGTGGTCGGCTACGAGGAACCGAGGCAGTATTCCATCAACAGCAAGATCGACGGCTGGATAGAACGCCTCCATGTCAATGAGACCGGCAGCCAGGTCAAAAAGGGGCAGGCCCTCATGGATATCTACAGCCCGGAACTGGTCACGGCCCAGGAAGAGTACCTGCTGGCCCTGCGCAACAAGACCGCTCTCCAGAACAGCACCGTGCCCGAGATCGCCGCCGGCGCGGAACGGCTGCTCACCGCATCCCGCAAGCGCCTGCGCTACTGGGATATCAGCGAAGCCCAGATCAGGAATCTGGAAAAGAGCGGCACCGCCCAAAAGACCCTCACCATCCATGCCCAGTACGACGGGATCCTGACCCAGAAAAAGGCGAGCGAAGGGATGTTCGTCAAGGCGGGCATGGAGCTGTTCCAGATCGCCGACATCTCCAGGGTCTGGATCCACGCGGACATCTACGAGTACGAGCTGCCCTGGCTCAAGGTCGGCCAGAGCGCGAGCATCCAGCTCCCCTACCAGCGGGAGCCGGTGCAGGGCAGGATCAGCACCATCTATCCCTATGTGGAGACCAGGACCAGGACGGTCAAGGCCCGGATCGATCTGGCCAACCCGGGCCTCGAACTCAAGCCGGACATGTACGTGAACGTCCGCATCGAGGCGCAGGCGGTGAAAAACGTCCTCACCATCCCGCGCGAGGCGGTGCTCAATTCCGGCGAACGCCAGAGTGTCTTCGTTTCCCTGGGGGAAGGGAAATTCGCCCCGCGTCAGGTGCGGCTGGGCCTGGAGAGCGAAGATGGTTTTGTCCAGGTGATGCAGGGCCTTGCCGAGGACGAGAGCATCGTGGTTTCCGCCCAGTTCATGCTCGACTCGGAAAGCGCCCTGCGGGCGGCGGTGCGAAAGATGATGGAGCCGGAAAAACAGCCGCCCGCTGCCGGCAAGGATGACGCGGCCAAGGAAAAGGAATCCCTTGATGATCTCTTTGCCAAATGATGCTCGCATAAACGAGGAGCGCCCATGCTCACCAAAATAATCGAGTGGTCCATCAACAACAAGTTCATGGTCGTCCTCCTCACCGCGCTGATGATCGTGGCCGGCGGCTATTCCCTCAAGAAGACGCCCATCGACGCCATCCCGGACCTCTCCGACGTTCAGGTCATCATCTTCACCGAGTATGCCGGCCAGGCCCCCCAGGTGGTGGAGGATCAGGTCACCTACCCCCTCACCACCCAGATGCTGGCCGTGCCCCATGCCAAGGTGGTGCGCGGCTACTCTTTTTTCGGCTTCTCCTTTGTCTACGTGATCTTCGAGGACGGCACCGACATCTACTGGGCCCGCTCCCGGGTCCTCGAATACCTCAACTACGCGGCCCGCAAGCTGCCGCCGGGAGTAACGCCCAGCCTGGGGCCGGACGCCACCGGGGTGGGCTGGGTCTACGAGTATGTGCTGGAAAGCGACCGCCACGACCTGCAGCAGCTCCGCTCCATCCAGGACTGGTACCTGCGCTACGAGCTGGCCGCGGTGGAAGGGGTCTCCGAGGTGGCCAGCATCGGCGGCTTTGTGAAGCAGTACCAGGTGGCCGTCGACCCGAACCGGCTGCTCGCCTACCACATCACCATCCCCCAGATCCGGCAGGCCATCCGCCAGAGCAACAACGACGTGGGCGGCCGCCTGGTGGAGATGGGCGAGAGCGAGTTCATGGTAAGGGGCCTGGGCTACATCAAGTCGGTGGCCGACATTGAGCAGGTGGTGGTGGGCACCGACCGCTCGGGCACCCCGATCCTGGTCAGGGATCTGGCCGAGGTGAGCATCGGGCCGGAACTGCGGCGCGGGGTTACCGAGCTTGACGGCCGTGGTGAGACCGTGGGCGGCATCGTGGTGATGCGCTTTGGCGAAAACGCCCTCACCGTCATCGAAAACGTCAAGAAGAAGCTCGCCTCCCTGCAGTCCGGCCTGCCGGAAGGGGTGACGATCAAGACGGTCTACGACCGCTCCGGCCTCATCGAGCGGGCGGTGGACACCTTAAAGGAAAAGCTCATCGAGGAGAGCATCGTGGTCGCCCTGGTGACCGCCCTCTTCCTCTTCCACCTGCCCAGCGCCTTTGTCGCCATCTTCACCCTGCCGGTGGCCATCCTCATGGCCTTCGTCATCATGCACGGCCAGGGGATCAACGCCAACATCATGAGCCTGGGCGGCATCGCCATCGCCATCGGCGCCATGATCGACGCCGCCATCATCATGATCGAAAACGCCCACAAGCATCTGGAGCGGGAGCGGGGCAGGAAGCCCCACTGGGAGATCATCATGGCCTCGGCCAAGGAGGTGGGCCCCACCCTCTTCTACTCGCTTTTAGTCATCACCGTCTCCTTCCTGCCGGTCTTCACCCTGCAGGAGCAGTCGGGCCGCCTCTTCAAGCCCCTGGCCTTCACCAAGACCTATGCCATGGGAGCGGCCGCCCTGCTTTCCATCACCATCGTCCCGGTGCTCATGGGCTGGTTCATCCGCGGCAATATCAAGCCGGAGCACGCCAACCCCATCAACCGCCTGCTGATCCGGATCTACCATCCGGTCGTCGATTTTGTCCTCAGATGGCGCAAGGCCACCCTCCTCATTGCCCTGCTCCTCATCGCCTCCATCGCCTGGCCCGTCAGCCGGATGGGCTCCGAATTCATGCCGCCCCTCTACGAAGGCGACCTGCTCTACATGCCCACCACCATGCCGGGCATCTCCATCACCAAGGCCAGGGAGCTGCTGCAGCAGACCGATCGGATCATCGCCGCCTTCCCCGAGGTGGAGCGGGTCTTCGGCAAGATCGGCAGGGCGGAGACCGCCACCGACCCGGCCCCGCTTTCCATGCTGGAAACCACCATCATGCTCAAGCCCGAGGAGCAGTGGCGCAAGGTAAAGGTCGAGCGTTTCCACAGCGCCTGGCCGGAATTTCTGCAAAAGCCGCTGCGCCTTCTCTTCCCTGACCAGAAGCCCATGACGCCGGAACAGCTCATCGAGCGGCTCAACGCGGCCATCCAGTTCCCCGGCTTGACCAACGCCTGGACCATGCCGATCAAGACCAGGATCGACATGCTCTCCACCGGCATCAAGACCCCGGTGGGCATCAAGGTCATGGGCAATGATCTCAACGAGCTGAGCCGCATCGGCGAGGAGATCGAGGCCCTGATGGGCTCCCTGCCCGGCACTTTGTCCGCCTATGCCGAGCGGGTGGTGGGCGGCAACTACCTCGACTTCTCGGTGGACCGGACGGCTGCCGCCCGCTACGGCCTCACCGTGGGCGAGGTCCAGGACATCATCCAGTCCGCCATCGGCGGCATGAACATCACCCAGACCGTGGAAGGCCTGGAGCGCTATCCGGTGAACATCCGCTATCAGCGCGACTTTCGCAACGACCTGCAGGCCCTGCACCGGGTGCTGATCCCGTTGCGCGACGGCACCCATATCCCCATCTCCCAGGTGGCCACCATCAGCATGCACAAGGGGCCGCCGGCCATCAAGAGCGAGAACGCCCGGCGCACCGCCTGGGTCTATGTGGACATCATTGGCATCGATGTCGGCACCTACGTGAAAAAGGCCCAGGCGGCGGTGGCGGCCAAGATCAAGCTGCCGCCGGGCTACTCCCTCGTCTGGAGCGGCCAGTTCGAATACATGGAGTCGGCCAGGGCGCGGCTCATCGTGATCATCCCCCTCACCATCCTGCTCATCTTCGTGATCATCTACCTCAACACCCGGTCGCTGGTGAAAACCGCCATCGTCTTCCTGGCCGTGCCCTTTTCCCTGGTGGGTGCCTTCTGGTTTCTCCATCTCCTGGGCTACCACACCTCGGTGGCGGTCTGGGTGGGGCTCATCGCCCTGGCCGGGCTTGACGCCGAAACCGGGGTGGTGATGCTCCTCTACCTGGACCTCTCCCACAAGCTCTGGGGAGACGCCGGCCGGATGCGCACCAGGGGCGATCTGGTCCAGGCCATCCACCACGGGGCGGTGAAGCGGATCCGGCCCAAGGTGATGACCATCTCGGTGATCATCGCCGGGCTTCTGCCCATCATGTGGAGCCACGGCGCCGGCGCCGACGTGATGAAGCGGATCGCCGCCCCCATGGTGGGCGGGGTGGTGACCTCCGGGGTCATGGAATTGATGGTCTACCCGGTGATCTTCTTTCTCTGGCGGGGCCGGAAGCTTGAAAAAAGCATGAGCCCTACCGCGCCCGGCGAGGTGGAAGGCGCCTGAACCCATGCCAGCTGTCACGCGGAATACTCCGTATCACGGCAATACATCCAAGAGGAGGCACACAATGAAAAAGAACCTGCTGAAACTTCTCACCGCCCTGCTTTTCCTGGCCCTGGCCGCAAACGCCCAGGCCGCAGACCATGGCGGCGGCCATGGCGACATGGCCGGCATGGAGATGGGCGGCGCCGAGATCAGGCTCCATGATTCCATGGAAAACGGGGTCAAGGCCCAGGCCGTTCTCCGCGACATCGGCAAGGCCATGGCCGAGGCCGGCATGAGCATGAGCCATCATTTCATGGTCAGCTTCACCGACACGGCCACCGGCAAGCCCATCGACTCGGGCCTGGTGGCGGTGAAGGTGATCGATCCAAATGGCAACAAGCAGGAGGCCGTGAAGATGATGGCCATGGACGGCAGCTTTGGCGCCGACGTGGCCTTGGCCAAGAAGGGCAAATACGTTTTTGAGGTGGGAACCAAGCTCGGCAACGGCGAAAAGAGGCAGTTCCATTTCGAGCACATGGTGAAGTAAGGGCTTTCCCCGGGCAGGCCGGAGGCATTGGAGGCATCCTCCCCCCCTGATGCCGACAATCCTCCGGTCTGCCTTTTTTTCTTTCCCATTTTGTCCTGCCGAGCATCGCAGGCCATGGCGAAAAAGGGCGCTGTACTGTTTGAGCGCCCGCAGGGTGCGAGTTTACAGCGGCCCGCCATGACCGAGAAGCACAGGGGAGCCCGCAGGGCCAGGACGAACGGGGTGCCCTTTTCTTGCTTCTTCTTTTGGGCAAGCAAAAGAAGAAGGGAAGTCCCCATATATTTTGTGTGTTATCGCAATCGCAATAGGCTGATAAATAGAGACTTTGTTTGTTCATTTTCTTTGCTTGCCCAAAGAAAACGAACCAAAAGAAAGGGCCCCCAAGCCACTTGTCCCGCCAAGGGCGGGATTCCCTGCGCTGCTCGCACCGTCCGGGGTCTTGCAAACTCGGCTTCGCCTCAGACAGTGCAAGCCCCTTTTTCGGCCGATGCTGTGCTGCTCGGCGGCGTGACAATGGGATTTGTTCACAACGGTAAACGCTTGATAACGACGCGTTTATCTCGACACATTTTTCCTCTTGCCAACCCCCCACCCCACACCGTACATTTGCGCACCCTGTTGCGACAAGGCGCACAGGCGCGAAAATATCCTTTCGCCCATCCTCCTGCACCTTAAAGCAACACCTTGAAAAAGTTCAAGAAAATCTACATCGAGATCACCAACCGCTGCAACCTCGCCTGCCGCTTCTGCCACCAGAGCGAGCGGGCCAAGGCCTTCATGCCGCCTGCGGTCTTTGCCGGGATTCTCGCCAAGATCAGCGGCCACACCGACCACCTCTGTCTGCACGTCCTGGGCGAGCCCCTGCTCCACCCCGATCTTGCCGAAATCCTCTCCCTCTGCCGGCAGCACGGCTTCAAGGTGAACCTCACCAGCAACGCCACCCTCCTTGCCGGCAAAGGCGATATCCTGTTCGCAAGCGACAGCCTGCGGCAGCTCAACATCTCCCTGCACAGCTTCACCGGAGAGGAGAAAGGGATCGATCTGGACGACTATCTGACCGGGATCTTTGCCTTCATCAAAGCGGCCCAGGCTCAGGGACGGCCCTACATCAGCCTCAGACTCTGGAACAAGGCCAAGGGAATCGAAAACAGCCTCGGCCGCCAGAACGAGGCAATCCTCGACAGGCTGGAATCCTTCTTCGAGCTGCCGGCGCCCCTGGCCGACCAGCTCACCCCGGGCCATGGCATCGCCCTGGCGCCCGGCGTCTACCTGAGCCGGAACCCGGTCTTCACCTGGCCCCACGCGCCCGGCCCGGACCTTGGCCCAACCGGCTTCTGCCACGGGCTCAAGGACCATGTCGCCATCCTGGTGGACGGCACCGTGGTGCCCTGCTGCCTGGACGCCGAGGCGGACATCCCCCTGGGCAACATCCTGCATCAGTCGCTTGCGAAAATCGTGGAAAGCCCGCGCGCCGCCGCGATCCGCCAGGGCTTTTGCCGGCGCCTGGTGGTGGAGCCCCTTTGCCGCCGCTGTTCCTTTAAAGAGGATTTCTGATCGCCGGCCTGAGCGGAAAGGAAACACGGAAGAGCATGGCTTCGCCGGCTCATTGGCTGGTGTTTTTCGTGGCGTTACAGGAGCAATGGCCGGCATATGATCCCGGGCGCACCAACCTTCTCCGGCTTCACGGACCACGATTTTTTTCGTAATTTTCCTTTGGAAAAATGGTACGTTGAAACAGCTGCGTTAACAGGAAACCAAGGAGGCGGGGGTGGACAATCGCATTCTGGTCGTGGACGATGAGGAATATGTCCGGAAGGCAATCGAACGAATTTTCGACGATTCCGGCTACGAACTGAAATTCGCCGAAGGCGGGAAAAAGGCCTTGGCGCTGATCGACTCCTTTGCTCCGGATCTTGTTTTGCTTGACGTGATGATGCCGGGAATGGGTGGACATGAGGTTTGCGCCCGCCTCAAGGCAAACCCGAAAACCGCCGGGATCATGGTCCTGTTTCTCTCTGGAAAAATTGAGAAAAACGACCGTCTCAGCGGATATGCCGTCGATGCCGATGATTACCTCACCAAACCATATGAACCCGAGGAACTGAAGGCCAAGGTAAAAATACTTCTCCGGCTGAAAAAGGCCCAGGACGACCTGCTTTCCACCAACCGGAACCTGGAAAAATTGGTGGAAAGCAAAACAAGGGAGCTTGTCCGCAAGGAACGGCAATCCCTTGTCGGACAAATGGTGCAGGGGATCGTCCATAACATCCGAAGCCCGCTCACGGCGATTGGCGGCATGGCCAAACTCGCCTCCCGGAAAGCGGCCGGGGTTGCCCGGGAGGCCGGCGGGCAGGGAGACCGCCGGCTGGTGCAATTTGCCGACAATATTCTTGAGCACCTCGAAACAATAAACGGTGCGGCACAAAGGATCGAGTCGATTGTGAACAACCTCCTCGCCAAGAGCAGATGCGAAGCCGTCCTGGACAAGCGCGGGATTGATCTCAACAACCTGATCCGAGCCGAGATGGATTTTCTCGATGCGGACATGACGATCAAGCATGCGATCAACAAATCGTTCCTGCTTGATCCCGATCTTCCGGAATTTTACGGATCTTACAGCGATTTCGCGCAGGTTTTCTACAATCTGGTAAAAAACGCCACGGATGCGATGTTCCATTCGCCGCGGAAGGAATTAACCATTGCGACCCGACACGACGGCGAGCATCTCTTTGTGGACGTCAGCGACACGGGCAGCGGCATTGCGGCGGAAGACCTGCGGAACATCTTTGTCCCCTTTTTCAGCACCAAACCGGCGAAGGGGGAGGAAAAGGAAGGAGAGCCGACCGGAACCGGGATGGGATTATACGCCTGCGCCGAGCTGATGAAAACCTACGGGGCGACCCTCCAGGTGACAAGCGAATTGGGGGTCGGCACCACCTTTACCCTCACCATCCCCTTGCCAATCAATGCCCTGCCGGAACAGGGTGAGGGAGCAGCCGACAAATGACCCCCGGCCCGCTCGACTGGCCGATTATGGGTTTTTATTTTTTAAATAAGAGGTCAAGTCTTTGCTTGGCTCTTGCTCAAATATTCACTTATACTGTCAAGCTTTTCGCGAAGCCTACGGTTATTTGCAAAAAGTGATTCCGTACGGATGACGGCGCTGCTTACGGAGCTGTAATTGCCCAGGCCAAATTCCCTTCCTATTTCCTCCAGCTTCAATCGGGTAAGTTTTCTGGAGAGATAGATGGCCAGGCTCCTTGGCTCATTCACCTGACCCCGCCTGGTCTTTGCCAGTTCCATTTCTGTAATTCCGTAACTCCGGCAAACAGCTTCTTTGATATCCGCAACCGTGGGAGCCAATTGCCTGGCTTGTGGTATTTCCGGGTGCCATTTTCGTTCGCGGAACTCGTCCTTGGTCCTTTGAACGAAATTGTTCGTCCCGAAAATAGAGGGCAGATTCTTCTTGCCGTAAAACTCCAAAATTTCCGCTGTTTCTTTGCCGTACACGAATTTCCGGTATTCCTTCATTGCCGTTGCCCTGCCATCGGAAAACATGGCAAGAAGAAGATCCTTGGACAGCCAGTCCCACTTTTTGGCTCGGGATATGTACCCGGCATGGCTTGTCCAAACAAAATCAGCGACGGATTTGCACATTCCGGCTCTGACCGGGTTCCTGTGGATGTAACGCAGCAATTCAAGAAGATGGCTGTCGGCCTCCACCAGAACGCATTTATACCGGCCCCGAAAGAGCTGGCCGTCGACCCCTCGGCGGCGATTGTAGCGCTGTGTATATACGCCGTTGATATGACGCATGGCCCTGGAGATGTTTCCGCCCGGGGTGTGCATCAATAGATGGTAATGGTTTGGCATCAGGCAATAGGCTGCCACCTCGATGCCAAACAAGACGGCAGCTTCCCGCAAAACGGCAAGAAAGGTTTCATGGTCCTTCTTGTCGGCAAAGATATCTTCACCACGCCGACCACGGTTCATCACATGGTACCAAGCGCCGGAGTATTCAATTCGCAATGGTCTGGACATGTAATTATGATTAGCTCAAAGCGAGACAAGAGTCAAGCAAAGACTTGACCCCTTTTCAGAGTCAAGCAAAGACTTGACCCCTTTTGACCCCTTTTCCCTTTTGTACGAAAAAAGGGACAGATTCATTTTCGTAATCTGTGTGTTTGCAACTGAGTATGGAGACAACTAGAAACAGTCGTTCTTTTGCCTTCACTTATGCTCATGTATCCTTAATGACTCTTTGCCATGGGGATAACAAAACTTGCTGGATATTCACGATGTTTGTCAGTAATTGCATCGACAATTCCTAAATCAAGAAAGACCGCACTGGCGACAATTTTTGCTCCAATTGTGCTTTGAATCGCACCGGCAGACTTAATCCCATCTTGAGTTTCACAATCATACTTCAAAACATCATCCGATCTCCTGACTGAAACAGTAGCTGGGATGTTGGCCGTCCATACACCCCGTTTATTTTGAAATGTACAAGTCCCTCCATCCCCAGAGCTAAATGACACGGCAACAGGAGTCATTGCGTCATTGGTCAGACTTGCGCATCCTGTCATAAGTAAAGAGGATGCTAATAATGCTGTTAAGCATTAATGGCTTTTTCATTCTGACTCCCAAAATTAAGGTTGAACTACTCGTCTCTAATAAACGGAAAAACACTCCGCCTTCTTCCCCGTTACGCTGTTCCAACATCATCCGTAGTGTTAAAAAAACATCATTGGACAGTGATGTCTGCTCTTAAGGCAGCAGTAAGAAATTAAGCCCAATCGTGGATAGGCAATGCCCCTAACACGCAAAACTACTCTGTTTTCTGGCAAATGTAAGTAAAAAACTACGGAGAGAACTACAGAAAAAATACTAGGGGCTGGGTGTGGTCTGGTCGGAAATGAAGTTATTGCCGCGCTTGATTTTTTATTCACCGGTTACTAGAAATTGCCAACCAGTCACTTCCGCTGAGGGCGAACGCCGGCGCTTGCTCGGACAACCCATCGGCGCCGCCGCCCTGTTCTGCCCTCACCCCTTCCCCTCCCTCTTCTTCCCGGCCAACTGGCCGCAGGCCGCGGAGATATCGGCGCCCCGGCTCTGGCGGATGAAGGTGTTGAAGCCTGCGTCGCGCAGGACCTTCTGGAAGGCGAGGATATCCTCGTTCTCCGGGCAGGCATAGGGGCCTGCTTCCGCAGCGGCGTTGTAGGGGAGCAGGTTGATCCGGCAGGGGATATCGCTGAGTTTTTCGGCGAGCAGCCCGGCATGGGCCAGGGAATCGTTGATGCCCTTGAGTAAAATATACTCGAAAAGAATCACCTTCTTCCTGCCCAGGGGAAAATCCCGGCAGGCCGCGAGCAGCGCCTCGATATTGTAAGTCTTGTTCACCGGCATCAGCCTGCTTCTGGTTTCGTCGTCCGCGGCATGAAGCGAGATGGCGAGGTTCACCCTGATGTCGCGGCCCAGATCGCGGATCCGTGGCACCAGGCCGCAGGTGGAGACGGTGATCCTCCGCTCGGTGAACTCCAGGCCCCGCTCGTCCATGAGGATGCGCAGGGCGGCGAGCAGGTTGTCGTAGTTGGCAAGCGGCTCGCCCATGCCCATGAAGACCAGATTGTTCACATACTCCCTGGGCGTGGCCCGTTTAATGCCGGCCTGCATCATATGATGGATCACGGCCAATACCTGATTGACGATCTCGCCAGGGGTGAGATTGCGGGAAAAACCCTGGGCGCCGGTGAGGCAGAAGCCGCAGCCCATGGCGCAGCCCACCTGGGAGGAAACACACAGGGTGTGCCGCCCCTCCTCCGGGATGAGCACGCTTTCGATCACCGCGCCGTCGGCCAGGCGGAAGGCGAACTTCTCGGTGCCATCCTCGGATTTTTCAACGGCAAGGGGGGTGAGGCCCACGAGCACGCCGTGGCCGGCGAGGAGCTGGCGCACCTCTTTTTTCACCTCGCGCATCCCGGAAAAATCATTGACCCCGGGCTGATGGAGATTGCGAAAAAGATGGCGCGCCCTTTTGGCGGGCAGGCCCAGGCCGACGATGAAGTCGGTGAACCGGGCAAAGGTGAGGCTTCTGAGGTCTGGTTTCATGTCCATGTGCAGCACTCAATACCACAGAGTCGGGCTGGTTTCAAAACAACTCTTGCAACAGGGGATGAAAGCCCCCTCCGCATTCCGCATCTTCCGGAATTACCGTGAAAATAACTGGCGATTCTTGTCAATCCATGCTATAAAGCCCCCTCTCCGGCTCAGCCGGCATTTTTCATTTTATCCCAAGGAATTCCCATGATCAGCGCAGTCAACATTGCCCTCTCCTACGGCAAGAGGGTTATTTTCAAGGACGTCAACATCAAGTTCACCCCGGGCAACTGCTACGGACTCATCGGCGCCAACGGCGCCGGCAAATCAACCTTTCTGAAGATCCTCTCCGGCGAGCGGGAGGCGGACAAGGGCGAGGTGGTGGTCGGCGCCGGCGAGCGCATCGCGGTTCTGCGCCAGGACCACTTCGCCTTTGACGAGCAGACCGTGTTCAACACCGTGATCATGGGCCATGCACGGCTCTACGAGGTGATGCGCGAACGGGAGGCCATCTACGCCAAGGGCGATTTCAGCGAGGAGGACGGCATCCGCTGCGGCGAGCTGGAGATCGAATTCGGTGAGATGAACGGCTACGAGGTGGAAACCGAAGCGGCGGTGCTGCTGAGCGGCCTGGGGATTCCGGAGGAGCTGCGGGAAAAGAAGATGAAGGAGCTGGAAGGCGGCGACAAGGTGCGGGTACTCCTGGCCCAGGCCCTGTTCGGCAACCCGGATATCCTGCTCCTGGACGAGCCCACCAACAACCTGGACCTCAAATCCATCCGCTGGCTGGAGGAATTCCTCTTCCGCTTCCAGAACACGGTGATCATCGTTTCCCATGACCGTCATTTCCTGAATCAGGTCTGCACCCATGTCGCCGATATCGACTTCGGCCGGATCCAGGTCTACGTGGGCAACTACGATTTCTGGTACCAGGCGAGCCAGCTGGCCGTCAAGCAGAGGCAGGACGAGAACAAGAAGATCACCGCCAAGGCCGAGGAACTGAAGGAGTTCATCCAGCGTTTCTCCTCCAACGCCTCCAAGGCCAAGCAGGCCACCTCCCGCAAGAAGCTGCTGGAAAAACTCACCATGGAGGATATGCCGACCTCCTCGCGCAAGTATCCCTTCATCGTCTTCAAGGCGGGCAGGCCCTGCGGCGACGTGATCCTCGAGGTGAACAATCTCCGCAAAAGCATCGACGGCGTGGAGGTGCTCAAGGACTTCTCCTTCACCATGCAGAAGGGGGAGAAGATCGCCTTTGTCGGCGGCAACTCGCAGGCCAAAACCGCCCTCTTCCAGATCCTGGCCGGGGAAATGGAGCCGGACAGCGGCAGCTACCGCTGGGGGGTGACCATGTCCACCTCCTATTTTCCCAAGGAGAACAGCGCCTACTTCACCGACAACCTGGACCTGATCCAGTGGCTGCGCCAGTTTGCCGCCCCCACCGAGGGGGAGACCTTTGCCCGGGGATTCTTAGGCAAGATGCTCTTTTCCGGCGAGGAGGCCCTGAAAAAAACCACCGTGCTCTCCGGCGGCGAGCGGGTCCGCTGCATGCTGGCCCGGATGATGCTTAGTAGCGCCAACGCCCTGATCCTGGACGAGCCCACCAACCATCTGGACCTGGAATCCATCACCGCCCTGAACAACGCCCTGATCGCCTTTCCCGAGGTGGTGCTCTTCACCTCCCACGACCACCAGTTCGTCTCCACCGTGGCCAACCGGATCATCGAGATCACCCCGGGCGGGATCATCGACCGGATGATGAATTTCGACGATTACCTGGAGAACGAAGAGGTGAACCGGCTGCGGGAGGAGCTCTGCCACGGGCATGCCGAGGCTGCCCTTTAATCCCTATTTCCCCATTTTGTCCTGCCGAGCATCGCAGGCCATGGCGACAAGGGCGCTAGGTAAGCGGAGCCACGAAGTGGCAGAGACTCCGACTGTTTGAGCGCCCGCAGGAAGCGAGTTTACAGCGGCCAGCCATGACCGAGAAGCACAGGGAAGCCCGAAGGGCCAGGACGAACGGGGTGCCGTTTCTTTGGTTCGTTTCTTTGGGCAAGCAAAGAAATGAACAGTTCTATAATTGCCTAATCCTTAATTTCTTACCCCTTCTTCTTTTGTTTGCCCAAAAGAAGAAGCAAGAAAAGGGCCCCCGTGTCACTTGGGGCTTCGCCCTTCCCGGCGCTGCTCGCATTGGCCGGGGTCTTGCAAACTCGCTTCGCTCAAACAGTGCAAACCCCTCTTTTGGCCAACGCTGTGCTGCTCGGCTGCGTGCCAATGGGAATTTTCCCAAGCCTTCCCCACTCGAATTGAAAATCCCCTTGACGAACCCAAACGAATAATTCAAATATAAATTTGAATTAATTCCTGACAGGGGATTTTTTGTGCGAAAACAACGAAGCGACGGCCAGGAAACCCGGGGCGCCCTGCTGGCCGCGGCCAGCGCCATCTTTGCCGCCAAGGGCTTCCGGGCCACGACCATGGCGGAGATCTGCGCCCAGGCCGGCGCCAACCCCGCGGCCGCCAACTATCATTTCGGCAGCAAGGAAGCCCTCTACGTGGAGAGCTGGCGCCACTCCTTTGCCCAATCCCTCGCCCTCTATCCACCGGACGGCGGCATCCCCGCCCAGGCCCCGGCCGAAGAACGGCTGCGCGGCCGCATCCTCTCCATCATGCGCCGGATCGTTGACCCGAAAAGCCACGACTTCGATATGGTCCACAAGGAAATGGCCAGCCCCACCGGCCTCTTGGCCGGCGCCATGCAGGAGGCCATGGTGCCGATCTTCCGGGATCTCACCGCCCTGGTCCGCGAACTGCTCGGGGATGCGGCCGGCGAGGAGGAGGTGCAGCTCTGCGCCATGAGCATCCGGGCCCAGTGCTTCGGGCCGCTCCTCAGGGAGCGGCGCCGGAAGATGACGGGCCAGAGCCTGCCGCCCACCGGGGTCGAGCCCCTGCTGGCCGATGTCGAGACCCTGGCCGACCATGTGATCCGCTTCAGCCTCTCCGGCATCCGCGAGATCCGGGCGGCCAAAAAATTGGTTCCCCGCAAGAAAAAAACCCTTGCCGCAAACAGAGCCAGCCACCGAGGTTTGCCATGAATACGCTCTACAAAAAAGCCCTCCTCAGCATTGCCGCCCTTCTCGTTCTGGTCGCGGCCATCCTCCTCTGGCAGTCCGGAAGCCGGAACAGCAAGGGAGCCGCCTACCGCACCGGCGAGGTGGTCCGCGACGACCTTCTGGTTTCCATCAGCGCCACCGGCACCGTGGAGCCCGAGGAAGTGATCGACGTGGGCGCCCAGGTCGCGGGTCGCATCCTCTCCTTTGGCCGGGACGCCAGGGGCAAGCCCGTGGATTACGGCTCAATGGTCGAGGCGGGCACGGTCCTGGCCAGGATCGACGATTCGCTCTATGCCGCCGAGGTGGCGCAGGCCGAAGCCCAGCTCCTCGCCAGCAAGGCCGGCCTGCTGCGGGCCAGGGCCGACCTGGAGCGGGCGGAACGGGACTGGCTGCGGGCCAGGACACTGGGCCCTTCCGAAGCATTGTCGCAAAGCAGCTACGACGCCTACGAATCAGCCTACAAGACGGCCCTGGCCCAGGTGGCGGTGAATGAAGCGGAAATCGGCAAGGCGGACGCCGCCCTGGCCCGCGCCCGCCGCAACCTCGGCTACACCACCATCACCTCGCCGGTCAAGGGCATCATCATCGACCGGCGGGTCAACATCGGCCAGACCGTGGTGGCGAGCCTCAATGCGCCAAGTCTCTTCCTCATCGCCAAGGATCTCACCCGCATCCAGGTCTGGGTGGCGGTGAACGAGGCGGATATCGGCAGGATCCATCCGGGCCTGCCGGTCTCCTTCACGGTGGACGCCTTTCCCGGCGAAACCTTCCGCGGCGAGGTGGGCAAGATCCGCTTGAACGCCTCCATGACCCAGAACGTCGTCACCTACACGGTGGAGATCATCACCGACAACAGCAACGGCCGCCTGCTCCCCTATCTGACCGCCAACGTCATCTTTGAACTCAAGACCCTGAGCAAGGTTCTGCAGGTGCCCAATGCGGCCCTGCGCTGGTCGCCGCCCGAGGCCGGGGAAGGCGGGATGAAGCCGGGGGCGACAAAACCCGAAGGGATGAAAAAGCAGGCCACCAAGGAGGAAAAACCAGCGAGCGCGGTCTGGGTGCTGGACGAGGGCAAGCCGAAGCGCGTCGAGGTGAGCCCGGGTTTGAGCGACGGGATCATGACCTCGGTGCGCGGCGAGGGGATTGAGGAAGGGATGCAGGTCATCACCGGCCTGCGGGTGCAGACGGATGCCAAGGGCTCGGCCAGCAACCCATTCACCCCGCAGTTTGCCCGCGGCACCAGGAACAGCGGCAGCGGTCAGAAGCAGTAGGTATGTTCATTTCTTTGCTGGACTTTATCCCCGTCAAGGGGGCAAAGAAACGAACCAGCAGCGAAGCGGCGAAGAAAGGGCACCCAGTTCGTCCTGGCCCCTCGGGCTTCCCGGAGTTTATACCCCCTTGCGGGGTACTTCTCGCCCATGGCTGGCCGCTGTAAACTCGCTTCCTGCGGGCGCTCAAACAGTCGGAGTCTCTGCCACTTCGTGGCTCCGCTTACCTAGCGCCCTTTTCGCCATGGCCTGCGATGCTCGGCAGGACAAAATGGGAAAATCTCCCATTGGCACCCAGCCGAGCAGCACAACGTTGGCCAAAAGAGGGGCTTGCACTGTTTGAGCGAAGCGAGTTTGCAAGACCCCGGCCAATGCGAGCAGCGCAGGGTATCCCGCCTTTGGCGGGACAAGTGACACGGGGGCCCTTTTCTTGCTTCTTCTTTTGGGCAAGCAAAAGAAGAAGGGAAAAAATCGTTACCTCCTTTCCTGGAATTGCTAGGAAAAACTGAACAAAGGCAAACACAAAATCCATGCACCTGATCGAGCTCACCAACATCAGCAAAACCTACCAGATGGGCGACATCTCCGTGCCGGTCCTGCGCGGTGTCTCCCTCACCGTGGATAAGGGCGAATCCGTGGCGCTGATGGGCTCCTCCGGCTCCGGGAAAAGCACCCTGATGAACATCCTCGGCTGCCTGGACCGGCCGAGCAGCGGCGCCTACTGGCTGGACGGCCAGGAGGTGAGCCAGCTCTCCGCCGACGAGCGGGCCATGGTCCGCAACCGCAAGCTCGGCTTCGTCTTCCAGAGCTTCAACCTCCTCTCCCGCACCAGCGCCGTCGACAACGTGGCCATGCCCCTTGCCTATACCGCCGAGCAGCTCTCCGAAAAAGAGGCTCGAAGCCGCGCCACGGAGATGCTGATCCGGGTGGGGCTGGCCGACCGGCTCGACCATCAGCCCTACCAGCTCTCCGGCGGCCAGCAGCAGCGGGTGGCCATCGCCCGGGCCCTGATCAACAACCCGCCGGTCCTCTTTGCCGACGAACCCACCGGCAACCTGGACTCCCGCACCAGCGAAGATGTCCTGCGCATGTTCCGGGAGCTCAACGAAGAGCACGGCATCACCATCATCATGGTCACCCATGATGCCGAGGTGGCCAGGAACTCCAACAGGATCATCCGCATCCACGACGGCCGGATCGTCGACGGCGCTTTCAGTTCCCGGGGAGAGGGCGCATGACCGTCTATACCACCGCCCGCACCGCCTTGAAAGCCCTGCGCCGCAACCCCATGCGCGCCATGCTCACCACCCTGGGAATCGTCATCGGCATCGGCGCGGTCATCGCCATGATGGAAATCGGCACCGGCTCCTCGGTGGCCCTGCAGAAAACCATCGCCAGCATGGGGGCCAACGTTCTGGTGATCCGGCCGGGCAGCGCCTCCAGCGGCGGAGTCACCTTCGGGGCCGGCAGCGCCACCACCCTGACCCCGGAAGACAGCCAGGCCATCCTGCGCGAATGCCCGGCGGTGGGCAACGCCGCCCCCATGGTCCGGGCCCGGACCCAGGTCGTCTACGGCAGCCGCAACTGGGTGCCCACCTATATCTACGGCACCACCCCCGCCTATCTGGACGTGCAGGACTGGGGCCAGCTCGCGGAGGGCGAACCCTTCAGCGACCGGGATGTCCTGAACGGCAACAAGGTCTGTCTCCTGGGCCGGACCCTGGTCCGGGAACTGTTCGAAGGCGAATCGCCGCTGGGCAGGGAGATCCGCATCAAGAACGTGGCCTTCCGGGTGGTGGGGGTGCTGAAGAGCAAGGGCGCCAACATGATGGGCATCGACCAGGACGACATCATCCTCGCCCCCTGGACCACCATCAAATACCGGGTGACCGGCGCCAGCCTTTCCACCTCCAACCAGAGCGCGGCCGGCGGCGCCGAAACCACGGTGAATACCTTGAGCAACCTCTATCCCGGCGGCCAGCCCAGCCTCTACCCGGAACAGTCCAGCATCCAGGCGGCCAACAACCCCATGCCGGTCCGCTTCACCAACATCGACCAGATCATGGTTTCCGCCCGCAGCGCCGCGGAGATTCCGGCGGCCATCGACCAGATCGGCATGGTGCTCCGCGAGCGCCACCGGATCAGGGCCGGCGAGACCGACGACTTCAACGTCCGCGATCTCACCGAGGTGACCAAGACCCTCTCCTCCACCACCCGCCTGATGACCAACCTCCTGCTCAGCGTGGCCATGATCTCCCTGGTGGTGGGCGGGGTGGGAATCATGAACATCATGCTCGTTTCCGTGACCGAACGCACGAGGGAGATCGGCCTGCGCATGGCCGTCGGCGCCCGGGCCCGCGACATTCTCCGCCAATTCCTGGTTGAGGCCATCGTCCTCTGCCTGGCCGGCGGCGCCATGGGCATACTGCTCGGACACGGCGGCTCGCAGCTGGTGCGGATTCTTCTCAACTGGCCGGTGGCCACTTCACCCGGCGCCATTGCCGCCGCGGTGCTGGTTTCCGCCAGCGTGGGCATCATCTTCGGCTTTTATCCGGCCTGGAAGGCCTCCCGCCTGGACCCCATCGAGGCATTACGCTATGAATAATTCTCCCTGCCATCTTGTCCGGGCCGCCACCCTTGTCCTGGCTCTCCTCCTCTCCGGCTGCATGCTCGGCCCCGACTTCACGGCCCCGGAAACGCGGCTGCCCGGGCAATGGCGGGAAGCCACTGCCGAAACCGGCCCGGCGGCCGAAGAGCTGGCCCGCTGGTGGACGCTCTTCAATGATCCCACCCTCACTTCGCTTGTGGAGCGGGGGCTCGCGGCCAACCTCGATCTCAAGCAGGCGGAGGCGAGGGTCCGCCAGGCCCGGGCCGCCAGAAGGATTGCCGGTGCAGGCCTCGGCCCCAGCGTGGATGCTTCCGGCTCCTACCGCCGCAGCCGCAGCCCGGAAACGGACCGCGGCGGCTCCGTAACCGCCGATCTCTACGAAGCCGGTTTTGATGCCAACTGGGAAATCGATCTTTTCGGCGGCCTCCGCCGGGGCATCGAGGCGGCCGAGGCGGATCTCGCGGCCAGCATCGAGGCAAGGCGCGGGGTGCTTGTCAGCCTGAGCGCGGAACTGGCCAGCAATTACCTGGGCCTGCGTGGCTTGCAGGAGCAGGTGGCCATTGCCAGGAAAAACCTTGAAGCCCAGAACCGGAGCGCCGAACTGACCCGCAAGCGGTTCAGGGCCGGCTTTGCCAGCAGGCTCGACCTGAGCCGGGCCGAGGCCCTCGCCGCCGGCACGGCCGCCCAGATTCCCCTGCTGGAATCAGAGGCCCGGCAGGCGATTTACCGCCTCAGCGTCCTGCTGGCCGTCGAGCCTGCCGCTCTTCTCGCCGAACTGAACCCGGGCGCCGCCCTGCCCTCGCCGCCGCCCCAGGTGCCGGCCGGCCTGCCCTCGGAGCTGCTCCGTCGACGGCCCGACATCCGCGGGGCCGAGGCAAGGCTGCACGCAGCCACCGCCCGGATCGGCGTCGCCGAGGCGGACCTCTTCCCCCGTTTCTCCCTCACCGGCGCCTTGGGCCTGCAGAACAGCGATTTTGGCGCCACCTTCAACCGGGCCAGCCGCTTCTGGTCCATCGGCCCGGGGATCAACTGGCGGCTCTTCGACCTGGGTTCCACCCGGGCCAACATCGAGTTCCAAAAAGCGGTGCAGGAGGAGGATCTTCTCGCCTACCAGCAGACCGTGCTGGTCGCCCTGCAGGAGGTGGAAAACGCCCTGCTCGCCCTGGGCAAGGAACAAGAGCGCCAGGCAAGCCTCGCCATTGCGGTCGCCGCCAGCAGCCAGAGCGTGGAACTGGCGGAAAAACTCTACACCGCCGGCGAAAGCGATTACCTGGCCGTGCTCGATGCCCGGCGCTCCCTCCATGCGGCCGAGGACAATCTCAGCATCAGCCGCCGCAACCTGACCACGCATCTGGTCGCCCTGTTCAAAGCCCTGGGCGGCGGCTGGGCCGCTCCGGCCGAGCCCGGCTCCTGAACCGGGCCCCAGCCGGCGGCCAAAACCAGCGTGAGGAGCGTCCCCTTGGACCTGATCATCAGCAATATGCAAATCCCCATCGAAGAAGACGGCCCGGCGGCCTATATCCGTGCCGCCGCCCGGGAGATGGAAACCGGCGCCGAAACCATCGCCATCGTGAAAATGCTCAGCAAGTCCCTGGACGCGAGCAACAAGGAACAGTTCTATTTCAGGATTTCCCTCGTTGTCCGGGTTGCGGACGGCTTTCCCAACCACCGGAACCTGCCGCCCTACCACGCCCCGGCCAGGGAACCCCGGAAACCCGTCACCAGCAAGGTGAGCCCCATAATCATCGGCTTCGGCCCGGCCGGGATGTTCGCCGCCCTTGAACTCATCGAATACGGCTTACGGCCCCGCATCTTTGACCGGGGCAAAAAGATCGAGGAACGGACCCTCGACGTGCAACGCTTTCTGGACGAGCGGGAAATCGATTCCGAATCGAATATCCAGTTCGGCGAAGGCGGCGCCGGCTCCTACTCCGACGGCAAGCTCTTTTCCCGGCGCAACAACAATACCGGCTATGTCGATCGGGTCCTGGCCACCTTCATCAAATTCGGCGCCCCGCCGGAGATAGGCTACATCGGCAAGCCCCATCTGGGGACCGATGTACTCTGCGCAATCGTCCGCAATATCAGAAACCATGTCCTGGCGCGAGGCGGCGAGATCCATTACGGCGCCCGGATGACGGATATCCTGATCTCGGATGGCAAGGCCCGGGGGGTTGTCATCAACGGCGACCAGGAATATCTCTCTTCGGACATCTATCTCGCCCTTGGCCATTCCGCCCGCGATACCATCGCCATGCTGCATGAAAAAGGGGTCGCCCTCGAACAGAGGCCGATTTCCGTCGGGGTGAGAATCGAGCACCCGGCGGAAACCATCAATCTTCTCCGCTATGGCGGCAAGTATCGGAATTATCCCGGCCTGGGCGCGGCCACCTATTCCCTGAACTATACCAACCGGAAGATCCGGCGGGGGGTCTATACGTTCTGCATGTGCCCCGGCGGCGAGGTGATCAATGCCTCCTCGGGGCCGGGGCTGCTGGTGGTCAACGGCATGAGCTACTCGCAACGGGCTTCCGCCTTTTCCAACGCGGCCCTGGTGGTGACCTGCCATGTAGATGACTACAAATCGGCAAGCCCCCTGGCGGGCATCGAGTTCCAGGAGGATATCGAGCGAAAGGCCTTCGCGGCCGGGGGGGGAGGCTGGCGACTGCCGGCCCAGAACCTGATGCATTTTTTAGGCGAGAAGAGCGCGGCCGGCCTCAATGAAAACTCCTACCGGATGGGCACCGTCCCCGCCGAGATGAAGGACATTTTCCCGGGCTTCGTGGCGGAAGAGCTGCTGGCCGCCTTTGCCCACTGGAAACAGGAAATTCCCCTGTTCGTTTCCCGGCGGGCGATCCTGCTCGGCGCGGAAACAAGAACCTCCTCGCCGGTCCGGATCAGCCGCAACGCGCACTTTGAATCCGTAAACACCAGGAATCTCTACCCGATCGGCGAAGGCGCGGGCTACACCGGCGGCATAACCAGTTCCGCCGCCGACGCCATAAGGGCCGTGGAGATGCGGGTATCGCGGGAATAATCTCCGGAACACGACAAAGGGGCGGCCGCCGTTTGCCGGCCACGCGCCCAGGTCAAACTCCGCCGGTCCGACCTGTCTTTCCCGAACTACTTCTCTCCCCGCAGCAGGGCATGCTCTTCCGGGTAATGCCTTTCCAGGCAGTCCGGACAGAGGCTGTGGCTGAAATCCGCATCGGAGCGGGCCTTGATATAGACCTCAAGCTGGTTCCAGTACCCGTTATCATCCCGGATCTTCTTGCAGAACGAGCAGATGGGGAGTATGCCCCGGAGGGTTTTCACCTCCAGCAAGGCCTTTTCCAGATTTTCCACGGTCTCGCGCAGTCTGTTCAAGATAGGGTTGGTTACTTTAAAGAAAAAACCGACCCCGGAGCCAATGACGAATACCGCCATGATGCCGCTTATCAGGGCTGCCCTGAGGTACGGCTTTTTGATTTCCGAATAATCTATTTTCGCGACAATGCCGTAACCCAGCTCCGCCACCGGCTCATATGCCGCCAACACCCGTTCGCCCCGGTAATCCATGCCGATAATCGTTCCGGATTTTCCGGAAAGCGCCAGCCGCATCGGTTCCGCCAGCCCGGAGTTCCAGGGAACCGGCCGCAGCTGGTCGAGGTCATGGTGACGATGGCTCAGCAGAAAAACAATCTGGTCGTTTTCCCTGGTGGCGAGCGTGAATTCCCCGGTATCGCCAAAGCCCCGGTACCTGGCATGGGCATCGACGAGCTGGGAAAGAGTCGCCTGCCGTGCCCCGTGGGGATAGGCGTAATTGTAAGTCCTGTCGAAACGGGCCACCGCCTCGATCAGCCGCGCCTGACTTTTCGCTGTTTCCACCAGACGTGCTTTTTCCTGCCCGAGTCCGGTCTGGAAAAGAATGCCGATGGTGATCGCCTCGACCACCAGAACCACGGAGAACATTATGAAAATCAAGAGCAGAACTCGCCTGCGGGGACTCATCGTTTGACCTTTCTCTTTTCGGGGGATGCCGGCGCCCCGGCGGAATCCGGTTGTCGGCAAAAAAAACAAAATGCGCCCGGCCGCGGGAAGGGGTTCTTCTTCCGCCTTGCCGCGGCCGCACCGCTCAATCAGTTTGCCAGAAACCGGATTCTTGTCAACCGGTTTCCGCGCCAGGCGTCGGCCGGCTTAATCGGTGAGGCAATACGAGACGATGCGCTCGCAGTGAATTGCCGTGGTGTTGAGGAAGGGAATCCCGTGGCCGCTTTCCGGCAATATCAGGGGCAACTCGGTGCACCCCAGGATCAGGGAATCGATCCCGTCCTCATCCGCCATCCTTTTGGCGATCGCCAGCAATTCTTCCCGCGTCGAATCCTTGAAGATCCCCAATTCGATTTCGGAAAATATTTTTTGCTGGATGGTTTGCCGCTCTTCCTCCGAAGGGACGACAACGGCCATGCCTTCGGCGAGAAAGGACTTCTGGTAGAAATCCGACTCCATGGTCAGCCTGGTCCCCAGAAGGCCGATTTTCTTCAATCCCATCTCCTTGGCCCTGCCGCGGGTTGCCTCCACTATGCTCAGCAGCGGGATGGGCGATCGCGCCTTGATTGCATCAAAAACAATGTGCGGAGTGTTCGAGGCGATGGCCGCGAATTCCGCGCCGGCACGATGGATTGCGGCGATCTTCTCCAGCAGCCACGCGGAAAGCCTCTGCCGGTCCCCGGTTTCGATCACCTCCAGCAGCTGGTTGAGATTTGCGCTGTAGACGATGATTTCCGGATAGGCCAAAGCACGGTGCCTTGTGTTGAAGGCGGCGATGATTTCCCTGTAATAAGCAACCGTTGATTCCGGGCCTATGCCGCCGATGATGCCGATGGTTTTCATGGTCCGTTCCCCCTTCAATTCCCGCGCGCCCGCGCTGCCGGCACAAAGGCCGGAGCCTTACCAGCGGTTGCCCTGGGGTTCGGGCGCGGTCCTGATCTTCTCCAGTTGGTCGGCGAGATCGTTCAGCTCCCGTTGCCAGTATTCCCTGCTGCCGAAATCGGCCACCACCCGGCTCAGGCCCTCCTCGGCCACCTGAAAGGCGCACCAGGCCGTGTAGTGGATAAAGCGCATGGCGCGAAGCGGTTCGATCAGGGCGAGGCTTTTCCGGTCAAAATCGCGAAAGGTCTCGTAGCCCTCGAGAAAGAGATCGATCTCGGCGAAGCTCTCCTCGCGGTAGCCGGGCAGCAGCATCCAGAAATCCTGCACCGGCGGCCCCAGGGCCATGTCGTCGAAATCAATGACATAAAATGACTCGCCCGGCCGGTAGATAAGGTTCGAGAAATGGCAGTCGCCGTGGATGCGGATCAGCTCCGCATCCGCGAACAGGGGGGTGATTTCGGCGATCAGGGTCGAGGCGAGGGAAGCAAACTCCCTGGCCAGGTCAGGGGGGATGAAGTTGCCGGCGAGCAGGAAGTCCACCTGCTGGCGGGTGGACCTGTCCGGGGTCATGACGATCCGCCCCTCCGGCCGCCGGCCGGCGCCCACGGCATGGATGCGGCCGAGAAGACGGCCGATCTCCAGCCACTGGTCGTCGTTGTACTCGTCATAGCTGCGGCCGCCGCACTTGGGGAAGACGGCAAAGTACATCTCCTCATGCCGGCAGAGGGTTCCGTTCGCCTGCGTCTCCAGGGGCGCGATCACCGGAATCTCGCGGCTGGCAAGCTCAAGGAGAAAATCGTGCTCGTCCCTGAGGGCGCCGGGGGTCCAGCGACCGGGCCGATAGAACTTGACCACCAGGCCGGCGCCATCCTCCAGTTCCAGCTCGTAGACCCGGTTGATATAGCTGGCCAAAGGCCGGCAGAGGTTGGTGCAGCGCACCCCCAGCGCCTTTTCCACCAGGGTCAGGACCAGATCCGGGTTCAGCCGGTGGAAGACGTTCTCCTTCTGAGTCTTTCTCGCATCCTGCATTTTTCCTTTTCCCTTTTGCATTGCCGTCACCCCAAGGCCACATCAAGGGTCATCATCACGGCAAAGCCCACCAGGGTCGCCATGGTGACCAGATCGATGTGCTTCTGGTTCTGCTGGGACTCGGGAATCAGCTCCTCCACCACGACAAAGATCATGGCGCCGGCGGCGAAACAGAGGGCATAGGGGAGGATCGCCTGCATGCTCAGGACAAAATAGGCACCCAGCACCCCGGCCACGGGTTCCACCAGGCCTGAGGCCTGCCCGTACATGAAGCTCCTGCTCCGGCTCATCCCTTCCCGGCGCAGGGGCATGGAAACCGCGGTGCCTTCCGGAAAGTTCTGCAGGCCGATGCCGATGGCCAGGGCCACGGCGCCGCCCAGGCTGGCCGAGGGGATATCGGCCGCCACCGCGCCAAAGGCCACGCCCACGGCCAGGCCTTCCGGAATATTGTGGAGGGTGATGGCCAGCACCAGGAGGGTGCTGCGCTGCCACGAGGTTTTCAACCCTTCGCTCTTGCTCAGGTCAAGTCCCGGGTGCAGATGGGGCAGATAGATGTCGATCAGGCGCATGAAGATGCCACCGGCCAGGAATCCGCTGGCGGCGGTAAGCCAGGGCGTGAGTCCCATGGCGGTGGACATCTCGATCCCCGGTGCCAGCAGCGACCAGAAGCTGGCCGCGATCATCACCCCGGCGGCGAAACCGAGCATGGCATCGAGAAAAAGGGCATTCACCTTCTTGGTCACGAAAACGACGCCGGCTCCGGCGGCGGTCAGCCCCCAGGTGAAAAGGGTGGCGTAAAACGCCTGGACGACCGGATTGAGTTCCTGAAAATAGGCGATCATTGCTGCTGCCTTGCTCCGCGATTCCTGCCGGGTTGCCCCCGCGGCAGCCCATTGGGGAAATTTTATTATAGAAACGGGAAAAAGTATATCCGGGAAACGGCAGGCCCGGGCTCAGTCGAGGATAAAGCCGGCCACGGCCAGCTTTTTGCCCCAGGCCCGCCAGGCCCCACTTTCGATGTCGATGCTGCGGGCGGCGAGATCGTAGGTGGCCGTAATGCCGGTCTCCAGACTGCATTTGCGGTCGTAATTGGTGTGGGAGAAGATGAGCCGAAAGGTGGTCGCTCCTTCCTGGACAACTTCCTCCACATAGGCGACATGGCCAGTGGGCATCTTCCGCCGCGCGTTGGCGGCGAGGATGAGGATGCTGCCCTGCCGGGGGACGGCCGAAGTGTTGCCGCGCCGCTCTTCACAGGCAAACCAGGTGAGCGGGCCGTTTTCCACGCCGAGACGGCAGGTGTCGATGCCGCTCCGGCAGCGGGCAAAGGGCAGGCTTTGCGGCTCGCAGCGGCCCTTCACGATCTGGCGGGCGCTCCGTTGCGCCGGATAGCACTCGGCGCTGCTCCGGCCGGAACGGGAAGGCAGGGCCGCGGCCGGCGGCGATACCTCGGCGGGCGCGGGTTCGTCCTGGACAACACTCCCGAGATCCCGGGCCGGCGGTTCCAGGACGGGAACCGCAATTGCCCCGGTTGCCTGCTCCGCCGGCAACTCCGCCGGCGCAGGCTGCCTTGCACAGCCGGCGAGAAGCAAAAGGAGCGAACACACCGCGCCAACCATACCTGTTTTCCCCCGCATCGCAAACCTCCCCGCCCTCGCGTCCCGTTGCCCAACTTCCCACAGGCCGCGCATTATACCTCGCCCCGGCGCCACTGGGAAGCCTTGCCCTGCAATCCGGCGGCCACGAAGAAAAAAATAGTCTTGCGGCCCGGCCGCCTTCGTGCTAAAAGAGGCGCTCTTTCGAGAAGATACCAGCAGAATCCCCAGGCCGTGAAGAAGCGGAACTTCGCAAACCCACCCTGGCACGGCAGCCGCCCGGACCTTTGCTTCTTTTTTCCCCAACCGAGACCAGACATGATCCATCTCACCAACATCAGCAAACAGCACGGCTCCCAGGTGCTTTTCAACAACGCCAGCTTCCAGATCCTGCCCGGGGTGCGCACCGGCCTGGTCGGCCCCAACGGGGCCGGCAAATCCACCCTCTTTCGCCTGATCACCGGCGAAGAGGAGCCGGACAAGGGGGAAATCTCCTGCGCGAAAAAAACGGTGATCGGCTACTTTTCCCAGGATGCGGGCGAGATGGCCGGCCGTTCGGCTCTCGCGGAAACCATGTCCGCGGCCGGCGAGGTGATGCTGCTTGGCGAGCGGATCAAGGAGATGGAGGCGGCCATGGGCCAACCCCTGGCTGACCCGGAGATGGCGGCGCTCCTGGAGCGATACGGCGATGCTGTGGAAGAGTTCGAACACCGCGGCGGCTACGACCTGGAAGCCCGCGCCCAGGCGGTGCTGACCGGGCTTGGCATCGGCCCGGCCGATTTCAACCGGCCGGTGGAATCCTTCAGCGGCGGCTGGAAGATGCGCATCGCCCTGGCGAAAATCCTCACCCTGAATCCCGATGTCCTGCTGCTGGACGAGCCCACCAACCATCTGGACGTGGAGTCCATCGTCTGGCTGGAGGAGTGGCTGGCCAAGGAGTTTAAAGGCGCGGTGCTCATGACCTGCCACGACCGGGATTTCATGAACCGGCTGGTCAGCCGGATCATCGAGGTGGCCAACACCTGCGTCACCACCTACAGCGGCAACTACGACTTCTACCTGCGCGAGCGCGAGATCCGCCGCGAGCAGCTGCTCGCCAGCCACCGTCGCCAGCAGGAGATGATGGCCAAGGAGGAGGAGTTCATCGCCCGCTTCGCCGCCCGCGCCTCCCATGCCTCCCAGGTGCAATCGCGGATCAAGAAGCTCGACAAGATCGAGCGCATCGAGCTGCCGCCGGAACAGAAGGTGATCAGCTTCGAGTTCGCCGAGCCGCCGCGCAGCGGCGACGACGTGGTGCGCATGGAGAATCTGGGCAAAATCTGGCCCCTGGACGATGGTGGCGTCAAATCGGTGTTTTCCGGCATCTCCGGCGTCATCCGCAGGCAGGAAAAAATCGCGGTGGTCGGGGTCAACGGCGCCGGCAAATCGACCTTCCTCAAGGTCCTGGCCGGCCAGACCCCGGCAAGCACAGGCCAGCTTACCCTCGGGGCCAATGTTGCATCAGGCTACTTCAGCCAGCACGCCATGGATGTCCTCTCCCCCGAACGCACGGTCTTTGAAACCGTGCAGGACGCCATCCCCCAGGCCAACATCGGCACCATCCGCAACCTCTGCGCCGCCTTTCTCTTCCAGGGCGACAGCGTGGACAAGCGCATCCACCTGCTCTCGGGCGGCGAAAAGAGCCGGCTGGTGCTGGCCACCCTCCTGGCCCGGCCCCTGAATTTCCTGATCCTGGACGAGCCCACCAACCACCTGGACATCCAATCCAGGGAGATCCTCCTTGCGGCGCTCAAGAAGTTCAACGGCACCGTGCTGCTGGTCAGCCACGACCGCCACTTCCTCCGTTCCCTGGTGGGAAGGGTCATGGAGATCGACCACGGCGAGATGCGCAACTTTGAAGGGGATTACGAGTATTACCTGCGCAAATCCGGCCAGCTGGCCCAGTGAGCGACGGCCAGGTAAATTTTATTTTTTTGAGTTGCTTTTTCCCTGCCCTTTCATCGAAAATAAAAACAAGCCCCGATGGCCGCAATCATCTCCACCAAACCCCACAAATGCTCAAGCGGCGAAGCCTCATCGGGGCTTTCATTTTGTCCGCCTCCCCGCCCGGGACAAATGGCCGGGCCGGGCAAGATCCGTATCGCCGCCGTCCTCCTCCTTCTTTTCTCCGCCCTTGCTTCTCCCTCCTTTGCCGATGAACTCGGCCAGCTCCGGGAACGCGCCGCCGCCGGGGAAGCCCAGGCCCAGATGGATCTGGGCGCCATGCTTTATTACGGCGATGGGGTGGCCGAAAGCCGCGGCGAGGCGGCCAGCTGGTATGGCAAAGCGGCGGCGCAGGGCGAAACAGAGGCGCGGCTGTTCATGGGCATGGCCTGCTACAGGGGGGAAGGAGTTGCCCAGGATTACCGGGAGGCGGCACAATGGTTTCTCCTGGCCGCCGAATCCGGCGACCGGACGGCCCAGAGCGCCATGGCCCTGCTTTACCGTTACGGAGACGGAGTGGAAAGGGATCTGGTCCAGGCCTACAAGTGGTATGGCCTCGCCGCGGAACAGGAGGACGGCAACGCCGAACAGGCACTCGCGGAGCTGGTTGCGGAAATGACCGCGGCGCAGATTGCCGAAGCGAAAAAACTGATCCGGACATGGACGCCCAAGGAATAGGCAGGGTCACTCTTTGCCGGCAGGACGCTTGCGGGCGGGAAAAAACCGCCCGCGCCTAAAGAGGTCCTAGCCCGCCAAGAAAAGACAGACCTGCCACCGCGTGATAGGTGGCATCGAGAAAGGGGGCGGCCCTGCCCCGCCTGCCGAAGCCGCCGTTGCGGGTCTGGCAGCCGGCGATGAAGGCTGCGGCCCCGCCGGGATCGAGGGGCTTTGCCCGCAGCCTGGTCAGGGCCCGCAGGCAGAAATGACTGTTTTCGATAAAGGAGGTGGTGCCGGGCATGAAGCCGAAGCCGCCGTCCGCGGTCTGGCAGTTCTGAAACCAGGGCACCAGTTTTTCCCGCAGCTCCTCATCCGGCTCCTGCCCGACCGCCTGCAGGATCTCAAGTCCCATCATCATCTCCTCGCAGGTCCACCGCGCCGGCAGGAGCCGCTGCCGCCAGTGCTCTCCCAGCCGCGCCCGAAACAGGGGCAATGCTTCGCGCCCTGAAATCAGGGCCGCGTAATAACAGGCAGGCAGGCCGGGATTGTCGCCAAGTTTTGCCGCAACAAGCCGTTTCATCGGCGCCGGCGCAAAGGCGGCCTCAAGATTCGCCGCGGTGGCGGAGAGCTGGTGGACCGATTTGAAATCAAGCCGCATCCCGGGCCAGAGCCCGCCGAGGTATGCCAGCAGTCGCGCATCGCTCCGGCATTGGCGCAGGGGCGCGTCGAAAAAAGCGTTATCCGCCAGGAGCTTCAGGATGGCAACGGCATGAAAGGTGTCCTCCACGGTGGCGGGCAACCGCCTGGTGGCCCCGAAGCCGCCGCTCTCTTTGGCCAGAGCGCGGACATAGGCCGTGAGCCTGTCGACAACAACCGTTTCCGCAAGAAAGTGCATCCCCGCTTTTCCCATGCCGTTTCCGTCGTGCTATTTCCCGCTGACCAGGCGGTCAAAAACATCGGTGTTGCTGATGATCCCGACGAGCTTTTCCCCTTCCACCACTGGCAGCCGCCGGGTCCCGGCCACCCGCATCAGGAGCAGACAGTTTTCGATGGAAAGATTCGGCCCCACGGTGATGGCCGGCTTGGTCATCACATCGCTCACCAGATAGGAAAAATCCCCTTCGCTGTCCATGAGCATGGCCTCGAGGACGTCCTTTCTGGTGACGATACCGAAGGCGTCGCTGTCGTCGGCCGGCTTGACCACCAGACTGGAAACCTTCTGCTCGTACATCGCCTTGGCCGCCGCCTTCAGGGTGGCGTCCCTGGCAATGGTTTTCACTCCGGCCTGCATGAGATCCTTGACCCGCAGTTTCTTGATCTTCATCGCTCCCTTCTCCTTAGGTATCTGAACTCGTTTTCATCGCATGACAATCCGCCCGGCCTCATCGAGAAGAAAAACCGCCGGCCGCCTGATATCCTCGGCGACCTTGTGGATCTGGCCGCCGATCACTATGGTGGTCCCGACGTAAACCGCTTTTCTGATGATGACCCTGATCGCCTTCAAATCAATGGCTGCCAGTTCCCTGGCCAATTCGTCCCGGGGCCTTGCCAGATGCGCCTCGGCCTGGGCGAGATTCCGGCGCTGCTTGGCGAGCAGGGACAGCTTGCGCATCACGTCTTTGGGAAGATTCGCCCCCTTGCCGTGCCCGAGGTAACGGGCCAGCACCGTATCCATCTTGGCCCGCTCCCGGCGGTAGCCATTGATCTGCTTGTTCAGGGCGGCGATCCGCCGTTTGAGGACGGGATTGGTGCCCGCCATGAGCACCGTCCTGACCCCGGCCGCGGAGCCCACCTCATTGACCTCGATGCCCTGGATCGCCGAGACGGTGCCGCCCCGGATCCGCCCCCTGCCGGCCACCGCGGAAAGCGTGCCGCCGGCCGAGATAAAGCTGCGCATGGCCTCGTCATGGATATAGATATTGCCGCCGGCATGGACCCGAGCCCGCTCCAGAAACTTCACCGAAACATCGCCTTGGGCCTTCACCCTGCCATGCTCCAGGCAGATCACCCCGCCCGCGATTTTGACATTGGCGCCGGAGGAAACAAGGCCGTCCTCGACGCCGCCGCCGATCAGGACATCGCCGCTGGCCCGCACGGTAAAACCGGAGCGGACCCAGCCCTTGATGGCCAGGGCGCCCTCCATGTCCAGGTTGCCGGTGGCGTAATCCACATCGCCTTTGATCTCGTAAACCTGAAAAACCGCGATCTTATCCTTGTCAATCAGGGAGACCATCCCCCCGGTCTGGGCGGTGAAGACGAGTCCGTCTTCGGAAACAGCCACATTGGCCTGGGGAAGCAACTGCCTGTCGAGACCGGGCTCGGCCGGCAGCTCCCGGCCCAGGACGTCATGGCCGGGCTGCCCCTCTCCCGCCGGGATCTTACGGGCAATGACCTCACCGGCCTTGACATTGTTGATGAGGTTCCTTTCCCGGTAGTCGAGACGGTCGCCAGTTTCCGAAGAGACCCCGGCGATCTTCCCCAGGGAGATGTGCATCTCGATCTCGGCATCGCGCCCCGCGACCGGCGTCGTCCCTCTGGCGACGACCACATCGTGGAGCACCCTGTTCTTCTCCGCCGCATAGGCCAGGGCCTTCTGCACCACCTTCCTGCTGACCCCGAACACGATCTGGTGCCGGGCAAGCAGGCGCTCGACCAGCTCCATGCTCAGGCCCATGCCGCCTCGGCCCGGCGGATGAACGGTGAGAAAGGCCCGCATGTTGTCTTCGGAGATCCTGACGGGATCGAGAACGGCGACAACGCCGTCGGCATAGTCGGCATAGCCGGCCACGATGGCCTCTGCCACGATAAAGGTGAGCCCATCGTCTATGACCGCCACATTTTCGCCCGGAGTGATGGCCAGATCCCCGGCCGGCTGGCCGGCCAGAATCTCGCCGATGACCGTGCTGCCGGCAACCGGCTCCACCAGGGGCACCTTCTTGACGAGGACATCGCCCCCCAGCACCAACTCCCGGACCAGACTCTTTTCGGCAAGGACGCCGGTCTGCCGGGCCTGGTCGGTCACCGCCGGATTCTGGCCATGGAGGCGAAACGCAAACTTGACCTGGGCGTCCACCCCGTCCCGGGCCGGAGAGCCGGCAGCCGCCCGCAGCTCGGCAATGGGGGTGTCCCGGGCCAGAGCCGCCGAGATCGCCTCCTCCAGGATGCCGTGCACCACGCCGGCCGCGGCCAGGGTCACCTTGACATCGGCCGCGGTCAGGCGGCTGTTGTCGGCCATGACCGGCTGGATGGGCAGATATGCCGACATCTTGTCTTCGCTGAGCCGGACCGGATTGATCACCAGTATGCTTTCCCGGGAGGCGCTGGCCCGGCCATAAATATCGGCCACGAAACTGAGGCCGTCCTCTTCCGCATGCACGTTGACGCCGGCGGTGAAGACGCTTTCCGCCCCGACCCCGGCCGGGATCACCTCGCCAAAGACATCCGTGCCCGCGGTGCCGCTCGCGGCAGGAATCCGCACGGCGACAACCTGACCGGGCCTGACCATGTCGGCGGCTTCGGGGGCCGGATTGGCCGCGCCCAGGCCCACCTTGAGCTCCACCCTGCCGTTGGCCCCGGCAATGGCTGGCACTCCGCGGGCGATGCAGACATTACTCTCCGGGCTGCCTGTTTCCCTGGCCAGGGCGACCACCTGGGCGATGGCTTCGTTGTCGATGCCAAAAACAATATTTTTCCCGGCCAGGACCAGGAGCACGTCCTCCGCGGAAACAGGCCGGCCGTTGCCAAGGGGAGGAGTGATGACCTTGAGAAAGGCGGCCAGTTTGTCCGGCTGCACAACGACTTCGAAACGGCCGGGTAGATTCCTGACCGAAACCTGATAGCGGCCCGCGCCGATTTCAGCGACATCCACCCCGGCAGTCGGCACCTTGAGCAGGCGCGCCCCTTCCGTCCGGGCGTCCTCGGTATTTTGCGCTTCCACTGTGACGGAACTTTGCACCATTACACCATCGGCTGTTGCGGTTTTCAGACCGGGCAGGGAACAGCGGGATCCGATTCATGACGGACGGTCCGGTTCAGCACCGGCCACCCTCTTCATAATGATGCACATTTTTTTGCTGATCCTGCAAGCGTGATTGCTGGCGAGACAGAAGGGAAAGCGCTACAATCAGCGCAAGATGGGGAAAAAGGAGCAAACGAAAAAAAAGGAACGCGTCCTGGCCGGTATTGCCATGACCGGGGTGGGGCTCGGCCTTGCGGTCATTGGCCTGCGGGCGCTGCGTCTGGCCGCCGCCGGATTTCTGCTCTGCGCCGGCAGATTGCGCGGCAGAAAGAAAGATCGGGAAAATCCGGCCCGGCCCGAGAACCGAAAGCGGCCGGAGCCGGGCTGACCGCCTCAGCTGTGCTCTCGGGTCTTGTGGAAAACGATGTCCGGGAACAGCTCCCTGGTGCGGCCCAGACGCCATTCGCTTTCCGCCAGGTAGGCCAGGTGGCCTTCGGCGTCGAGGGCCAGATGCGCCTGATTCCTGGCCTTGAACTCATCGAGTTTCCTGCGGTCTTCGCACTCCACCCAGCGGGCGGTGGCATAGCTCACCTGCTCGTACACCGCTTCCACCCCGTATTCCGCCTTGAGCCTGGCCATGGTCACGTCAAACTGCAGCACACCCACGGCGCCCAGGATGTAATCGCTGCCCAGCTGCGGCCGAAAGAGCTGGACCGCGCCCTCCTCCGCCAGTTGCACCAGACCCTTGTTCAGCTGCTTGACCTTGAGCGGATTCTTGATCAGCACCCGCCGGAAATGCTCGGGGGCAAAATTGGGAATGCCGGTGAACTTGAGGGGCTCCTTGTCGGAAAAGGTGTCGCCGATCTTGATGGTGCCGTGGTTGTGGATGCCGATGATGTCGCCGGGATAGGCCTCCTCGACGTTGGTGCGGTCCTGGGCCATGAAGATGGTGGCGTTGGCCAGGGAGATCTCCTTGCCGAGCCGGTGGTGCATCACCTTCATGCCGCGGGTGAACTTGCCGGAACAGATACGGAAAAAGGCGATGCGGTCCCGGTGGGCCGGATTCATATTGGCCTGGATCTTGAAAGTGAAGCCGGAAAAAGCCTCCTCTTCCGGGGAGACCATGCGGCTCACGGCCGCGCGTGGTCCGGGGGCCGGCGCCAGCTCGACAAAGGCGTCCAGCAGCTCCCGGATCCCGAAGTTATTGATGGCGCTGCCGAAAAAGACCGGGGTCTGGCTGGCCTTGAGATACTCCCGGTGTTCAAAGGGGCTGGCCGCGCCGGAGATAAGCTCGATGTCCTCCCGCAGCTTGTCGGCCTGGCTGCCGAGCAGCTCGTCGAGGAGGGGATCGCTCAGGCCCTTGACCACGATGGAGTCCTGCGGCCGCCGGTCCTGGCTGGGGGTGAAGAGGTTCAGCTCCTGCCGGTGGATATTGTAAACGCCCTTGAAGCTCTTGCCCATGCCGATGGGCCAGGAGAGCGGGGTGCATTCGATCTGCAGCTTCTCCTCGATCTCGCTCAGGATATCAAGCGGTTCGCGGCCTTCACGGTCGAGCTTGTTGATGAAGGTGATGACCGGCGTGTTGCGCATCCGGCAGACCTCCATCAGCTTTTCGGTCTGCGCCTCGACGCCCTTGGCGCTGTCGATCACCATCAGCGCGCTGTCCACCGCGGTGAGCACCCGGTAGGTATCCTCGGAAAAGTCCTGGTGGCCGGGGGTGTCCAGGAGGTTCACCTCGAAATCGCGGTAGTTGAATTTCATCACCGAGGTGGTCACCGAGATGCCGCGCTCCTTTTCGATGCTCATCCAGTCGCTCACCGCGTGGTTGTCGGTTTTCCGCGACTTGACCGCGCCGGCCATCTGGATGGCGCCGCCAAAAAGGAGGAGTTTTTCGGTGAGGGTGGTCTTGCCGGCGTCAGGGTGGCTGATGATGCCGAAGGTGCGGCGGCGCTTGATTTCCTTGCTCAGTTTACTGCTCAATGCTGTAACCTTTTCTGCTTGATCTGGACAAAACCTTGCCGCCTCGGGCAAAGAGGGGGGAAAACGCCTCGTTTTCATGCGGAGGGGCGAAGGAAAATAAAAACGGGCCTCAAACCAGGCCCGCCAAAAGCGCTTTATAACGCAAAAAACGCATTTCGTCAGCAACTTCCACGAAAAAAGCGCCCCGGCAAACATAATTTTAACGGGATCCCGCTGCTCTTTTATGCTATATCTGGCCTGGATTTCCCTTCAACCTCAGACCAGGATCCCCCATGCACAGCCATGCCCCCTTCGCCTACCGCTGCCCATTCTGCCTGCTGGCCGCCGGGGTTGCAAACGAGCACGTCACCTCGCGGGCAAGCGACATCGTCTACCAGGACGAGGCGGTGCTGGCCTTCATCTGCAGCCGGCAGTGGCCCAACAACAAGGGCCATGTTTTGATCGTGCCCGCGGCACACCATGAAAATATCTTTGACCTGCCCCCGGAGCTTGCCGCCAAGATCCACGCCGTGGCCCGCGAAATCGCCCTGGCCATGAAGACCGCCTACGGCTGTGAAGGCATCTCCACCCGGCAGCACAACGAACCGGCCGGCAACCAGGAGGTCTGGCATTATCACCTGCACCTCTATCCCCGCTATGCAAACGATGGCCTCTACCGCACGGAAAAAGGGGAAGTCATGGCCCCGGCGGAGCGGGCCAAATACGCCGGACTCCTGCGCGGAGCGCTTGCGTCCCCGCCTCTCTCCCTTGTCGAAAATGTTGTCGGCCGGGCAGAGCGGGCAGAGCGGGCAGAGCGGCAATGAGCGGCAATGAGCGGCAATGAGCGGCCGCGGCTGCGCCGCGCCCTGCTATTTTCCTGTCCAACTTCGCTCTCGCACGGTATAGTGGATTTTTCCTCATCCCCCTTTCCCGTGGTGACCCCTTGGCCTTCAGACGATCCCAGCAAAAAAAGAGCCCCACCGGCAACAGGGCGAAAAAACCGGGCGCCAAAACCGTTGCCGCCCCCAAGGCCTCGCCGGATGAACAAGCCGAAACCTTGCCGCGCCCAAAAGCGCCCTTTGCCAGAAACCAGCCGGCCCCCCTCTCCTTTGCCGACGCCTTAAGGCCCCTGATCACCTCCAGCCTGCCCCGCACCGACCTTGAGCCTCTGCACAGTTCGCCCCTGGCCCATCTCGAATATGCGGCCGAGCTTGCCACCAAAAATCAGGGTCTGGCGCTCTTCTGGAAACACCACAGGCTGGCGGGCAAACCGGAGGCGACCATCGCCTCCCCCAGAGCCCGCGGGTACCGCACCACCTCGAAACGGCGAGGCCTGCTGCACGGTTCCACCCTCTACCTGCTCTTCGGCGACAAGGCCGCCCTGCCCAAAAAAGGACAACCCTTTGAGCCCTCACCCCTGGAGCCGGGCGAGCATGCCGCCCTCTTTGCCTTTTTGCAGAAAAAGCTCAGCGAGGCCACTTACCGCCTGGTGGCAGGCCATCTCAATTATCTGATCATCAGGGGCAGCTATGCGGAGCAGGCAATAATCTTCAACGTGGATATGCTGAACGGCCCATTGGTCCGCAAGCTGAAAATGCTGGCCGAACATCTCCGGAAACTGCCCCACCCTCCGGCAGCGGCCTTTGTCTATCTGGACCCAAGCAAATCGGACTATTACCTGGAAAGCAGCCGACCGGCGGAAACCCTGCACTTTAAAAAGCTCTTCGGCCCGGACAAACTTGCGGTTTCCTTTGCCGGCTGCCGCTACCTCTTCCACCCCACCTCCTTTTCCCAGATCAACGAATCCATGGTGGAGCCGATGCTGGAAAAGGCCGGGGAGCTGCTGGTCCCGGCGGCAAACGAGAACCTGCTCGACCTCTATTGCGGCTACGGACTCTTCAGCCACTTTCTCGCCCCCGGCTACCGGCAGGTGCTGGCCATCGACGGTGAAGGCCCTTCAATCCGGGCGGCGGAAGAGAACTCCCGCCTCAACCGGGCTCGCGGCGGCAAAATCAAATTCATGGCCCGCCGCATCACCGCCGCCATGCTGGAACGCGAGTTGCCGCCACCCACCGGCCCGGAGGCGCTGCTCCTCGACCCGCCCAGGCAGGGGCCGCTACCCGGCGTGATCAAGGAACTGGCCGGCCGGGAACCACGCAAGGCGCTGCATATCTTCTGCGGGGTGGATCAGATCCCCCAATCCCTCAAAGAATGGCAGAAAGGCGGCTACCGGCCCGAGCGCATCGTGCCCCTGGACATGTTCCCCGGCTCGGCGAATCTGGAGGTGCTGATCCTCCTCGCCAGGAACGCGGAAGGGAAAGCCGGCTGAGTTTTTCTTGGCCGCCGGCCCGCCTTTTTTTGCGAAAAGGCCCGGGGAGTTGCTTTTTTGCTTTGCGCCAAAGGCGCTTGACTTCGGGCGGAAAACCGGACAAAGTATCAGGATCTTTCTGCGCGCGCCTCCGGGCGTTACTGCCAGCCGCGAACCGAGCGAGGATGGAATTGCCTTTGAATACAACGCGAATTCCCGCCAGTCTCTTTTTTCTGTGCTCCGTGTTTTTCCTGCTCGGGCTCGCGGGCTGCACCGCCGCCGTCCAACCCAGCCCCGGCATGGATCCGGAATTCCTCAGGGTCGGCGTCACCCCCGACTACCCGTACCTCATTTACCGGGACGGCCAGACCGGCGCCATCTCCGGACTTGAAGCGGAATTCGCCAAAAAACTTGCCGCACGCCTCGGCAAAAAGGTGCGCTTTGTCGAACTGACCTCGGAACATCAGTTCTCCGCCCTCGCGCACCATGAGGTGGACATCATCATGTCCGCCATGGTCATCAGCGAGATGCGCAGACTCAGCGTCGACTTCACCGAGCCGTACCTCATCACCGGACAGCTGGCCCTCACCTCCTCGGCCAGGGCGGAGGATTTTCCCACCGCCCAGGCAATCCTCGCCGCAAACGCCAGTATCGGCGTCGAAAAAGGAACAACCGGCGATATCTTTGTCCAGCGGTTCTGCCCCGGGGCCGAAGAGTTCTTTTTTCCCTCCCCCGAGGCGGCGGTCAATGCCCTCAAGAATCAAAAAATAGACCTCTTTGTCCATGACGCCCCGGTGATCTGGTTCCAGGCGAGCAGGAACGGGGCCGAGGGCCTTATGGTGCTCAACTATCCCTTGACCCGCGAAGAGCTGGCCTGGGCGGTGGGCAAGAACGACCTTCCCCTGTTGCAGGCGGCGAACAGCGCCCTTGCCGCCTGGCGGCAAGACGGCTCCCTGCAGGCGATGCTGCGGGAATGGTTCCCATTCGCGGGATCGACTGATTTCCCATAAAAAAAGGGGCCTGGTGACGCCAGACCCCTTTTGCCAGCCGCGGATATCTCCCCCCTGCGCTCAGGAATAGAGCGCCTTTCTCCAGCCCTCCGCCTTGAGCCTGGACACCCGCTCAATATTCCAGCGCTGGATGGCCTCAAGATACTTTTTCTGATCCTCCTTGAGCAGGGCCACGATTTTATCTTTTTCCTCTTTGATCTCCTCCCGCTCGCCAGGGTACATCTCCAGCCAGCAGGCATACCCATGGTCGAAGATAAAACCGGGGTTCACCGCATCCATGTCGAGTTGCAGCCTGCTTGCCGCAAGCATCTTTGCCAGGGGCATGTCGTATTCAATGACCCAGCCATTGTCGTTGAGCATGGCTTGCTCATCAAAAGCCGTATTGCCTGGGCAGGCTGGACAAAAAAGACGCTGGATCACTTCCGGCTGCATGAGATTATCCCGCAGATGGAATTGCACCTTCCGCGCGCCGCACTCACAGGTTTTTCGAACATCGATACACATGGCGCCCTCCTTAATAGGAAAAATTATCATTAATAATTAGCAAACACACACCCACTTTTCAAGGGAAAAATAGAGGGGAACGCCAAGACTGGGGGAAATTCAGGACTACTACTTCCTGCGGGAACAGGGCTCGCTCTTGCGGCCGTCGATCATGTTGCGAAGCAGCCGCCATTCGGCTTTCGCCTCCTCAAGGGCTGCGGCAAGGCGCATCTCCTGATCCGGCGTGGCGCCGGCCAGGAGTTTTTCAAGTTTTTCCACCTGCTGCCGGGCGCGGTACAATTCACGGGCCAGATCTTTTATCGACACTGATTTTCCTCCTGCGCCATCCTTTGGGATGCGGCCAGAGCCGCCCCCAAAAGGGTCGTATTTTCCCGGGTAATGATCCGCACCGGAATTCGGCGAAGGATGTCGGCCATCCGGCCCTTACCGACGAAAACCGCCATGAAGGCCTGTCGATCAAAGACAGGCAGAAGACGGGGAAGGATGCCTCCTCCCAGAAATATGCCGCCCGTCGCCAGGAACCTCAAGGCCGCATTACCGGTCTCCGCGGCGAGCACGGCAAAAAAGAGCCGCAGCGTCTCCAGGCAAACCGGGCAATCATGTTCCAGGGCATGCCGCAGCAAGACCGGGGTGCGATCCGCGGCGCCGGCCAACTCTTCCTCAAGTTGCGGGGAAACCCGCCTCCCGTCGGCCTCGACGAGAAACTGATAGAGATGCGGAATCCCCAGGCCGGAACAGACGGTTTCATAGCTCACATGCCCGAATCTTTCCCGCAGGAAAGAAAGCAGTTCCTGCTGCTGCGCGGTTAAAGGCGCAAAGTCCGCATGGCCGCCCTCGGATGGATAGGCGCGGTACCGTTCACCGTCCCAGCAGAGATATGCCTCCCCCAGACCAGTGCCCGGCGCAAGGACGGCAAGGGTCGCGTTTGTCACCGCCTCGCCGGCATTGACCACGAAAAGATCCTCGGACTTCAGAAAAGGGACGGCGCGGGCCGCCGCAACCAGGTCGTTGAGCAGCAGCACCTCGGCGAATCCGAACCGTGCCTTGAGCTGGGCGCTGTCCACTGTCCAGCCGAGATTGGTGATCGAGGCCTTGCCCGCGACCACCGGCCCGGCCACCCCGAAGGAAACCAGAACGGGCGATTGCGGGCACCCCTTGAGAAACTCAGCCACCATGCCGCCCAGATCGGCATGCTCGCCGCTGGCAAAACGCTGCTCCCGGAGGAGAACGTGGCGCCCGGCGTGCATTTGATAGAGAGCAAGGATGGTTTTTGTGCCGCCCAGATCCCCGGCAAGGAAAAAACCCATGGTTCCACCTCAGGTCCGTAGCCGTCAGGACCTGCTTCGCAAATAACAGCCAAGACAGAAGAGGCCGTGCCGGTGAAGGCACGGCCTCTTCTGCCAAACAAAAAACAAAAACCGGACGCCCCTGGCCCGTGGCTTCCTACTCCACCCGGGCAGGAACGTCGCCAAGGCGGCGGTTTGACTCCTTCCTTCCCTCAACCAACTGTGTCAGCATCATAATGTTGTCGCGAAGCATCAGGGTCTGGGAGGTGACCGCTTCGGAAGCAGCGGCCAGCTCTTCGGCATTGGCGGCCATCTGCTGGGTGCCGCTGTCCATTTCCGTCATCGCCTTGTTGATCTGGACAATCCCCTGGGTCTGCTCATGGGAGGCCGTGGAAATCTCCTCCACCAGAATTCCGACCTTGCGGGAGCCCTCCACCACGGACTGCGACTCCGTGACAACCTCGTTGACCTTTTTCAGGCCGTCATTGACGTTGGTAATGGCCCGGTCGATCAGGTCGCTGGAATTCCTGGCAGCCCCGGCAGTGCGCTGGGCAAGATTCCGAACCTCCTCGGCAACCACGGCAAAGCCCGCGCCGTGCTCCCCGGCCCGGGCGGCCTCCACTGCCGCGTTCAAGGCCAGCAGGTTGGTCTGGAAGGCAATGCTCTCAATCTCCTTGATGATCGAGGAGATCTGGTCGCTGTCCTTTTTGATGTTCTGCATGGAGAGCTGCATTGCCGCCACATTGGTGTTGGCCTTGGCGCTGATGTCGGCATTCTGCTTCATGGAGGAGTTGGCCTCGGAGGAGTTGTGGTCGTTCTGCTGCACCATGGCCGTAATCTCCTCAAGGGAGGCGCTGGTTTCTTCCAGGGAGGCCGCCATTTCCGAGGCCATCTCCGCCAAGGTCTGGGAAGTGCTGGCAGTGGCCTGCGCCTCGTCGGAAATTCTGTCCGCGCTCTGTTCGAGTTCGTGGACAATATTGTTGATGACCCGCACGATCATCTGCACGAAGAAGATGGAAAAGAGAATAACCACGATGATGGTGACCCCGCCGCCCACGGCAAAGAAGAGGCTGAACCATTTCACCTCGGCAATGGTCTTTTCCTTCATCAGATCAGCGCCTTCCCGCAACAGATCGACCGCGGTCTTCGTGCTGCCCATGAGGTCATAGTAGTATTCAAAGAAATCCTCCTCAAAAACCTCCAGGGCGGTATCGGCGTCCTCTTTTTCCAGGGCCGGCAGGATGCTGCCGTTGATCAACTTTTTCATCTCCCCCCAGGAGGCGGCCAGCTCCTCGTAGGAGGCGACGACCTCGGTGGCCCGCTCCAGGGTATGGCAGGAGCCGCAATAAAGCTTCTTGCCTCCGCCCTGGGCAATGCTTTCCCGCATCTCCGCGATAACCTCATCGAATTTCGCCATGGTGGTCGTCAGCCCGCTCAGGGTTTCGGGGTCGTAATCGATGATCTGGGACTTGAGGATGCTGTTGAGAAGATTGAGATTGAGGCGGACCCGGGCGATCTTGTCGATGTAATCCATCTTCATCTCGATGCCGGAATAGGTTTTGCCGCCGATCTGGACGCGCTGGATAATGAACTGGGCTATGGATATGCTGCAGATCAGAGAGATAATGACAAAGGCGACCAAGAGAAAAAGCTTTACCCGTAAACTGAGACTGTCAAACCACTCCTTCATAGCGATTTCTCCCTTATAATCACTGGTTCATGCTTTTCACGCATGTCATTATAAGAATATTTCGCCCGTTTTTACCACATAAATATTTTGTGTTTCCATGCTGTTACATTGCACCACCCTAAAAAAAAGCCCTTTCCGGCGCAAACCGGCCTGGACAGGATGTCGCAGCAGGGCCAGCCCTGCACGTGGAACGCGCCAAGCCCTGGCGCGGGTATTTTTTCCCCGCGCCAACCGGTATAATTTTTTATACTCCCGCCTTTCCAAAGTAAAAGATCTCCTGCACGGGATCCTGGCGTTCACTCCCATGATTTCCCCCCAGCAAAGGCGGTACAAAAAAACTTGCACCTGAATAACCTGACGAAATCACAGGACTTAGCAGCTCCACCTTCCCTTGCCGCAGCCCGGTCGGTTTAAAAATTTGTACCCGCGTATTTCTGCCCAAAAAAGCATCTCCCACTAACCTGCCGTTATAACGCAAAAAAAATAAAACAAAAAATCCCCCCGCCATGGCACACATGTTGCTTTATAAACTGATCAAGATAAACAACTCTTATCTCCTTTCTCCTAAAAGAAGGCCGACTCCCCGCAAAGTCGGCTTTCTTTTTTTTTTGCAACTTCCTCCCCCGGTTGCACCAAGAGAAAACCCATTGATTTTCCAAAAAAAAAGCGCCGCAGGCTCGTATGCCCACAGCGCTTCAAACACGAAGCCCACAAAAAACTTACCGGATCGCTTTCGGCCCCAGGCCGAGATTGCCCAGGGGCGAACAGTGCCCCTGCGGCGCACTGGCGAACGCCAGGGCCTTCTGCGGGCAGTTTTGCACGCAGTTGGCGCAACGCATGCACCTTGCGCTCTCCACAAACCCCTGATTCTTGTATGCCCCCGGATTTGTTTCGATGGGGCACACCTTTTGGCAGATTCCGCACTGCTTGCAACTCGACGCCACCCGCAACACATAGTTGCAGGAGGAAAACAGCCCCTGAAAGGTCGCCATGGGGCACAGGCTGCACCAGGACCGGGGTTTCCAGTAGAGGCCCAGGCCCATGGCAAAGAGCGTGGATATTGTCCACATCATGACAAAACTCGCGCCGACCTTTTCCGGATCCCCGCCGGAGAGGAGGAGTCGGAAAAAAAGCAATCCCATCATCAGGACAAAAAGAAGCCGTCGGAACCAGGCTGCCTGGAACAGCGGCAGCATCTTTTTTTTCCGACTCACCAGGGCAAGGATGCGCTCATGGAAGGCGCCCATGGCACAAATCCAACCGCAGTAAAAGCGGCCGCGAAACATGACGAGCACCACCATGACGGCAAGCAGAACAATCGGTAAAAAGCCGAGATAGGGAAAAAACTGGCCGCCGACGATGACGATCGGCACCAGCGGAGCAAGCAACCATTGTGTGATTTTTCTACTCGTTAACTCCTTCATAAAGCACGCCCCCCAGCGTATACAAGACACAATAATAATATAGAATTTAATCCAATTCTTAATATAAGAAATTCATTATTTAGTTTAATTCTTACTAATTTGCAATCTTTTTTTCCCATTTCCCGGCACTAAAATGCCCGCCCGGCGGATCTGACCCGGTCTCGACAGCTTTGCCGGTGTTTGTTGCGGTCCGGTTATGGCGAAGTTTTATTTCCTTTGGAATTGCTCGCCCTGCTTCAGGGGCGGGCATCAGGCGCGAAACAGGAAGGAGCCGTGTTGATTTCGCGGCAACCCCGTCGAGCCGCGCTTTTTCTTGTTTGCCAATCGGCAACAACCAATCTATACTGCGCTCCCTGTGGTCGTCGGCGCCTTGTCCGCCACCAAGACCCCGCAGCCAACCCTCACGAACCCGGCAAGGGGGTTCGTTTTTCTCCTTCCCCATGCCGCAGGGCTTCTGCCCGCAACGGATACGCAGCCAGCCCATGTCCTGGAATATCGGCCCCATCCGCCTCAGCACCCCCCTTGTCCTCGCCCCCATGGCCGGCTGCACCGACCTGCCCTTCCGCCTTCTCTGCAAGGAATTCGGGGCCGGGCTCTGCTATGCGGAAATGATCAGCGCCAAGTCTCTGCTCTCCCAGCCGGAAAAAGCAGAAGCCCTGCTGCAAACAAACCCGGACGACCAGCCCGTTGCCATGCAACTTTACGGGAACGACCCCACCCTGTTTGCTGAGGCGGCCGCCCTTCTCTCGGGCTTGCCCATCGCCATCATCGATATCAACATGGGCTGCCCCATGGAAAAAGTGGTCAGGGAAGGAGCTGGCGCCGCCCTGATGAACAACCTGCCCCTGGCCAAAAAAATCATCGAGGCGGTCTGCGGGAGCTCGGCGAAACCGGTGACGGTGAAAATGCGTTCCGGCTGGAACCAGACAACAATCACTGCGCCGAGGCTGGCTCAGATTGCCGAAGATGCGGGAGCAAAGGCCATTGCCGTCCACGCACGCACCTGGACGGACGGTTTCACCGGGGAGATCGATTGGGGAATAATCGAAAAGATCAAAAAAAATGTCGCCATCCCGGTAATCGGGAATGGCGATCTGAAAAACCGGGAAGAAGCCATGGCCGTGCTGGCAAGGACCGGCTGCGAGGGGATGATGCTCGGCCGGGCCGCCTTGGGGGCGCCCTGGATCTTCTCCGCCCGGGTGAACCCGCATCCATCCATCGGCTTCAGGATCAAGGCCCTGCAAAGGCATCTGGCCCTCATCGAACAGTACCTTTCTCCAGAGGAGGCGCTTTCAAAAATCAGAAACCACGCCTGGAAATACTTTCGCGGGGCCATCAACGGCAAGAGCATCCGCAATCGGCTGGAAGCGGCAAGATCCTACGAGGCGCTCAAAGGCATTGTCGACTCCCTTGCCGAGCAGTATGGCTGACCATGCCAGAGACCGGCAAGGCTCACAACCTGACAGGGATTTCAGAAAGAAAAAGGGCTGCTCCGGGAACCAGAGCTTTCAGGCAGCCTGTTAATCCACGTTCAGGTGGGTGTCGTCGTTGACCGCATAGATGAGGGCACCCTTGTATTGCGGGCGGTTCCTGCCCTCAAGGTCTTCACTGTCGTAAAGATTATTCTCCCTGGCCCAGGCGAGCAGTTCCTTCATCTCCTTGCGGCCGAGATAAATGGCCCAGCATTTCTGGAGATACTCCTGCTCGTACAGCCCCATTTCCTTGTCCAACCGTTCGGTAATATGCATACGAAGCCCACAGCCTTTTCTTGTCGAATCTCCACACTGGGCCGCTCATCGGATTGGGCAGCCCCACCCCGCAGTGTGAGGAAATTACCAAGACCGGGCTTGCTTGACAATATGGAATCGGAAAAAGATAAAAAGAAAGGAAGGTTGCCGGAAAACATCTGATTTTTGATGCCTCGTCACCATCGGCAGGAAGACTTCGCGCAGGAGCCCGGGATTTCCATCCCTGTCTCTTATCGTAAAGGCAGAAGCCACGTATTCCTGGCCTCCATTCGGCGCCCCCCAATCTCATTTTTTTTTGCGCGTCCGCTTTTTCCCTCTTGACCTAACCTGCACATTCCCCCTAGTGTATTTTTCACCATACTCACTAAATGTGTTAGTTTTCTTTTTTCCTACACGACATCGGCTCACTGCACCAGGCTGAAGATCTGAGACCCAAAGCACCACGCGGGCTTTGGCCGCGAACAGAACATCAGTAATTACTTGCCATGCCCAGCAAGGGAGGAGAGATGCGATTCCCGCTTAAACATGTTCTTGTCGTCAAAATTGTTCTTGCCGCACTATACTGCTTCATCTCCGCAGCCCATGCCGTGCCAACGCCGACCCCCGCGGTCTCACTCACTGCAGCCCCCTTGCAAATTACAGCAGGGCAAAATGCCACCCTGAGTTGGTCGTCGACAGACGCAACCTCCGCCTCCATAACGCCTGATATCGGCACGGTTCCTGTCAATGGGACCATTGAGGTATCTCCGACCCAAACCACCAACTATGTCATTACGGTCAGCAATTCCAAATCCAGTGCCACAGCAAGCGTACAGGTTGTCGTTATCCCGCCGCCGGTTGTGAGTTTCAGCGCCTCGCCCGATCTCATCCGCAGCGGTTCATCAATAACTCTTTCCTGGAATGTCGCCTATGCCGAGGCCTGCCGCATCGATCCCGACATCGGAGAGGTTGCCACGTCTGGTTCACTTGTCGTGAGCCCATTGGCGTCGACAACTTATGCATTGACCGCCACAGGCGTGGGCGGCACAAGTACAGGGCTGAAAACGGTTACCGTGCTTCCATCTGAGCCCGCTTCCTCTACTGAACTTGTATTGAGAGAAAATCTGAACACGGTTTTAAGAAACCCGAAACAAATAGTCAGAACCTCATCGGGCCGGCCTTATTATTTGCTGGGAGGTGGGCCTTGGACGGCGACCGCGACAAATGGAAAAGTCTCGATTGCTTCCTCCGAAAATGACGGGGCGTGGAATTTGGTCGGGACCAACGATGAATGGTATATAAATACGGCCATTGGCGCTGCCGTGGACAGCGCCGACGTTATTCATCTTATAAGCTACAACTGGGTAAACCAGCCCTACTACCAAAAATTTTATCCAGCTGGCAGCGCAGCAAGCCCCAACACCTGGTCAGAAGTTGAATTGTTCGACACAACCGCCGGCCCCAAGGAGGCGCTCGCCGCAATCGCCATTGACGCCAATGATGCCCCCCATATCCTATACCAGCGAGCGGAAAGCTATAAAGGAAGTGCCATAACCACCGTTTACTATGCAAACAAAATCAATGGAGTATGGAACTTGCTGCCCCTTACTTCCGTTGAAGAATCTCTGATCATACCCACCATTGACATAGCTGTCGGACCGGACAATATCCCATACATCATGCTGAACAATAAGGTCCTCAAGGGCAATGCCAATAACCCTACGGCCTTTGAGGAGATGGTACTGTATGGAGGGGGAGCGTCTCTGGCCATTCACGCCAACGGCGATGTCAGGCTTTCATTCAACGTCAACGGACGCCACGTGCATTATCTGCACGAGGCAGGCCAACCTTGGAGCAATGGCTGGCTAACTTTGGACTCCGGGAAAAATTACGGTTCCGGCACCCTGGTATTGGTGGACGACGTGCCGTATACGGTATTCACCCTCCTCGGCGGGATCGGCATACAACGGGAGTTTGATTTGCCGACATGGGTCGCGCCGGCCTCCTCGGACGGAACCGGCTACAATTACGGCCCCACCCCGACAACACGCTGGAGTTTTTACAACCACCACGCCCCGGCCATCATCGATTTGGGGGCCCGCGCTTTTGTCTACTACGACACCAGTTATTTATATGCTAAATACTCCACGGTACTCCTCCCCGACTTTTCGGCGACACCCGAGAAAGGCGTTGCCCCGCTGACTGTCAATTTCACCGACAAATCGCTGCCGGGCCCCGGCGGTGCCATCACCTTCTGGGAGTGGGATTTTGACAATGACGGAAACATCGATGCCAATGAGCAGAACCCGAGTTACGTTTTTTCCTCTCTCGGCACATATTCCGTTGCGCTCACGGTTCAGGACTCTGCTGGGAACCGGGAAACGATTCTGAAAGAGAATCACATCACCGCCGATGTTGATTCCGACCATGATACGGTTCTGGACTTCGAAGACAACTGCCCTACCATCTTCAACCAGACCCAGGTGGATCTGGACGGGGATGGGATCGGCTATGCCTGCGACGACAATATAAATATTCTGCCCAAGGCATTTCTCTATTCTAATCTTACCCAGATCACCGAAACAGACCCATCGGCAACCGATGTCTCCACCTTCCTCGCCGACAATAATTGGGGAACATTCACCAGGATCCGCAAGGACCTGGACGGCTATGACGCACTGGGCATTATCAGCAACCTCGAAGCAAAGGATCTTGCCTCTCTGGCGGCCAGGATATATGTGGCCGACGCTGACGGGGGCGAACAATCTGTTTTGATTTATGCCTACAACGCGGACGGCGTTACGATTAACAGTGCTGCCATGCTTTCCGCAACCCTCGTTTCCGGGGAAAACTCCGTTGCCCTCACGTCCCTGCTTCCCGCGCAGAACAACTTCGGGTTCCTCAAGTTCCGGATCGTCGCCACCGATACCTGGGTTGACATTGCCGAACTCACCCTGACAGGCACAAGCGCCAAGGGCCTTGACAATCGGATTCTCACCCCGGAACCCGGGACTCTCGACTTCGGCGAGGTCATGGCCGGGGCCTATGTCTGGCAGCAAATCCTTCTCAAAAACACCGGCTCCGAAGATCTGCACCTCGGCAATATCACCCTGCCGCAGCAGGACCAATTTTCCCTGTCCGTTGACTACTGTTCCGGACAGACGCTTCCCCCCGGCGGAAACTGTTATCTGATCGCCGCCTTTTCTCCGGCAGGAGACGGCGTTTTTTCCGAGTATCTGCACATAGAATCGGACGACATGGACCAGCCGATTTTTGACTTCCCTCTGCAGGGCTCCTGTGCCTCCTACGCGTCCACCGGCATCATGGGAGAGATAGCAGACAAGAACTCGTCTCAACCGGTGAGCGATGCCGAGGTGACCCTGGACATGCCCCGGGAATTCAGCGCCTATATCTATGACTATGAAGGGCCGGGCGCCTCGCAGGTTTCCAGCGTGAGCGAGCCCATCCACGAAAACGACGAAACAAAGATCAAGCTGGTGAGCTCGGAAAGCGGCGAAATTGTCTACAAGGTCAGAAACCCCTATTCGGCTGTGGACGGCGCCAAAATCATCTGGAACGGCATCGGGGAATCCATCCGCTGCAGGGTGCTTGCCCAAAGCTTTGTCGCAGCAAAGACAGGGCAGCTCACAAGCGTGAGCCTCTACCTTGCCCGGGAGAACGTAAGCCCATACGCTTGGCAGGGTAAGGCTACCGTTTTCCTGAAAAAACAAGTCGGCGGCGAAGCGGATGCCATCCTTGCCACGAGCGAAACCCTGCCCTATATAAACCTGCCGACAACCCTTGGCATGGTAAATTTCCAGTTCCCGACGCCCGCCTCGGTGACGGCAGGGGAAACTTATTACCTCTTCCTCTACGGCTGGGGAACGGATTACGGATACCAAAGCGATGTGTTCTGGGGGAGCAATGCCGTTAATTCATACAACAACGGCACCGGCTTTCTCCGGGATGACACAGTCTGGCAGACCAAAGAAAGCCTTATCTTCCAAACCTATGTCGATGCGCAGCTCGATCAGAGCTACCTGCCGGGCAACGATGTCGTGAGCAATCTGTCCTGGGTGATCAACTACGGCAGCAGTTCAAGCCTTTACCTTTACAACAATACCCTGAGCTCCTGGGAACTTCTTGAGGGGAAAACGCATGGCCCCGGTTATGACGATGTTACCCTAACCGGAACGGTGCGGGAGAATTTAGCAGATTATTTGGACGGCGATGGCTGGCTCACCGTCAAATACCAACACCGGGATGGCCTGTCAAACCCTGTATACAACCTCGCCACCGATCAGTTTTCGGTTCTCTTTCTCAGCACGTCCGCAACGACAACGGATCCTGCCGGGCAATACTCTTTTTCCGGCCTCTTTGCCGGGGATTACGAACTCAGAGTCGACAAGGAGGCATATTTTGACGCTTCGGCCACCGGCACTGCCCTTCCTGGGCAGATAACCAGACACGACCTTCTCCTCACCCCGGCGCCTCCGCTGGCTGTCACTGTTACTTCACCGGCCGAAGGGGCACCCCTGACGGTGACCAATCTGAAAGTAGAAGGGACCGTAACGAACGCTCTCGAACAGGGCGATGTCACCCAAAATCCCGTTGTATATATAAACGGCCAGCAGGCAACGGTATATGTAGACGGCACCTATTGGGGCTGGGTCACTCTGGTTCAGGGGGCCAACCCCATTACCGTCTCCGCTGTCGACGAGTTTGAGCAGACCGCATCCGCGACTCTGACCGTCTACGGGGACTTCGGCATGATCACCGGCAGGGTGACCGACACCGCGGGCTTGCCCCTTGCTTCTGCCAGAGTCGACGTCTCCGACGGAACAACAAGCTGGAACGCTTACACCAAAGCGGACGGCACCTTTAGCCTTGCCGGCATGACCGGGGCTGTAAACTGCTACATCAGTATGGCCACTTACACCACCGAAACAATCCCCCTCACCGTTGCCGCCGGCACCGTTACCACCCTCCCGGATGTTGTCCTCAAGCTGGCGGCGCCCTCTATTTCATCCATCACGGTTAATCCGCTTGCCGCCAACAGCGCGACGATCAACTGGACCACCAACATTGCCGCCTCAAGCATAATCGAATACGGCACAACCACGGCCTATGGCCGGATTGTTTCAGACCCTGTCCTGAAAACAACCCACTCCCTCACCTTGCCCGATCTTGTTGCCGGCACCACCTATCATTTCAGGATCAAAGGCGTCAACAGCGATCAGGTGGAAGGCTTTAGCGCAGACAAGGTGCTGACCACGCCGGTGCCCTTTATTCTGGCCAATATCGCGGCAAGCGATATAACGGGCAACACCGCCGTTATCAGCTGGAATACCGATCAGGCCGCGGACAGCCTGGTCGAATACGGACCCACCACCGCATACGGGCAATCCGTGACGGATGGCTCCCTGGTCAACGCCCACAGCCTCGCTCTGGCCGGCCTTGCCCCGGCAACTCAGTATCACTACCGGGTCATTTCCGCAAACAGCCTTGGGGAGCGGGTCAGCAGCGGCGATTATCTTTTCACCACCCAGCCCCCGGCATTGATCAGCAATATCGTCGTCGGCAATGTCACATCGAACTCCGCCACCATCGGCTGGACAACGGACCAACCGGCCAGCGGCATGGTGGAATACGGCCAGAGTGCCGATCTCGGCCTGCTGGTGTCCGACAGCGCTCTTGTCACCAGCCACAGCTTTACCTTGGACAACCTGTATTCCGGAAAGGAATACTTTTTCCGGGTCTCCTCGACCAACGCCTATGGGATCCCGGCAAGCTCCGCAACAATGAGCTTCACAACCTCGGCTCTTTTCAGCATTCAGATTCTCTCGCCGGCCCATGGCGCGGTCCTGACCAGGCCTGATGTCCTGGTCAGGGGAACAGCCTATGCCATGGCCGGCGGCGAGACCGGCGTAGTGGTCAACGGCGTGCCTGCCTTAAGTTATGGGGGCGAGTTTGCCGCCAGCCATGTTGCGCTGGTCGAGGGCGAGAACATTATCACCGTCACAGCCACCGACCCGGCAGGAACCCAGGCTCAGGAGAGCATCATCGTTGTTTATGCCCCGGGAAGCGGATACGTTACCCTGGAGCCGGACAGCCAGTCCGCCCTGGCACCCATGGATACCACCCTGAACCTGGACACAACTTTCACCATGAGCGGCGTCCCGGTCTATTCCGGTTCCGGACCCGGTGCGGTGACCTATACGGAGACCGGCACGGTCGAGAGCATCATGGCCAACATGGCCGATCCCGGCATCTATTACTTTACCGTCGAAGCGCAGGATGAAGTTGGCGCCGTTTATAACGACACCGTTGCTGTTTTGGCCATGGATAAAACAGAATTGGACGCGTTGCTCAAGGCCAAGTGGGATGGGATGAAAAACGCGATTGTCGCAGGGGACGTCGAAGGAGGGCTTAGCTATTTCCTGCAACGCTCACAAGGCAAATATCGGTTGATATTCTCCGACTTGCTGGACCACCTCCCGGCCATTTACAGCAATATGCAGGCCATTAGCATGATTTACTGCGAGGATGGCATTGCCAAATACCGGATCAACCGAACCCAGATAATCAATGGTTCAGCGATTGAGATCACATATTATATCTACTTTGCCGTTGATGGGGATGGGCTGTTCAAAATCTACAAATATTAACCTTTAGAAGGATGAAGAAAATGCAATCCTTAATACGGATGACAATAGGAATGGTGGCACTGCTTGTTCTTTCCGGCTGTGCGGTTTCCCATAAGTACGGCCCCTATATGGGCCAAGTCGTGGACGCTGAAACCGAAAAGCCTATCGAAGGGGCGGTAATTTACATGGAATTTTACACTCTATCCAGCAATTTGGCCGGTCTTCAGTCTCATTTTGCAGACACCAAAGAAGTGTTTACGGATGAGAATGGAAAGTTTTCTCTTGAGTACCGTGTATCAACCATACGGCCGGGGCAGGTTTGGGATACTCTCCCACGAACCTATGTGTTCAAACCCGGCTATGGAGTGTATCCCGGTTATAAGGGGACGAAAGTTTTCCCGAAACCGCAACTTGACGATGGCGCAATTCCTAAAGATAAATTTGTGACTATAAGCTTGGTACCTTTAGCCACAAAGAAGGAGAGGATGGAAAATCTCTCTCACCTATACATTTCACCACTTATCCCATACACAAAGAAGAATGATATTTTAAATCTACTAGACGATGAGCGGATATATCTGGGACTCACGCCATTACACTCTGATGATAATAACCCAAAATGACTAATTATCAAGGATGGCAAAATGTTGACAAAAATGACAACTATTTTTTTTGTTTTTCTCGTCATTCCATTACACACATCAATGTGTTATGCCTTTGACGATAAAGAAACCCACCCTAAAATTAATATTTCTTCTTCAAACCTGTCGTCAATTAATTCCTATTTAACAGAAATTTTAAAATTCCATGATGGCTTAAAGTCAACATTAGTTAATGATAGTGATATAGAATTCTTTCTAGGCTTGGGAGGAACGAAAGAAGACTCTGGCCTGCGCTCCCTCAATCACTTCCACGATCCCTTGATGCCGTGGGAAGAGGCTAACCTAACAACCACCGAGATAGTGGGTAACTCCTCGGCCCTTATATGGGCTCAATCGTCTGAAAATGATGCATCCTGGCATGTCGCCCGCAATAGTTTCTACGAAGCGTTACTCACCAATTCGCCAGCCAGCTATGTCACCACCTTTACGACCTTAGGGCAGTTGATACACTTGGTTTCGGACATGGCGGTACCTGCCCATGTTAGAAACGATGCCCACCCGGAAGTTATCATCCCCTGGGTCAGTCATTTTGAACTGACGACAAAAAAATGGGCCCAACAATCTGCCTTGAACCTTGACGGGTTGCCATTCACACCGGACCCGGAAATCTTCAATCATGCCATCCCCAATAACGATGCGCCGCTTCCGATTGCGTCATTGTTTGATATCGACGCTTATTCCGGCACTAATCCGGAAATAACCATGGACCCCTTGATTGGCCTTGCCGAGTACACTAATGCCAATTTCCTCAGTGAGGACACAATATTCAGCAATTACCAACACCCTGATGAAGCAGACACCAACCACATAACGATTGCTTGGAATAATCCGGTCCCGGTTGATGCGGAAGACGGTCAGATTGATAACAAAATTTATGTTTACAAGATAATTGCTGACGGCCAAACATCATTATACCGGCTTGCCGCTGCAGGCTACCATGCCTTGGATGAGTATGAGAGCAACATCCCCATTCACAACCTGATCCTTGATGAAGAGGTGTATCGTGATTATGCCGGGCAACTTGTCCCCCGGGCTGTCGGATACTCCACCGCGCTCTTAAACTACTTCTTCCGCGGCAAGCTCGCCGTGAAAACACCCCGCCTGACTACAGCCCATGATGGCTCCATCTCCTGGATCGAACTGCTTGTCAAAAACGACTCACTCCTTGGTGGTGTCCCTGAGCGGTTTGGCGGCGGGACAATCGAATTTGTCTACAGTTATACCCCGGCGGGGACTTCTGAGCCCGTATATATCCGGCAGCAGACGCCGGTTTATACCGTCTCTGATGCCACCGACCCGATCAACAGCAACTACGTGACGATTTCCGTGCAGCTCGACACTCCCATCCCGGCGAATGCCGCGGAAATCGCCGCCACCCTTGTCTATTTCGGAAAGCTCGGCCAGGAGGAAGGGGCGGTTGCCGCAAAGGTGCAGAAACTCGCCCCCAACTCCAGAATCGCCTACATGTACCAACCAGGCGGGGAAGGCAATGAAAGCAATATTTATGTTGTTTCTCCGGACGGAAGCGGCCTGCTGCAGGTCACCTCCGCCTCTGCGCCCAACACTTCCTTTTTCGCGCCTGCCTGGAGCAGCGACGGTGGCCTGCTCGCCTTTGAAAAAGAAGTCTGCACAAACCCGATACCAGACCAGCCATGCAGCATTGAGTATTACCAACGATCCATCCAAGTGATTGCAACCTTCTCCGGCGATATATATCCGAACAATGTCCAGTATTCCCTTTTCGAAGGCAATGATCATCCGCTGGCCACCCCGGCTTTCTCGCCGGACGGCACCAAGATTGCGGCCCTGATGCTTCCTGTCAGCGAGTCTGATTACTGGAGCACGCTTGTCGTTTTTGATCTGGCAAACAACACCTGGGAGGTGGTGAACAGGAACGACGACCGAAGCGTGCTGAACCTGTGGGGAAGCGCGCCAGCCTGGTCTCCCACGGGTGACGCCATTGCCTACTACTTGTGGGGAGAATACAGCGATGTCACGAAACAATGGGAATACGAGGGGGATATTTTCGTTATCACCCCGGATGGAGCGACCAAAACGCGACTCACCGACGACGACTATACCAATACCCACCCCTCCTGGTCGCCGGACGGCGAAACGATTGTCTTTGCCTCGAACAGAGACGGCGGCACCTCCCTCGACATCTGGACCATGGACAAAACAGGGCTGAACATGCGGAAGGTTTTCGATTGCGACCCGGTTGACTGCCGGACGCCGAAATATTCTCCGGACGGCAGGCAGCTCACCTTCTTTTACGGAGATGCCCTCTACACCCTGACCTTGGCCGACGGCTCCCTCCATCAGGTGGTGGCGCCGGGCTTCCTGGCCTATGAAGCGGCCTGGTCACCCTATCTGCCCTTGCCGAAGCTGAACGATGTCGGCGCCTCCCCGAGTACTGTTACGGCCGGTGTGGGTTCCACGATACGTTGGACCACGGAAGGGGCGCAGGTCGTGCGCGTGGATGACGGGAAAACAGTTCAAGAGTACCCTGCGAAAACCACCACCCAAGTAATTGTTTCGCCAGACCTGACAACAACCTATACGATCACTGCGGTTGGAGTATCAGGGGCAACAACAGAAACCGTTACCGTTACGGTTGCCGTGCCATGATAGAGTAACAATAGGGAGGGGGGGACTCGTTTTTGCTGGAGCCGGACAGCCAGTCCGCCCTGGCACCCATGGATACCACTCTGAATCTGGACACAAGCTTCACCATGAGCGGCGTCCCGGTCTATTCCGCTTACAGACCCGGTGCGGTGACCTATACGGAGACCGGCACGGTTGGGAGCATCATGGTCAACATGGCCATGGACAGAACAGAACCGGATACGTTTTTGCCCAAGGCCAAGTGAAATGGGAGATGGAGGCTATGCTCCTGGCGCAAATCGATACGCCCTGCAATATTTCGGGGAAGATCCACGGCGGGCCTGTCAGCGGGAAATAGGGGGCGGATTATTTTTTTAAGGAAATGGCGCGCCCGGAGGGATTCGAACCCCCGACACTCGGCTTCGAAGGCCGATGCTCTATCCAGCTGAGCTACAGGCGCCCTGGTATTCCGACCAGCTTCACCACCCCTTGATATTACGCGAATCAGAGAGCACCCGCCAGACCCTTTCCGTAATTTCTTCGATTTCCGCCAAGGTCACCGAAAGGGGAAGCCAGAGGTAGATCACATTGCCGATGGGCCGCAGGAGGAGACCCTCCTTGAGGCCAGCCAGATAGATGGGCCAGCCGACCCGTTCGGCAAAGTCATACGCCTCCTTGCGTCCCTTGTCCCTGACCAGCTCCATGGCGCTGATCATGCCGAGCTGGCGGAGATCCCCGACCCAGGGCAGGTCGGCAAAGCGCTGCATTCTTTTTTGCAGAAAGCTGATTTTCTCCGGCAGACCAGCCATGGTCTCCTCCCGGGCAAAGACCTCCAGGGAGGCGAGGGCCGCCGCCGCGGCCAGGGGATTGCCCGTAAAGGTGTGGCCGTGGAAAAAGGTTTTCCCCTCGGCGTAATCCGCATAAAAGGCCTGATACACCTCCTCGCTGGTCAAGGTTGCCGCCATGGGCAGAAGCCCTGCGGTGAGCCCCTTGGACAGACAGAGAAAGTCCGGCGCCACCCCGGCCTGCTCCAGGGCGAACATGGTGCCGGTTCTGCCGAAACCGGTGGCCACCTCGTCGAAGATCACATGCACGCCGGCCCGCCGACAGAGAAAAACGAGCTTTTTGAGATACTTCCCCGGATAGACGATCATGCCGCCGGCCGCCTGGATGAGGGGCTCGACAATGAGGGCGGCGACCTCATCCCCCTGGGCGGCCAGCAGCTCGGCCAAGGGCAAAAGACACTGGCAGTCGCAGGATTCCTGGGCTTGCCCGACCGGGCAGCGATAGCAGTAAGGGGAAGGCAGGCGGTGGGAAGCGAAAAGCAGGCTCGCGAATGCGCTGTGGAACTCCGGCACCCCGCCCAGGCTCATGGTGCCGATGGTGTCGCCATGGTACCCCCGCTCCAGGGCCACCAACCGTGTGCGTTTTGGCTGGCCGACCTGCCGCCAGTACTGCAGGCTCATCTTGATGGCGATCTCGCAGGCGGTGGAGCCGTTGTCCGAATAAAAAACCTTGGCAAGATTTTCCGGGGCGAGGCTGACCAGCTTCTCGGCAAGCAGAATCGCCCCCTCGTGGCTGGTGCCGGCCAGCAGCACCTGATCAAGGCGGTTCAGCTGCGCCCGCAGCCTTTCGACGATGAGGGGGTGGCTGTGGCCATGGACAATGCACCACCAGGAGGAAATGGTGTCAAAGTACTCAAAGCCGTTCGCGTCATGGAGGCGCGTCCCCTGGGCCCGGTCGATGAGCAGCAGATCCCGCTGGGCGTAATCCCGCATCTGGGTGTAGGGGTGCCAGAGAAATTTCCGGTCTTTTTCCTGCAGGGAGTCCATCGACTCAGATCCCGCTGATTATTTTGTACACCGCGGGATAATGACGGTGCTGCTCGGCGCAGTCCAGGCCGTAGCCGACCAGAAAGCCTTCCCTGATTTCAAAAGCGGCATAATCGACCGTCACCTCCACCTCCCGCCGCTCTTTTTTGTCGATCAGGGCGCAGATGCGTACCGAACCGGCCTTCTTGGCGGCCAGAATATCCTTGAGGCAGGCAATGGTCCGGCCGGTGTCGACAATATCCTCGACCAGCAGAACCTCCTTGCCTTCGATCCCGATCTCGATATCCTTGGTGAAGTTGATCGTGCCGGAGGAGCAGGTGCTGCCGCCGTAGCTGGCCACCCGGATAAAATCAATCTCAATGGGCAAAGCGATCTCCCGCACCAGATCGGCGAGAAAAATAAAGGCCCCGTTGAGGATTCCGATCACCACCAGGGGCCGTCCGGCATAATCCCGGCTGATCGCGGCGCCAAGCTCCTTCACCTTGGCGGCTATCTCCCTTTCCGACAAAACCACTTCCTTCTCAATCATCACCCGCTTCCTCACTCCACGCAAATACGGCTGCCGCGGTTCGCCACTGAGCTGTCACGAAAAATCGTTGACGCAGAGCCGCCACCTTCTATAATTCATTATATGCGGCCCGGCAACGTACCGCGTCTCGGCCGCATTGAGAAACCGCCGCGCAACAACAGATCCTTCAACCCATAAAGGAGTCTTCCCATGAAACGTTACGAATGTTCGGTCTGTGGCTATGTCTATGATCCGGCAGACGGAGATCCCGAGTCCGGCATCGCGCCCGGCACCGCCTTCGCGGATTTGCCGGACGACTGGAAATGCCCGGTATGCGGGGCCAGCAAAGACCAGTTCACCCCCCTGGATTGACCGCCATGCCTCTGGAACCGGGCGACATCACAGCCCGGTCAGAGGAGGATGTCTCCGGTGAGGCTCGGCCAGGTTTTGTCGAGTTCATCCAGGAAGGAGGAGATGAACTGGTTGACGTTGACATCCAGAAACGGCTTGTGCTGCTCCTGGATCAACACCCAGGAAAAGGAGCGCAGGGCGTCCTGCTCCGTCACCTCGGGATGCCCCATGCAGACGCCCTTGAGGGACGCAAAAATATTCGCCAGATTCACCAGGGCCACCGGCACCGGGTTGGTCGCCGCCTTTTCCGGCAGATGGTGAAACTTCATCACATCGAGATAGGGTTGCGGCAGACCGATGCCCTCGGCAAGCCATACTCCGGCCTGACCATGATCGATGCCGATGTACTCCTTTTCCGCCTTGACCACATCCTTCATCTCCACGGGCGGCCGGGCAAGCTGCGGGTAGAAATTGGGCGAGATGGAGTCCAGCACCAGCATGCCCAGATCATGGAGCAGGCCGCAGAGATAGAGGTCCGCCGCGGTGTTGATCCGGATCACGTCCTTGAGCATCTCGGCAATCCGCCCCACCACCACCGCGTGCTGCCAGAAATCCCGCGCCACCCCGGTGAATCCGCTGAAGGCGGGCGAGCCCTTGGCCGCGCGGATGGTATTGATGACCACTTCCTGAATCTGCTTCACGCCTACGATGACCATGGCGTGCGGCACAGTGCCGACCATGCTGGCCCGCCGGAAAAAGGGCGAATTGGCTGTCTGAATGACCCGGCAGCTCAGGACCGGGTCCATGGAGATCAGATCGGCAAACCTTCTGGTGTTTTCCGTTTCCGCCCCCCCCTGGAGCAGCCTGCCCAACTCCGCGGCCACCGCCGGATTCACCGGGAGAATGCTCTCGGGATGCACCTTGGGATAGAGCTTTGACGGCGTCAGGCGCTGTTCCTTGTCCGGCATCGGTGGCAGAACGATTTCCAGCTTTTCCTTTTCCGGCCTCTCGGGCTTTGGTTTGAGCGGCTTCACCTTGGGCTGCGGCGATGTCACCAAGGCGATCCTGGCCGCCGGCTCCTGCGCGCCGCCGTCAGCCAGCACTTTCTGCAGGATGGAAGGGCTCGCCTCCTCGCTGCCCTTGCTGCCAACCACTCTCTTGTTGGCCAGGTCCAGGCGGGTTACCAGGCTTTCGCAGAACCGCTTGTAAAACTTGAGTTGCAAAAAAACATTCGAGGTGCTGACAATGTCGGGCTCGACGCGGAGAATAAACGACTCTTTGTTGGCGATGACATCGGCGGTACGTTTTATTTCCGTGACCAGCGCCATCTCTCCGAAGCAATCGCCGGTGGAAAGGGTGGTCAAGGAGATGGGCTTGCCGCCGCCGGCAAGCTGCTTTTCCACCCGGACCTCACCTTTCACCAGGATGTAAAAGGCACGCTCCGTGGTGTTCTCCTTGATGATCATGGTGTCCTGGGGAACGCGAAGCCATTTGCTCACCTGCAGAAACTGCTTGAGTTCGTGGTCGTCAAAGCCATGGAAAAAGCTGATTTTCTTTAAAAAATCCACCTGTTGATCAAGGTCGAGATCTTTCCCCTTTTTGCCTGGCCCCATGGTCCCTCTTTCCTTAAGCGGTTACGGCAGTTACTTTCCGATGCAGAACTCGGCAAAAATCATATCGAGCACATCGTCCGTGGTCGTTTCGCCGACAATTTCCCCGAGATGGTCAAGTCCCTCCTGCAGATCAATGGCCAGCAGGTCCGGTGCCATGTCGCGCGCCAGACCATCGGCCACCCGCCGCACCGCGGCGACGGCCCGGGCGAGGGCCGCGGCATGCCGGGCGTTTGGCACCGCCTGCCCTGTCTCCTGCAAGCCAGTGCCCCCGGTGATTACCGCATAAATGGCATCTTCCAGGGCATGAAGGCCGCCGCCCGTTTTCGCCGAAGTGGCAACCACCGGCACACCGGGAAAAAAGCGCCGGCACTCCTCCAGGTTCCCGTCGACAACCTGATCGCTCTTATTCACTACAATAACAATTTTTTTACCGGCAGTTACAGCAAAAAGATTGCGATCCTCGGCCAGGACGCCCGCGGAACCATCCAGGACCAGAAGAACAAGCTCGGCCTCCTCAAGCTTCTGCCTTGCCCGCCGGATGCCGATCTCCTCCACTGCCTCGACCGCTTCCCGGATCCCTGCCGTATCAACGATGCGGACCGGAATGCCCCGCACATCGAGATATTCCTCGATGGTATCCCTGGTGGTGCCCGGAATTTCCGTGACAATGGCCCGCTCCTCCCGCAACAGGCAGTTCAGGAGACTGGATTTGCCGACGTTGGGCCGTCCCAGGATCACCACGGCAACCCCTTCCCGAAAGATCCTCCCTTCGTTGGCGCGCGCCAGCATCTGCGCAATGGGCGCCAGCACTTCCTCGTCGAGCCTGCGGCCCAGGCGGATCCCGTCGAGGATCTCCACGTCCTCATCCGGAAAATCAATGGCCACCTCCATGACCGCCCGCACGGTCAGGAGAACATCACGAATCTTCTCTATCTCAGCATGCAAGCCGCCCTTGAGCTGGGCCACGGCCAGGCCCGCCCCCTCTTTCGTTTTGGCGGCCAGCAACTCGGCGACCGCTTCGGCCTGGGTGAGATCGATGCGTCCGTTCAAAAAAGCCCGTTTGGTGAACTCGCCGGGGTCGGCAAGCCGGGTGGCCGGAAAGGTCAGGATCTGCCGTAAAATCTCATCGAGAATCAGATAGCTGCCGTGACAATGGATCTCCACCACATCTTCCCGGGTGTAGGTGTGCGGGGCATGCATATGCACGGCGAGGACCTCATCGATCACCGCCTGGGTCCGGGGATTGACGATGCTGCCGTAATAGAGCTTATGGCTGATGAGGCTTGGGGAAGGATTTCGGGGCTGGAAAATCTGAAGAAGAATGGCGAGGGAACGCCGCCCGCTCAGGCGGATGATGCCGATGCCGCCTGCGCCTGGCGGCGTGGCGATGGCGGCGATGGTCGCCTCGTTGTGATCCGGCATCACCATACTGTGGCCTGTCCCATGGCGGCCGGCCCCTGCCGGCGCCATGCCTTTGCATTGCCCGGCAGGGGCCGGCTTGGCCCACGCAAGACTATTGCTGTTGACGCTTTTCCCCACCGCCCTTGCGCTTTCTGGGCGCGCGCCTGCGACCTTTGCCGGGCAGATAGATGAGCACTTTCTTGAAGAGCCCCTCGCCGACGCTGCGGCTTCTGATCTCGGTATCGCTCTGCAACGCCATATGCACTATCCGTCTCTCCGCGGGGTTGATGGCGGGGATGGTTCGGGTCTTGCCGGTTTCCTTAACCTCCTGGGCAAGGCGCAGGGCACGCTCCTGCAGCTCCTGCATGCGGTTCACCCTGAAATCGCCGGCATCCACGGAAAAAAGCACCTTTTGCGGGAACTTGCGGGTGATGATTTTGCGCATGATATACTGCAGACCGTCCAGGGTTTGCCCCTCCGGCCCGACCAGCGTCTCGATGAAATCTCCGGCGATGTGGGCATGCACCTTGTTGTTCTGGTCCTGCTCAATGGTGATGGGGGACGGGCAGCCCATGCGCTGGAGAATCTGGGCAAGATCCTCCTTGATGGCTTCCATCTCCGCAGGGGAGACAGGATCCCCCACCACATCCTCCTGATCCTCAAGGTCAACCGCTTCATCGGCGGCCGGAGCCTTCTTCGGGGCCGCTGCCCTGGGGGGCTGCGCGGACTTGGCCGGGGCCGCGGCTTTTTTGCCTTCAGCCGGCCGCCTGCCCTCCTCCGGCCGGGCCTGTTCTTCCACTTCGGCCGCCCTTTCCTTCCGGAGGAAAACCTGAACAACCGCCTTTTTCTTGCCAAGCCCGAAAATACCGGTGGACCCGGTGGAGACGATCTTGATCTCCAGCTCATCCCGGCTCACGTTCAAGGCGGCGCAGGCATTGGCGATGGCCTCTTCCACATCCGTTCCCTTATATTCCATTTTGGCAGACATCGTCACAACTCCTCCGTGTCAGGCGACGCTTCTTGCCAACCCCGGGTATTTCGGCATAAAGCCAAATGCCCGAAGGAGAACCCGCCGCCCTGAGAATAGTTCAACCGTTCCTTCCGGAAGATCCGGAGCACGGCCTCAATCGGTTTGCCGGTTGATCAGGTACTGCTGCGCAATGGCCAACAGGTTGTTCACAAACCAGTAAAGCACCAGCCCGGATGCAAAATTCAGGAACATGAAGGTGAAGATGACCGGCATGAACATCATCACCTTCTGCTGGGTCGGATCGCCGGTTGCGGGCGTCATTTTCTGCTGCAGGAACATGCTGGCCCCCATGAGCAGGGTCAGCACCGGAATCCCGCCCAGAAACGGAATATCAAAACCGATGAAAAGGCGGTCCGGGGCGGAAAGATCCGTTATCCAGAGCAGAAAGGGAGCGTGCCGCAGCTCGATGGTCAGGAGCAGCACCTTGTAAAGGGCAAAAAAGACCGGGATCTGGATCAGCATGGGCAGACAGCCCCCCACCGGATTCACCTTGTAGGTCTGGTAGAGCTTGATCATCTCCTGCTGCTGCCGCTGCTTGTCGTCCTGATACTTTTCCCGTATTTTTGCCATTTTAGGCTGCAGCTTCTGCATGGTTTTCATCGACTTCATCCCCTTCTGGGCTATGGGCCAGAAAAGAAGTTTGATGAGGACCGTCACCAGGATAATGGCGAAACCATAGTTGCCGACGTACTTGTAAAAGAAATTGAGCAGATAAAGGGTAGGCTTGGCCATGACATCAAACCAGCCGAAATCGACGCTCCGATCCAGGTCGTGTCCCACGCTTTGCAGGGTGGAAAGCTTTTTCGGGCCGAAGTAAAAGAGATATTTGTACTGTTGCTTTCCTCCGGGCTGGATGGTATCGGCGGCGCCAGCCAGAACCGTGCTCACCGTATCCTCCGGGGAGACGGCAAAATGGGCGGTATGCTGTTCCCCACTCTGCGGGACAATGCCGCAGAGGAAGTAGTTGTCCTCATAGGCTGCCCAGCTGAGCCGACCGGTAAAGCTCTTGCCCCCTTCCTTCTTCAGGTCGGCGGGCTTTATCTCTTCCAGGACGCCATCCTGCAGCAGTGCCGGGCCGCTGAAAACAAAGTTGTTTTCCTTGCCAAAAGCACGGTTGTAAAGAGCCAGATAGGGCGCTCCCTGCAGAGGACTGCCGGTGCCGTTCATGACCTCGAAGGAAAGCTCCATCAGGTACTGCTGATCATCAAAGCGCATGCTGCGCACGATCTCGACGCCGGAGGAAAGTTTCCCGCGCATGGTCAGCACGGCGGCGCCGTCTTGCGCAACCTGCAGATGTTCCCTCTCCGCCTCATATACCACCTGAGGCGCGCCGCCCGGTTCAACACCCCAGGAGAAATTGAGGGGCAGCCCCTCTTCGGGCTTTGTCCGCACCAGCTCCTTTGCCCCGGAATCCTTGGCCAGGCCCTCGCGATAGGCTTTCAGCCGAAAACTCTTGATCCCGCCGCCTGTTTCCGTGACCACGGCGCTGTACAGATTCGTTTCCACTGCAATATCCCGCCCCGCCCGGCCCGGCTCCTCGCCGCCGGACTGCGATGTCAGGAGATCGGCCGCGGAAACAGGCGTCTGGGCCGGGCCGTTCGCCGGAGTCGGCTGGGCGGTCTGGCTGGCGACGGGCGTTTCGCTGACGGGTGGGGGAGGGGGAACGAAAAAATACTGATACCCAAGCAGAATGGCCAGGGAAAGGGCGATGGCCAAAAATATTCTCTGTGTTTCCATGAATTATTTCCTTGTCAGGGTCGTTGGTTGCCTATGCGCGGATGAAGAGGAGCCCTGCGGCCTTACGAAGGCCTGTCCACCGGATCAAAGCCGCCGGGGTGGAAGGGATGGCAGCGCAGGATGCGGCGGATGGCAAGATAGAGCCCGCGTCTTGCGCCATGGAGAGAGATTGCCTCAATGGCATACTGGGAACAGGTGGGAGAGAAACGGCAGGCCGGCGGGAAAAGAGGGGAGATGAACAGTTGGTAGCAGCGCACCAGCGCAATGAAAAATCGTTTCACGACTATCCCTTCCCCGACACACGGCCAACCGATCCCGACTTTTCGGGCAAGGTCCCTGCGCCGCCGTCCGGCGGGCATTGACTGCTCTTCCTCCCCATTGCCGCGAGAAGCGCCCGCACGGCAGCGTTCACCTCCTGGGGAGAGTCCAGGGAAAATCCGGAACGCGCAGCAAAAACCACATCCGCCGACGGGGTCATGAAGGTGCGATTGAAACGAAAAAATTCCCGGATTACCCTTTTGATCCTGTTGCGGCGGACCGCCGGCCTTACTCCGTGAATACTGATTCCCAACCTGCACGCTTCCGCGTTGTTGGGCAAAAAAATCAGACTGAACTCCTGCCCCCGCACCCGCCGTCCCTGGTCGTAAACCTTTTTATACTGCCAGGATTTCCTCAGCAGCATCTCCTTGGGAAGCGTCATCCTCGCATGCGGGCCCAACTCCCGATTCACCGGCACAACTCGGGCGCTCTTCCGCCTTACGCCGTCAACCGCTTGCGACCTTTGGCCCGACGACGATTGATAACGGCGCGACCGGCCTTGGTCTGCATTCTGACTCTGAAACCGTGGGTCCGGTGCCTTTTCAGATTACTGGGTTGAAAGGTTCTCTTGCTCATGATTCGTTTCCTTTTGCATTCTGTTACGGCCTGCCTGATTCAGGCCTTGCTCTCAACTGTTTTGCTGTCATTCAGCAGCTGTGCGTCAACAACCACTTTCAGCCCACGAATCCACCGAAAAAACAAAGACATGGACCAGACAAACGCCCAGCAACAAAGCAGGCTATTGTACCCAGCGGCCGGCAACATGTCAAACATTTTAACGCGCCACGAGCGGCAGCGCCTTGCGGAAGAGAAAAAAAGGCGGAACTGCGCGGCGCCAAAGCGCGTCTACAGGGAGGAGTCCTTGTCAAGACCGAAAAGTTTTCTGACAAAATCCAACTTGACCTGCTTGTCGTCGTGGGGGGAATTGCCTTTCAAAAAGATCATGGGTTCGTGAAGCAGCTTGTTGACAATGGCATTGCCGAGCATCTCGATGGATTTGCGCTCGGCATCCGTAAGGGACTTCAGATTGGCCAGGGTTTTTGCCACCTCTGCCTCGCGGATGGCATTTGCCTTTTGCCGTAACGCCGTGATGGTGGGGGAGACCTCCATGCCTTCCAGCCATTGGCCGAACTTGATCACCTCCTCGGCCACGATCCCCTCCGCCCGGGTCGCCTCCTTTTCACGCTCCGCCTTATTCACCTCGACCACATTTTTCAGGTCGTCGATATCGTACAGATACACGTTGTCCAGATCGTTCAACTCGGGATCCAGATCCCGGGGCACGGCGATATCGATGAGAAAAAGCGGCCGGTTCTTCCGCTGCCGCATGAGAGGCTTGACATCCTCCTTGCGCAGGATGAGGTCGGTTGCCCCCGTGGAGCTGATGAGGATGTCCACTTCGGCCAGCTGGGTGGTCAATTCGGCCAACCCCACGGCAGTGCCGTTGAACTGCCGGGCAAGCTTCGCCGCCCTCTCCAGGGTGCGGTTGGCCACCACCACCCGGCCGATCCCCTGACTGACCAGATGCTCGGCGGCCAGTTCCGCCATTTCACCGGCGCCGACCAGGAGCACACTTTTATCCTGCAGGCCGCCAAAAATCTTTTTGGCAAGCTGAACCGCGGCGAAACTGATGGAGACCGCGCTGCCGCCGATATTGGTTTCCGTGCGGATCCGCTTGGCCACGGAAAACGATTTATGCAGCAACCGGTTCAAGATGACGCCGGTGGTCTTGTTTTCCGTCGCCTCCCGATAGGCCTGCTTCAGCTGCCCCAGGATCTGCGGCTCCCCGACCACCATGGAATCAAGGCTGGCCGCCACCTTGTAGAGGTGGTCCACCGCTTCCTTGCCCTGATGGAAATAACTGTACTTCTGGGCCTCGACATCGGAAAGCCCGGCGTTGGAAAAAAGAAAACCCCGTACGGCCGGGGCGGCTTCGGCGGCGCGGTCCGCCACCAGGATGACCTCGACCCGGTTGCAGGTGGAGAGGAAACAGCACTCCCGGCAGCCGGGGATATTCATGAGCGACATGAGCGGCCCGGCGCAGTCCCCGGAGAAAGCGAGTTTTTCCCGCACAGCCACCGGCGCGGTCTTATGATTCACCCCAATGACGACAATGGTTTCAGCCAGCATAGGAATGAACCCCTCCCAGCAGATACGTTACCCCCCACAAGGTAAAGAGCACCGCGGAAAACCCGACGATGGCCATGATCGCCGCCCGCCGCCGGCGCCAGCCCACGGTGAGACGCTGATGGAGAATGGCCGCATAGATGAACCAGGTGATCAGCGACCAGGTTTCCTTGGGATCCCACTGCCAGTAAGCGCCCCACGCCTGCTTCGCCCAGACCGACCCGGTGATGATCCCCAGGGTGAGCAGGGGAAAACCGACGGCCAGGCAATGCTGGTTCAGGTTATCAAGTGCCTCCAGGGAGGGCAACCGACTGTAAAAGAGTCCGAACTTCTTCTTTTTGATTTCCCTCTCCTGCAGCAGATACATGAGTCCGCCGCAGAAGGCCAGGGCCATGAAGCCGTTTGCCAGAATGGCGATGCTGGCATGCACGGGCAGCCAGTTGCTTTTCAGGGCCGGAGGCAGAGGAATGATCTTTTGCGAGGAAAGGGAGGCGATGAGCATGAGAATGGAGATGAGGGGAGAGACAAAAACCCCGAAATTTCGCACCTGATAGCGCCAGCGAAACGAGAGGAACGCCCAGGTCACGGACCAGGCGAAAAAGGAAACCGCCTCATGGCTGTTGGTAAGGGGGGTGTGGCCGGCGGCAACGTAGCGGGCCACGAAATAGCCGGTATGCAAAAGACCCGCTCCCAGCAGGATCGCCCGGGCGACGGTCCGCATCTGGTTGTTTTGGCTGAAAAAAAACACCAGATAGGCTGCGGTGGCTAACAGGTACACAAAGAAGGTGAGCTGAAAAAACAGGGTCATTTCGCTGCTCCTGAAAGTTTTTTGTACTCTTCCCTGGCAACCTCCAGACAATCAAGCGGCACCCCGGGGCCAAGCGTTTCCAGGACATGCTGGGCGATTCTCTGCCAGAGCCCCTGCCTGATCCAGGCCGCCATCTCAAGCTCCGCCAATCTCCCGAAGAGCACCTTGTTTTCCGCGTGCGTCCGCCCGTCCACCAGGACAATATCCCGCAGGGCGCCGAGAATGTTGACCAGCACCGCGTATTCCGGCCCGAACTGAGCCTCCAGGGATTGTCGCAGCTTCCTGGCCAGGGCGGGACTTTTCCCGGCGGTGGACACGGAAATCGCCAGATCTCCCTGGCGCGCTGTCGCAGGCAGGATGAAATTGCACCATTTCGGCACATCGGCAACATTAAGCAGGATGTTGCCTTTTTCCGCCTCGGCATGCACCCGCTCCTGCACTTCCGGATCATCGGTGGCCGCGATCACCAGAAAGGCTCCGGCCAGATCCCCCTCCCGATAGGAACGGGGCACCCATGCCACTGCGCCTGACTGCCGCAGGGAAGAAAGCCCTGGGGTCAACTCGGGGCTGATCACCGTCACTTGCGCGCCGTGGGCGAGGAGCCCCTGCGCCTTGCGTTCGCCGACCCGACCGCCGCCGATGACGACACAGGATCTTCCGGTCACCTGCAGACAGACCGGGAAATATTGTTGCTTAGCTTCTGGCAAGGATCTCCACCCGTATCCGCCCGGCGAGTCCTGCGGCAAAACGCTCGGCATCATCGACCGAGCCGACAACGGCGGCATAATGCATGGGAACCGCGATCTGGGGTTGAATGGTCACGGCCGCCCGCACCGCTTCTTCCGCGGTCATGACATAGGTGCCGGAAACAGGCAGCAGGGCGATGTCGGCCCGAACCTCCGCCATCTCCGGAATCAAATCGGTATCGCCGGCATGGTAGAGCCGGACGCCGTCAACGGTAATGATAAACCCGAGCCAGCGATTACCCTCGGGATGAAATTTCTTATTGGTGTTATAGGCCGGGACAGCCTCAATGGTGACTCCTGCCACCGTGCGGGTTTCCCCCGGCCTCAGGGCTTCGATCCGGCCGGAGAGCTTGGCGGCGGCCCGGGGTTCGGTGACGATCACCGTGGAGGGTTGTTGAATTTTTTGCACATCGGCGGGCGAGCAATGGTCATAATGCTCGTGGCTGATGCAGATAATATCTGCCTTGGGCAGACCGTCCGGGAGCTGAAAGGGATCGAGATAGATATTTTTTCCACCGGCGGCCAGGAAAAAAGCATCGTGCCCCAGCCAGCGCAGATTCCGCAAAATCTTTTCCACCATAGCCATCCCCTGCTTTCAGTGTATTCCGCCATTACCCGCCGAATTGGGAAAAAAGCAAACGCGCTGCATTCCAAAGTAATGACACGGGCCGGCCCCAAAATGTTCTATAATCAATTTGACACTTTCCGCAATCTATTATACCCATAAACTAACAATTTTCTTAAGAAACTTAAGCAATAAGCCCATCCGGAGCCTTGCCCCTTTCATAAAAAAACCTTGAGGAGGACCCTCCCATGCCCGCCGGAGCCTTTGCCGTCTCCACCAGCAAAACCATGCATTTCCTCGACATCACCGCCAAGGCGCAGCAGGCTGTTGCAGAAAGCGCGGTGCAGAACGGCGTCTGTTTTCTCTACAACCCGCACACCACCGCGGGGCTCACCATCAACGAAGGGGCAGACCCCACGGTGCAAACCGATATTATCGCCGCCCTGCAAAGCATTGTGCCCATGAATCACCCCTACCAGCACCGGGAAGGAAACTCGCCGGCCCATGTCATGGCCTCCCTGGTCGGCAGCTCCGTCATGATCTTCATCGAAAACGGCAGGCTCCGGCTTGGCACCTGGCAAAAAATCTTCTTCTGCGAATTCGACGGCCCGCGCTCCAGAAAGGTCTATTGGCGGATCTCCTAAAACGCAGGGGGATCTTCAGTCGCTCAAGCCCTTGCGCAGCAACTCTCTTTCCCGCTGCCGCACATACTGCAGCAGCAGCTCCTCCTCGTTCTGGCTCAGCTCGAAAAAGATGCCGTAGCAGTATTTTTTGTTGTCGTCTCTGGCGGTTCGCATTACCTTTGCCTTGCGGATATTGATGTAGGTTCCGGCGGTCAGCCCGGTGCCGGCCCCGGGAAAAAAGAGGGCCAGATCGAACACCTTGCCGCCGATTTCCAGGGGCTGATCCCCGTCGACGCACACCAGGACCCCGTTGGCGCTGATATCGACAACCTGAAAGCCCTGAAACCTTTCATTATTGTACATGAAGGTCGCGGTGCTGCCGTTCGGCACCCCGACCCGATAGTTGGAACGGCGCTGGAGGCGGATGAGCCGTGAGGGGAATTCGGTGAAGATGCTGTTGCCCTCGGCGCGCAGAACCCGCACCCGGATCTGATTCCAGACCTGGCTTTCATCCTTGAACAGGAGATGGATAACGGGGTGGGATCCCGGCCAGTCAAGAGGCCTGTCGATCTCCATCTCCTCCTCGTCGTAACCGATGATGACGGTCCTGGGAGACTGATACCCCTTGTGCGCGAGGGTGACGAGCTCCCGCTTGCCGCGCAACCGGTCCAGCGCCATCCTGATCAACTTCCGCGACTCGGTGGCTTGAGCCCCGTTTTCCAAGGTGACCCAGAGCCCTGAAACCTTTCCACCCTTGCTTTTTATGGCCGCCATTGTCAGTTAACCAAGACCCCCGAGAACTCCCCATGGAAACAGAGGAAATATGCTTCGGCCTGAACAGGGAAACAGATGAACGCTCCCTGGCCGCTTTTCTCCAAAAATTCGCCGACCCCGGCTTCCTGGCGACCATTATTCCCCGCCTGGAGGATGCCGAGATCCCGGCACTTCTTGATTTTCTTTCCCGTCTGATGCATAAGCATCTGAACGAAGAAGAATACCATCGCCTTTTCCTCAAAGACTAACCGGCAATTTTATACTAACTAAATAGCACATCATCAAGGAGAGAGCAAAGGTGAGTCAGAAAATTATCACGGATCTCCGAACCTTTCTTGAAATCCTGCGCCGGGAAAACGACCTCCTCGAAGTCACGGTTCCGGTCGCCCCCCATCTGGAGATCGCCGAAATCCATCGCCGGGTCATCGCCCAGGGAGGGCCGGCGCTTTTATTCACCAATGTCAAGGGAAGCGCCTTTCCGGTGGTCACCAACCTTTTCGGGACGGCCCGCAGGCTGGAACTGGCATTCGGCACCCGGCCGCAGCGGTTTGTCGCCGATCTGGTCCGCACCGCCGAGACCCTGATGCCGCCAACCCTCGGCAAGCTCTGGGATCTGCGCTCCCTCATGGGACAGGCGGCAAGGGTCGGCCTGAAGGAAATCAAGGCAAAAAACGCTCCCATTCTCGAGGCCTGCCAGACCCCGCCCCGCCTCGGCGAACTGCCGCTCCTCACCTCCTGGCATACCGACGGCGGCCCCTTTGTCACCCTGCCCCTGGTCTATACCGAACACCCCGACGGCCGCGGCCACAATCTGGGCATGTACCGCATCCAGCGCTACGATGACGCCACCACCGGCATCCACTGGCAGATCCACAAGGGGGGAGGTTACCATTACCACGCCGCGGAACAGCGCAACGAATCCCTGCCCATGACCCTTTACATCGGCGGGCCCCCGGCCCTGATGATGGCCGCCATCGCGCCTCTGCCGGAGAACATTCCCGAGCTGATGCTGGCCTCTCTGCTCCTTGGCGAAAAACTGCCCATGACCCGCGATCCGGAGGGCGGCCACCGGCTGGTGGCCTTTGCCGAGTTTGCCGCCAAAGGCTTTGTCCCCCCGCATATGCGCCGGCCCGAAGGGCCTTTCGGCGACCATTACGGCTACAACTCACTCACCCACGACTACCCGGTCTTCCATGTGCAACGGCTCTACCACCGCCGCGATGCCATTTACCCCGCCACCGTGGTCGGCCGGCCCCGGCAGGAGGATTTTTACATCGGCGACTTCCTGCAGGACCTGCTCTCCCCCCTCTTCCCGCTGGTGATGGCCGGGGTCCGCCAGCTCAAGACCTTCGGCGAAACCGGCTTCCATTGCCTTGCCGCCGCCAGGGTGATGAACCGCTATCCCCGGGAGGCCTTTGCCGCAGGCTTGCGCATCCTGGGCGAGGGGCAGCTCTCCCTCACCAAGTTCCTGATCGTCACCGACGGCGATCTTGACGTGTGCGACTTCAAGCGCCTCTGGGTCCATGTCCTTGAACGCATCAACTGGCAGAGCGACCTGTTCGTCTTCGCCAATGTCTCCCAGGACACCCTCGACTACACCGGCCCCTCGGTCAACAACGGCTCAAAGGCCATGCTGATGGGCCTTGGCAAGGAAGTTCGCCGCGTGCTGCCGGAAAGCTTTCAGGGGGAGCTTCCCCAGGGCTGCGCCAATCCCCTGGTCTTTCTGCCCGGCACCCTTGTTGTCCAGGGGAAATCCTATGCCGAGGAAAAGGACCTTCCCGGCCGCCTGGCGCAATGCCCCGCCCTGGCCGACTGGCCCGTGGTTCTGCTTGTCGACGACACCCGGGCCGCCACCTGCAACCTGCAGGAATTTCTCTGGACCTTTTTCACCCGCTTCGAGCCGGCCGCCGATATCCATGCCGCCTCCACCGGCGCGCAACGCTTCCACGTGGGGCTGACCCCGCCCATCGTCTTTGATTGCCGGATGAAGCCCTGGTACCCGCACATCCTCGAGGTGGACCCGAAAACGAAACAGCTGGTCGACGGGAAAATCCAGGATATTCTTCCAGCCCGCTACCGCTGAACAAGTGATGGCCCCTTCTTTCTCTTAAAGGTTGACGACCATCCTACCGAATAGCTATTGTAGACGAAGAGCAAATCGCCACGGAGAGGCTTTCCATGAAAATCAATGACATCATTGCCGGCAAACAGATTGAGGCGAACAAAATCGCCAAAAATCAGGAAAAGGGCACAGCGGCTTCTTTTCAGGAAATATTGGCCAGTCAACTGCGCGCCGGTGGCAAAACCGAAGCGGGCGAATCCGTCTCCCCGCTCTCTTCCGTAACGGCGGTTTCCCCCAGTCTGCGCCTCGACAGCCTGCTCACCACCGAGAACACCATCTCCACCCTGGAACAATTCAGCGCCGCCCTGGCAAACCCCGCATTCACGGAAAGCGATCTTGAGCCCTTTGCCTCGGAACTTGAAAACGACACCGCCGCTCTGGTCGACCTGAAAAACCAGCTTCCCAACGATGATCCGCTGGCCGCCCTCCTCGACCGGGTTGCCACCGTAAGCTATGTCGAGGCAGCCAAATTCCGCCGTGGCGATTACACAGCCTGACCCCCGTGCCCGCCCAGCCCGCCACCCATTGCCGACTCGCCGGCGACCTTGCGGCAACAACTCACCGGCCTTCCTCCTGCATTTTCCCCAATCCCGCCCCACGCTGAGCCATGGAAGAACGTCTGCAAAAAATTCTGGCCAAAGCAGGCATTGCCTCCCGACGCAACGCCGAAGAGCTGATCCGCCAGGGCAAGGTCACGGTGGACGGCAAGGTTGTTACGGAAATGGGCTTGCGCCTTGATCCGGAGCAACACCTCGTGACCTGCGAAGGTCGCCCCGTCTCCCTGATTGAAGAAAAAATCTATCTGCTCCTCAATAAGCCAAAGGGTTACGTCACCACCATGCGCGACCCGCAGGGGCGTCCCATCGTCTCCTCGTTGCTCACCGGCCTCAAGATCCGCGTCTTTCCGGTGGGCCGCCTGGACTTCGACACGGAAGGCGCCCTCATCCTCACCAACGACGGAGATTTTGCCGAGCGCATCCTGCACCCGCGCTTCGAGATAAAACGCACCTATCAGGCAAGAGTGCAGGGCCGCCCGGCGCGCGCGGATCTGCTCCAGTTGGAAAAGGGTATCGAACTTGAGGGGAAAAAGACCTGGCCGGCCCGTTTGCGGGTCACCGGCAAAGACAGCACCGGCACCACCATTGAAATCACCATCCACGAAGGACGCAAACGCCAGGTGCGAAAAATGTTTGCGGCCATCGGCCACCGAGTGCTCGCCTTAAAACGGATTGCTTACGGACAGCTCCGGCTTGGCGATCTTGCCAGCGGCCAATACCGCCGGTTGACGGCAGAGGATCTTGCCCTTATTTTTTCCGAGAAAAAATCTTCTTTACAATTGAATAGTTAGCTGTTTAAGATATTTTATCCCCTTGTATTTAATATCCTTTTTTTAACACGCAGGGAATGTGGAGAAGCCCTATGAACAAATCTGAGTTGATTGAAGCCCTTGCAGAGGAGTTGAATGTTCCCTTGCGGGACGCGAGTTCTGCCGCGACCACCATCCTGGACGCCATGGCGGACGCCCTGGCCAACGGCGAAAGCATTGAAATTCGCGGCTTTGGCAGCTTTGTCGTGAAGGAGTACGGTTCCTACTTCGGCCGCAACCCCAAAACCGGGGAAAAAATCAAGGTAAAGCCCAAGAAGCTCCCCTTTTTCAAGGTTGGAAAAGAGCTGAAAGAACAGGTAAACAGCCCCTCAAAATAGGGGCTGCCGCTCTGGCTACTCCGGAGTGACGATCTCGCCCACCAGATCGTAGGGGTGCGCTTCGGTGATCCGGACCTCTACGATCTCTCCGGGGTAACTCTCTCCGGCGTTGATGTAGACGCAACCATCAATCTCCGGGGCCTGGAATCGGGTTCTGCCCTCCAGCAGAAGCTCTGTCTCACTGCTCACCCCCTCGATCAGCACCTTTTCTATCCTCCCCACCATCTTCTGGTTTTTTTCGCGAGAAATATTTTCCTGCAAGGCCATCAGTCTGACCCGCCGTTCTTCCTTGACCTTTTCACCGCACTGCCCCTCCATCTTGTGGGCTGCGCATCCCTCTTCATTGGAATAACTGAAGATGCCGACATGATCCAGCTGCTGGCGTTCCATAAACCGGGCGAGCAACTCCACATCCTCTTCGGTTTCCCCTGGAAAACCAACCATAAAGGTGGTTCTGATGGCAGCCTCGGGCAGGATAGCGCGGATGCGGCCCAACAGTTCCTCAATATACCGGATTCCATAGGGGCGATTCATCGCCTTGAGAATACGGTCCGACACATGCTGCAGGGGAATGTCCAGGTAGGGCACAATACGGGGGTTGCTGGCAACGAAGGAGAGCAGTTCATCGCTTACCCGGCGCGGATAAAGATAGAGAAGGCGAAACCAGGGAATGGTGCTGGCGGCGAGCAGCTCGCGCAGGAGGGAGACAAGCTTGGGCGCGCCGGCGCCGAGGTCGTAGCCATAGGCGGTCAGATCCTGGGCGACCAGATTCACCTCGCGAACCCCGCCATCGTTGAGCACCTTGACCTCTTCAACAAGATCAGCGACGGTTCGGCTGCGCAAGGGGCCGCGCAGGCTTGGGATCAGGCAATAGGCACAGCGGTTCGAACAGCCCTCGGTCACCTTCATATACGCCCGGTGCGCCGGCGAAGAAAGCCTTCTGGGCCAACTGCTGTCCAAAAGAAATGCCGGCTTTGCCAGGTGAATCTTCTTTTGGCCACCCTGACTCATGGCCTGCAGCTTGAGAACAATGTCCTGGGTTCCCTCGGTGCCGATAAAAAGATCCACTTCGGGGAGTTCCCCGACAAGATCCCTGCCATAACGCTGCACCATGCAGCCGACCACCACGAGCTTTTGGCCGGGATGCCGCTCCTTCAGCTCGGCCAGGGAAAGAATCTCCTGGATGCCCTCCTCAACGGCGGATTGAATAAAGCCACAGGTATTGACCAGAAGCAGATCGGCTTCTTCCGGGTCATCGCAGGGAACATAGCCGGCCTTTCCAAGAAGGCCCAGCATAACCTCGCTGTCAACCAGATTTTTCGGACAGCCAAGACTGACCACAAAGACCTTCTTCATCGCACACGTATTCCTTTTCTGAGCCTGCTGATTTTTCAAGAGAAGCAAAGAGAGCCGCCAGCAACTGTCGAGAGCGCTTCCGGAGATTTTTCCCCTGAAACGCCGGTTGCCAAGGCTCTTTCCAGAGCAGATCGGAAACCAGTAACACCGCCGCCAGGTCTATCCTGCGAAAGGCAGCGACCTGCAGAAGCGCCGCGCACTCCATCTCCACCGCCACCACCCCCTCCCTTTGCAATCGGGCAACCTTTTCCCTGGTTTCTCGGTAGGGGGCATCCGTTGTCCAGACAGGGCCTTCCAAAAACTTTTCTCTCCTCAGGGCCAAAGCTCCCCTGAGGCTCGCAAGCACCAAGGGCGAGGGGGCAACGGAGCCGTCCACTGGGTAATGGCCGGACGTCCCCTCATCGCTCACCGCCCGGGCAGGCAGAACGAGATCGCCGACCTGAAGCTGGCTACTGAGCGCGCCGCACCAGCCCAGGGAGATTATCCTCCTTGCCCCCAGAGCGATGAGCTTTTCAAGGCAAAGCACCGCCATGGGCGCTCCGACGCAGGGCCCGGCCCAGAACATCTCCTTGGCCTGAGAAACATAGAGATTGCTGTTGAAGAGAAAATGTCTCTGCCAATTCGGGCAGAGTGATTCACGGGCGGCTGCGGCCTCGGCGGGGTTGACCAGCAACAGGCCGAGGCCGGGCAGGAGAGGATCGTTTCTGCCACGCGCCGGGGAGATAACAACATCAGACATGAGGCAAACCATATCCGCGAGGAAGAGGCCGCCACGAGCAAAAAACCCGCACGGCACGGCCAGGAAACCCGAAACACACGGCGCCCCTTTGCCTGGCGGCCTGAAGGATCATAAAAAAAGAAAAGGCCGCAGGAAAATCCTGCGGCCTTGACAATCAATGTTTCTCTTGCGAGCTTTTCGAATTAACCAAGCAGCGGGTTTGCGAAAAGCAGGATCAGAGAGATAACGAGACCATAAATGGTCAGAGACTCGATCAGCGCAAGACCGATGATCATGGTTACGGTGATTTTGCCGGAAGCTTCGGGGTTACGGGCAATGCCGGAGCAAGCGCCGCCGATACCGGCGCCCATGCCGATACCACAACCAAGGGCGGCAACGCCAACGGAAAGAGCGGCAGCCAGACAAACCAGAGCAAGGTTCACACCGGAAGCAGCGGTGGTTGCAGCCTCGGCGCCAGCCTCAGAAGCCATGGCAGCGGTGGCCAGACCCAGAACCATCATTACAGACAACATACCTACTTTCTTCATCTTCAGTTCCTCCAAAAATTTTTATAAATGGCCTTCTTCCTAATTTATTTGCAAAAAATCGTGATCAGCGGATCAATGCGCATGCTCCATGGCGGCGGAGAAGTAAAGAATCGACAGGAGCAAGAAAACCAGGGCCTGCACGATGGAAACAAACACACCGAGACAGAGGATTGGCAGCGGCGCGAAGTAGGCGCCGGCCAGCATGAAGAGGATCCCCAGCAGGGTCTCTTTTGCCATGATGTTACCGAAAAGACGAATGGAGAGAGAAAGAATTCGGGCAAAATGGCTGATAAGCTCGATGGGGAACATCAGGGGGATCAGCCAGGGAATGGGCCCGAGAAAATGCTTGATATAACCGACGCCATGAAACTTCACCCCCAGGATATGGGTAGTGAAAAAGACGATCAGGGTACAGGCAAGGGTGATATTAAGATTGGAGGTGGGGGACATGAACCCCGGCATCAGGCCGATCATGTTGGCCACCAGGATATACAGGGCAAAGGTCGCCAGCATGGGGAACATCATCTTGGCGCCCTCCTTCCCCATGTTGTCGGCCATGAACCCTTCCAGGCCGCCGATAATCACTTCCCAGAAGTTCTGCCCCTTGCCCGGCACCAGGCTCATCTTGCCGAGGGTCAGCTTGGGTACCAGGATCAGGAACAGCATCACCAGCCAGGTGTAGGTCATGTGCGGAGAAACGAGTTTGGCGAGCAAAGTGTCGCCGACAAGCCCGTGAGGCACGGGAAGCCCCAGCCGCTCCAAAATAAACGAAATAAAGAGTATTGGATGTTCCATGGTCCCTGCGACGCCTCCTTATACTTTAAAAATCCTTAAGATACATTTTTTTAACCGCGATTGTCACGGCAAGACCTATGCTCAACAGTACCGTGGAAAGGCCCACAAGCAGCCCGACGATCTGCACCTTCTGGAATTTCACCAGCAGGAAGAGCACGGCCACGATCACCGCCAACCGCAGATAATATCGCATGAAAAACCGGGCCTTGGCAGCCTCGAGAGGCCCGCGCAGCAACGCGACAAGGTCTTTTTTCAAAAACAGAAAACTCAGGTTGGCTATCGCCCCGCCGACAAAAACAGACAGCGCGACAAAAGCGGTGTAGAACAGCCAAGCCAACCCTGTCAGCAGCAGGAGCAACAGCCAGTTGCACACAGAAATCCTGGTGAGCGATACCTCACCCTGGTCGCTGCCCTGAACCGCCGCCATCAAAGATCCTTTTTTCTGGCCATGACATAAAGATTTTTAAAGGCCGCCGCCACGCCAAAACCCAGAAATATCAGGGTCAGCCACGGCGACGTCCTGCCGGCAAAAACCTTATGGTCCAGATAGTAGCCGATGCCCACGCCGATAAAGATTGAGAAGGCAACGGACATGCCGATGGTGCTGAACTCGGCCAGCAATTTCATGATTTCCTTGCGGTTGCTGGACATTATCTGCTCCGCCCCTCGAGTCGGACCACAGACATCATCGACATAAAATCGTTACGTTTCCTATCATGGCACCACCCCAAAGTCAACGGCTTTTTTCTCATTTCGCCAACTTTTTGAATGACCATTCAGTTTTCTCAAGGGCCAGCGCCAAATCAGCCTCACTGTGGGCAGCGGAGATAAAGGCCGCCTCAAACTGCGATGGAGCAAGCCATACACCCTGCCCCAGCATCTGGCGAAAATGCTGGCCATATTTTCCGGCGTCCGACTTCATCGCCGTTTCAAAATCCACAACCGGACCCGGGCTGAAAAAAGCGGTCATCATGGAGCCGGCCCGATTGAGGGTGGTCCGGCCGGGCAGATGCTTTTCCGCCAGGACGCTCAGCTCCCTGGCAAAGCGCGCGGCTTTTTCCTCAAGGGCCGCATAAAACCCCGGCTTGGCCAGTTCCCGCATGGTCGCGGCGCCAGCCGCCATGGCCAAGGGGTTGCCGGAAAGGGTTCCTGCCTGATACACCGGCCCAACCGGGGCGATCAGATCCATGATCTCTTTCTTGCCGCCATAGGCGCCGACCGGAAGCCCCCCGCCGATGATCTTGCCGAGGCAGGTCAGATCCGGCATGACGTTGAAATACTCCTGAGCCCCGCCAAGAGCAAGGCGCAAGCCGGTGATAACCTCGTCAAAAATAAGCACAATACCCAGCTCGGTGGTCAGCTCGCGCAGCCTGGCGAGAAATCCCGGCGCAGGGGCGACAACCCCCATATTGCCGGCAACCGGCTCGATTATGACGCAGGCAATATCAAGTTTCCTGTCGCGCAGTGTTTTTTCAAGCACTTCAGGATCATTGTAGGGGATGGAAACCGTGTTCCTGACAATATCATCCGGCACCCCGGGACTTCCCGGAATACCCAGAGTGATCACCCCGGAACCTGCCTTGACCAGAAAACTGTCCGCATGGCCATGGTAACAGCCGTCAAACTTGATCACCACCTTGCGGCCGGTATAGCCGCGGGCCAGACGAATGGCGCTCATGGTCGCCTCGGTGCCGGAGCTGACGAAACGAACCTTTTCCACCGAGGGCAAGGCATTGATGACCAGTTCGGCCAGTTCGATCTCCAAGCCACAGGGCGCTCCGAAGCTGGTTCCGTCCTGAAGCGTTTTCTCAATGGCGGCAACCACGGCCGGATGATTGTGGCCGAGGATCATGGGCCCCCATGAACAGACAAAATCGATAAATTCATTGCCGTCCGCGTCATACACCCTGGCCCCGCTCGCCCTTTTCACAAAAAGAGGATCGCAGCCGACAGACTTGCAGGCCCGCACCGGGCTGTTCACTCCGCCGGGGATCAACTGCTGGGCTTTTTCAAACAGCATCTTGGATTGATCGGTCTTCATGGGCCACGTCTCCTTTCCATCCTTTCTCAGGTTATTGTTCACAAAGGTCCGCGAAAAATATAGCAGGCCCACCCCATACTGTCAAAAATCTTTAACCATCCTCATTTTTGCCGGAACAAGCCTCCCATTCTCCTTGACAGGCGGATAGAGCTGTATGATCATAGCTGCAGAAACATGAACAGCCGGGAAAACAACGAAAAAAACGGAAAGGAACAGCCATGGAACTTCACGATCCCAATCTGCATCTAAAACTTATCGAGATGTGCGACTGCTACCTGGGAACCGAATACGCCTCCGCCATCCAGAAAATCGCCGACGCCCCCTCCGAAAACCTCGAAGAGGATGCCCTGCGTTATCTGGCCCTGGCCCTGCTGCACAGCATCACCGGACAGGCAACCCAGCTTTCCCTGAAGAGAAAAAACGAGAAAATCACCGCCACCATCAAGCATGATTCCGAAAAAACAGCTCTGCGTCCACCGCCGCGCCAGCTCTTCAACAGAATCATCGCCATCGTGCGCGGCATCATTCATCTCGATGAGGACAAAGGGGCAATCCCCCTTTCCCTTGGCCTCAAAAACGACCAGATCGAACTGCTGGTGAAAATTGAGCGGACACCGGACAAGGAAACATTGAAGATCAAACTGCCCGGCCTCGCCTGACGCGATCCTTATCGCCCCATCCCTTGGCGCTCCCGTGGGTCTTCAGGGGACTGACCGGGCAAACGATCAGAAAACCGCCACCAAAAGGCTCCTCCCCCAGTTCCCGGCGGGCAACCCGCCCGCCGGGCTCGTCATTTCCCCACTTTCCGCATGCCGCTGGCCGCCGAACCTGAACAACTGACTGTTTTACCTTGACAATTTCCTGAATGACAATAAATAATCAAATTGTATGGTTAGCGGATACTATCCAGGGAGCAGCCGGCAGAAGGGCATCGCAAGACGATTCCTCCCCCAAGCTTCTTTCTCTAAACTCCCACACCGCATGAGCAGGAGGAGCAGCATGAGCAAAAAAAAGAGCGATACCCCTGAGATAGAGCCCTGGGAGCTTAAGGAATTCCGTCCTGCCCCTCCGGCGGGCAGGACGGACGCGCAAGCCATGAAAAAAATCGTCCGCAAAAGCTTTCGGGAGCCGATCCTGGAAGAGGAGCAGGTTTACGCGGAGATAAACGGTCGGCGATACAGGCTCATCGACATCGGCAGCTTCGGGGTGGGCATCGCCGTGCCCTCGCTTGACACCTTCGCCTCCGGCTCCGTCTGCGCCATGCAGCTGCACATCGGCGACAACACCATCGACTTTCACGGCGAGATCACCCATACCTCGCCCGGAGAAAAAACCGGCGAATGCCACTGCGGGGTTAAATTTGTCGACCTGGATAAAACAACCGAACAGAAATTACAAAATTTCCTGACAACACATCACGCCAAACTTTTCGGCAGAGCGGAATAATTTTGTATACACCGCGGCAAATATCAATTACCAAACACTGACATGGACCCCGGCATAATGGCAGGAACCGACAAGCGCGACATTATGGATGACCTGCTGAAAGGCTCAGCCGAGGATGCGCAAGATGCCATACCACTGCTCGAGAATCTGATCCACCGGGAACGTCAGAAAGCTGAAGCAAGGAAACGCGAAGGAGCAGGCACCGTTTCCCGGCAGACAAAAAAACGAAAAAAAACCAGCAAGAAAAAGACGACCCACTATATTTCCGAAGAGATTTGCGAAGACCTTGATGACGCCCAAGGCAAGATAAACACCCTCATCCAAAGGCACCTGAAATCACGCGTCTCAAAATCCAAGATTGTTGACCAGGCACTGAAAATGATCTTGAGGGACTTTGAGGAAAAAGGCGAGAGAAGTCCTTTAATCCAGGAAATTCTCAAGGATATTTTCAAGGAATAAGAGGCCGTTGTTTCCATTGAAACCGGAGATTGCCCAATGATTATCACCTGCCCGCATTGTAAAAAGCAGCACAATATTGACGAGAAAAGAATTCCCCCCAATGTCAAGATGGCACGCTGCCAGGGTTGCGGGCAACAATTCCCCCTGGATATCCCCAGAGAGACCCCTGCCCCCCCGGCAGCAACGTCCGCCGCCGCCCCCCAGTCTCCTTCTGCTCCGGCGCCGGCTCCGGGAAAAAACGCCAGTCAGGAAACGCGGAGGATCGGGGTTTCCTTGAGCAAAGGCGGGGTCGGCAAAACAACGACCTCGGTCAACCTCGCCGCCGGGCTGGCCCTTGCCGGCAAACGCGTTCTCCTGGTCGACACCGATACCCAGGGGCAATCGAGCTTCATGCTCGGCGTCAAGGCAAAGGGAGGACTCACCGAGATGGTGACCGGCGAGCTTTCTCCCGAAGAAGCCATTGTCCAGGCCAGAAAAAACCTCTGGATCCTCGCCGGCGGCAAAGCCCTCGCCGGCCTAAAACGCCTGATCGACCGCAAGGATTACGGCGGCGAGCTCACCCTGGCCCAGGCGCTGACGCCGCTTGAAAAGGATTACGACTACGTGGTGGTGGACACTTCTCCCGGCTGGGATCCACTTACGGTCAATGTCCTTTTCTACGTCAACGAACTTCTGACCCCGGTTTCTCTTGAGGTCATGTCCATCCAGGGCTTTGGCGAATTCCTGAAAAGCATCGCCTCCATCCAAAAATTCCGCAAGGAGGTGCAGCTCAAATACATACTGCCCACCTTTCGGGACATGCGGGTGAGGAAAGGCACCGATTTTCTGGAGCAATTGGAGAAACTTTACGGCGAGAAGGTCTGCACCCCGATCAGGTACAATATCCGTCTCTCAGAGGCCCCTGCCTACGGACAGACCGTGTTCGAATTCGCGCCCGGCTCAAACGGTGCCCAGGATTATCGTGACCTTGTCCGCAAGATTACCGGCGAGCCGGATCTTTTCACCTGAGCTTTCGAACAAATGATTTCAGGCAGCATCTCCTGCCTGCCGGAACAGCCGAGGAAGCCATGCCGCCATCCGTTGAAGGACGGTTGATTCCCATCATGCGCGAGGGGATCGACATCATTAAAATGATCTTCTTCAAAAAACTGAAAGAAACCCTGATTCGCAAATATCCTGAGCGGGATCCCGCTTTTGCGGGCAAACTCAGCGGCGCCATGGTCAACAGAATCTTCGCCGGCGAAAACCAGGAGGCGCCCTTTCTCGCCTTTGCCACGGAAAACGCCGGACTCATCGCAAAAGAACTTAGCCGCGTGGCCGTTGACCTGGAAGAGATGCGGATCCCCCTTACCGATGCCCTGCGCATGCAGACCCTCTGCGATCACCAGGAAGGATCGACCAGCACCGCGACCTTGCAGGCGGCGGAACAGCTCGGCATCCTCCTCCTTGACCGCGACCTCCCCCTTCCCCACAGCTTCATCCAGCTGGCGCGCAAGCTGGGCAGCGCCTTCGGTCTCATCATCCCGCCGCTCCCCGCCGAAGAACCCATCTCCCACTGAACGCTGTGCCGGGTGCGCCCCCTGGCCATTCTCTTCTTTTCTTCCCGCGAAAATTTGTTCTATAATTTTGCAGGGGAAGCGACCCATTTTCCGTGATTCCCCTCCGGACAGACACCGCCCCGCAGCACTCCTTGCCCAAAAGAAGCGGGCACCACAGGAGGGAAACCCCATGGACACCCTGCACTGCCAAGCATGCCATGCCAAAATCCCAGAGGGGACGCTCTACTATTGCTGCCGGACCGAAATAATATCCGGATTTGACGGAATCCTCCCCGGGCCGGAGATGGACCCGGAGATGATGATTCAGGATGCCTGCGAGGAAATCACGCTCCGCCCGGCCCAGGATCTGATGGATGAGGTATACCAGGAAATCAGGATGATCCTCTGCCCCCAATGCCGCGCGAAGCTGCGGGCGCAACTCCTGGCCCTGAGGGGGCCCGAGCGCAAAGGCGGCAAGGTGTTGCAGTTTCCGGCGAACGGCAGGAAAAAATTCCCGCAATAACCGTTGCCGGCCGCGGGAGATATTGCCGCCTACTCGATTTCGTACTTCTTTATCTTCCGCCAGAGCGAAACCCGATCAATGCCCAGAATCTGGGCGGCCATGGTCTTATTGCCCCCGCACTCCTGCAACACCCATTCGATATATGCCTTTTCCTGATCCTCAAGGCTGGGGATGACGCCGCTTTTTTTGCGAAAGGTCTGCAGACAATGCCCGCGCAGATCTTCGGGCAGATGCACGGGTTCAATGGTATCACCGTTGGCCAGGGCCACGCCCCGCTCGATGATATTCTCCAGCTCCCGTACATTACCGGGGAAATCGTATTGCAGGAGAATATCCACGACCTCCGGAGCGATGTCCCGCACGTCCTTATGCATCATCATGCCGTACTTCTTGATGAAGTGGTGGATGAGCAGGGGGATGTCATCCTTCCTTTCGGCCAGGGGCGGAATTTTCAGGGCAACCACATTGATGCGGAAAAAGAGATCCTGGCGGAAATGGCCCATCTTGACCTCTTCCTGCAGATTTCTGTTGGTTGCCGAAATAAAGCGGACATCAACCTTAACCGGCTTGGTGCCGCCCAGGCGCATCACCTCTCTTTCCTGGATTACCCTGAGCAGCTTCACCTGCATGGCCAGAGACATCTCCGTTATCTCATCGAGAAAAAGGGTTCCGCCGTCAGCCATTTCAACCAGCCCCTTTTTCATCTCGCCCGCCCCGGTGAAGGCCCCTTTTTCATGGCCGAACAGTTCGTTGGCCAGCAGCTCCTCCTGAAATGCGCCGCAGTTCACGGAAAGAAGGGGGCCGCCATGCCGGTGGCTGCAGGCATGGACAAAGCGGGCCAACAGCTCCTTGCCGGTCCCTGATTCCCCGCAGATCACGACATTGCTGTCCGAGGTGGCCACTTGCCCCGCGGTTTCGAGCAGCTTCTTCATGGCCGGATTGTCGGTGATGAGGCGCGCCTCTCCCTGAAAGGCCTTGAGGTGTTCGCGCAACCGGCTGTTTTCCCGTTTCAGCCTGGTTTTCTCCAGGGCCTCTCGCACCACCTTGCGCACCTCGTCGAGCTTGTAGGGCTTGGCGACGTAATGATAGGCCCCGGCCTTCATGGCCTCAATGGCGGAATCCACCGTGGCATAGCCGGTGATCATGATCACCTCGGTATCCGGATAGAGTTCACGGGTCCGCTTCAGAATCTGCATCCCGTCGACCTTTTCCATCTTCAGATCGGTGAGCACCAGATCAAAAATCTTCTCCTCCAAAAGCTGCAGGGCGCGGGGACCGCTTTGCGAAGCGGTTATATCGTAGCCTTCCTTGTTGAGGACATGCTTGAGATTGCTCAGGGCGATCTCCTCGTCATCCACAACCAAAAGTCTTGGGGTATCACTGTTCATTAATCTTTTCCTGTTGTTCTCCCGGGATCCAGATGATGAAGGTCGTGCCAAAGCCGGGCCGGCTGTCGACGCTGATGGTTCCGCCATGCCACTCGACGATGTCATGGACGATAAAAAGGCCGAGGCCGGAACCGTGCCCCACGTCCTTGGTGGTAAAGAAGGGATCAAAAATCCGCTTCAGTGTTTCTTCGCCAATACCTGGGCCGTCATCCTCGACAATGATCTCCACCTCGCCCATTCCCTCCGCCATGTCCGTTGTATGCGCGGATATCCAGATATGACCGTGCCCGTTTGCCGCGTCGATGGAGTTCTTGATCAGATTGAGCAACACCTGCTGCATCCGCTGCTTGTCGACAAAAATAAAGAGATCATCCGGCGCGTCAACGGCGATTTCCATTTCACTGGGCACCTGGCCGCGGATCAGCATGATCGCTTCATCGACAAGCTTTTTAAAAGGGAGTTTTTCCTTGTTGAACTCCTTGATCCGGGAAAATTCCAGAAGGGTCCGGACAATGTCCCGGGCCTTGTCCGATTGCGTCTCAATCTGCCCGATGAGTCCTTTTTTGAACTCCAGATCACCATCCTCAATCTCCTCCCGCAGAATCTGGGCAGATGTGGAAATATTTGAAAGCGGATTGTTCAATTCATGCGCCACCCCCGAGAGCAGGGTTCCCAGGGCGGCGAGCTTCTCCGATTGCACCAGCTGATGCTGCCGCACCTGCAGTTCCTTGGTCATCCGGTTGAAGGCGGTGAGCAGCGAGCGAACCTCCTGCTCGCCTTCACCCACCTGCACCTCAACGAAATCACCCTGGGAGATCTTCTTGGTATATCCCTCCAGGATCTTCAACGAGGTGACCACCCTCCTGCCGAGAAGAGCGGCAATGCCCATGGCCGAAACGAAAAGAAACACAATGGAGATCAGCAGTACGCTCTGGGTGGTCTTGAGAAGTTTTTTGATCTCAGCCTTTTCCGCGAAACGGGTCTTTTCGGCAAAATCGGTGAGCTCCTTGCCTGTGTGCCGCACCTGCTCTTCCAATTGTTCCTGTAACCCATTCCGGCGCGCCATGACCTGATGGTCATAATCATAAAGCTTCTGCATGTCGCTGCCGTAAGAAGCTATGAGCCCGGGAAGCCTTGCCATATCCCGTGCCGAGACAACAAGCCACAGGGAGGATGCATTTTGGTCGAAAAGATCCTTTACCTGCTTCCAGTAGTGCTGATTTTCCTGAAAATCCTTTTCCTGGCGATAGAGAAAATAGTTTTTCTCAAACCGGCGCACCTCCAGGGTGGTATTGAAAAAATCCTCGATCAGCTCGACAACGACGATCTTATCCTCAACCCGCTTGACAATGCCGTAAGTCAGAATGGCAGAGCCCACCATGATGATGAGCAGCAGATAGAAACCGTACGTGATCTTTTTTCGTATTCCCAGAGTCTGAACGGGCATGCTTTCCCTGCGGTTTTCCAGGTGGCGGCCGCTGCGGCGGTGAACCCGGCAATGGTCTGCAATTCATTTCTCTTGCCCCAACATACTGCCATCCTCGCGCAAAGTCCACAGGTTGCATTTTGCAACGATTGATTTTTTTCTGTAACACTTTCTCATCCTCTCGAATTGACGCCTTTTTCAGCATGCAAAAAAAATACTGTTTCAAAAACGCAACACTGACTCCCAAAACGAAACATCGCGATAACCAGCTAAAACAACACACAAAAATCAAAACTAAATGAATGGCACGCTTGTTGCTTATGCTCCTGTGCGTAGCAAATGGAAATCCGGTGGCGGTTTGCCTCGCCCGACCAATGAATCAAAACCAACGCCGGCTCTGCTCGCTGAAGCAGGAAGCGGAATGAACGGCAGGTACCATCATGAGCACGCTCAAAGACATTTTCAAAAAACTTGAGGAAAGCATGGCTTCAGCAGCCTTTGCCGAGGCAGGCGAGTTCGAGACCGCCCGGCAGCTTCTCAAGCCGGTCAAGAATGCTCATAAACGTGTCCTGCTCGGCACGGACAAGGCGGAAATCGATGCCAAGACAATCGGTTACGCAATGCGCCTCTGCCAACGGATCGGCGGCAACCTGGAGATCTTCCATGTTCTCCGCATGAGCGATGCCAAGATGGCCACAGAGATCGAGCAGAAAAAGGATCTCATCGATGCCCTGAAGGCCAAATTCGGCACGAAGGGAATCTCCTACCAACTGGTCATGGGCCAGGATTGCCTTGCTGACGAGGTTCTCAAGCACACCACCACACGGCGGGATCTCCTCTGCGTGGTCTTTGACGCTCTGGAGGCCGGAAGCTCAAGCTGCCTGCAGGCCAAGCAAAACATGATCGCAAAGTTCCACGCCTTAAACTGCCCCGTGGTGGTTTATGCAGAATCAACAATGGCTTAACCGCTTTAATAAATTGAATTTTACAGGGAGATGAAGGGATGAAGCTAACGGAAGTAGACAAAACCATGACGGCGGTCGCCTTTGCCGAAGCCGGCGAGCACGACACCGCAAAAAACATGCTGCAAGGAGGCAAAAAGACACCAATGGCAAACCACGAACCCGCGAAAAAACCGTACCTGAAAACAATCCTTTTCGGAGCAGTATCGATTTCCGCGTATGTCCTGCTGTTCAAGAATGAAAAACTGGTCACCGACACCTTTACCATGGGCGGCTGGCGCTGGGTTTACCCGGTTTGCACGGCTTTTTTCTTCTCCTTCATCCACGGGGCCTTTGCCAGCAACCTGCTGAGCACCCTTGGCATTGAAGCAAAAAAATAACCCGCCTGATTCGGCCGCAGAAAGGAGATGCACCAACAATGAAAAAGTTATTGATCATACTCATGTTTACCATCCTTCCCCTCTCCCTGTCCGCCCATTCGGCCCTGGCCGCCGGCGGCGAAGGCCCGTCCAAGGACATGCTCAAGGGCATTATCACCGAAGTGAATGCCGCCGAGCGCACCGTTCTCTTTGAAAAAGACGGCACCAAGGAGATGATCACCCTGAGCCTGGGCGCGACCATGCAGCCCGAAGACCTGAAAGTGAACCAAAAGGTGCTGATCAACCTGGATAAGCATGCCGAAGGCAAGGTCATGAAGGACGTATCCGTCATGTTCATGGACATGACCCCCAGCAAACTCATCGCTCTCCTGGTGATCGGCGCCATTGGCGGCCTGCTTTCGGGCTTCATCGGCTCCGGCGGCGCCTTTGTCATGACGCCGGCCATGATGTCCCTGGGCGTTCCCGGCGCGGTGGCGGTGGCCAGCAACATGTGCCACAAGTTCCCCAAGGCCATGGTCGGCGCCTACAAGCGCTGGAAATACGGCCAGGCCGATATCAAGCTCGGCCTGGTCATGGCTTCCACCGCCATCATCGGTGTACAGATCGGCATCAAGATCCAGAAGTACATCCTGAGCCAGTTCGGCGGCGCAGGCTCCAACCTTTACATCAGCGCGGTCTTCATGGTGGTTCTGGTCTTTGTCGGCGGCTATGTTTTTTATGATGCCTACAAACTGGCCAAGGGCAAGAGCGAGGAAAACGCCACCAGCCGGCTTGCCCTGCGGATGCAGAGCATCAACCTCCCCCCCATGATGCACTTCAAGACCGCCAAGATTCGCATCTCCGCCTGGATCACCATCCCGGTCGGCCTGCTCACCGGCATGCTCGCCGCCACCATCGCGGTGGGCGGCTTCATCGGCGTCCCCGGCATGATCTATGTCCTTGGCGCCTCCGCCGTGGTCGCCAGCGCCACCGAGTTGATCATCGCCTTTGTCATGGGCGCCTGGGGTTCCATCCAGTGGGGTCTTTCCGGCCTCATCGATATCCGCCTCGCCCTGCTCCTGCTGGCCACCTCCCTGATCGGCGTGCAGCTCGGCGCCCTCGGCACCACCTATGTGAAGGATTACATCATCAAAGTGGTCATGGCCACCACCATGCTCATCGTCGCCGTCAGCCGCGGAGTCAAGATTCCTGGCTATCTGGTCGATCTGGAGTTGATGGCGCCCATTGCCCCGAACACCATCGCCCTGCTGGAAGGCGTCAGCTTCTGGTCGCTGGTGGCGGCCCTGGGTTCGGCCGGAGCCATCATCGTCGTGGCCATGATCAAGGGTATGACCGCCGACCGGCAAAGCAAGAAAGCCCTTGGGGTGGCCAATGGCTAAGTACCGGAAAATCCTGGTCGCCTATGACGGCTCCGCTTCCGCGAAAAGCGCTCTTTCCCTGGCAAGTCAGCTTGCCAGGGAAGACAAGAGCTGGATCAAGGTGCTGGCCGTGGTGCCAAGCTATCAAGGCGATCTGGATTTGATCGGCGTATCAAACATCAAGGAAACCATTACCGGGCCCGGCGAGAAACTGCTGGCCGAGGCCCGGCAGCTTGCAGGAACGGAAGGGGTGCACATCCTGGCCAACCTGGAACAGGGTGAGCCTTACGAACAGATCGTTCATGTGGCCGATGAGGAAAGCTGCGATCTCATCGTCATGGGCCGCCGCGGCAAAGGCCATGTGGAACGCGAACTGATGGGCAGCGTCACCGAACGGGTGATCGGCCACACCAGGAAAGACGTGCTGGTGGTGCCGGAGGAGGGAAAAATCTCCTGGCGGAATCTGCTCCTGGCCACGGACGGCTCGCAATACTGCGATACCGCCCTGGAGCGCGCCCTGGAAATAGCCCAGGAACGCGGCTCCCACCTCTCGGCCGTCTCCGTGGTCTATACCAATGATGAATTCTATGCCCTTGCTCCGGAAACAATCAAGGAGCTTTACCGGGATGCGGAAAAGGTCCTGGAAAAGGTGAAGAACTGGGCCGGCGACCTCGGCGTCAAGGCCGATCTTTTCGTTCGCGACGGCGAACCGCACCAGGCCATCACCAGCCTTGCCGGAGAAATCTCGGCCGACCTCGTCATCATGGGCTCCCATGGCCGGAAGGGGTTGACCCGGCTGCTCATGGGCAGCGTCACCGAGCGGGTGATCGGCTACACGACCTGCCCGGTCCTTGTCTGCCATCGGCAAAACCCGTAACAGGCGGAGCGGATTCGCATTATCTGTCTCCTCCTTTATCCTTATGGGCGCCCGCAAGGGCGCCCATTTCTTTTTTTGCCGCCCACGGGCAACCTTCCCTCCTCATCGTCCTGGCAAACCCTGCAAAAGAGTGGTATAAGAGCGCATGCCCATCAGCTGCCTTGCGCAACAAGCTTACGGGCGTCCAGGAGTTTCGCCCCAGCCCATGAGACTGACCAAAAAGATCCCTCCCTTTTCGCTGCCCATTCTCTTTTTCGCGCTCATCATCTGCGTCGGCGCCACTCTTCTGCATATTCCCGGCTCCCATGCGGCAGCCCCCCTTTCCTGGACCGATGCTTTTTTCACCGCAACCTCGGCGGTCTGCGTCACCGGTCTGACCGTGGTCGATACCGGTTCTTTTTTTTCCCTACAGGGCCAGAGCATCATCGTCATCCTCATCCAGCTGGGCGGCCTCGGAATCATGACCTTTACCGGCCTGTTCTATTATCTCTGGCGCAAACAGGTCTCCCTCACCGACAAGATTGCCGTGGGCCAGAGCCTGCTGCATGACCCGGGCTTTCACCTGGGCACCTTTCTCCTGCGCATTGTTCTCTGGACCTTTCTCATTGAGGCGGCAGGGGGGGTTGCCATACATCTCCTTTCCCCAGGCGGATTTCCTCCGTTTTTCGCCATCTTTCATGCGATTTCCGCCTTCTGCAACGCCGGCTTCGGTCTTTATGGCGACAGCCTCACCGCCTGGCAGGGCAACTGGCCGATCAATCTGGTGATCATGGCCCTGATCATTCTGGGCGGCCTGGGCTTTTCCGTTATCGTCGAACTCCACACCTACACGGCCTCCCGTCTGACCCGCGCCGGCACACGGCGCAAGAAATCCCATCTCAGCTGGTATGCGCTCCTTGTCATCAAAACCAGCTTCTTCCTGATCCTGGCCGGAGCGGCGGCCATTTACTGCGCCGAGTTTTTCGGCGGTAAACCCGCAATGCCGACAGCCACCAGCCTGCTCGCCGCCCTGTTCCAATCGGTCACCTGCCGCACCGCCGGCTTCAACACCCTGCCCATCGGCGAGATGAGCAACGTCTCCCTCCTGATCATGATCATGCTCATGTTCATCGGCGGCGCCCCGGGTTCATGCGCCGGAGGCATCAAGGTCACCAGCTTCCGGGTCCTGACCGCCTTCCTTCTCGCTCAGTTCAAGGGGCGTGACCAGGCGGTGATCGGTACGCGGGCCGCAAGCAGACAATCGGTGAACAAGGCTCTCATCCTCTTCATCTTCGCCGCCATCATCATCATGCTCGCCACCCTCGTTCTCAACATCTCCGAGGGCGGCCCCCTGCCTCATCCCATGACCAGGGGACTCGCCATGGAAATTTTCTTCGAGGTCGTTTCCGCCTTCGGCACCGTGGGCTTGAGCACCGGCCTGACCCCACAGCTCAGCCCGTTCGGGAAATGGGTGGTGATTCTGCTCATGTTCCTGGGCCGCCTGGGCCCCATTGTCTTTTTGGCCACCATTCAAAGTTTGCAGAAAAAAGAAGCCTACCACTGGGCGGAGGAAGATCCGCTCATCGGCTAGCAGCATCCGGAGGGAGTGAGAAGGTGAACAGCAAATACCAGATAGGCGTAATCGGCCTGGGCAAATTCGGTTTTAAATTCGGCAACACCCTGATCCAACGCGGCCTCGAGGTCATCGGGGTCGATACCGATCCCGAGAATGTGAAGCGGGCCCAGGAATACTTCCCCCTGGTCTACCAGGCAGACGCCACGAACAAGCATGTCCTGGAGCAGCTGGGCTTCAAGGATCTGACCCATGTTCTGGTCAGTGTCGGCGATTCCATCGCCGCAAGCTCCATGATCTCCCTCTACCTCAAAGAACTTGCGGTGAAAAACGTCTGGGTCAAGGCCATCAATACCGACCATGAAAAGCTGCTGCGGAAAATCGGCGTGGACGAGGTGATCATCCCGGAGCTGATGGCCGCCACCCAGCTTGCCACCAAGCTGGCCATCCCCGGCTACATCGGCTCGCTGCCCTTTGACAAGAACTTCGCCATCCAGGAGCTCATTGTGAAGGAATGGGCCGGAAAAAGCCTCCGGGATCTCGATCTCACCAACCGCTTCAGCATCCAGATCATTGCCGTCAAAAGGGCGGGAGAGGAGAATTTCCAATATATCCCCAAGGCGGACAACGCCCTCGGCGCCGGCGACGCCCTGGAAGTCATCGGCCCCATTGACAAGCTGACGAAGATCAAGTCATGATGCTTTTATCGGAAAACGCCCGGGACAGGCGGCGGGGATTCGGCGCGGTTGGTAATAAAACCCTTGGCGGCCGGACATCATGACCAGTGTTGGCGCCTCCCTGGGCAGGCTTTCCCTTCCTGGCCGCCGCCCGCAGAAAATCTCCTGGCCGCCCGGGAACTGAAAGGCCATGCTCCTCATCTACCCGCCCATGGCCAAGGCCTGCGAACCTCCGGCCGGCATTGCCCGACTGGCCGGCACGCTCCTGAGTCACGGCCTGCCCTGCACCCTGCTTGATGCCAATCTCGAGGGCCAGCTTTTTCTTTGCCATCAACCCATTGCGACCACGGACCGCTGGAGCCGGCGGGCGGGGAAAAACCGGCAGGCCAACCTCGCCGCCCTGCGCAGCCCGGAACTCTATGCCAGTCCGGACCGTTACCGCCGCGCAGTGGCGGATCTCAACCGGTTGCTGGAAATGGCCGGCAGGGAACGGCAGCTTGCCCTCACCCTGGCCAACTACCAGGAACAGAATCTCTCGCCCTTGAAAAGCAAAGACCTCCTTGCCGCAGCAGCGGCGCCGGAAGGCAATGTCTTTTTCCCTTACTTCGCCGCCCGCCTTACGGCGCTTGTGGAAGAGAACGCCCCGAAGGTCGTCGGCATCTCCCTCAATTATCTGAGCCAGGCCCAGACCGGTTTCGCCATGCTCGGCTTTCTCAAGAAACGCTTTCCCGGCCTGCCCCTTGTCCTGGGCGGCGGTCTGGTCACCTCCTGGCTCAGAAATCCGGCCTGGGAAAACCCCTTTCGCGGCCTGATCGACCACCTCATCGCCGGCCCGGGGGAAGAACCGCTTCTGCGCCTGCTGGGGGCGACCAGCCCCTCACGGCACAGCATGCCTTCCCATGCGGGCCTGCCCCTTGGCGAATACCTGGCCCCGGGCCTTATCCTGCCCTATGCCGCCTCCTCGGGCTGCTACTGGAACAAATGTCTCTTCTGCCCGGAAAAGGCGGAACAGAACCCTTACAGCCAGGTAGCGCCTGCCACGGTGCTCGCGGATCTTGCCGCGCTGATTGATGAAACCAGGCCGGCCCTGATCCACTTCCTCGACAACGCCGTCAGCCCGGGTCTGCTCGCGGCCCTGGCCGGCCAGCCGCCGGGCATTGACTGGTACGGCTTTGCCAGAATCATCCCCCAGCTTGCCGAGCGGGGATTCTGCCGGGCCCTGCGCGCCGCGGGCTGCCGGATGCTCAAGCTCGGCCTGGAATCAGGGGATCAGGAGGTCCTGAACGCCATGGACAAGGGCATCGACCTGGCCCTGGTCGCCGAGGCACTGCACTGCCTCAATGAGGCGGGGATCGCCACCTACGTCTACCTCCTCTTCGGCACCCCCTCGGAAACCCTGGCCGCCGCCCGCCGGACGCTCAACTTCGTGGCCAACCACCATCAGGCCATCACCTTTCTCAACCTGGCGGTGTTCAATATGCCCCTGGCAAGCCCGGAGGCGCCCCTGGTACAGCGCAACGATTTCTACGCGGGGGATCTCTCCCTCTATACCGATTTTGTCCACCCCAAGGGCTGGTCGCGCAGGGAGATCAGAAAATTTCTCGACCAGGAGTTCAAGCGCCACCAGGCCGTCACCCCCATTCTCCAGCGCGACCCGCTGCTCTTCACTTCAAACCACGCGCCCTTCTTCCGCCGATGAGGCAAAAAGAATGCCGGTGCCCTGAACCGAGCCCGGGATGGCCGGCTCTGCGCAGCGGAACTCTGTCGCCCAAATCTCAGGAAAACACATGGCCGACGACATCGCCGACCTCATCGACGGTGACGCAGGTGAGGCTCCTGATCAGCTGCTCAGGCACCTCTTTGATATTGCCGATATTTTTTGCCGGAAAAACCACGGTGCGGATGCCGGCCCGCCGGGCGGCCAGCATCTTTTCCTTGACCCCGCCCACCGGCAGAACACGGCCGGAAAGGGTCAACTCCCCGGACAGGGCCACGTCGAGCCGGGCCGGTCGGTTGGTCAGCAGGGAGAGGAGCGCCACCGCAATGGTGAGACCGGCCGAGGGACCATCTTTGGGAATGGCGCCGCCCGGCACATGGATATGGATATCGGTGCCCTCGAAAAAATCACGGGGGATATTGAAACGGGTCGTATTGCTGCGGATATAACTCAAGGCCGCCTGGGCGGATTCCTTCATCACCTCGCCCAGCGACCCGGTCAGGATCAGGTTGTTGTGCCCCTTCATCTGGGTGGCCTCGACAAAGATGATCTCCCCACCCATGCCGGTCCAGGCAAGGCCGGTGGCCACCCCCACCCTTTCCTTGTCCTCGACCACCTCGAAATAATATTTCCGCGGCCCGAGCAGTTCCTCCACCCGCTCCGGGGTGATCCGCAGTGCGGGCGGTGTGCCGCCCTCCTGGCCCCTCAGGATCTCGCGGGCGATCTTCCGGCAGACAGAGGCCAGGAGACGCTGCAGGCTGCGCAACCCCGCCTCCCGGGTGTATTCGCTGATGATCTTTGAGATGGCGGCATCGCTGAAAACCGGCGGACTGGCGGCGAGCCCGGCCTCTTCGATTGCCCTGGGGATGAGATGCCTCTTGGCGATCTCCTCCTTTTCCTCCAGCATGTAGCCGGCCAGATGCAGGATCTCCATCCGGTCGAGCAGGGGCGCGGGAATGGCATCGACGCTGTTGGCGGTGGCGATGAACATCACCCGGGACAGGTCAAAGGGCGCATCGAGGTAGTGGTCGATGAAGTGGGAGTTCTGTTCGTGGTCCAGCACCTCGAGGAGGGCGGCTGCCGGGTCGCCCTTGAAATCCTGGCTGATCTTGTCGATCTCGTCCAGCATGAACACCGGGTTGCGGGATTCGGCCCTCCGGATCTCCTGGATGATCCGGCCCGGCAAGGCGCCGATATAGCTGCGCCTATGCCCACGGATCTCGGCCTCATCCTTGAGGCCGGCCAGGGAGAGGCGGATGAACTTGCGTTCCAGGCAGCGGGCAATGGATTTCTGCAACGAGGTCTTGCCGGTGCCGGGAGGACCAACCAGGCAGAGGATCGGCCCCTTGCTTTCAAAGCGGACCCTTCTCTTCTCCAGGGCCTCCCTGAGGGTGGCCCGCAATTCGTCGAGCTTCAGGGGCTTGGCCAGGACATGGTAGGAGCCCTCACGCATGGCCTGCACCGCCGTGGGCATGGTGGCATGGCCGGTCACCATGATCACCACGGTTTCGGCGTCTGCCGCCTTGGCCGCCGCAAGGACCGCCAATCCGTCAACCTTTCCCATTTTGATATCGGTGACCACCGCCTCAAATGGCTCCGCGGCGAGACAGCGCAGGGCTTCCTCGCCGTTTGCCGCCACCTTGACCAGATAGTTTTCCTTGCTTAAGACATGTTCGAGATTTTTCCGGGCGATCTCCTCGTCATCGACCACCAGAACCCGATACCGGTTGGACAGCTTCAGGATCCGCACCGCCAGGTGCTCAAGGATCCGTTCCTTGATCTCGGTGAGGCCGAAGTGTTCCTGGTTGAGAATCCGCTCGGCCCGCGCAAAGTCGAGATTATCCGGAGTGGTTTGATGCCAGGGCAGGCTTACCAGATATTCGAGATAGTTGAGACCGATGGTATATTCGGCCGCGGCGGGATTGATTTTTTCCAGGCTGGCCGCTTCGGTCAGCGCGATCTTTTCCACCTTGTCCGGCAAATGCGCGGCCAGAACCGCCAGACGGAGTTTTTCAATCTCCGACGCCGGAGGAGCAGCCGCAGCCCCCGTCTTCTCCGTGCCCTTGCCGAACAAACCCATCATCCACCTCGATTGTGGCTTTCGGGAAGCGTGCCAGATGGCTATCCCCGCACTCTGGTTATACCTGCCCCCTGCCGGAAAAAACAATCGCCTTTTTCCGGGCCACGGCACGCTCCCCCAAATGTTGCATTTTAACAACACCCCATTCCAATTCGCAACAACTACCAACCAATTGAAATTACACAGATTGGCGCGAAAGACGCCCACTTGACGTTGCAATCTGCAATAAACACCCCACCCCCGCAGGAAGAAAATTCGCAATTTACCCTGATATATTAACCAGTTACCGGAAACCCAGCACGTTGGCATGCTATTTGTATTAATAAATGAACAGAACGCCGCCCATACTTCAGAGCGGAAACATCCACCGGCAGCGCAACCGAAGGCTTGCTTTACAAGCAACGGAAATACCAAAAGGAGATAACGACAATGAAGGAAAACCAGAAAATCAATCTGTTCGACAGGATCATGATGGCCATAACCTTTGCCGAGGCCGACGAGGCTGAAACCGCCCGCGAAATCCTGGAGCGCCGGGACACAAACCGCCCGGGCGCAGGTCTCGAAAAACGCCCGGGCAGCAGGCCGACCCTGAGAATGTAATCCCGCCTTTCCCGACAGCCACTACCCGCCAACGTAAAAAGGGTTTACCGGAGAACCGGTAAACCCTTGGCGTTTCATGGCGCGGCCGGCCACAGCAGGTCGGTCATCCTGCCTTACAGTCTGTCGCCGCGGCAGAATGAAGAGCAAGGAAATCCAGGCCTGGAGCCTTGATGAATGGTGCGCCCGACAGGATTCGAACCTGTGACCTACGGCTTAGAAGGCCGGTGCTCTATCCAGCTGAGCTACGGGCGCGTTTGTGCGACAGATATTAGAACGAACCGGTCAAGAAAGCAACACCGTTTTCTTGCCGGTCATGGCAAAGCCTATTCCCCCTTCTTCTTGAGCTCCTTCCAGACCGGGCCCTTTGCCGTATCGACAATCTCGATGCCCTTCTTGGCCAGCTCATCACGAACGCCGTCCGCCTTTTGCCAATCCTTCTGTTTTCTGGCCTCTTCCCGATCTTTGATCAGCTTGTCGATCTCAGGGGCAAGGGGACACTCCTCAAGCTTCATGATGTTGAGCACCGTGTTGACCCTGCGGAGTGTTTCAAGGATATAATCCTTCTGCTCGCGGTCGAGATGCCCATCGCTGAGGATGGGGTTGGTCTTTTTGACAAAATCGAAAAGCGCGGCGAAAACCCTGGCCACGTTCATGTCGTCATCAAGAGCCGTGGCGATCCGGTCCTCCATGTCGGTGAGATAGGCGGCAACCTTGGGATGCGGCAGACCAGGCGGCAGACAGAGCAGCTTGGCGACAAACTCGTCCAGGCGCCGTAAATTTTTCCGGGCCCCATCGAGGCTGCGGAAGGAAAAATTGATCGGCTTCCGGTAATGGGTGCGGATCAGAAAATAGCGCACCTCGCGGCCTGAGTAGCCCTTGGCCAGCACGTCGCGCAGGGTGACGACGTTGTGATTGTCCAGGGACATCTTTTTGCCATCCATCAGGAGAAGTTCGCTGTGCAGCCAGAACCTTGCCAGGGGCTTGCCGGTGAGCGACTCGGCAATGGCGTTCTCATTCTCGTGGTGGGGAAACAGCAGGTCGCGACCGCTGGTGTGGAGGTCCATGGTCTCGCCCAGATGGTGCAGGGTCATGGCCGCGCATTCGATATGCCAGCCCGGCCGCATGTTGCCCCAGTCGGTCTTGAAAAAGATGCCGCTCTTCAGTTCGGCCAGGGTGGAGCGCTTGAGCAGGGTGAAGTCCACCGGACTTTCCTTTTCATAGTCGTCCAGGTCAACGGTCTTGCCCACCTGGATCTTGCCCAGATCCACGCCGGAAAGCTTGCCATACTTGCCGAACTTCGAGATGTCGAAATAGATCGAGCCATGCTTTTCATAGGCGCAGCCCTTGGCCATGAGCTGGCCGGCCATCTCGATCATGGCCCCGACATGCTCCGAGGCCTTGGGGTAGCCGCTGGCCTCCAGCACCCCGAGGGCGGCCATGTCCCGCTTGAAGGCATCGATATAGCGTCCGGTGAATTCGCCGAGCGCGAGCTTCTCTTTCTCGGCCCCCTTGATGGTGTTGTCGTCAAGATCGGTGAAATTCATGTAGAATTGCACCGCATGGCCCTTCAATACCAGCAACCGGTGCAGGAGATCGGAAAAGACGAACCGCCGGCAATGGGCGAGATTGGCAAACTCATGCGCCGTGGGACCGCAGGCGTAGAAGGTCACCTTGTCCGGCGACTGGGGCCGGAATACCTCTTTCTTTTTGGTGAGGGTATTGAAAAAGCGCAGATCCGATTCCTTGGCCTCCTCCTCAACCGCATGACGGGTGAAGAGTTCGGTGCTCAGATACTTTTCGCCGCCGTCCGGGAAAATGACCACCACGACCCCTTCCTTCATCTGCTCGGCCCGGGTGAGCGCGGCGCTCATGGCGGCGCCCGAACTCATGCCGACAAAGATCCCTTCCTTCTGGGCAAGAAGGCGGGCGGTCCTGAAGCCCTCCTCGTCGGGGATGTTGATGATCTGATAGGGCAGCTTTTTATCGAAAATCCCTGGCGTGTAGGACTCCTTCATATTCTTGAGCCCCTGCAGCTTGTGCCCCAGGAAGGGCTCCACCGCCGTGACCCTCACTTCGGGGTGGAATTCGTTGAAATACCTGCAAAGGCCCATGGCCGTGCCAGAGGTGCCGAGGGTGGAGACGATGTCGGTCACCGCACCGCCGGTCTGTTCCCAGATCTCCGGGCCGGTGCTCTTGTAATGGGTCATCCAGTTGGCGTCGTTATTGAACTGATCGGTGAGGAAATAGCGGTCAGGATATTCGCGGGCCAGGGCATACGCCTGCTCGATGGCGCCGTCGGTGCCGCGCTTGCCCGGCGTGAGGAGGATCTCGGCGCCAAAGGCCTCCATGATCTTCCTGCGTTCTATGCTGGCGGATTCCGGCATGATGAGCTGACACTTATAGCCCTTGACCGCGCAGACCATGGCAAGGCCGATGCCGGTATTGCCGCTGGTGGCCTCCAGCACGATCTTGTCCGGAGTCAGCTCACCATCGGCCTCCGCGGTTTCGATCATGTTCAGAGCAACGCGGTCCTTGACCGAGCCTGCCGGGTTAAAGGCCTCGATCTTTGCGTAGATCGCCACCTTTTTATAGGGATTGAGGCGCTTGATCGGAATAAGCGGGGTATTGCCGATCATGTCGAGGATGGAATTGATGGCCTGGAGCGGATTTTTTGCTTTCACCATGGAGGAAACCTACCTTTTAAAAAATCATCCTGAAAATCGAAGGCAGGCGGCCTGAAAAACCGACTGTCAAATCTGAGGGTTAGCAACCAGAGTGCAAAATACAACATTGTTTTTGGCAAATGCAAGGCAATAAGCGGCCTGGGGACCCGGACGCACCGTACAAACAAAAAAAGCAAGCCCCCTCGGTTGAGGAGGCTTGCTTGCAAACCTTGAGCAGAAAAAGGAAAAGGGCTTACGCTTCCTTCTCCAGCTTAACGCTGATCGCAACCTTATAGAGGATGCTCAGAATAAAGAAGCCGGTTGCCCAGATGGCCGCGGTGATGCCGATCTCCTGTACGCTCGGGTAGTACTCGGTGACCTGATCCAACATGTTCGGCACAAAGCCGCCCAGCACCAGACCGAGGCCCTTGTCGATCCAGAAGGCGACAAAGATCAGGAGGCAGGAAAGCACCAGCAGACCGTCGGACTGCTTGGCCCGGGAAACGAAAATCAGAGCGATGCCCGCCAGGCCCATCACCACCGAGGCGCGCATGAAGGGGACCAGATTGTTGTATACCTGATCACCATGACCAAGGCCCCAGAAAAGATAATCCAGGGTGTGCATGTGGCCGGGCATCTGGCTGTAGTAGGCGACAAAGAACTCGCAGCCCAGGAAGAAGAAGTTGATCATGGCGGCATAGCCGATGATGGTAACCAGCTTGTCCTGCGCCTCGCGGCCGATGTCAAACTTGGTGGTGCGCTTCAGGATCATGGCGATGATCATGAGCAAAGCGGGTCCCGCCGCAAAGGCGGAGGCCAGGAAGCGCGGGGCCAGAATGGCGGTGAGCCAGAAATGACGGCCGGGCAGACCGCAGTACAGAAACGCGGTGACGGTGTGGATGCTGATGGCCCAGGGAATGGAAAGATAGATAAAGGGTTTGATCCACTTGGGATATTTAATCCCTTTGTACTCGGATTGGAGCACGACCCAACCGCAGAGGATGTTCAGGACCAGATACCCGTTCAGCACGATCATGTCCCAGAAGAGCATGGAGTTGGGGGTCGGATGCAGCATCACGTTCAGGGCGCGCATGGGCTGGCCCAGGTCGGCGATGATGAACATCAGACACATGGCGATGGCGGCGATGGCCATGAATTCGCCAAGGATGACAATGCGGCCGAAGGCCTTGTAGTTGTGAAGGTAATAGGGCAAGACCAGCATCAAACCACCGGCGGCGACACCGACCAGAAAGGTGAACTGGGAAATGTACACGCCCCAGGTCACATCCCGGCTCATGCCGGTGATGCCCAAACCGTAGTTAAACTGCTGGGCGTAAAACATCCCGCCTGCACCCATTATGGAGAGCAGGAAGAGCATCCATACCCAGTACCCTGTGCTTCCTTTTAATGCTTTTTCGATCATGATCGTTCACCTCAAATAATATAGAAGAGGGATGGATGGGTTCCCGCGGAGGGCTTCCGCTGGATGGTGAAGTTGCTCTTCAGTGCCTGGCTGACCTCGGAGGCAGGGTCGTTGAGATCCCCGAACACCAGGGCCTTGCTCTCGGCAGCCGCCTCGACACAGGCGGGAATCTGCCCGATGGCCAAACGCTCGACACAGAAGTTGCACTTTTCGACCACACCGCGCATCCGGGTGGGGAACTTGGGATTCTCCGTCTTGATGAACGGATTGCCGTCTTCATCCTTCCCGCGCGGATCGCGCCAGTTGAAACTCCGCGCGCCGTAGGGGCAGGCGGCCATGCAGAACCGGCAGCCGATGCAGCGGTGGTAATCCATGGCCACGATGCCGTCCTTCTTCTTATAGGTTGCCTTGGTCGGGCAGGCCCTTACGCAAGGCGGCTTTTCGCAGTGGTTGCAGAGAACCATGATCGGCATCTCATGCAGGAAGTCAGGCCGTTTGTCCTGGCTGTGCTCAGGGAAGGCATTCTCATACTTCTCGACCCAGATCCACTTGATCTCATCCTTCTTGTTGCCGAAATCCGGCACATTGTGGACGCTGTGGCAGGCCGAGATGCAGGTTTGCGAAAGGCCCGGATTCTCGGCGAACTTCTTCACGTCGATGACCATGCCCCAGCGCTTGCCGGTTACTGCGGAAGCGCCATGCTCACCGGCTGCCGCAGCCTCGCCATGACCGCCGCCCGAGGAGGCAAGAGCCTCGCCCCTCAGGAGCATGTTAAAGGCCGAAGGGGCACCAATGCCGGCAATGGCAGTAAGGCCGGCAACCTTCAAAAAGTTTCTTCTTTTGCTATCCATCTTACATCGCCTCCTTCGGCTGGATATGACAATCCCAACAGTAAGGTTTCACGGATGTGTATGCGTGGCACTCATCACAGAATTTCTTCTTGCTGGTGTGACAGTTCATACAGCCATTTTGCAAGCTCCTCACATACTCGGTGCCGTTGGCCGTATGGCCGAGGCGCTTCGGATCCGTACGCTCCACGTCGGCGTCTTCCCGCAAAATGTCATCGCGCCACTGGTTCAGGAGCAGCATGTGTGTTTCCCGCATATACTGGGTCGGGGCGACACACTCCGTGAATTCCTTTGGCTTTTCAGGTTTAGGCGCCTTGCTGGCATTCCCGAGCTGCAACCACATCGGGGATGTCATGATGCCTATGAAAATAATCAACGCAGGTATGATTCTTCCTTTACCGTACATGGTTATCACCCTTCCATTCCTGCAAGCGGCTCGAAACGGAGACCCGTTTCACGCTCTTTTTCACCATCCATGATCAGGGCGTTGCCCACCAGCTCGGACAACCCGCAGACCGTAACGTCGGGATTCCAGTAGTTCATCAGACTCGTCAAGGTAGCACGGTCGATGGCGCACACGCAGGCCAGGGTATCGACCTGATGCCTGTCGCGCACATATTTGACCGCGTTGGCCCTTGGCAGGCCTGAACGCATACGCAGTTCCATGATCTCATCCGTGTTCAGGCCGGTGCCGCTGCCGCAGCAGAAGGTTGATTCGCGGATGGTGTTCTCCGGCATCTCGAAGAAGTTGTTGGCCACGTTGTTCAACACGTAGCGCGGCTCGTCGAGAAGGCCCATGGCCCGGGCGGTGTTACAGGAGTCATGCCAGGTGACCCTCCGATGATCGTTACGCTTCTTGTCGATCTTCAGCTTGCCGTGCTTGATCAGATCGGCGGTGAATTCGCTGATGTGGATCATCTTGGTGGATGCGGCGTTGTCGAACCGGGTGCCGGTGATCGGGGAGGTGGGAACCTCCAGGAAGTCGGCGGGGCCGTTCATGGTCTCCATGTACTGATGCAGCACGCGCCACATATGGCCGCACTCGCCGCCCAGGATCCACTTGACGCCCAACCGCTTGGCTTCGGCGTACATCTTGGCGTTCAGCTTCTTCATCATCTCGTTGGCGGAGAAGAGGCCGAAGTTGCCGCCCTCGGAAGCATAGGTGGACCAGGTGTAGTCCAGGCCGATATGCTCGAAGAGGAGCAGATAGCCCATGGCGGTGTAGATGCCGGGCTCGGCGAAAACGTCCGCGGACGGGGTGATGAAAAGCACCTCGGCGCCCTTCCGGTTGAAGGTGGGGTTGACCCTGATGCCGGTGATCTCCTCGATGTCGTCGCAGAGATATTCGATGTTCTCCTTAAAGGTGTGGGGCTGCAATCCCATGTGGTTGCCGGTGCGGTTCGAGTTCGCAGCCGGCTCCAGGATCCAGTTGGTGTTGACGCCGATCAGGTGGAGCAGCTCGCGGCCGATCATGGTCACCTCGGCGGTGTCGATGCCGTAGGGGCAGAAGACCGAGCAGCGACGACACTCGGTGCACTGATAGTAGTACATGAACCACTCTTTCAGCACCCCGAAGGTCATGGGCCGGTTCCCGGCCATCTTCTTCAGAAGCTTGCCGCCCAGGGTGAAGTCGTTCCGGTAGACGGAGCGCATCAGCTCGGCGCGGAGAACAGGCATGTTCTTTGGGTCGCCGGTGCCCAGGAAGAAATGGCACTTGTCCGCGCAGGCGCCGCAGCGCACGCAGCAATCCATGAAGATCTTCAGGGAGCGGAACTTGTCCAGACGCTCCTTGAGACCGTTGAGGATGATCGCCTCCCAGCCTTCGGGCAGGAGCCAGTCATCGCTTTCCGGATCCCACTCGCGGGGGTTGCCGCCGAAGACCTGGGGCAGGCCCTTCTGGTGGTATTCGTGAATCTCCTTCTTGGCAGGATAGCAGTAATTGCCGGACTTGAACACAGCCGGAACATCCCACCAGTCCTGTTTCGGAACAGCCCCGGTCATCATGGACGGAGCCTTCGCAACGCTTACACCGAGTTTGTCTGCTTTTATGATTGCCATCGTTCTTATTCCTTCTCAACTGGTAATCCGCCTTCCTTCATGAACTCCCTGAACTCGTCCTCGTAGGCAGCGTAAGAATGCGGCTTGATGTTGGGATCATTCCACGGGTTGATGTGCCGAACCATCCGGCTGTTGTTGATCATATTCCTGGTCGGGCTCATGAAGACGCCGGCCATGTGCATCAGCTTGCTGAAGGGGAAGTAGATCATCAGCGCGCAGACCAGCATGACATGGATGAAGAAGATCGCGCCGATCTCCCCGACGATGGCCGGGGAAAAGGTGGCCAGCCCGTAGGTCAGCTGCTTGATGGCGACGACATCGACCCGCAGCACGTAACGCATCAGGATGCCGGTGATGGCGATACCCAGGATGAGGAAGAGCGGGAAGTAGTCGGCCGGCAGGGAGATGTAACGGATGTTGTTCAGAACCACTCTGCGCAGGAAGAGGAAACCGATGGCCAGCACGAAGATGATGTCGGTCTGGTAAAGAACCGGGGCACCCACCTGCATGAAGCCGTCGCCGAACTCCAGGGCGGCGACAAAACCGGGAACCGGATCCAGGAAAAGGCGCATATGACGGAGGACAATGACCAGGAAGCAGTAATGGAAGAGCAGGGCGAAGAGCCAGAGGAGCTTGCTGGAGCCGTAGACCAGCTTCGGTCCGTCATGGATTTCCGCCTTGGTGTTCCTGAAAAGGGAGCGGAAAAGAAACACTTCCAGAACCATTCTGGCGATGACGCCGAGCCTGGTGGACGGGCAGTCGATCTTGTTCTGCTTGATCCACGGCAGGGAGTTGGCCTGACCACAGGTGGTCGGAATCCGAAACGGAACCGGAGACTTTGCCCATTGCGTTACCCGATAGGCAAATCCTCCCAGAAAGATGGCAAAGGCGAGATAGGGCAAGACCACCCCTATCAACCCCTGCCCCCCTGGCACCTGGGCCGCCACCAAGGCAACCAGGACAAGTGCCAACACTGCGATGAATGGATTCAGGATTCTCATTTACTGTTACCTCGCATCATGGTTACTTAAAAATTAAATAGTTTTAAGTTCCGCCTTCTTAGCGGTATCTCTATCCATCACTTTCGAAGGGCAGCCGCCATCCGTAATGATGTTGCTTCCACTTTTTATTTCGGCGATCCGCGTCTGGTAGAGGCGTTCCCGGCAGGCAACGTACATGTCGAACATGGTATAGGCCAGGACATCGACCCGCTCCTCGAACGCCTGCCAGCCGGCGAGATCGGCGACCTTGTCCTTGCGGCAGAAATCCTTCACCACCTTCTTCAAGATGTATGCCATGGAAACCGCCTCCGAGGGATTAAATGTCTGCACCGCCCGAATCTGCACCAATTGCTCAAGTGCCGCCACGATCTTTTCCGGCTCATTCTTCTCGAACAGCAGGACATAGACCTCCCAGAGGCTGCTCTTCACCGAAAAGCCTATGGGATTGGCAAACTGGTCCTTACCCTTCTTGAAGATGTGCGCTGCATCAGCGGGATAGGTGGCCAGAACCTGATCGACCCAGCTGTCCAGAATCTCGCCTTTTCGGTCTATGAGCAGTTCTTCAAGAAGCATTGTTCTCCTTTTATAAGCCCTTGTCCGCATAGGGAAAAACACCTATATTCTGAATGACCATTCAGAATACGAAAGGCATTGGTAGCACGTTTCAGTGCATATTTCAACAAGAAAAATAGATTGGGAATAAGGCGAATTATGAGACGGTATCGAGCAAAATACCGGTTTCCTGCTCCAGGTTCCTGAGCAGAACAGGGAGATCGGCAAGATCGATGATCACGTCACCGACGATGGTGCATTGTTCATTTCCGGTGCAGTCATAGACATCAATGGCATACCCGCTCTCATCCCTGATCAGGACCAGGTGGATGAGGATGTGCCGGCGCTCCAGATGGGTGTTCACCCTCTCGATGAGACGGCGCACCGACAGCTCATCGGTGGCCAGAAATGTCTCTTCCCCTCCCTGCCTGCGCTCCTCGCGCCCCTGCTCCCATTCGCGCTTGAAGGCGCCGATCCGGGCGACCGGCTGGGTTCCGTCAACCGGATCGATCTTTCTCTCGGTCCGGTAGGGGTCTCGCCTGATGGGTCTGGTCGGGAACTTGATCTCGTCGGAAATAACCATCTTCTCACCCTGCCTTGCGGGTTTCCGCCCCGGGCTGCCTCCCAACAGCCTCTCACCATCCCCATCGACACGATCTCCCCGGAACTGGAGGTTTTTTTTCACCTGCCGGGCAAGGTCGGCAGGCAAGGCTTTTGTCGAGCTCGGCCAACCATGGTCCGCCCGGCAAAGCCCATCCCCGGAGATCAGATCTCCATCTCCATTCCCTCCCTGGCGAAAAAAACCTCGGTGGCGCCGCCACCGGCCGGGGCGCAATATTTTTTGCACAGCTCCTCGACCTGGGCATCGGTGCGCACCGGCTCATGGTGAAAAAGCGCCAAGGACTTGACCCCCACCCGATTGGCCGCCGCCACCGCATGTTCAAAGGAGGAATGGCCCCAACCCAGGAACTTCCTTTCATACTCCTCCCGGGTGTACTGGGTGTCGTGGACGAGAAGATCCGCCCCGCGAAAAAACTCCTCAAGCACCGCATTCTGCTCCTGGGCCACCAGCTCGCCCTCCGTGGCCATGGCCTCGTCATAGGAAGGGTCATCGGGATCGGTGCAGAAGAGATTCCGAAAGGGCTCGGTGTCGTATGCGGTACAGAAAAATTTGTTCTGATATTCGAAGCGGTAGCCAAGGCAGAGGATGGGATGATTGAGATACTTGGTGGTGAGAACTATGCCGTCCCCCAGGTCGAACCGCCCCTCCTTCAGGTCGATATACTCGAGCTTTGCGGCCAATTCGGCCTGACGCACCGGGAAATAGCGATAGGTAAGCTGCCCGCCGACGATACCCTCCAGGGTATCGCCCTCATAGCTGACCGGCCCGTACACCTTGATCCGGCTGCCCGGCACATAGATGGGGGTGAAGAAGGGGAACCCCATGATATGATCCCAATGGGTGTGGGTGAGAAAAATTTCGGTCCTGATGGGTCCCTTGGCAAAATCATTGGCCATCATGAAGTTGCCGAGCTCCCGGATTCCAGAGCCGGCATCGATGATGATCAGACGGTCGATCTCGGGAAAGCGCAGCTCGATACAAGCCGTGTTTCCCCCATATTTCATGGTGTTGGGACCAGGGCAGGGAATGGAACCGCGCACACCCCAAAATTTTATCCTCATGCTCATAACGCCTCCCGGGCAACCTGAAGAAAAACCTGGGCCTTCTCGATTTCGCCCTGGACCTTTTCATGCAGGGCGGAGATATCGTTCCAGCGCATGCCAAGCTGGCCGAGCAGCTCGTCGATCCTTGTCATGTCCGGATACCGGTCCCCGGCAGAGCCCACGTCAAAAAGATTGGCATAGGTATTGGCCAGGGCAATGACGCTGACCAGAAGCCTGGTCTTGCCCGCGGCGTTCTCCGGAGCATGATGATAACAGAGAAGATCCACCAGGGTGGGGCTCAACTGCCACTTTTCGGCTATCATTCTTCCCACCACGCCATGGTCAAAGCCGAGCATCATCTCCTCGGCCCTGGTGAGTGGACCCTGTTCGAGCCTGGCCAGCTCCAGGGATTGCCGGTACTCCCCGGCAAAACAGTTGTTGAGCGGAATCTTGCCCAGATCATGAAGCAGGCCGCCGACAAAGAACTCCTCCTGGAGCATGGCGGGAATCCCCTTGCGGATCGCCAGGGCCTTGGCCATGACTCCCACGCAGATGGAATGGGTCCAGAACTCATCCATGGAAAGGGACTGGAAGGACTCTTCCCGCCCCATGCTGCCGAGAACAGCGGTGCTCAAAGCGAGATTCTTCACGGTATTGAGGCCGAGCATGATGATGGCCCGGGTGAGCGAGCTGATCTGGTTGGGCAGGGAGTAATAGGCGGAGTTGATGAGTTTGAGCACCTGTCCGGTGAGAACCGGGTCAAGGGAGATCACCCTGTTCAGATCGTTGGCGGAGGTGTTCGGCCGATTGCAGATCTCCAGGACCTTGGTCACCGTGGTGGACAGGCTCGGCATCCTGTCGATGTATTTCTGGATCAGCTTGCCGCGCTGTTCGCTGTTCAGGGGGGCCCCGGGCATCAATGCGACCTATTATTTATGTTGCAAAACATGCTGGTCTCACCGGAACCTCAAGAAACAAAAGGTCCGCTCCAAAAACGCGAAGAGCGACAGCCACGAAGGAAAAACCGCCGAAACCGCCCCGTTACGAAGTACGCGCCTGGCCACGCCTTCATCAAAACATAGTAACTGAGGCAGGAGGCGAGGTCAAGGCAAGGCCGCTCAACACTCGTGCTTCACCAGAAAATCCCGCACCATTTCATTCATGATCTCCACCTGGGTTTTCCCGGTCTCATGGACAAGAATCCAGACGCAACGTTGAAAAGCCCGATAGAGATCGGGATGGACCCGCAACTTCAGAAGCGCGGTGTCATCACCAGCCACCACATTCCCACTGCCGTTCACTTCTTCCGCCATCTTCTCTGCCCTCCGGGAAAAATCAATGCCCTTCCCGCCGGTTGAAGGCGACCGCCTCGGCATAGGTGATTCCCAAACCGCCAAAGATATCCAGGGCGCTGCCGATGGTGGCGTCCAGGCGATCGGCGCCCAGCTCCTTCACCCTGTAGAGATCGGCCAGGTTCTTGACCCCGCCGGCATAGGTGGTGGGGAGCGGCGCATGGCGGCCGAGCATCTCGGTCAGCTCCTCCTCGATCCCGGCGCATTTTCCCTCCACGTCGACAGCATGGATGAGAAACTCGAAACAGTACTTGCTGAAATACGCAAGCGACTCCCGGGAAATCGTCACTTCGGTGAACTTCTGCCAGCGGTCGGTGACGATGAAATAGTCAGCCCCCTTCCGGCGGCAGCTCAGATCAAGGACCAACCGCTCCCGGCCGACCGCCTGGACGAGTTCCTGCAATTTGTCCTCGTGGACCCGGCCGTCCTTGAAAACCGCCGAGGTGACGATCACCGCGCCGGCTCCCTGCTCAAGCCAATACCCCGCGTTTGCCGCGGTAATTCCCCCCCCCACCTGAAGGCCGCCCGGGAATGCCCGCAGGGCCTGGGCCGCGGCTTCCTCGTTACCCGGGCCCAGCATGATGACATGGCCGCCGGTAAGGTTGTCCCCCCGGTACAGCTCCGCATAGTAGGCGGCGGGCTTGTCCGAGGCGAAGTTGGTGGCCAGGGAATCGGCCCGCTCGTCCGAGAGGGTGGAGCCGACAATCTGCTTGACGCGCCCGCCGTGGAGATCAATACATGGTCTGAACTTCATCGCTCGCTGATTTCTCCTGGCCGTAGGCCTCGCTCTTGCACACCCTGCCCTGTGGCAAGGGTATCGTTTTCGCGGGAAAAAGGTCAATAAAAAAGGCGGACAGCTTGCGCCACCCGCCTCATTACCCAAACATTGCCGAAAATCTTACACGCAATCCGCCTTGATCATGAAGGTGATCGGGTCAAGCTTCAACACCGTGTTGTCCTTGCCGGCCCCGGCGGTATCCTTGACGATATTGAGATCGATGCAGTTTTTCTGCGGAGCCGGCTGCAGCAGGACGACCGTATCAAAAAGGTCGTCAACCTCATGACAGGGCGCCGGCACACCCGCCTTGCTCTGCCGCTCGTCCTCGCGGTGACACAGGGCGGAAAACCATACCTGCAGACCCATGGCCTTGGCCAGTTCCCGCATGCCCTCAAGCACGGCGCGATCGGTTTTCGCGAAATCAAAACCGTCGACCACCATGCAATTCGGCTTGATCACATTCTGCTGAACCAGATCGCCCAGGCGCTCTTCCAGTTTTGCCCGGCTGAACTTGGACTCGTTGAAGGTGATGATCATCCGGTTGCGCATGATCTCGTCATGGATCTCCGCGGCGTTGTCGAGCTTGCAGGCCTCGGCGATATCCTTGAACATGTCGTCGTACCAGAGCTTGGTCTTGTCCAGGCTCTGACCGATGCTGACATGCACTACCTGCTTGTCGTTCAGCAGGCTGTCCAGGCCGATCTGCACCAGAATGGCGGTCTTGCCCAGACCGGCCCGCGCCATGACCAGGCCCATCCGGCTGGCTTCTTTCCCGCCACTCTCACCCTTGAGTTGACGGATGGGGTTCTTCTCGATCAGGTCTTTTTTCAACATGGTGGTATCCTATTTTTTGTTGGCGTCGCGGAAGCCACGCTACCAGCAGGACGCGAAAGCGACCGGCGACGGTTATCTCTGTGCAACTCTACGGGGTTACGCATTGACCTGTGGCTTCATTTCGTTTTCACGAGCCCATCATTTTTTGTCTTTTTTCTGCGCCTTGGCGATCAATTCCTCGGAAACGCTCTTGGGCACCTGCCGGTAGGTGGCAAATTCCATGGTAAACTCTGCCTTGCCCTGGGTCAAGGAGCGAAGATCGGTGGAGTAGCCGAACATCTCGGACAGCGGAACCTCGGCTTCGATGACCGTGTAGGCGTCTTCCTCGTTGGTGCCGACAATCATGCCCCGCCGCTGGTTCAGGCTGCCCATGATCGAACCCTGGAACTCGGAGGGCCCCTCAACCGCGACCTTCATGATCGGCTCCATGATAACCGGCTTGGCCTTGCCATAAGCCTCCTTGAAGCCGCCCATGGCGGCCAGCTGGAAAGCGATATCCGAAGAGTCAACGGCATGGGAGGCGCCGTCGTTGATTGTGCAGCGCACCCCGGTGACATGGGCGCCGATCAGGGAGCCTTTGTCCAGGCACTTCTGGAACCCCTTGTCGCAGGAGGGGATATACTCGCGGGGAATGGAGCCGCCGACGATCTGGTCCACAAATTCATATTCGCCCTCTTCCAGGGGCTCGATGAAACCGGCAACCCGACCGAACTGGCCGGAGCCGCCGGTCTGCTTCTTGTGGGTATAGTTGAACTCGGCCCGCTGGGTGATGGTCTCGCGGTAGGCCACCTGCGGGGCGCCCACCGTCACTTCGGCTTTATACTCGCGCTTCATCCGTTCGACGTACACGTCGAGATGCAGCTCGCCCATGCCGGAAATGATGGTCTCCATGGTCTCGGAGTCGACATAGGTCTTGAAGGTGGGATCTTCCTTGGTGAACCGGTTCAGGGCCTTGGACATGTTGTCCTGGGCCTTGTTGTCCACCGGAGTGATGGAGAGGGAGATAACCGGCTCCGGCACATGCATGGAGCTCATGGAAAAATTGTAATCCCCGCGGGTGAAGGTGTCGCCGGAGGCACAGTCGATACCGAACAGGGCCACGATATCGCCGGAGCCTGACTCCTCGATCTCCTCCATCTCGTCGGAATGCATGCGCACCAGACGGCCGACCTTGGCCTTCTTGCCGGTCCGGACATTGACGATGGTATCGCCTTTTTTCAGGGTGCCCTGGTAGGTGCGCACATAGGTAAGCTGGCCATACCGGCCGTCCTCAAGCTTGAAGGCCAGGGCCAGCAGCGGATCCTGCGGCAGGTTGGTCACCTTGACCTCGGCCTCGTTGTTGTCCAGGTCCAGGGCAAAGTTATCAACCTCGGTGGGGCAGGGCAGATAAGCATTGACCGCATCGAGAAGCAGCTGCACCCCCTTGTTCTTATAGGCGGTGCCCATCATCACCGGGGTGAATTCCAGAGCCAGGGTGCCCTTGCGGATGGCAGCCATGATCATCTCTTCGGTGGGGGTGCCTTCAAGCACCGCCTCCATCAGCTCGTCCGAGAACATGGAAACCGCGTCCAGCATCTCCTCCCGCTTGATGTCGCATTCTTCTTTATAGTTGGCGGGGATTTCCTCCTCGCGGATCTTTTCGCCGTTTTCCCCGTCAAAATAAACGGCCTTCATCCGGACCAGATCGATGAGGCCCTGCATGTCGCCCTCAAGGCCCATGGGCACCTGGATGGGCACGGCGTTCAGGCCCAGCTTTTCGCGCAATTGCTTGATGACCTTGTCGGGATTGGCGCCGGTGCGGTCACATTTATTGATAAACGCCACCCGGGGAACCCGGTAGCGGGTCATCTGCCGGTTGACCGTGATGGACTGCGACTGCACGCCGCCCACCGAACAGAGGATCAGCACCGCGCCGTCCAGGACGCGCAGGGCGCGCTCAACCTCGATGGTGAAGTCGACGTGACCCGGAGTGTCGATGATGTTGATGGAATGGCCCTTCCAGTCGCAATAGGTGGCCGCGGAGCAGATGGTGATGCCGCGCTCCTTCTCCAGCTCCATGGAGTCCATCTTGGCGCCGACGCCATCCTTGCCGCGGACCTCATGGATCGCGTGAATACGCTGCGTATAAAAGAGAATGCGCTCGGTCAGGGTCGTCTTCCCCGAATCGATATGGGCGCTGATTCCAATATTGCGGACCTTAGTGATGTCTCTCATTGCAATTCCTCATCCACTCCATTCATGCATTTGAGCATTGCGCTCTTCCGCGGCCAAGGCGCCATGCCGACCCCTTCGCCGCAATTAAAAAACGGCCCCTTTCCAAAGGCCGCAGGACAGTTTTTTTCAGAACCGGCACTTTTACCCCTAACACCCATCACTGTCAAGGGAAAAATTTCACCGCAAAGGCAGGCAGATAAAATTTTCACCCCCGCCCGTTCGCCCTTTGTTTTTCCGGCAGCGGAAGGCAAACTTTCCGCGCCGGCAGGATGCGCCGAACCGGAAAGAAAAAACATTTCCATTCGGATCCCATGGGGAAAACATTAATTCTTAAACAAAAAAATGGGTTACAGCCCGAAAGCTGCAACCCATTTGATTTACTGGTGCCGGGACCAGGATTTGAACCAGGGACACTCGGATTTTCAGTCCGATGCTCTACCGACTGAGCTATCCCGGCGAAAAGTAGCTATCATATATTGAAATCTTTCCTGCTTGTCAAGAGATTTGATGCAAGACCGGTTCCGGAATCGCGCTGCGGCAACGCGAAAAACCCGCGTCATTTTTCAATTACGCGGGTGCAGGCCAGACGGTCATGCCAGCAGCACTTCTCCTGGTCCACAAGACACCAGAAAATACTCAGGCCGCCCGAGACAACCGAAAGAGCATAGCCTATACAGCGCAGCAGGGCGCCCCCCGGTCGCAGATCCCGACCATCCGCGCAGACCACCCGGATCCCCATGAACATCTTGCCGACGGTCTGGCCTTGCCAGGCATGCATGAGCCAAAAATACGCGCAGAGCAGAAAAGGATAACTCAAGACGGCAAAAAAGGAGGCCAAGACGAGCTGCGGCAGGAGGGAAAGCCAGTGCCCCTTGCCCAGGCCCAGGAAGAGAACGGCCGCCAGCAGGAAGCAACAGCCACAGGCAAGGTTGATGATAAAAAAATCTATGACCAGGGCCAGACTTCTCGACCGGAAGCCGGCATAATTCCGCGGCGGCGGAAAATCGTCGGGCGCAACCCGGGAATCAGGAAGATCTTCCATCACGCCCCGTCCGAGAACTCAGTCGCTGTCGTTTTCCAGGGTAAGCCCCAGATCGGGAATATCGCTGCCAGGTGCCCTGTTCTTTTCCGGCGCCGGCCGGGAGACGGCGCGATCCTCATCCTCTTCCAGGCTAAGCTCAAGGCCGGACCCCTCCTCCGGGCCGTCGGCAAGGCCATCATCATCCAGGGAGAGGTCGAAATCCCCCCCCTTGTCGGCGGCAACAGCCTCCTCCTCGGCCGGCGGCTCGCTATCCCCGCCGAGATCCATCAAGGAGGAGAGGTCAACGATTTCGTCTTCATCAGCAGCCTGGGCCGCCTCGGCCTTTTCGCCATATTCGCCGAGAACCTCCGCCTCCTCACGGGAGGACAACAAATCCTCATCATCCAGGGAGGGCAGCTCAATGTCCATGGCAAGCCCCTGCTCCTCTTCTTCCGGAAGAGGCTCCGGCTCGGGAGGGACGACAACCGCCTCCTCCTCCACGTCCAGGGACAGCTCGGGCGCCTCGTCGTCCTGCGGCGGCACCAGATCGGATACGTCTATATCCTCAAGCCCGAGAGGCTGCAGAACCGGCCCGGCAATCTCCTCATCATCGAGGGGGGCGCCGGCAAGATCGAGATCGCTCTCCCCTCCCTCAAAATCAGCGTGTTCCGGCAAGGCATCGGCATCCAGTTCGCCCAGATCGAAAGCAGTCTCCTCCTCGCCGGAAGAGATCTCCGGCTGCCCGTGGAAGGCAACGGCCTGACCACCCAGGACAGACCCGAGAAAATACGGGGCCTCCGCGTCGGCAACCGTGCCTCGCAGCTGTTCGGCAACGGCCGTCACATCGGCGTTGCACTTGACACAGGCCTCTTGCCGGTCAAACGATATATAGCCGCATTTCGGACAACGCATGGGGATCTCCCTTGGGGCAGTGGCTCCTGCGAAGATATTTCGCCAGCCTTCCATAAACGCATCTTCGCCAAAAAACCATGGATAACACTACAACTTTATTATATATCTTGACAGGCGGTCAAGATTTTCTCTTTGTTTTTCAATAAAAAATCGCTGCTCACCGTCAAGGCCCGGCGGAAACCTTGCTCGCTGTTGCTTGCAAATTGCGCCGGTTCGCGCTACCTTACCGCAACTTGTCTTTGTCGCCACATTCTATTTTGCTGGAGAGAAAAAATGCATTCCCCCCTCACCCTCCGCTACACGCTGTTCCTTTGCCTTGCAGGCGTCTTGCTTTCAGGCTGTTTTTACCATGATCCCGTTCGCCACCTCTCCTCGGACATCTGTCTCATAACCCCCAATCTGACCGCCCAGGAGGTGGTCGCCGCCCTTGGCCCGCCGGACCAGAAACAGCAATCCGACCTTGGCGAAGTCTGGATCTATCAGGAGGTAAAAAAGAGCACCCTGCGCAAGACCCCCTTCATCGGAACAAGACTCGGCACGGAAAATTACGACGTGGTCACCATCACCTTTGCCGGAGACCGTGTCCACACCTGTGTTTATCGGGCCTTTGACGAAGAAGAGCTGAAAGAGAGCGGGATAAAGATCAGTGAGCCCAGTGCGGATTAACAAATACGAAAAGGTCAGGACCAGAATGGTCCAGGAACAGCTCATCCCCAGGGGGATTGACAATCCTGCGGTGCTCCAGGCCCTGTCCACCGTGCCGCGGCATCTCTTTATAGAAGATGCCCTGCACGCCCAGGCTTACGGCGACTTCCCTCTGCCCATAGGGCACGGACAGACCATCTCCCAGCCCTATGTCGTGGCGCTGATGACCCAACTGCTGGAACTGAAAGGGCACGAAAAGGTGCTGGAAATCGGCACCGGCTGCGGCTACCAGTCCGCCATTCTCGCCTCGCTCTGCGAGCGCGTCTATACCGTCGAACGGATCAAGCCACTGCTCGCCAAAACCCGGCGGACCTTCGACCAGTTGCATCTCTTCAACATCATCAGCAAGATCGACGACGGCACCGAAGGCTGGCCGGAAAATGCTCCCTTCGACGCAATCATCGTCACCGCGGCGGGACCCCGAATCCCCCAACCACTGGTCGATCAGCTTGCCGATCCCGGCATCCTGGTCCTGCCCGTCGGCGACCAGGAGGGGCAAACCCTGATGGTGGTGAAAAAGAACGGCGGCGAAGTGACCAGCAACGCCATGGAAAGCGTCCGCTTCGTGAAACTTGTGGGCACCCACGCCTGGAAAGCGGCATGAAAGAATCCGATACGACCGTGGCGCGGCCCAACCTCATCCGGACAATTTACGACAGATGCATGGCCTGGATCCAGACCCCGGGCGGCGTTTGGGCCATGTTCTGGCTGGCGGTGGCCGAATCCTCTTTTTTCCCGATCCCGCCCGACGTCTTTCTCATGGCCCTTGCCATTGCCACCCCGGGCAAAGCCTTCCGCTATGCCGCAATCTGCACCGCCGGCTCGGTGTTGGGCGGCGCCATCGGCTACGGCCTGGGACTGGGCTTCATGGATTCCCTGGGCCAGCCGATCCTGACCCTCTACGGCCTGCAGGAAAAATACCAGACAGTGCAGGCCCTCTATCGCCAGTACGACGTCCTGGCCGTGGGCGCGGCCGGGTTCACGCCGCTGCCATACAAGCTTTTCACCCTGACCGCCGGCGCGTTTCACCTCGACTTCGCCACCTTTCTCGCGGTTTCCCTTCTTTCCCGGGCCGGACGATTTTTCCTGGTGGCCGCCTTCATCTACCGTTATGGCGCCTCGGTGCGCACCTTCATCGAGCGCTACTTCAACCTGCTCACCACGCTCTTCCTGCTCTTGCTGGCGGGAGGCTACCTGCTCATCAAATACCTGCTCTGATCCTTGCCGCCAGGCGACGCACCTCCCGCAGCGTTTCGGCAAGATCAAAGGAAACAAGCTGGCCGTCCCGCACCACTACCCTGCCGTCAACGATGACCGTCCGCACATCGCTGCCCAGCCCTGCGTAAACCAGGGTATCCTTGGCATACAGCGGCGCCAGATGGGGCCTCCGGGCGTCAACGAGGAGACAGTCGGCCCGCATGCCGGGGACAAAGCGACCGACCTGCCCGCCAAGCCCGAGCACCCCTGCCCCGCCGCTGGTCGCCATGGCGAACACCCGTGCCGCTGGCAACAGGGTGGCGTCAAGGCCTGTCACCTTGTGCAGCCTGGCGCAGCTTCCCATCTCCCGAAAGAGATCCAAATCGTTGTTGCTCGCGCAACCGTCCGTGCCCAGGCCAACGGCAACCCCGGCCTCCAGCATGGCCGGCAACCGGGCCACGCCCGAGGCCAGCTTCATGTTGCTCTCGGGACAGGTCACGACCCCGGCCCCTGTTTTACGCAGAATCCCGATATCCTCCTCGGCGAGCCAAACCGCGTGCACGCAGAGGGTCCGGGCGTCCAGGATTCCCAGTTCATCCAGAAAACGGACAGGCGACAGCCCGTGTTGCTGCCGGCATTGCTCCAATTCCCAGCGCGTTTCCGCGACATGAACGCAGAAGAGCGCCCCGGCCCGGCGGCTTTCCTCCTTGGCCGCCTGGAGGGTGGCCGGCGCGCAGGTATAAGGGGAATGGCAGAATAGCGCCGGGGTCAGCAATGGATTTTTCCCCTGCCAGCTCGCGAGAAAATCGGCGGCTGCCTCGATATTCCGGTGCGGGTCCGGCACACCCGGGGCCGGAAAATCAATGACCCCCTGGGCGGCAACCGCCCGAATCCCGGCAGCGCAAAAGGCCTGCGCCGCCGCATCCTCATGGAAATATCCGTCCGCCACGGTGGTGGTTCCGCTGAGCAGCATCTCGGCCGCCGCCAGCTTGCTGCACCAGTAGACCATTTCCGCATCCACCCGGGCGGCCTCCGCCGGGAAGATATGCTCCCGCAGCCAGGTAAGCAGGGGAAGATCATCGGCCAGCCCGCGGAAAAGGGTCATGGCCGCGTGGCAATGGCAGTTGACGAGCCCGGGTATGAGGATATCGCCGCCGGCATCGATGAGCCGGTCGGCGACCAGGGTGGGAGGCAGGTCCTCCATGGCCCCGACCTCCGCTATGCACCCCGCCCGCACGGCGAGATAGGCGCAATCCTGCCGGTCAGATTCGCCGGGATTCGCCAGCAGCCTGGCATTGCGGATCAACAGGTCGCAGGTGCGCGGCCCTGTCGAGTCGGGAGAAGCGGAATCCATGCCAATACCTTTCCTGTTCAGGGAAAAACCAGGGCGGCGCCTAAAGGAGGAAGCGGGGTTGTGGTCATGGCATCAGATAAAAACCAAAAGCCTTATCGACATTGGCTGGTTCATCAAACTCAACGCCAATGTAATTCCCATCCACCACCCGCACGACACAGTTCTTTTCGATCCTGGTCTTCCTGGGATCATCCAGGGTGAAGCCGAGACAGACCTGATCTTCCGGCTGCAGCAGGTGGCGACCGAAGACAGTGAAGCCGGCGCCCAGCATGGAAACATTCTCGATCCGGCAATTGGTCTTTTTCTTGCCCGAGCCGAGGTACCCGCCTTCATCGCCATCAAACCGCTTCCGGTAAGTGCCTTCCAGACTTGTTCCCTTGCGATAGAATTTACGCGACTCGAACTTGACCGGGAAAACCGCGGAACAGACACACTTCACCTGCATCACCGGCTTCAGGTCCGCGATATTCGCCAGGGTCACCTCCTTGACCAGCCCGCATTCATAGCACCGTACCCTGGCCCTCTTGTCTGGCCTTACAAAAACCCGCTGCACCTGTTCCTCGCCCATTTCCCCGCCCTCGCTTGCCATTGCCGTGCTGATGCTCAAGAATCATATCGCCACAGTTAACCTCATTAGCACGTCATTACAAAAGAGAAAATAGGGAAAGGCCCGTAATTTCCCCCCGGAGAGCTGCCCCCTGGCCCTGTCGTGCACAGGCAAGGCGCATTGCCCGCAACGGCCATGTAGCTGGCGCGGCCGAACGCGATTCTCTTCCAGCTTTGCGTTCTGGCGAATGCAGCGCATCCCGAATATCGTTTCTTTTTTTGCAGGTTCGGTCAGAAACCAGCGGCGTTTCCGAGAACTTTCAGCCCCGGGTCAGGCCCGACGGCGCCAGGAACTCGGTCACCATCGTTTCGCCAACCGATACCGGTTTCCTTTTCCTTATGATCGGATCGACACCTTGCCCGCATGGGTCGCGCATGGACACCGGAAAAAAGAAAAGCCCTGATTTCTCAGGGCTTTCTGGACTCCGATGGGCTTCATCGGATTATCTGCTGGTGCCGGAGGTCGGAATCGAACCGACATGGGGTTGCCCCCGCGGGATTTTGAGTCCCGTGCGTCTACCAGTTTCACCACTCCGGCTGTAAAACATTTCTTCGCCGCCACGGCGGCATCGGCTGCTCAATATAGAGAGCTTGCCCTGCGCTGTCAAGCCTAAAGACCGAGGCTTGCGGCCCTCTTCAGCGCTGGGTTCCCCCCAGAAAAATCTTCTGAAAACGGTAGAAATAATCCGCCCCGGACCACACCGTCATCACCGCGGAGACATAAAGGACCACAAGACCAAGCTCGTGCAGGAAAGGGATGGGCAGCACGCCCATGGGAAAAATAAGCACACAGAGGGCAATATACTGCAAAACGCTTTTCAGCTTGCCCATGCCGCTGGCCGCCACCACGATGCCGCTGGAGGCTGCCACGCCGCGCAGGCCGGTGATCACCAGCTCCCGGGCCAGAATGACAAAAGCCAGCCAGGCGGGCACCCGGCCCATGGGGATCAGCATGACCAGGGCCACCGTCACCAGCACCTTGTCGGCCACCGGGTCCATCAGTTTGCCGAGAACGGTTTCAATCTTGTGTTTGCGGGCGTAATACCCATCGGCCAGATCGGTGAGGGCCGCGGAGAGAAAGAGAAAAAAGGCGAAAAGGCTCACCTCGGTGGCCGCGGCCGGATAGAGAAAGAAAAGCAGCGCCGGCGCCACGACGAATCGATAGCCGGTCAGCAGGTTGGGGATGGTGAGGATTGCATGCTTGCTCATGATGCTCAATAGGAAACCTTTACCCAGCGTTTATCCGGGGGAGAAGCTTCAGCCATTTTTCGATAATGCTTGAGGACCTTGGCCACATATTGCTGGGTCTCCGGAATCCGCGGGATCTGCATGGTCGTTTCCACCCTGGTCGGGCCGGCGTTATAGGCGGCCAGGGTCAGCCTGAGATCGCCGTCAAACCGCTCCAGCAACTGCCGCAGATAACTGGTGCCGCCGAGGATGTTCGCCTGCGGGTCAAACGGGTCGCAGACATTGAGATCCGCCGCGGTTTCAGGCATGAGCTGCATGAGTCCCTTGGCCCCCTTGCGGGAGACGGCTCGACAGTCAAAATTCGATTCCGCCTTGATCACCGCCTTGATCAGCAGGGGATCAACCGCGTAGATCCTGGCCGCCTTGCGGATATATTCCTCGTAGACGGCGGGGTTTCCGCCGGCGAACCGCCTTCCCCGGGAAGAACCGGCAATCCCCGGCTTATAACGGGGATCATTGGGCACATTGGTGAAGTGCACGGTGCCGTTTTCATCCACAAAGGTATAGATGGCGGCCAGGACGCTCCCCGGGAACGACAACATTGCCCAAAACAGCACTGCGCACAGGGTAGCCATCCGCATCATTGTGTCCCCCTTTGTCGGCGATGATGTTTCCTTGCAGCCCTGGGGCGGCAACCGGCCCGCCCAGAACAGGTTTCAGCCTTCCTGCCACACCCTATCGTCAATGCGTCGCAAGCGCATGAGCAATTATACTATGCTTTCGCCCTTTTTTCCCAGTCAGCCAAAAATTTTTCCATGCCGATGTCGGTCAGGGGATGTTTGGCAAGCTGCTCAATAACCTTGAAGGGAATCGTGGCGATATGGGCGCCGAGCAGGGCGGAATCAACGACATGGATCGGGTTGCGGATGCTGGCGACGATCACCTCGGTGGCATAGCCGTAATTGTCGTAGATGTTCATGATGTCGCTGATCAGATCCATGCCGTTCTGGGAAATATCATCCAGGCGGCCGACAAAGGGGCTGACGTAACTGGCGCCGGCCTTGGCGATCATCAGGGCCTGGCTGGCGGAAAAGACCAGGGTGACGTTGGTTCTGATCTTTTCCTCGGCAAGCTTTTTAACCGCCTTCAGCCCCTCGGTGGTCATGGGAATCTTGATGACGATGTTGGGATGGATCGCGGCAAGCTCCCGACCCTCCCGCACCATGCCCTCGGCGTCGAGACTGATCACCTCGGCGCTGATGGGGCCGTCCACCACCTCGCAGATCTCCTTGATGATCTGCTCAAAGGGCTTTTTTTCCCTGGCGATCAGTGAAGGGTTGGTGGTGACCCCGTCCACCATGCCCATATCCACGGCTTTTTTGATCTCATCAATATTGGCGGTATCAATAAAAAACTTCATCGATGCTCTCCTTTTTGCCCAAGAAAAACTTCCCGGCATTTATCACTGCAGAAATAAACGGTCTTGTCATCGCTTTGTAACATAACAGCCTGCCCTTTGGGAACATAGATACGGCAAACCGGGTCCTGCACCAGGACATCATGGCAGGCCGGCTCCTGCCCACACCCCTTCCCCGGCGGGGATGGCGCCGGGCCGGAACGCCGGATTTTTTTCGCCCCGGTCAGCAACCGGTAGAGCACATAGAGCAGAAAACCGAGGATCAGGATTCTCAACGGATTCACGACGTCTCCCCACAGACATGCCATTCCTGCCGCTCCACCGCTTCGGAATTTCGAAGCGTCTCCAGGAGCTGCCGCGTTGTCAGCCCCAGCAGGGGATGCACATGCCCGGGTGCCAACTCGGCAAGGGGCGCCAGAACAAAAAGCCGGTTGGCCAGCTCCGGATGCGGCAGGGTCAGGGAGCCGCCATGCAGCACCAGATCCCCGTAGTACAGCAGATCAAGATCAAGGGGCCGGTCGGCGGTTTTGCTCCGGTCCCGGCCGAACTCCGCCTCAATTCGCAGCATGGCGGCAAGCAGCGCCTCCGGGGCCAGACCGGTCCTGAGCTCGCCCACGGCATTGGTGAACCAATGCGTGGTGACCATGCGCACCGGTTCGGTCCGGTAAGGGCTGGAAAGCCGCAGCGTCTCGACGCCGGCGATCTCACCAAGCCGCCGCCAGGCGGCGAGGAGGTTCCGCCGGCCGTCGCCGAGGTTGGAGCCCAAACCGATAAAAACCTGCTGCGCCTGCGGCACCTGTTTACAGATCCTGCAATCCCAGAACGTCGAACATGGTATAGAGACCGTTTGGCTGGTTGACAACCCAGGCCGCGGCCAGGGCGGCGCCCCGCGCGAAGTTGTCCCGGCTGTGCGCCCGGTGGGTGATCTCCAGCCGCTCGCCGGCCCCGCAGTAATAGACGGTGTGTTCGCCGACAATGTCGCCGGCCCGGATGGTCTGGATACCGATCTCCCTGTCGGTTCTCTCGCCGATCATCCCGTGCCGGGCATAGACGCCCACCTCGGCCAGATTCCGGCCCACGCCTTCGGCCACCATTTCCCCCAGTTTGAGGGCGGTGCCGCTGGGCGCGTCCTTCTTCATGCGGTGATGCGCCTCGACGATCTCGATATCATAGCCGTCGCCGAGGATCCCCGCGACCTTCTTGGCTATCTTGAAGAGGACGTTCACGCCCACCGCCATGTTGGGTGACTGCACGCAGGGAAAGTTCCTGCTCAGCTCCCTGAGCTCGGCGAGATTCTCCGCGCTCAGGCCGGTGGTGCCGATAACCATGGCCTTTTTCTCCTTGGCCGCCTTGCGGGCAAGCTGCATGGTCGCCTCATGGAAGGTGAAATCGATGACCACATCCCCGTTGGCCGCCACCGCCTCGAAGCTGCCCGCGACCGCGACCCCCAGGGCGCCGACCCCGGCCAGTTCGCCGATATCCTTGCCGACCTCGGCGCTGTCCGCCCGCTCGAACCCGGCGGCCAGACTCAAGCCCCCATGCTGATGGACCATATATCCGATCCGGCGTCCCATTCGCCCGGCCGCGCCGGCAACAATGACCTTGGTCATGACACTCTCTCCTCAAAGAAGACAAAAAAATTTAACGCGATGCCGCAGGGAGCAAAGGAAAATGTCTCCCTGCCCATATTCCCCGCGACTTTGCGCCTTGGCGTTTAATTATTTCAGCAGCCCGCACTCGGCCAGCACCTTCCTGAGCTTCTCGACGTTGGCATCGCCCATCTTGTAGAGAGGCAGCCTCGGCGCCCCGGACCTGATCTTGCCCATCAGTTCGAGAGCCGTCTTGGCCGGGGTGGGATTGGTCTCGATGAACATCGCGCCCATGAGCGGGAAAAGCTTGTAGTGGAGCTCGCGGGCCTTGCCGTAATCACCGGCCAGGGCCGCGTCCATCATCCCCGCCATCTCCTTGGGCGCCACGTTGGATGTGACCGAGATCACGCCGGTGCCGCCGATGGCCACGGTGGCCATGGAGGTGAAGTCGTCGCCGGAAAGCACGGCGAAATCCTTGGGGCAGAGGCGGATCACCTGGCTGATCTGATTGAGGTCCGCGGTGGCCTCCTTGACGCCGACGATGTTCTTGATCTTGGCGCAACGGGCCACGGTTTCGGGCAGCATGTTCACGCTGGTGCGGCTCGGCACGTTGTAGAGGATGATGGGGATATCCACGGCCTCGGCCACCGCCTTGAAGTGCTGGTAAAGCCCCTCCTGGGTCGGCTTGTTGTAGTAAGGGGTGATCATCAGGGCGCCGTCGGCGCCGGCAGCCTTGGCATGCCGGGTCAGTTCGATGGATTCCTCGGTGGAGTTTGAACCGGTTCCGGCCAGCACCGGCACCCGTCCCTTCACGGTCTTGATGGTCAGCTCCACCACCCGATGATGCTCCTCATGGCTCAAGGTGGCGGATTCGCCGGTGGTGCCGCAGGGCACGATGCCATGGGTGCCGTTGGCCAGCTGAAATTCGATCAGGTCGATTAAGCCCTGTTCATCGAGCTTCCCGTCGATGAACGGGGTGACGATGGCAACAAAGGCTCCGCGAAACTTTGTCATAACTTCCTCCTGGGCAATTGTCTCTTGCAAATGTTTGCCGGTGGCGTATTTCCCCCACCAAAAATGTTCAAAAGGGCCTGCGCCCTTACGATCTGCTCCGTACCGCCTCGCTGTGCAACTGCCCTTCGTAAATGAAGCTGGCCGGGCCTTCCAGATACACATCGGAAATCGCCTTGCCGTTCAAGGCGAAATGGATGACCAGCTGCTCGCCGCCGGAGGTGGTGACCCGGACCGGCGGCTGCACGTAGCCCAAGGCCCCGGCGATGATGGCGGAAGCCACCGCGCCGGTGCCGCAGGCCATGGTCTCGCCTTCGACCCCGCGCTCGTAAGTGCGCACCACCAGACCGTTGCCCTTCTTGCGGCCGACAAAATTGACATTGGTGCCGGCGGGCTGAAAATGCTCGTGAAAGCGCACGATCTTGCCCCACTCGAAGACCGGCGCCCTGGCGATGTCCTCCATGAACAGCACCGCATGGGGCACCCCGGTGTTGAGGCTGTGCACCACCAGTTCCTGATCGTTGACGCCGACCAGCTCGTTGAGACGCAGGTTGGCCGGCGGCGTCATCCTGAGCTTCACCGACTGGCCCACCACTTCGGCCTCGATGGGGCCGGCCACCGTTTCAAAGCACATCCTGGCCGGAGCGATCCCCTTGGCAAAGGCAAAACGGGCGGCGCAGCGGGCGCCGTTGCCGCACATCTCCGCCCAGCTGCCGTCGCCGTTCAAAAACTGCCAGCGGAAATCGGCCGTCGCGCTCTTTTCGAGAAAAATCAAGCCGTCGGCCCCCACCGAGAAGCGCCGTTCACACACCGCCCTTGCAAAGGCGGGCATCTCGTCCCTGTTTAAAAACGGCGTCCTGTGGTCAATGAGGATGAAGTCATTGCCGGTGCCGCTCATCTTGGTGAAGGGGATGGGAAATTGCCTGGCCATGGTCGTTTATTTCCGCAAAAAATCAGGGATGTTTTCGCCCTGAATCAAGGTTTCATAGGTTTCCCTGGCCCGGATCACATGAAACTCCCTTTCATGCACCAGGATCTCCGCCACCCGCGGCCGGGAATTGTAGTTGGAAGACATGGAAAAGCCATAGGCTCCCGCGCTCATCACCGCGAGCAGATCACCGGTCCGGGACTTGGGCACCTCCTTTTCCCGGGCCAGGAAATCGCCGGTCTCACAGATGGGCCCGACCACGTCGGCCACGATCTTCTCGCGCTCCGGCTGCTGCACGGCCTGGATGGCGTGGTAGGCGTCATAAAGGCTGGGCCGGGCCAGGTCGTTCATGCCGGCATCGACGATGATGAACTTTTTCTTGCCTTCCTTGGTGTAAAGCACCCGGGTGACCAAAACACCGGCGTTGCCGACCAGAACCCGGCCCGGCTCAAGGATCAGAGTGCAGGAAAGGCCTGCCAGTTCCTCCTTGATGGCGCGCCCGTATTCCGAGGGCAGGGGCGGCTCCTCCTCCTTGTAGCGGATGCCCAGCCCTCCGCCCAGATCGAGATAGGCGATGGAGATCCCCTCCTCGGCAAGGCGGCCGATGAACCTCTTCACCTTGGCCAGGGACTCGACAAAGGGAGAAACCTGGGTGAGCTGGGAGCCGATGTGGCAGCTTACTCCCACCACCTCGATGTTGGCCATCTTTTTGGCCGCCAGATAAACGCCCAGGGCGTCGTCAATGGCAATGCCGAACTTGTTCTTGGCGAGCCCGGTGGAGATGTAGGCATGAGTCTTGGGATCGACATCCGGATTGACCCGGAAGGAGACCGGCGCCTTGATGCCCATGGCGGCGGCCACCTCCTGGATCCTGGCAAGCTCCTGCTCGGACTCCACGTTGAGCATGAGGATGCCGGCATGCAGCGCCGCCCGGATCTCGGCTTCGCTCTTGCCCACTCCTGAATAGACGATCTTCTTCGGGTCCACCCCGGCCGTAAGCGCCCGGAACAGCTCGCCGCCCGAGACGATGTCCGCGCCACCGCCCAGGCCGGCAAAGAGCCGCAGGATGGCGAGGTTGGAGCAGGACTTGGCCGCAAAGCAGGTGAGATGGGGGATATCGGCAAAGGCGCTGTCAAAGGCGGTGAAGTGCTGACGCAGGGTGGCGGAACTGTACAGATAGAAAGGAGTGCCCACCGCCGCCGCGATTGCCGGCACGGCGACCTCCTCGCAGTGGAGGGTTTCGTTCCTGTAGTGAAAATGGTGCATGTCGCTCTATCCTGAATATGAAAGTTACTCGGAGACCTCAAGAAGCGTCTCCCGGGAGCGGTCGCTTTCGTTGGCCGGCCGGGAGCGGTCAAAGGCGCTCACCGAATAGTACCAGATGCCCTTGCCCCTGGGCAGCTTCGTGTCGACATAGGAAAGCCCGGCCCCGCCGACCTCCGCGATCAGTTCCGGCTCAAGCTTCCTTGCCGGCCGCCGGTAGATGCGGAAACCGGCCAGGTCGCTCTCCGGCACCGCCTCCCAGATGAGTTTGACCCCGGCCGCGGTCACCACCGCGGTCATCTGCCGCGGCGGCGCCGGCGCCACCCGGTCCTGGGGAGTGGCCAGCAGGATATCGCTCGCCATGCCGGCGGCCCGGGTGTCCTCGTGCAGGCGGATTGCCCGAACCTTGTAATAATAGGGCCTGCCGTTGCGCAGGTTCGTGTCCACGAAAAAAAGCCCGTCCACCGGCGCGCCGATCTCGCCGAAGGCCTCCCCGCTCGCGGAGCGATAAACCTGATAGAGGATGGGGTCGCTGACGGTGGTGCCGTCCAGCAGGCCGGTCGGCGGCTGCCAGCTTAAGCGCAGCTGCCGGTCTCCTTCTTCGATTGCGAACTCCCGCGGTGCCATGAGCGGCGTGTCCCAGACCACGGAAACGGTGTTGGACTCGTCACTGGTCACAAACCAGCCCGCCTTGCTGCGCACCTGATACACATACCGATTCCTGGGCCGCAGCAGGGTTTCCTGATAGAAGACCTTGCCCTCATCCCCGCTTTCGCCCTTGATCTCAATGGGCGGGCCAAAGGGAATCGGACAGTCCTTGCAATAATCGGCCAGGGGGATAACGGCCCGCAGCAGCTGAAACCCCTCGATACGGTAGGGCAGCCGCTCGCCCTGCACCGTCCGGCCCGGATAGCTCCAGGATAGGGACACCCCTTTCTCGTCGAGATGGTAGGTCAGATCGGTGATGGGCGCGGGCAGCACCGTATCGGGCGGCACCGGCCTGGTCTTCTTGCCGCAGCCGCTCACGGCGAAAGCCGCCGCCAGGACCAGGACCAGAAGAGAGAGCCGCGCCGATTCCCATCTCATGCCGAAATCCCCAGCTCTTTTTCCGCCTTCTTCAATGCCTTGGCCACCATCCTGCCCGAAGTGCCGCCCGGGGAAACCCGACTTGCCACCGAACCCTCGATGGAAAGCACCGTAAAAACATCCTCCTCGATGACCTCGGAGAACTTCTTCAGCTCTTTCAGGCTCAGCGCGGTAAGCTCCTTGCCCTTGCCGATGGCATAGGCCACGGTCCGGCCGACAATGGCGTGGGCCTGGCGGAAGGGAATGTTCTTCAGCACCAGATAGTCGGCCAGGTCGGTGGCGGTCATGTAGCCGCCGCCAAGACCGCGGGCCAGGCGCGCCTCGTTGAACTTGAGGTTGCCGAGCAGCTGGGTCATGATCGCCACGGACCGGGAAACCGTATCCACCGTGTCGAAAAGGGGCTCCTTATCTTCCTGCAGGTCGCGGTTGTAGGTCATGGGCAACCCCTTGACCAGGGTGAGCAGGCTCATGAGGTTGCCCACCACCCGGCCGCTCTTGCCCCGGATCAGCTCCGGGATGTCGGGGTTCTTCTTCTGGGGCATGATGCTGCTGCCCGTGCAGAAGCTGTCCGCCAGGGTGACAAAGGAGAATTCCTCGGTGGTCCAGAGGACCAGCTCCTCGGAAAGCCTGCTCAGATGGATCTGGATCAGGCTGGCCGCGGACATGAATTCGATGATAAAATCCCTGTCGCCCACCGTGTCCATGCTGTTGGCGCTCACCTTGGGAAAATCAAGCTCCTTGGCGACAAACTCCCGGTCGATGGGCAGCCCGGTGCCGGCCAGGGCCGCGGCGCCCAGGGGCATCACATTGATCCTTTTCAGGGCGTCGGCCAAGCGCTCCCGGTCGCGGCCGAACATCTCGTAGTAAGCCAGCAGGTGGTGGGCGACCAGCACCGGCTGCGCCCGCTGCAGATGGGTGTAGCCGGGCATCACCGCGTGCTGGTAGGCGCGGGCCAGGACCACGAAGGCCTTTTGCAGTTCAAGCACCAGCGCCATGAGCTTCCGGCACTCCTCGCGGAGGTAAAGGCGCACATCGAGAGCCACCTGATCGTTGCGGCTTCTCGCCGTATGCAGCTTTTCCCCGGCCGGGCCGATCTTTTCCACCAGGGCCTTCTCGATGTTCATGTGCACATCTTCAAGCTCGGGCTTGAAAACAAAGGTGCCTCCGTCGATCTCCCGCTCGATCCGCCCAAGCCCCTTGAGGATCTGATCCCGCTCCCCGGCGGTGATCAGTCCCTGCCTGGCAAGCATCTTCGCATGCGCCCGGCTGCCGGCGAGGTCATGTTTATAGAGCCTGGCATCGTAATGAATGGAGGCGGTGAAGGCCTCCACCGAGGCGGCGGTCTTTTCGGCAAACCTGCCGCCCCAGAGCTTGGCCGGGTTCTTTTTCGTCTTCTTTGCCTGGGGCATAGCTCCGCCTGAGTTGATACGTGAATATTTTTCAACACCAAACAACGCAAAGACGCGAAGGCGCTCATCTCGCCTTCACGGACGTTGTCGTTCTTTATTGCATGCAAAATTGCGCATGACGCACTCGACAGAAGCGAACAGAAAGCTTCTTGCGTCCCTGCGCCATTGCGTTGTTTTTTTTTTTTGCTACTTCTTCTTTTTCTCGACCAGCGCCTGGATGGTGAGGCGCAGGGCGTTTAAGCGGATAAAGCCGCCGGCGTCGGCCTGGGTATAGACCTGATCCTCTTCAAAGGTGGCGAAGCTCTCCTGGTAGAGGGACTGGTCGGACTTCCGGCCCACCGGGATGCAGTTGCCCTTGATCAGCTTGAGCCGCACGATGCCGTTCACCGTCTCCTGGGCGTTGTCCATGGTCTTCCGGAGCAGCTTCATCTCCGGCGAGAACCAGAAGCCGTTGTAGATCAGCTCGGAGTAGCGGGGAATGAGGCTGTCGCGGATCTTCATCACCTCGCGGTCCAGGGTGATGGTCTCCAGGTCGCGGTGTGCCATGCGCAGGATGGTGCCGCCCGGCGTCTCATAGACCCCGCGGGACTTCATGCCCACGAAGCGGTTTTCCACCATGTCCAGCCGGCCGATGCCGTTGGCGCCGCCCAGCCTGTTCAGGCGGGCCAGCAAATTTGCCGGGGAAAGCTTTTCGCCGTCGATGGCCACCGGGCTGCCGCCGGCAAACTCGATCTCGATATAGGTGGGCGTGTCCGGCGCCTTTTCCGGGGACACCGAGAGTTTGAACATGCTCTCCTCCGGCTCGTTCCACGGGTCTTCCAGAATGCCGCCCTCAAAGCTGATGTGGAGGAGATTCTCGTCGGAGCTGTAGGGCTTTTCCTTGGTGACCGGCACCGGGATGGAGTGCTTTTCCGCGTAGGCCATCAGCTTGGTCCGGGAGTTGAGATCCCAGATCCGCCAGGGCGCGATGATGCTAAGCCTGGGGTTCAAGGCCAGGTAGGTCAGCTCGAAGCGCACCTGATCGTTGCCCTTGCCGGTGGCGCCGTGGCTCACCGCGTCCGCGCCTTCGGCCTCGGCGATCCGCACCTGCTCCTTGGCGATGACCGGCCTGGCCAGGGAGGTGCCGAGCAGATAGGAGCCCTCATAGATGGCATTGGCCCGAAAGGCCGGAAAAACATAGTCGCGGACAAACTCCTCGCGCAGGTCGGAGATGATCACCTTCTCGGCGCCGGTGGCCATGCCCTTGGCCCGTACCTTGTCCCACTCCTCTTCCTGGCCCACGTCGGCGGCGAACGCCACCACCGGAACCTGATATTCTTCCCGCAGCCATTTGAGGATCACCGAGGTATCCAACCCGCCGGAATAGGCCAAAACGATCTTATTGATACTGGCAGCCACGTTGTCTCCTTAAATTCAATGAAGAATGAAGAGTGCATAATGCAAAATTGCAACGGCAGTGAAAGCGTAACACTTTTGCCCTCTCATTCTGCATTTTTCATTTTTAATTCCGCATTAACCAAGATGCATCTTCAGGATCGCCTTGTGGATATGCAGCTTGTTCTCCGCCTGGTCCCAGGCCACGCACTGCGGCCCCTCCAGCACCTCGTCGGTGATCTCCTCGTCCCGGTGCGCGGGCAGGCAGTGCAGGACGATGGCGCCTGCCTTGGCCTTGGCCAGCAGAGCGCCGTTCACCTGAAAAGGCTGAAAAACCGCGAGCCTCGCCTCCTGTTCGCTTTCCTGGCCCATGCTGGCCCAGACATCGGTGTTGATCACATCGGCAGCGGCCACCGCCGCGGCGGGGTCGCGCACCACCACGATGGGCTTGACCGCCTCGGCCTGGGCCCCCTGCAGAATGGCGCTGTTCGGATCATACCCCTCCGGGCAGGCCAGGGTCAGGGCAAAGCCGAAGCGGGCCGCCGCCTGGATCCAGGAATTGGCCATGTTGTTGCCGTCGCCGATCCAGGCAATATGGAGATTCTCGATGGCCCCCTTGTGCTCGATCACGGTCATGATGTCGCTCAGGATCTGGCAGGGATGGTGGAGATCGGTGAGGGCATTGATCACCGGCACCGAGGAGTAGCCGGCAAGTTCATCGACGATCTGCTGCCCATAGGTGCGCACCACCATGCCGTCCACATAGCGGGACATGACCCGGGCCATGTCCTTGAGCGGTTCGTTGCGGGCCAGCTGGGTGTCGCGGCCGGAAAGATAGATGACCCGCCCGCCCAGCCCGTACATGGCCGCCTCAAAGGAAACGCGGGTCCGGGTGGAGGGTTTTTCAAAGATGAGGCCAACGGTTTTACCGGCCAGATGCTGATGGCGTACGCCCGCCTTGCTCTCTTTTTTCAGGAGCAGGGCCTGATCGATGTATGCGGCGAGCTGCGCCTTGTTGAAGTCCTTTAATGCCAGGAGATGTTTTGCCATGATTGTGCTCTCTCATTGCCGATAACTCCAAAATCTCGCGCCGTAAACAACGGGGTCCACAGGTTGAGCCAAACTACAACCCATACAAAAAAACTTTTTTTTTTGCAAAGGGATTTTCGCGGCCGGCCGGCCGGATATTGTCCAAGAGGGCTTTGCGCATCCGGCCATCGGGGCTATCGGGAAAATTCGGCAAACACCTCGTCCAGGGCCGTGAGCAGCCGATCGATCTCTTTCCGGCTGACAATGAGGGGCGGCAGGCAGCGCAGCGCCTTGTTCCCGGCAAAATTGAGCAGCACCCCTTTCTCAAAGAGACGGTTCACCACGGCGGGTCCCCGGGCGATCCACGCCTCGGTGAGCGGCAACCCCTGGATCAACCCCAATCCGCGGGCAGGCTCGGCGATGTGCGGGTATTTTGCCGCCAGCTGCGTCAAGCGGCTGTTCAGATAGGCACCTTTTTCCCGCACCTCCGCGAAAAAGCCGTCGGCGACCATGATCTTGACCGCCGCCACCGCAGCGGCGCAGACCACCGGATTGCCGCCAAAGGTCGAGGCGTGACTGCCCGGTTCAAAGGCTTTGGCCACGGAGTCCCTGGCCAGCATGGCGCCGATGGGCAGGCCGTTGGCCAGGGCCTTGGCCAGGGTGACGATGTCGGGAGTGACTCCGCACTGCTCATGGGCAAAGAGGGAGCCGGTCCGGCCCATGCCCACCTGGATCTCGTCAAAGATCAGCAGCAGACCGTGCCGGTCGCAGAGGGCGCGGATGGCGGCAAGATACTCCTTCGCCAAGGGCCGGACCCCACCCTCGCCCTGCAGGGGCTCGCAGAGCACGGCACAGGTTTCCGGCCCGACCATGGCCTCCAGCGCCCCGATATCGCCGAAAGGCGCATGTTTAAAGCCCTGGGGCATGGGCTCGAAGCCCTTGTGAAATTTTTCCTGGCCGGTGGCCGCCACGGTGGCGAGGGTCCGGCCATGGAAGGAACCGGCCAGGGAAATGATCTCGTACTTGCCGGCGGCGCTTGCCTTGCGGGCCAGCTTGATGGCCGCCTCGTTGGCCTCGGCCCCTGAGTTGCAGAAAAACACCCGCTCGGCAAAGGAATGCTTGATCAGCAGCTCGGCAAGCTCGGTCTGCGGGATGGTATGGTAGAGATTGGAAACATGGACCAGGGTAGAGGCCTGTTTACAGATCGCCTCGGTGATCGCCGGATGGCAGTGGCCGAGGCTGCAGACGGCGATGCCGGAGAGAAAATCGAGATACTCCCGGCCGTCGGCATCGGTCAGGATGCACCCCTGGCCCTTGACCATCACCGCCGGATACCGTCCGTAGGTGGTCATGAAGGCCTTGCCGCTCTTTTCGATCCAATCCGCGTTTCCCATCACACCACCTCGGTTCCCACACCCTGTTGGGTGAACATTTCCAGCAAAATGGCGTGCTCCACCCGGCCGTCGATGATATGGGCCTTGCCCACGCCGCCCCGGACCACGCCCTGGCAGCACTTGACCTTGGGGATCATGCCGCCGACGATGACGCCATCCTTAATATATTGATCCGCCAGATCGCAGGTCATGGAGGAAATAAGCGTACCGTCCTTGTCCAGCACCCCGGCCACGTCGGTGAGCAGGATCAGTTTTTCCGCCTTGAGGTGGCTGGCGATGGCGCCGGCGACCAGATCCGCGTTGATGTTGTATGCCTGACCGTCCTCGCCCACCCCGACCGGGGCGATGACCGGAATAAAATCCTCGGCGTCCAGGGTGGTGAGGATACCGGGATTGACGTCGGTCACCTCGCCGACCCGGCCCAGGTCGATGATCTCGGGCGGGGTGTTTTCCGCCTGGGCCTTCATGATCTTCATCTTCTTCGCCTTGATCAGATCGCCGTCCCGGCCGGAAAGCCCCACGGCCTTGCCGCCGTGGAAGTTGATCAGGCTGACGATCTCCTTGTTCACCTTGCCCACCAGCACCATCTCCACCACATCCATGGTTTCGCCGTCGGTGACCCGCATCCCCTGGATGTAATCGGACTTGATGTTCATCCTGGTGAGGAACTTGTTGATCTGCGGCCCGCCGCCATGCACCACCACCGGATTGATGCCGATGTACTTCATCAGGATGATGTCGAGGGCGAAATTCTTTTTCAGCTCCTCATCCACCATGGCATGCCCGCCGTACTTGATCACCACGGTCTTGTTGGAGAATTTCCTGATATAGGGCAGGGACTCGATGAGGGTTTTGGCTTTCTCTATACCTTTATTCATAATCGCCAGTATGCTATGGTTGAATTCGCGCGACCGCTTCGAGGCTGCCGCAACGGCGGCCTCGTCAGCGAAAAAATCCTCTGCGCAGATATATACCGAGCGGGGCAAGATGTAAAGAGTATAAGGGCCACGGAAGGGGACGCCACGGCAAAGCAATTGCCGAGAAATGGCATTGCTGGTATCTTGACCATTTTACACCATGCGCGCCCAGACTTAAGGATAACGTCATGAAACGATTCGCCACCAAGCTGCCGATACTCCTCCTGCTTTTTCTCCTCGTCGGCCCCGGCCCGGGGCTTGCCGCCCCGCAGGAAGCCGCCCCCGCCGGCGGCAAGGAACCGATCCACATCGAGGCGGACCGCATGACCTCGCTGAAAAATGAGAACGCCGTGCTCTTTGAAGGCAAGGTGGACGCCCGGCAGGGCGAGCTGGTCATCCGCTCCGCCGAAATGACCGTCTACTATCTCTCGGAAGAGGAAAAGGCCAAACTGCCCCCCGGCGAGGGCAAGAAAATGAAAAAGCTCCTGGCCAAGGGGAACGTGGAGATCCAGAACGAAGGCTGGACCGCCACCGGCGACAACATGGAATACTTTGAAACGGAACGCAAGGTCATCCTCACCGGCAACACCAGGGTGTGGCAGGACAACAATCTGGTCACCGGCGAACGGGTGGTCCTCTACCTCGACGAAGGGAAAAGCGTGGTCGAAAAGAGCGAAAAAAAGGGCGAGCGGGTCAAGGCCTTTTTCTATCCCGGCGGCGAGGGAGAAAACAAAAAAGAGTCAAAGTAAAAAAGCTTAACGCAACGGCGCAAAGATGCGAAGGAAAAGCAGTCCATCCAGCTGATTCGCATCGCCAGTTTCTTTGCGACTCTGCGTCTTGGCGTTATTTTTTTTCGGAGGTTTTCTTGTCTGTTCTCGAAACCATAGACATCGTCAAGCAATACAAGCAGCGGCGGGTGGTGGACGGCATCAGCCTGCGGGTGGAAACCGGCACGGTGGTCGGCCTGCTCGGCCCGAACGGCGCGGGCAAGACCACGACCTTTTACTCCATTGCCGGCTTTGTCCGCCCTGATTCCGGCACCATCCTGCTGGACGGAGAAGAGATCACCGGCCTGCCCATCCACCAGCGCGCCTTGAAAGGCCTCTCCTACCTGCCCCAGGAATCGTCGGTATTCAAGAAACTGACCGTGGAGGAAAACGTCCGCATCATCCTCGAACCGCTGGGCCTTTCCCAAAAAGAGATCAGAAACCGCAGCCAGCAGCTCATGGAAGAGCTGAAAATCGGCTACCTGGCGGATAGCCGGGGCCATTCGCTTTCCGGCGGAGAACGGCGGCGGGTGGAGATCATGCGGGCCCTGGCCACCGAACCCGATTTTATCCTGCTGGACGAGCCCTTTGCCGGCATCGATCCCCTCTCGGTGGCCGACCTGCAGCATATCATCCGCGACCTCAAGGAACGGGGTCTGGGGGTGCTGATCTCCGACCACAACGTCCGCGAAACCCTGTCTGTTTGCGACCAGGCCTATATTGTCAATCAGGGCAAAATCCTGATCAGCGGCGACGCCGAACAGATCGTGGGCAACGAGGCGGCGCGGAAAATGTACCTGGGCGAAAACTTCACCCTCTGATTTTGCTTGCAAAAACCTTGCCGTCATGGGTTATACTCTCGGTAAGAGACAAAAAACTCCGTTCCCCATGGGGGATGGGATTTCGCAAACAATAAGGACATAAGGCCAGATGGCTCTCGAGCTCAGACAACAACTGAAACTCACCCAGCAGCTGGTGATGACTCCCCAGCTCCAGCAGGCGATCAAGTTGTTGCAACTCTCCCGGCTTGAACTGGTCGAGACCATCCAGCAGGAGATCGAAATCAACCCGGTGCTCGAAGAGGCCTCCGAGATCCAGGAGCCGGGCGAAGCCACCATCGACACCCCGCCGGTGGAGGATATCCCCCCTGAACTCCGCGCGCCGGACCGCACCGCCGAAGTGCAGATAGGGGGGGGCGAATCCTCCCTCAAGGAGATCGACTGGGAAAATTACAGCAACGAGTATGAAAGCGGTTATGGTTCCGGCCGCGAAAAAGACGACTCCGACCTGCCCTCCCGCCTCGACATCCTCACCACCAAGCCCAATCTTCACTCCCATCTCAACTGGCAACTGAACCTCTCCCATCTTTCGGAGGATGACAAGGAGATCGGTTCCTTCATCATCGGCAATCTCGACCGGGACGGCTTTCTCGAGGTAAGCGACGAGGAAATCGCCGCGGAGACGGGCTGCGACCTCGAAGCGGCTCAACGCCTGGTCCGGGTCGTGCAGGAGATGGACCCGCCCGGGGTCGGCGCCCGCAACATCAAGGAATCGCTCCTGCTCCAGCTCGAACGCCTCGAACTTGCCGATTCGCTGGCCGCCGCCATTGTCCGTGACCACCTGCATCCCCTGGAAAACAAGAACTTTGCCGCCATTGCCAAGGCCACCGGCCAGCCGGTCGGCGAGATCCTCGCCGCGGTCAAGGTGATCATGGGGCTCGACCCCCGGCCGGGCCGCATCTATTCCGACGAGGAACCGCAGTACATTGTGCCGGACGTCTATGTCTACAAGATGGGCAACGAGTACGTCATTCTCCTGAACGACGAGGGACTGCCGCGCCTCAAGGTGAGCAGCTATTACAAGGACATCCTCAAAAAGGACTCCAAGGCGTCGGCCGACACCAAGGATTACGTGCAGGACAAACTGAAATCCGCCCTCTGGCTGATCAAGTCCATCCAGCAGCGGCAGCGCACCATCTACCGGGTGGTCGAATCCCTGCTCAAGTTCCAGTACGATTTCTTTGAAAAGGGGATCGCCTTCCTGAAACCGCTGGTCCTGCGCGATGTGGCGGAAGACCTGGGCATGCACGAATCCACGATCAGCCGGGTGACCAGCAACAAGTATGTCCACACCCCCCAGGGCACCTTTGAACTCAAATACTTCTTCAACTCCGCCATCAGCCGCCATGACGGCGGCGACGCCATGGCCTCGGAAAGCATCAAGGATCGGATCCGCGTCATCATTCAGGCCGAGGACCACGAAAAGCCCCTGAGCGACAACGCCATTGCCGACATCTTTGCCAGGGAGGACATCAAACTGGCCCGTCGGACCGTGGCCAAGTACCGGGAACAGCTCGGCATCCTCCCCTCCAAACTGCGCAAGAAACCGAACCTGGGCTAGCACGATGGGCTTGATCAAGGAAATCAGAAGCTCCCTCATCCTGCCGGAGCTTGCGGCAACTGGCAAGAAGGAGGTGCTGCAGGAGCTGGCCGCGGCGATCAGGATGGTGTACCCGGCCCTCGAAACCGCCGCCCTCTACGCCGCCCTCCTGGAACGGGAAGAGCTTGGCTCCACCGGCATCGGCGAGGGGATCGCCATCCCGCACGGCAAGATCAGGGGACTCGACGATATCGTCATCTGCTTCGGCCGGAGCCTGCGGGGCATTGCCTTTGACGCCCTGGACGGCAAACCGACCCACCTCTTCTTCCTCCTCGTCGCGCCGGAAGATGCCGCGGCCCGCTATCTGAGCAGCCTGGCGGAACTCTCCCGCTTCCTGAAGAATATGCCCATCCGCAGCCGTTTGCTCCAGGCCGCCGGCAAGGAGGAACTGCTGGCCATCTTCACCGAGGCGGGATGACCCCATGTCCGCCGCGGCGCAGCCCCCAAGCCTCACCATCATCACCGGTCTGTCCGGCGCAGGCAAAAGCACCGCCCTCAATGTTTTTGAAGACGCCGGATTTTACTGCATCGACAACCTGCCCGTCTTCCTCCTCCTCCCCCTGCTCACGGGCATGGCCGCCAAGGCCGGCAGCCGGGACCGCCTCGCCCTGGTCATGGACGCCAGGGACCGGGATTTTCTCAGCGAATTTCCGGCGGTGCTCAGCAAGGCCAAAACGCATTGCACCCTCACCCTGATCTTCCTTGACGCAGGGGAGACCATCCTCCTGCGTCGCTTCAGCCAGCTGCGCCGGGCCCATCCCTTGAGCGAGGCCGGCAATGTCCGGGAGGCCATCCAGCAGGAGCGGCGACAGCTGGCCGCGCTCAAAAAAATGGCCGATTGCGTCATCGACACAACCGGCCTCAGCCCCAACGAACTCCGCAATGCCCTGCTTGCCCAGGATTCAAGCCAGGCCATCGGCATGCGGCTCAACATCCTTTCCTTCGGCCACAAACACGGCCTGCCCGAGGAAGCAGACCTGCTTTTCGATGTCCGCTTCCTGCCCAACCCCTACTGGGTTCCGGAACTGAAGGAAAAAACCGGCAAGGAACGGGAAGTGGCCGACTACGCCCTGGCCAACGAAACCGGCAGAAAGTTCCTCGCGCTCTTCTTGCCGCTGATCGATTTTCTTCTCCCCCTGTACGAAAGCGCCGGCAAGGCATATCTCACCCTGGCCGTGGGCTGCACCGGAGGCAGGCACCGTTCGGTGGCGGTGGCGGAGGCACTTCACCAGCATCTCAGCCGGAGCGCCAACCGCCCCGTCTTCCTCACCCACCGCGACATGGGAAAATAGCGTTCAGCCGAGGCCAACCACCCGCGTAACGCCCGTTTCATCCCGCACCAGGGAGGTCACCTGGGCATTGCCCACCTTGATGGAGCGGAACTCGCTGATCGGCCTGCCCAGGTAATGCAGGAGCAGGCTCCTGATCACGATGAGGTGGCTGACCACCAGGATATTCCGGCCGGCGCACTCCCGAAACAACCGCTCCACGCAGCCGACCGCCCGCTTCTGCACATGGGCGATGGTTTCGCAGCCGGCCACGGAAAAGGAGGGGGGATCATCGAGCCAGGTGGGATATTCGGGGCCGAATTTGGCCCGGATTTCGTCCTTGGTCAGCCCATCCCAGTGGGGGATGGCGATCTCGTTGAACCCCTCCTCCACAAAAACTCCGGCGCGCAGCATGGCGGCGACAATCTCGGCGGACTGCCTGGTCCTGGGCAGCGGCCCGCAGAAAATTTTCCCTATGCCGGCTTGAGCAAGCGACCTGCCCACTTCGGTTACCTGGGCAATGCCGTCGGCATGCAGCGGCTCATTCGACCGGCCGGCAAAGATATTTTCTTTATTGGCGGCTGTCACGCCATGGCGGATCAGATGGATGGTGGTCTGCATATGGGTTCCTTAAAACATTATCTGATTACCACTGGGTTTCAGCCATTAGATTTTGATGCGTCCCATTGGCACGCCGCCGAGCACCGGAGAGGCTGCCGGAAAAGGAGCAAAAACTGTTTGAGCACGCCATCGGCGGGCGAGTTTTTTTGCTCCCGGCAGCTTCGAGGAGCACAGGGAACCTGCCGTAGGCAGGCAAGTGACAGGGTGCCCTTTCTTTTGGTTCATTTTCTTTGGGCAAGCAAAGAAAATGAACACGACATGTAATGCCGCATACCAACCTGAAATTCAATGGCAATTTAAAAAATTAAAGCGCACGACGCTGAACGCACGGGAGGGGAAAAAACGACTGAGTATTTTCTCAGCCGCTTCGTTGACCTGCCGCAACACCTCAACGGCAAGAGTTTTGTCATACATAGACGGCTTCCTCATCAATCCGCTGCTTCAAATAAAGATTCATCTTTTCCCGGTAAACAACGAGATCGATCGGATGGTGCATGCGCTCCTCAAGCTCATACTTTATCCCAGCCATTGTGAAAAGATCCGGTTTCGCCAACGTGACGACCACGTCCACATCGCTTGCTTCACTCGCAGCATCACGCGCGGTCGAGCCGAAAAGACCAAGGGAAAGGATACCGTATCGCCTGGCGCACTGTTTTTTGTATTCGCCTAGAATGGCGAGAGCTTCTTTTTTTTTCATCTTTCATCGCCTCTATTGAGAGCCTGGCCTTTACTTTTTTTTAACGCAAAGGCGCAGAGACGCAAAGATATTTCCTTACATTAAAGATCCCAACCCAATTCAGACCTGTACCCATTATTGCCTTTGCTAGCAGATGCACTGACGGCTGCAGGCCTGCGGCTTTCAACAAAAAATCCTTGCCGTTTTCAGCGGCCAGGGGTACTACTATCTCCTATTTTTGTTTAATTTTCCACGCCAAACACAACCAATCCCATAGGTTCCATAATGTATAGATCGCCCCTCGCTTCCCGTTTTCTTTCCATTATTGCTCTTGCCCTGGCCTTTGTCTCCCTCAGTATGCCGGCCCAGGCAGCAAACAAGTCCGGCACCATCGCCTTTCTGCCCTTCAAGGCAAACGCCCCCCAGGACATGAGCTATCTCACCAGCGGGATCCGGGATATGCTGGCCAGCCGCCTAGCATCAGAGATCGGCCTTACCGTCGTCGATAAGGGCCTGGTGGAAAAGACATTGGCCACGGCTGGCGCCCCTGCCCAGAACGACGCCTTTGTCAAGCTCGGCAAGAGCCTTAACGCCGACTATCTGGTGGCCGGCAGCCTCACGGCCCTTGGCAGCAGCCTCTCTTTAGACGCCAAGGTTTTTGATATCGCCAGCGGCACCCCGCAGAGCTTCTATGCCACAGCCAAAAGCGAAAACGAGATTATTGTCGCCATCGACAGCCTGGCCTGGGACATCGGCGAAAAGGTCTTCGGCCACAAGCGCCCGGCCGCGGCCCTTGCCCAGCCCCAGGCCGCGGCACCCAGCCAGGCTCCCCAGAACCAGTACCTCACCGCCCATCCGGACCGGGCCCTGGCCGGCCGTGGCGGCGCCTCGCCCTTCATCTACAGCAAGGGCATCAACTCCGCCTTCGATTTCAGCAAGAGCCAGAACATGAAGCTCACCCTCCAGTACATGGAGCTGGCCGATCTTGACGGCGACGGCGCCGAGGAGGTGATCCTGGCGGACCGCGAATCCGTGCAGATTTACAAGCGCGACCAGAACCGCTTCAGCAAGGTGGGCCAGATTGCCGGGCCGCAGGGCTACCGGATCCATGCCGTCACGGTGGCCGACCTGAACGGCAACGGCAAGCCCGAGATCTACGCCAGCGCCGCGGACACCAAGACCCCCAGCTCCTTTGCCTTTGAGTGGATCGAAGGAGACAAGGCCAACTATATCTTCAAGGATGCCAAGTGGTACGTGCGGGCCATGCAGATTCCCGGAGAAGGCGCGGTACTGGCCGGCCAGCGCGCCGATTTCGACAAGGCCGTGGCCCCCGGCATCCATCGCCTGGAGCTGAGCGGCGACACGGTGAAGCCGTTGAGCCGCATCGAGCTGCCTGAGGCGGTGAACCTCTTCGAGTTCACCATCGCCGATCTGGACAACGACGGCAGCCGGGAGATCATCGCCATCGATCAGTACGACCGCTTGCAGGTGCTGCGCTCCGGCGGTTCCACGCTCTGGAAGAGCGACGAGTTCTACGGCGGCACCACCCGCTTCATCGGCGGCCAGGAGGCCATGGGCCTTGCGGACAAGATAACGAAGCTTGAGGATCTGGGCCGGATCTACATCCCCTCCCGGATCATCGTTCAGGATGTCAACGGCGACAATCTGCCGGACATCATCATCAACAAGAACCTCTCCACCTCCTCCCGGCTCTTCAAGAACATGAAGAACTACCCCTCCGGCGAGATCCACGCCCTGACCTGGAACGGCATCGCCCTCACCGAGCTGTGGCGGACCAGGAAGATCGACGGCTACATCGTCGATTATCTGCTCAGGCCCAATGCGGAGAAAACCGGGGCCGAACTGCTGGTGGGCATCATCCTCTCCGGCAAATCCCTGGATTTTCTCAGCGAGCAGACCAGCACCGTGCTCATGTACCAGCTCGATCTCACCAAAAAGACGGAAGAGTAGCCGGGGAAACGGTTCGCGGCCGAAAAAGAACCTCAACGCGAAGGCGCGTGGGATGAATCTGTTGCGCATTCGGCAGCAGGGTTCATCCCACGCGCCTTCGCGTTACATTTTTGCCCTTTGCCTTTTGCATTTCTCCCCATCTTAATCATGCGCCGTAGCGTCTTTGCGTTGCGCTTTTCCCTTTGCCTTATCTTCCCCCCTCGCGTCTCTGCGTTGTTGCGTTATCTTTTGCCCATCATCCCCTTGCCTGTTTTTACTGCATTGCTTATCCTGTAATTAAACTTTGAAAGGTGATCACATGGGCACTGCCGAAAAAATTTATGCTGAATTGAAAGAACTTCCCCCTCCCTTGGCGGAAGAAGTTCTGGATTTCATCGCCTTCATCAAAGCCCGTCGCCTGCGGGACGAACGCGGCGAAGATGCGGGATGGACGCTGCTCCAGGAAAAAAGCCTGGCCGAAGTTTGGGACAACAACGAAGACGAGGCCTGGAATGATGTTCGCGTATGGTGATATCATTTTGGTCGCCTTTCCTTTCTCAGAAGGCAAGTCCAGCAAGCGCCGCCCTGCTGTTGTCCTCAGGCAACCCGACGATTTCGGGGATTTCCTTGCCTTGCCCGTCACATCCAGATCCTTCCACGAAAACGCTGTCGCCATCGATCCCTCAATGCTTGCAAAAGGGGCACTCCCAAAGGCAAGCTGGATACGATGCGACAAAATTGCAACTCTCCACAGCTCGCAGGTTCTGGCCGTGTTGCAACCCTTACGCCCATTTCCTTTGCAAGCCAGTTGAAAGAAGTCTGCCAAGGCATGGGCTGCCGCGCCGCAAGCTGAAGCAAAGCCGCTCTGTCATCCAGCCCGGCCAAGCTTAGCGCACTTCCCTTTCAACATTTCACTTTCTTTCCCTTTGCATTGCCCTTCTCTTGCGCCCCAGCGTCTTTGCGCTGTCATTTTGCATTATCCATTTTGCATTTTGCACTTTCCCTACCACCGCTCCGGCCACTTTCGCGAAGCATGATAGACCCGCAAAACCTCGACCACGCCATCCTTGACGCGATAGGGGACGATATAAGGCAAGCCCGGCACCAGCAACTCCCTCGTTCCAGGGACGCGGCCTGCGCGGCCGATCCCGGGCTGATCGGCCAGAAGGGAAACTGAGCGGATGACCTGAACGACAATGTCAACTGCCGCCGCCGGACTGTCCGCGGCAACAAAGGCTCCAATCGCGTCAAGATCGAGCAACGCCAGCCGCGACCACTTAATGCGCACCCTTTTTCGCCTCCCACTTGGCGAGAACCTCATCATGCTCGGCAAAAACAGCATTCGGCTTCTCAGCCTCGTTTAGAGCCTGAGCAATGCCTTCGATCTGCCACTCATTCACATCGAGATACAGCTCAAGCGCCTCCTCGATGACATAGGATTTTGACCGCTTGGTGGCGCTGGCCAGTGCTTCGAGGCGTTTTTTGGTTGCCGGCTTGACGCGAACCGTCACATTTGCTGCTTTCAACATATCAACCCTCCTGCAATAATTGTACTTGCATTGTATGCATATGCACGACAATCGTCAAGCAGCCATCACCAGCAGAAAATACCACGCCTCCCCCTTTCCCTTTCAATTCTCCATTTTGCATTCTGCATTATCCATTTTTCTCTTTCCCTTCGCGCTATTGCGCCTCTGCGTTATTTTTTTGTTTCTCATTTTTCATTTTGCATTTTTCACTTTGCCCTATCCTTCCCGCGCCTCCGCGTCTTTGCGTTGCGCTTTTTGCCTTCTGCATCGCCCGCTCCGGGGAATAAAAAAATTCATACCCCGGTACAAAAAACTTGACATCCCCCCCGCAACATGGCTTAAACTCACAAATGAGTTGTTTCTTTTATTTTTATTAACCTTATCAAAAGGGGATAAGAGATGAAAAAAGTATTATCTACTGTAGCAGCCCTGGGGCTGGTCGCGGGCCTGGCCTCCACCGCTTCCGCTGTTGAGTTCAGCATGAGCGGCGACTACACTGTTGACGGTGTCTACATGAGCAAGGCTGAAGGCAACGGTGTGGTTCTTGACGACGCACAGGCGACCAACGGCAACGCCGACAATGTCTCCAGCGACGCCTACTACAAGCATACCTTCCGTGTACTGCCGGTCATGAAGGTCAATGATTCCATCACCATGAAGGCAGAGATCCGCCTGGCCGACGAGAACTTCTGGGGCAGCCAGGACGACCTTGCTCAAAACGGAAGCAGCATGGGTGGTGATGTATATGTTCATCGTCTGTACATGGACTATGCATCTCCCATCGGTAAGTTCATGATCGGCCGGGTTCCCTCAGGACCCTATGGTACCGCCTACCTGGATATGGACAGCCGCGCCAACAAAATCGTTTACAATCCTTCCTTCTTGGCGAGCGGCCCTTGGTCCACCCAGTTTCACATCATAAAAGCCACGGATGGAGACCAAGCCGCTAACACCGATTCCGAAGTTGACAGTGACTCCTACGAGGCGCGCCTCTTCTACAAGGACACCAACCTGGACTCTGGTCTGCGTTATGTGTTCAACAACAACAATACCGTTACCAATGTCAAAGATCAGAAGCAGACCGGTGTTGTTTACGGCAAGTACAAAATGGACAACTACTTTGTCAATGCCGAGCTTGTTTACAACTTTGGCGACAAAGAGACCATCACCGGCGTTACCAAGACCTCTGCAGACTATGACTCTTGGGGCGGCATGTTGGAAGCAGGCGGCAAATTCGACGCCATCACTGCCAGCCTGATGTACTTCTATGCCCAGGGCAAGGATCCCAACCAGACCGCTACCTCTGATATGGAGCAGTTCCTCGCCGCAGGCAGTGGCACCGGTACTGAGTTTTATCCGCTCTATGTCATGACCGGCAACCAGGGGACTGGCATGCTGAACCCGGATATCAATAACGGCTATACTGGTGCCATGGCAACGGCTGGTGTGCATGCCTATGTTGTTTCCGCAGACTATGCCGCTTCCGACCGTTTGACCCTGCACGGCGCCATCGGCTACGCTCAGGCTGACGAAGAACAGATTGTCAATCAGGACGACGAGTACGGCTGGGAGTACAACCTCGGCGCTGCCTACAAGCTGCTCGACAACCTGACCTACGAGGCGCACTTCGGCTACTTGGATGCAGGCGACTTCTTCAAAGAAGGCGTTGCAGGTCAGGATACCGAGAATGTTTACCTGCTGACCCATCACCTGACCATGACCTTCTAATCATCGCCTGAACGCGTACATTAGAAGCATCCTGATCAACCAACCCCCTGCGGTTCACCCCGCAGGGGGTTTTTTAATCTCTTCTGTCTCAACTTCTTCATCTCTCGCCAAAAACATAATCCTACAGATTCTTTTACAAACTCACGCAAAACATCAATCCCGGCCGGGGGTCAAATCTTTATCCTTGACAACTCTTCTTTTTTATCTCATCAGATAACTTGGATTACCCTTTAAGGATGGTTGATTCAGCCAGCGCAGTACGACTTATGGCAGTCCGGGCAAAAAGAAAACAGCATAGGTTAAGGCCTTTGCAACCTGACCGTCCTGACCATGACCAGTTAATCTCACCCGAACACGAAAATTAGAAGCATCCTGTTCCCCTGCGACTTCTTTTCGCTGTTTTTTTTATACCTTCTGCTTCATTCTCTGACTCCCTTACACAAATCTGCCTTGACTCCCGCCTCATTCGTCGCCATTATATGGCTAAGTCTAGCTAAGGAGGATTGCCATGCACACAGTCAACATGCACGAGGCGAAAACCAAACTGTCGCTCCTGGTTGAGGAGGCGCTGTCCGGCGAGGATGTCATAATCGCAAAGGCAGGCAAACCACTGGTACGGCTTGTTCCTCTCCACACTGACGACCGGCAGCGAACCCCTGGCCGCTTCAAGGGCCAAATAACTTTGAGTCCTGATTTTGATGCCACCCCGGAAGAGCTTATTGCCTCCTTTGAAGGAGACGAAGCATGATGCGCTTGCTGCTCGACACCCATACCTTCCTCTGGTGGCTGTCGGACGATCCCCAATTGGGCAAAAAGGCCAAAGCCACGATCCGGGATGGACGGAATCAGGTATATGTCAGCGCGGTCTCCACCTGGGAGGCCGCGATAAAACAGGCGCTGGGAAAACTGCACGCTCCTGAAAATCTTGAGTCCATTGTCGAGGATGAACGATTCATCAAGTTGCCGATTTCCCTCCATCACGGCGAAATAGCAGGGCGACTTCCCGCGCACCATCGTGATCCTTTCGACAGGATGCTGGTTGCCCAGGCACAGGCCGAAGGGTTGACCATTGTCACGGCGGATTTACGCATTCCGCTCTACACGGTGAAAACATTGCCGGCAGGCCAATGAAATGAACGGAACATTCGGTTGGAGGCGCGAGAGGCAATAAGCACCTTTATTCAGACAATTTTATTGTCCTGACTATCCCCATCAGAGTTCTCTAAGTCTTTTCCTGACCTTGGGCCCCTCTTCGAGTCCCTTCCCGCAATTTTCACCTCTTCTTTTCCGTTCTGCGCCTGGCACCAGATATTACCACCATGCTCTCCTTGTATCTTTGGGGGCAAATCGCCATCCACGACTGTTTTCCAGCCCCCCCTCTTCCGGCTATTGCCTTCTGATCTCCGCCAAATGTGCCGGCACGAAAAGCATCCCGGCCTATCACGCTTCTACTGTTGCCGCCCTCGGTTTTTTTATTCCGTTGACAGCCCCAGGGCAGCGCATTACCATTAGTAATGCGCACAACTTCAAGTAAGGAGACCGCAAGCAATGGCTACCGCAACAGTCACCAGTAAAGGCCAGGTCACCATCCCGAAAGAAATACGGGATTACCTCAAACTCAGGGCAGGCGGGCGGCTCGAATTTTTAGTCGATTCCCAAGGCAACGTCCGCATTGCTCCTGCAACCGGGGAAGCGCGACAGCTCAAAGGATTGATCTCTCCGGCGAAAAAGGCTGTAAGCCTTGAAGAGATGCAGTCGGCCATTGAGCAGGAAGGAGGACGGCAGTGACAGGCCTCGACACAAACGTCCTTGTTCGATACATCGTCCAGGATGACGCCGAACAGTCTCCGGTAGCCACCGCCCTTATTGAGGACGGGGAACAAGCCGGAGAAACATTTTTCATCAACCAGATTGTTCTCTGCGAGGTTGTCTGGGTCGTGAAGCGGTGCTACAACGCCGGCCGCGACGAAATCGGGCGCATGATCGAACAAATCCTGCGAACCGCTTCCTTCCGGGTCCAACGCTCGGAAGAGGTCTGGCGTGCTCTTGAAATCTACCGGCAAGACACCGCGGATTTCGCAGACTGCCTCATCGCCTGTGGCAATAGCGCCGCTGACTGCGCAGCGACCGCCACTTTTGACCGGAAAGCATCACAAATTGCAGGAATTCGGCTCGCTTCCGCCATGTCACGATAGCTGAAAGGACTTTTAAACTTCACCTGCAACCTGGGAGCAATCTTAATGTCCACTCCATTTCAGCTTGGGCAATTCAACCTCCACTGGCTTGAGGGCGGGGTATTCGAGATCGATGGCGGCTCCATGTTCGGGGTGGTGCCCAAGGTGCTCTGGGAAAAGAAATGCGCGTCAACGCCGGACAATCATGTCCGGCTCGCCGATTCCGCCATTCTGGTCCAAAGCCCGGACGGGCTGGCCCTCATTGAAACAGGGCTGGGCAACAAACTCACCGACAAGCAGAAGAAGATCTTCCGCCTCCGCCGCGACTGGAATCTGCCTGCCGAACTCGCCAGGCTGGGACTTGCCCGGGAGGATATCGGCCACGTCATCCTCACCCACTGCGACTTCGACCATGCCGCCGGCATCACCATGCACAACGGCGCGGGCGCTCTTGAGCTGACCTTCCCCAGGGCCATGCACTACATGCAGCGGCTGGAATGGGAGGATGTCCGCGCGCCCAACAGGCGTTCGGCCAGCGCATACTGGCCGGTGAATTTTCAGGGATTGGCAGAGGATAAAAACCTGCATCTGGTGGACGGCAAGGAGGAGATCCTGCCCGGCATCACCCTGGAGCTGACCGGCGGCCACACCCGGGGCCACCAGGCGGTCTGGCTGCGCTCGGAGGGGGAGGCCGCCCTGCATCTGGGGGATCTCCTGCCCACCCCGGCCTACGTGAATCCCCTCTGGATCACTGCCTACGACAACTTCCCCCTGGATTCCATCGCCGCCAAGGAGCGCTTTCTTGCAGCGGCACAGGCGGAAAACGCCTGGCTCACCTTCTACCATGACCCGAAGGTCCTCGCCTGCCGCTTTGACGAAAAAGGCGAGGTGCGTGAATCGTTTCCAGGCTGATCATCCGCACTCTCCACATCAGGAATTCAGACGAATGGTCATGCATCCTTTCCTTGCAGGGAAAGCAGGAAAATTTCCCATTGGCACGCAGCCGAGCAGCACAGCAGTGGCCGCAAAAGGGGCTTGCACTGTTTGAGGCGAAGCCGAGTTTGCAAGACCCCGGCCAATGCGAGCAGCGCAGGGCATCCCGCCTGCGGCGGGACAAGTGACACTGGGTGCCCTTTCTTTGGTTCGTTTCTTTGGGCAAGCAAAGAAATGAACATTTTTATTTTAGCTGACCACCCCACTTCTCCCGGATAAATCATTTTTTCCGCGGTTCCACAAAGATCTCCGGCCTCAGCATCTGCATCCTGTCAAAGGCGAATGACAGGCTGAAATGGATATTCGCCGCCATGGAGATGACCATGCCGCTGAAAATGCCGAGCATGATCATGATCTGGTATTTGATGGCCACCAGGGGAAAGGCGCCGCCCAGGATCTGGCCGGTCATCATGCCGGGCAGGGAGACGATGCCGATGGTGGTCATGGTGGCGATGGTGGGCATGATTGAACTTCTGATCGCCTGGCGCCTGAAAGGGTGTACCGCCTCGCCGAGGCTTGCGCCCATGAGCAGGTAGGCGAGAAACTCGTTTTCGTTTTTGCGGATCCCGCTGTAGAACCGCTCCAGGGACAGGATGTTGGCGTTCATGGAGTTGCCGAGGAGCATGCCGGCAAGGGGAATGAAGTAGCGTGCGTCATACAGGGGCACGGGCCGCACCACGATGCAAAGAAAGATCACGATCACGAGCAGGAGCGAAAGGGCCACCCCGGCCAGCGAAGGCCAGAACAGCCTGTTTCCGGCAAGACCGGCCTTGGCGAGAATGTTGCGGTTGGCGACCACCATGATCACCAGCACCCAGAGAACATTGAGCCAGATACTGTTGACGGCGAAGAGATACTTGAGATAGAGCCCGACCAGGAACAGCTGCACGCTCATCCTGCCGACGCTGATCAGGATTTCGCGGCTTAAGCCCAGCCCCAGCCGGTGCAGAAGAAAGACGGGCGCCACGAGAAAGAGGTAAAGAAACGCCAGCCGCAGCAAGGGGATGTCAATGGTCTCCATGGGCTTCCTCCCTGAGTATCCCGTTTTCCAACACCAGGACCCGGTTGCAGCGCCTGATCATCTCGGGATCATGGGACACGCAGACCACCGTATGGCCAACCTCCTCCAGAAGAAGCTCGAAGACCGGCGCCTTGCTCTCACTGTCCAGGGCGGAGGTGATCTCGTCGGCAAGAAAGATCTTTTTCCCCATCAGCATGGCCCGGGCGATGACGATGCGCTGCTTCTCGCCGCCGGACAGGGAACTGCTTTTCCGGGCCATGATGGCCGGCTCCAGGCACAGACGGTCGAGCCCCGCCCGCACCGCCTCCGCCGATGGCCCCGACTGCCTGTGCGCCTTGAAGGTGAAAGGAAGCAGCAGGTCGTCGGCCACGCTCTCGCCGGCCAGCACCGGCTCCTGCCCCACATAGGCGATGCGGGTGCGGATGGCCATGATGTTTTCCGGGCAGACCGGCAGCCCATTCACCGTGATGGTCCCGCCAGTGGTCCGGACGGCGCCCACCATGCTCTTGAGGATGGTGCTCTTGCCGCTGCCCGACCTGCCTCGGATGGCGACCTTTTCCCCGTCCCGGATCACAAAGGTGCTGTCGCGCAAAATATGTCTGTCTCCCACGCGGATGGAGACCTGTTCGAAGCGGATCATCCCTCCTCCCCTGTCAGCGTTTTTCCCAAGTATACCATCTCCGGACAGGCTGGAAAGGGGGTTCTGTAAAATAGCCGGGAGAGGGTCGCGTTAAAATTTGACAAGTGGAAATTCCTTGTGATGTACTGAAGACAGCGGGTGACGAAGACGCCTTTTCGGCGTCTGTGCCCTGACAACATTCCGAGGGAGAGCATGAGCGAGACCTTTTCTTTGGGCGATGCGCTGGGACCGGCCAAGATCATTCACGTCAACCAGCCGCAAATTGGCCTGAAGGGGGTACTGGTGGTGGACAACGTGGCCTGCGGCCCGGCCATCGGCGGTCTGCGCATGGCGGAAGACGTCAGCGTCGGCGAATGCGCCCGCCTGGCCCGGGCCATGACCATGAAAAACGCGGCGGCAGGGCTGGCGCACGGCGGCGGCAAATCCGTGCTCTTTGGCGACCCGAAAATGGAGCGCGGCCGCAAGGAACAGCTCATCCGCGCCTTTGCCTTTGCCCTGCGCAAGGAGGAGGATTATATCTTCGGGCCGGACATGGGCACCAACGAAGAATGCATGGCCTGGGTCAGGGATGAGATCGGCCGCTCGGTGGGCCTGCCCTGCGAGGTGGGTGGCATCCCCCTGGATCGGCTCGGCGCCACCGGCTGGGGCTTGAGCCAAGCCGTGGAGATGGCCATTCCCCATTGCGGATTTGCCCTCACCGGCGCCCGCCTGGTCGTGCAGGGCTTCGGGGCGGTGGGTAAGCATACCGCCCGTTTTCTCGCGGAACGGGGCGCGAGCCTGGTGGGGGCCTCCGATTCCCGCGCAACTCTCCACGACCCCACCGGCATCAACGTCGAGGAGTTGATCCGCATCAAGAACCAGGGCGGCTCGGTCCTTGATTATCCCGGCGGCAACAAGGCGGACCGGGACGCCATCATCGATCTGGAGTGCGAAATCTGGGTGCCGGCGGCCAGGCCCGACGTGGTGCGCGAAGACAATGTCCACCGCCTGAAAACAAAACTGGTGGCCCAGGGCGCCAACATCCCCTTCACCCCGGGGGCGGAACAATACCTGCATGAACAGGGGGTGCTCTGCCTGCCGGACTTCATCGCCAATGCCGGCGGGGTGATCTGCGCGGCCATGGAGTATCACGGTTCAAGCCAGACAGAGGCCTTCCGCGCCATTGCCGAAAAGATCCGCGACAACACCCAGCAGGTGCTGGAGGAAGCCGAACAGGAGGGAATCCTGCCCCGCCAGGCCGCCGTCAATCTGGCCACCCGCCGGGTGGAAAAGGCCATGACCTACAAAAGATGGGGGATCTTCTAGGGATCCCTCCCCCTGGCCCTCTCCCAGGGGGAGAGGGAAATTTGGTCGCGAACATTATGAAACTCCGGGCTGCATAACCGGGGAGAGGCATCTCGGATGCTAATAGAGCCGCGACCGGCATAAAAGCCCTCCTTCGAGATGAGGCCGCGACATCGGCAAACCGCCATCCCCTCTCCCTCGGGGAGAGGGACAGGGTGAGGGGAGACGATGAAGCACCTGGCGAGAACACTCAGGAAAAAACAGACAGAAGCAGAAAAACGGCTCTGGTCACGCCTGAGAAATCGTCAATTGGCTGGATACAAATTTCGGCGCCAATTTCCTATCGGCCCTTATGTTGTCGATTTTGCCTGCCTGTCCCACTCGCTGCTTATCGAAGTAGACGGCGAGCAACATGCGGGGGCCGTTGCTTATGATCACACCCGCTCCAGATTCTTGGAACAGGAAGGTTATACGGTTTTACGGTTCTGGAACAATGAGGCATTAGCCGAGACGGAAGCTGTTTTACAGAGGATTTATGAAGAGCTAGCCGAGGTGCGGGAGTCCACTCTTTAAGCACCCTCACCCCAGCCCTCTCCCGAAGGGGAGAGGGAGAAGCATGCCGAATGTCTCTCTTCGGGCATTGCTAAACTCACCAATATGAAGGAGTGTCAGGCATCTCCCCGAAAAAAACGGACCATTACTGAAATCCCCTCTCCCCCGGGGAGAGGGCCAGGGTGAGGGCAAGCAAGGAGGCGCCATGTATCGCATCCGCTTTCACGGTCGCGGCGGCCAGGGCATCAAAACCGCGGGCCGCATTCTCGGCACCGCCTTTTTCCGGGCCGGCCTTGAGGTACAGGATGCGCCGCGCTACGGCGCGGAACGCAGAGGCGCGCCGATCTTCGCCTATGTACGGGCCGGCCGGACTCCCATCCACGAACGCGGAATCATCACCCGCCCGGATCTGATCGTGGTCGTTGACGAGCATCTGCCGGCCATGCCGGAAGCAGGGGTGCTTGCCGGCGTCGACGCCCGGACGGTGTTTCTCATCCATACGAACGAAAAGGCTTCCCTCTGGCAGGAACGCCTCAACCTGCGAAGCCCGGTTTTCACCCTGCCGCTTCTCCCGGAAAAGAAACAACGTTTCCGCGGCGCTGCCTGCGCAGGCGGGGCCGCGGCCCTCATCGCCGAACTTGACGAAAATCTTTTGGCCCAGGCGATCGGGGAAGAGATGGCCAGCCAAGGCCCGGAGCTGGTGGGGATAAATCTTGAGGTCGCCCGCGCCGCCCACGCCGCCCTGGCGCAACATCGCGGCGAAGTGCGGGAGGGGGATCCGGTTTTCGCCAGCGCCTACCCGCCGCCTGCCTGGCTGACCCTTGCCTGCGAGGAGGCTGCCTTGAGCGCGCCCGCCATCCATGCCGCGGCCACCAGCACGCTTTCGCAAACCGGACTCTGGCGCACCGAACGGCCCGTGATCGATCACGGCCGCTGCAACCGCTGCTGGTGGATCTGCTCCACCTTCTGCCCGGAAGGCGCCATCCGGGTGGACAACGAACGGCGGCCAGCCATCGATTATGCGCATTGTAAGGGCTGCCTGATCTGCCTGAGCCAGTGCCCGACCCATGCCATCACCGCCATCCCCGAGGAAAAGTCCGCCGCCGGCGAGGAGGAAACCCCATGACCAGAAAACTGCTCACCGGCAACGGGGCCGCAGCCTGGGGAGCACGGCTGGCCAGGATCGACTATCTGCCCGCCTTTCCCATCACCCCCCAGACCGAAATCATCGAAACCATCGGCAATTGGATCGAGACCCAGGAAATGGCGTGCCGGATGGTCACCCTGGAGTCCGAACACTCCATGCTCACCGCGGCCGGGGCCGCGGCGGTGACCGGCGTACGGGTTTTCACCGCCACCTCAAGCCAGGGGCTGCTCTATGCCATGGAGATGCTTTATACCGTGGCCGGCTGGCGGGTGCCCCTGGTGCTGGTCAATGTCTCCCGCGGCCTTTCCTCCCCCATTACCCTGGAGCCCGACCATAACGATGTCCTTGCCGCGCGGGATTGCGGCTTTCTCCAGCTGCACTGCGCCACCTGCCAGGAGGTGCTGGACAGCCTGCTCATCGCCTACCGGCTGGCCGAGCATCCCCGGCTGCGTTTGCCGGTGCTGGTGAACCTGGACGGCTTTTCCCTTTCCTTTACCCGAGAGCCGGTGGAGATTCCGAGCCAGGCCGACGCGGACCGCTTTCTGCCGCCCTTCAACCCCGGCTCCATTCGTTTCCGGGCCGGCGAGCCGTTGAGCGAAGGGGTGGCGGTGCTGGGCGGCTCCGCCTACTCCTATTTCCGTTACCAGACGCATCTCGCCTCCCTGCAGGGCCTGGCCGTGTACGAGGAGCTGGGCGCGGAGTTCGCCGCCCTGTTCGGCCGGCAATACGGCCCCCTGGAGTGCTACCGGAGCGAGGATGCCGAGATCGTCTTTATGATGATCGGCTCCTTCGCCACCAAGGCCAAGGAGGCGGTGGACCGTCTGCGGGAGATCGGCGAAAAGGTGGGCCTGGTCCGACCCCGGTTGCTGCGTCCATTTCCGGTCGACCATCTGCGCCGGGCTCTGGCTGGCAAACAGGGGGTGGCGGTGATCGACCAGAACCTCTCCCCGGGCAAGGGCGGCATCCTGCGGACGGAGCTGGCCTCCGCCCTCTACGGAATGCCGGCGGCGCCGTCCGTGCTCGCCGGCTTTGTCGGCGGGCTGGGCGGCCGGGATATCAGCGCCGAAGAGTTTTTCGAGATGGCAAAACAGGTGCGGCAGGCCGTGGCGACGGGCGAAAGTCCCGCGCCGCGGCTTCTTTACCGCGAAGAGGAACTGCGGGCGATCCGCGAGCTGCAGAGCGTGGCCCGAGCCGGCAACGGCGGACAGGGAGACGGGAGATGAAACAGACTTCCTTCCAGCACCTCAGGGATCTTCCGGCAGGGCATCTGCTCGGCGGCGGCACCCCCATGTGCGCCGGCTGCGGCGGCCTGGCCACCCTGCAACAGGTCTATGATCACCTGGGGGAAAAGTGCGTGATCGTCAACGCGGCCGGCTGCCTGACCCTGCTCTCCGTCTATCCCTGCACCCCCTTCCGCGGCTCCTGGCTTTACACCGCCATGGCCTGCGCGCCCGCCGGCGCCCAAGGGGTGCGGGACGGTCTCGACATCCTGAAAAAGAAGGGCCTCATCCGCGAAGAAGAGGACATGGAAGTGCTGGTGCTCACCGGCGACGGCTCGGCTTACGGTATGGGTCTTTCCGCCACCTCCGCCACCATGGACCGCAATCTTGACTTTCTCTACCTCTGTTACGACAACGAAGGCTACGGCAACACCGGCCAGCAATTTTCCGCCGCCACCCCGCACGCGGCCCGCACCGCCACCAGCAAAGGGGTCCGGGGCTGTCCCGGTTACAAAAAGGATCTTTTTGCCATCTGGATGGCGCAGAAGCCGAGCTATATAGCCACCGTGGTGGCGGCCGAACCCCTGGATCTGGCCCGGAAGATTGAAACGGCCAGAAGCCTGGCCGGCCCCCGCCTGATCCTGGCCCTGGCCCCCTGCCCACCCGGCTGGGACCATGAGCCGAGCGCCACCGTGGAAATCGGCAAACTCGCCGTGCAAACCGGCATCTGGCCGCTCAAGGAGTATGTGGCCGGAAAGGTACGCCATACCAAGATCCCCTATCCCAGGCTGCCGGTGCGAGAATATCTCAAAACCCAGGGCCGCTTTGCCCATCTCTTTGCGCCGGAAGAAAACGAGGGGTTGCTCGACGAGGTCCAGGCGAGGGTGGACCGCTACTGGCAAGGAGTGGAGGAGTGAAGGATCATGAGCGCGTTGAGCTACTTCCGCACCGACGGCGGCCGACCCCTGCTTGAAGAAACCATTCCCGCCCACCTGGCCGGCGTTGCCGCCCGCTTTCCCGACCGCGAGGCGGTGGTCTGCCGGCCGCAGGGGCGGCGGCTTACCTACCAGGCGCTTTCCGCCGGCGTATCGGAGCTGGCGCGGGGGCTCATGGCCATGGGCTTTGCCAAGGGCGACCGCATCGGCATCTGGGCCACCAACAACATCGAGTGGCTGCTGATCCAGCTTGCCACCGCCCGGATCGGCGCCATCCTGGTGAACATCAATCCCGCCTACCGCGTCAAGGAGCTGGCCTATGCCCTGCAACGCTCCGAAGTCCAGGGTCTCTTTCTGATCCCCTCCTTCAAAGACAGCGACTATCCGACCATGCTCATCGAGCTTTTGCCCGAACTTCGCCATTGCACGCCGGCTCTTCCGGCCGGCAACGGCTTTCCGTTTCTGCGGCGGCTGGTGCTCTACGCGCCGGCAAATCCCTTGCACACCGAACGGCCCGCCCCTGGCTTCACCCTCTGGGCCGAGGTGCTGACCGCCGGCGCCTCGGTGAGCGAGGAGGCCCTCGCCGCGCGCACGGCCACGCTTGATGCCAGCGAGCCCATCAACATCCAGTACACCTCCGGCACCACCGGCTTTCCCAAGGCCGTGCTTTTAAGCCACCGCAACATCCTGAACAATGCTTTCTTTTCCGCCCAGGCCATGCATTTTTCCGAGCAGGACCGCCTTTGCGTGCCGGTGCCGTTTTATCACTGCTTCGGCATGGTGCTGGCCAATCTGCTCTGCCTTTCGGTGGGCGCCTGCCTTGTCATCGCCTGCGAACATTTCGACGCCGGCCAGGCCCTCGCCGCGGTGGCGGAGGAGCGCTGCACCGCCATCCACGGAGTGCCCACCATGTTCATCGCCGCGCTGGAACATCCGCGCTTTCGCGAACTCGATCTTGGCAGCCTGCGCACCGGAATCATGGCCGGGGCTCCCTGCCCGCCCGCCCTCATGCGGCGCGTGATGACGGAAATGCACTGCGGCGAGATCCTCATCGGCTACGGCGAAACCGAAGCCTCGCCCCTGACCCATCTCACCGGCCGGGAGGACAGTCTCGACCGGCGGATCAACACGGTGGGCAAAAATCTGCCCCACCAGGAGGTGAAGGTGGTGGAGCCGGTCAGTGGCCGTACCCTGCCCCTGGGCGAGGTGGGCGAGATCTGTTTCCGGGGCTACCATATCATGCTGGGCTACTACAAGGATCCCGAAGCGACCGGCAAGGCCATCGACGGTGAGGGCTGGCTCCACTCCGGCGATCTGGGCCGGATGGACCGCGAGGGATACCTGCGGATCACCGGCCGTCTCAAGGAGATGATCATCCGGGGCGGGGAGAACATCTATCCCCGGGAAATCGAGGATTATCTCTTCACCCACCCGAAGGTGGCGGGGGTGGCGGTCTTCGGGGTGCCGGACGATTTTTACGGCGAACAGGTCATGGCCTGGATCAAACCCCGCGCCGGCGAAACGATGGACGAGGAAGAGATCCGCTCCTTCTGCCGGGATCGGATCGCCCGCTACAAGATTCCCCATTATATCTGGTTCGTGGAAGAATTCCCCATGACCGTTACCGGCAAGATCCAGAAGTACAGGATGCGCGAACAGGCCATGGCCAGACTGCGGGAACAGGGGAACCCCGGATGAAAAAGACCCTGCTCCGCCTCTATGATCAACTGATCCTCGCCCGGCCCCTGGCAACCCTTGTCGTCACCCTGCTGGTGGTGGGTTTCTTTGCCTGGCAGACGCCGAAATTCCAGCTTGACGCCTCGGGCGATTCACTGGTGCTGGAAAAGGATGCCGACCTGCGCTACCACCGCCGCATGGTCGAGCGCTACGGTTCCCAGGATGTGCTCCTCCTCGCCTACACGGCGAAAAACGGCGATCTCTTCGCGCCGGCATCCCTGGCCGCCCTCAAGGCCCTGCGGGATGACCTGCGGCAGCTCTCCGGCGTGGCCGAGGTCACGACGATCCTCGATATTCCCCTCCTCTACGGCTCCGGCATCAGCCTGGGCGAACTGGCGGACGAGGAGAAAATCAAGACCCTGGAAGGAGGAGAGGTGGAGCCGGCCGCGGTAAAAGCCGAACTGCGCGAAAATCCCCTCTACCAGGGCCGCCTCCTGAGCGCCGACGAAAAGACCACCGCCCTGCTCATCTCCCTGCCCGCCGACGAGGAGTACCGCAATCTGCTCAAACGCCGCTACGAACTGCGGGAAAAACGGGATGAAGGCCGCCTCTCTCCCGGGGAGTCGGACGAGCTTGCCAGGATTTCCCGGCAGTATCGCGAAAAACTCAGCCGGCTCACCGAGGAGGAAAGCCGCCTGGTGCACGAGGTACGCGCGGTCATGGCCAGGCACCGCGGCCAGGCCGACCTCTTCCTCGGCGGGGTGCCGATGATTGTCGCGGACATGATCGCCTTCATCAAAAAGGATCTGCTGGTCTTCGGCCTGGGAGTCCTGGCCTTTCTTGTCATCACCCTCACCGTGCTCTTCCGGAAAACCCGCTGGGTGCTGCTGCCCATGGCCTCCTGCGGCCTGGCCGTACTCATCATGCTCGGCTTTCTGGGCCTGGCGGACTGGCGGGTCACGGTGATCTCCTCAAACTTCATTTCCCTGATGATCATCCTCACCATCTCGCTCACCATCCACGTCATCGTGCGCTCCCTGGAGGTGCGGGCGCAAAACCCCGAGGCCTCGCGGCGGAGCCAGGTTCTGGAAACGGTGCGCACCATTGCCCTGCCCTGCTTTTATACCACCCTGACCACCATCGTCGCCTTCTTTTCGCTGCTGGTCAGCGATATCAGGCCGGTCATGGACTTCGGCAAGATGATGACCATCGGCCTGATGGTCTCCTTCGCCCTGGCGTTTCTCCTCTTTCCGGCCACGGTCCTGCTCCTGAAAAAAGAACCGCCCGCTGCCGGCGGCGAGGACTTCTCCGCCCCCTTCACCCTGATCTTTGCCCGTTTCACCGAGAAGCACGGCGGAAAGGCCATGCTCTTCTGCGTACTGCTCACGGCCATAAGCGCGGTGGGGATCGGCAGGTTGCGGGTGGAAAACCGCTTCATCGATTATTTCCGGAAAGACACCGAAATCCACCAGGGCATGAGCCTCATCGACCGCAAGCTGGGGGGCACCACGCCGCTGGATCTGATTATTGATTTTCAAGAGACCGCGCCGGTGGCCGGGGAGGAAGACCCCTTTGCCGATGATCCCTTTGCCGGCGAGGAGAACGGCGCCCCCTGGTTTGCCGATGTCTACACCATGGAGCGGCTCGCGGCGGTGCATGACTACCTGGCCGGACTGCCGGAGACCGGGGAAGTGCTCTCCATCGCCACGGCGGTGAAGGCCGCCACCCATCTTAACAACGATGTCGGCCTGGACAATTACGAGCTTGTCCTGCTCAACAAAAAATGCCCGCCGGACTTAAAAAAGCTCCTCATCAGCCCTTACGTTTCCGAAGAGATCGCCCAGGCCCGCTTCACCATGCGCATCATCGAATCGGACAAGAACATGGAGCGAAGCGCGCTGCTCGCCAAGATCGGCAATGAACTCACAGGAAGGATGGGTTTTGAGGCCGGGCAGATCCGTTTCACCAACATGTTCGTCCTCTACAACAACATGCTCATGAGCCTGTTCCGCTCGCAGATCCTCACCATCGGCCTGGTTTTTCTCGCCATTCTCCTGATGTTCGTCATCCTCTTCCGCTCCTTCTCCCTGGCCCTCATCGCCACCATCCCCAACCTGCTGCCGGTGATCGTGGTTCTCGGCGCCATGGGCTGGTTTTCGGTGTCGCTGGACATGATGACCATCACCATCGCCTCCATCACCATCGGCATCGCGGTGGATGACACCATTCACTATGTCCACCGCTTCCAGCGGGAATTCCCCAAGGACCGCGACTATCTGGCCACCATGTACCGCTGCCACGGCAGCATCGGCCGGGCCATGTACTACACCACGGTCACCATCACCATCGGTTTTTCCATCCTGGTGGCCTCAAGCTTCCTTCCCACCATCTATTTCGGCCTTTTCACCGGCTTTGCCATGCTGGTCGCCCTGCTCGCCGACCTCATCCTTCTGCCGCAGCTCTTTCTGAGCCTGCGGCCCCTGGGCCCGGATTCGGGAACGCTTTCGAAATAGTTTGTTGCCGCTGCCTGTTTCGGGTCGGCATGCAGTTACCGGGAGGTAACATCAGCAACGGACCGAAAGCTACCTCCCGGTAACATCCGCGAACAGTTAACGATATATCCATCCTGAATAATTCAAGAAAATAAAACGGCACGGCTCTTGCTTTATTAAAGAAACACAAAGGGAGCTTGACAGCAACGGACAAACCTAACGACAATTTGTAGATCAAACCGACCCATGCAAAAGACCATGAAGAAAGGAGGTGCACCAATGGGGAACAAGAAGAGGAAGGGGATCGGCTTGCTCGGTCTGGCCGTCCTCGGAGTAGCCATGCTCGCCGGGGTTTTCATGATGCTGGGCCCCCCCCAGCTTCTGGCGAAATCGGAGGCGCCCGCCTTCTGCGCCGGCTGCCATGTGATGGAGGCGGAGTATGATGCCTGGTCCCATGCCGGGGCGCATCGGCGTCAGAAATGCGTCGACTGCCATCTGCCGAACGACAACCAGGCCATGCATTATGTCTGGAAGAGCATCGACGGCATGAAGGACACCCTGGCCTTTTACTCAGGACGGGTGCCGGAACGCATCGAGATCAGCGGCCACGGGCAGGAGGTGGTGCAACAAAACTGCATCCGCTGCCATGAAAGCACCGTGGCCCACATCAACCAGGAACGCCTCTGCTGGCAATGCCACCGCCGGATTGCCCATCGAGGAACCGGTCAAATCCAAACACTGTAACGAACGGAATAAGCAAGGAGGAGAATATGAAGAAAAAACTGGTATTACCCCTGGTCCTGCTTGTGGCAGGCGGGATGATGTTCACCGGCTGCAAAGGCCCGGAAAAAGTTGAAGCCGTAAAACCCGTGAAGATCGCCGACGGCGAAATGGACCCGGCGGAATGGGGCAAGGCCTATCCGGTCCACTACGATCTCTGGAAAAAAACCGAAGAGCCTACCCAGCCGGGCAAGAGCAAGTACAAAAAAGGTTTTGACGCGGACCGCATCACCTACGACAAGCTCTCCGAATTTCCTTACATGGCCCTGCTTTTCAACGGCTGGGGCTTCGGCGTCGAATACAACGAGCCGCGCGGCCATGCCTACATGCTGACGGATCAGGTCGACATCGATCCCTCCCGGGTGAAGGCCGGCGGCGTCTGCCTCACCTGCAAAACCCCGTATGCACCCAAGCTGGAAAAGGAGAAGGGGCTGGACTATTACAGCAAGCCCTGGGCCGAGGTCCGCGCCATGATCCCGGAAAAGCACCAGAATCTCGGCGTCGCCTGCATCGATTGCCACGACAGCAAGGATATGTCCCTCAAGCTCTCCCGGGAATTCACCCTGGGCAGGGCGCTCAAGGAGATGAACGTCGACCGCGCCAAGCTTACGCATCAGGAGATGCGCTCGCTGGTCTGCGCCCAGTGCCATGTGACCTACAACATTCCCAAGGCGGACGGCAAGTCGGTGGATATCTACTTCCCGTGGCAGGGCAGTTCCTGGGGCGACATCTCCGTTGAAAACATCATCAAGCAGATCCGCACCGACAAAACGGTGGGCGAATGGACCCAATCCGTGACCGGCTACAAGATGCCCTTCATGCGCCACCCCGAATTCGAGCTCTACTCGCGCAACAGCGTGCACTGGATGGCCGGCGCCGCTTGCGCCGACTGCCATATGCCCTATACCAAGGTGGGCGCCAACAAGGTTTCCGACCACCGGGTGACCAGCCCGCTCAAGAACGATCTGAAGGCCTGCCAGCAATGCCATACGGAATCCCCCGAGTGGCTGCGCAATCAGGTTACCGCCATCCAGGACCGCACCGTCTCCATGATGATCCGTTCCGGCTATGCCACCGCCACCGTGGCCAAGCTCATCGAGAAGGTCCACACCCTGCAGGCGGCCGGCAAGGAGATCGACCAGAAGCTTTACGAACAGGCCAAGGACTTTTACATGGAGGCCTTCTTCCGCAGCCTGTATATCGGGGCGGAAAACTCGGTGGGCTTCCACAACCCCACCGAGGCAATGCGGATCCTCGGCGACGCCACCGCCTTTGCCATGAAATCGGAAGCCCTGCTCAGGCAGGCGCTGACCAAGGCGGGCGAAGAGGTGCCGATGAACGTCGACCTCGAGCTTGACAAGTACCTGAACGAACGCGGCAAAAAGAAGCTCATGCTGCAGAAGGACGTGGAGTTCAAGGACCCCTTCGGCGTACAGGACAAGCTGGTGACCGTGGAAACAGCCGGCAAGTAAGAACGGCCATAACGGCGCGCTGAATCCCTGCCCCGACCTCCGGCCAGTCCGGTGGGTCGGGGCATTTTTTTCCTGCCGCCGATCAGCCTCCCCGTGCCGGCGGAAAGGAGTGCCCCTGACCATTTGTTCCCCTGGCGCCCCGCCCTGCCTTTTTCATGGAGTGATATCAAATTGACAAAGTCTCCCGGTCTGTACGATGATAATCGTACGCGACCCAAGGGGCGAAAATCATTCTTATGCGAGGAAAAGGGAATGAAGCGGATTCTGCTGGCGTTTTTTCTTTGCCTGACCCAGGCGTCCTCCCTGGCCGCGCAAACACCCCTTACCCTGAACACCTTTGCCGGCCCGCCCCTTTCCACCCCCGAGCAGAACGGCTATTATGACCGGATTCTCCTCACCGCCTTCGGGCGGCTCGGGATCCCCATCACCATCGGCCACCTGCCGGCGGAACGCTCCCTGCTCAACGCCGACGGCGGCATCGACGACGGCGACTTTGTCCGCATCCCCGGCATGGAAAAACGCTATGCCAACCTGATCATGGTGCCGGAAAAAATCGATGATTTCGAGTTTGTCATCTTTACCAGAAACCTCAGGCTGGCGACCGTGAACTGGACGGCCCTCGCCCCTTGCCATGTGGGCATAGTCCGGGGCTGGAAGATTCTGGAAGAAAACCTGGCAGGGGTAAGAGAGCTGACCCTGGTGAAGAATCAGGAACTGCTCTTCACCCTGCTCAAAAACGACAGGGCCGACGCGGTGGTTTACGCGCGAAAGGAGGGTTACGGCCTGCTCAACCGACTCGGCATCGCCGACGCCGTCGCCCTGGAGCCTCCCCTGGCCGTTCGCCCCATGTACCTCTATCTCAACAAAAAACACGCCGGCCTGCGCATCCCCCTCGCCAAGGCCCTGAAAACAATGAAGACGGATGGCACCTGCGCGGCCATTTTCCGGCAGACCATTACCCCCTATCTGCCCAGGGAGGCCCCTGATGCGCGCCCTTAAATCCACCATCGCGGCCAAGCTCATCCTGGCGCTGCTGGGTTCAAGCCTGATTCTGATCATCGTCAGCAGCGCGTTTCAGCTTTATTACATCCACAAACGGGAGACGCGCATCCTTGAGGAACGGCTGTTTGAGGTTGAGCAAAGCTCCGTCCCCGCCCTGGTGAACAGCATCTGGCTCGCCGACTGGCAAACGGTCGGGATCCAGGCCGCCGGCATCCAGCGGCTGCCCGAGATCCTCCGGGTCGAGGTGGAGGTGCTTGGCCGGGAAATCATCGCCGCGGGCGAAGAGATGTCGGCCGCCCTCGCCCCCCCGCGTGTCTTCCCGCTCGTCCGCCGCTATAAAGATCGCAACATCCTCCTGGGCAGCCTGCGTCTCTATGCCGACGAAACCTCGGTGCGAAACAGGGTGCGGGATGAGGTGGCCATGGTGCTGGGCATGCGCCTGGCCGTCATCCTCGTGATCTCCTCCGTCCTCTTTTTCCTTTTCCACCGTCTGGCCGGCCGCCACCTCATCGCCATGGCCGAATATCTGCGGAATTTCGACCAGATCCGGATGGAAAAACCATTGGTGCTGGCCAAGAAGAACTGCCCGACGGTGGAGGACCGGGACGAAATCGAGCAACTGGCCGCCTCCTTCAATGAAATGCGGCAAAATCTGCAACGCTCCTTTCACGAACTGCGGGAAGTCAACGAGGATCTGCGCCGGGAAAACCAGGAACGCATCCGGGCGGAGGAGGCCCTGCGCGCGAGCGAGCAGCGCCACTCGCTGCTGGTGAACAACATCCCCCAGGTTTTCTGGATGGTCTCCGCCGACTACCGGCAAGTCCTTTTCATCAGCCCGGCCTACGAAACCGTCTGGGGCCGCAGTTGCGAGAGCCTGCTGGCCGACCCCGGGGAATGGCTTGCGGCGGTCGAGGAGGAAGACCGGCCCCTGCTCTTTTCGATTATCAACGCCATCACCAGCGAGGAGCCGCGGCCGGAACAGATCGACTTCCCTGAGTACCGGATCAGACGGCCGGACGGAGAGATCCGCTGGATCAAGGCCAGGGCCGTGCCGCTTAAAAACGAGGCCGGCAGGGTCTGGTGCTTTGCCGGCCTTTGCGAGGACATCACGGAACAGAAGCGGGCGGACGAGGAAAAACGCTCCCTCGAAGCGCGGCTGCGCCAGGCCCAGAAAATGGAGGCCATCGGCACCCTGGCCGGCGGCATTGCCCATGATTTCAACAATATCCTCACCATCATCATGGGCAACGCCGAGCTGGCCATGATGCAGAACAAGCCGGAAGTCACCCGACAGGCGCTAGATGAGATCCGCAGGGGAAGCGAGCGGGCGAAAGATCTGGTCCGCCAGATCCTGACCTTCAGCAGAAAGAGTGATCAGCATAAAGAGCCGCTGCAGCTCTCCCTGCTCGTGAAAGAAACCCTCAAGATGCTGCGCGCCTCCATCCCCGCCACCATAGAAATCCGGCAGGATCTCGCCTCGGAGGCCAGGGTGCTGGCGGATCCGACCCAACTCCATCAGGTTATCGTCAATCTCTGCACCAATGCCTACCACGCCATGCGGGAACAGGGTGGGATCCTCACCGTTTCCCTTGCCGAGGTTCCCATCGGCGAAAATGAATTCGGCCCCGCGGAACTCGTGCCGGGCAACTATCTGCGCCTGGAGGTGAGCGACACGGGTTGCGGCATCGCGCCTGAGATCAGGGAAAAGATCTTCGAGCCGTTCTTCACGACCAAGAAGCAGGGGGAAGGCACCGGGATGGGGCTCGCCATGGTGCATGGCATCGTCAGGAGCCATCACGGCCATATCAGCGTGGAGAGCGCGCCTGGCAAAGGAACCGCCATGCGGGTCTATCTGCCGGTGACCGAGGCGACGGCTGCCCCCGCCGCGGCGCGGCCCGTTGCTGAAAACCTGGCGGGCAGCGGAGAAATGATTCTCTTTGTCGACGATGAACCGCAGATCTGCGCAATGATGCGGTCGATGCTGAGCCGGCACGGCTACCGGATAGCCACATACCATGATCCGCAAGAGGCACTGCGGGCCTTTGCCGAGCAGCCGGGGAAATACGCCCTTGTCATCACCGACATGACCATGCCCCAGCTCACCGGCGCCGATTTGGCGAAAAAAATTCTGGAAATCAACCCTGAACTGCCTGTCATTCTCAGCAGCGGCTACAGCGACAGCATCGACAGGGAAAAAGCGCTGGCCATGGGCTTTTTCGACTATCTCTACAAGCCGTGCCAGACGCATACCCTCCTTGCCGCGGTGAGAAAAGCCCTTGCCCGGCAAGGAGGGGCTTGAAATGTCCGGAGGAGAGAATCGCCGCCTCAGGCGGTGACGTCGAGGAGGCTGCCGCCGCCCAGTTCCTGGATGCGGGCGTCGATCAGCTCCAACGCCCTGTTCAGGGTCTGGTAGCTGATTTCCGGCAGCTTGCCGCCCCAGATCTCTTCGGCCTCGGCAAACCCCCTGAGCACCCCCTCCCGCCCGGCCTGCAGGCGGGCAAGGTCGTCGCCGCCTCCGGTCAGGACAAAATCGGCGATGCGCCGGGCGGTCCTGGCAACCCCGAAGTAGCCGTCCTCGGCAATCAGGGCCTGGGCCTCTTCGGGCGTGAGTTCGCTGATCGGCTTGCCGTCGTACTGGAGGGTGGCAGGCTCAAAGCCCTGCCCCCCGGCCCGCCGGCTTACGCCGCTCTGGCTGGCAAAACCCGCCTTCGCCTCGGTTTTGACGGCCAGAACCGTTTCGACCATCTTCGCCTTCAGGGCGAGGGAAACCTCGGCCGCCGCCGGCGTCTCCGTTGCCTCAGCCGATTTTGCCCTGGCCGCCCCTCCCTTGTCCGCTTTTTCCTGCGCGGCCTTGAAAGGTTCCGTCCCTGTTTTTACTTTCGCGATATCCATGTCACGCCCTCCTTGCCGCAAAGTTGAAAAAAAAAATTCCCATGGGCAAACTATAAGGATTGCTGGCGCCCGAGCAAGGGTTGCCCCCCTGCCTGCTCTTTTCTCGTTTTCCCTTTATAAAAAGCGCTGGTGTCGGAGATACTTTCCCATGGAATACCCCATGCCACCCGGCTGGCTTTTCCGATGATTTTTCCCGCTACGGTTGAGGTGCGGCAATATGAAAACCCTGAAAATCCTGGTGGCGGAGGACGAAGAAACAAGCAAACAGCTCTTCCGCATCGCCTTCAAAGGAAAAGAACATATCGAGTTGCGCTTCGCCGACAATGGCGAAGAGGCGTTGGTGGCCTACAAAGCCTGGCGTCCGGATATTCTCCTGCTGGACATCATGATGCCGGGGATGAACGGCTATGCGACCCTGCAGGTTGTCCGCCAGACCTTGAACGACGGAACAACCACCGTCATCATGGTGAGTTCGGTGAGTGACAAGGGGGATATCGTTGCCTGCGCCAAGCTGGGCATTGCCGGCTATATCCTCAAGCCTTTCCAGACAAAAAATCTGGCCGCCACAGTGCTTGGCTATCACCAAAAGAGCACACAGGCCGGGAAGTAGCCCTCAGAGCGGCAGGATCTGCACCTCCTCCCGAATGGGGTGACTGCCTTTGAGGAAGAGCCCCTTCCGGCCATCGATGCTGACGGCATCGCCGAAACGGATCTCCTCCCCGCCTATCTCGCAACGCTCCTCACTTTCATAAACCTTCAGGGCGTTGCAGCCCACCACGCAGGTTTTTTCCAGCCGGACTGCGACCACGGCCGCGTGCGAAGTCTGGCCGCCCCGGGCGGTGAGAAGACCGTCCGCCATGGCTATTTCCCTGATGTCTTCCGGCACGGTGTCCTGCCGGATAAGAATGAGCGGGGTTGCCGGCTCCTCCGCCTTGAGGCTGCGGATATTGTCGGCGGTGAACACGGCGCGGCCGGAAAGGGCGCTGCCGGAAACGCCGATGCCGAAACCGAGCAGGGATTGTTCCAGAACCCCGCTCTCCTTGAAGACCGCGAAATTCTCCCGCTTCTTGATGGTGATCATGTCCCGGGTCTGCAGCAAAAAGAGATGATCCGCCTCCGGGCCTTCAAAGGTGAACTCGATCTCCTGGGGGTTCCACCGCTTCTCGTAGACCAGTTCGCGGGACATGGCAAGCAGCTTCTCGTATATCCTCGGGAAACGGCGCTCCAGGGTGTCTGCCTCCGGGCGGCCGTCCAGCTCGGCCTGCTCCACGGAAATGGGCTGGGTAGCGACCAGGCCGCTGACAATGTCCTCGCCCTGATCGCCGGTGGCGTAATCGCCCCAGAGGGCCACCCGGCTCACCTTGCGGTAGGGATGGGCGGTGAAGAGCACGCCGCTGCCCGAATCCGCCCCGAGATTGCCGAAGACCATGGCCTGAACGATGACCGCCGTGCCCCATTCCTCGGAAACGTCCATCAGGGCGCGATACTCCCGGGTCTTGGCCGCATACCAGGAGTTGAGCACCAGCTCCACCGCGCCGGTGAGCTGCAGCCAGGGGTCTTCGGGAATGCCGATGCCGACGCTGCGGATCTTCTTCTGGTATTCCAGGGCCAGCTCCTTCATCTGTTCGGCGGAAAACTCCCGCTTCACCCTGACCCCGTGCCGGGCCTTGGCTTCATCCATCAGCGCCTGGAATGCCTCGCGCTCCAGGCCCTCGGTCATGGCCCAGGACTGCAGGAAGCGGCGGTAGTTGTCCCAGGCCAGGTAATCCACCTGGCAGGAGATTGGATACGCCTGGCCGGAGGAACCCGCATAGTCTTCGGTGATCTCCTGATTCAGCCCCACGTTATGGATGGTGGCCATCATGCCCGGCATGGAGATGGCGGCGCCGCTCCGCACCGAAAGCAGAAGCGGCGCGGCCGGATCCCCGAAACGGCGCCCTGTCCGCTGCTCCAGCTCGGTGAGTGCGCTCCTGATCTGGGCCATGAACTCGTCGCGGGCCTTGTAAAAATCCTTGACCACCGACCAGCAGCGAAAGATTTCCGTGGTGATGATGAACCCCGGCGGCACCGGTTTGTTGTCCAGGGCCAGCACCTTGAGGTTATACCCCTTGTTGCCCAGGAGGATGAGGTTGTTGGTGCGCTGATTCTTCTGGTGCAGGCTGCTGATGGCCCGGTCCGGGTTGTAGGTCATGAGAAGATCGAGATGCTCCTCATCGAGCAGTTCCTTCTGATTTTCCAGGGTCTGGAGGATACGGGTGATGAAGTTGTCCAGATGCTGGAGACCGAAGGTGGAGGCGAAGAGATCGCGCAGGAAGGTTTCGGAAAGGCGGTTGACGTTGCCGGCCAGATCCTCCTTTTCCCAGAGGGAGCGGTACTTTGTCAGCAGGTTCTCCGTGCCGATCTTCGGAACGATGATGGAGAGATTGTTCTGATGGATATTGGTATAGTAGGTGTAGATGACGTCCTTGACCCCCTCGGTGAAGCCCCGAAAGATGTCGAGGTACTGGGTGTAGGAAAAACGCTTGATGTTAAAAGAGCTCACCAGGAGCGACATATAGGTTTCCAGCCGCCGGCTGGTGATGCCGTCGATCTTCAGGGCGCGCAGATAGAGACGCAGGCATTTGACGATGCGGATGAAGGTGGCCCGGGTGATGAAGGAGAGGTTGACGGTGTCGGGCAGCTTTTCCAGGTAGACGTTGGCCAGGTTTTCCAGCCGGAAGGAAAGACTCAGGGCGTCGAACTTCTTCTCCCGGTAACGGCCGTAGACCGAGGGGATGTCCACGGCGATATGCCGCTTGTAGTAGATATCCTCCTTGGCCTCGAATTTCCGCGGGCTGAGAATGATCTCCTTGAGCTCCTCCAGATGGTCGAGCAGGGCGGCGAGGCACTGGAAGGTATCACAGATTTCCAGATCGCCAAGCAGATGCTCCATCTCCGGAAAGCCGGTGTTCGCGGCAAGGCGCAACTGGTGCTTGAGCTCCTGCACGCCCAGGTTGTACTTCTGGTAGCAGAGCTGGTACATCTCGATGAGCAGGGAAAAACGCCTGCCTTCGCCTTCGGGTACGTCCTTTTGCCCGGCAAGCCAGCGCTCGCGGCTTTGACTGTCCCAGCCGAGAAAATCCTCGATCCTGCGCATCCTGCCGAAGGCAAGGGCCCGCTCCATCAGGACGTGAAGATGATCGACAAACGGTCCCTGGGCCGCGACCTCGGCCAGCACCTCCTCGGGCAGGTAGCCGGCAAGGCACTCCTTGTCCCGGCTCTGCCAGAAGCGGAAAATGGACTCGATGAAATCGACGATCCGGTTGCTCGACTCCACATGACTCTGCTTACGCAGGAAATGGACAAGCCGGTCCTTGCGCTTGTGCATCTCGTCAAGTTCGGTGGAAACATCGCGCAGCAGGCCCTCAGCGCCGATCTCGTTGAAAAAGACCGGCATGAGCTTGGTGAACTGTTTGGCCAGGTTGTAGATGGGCTCGATGGGGTGATTGAGAAGCTGCGTGATGTCGCGCTGGAAGAGGTCGGTGTCCTTGACGCAGGTTCCGGTGAGCTTGAGGTTGATGATCAGGGCGGAAAAAAGGGTGGAGCACCATTTGGGCTCCTGCATGATCAGGCTCAGCCAGACCCGGATATTGGCCAGGTGGGCCGGGTTGGCGATGGGCTGCCAGTCTTCGTTCAGGCCCTGGAAATTGGCGTACTGGAAGCCGAAGCGCACCGTTTCCCAGAGAAAGGTCTCCACCAGCCGGCTGTTGCCGCGGTTGAACACCTCGCTGCCCAGCACCTGGATGCACTGCAGGGAGGTGTGCGGGTATTTCCTGACATTGGCCTTGAGGAGCGAGAGGGTGGTGAGCAGGAAGCGCTCGATCTCCTCAAAAGTCTGCTGGCGGATAAGGTGGACCAGGCTGCGGTTGATCTCGCGCAGGGTCTCCTCGTGGATCAGGGCGAGCCCGGCGGTGTCCATGATCCGGAACAGAAAGAGCAGCTTGCGGTTTTCCGCGAAGCGGTCCACGGGTAAGACCTGGGCGTTGGCCTCTTCCCCCAGGTGATCGGGCAGCTCTTTGTAGAGGCGGACGATTTCCATGTGATTGGGCAGGGCGAGCAGCCCGGCCAGGGCCCCCGGTTCCTCGGGACGGATTTCCCGCGCCGCGGCAAGATGTTCCGTAAGCCTGGCGTGGGAGATGGCGGCAAAGAGGGAGCCGGCCCGCCAGCCGGTGCAGAGCTCGCCGCACTGGGCGACAAACCAGGCATGGGGGTCCTCTTCGGAAAGCCAGTACCGGTAGTTGAGCACCAGCACCCGTTGCATGAGCCGGGCCGCGCCGCCGAGCTCAAAGGGGGCGCCGGCTTCGCCCGCCCGGACGGAGAGGCGGGAGACGATCTTTTTCAAGGGGTGATGCCCCTGCACCAGAAAAAGCAGAATCTCGTCGTCCAGGTCATGGAGCTTGCCGAAGCATTCGTCCAGGGCCGCCTGATAGCGGTTAAGGGCCTCGCCGGCAAGCAGCGAGGTCTGTTTGTCCAGATAGGCGAGGAGCCCTTCCATGGAGACGGCCAGCAGCGCCTCGTTCCGGCGGCTTTCCTCCACGGCGGCGAGAAAGATATCGCAGAAGCGGCAGAAGGCCTTGGGCCCATCCTCGTGGCGCAGATAATGGTCGATGTTTTTCAGGACAAAGGATCGGAGTTTGGGGAGAATCAGCTTCCAGTTCCGAAAGGGATGACTGACCTCATAGAGCAGCCCCTCGATGTTCTTGCTGATCCCCTTGAAATTGCTGACGATATCAACCAGGACAAGGAGGGAGTCGTCGATGGTCACCCGCTCCACCGCCGTTTCCAGCAGGTTGGCCTTGAGGGCGTCCGATTCCAGTTCCGGCGGGGTATCGTGGTTGGTGGTCATGGCAATATCCTTGCGAAAGGCCAAAGGGCGCGGCACCACATTTCAAGCTTCGCCATCCGTATGCACCCGTCCATCCCCATGTCGGTTCAACATTAGAAGGGAACGGCCGCCCCATGCCCCGCCGAAGCGCACGGTTGCGGCGTCACCGTTGGCTGCCTTTCCGTTTACAGCGGCTTCTGCTCGTCCATCATCCGGATCAGGTCCAGCACCCGGTTGGAGTAGCCCCATTCGTTGTCATACCAGGAAAGCACCTTGACCGAGGTGCCGATCACCTTGGTGGAAAGGGCGTCCACCACCGAGGAGTGCGGGTTGCCCTGGTAGTCGATGGAAACCAGGGGTTCCTCCGAATAGCCCAGATAGCGGTTGGCCGCCTCCCTCAGGGCCTGGTTCACCTCCGGCACCGTGGTCTCCCTCTCCACCTCCATGACCACGTCCACCAGGGAAACATTGGGGGTGGGGACCCGCACCGCCAGACCGTCGAACTTGCCTTTCAGCTCGGGAATCACCAGGGAGACTGCGGCCGCGGCCCCGGTCTTGGTGGGGATCATGGACATGGCCGCGGCCCGGGCCCGGCGCAGGTCGTTGTGCGGAAAATCGAGGATACGCTGGTCGTTGGTGTAGGCATGCACCGTGGTCATCAGTCCGGTCTTGATGCCGAAACGGTCGAGAATCACCTTGGCCACCGGCGCCAGGCAGTTGGTGGTGCAGGAGGCGTTGGAAAGGATGTGGTCCTCCATGGGGTCGTACTCGTCTTCGTTGACGCCCATGACGATGGTCTTGACCTTGCCCTTGGCGGGCGCGGAGATCACCACCTTTTTGGCGCCCGCCTCCAGGTGCAGGGAGGCCTTTTCCGAATCGGTGAAAAGGCCGGTGGACTCGACGACATAATCGACGCCCAGGCTGCCCCAGGGAATGTCGGCAGGGTTGCGGTGGTTAAAGATCCGCACCGCTTTGCCGTCGACGCTGATCCCCTCCTCGCCGGCCAGCACGTTTTTCCCGTACACGCCCATCACCGAGTCGTACTTGAGAAGATGGGCCAGAACGGCGTTGCTGGTCAGGTCGTTGATGGCGACCACTTCAATGTCCTTAAAAAGCGGATCCTTTTCCAGGGCGCGAAAGATGTTGCGCCCGATGCGGCCAAAACCGTTGATTCCTATCCGTATCGCCATTGCTGCCTCCTTTTCCGGGTTTTACAGTCGAAAGAAAATCCTTATGCGCAGATATTGTCCGGACCCTTGCGCAGTTGCGCTTCTTGCCGGGCAAGTGCCTGCATGCGGCAGGCCTGGTGCCTGGCCTCATGGCAGTCCGGGTTGATGGCCAGGGCCTTGAGATAGGTTGCCTGGGCCTTGGCGTACCAGTCTCCCTCCTGGTAGCTGCGGGCGGCGGTGCAGAAACCGTATTCCGGCCCCTGCGGAAACATATCGGCCAGGAGATCTTCCAGGGACTCGGACCAGAGCTCCTGCGGAATCTCGGGGTTCTCCACCAGATAGCGGAGCAGGATCGGGTTGTCGGCCTGGGCGAGCAGCATGGTGCGGAGCAGATAATTGGCCCGACCGAACATGAAGCCCAGGCTTTCCATCTGGTGCTCGATTTCAGATATGGTCCTCTCCATGAAGCGCTGACACCCCACTCCGCAGAACTTCGCCGAACCGCCATGCCTGTCCTTCATGGTTTCGGCGAGGGGCGCGTAATACTGGAGCATGTAACTGTTCTCCTTGAGCTTCATGGCCTCGTGGAAAATGGAGCCGAGCAGCCAGTCCAGCAGGCAGCCGTTCAGGTCCGCCTGCGGATCGGCGTCGCGCCAGAGCTGATGGCAGCGGTCCTTGAGATCCCAGAGCCGGCCCTTGCGATTCTCGGTGCCGACCAGATGGTCGATCTCGGCGAAGGAGACCGCCCGGTTCGCGGTGTAGTGCCCATAGAGGGTGCGGAAGCGGCAGAAGGTTTCCGAGAACCCCTTGAACATGTTTTTCAAAAAAAGGCTGCGCCGCTCTTCAAACCATCCGTTGCGCCTGCCCGGCTCTTCCGGCTTCAAGGAATGCACCATGGTCTTCTCATTGTACCTGGGCCAGCGCCTCCTGATAAAGGGTTAAATAGCGGGCAAGCACTTTGTCCCAGGTGTAGCGCTCGTTGATCAGCCTTACCGCCGCCTGCTGCATCGTTTTGATCTGCTCCGGCCTGTGGCGAAAGGTCTGCATGGCCTTCTGCATGGCGCCCATGAGGGCGGCGGATTTGTGCTCCTTGTAGGTGAAGCCGGTGCAGCCGTCCACCACCTTGACCAGACCGCCGATGTGGTGCACGATGGGCAGATTGCCGAAGAGCTGGGCGATGTAGTCGGTGAGGCCGCAGGGCTCGTAGCGCGACGGAATCAGGAAAAAATCGCCTGCCGCATAGATGCGGGTGGCAAGCTGCTGGTCGTAGCCGCGCAGCAGGCAGATCCGCCCCCTGTTTTTCGGGGAGAGCGCCAGCTTGGTCAGTGCCTCTTCGATCTCCTTGCTGCCGGAACCCTGAATCAGGGTCTGAAAATTCTGGTCCAGGGGCAGCAGGGTTTCAAGAGCGCCGAGCAGCTTGTCCACCCCCTTCTGGGAGGAGAACCGGCCGACAAAGGTGAAGAGCGGGGTATCCGGCGCATCATCGAGAGTGCCGATCTGCCGCACCGTGGCGTATTGCTGCCGGGCCAGATCACGAAGCAGGCTCTGTCTGCATTTCCGCTTGCCGGAAAGATCGCCGGCGGCCGGGGAAAAAGCGGCGGCCAACCCCAGGGCCTTTGGCCTGGTCGGGTCGAAGTCCGCCGGGTTGATGCCGTTGGTCACGCCCTGCAGGATGACGCCGCGGGCCAACAACCGATGGCCGAGCCAGCCGGTGAGTTCGTCATCATCGGTTTCCCGCAGCTCCCGGGCATAATTCTCGCTCACCGCGTTCAGCACCGCATAGGGGGAGGAAACCAGAAAGGGGTCGAATTTGCCGTCCAGGAGATTGTTGTCGATCAGCTTGGCGGGCAGCCCGGTGATCGCCTGGGCAAAGGGCAGATCCCCCACCTCCTGATGGTAGCCGATTCCGGCGTTGTGGATGGTCACCACGCACCCGCTCCTGGCGAAATAATGGCGATAGCCTTCCATTTCCCGGACCAGGGCCGGGAGAATGGCGGTATGGCCGTCATGGCAGTGGATGATATCCGGCCGCTCGTTCAGACGAATCATCAGAGCCACGGCGGCTTTCTGCAGCAGCAGGTTCATGGCGAAATAATCGTAATGGCCAGCCCCCTGATGATGGAACGGATTCACGGCCTCCTCCTCGGCGGTATAGGTATAAACGCTCTTTTTCTCCAGATAGCGGGCCGCGTCGATGAGGTAGAGGGTGAGGGAGCCGCCGGTTCCGGCCAAGGCCTTTTCCTTCCGGGCAAAGACCCGGACATACTCCCGCCGGGCCTCGCCTGTATAATCCATGTCGACCTCAAAGGAGAGGGCCAGAGGGGAAAAGCCGAGCCGCCGGGGGTCCATGAAGCCGTACAGGGGCAGAACGACGCTGACCTTTCGCCCGGCGCGGCCCAGGGCCTCGGCAAGCTGGCGGGCCACGTCCTTGACGCCGCCGGCGCCGGCCAGGCCGTCATATTCGCGGCTCAACATCCAGATGTTTTGGATCGTGCGCTCCGGCTGTTTTTTCGTGCTCATGTTCTTTCCGTATTCTTTTTTTGGTTCGCGGGGCGGGAATCGCGCCGTCATGCCCGGAACAAGGTTTCCGCCGCGCGAAAAAACCTATGCAGAAGTTATAGTATACAGAGTCGTACCGCTCCGCAACGACGAAAAACGGGCCGAGCGGCTGAAAACCATTGCCTGAATTTCATCCCCCGCATATAAAAAGATCAGGATCCCGAGCCATGGGGGCCAACCATTTTCCAGACATCCGGCGCTCCGTATCCCGGGCATGGCAAAAGAACGTTTTCCCCTTTCCGGCACGACGGACATGAGCGGACCCATGGACAAAAACCTTCCGGCCGTTTCCCGCGGCAGCATGTTGCCGGCCGTCCTTCTCCTCTCCGGCCTGCCCTTTCTCCTGGCGGGACTCTTCCCCTCCCTGGGCCAATTCACCATCGAGCCCAGCCGGTATCTGATCTTTCACAATGTGGCGGAATTTTTCAGCATCATGGCCTTTTTCTCAATCTTCGGGCTGGGCTGGTTTTCCCACGAACAATCCCGCGATACCCATGCCCTCTTCCTGAGCGCCGCCTTCCTGGTCATCGGCCTCGTCGATTTCCTGCATACCATGAGCTATGCAGGCATGCCGGATTTTTTCACTCCAAATTCCCCCAACAAATCCACCCAGTTCTGGATAGCGGCCCGGCTCTTCTCCGGCCTCGCCTTTTTCGCCAGCTCCTGCATCCATCAGAATACGCGCCGACTCTGGCTGTGCAAACCCGTCCTCCTGCCGGCCGCCTTCTCCTTTTGCGCCTGTGTTTTCGCCACCGTCATATTTTTCCCGGACGCTCTTCCGGCAACCTTTGTCGAAGGCGTCGGCCTGACCCCGTTCAAGAAGGGAGCGGAATATCTGATCATCGCCCTCTTCCTCGCCGCGGCTTTTTCCTACTGGCGGCGCTGGCGCAAAAGCGGCGAGCGGCTGCTGCTCCTCTTTGTCGCCGCGCTTCTGATCAGCGCCGCAAGCGAGCTGGCCTTTGCCGCTTACCAAAGCGCCTTCGACACCTACAATGTCCTGGGACATCTCTACAAGATCATTGCCGGATTCTTCTTTTACCGGGGCATCTTCGTTTCCACCATCGCCACGCCGTACAGGAATCTTCTCGCCAGCGATCACAACCTCAGACAGGAGGTCCGCGAACGCGGAGAGGCGGAAGCGGCGCTGCGGGAAAGCGAAGCCTTTCTGAATTCCGTTATTGAAAACATTCCGGACATGATCTTCGTCAAGGAGGCAAAGGAGCTTCGCTTTGTCCGTTTCAACCGGGCCGGAGAGGAGTTGCTCGGCTACCCCCGGCAAACCATGATCGGCAAGAACGACCATGATTTATTCCCGGCCGCGGAAGCGGACCTGTTCACGGCCAAGGACCGGGAAGTGCTCGCCGGCGGCGAGGTTGTTGACATTCCGGAAGAAACGATCCTGACAAGGGATAAAGGCGAGCGCATCCTGCACACGAAAAAAATGCCCCTCCTGGATGACAATGGCAATGCCGCCTATCTGCTCGGAATCTCCGAGGACATCACGGAACGGAAAAAAGCAGAGGAGGTTCTTGCCCGGGCGGCGGCGGAATGGTCCGCGGCCATGGACGCCTCCGACGACGCCATTTACCTGCTTGACCTTGACCGGCGCCTGCTCCGGGCCAACAAGGCCTTTTACCGCCTGACCGGCAGCAGCGAGCAATCCGCAATCGGCCGCCACATAACCAGCATTATCCATCCCCAGGGAGAAAAGACCCCCTGCCCGGTCTGCCAGGCCCAGGATGCACAGACGGACGCCCTCCTCACCATGGAGGCCGACCACCCGGATAACCCCACCGGCAAGCCCATCGAGGTCTCGGTCAAGGTGGTGCGGAATCAGGCCGGTAAACCGGTCAGCATCCTGATGAGCCTGCATGACCTCAGCAGTTCCCGAAAGATAATCGCGGAGAGGGCGGCCCTGGAGGCCCAGCTCCGGCAAGCGCAGAAAATCGAGGCCCTGGGCACCCTGGCCGGCGGCATTGCCCACGATTTCAACAACATCCTCACGCCCATTCTCGGCTATTCCGAGCTTACCCTGGAAAACCTGCCGCCGGAAAGCCCCCTCCGCCAGGACCTCGCCCAAGTCATCACCGCCGCGAACCGGGCCAAGGAACTGATCAAGAACATTCTCACCTTCAGCCGACAACGGGAGCATGACCTGCTGCCTTTGCGGCTCCAATACGTGGTCAAGGAGGCCCTCAAGCTGCTGCGCGCCTCCATCCCCGCCACCATCGAGATCCGCCAGGATATCGCCCCCGACTGCGAGCCGGTCCTCGCCGATCCTGTCCAGGTCCATCAGGTGATCATGAATCTCTGCACCAATGCCTATCACGCCATGCGCGACACCGGCGGCACCCTCACCATCTCCCTGCAACAGGTCGAGCAGCCGACCGGGATGCCCACGGGCTCCTATCTCCGCCTTGAGGTGCGGGATACCGGCCCCGGGATTCCCGCCTCCCTGCGGGAACGGATTTTCGAGCCCTATTTCACGACCAAGGCCAAGGAGGAAGGGACCGGTCTCGGCCTTGCCATCGTCCGCAACATCGTGAAAAATCTCCACGGCGAAGTGATGCTGGAAACCTCGCCGGGCCAGGGGGCCAGCTTCGTCATTTTTCTCCCCACCATCCACGATGCCGGGCCGGCGGAACAAAGCCCAGCGGTCGCCCTTCTGCCACGGGGCACGGAAAGAATACTCCTGGTCGACGATGAGGAAGTGGTTTTGAAGATGGAGAGAAAGCTGCTGGAACGGCTGGGTTACACGGTGCATTCCTTCAGCGGCGGCCAGGAGGCGCTGGCCGCCTTCCGGGACAATCCGGACGCCTTTGATCTCGTCATCACCGACATCACCATGCCGAAACTCACCGGCAAGGATCTGGCCAGGGAAATCCTCGCCCTCCGGCCGCGGATGCCCATTGTCATGTGCACCGGCTTCAGCCAGCTCGTCAATGCGGAGGAGGCCCAGGCCCTCGGCGTCCGCCAGTTCATCATGAAGCCGGTGATCATGAGCGATTTTGCCGTGGCGGTGCGCAAGGCCCTCCTCGACGGCTGAAGACGGGTCCGGCTCGCGCAGGACCTGCCGCTTATCAATCCGTTGATAAACCATCCCCGGCTTTTTCAGCGACAGATTCCGTGCCGCCGACAGCCCGTTTTTCAAGAGGCTGTCAGGCGATGGCCTTCTGCCTGAGCAGATGATCGGCCAGGGTCAAAGCGACCATGGCCTCGCAGACCGGGATGATCCTGGGAATGGCGGAAATGTCGTGGCGGCCGCCCACCTTGATGGTCACCGGCTCGTTGGCCAGATTGACGGTCTGCTGCTCGCGGCCGATGGAGGGGATGGGCTTTACCGCCACCCTGGCCACGATGGCGTCACCGTTGGAGATGCCGGCCAGAATGCCGCCGCTGTTGTTGCTGGCGAATCCCTCCGGGGTGATGACGTCGTTGTTCTCGGAGCCACGCATGGCCGCAGCGGCAAAACCGGCGCCGATCTCCACTCCCTTGACCGCGCCGATGGACATCAGGGCGCAGGCCAGGGCGGCATCGAGCTTTTCAAAAACCGGCTCGCCCAGGCCGGCCGGGCAGCCCTGCGCCAGAATTTCCACCACTCCGCCCAGGGTGTCGCCCTCCCTGCGCACCTCCTCCACGTGGGCGAGCATCTCGGCCGCCACCTCGTTGTCCGGGCAGAAAAGGGCATTTTCCGCAATATCCTCCAGATAGCGCTTGCCGACCTTGACCTTGCCCATGGCCACGGTGTAGGCGGTCACCGAGATGCCGTGCAGGCTGAGCAGCTTCTTGGCCACCGCGCCCGCCGCCACCCGGCCCACCGTTTCCCGGGCCGAAGCGCGGCCGCCGCCCCGGTGATCGCGGAGGCCGTACTTTTTCAGATAGGTGATGTCCCCGTGCCCGGGGCGGAAGATATCTTTCAGCTGGTCATAGGATTTGCTGTGGGCATCCTTGTTGAAGACCGCGAGCGAAATGGGGGTGCCGGTGGTTTTTCCTTCAAAAATTCCCGAGAGGATTTCCACCTGGTCCGGCTCCTTGCGCGGGCTTGCCGCGGGCCCACCCTTGCCGGGCCGCCGCCGTTCCAGTTCCTGCTGGATATCTTCGCTGGAAAGAGGAATGCCGGGGGGGCAGCCGTCCACGGTGGCGCCCACCGCGGTGCCATGGGATTCGCCCCAGGTGGTGACCCGAAAAAGAGAGCCAAAGGTGTTTCCGGCCATTGTTGCTCCTAACAGTATATATGCGATTTGGGGAGGGAGGCTTTCACCTTGCGCAGGAATTTCTCATCCGCAAGCGCCTGTTCGATTATTGCCACAATTTGCTCAGCGGTTTTGTCGCTGGTATCGATGGTGAGATGCGAGCCTTTTTCATAGAGGGGGTCCCGCTCGGCCAGGACCAAAGCCACCTCGGTGTAGATGTCCGTACCGGTGAGGGAGGGCCGCTGGCCGCTGCTTTTGGCGTCATCGGCGAGCCGCCGGCAGATGGTGTCGATGTCCGCGCTCAGCCAGACGCTTAGCCCGGTCTGCTGGATCTGCTGCCAGACCCCCTGGTGGAGAATGGCCCCGCCGCCGGTGGAGATCACCACGTTCTTGCGGCAGACCAGTTCCGCGAGCAGATCACGCTCAAGAGCCCGGAAATAATCCCAGCCCCTCTCGGCGACAATCTCCCGGATGGGGCTCCCTTCCCGGGCCTCGATCAGCTCATCCATGTCGATGAATTCAAGCTGGAGGCGCTCGGCAAGCAGCAGGCCGATGGAACTTTTGCCCGTGGCCCGGTAGCCGGTCAGGATTATTTTATGTCTCGGATCAAACATATTAGGAGTATTTACGGGAAAGAAGGGGCAGGTGTCAAGCAGGGATCACCCCCTTTCCCTGTGCCTGGCCTGCTTTCTTGCCGGAGCCTGGCGTTCTTTTTCAAATTGCCGCCGCAACCCATTGAAATGGTATACAATTTAAAAAAAATCCAATATCGGACAAAAATGGTTTGACTTCAGAAGCAGCAAGTGATAATTATTATCAAAAATGAGACGCTGATTTCACTTCCTTTTTCCAGATACAACAGATACGAAAGGAGATCCGACATGGGCGAGAATTGTTGCGGGTGTTTGCAGGTTGGCCAGAGTGTCCCGAACTTTGAAATGGATACCTACGAGCCCACCGATTACGGGTTTGGCAAAATTTCCCTGGAAAAGCTGAAAAAGGATGGCAGGTGGACCATCCTGGTCTTCTACCCTGCCGATTTCACCTTTGTCTGCTCCACCGAGCTGGGCGACCTGGCCGACGAGTACGAAAATATCAAGGCCGCGGGCGGCGAGGTGATCACGGTGAGCACCGACACCGTCTACACCCACCTGGCCTGGAAACGGGAAGAGAAATTCCTGCAGAATGCCAAATACCCCATGGCGGCGGATCCCACCGGCACCGTATCCAAGCTGTTCGGCGTTTATGATCACGGGACCGGCCTGGCCCTGCGCGGCACCTTCCTCATCAGCCCGGAAGGCCGGCTGGCCGCCTCGGAAGTGAATTTCTACAACGTCGGCCGCAATGCCAAGGAACTGCTCCGCAAGCTCAAGGCCTGCGTGTATGTGGCTGCCCACCCCAACGAGGCCTGCCCGGCCCGCTGGGAAGCCGGCGCCAAAACCCTGACCCCGGGCGCCGATCTGGTGGGCAAGGTATACGACGCCCTCAAGTAGGGGGTCATTTTCAGACAGGCGTTACCCTCTCCTCAGCCGCCGTCCCGGCAGATGAGGAGAGAATGCTTTCTTTCTCCTTCTCTCTCTCCAAGAAGCCCCTTTGCCCCTCCCCGGGAAAGGGGCTTTCCTTTTCTGCCGACTCAGCTTCGATTTTCCCCGTGCATGCCTGCCCAGAGACCCAGAAAAAAATGACGGGCATTGGCGCCCAGCGAACGGGTCCGGTATCCCCCTTCCTGCACGACCAGGGTGGGCAGGCGCAGGCTGCCGAGCATCCGGCCGTTTTCCTCGAAATCGGCGGCCGTGAGCGACCAGGTGCCGGTGGGATCCTTTTTGGCCGGGTCAAGCCCCAGGGCCACCACGAGAAAGCGCGGCCTGAAGATGCTGACCCGCCTGCGCGCCCGGGCAAGCACCCGCCGGTAGCCTGCGCCGTCCAGCTCCTCGGGCAGGGGATAGTTGCGATTGAAACCCCGGCCCTCACCCTCGCCCACCTCCTCGCTGAAACCTGAAAAATAAGGATAGGCAAAACTGGGATGCCCGTGGATGGACAGGGTGAGCACATCGCTGCGCCGATAAAAGATATCCTGGGTGCCGTTGCCATGGTGGTAATCGATGTCAAGCACCGCCACCCTGCCGTGACGGCTCAGATAATTGGCGGCGATGGCCGCCGAGTTGAAGTAGCAGAACCCGCCGAAAACCTTCCTTTCGGCATGATGGCCGGGCGGCCGCACCAGGGCATAGCTCAGCCGGTAGCCCTCCTCCAGGAGCTGCGCCGCGGTCAGGGCGCAGTCCACCGCGCCCCTGGCCGCCCGGTAGGCGTTGTGGTTCAGGGGAGTGAAGGTGTCGAAGCAGAAATACCCCGCCCGCACCGGCAGATCCTTGGGCGGACGGGCCGCGTTACGAATGGGGAAGACATAGGGGTAGACCGATTTGCCCGGCTCAAGGCGGGTGCAGACCTGCTTGAGATATTCGACAAACTTTGGCTCATGCACCTTTTTGATGTGCCCCTCGGGAAAATGACGGGCCGGCCTGCGGTCGAAGAGGCCGGTCCCCTCGATGCCCCTCAGGATCGAGGCGATGCGCACCGGCGCCTCCACGTAGCCCCGTTCATGGACATGGTGGATATCGTGCTTTTCGTTGACGATGAGGGCGATCTCCTTATCCACGAACTTGACCTGCGGCACCCGGAGAGGCTCCTTCCGGATATAACGGGGAGCGCGCCGCCGCACCGGATCGTCACGAAAGGAATCCACCACCATCTCGATATAGCCGGCCGGGCAATCCTTGCCGTACTTGCGGTTGAGGATGGCGCGCACGATCTCGCGGGCCGTGTCCCTGGCCAGGGGCCTGCCGGTGCCGAGGTCGTCGTAGACCAGATAGGGGGGGCAGTCATACTCCGGCCTGAGCGGCGTTTCGTAGGCGGTGTTGATGATGGGCAGGGCGCCATAGCGTTCGTAGAACCGGAGCCGGGCCCGACTCTGCTTCACCGCGTCCGGATCGGCGCAGATCCTCGGATCGTCGGGCAGACATTCCATCAAGATGCCGGGCACGCCCAGAGTGCGCGCCTCATCCCGGACCCGCTCGTAGAGGGCGCCGCCGATGCCGCCGGCCGCGGCCCTGGGGTCCACGGAGATGAAGTCGAGAAAGCAGAAGGAAAGATCCGGGGCATGATTGAGCAGGGCAAAACCCTTGACCCGCTGTTTCATGTCGTCGGCAATGAAGAGGATGGTGCGGAATCGGTACTTGAGGGGATCGGAGAGCTTGCGGGCGAGGCTTGCCACCTCGCTTTCCGGCACCGCTGAAAACTGGCTGCGCAGGATCCGCTGCACCTGCGCGATGGCCTCGCGGTCGATGGTCAGGGTATTGTCATAGATCCGGCGGATACGAAACATGACGGCCTCGCAAGGGAGAAGAAAAGATCAACCGGTCCGAACCATCAGTTACGGACCCGCAGGGATGGCCGTCGCAGGCACGTCCTGGGCGATTTCAACAACCATGTGTCAAGCCCGGCTCAGAACGCCTTGAGATAGATCACCTTGTCGTCGCCGTCCCGGTAAAAATCGACAAGAACGCAGGCCACCCGATAGCCGTTTTTCTCATAGAAACTGCGGGCCCGGTCATAACCCGGGGTGGAGGAGGTGTCCACATAGACCCTGACCGGGCCGGCAGCGGCAAGGTCCTCCTCCATGCGGGCAAGGAGGAGGCGCCCCACCCCCTGTCTGCCCAGGGCCGGGTCCACCGCCACCCAGTAGAGGTCGAAGCGGCGGTCGGTCATGGGGATCTCCCCGTAGCAGATGAAGCCGATCACCTGTTCCGCCTCGCCCAGCGCCACCAGGATCCGGTAATCGTTTTTCTCCGGATTCAAGGTGTCGTCGATGACCTCCATGGCCACCTCCACCTCCTGGGCATTGAAGTTATCCTGCTTGCGCACCAGAGTCAGCAACTGGCCGCGGTCTTTATCGGCAATGGGCCGGATGGTGATCATAGGGGAACCCGCATGGCGACAAAACGGATGAATTCGCCGACCATCTCCGTATAGTTCATCTTGCTTTCCGCCACGGCGGCGGCAAAGCCTGCGTCCGGACTCAGGCAGGGGTTGGCGTTGATCTCCAGGATGTTGATCCGGCCTAAAGCATCGAGCCGCAGGTCCACCCGGCCGTAATCGCGCAGGCCGAAGAGCGCGAAGCTGTCCCGGGCCACGCGGCGCATGGCCCGTTGCAGGGGCTCCGGCAGGTTATCCGGAAAATAGCGCGGAGTATGGTGATATTCAAAGGACTCCTCGTCCCACTTGGCCTTATAGCTGACGATGCGGTGCAGATCGGGAGGAAAGGCGGAAAAGTCGATCTCAGCCAGCGGCATGACCCGGGGTTTGGGATAGCCGAAGAGCGCCACGTTGAACTCCCGACCCGCCACGTACTCCTCGACCAGGATCGCGCCGTAGCGGGCATGGAACTCCTCCAGCCGGGCAAGAAATCCCTTGCTGCTGCGCAGCACCGACTCCTGTTCGATGCCGATGCTGGCATCCTGGAAGCGGGGTTTCATGATCACCGGAAAATTGAGGCTGCCCGCCCGCAGCACCTCGCCGCCCTCGTAGAGGAAAAAGGGCGGGGTGCGGATGCCGGAGGCCGCCAGCAGCCGTTTCACCGTGAGTTTGTCCGTGGAGAGCAGCAGGGCCATGGCCGAAGAACCGGTGAAGGGGATGCGCAGCAGCTCAAGCACTGCGGCCGGGTGCCCGACAAGGAGCGGATCGTCATTCACGGACTCGCAGAGGTTCACGGCCACGGCTATGGCTTCCTCGCGCACCCGGGCGACAAAAGCGGCCAGATCCCGGGAAAAGGGGATGCGTACGCTGGGAATCGCCAGTTCAGCCAGGGATGCCTCGATGGCCTCCACCTGGACCAGCACGTCCACCGAGGATTCCCAGTTCGGTTCTCCCTCGGGGACAGGCTGGTTATGGATGATGCCGACCTTGAGGTGGTGCATTATTGAGCAAGCCCGTTTCTTTTGATGGCCGCGGCCACGATCCCGTTGAGCAGTTCCTGGTAGGAAATCCCGAATTTGCCGGCGATGATGCAAAGGTCCGAATGCTCCGGGTGCAGGCCGGCCAGGGGGTTGACCTCGATGAAATTCGGGATGCCCCCGGCGTCGGAGCGCAGGTCCACCCGGCCGCCGTCCTGGCAGCCCAGGGCATGCCAGGAGGCAAGGGCGGTCTCCTCCGCTCTTTTCGCCTCCGGATCGCCGACCTTCCGGTATTCCACCAGCTCTTCGCAGAACTCCTTATTGTGATAGGAGTAGACGTCCGGCTCGGAGTTCGCGAGCAACACCACCTCCATCACCCCGATGGAGCGGGCATCCTTGCCGTTGCCGACAATGCCCACGGTGAACTCGCGGCCGGGCAGAAAAGTCTCCACCAGCACCGGCTGCCTGAAGGTCGCCAGCAGATCGGCGCAGGTGGCTCGGAGTTGACCCGGATTCACGATCTTGGAAGCCGGGGTCACGCCCTTGCCGGTTCCTTCCGCCACCGGCTTGGCAAAAACCGGGTAGGGCAAAGCCACCTTCTCCGCGTCCGCGACGGTTTTCACCACGGCAAAAGCCGGGGTGGGAATACCATGATCCCGGATCACATGCTTGGTCATGCCCTTGTGCAGGGTGAGTGCCAGCACCAGGGGATCGGAAAAAACATAGGGGATCCGGTGCGCATCGAGCAGGGCCGGCACCAAAGCCTCGCGGCCGAAGCCGTACAGCCCCTCGCTGATGTTGAAAACCAGATCCCAGCGCTCGCCGGCGGAAAGCCTGGGCATCAGGCCCATGAGGTTGCCGATGCGGACGGGTTCATGCCCCATGCCGCGGATGGCGTTCTCGATGGCGTCGATGGTCGATTCCCGGTCAAATTCAGCGGTCTCCTCCTCGCCATAGCCCATGGCGAGGTAGTCGGACCGCAGGTCATAGGTCATCCCGATACGCATTTTCAAGCCTTATTTCTGTTTTGGAAGTTATCGTTTCGCAAGGAAGAGCCGGCCCGCCCCAGGCAGGACAAGCCGGCCTTTTCGCCTCTCAGCTGTTGTGGGAGACCGCCCCGATCACATCGGGATAGCGGTAGACATTGCCCTCGTAATTCTTGATCAGAAGGTCATTGCCGTCCCTGCCCACCACGGTTTCCGGAATCAGCGGGATCTTGCCGCCGCCGCCGGGGGCGTCGATGACATAATTGGGCACCGCATAGCCGGTGGTGTGGCCGCGCAGGCCCTGGTAGATCTCCAGCCCCTTGGAAACCGAGGTGCGGAAATGGGCCGAGCCCATGATGGGATCGCACTGGTACAGATAGTAGGGCTTGACCCGGATCTTGACCAGGCCGTGCATCAGCTTGCGCATGGTTTCCACGGAATCGTTGATGCCGGCGAGGAGCACCGTCTGGCTGCCCAGGGGAATGCCGGCGTCGGCCAGCATGGTGCAGGCGCGGGCGGCTTCCGGGGTCAGCTCGTCCGGATGGGTGCAATGGATGCTCATCCAGAGGGGATGGTATTTTCTGAGCATGGCGGTAAGCTCCGGCGTGATGCGCTGGGGCAGGACGATGGGCGCCTTGGTGCCGATGCGGATCATCTCCACGTGCGGGATCCGGCGCAGACGGGCAAGCAGCCACTCGATCTGTTCATCCGGCATGGTCAGGGGATCGCCGCCGGAAAGCAACACGTCGCGGATGGCGGGATTGGCGGCGATATAGGCAATGGCCTTCTGCCAGCGGGCGAGGCTGTGGCCCTTGCGCTTGCCCACCATGCGGGAGCGGGTGCAGTAACGGCAGTAGCTCGAACAGTAATCGGTGGCCAGAAAAAGCACCCGGTCCGGATAACGGTGCACCAGGCCAGGCACCGGGCTGTGACCATCCTCGCCCAGGGGGTCGTGTTCCTCTCCCTGGGAAACGAGCAGTTCGCTCACCGTGGGCACCATGGCGCGGCGGATCGGCTGCCCGGGATTGTCAGGGGAGATGAGGCTGGCGTAATAGGGGGTCACCGCCAGGGGAAGGGTGGCGCCGTTGAAGGCCATGGCCTGCCGCTCGCTGTCGGAAAGGTCGATGATCCTGCCGAGTTTTTTGAGGCTGGTGATGCGGTTGCGCAATTGCCAGCGCCAATCGTTCCAGTCTTGTTCTGATGCGGTGGGGAAGTGGCGTTGCCGGAAGGTGAGAGCGGGTGCCTGGGCGGGGAAAGCGCAGACGGATACGCTTTGGCGACAACCTGGAGGTTCTTCGGACTCTTCGACACAGACTACTTTCTGGTACATTGCTTTTCTCCTTGAATAAAAGCGCAGCAGGTTTGGTGGTGATCCGGCTTAACCGTGGTCAGACAGCACAGGCAACCGCCCTGTCAGGACGAGCTGGCCTGACGGATTGTGGCGGGAAAGCGCAAAAATGAGGGGCAATGGGAAAAAACCTTTGGGACAGCGTAAAAATGGCCATGGAAATAACCAGTAATTTTAGGCTGTTACAGAGACCAGCGAAATGCGGATCAACTATTTCAGTTGATCCATCATATGATCACCTTGCAATAAAGTGTCAAGAAAAAAAAATGGCTGCCAATTTTTTTTCAACATGCTGTTTTTGCGACATTTTTGTGAAAACACATTGAAAAAGGCCGCCAAGGGGAAAAAACGGCCGACCGACCGGCGCCGCCTTCCGTCCGGGGTCATTGCCCCGGACGGACAAAATCCCCCACCCCGAGAGGCTTTGTCGCCCCTTTGCAAGCCCGGCCGCAAACAGGCCGCAATTTAGCCTGGCTTTTTCGTTACGGGTATGCTTCCCTGTCTGCACAGGAGAAAACAGCAGGGGCAGCGGGGCGGACACCGCCGCTGGCCCATGGTTCTCCTCGCGCCGGCAACCCGTTACCAGAAAGGGATTTGGAAATGAAGCAAAAACCTTCCGCCATTAATATCATCTGGCTTACCATGGTGGTGCTCGCCACGGTGACCGCCGCCTATACCGGCGAGATGGAAGCGGTCACCAAGGCCTCCTTTGAATCGGCAAAGGCCGCCGTGACCCTGGCCATCGGCCTGATCGGCCCCATGGCCATCTGGCTCGGCATCATGAAGGTGGCCGAGGCGGGGGGCCTCATGCGGATCATCGCCCGCGCGGTGCGACCGCTCATGGTCCGCCTCTTCCCCGATGTACCCCACGACCATCCGGCCATGAGCGCCATGATCATGAACATGGCCGCCAACGCCTTGGGCCTTGGCAATGCGGCCACGCCCATGGGGATCAAGGCCATGCAGGAACTGGACAGGCTCGCCCCGGAAAAGGGCACCGCCACCAATGCCATGTGTCTTTTTCTCGCCATCAACACCTCAAGCGTCACTCTGCTGCCCCTGGGGGTGATCACGGTGCGGGCCGCCGCCGGCGCGGCAAGCCCGGCCGCCATCTTCATCCCCTCCCTCTTCGCCACCTGCTGCTCCACCCTGGTGGCCATCGCGGCGGCGAAATTCCTTGCCGCCCGGGAGCCCGCCCCGGCCCCCGGCGAGTACGAAAAGACCGAAACCCTCGCCGCGCCAACCGCGGAGGCGCAGGAGCTCAGCCCACCCGGCCGGGCGGGCAGGCTCTTCATCTGGTTGCTGATCCTGGCCTTTGTCGGCGGGGCGATCCATCGCTTCAGCGTGAGCCCGGCGCCCCTGACCTTTTCCGCCGACAGCCTCAACACCATCTCCAACTGGCTGATCCCGGTGCTGCTCTCCGGCCTTCTGATCTTCGGCTATCTGCGCGGGGTTAAGATCTACGAAACCCTCACCGACGGCGCCAAGGAGGGGTTTTCCACCGCGGTGCGGATCATCCCCTTCATGGTGGCGATCTTTGTCGCCATCGGCATGTTCCGGGCCAGCGGCGCCATGGAGATCCTCATCTCCCTCCTCACGCCGCTCACCGAGGCGGTGGGCATGCCTGCCGAGGCCCTGACCATGGCTTTCTTGCGCCCCCTTTCCGGCAGCGGCGCCTTCGGGCTCATGAGCGAGATCGTCCAGCAGGCGCCGGACAGCTTCCTCGCCGCCCTGGTTTCGGTGATGCAGGGCTCCACGGAAACCACCTTCTACGTGCTGGCCGTTTACTTCGGGGCGGTGGGCATCCGCCGCACCCGCCATGCCCTGCCCGCCGCCCTCTTGGCCGATGCCGCCGGCATCATCGCTTCGGTGGCGATCTGCAATCTTTGGTTTTAACCGCCTTTTTTAGGGGCAGCCGCTTTTCTTTTTCCGCGCCGCCGGCTAAGCTGAAAGAAGTCCCGCCGCAAAAACGCACTCCGCCATGAGGCTTTGCTGCATGAAATGGAGCCAGAAGCCGTACTATCTCTTCTCCTTCGCCATCGCCCAGGTGATTCTCGTCGCCTTTCTCGCCTGCGCCCAAGGCCGGAAAAAGGAGGAGCACCCACGGGAATCGGCAGGCCGCCGCGCAAGCAGAGCGGAGCTTCATCCCCTGATGCCCCCCACCTTCAAGCGCCTACTTAAAAATCACTTTCGCCAGGTCCATTTCCGTCTTCCCGAAGGCGGCAGCCTCCAGCGCATGCGCCTGCCGGAACAATTCGCCGACAACATCCTCGCCGCCAAGACAGCCTGGAGAAACAGCTTCCGGTTCCACGAGCCAAGCCCAGCGCGGACGGAGAGAATTACCAGATGAACCATTTCCAGGTTCTCAAAAACGTGGCCTACTGCCTGGCCCATGTGCCGGAGCTGGTCTGCCACGGTTCAAAGCCACGGCGCGAGATCAGCCGCGACCCAGGGCTGGAAAACGCCATCCGCGCGCACTTGCGCGGCTATGCGCAGGCGGTCTGCTATCCGCCCAACCAGACCTTTCTCGGCAACCTCAGGCCCGAAGCGCTGGCCAATCTGCCCCGGCCCTGGTTTACAAAAACCTGCGGCAAACAGGAGACGGAACAACAGCGGCGCGGCCCTTTTGGCGAAATTGTCGACCAAACGCTTTTTTACGCCCTGCTCAGGCGGGCCGACATCCTCAAGCCGCCGCTCTTTGCCCTGGCGGGCAGGGAGGAGGCGACACTGGAAAAAAGCCTTGCCGGCCACCCTCTTTTTGGCGGCCAACCGGAACCTGCCGCCAACAAAGAGCAGGCGGACCAGCAGCAAGGAACCCAGCATGCCCCGGCCCTGCCCCTGACGCTCTCCGGCCGCACCATCGGCTTTTTCCATGGTGACGAACGGGCGGAGGGCATGGATGATGACAACCTCGCCCCCCATATCCTGCTTGAGGCGCTCTGCGGCAAGGCATCAGGCGCCCTGGCCCTCAGGTGGCTCCTGCAACGGGAGGATCTTGCCCCGAGCGGGATCGATTGCGTGATCAGCTGCGGCGAGGAGGCCTGCGGCGACCGCTACCAGCGGGGCGGCGGCGGCATGGCCAAGGCGATGGCCGAGATGTGCGGCTGCCTCAACGCCTCGGGCTTCGACCTCAAGAACTTCTGCGCGGCTCCGGCCAACGCCCTGGTCGTCGCCGCCGCCCTGGTCAAGGCCGGCGTCCATGCGCGGGTCGCCGTGGTGGGCGGCGGCTCGCTGGCCAAGCTGGGCATGAAATTCCAGGCTTTTCTGGCGCATGGCATGCCGATTCTTGACGATTGCCTGGCCAGCATGGCCTTCCTGGTCACGGCCGACGACGGCGTAAATCCCGTCATCCGCATGGCCCCCGGGGCGGTGGGCAAGGTGCCGGTCGGGGCAGGCAGCAGCGACGAGGCGGTCTTCCGCCACTATCTCCTTGAGCCTCTCGCCGCCCTGGGCCTGGGCCTTACCGACATCGACCGCTTCGCGCCGGAGCTGCAGAATCCGGAAATCATGGAATTTGCCGGCTCCGGAGACGTGGCGGCGAAAAACTACCGCAAAATCGCCGCCATGGCCGTAATGGACGGCCAGCTCAACAAAAAGGAGATGACAGCCTGGCTCACCCGGGTCGGCATGCCGGGCTTTGCCCCGACCCAGGGCCACATCCCCTCGGCGGTTCCCTATCTTGGCCATGCCCGGGAGGCCATGCTCAAGGGCGAAATGACCCGGGTCATGTTTCTGGCCCGGGCCAGCATCTTTTTAAACCGCTGCACCAGCATGCTGGACGGGGTCTCCTTTCTGCTGGAAAGAAACCCCGGCGGCCGCGGCTGAATAAAGGGAAAATTTCGAGCCGGCCGTGGCAAAACAACACGCGCCAGGGAGGGAAGCCATGCTCAAGGGGAAAAAAGTGATTGTTTTCGGCGAACGCGACGATATTGCCGGAAAAACGGTGAGCACCTGCCTGCGCGCGGCCGGGGCGGACATCGTTTACGAGGCCACGGCCTGCTTTGTCTGAACCTCCGCCGGCGCCGTAAGTCTTACGGAACAGGAAGCGGTGAAGAACCTGGCCGCCCGCTACGGGGTGGAAAATCTGCTGGTGGTTTTCGGGCTCAACCAGCCTTTTGCCCTGCGGATCATGGCCAAAACCTTCAGGGATGGCGACCCGAGCTATGCCGGACCCCTGGCCGGGGTGGCCCTGGGCCTGAAGAGCTACCACCTTCTTGAGCTGAAGGACGAGATTCCGCCCGAAGTCTGGCAGACCGAGATGGCCCTCCACGAACTGGAACTCACCGAAGAAGCCGTGGCGGAGATTCTGGCCGCCCTGGGGGAAGCCAGGGGCGAGCAGCCCCCGCATACTATTCCTTTGTAATTCTCCGAACTATTCTATATTCTGAAAGGCGATCCGCGTCCCCCCCGCATCCTGGCCGGCAGAATCCCGGCCGGCTTCTTATCCGGGGCGCGGCGGCTGTCCGGAAAGGTTTCAAGGAGTTTGCCCCCTCTATGAGCATGAAAAAGCGTTTTGTCGCCATTCCCCTCCTCATCATCCTGACAACCCATCTCCTCTTCCTCCTCTATTCCGCGGTGAAGAAACAGACCCTGGACGAATTCAACTCCCTGCAGATGGTGTACGCCAAACAGGCTGCCACCGGCATCGAAAACCTCTTCGGCCGTTTTTCCCACGAACTCTCCTACCTCGCCGAGATTGACGATATTGTCCGCTGCACGGACAGAGGCAAAACGCTCATGGAGCTCTTCTTCCGGAAAAACAAGGACGCTCTTTTCGGCATAACCCGCATGGATGCGCAGGGGATCATCCGTTACACCTTCCCGGTCGCGGAAGGGGCGGTTGGCGCCAGCATTGCCGGGCAGCCCCACGTGGCCGAGCTTCTCAAGAACAAACAACCGGTGGTGAGCGACGTTTTTGCCGCGGTGCAGGGTCCGCTCTGCATCGCCCTGCATGTCCCGGTCCTGCGCGACGGCGTCTTTGCCGGCAGCCTGGCCCTCCTGATCCCCTTCGACAAAATCGCCAGGGAGTATCTGGCCCCCATCCGCATCGGCTCGACAGGCCAGGCCTGGATGATCAGCGAGGGGGGCAGGGAGCTGTATGCCATGAAGCCGGGCGATGTCGGCAAAAGCATCTTCGAAACCCACAGGAACTCGCCCTCGCTGCTCTCTGTCTCCCGGGAGATGATGCTGGCAAAGGAAGGGGTCGGCTCCTTTCTGCTGCCCGCCCCCGCATGGTCCGCCGGCTCGCAAAAGCAAGTATTGCACCATGCCGCCTATGCCCCTGCCCGCCTGGGCAATACCATCTGGGCCATCGCGGTTTCCACGGCGGAGCAGGAAGTGCTGAAAACCATGGAGCGATTCAGAAGCAAATGGCTCTTTCTGTTCGGGGCCCTGCTCCTCGGCGCCCTGACTTATGCCGGCCTGATCCTCAAGGCCTGGGCCGCGACGCGGGAGACCGACAAAAGAAAAAGAGCCCTCGACGCCCTCAAAAAAAGCAGGCGGGATTACAGACAGCTGGTCGAGAGCGCCAACAGCATCATTCTCCGCTGGGACCCCAACGGCGACATCCTCTATCTCAACCCCTACGGCCTGGATTTTTTCGGGTTCAGCGAACAGGAGATCATCGGCAGAAACGTGATGGGTTCCATTGTTCCGGAAACGGAAACGTCCGGCCGGGACCTGAGCGTGATGATCGAGGACATCCTGCACTACCCGGGCAAGTACAAGAACAACATCAATCAGAACTGCAAACGGTCCGGGGAACGGGTCTGGATTTCCTGGACCAACGAGGCGATTCTTGGCCCGGACGGGGGACTTGCCGAGATCCTGAGCATCGGCAACGATGTCACCGCCTTGAAAAAGGCCGAAGCGGCCCTCTCCGCGGAAAAGGAATTTACCGACTTCGCCCTAAACGCCCAGCCCGACAGCTTTTTCGTTTTCAACAGCTCCTCGGGCCGGGCCGTGCGCTGGAACAAGGCTTTTCGCGAGGCCTGCGGCTACAGCGATGCGGAAATCGCTCAACTTCTGGCCCCGCACAGCTATTATCGCGACGAGGATCTCCAGAAAGCGGAAGAGGCCCTGGTGGATCTCTATCTGAACAAAAGCGCCACCTACCAGTTGCAGCTTCTCACCAAGAAAGGCGAGACCATCCCCTTTGAATACCATGCCACCCTTTTTGAGGATGGCAAGGACAAGGAAAAATTCGTTGTTTCCATCGGCAGGGATATCTCGGAACGCATTCGCGCGGAAGAGGAAAAGGAGAAACTGGAGATCGACCTGCGCCAGGCGCATAAAATGGAGGCCATCGGCACTCTGGCGGGCGGCATCGCCCATGATTTCAACAACATTCTCACCGTGATCCTCGGCTATGCCGAACTGGGCAGGCGTTTCTCCCAGGGCCAGACCAAACTCAGCGAATATCTGGAGCAGATCTCCAAGGCCACCCACCGGGCCAAGGAGCTGGTCAACCAGATCCTCGCCTTCAGCCGGAAAAGCGAAAGCAAGCTGCGGCCCCTGTCGCTTTATCCCCTTGCCCACGAAGCTCTGCAGCTCCTCCGCTCCTCCATTCCCTCCTCCATCGAGATCGTCTCGGATCTCGACATGGAATGCGGCATCACCCTGGCGGACCCCACCCAGATCCAGCAGATCATCATGAACCTCTGCACCAATGCGGTGCATGCCATGGAAAAGGAAAGCGGCCAGCTCGGGGTGATTCTTGCCCGCCGGAAATTCAGCAACAGGCGCCTTGACACCGAAGACATCACCATCTCCGGCGATTTTATCGAACTGTGCGTGAGCGACACCGGCCATGGCATGGACGAGGAAACCATGGAACATATCTTTGACCCCTATTTCACCACCAAGGAAGTGGGCAAAGGCTCGGGCATGGGGTTGTCGGTGGTGCACGGCATCGTCCATGGCCTTGGCGGCACGATCAGGGTTTCCTCCAGCCCGGGCAAAGGTTCCGTGTTCCGCATCTACCTGCCGGTTGTCGACGCGCCTGCCTCCGAAGCCAACGAGGAGAGTGAATTGGCCGATCTTCTGCCTCCCGGGCGGGAGCGGATTCTTTTCGTGGACGACGAAAACGCCATCGTCGATATCCACAAGGTCTTCTGGGCTGAACTCGGTTATGCCGTGGAGGCGGTCACGGACAGCCGCACCGCCCTGCAAAGGTTCCAGGCCACGCCGCATCGCTTCGATCTGGTGATCACGGACCAGACCATGCCGAATCTGTCCGGGGCGGACATGGCCGTGCAGATGCTGCGCCTCCGCCCGGAATTGCCCATTATTCTCTGCACGGGTTACAGCAACGTCATTTCCGAGGAAGATGCGCTCAGTCTGGGGATCAGAAAATTTATCATGAAACCGGTGGGTCTGCAGGAGTTGGCCAAACTGGTCCGGGAAATCTTCGAAGCGAAGGAGACGCCCCCGGCGGGACGGACATGAGGCAGCCCCTTGCCCCGGTCCTTGTCAACGGACGGGGGCCGCGAAAGGTGTGGCCATGGCGACGGTTCACTTGAAAACGGTTTGCCCCGTCACCTCCGTGGCGAGGGCGGCAAGCGCCCTTTCCACCAGGCTTTTCCGCAGAACCTTTTCCTCCGCCCCGCTTTTTTCAGGATCGCCGAAAGGATGCGGAATGGCGACGGTGGGAACGATCCGGTTGGCGCCCACCGTCAGGGAGATGGGCACGATGGAGCAGCAGTGCACCACGGTGATCCCGGCCCGTTCGATCTCCTTGACCATCGTTGCCCCGCAACGAGTACAGGTTCCTCAGGTGGAGGTGAGGATCACCGCCTGGACCCCATCGGCGATGAGATTCCTGGCAATGGCCTGCCCAAAGGCCATGGCACTGGCCACCGAAGTGGCGTTGCCCACGGTGGCGTAGTAGAAAGGGTGCAGGGAACCGATGCGGCCCGCGGCCAACAGCTCGCGCACCGCATCGAGGGGCAGAACCCGGTTGGGATCTTCGTTGGCAAAGGAAGGGTCATAGCCGCCATGCGCGCTCTGGTGGGTGGCGGCGGAAAAGGCGGCAAGACCTTCCAGGCTGTAGGTTCCGAATCTCCGGGCATTGGCCGCCTCGATCCGATCCGGATTGCCCAGCGGCACGATGCCGCCGGAGGTGACCAGGGCCAGACGCGCCCGCCGCAGATCGGCAACGGCCGGCGCCGGCGCGACCCGGTCAAAAACCGGCATGGCGTATTCGCTTGCGAACGGCCCGCCCATCACCTTCCTGAGGAGCAGGTCCACCACCCGTTTCGCTCCGGTTTCCTTGGCAAAATAGTTCCGCCGCAGCCCCTGGGGAATATAGCCGTCGCTGCCAGGATCCACGGCCTGGCCGACGACCAGTTTTTTGGCCAGGGCCCCCATCTTCAGCAGCCCCTCCCGCATGCCCATGACGTTTTCCGCGCAGGAGACGAGATAGACCTCTTTTCTGTACTGTGCCACGGCCGGATTGTCGGGAAACATGGCGGCAAGGGCGGGAATATTGAACCGGGCCGCCACCGCCTTGCAGATGGCCGCGCAGGCAAGTCCGTAGCGACCGGCATTGAAGGCCGGCCCGGCCAGAAGCAGCTGGGGCTTTTCCCGGCCGGCAAAGGAAGGGGCAAGCAAGGCAAGAACCTCCTCCACGGCGGCCTCGGTGTATTCGGCGACAAAGTTGTCGCCAAAGATGATCGTCGCGGTGATGGCGAGTTCCGGATGGAGCTTCTCCAGGAGCAGCCCTGGGCCGCGCGGGCCGGCCGCCAGGGTGGGCGTCAGATTGGCCTGCTCCTCGCCGCCCAGGCCGCCGAAAAACTGATTGAGACAGTGGATGACCCTGTAGCTTTCAGGCAACTCACACCTCCCGGCAGGAAAGTTTCTGCATGCCCAATTGATTGGTGGCGCCGATGATCCCTTGCAACTCGATTTCCAGGGAGCCGTCCTCCTTGAGGCTCTGCGGATAGGCGCCGGCCAGCCTGGCAAGATCATCGAGGGGACCGAGGATGCGGGCCAGTGGCGGCAGGAGAATCCGTTCGTTGGCATTCCCCACCGAGACCAGGGCGTCCGCCTCAGGGGTCGAATCGGCCAGGGACTGGGAGGCCCCGTCCGGGCCGGCATACTCGTCGGTGAGCCCGGCGGTTTTGATCCCGGCCTGCTCCAGGCCCCGGATCAGCATCATCTGGTCGGCATCGGGATTGCCGAAACCCTCCTTGCTGAGCACCGCCGCCTGGGCGGCAAGCCCCCTGACCAGGGCCACCGCCTGCGCTGCCGAGGCCTGCTTGCCGGCAAGGCGCACCGGCTCGTTGGTCAGGACCACGCCGACGAAGTTGAGCTCCCGGTTGTGACGGGAGTAGAGTTCGCGCAGCAGGGGATTGTTCTGGTGATGAAAGGTGGTGTTCTTGTCACAGGCGCTCACGCAGTTGCCCGAGGTGATCACCCCGTCAAAGAGGAGGTGGGGGGCAAAGAGCCTCGGCAGCCCCTCCCTGGCGTTTTGTCCGAACACATAGGTGTCGTGCAGAAGCCCCTGGCTCAAGAGCATATAGACATAGGCCACCCGGGGCAATTCCGGCCTGACCCTTTCCGGCTCCAAAGGGACGATCTCTTCCAGGTTGTCCGCCGCGCCGCCCCTGGCCGCTTCGGCAAGAAAGGCCGCGGCGCGCTGGCCGGCCAGGCGAACCGCCTCTTCGTGCTGATGCGGGTCAAGACCCGGGACAACCGCCACCTCCAGGACCACGTTGAGGGTGCGGGCAAAGGGCGTATGCGCGCTTCCGGGGCCGCGCATGTCGATGATCCCCTCCTGAAAGCCGACGATCTTGCCGCAGGTGACCACGGCCACGTTCCTGAGGATACGGATCTCCCCGGAACCGGCCACCTCTCCCGACACCTTGCAGCGGGGCTCGACCACATCCTTGACGCAGAGAATCCTCGTGGCCTCGCCGGGCCTGGCCAGGGCGACAGCAAGAGCGGCAATGCGGGAGTCTGCCCGCCTGAGCATCTCCTTGAGCCCTTCCGGCTCGATGACAAGCGTCCTCGCGGCAAGCCGGGTTTTTTCCCCGAACACCACATCCTTGACGAAAAAACTGGCCAGGGTCAGCATCATCGCCCTCGTCGCGGTTGACGGAAATAACGCGTAACCAGAAAGTACCACTCAAAAAAAGTATGAAGGAAAGCAAGGGAAAGGTAAAGCGGCTTCTCGCGGGTTCCCTGCCGGGCCGGCGGAACGCCGTTGCCGGCCCGGCAGGGGGGAGGAAGGAGGGAAAGAGGAAAGCGGGGACGGCCCTACCACCAGAATTCGGGATACCTCCGCGTTTTGGGAATATTGTTCACCAGAAGGGCGATGAGCAGCATGATGCAGGCCCCGGCGCCGGCGGGAAAAATCGCATAGAGATAGCCCAGGGCGTATATCTTCCCGCTGCCCATCACGGCGATAAGGGCGGTGGCGCCCCCCGGCGGATGCAGGGTCTTGGTCAGGTGCATCACCGCGATGGCCGTGGCCACCGCCAGGGCCGCGGCCAGCCATAGATGGGGGGCCAGCAGCTGATAACAGGCCACGCCGATCAGCGCCGAGAGCAGATGGCCGCCAAGCAGATTGCGCGGTTGCGCCAGGGGGCTTTTGGGCGCGCCGTAAAGCAGCACGGCCGAGGCGCCGAAGGAACCGATGAGCATGATGAGATCCGATTCCGGCAGCAGATCGTAGTTGATATAGGCCACCGCGGCAATACCGAGAAAAGCGCCGAGCCACGACCAGAAGACCTCGGACATTCCCACCCGGGGCGGGCTTGTGGTGATACCCAGCATCTTGTGGAAATACTTCATGGCGTCTCCCTCTCCGGAAAGGCGAGCATGAGGTCGCTGCGGGTGATGATGCCGCGCAGCTGCTGCCGGTCATCGATGACCGGCAGCCGGTTTATTCCCTTTTCCCGCATCAGCCTGCTTATCTCCGGCAGCAGGGCGCTCCCGGAGACGGTGACCGCGGGCGAAGTCATGATCGCCTCCGCGGTCCGCCCCTTGACAGCCAGGGCGGCGCAGCCTCCGCCGGCAAGGCATTCGGCGATCAGGGCCATGCAGGAGGTCTGCTTTCCGGAACTCAGGTTCCGGAAGAAATCCCGCTCCGAGACAATGCCGGCCACGCTTCCGTCAGACCGCACCACCGGCAGACCGGTGATATGGTTTTCGGCCAAGAGACCGGCCACCTCGGCCAGGGGAGTCGCCGGCGAGGCGGTGATCACCTGCCGGCTCATGATATCGTCGGCCTTGGTGCTGCGGTACAGGCGGCTTTCCGCATGCCTGTAGGCAAGGAGATAGAGCTGCTTGAAATCGGGCGGCGAGATGTCGATATACCCCGGGATCTCCTGCATTGCCGCGAAGACATCCTCGTCGCTGAGAAGTTCCGCGGGATTGAGTTTGGCTGTGCTCGGCTGCGTCATGAACGTCTCCTCCCTTCTGCTGAATGTTCTCCTCCCGGGGGAGAGGATTTTCTCATAACTATCGCAAAAAAAGATCCTTCTCATTGACTTATATCAAGTTTGCGCATTTTTGTCCCCTTCGGGCAGGATCGTCGCCGCTCGCCTGCCTTGACTTCCGGCCGCGCAGGGGGTAAATGTGACTTTCGGCAAAAGCGGCAGTCCGCAGCTTTTTCAGGCGAGGAGAAAAATCATGTTCAATATATTGGTTCTGGCCACCAAGAATAAGGGCAAGCTCAAGGAGTTCCAGGAACTGGTCAAGGACTTTCCCGTGGAGATCCGCTCCCTGGCGGATTTCGGTCCGATCCCGGAAGCGGTGGAGGACGGGCAGACCTTTGACGACAATGCCTACAAAAAGGCGCATTTTACCGCCAAGGTATTGGGGCTGCCCGCCATTGCCGATGATTCCGGCCTGGTGGTCGAGGCGCTGGCCGGCGCGCCCGGCGTTTACTCGGCCCGTTATGCCGGAGAAAAGGCAAGCGACGCGGAAAACATCGCCAAGCTGCTCAAGGAGATGCAAGGGGTGAAAAATCGCAAGGCCGCCTTCCACTGCGTCATCTCCATCGCCGTGCCCGGCGGTCCGGCCCTGACCTACGAGGGCCGCTGCGAGGGCGAGATTCTTGAGGAGCCGCGCGGCACGGACGGTTTCGGCTATGATCCGGTCTTCTATTATCCCGAATTGGGCAAGACCTTTGCCGAACTGAGCATGGAGGAAAAAAACAAGGTGAGCCACCGGGGCCGCGCCATGGCCGAGGTGGCCGCCGAGTTCGAGATGATCCTCAAGTGGCTCAAGCAGCGCCTTGACGAAGAAAAGCCGCCCAAGCCGGACCACGAGCAGTTTGAGCACAATGACTGGTCCGAGGAAATCATGGTGCGGGAGGTGAAATAGCGCCCAGCAATAACTGGTTTACCGCCAGAATTCCGCCCATTTTGTCCTGCCGCGCCTCGCGGGCAGGGGCGGAAAAAGGCGCTGAAAGTGTTTGCGGGCGAAGCCCGAGTTTTTCAGCGTCCCGCCTTTGTCGAGAAGCAAGGGAAGCCCGAAGGGCCAGGACAAACGGGAGCCTTTTTCTTGTTTCTTCTTTTGGGCAAGCAAAAGAAGAAAGAGTTAAAAAATCAGGCCCCCTCCCCTCTCCGCAAACAAATCTCTCCACCCTCTTCAACACAAACAAGTCCTGAGCCGGCCAACTGGGTCACAAAGGGCCGCCCCAGGAGGAAGAACTCCACATCCACCGTCATCCCTGTCCTGGCGGCGATCTCCTGCCGCAGGACGAGGTCGGCCCGGACCAGCCCGTTGAGGCGGGCGAGAAGTGCGCCTGCGCCGCTTTCCATGTATTGCCCGAGGAGTGCGGTCCACTCCTCCCCGGGGCATTGCCGCTCGTGGCGGGCAATATGCTCCAGGATCGGATCGTCCGGGTTGATCAGGTCGGTGCGTCTCAGGGTGTCCTGATATATGGCGGCGAAAAGCGCTGCCGGCTGCCAGCATTCCAGGAGGGCGCAGGTCAGGGGGCGATGGGCGTAAATTGCGCAGCTGTTGTTTGCCTGATCCAGAAAGAGGCAGGTCCAATCCCCCCCCTGGCCGCGGATCTTCAGCAGCTCGACAGGCACCGGTTCAAGACGGTTGCCGGCCGGGTTGAAGCCCATCTCTCCCTTGCGGATGGTGACGAGCTGCTCATGTCTGACAATACCTCTGCGCAGCAGCTCCAGATCCTCCCGCCGCAGGGCCGGGCCTCCCTTGCGGCAGCAGGTGCCGCACTGCCTGCATTGCCTTTGCGGTCCCTTGCCGCCGGGTTTCGCGCTCTTGTTTTTCATCCTGCCTCTTCCCATCCCATCATGCCCACCGATTAAAATGGCGCAAAATACTCCCTACCCCACCCCCAAAATGCAGCACTATTAGCCCGAATGGGTATGGTTTTCTACCTCTCGACAAGAGAGATGCCCTTGGAAATAATTTTATTATACTTTTATCTGCTTGTTTTCTTTGCAAATAAACCATCCGCCCCATGCCGGCCGGCCGTTCTGGCACGCCCCTTGCTCCTCCATACAAGCAAAGGCCACAGAAAAGGATTCTGCGCTGCCAAGCACCTCAACAAAGGAGGTCCGAGATGAAAGAAAAGGCCACAGCACAAAACGCGACAAGAACAGCTTCAGCCCTGGCTCGCATCACCCCTGCTACGCTAGCCGAAACCTTTTGGTTTGTCAGCTCCTTTGTCATGTCCGTTGCCTTGGGTCCGTTTTCGGCCCTGCCCGCTCTGGTCGCCCTTTTTTCCCTGGACTGCCAGAGCCCCCTGCCCATGTCCGCGGCCAAATAGCCATTCATAAAAAAAAGAGAGCGCGCCATGATTACCGAGACAGCAGCCCCCAGCCAGAACCTCCCGCTCCCCATCGGCCAGAAGCCGTTGCTGGCCGACAACCAGGCGGTCTTCACCATCAGCGCCGCCGCGGAGATGCTGAATGTCACCCCCCGCACCCTGCGCATGTACGAGCGGGACGGCCTGATCAAACCCCTGCGCCACGGCAAGTGGCGCTACTACAGCATGGACAACCTGAAATGGATCACCTGCCTGCGCAACATGATCCACGAGCACGGCATCAGCGTGGCGGCCATCCACAAGCTGCTCCAGTATACGCCCTGCTGGAATATCGCCGACTGCCCCTTTGAAAAACGCAAGCTCTGCACGGCTTTCATGTCCAGCGCCCTGGTGCCCAAGAAGATCGATATCGCCGACCCCGGCCGGAACCGGTCGATTTCCGCCTGATTGCTTGCGGCTTTGCCCCTGTTTCGTGTACAACGTTTAGAAAAATAACCTGGAGGTATGCCTTGAACCAATTTTATAAAAACCTGTCCATCTGGCTGGTTATCTGCCTCATCGGCTTTGCGCTGATCAATGTTTTCAATCCTCCCACCGAGGCGATCAACCAGATCAACTACAACGATTTTCTGGACAGCATTAAATCGGGCAAGGTCAGCCAGGTCACCATCAACGGCAATGAGGCAACGGCCCAGGATCTGGCCGGCAACCGCTTCAAAACCGTGATGCCGGAAAACCTCGAGACGGTACAGCCTTTCCTCGCGCATGGGGTCAAGGTGAAGGTGGAACAGGAAAAAAAGGCGCCCTGGTATATGGAGATCCTCATCTCCTGGCTGCCCATGCTGCTGCTCATGGGGGTCTGGATCTATTTCATGCGCCAGTCCCAGGCCGGCGGCGGCAAGGGCTTGATGACCTTCGGCAAGAGCCGGGCCCGCCTCATTGAAGGGGAGGAATCCAAGATCACCTTTGCCGACGTGGCCGGCATTGAAGAGGCCAGCGACGAACTGGGAGAAATCGTCGATTTTCTCCGCGACCCGGCGATGTTTACCCGGGTGGGCGCCCGCATTCCCAAGGGGGTGCTGCTCTCGGGCGAACCGGGCACCGGCAAGACCCTGCTCGCCAAGGCCATTGCCGGCGAGGCCAAGGTGCCGTTCTTCTCCATCAGCGGCTCGGACTTTGTCGAGATGTACGTGGGCGTGGGCGCCAGCCGGGTCCGTGATCTCTTCAAGGAGGCAAAGAAAAAGGCGCCCTGCATCATCTTCATCGACGAGATCGACGCGGTGGGCAGGCAGCGCGGCGTGGGCGTGGGCGGCGGCAACGACGAAAGGGAGCAGACCTTGAACCAGCTCCTGGTCGAGATGGACGGCTTCGAGGCCAACGCCGGCATCATCATCGTCGCGGCCACCAACAGGCCCGACATCCTTGACCCTGCCCTGAAACGGCCGGGCCGCTTCGACCGTCAGGTCATCGTTCCCATTCCCGACGTGCGCGGCCGGGAGAAGATTCTCAAGGTGCACGCCGCCAAGGTGCAGCTCGACACCGATGTGGATCTCGCCATCATCGCCAAGGGTACCCCGGGCTTTTCCGGCGCCGAGCTGGCCAACATGGTCAACGAGGCGGCCCTGATGGCGGCCCGCTTCAAGGTGGGCAAGATCACCATGGACCTCATGGAACGGGCCAAGGACAAGGTGATGATGGGCGCCGAACGCACCAGCATGATCCTGACCGCAAAAGACAAGGCGATCACCGCCTACCACGAGGCGGGCCACGCCCTGGTCGCCCGCCTCCTCCCCGGCACCGATCCGGTGCACAAGGTGACCATCATCCCGCGCGGCCGGGCCCTGGGTCTGACCATGCAACTGCCCACCGACGAGAAGCATTCCCAGTCCAGATCGTTTCTCATGAACAACCTCTGCATCCTCCTGGGCGGCCGGGTGGCGGAAGAGCTGATCTTCGGCGACGTCACCACCGGCGCGGCCAACGACATCGAACGGGCCTCGGCCATCGCCAGGAAGATGGTCTGCGAATGGGGCATGAGCGAGGAGATCGGGCTCATCAACGTGGCCGGCCCGGATGAACACGGCCGCGGCAAGCAGGCATACAGTGGCGAGACCGCGGTCAGAATCGACAAGGCCGTGGTCGCTCTGGTCCAGGAGGCAAGGGAAACGGCGACGACACTGCTTTCCGAAAACCGGGCGGCCATGCAGGCCATGGCCGATGCCCTGCTGGAGAAGGAAACCATCAGCGGCGACGACATCGACCGGCTGATGACCGCGTAATTTTTCTCTCCCCCACCCTCAAAAAGCGCCCTCCGGAGATATTCCAGGGCGCTTTTCTTGTCTGGGCAAAGATACCTATCATGTTGTTTTTCTTCAATTTACCCCTTGACATGACTGCCCGATGGTGTCAGTAGAACAGATGGTTCTTTCCCGTTGCCCGTCCCTGCGACGGCACTACCATTTTTCAATGCCCAAAAGGAGAAACGAAATGAAAAAACTGATCCGTTCCGCCGCCGCGGCAGGCTGCCTGCTGCTGCTCACCGCCGCCCCGTCCCTTGCCAGTGGCAGCAAGGCAGCCAAACCGAGCCCGGACGCCGCAATCACCATGCTGAAAGAGGGCAATGCCCGCTTTGTCGCCGGCAAATCGGCCCATCCCCACAGCGACAGCGCCCGGCTGATCCAGGCGGGCAAGGAAAATCAGGGCGATCATGCCTACGCCACCGTCATCACCTGCTCAGATTCCCGAGTGCCGGTGGAGCGTGTTTTTGACGCGGGCGTCATGGACCTCTTCGTGGTCCGGGTGGCCGGCAACGTGGTGGATGTTGACGAAGCAGGCTCCATCGAATACGGCCTGGCCCACGTCAACACCCCGGTGCTGGTGGTGCTCGGCCATACCCAGTGCGGCGCGGTCACCGCGGTCACCGATGCGCTCCAGGGCCACGGTCACGCCCTGGAGCGGAACATCCCGCCCCTGGTGGACAACATCGCCCCGGCGGTGCAGCGCGCCATTGCCCAGCACCCCGAGGCGCATGGCAAGGAGGTGATCCCATACGGCATTGAGGAGAACGTCTGGCAGGGGATCGAAGACCTCTTCCTGAACAGCCCGGCGACCCGTGCCCTGGTGAAAAGCGGCAAGGCCAAGGTGGTGGGCGCCATCTACGATGTGGCAACCGGCAAGATCAACTGGCTGGCAGAGGCCAGGACCGCTGAAATTCTCAAAAAGGCGGAAGCCGATCCCAAGCGGGCGACCGAGGCCATGGCCGGCGGCCACTGAAGTTTTCCCCTGCCGGAAAATGATGCGGCGGCGCTGCCTGATGGCGGCGCCGCCCTTTTTTTGCCGGGCAGCGTTCTGTTTTTTTGCAAGAGGTTCTGCTTGACAGGTGGCGGCCGGCAAGGTTAGGAGACTGTTTCAGGAAAAATTTGCAGGGCCCTGCCCGCTTGTCATAGCCACGGAGGATTTCAGATGCTTGCCGCCTACAATACCCATGTTGCCGACCGCGCAGCCAAGGGGCTGCCGCCCCTGCCTCTTTCCGCCGCGCAGACCGCCGCTCTGGTGGAACTGCTCAAGAGCCCGCCGGCAGGCGAAGAGAAAACCCTGGTCGATCTCATCACCAATCAGGTGCCGCCCGGGGTGGACGACGCCTCCAGGGTCAAAGCCGAGTTCCTTGCCACCCTGGCGCAAGGGAAGGCCACCTCGCCCCTGCTGGACAAAAAAGCGGCGGTGAGGCTGCTGGGCACCATGATGGGCGGCTACAACGTGGTCCCGCTCATCACCCTGCTTGATGACGCCGACCTGGCCGCGGAAGCGGTTGCCGCGCTTTCCAAGACCCTGCTGGTCTATGATTCCTTCAAGGATGTGGTGGCCAAGGCTGCAACCAATCCCCACGCCAGACAGGTCCTCGCGAACTGGGCCGAGGCCACCTGGTTCACCGGCCGCGAGCCCATGCCGGAATCGCTCACCGTCACCGTATTCAAGGTGCCGGGCGAAACCAACACCGACGACCTTTCGCCTGCCTCCGAGGCCTGGAGCCGTCCCGACATCCCCCTGCACGCCCAATCCATGCTGATGAACCGGCTGCCCGGCTCGCTGGCGGTGATCGAGGAGCTTAAGAAAAAGGGGTTTCCGGTCGCCTATGTGGGCGACGTGGTCGGCACCGGCTCCTCCCGCAAGTCCGGGGTCAACTCCATGCTCTGGCATATCGGCCGGGATATCCCTTATGTGCCCGCCAAGCGGACCGGCGGCGTGGTGATCGGCTCCACCATCGCGCCCATCTATTTCAATACCGCCGAAGACTCCGGCATGCTGCCCATCCAGTGCGATGTCTCGGCCCTTGAGACCGGCGACGTGATCACGATCAACACCAGGGAGTCCACCATCAGCCGGGAGGGCAGACTGCTCACCACCTTCAATCTTGCCCCCTCCACCCTGCCCGACGAGGTCCGGGCCGGCGGCCGCGTCAATCTCATCATCGGCCGGGGGCTTACGGCCAAGGCCCGCGAGGCCCTGGGCCTTCCGCCCTCCACTCTTTTCCGCGAACCCGAAGTGCCCAGGGACACGGGCCGCGGCTACACCCTGGCCCAGAAGATCGTCGGCAGGGCCTGCGGTCTTCCCGGGGTACGGCCCGGCACCTACTGCGAACCCAGAATGACCACCGTCGGTTCCCAGGACACCACCGGCCCCATGACCCGCGACGAGATCAAGGAACTGGCCTGCCTGAAGTTTTCCGCCGATCTGGTCATGCAGTCCTTCTGCCACACCGCGGCCTACCCCAAGCCGGTGGACGTGCTCACCCACAAAACCCTGCCCGGTTTTTTCAGCGAGCGCGGCGGCCTGGCCCTGCGCCCCGGCGACGGCGTCATCCACTCCTGGCTCAACCATCTGGTCCTGCCCGACACGGTGGGCACCGGCGGCGACAGTCACACCCGCTTTCCCATCGGCATCTCCTTTCCGGCCGGCTCCGGCCTGGTGGCCTTTGCCGCCGCCACCGGCTCCATGCCGCTGGTGATGCCAGAATCGGTCCTGGTCCGTTTCACGGGCACGATGCAGCCCGGCATCACCTACCGAGATCTGGTCAATGCCATTCCCTATGCAGCCCTGCGCCAGGGCTTGCTCACCGTGGAGAAAAAAGGCAAGAAAAACGTCTATGCCGGCACCGTCCTCGAAATCGAGGGGCTGGACCTGAACGTGGAGCAGGCCTTCGAGCTGGCCGACGCCTCGGCGGAACGCTCTGCCGCCGCCTGCACCGTGCGGTTGGACAAGGAGCCGGTTATCGAGTTCCTGCGCTCGAACGTCGTCCTGCTCAAGAACATGCTCATCCGCGGCTATCAGGATGCAACCGCCATCGAAAAACGCATCGCCGCCATGGAGGCCTGGCTGGCCGATCCGCAACTCCTGGCGCCGGATACGGATGCCGACTACAAAGCCGTGATCGAGATCGACCTGAACGAGATCAAGGAACCTCTGCTCTGCTGCCCCAACGACCCGGACGACGTGCGGCCCCTTTCCGAAGTGGCCGGCACCAAGATCGACGAAGTGTTCATCGGCTCCTGCATGACCAACATCGGGCATTTCCGGGCTGCGGCCAGAATCCTCGAAGGAGCGTCCCAGGTGGCCGGCCGTCTCTGGGTGGCACCCCCCACCCGCATGGATGAAACGCAGCTCAAGGACGAAGGCCTTTACAGCATCCTCGGCAAGGCCGGCGCCCGCACCGAGATTCCCGGCTGTTCGCTCTGCATGGGCAACCAGGCCAGAACCCGCGACAACGTCACGGTATTCTCCACCTCCACCCGCAATTTCGACAACCGCATGGGCAACGGCGCCAGGGTTTACCTCGGCTCGGCCGAGCTGGCGGCCATCTCGGCCAGGCTGGGCCGACTGCCCACCCCGGCCGAATACAGCGCCATCATGGCCGAACGGGTGGCGCCGAAGGCGGCCGAGATCTACCGCTATTTAAGCTTCGACAAAATCCCTGGCTACGAAAAACAGGGCTGGTGACCTCATTGCATTTTGGGCCCGTGACTGCGGCAAAAAAATGGGGAGGCTCAAGGTCTTCCCATTTTTTTGTGCGCCCCGGCCCCGCTCCGGACCGGAAGTTCTCTGCGGCGCCGCCATGCCGGCAACGCCCGCTCGGAAGTTTTCTGGAAAAAGATTCCCGCCTGACGTACAATGGCAACGTGTCAACAATGTTTTTTTGATTTGTTGTCCCCTCCTTGCAGTCAGGTGCCGCCATGAGTCCAACCGAATCGCCCAGCCAGGGCTTTTCTCCGGAAAACTACCAAGCTCCCTGGTGGGCCTACGGCCTGATGGCCGGACTCATCGTCTTTCTCTTTTTTTCCATCAACTACGCATTTCAGCTCGGCCTGCGGATGACCGGCCACTACGCCCCCCTTGTCGACGCCGCCATGGAAATCCGCCTTGAGGCCACCACGGCCCATCTCTGGTTCGAGGAGGTTATCAGCGGCGACCGGCATGAAAGCTTTGAAAGCGTGCTGGGCCATCTCGACGCCGCCGACCGCCATGCCGAGGCAATGCTCGAAGACGAATCCGGACCGGGAGGGCCTTTGCTCGCCATGGACGACGCCCAGCTGCGGGAGAACATCAAAACGATCCGCGACCGGATAGCGCGCTTCCGGGAGGCCACGACGGAACGCTGGAAGGCCATGGAAACCTCCGGCATCGGGACTGAAATCGACCAGCGCTATGATGCCCTTTTCGCCGAATTCATCAATCAGGCCGACCTGGTTGAAGCCTCTCTGCAGCAATCGATCAAGGGCGATCTGAGCCGTTTCCGCTCGACCAGAACAATTTTATTGTCCGCCTGCCTGGCCCTGTTTTTTCTCAGCGGGATGGTTTTTTACCGGCTGGAAAAACGGCGGGCCGCGAGTTTCATCGCCCTGCGTAAAGCCCACCAGACCATCAGGAACAGCGAACGCTGGCTGAAGACGACCATGCGGAGCCTGGGCGACGGGCTGATCGTGACGGACACCCGCGGCAAGGTGACCTATCTGAACCCCATCGCCGAACACCTTACCGGCTGGCCTCAGGAGGAGGCGCAGGGCGAGGATATCGAAAAGGTCTTTCACATCATCAACGAAACCACCCGACAACCCGCCGAACATCCGGTCCGACAGGTCATCAAGAAGAAATACATTGTCGGCCTGGCCAATCACACCCTGCTTCTCTCCAGGGACGGCCACGAGTATCCCATTGCCGACAGCGGCGCCCCCATCATCGACGATCAGGGCAACATGATGGGCATTGTCATGGTTTTTCATGACATCTCCGCCCGGCGTCAGGTGGAAAAGGAGCTGTTGAAAAGCAAGGAACAATGGGAAAAATCGTTCAACGCCATTGAGGATATTCTCACCATCCAGGATATGGACATGCGGATCATCCGGGCCAACAAGGCAGCCGCCAGACTGCTCGGCATCCCGGCCGGGGAACTGGTGGGCCGATACTGCCATGAGGTGTTCGCCGGCACTTCCGAACCATGCCCGGGCTGTCCGGAACTCGAAACCCTGGCCGACCTGCGGAACCATTCCCAGACGATCACCCACGAGAAGCTCGGCAGGACTTTTCAGGTCTCGACGGCGGCGGTGCTGGACAAGGACGGGCGGCCGGAATACCTCGTGCACTTTGCCAAGGACATCTCGGAAAAATTGAAACTTGAAGAAGACCTGTTCCAGGCCAGAAAGATGGAGGCCATCGGCACCCTGGCCGGCGGCATCGCCCATGATTTCAACAACATCCTCTCCGCCATGATCGGCTATGCGGAGCTGGCCAGAATGGATATCGAAAACGACAAAAACCAGGCGGCCGCCGATCTCGATGCCGTGCTGAACGGCGCACACCGGGCAGCCGAGCTGGTGAAACAGATTCTCACCTTCAGCCGGAAGGGCGGAGAAAGCCTCGAACCCCTGGCGCCCTATCTTATCGTCAAGGAATCCCTGAAGCTGCTGCGCGCCTCGCTGCCCTCCACCATCCAGATCAAGGAGGATATCGATCCTGAAAGCGGCAAGATTCTTGCCGACCCGACCAGAGTGCAGCAGGTGCTGGTGAACCTCTGCACCAATGCCCTGCACGCCATGGAAAACGAGCAGGGGGTGTTGAGCGTGAAGCTGAGCCGCCGGGAACTGGGCCCGGCCGACCTGAAGGGAGAGCCGGCCCTCGCGCCCGGCCCCTATGTGGAACTCATGGTGGCTGACACCGGCCGCGGAATGGCCCCGGCCACCATGCAGCGCATTTTCGAGCCCTATTTCACCACCAAGGAGCCGGGCCGGGGCACGGGCATGGGCCTTGCCCTGGTGCACGGGATTGTCAAAAACTTCGGGGGCATGATCAAGGTCGACAGCACCGTGGGGGCGGGCACGCTCTTCCGGGTCTATTTCCCGGCGCTGGAAACGGCGACTCCCGGCCCGGAGCAGGACAAAACACCGGAACAGCTCCTTCCCGGCGGCAACGAGCACATTCTGGTCGTTGATGATGAGAACATGCTCGCCGGCATGCAGAAATCCATGCTGGAGCATCTCGGCTACCGGGTGACCGCCACCACCAGCAGCCTGAACGCCCTGGATCTTTTCCAGAAAGCTCCGGCCGAGTACGATCTGCTGGTTACCGACCAGACCATGCCGGACCTGACCGGAGCCGAACTGGCGAAAGCCGTGCTGCGCATCAGGCCCGAAATGCCCGTCATTCTCTGCACCGGCTACAGCTCCATGATCTCGGAAGAGCAGGCAAAGGAGCTCGGCATCAGGGCGTTTCTCCTCAAGCCCATCGACAGGGTGCTCTGGACGAAAACCGTGCGACGCCTCCTGGACGAGACCGCGCACTGAGAGGCTTCCCGCGAGCCGATTTCGCACCCCTGAAGAACATGGGGCCGGGCCGCGGCAGCTACGTTGGCCTACAAAGGGATGGCGAAATCCCACCCCATCTCAATGGCCAGCCACTGCGGCAAAAGCATCATTGTCCGCGACGACTCCCAACCTCTGTCGGCAAGATGCCCCCTGATCGCCCCGGCAGAAGGCATTGCCGCCATTGCCACCGAGGCGAGCACCGTCGGAACGGCCGCAGCCGGATCGTTTGCCGCCGAGCAGAGGTCGGGATGCGAAGAGACGAAATGCGCCCGGCAGACCACCGGCCTCACCGGATAGGCCCCGCATGCGCCATTTACCAGCAGGGGGCAGCAATGTTCGTAGCCGGCGAGCTCCGTCCGCCCCATGCTCCTGACCGCCGGCCTGCCCGGCCTGGAATTATCCCAGGCATGCCATTGTTGCGTCCGCAGCCGCAGCCCGTCGAGCTGGGCCGCTGACCATTCCCGCTTGAGGTGTTGCGCCAGGGTATGGGCCTCGGCAATGTTGGTCAGGATATGATACCGGCAACAGTGGCAACAGCCCGATCCGCAGGGAGGAACAACGCCCTCCTCCCTGCGCAGCCGCGCCAGCTCGCCGGCGGTCGCCTCGTCCACGGCGGCGTAAACACCTTTGACGAAGCCCTCTTCCGGGGGCATGGGCATGGCGAGGCCGAATTCCGCGGGCAGGAGGCCGGAGCCGCTCTTTTCCCTCAAGGCCATCATTCTCCTTTTTCCCGGCGGAAAGCCAGGCCAGGCCCGAAAACAAACGGGCACGCTCAGATAACCCGCACCTGCACCGTCTCCACGAACATCCCATCCACCAGGATATCCGAAACCACGATCACCCGGCTCCCCACCTTGAGCAGTTGCCTGCGCAGCAATTTGTCAATGGCGCGCTTGATGGAAACCTCGGGATCCTTGGACAGCTTGATCAAGAAGGGATGCACCCCCCAGAAAATGCCCAGTCGCCGCCGGACATGGGTGGTGTTGGTGAACGCGTAAATCGGCGCGCTGGGGCGGCACCTGGACAACAGCATCGCCATCAGCCCCCGCCGGGTAAAGACCAGGATGGCGCCGGCATGCAGATTGTTGTTCAAAATCGCGGCGCTGCGGGCAATCTCATACTTGGGATTTTCAGAGGCCGCCACCCGCACCGTGGTGTCGAGCCCCAGCTTCCGTTCAATTCTCCGCGCCACGGTATCCATGGCCGCAAGGGCCTTGAGGGGATGCCTGCCGGTGGCGGTCTCGCCGGAAAGCATGGTGGCATCCGCTCCTTGCAGCACCGCCTGGGTGATGTCCGTGACCTCCGCCCTGGTGGGGGTGGGATTGACGATCATCGACTCCAGCATATGGGTGGCCACCACCACCGGCTTCCCCGCCGCCCGGCACTTGCGGACAATCTCTTCCTGCAGCAACGGCACTTCCTCAAAGGGCAGCTCCGCCCCCAGGTCACCGCGGGCGATCATGATCCCTTCCGCCCTGGCGATGATTTCGTCGAGATGGGGCACGGCTTCCGCGCTTTCTATCTTGGCCAGGATATCGATGGAGGCGTTCTCGGCCTGGAGGTATTTCCGCAACTCGGTGATGGCCTCGGCGGTCCTCACAAAGGAGAGGGCGAAGAAATCGACGCCGTTTTCGATGCCGAACCTGATATCCTGCCAGTCCTTTTCGGTGATCGAAGGCAGGTCCGCGCTCTTGCCGCGGATATTGACGTGGCGTCTGGAGGTGAGAATGGCGTCGTCAAGACACGCACAGTGAATATCCTTGCCCGCGATCCGGCGGACCTGCAGACTGATCATGCCGCCGTCGATCAACACCGTGTCTCCCACTTCCACATCGTTGACAAAGCCGTCGTAGCTCACCTCCACCGTATTGGCCTCAAGCTCCGCCTGTCGACGGACGGTGAGGATCAGAGGGTCGCCTTTTTTCAGGATGATGTCGCGACTCACGTCGCCGGTTCGCACCTCAGGGCCTTTGGTGTCCAGGAGAATGGCCACCGCGCAGCCCATCTTCTTGTTGAGCCTCTTGATGTGCTGGATCACCGTCCGGTGCCAGTCATGGGAACCGTGCGACAGATTGAGACGCGCCACATTCATGCCGTTTTCCGCAAGCTGCTTCAGCATGTCGAAAGAGGCGGTGCCCGGGCCGATGGTGCAGATGATTTTAGTGTTTCGCATGCCTTGTCAAATCTCGTCCAGGGGTGGGTGGGGTTTCTCCGAAAAACACAGTATAGCGCGCATCGAGGAGACAAAGCAAAGAAGTTGCGCCTGGCGGCGGCCTGCCCGCGAAAAGCGAGGCTGCGCGCCGATAGGGGTTATTGCCTCGCCTCCGCGGCCAGCGGCCCGAATTCCACGGGCACCCAGCGGTAACCTCCCTTGCCCTCCGCCCGGACATGGCCGATGCCGGGAAAGGGCAGGTGCATTCCCGCCACCAGGGATTTACTGGCCGCCATGGCCATATCTCCTTTTGAAAAATTCACGAAACAGGGCTGGCGGCCGGTGCGCCCCGCCGGGAAAATTGGTGGCCAGCCGCCTAAGCGGCCGCCCCTTCTTGCTTCCGGTCTTCGATCCTCGCTGAGCCGCCTCATTTTTCATGCTCCATTACTTTGCCAGAACCCTCCCCGTTGTCAAACGGTTTCAACAAATTTCCGCGCCCAGACAAGAAGTCGCCGGTAAACAGGGGTGCTCCGGGCAATTGCTCTCGGCAACCCCATGCCGCTCTTGCCATGAACTGCCGGTCTGTGTATGATAAGCGGCACTTTTCTGCACCCCGCCACCATGACCGCCAGGAGCGTATGGCTGAAAAATTCAAGATCCTGATCGTAGAAGATTCTCCCGTCATTGTCGGCATGCTCAGCTTCATGCTCAGGCGGGAAGGGCATGAACCCCTGGTTGCCGAGGATGGCCGGGCCGCAAGGGAGTTTCTCACGGGCGGCGTGGTGCCGGATGCGGTGATCCTCGACATTCTCCTGCCGTACGTGGATGGCTTCGAGTTGCTTGCCGAGATGCGGACCATGCCGGCCTGGCGGAAGGTGCCGATCATCATGCTCAGCGCCAAATCCCAGGAAAGGGATGTGGTCCGCGCCCTGGACCTCGGGGCGGACGATTATATCATCAAGCCGTTGCGGCCCATGGAGCTGGCCGCCCGCCTCCGGCGTCTCCTCAAGCAACCGTCATGATGCGCTTCCTTCTTGCCGGCCTCTTTCTGCTCGCCTTACTGCCCGCTCCGGCCCGGGCCTATGAAAATCCGTGGCAAGCCGTGGAAGAAAAGGATTTTCCCGCTGCCGAAGCCATGGTGCGCAACCAATTGCGGAACGCTCCCCGGGATGCGGATCTCAATTTCCTCCTCGCCCGCCTTCTGGCCTGGCAGGGCCAACACCAGGAAGCACTGGCCATCTACCGGCGACTCCTCGACCAGGAACCGGCCAATGGCGATTATCTGCTGGGTCAGGCCCAGACCCTTTTCTGGAGCGGCGAGCACGGGGCCGCCCTCGCCACGGCGGAGCAAGGGCTGGCCGTGGCGCCGGATTCTCTCGAATTCCGGCGGCTCAAAATCCAGATTCTCCTGGCCCGGGGGAGCGAGGCTGACTCCGACCGGGCAGAAGCCCTGCTTACCGAGGCGGAACAGCGCTTTTCCGCCGAAGCGCTGGCGGATCTGCGCAGTCGGCAGCAGAACGTTCTTGCCGCCGGCAACGACTTTGTCCCCAGAAAAGAGGCGGAGGCCGGCTTCACCTACGAACACCTCAGCAATGGCTATGACGAATGGAAAAGCCTCTATCTGGAAGGCGAATGGCTTCCGGCCCCCCGCCGGGTTCTCTATGCCAAAACCCGTCTCACCGACCGCTTTTCCCTGGGTGACGAAGAACTGGTCCTCGGCACTTACCAGCCCCTGGGCAGCCTTTACGACTGTCAGCTCGAACTGAGCGGCAGCCCCGACCACGAAATTCTTCCCAAGTATTCCCTCCTTGCCGGTCTCACCCGGAAACTTCCCGAAAAGTGGGACGCGACCCTTGCCGCCCGCCACTCGGAGTACAACGCGACTTACAGCAATCTGTACAGCGCGAGCCTGGGCCGCTATTTCGCGGACCAGCGCCTCGACTACACCCTCTATGTCGGCAAGGCCGAGGATGCCGCCGAAACCTATACCCACCGCCTGCAGTGGACCAGATTTTACGGGGAACGCAACCGCTTTGCCCTCTATGCGGCGGCAGGCCAGGAAACGGAAAACTCCGGAGAGCCAGGACCCACCCAGCTGGTAAGCAGCAGCGTGCTCAGCCTGGGGCTGGTCGGCCGCCACTGGTTTGCCGAAAACAGATGGGCACTCAGTTACGAGCTCTGGCGCCACGAACAGGGGGACCGTTACACCCGCTGGGGAGGAGCCCTTGGGATCCGCCTTCAGTTCTGAGACAATGGTCGCTCACGCCTATGTGAGCGTTATTTTTGTCGGCCTTGTCACCCTGCTCATGGTTCTGCGCATCATCTCGCTGCGCATCAAGCTGCAGCTTGGCCAGCGCCATCAGGCGCGGTTCAGGGAAATCTGGCTGCCGATCTTCACGGAAATCTCCCTGCAGACCCCCTGCAAAAACGCTGTCCTGCCCCCTCTCAAGCCAAGGGACTTCCTCCTCTTCATCCACTACTGGCTCGGCTTTCAGGAAACCCATTCCGGCCCGGGCAAGTTCCGGTTGAATGCCTTGGCGCGCCGTTTGAAGATGCAGGAGTACGCGCACAGGCTTCTTCAGAAACGCGGAATCAGGCACCGCCTGGCAGCCGTCGTTTTTCTCGGCCATTTGCGGGACCGCCTCAGCTGGCCAACCCTTGAAAAAATGCTGCGCCACGAAAACACCCTGCTCTCCATCCTGGCGGCCCGTTCACTGCTGGAAATTGACCAGGACCGCGCCCTGCCCCTGGTCTTTGCCGAGCTGACAACCAGGGAAGACTGGCCGGAGACCAGAGTGGCACTGCTGCTCCGCAGCGTTCTCGTTCCGGAACTGCTGACCAGCCACCTCTTCGATACCCTGCAAACCAGCAGCGATTCCCAGGCCGTCAAGCTCCTGCCCTATGTGGCGCAGATGTACAATGAGGAAAAAAACCGCATCCTCCGCATCCTTCTTGAGCGCAGCCGATCGGACCGGCTGACCTCACGCCTGCTCAAACACATTGAATGCAGCCATGAGCTCGATCTGGTTCGCCACTATATCGGCCACGAACGCTGGCACATCCGCATGCAGGCCATGGCCGCCCTGGGCCGCATCGGCCAGCGCCAGGATCTTCCCCTTCTGCTGCAGGGGCTTTCCGACGAACAGTGGTGGGTGCGCTACCGGGCCGCCCAGGCCCTGATCAGAATGCCCGGCATGAACCGGGAGGAGTTGCGGCTGATCCATGACAACCTGGAGGATCTGTTCGCCAGGAGCATGCTGGCGCAAACCATGGCGGAAGAGGGGAGGAGTGTCCGATGAGCGGGCAGCAGATCATCCTCTGTGCCGAGTGGTTTTTCTTCATCTACTTCTTTTTTCTGAACTCAGGCTACCTGCTCTTGAATTTCCTGGCCTCCTTCCGGCTCAGCGACTACATGGAAGCCAGCGACATCACCAGCCGGCCCCAGGCATACAGCGACCTGGGACTGCCCATCAGCCTCCTGGTGCCGGCCTTCAACGAGGCGCTCACCATTGAGGATTCGGTGCGCTCCCTCCTGCAGCTGCACTATTCGGAATTCGAAATCATCGTCATCAACGACGGCTCAGGGGATGACACCCTCCAGGTTCTCAAGACGGCCTTCCTGCTCGAAGAGATCCCGGAAGCGTACCGGGTCCGCCTGACAACGCAACCGGTACGCGCCATTTACCGCTCGCGCCACTTTCCCAACCTGCGGGTCATCGACAAGGAAAACGGCGGCAAGGCCGACTCGTTGAACGCCGGCATCAATGCGGCCCGCTATCCGCTCTTCTGCGGAGTGGATGCCGACTCCATGCTGCATCCGGAAAGCCTCCGGCTTCTGGTGCGCTCCTTTCTGGAGGATCCGCGCACCGTGGCCTGCGGGGGCACGGTCCGGCTCGCCAACGGCTGCGAGATCAAGGGCGGCGTTCTGCAGCGGACCGGCCTGCCCAGGAATCCGCTCGCCCTCTTCCAGATCGTCGAATACCTCCGCGCCTTCCTCTTCGGCCGCCTCGGCTGGGTGCCGCTCAATGCGCTGCTGATCATCTCCGGCGCCTTCGGTCTGTTCCACAAGGAAACCGTGGTCCGGGCCGGCGGCTACCGCCACGACACGGTGGGGGAGGATATGGAACTGGTGGTGCGACTGCACCGGACCCTGCGCAGGGAGAGACGGCCCTACCGGATCACCTTCGTGCCCGACCCGGTCTGCTGGACCTCCGCGCCCGAGGATCTCGCCACCCTGAAAAATCAACGGATCCGCTGGCAGCGCGGGTTGGGGGAAAGCCTCACCATGAACTGGCCTCTGCTTTTCAGCCGCAGGGGCGGATTCCCGGGCTGGGTCGCCTTCCCGTTCATGGCCTTCTTCGAGTGGTGGGGCCCGCTTTTCGAATTCGCCGGCTACCTGTTCATGCTCTGGGCCTACAGCATGGGCGTGCTCGACCAGGAGGCGATGATCGCCTTTCTCCTGGTGGCCGTCGGCATAGGGGTTCTGCTTTCCACCAGCTCCCTGCTGCTTGAGGAACGCTCCTTTCACATCTATCCGAAGGGCCGCCAGGTGCTGGTCCTGCTCTTCGTCGCCGTGCTGGAAAATCTCGGCTACCGGCAGCTCATCACCCTCTTTCGGCTCTACGGTCTGTTGCAGAGCCTTTTCAGGACCAAGTCCGGCTGGGGGCGCATGCGCCGCCGCACCCTGGGCTAACGCGGTTCTCCGGGGCCGGCCGCCTCACTGGCCGCCCTGCACCACGGCCCTCAGCATCCGTACCGTTTCATGCATCTGCCCGGCCTGGCCGCTCAGCTCCTCCGCGGCGCTGGCCGCCTCCTCGGCGGTGGCCGCGTTCTGCTGGGTCACCGTGTCCAGCGCGCTGATCCCCAGGTTGACCTGGCCGATGCCGGTGGCCTGTTCCCGTGAGGCCACGGCGATCTCGTCCATGAGAGAGGCGATTTTCGCCGTGCCTTCTGCGGCTGCCTGAAAGGAATCATTGGTGGCGTTCACCAGCCTGGAGCCGGCCTGCACCTTCTCCACCGTTCCCTCGATGAGTCCGGCCGTGTTTCTTGCCGCCTCCGAGGCCCGCATGGCAAGGTTCCGCACCTCATCGGCGACCACGGCAAAACCCGCGCCGGCCTCCCCGGCCCGCGCCGCCTCCACCGCCGCGTTCAAGGCCAGCAGATTGGTCTGGAAGGCGATTTCGTCAATGGTCTTGATGATTTTTGAGGTTTCCTCACTGGCCTGGCGTATTTCGGCCATGGAGCGGGTGAGCTGCGCCATGGACTCGTTGGCGTTTTCAATGGTCTGTCGCGCCTCCTTGACAAGGGAATCCGCCTGGCTGACATTGTCGGCATTCTGCCGGGTCATGCTGGAAACCTCTTCCATGGAGGCGGACGTTTCCTCGATGGCCGCCGCCTGATTGCTGGCGCCGTCCGCCACGGCCTGGCTGGCCGAGGCAACCTGGCCCGCGGCGGAATTCACCTCCAGGGCCCCGTTGTCCAGGTCCGCGCTGATTCCTTCCAGGGCGGAACTGATCCGGGCGGAAAGCAGAGTCGCCAGCAAGAGGCTGAAGGCAATGATCGCCAAGCCTGTCGCGGTGGTAAAGAGAAGCGAGTTTCTCGAAGCGGCGATGATGATCTCAGCCTGCGCCGCAAGCGCGCTGGCCACCCTGCTTTCCACTTCCTTCATCAGGTCGATCTTCCCGGTCATGGTGTTGAACCAGCGCTCGGCTTCGACCCCGAAGCCGCTCTCGACATCCTCTTTCAGTTTCGCCAGCACGGATTTCTCAATGTCCGCCACCGCAAGCGCTGCGGCCCCCTGCATTTTCTCCTCGTACAAGCCGAGGAGCGCGGGATCCGCAAAGATGAAAAAATTGTTCAAGAGCGAAGCCTGTTCGGAAAGAAGCTGCACGAACTTCCGCCGCATTCCCGGAGCAAAGGCGTCTTTGGCAAAGGTGTTGCTCAGCACCGCCCGCTCGATCCCCATCCGCTCCTTGGCCTCCACGAAATTATAATAGGCGACCAGGGATTTCATGAGGCCGGCATCGGTGCTGATCCGGGCGATCTGGGGAATGACGGCCAGCGCCTTCTCGATGGCCCCGCTGTAAACGGCAACGGCCTCAGGGCCGCCAATGCTCTGACTGTCCACCTTTTCCCGAAGCGGCGCCAATTCGTCCAGCCCGAGCAAGGCCTTTTGCAAGGCCGAAGCAAAGCCGGCATCCCCTTTGTCCGCGGTGGAGTCCGCGAGATACTCCTTGAGAACGGCCCGGCGCTGGTCCGTCTCCTTGCGCTGGGCCGGCAGTCTGTCAGCGAATTTATTGCCCTGGCTGCCCAGAAACCCCGCGGTCATCCCTCTCTCTTTCTGCGCTTCATGGGCGAGTTCGGTGATCATGCCGGCGATGGCGGCAAGCTCCTGAAGGGCCGTCGCCTCCTTCAACGTTCCATAGCGCTCCACCCCATTGCTGATAAGGATGCCGACAAGAAAAAAAACCGGGACCGAGACGAGAATCCGCATCTGACTTTTAATGGAAAACCGCTTGAGGAAGGACATGCGCGAAACCTCCGGCTGGTGAGGGGGAAGCGGTTTTGCGCCCGCAGAGGGAAAAGAGCGCAACCGCACGAGATGGCGGCCATGCCGTCACCTAAATAACTGACTTAATTTATTCAAAAAAAGAATTGATATAAGTCAAGCCCGGAAAATTTCCGCGCATTTTCCGGAGGCAGTCCCTATTTCAGATTGAATCTCTTCTTTGCCTCGTTGACGATGCGCTCGGCAGCCGGCGGGCAGACATTCCCGGTCGCCTGCCCGCAACAGACAGTGGCGGAAGCCCAATTGCAGCCGCTTCGATCATCTATCCTCATGCGCACTATGGCGTCGAAGCGGCACTCCTCAAGCTGGCCGGCCCGTTGCAGCTCCTTGTTCAGATACGAGAGCAGTTCCTTTTCAGAGACCAGTGTCCTTTCCATGCCGTCCCTCCTTTCCGGGGTTATCTTCCCGGAGGCTGCGAAACATTTTTTTCCCGCCGCTCCGGCACATACTGCTGCACCAGCTTCCCCTCCCGCCACTCCTTGGAAACATAAAGATTGCAGTAACAGCTGCCATACTCCCTGACATCCGGCTCCCGGTACGCGCAGGGGCAGATGATGTCCTGGTCCTTTTCCCGGTTCCCCGAGGCAAGCCGGCAGGGGCAGGACATGTAGCCGTAACGCTTCCTGTTGATCAGGAGCCCGTCCAGCAGCTCAAGGGTGCTTTCCTTGTCCTGGCCAAAGAAATACCCCTTTTCCTCCTGGCTGTTCCGTAAGGTTTCGTAAAGCGTTTCCCGATCCATGCCTTACCCTCCCAAGGCCTTCAGGATCTCGTCTTCCCGGAAGCCGACGATGACTGTTGGGCCAACGATGATGGTGGGGAAGGAAGAGCGCGGATTGACTTTCTCCACCTCGGCCAGGGCTTTTTCCCTTTCCGGGCCGGCAAGCAGGTCCACGTCGGTGGCGGTGTAGCGAACGGCGCGGGCATCAAGCATTCTCTTGGCCTTTTTGCAGTGGAGGCAGGTGCTCAGGGTGTAGAGCCGGACTGCTTTGTCGCTGGACATGGCCACTCCTTGTCGACGGACGGAATTGTTCTTACCGCTATTAGAGAGCATGCGCTGGAGGGTTGTCAACCATTAGCCTTGCCGCACTTCCGCCTGTGAAAAAATTTTCCGCCATGGTATAGAGTTGCCTGAAATTTTACCGGCGCTGTTCATGTTAGGCAGGACTGACCACAGAAGAGGATCCGCATGGGTGAAGCACGAAAACAGCTTGAGGATTTTATGGCGGCCTGGCAGGAAATGGCCGCAGGCAGCAAGGCCAGCTTCGTAAGGCTTGTCGGGCATCTTGCCGCGCAGCCCGGAATAACCATCGACTTCCAGGCCCGGCCGGGGCTCACCTACTCCCTGCGCGCCAGCCACGCCACTCGGGAAAACAGGGCCATGTTCGCCATGGTGGACGTGATTGAGGCCGATCCGCGCTGGCTCTCGGTCTGTTTTTACGACGAACTGATCAGCGATCCGGAGGAACGGGGCGACGTCGTGCCCGGCGGCCTCCTGGGGGAAAATGCCCGCTGCTTCGACCTGGAGGGGTATGATGGTGCCTCTCTCTCCTATGTGGAGGCAAGGCTTACGGAAGCCTGCCGGAATGCGGGGGCGACCTGATGCCGGTCCGATCCGCATGGGGGAGCTGCCGCCGCCCCCTCTTGCTGCTGGCGAACAATCAGTTCCGCTGCAAGGGAAGGCCGGCAGCCTTCCAGGCGCTGATTCCGCCCTGCAGATTGTAGATCTCCGGATATCCCTTACGGTAAAAATACTGACCCACCGCATAGCTGCGACCGCCCACCGCGCAGATCAAAAGCAGCGGCCTGCCCGTGGGCAGGGTCATTCTCCCGCGGGCGATCTCGCCGAAGGGCACCAGTTGCGAGCCGGGGATCACGCCCTCCCACAACTCCTCAGGGGAACGGACATCGATGAGCAGCAGGTCCTTGCGGGTTTCCATGAGCTCCCTGGCCTCCCTGGGACCCAGCGAACGGAAGATCGGCCCCTGCTGCTGGCCGGTTACGGCTGTCTGCCTGTTTTCGGCCGAGCCTCCGTCCCCGCAGGAAACAATGGTCAGCAGCAGAGCCAAGGCTGCAAAAAGCGGCATAAATTTTTTCATCTGAAACCCTCTTTTTTTCTCTCTTCATCACGGCCGGACCTTAACCGGCTGACGCTCCTTTAATAGGGCACTCTACCTCCACCGGAGCCCCTTGGCAAGCTCCTGTTTTTGGCAGCCCCCTCGGCCGCCACCTTACCATCTCATTGCAATTGCGCTATTTCAAAAAACCCTTGACCGGAACTTCTCCCCAGGCTATTAAGTGTTTAATAATTTTATTATATACTGTTATTTCGGCAGGCCCACATTCCAGGACGGAGAAGACGATGACGCACAAATTTCTGGCCGGCCTCGCGCTTGCCCTCACCCTCACCTTTTCCGCCCTGCCGGCCAGGGCCGACCTGAGCACGGACCTGCAAAATCTGCTGGCCCAGGGAACCGTCCTGCGCGGCGAGCTTGCGGCAATCAGCGTCGGCGAAGGGAGCACCTGCACGCAACTGGGCGCCCTCAACACCTCCCTTGAGGATTTCCTGGCTTTCCTCGACGCGGTGACCGGCCAACTGGAAGCCCCCCTGATTGTCACCAGCACCGATCTGACCTCCCTCGACGCCCTTGCCGGGCTTGCCAAGGACATGGCCGCCGACTCGGTGCGCCTTTCCTGGGAGCTGACGGGCATCGAGAATCTGGCGGAACTCTTTGAGTACCGTTCAGCCCTGAGCGCCATGCTCCGCCTCTCCGACGACATCGGCAAAATGGCGAACCGCATCCTGGAAATGGCGGACCGCATCCTGGTCATGGCCGATAACATCGGCGCCATGGCCGACCGCATCCTCGTCAGCCAGCAACTGCAGAACAGCAACATTGCCCTGACCCAGGCCTCGCTCCTTGCCACTCAGCAGAACATGGTGAGCCTCAGCGACAGCCTTTCCACCATTACCTACAACCTTACCCTGGGCCAGGTGGCAAACAGCGCCGACCTGCTGGGCTACGAAATGGGCACCCTCACCCTGACCGCCAGCAACATGGCCTCGGAGCTGGCCCGGCTGGAGACCATGACCGGCACCCTTCTCACCACCACCGTGGATCTCCATGCCTGGATGAGCGTGAACGCCGGGAGCGCCAGCCATTACCTCAACGGCGACACCCTCACCCTTCTGGGCGACCTTTCCGCCATCCACCAGGCCCTGGCCTTTTCCCTGGAAACCTATGCCCACGCCATCAACCAGCTCGCGCCGCTCACCGAAACTCCGGTTCTTGCCGATGCCACCGCCAGCATGCTGCGCCTCAGCGCCGACATCGGTCTGATGGCCGGCCGGGTCATGGAGATGACCGACAAGATCATCGTCATGGCGGACAATATCGGCCTGATGGCCGACAATATCGTGGCCACCCAGGAACTGCAGCAGAGCAACATCGAACTCACGGAAAACTCGCTGCTCACCGCGCAGAACGTCACCATCACCGTTATCGAGAACTACCTGGGCCAATAAGAAACCCCGAGGAGAACAGCCATGACTTCCATTACCCGCAACAGCGTTATCACGGCCCTGATCCTTTTGCTCGGGATCTGGCTTCAGCCTGCGCAGGCCCGGGCAGCCCTGCTTGACGACATGAACACCCTGGTGATCGAGGCCGAGGCCCTCGATGGCCAACTCAAGGGAATCACCCTTGCCGCCGACTCGGTGTGCGGCCCCCTGGTGCAGGCAAACCAGGCCGCCCGCAATCTGGTCGGCAGCATCGCCCTGGTGGACCAGAGCCTTGCCGCCCCTCTGCAGGTGGATGCCGATGTGCTTTCCGCCCTTGCCCAGCTCACCTTCCTCAACCTGAGTCTTGCCAATGAGGGGCTGCGCCTCGCCACCGACCTCCAGTACCTGTCCCAGACCGCCCAGGCACTGACCATCAAGGACGGCATCGTGGCCATGCTGCAGCTTGCCGACGATATCGGCGCCATGGCCGACCGGATCGGCGAGATGGCCGACAAGATCCTGGTGATGAGCGACAACATCGGCCTCATGGCGGATCGGATTCTGCTCACCCAGGAGATCCAGAACCAGAACGTGCTCCTTACCCAGCAATCCATTCTGCAGACCCAGACCAACATGCTCGCCGTGGTTTCCCTGGTGGAAACCGGCAGCTACAACCTGAGCCTGGACACGCTGACGGTGGAGGGGCAGTTGCTTGCCGCGCGGATGGCGGCCGTGATTTTGAATCCCTTGACCATGAAAACCGAGCTGGCCGCGGTTGCCACCGATGTACACGCCTTTCTCGGCCAGGTGACCACCGCCTACGCCACCATTGCCCAGCAGTCGGCGACCAGCACCATGTACATCAACGCCACCACCCTGACCAGCCTGGCCAATCTCTCCCTCATGCTCACCTCCCTGGCCACCGCGGTGGACGGCTATGTCATCGCCATCGACGGCCTGAAAAATCTCACCTCCAGCACCACCCTCTCCGCCTCGCTGGCCAGCCTGCTCCAGCTTTCCGCCGACATCGGGGTCATGGCCAACCGCATCCTGGAGATGGGCGACCAGATCCTGCGCATGGCCGACAACATCGGCATGGAAGCGGAGCAGATCCTCGTCAGCCAACAGCTGCAGAGCGCCAACGTGGCCACCACCCAGGCCTCGATCCTGGCGGCCCAGAACCTGGCGATCACCATCATCGCGGCAAGAAGCCTGTAAGCAATGGCGCCCCCAATTTTCGCAATGAACAGGCGACTGATCCGCAAGGATTGGCCGCCTGTTTTTTTTGGCTCTGGCCAGAACTGGCTGTCGCTGCTATACTTTTTTGGGAAGGAAACAAAGAAGCCGAAAAAAAGGAGAGCAATGCTCAAAAAACTCTTCGCCCTCGCCAATATCGCTCTCGGTCTTTACTGCATGAAATGGGGCTGGGAACGGCAGGGGATCTATCTGGTCACCGTCTTTTTCGCGGGCAGCGTCATGGCCGTGTTCGGCCTTGCCCTCCTCTTCCTGCCGGAAAAAAAGAAAAAGCCACTCAAGTACAAGGATGTCTACCGCGAGGAAGAGTAGTTTTCCGGGCGGGCACACGAATTTCTGGCGGATGCGGCTTTCGCGTCCGCCTTTTTTTCTGCCCGGCTCACGGACCGGCGCTGATGCTGAGCAGGGCGGCGAGCACGGCCTTGATATCGCCTTCGCTGTTGAAAAAACCCGGCGAAAGGCGCAAGGTCCCCTCGGGGAAGGTGCCGATGCTGCGATGGGCGGCCGGCGCGCAGTGCAGACCGGCCCTGACCATGATCCCGTAGCGGCGGTCAAGAAGGAAGGCCAGTTCCGCAACGCTCTTGCCCCGCATGCGCAGGGAGACCACCGACCCGCGGCCGGGGCCGGCCGGCGGCCCGTAAACGGTGAGGGTCGGAATCCGGGCCAACCCCGCGAGCAGGAGGCGGGTAAGCTTTTCCTCATGCCTCCGGATGGTTTCCATCCCTGTCTTGTTGATAAAGGCAAGCCCTGCCGCCAAACCGGCGATCCCCAAGGTGTTGGGAGTGCCCGGCTCATAGCAGTCCGGGGCGAGCAGCGGCTGCTGCTCTTCCTCGGAATTGCTGCCGGTGCCGCCCATCATCAACGGCGACAGCGGCAACCCTTTTGCAAAGACGAATCCGCCGGTGCCGGTGGGGCCGAACAGGGCCTTGTGGCCGGTAAAGGCGAGAAAATCAATGGCCATGGCCTCGACATCAATGGGGAAAACGCCGGCGGACTGGGCCGCGTCCACCATGAAGAGCGCGCCGCCTTTGCGGCTGCCGATGGCGGCGAGATCCGCCAGGGCGCCGGTGACGTTGGAGGCATGGTTGACGACGATGAGGCGGGTGTTTTTTCTGAGCCGGGCCGGAATACCATCGGGGTCGATTTCGCCGCTGGCCGTGGCGGGCAGGATCTCGACGGCGACCCCCCGCTTTTTTTCAAGATGGCGCAGGGGCCGCATCACCGAATTGTGCTCCAGGCCGGAAGTCAGCACATGATCCCCGGAATTGAGCAGGCCGAAGAGACCGACGTTGAGGGATTCGGTGACATTGCTGGTGAACACCGCCCTGCTTGAATCCGAACAGCCGAAAAATTCGGCCACCGCCTCCCTGGCCTCGAAAATCACCCGGCTGGCGGCAAGGGAAAAGGCGTGCGCGGACCGGCCGGGGCTGAGAGAGATTTCCTTGAGCAGCCGGGACATGGCCGCCTCCACCTCAGGCGGCTTGGGGAAGGAGGTGGCGGCGTTGTCGAGATAGATCCTGTTATCGCTCTGCATGGGGGACGATCACGGCAAGGGATGCGGACGACAAGAGAAACGGCTTGATGACGGTCGGACCAGATTGTGTATCTTCCGCCCTCGTCACTCGCCACCCGCCGCCCTGTTGGCTAATAGGGACTGATCACCTTGTCCGCGTTGCGCATGGAGTCCATGATGTCAAACATGTTGGTAACCTCGCCCACCAGCAGGTTTTCCGAAAGATTAAAAAAATCCAGGCAGGTGCCGCAGGAGTAAATTTTCACCCCCCGTTCGGCAAGCTCCCGCAACGGCTCAATGAGGTCCGATTCCGTGGCCGTGATTTTTACCCCGGTATTGTAGAAAAATATTTTTCGCGGCAGCGGCGCGATGCTCTTGATGGTCTTGATGAAGGCCCGCATCAGCACGTTGCCCAGCGGGTCGTTGCCGCGGCCCATGGTGTCGGCGGGAATGACATAGATGTTGCCGTGCCCCGCCACCTCGCAGGTGTATGCTTCCACCGGCTGGGCATCCGTGGCCGGCTCGGCCCCCTTGCCCTTGTTGATGGTCACGTGATGGGTTTTGCCCGAAGAACGGATCTCCACCTCGCAGCCCTGGCTTTTGCCGAAACGGGCCACATTGCTTTTCGAGGCATCGTTGTCGACAATGACCTCCACCGTGCCATGGGCGAGCTCATCGAGGACTTCCTTGGTCTTGATCACGGGCTGGGGGCAGACCATCCCCCGGCAATCGATCACGGTACGCATGGCATTTTCTCTAAAAACTTGGCCGGGGCATTCATGTCAATCGTTAAAGCTGAGCCGACGCACCAGGGAACGGACAACCTCCTTGGTGTCGGAGTCAATGGTGGGCGCGGAAAAACCGGTATCATAAAAATCCGGGTTGATATCATTGCTGCTCCACATGCTCTTTGCTTCGAAATAAAGGTCTTTCTGGGCAAAATAGCCTTCGGGCAGCATCATGCGCAGGCGGTAGACGCGGTTGGTGGGAATGCGCTGCTTGCTCACCAGCTTGAGCCCGCCGGTGGTGATATCGACGAGGTGGCCCAGGAGCTGGTTGGCCTCGTCGTCATACACTTCGAGATAATAGACAAGATGCCTTCTTTTCAAGGACCGTGCATCATCTTCCGCCATGAGATCCTCCCTCCTCTTGCTCGCGAAGGTTACCGGGCTTTTTGGCCAATGCGCTCCAGCATGAAATCGATAACCTCGGCAGGGGTCATGCCGGAGGAGTCGATCACGATTGCGTCGTCCGCCGCCTTGAGAGGGGCCAGGGCACGCCTGCTGTCATCATAGTCGCGTTTCTCGATCTGGTCCAGAATTTCCTGATAGTCGGTTTCCTGCCCCTTTTCCCTCAGCTGGGCATGCCGGCGGCGGGCCCGCTCTGCGGGGCTGGCGTCGAGGAAAAACTTGTGGGCCGCCCCGGGGAAAACCACCGTGCCCATGTCCCGGCCCTCGGCGACGATGCCGCCCTCTTCACCGAGCTTCTGCTGGAGCCTGGTCAGCTTTTCCCGCACCAGCGGATTGGCGGAAACCCGCGAAGCGACCAGCCCCATCGCCGGGGTGCGGATGGCCGCGGAAACGTCCTCGCCATTGAGAAAGACCCTGATGTCGTCATCGCCGTTGGGCTCAAGGCGCAGCTCGATGGCGGCCAGACAGTTCCGCAGCGCCACGTCGTCATCCAGGGCGATCCCCTGCCGCTCAACCTGAAGCCCCACCGCCCGGTACATGGCGCCGGTGTCCAGATAGGTGAAATGGAGCCGGGCCGCCAGCCCCCGACTGATGGTGCTCTTGCCGGCGCCGGAAGGGCCGTCGATGGTGACGATGGCATGCCGGTCAACCATAGCGCAGCTCTTTTAAGGCCGCGGCCAGGGCGGAGACAAAGCGCTGATTCTCGGCGGGGGTTCCCACGGTGATGCGGATATAGTCAGGGAAACCATAGGCCTGCATGGGCCGGACAATGACGCCCTTGCCGAGCATCTGCTCATAGAGCCGTTTTCCGTCCCCCTTCACGTCGATGAGAAAGAAGTTGGTCTGGCTGGGGAAGGCTTTACAGCCCAACTTCTCCACCTCCCTGCTCAACCAGGCGATTCCCTCCCTGGTGAGGGTCAGGGTGTTTTGGTAATGCGCCTCGTCGGCCAGGGCAGCCAGGGCGCCGGCCTGACCGGGCAGGTTGACGTTGAAAGGCTGCCGCACCCGGTGCAGGTAGTCGGCGATCTGCGGATGCATCATGCCGTAGCCCACCCTGAGACCAGCCAGGCCGTAGGCCTTGGAAAAGGTGCGCAGGGCCACCACCGGTACCCGGTGGTCGAGATACCTGCGGGCGTCGATCTTTTTTTCGGCGTCGACAAAATCCACATAGGCCTCGTCCAGGGCGACGATGACCTTCTCGGGCACCTTGGCCAGGAAAGTGCTGAAATCCGCGGCGCTGAAGATGGTGCCCGTGGGGTTATTGGGGTTGTCCAGAAAAATGAGTCTGGTTTTCTCGGTGATCGCCGCGGCGATGGCGTCCAGATCATGACGCATGTCCTTGAGCGGCACCACAATGTTGATGCCGTCCTGGGCCTGAACCGCCTTCTGGTAGACGAGGAAGGTGGGGTGGCTGGTGATCACCTCCTCTCCGGGCGCCAGAAAGGCGGCGATCAGCAGCTGGATGATCTCGTTGGAGCCGTTGCCGAAGACGAGCTGGTTCTGGGCAATCCCGATCTTCTCCGCCAGGGCCTGGCCCAGGTAGTAGCAGCTGCCGTCCGGATAGCGGTGCAGATTCCCCAGACAGTCGGCCACGGCGGCCACGGCCTTGGGCGAGGGGCCCAGGGCGTTCTCGTTGGAAGCAAGCTTGATGGAGCCGGTGATGCCGTATTCGCGCTCCAGCTCCTCCAGGGGCTTGCCCGGCGGGTAGGGAATAAGGCTGGCTATGTTGTCACGGATGGGAAGCTTCATGGAAAGATCCTCAAGAGAAAAAAGAGGCAAAAGGGTGGGGAGACGGAATTGCATTCCGCCCCCGGCCATTCATAATCCCGGTTTCCGGCCGGCAAGCCCGAGGCGCTGCTCCAGGGCATAGGCGGCCCGCAGGAGCTTTTCCTCGGCAAAATGGCCGGCCTGGAGCTGCAGACCGATGGGCAGCCCTCCTTCGCTCATCCCGCAGGGCACCGACATGCCAGGCAGGCCGGCCAGGTTTGTGGAGATGGTGAGGATATCGGAAAGATACATGCTCAAGGGGTCGTCGACCTTTTCCCCGATCTTCCAGGCCGGGGCCGGAGTCACCGGGGAGGCCAGCAGGTCGCACTGGCTGAAGGCCTTGCGGTAGTCCTCGACAATGAGGGTGCGCACCTGGGAGGCCTTCTTGTAATAGGCATCGTAGTAGCCGGAGGAAAGCGCATAGGTGCCGATGATGATCCGCCGCTTCACTTCCTCGCCGAAGCCCAGGGAGCGAGTGTGTCGGTACATGTCCAGCAGGGTGTCCTGCTCCATGTCGCGGAAACCGTATTTCACCCCGTCGTAACGGGCCAGGTTGGAGCTGGCTTCGGCCGGCGCGATGATGTAATAGGCCGCCACCCCATACTCGGTGTGGGGCAGGGAGATTTCCACCGTCCTGGCCCCGGCTTCACCCAGAAGGGCGATGCCGTTCCTGACCGCCGCCTCGACCTCGGGGGCAAGACCGGCGCCGAAATACTCCTGGGGGATGCCGATGGTAAGCCCTTTCAGGTCCGGGACAAGGGCCGCGGTATAATCGGGCACCGGCTGCTGCACCGAGGTGGAATCGCGCCGGTCATAGCCGCTGATCGCATTCAGCATGATGGCCGCGTCACGGACATCCTTGCTGAGCGGACCGATCTGATCGAGGGATGAGGCATAGGCAAGCAAGCCGAAACGGGAAACCCGGCCGTAGGTGGGCTTGATGCCGACCACCCCGCAGTGGGAGGCGGGTTGACGGATGGAGCCGCCGGTATCGGAGCCCAGGGAGGCGATGCATTCGTCCGCCGCCACCGAGGCGGCGGAGCCGCCGCTGGAACCGCCGCAGACATGGGCGAGATTCCAGGGATTCTTCGGCACGCCGTAGGCGCAGTTTTCATTGGAGGAGCCCATGGCGAACTCGTCCATGCTCGCCTTGCCGACGATGATCGCCCCGGCCTCCCTGAGCCTGGCCACCACGGTGGCATCGTAGGGCGGGATAAAGGGGGCGAGGATCTTCGAACCGGCGGTGGTGCGCAGTCCCTTGGTGCAGAGCACATCCTTCACGGAAACGGGGATACCGCAAAGGCTCCCCGCCTCTCCCCGGCCGCGGCGCGCATCCGCTTCCGCCGCCTGGGCCAGAGCCCCCTCTCCGTCGAGGGTGATGAAGGCGTTCACTCTGGGCTCGACCGCCTCAATGCGGTCAAGAACCGAACGGGTGATCTCCACGGCAGTGACCTCTTTCCTGGCGAGAAGATCCTGCAGGGCATGAATGGTGAGGCTGTGAAGTTCCATAACTCTTACGCCATCGGCCACAAAACCGGCAGCGCCTCTTACGCTGAATTTCTATCGCCGCAACGGATGGGCCGTTGCGCATGACCGATGGAGCCAACAAAAAAGGACCTCTGCGCAGGAGGTCCGTCCGGAACTGCGCTGCGCCGTAAGCAGAGCAGCGAAAAAAGGCGAAACGCTCAGATGACCCGGGGCACCACAAAGGCCTCGCCGTTCTGCAGAGGCCCGTTCGCCAGGGCTTCCGCCTGGGGCAAGGAGGGCTTGACCTCGTCGGCGCGGAAGGCGTTCCGCACCGCCAGGGCATGGGTGGTGACCGGGATGCCCGTGGTGTCCAGTTCGTTCAGTTTTTCCACATAGCTCAGGATACGGTCCAGCTGGGCGGTGGTTTTTTCCACCTCAGCCGGACTCAATTCGAGCCGCGCCAGTTTGGCCACGTATGTCACTTCTTCCGGGGTGATTTTCATGTGTTGACTCTTACCGCATTCCGCAATGCAAGTCAATCGCTAATGGCGGCGGAGAAAGGGACCCGCCGGGCTTCCGGGGAGGGGTGAGGCCGGCGGCGATGAGAAAATGCAGAACATCCCTTCGACAACAAGCAGGCCGGCAGCGATCGCCTTTTGCCCCGCGAAATCAGGCCGTTCCCGACTTGCCCTGGCTCTGCAGCACCTCGACAAAGACCTTGACGATCTCCGGGTCGAACTGGCTGCCGGCGCAGCGCTGCAGCTCGGCGATGGCATCCCTGGTGCCCATGTTCTGCTTGTAGCTGCGCTTGGAGGTCATGGCATCGTAGCTGTCCGCCACGGTGATGATCTTGGTCAGATGGTCCAGCTCGTCGCCGAGCAGGCCGTCGGGATACCCCTTGCCGTCCATGCGTTCGTGATGATGGCGGACAATGAACAGTTCCTGCTGCATGAAGGCCAGGGGCTTGATGATGTTGGCCCCGATCTCGGGGTGTTTTTTCATGAGGATCCACTCCTCGTCGGAAAGCGGCCCCGGCTTTCTGATGTAGTTGACATCGACGACCAGCTTGCCGATATCATGCACCTGACAGGCCCGCTCCAGCACCACCAGCTCATCATGACCGAGGCGCATGGCCCGGCCGATGATCATGGCATGGTGGGTGACCCGGGTGGTATGGCCGGCGGTGTACATATCCTTTTCTTCGAGGGCGGTCTGCAGGGTGAGCATGGTATTGAGGGCGGAGACCTCGAGGTTATGACTGTACTCCTCAAGAAGCATGTTTTTTTCCGCCAGCTCCCTGGTTTTGCTGCGCACCTCCGCCTCGAGATTTTCCTTGTACGCCTTCTCCTGCAAGACATACATCCGTTTCTCGATGGCCCGTTTCACCTTGATATTGAAGATGTCGAGATCCTCGATGGGCTTGGGGATGAAATCGTAGGCCCCGAGGTTGATGGCCTTGACCGCATACTCCATGGAGCCTGCGCCGGTGAGAAAGATCACCGGGATGCCCAGATCCTTTTCGTTGAGGAGCTTCAAGGTTTCAAAGCCGTCCAGCCCCGGCATGTTGATATCGAGGATGATGAGGTCGAACTCGCTGTTGATGGCGGCGATGGCCTCTTCACCGCTGGCACAGGGGGTGACCTCGTGGCCGAACATATTGAGGATTTTGTGAACCGCTTCCCGGACCAGGCTGTCGTCGTCCGCTATGAGAATCTTTGCCTGCGCCATGATGATGGATGCACCTGCCTTTGCAATCGTATGAAATGTGCCGTAACGAGGAGATGGCGGCCGAAATCCGCCGCCACCCTTCCTAATAACACCGATTTTCCTCTAAAAAGTCCAGTATTTTTTTGCGGCCTTCAGGGCATCATCCAGGGCCGGCAGCGGTTTATCCGCCTCCCGCAAAGCATTAAGAGTCGCGCCGGCCAGGGCGCTTTCCCCCGCCATTTCCTTCAGGGTTGCCAGCACTCCCTCCCTCAGCCCCTGCAAATTATAGCCCCCTTCCAGAACCATGACCAGCCGCCCATGACAGAGCTCCTCGGCCAGCTCGACCAGCACCCTGCTCATGTAGGCAAAGCCGTTGACGGTGACCGCCATGGTGCCCAAGGGGTCGGAGACATAGGTGTCGTACCCGGCCGAGATCATGATACAATCAGGCCTGTACCGGCGGGCGATGGGAACGAAGAGTTCGTTGAAGATGCGGGCAAAGGACTCATCGGTCTGGCCGCCGGGCAGGGGCACGTTGACGGTGTAGCCTTCGCCCTTGCCCCGCCCCGCTTCCTGCAGGCCGCCGCTCCCGGGGAAATAGGGGTACTGGTGGGTCGAACAGTAGAGAACCTGGTCGGTGTCATAAAAGGAGTGCTGGGTGCCATTGCCGTGGTGGATATCCCAGTCGACGATGAAGATCCGCTCCATGCCGAGATGGGCAAGAGCGTAACGGGCGCCCACCGCGATATTGTTGAACAGGCAGAACCCGCTGGCATGATCCCTTTCCGCATGGTGGCCGGGCGGCCGCACCAGGGCGGCGGCATTGTCCGCCTCGCCGCTCGCCACCAGCTTGAGGCCGGCGATGACGGCGCCGGCCGCCAGGCAGGCCGCGTCATAGGAGCGGGGCGAGGTGTGGGTGTCCGGGTCGAGAGCGGCAAACTGGCTGCCCGCGGTCTCGGCAACACGGTTGATATGGTCCTCGCTGTGGTTCAAAGCCAGCTCGCCGAAGCTTGCCGGCGCAAACTCCGGGAAAAGAAAGCGTTCCCGGTTTTCCGGCTTGTCCAGCTCTTCGTAGATGACCGAAAGGCGCTCCGGGCACTCCACATGGGTATAGCCCGGATCGTGCTCAAGAAAGAGACGGTCCTTCAGAACCGCGGTTTTTCTGCGCATGGCGTATCGCTCCCAACATGAATGGTTCTTGTTTCCGTGACCAGATAGTGCAGTCGCTGGTCATGGGCCTCGACGGGCACGCGCCTGATTACCTGCAGGTCATAGGCCAAGCCGATGCGCAGGGCCCGGGCCGCCTCGTTGCCCAGGAACCGGTCATAGTAGCCGCCGCCGTAGCCCAGCCGCCCTCCCTGGGCATCAAAGACGCTGCCGGGCACGATGACCACTTCGAGGCCGGCCGGCGCGACCAGGGGCAATCCTTTGGCCGGCTCCGGAATCCGGCAGTAGCCTGGCACCAGATCGCGGTCAGGATCGGCCAGGGAATACGCTTCGAGCCGGCGGCCGGCGGTAACGGTCAGGGGTACGCTCACCGCTTTGCCCCGGGCCAGGCAATCCCTGATCAGAGGCAGGGTTTCCACCTCGCTGCGGAAATTGACATAGACCAGGATGCTTTTCGCCTCGGCAAAAACAGGCAGGGCCCAGAGGCGACCGGCAATGGCCAGGCTTTTTGCGGCCCTTTCCCCGACAGGCAGGCGATCCCGGGCGGCCAGGATTCTTTTGCGCAGGGCGGCCCTTTCCTCGGCATGCATATTTTCTTTCTCATCCCTCTCTTTTTCCATGGGCAATCGCGACTCCATTCAGCTAACCATATTGCGCCGACTTTGCCAATCATCACTTCCACATACCGCGATTTCTCCGGCCCAGGATCATGCAAACCCAGGGCACTGCGCCCCGGTCCACGGCGTTATCCCCTTGATCTTGGGAGTGCGGGTCGGTATTTTGTTTGCTGCGCAGTAAGCCACCCTGATTGTTCTTGCCACCACGAAGGATCCCTTATGCTTGAAGAATGGCAACGCCTGGAAACCGCCGGCATGGCGGTGTATGTACATCCTGAAAAACCGGACTGGTTTGTCCCCGATGCCGGGGCGGACCGCTGCCTTGCCGAATTGCGGCGGTGCGACTCGCCGGATCTCGCCGCCTGCGCCATGGGCGCCGAAGAAACCTCCCTGGCGGCCCGGCTGCTGACCGCGCACCGCCTTGCCTCCCAACTCGCCCCGGACAGCATCGCGCCCTACCACGGCCGCGCCGAAGCGCTTTCCTTGACAAATCTCAAGGAATGCTGGATCCACCTCACCGACCGCTGCAACCTGGCCTGCCGGCACTGCCTCTTCGCCTCCTCGCCGGCCCAGGCCGCCACCCTGCCCAGGGAGCTGCTCGCCCAGGCCATCGCCGAGGCCAAAGACCTGGGCTGCACCCTCTTCTATTTCACCGGCGGCGAACCCTTTCTTTATGAAGGCTTTCCCGAGATTCTCGCCGAGCTGCTGCGGGATCCGCTGCTGCATGCGGTGGTGCTCAGCAACGGCCTGCTCATCGGCGCCCACCTCGCCTCCCTTGCCGGCCTGCCCAAAGAGCGCCTCCACCTCCAGCTCAGCCTGGACGGCCGCAAGGAGCAGCATGAGGCACTGCGGGGGGCCGGCACCTTTGCCCGCCTGCAGGAAAGCCTGGACCTGCTCAAAGAGGCGGGCTTCAACGCCACCCTCTCTGTCGCGGTGAACCGCGCCAACGTTCTCGACCTGGCGGAACTGGTCGCCTTTGCCGGCAGCCGGGGCGTAAGGAATATCCATCTGCTCTGGCACTTTGTCCGCGGCAAGGGCAGCCGGGACCAGTTCGTGCCGCCGGAGGAGATTCTCCCCGAGCTCATCCGGGCACAGGCGGCCGCACAGATCCACGGCGTGCTCATCGACAACGTGGAAACCCTGAAGAGCCAGATCTTCAGCTCCCCGGGCACCCGCTTCGATCTTGCCAACACCGCCTGGGAATCCCTGGCCGTGGGGCCCGACGCCAACATCTACCCCTCGCCGGCCCTGGTGGGCATTCCGGCACTCGCCTGCGGGAACCTGCGCGACGGCCTTGCCCAGGCGTGGCGGCACAGCCCCGTGCTCAAGAAAATCCGGCGGGCCTCGCTCATCGACAGCGAGGCCTACCGGAAAAATCCTCTCAAGTTCATCATCGGCGGCGGCGATATCGACCACAGCTTTCTCGCGGGCGGCGACTTCGTCGGCCACGACCCCTATGTGCCCCTCTACAACGGCCTCGCCCTCTGGCTCATTGCCGAACAGGCCCGCCAATATCCCGGCGCCTCGCGGGGCGGCCTCCTGCTCAGGATGGGCGATGTCCGCCACGACTGCCCCGAGGGCGGCCCGGTCAGCCTGACCCACTGCAATTGCGTGATCTCGCTCTCCGATGACCTGGGCCACAGCACGGTGCGCGAATTCTATGCCGCCGCGGCCCTCACCGCCAAGGAGGATATCGCCAACCCCTTTGCCCCGGCGCAGGCCCTGGCCACCTTTATCCCGGCGGAGTCCAGAAAGAAATCCTACGGCTGCGGCAGCCCGGTTCAGGACGCGGCTCCGCGTTCCGGCGAGGTGCTGGTGGACCTGGGCAGCGGCAGCGGGGTCGAATGCTTTCTGGCCGCGGCGGAAGTGGGGCCCAGGGGCAGGGTCTACGGCATCGACATGACCGACGAAATGCTCAACCTGGCAAACAAATCAAAAAAAGAGGTGATCGCCCGCCTCGGCTACGACAACCTGGAATTCAAAAAAGGCTTTCTTGAGGCCCTGCCCCTGGCGGACAATTGCGCCGATGTGGTGATCTCAAACTGCGTGATCAACTTAAGCCCCGACAAGCGCCGCACCTTCCACGAGGTGTTCCGCGTACTCAAGCCTGGTGGCCGCATGGTGGTTTCCGACATCGTCACCGACCGGCCAATCCCGGTCCGGATCAGGAACAACGAAAAATTCCGGGGCGAATGCCTGGGCGGCGCCCTGCTGCAGGAGGACTTGCTCGCCATGCTCCGTGGCTGCGGCTTCAGCGGGGCCAGGCTGGTAAAACGCTTTCCCTATCGCAGGGAGGGCGGCGTACAGTTCTACTCCCTTACCTTCCGGGTCGTCAAACCCGTGGCCGCGCAGGAGGTGGAGGTGATCTACCGGGGTCCCTTCAGCGCGGCGCACACCGAAAGCGGCGCCCTGCTTCTGGCCGGGAAACGGACCAGATTAAGCCTTGCCGAGGCGGAAGGCCTCGGGGATTCGGTCTTCATCCTGGCGGCGGATGGAGCCGTGACCAATGTGAAGATGGAAAACAGCTGCTGCCCGCCCTCCCCGGCGGGAAAGATTCTGCCCATGGCCGCTCCCCCGCCGATCATCCCTCCTGCCGACGGCTGCGATTGCACGGTTGCCCCGAAAGGGAGAAACGCCGCCAAGATCGTGACCCTGTCGGCTCCGGGCAGGGGAAACGGTCGCCACCAGTCCGGCTGCATGGCCTGCGGTAGGGAAATCACCTATCTCCACCACGAAGAGGCTCATTCCTGCTACTACTGCGGGGGAGCGCACAAAACCAGCGCCATCTGCACGGCAGGCCACTTTATCTGCGATGACTGCCACCAGGAGGACGGCCTTTCCGCCATCCGGGTGATCTGCACCGAAACCGGGGAGCGGGATATGCTGGCCCTGCTCGCCAAGATCCGCCGCCACCCGGCCGTGCCCATGCACGGCCCGGAGCATCATGCCATGGTCCCCGGCATCATCCTGGCAACGTATCGGAACCGGGGCGGAGCGATCGGCAAGGAATCGATCCTCACCGGCATCGAGCGGGGCAGCAAGGTGCCCGGCGGAGTTTGCGGCTTCTGGGGCAATTGCGGAGCCGCGACCGGGGTGGGCATCGCTTACAGCGTCCTGCTTGCCGCCACCCCTCTCACCCCCCAGGCCCGGCAACTGGCCCAGGAAATCACCTCGCGGGTTCTGGGCGAGATCGCCCATATCAAAGGCGCGCGCTGCTGCCAGCGGGAAACGGTCACCGCCTTAAGGGAGGCGGCGGTCATCTCCCACGGCCTGCTGCCGACTCCCCTTCTCGCCGAGGCGGATTTTTATTGCCGGCAATTCGCCGCCAACCGGGAGTGCATTCGCGGCCAATGCCCCTTGTGGAAGAAGCAAGAAACCGAACTGACGGCCGAGCGCTGAGGGAAGGCACCATGGCAGACGAGATCCGAAAAAAAGGAGCGGGCAAGGCCCTCATCTTCCTCCTCTTTCTCCTGGGCACTGTCGCCCTGTTCCGCTATACGCCGGCCAGGGAATATGTCTCGCCCGCGCGACTGCAGCAACTGGTCGCATCCTTCGGGCCCTGGGGGCCGCTGGCCTTTATCCTCCTTTATGCCGGCGGCATCTGCCTCTTTCTGCCGGCCACCCTGTTCACCGGCATCGGCGCCGTGCTCTTCGGCACCTTGCACGGCTTTCTCTACAATGAAGTGGGCGCCATGCTCGGCGCCTCCCTGGCCTTTTACATCGGCCGCTACCTGGGCCGCGACTTCGCCGCCGGCCTCATCGGCGACCGGCTCAAGCGCTACGACGATAAAATCGCGGCCAACGGCTTTGCCACGGTCCTCTACCTGCGCCTGGTCTTTTTCCCCTTCACCCCGCTCAACTTCGGCATGGGCTTGACCCGGGTCACCTTCAAGGACTACTTTCTCGGCACCCTGCTGGGCATTATCGCCGGCGGCTTCGTGCTGACCTTCCTCTTCGCCTCCCTGACCGAGGTCTGGAAATCCGGAGACTGGCTGCAACTGGCCAACTGGCAGACCCTGCTCTCCGTCGCTCTCTTTGGCGGCTCTTTTTTCATCCCCAGGCTGGTAAAACGATTTACGCCGGAGATATAGATGCGGCTTCCGCGAAACCATGCAGGGGAGAAGCGCTGATGCCGGAACTTCCCGAGGTGGAGGTGGTTTGCCAGGGCCTTGCCCCCCTGGTGACCAACAAAAAGATCCTTGCCGTCTCCTACAGCAACAAAAAGCTGCGCAAGCCCTTTCCCAGGGCGAAAATGTACGCGCATGTGGAAGGCGCCTTCATCCTGAAGGTGAGCAGGCGGGCAAAATACATCCTTCTCCACCTCACCAACCAGGCACTCATGGTCTTCCACCTGGGCATGACCGGCAAGATCGGCCTCTTCCCCGGAGATTCCCCCCGCAAAAAGCATGACCATCTGCGCTTTCTCCTTGATAACGGCAGGGAGATGCGCTTTCACGACGTGCGACGCTTCGGCTCGGTGGAAGTTTTCACGGCGGAAGAGCTGCGCAGGAGCGACCCCTTTGCCGGCCTCGGTCCGGAGCCCTTTTCCGATGCGTTTTCCGCCGACTATCTTTTCGCGAAGGCGCGCGGCAAGAAACTGCCCGTAAAAAGCTTTCTCATGGACAACGCGGTGGTGGTGGGGCTCGGCAATATCTATGCAAACGAGACCCTGTTTGCCGCCTGCACCCATCCCGAGACCCCGGCCCGCCGGCTGCTGAAGATGGACTGGCAACTCATTGTCAGGATGAGCCGAATCATCCTCGCCAAGGCCATTGCCATGGGAGGGTCCACCATTTCCGACTACGAAAACGCCAGCGGCAGGCCCGGCTATTTCCAGATGGAGCTTGCGGTCTATGGCAGACAGGGAAAGCCCTGCCCGCGCTGCCACGAGCCGGTGCGCCGCACGGTCCTCGGCGGCCGCGCCACCTTTTTCTGTGCCGTCTGCCAGAATATCGCGGAATAATCCCTGCTCTCGGCAAACCGTCAGATCTGCGCCACCGCCGGTCGTCAAGTTCCCTTTCTCCCCGCCGCCCCGCGACAAAGATCTTGACCTTAACTCAAACGATTGTTTTAATGCGCGGACGGCCCTTCGCCCGTGGGGGCTGATTTTTTCCCAGGGAGCACCCGATGACGCAAAAGGATACCAAAACCCGGCTCCTGGATGTGGCCGAGGCCTTGTTTGCCAAAAACGGTTACGCCAACACCTCGCTCCGCGCCGTGACCGGCAGGGCCGAAGCCAATCTGGCTTCGGTCAATTACCATTTCGGCAGCAAGGAGGCGCTGCTCACCTCTGTCCTGGCACGCCGGCTGCAGCCCTTGAATCGTCTGCGCAGGCAGCGGCTGGAGGCGGCCATGCTCCTGGCCCGGCAACAAAACCGGCCGCCCGAAGCCCGCGAGATCCTCCGCGCCTTCATCGAGCCGACCATGGCCTTCCGCAATTCGGGCCGGGGAGCCAAGGCCTTCATCATTATCATCAGCCGGGCCCTGGGCGACCCGGACCAGACGATGCGGGCCAGCTTCCTCAGTCAGATCATGCCGCTCATGACCTATTTCAGCGAATGCCTGGCCGCGGCCCTACCCCACCTTGACGGACGCCAACTCTTCTGGCGCTTCCACTTCATGATGGGTTCCCTGGCCCACGTCATGCACGGCCTTGACAAAAAGGATCTTTTCCCCAGGGAAATGCTGCCGGAAGAGCCGGACGCTCTGGTGGAGATGCTCTTGAACTTTCTGACCGCCGGCATGGAGGCTGCGCCATGAAAACCCTGCTTGAAACCACGCTGGCCTCCCTCCTTTTTTTAAGCCTCGCGGCCTGCGGCCTGCATGCCCCCCAGGCTGATCAGGGCGCAATGACCCTGCCCGAGGTCTTCATTGAGACCCAGGCCCCCGAGGCGGAAAGCCCGGCCCTGGGCCGCTGGTGGGAAATTTTCGACGATGCCGCCCTGAACCGGCTCCAGGAAGAGGCCCTGACCCACAACCTCGATGTGGCCCAGGCCCAGGCGCGGCTCAGCCAGGCGGAGGCCCTGGCCAGGATCGGCAGCGCGGCCCTTTTCCCCACCCTGAACGTGGGCGGCAAGGCCGGTCGCGACCAGCAGCAGGGGACGGCCGGCGAGGTGACGGTGGGCAGCCAGAGCCTCTCGGTGGCCGCGGGCTATGAGGTGGATCTCTGGCAAAAACTGCGGGCAAAAAGCGAGGCGGCCGGCCTCACCGCCCGCGCCTCCCGGGAAGACCTCAAGGCTCTCTACATGAGGCTCACCGCCCAGGTGGCGGATCTCTACTACCTGGGCGTGGAAAAGCGTGCGCAACTGGCCTTGAGCGACCGCATCATCGCCACCCTCACCGACACCCTGACCCGGGTGGAACGGCGCTACCAGGCCGGGATCGTCGGGCCGCTTGATCTCTACCAGGCCCGGCAGAACCTGCTTGAAGCCAAGGAAAGCCGACCGCAGTTCGCAGCGGCCCTGGCCACCAGCAACCACGCCCTCTCCGTCCTCCTCGGCCGCTTTCCCGACAACGCCCCGGCCGGCAACCTGGCGGAATTGCCCATGGCGCCGGAGGCTTTTCGCGCCGGGCTGCCCGCCAGCCTGCTGAAAAACCGGCCCGATCTCACCGCCGCCTTTCTGCGCCTCGCCGCGAAAGACGCTGAAGTGGCCGCGGCGGTCGCCGAACGCTTTCCGACCGTAAACCTCCTGGCCAGCTATGGCACCGGTCGAACCGACCTCGGCAGCCTGGTCACCTCCGGACCCTTCTGGAGCCTGCTCGCCCAGTTGAGCGCGCCGGTTTTCGATGCCGGCCGCCGCCGGGCCGAGGTGGAACGCAGCCAGGCCGCCTTTGCCGAGGCCGTTGCCTTCTACCGGCAGACGGTATTGCGGGCCGTCCAGGAGGTGGAGGACGCCCTGGCGCAGAATAGAGCAAGCGAGGAGCGCCTGGCCCTGCTCGCCGCCCGCAACGAGGCGACCGAAGCCAGCCTGCGCCTCTCCGAATACAACTATTTTGAAGGCTTGAGCGAGTATCTGCCGGTGTTGGTTGCCCAGCAGCTGCATTTCAAAACCCAGAGCACCCTGCTTGCCGCCCGCCGCCAGCTTCTGGCCGGCCGGATCAGTCTGGCCCGCAGCCTGGGCGGCAGCTGGTTTGAGACAACCCTGGCACAACACCTGGCCAGCGGAAAGGAGTCGGATTTATGAGTCCCGAGCACAAAGCCACAAAGATCCTGCTGCCCATTGCCATCATTCTGGCCGGCCTGGTTGTCACCGTCCTGCTCATCAAGGGCCGGCCGGCGCCGGCGAAAAAGGTGGAGACGGACAACGGCGCCCTGGTGCAGCTTCTCACCGTCAAGCCCCGGAATCTGCATCTTGAGATCGAAGGCACCGGCACGGTGCAGCCCCGACAGGAGGTCTCCATCACCCCGCAGATCAGCGGCCGGGTTGATTTTGTCGACCCGCGCTTCGTGGCCGGCGGATTCTTTCAGGAAGGCGAACTCTTTTTCACCATCGAAGCGGCGGATTACGCCCTGGCGGTGGAGCGTGCCAGAGCGGCCCTGGCCCAGGCCGAGGTCGCCCTGGCCACGGCCCAGGGCCGGGCGAAAATAGCCCGGCTCGAATGGGAGCAGCTGAAAAACCAGGGTCAGGAGGCCAATCCTCTGGTGCTGCACGAACCGCAACGCAAAGAAGCCGAAGCGGTTCTTGCTTCGGCCAGGGCGGCCCTGCGTCAGGCCGAGCTGGACCTGGACCGGACCAGGCTCACGGCCCCCTTCAACTGCCGGATCCGCAACGAAAGCATTGATCTGGGCCAGTATGTGAAAAGCGGCACCGGCTATGCCGCCATCGCCGGGACCGATGCCGCGGAGATCGTGGTTCCTCTCGCCTTGCCGGACATGGCCTGGCTGAATGTTCCCCGGGCCGGCCAGCGGAATGCGGAAGGAGAGGCCACGGTGCTGCTCACTGTTTCCGGCCGGGAATATTCCTGGCCCGGGCGGCTGGTGCGCTCCCTGGGCGAGGCGGATGTCCAGGGCCGCATGAGCCGGGTGGTGGTTGAGGTGCCCGAGCCCTATGCCGATTCCGCCGATCAACCGACCCGGCCTGAACTTGCCCCCAATACCTTTGTCCGGGTGCGGCTGCGCGGCAGGGCGCTCAAAGAGGTGTTTACCCTCCCCCGCTCGGCCTTGCGGGAAGGCGATACGGTCTGGCTCATGGACAGGGAGAACAAACTGCGGATCCGCCCCGTCCAGGTGCTCCGCCTTGAAAAGGAACGGGTTCTCCTGGGCAAGGGACTGAGCGAAGGCGACCGGGTCGTGCTCACCTATCTGTCCGGCGCCGCGGACGGCATGCGCCTGCGCCCCCTTGAGGAGGCCGGGCGATGAAAGGGCCGATAGCGTGGATGGCCCATAACCATGTGGCCGCCAATCTCCTGATGATGGTCTTTGTGGTTGGCGGCCTGGTCCTGGGCTATTCCATCAAGCAGGAGGTCTTTCCGGAGATCCTCCTCGACAAGGTGCAGGTCTCCGTGCTCTATCCCGGCGCCAGCCCCGAGGAGGTCGAGGAGGGCATAATCCTCAAGATCGAAGAAAACTTAAGCGGCGTGGACGGGATCAAGGAACTCAAATCCCTGGCCCTGGAAGGGGTGGGCACGGTCACCGCCACCATTGACACCGGCGCCGACGCAGACAAGGTGCTGCAGGATGTCAAGAGCGAGGTGGACCGGATCACCACCTTTCCGGAAGATGCGGAAAAGCCGGTGACCTCAAAGCTGGTCAACCGCCATGAGGTTGTCTCCCTGGTGGTGTACGGCAAGGCCTCGGAACGCACCCTGCGCGAATGGGCGGAAACCATGCGCGACGACCTGCTGGCCCTGGACGACATCACCCAAGCGGATCTTTCCGGGGTGCGGCCCTATGAGATTTCCATCGAGGTGCCCGAGGCCAACCTGCGTCGCTATAACCTGACCCTGGAGCAGATCGCCCAGGCGGTACGCAAGGCATCCCTGGACCTGCCCGGCGGCTCCATCAAGCCCGCGGGCGGGGAAATCCTGATCCGCACCAAGGAACGGCGCTACCATGGAGCCGGCTACGAGGAGATCGTGGTCAAGGTCAACGCGGACGCCACCCGGGTTCGGATCAAGGATATCGGCACGGTCCGCGACACCTTCGAGGAAACCGACACCTACGCCACCTTCGACGGCATGCCCGCCGCCATGGTCCGGGTATACCGGGTCGGAGATCAGAAGCCGCTGGCCATAGCCGATCTGGTCCGCGGCTATGCGGCGGCCAAAGGCAAGGAGCTGCCGGATTCCATCAAGGTCGCGGTCTGGAACGACTCCTCCGAAATATTCCAGAGCCGCATCAACCTCCTGCTGAAAAACGCCCTCTTAGGTCTGGTGCTGGTCTTCATCACCTTAAGCCTCTTTCTCCAGATGCGCCTGGCGCTCTGGGTCATGCTCGGCATTCCCATCTCCTTTCTGGGCGCCCTCTTCCTCATGCCAGCCCTGGACGCCTCCATCAACATGATCGCCCTCTTCGCCTTTATCATGGCCCTGGGCATCGTGGTGGACGACGCCATTGTCGTGGGCGAAAATGTTTACGAACACCGGCAGCAGGGGAAGAGCCACCTGCAGGCCGCCATCGATGGCGCCAGGGAGGTGGGCGGGCCTGTGGTTTTTTCGGTCTTGACCTCCGTGGCCGCCTTCCTCCCCCTCCTCTTTATTGAGGGAGTGCTGGGCAAATTCATCAAGGTGATCCCCCTGGTGGTGATTACCATCCTCATGGTTTCCCTGATCGAATCCCTCTTTGTTCTGCCCGCCCACTTGAGCCTGGGCAAGGCCAGGGAGAAAAAAAGCCACGGACTCACCGGTGGATTGGACCGGCTCCGGACCACCGTGAGCCGGAGCCTGGCGCGGTTTGTCCAGGGGCCTTACCGCTGGCAGCTCAACTGGTGCCTCGCCTACCGCTATGCCACCCTGGCCGCCGCCCTGGCCCTGCTTTTCATCACCATCGGCATCATCCGCGGCGGGGTGGTGAAATTCCGCTTCATGCCCGAGGTGGACGGCGACATCATCACCGTGAACCTGGAAATGCCCCGCGGCACCCTGATCCGCGAGACCGGCCGCATCGAGGCGCTGATCGTCGAAAAAGGCAAGGAGGTGGTGACTGAATACGACACCCGGAACCAGGAGGAGCAAAGCATTCTGCGTCATATCTATTCCGTGGTCGGCGGCACCATCGAGGATGGCGGCCCCGTGGGCGGAGGCGCCAGCACCGGCACCCATCTGGTCAACATCGCCATGCTCCTTGCCCCCAGCGAAAGCCGCGGAGTGGCGGCAACGGAAATCTCCAACCGCTGGCGGGAAAAGATCGGAGAAATCCCCGGGGCGGACACCCTGACCTTCACCTCCAATCTGATACGCATGGGCGCCAATATCGACGTGCAGCTGGCCCATGACGACATCAATGCGCTGATTCCCGCCGTGGATCGGCTGAAAAAGGTTCTCGGCCAGTACCCCGGGGTCACCGACATTGCGGACAACTACCCCCTGGGCAAGCGGGAGGTGAAACTCATGCTCACCGCGGAGGCGAGAACCCTGGGCATCACCGAAGAGGATCTCGCCCGGCAGATCCGCGGCGCCTTTTACGGCGCCGAAGCCCTTCGCCTGCAACGGGGGCGCAACGAGGTCAAGGTGATGGTGCGCTATCCGGAACAGGAACGAAACAGCCTTGGGGATCTGGAATCCATGCGGATCCGGACTCCGGCCGGCGGCGAGCTGCCTCTGGGCCGGGCCGCGCTGCTCACGGGAGGACGCGGCTACAGTGAAATCAACCGCATGGACCGCAAGCGGGTCATCAATGTCACGGCCACCGTGGACAGCAAGCAGGCCAACACCGAAGAGATTCTGACCGAACTGAAGGAAGGCCCCCTGAAGCAGTTGAGCGCCGACTACCCCGGCATGACCTACAGCCTGGAGGGAGAGGAAAAGGAGCGGCGCGATTCCATGCGCAGCATGCTGAGCGGCTTTGCTCTGGCGCTGTTCGGCATCTATGCCCTGCTGGCCATTCCCTTCCGCAGTTATTCCCAACCGCTGCTCATCATGGTGGCCATCCCCTTCGGCATTGTCGGCGCGGTGCTCGGCCATCTGTTCCTCGGCTTCAACCTGAGCATGCTGAGCCTGTTCGGCATTGTGGCGCTCTCCGGCGTGGTGGTCAACGATTCCCTCCTGCTCATCGATTTCATCAACAGCCACCGCCGGGAAGGAAAACCGCTGGCCCAGGCAGTCCTCGATGCCGGCCAGCGCCGCTTCCGGCCCATCCTTCTCACCTCGCTCACCACCTTTTTCGGCCTGATGCCCATGATCTTTGAAACCAGCGTGCAGGCGCAATTCCTTATCCCCATGGCCATCAGCCTCGGCTGCGGCATCCTTTTCGCCACCGGCATCACCCTGCTGCTGGTTCCCACTCTCTATGTCACCCTTGAGGAGATCAAGGAACTCGTCAGGGGCAGGCCGTCTCCGCTCTGAGGCGGAGAAGAGGGAGGCTCCCGGCAACCAGGCCCTCCCTCTCTTTTTTGTTTTCCGCTCCTGGCCGCACTTTTTCCAAAAAAATTCCCCAAACCCGCCCTCGCGCCCGAATAATAATGACGGCCGGACGGACGCGCCAGACAACAGAGAGCCGGCGCCTGGAAAAAAGCAAGAAATTTATTATGCCACGATGCAGTTATTTTCCTTTACGGCCGCCGAAAGCAGAGGTAGAGTCCCGCTGATTTATCTCCTTGTTTATGGGGAATAACCCCGGCGGGAGAAAAACACGCGGGACGCCATGCCCCTTGCGTGCGCTACCAGGAGGCAACCGTTGGCCCGCGCTGCTTGCGGGGCCAGCAATCCTATTTATCACAACTTATTTATTTGAGGAAAAACCACATGAAGAAGATCGTTGCTTTTGCCCTTATGGCCGTACTTGCTGCCGGCATGCTCGCCTGCAAACAGAAAGAAGAGACCGCTGTTGTTGCTCCGGCCGAACAGGCCGCTCCCGCTGTTGAGCAGGCTGCGCCCGCTGCCGAACAGGCCGCTCCCGTTGTTGAGCAGGCTGCCCCGGCCGCCGAAGAGGCCGCTCCCGCTGTTGAGCAGGCCGCCCCGGCCGCCGAAGAGGCTGCACCCGCCGCTGAGCAGGCTGCTCCCGCCGGCCAGCAGCAGTAATTGCAGCATCCCATCAGGGAGCCGGGCTGTCGCCCGGTTCCCTGCCGGGTTCCCCCCCCAGTTCTTTTTTCTTCCGCAATACTCGAGACTCGTCTCAGGGCAATAGAGCCAGCAGGGCCGCTGCCGCGCCCAACAGATCTTCCCGGCCATGGGCGCGGGTGATGGAAAACCGCAGACGGGCGCTGCCTTCCGGCACGGTGGGCGGCCGAACGGCGGTTACATAAAAACCCCTTTCCCGAAGTCTCTCCGCCTTGACCAACGCTGTGCCGCTCTCGCCGAGGACAACGGGAATTATCTGGGATGGCCCCAGATCCGCGGTCATCCCCCCGGAACGCAAGGCCTCTTTGAACAGGGCGATCTTTTCCCACAGCTCATGCCTCAGGTTGGGCTCCTCCTGGATAAGGCGCACGGCGGCAAGGGATGCCGCCGCCACTGCCGGCGGCAGGGCCGTGGAAAAGATGAAGCTGCGGGCCCGGTTGACCAGATATTCGACCATCTCCCGGCTGGCCGCCACATAGGCGCCGTAGCTGCCCAGGGCCTTGCCGAAAGTTCCCATGGCCAGATCCACTTTCCTGCTCAACCCTTCCTCCTCGATCACTCCGCCGCCATTGGCACCGAAAACGCCGGTGGCATGGGCCTCGTCCACCATGAGCAGACAGTCGTAGCGCTCCTTGAGTTCCACCAGGGCCGGTAATGGACAGCGATCACCATCCATGGAGTAGATGGATTCCGCCACGACCAGGGCGGTGCCGCTGCCCCGCTTTTCCTTGAGCAACTCCTCGAGATGCCCCATGTCGTTATGCCGGAAACGGATGAGTTTGGCCGCGGAAAGCCGACAGCCGTCATGGATGGACGCGTGGTTCAGCCGGTCGGAGAAGATGACATCGTTGCGGCCGACCAGGGCAGAGATGATGCCGGCATTGGCCATGTAGCCGCTGCCGAAGGTGAGCGCGGCCTCCTTGCCCTTGAGGCGGGCCACCGCCTCCTCCAGTTCATGGTGGATGGCAAGGTCGCCGCTCATCAGACGGGCAGCCCCAGAGCCGGTACCATACCTGGCCAGCGCTTCACGGGCGGCGGCGGCCAGGGCCGGATGGCGGGCCAGCCCCAGATAATCGTTGGAGGAAAAATCACTGAGAGGGGGGCCGGCCTTCTCCTCAAGCAGGATGAGCCGGCCTTCTTCGTCGCGCAGGAGAGGACGGAGGGTGCGCAGGCCGCCCTTCCGCTTTTGCCCGGCAAGCCAGGCAGTCAGATCGACCATATCCGCTGCATCTCCCGGGCAAACCGGCGATCCGCTTCCGGGTCGCGGCCCCGCTGGGTCAGGTAGCCGCCGATCATCATGGCGTCGGCCCCGGCCATGAAGGCGGAACTCAAAAAATCGGCCAGCGCTGTTTCCCGGCCGGCTGCGAGACGGATGGGCACCGCGGGCAGAATCAGGCGGTAGAGGGCTATTGCCCGCAGGATCTCCGCCAGGCCCAGAGGCGCGTTGCCGGCAAAAGGCGTCCCCGGCAGGGGAATGAGGATGTTGAGGGGCACCGATTCCACCCGGCACTCCTTGAGGCTCAAGGCCATGGAGAGGCGGTCGTCCTCGCTCTCCCCCAACCCGAAGATCCCGCCGCTGCAAACCGTGAGCCCAGCGGCATGGGAGGCATGGATGGTATCAAGGCGCTCGGCGAAGCTGTGGGTGGTGCAAACCTTGGCAAAATATTCCGCCGAGGTCTCCAAATTGTGGTGGTACCGGGAAACCCCCGCCTCTTTCAGCTCGCGCAGATCCTTTTCCGCAAGAATCCCCAGGGAGGCGCAGACCTTGATGCCCACCTCGGAGCGGATTGCCGCGATGATTTCCTTGACCTTCTCCAGATCCTTGCCGGAAAGGCCTCTGCCGCTGGTGACCAGGGAAAAGCGGCTGGCCCCGATTTTTTTGGCTTCGCCTGCGGCCGCCAGGATCTCCTCCCTGCTTTTCAAGGGGTAGACGGGCGTATCGGTGCGGTAGTGGGCGGACTGCACGCAAAAACGGCAGTCTTCGCTGCATTTGCCGGACTTGGCGTTGATGATGCTGCAAAAGGAAAAGGCCTTGCCCCGCTCGGCAAGCTTGACGGCGAGCGCCCGCCGCATCAGTTCGGAAAGCGGAAGCGCCTGAAGGGCGACGATGTCGGGGGGCAGGGGATGCATGTTTGCTTACAATACCGCCTCAAAGGGGGAAATGATCGGTGCGGGCCGGGCCGCCTCCTTGGCTCCCGCCAGGGCAAAGCGTCTCAACCCTTCAGGCCGAAAATCGAGCCCTTGCGCCGTGCCAGCGACGGAGTACGGTTTCCCCGACGGTGGGGGCGTTTCCTGCCCCGGCTCTTCGTCTTTTCCGGCGCGGGCAGAGCCTCGGCGGCGGGCAGGGATTCGACAAGAGGTCCGCCGGTCGCCTCCAGATAAATCCGGTAAAAAAGCAGGCCGTCGCCAAAATAGCTTTTTTTCCTGAGCCAGCCCGGCCAGTCCTTTTCCTTGCCCTGACGGAGAAAAACAGGCAGATTGACCAAAAGAGAGGCAATGGCCTCCTTGGAGGCGCGCTTGACGTTGAGATGGGTCAGTTCGGCGTCGATCTGGTTGCGCATCTTTCGGGAAAAAGCAAAGGCATCCTGGCCTTTGAGGTCCAGGCTGAGCAGGGAAAATTTGGCCTGGGCCCAGGGCAGCATCAGCACCGCGAGCAGGATCTGTTCGGCCAGCGGTTTTTCCTTCTGCAGCCGGTCAACCACCCGGCAGAGCCGCACCAGGCGTTCGGTCTCTTCGCCGGCCGCCTCGCCCTCCCTGCTGATCACCCCCTCATAGAAGGGGAAGAGCAGGAAAAAAAGGCCGCAGGCGCGGGCCAGTTCAAGCCAGGGGGCGGTGGCGCCGCTGTAGAGATCCTTGAAGAGCTCATCACGCACCCGGGAATCCGGGCAGAGCTTCAGGGTGTCGAGATGCTTGAGAATCGCCTGCCAGGTCTGCTCCTCAATGGTGAAGCCGCTTCTCGCCGCATGGCGGATGGCCCGCATGATCCGGACCGGATCACGGACAATGCGACGCTCCGGGTCGCCGACAATGCGGACAATCCTGTTGTTGAGATCGCTCACCCCACCGGTGTAATCGATGATGGTGAAGTTTTCGATTTCGTAAAAAAGGGCGTTGATGGTGAGGTCGCGCCGGAAGGCGTCTTCCGCCTCGGAACCGAAGGAATTGTTGTGGGCCAGCACCTCGTCCTCGGCCTCATCGTCATACTCGCTGCGGCAGCGCAGGGTGGACACCTCGACGATCTTGCCGCCGAAGAAGAAAACCTGCACCAGCCGGAAGCGCCGGCCGATTATGCGGCTGTTGCGAAAGAGGGTGCGCAGCTGGCCTGGCCGCGCATTGGTGCTGATGTCGAAATCCTTGGGGGTCTTGCCGAGATACAGGTCGCGGACGGCCCCACCGACCAGATAGGCGGAAAAACCGGCATCGCGCAGGCGATACATGACCTTGAGCGCCTCTCGATCAATATCCTTGCGGGAGATGGAATGCTCGGAACGCGGAATTATCAGGGGTTCCGGCAGGTCTGGGGCGGGCCCCATGGCAGACTCTGGGCTGGCGTGCAATGTGGCGCTCTCTCGTCTTAATAAACGGCAGACGGTTCCTTGTACATGGATTCAGCCTGGGAAACAAACTGATCGAACACCTCGCGGACCGAGAGGATGTCTTTGATCTTGAAAACATTTTCCCCGGAAAAGACCAGGCCTTCCTCTATATTGCCCTCGCAGGCCTTGATGAGCCTCTCGCTGATACAATAGACATGATCGCATTTTTTCAGACACTTGTACTTGCAGTCCTTGGCGGTGAGCGCCTCCTTCTTGAGGAGCTGTTCGACAAAGGGTGTCTTGATGGCGCGCCCCGGCAACCCAACCGGCGACTTGATCAGGGCGATGTCGTCTTTATTGGCATGCAGCATGGCCTGCTTGAAATTTTCCGAAACCGAGCATTCCCTGGTGAGGACGAAACGGGTGGCGATCTGCACCCCGTCGGCGCCGTATTTGTCCATCATTTCGGCCATTTCAAAGCCGTTGCTGATGCCGCCCGCAGCGATGAGGGGCACCTTCTTGACCACTTTGCGGATCTCCGGGAACAGGTCCCGCAGGGCCACATCGGTGCCAAGATGGCCGCCGGCCTCCTTGGCCTCGACAACGATGGCCGCGGCCCCAAGCTTTTCGGCAAGCTGGGCGAAGGAAGGCGACGAGACGATGGAAACAATGGGGGTATTGGTGTCCTTGCCGATCTTGAAAATATCCCGGGAAAAACCGGCGCCGGTGACGATCATGTCCACCCCGGCCTCGATGGAACCCATGACCAGATTGTAGAAATTTTTCATGGCGAACATGATGTTCACCGCGATGATCCCCTTGGTCGCGGCTTTGGCCTTCCGGATATCCGCCTGCAGTTCCTCCACCGGGATGGCCGAGCCGCCAATGGTGCCGATACCGCCGCATTCGGCAACGGGAACGGCCAGAGCGGAGGTGGAAACCCGAATGGACATGCCGCCCTGAACGAGAGGCACCGGGGCCGTGAACCGGCCGATCTTGAGGGGAGGTAGCTTCATGCTCTCTTGTGCTCCATTTGAATGAAAATCGAAATAGCTACTATGCTTTTTTTCTTTTTTTTTGTCAAGAAAACCTTCCCGGCCGGAAAAGTACGTCTTTTTAGGGAGAAGCGGAGATCTTTTGCCCTTTTCCCGATTCCGTATTACAGTTACCACCGGAAATTGTGTGGGGCCAAGGTGTAACCGATTTTCAGCCAATTATGCAACATTAATATCTCCGCCCTGTGGGGGAACCGCCATGCGCATCCATCCCGGCCTGATCGGTTTTGACATCGACGGCGTTGTCGCCGACACCATGGAGGCCTTCATCCGCATCGCCAAGCACGACTACGACACCACCGTGCACCCCGAGGAGATCACCGAATTCCAGGTGGAGGATTGCCTGGCGATGGACCCGAAGGCCATTGGCGAAATATTCGGCCGCCTCATGGAAGAACCCATTGCCTGCAGCCTCACGATGATGCCCGATGCCCGAAAGGTGCTCAGCGAATTTTCCCGGCATGCGCCGCTCACCTTCATCACCGCGCGGCCCCGGAAAAAACCCATCGCCCGCTGGCTGAAACAGGAACTGGGTCCCCAGGTTTACGGGCGGGTGCGCCTGATCGCCACCGGCGAGCATGACACGAAGGCCGAACATATCCGGGAAATGGGTCTTGGCGTTTTCGTGGATGACCGGGCCCAGACCTGCCTGCAGCTCTCCCGCGAAGAGGGGATTTCCCCCATTGTCTTCCGGCAGCCCTGGAACCGTGGCAAACATGCGCTGCCCGAAGTGGAAAGCTGGCTCGGGATCCGCAGCCTCTGCTTCGCCGAATTCCGCCTGCCCTGAAAACGCCGAAAATTCGTGCCCGTCAACGAGGAGAACAAAAACATGCGCTGCGACAAATGTGGTCAGGAGATAAATCCGTATAGAAATCCTGTGCCGACTGTGGATATAATAATCGAAACAAACGGCGGGATCGTGCTGATCAAAAGAAAAAATCCGCCGCCAGGCTGGGCATTGCCCGGTGGTTTTGTCGATTACGGCGAAACCCTGGAGCAGGCCGCCGCCCGAGAAGCCCTGGAGGAAACGGGCCTGGCCGTGCAACAGCTTCGCCAGTTCCACACCTACTCGGACCCCAGCCGCGACCCCCGCCTCCACACGGTGAGCACGGTTTTCATCGCCACCGCCACCGGAACGCCCCGGGCCGGCGACGATGCCGGCGAGGCAAAGATATTCACCGAACAGACCTTGCCGGCCCTGGCCTTTGACCACAAAAAGATACTGAATGACTATTTTACGGCAAACCGAACATCCGACTGACGTGAGCACCCGCGTCCTCCTGGTGGACGACGATCCCTTCATCCTCGAGATGCTGAAGGTTTCCATGCAGGCCTTCGGCTACGGCTACGATACGGCCTGCGACGGCCAGGTGGCCATGGAGAAGCTCAAGGAGGGAGAATTCACCATCGTCATCACCGACATGACCATGCCGCGCTGCGACGGCATGCAGCTGCTCAAACATATCAAGACCGAGTACCCGCAGCTTGAGGTCATCGTCATTACCGGCTACACAGATGCCTACACCTATACCGAGGTCATCCGGGCCGGAGCCAGCGACTTCCTCTCCAAGCCCTTCAACGTCGATGAGCTTGAGGCCAAACTGAGCCGGGTGATCCGGGAGCAGCGGCTGATCAGAAAACTCGAACACCTCTCCATGTCCGACGTGCTCACCGACCTCTTCAACCGGCGCTGCTTCGAGATGAAACTGGAAGAGGAGATCCCCCGCGCCCACCGGCAGGGCTACCCCGTCTTCCTCGCCCTGATCGATGTGGACCGTTTCAAGGAGTACAACGATCAGTATGGCCACCAGGCCGGCGATCGGGCCCTGCAGGAAATCGGCCGGATTCTCATGCACTGCACCAGGGAAAACGTGGATTGGTGTTTCCGTTTCGGCGGCGATGAATTCGCGGTCATCATCCCCTACACCACCATTGAGCAGGCCGGACAGATCGCCGCGCGCATCCTTGACCGCTACCGCCAGCAGGAACAGTATGCCTCCACCAGCCTCAGCGTCGGCCTGGCCCAGTTTGTCCGGCACCCTGGCCGGTCCTGGCCCGAGGATATCGCCGATTTTGTCGCCAGGGCGGACAAGGCCCTCTACGCGAGCAAAAGCCAGGGCGGCAACCGGGTGGCTTCCGACTCTTCGGTGCCGGCCCTCGACTGACCCGGCCGTCATCCCCGTCGGCAGGCAACGCCGTGCCGCCATTTTTCCGAAAAATCCCCCCTGCCCTGTTCCGTATCCTGCTGAACGCGTACACCCTTAACAAACAATACCCCTTTTTTCTCCTGCCCAGCCTCCGGAGCGCATCAGAGAAAATTCTTTCTGTTTCAGGACGTTACGAAACAACTGCTCCGGCAGATCCCCGCGACGGCGACAATCCCCCATGCAAACCGGCTGCATAAAAGGTTTGTATTTGCGCAATTTCTCTGGTATATAACCCCGATCTATCAAAGGAGGATTGTTTTCATGGCAAAAAGCACAACTACAACCAAAACAAAGTCCAGTGTCGATGCAGGTGAAATGAGCTTTGCTCAGATGTTTGAGGAAAGCCTCAAGGTGGCGGAGGTGGGCGAAGTAGTGCCCGGCAATGTTATCGCCATTTCCAACGATTATGTCGTGATTGACATTGGCGACAAGTCGGAAAGTGAGATCCACTGTTCCGAGTTCAAGAACGAAAACGGTGAAATCGAGGTCAAGGTAGGCGACATCTTTGACGTGTTCGTGGAGAAGCGCGAGGCCGAGGGCGGCCTGAAACTCTCCCGCGAGAAAGCCGTCGGCATCAAGGTCTGGGAAGACATCGCCAAGATCCAGGAAGCGGACGGCACCATTTCCGGCCGCATCGACAACCGGGTCAAGGGCGGACTTTCCGTCGACATCGGCGTTCCGGCCTTCCTGCCCTACTCGCAGATCGATCTCCGCCCTGTCAAGGATCTGGACAGCCTCATCGGCCAGACCTTTGAGTTCAAGGTTCTCAAATACAATCGCAAGCGCAACAACGTGGTGATCTCCCGTCGGGCGATTCTCGAGGACGAGCGCAAGAAGCTGCGCGAAGAAATGCAGTCCAACCTCATCGAGGGCCAGGTGGTTACCGGCACCATTACCAACATCACCGACTACGGTATCTTCATCGATCTGGGCGGCATGGACGGCCTCTGCCACATCACCGACCTCTCCTGGGGCCGGGTTTCCCACCCCTCCAAGCTCTTCAAGGTCGGCGAGGAGATCCAGGTCAAGGTTCTCAAGTACGACCGCGACAACGACAAGGTTTCCCTGGGCGTCAAGCAGCTCAAGGACGATCCCTGGGCAACCGTGCAGGACCGTTACCCCATCAGCGCCAAGACCAAGGGCAAGGTGGTGAGCATCACCGATTACGGTGTCTTTGCCGAGCTTGAGGAAGGCGTTGAAGGCCTCATCCATGTTTCCGAGATGTCCTGGTCCAAAAAGACCCGCCATCCCTCCAAGATCGTCAGCGTCGGTGACGCGGTGGAAGTGGTCATTCTCAATATCGACGTGGATGCCAAGCGGATTTCCCTGGGCATGAAGCAGCTGCAGCCCAACCCCTGGGATCTGGTCAGCGAGAACTACCCCGTGGGCTCCATCATCGAAGGCAAGATCAAGAACATCACCGACTTCGGCGTCTTCATCGGCATCGAAGAAGGCATCGACGGCCTGATCCATGTTTCCGATCTTTCCTGGACCGAGCGCATCAAACATCCGTCCGAGAAGTACAGCAAGGGCGAAACCATCCAGGCGGTGGTGCTCAAGATCGACCGTGAAAACGAACGGTTCTCCCTGGGCGTCAAACAGCTCGAACCCGATCCCTGGCAGGCCGCCATCGAGAAGTATCCGGTTGGCTCCACCGTGCAGGGCAAGATCACCAATGTCACCGAATTCGGCATCTTCGTAGAGGTTGAAGAGGGTATCGAAGGCCTGGTGCATGTCTCCGAGATCAGCAAGGACAAGGTTACCACCCCGGTGGGCATGTACAATGTCGGGGACAGCCTTGAGGCAAAAGTGATCAATGTTTCCGCCAAAGACCGCAAAATCGGTCTCTCCATCAAGGCCCTCACCGATGATTCCGGGGAAGGCTCCTACGAGGAGTACAAGCAGAAGCAGGCCAAGAGCGGTCCTTCCACCATCGGCGACCTCCTGAAGGAAGAGATGGACAATAAGGCCCAGGAGTAGCCGGTAAACTTTTTTCAACTTGAGTCTGTCATGTCAGAAAGGTTATTCCGCCAAAGGCATCCGGTGTTCACAGGGTTGTTGGTCCTGGGCGCCATCATGCTGTTCTTCTGGGGCGGAATAACCTTTTTTGTTTCCAGCCTCACCCGCCCGAGCCAGGCCGAGATCTTCAGCAAGGAAGGCATCGGCGTCATCGACATCAAGGGCGTCATTGTCGAATCGGAAGAGATCATCGGCAACCTGATCACTTTCCGCGATGACGCCAAGGTGAAAGCCATTGTCCTGCGGGTCGACAGCCCGGGCGGCACGGTGGGCGCCTCCCAGGAGATTTACGAAGAGGTCCGCCGCACCAACGAAACCAAGCCGGTGGTGGCATCCATGGGCTCGGTCGCCGCCTCGGGCGGACTCTATGTCTCTTTGGGCGCGGCAAAGGTCGTGGCCAATGCCGGCACCTTGACCGGCAGCATGGGGGTGATCTTCAAATTTGCCAACCTGGAAGGCCTGTTTGAGAAGATCGGCTACAAGAGCGAGGTGGTAAAAAGCGGCAGGCTCAAGGACATCGGTTCTTCCTCCCGGCCCATGACCGAGGAGGAGCGGCAGATGCTCCAAGGCCTGATCGACGTCGTGCACGGCCAGTTCGTGCAGGCCGCCGTGGAAAGCAGGTCGGTGTCCGAAGAGGAGGTCCGCAAAATCGCCGATGGCCGGATTTTTTCCGGGCAGCAGGCCAAGGAATATGGCCTCGTCGACCAGCTCGGCAACTTCACCGACGCGGTGATGCTGGCGGCCAGACTGGCCGGCCTGAAGGAAGAAGGAATGCCGCAGCTCATCTATCCCGAGGAGGAGGATTTCTCCCTGCTGCGATTGATGACCGGCAAGAAAAGTCAATCTTTGTTACAACAGACCGCTGTGTCTGGCCCGGCCCTCGCCTATGAATGGACCGGGACTTTGCGATAGGAGTCTTAGGGGACGATGTTGAAACGCGATTTGGTTAATGCCGTGGCCGACGAAATGGACGGCTACCTGAAAAAAGATGTGAGCCAGGCCATTGATATCATGCTGGACACCATTGTCGAGGCGCTGGCCGAGGATCGGCGGGTTGAGATCCGGGGATTCGGCAGCTTTTCCGTGCGGCCGCGCAAGGCCCGCACCACCAAGAACCCCCGCACCGGCAAGGTGATGGAGATTCCGTCCCGCAAGAATCTGCACTTCACCATGAGCAAATCGCTCAAGGACGCGCTCATTCAGAACGGAAAATGACCATCCGCGCCTCTTCTCTTTTTTCCCTGGAAAAGGAGAAGCAAAGGGCCGACGCCTCTTTTTTTAAAAATGCGAGGTATCGCCCTTGCCCTGCCGGAGAATCTCCGGCGGATCGTTGAGCAGCGAGACCACGGAAGAAGGCTCTGGATAAATGGAGCCGCCATCGATGATGATGTCCACCAGCCGGCCGATCCGTTCTTCGATCTCAAAGGCCCGGGTGATGGGTGGCTCGTCCGGGTTCAGGATGACGCTGGTATTGACGATGGGATTGCCCAACGCCTCGACCAGGGCAAGACAGATATTGTTGGCCGGCACCCGGATGCCCACGGTCTTCTGCTTGGTGATCATGATCTTCGGCACCAGCTTGGCCGCCTGGAGGATAAAGGTGTAAGGTCCGGGCAGATCCTTCTTCATGATCCTGTAGCCGGCGTTGGAGACATGGCAATAGGTGCTGACGTTTTTGAGGCTCGAGCACATGAAGCTGAAAGGCTGGTGTGCCGGCCTCTTTTTTATTTGATAGATCCGGCGGATGGCTTTCTGGTTGAAGATGTCGCAGCCGATGCCGTACACGGTATCGGTGGGATAGCAGATGACCGCGCCCTTGCGCAGGGCTGCCGCGGCCTGCTGGATCAGCCGGGGTTGCGGATTGTCTGGATTGATTTCAAGCAGCATCTCGGTTCTCTGTAAAGATAGGATAATTCTGGCCACGGGAAGTGCCGCCCCCCATGCCTGCCGGGAAAAAGGGCGGGAATTTGTTATTATTGTAATGGATTCACCTGGATGAGGCAACGGCAAAGCATGACCACCGCGGCGGGCATCGATCTGGGCACCAACAGTTTTCGCCTTCTCATCGCCCAGATAACCGGAAAAGGCCTTATGCCCCTCCACAAGGCGCTGGTCACCGTCCGCCTCGGCGAAGGGCTCGGCAAAACCGGCATGCTTTCCCGGGCCGCCTGCCTGCGCGGCGAAGAGACGCTCGCCGTCTTTGCCGGCACCCTTGCCGAGCATGCCCCGCTCTCTCTCCGCGCCTGCGGCACCCACGCGCTCCGACGCGCGAAAAACCAGGAGGAATTCCTCGCCAGAGCCGCGGAGATCCTGGGCCAGGCGGTGGAGGTGATCAGCGGCGGGGAAGAGGCGGCCCTGAGCCTGGACGGAGTCGCTTCCGCCATGGGGGAACTGGCCCGCTATCCGCTGTTTCTCTCCGATGTGGGCGGTGGCAGCTCGGAACTTATCTGGCAGGAATCCCCCGGCGCCCGGCCCCTGGCCGTGAGCCTTCCCCTTGGCGCCGTCGCGCTCACCGAAGAGTTCGGCGATGATCTTCCTGCCATGGGTGCCGGAATCAGGGAGGCGCTACAGGAGGGGCTGAAAAATTTTCCCGCCGCGGCCCTGGCCGGCTGCCCCTCTTTTTTGGGCTGCGGCGGCACCGCCACCAGTCTCGCCGCCCTGGCCCTTGTCCTGGACAAGTACGATGCGCGGCTGGTCCAGAATTATGCCTTGCCGCTTTCTCGCCTTGAGGCGCTGGCCAAGAGCCTGGCCAGCCTGCCGCCGAAGGAGCGCAACGCCCTGCCCGGCCTGGCGCAGGGCCGGGGAGAAATCATCATGGCCGGCACCCTGATCTGCCAGGAGCTGATGCGCTTGCTGAAGAGCAGGGAACTCATGGTCAGCGATGCCGGACTGCTGGAAGGCATCCTGCTCAGCGGGCTGGCGCGCGCCGGCCCGCTGAGCGGTTTTTGACCGGGAGAAAACTGGGTCCAGAGGTCGTTCTCCTGCAACTCGCCATTGACCTCGGTGCCGGAAGTTTTTTATAGTGAAAAATCAAACGGTTCTCGGGGCGCTTCACGCGGCCGGCCATGGGCCTGCCCGGCGCCGGAAACGTTTTATCCCCAACTTTTGCCAGGGAGTCCTTGATGTTGCTAGATAAAATCGAACATGCCTATACCTTTGACGATCTGCTTCTGGTGCCAGCCGCCTCCGAAATTCTTCCCAACGAGGCGAGTCTGGCCACCCAGTTGACCAAAACCATCACCCTGAACATCCCTCTGGTCAGCGCGGCCATGGATACGGTGACCGAACACCGGGCCGCCATCACCATGGCCCGGGAAGGCGGCATCGGCATCATCCACAAAAACATGAGCGTGGAAGAGCAGGTTCGCGAGGTGCAGAAGGTAAAGAAATCCGAATCGGGCATGATCATTGACCCGATCACGGTAAACCAAGACCAGACTGTGCGCGAAGTCAACGAGATCATGCGCGGGTACCGGATCTCCGGCGTACCGGTCCTGAGCGGCAAAAAGCTGGTCGGCATTGTCACCAACCGCGACCTCAGGTTTGTTTCCGACGAAAACCTTCTGGTCCGCGACGTGATGACCAGCAAGAATCTGGTCACCGCCAAGGTGGGCATCACCCTGGAGCATTCCAAGGCACTTCTCCACGAACACCGGATCGAAAAGCTGCTGGTGGTGGATGACGACGGCAATCTCCAGGGCCTGATCACCATCAAGGATATCGAAAAGGTCAAAAAATACCCTTCCGCGGCCAAGGATGATCTCGGCCGCCTGCGGGTCGGCGCCGCCATCGGCGTCAACAGCTCCCTTGCGCATGTGGAGCAGTTGATCAAGGTTGGAGTGGACGTGGTGGTCCTTGATTCCGCGCATGGCCATTCGCGGAATATCCTCAACGCCCTGTCCCGGATCAAGGACGCCTTTCCGGCGCTGCAGATCATTGCCGGCAACGTGGCCACCGCCGAGGGCGCCGAGGCGCTGATCAAGGCCGGCGCGGATTGCGTCAAGGTCGGGGTTGGCCCCGGCTCCATCTGCACCACCCGGGTTGTCGCCGGCGTGGGTGTGCCGCAGATGTCCGCGATCTACAATTGCGCCATGGCCGCGGAGAAACATGGGATTCCGGTCATTGCCGACGGCGGCATCAAGTATTCCGGCGAGATCACCAAGGCCATCGGTATCGGCGCTCGTTCGGTCATGATCGGCAGCCTCTTTGCCGGCACCGACGAATCCCCCGGCGAGACCTTCCTCTATCAAGGCCGCACCTACAAGGGCTACCGGGGCATGGGTTCGCTCGGCGCCATGAAAAAGGGGAGCAGCGACCGCTATTTCCAGGAAAACGTGGAAAGCCAGGCCAAATTCGTGCCCGAAGGAATCGAGGGCAAGGTCCCTTACCGTGGCCCGCTCTCCGATATGATCTACCAGCTCATGGGCGGTCTGCGTTCCGGCATGGGCTACCTGGGCGCCGCCACCATCGAAGAGCTGCGCCGGAAAGCGCGCTTCGTGAAGATCACCGCGGCCGGCCTCAAGGAAAGCCACGTCCACGACGTGATCATCACCAAGGAAGCCCCGAACTACCGTCTTGGGTGAAGAGGCAATTACGAATTACGAGCGAAGAATTGTTCATTCCGCATTACCACAGGTCCAGCCAATGAATATCCATAGCGAAAAGATCCTCATCCTTGATTTCGGCTCCCAGTACACCCAGCTCATCGCCCGCCGGGTACGGGAGGCCGGGGTTTACTGTGAACTCTTTCCCTGGGATCTCGACCCGGAGGCGATCCGTGCCTTTGCTCCGCACGGCATCATCCTCTCCGGCGGCCCCCAGTCGGTACATGAAGCCCAGACGCCGCGGGCGGCCGAGATCGTCTTCTCCCTCGGCGTGCCGGTTCTCGGCATCTGCTACGGCATGCAGACCATGGCCGCCCAGCTCGGCGGCGAAGTGGAAGCGGCCAGCCACCGGGAATACGGCTATGCCCAGGTGCGGGCGCGGAACCACTCACGGCTGCTTGCCGACATCGAAGACCACGCCAGCCCCGATGGCTTCGGCCTCCTCGATGTATGGATGAGCCATGGTGACCGGGTAAACAGGCTGCCGCCCGGCTTTCAGGTCATCTGCGAAACCGGCAACGCCCCCTTGGCCGGCATGGGGGATGAGAGCCGCCATTTTTACGGCCTGCAGTTTCATCCCGAAGTGACCCATACCCGCCAGGGCCAGCGGATCATCGAACGCTTTGTCCACGAAATCTGCGGCTGCGGCCGCCTCTGGACCCCGAGCAACATCATCAGCGACGCCATCAGCCATATCCGGGCGCAGGTGGGGACAGACGAGGTGCTTTTGGGCCTTTCCGGCGGGGTCGACTCCTCGGTGGTCGCCGCCCTGCTGCACCGGGCCATCGGTCCCCAGCTCACCTGCGTCTTTGTCGACAACGGCCTGCTTCGCCTCAACGAGGGCGATCAGGTCATGACCACCTTTGCCAAGCACATGGGCGTGAAGGTGCTGCGCGTGGACGCGGAAGGGCAGTTCCTCTCCCGCCTCACGGGAGTGGAAGATCCAGAGCAGAAGCGCAAGATCATCGGCAACACCTTCATCGACGTCTTTGAACAGGAAGCGGAAAAGCTGACCAACGTCAAATGGCTGGCCCAGGGCACCATCTACCCCGATGTCATCGAATCCGCCGGCGCCAAGACCGGCAAGGCCAAGGTCATCAAGAGCCATCACAACGTGGGCGGGCTTCCGGAGCACATGAAGCTGGGCCTGGTGGAGCCGTTGCGGGAACTTTTCAAGGACGAGGTGCGCAAGATCGGCGTCGAACTCGGCCTGCCCTACGAGATGGTCTACCGGCACCCCTTTCCCGGGCCTGGCCTGGGCGTGCGCATCCTCGGCGAGGTGCGCAAGGATTATGCCGATACACTGCGGCTGGCCGATGACATCTTCATTGCCGAGCTGCGGAAACACGAACTCTACGACAAGGTCTCCCAGGCATTCACCGTCTTTCTGCCGGTGAAATCGGTGGGCGTCATCGGCGACAATCGGCAGTATGCCCATGTCGTCGCCCTTCGCGCCGTGGAAACCGTGGATTTCATGACCGCCCGCTGGGCGCATCTTCCCTATGAGTTTCTCGACCACGTCTCCCGCCGGATTGCCAACGAGGTGCGGGGCATCTCCCGGGTGGTCTATGACGTGACCGGCAAGCCGCCGGGCACCATCGAGTGGGAATGATTCCGCGTCTGGCACAGCCAGGCACCTGATGGCATGAAATGCCGCTAAGCCCGCGTAATTGCGGGCTTTTTTTTGTTTGTGTTTGGCACGATCTGGCAACGGGAGGAAGCGCCAAGCACCGTTTGAGCATGGCATTAAAGCTGGTATTATGGTTTGGCGATGCCATGATTGATGCCGATACCATGCTGCGTTCTTTTGTGTGTTCATGGTATTAATATTCTATAAGTTACTGTTTCGTAAGAAAAAATACGATAAATTCGAGATTTTTTCAGCATGGTATCGGAGACGAAGAAGGACAAGGTACATGCTGACCGATACCAAGCTGCGCAATCTCAAGCCCAGGGACAAACTCTACAAAGTGAATGACCGGGAAGGTCTCTATGTGGCAGTGACTCCAGCCGGCTCCATCTCGTTCCGTTACAACTACTCAATCAACGGTCGGCAGGAGACCATCACCTTTGGGCGTTATGGTGTCGGTGGCATCACCCTGGCCGAAGCCCGCGAGCTGTTGGGTGACGCCAAGAAGATGGTTGCGGCGGGCAAGTCGCCGGCCAAGGAGAAAGCCCGAGACAAGGCGCGGGTGAAAGATGCAGAGACGTTCGGTGCCTGGGCGGAGAAGTGGCTGCGTGGCTACCAGATGGCCGACTCCACCCGCGATATGCGCCGCTCGGTTTATGAGCGTGAGCTGAAGCCGAAATTCAGCAATCAGAAGCTGGTGGAGATCACCCACGAAGACTTGCGGGCGCTGGCTGATGCCATTGTTGAGCGAGGCGCACCGGCCACCGCCGTTCATGTGCGTGAAATCGTGTTGCAGGTATTTCGCTGGGCCATCGAGCGTGGGCAGAAGGTCGAAAACCCGGCAGAACTGGTGCGCCCAACAAGCATCGCTCGATTCGAGCCACGTGACCGAGCGTTGACGCCAGAAGAAATTGGGCTGATGTACCAGTACATGGAGCGAGTGGGCACAAGCCCAACAAACCGTGCGGCGGCCAAGCTGTTATTGCTGACGATGGTGCGCAAGAGCGAGCTGACCAATGCGACCTGGAGCGAGATCAATTTCAGCGAAGCGTTGTGGACGATTCCAAAGGAGCGGATGAAACGCCGTAACCCGCACCTGGTATTTCTGTCCCAGCAGGCTCTGGATATTTTCATTGCCATGAAAACCTTTGCCGGTGGTTCCGACTTCGTTTTGCCATCACGGTACGACTCGGATGCGCCGATGAGCGCTGCCACACTTAACCAGGTGCTGACGCTGACTTACAAGGCGGCGCAGAAAGATGGGAAGTCACTTACCAAGTTCGGACCGCATGATTTGCGGCGCACAGCCAGCACGCTGTTGCATGAGGCCGGCTACAACACCGACTGGATCGAGAAGTGCCTGGCGCACGAGCAGAAGGGCGTGAGGGCTGTCTACAACAAGGCTGAGTACCGCGAGCAGCGGGCGGCGATGTTGCAGGATTGGGCCGATATGATTGATGAGTGGACTTCGGGAGGCAGTAAGGGTTGATGTTTTTGCTATCTTTGATAGCATTGAAGTTGATGCCGTGAATTTATAAATAAGGCCGCCATTGGCATCGGGCAGGTCAATTACCGATTAGCTGCTTCGCGCAGCTACTCGATGAATAGCAACTATTCATTTGAGAGGTATTGACCCATGCAAAATATAAAGACCCTCATCAACAGGAAGAAGCTCCTGGAGATGATCCCGCTTTCGACACGAACAATTTATAACCTGGAGCAGCGAGGGGATTTTCCACGCCGTATCGCGTTAACCAGTAGAAATGTCGCCTGGGATTTGTCAGAGGTCGAAGAGTGGATTGAGGCACGTAAATCATCGGGTGATCAAGCTGCGCGACCTGGCCCTATAGAGGGCTAGTTATATGGCTCTTGATCTTATGGCGGCTTTCACGGAATTGCCGCCACCCATTGATTATGTTCTGCCTAATATGGTTGCTGGCACTGTTGGTGCTCTTGTGTCGCCTGGTGGGGCTGGTAAATCCATGTTGGCCCTTCAATTGGCTGCACAGATTGCAGGCGGGCCTGATTTACTTGAAATAGGCGAGTTTCCCACCGGGCAAGTGGTCTATCTGCCTGCTGAAGATCCACCGGCCGCTATTCACCATCGTCTGCACGCCCTTGGGGCACACCTCAGCGCAGCGGAACGGCAAGCCGTGGCTGATGGTTTGCTCATTGAACCCTTGATCGGTAAATGCCCAAACATCATGGCTGCTAGCTGGTTCGATGCTCTCAAACGAGCCGCTGAAGGTCGTCGCTTGATGATCTTGGACACTTTGCGGCGCTTCCACATTGAGGAGGAGAACGCTAGCGGGCCGATGGCGCAGGTTGTTGGGCACATGGAGGCCATAGCCGCTGATACAGGCTGCTCCATTGTGTTTCTGCACCACGCGAGTAAAAGCGCAGCCATGATGGGGTCGGGCGATCAACAGCAGGCCAGTCGTGGATCGTCCGTACTGGTTGATAACATCCGTTGGCAATCGTACCTATCCGGCATGACGCAAGGCGAGGCCGAGATACTGGGGGTCGATGATTGTCAGCGTGGGTATTTTGTCCGCTTTGGCGTCAGCAAGGCCAACTATGGCGCACCTTTTCAAGAACTCTGGTTTAGACGGCACGACGGCGGCGTGTTGAAGCCTGCTGTACTGGAGCGGCAGTGCAAGGTGAAAAGGAGACAGCGTGAAGAAGCCTAAGCATGACCTGACCCACGTCCGACATGATCCCGCGCACTGTTTGGCACCTGGCCTGTTCCGCAGCCTCAAGCGTGGCGATCGCAAACGCTGCAAGCTGGACGTGACCTACACCTTTGGCGAGGACGAATCCATGCGTTTCGTCGGATTCGAACCTCTCGGGGCCGATGATATGCGTCTTTTGCAAGGCATCGTGGCCCTTGGCGGCCCGAACGGCATCTTGCTAACCCCGGAACCGACCAGTGAGACGGGGCGACAGCTACGGCTATTCCTTGAACCCCGTTTCGAAGCCATTGAGCAAGACGGCTTGGTGGTTCGTGAGAGCCTGACCAAACTGCTCTCAGAAACGGGCATGACGGATAGCGGCGACAACATCAAGGCGCTCAAAGCCAGCCTGCTGCGCATGTCGAACGTCACCATCCTTGTGACGAAGGGACGGCGGCAAGCCGCGTTCCACCTGATGAGTCATGCTTTTGACGAGACGGACGGCAGGCTATGGGTTGCCCTGAATCCGCGTATTGCCGAAGCGATCCTGGGGCATCGTCCATATGCCCGTATCGACATGGCGGAAGTGCGGGTGCTACAGACTGATCCGGCACGGCTGATGCACCAACGGCTATGCGGCTGGATCGACCCCGGCAAATCCGGGCGCGTGGAACTGGACACGCTTTGCGGCTATGTCTGGCCAGATGAAGCCAATGCCGAAGCTATGAAAAAACGCCGTCAGACTGCCCGGAAGGCACTGGCCGAACTTGCCGCCGTGGGTTGGGTAGTGAACGAATACGCCAAGGGAAAATGGGAGATCAAGAGGCCTGGCCCCACGGCAACTGCACCCGTTTACCGTCGTAACGTTCCCTTGTTACCGTCGTAACGCTCCCCTTCTGCCGTCGTAACGTTCCCCGTCCCAATTTGGAAAACCCAGACGGTGCGCTGCTTTGCGGGCAGTTTGGGAAATCCATCCAAGATTATCTAAAGATAATCCATCATGCGCGGTGCAGCTCGCGCCTTGAGGGCGCGTTCTGACCTTGCCAATAAAGCCCTGGCGGGCTTTATCAATCGGCCATAGGCCGATGGTTTAACGCCAAGAAGAGAAGGCGGCTTCAGTGGCCGCTGAAACGCCTTGTGAGAGGGGAAAACAACCCGGAGTCCCTTATTCCATGAGCTGAAGCAGAATCTGCGTCTAACGGTGCTGGAGGGCCGCTGTGTGCACTTGTAGTTATCTGTACTGAAACCTTGGCTCGAAACGTGAAATGGCTAAGCAGTGCCCATTCGTTCGGTAAGAATAATAAGAAGATTATTATTCTTATTATTACCAAGCAGGAATGAGCCGTGTGTGTTGGACGCCCATAACCAGTAACCTGCGTGAAGGTGTCAACATCAGGAAAGGTTGCCCCTCAAGTATCAATACGTCGCCTTAGTGGTATGACGGGAGGGGAGGCAAATTTCTTGTGTTCATTGACACTTGAGGGGCGGGTTATGCCCTTCTTTTTTGGCGTCCAACTCGCCCCATCGGGGCGAATGGTTTGTGTCGATTGTTGGCATTTTAGGTTCCGATTTAAAGCCGATTGAGCAGCGATTTTGAAGCGACTATGTCGATTGCAGGCCGATTTGGTGACGATTACGGTTATGTTGCCAAGAATCGGTGTTTGTTTGACGATAAAACGCTTTACGTTCGATATGCGCTAGATTTTCAATAGTGGGTGAAATGCGGGCAGGATGGGTGAAGTTAGCTAACCGGCAAGCCGGTTATCTATCTTCACTGTCCCTTATTCGCGCCGGGGGCACTCAACGGGAATCCTGCCCTGCGGGGCTGATCGGCTACCGCCGGTTGCAAGAGTATAGGTCTTGCTATTTTTAATATCTTTGATAGCATGGTTGTCGGGTACACCAAAAGGGTATTGATATGGCAAATGTGCTTATCAGGAATTTACCCGCCGAGGTGCACCGTGCGTTGAAAGTTCGAGCAGCGCTCAACGATAGGAGCACCGACGCGGAAATACGCGAAATACTGACGGCGGCAGTACAGCCGCTAGAGCTTGAAGAGATTGGCCGGGAAGTTGGCTTGTCCGAAAGCGATAAAAAAACAGAGTAGTTTTACGTTTGTAAGTCCGGGCCTCAGCGCCAAGGGCAATACCGATCAGCTAGTGGCGTAGCTCTTCGATGAAACGTTGCCGAGAACAAGCACAACGCTTGGTCAAGGCAATGCCTTCTTTTCATCGACGGAGTACGACCATGAAGTCCAAAATTTTAGCGGCTAAAAAAACCGCTCTAGCCGTTGCACTCGCAACCGGCTTTATCACCACTACCACCGCCCCTGTGCAAGCTGGTATCCCCGTCATCGACGGCGGCAACCTGGCCCAGAACATCATGACGGCCATCGAGTCGGTGGCGCAGACGCTCAAGCAGATTGAGCAGTACCAGACCCAGTTGCAGCAGTACGAAAATCAGCTCCAGAACACGATGGCCCCAGCCGCGTATATCTGGGATCAGGCGCAGACTACGATCAACCGGCTGATTGCCGCGCAAAACACGCTGGCCTATTACGAGAACCAGCTAGGCAGCCTGGATCGTTACCTGGCCAAGTTTCAGGACGTGGCCTATTACCGCAGCTCGCCATGCTTCAACGGCAGCGGCGGATGCACGCCGGCCGAAAAGGCAGCGATGGAAGAGAACCGCCGCCTGGCGTCAGAGTCGCAAAAGAAGGCCAACGATGCCCTGTTCCAGACCGTTGCCGACCAGCAAAAGGCTTTGAAGGATGACGCCCGTACCCTGGAGCGGCTGCAAGGCGCGGCCCAGGGTGCAACTGGCCAGCTACAGGCCATCGGCTACGCCAACCAGCTCGCCAGCCAGCAGGCCAATCAGCTCTTGCAGATTCGCACCATGTTGACCGCCCAACACAACGCGGAGGCAGCCCGGATTGCAGCAGAACTCGATGCCGAGGCGCGAGGTGATGCCAGGGCCGAGCAAATGCGTACCTGGACGTTTCGCCCGAGTCCGGCAGACAACTACTAGGGAGGCGGTGAGATGAAAAAAATCTTTTTTACTACCGCGGCTACGTTGCTGTTGTTGGCTGGATGTGAACAGGAAAGGATGCCCGAACCAAATGCGGCGACGTGTGCCCCCGATGCGTTCCAGGCAGCACTGAATGAAATGCGCAGCGAAGCGAACCGAGAGGCCTTTACCGAGGAATGCAGAGCATTCCAGAAGGCCAAGCAGATGCGTCAGTGGGAGTTCAAGCCCAGCCCTAAAGATGATTATTGAGGTGGTCGCCATGAGAAAGAAAATTGCTCTAGGTGGCTTGATGATGGTCGCCACAATGGTGCTGGCTGAACCTGCAATGGCGCAGGAGCTAAGTAGCAGCGGTGTTATGAATGATGTGCTCAAGCGTTTTCATGATGCTGCCGCAACATGGGGGCCAGCTATTGAGTCCGCTGCATCGCGTTTGTTCTGGACGCTGGTTGTGATTTCGATGGTCTGGACATTCGGCATGATGGCTTTGCGCAAGGCCGACATTGGCGAGTTCTTCGCGGAGTTCGTTCGCTTCACGATCTTCACCGGCTTTTTCTGGTGGTTGCTGACGAATGCGAACCAGGGCATGAATATCGCCGGTACGATTGTTCAGTCATTGCAAACTCTGGGCGCGCAGGCGGGGGGACTTTCCAATAGCAATCTTGGGCCCTCCAGCATCCTTGATCTTGGTTTCGAGTTATACAACCGCACAGTACAGGCCACCTCGGAGCTGGGATGGCGGCAGATGGCAACTGCTCTGGTCATGGAGCTAATGGCCCTGGCTGTTTTGTTTGTCCTGGCGTTGATTGCGGTCAACCTGTTGCTGTTGCTCGCATCAGCCTGGATTCTGTTGTATGCCGGTGTGTTCTTCCTTGGCTTTGGTGGAAGTCGTTGGACTTCCGACATGGCGATCAATTACTACAAGACCGTGCTGGGCCTGGCCGCACAGCTTATGGCAATGGTGCTTCTGGTTGCGATTGGCAAAGAGTTCATCAATCACTACTACACGCAAATCAGCGAGAACATGGCATCCCAGGAACTGGCCGTGATGTTGGTTATATCGGTCATCTTGCTTTTCTTGGTCAACAAAGTTCCGCCGATGATTTCTGGTCTTGTGTCTGGTGGTGGTATTGGCGCAGCCGGTGGAATTGGAAACTTCGGTGCGGGTGCGGCAGTTGGGGCGGCGGTGACGGCGGCCAGTATGGCAACTGGCGGCGCTGCCCTGGCAGGTAAAGCGGTTATGGGTGCCGCAGCCGGTGCAGCCGGAGGTGCAAGTGCACTCCAAGCGGCTTTTCAGAAAGCATCAGCGAGTATGGAAACCGGCGGTGACATGTCCAGCATGGGGTCAGTTGTCAGCAGTGGCGGAAACGGTGGTGGTGAAGCGGGTACTGCTGGCAGTAGCCCATTCGCCCAAGCGGCTGGCTTTGGTGACAGCGGCAGTAGCTCAAGCGGTGGCGGCTTTGCCAAGGCCGCGAAGCTGGCCACAGGCACGGCCTCCGAGTTAGCCAAGGGTGTCGGCTCTCAAGTGAAGCAGGGATTCCAGGAGCGAGTGAGCGAAACCACAGGCGGAAAACTGGCTGCTTCGATACGCGAAAGCATGGAGCCGAAAGAAGCAAGCCAATCTGGCCAGTTCGAGGGCAATAGCTTGGGCGCCGATTCTGGCCCAGATAGTAACGAAGTCAGGAGTTAGCACGATGACGACATCAACATACATGGCCGCATTGGCGGCCCTGGATGAAGCGCCAAGGGAAGAAGTCAGCCAGGTATTTATTTCGCCGCTGGGTGATCAATCGACCGAGGTCGATGCAGAGACAGAAACAGCCGCTTTTGTATCACGGCCAGACCCTATGAGAGAGAGCGAAACTAAGCCGATAAGTATTGAGGTTAATGGCGGCAGGAATGAGCGGTCAGCATTCGCGGAGGCGGCGGGGCTGTACCTGTAGGCGCACCGGGCTGGCCACAACCAGCCCGGCACTTTCAATCAACACCTACTGGAGAGGTGAATTATGACAACACAACATATTATCGAACCAGGGCAAGCAGTGCATCAAGCAGCGGCTATTCTTTCTTCTTTGGAGTACATCAACCAAGCGGAAGCGCGGAGCCTTGGGCCATTGGCCGAAGCCGTCGCTAATGCTTTTATGGTGGTGTACTACCAAGCTGAAACGGGCCGGGCGACACAGGCTGATTTTCAAGAAGCAATGAACGCCTTGCGCCAAGCGTGCAGCTAATGACGAAAGGGCGGCCACTCGAACTGGCCGCCTTTTTCAATCTTCACTGTTTGGCCATTCCCGACCCACAGACGGCGCATCCATCCATTCGCGTTCCTCCGGCGGCAGCGGGTAAGCCCCGGATGCTTCCGCGTCGGCCAGTAGTTCGGCCAGTGTGTAGCGCACCCGACCAGTGGAAACGGCGCGGGCCGGGTCGGCCTTCTCATGCAGCCTGTTCTCTAGGTTCTTTGGGTCTGTCATCGGGCGACCTCAGCAAGCATGGATACTAGGTGTTCCAGGTCAGTGATCGAATGCGCCAGGAAGCGGCCGGCGCGGCAATCTGCAATCATTTCCTCAGTTTTTTCCTACTCATGTTCAACCTCGTTCGTACCAGCTCTTCGAGCGATTCACCACGCGCACGACCAGCAGCATCACCGGCACTTCGACCAGGACGCCGACCACGGTTGCCAATGCAGCGCCGGAGTGCAGACCGAACAAGCTGATGGCGGCCGCCACGGCCAGCTCGAAGAAGTTGCTGGCACCGATCAGGGCCGAAGGACAGGCGACAGAGTGCTTTTCCCCCGCCCGCTTGTTCAGCCAGTAGGCTAACCCGGAATTGAAGAACACTTGAATCAAGATCGGCACGGCTAGCATGGCGATCACTAACGGCTGCCGGATGATGGCCTCGCCCTGGAAGGCGAACAGTAGAACCAACGTCAGCAGCAGCGCGGCCATCGACCACGGCCCGATCTTCTGCATGGCCCGTTCAAAGGCGGCCTGTCCTTGCTTGAGCAGATGCCGCCGCAAGAGCTGCGCCAGGATCACCGGCACGATGATGTAGAGCACGACCGAAATCAGCAGCGTGTCCCAAGGCACCGAGATCGAGGACATGCCCAGCAGCAGGCCGACGATGGGCGCGAAGGCCACGATCATGATGGCGTCGTTCAGAGCCACTTGCGAGAGCGTGAAAAGCGGGTCGCCGTTGGTAAGGCGGCTCCACACGAACACCATTGCCGTGCAGGGCGCGGCGGCCAGCAAGATCAAGCCCGCGATGTAGCTGTCCAGTTGATCGGCCGGCAGGAACGGAGCGAACACTTGTCGGATGAACAGCCACCCCAGCAGGGCCATCGAGAATGGCTTGACGGCCCAATTCACGAACAGCGTGACGCCGATGCCGCGCCAATGCTCTTTGACCTGGTGCAGCGCCCCGAAGTCGATCTTGACCAGCATCGGGACGATCATTACCCAAATCAGCAGGCCCACCGGCAAATTGACCTGGGCCACTTCCATGCGGCCTATGGCCTGGAACACGTCAGGAAGGCCCTGGCCGAGCGCAACACCGGCGACGATGCACAGGGCCACCCACAGCGTCAGGTAACGCTCGAAGCCGCTCATCGGGGCCTGGCGCGGCTTCGCGGCGATGGCCTGTGCGCCGGCGCTCATGCTTCCTGCTCGGTCTTGCCGATGTTCGCCAGCTCGCGCTTGATGGCCGTCTGGTCAAGCATTTTGAGAGGCAGATTCACGAACAGGCGGACGCGGTTCATCATGTGCCGGAAGGTTTGTTCGAAGGCCCGGCGCTTCTCGGCGTCAGTGCCTTCGACGGCGGCCGGGTCTTCAAATCCCCAATGCGCCGAGATCGGCTGACCAGGCCACACCGGACACATTTCGCCGGCGGCGTTGTCGCAGACGGTGATGATGAAGTCCATCTTCGGTGCGTCGGGCGTGGCGTACTCGTCCCAGCTCTTGCTGCGCAGATTCTCGGTCGGGTAATTCACCGACTCCACCTTTTCGACGGCGAAGGGATTGACCTTGCCGGTTGGGTGACTGCCGGCGCTGTAGGCGCGGAAGCGCCCTTGCCCCATCGTGTTGATGAGAGCTTCGGCCATGATGCTGCGCGCCGAATTGCCGGTGCAGAGGATGAGGACGTTATAGATTCTTTCGGTCATGATGTTTCGCTTTCTGGTAGTGGCTGGGGAGCAATGGCGATGGATGAAAGATCGGTGGCCTCGTCGATGACGTGGCCGGCCGCTTTCCGTTCGGAATAGCGGTCTGTCAGTGCTTCACGGTGCGGCCGTACCAGCGCCGTGAAGCGCACCAGTTCTTCCATCACATCGGCTATTCGGTCGTAGTACGGCGAGGGCTTCATGCGGCCCGCCGCGTCGAACTCTTGGAACGCTTTGGCGATACTCGACTGGTTCGGAATGGTGAACATTCGCATCCAGCGGCCGAGCAGACGCAAGGTGTTCACGGCGTTGAAGCTCTGCGAGCCGCCGGATACCTGCATCACGGCCAGGGTGCGGCCTTGGGTCGGCCGGATGCCGGCCATTTCAAGCGGCAGATGGTCAATCTGCGCCTTCATGACACTGGTAATCTGACCGTGGCGTTCCGGGCTGCACCAGACTTGTCCCTCTGACCACTCGGACAGGGCGCGCAGCTCCTTGACGGCCGGGTGATCGTCGCTTTGCACTTGATCGGGCAACGGCAAATCGGACGGGTCGAAGATGCGTGTTTCTGCGCCAAAGAATTGCAGCAGCCGGGCCGCTTCCTCGACGGCCAGCCGTGAGAACGAGCGGGCGCGCAGCGAGCCATACAGCAGCAGGATACGCACCGGCGGGGCGTCGGGTGCCAGCCCGAGCGCCGGGCGCTCGATGGCAAAGGATTTGTCCAAAGCGGGCAAAGAATCGGGGTCGGAAAGATGGCGAAGTCTCATGCCAACACCTTCCCGGCTTCCGTGGTGCAAGACAGGTTGCACACCTGGCCGCCGCAGCAGTTTTCCGTGAGAAAGGCCACCAGGTTAGTGGCCGTCGAAAAGTTCGCCTCGTAGATCACAAATCGGCCTTCTTGCCGCGACGTGACCATGCCGGCGTGTGCCAGCTCTTTCAGGTGGAAGGATAGCGAAGACGGCGGGATGCCGGCCGCTTCGCTGATTTTTCCGGCGGCCATGCCGGCGGGGCCGGCCTGGACGAGAAGCCGGAACACCGCGAGGCGCGATTCTTGAGCGATGGCCGCCAGGGCGGCTACAGCATTTATCGTTTCCATGTTTCAATAATAGTCGAAATATGGAGTGTGCTCAATAGCTCATTTAAGCTGTAAAAATGAGCTAGGCGCATTTAGATCGATATGTGATAAATTGGCCTGCCAGTTTAAGATGGGTGCATTTGAGTATGCCCAAAGGAGCCCGCAAGTATGCGCAGGACGAAGCCAGTAGCCGCGCCGATGGTGGCGCGGGTCTATCTGCGCGTCAGCACCGACGCGCAGGACTTGGAACGCCAAGAGGCGATCACTACGGCCGCGAAGGCCGCCGGCTACTACGTCGCCGGCATCTACCGTGAGAAGGCATCCGGCGCACGCGCCGACCGGCCTGAGCTGCTGCGCATGATCGGCGACCTACAGCCCGGCGAGGTGGTCATTGCCGAGAAGATCGACCGCATCAGCCGCCTACCTTTGCCCGAGGCCGAGCGCCTGGTGGCCTCGATACAGGCCAAAGGCGCACGCCTGGCCGTCCCTGGCGTGGTCGATCTATCCGACCTGGCGGCCGAGGCCCAGGGCGTCGCCAAGATCGTGCTGGAAGCCGTGCAGATCATGCTTTTTCGCCTGGCCTTGCAGATGGCCCGCGACGACTACGAGGACAGGCGCGAACGCCAGCGCCAAGGCATTGAGTTGGCCCGCCAGGCCGGGCGGTACAAGGGCCGCCGTGCTGATCCGAAGCGCCGCGCCCAAGTTGTCGCGCTGCGCAAGTCCGGCTACAGCATCAACAAGACCGCCGAGCTGGCCGGGTACAGTGCGGCCCAGGTGAAACGGATATGGGCCGAGGTCAGCCAGGCCGAAGCGAAGCAGCACGGCGCGTTCGTGGAGGACGCATTGACGGAAGCCGATGCCCTGGCCGCTGTCGGCCAGGATGAGCGCCAGGAGGAAAGGGCATGAAGAAGCCGAACCAAGACGACGAGCCGTTTTTCATCACCGAGGAGATTGCGGCCGAAATGATCGCCGGCGGCTATGAGTTCGAGCTGCCGCCCATTCCTTGCACCATCCGCCTACGCGACGTGCTGGAGCGCATGACCGATGCTGAGCTAGCATTGCAGCCGGGCGAGATCGCCGACCAGGAGCGTGAACGCTGCCGGCGCAAGCCGTGTTCAACCTCATGATCTGGTCATGGTATTTTTCATGGCACTGAGCCTGATAGTTCTTGCAAATTGTTGTCACTAAAGGGTTTTGTGTGCTTGTTTACAATCGAGTGGGAGTGACGGGCACTGGCTGGCAATGTCTAGCAACGGCAGGCATTTCGGCTGAGGGTAAAAGAACTTTCCGCTAAGCGATAGACTGTATGTAAACACAGTATTGCAAGGACGCGGAACATGCCTCATGTGGCGGCCAGGACGGCCAGCCGGGATCGGGATACTGGTCGTTACCAGAGCCACCGACCCGAGCAAACCCTTCTCTATCAGATCGTTGACGAGTATTACCCGGCATTCGCTGCGCTTATGGCAGAGCAGGGAAAGGAATTGCCGGGCTATGTGCAACGGGAATTTGAAGAATTTCTCCAATGCGGGCGGCTGGAGCATGGCTTTCTACGGGTTCGCTGCGAGTCTTGCCACGCCGAGCACCTGGTCGCTTTCAGCTGTAAGCGTCGCGGTTTCTGCCCGAGCTGTGGGGCGCGGCGGATGGCCGAAAGTGCCGCCTTGCTGGTTGATGAAGTACTGCCTGAACAACCCATGCGTCAGTGGGTGTTGAGCTTCCCGTTTCAGCTGCGTTTCCTGTTTGCCAGCCGGCCCGAGATCATGGGGTGGGTGCTGGGCATCGTTTACCGCGTCATTGCCACGCACCTGGTCAAGAAAGCGGGCCATACCCACCAAGTGGCCAAGACGGGCGCGGTCACCCTGATCCAGCGTTTTGGATCGGCGCTCAATCTGAATGTTCACTTCCACATGCTGTTTCTCGACGGTGTGTATGTCGAGCAATCCCACGGCTCAGCGCGTTTCCGCTGGGTCAAGGCGCCGACCAGCCCAGAGCTCACCCAGCTGACGCACACCATCGCCCACCGGGTGGGTCGCTATCTGGAACGGCAAGGCCTGCTGGAACGGGATGTCGAAAACAGCTATCTGGCCTCGGATGCGGTGGATGACGACCCGATGACACCCCTGCTGGGGCACTCGATCACTTACCGTATCGCTGTCGGTTCACAGGCGGGGCGAAAGGTGTTCACTTTGCAAACTCTGCCGACCAGTGGTGATCCGTTCGGTGACGGGATTGGCAAGGTAGCCGGGTCCAGCCTGCACGCCGGCGTGGCGGCCAGGGCCGATGAACGCAAGAAGCTCGAACGGCTGTGCCGGTACATCAGCCGCCCGGCGGTATCCGAGAAGCGGCTGTCGTTAACACGAGGCGGCAACGTGCGCTACCAGCTCAAGACGCCGTACCGGGACGGCACCACGCACGTCATTTTCGAACCATTGGATTTCATTGCAAGGCTGGCCGCCCTGGTACCGAAGCCCAGAGTCAACCTAACCCGCTTCCACGGGGTGTTCGCACCCAACAGTCGGCACCGGGCGTTGGTCACGCCGGCAAAACGGGGCAGGGGCAACAAGGTCAGGGTGGCTGATGAACCGGCAACACCAGCACAACGGCGAGCGTCGATGACATGGGCGCAACGGCTCAAGCGTGTTTTCAATATCGACATCGAGACCTGCAGCGGCTGCGGCGGCGCCATGAAAGTCATCGCCTGCATTGAAGACCCTATAGTGATCAAGCAGATCCTTGATCACCTGAAGCACAAAGCCGAAACCAGCGGGACCAGGGCGTTACCCGAAAGCCGGGCGCCACCGGCTGAGCTGCTCCTGGGTCTGTTTGACTGACGAGCCTGAAGGCCAACGATACCAATCAAAATGCTGCGTTCACAGCGCCGCGGCAGGGATCCGCCGTGCTGGTTGTCGGAAAAGGAGCCGCTAGTGGGAAAGAGGAGGGTAAATTTTCAGCGTTGCTGGCTCCCCGTCAGCCGGATTGGGTTGCATCGCAGGGGTGTCGAAAGAGTCAACTGCGGTCCAAAGCTGTTGGACTTGGGTGAAAAGGGCGTTTATTCTTCCTATACGTTGTCGGCAGCGGGCCAAAAAGGAATACGTCCATGCCCATCGAGGTGAAACCGGCTGTGAGCGCGGGTTCAAGCATATAGCCCGACAGGCGCGTATCCTTGCCGATCACGACACGATGGCGGTGGTCACCGCGACGAAAGACACGGCCAGCCGCCATGCCGACGCGCAAGGCGGTTTCCGCCGTCATCGCGCCTTCGTTGGCTTTGCCACGAATACCGTCTGTGCCGAAATATTTGCGCACCATAAGGTCGATTATCCTGTCGTCGGGTCGCCCTCAAAGGGGACATGCCTGCTGAACCGCGAATATAGAGAAATATCCCGAATGTGCAGTTAACGAATTCTTGCGGTTTCTTTCAGCGCCGCCAATACCGCCAGCCCGTCGCGCAAGGGGCGCGGCTCGTGTGTGCGGATGAAGTCAGCTCCACCTGCGGCGGCGGCAAGCTCTGCAGCGAGTGTCGCGGCCCCGACATCCCCCGGACCACGGCCTGTGAGCGCGCGCAGAAAGGATTTGCGCGAAACAGACAGAAGCACCGGCAAATCGAAGCGCAGCCGCAATTCATCGAACCGCGCCAGCACCGAGAGCGAGGTTTCGGGAGCAGCCCCCAGAAAAAACCCCATGCCGGGATCAAGGACAAGGCGGTTGCGTTTGATACCGGCACCCGTCAGCGCCGCGATGCGCGCGTCAAAGAACGCCGCAATGTGATCCATGATGTCGCCAGCGGGTGCCTCGCGCCGATCTGCCTGCCCGTCTTGCACCGAATGCATAACGACGAGTTTGGCAGATGATTTCGCCAATTGCGGATAGAACGCAGCGTCTGGAAAACCGCGAATATCATTGAGATAGGCCACACCACGCGACAAGGCATAGGCTTGCGTCGCGGGTTGATAACTGTCGAGCGAGACGGGAATGCCATCTGCCTTGAGCGCGTCCAGCACCGGCGCGATACGCGCGATTTCTGTGTCGGACGAAACAGGCGCGGCGTCGGGATTGCTGGATGCCGGACCGAGGTCGATCACATCTGCCCCCTCGGCCATCAGCTTACGCGCCTGCGCAATGGCTGCGTCTGGCGCCAGATACCGGCCTCCATCGGAGAAACTGTCCGAGGTTATGTTGACGATGCCGAAAATGATGAGCGATTTATTCATGGGGGCTTCTATAATAATAATAATCGAGCATGAGTCTCATACGGATGCTCGGGTCGAAAGGGAATCCCCAGGCGAGTAACCTGTTTGCGGTGATCCATTAGCTGCAGGAGCAGAATAGCATACATCTGGAAGCAAAGCCAGGAAAGCGGCCTATGGAGCTGTGCGGCAGCGCTCAGTAGGCAATTTTTCAAAATATTGTTAAGCCTTTTCTGAGCATGGTATTTTTCATGGTATTACCAATTAGCAGGAAAATAAGCCATTGAATATAAAAGATAAAAATGTCTTGTTTACAATAGAGTGGGAATAACCCATTCCCCGCTCATGACCGGGGCGGCGGGCCATGCGCCAGCTGCCCTCTCCGTTTCCCACCCCCTGTGCCGTTTTCCCTCGCCCTCCCGGCCGCGTCCCATCCATGGAGACAAAATTTGCCGCCCGGCGCTTGCTCTTTGCACCACTGCTTTTTTTTATGGTACTATTGCCAATATGCGCTGTTGCGAAAAGACCCGCGTTGTTGCCGATGAACCCGCATCCAAAAAGGAACCGCTGTGACCGCTGCCCGGGAAAAAATACAGGATCTTGAACTGGCCAACCGGCTTCTTGACAGTTTTTCGCAGATCGCCGCGGTCATCAATGACAAACATTTGGCCTACAAGGCCAGGATGGGCAAGGTTCTCTCCATTATTCTCGCCTATCTCAAGGTGGAGCAGGGCTCCATCATGGTGCTGGAACGCAAAAAATACCTGGTGGTCCATGCCGCCAGCAGGCCCGAGCTCATCGGCCTTGCCCAGAACATCGAACAGGGAACTTCGGTCGCCACCTGGGTCGCCAGAAACCAGGAACCGCTGTTCATCAAGGACATCTGCAAAGATAAGCGCTTTGGCGGACAATGCCGCGGCAGCTATAAGAAAAACTCTCTGCTTTCGGTGCCGGTGCTGCACAAGGGCAAGGTCGTCGGCGTCATCAATGCCACGGACAAAATCGGCGAGCGCGACCTGCTCAAGGAAGACATCACCCGTCTCTTCGACTTCAGCAGCGTCATCCTCTCCCTGCTGGTCCAGGAAAATCTCCAGAAGGAACTCCGCAAACAGCAGCAGACCCTGCGGAAACGCAACCAGGAACTGCGGCGGCAGGAGACTTTGCGCGGCGAACTCTCCCGGATGCTGATCCACGACCTCAAGGGCCCCCTTTCCGAGGTGGTGGCCAACCTGGACATCCTTTCCTATATGGTTGGCGAGGAGCCCAAGGAGTTTCTGCAGTCGGCGCAGATGGGCTGCGACCGGGCGGTGCGCATGGTTTCGAATCTGGTCACCATCGGCAAGATAGAGGATGGCAAGCTCACCCCCATCAAGGAGATCGTCTCGCCGGCTCCCATGCTGGCCGAGTGCCTGAGCGGCATCAAGGGAATGGCCACCATCAAGAACATCACCCTGGTCTGCGAGGAGGGTGAAAATCTGCCCCGGATCGAGCTGGACCGCATTCTGATCCTGCGGGTCCTGCAGAATCTCCTCACCAATGCCTTGGGATATGCCGCGGCAGGCACCACCATCCGCTTCGGCTGCAAGCAGGTGCCCGGGAAAAGACAGCTGGAATTCCATGTCCAAGATGAGGGCCCCGGCATCCCCCGGGAAAAACAGCGGACCATTTTTGAAAAATACGCCCGCATCTCCGACAAGCAGGACGCTCTGGTCGGCACCGGCCTGGGCCTCTACTTCTGCCGTCTGGCCGTGGAGATCCATCGGGGCAGGATCGGGGTGGAAAGCGAACCGGGACAGGGATCCCGTTTTTACTTCACCCTCCCCCTCTAAGCCTGCTGAGACGAACGCAACCTGGACAGGAACGCATGAAGCTGAAAGCACCAAAGGACATGACTTTTCTCATCGTGGACGACATCGACAACATGCGCCGTTCGGTCAAGGCCATGCTGAAGCTCGTCCACTATGGCAGGGATTTTTACGAAGCAGCCAATGGCCGCGACGCCTGGAAACTCCTCCAGGAAGAGAACGTGGCCATTGATTTCATCATCTGCGACTACAATATGCCCTACATGTCGGGCACCGCGCTCCTGAATCTGGTCCGCTCCTCCAAGAAACTGCGCGACATCCCCTTTCTGATGATCACGGCGGAAGCAAACATGGATATCGTGGCAGAGGCGGCAGAGCACGATGTTGACGCCTACATGACCAAACCCTTTGTCACCGCCACCCTGGAGCAGAAGGTCAACGAGCTTCTCGAACAGATCAACAATCCTTCCCCCTTTACCCGGAATCTGCTGCAGGCGCGCACCCTTGAGGAAAAGGGGGATATCGACGGCGCCATCGCCGCGGCCATGGAGGCCTCCAAGCTCAACGACCGCTCCTCCCGGCCCTACCGGGAGCTTGGCCGCCTCTTTGTCAAGAAAGGGGACCTGAAAAAGGGACAGCTCTGTTTTGAAAAGGCCACGGATATCAACCGGCTCGACGTGAGCTCCTACCATGCCCTGGGCCAGATCTACTATCGGCAGGGCAAGGTGGAAAAGGCCCTGGAGAATTTCAACCGGGCCATGGAGATCAGCCCGCGCCATTCCGACCGGGCCTTGAACTTCGCCAAGATCCTTTTGAAAAAGAATCAGCTGCCCGAGGCGGAAAAGGTGCTGCGGCTGGTGCTGAAAACCAAGAACGACGATATCGACTTCAAGGAAGACATTGCCGACACCTGCAACCAATTCGGCCTGGCCGACCTGGCGACCAAAACCTACCGGGAGGTGCTCAAGGCCGACCCCGAGCGGTTTTATCTGCACAAAAAAATCGGTATCGCCCTGGTGCGAGCGGGCGACCTCCCCGAGGCGGTCAAGATGCTGGAAAAAGCCGCGGACAAGTTCAGCGAGGATATCGAACTGCTCCTGGTCCTGGCCCAATCCTATCTTGCCATGAAGATGCCCATGCGGGCCGACAAGTTTGCGGCGAAACTGCTCCGCATCGACCCCGGCCACAAAGAGGCCAGGGAAATTCTCGCCAAATGCACTTAACCGGAGGGTCCATCGCCGCCCATGGCCGCAAGCAATTCCATCTTACTGGCTGTTCACCCCCTCCGCTACCAGGGCGAAAACATTCTCGCCGAACATTGGGCCTCTCTCTGCGCGGACCTGCGTAACCTCCTGCAGGGCATGGGAGAAGAAGGCGCGGCCAGCAGCGAGGAGTTGCTCCTTTTTCATTTCGACACCCTGCCGGCGGCGCTGAACGCCCTTGCCCAGGGGCTGGCCCATGTCAAGAGGGAGTATCAGTGGCAGAAAGCCTTGGGGCCTGTGCCGCTGCAGATCGTGCTGCACCTTGAAAAATCAGGCGATCTGCCGGGTCCCATGCATGAGGCCGGAGCAAACTTCTGGGATCTTCTCCAGCCCGAGCAGACCTATGTGACGCGCCCCCTCAAGCTGCAATGGACGCAATTGGCAACCAGCGACGCGCTGCCGGCCCATTCATTCGCCGAAGCGGACAACGGCTTGTCTCTGCTTACCCTCTCGGAAGCCGTCCCCCTGCGCGGCGAGCCCTTGTTTCCCCACCGCGGCCTGCCCATCGCCGGCAAGCTCAGACCCTGTTTTTATTGCGGCATGACCGGCCATAAACCGGCCGGCTGCCCCAGCAAGATGCTGACCATGTCCACCCAGGGCATTCTCCTGGCCGGCTATCTGCCCCTGGAACACTTTACCGAACTCTTTGCCAGGGCCATGTCCGCCCAGGAGAAGCTGAACAGCATCCTGGCCGCCGGCCTGACCCCCTCCCAGCTCCGCCAGAACCCGCTGCTGCAGGTCTATGTTTCCTACTTTGACCTCAACCGCACCTTCCAGCTCAGATTCCTTTGGAATATCGCCTTTACCACCTACTCGAACTGGGATGAGTTGGCCAAGCCCGATACGCTTTCCGTGGACAGCCACGGTCTGCACATGGGTCTTGACTGCCTGCGGGTAGGGCAGCACAACCAGGCCGAGGAGCTTTTCGTCGAGGAGTGCCGCCGCCCCAAGGGCCGCCAGTTTTACGCCACCATCGGCCGCGCCTTTGTCGCTCTGGAGCTGGAACGGGACAGCGACATGGGCCATTTCCTGGAAAGCGCCCAGCTGATGGCCAACTCCGACAAGGAGAAGATCTATATCTCCCTCCTGCAGTCACGCTATTTCGCCCTGCACGAAGATTCCTGGAAGGCCGAGCACGCTCTGGACAATGTCTTTTCCCTTCGCCGCGATCTTCCCGAGGCGCTCTACCGACGGCTGCAGCTCATGTCGCAGCGGGACATGGGCGAAAAAGGGGTGCGGCAGCTCAGGATCCTCTTTGCCGACCAGAAAGAACTTTTTTTGGCCGCCCTCATGGACCCGCAGCTGCTTCCCATCGCCGGACAGATCGAAGATGCCCTCCTCGCCCACCAGCAGATCCAGCGGCAGGAGGCGGAGGAACAACTGGGCAAAGCGCGCGCGGTCTGCGCGGATCTCGCCACCTGGTTCACGGAAGACCAGGAAGAGCTGCGCTCTTTTCTCGCGGATCTTGCCGGTCTTGAAAAGCAGTTTGAACGGGGCAGCTATTTCGACAATCTCGATGTGGCCCATAAAGCGCGCAGCCTGCTGCACGCCTGTTACCGACTGCAGGAAAACAAACTCGACGAGATGAAGGCCCAGATCGACAAGCTGGTGACGACCTGGGAGGCCTATCGTCTCTTTTGGAAAAATTACCCCTACCAGCGTTTTTTCCAGGATTTTCAGCAAGAGCTGCAGGCGGACCGGGACAGGCTCAACGAGATCGAAAAACAGGCCGAGCGGAACATGCACGGCCAGTTGTTCAGGAACATCCAGGAAATGATGGAACAGATCCGGACAAGCTTTGACCTGCTCAAACCGCTTGCGGTCAGAATGGGCTGGGTAAAGATTTTTTTCGACGGGGCCAAGCTTTTTGGACGCAGGCTCCTGATTGCCGAGGCAATCCTCCTCGGTTGCGGCGCGGTCCTTGTCCCGATTCTGGCCTTCTGGCTGGCCGGCACTGATTTCGCCGGCCTCATTGAACTGATAAAAAACCCCTCGGTGCAGAAGCAGGCCCTGCTTGTCGTCACCCTCCTGCTGGCCCCGTTTCTGGCCCTGGCCCAGACCCTCTGGCAGATGATGGAGAACTGAGCGACCCTACCCCGCTTCCGGCTCCCTGCCGCAGGGGATGCAGAGCCGTTGCCCTGCCTTCAGGCAAAGCATCGGCTCCATGACCTTTTCCCCGCATCGCTCGCAGCGCACACTGGCATACACCTTTGCCGCCTCAGGCACCGGCCCCTTGCCGCGGCTGATGCGGAAGAGGGTCTGCGGCGCTGCCGCGCGAATCTCCTTGACCTTCTCCGCCTTGCGGGCCCTGATCAGGCGCATGACCTCCGGCCCGGCCTCTCCCCGGGAAAACCTCGCCCACGCCTCCTGCATTTCCGCGCTTTCCGGCGAGGCCTCCCAGATCACGGCAAGGCGCACCGCTTCCCCGGTTTGCCGTTTGATAAAGGTATAGACCTGTTTGCCGAGGTCGTCGAACAGCAGATTGCCCTTGCCGGCGGTACAGCCGGTGACGACCTGAATGGCATCAACGGCACAGGATCTGTTTTCGCAGACGGCGACAAGTTCCTCGTCATGGGCCCGCGCGATGCCCAATTCGACCAGCGCCACCTCGGCGGCGCGAAACCCCAGGGCCAGGCCCGGACAGACATGGCCATGAAAGCGGACCGCTTCGGCAAAGGAATCCTGCTCCATCCCCACTCCTCCTAACGCATGGATAACCCAAAAAAGAACGCCTCTCCGTTCCCAGGCTTAACGCGGCCGCGAACCACCTGTCAAGACAAAACTCCCGGGGCAAAAGGCGTTCAATCCCTTGACAATCCTTCTTTTTCCATTGTATCCAATTACTATATCCGCATATCTCAGGCCAGGCAGTCTGCAAAACCCCACACCGCGGGAATGGCAGCGCCCAGCTCCGGGAGATTTCCCCGGCCGGACAAAAAGGACCATGCATGCGCCATACCGTGCTCTTTGTTGACGACAACCCGGTTATCCTGAAAACCATTGAACGGGCCTTTGCCAATGAGGATTACGACCTCCTCCTCGCCTCAAACGGCGAGGAAGCCCTGGCCCTGGTTGAGGAGGATCTCCCCCAGGTCATTGTCAGCGATCTGCGCATGCCCGGCATGAACGGCCTTGAATTTCTCCATCACGCCCGCGCCAGGAACCACACCTTTATCGGCATGATCTTCACCGCCTATCTCGATATCGACAGCATCATGGAGGCGGTGAGCGATGAGGCGGTCTGGCGCTATATAACCAAACCGTGGCAGGACAACCGGGAACTGCGGCTGGCGGTGCGCAACGCCTTTCAGTACCATGAGGCCATGGCGGCGCGACGCCAGGTGGAGGAGCAGCTGCAGCGCACCGAACGGCTGGTGGCCCTGGGCCATCTGGTCGCCGGCATTGCCCACCAGTTCAACAACATCAATGTCGGCATCCTCGGCTACGCGCAGATGGCCCTGACCCATAAGAAATTGCCGGCCCAGGCCAGGGAAGAGCTGGAACAGGTGAAAAAATTCGCCAAACGCGGCACCGAAATCGTCCGGGAGCTTTCCGCCTTCAGCGATCAGAGCGCAAAATGGGGGTTTTCCGTGGGCAGCCTCACCGAGACGGCGCGGGACGCCCTCTCCTTCTGCCGGAAAGAGTTGGATCGGGAGGGGATCGAGGTGGAAACCCATTTCCCGTCCCCCTGCGAGGCAGTCCTCAACTTCGGCCTGACCAGGCAGTTGATCATGAATCTGATCAACAACGCCCAGCACGCCACCCTGGGAAAAAATCCCCGCAAGATTTTCGTTGAAACCGGGGTGATGGCCGACCGGGTGTTTGTGCGGGTCGCCGACAACGGCTGCGGCATCGCCCCGGAGCTTCTCAACAAGATCTTCGACCCCTTTTTCACAACCAAGGGGGCCCAGGCCCCCCTCGGATCGACACAGGCCTCGGTTTCCGGGATCGGCTTGGGCTTGAGCCTGGGCCAGACCGTGGCCCAGGCCCACAACGGAGAGCTCACCGTCACCTCGACGCCCGGGAAGGGCGCCCAGTTCATCTTCAGCCTGCCCGCCACCTGAAGGAACGCCCGGGAAACGGCCGCTCCGCCGCCCTCAGCCTGGCAAGGCGTCACGCCAAAAGAACCCGGCAACACGCGGAGATCGTCCCGGCGGAACTTGACGGAACTGCTTGGAAGTCGGCACAGAGGGCCATTGGAAAACATGAAAACTGGCCTTTTGATTCTCGGCTAAACCGCGAGATCTATTTCCTGCACCGTTCCTGCTCCGCCGGTTTCGGCAAGAAAGATCGAACTCTCCCTGATCCGGCCCAGCAAGGCGTTTCCCTCGGATTTCAGAGAAAATGGGGTCATGACGGCCCCGAGAAAAATGGCGCCGACATTTTTTTCCGCCAGGGAGTAGAGATGATCCGCGCCTGCCGCATCCTTCATCCAGACGCGCAGGTCCGCATGGCGGGGATCGTTTTCGTCAAGCCAGCCGTTGGCGTCGCCGTCCAGCCGGGCAAGCTCGGAAAAGCCCCGGCCGCTTGCCGGGCCGAACAGCTCAAGGCCATTGTTGACAATCCCGTCCCCATTGCGGTCAAGGGCAAGGAAACCGCTGCCCTGGCCGAGAAAGGAGATCTCTTCTTTCCGGCCGTCCCCGTCCAGATCAAAAGATACCCGCATATCACTCAACTCCGCGGCATTCCCTGCGAAGTTGATGGCCAGGGGGTCAAGCAGCAGGGCATCGCCGGCCCGCAGATGGATGCCGGTTTCCTGCGCAAATTGCCGCTCCATGACCAGAGCGAGCTGAAAATCCATGGCCCTGCCGTCCGCGCCGCGCACCTGGCCCACCGCGGAAAACCGCATGGTCTCTTCTTCGCTGAAACGCTCCACGAGGTCATATTCCAGGCCCCATCCCTGCCGGGGAGGCCCGACGCTTTCCGCGCCCGCAGCGGCGCCTGCCGCTGAGGTCGCCCCGGAAGTGCCGGGAGAGAAACTCACGATCCGGATCTTTTTGCCGGTGAGGGTTTCAAGAATAAGGCGCATGACGGCAAGTTTCGGATCCTCACCCGGCAGAGCGGCTTCCGAAGTCTCCTGGCCAGGCGCCGCCGGCAGCAGCTCCTGTTTTTTCCGGACCAGGGCCTCGGGAGAAATCCGCACCAGAACGCCCTCCCCGCCGGCCTCCCCCCTTGCCTCCCCGGAAAAATCGGGCCGCTCGTTTCCCCGCCAGAATCGGAACGACTCTTCCCTGCTCTCTTCCTGCCGAAATCCGTGCTGGCAGGCCAGACTGATGCTGGCATCCACGATTTTCATGGTTCTCTCCCGTTCCCTTGCAACCGCCAGACCGGTCTGCAAAAAAAAATCCGCGCGCGAAAAATAGCCGCGCCATTCCCCATACGATACTTTTCGGTCCCGGCAGGAAAAAATTAAGAAAAATAACGGGAGACAGGCGCGCCGCCGCGCCTCTTCAGGCAAGCGGGACAAGCTCCACCGCTCCCCAGGCGCCCAGATCTTCGCCACGGATGATCACCACCCCGAGCAGGCCGGGGATGGCCCTGGCAATGGCCAGAACGCCGTCCAGACCGCGGCCGGGGGAAACCTCGTTGCCGAGACGGGTTGCCACCGCATCGGCCAGGGAGGTGTCGGCCGCCAGGACGGTGACGGAATCCGCCTCGCCGAGGCTCAAGGAGTGGCCCACGGTGCCGGAGGAGGTACAGACGCCAAGGGGCATGAGGCCGGCGGGGATCTTCAGGCCGATTTTCTTGCTGAGCGGCGAGGGGCCGGCAAAGATGCCGATGACGCTCTCCTCCTTCCTGGCCAGATAGATATCGCCGCCGTTTTCCACCACCACCTCGGCGGCTCCCGCGGCAAGCAGATCCCTGCCCACATACTCGGCGATTGCCCCGGCCACCGCGGCCATGGGCCCGACCTCGGCCGCCTGCCCCGCCCGGAGCATGCTTTTCACCAGAGCCGGCGCCGTGGCATCAAGGGGCAACGGCCGCAGACTGGCCAGAAATTGAGGATGCTCGCCCAGATAGCTCTCCAACTGTGCGCGATAATGAAATACCCGCTCGTAGGCGGTTTCCTCCATGGCTTGCGAGGCAAGGATCTGCAGGTCGGTTTCCCGCACCGTGACGAGAAAGCTGGCCAGGTTCCCCTGCTCGCCCAGGTTGCGATAGGTTCGCTTCCGGTAGGAGGCCGGGGTGGGGGCGGAGCGATTTTTTTTTCTTTTGGCGGTCACGGGAGGCTGGTATGGTGAAGGATGTTTTTTAGGCAAAGGCCCATTATATCTGAGCCCGGGGCGGACGGCAAGACCGATCGCCGCCTGGCGTTTTTCGCGGCATGACCAAGGTAACCCAGGCAAAACTCGTGCTTTTCACCCGCTACCCGGAAGCGGGCCGGGCCAAAACCCGCCTGATCCCGGCCCTTGGCCCTGAAGGGGCGGCGACCCTGCACCGCCGCCTCACCGAGCGGGCGGTGGCGCAGATGCGCCGTTTTCTGGCCGCTTCCCCGGTTGCCGGAGAAATCCGCTTTGCCGGCGGCGACCGGGACCGCATGGAACAGTGGCTTGCCGGCCGCCTCCCCTGCCGGCCCCAGGAGGGAAACAGCCTCGGCGAACGGTTGCAGGCGGCCTTTGCCGCGGCCTTTGCCGAAGGGGCGGAACAGGTGGTGATCATCGGGGCCGACTGCCCGGGGCTTGACCCGAAGATCCTGGCCGAGGCCTTTGCCGCCCTGACTCAGGCCGATCTGGTCCTGGGCCCTGCCGCGGACGGCGGCTACTACCTCGTCGGCCTTACCCGGCCATGGGCCGAGCTTTTTCACGCCATTCCCTGGGGAAGCGGCGAGGTGCTGACCAAGACCCTCTGCCGGGCAAAGGCCTTAAACCTGAAAATCCGCCTCCTGGAGCAGCTCGTTGATGTTGACCGACCGGAAGACCTGCGACATTTCCGTGATTATCCCCACCCTCAATGAGGAAGGAACCATTGCCCGCACCCTCGCCCAGCTTGCGGGCCGGCCCGGCCTTGAAGTGCTGGTGGTGGATGGCGGCAGCGCGGACCGGACCGTGGCGCTGGCCGGGAAGGCAGGGGCGCGGGTGTTGAGTGCGCCGGCCGGTCGGGGCGTTCAGCTCAATGCCGGGGCAGCCGCCGCCAGCGGCCGGATCCTGCTCTTTCTGCACGCCGACACCAGCCTGCCGGAGAATTTCCCGGAGCTGGTGAGCAGCGGCCTTGCGCGGCCAGGCGTTGCCGCCGGCGCCTTCCGCTTCGCCGTTCCCGGGGCGGGCTGGCGTTTCCGCCTGCTCGAACGCCTCACCAACTGGCGGGCCGGCTGCCTGCAACTCCCCTATGGCGACCAGGCTCTTTTTCTGAGCGCGGAGCTGTTCCGGACGGTTGGCGGCTACAAGGAGATCCCTTTGCTTGAGGACATTGATCTGGTGCGGCGACTCCGCGGGCTCGGCAAGCTCATCCTGCTGCCGGCCGCGGCCGTGACCTCGGCCCGACGCTGGCAACGGCTGGGGCTGTTGCGCGCCACCCTCATCAACCAGACGATCTTACTTGGCTATCTTGCCGGCGCCAGCCCCTGGCGTCTTGCCCGCTGGTACGGCAAGAACCGGTAAGGAAATGGCCGGCTCCCTGGGCAGCAGCCGGCTCTTGAGATCCTGATCCGTGATATAGGAACGGAAAAAGCCCGCGCTTTGTCTCAGATAGTGGGCGGAAAACGATTTGCTCAGCACGGGGTTTGAGCCGTCCAGAACCGAGGAGAGCAGCATGAAAGCGACGGTGACGAGGAAAAACGCTTTGCCCAGGCCGAAAATTCCGCCCAGGAGCCGATCGAACCAGTCCATCAGGGAAATGGTCATGACCTTTTTCAATACAAAACCCATGGCGATGACGACCAGAAAGACCGCGAGAAAAAGCAGCGTATAGGTTATAAGAAAACGGATCTGCGGCGAAGCGATGAAGGAAGCGAGCACCGGGCTGAATTTTTCATAATACCGGCCGGCGATGAAAAATCCCAGCACCAGGCCGGCCAGGGAGGCCAGCTGCCGGACAAACCCCACCCAGATGCCGCGGACGAGAAAGATGAGAACGATGGCGATGGCGCCGAGGTCGAGTGCAGTCATGGTTCTTTCCGGAGTTTCAATGGATAATAATGGTTCAGGCTTACAAAAACTTGCCGGCAAGGGCAAGCATTTTCCACTGGTGATCCGGAAATGAATCACTCCTGCCCCTTTATTCAGGCGGCGCCTGCCGGAGCCGGGGCGCTTCCCGCCAGCCCCCGTTTCGCCTTGGCGGCGGTTTCCCTCGCGCAGGTGTCCGCCCTCTTGCCGGCCGGCAGGTATCCCGGCGGTGAAGGGCGGTTTCTCTGCGGCGAGGAAGAAGCGACGCTCGCCCGCTTTTCCCTGGAAAAACGGCGGCGGGAATGGTTTGGCGGCCGCCTGGCCGCCAAATGGGCGGTGGCCCGCCTTCTGGGCGGCGCGGAGCCTGCCTGGCCGCGGATCATCATCGCGGCGGCGGCAGATGGCAAGCCGTTCGCCCGGAGCCACCCGGCCCTCTTTCTCTCCATCTCCCACAGCGGCCCCCTTGCCGGAGCCATGGCGGCGGAAACCTCATGCGGCCTCGATCTCCAGCTGATCACGCCAAAAATCCGCGCCGTGCGCGGCCGCTTTCTCGCCGAAAAAGAAGAAGAGCTTCTGGGCCGGGAAATCCTGCCGCTCACCGGCGAGGCAGGAGCCCTCACCCTCCTCTGGGCGGCCAAGGAGGCGCTCCGCAAGATGGCGGGGGGCGCCCCCCTGCCCGGCCTGCTGGAGACGCGTTTTTTTGCGGTGCGCCAGGGCGCGGGCACGCCTGAAGCGCCATTCCTGCTGGCCTTGCTGCCGGGCCGGAAGGAAGGCCGGCTGCCGGCAGAAATCACTGTCTATGCCTGGCTGGAGCAGGGTCTGGCCTGGGCACTCACCGCCTTGCCGACAACCGTTATGGAGTAGCAGATGGAACTCTTGAAATTCCTGAAAACCGTGCCGCTCTTCAGCGGGCTTACCGCCCCGCAGTATGATGAACTGGCCATGATCATGACCTTGCAGGATTACAAGCGGGGGCAGGCCATCTTTGCCGAAGGCGACGCCGGCAGCGGCTTTTTCGTGGTCATGGAGGGGCTGGTCAAGATCTACAAGCTTTCCGTGGACGGCAAGGAGCAGATTCTCCACATCTTCGGGCCGGGCGAGCCTTTTGCCGAGGCTGCGGTCTTTACCGGTTCGACCTTCCCTGCCCATGCCCTGGCGCTGGAAAAAAGCAGGGTCATTTTCATCCCGCGCCGCGCCTTCACCGAACTGATCCGGAAAAACCCGTCCCTGGCCATGAACATGATGGCGGCCCTTTCCATGCGACTCAAAAAATTCGCCCACATGATCGAGGATCTCTCCCTCAAGGAGGTGCCGGGCAGGCTTGCCGCGCACCTGCTCTTCCTCAGCGAGCAGCAGGGCGAAGCGGAGACCGTGAAGCTCAACATCGGCAAGGCCCAGCTGGCCAGCCTGCTGGGCACCATCCCGGAAACCCTTTCCCGGATTCTCACCAAGCTCGGCAAGCAGGGGCTGATCGGCATCGACGGCCCCCAGATCACCCTCCTGGACCGGGACGGCCTCGCCGACCTGGCCATGGGTGAGAAGCTGACGGATCAGTGAGCTCCTATGAAAAGCAACCGGTCCTCAAAATTCACCGAAGCTGCCCTCGGGTGAACCCCGGGCCGCGGGGCTGCCGGCTGTTTTCAGCTCTCTTTCCTATTGCCGGCGCAGGTCGCGGATGATCGCGTCCAGGGCCTTGTTGAAGGCGTCGGGTTTTTCCTGGGCCACGAAGTGCCCCACCCCGGGGATCAGCACCACGCTCTGGTGCAGCGGGGTTTCCTGGCCCGTGGGAGCGCCGTTGATGTTGCGGAGCCTGTCGGCAAACCGGTCCAGGGTGGCGGGGACATTCGCGGCGTGCCAGCGGAAGATTTCCTGCATGGCGCTGAGGCCCATTTCCTGGTTCGCGGCACATATCCGCTTGAGAATCGAATCCACCACGGCCGGATCGGCATTGGGGGGAAACATGGAGCGCACCATCTGTTCCGTGGCCCCGGCGAAATTTTCCGCAAACGGCTTGATGAACCCGGCGGCCTGCTCTTCCGTCAGGGTGTGGATGGCCGATGGCGTGTAAAAGGTGTCGACCCCGACGATTCCCATGACTCTGTCGCCGAGTAGTTTTGCCGCCTCGACGGCGACCGGCCCGCCCATGGAGTGGCCGACCAGGATAACCTGTTCATTCCCCATGGCCGTGACCACCGCGGCGACATCCTGGCCAAAGGCCTCCATGGTATAGAGGCGGCGGTTGCTGCCGGAGGCGCCGTGGCCGGCCAGATCGAGCCAGGCGACCCGGTGGTTCTCGGCAAAGTACTCGATCTGCGGCTGCCAGAACTCGTGATTGCAGGTCCAGCAATGGATAAAAACAATGGCGACATCGCCCCGGCCGCGCACCCCGTAACTGATGGCGCTGCCGTCGGCCGAGTTGACCGTGGCGACCTGTTCCCTGTCGATGTTTTGGAGAGCGCCGCATCCCGCGAGCAGGGCCGCCAGAACGAGGTGAATCACTGTGGTTGCGATATTCTTTGCCGTCTTCATCTCATCTCCTGCCGTTATGTGAAAAAACGCACAATTCCGGAAACCGCAAGCATCCCGACCTCTGACCATGGGAGGCCGAAAGCTCCCTACAGCTCCAGGCCGAACTCGAAGGCCATGCCGGTCTTGGCGATGTGGCCGAGGATGTTCTTGAGCCCCTGCAGGGTGTCCACCCGGAAGGAAATCTGCCAGGCCGAGGTCCGCGACTCCTGGGGCGAGAGGCGGTCGATCTCGGCGATCTTCATCTCCTCGGGCGCCACCCCGAGCATCATCAGCACCCGGTTGCGGGAGGGCGCCTCCAGAATGAGAATGGTCTGCTGCTTGCTCACCCGGGTCTCCTTGAGGCGCCAGCGCACCTCCACCACGTCTTCCCGCTGGATCTTCAGGGACGGAATGGTGGCGCACTCCTTGTGGTGGATGGAGAGCCCCCGCTCGCTGAGCAGCCCGTAGAGCCCCTTTTCCGAGGGGATCGGATTGCAGCAGCGGGAGAGCTTGATGCAGGCCGGATCAAGATCGGTGAGTTCGATGCGGTTCAGGCTGCCGGTGGGAGGCTGCAGGGTTTCCCGACCCACATAGAGGCCGTTTTTGATCTCGAAGACAAGCTCGCGCAGGCGCAGCCTTCCTTCCCCCACCGCCAGAAACAGCGCATCCAGATCCTTCACCCCGAAATAGATCATGATGCTTTCCATGCCCTCCTTTTCCAGGATGTCGTAGGGCAGGCCGTAGCGTTTCAGCTCCTGGCGGATGATGGACTGGCCGATCCGGTGGGAGAGTGCCTCCCGCCGCAGCCGGAAAAGCTTGGAGAGTTCCGCGCGGGCCTTGGGGGTCTGGCAGCGCTGCTGGATTTCCGGCTGGAAATGGACCGGCTCCTTCTGGGAGATAATCCGCACCTGATCGCCATCCTCGAGAACGGCATCCGGCTCCACCTGGCGGTTGCCGATAATGGCCCGGATGCAGCGCTTGCCCACATCGGTATGGACCTTGAAGGCGAAATCCAGGACGATGCTGTTCTTGGGAAGCTCGATGGGATCGCCCTTGGGGGTGTAGGTATAAAGCGACTTCTTGCCGCTGGCCGCGATCATGTCCCGGTAGGAGAGATCCTCATCCGTTCCCAGGATGTCCAGCATCTCGCGCAGCTCCACCTCGAAGCCGCTGGGCACCTTCTTGTGGACGAACCACTCGCGCACCAGGCCGGTGCGCGAGGAGGTGGTCATCTCGGCGATGCGGATCTTGAACAGGTAGTTGCGCCCCTTGATGTTGGCGCGAACGTGCAGGCTCTGGTAGCCGGTGGTCTTGGGGTTGGCGATGAAATCGCGGATGGTGCGGGGGATGGGCGGATAATTCTGGTTGATGACCCCCAGGATCCGGTAACAGGTCTGGATATCGTTGGTGACGATGATGAATTCCAGGGGGTTGTCGATGACTTTGTGCAGCACTTTCTGGGCCGGGTCATAGTAGGCCCAGAGGCCCTTGGGCTTGATGCGGATTTCGTGGGTGATCCACGCTTCCTTCATCTTTTCCTCAAGGTTCCGCTTGATGGCGAGAACCTCCTCGCTGTCCTTGAGCTTGTTGATCATCGCCAGCACCTTCTGGCTCTGGCGGGGAAACTTGTACATCAGGGCGAGATTGTAAAGCTCGCGCTTCATGCCGTACAGCCCCATGACCCGGGCCAGGGGCGCATAGATGTCCAGGGTTTCCTCGGCGATCTTCTGCCGCTTGTGCTTGGGCATGGACTCCATGGTCCGCAGGTTGTGCAGCCGATCGGCCAGCTTGATCAGCATCACCTCGAGATGCGCCGCCGCGCCGGAGAAGAGCTTGCGGTGGACCAGCTTGTAAAAAGTCTGCTTGTCGCCGGAAAAATGGGTGATCTTGGTGCAGGCATCGACAAAAACTTCGATATTTTTGCCGAATATGCCGCCGATCACCTCGCTGGTCACCTCGGGCACATCCTCCACGGTGTCGTGGAGCACCGCCGCCGCCAGCAGCTCCGGGTCGCGGATCTCCAGCTCCTCCACCAGGATCTGCGCCACCTGCAGGGGGTGGCTCACATAAGCCTCGCCGGATTTCCGCCGCTGGTCCTGATGGGCGGAGACCGCAAAGGAGAGCGCCTCCCAGAAGACCTTGGCCGGGCCTTCCTGGCCGCCGAGAAACCGCTCCATATGCTGGCAGTATGCGGCTATGTTAAATTTTTTGGCTGCGGCCATGGGGCGGCGTTTCTCTCTTTCCGTCGCAATGCCCCGCGAATCAGGGCACTGCCTCTCGTCTCTTGCTTCTGCCTGCAAACATTCACCAGCCACCTCCCTTGCGGGACCATCTTGCTTTCGCAGGGACGGGATGGAAATCATGGATGCTCAGTCGCGGCAATTAAGGTACAATCAGAGTGACTGGCCAGGAGAACGGCCCAGGGGGCCTTTTCCCGGTTCTCCAGTGAAGTTAAGGCAATGCTGCGCTTTTATGCAATCATTTTTCTCTATGCCCAGAAAATAGCCCATTCCCGGCAGGGCTCGCGGTCTTTCCCAGGAACCCCCTCTAAAGGAGAAGCACACCCTTGACACGGAGAAGAGTAGTGCACAGACAGAAAAAAGGCAGGCCGGGTCCGGGCAGAGGTGTCCCGGAGGCCGGTCGGGAGATGCGCGCGACCAGACAGGAAGGCGCCAGTCGCCTGGAGGGGGATATCCTCGCCCAGCTCCACGGCGCGGCCATGCCCCTGGCCCTGAAGGATATTTTCCAGGCTCTGGAGCTGCCCAGGAATCAGCGGTCCGCCCTGCTGGGAACCCTTGAGGATCTCTGCCGGCGCAAACTGCTCTCCTGCCGGCAGGAAACCTACAGCCTCCGCAAAACCACCGAACTGCTGCAAGGGCCGCTCTCCGTGAATCCCCGCGGCTTCGGTTTCGTCACCGTCGAGAATGCCCCGGCCGAACTCGCCATCAGCCAGGACGTTTTCATCCCGCCCGGCTGGCTTGGTGGCGCGGCGCACGGGGACAGGGTGCTCATCCAGCTGGTCAGCCGGCGGCGCGACCGCCATGAAGGCCGGGTGATCAAGGTGCTGAGCCGGGCCACCACCCGCCTGGTCGGCACTTACATGGCCGGCGGCGTCAAGGGGCTGGTGATTCCCGAGGACAGCCGCTTTCCATACAATCTGGTCATCCGCAGGGAAGACAGCAAAGGGGCTAAGAACGGCGATGCCGTCCTGGCCGAGGTGACCTCCTTTGCCGCGGGTCAGCGCAACCTGGACGGCATCGTCCTCGAGGTGCTCGGCGACCCCAGGAATCTACAGGTGCAGACCGAAATGGTCATCCGCAAATTCGAACTGCCCCATCTCTTCCCCCCGCAGGTGAACCGGCAGGTCGAGACCCTGGACGGCACGGTGGAGCTTGCCGCCGGCCGCACCGATCTGCGGAATGTGGCCCATGTCACCATCGACGGCGAAACGGCCCGCGACTTTGACGACGCGGTGGCCATCGAGACGCGCAAGGACGGCGGCTTTCGCCTCTATGTCTCCATTGCCGACGTCAGCCACTATGTCCGGCCGGGCAGTCCGGTGGATCTGGATGCCTACCAGCGCGGCACCAGCGTCTATTTCCCCACCCGGGTGGTGCCCATGCTGCCGGAACGCCTTTCCAACGATCTCTGCAGCCTGGTGCCCCACCAGGACCGCTACACCTTCACCGCGGTCCTTGATTTTGACCAGGACGGCGAGCGGGTGGGCAAGCACTTCATGAAGAGCATCATCCGGAGCCGCCATCGCCTCACCTACACCATCGTCAAGCAGATTCTGGCGGACCGGGAGGAAGCGGTGCGGGAGCGGTACGCCGACATGGTGACGGACCTGGAGCGCATGGGTCAGCTCGCCCTGCTCCTCGAAAAACGGCGGCTGAAGCGGGGGAGCATCGGCTTTGAAATCCCGGAGCCCTTTGTGGTGCTTGGCGAAGAGAACAGCGTCGACAACATCATCCGCTCAGAGCGCAACCAGGCCCACAAACTTATCGAGGAATTCATGCTGGCCGCCAACGAGGCGGTGGCGGAAACCCTGGCCGCCGGCAGGATCGACAGCCTCTATCGGATCCACGAGCCGCCGGACACCCTCAAAGTCGCGGAATTCACCGAGTTTGCCCGGAGCATGGGGCTCAAGGTCGATGACGGCGGCGGCTCCCCCCAGTGGTTCGGCCGGGTCCTGACCCTGGTCGCGGGCCAGCCCCAGGAGTATATCATCAGCAACCTCCTGCTGCGCACCATGCAGCAGGCCCGTTATTCTCCCAACAATGTCGGCCATTTCGGCCTGGCCGCCACCCATTACACCCACTTCACCTCGCCGATCCGTCGCTACCCGGACCTCATGGTGCATCGGGCCCTGGCCGCCAGCCTCAGCCGCGGCCCGGCGAAAGCCCCGGCGGCCGGCAGCACCTCCGTCTCCAGCGAGGAGGCCGGCACCTTTCTTTCCAAGCGGGAGCGGGTGGCGGTGGATGCCGAACGGGAGATGGTGGAGCGACTGCAGGTTCACTTCATGGCGGACAAGATCGGCGAAACGTTCAATGCCATTGTCTCCGGAGTTACCTCCTTCGGGCTCTTCATCGAGCTGATCGATGTCTTTGTCAACGGCGCCGTGCCCATCACCGAGATGAAGGATGATTACTACCAGCTTGAGGAGCGGCGCCATCGCCTGCTCGGCCAGAGAAGCGGCAAAATCTTCCAGCTCGGCGATCTGGTGCAGGTGCGGCTGACCAGTGTCGAGGTACCGCGCCGGCGCATCAATTTCAGCATCATCGCCAAACAGGAACGGGAACCCAAGGCGCCATGAGACAGGAGGCGCCGGAAGCGGCGAAAAAGCTCATGGCCAATGCGGCCATCGTCATGGTACGGCCCAAGTTTGCCGAAAATGTCGGCTCGGCGGCGCGCACCGCCATGAACATGGGGATCGGCGGGCTTATCCTGGTGGCTCCGGAGATGCCGGAACGGGAGAAAATGCTCAGGCTTGCCACCCATAACGCCGCGCACCTCATCGACGCCATCGAGCGCTACGACGATCTCTCCGAGGCCCTTGCCCCCTTCGCCTGGGTGATCGGCACCTCGGCCCGGCAGGGGCGGAAACGTTCCACCTGCAAAAGCCCGCGCCAGATCATGGCGGAGGTGAAACCGCAGCTTGCGAAAAACCGGGTGGCCCTGCTCTTTGGTCCGGAAGACAGCGGCCTGGCCAGCGAGGATCTCAGGTACTGCAATCAGGTGACCACCATCCCCACCGCCGACTTCTCTTCCCTGAACCTGGCCCAGGCCGTGGCCATTCTCTGTCATGAACTGCACTACAGCCTGCTTGAGGAGCTGGCCGCCGGCGAGTTGGCCGCCAGGCCGAGACAGGCGGCAAAGGGCGAGCTTGAGGCGATGTATGCCCATGTGGAAGAGGTACTTCTGGCCGTGGGTTTTCTGAAAAACAGGGAAGACGACTACTGGATGCAGAGCATCCGTCAGTTTCTGGGGCGCCTGGGCCTGAGGTCAAAGGAGATCCGTATCATCCGCGGCTTTTGCCGGCAGCTGCTCTGGCGGGAAAGCAGGCGGGACGCCGGCGGCCCCAACCCGGGCCGGAAGGAGGTTAGTCCTGGCGCAGGTGATTGAGCGGGCAGCCCCCGCAGAGGGGCGTCGATTTCTTGCAGTACTCCTTGCCGAGGCGGACCAGGAGGGCGTGGTACTCGTTAAAAAGCTGGGTATCCGTCGGCAGGTTGTCCATGAACAGCGCCTGGATCTCCTCGTAGCCCGCATCTTCGGCGATGAGGCTGTGCCGGAAAAGGATGCGGTAGGTATAGGCATCCACCACGAAGAAGGGCTTTTGCGCCGCATAGAGGCAGATGGAATCCGCGGTTTCCGGACCGATCCCCTTGATGGCCAGCAACCTTTCCCTCAGCGTGTAGGGGGGGGCGGCAAAAAAGGTTTCGAGGTCGCCGCTTTCCTGCCGGATGGCGGCCAGCAACCCTTTGAGCCGTTTGGCTTTCTGATTGTAATACCCCGAAGATTTGATTTTCCAGGCAAGCGCCTCGACCGGCAGGGCCTCCATGGCCGCAAAGCTCAGGAGCTGCTCTTCCTTGAGGGCGGCGATGGCGGTGCTGACATTGCGCCAGCTGGTGTTCTGGGTGAGCACCGCGCCGATCATCACCTCGAAGGGATCATCCCCGGGCCACCAGTGCTGGGGGCCGAAATGGGCGAAGAGCGCCTCATGGATTTCAAAAATGCGGTTGGCCACGGTAGCGGAGGAATCCGGCAGGAACCTCAGTCCCCGCGCATGAAGAGAAAGTAAACGGCAATGGCAATGGCAACGACAAAGACAATGGCCACCGGCAGAACCTTATCGAGCTGGAGCTCGCCCTTGACGATGAGCCCTTCCATGTAGGGGCTGCCGGTAAAGAGCCAGAGGCCAAGGGCCAGGCCGGTCATCACCAGGGTGTTGCTCGCCTGCTTGTAGAGGTTGTAGCAGATAAAGGCGATAAAGGGGCCCAGGAACCAGCCATTGGTGAAAAGCCCCTGGGCGTCCACCTCGCGGAACTGCTGGGGCACATTGGTGTTGTTGATAAAATCGACGATCGTCCCGATGAATTCGGTCATGGCGGCACTCCCCTCCCCTGCTGATTACTTGAGCCGATCCGGCGCGGTGGCCTGCTTGTATACCTTGATGGCGCAGTAGGAGCCGCACATGCTGCAGGCATCGCCCTTGTAAGAACTCCCCTCTTCCCGATAACGTCTTGCCTTGTCCGGATCGATGGACAGCTCGATCTGGCCTTTCCAGTCCAGGCGGTTGCGGCGCTCGGCCATGGCATGATCCTTTTCGATGGCCCCGGGCAAGCCCTTGGCGATATCCGCGGCATGGGCGGCGATGCGGGAGGCCATGATTCCCTCATGCACGTCCGCGGCGCTGGGCAGCTTGAGGTGTTCGGCCGGCGTCACATAACAGAGAAAGTCGGCGCCGGCCGCCCCGGCAATGGCTCCGCCGATGGCACCGGTGATATGATCGTAGCCCGGGGCGATATCGGTGACCAGCGGCCCCAGCACATAAAAGGGCGCGTCGTGGCAGAGGCGCTTCTGAAGAAGGATATTCGCTTCGATCTGGTTGAGGGGCATGTGGCCAGGCCCTTCGATCATCACCTGCACCCCGGCCTCCCAGGCCCGCTGGGTCAGCTCGCCAAGATGGATGAGTTCCTGCACCTGCCCGCGGTCGGTGGCGTCCGCCAGGCAGCCCGGCCGGATGCCGTCGCCAAGGCTCAAGGTCACCTCATGTTCCTTCAGGATGGCAAGGAGGTCGTCAAACCGTTCGTACATGGGATTTTCCTTGCCATTGTAGCTCATCCACTCAATGGTGAATGAGCCGCCGCGGCTGACCACGCCCATGAGGCGCTGGTGATTGCGGACCCGCTCCAGGGTGCTTCTGGTGATGCCGCAATGGATGGTCATGAAATCGACCCCGTCTTCGGCCTGCTGCTCGATGACCTTGAACATCTGGTCAACCGAAACCTCGCCGATCTTTTTTTTCTGCTTTTCCACAACCTCGGCGATGGACTGATAGATGGGCACGGTTCCCAGGGGGATCGGGCAGTTCCTGAGGATTTCCCGACGGATGGCGTCGAGCTCGCCGCCCATGGACAGATCCATCACCGTATCGGCGCCGGCCTTGAGGCAGACGCAGAGCTTCTGCAGTTCCTGTTCCACCTCCGGATAATCCCGGGAGGAGCCGATATTGGCGTTGACCTTGGTGGAGAGCCCCTTGCCAACGGCCATGATCTTTGCGAAGTTATGATTCTTGTTCTTCGGAATGCAGATGTTGCCCCGGGCCACGCCCTGCATGAGAAATTCCGGAGTGACGCCCTCCGTGGCGGCACAGTCGGCAAAGAGGGGGGTCATGGTGTTGTTGAGGGCATCTTCTCGAATACTCATTCGCAATCATCTCCGGTAAGCGACAGCCCGACGGCAAAAAGCGCGGGCGGCTGGTTATGTCCTTGCAGGCATTCCTCTGTTCGTGCGCAAGTCGTTTTGCTTTTGCTCTCAAGGAAGAGCTTCCCTAAAAACTGGAAATTTTACCAGCGGCACAGGCAGAATGCAATGTAAAAGAAAACTGGCAGGAGGCGGATATAACACCCCGTGTTCGTGAAGAATTTTAAAGCCGATGGCAAGAAGAACCAGGCCGCCGACGATCTCCGCCCTCGCCCCGAACCGGGAGACCAACGCCAGGCGCTCTGCGCCGGATATTTGCCTCAACGAATCAACACCAAATCCACAAAGGGGTAAATGGGTATTGCCCCGAATGAAACCATGTATTATATTATATGATAATAAAAGAGGAGAAACCAGCCATGTTGGTACAAGCAGACGCCAGACGCCGCATCACCTTACCCCCTTCCCTTGGCATCCAACCAGGAGATGCTATCGATTTGGAGGTTATGGAGGATGGCCGAATCATGCTGATCCCGGTAGAAGCGATACCAAAACACCAGATGTGGGCGTGGACCACCGAAAGCAAAGAGGCCATTGCCGCTTCCCTGGCCGACCCGCGCCCTTCCGTTGAGGTTGACACCCCGGACCAGGCGGAATCCATCGCCAAGAGGTGGGCTGGTGAGGATTGAGGTCCGCCCCGCCTTCGACGAGGCAGTCATGGCCGCCGAGTTGCCCATCCGCAAGGCTGCAGCCAAGCTGCTCCAGCTTCTTCACTCCCTCGACCTGCCGCAACTCTGGAGCTACCCCGGCCTCAATTTCGAGAAGCTGCATGGCATGATCGAACCCGCTTCCGGCGAACAGCTCTACTCTCTGCGCCTCGGAAGCGCGACCAGAGCAATTGCCTGTTTACGCCAAGGGCCTACCCTGGTGCTGGTCAGCCTCCACGTCCAGCACGACAAGGCTTACCGGCGGTGATGGCATTGCCCCCTTTCCCACAACAGCAGACGGAACGAGTTAGTCAACCAACAAGGTCCCCTTCTGCTCTCCAATGCGGCCGGGCAGACTACTCTTGCAAAATTCCATTGTCTTTCCAGAGTTGACGCGCGGTGCCAGTGTACAGCTTGCCCGATAGCCGAAGGACAGCTTCACCTCGCTGCAAGGTCTTATGCAAAGTTTGGCCGAGTACTTTTTTCTGTTCGTTTTCAGAGAGCGTCTGCGGAGAAAAGTGAATGCCGCACTCGGCGAAGTCGGTAGCGTTCGCCCCCTTGGTGAGGAAGGCATCCGCATCTTGCGAAGCCAGCCAAACCGGAAACCCCCAAGAACGCCCTTGTCGAGCCAAAGAGCCGAGTAGGCCGGACTTTCCTTCCTTCGGCAACAGCAAGTGTGCCTCATCAACGAACAGGACCATCTGCAAAGGCTGGATGCCGTTCTTGATCGCCAGCGCGCGATTCAACTGACGCATGATGCAATTCAGGATGAAAGCGACGGCCAGCACCTTCGTGTCGTTGTCATTGCCCAGCGGCTTGAAATCGATAACACGATTCGGCCGGAGGTGTTCCGCAGCGATGATTGCGGTCAGAAAACCCCGTGTTCGTGAAGAATTTTAAAGCCGATGGCAAGAAGAACCAGGCCGCCGACGATCTCCGCCCTCGCCCCGAGCCGGGAGGCCGCCCCGAGCAGGCAGCCCAGCCTGAGACCGACCGCGGTAAGCAGAGAGGCGACAATGCCGATGATCAACGCCGGGAACCAGACGCTGATCTTGAGGACGGCAAAACTTAAGCCCACGGCCAGGGAATCGATGCTGGTGGCGACGGAGAGGGTGATCAGCATGCGGCCACGGGTCGGGTCGCTCCCCTCGCCCTCCTCCTTTTCCTCCCGGACCGCCTCGATGATCATCTTGATGCCGACAAAGGCCAGCAGCGCGAAGGCGATCCAGTGGTCCACGCTTTCGATGAGGGTTCGCACCGTCAGCCCGCCAAACCAGCCGAGAACATTCATCCCCGCCTGGAAGAAGCCGAAATGCCAGGCCAGCCGGAAGAGTTGCCGGAAATTTACCTGGCACAGGCTGACCCCGGCGGCGAGCGCCACGGCAAAGGCATCCACCGCCAGGGCAAGAGCGATGAGGAGGATCGTGGTGAATTCCATAAGGGACGAAAGGGAAATGGTTGCGCTGCCTGTTCATCGGGAATTGAAGAAAACAGCGGCACTTGACCATCTTTTTCGCGGACTGGCAAGGGAAAACCCCTTGCCGGCACCTGCGAGAAAATGGCCCCTGCGACAAAAAACATAGGGGATAAACCGCCGCGGGTTTGGTATCATTACCTACGGGTTGCCGGGCCAGGCTGACCACTTTCCCCCAAAACCGATGGCAGCGTGATCCCTTGCCCAAGGCAAGCGGCTCCAACGCAGGCGGAAAACGCCGCGGACAGCGTCCCTGCCGCCGGCCCGAGGAAAAGGCGACGGCAGGATAACGATACAAGGAAGAAGAGAGGTTTTTTTTAATGGCTGCAAAAATTAAAATCGTGCTTGTCGACGACCACGAGATGGTCAGGACTGGCCTGAAATCCCTGCTTGAAACAGAACCCGACTTTCAGGTGGTCGGAGAGGCCGGCAACGGCATTGAGGCCCTGGCGAAAGTCGCACAGCTCAAACCCGACGTGGTGGTGATGGATATCAGCATGCCCCTGATGGACGGCTTTGAGGCCACGAAAAAGCTGGCGGCAGCCAATCCGGAGTCAGCCGTGCTCGCCCTCACCGTCCACGAAGACAAGCAATATTTTTTCCAGATGCTGCAGGCAGGAGCCAAGGGCTATATCACCAAGGAGGCCGCTGCGGACGAGCTGGTCGCCGCCATCCGCTCGGTGGCGGCCGGCAATGTCCATCTCCTGCCCGCCCTGGCCCGCTGGCTCCTGGAGGATTATACGGTGCTGGCCAGCCAGAGCCAGGGGAGCCCGGGCGGGGAAGACAAGACCGGCCTTGATGTCCTGACCCTGCGGGAACGGGAAGTCCTGGAGCTGGTGGCGGAAGGCAACACCACCCCGAGAATCGGGGAAATTCTCAATTTAAGTCCCAAAACCATTTCCCGGCACCGGGAACGGATCATGAACAAGCTCAACATGCATTCCACCGCGGAACTGGTCAAATTCGCCATCCGCACCGGCCTGGTGAAGGCAGGCTAACAGCCTTTCGCCGGGCGGCCGCCCCTGTTTCAGTCCGGGCGGCCGCCGCCCCTGTTTTTCGCCGCCCTCTCCCCTTTTTCCCGGGCCAGATGCGCGGCGCTACTCCGCCGACATTCCGCCAGCAGGCTCCAGATCAGGAGCAGATGAATGGCGCAGGCAAAAAGGAGAATGGCGGAAAGCTGCCGAAAACGGCTCAGAACAAAGGCGCTGTTGCCAAGCAGATTCAGCAGGGCCAGCCAGCGTACCGGCCCGATCATTTTCCGCGACAGGATCGCCCTTCTTTCCGGCCGGCCGCGCGGCGGCCGGCTGCGACAACAACCCATCCCTCCCCTCCTTCCGGCTCGGCGCCGGCCGCCAAAGGCTCTCCGCTCTCCGGAACAGGCCAAAGAAGCCCTTGGCCACCCACGAATTGCCTGGCTCGTCCAGAACCGGTGCAATCCGGCGACGCATTGCTGTGCCGCTCTTATGCTAATAGCCCAATTCCACAGAATTTATTGGCAATTTCTCCTTCCTTGTCCAAAGAGCATTCTTCCTCTATAGTGTGAGCAGGAGGTGGCACCATGGCGCTTGATCCGCAATTGAAAAATCTCCCTGGAGAAGACGCCGGCACCATGCGCAGGACGGAGGCGCGGGAAATCGACCGGGAAGCTGGGCAGCACCTGGCAAGCCGGGAAGGAAAATACCTCATTTTCAACCTGGGCAGGGAGCGTTACGGCCTCGGCATCCTCAAGGTCCGGGAAATCATCGGCCTGATGGCAATCCACGAACTGCCCAACATGCCGCTCTTCTACAGAGGGGTCATCAATCTGCGGGGCAAGGTGATCCCGGTCATGGACATGCGCGGCAAGTTCGGCATGGAAAGCGTCGCTTACGACGCGCGCACCTGTATCATCGTCGTGGAGCTCTCCGGGGCGGACGGCTCCCGTCTGGTGGGGATCATCGTCGATTCGGTGTCCGAGGTGGCAAACGTCAGGGAGCAGGAGGTGGAGGAGCCGCTAAAATTCGGCGTCGCCGCCGACAGCCAGTGTCTGCTCGGCATGGCCAAGTTGAGCGAGGGCGTCACCCTGCTCCTCGATATCGACCGCCTCATGCACAGCGAAGAAGCCGTGGCGCTCAGCGGCGCTTTTTAGAAAAACGCCGGAAATGCCGTGTCCGGAAAAAACCGCCGCGGCAATCCGCTCCAGACCCCCTTCTCATGCCATCGCCGCCTGTCGGGAGGAATCGAGCAGCTCCCGCACCACCCTGGTAAGATGATCAAGGGAAAACGGCTTTTGCAGCAGAATGGAGCCCCGCTCCTCCTCCAGGGCCGAGGTGGCCACATCAAAGGCGTAGCCGGTCATATAGAGAACCGGCAGCCCGGGCCGCCGCGCCCGGATCATCCCGCTCAAGGCCTTGCCTCCCAGGCCCGGCATGATCAGATCGGTCACGAGCAGATCGATGTCCTGGCCCTGCTCGGCAAAAATCTCCAGAGCCGCCTGCCCGTTCACCGCCGGCAGCACCCTGTAGCCGACGTCTTCCAGGGTTGCGGAGAGAACCAGCAGCACTTCGGCGTCATCCTCCACCAGGAGAATGCTTTCCGTTCCCTTCTGAAGTTTGGGGGAGGCGGGCGCACCCCTTTCCGCCGCGACGGCATCCTCGCTCTTCGGCAGAAAAATCTTGAAACTGCTGCCTTTGCCCACCTCGGATTCCACAAGGATATGGCCGCCGTGCTGGACGACAATGCCATGCACCGTGGCCAGCCCGAGCCCGGTACCCTTGCCCACCTCCTTGGTGGTAAAAAAGGGATCAAAGACCATGGCCATTTTTTTGGGCTCAATGCCGCAGCCCTGATCGCAGACCGCGAGCACGACAAAATCACCGCAAATCTCCCGTAAATCCACATCGTAGAGCGTCTTCGCCGCGACACTTCTGTTTTCCGCACTGATCACGATCTCGCCGCCATCCTCCATGGCGTCCCTGGCGTTGACCACCAGATTGACGAGCACCTGCTCCATCTGGCTGCGATCCGCCAGGACGGTCCACAATTTTTCCGGAAGCACGGTGGAGAGGGTGATATCCTCGCGAATAAGCCTGCGCAGCATCTTGGTGAATTCCTGAATCGACTGCCGCAGATCAAGGGGCCGCACCTCGATTTTCTGTTTCCGGGCAAAGGAAAGAATGCGCCGGATCAGCTCCGCCGCCCGCTGGCTGCAGTGTTCGATGGTCTCGAACTTGCCGTGCAGATCATGATTGTTCTCGGTCTGCATCTTGCCCAGCTCGGCATAGGCGATGATCGGGGTCAGGATATTATTCAGGTCATGGGCGATGCCGCCGGCCAGGGTGCCCAGCGCTTCCAGCTTCTGGGCCTGCCGGTACCGGTCTTCCAGACGTTGCCGCTCCTCCTCGTTGGCCTTGCGGGCCGTGATATCCCGGTCGATGCCGCGATAGCCGCAGACCTGGCCGCTGCCGTCGAAAACCGGCGCTCCGCTCGACTCGACGATGATCCTCGCCCCATCCCTGGTGAGAAAGGGCCGCTCCAGGGCCTGGCAACGGCTGCCGGCGGAAACGCACTCGGCAAAAAGGCGGCGGAGCGACTCCTTGTTTTCCGGGGCGGCCAGCACTTCATAAAAATGCCTGCCCAGGAGTTCTTCCGGGGCATAGCCGTACAGATCGCGGCTCACCGGGGAGCAGTAGGAAAAGCGGCCTTCGCGGTCAACCTCCCAGACAAAATCGCTGGTGGTTTCCACCAGGGAACGGAAGCGATGTTCCGAGGCGAGCAACTCCCTGCGCTGCTGTTCGGCCAGCCGGGAGAGATACCATTTGGCCGTGAGCGAAAGGGCGAGCTGCCGGAGTTCGTCGGGGTCGAAGGGCTTGCGCAGAAAAAGCAGTTTTTCCGACGACCCCACCGCCCGGACAATCTCCTCAATACTATGATCGGAATAGGCCGTGACAATGACCAGCTCGATCTCCGGGTCCTGGGCGCGGATTCTTCTTGCCGTCTCCATTCCGTCCCAGCCGGGCGGCATCCGGACATCGACGAAGGCCAGGGCAAAGGGTTCGTTCTTGCGCACCGCCTCCTCGACCATGGCGAAGCCTTCCTGTCCCTGCGCCGCAAAGGAAAGAAAAAAATTCGCCGCCGCCGGATCGTCTTCGCTCCCCGGAGAAAGAAGCCGGCTGATCTTCTCGGCGGAAGCGCCGGAAGACTCTGTTTCCGGCGTTAAAACCAACCGGTATGCCTTCCAGACATCCCGGTCATCGTCGATTACCAGAATCCGCAGATGTTGCTGCGTCATGTTCCGTGTCATTGCCCTGCTCCGCTCCGTTTTCCGCCGTCCGGCCCCCGGCCCCGGCTCTACTCCTTAATCCTGCCCCGGCGAAGCCGCGGCAGGCAACACTGCGCTGAAACGCGCTCCTTTGTCAGGTCCTTCGCTTTCCGCCTCGATGAAGCCGTTGTTGGCAATCATGTAGTTGGCACAGGAATGCAAACCGAAGCCGCTGCCCCGCTCCTTGGTGGAATAGCCAAAGGTGGAAAACCGCTTCTTTTCCTCCTCGGAAAATCCGCAGCCGGTATCCTTGACGGAAAAAAGAACCTGCCGCTTTCCGTCGGCGTCCCGGACCGTTGTGGTGATGGCAAGCTCCCGCGCTTTCCCGACGCAGCCGTCCATGGCTTCATACCCGTTTTTGATCAGATTCACCAGGACCTGGAGCAGTTTCGCCTCCTCCGCCCTCACCGGCGGCACCTCCCCCAGACGCATCACCACGGTGACATGCCGCTTGCCGATGTCGTCGGCCAGGATTTTCAAGGCGTCCTTCACGAGCCTGTTGATGTCCAGCAGATCAGGGTTGTCCATGAGCCGCGCATAGCGCATCTGCAGCCGGATAATGTTTTCTATGTGCCGATGTTTCCCCATGATCGACCGCAGCTCGCCCACGATGCGGTCGAGTTCCTCGGCAACCCCGGCGGGCAGGTAGCGGATGATGTTGAGGCAGTGCTCCCTTTCCTCCTCGCTGAGCACCCGCGTTCCCTCAAGGAGATCGCGCAGCGGCGCCAGGGATTCCGCCAACCTGAAACGCAGGGGGCTTTGGGCCAGATGACTGCACAGCGTCGCGGCCCCCACCTGGGCGGGGGTGATGGCGTTGCCGATGTTATGCAGGACGCCGACGGCCATTTCGGCCATGCCCGCCTCATGCGCCTGCCGCACCATGATATCCTGCGCCACCTCAAGCTCCCTGGTTCTCTCCGCCACCTTTACCTCCAGGGACTTGGCGTAGCCGTCGAGCTGCTGCCGCATGAGGCGCAATTTTTCGGTCATGCTGTTAAACGAGAAAGCCAGACCGGAGAATTCCTCGCATACCATGCCCTGCAAGGCTATTTCCCGGTCAAGCTCCCCGGCGGCGACCTGCCGCACCCCGGCATGAAGCGCTCTCGTCGCCCGCACGAAGGAACGGCTCAGAAGGATGCCCCCGCCCAGACCGGCAAGGAGGAAAAAAGAGAGGATATACCCGAAATATCTGGTCGTCTGCCGCATCTGCGCGGCCCATTCCGTCCTGGCGCTGACGATTTCCTTTTCCAGAGGCGCCAGCGAGTAGCCGCAACGGATCATCCCCCAGAGCGTTTCTCCGCTGTAAACGGGAAAAACCGCCTCCATGATGGAGTGGTTGCCGGCCTCTTCCATCTCCGGCCATAAATATTCCACCGGAATTTTCCCGTCCGGCCTCTGGACGGGGAAGGCTTTTTCCATCAGCAGGGCGGCCCGGGCGTCCCGTTTGCCGGCGAGGCGGCTGCCGACCTGATTGGCGTCGTTGTGCGCGACAACGGTTCGCGACCGGTCCATGATCAGACAGTAAAGGATTTCCGGATCATCCCGGACCACCTCGGCAACCAGATTCTGCAAAAAGGTGAAATCAAAACCGGCCACGGCCTCCCGCGCGCTCATGGCCGTACTCCGGACCAGGGAGGCGCTGCGGATGACCAGGCCCTGCCGGATCATATTGATATTGCGCTCGAGTTGAATGTCGCGAAGCTGAACGGTTTCCCGGAGGATGAAATAGCTGAAGGCCGGAAAGAGCACGCAAAGCAGGATCATGTTCATGCCCAGCAGATACACGCTGATTGTCGGTCGCTTCCGCATGGTTCCGTTGCCTGAATTCAAAAAATCGTTTTGCCGGGCAAGGCTCAACCGCCAGGGAAAATTACCCTCCGGGTCCCCGCCCCCTCCGCGTGTCGGCCAGGCGGCCAAAAACATCTATTTCTCAATCCGACCCTCCCAGCTTAGCCGCGCCGGAAATGAAAGGGCAAGCGGAAAGTGACGAAAAACAGCCAGGCGGCCATATGATATTTCAGCCGAAATGCTTGTCCACGGTGGCGATCCGGCTATGGATCGGCGGAACAACCTCCTCGTCGATCCAGACATCCAGTACGGTGGGCCGTTTCTCCGCGAGAATATCGCGGGCCAGCTCGGGGGTGAGCGGATTGCTCCCGTCCAGACGGACACCCCGGGCACCCAGGCCCTCGGCTACCCGGACGAAATCCACCCGCTTGAACCGGGGCGGCAGACCGTCCGGGATCGGGGTTTTAAAAAGCCGCCGGCCATGGTGGACCATGCCCAGCATGGCATTGTTAAAGACCACCCAGATCACGGGAATATCATGATCCACCGCGGTGGCAACCTCAAAGCCGTTCATCAGGAAAGAGCCGTCCCCGACCATGGCCACCACCGGTCGCTCCGGCACCGCCAGCTTGGCGCCCACCGGCGCCGCCACCGCATAGCCCATGGAGCCGAAGCCCAGAGAAACATAAAAACTGTATGGCCTGTCGATGGTCATATGCCGGATTGCCCAGGCCATGGAGGTGCCGATGTCGGCAAAATAGACGGTGTCCGCCGGGAAGGCGCGCTCGATATCGAGCACCAGCTTCTGCGGATGATACAGATGTTCCCGGCTCACAAAGCTGGTTTCGGCAACGTCCCGATGCTTCCGCCGCAGGGCCGCGAGGCCATCCATCACCGCGTTGCCATGGATGGAGGAATACTGCCGCGAACGTTCTTCCACGATCGCCTTGCACAGCTCCTTGAGGTTCATCCTGGCATCTCCCACCAGCCCCACCGATGCGCAGTAGTTCCTGCCGATCTTCTCCGGATTGATATCGATATGGATCAGATGCTCGGTGGGGTGGATGCGGTCATCCCAGCCACTGGTCATCATCTCGGAAAAACTGGTGCCCACCCCGAGCACCACGTCCACCTCCTCATCGATGATGTACTCCTTGGCCAGGGGATTGCCGGCAAAGCCCAGAACCCCAAGCGACAGCGGATGCGATTCCGGAAAGACCCCCTTGGCCTTGGGGGAAGTGGCCACCGGCACCTGCAGGAGCTGGGCAAGCTCAAGCAACTCATTGGCGGCCCGGGAGAGCACCACTCCCCAACCGGCGATCACCACCGGCCGATGCGCCGCCACCAGATACTCGGCCGCCCGCTTGACGCTTTCCTCATCAAAGAGCCGGACCTCCACCTTGAGCGAACAGAGCTGCTGCTTGCCCACCTCACGTTTCATCAGGTCGGTGGGCAGATTGAGATGGGTCGGGCCGGAGGGGCCGCTCATGGCGAGCCGCACCGCCTTCTGCAGCATGTACTGCGCACGGTTTTCCGTGATCAGCATGCCGCTGTACTTAGTGAAATTCCGAAAAATATTGGTTATGTTCACCCCCTCGGAACCCGACTCCTGGATGGCGCCCTTGCCGAACACCGAGGTGGCCACCTGGCCGGTGAGCGCCAGAACCGGAATATGATCGGCATGGGAAGAAGCCAAACCGGTGATCAGGTTCGAGGCTCCCGGCCCGGCCGTGGAACAGCAGACGCCGAGCCGCCGGGAAACCCGGGCATATCCGTCCGCCATGAAGGCGGCGCCTGCCTCGTGCTTGGTGACGATGGGCTTGACTCCCTTCCGGTTATGATGGATCGCGGTATTCAGATCCTCAATGGCCCCTCCCGGCACGCCAAAAATATACTCAACCCCGATCTGCCCCAACAGATCGATCATCAACTCTGCGGTGTTCATACTTCTCCCCCCAGGATGGATTTGCGCGGCCAGCTCGCCGCCTCAACGCGCGAAACAAAAGCCGCAATACCTCTTGCGGCTTCCCTATATCTTCCAGTATGGAAATACCATGCGGTAACGGACCGTAATAAAAGAGCTGTCCACTCTTGTCTTGAGGAATGACAAATGCGCTTCATGTTCATGCTGAAAACCTATCTGCGAATCCTCCTTATCACCTGGCGTGTATACGGATTCGGCCCTGTTTTTCTCAACTGGCTGCTGGTCGAGCCCCTGCTGAAAATCCTCACGGCCCTGACCCTGGCCCTGGACCACCTTTTCTTCCCGGGTTTTCGCAAGGTCAAGGTGCAAAACCCCATCTTCATCATCGGCCACCCCAGGAGCGGCACCACCTTTCTCCACCATCTGCTGAGCCGGCACGAAGAGGCCGCTCCCTTCCACACCTGGCACCTCTTCTTCCCGGCCCTCACCGCCCGCGCCCTGTTCCGGCCCCTGGTAAGGGCGCTGATCAAAAAAGGCAAAACCGAGGTGATGCCGGAATGGACCGGCCACCGCATGGCGCTGGACAAGACCGAGGAAGAGGAGATGCTCTTCCTGCACAACTACGATACCAACTTCATCAGCATCGGCATGCTCTCCTTTGGCGAGCGGACATACCCGGAGCTGCAATACCACGACCGCCAGCCGAGAGAGGCGCGGCTCAGCTCCATGCGCTTCCTGGACGGCTGTTTCCGGCGCCACCTTTACCATACCGGGAAAAGCCGGATCATCGCCCAGACCCACTTCTCCACCTTCCGCCTCAAGACCATGCTGGAGTTCTACCCGGACGCCCGATTCATCTTCATCATGCGCAACCCCCACCATGTGGTGCCGTCCTTTCTCTCCCTGCTGCACAACAGCATCGAATTCCGTTGGGGCATCGAACGGATCCGGCCGGAGCTGCTGCAACGTTACAACGAACACCGCTTCCAGGGCATGGTGGACCTCTATCGCTATTTTTACGAGCTGGATACCCATGGCCAACTGCCGTCGGACCGGGTCATGCTCCTGCCCTACGACCTCCTGCGCGACGACCTGAACGCCGCCTTCGCCCGGATCATGGAATTCACGGCCCTCCCTGAGAGCGAAGGATTGCGGCGGGCGATACGGGAGCGGGCCGAAAAACAGGGGGCCTACCAGCGCAAGCACAAGGTGAAGGCGCTGGCGGAGTTCGGCCTGAGCCGGGAACGCATCTCCCGGGAATTTGCCTTTGTCTTTGCGCGGTACGGCATGGAAAAGAAAGCGGAGTAGTCAGATCGTCACCCCGCCGTCAACCCGCCAGATGGCCCCGGTCACATAGGTGGCCTCCGCCATGGCCACAATGACTCGGGCCACTTCCTCTGGCTGCCCGTAACGGCCCAGGGGAATGTGGTTTTCCTGCTTCTTTCTCATGGCCTGCAAGGCCTCCGCGCCCAGGCCTGTCTTGCTGAAGATCGGCGTGTCGATGGCGCCTGGCGCCACACCATTCACCCGGATTTTCCGGGGCGCAAGTTCTTTGGCAAGGCTGCGGGTAAAAGCGTCCACCGCCCCCTTGCTCGCCGCGTACAGGAAGGTATTGGGCGCCGCCTTTTCGACAATGACCGAAGAGACATTGACAACTCCCCCCCCTCTTTTTTCCAGGGCCGGCAACAGGGCCTGCATCAGCAGGAGCGGGCCCCGGACATTGACGTGAAACATTTCGTCGAAGTCGGCCGCGCTGAACGCGTCGAGGGCCTGGAATTTGGCGATGGCGCCATTGTTGACCAGCACATCCAGACCTTCCGCCAAAAAGATTTCCGCGGCCCTCGCCAGGTCCCCCGGCTTGCCCAGGTCCGCAATGAGAGCATCGGCGCCCAAGCGGCTTGCAGCCCTTTTTAGCCGTTCAGAGTCACGCCCCGTAATCGTAACGGCATACCCTTTGTCTTTGAACAATTTTGCCGCGGCAAAACCGATCCCAGAGTTTCCGCCGGTGATGAGAACGTTTTTTTGCATTTCCCTCGCCTATGCCCTCCTGTTTGGCGCATGGTCGGCCTTGCTCCCGCAGCTGTCCACGGCAACGCGCAGCCCGCGCAGATATTCCTCGACAAGGGCAAAGAGTTTTTTTACCTCGCCAGGGTCCACCGAATTGGGACAAACGCCCGCGCTCATGGTGATGGTGTTCTGAAATCCGCTCAATCCGACAGCAAAAAAAGGAGGAAAGGCAAGCGGTGCCGTCAGGATCGCATCCATCACGTCAACATGGCCGAACAACAGGTCTTCTTTTCTGAGAACCCCCATGTTTGTCAGCCAGGGCGGCGGCACTTTCGGTCCCAGCAGATGGCTCAGCCGCCCCATCAACCCGACCAGCCGGCGCCGCCAGGAAAAAGGAAACCAGCGGAGGGCGAAAAGCGATGTTTTGGTGAGCTCAAGACCGATGCAATTCTTTTTATGCCGGTCCATCCTGTTTTGCACCAACAGCACGGTTTCCTCAAAAGTGTCGCCGATCTCCCCGCCGATGTTCAGTAAAAAAAGGGAGGCAAAATTGGCAATGGCCTCGGCGCGCTTTTCCGGGAGATAACGGCGAAGATCCACCGTTATCCCGAGACGAAGCGCTTTGTGCCGGGGGGGCCGGAGCAGTTGGTAAAAAGCGCGAAAAAATGCGGCGGTCATGATGTCATTGACCGTGCAGTGGCGCTCGCCGGAATAGGCTTTGATCCTCTCATACACTTCCGGCGGTAGCCGGTGGAATAAAAATATCCGCCGGGAGAGATCTCTGCCCTGGCAGGGAAATGACCAGCTCCGGGGCGGATAAACTTCATCTCGCCAGATCTGCACGCTGCGCAGGAAAACGCGCAGGTAATCCGGCATTGACAGACGTTCGAAAATCTGTGCATGGGAGCGCCTCCCCGACAGGTTTACCGACGGCCTGTATTCGGGATTCAGCATGAGCGCTCGATAAATATCGCTGAGAAGTCTGAGGTATTCCTTTACCCCCCCGGCATCGGTGACAATATGATTTGCCTTGAGGCACAAGGTATCATTTTGCGAACGAAATATCCTGACCTGGATCAGGGGGGCGTTCCTCAGATCCAAAGGCATTGCGAGATAGCTGGCGATATCCTCTTCCGGATTGTCGGTGTGCGCCAGAGAGCAAAACTCCAGATGGTCAAGATCTTCGCGGCGTTGCCAGAATTGGCGCCACCCGCCGGCAACGAAACGCGACCCGAGAACAGGCTCGGCATCAAAGCTCAGCCGCATTGCCCGGTTCAACAGAGCATGATCGAGATGGCCCTGGCAGGTGACGACACCGTGGATTTGCAGATCACAGACACCATCGGCGCAGGAGACACCGTCATCACTTTTGACGGCGTCGAAAGAGGATGGAGGGGTGAGCAATCTTGTCCTCACGAATTTCCCGATTTTTTTACGCTCAACCATGGGTGGAAGACTCCCAGGAATATCCTACTCCTCTCCTGGAACTGGGCGGGCCGCTTTACCCTGGTAGTCTATGTCCTGGCATCGCAGCGGGAAAAACGATTCCGGCGGCTGATCAGCCGCCTCGGCGTAACACGCCTGGACCCCCGAGCTGACCCAGCAACCAAGCAGACGGTTTGCCTCCAGATCCGTAATTCCCTGATCCAGCAAAAACGCCGTTGCATAACCGAGCAAGTTCATGGTCTCCCCATATTCCGAGGTAAGCACGGCGTCGATCTCAGAGGCCAGGGCGAGGTGTTCGCCTCCGGAAAGACCGAGATGCTCGCCAACCGATGCCATGCCGGGAATTCGCTCGTCGCCCCGGGCAACCGGCCTCGCATAGCCCGGGATGACAGGAACACCGTCGCTTCGCCGTTTAGGATGGGATTTGACAATCTCTTCAACCGCAACGCCCTGTTGTTTCTTCTTCAATGCTTCACTCATAAAAGAAAACGCGGCCAGGATCGCGCCTGGCCCATACAAACGTGAATCTGAAGCCAAGATTCCTCCGCTGGCGGCAGCCACGGGAGAAGCCTGAACCGTGCCGGCCAAACTGCCCACCTGATTGCACCAGATGCGGGAATCAGGATAACTGAGACAGATAAAAAGGGCTTCCAGCCAGTCGGCCAGACGCCTTTCCGGTAACCGCCCGGTTACATTGAGAACCAGCATCTGAAAATAACTGACCTTGCCGACCAGTTCCTCCATGATGTCATAGCCGTGACTGTAGACCGCCTCTCCAATGACCATGCCGCCGATTCTGCTTCGGATTACGCCACGACGCTCATCCCAGAAGGAAGTATCGATCTTATTTCGTTTTTGCCGCAAGGACATAGTGCTCCTCATCAAGGAACGGCATGGCGGTGATGGGCTTGTCGGCAAGTTCCAGCCCATGGGCCAGAAGACCCGGCGCGCAGGCCAATTGAAACAGTCCGGCCCCGGCCCACGGAGAAAAGCCCAAGTCATGCAAGCAGGCGGCGGCAACCCCTGGCCACAACCAGCCCAGCCCATGGGGAAGCAACGCCTCCACAAACGCCGCCCCCCAGGTCATGGCCTCGCCACTGCCAAGTAAATCCGCCGTCTGTCCGGGCATTGGCTCGATGCCGCCAAAACGGCTGCCAAACCCGGGGGCGGGATGAAAGTCTCCCTGGTGAGGACGTGGCGCGGCAAGACGTTTCTCCGCCACTTCCGCGGGCAAATATTTCAGGTTGGCATCTATAAAGCGCATGGAGGCCAGCACCTCGGCGCCTCCCAGATGCGCCCCCCCCAACACGGAAAGACCGATGGGCAGCAGATGTTGGGGATTGGTCTTGCTCACCGCAGCGTTCATGACCGCCCGCGTGGCCGGATGGCGCGGCCCGGGGTTGATCATGGCGATGAAGAGGATCGAAAGCAGCCTGGCCTGCTGCGGGGTGGGCAACTCGCCAAGAAAGAGAAGAAAAACGACTTCAACAAAGCTCCTTTTTTGCGCCAGCTCCAGTACATCGTAGCCATGGCAACGGCACTGTTCCGCCAGGTATGGATTTTCCGCCGAAGGAACCTCCTGCCAGATCCTGGTCACGGTTCGGTGACAAAAATCCACATCCCGCTTCCTCACTCTTTGCGCTTTGCCTGGCATGTCCTTTTGCTCCCTGCGAAACTCAAAGAGGAAGGCTCCGCCCATACTTCCCTGGCGCGACCTTCCTCTTGCAATGGATTGTTCAAGAGGGTTTAAAAACGGCAACTTATTTCCGCATAAATTGCGCGACCCTCAATGGGATAATCATAAGGGATATAGGCGCCTTCCGGGGCGGCCGCGGCATAAGGGCTGGGAATCCGCCCCTCCTCGTCGAAAAGATTCCGCACCGAAACGGCAGCCTCCCAATGGTTGGCTATGCGCTTGCGCCGAAGGGTGAGATTGACCAGGCTGTAATCATCGATGTCCCCGCGGGGGTCGCCCTGGGACCGATGGCGCTCGCCGATCCAAAAATATTGTCCCTCCAGGGTCCAGTGAGGCAGAAAGGCCCAGCTCGGGTTCAGATAAAATTGCAGTTCGGGCGCATCCGGCACCACGGCATCCAGTTTTTTGTTTTCCGACCGCTGATGGGCGACATTGCCGCGCAGCCGGAAATCCTGCAGTGGCCGCCAGTCCATCTCCATTTCAAGGCCGTTCCCCTCCTGCTCGCCGTAGTTGGTAAACGCCTGGGGCAGGCCGGGACCTACCAGCTCGATGAGGTCCTTTGCCTCATAATTAAAGAGGCTCAGAATCAGGCGGAGATCCCTGGTGGGTTGATAGTCGAAGGCCAATTCCACGGTCTCGATCTCTTCCGGGGTAAGGTTGGGATTTCCGACGGATACCGGGTTGTTCTTGATGTTCTGTTCGGCAAAGGAGGGCCCGCGAAACGCCTGTCCATACATGAGCTTGGTGGTGAGGTCGTAGCGAGTCTCCCAGACCAGGGCCGCCCGCATGTTGGTGGTGGAGCCGAAGTCGGAATACTCGTCGTAGCGCACTCCGGCCGTCAGGGTCCAGGTCTTGGCAAACTGCCATTCGTCCTGCGCCAGACCGTACCCCAGGGTCCGGCTCCCATCGGATATGTAAATATGGGCCGGATCGGTTACATGCACCAGATCTCCGAACTGATTGAGCCCGGCCGCGGGACCGTAATTTTTATACTGATCCGCTTCGAAATCATAATTTTTCCAGCCCAGGCCCAGGCGCAACTGGTGATCGTTGAAGCCCTTGTAGACCCCGCTGGCCTCCACCCCGCCATCCTGGCTTGTCTGGATGGGCTCGCCCTGCATGTTGAGAAAGCCGGAGGGGTAAAACTGCAGGAAGGAATCCTGATGGATATAGGAAAAATAAACCCGGCTCTCCAGCTCCCAATTCTCGATAAGCTTGTCGTTGCGATGGGTGAGATCGGCAAGCAATGACTTGCTGTCCAATTCATTGTCATGGGTGATGGCCTGGGAACCTCCCGGGCCAAGGCTGGAATCCTGCAGCGTCCCGTAGAGGTGGAGCGCCCAGTTTTCCTTACGCAGATTAAGGTGACTGTCCAGTTGTTCATTCCAGGTGTCGATATGAGAAGGCGCATTGGAGAGCGCTCCGGCGCCGATGGCATGGAGATAATCTTTTTCGATGACCCGGTCCTTGTCGCCGCTGGTTTTACGGGATTCAACGCCAAAGGCCACGTCCCAGCCTCCGTATTGGCCGCCGTGCTGGGCCCAGAGGTCGGAGGTGTCAAAGGAGCCGTAACGGGCTCCGGCCTGGGTGCCATTGATCTCGAAGTTGTCCTTGGTGATGACGTTGACCGTGCCGGCAAAGGCATCGGCGCCGTGCAGGGCCGAGCCCGGCCCCCGCACCACCTCCACCCTGGAGATCATGGCCACCGGCATCTGAAAACCCATGAAACGGCTGCCCTGGTAGTTGGAGGTGAAGGGCACGCCGTTGATGAGCAGCAGCACCTGGGGGTTAAGGCTGGTATGGATGCCGCGGATGGACCAGATGGAACTGAAATAGCCGGTGCCGGACGGCTCGACGTGCAGCCCGGGCACCGTTTCCAGCACCTCGTCCAGGGTGGTGGCGCCCACTCCCTTGATGTCCTCGGCGGTGATCACCGAGGCAACCGAGGGGGCCAGATGCACCGGCTTGAGGGAGCCGGTGGCGGTGAGGAGCAGCCGGTCGGTGCGGTAGACATCCTCCTCCTGCGGTCCCTGGCCGAACATCTTCGCAAAAGCCTCGACCTCGTCCCTGCCGGGAGCCGCGGCCGGGGGGTCCGTTGCCATGGCCGCGGTGGCGCAGGGCAAGAACCAGCAAGCAGCAGCCGTCATAACCAGTTTTTTTCGCATCCGCCTCTCCCTTCCGCTCTTGAAACAGGGGCGCGCAGGGAATTTTCCCTCCGAGAAATCCCTGCTGCTTCTTTCCAGCTTAGGAGAAGAGACGGGGAAAAATCAAGTGAACATTTGTCGCAAGAAAAGGAAAAAATGCTTTGAGTTCATATGGTTAGTTAGGATAAAACCCCCGCCTCCTTCGCACGCGCCGCTCAGCGGATAATCGCGGTGGCCATATCCAGCACCTGGGGCGAGACCGACAGCTCGAGATGTTCGGCGGTTTTGATGTTGACGAAGAGCTGGGTGCCGATGGGCTCCATCACCCCGATCTCACCGGGATCCTGCCCGTTCAGCAGGATATTGCGGGCCATGGCCGCGACCTGGCCGCCGATCTGGCCGAGATCCGGGTTGACGGTAAGCGCCAATCCCATCCTGGCCAGATTCTGGCTCTGTCCGACACAGAGGAGCTTCTCCTTCAGACAGCGCTCCTCAAGCCAATCCATGTTCGCCAGGGTATAGACGACCGGGTCGTTCAGCAACCAGAAGGCATCCACCTTGCCGGCCAGTCGTTTGAAGGACCGCTGGAAATCCCCTGCACGGTCAATCCGCTCGGCCACCAGCTCCAGGCCAAGCAGGGCAGCCGCCTCCCTGGCCCGGATGAGAATCGTTTCCGACTGCGGGCCGTAGAGGAGGCCGATCCGCCGCATGGTCGGCAGAAACATGGTCATATTGACGAACTGGGCGCCGGGCGAGATCTCGGCGGCGACCCCGGCGATATTGCGGCTGCCGTCCAGGAGCTTATAACGCTGCCAGTTCAGGACCATGGCGAACAGAACCGGAATGTCCTGCCGATCCTGGGTCCAGATTTTTGCCGCATAGGCGGCCTTGGCGCCCAGGGCGAAAATCAGGGCCGGCCGCACGGCGAAAATCTTTCCCTTCAAGCCCGGATCACGGCCAAGATCGCCGTGCAGGTTAAAAACCTGCACCGGCATCTCCAGCTCCTCGCTGAAAAGAGCAGCCTGCTGTTCATAGGCCGCTTCGCTGTCCGAAAGCAGAATGACGACCGGGCCGCCGGAGGCGGCGGCCGACACCGGTGTGCCGAGCCAGAGGCCGAGCGCCAGGAGCAGAAGGAACACTTTCGTGTGGAGTATATTATTCAGCATCGGGAATCCGCCAGGCATCGATTTGCAGCATCTCCATGATCTCTGCCGCTTTGCCGCCCTCTTTGCCAGCCAGCAGCATCTCCCGCAACCGGTCGACCTCTGCGGCCGGAACCGCCCCCTCGACATAACAGAGTACCGGCAGCGGGATGGGATCGGAAACGGCAAGGGCTTTAACCGTCTTGAGAAGCCGGGGGTTGATCTTTCCTACATGTTCAAGATTGTCCTGGGAAACAAGCGCCGCCTTCACCTGCCGCAGGGCCAGGGCGAAGAGGGCGTCGGAATCCTTGGCCGTGGTGATGAAATTGAGCTCTTTGCCCCGGAGGCCGATGCGCTTGAAGAGGGCCTCGTCCAACAGGGCAAGCCCGGCCTGTCCCGCCGGCGTCATGGCGATGGTGGTGCTGGTCAGCTTTTCCGCGGTCAGAGCCGAATCCGCGGCGACCAGCAGCACCTTGCGGTAGGTGCTTGCCCCCTGGCGGACCGGAATGAGGAACGGCTTGAAGCGTTTCTCGTTGCCGTCCTGGCGAAGGTACCATTCCGGGAGGAAAAGAAACGCCGGGCCATCGTTCCGCGCCTCGCGGTCAAAATCGTGGAACCGGGCAAAAGGCTGAAAGGAACAGGCAAAGCCTTGGGTGGACAAAAAGGCGTCCATACCCTCCTTGAGGCCGGAAAGGTTGTTGTGAATGGAATCGGGATTGAAATAAAGGAAGTGGGCGGACTGGGTCGCGCTCCCCGCGTTAAGCGGCGCACAAACGAGCAAGACCAGCCCCAGCAGCAGGGCTGCCATATGCCTACACCGCCGGCGCATTCTGGCCAGCTCCATTGACTGAGGGAACCATAGCCCCGACTATAGCATATCCGCGCCCTGCCCCCATAGCATTTTCATTATTTTTCTTGTCGAAAAGCCTGCCCCGCCGGCGGGGAGCGCCGGAAAGACTCAGGGCAGCAAGTCGAGCAGGATGAGACCCTCATGGAAAAGCAAAAGGGCGAAAAAACAGAGCAGGACGCCAATCCCGCGCAAAACATCGGCAAAGAGGCGACCGGAAAGGAAAGTCCGGGCACGGCCCACCAGGAATGCGAGGAAGATTTTGCTTCCGATCAGGAGCAGATAAAAACTGCCGACAAAAACAAAGGCGGCAGGGCCGCCCTCCTCCTGAGAGGCCCGAAAAAGGACGGGCCCGCCGACACTGAGCCAGAAGAGATACGGGTGCGGGCTGAGGGCGTTGGCCAGAGCCCCGCGCCGGAATGGGTGCGGGTCGGGCTGCGCGGCGGGGGCAAGCGCAAACCCGGTCCGGCGCAGGTCGGCTACCCCCATGGCGAAGAGCAGACAGGAACCGAAAAGAGCTAAAATCCCAGGCAGCACAGAATTTTCGGCAAGCCGGCCGAGGCCGAACAGCACGAAACAGACGATGGGCAGATCGGTGGCAAGCGGCGCCAGGGCAATCCTGATCCCGGCCGCTCTGCCATGCCGCAGGGTTTCGCCGATGACCAGGGCCAGGAGGGGACCGGGGGAAAAACCGGCGGCCAGCCCGAAAATCGCCCCGGAGGTCAGATAAAAAAACATCGCGGCGAGTCGGCGGCTTCCTACAGCTCGAAAACCGCAACCGTGTCGTGATACTTGTCGACAAACTCTTCGATGATCAGACGCATGTTGCTTTCAAAGTGCGGCACCTCGGGAAAATCCGCTTTCCTGTCCTCATAGGCCAGAACGTCAAAAAAGAAATCCTTGGGATTTTCCGTATCGTATTCGGTGAGATGAACAAGCTCGTTGGCCAGATGCACCACCTTGACGCCCAGGCGTTTCGCCCGGGGCTGGGCCGGATCATGGTGCAGGCCCACCGGCACGGAAATCGCCTCGGGCAGGCCCCATTTCTCAAGCAGGGCCATGCCCACCTCCGCGTGATCCGTATGGAGCAGCCTGCGTTCCACGGAAAACATCGCTTCCGGTTCGCCGCTGCCGGTGCGATTATAGCGCTCCAGCTGCAGGGGCCGGTCGAGTATCACCTTGCCCACGTCGTGGAGCAGGGCGGCGGTGTAGATGGCGGATACATCACGGGCCTTGGCGTAGCGGGCGATGATGTTGGCCAGGGTGGCAACGGCAAAGGAATGGCGCCACAGATCTCCCCGGCCCAGGGCATAGGCTTCCTGCGGCGATTTCAGCAGGCCTATGGAGGCGCTGGTGATGGCAATGATCTTGACGGTCTCCAGGCCCAGGCGGACGATGATGTCCTTGACCGAGGTGATTTTTTTCATGTGGCCGAAGTAGGCCGAATTGGCCATCTGCAGCATGTTGGCGGTAAGCCCCGGATCCTGCTCGATCTTCTCCGAAAGCTTGGCAATGGAACAATCCGCCTCATGGGCAATGGAAAGGACATCCAGGGCCACCTCCGGACAGGGGGCGATCTTTTCGACATCCTTGATATATTCCTGGGCTACATCCATGGTTTCTTTTCCCGTTTCTCAACCAAATTTCATGGTGAAGGCGGCAAGCTGATTCATTGGTTGACCAGGCCGCCAGAGCAATTATTGCACACCGGGGGCCTGTTGTAAATAACAGGCTGCGTCCGCCTTCTTGACAGAGCGGCCGGGATGATTATTTTTTGGCGCAAATCGCCTTCCGCCGGCGGAACCCCGTGAAAAACAAGCGGCACCGGTCCAGCGAGCGGGACAAACTCCGGGTTTAGCGGAACGGCGGCACATGACCTTCTGGCGCCGATGCGCCATGGCCCCATTTTACCAGACCACCACCAGACAGTGAGGGAGAAAATGAGTTCCGACGCAAAAACCACTCAAACAGAGACCAAGGAGTTCCAGGCCGAAGTCAGGAAGATGCTCGATATCGTGATCCATTCGCTTTACACGGAAAAAGATATTTTCCTGCGTGAACTGGTTTCCAATGCCGCCGACGCCCTGGAAAAATTCCGGCACCAAAGCGTGGTGGAACAGGAGGTTTTCGACAGCCATGTGCCCCTTGAGATCACCATCGATGTCGACGACCAGAACCACACCATCACCATCACCGATACCGGCATCGGCATGGACCGGGGCGAACTGGAGGCCAATCTCGGCACCATTGCCCACTCCGGCTCAAAAACCTTCTTTTCCCAGCTTGCGGAAAGCGAACGCAAGGGGGTGAACCTCATCGGCCAGTTCGGCGTCGGTTTCTACGCCGCCTTCATGGTGGCGAAAAAGGTCACGGTGAAATCCCGCTCCTATCGCATGGACGACATGGGCCATGAATGGGTTTCCGACGGCGAGGGTACCTTCACCATCGCCATGTGCCCGGGCATCCGCCGCGGCACCAGCATCACCCTGGAGCTGAAGGAAGAGGCCAAGGAGTTTGCCAGCGAACACGCCATCCGCCGCATCATCAAGCAATACTCCAGCTTTGTCCCCTTCCCCATCAAGGTTAAGGGCGAGGCGGTGAACACGGTGCAGGCCATCTGGACCCGGCCGAAAAACGAGATCAAGGACGAAGAGTACGGCGAATTCTACAAATTCATCGCCAATGCCTTTGACGAACCCCTGACCAGGCTGCATTTTTCCGCGGACGCCCCCCTGGCCATCAAGACCCTGCTCTTTGTCCCCAAGGAAAATTTCGAGGCCATGGGCTTCGGCCGCATGGAGGCCGGGGTCAACCTTTACTGCCAGCGGGTCCTCATCGAACAGCACAGCAAGACCATTCTCCCGGAATGGCTGCGCTTTCTTAAAGGCGTCATCGACAGCGAGGACCTGCCCTTGAACATCTCCCGCCAGGCCCTGCAGGACAACGCCCTGGTCGCCAAGATCAACAAGGTGGTCACCAAGCGCTTCCTCAAGCACCTTGAGGAACTGAGCAAAAGCGAGCCTGAGAAGTATGCGGAGTTCTGGAAGGACTTCGGCATGTTCATGAAGGAAGGGGTGATTTCCGACTATGCCTACCGGGAGGAACTGGGCAAGCTCCTGCGCTTTGAATCGTCCAAAACCGAGCCCGGCAAGCTCACCTCGCTTGCCGAGTACGTCGAGCGGATGCCCGAGGCACAGAAGGAAATCTTTTACATCAACGGCCCCAGCCGGGAGGCCATCGAGAACGGCCCCTATGTGGAGGCCTTCAAGCGCCGCAACATTGAAGTCATCTACACCCTGGAGCCCATCGATGATTTCGCCATGAGCCACCTGGGATCCTTCCTCGAAAAGAAGCTTGTTTCCGCGGACCGCGGCGATCTGGAACTGCCTGAAACCGAGGCTGCCAAGGAGGGGGAAAAGGCCGAGGAGAAGAAGGAGGCCATGGCTGGCGAGGAGAGCGAGGCGCTGGTCAAATGGCTTAAGGAAGCGCTGGGCGAAAGGGTCAAGGAAGTGGTCGCCTCGAAACGCCTCACCGACAGCCCGGCCATGATCGTCAACCCCGACGGCTTTGTCACCAGCAGCATGGAGCGGATCATGCGCGCCTCCGGCCAGCAGGGGTTGCAGCAGTTCGGCGGCAAAAACCTGGAGATCAACACCGGTCACCCCCTGATCAAGGGGCTGCCGGCCCTGAAAAACAAGGATGCCGAGCTTGCCAGAAGCGTGGCCGAGCAGATCCTCGACAATGCCATGATCCAGGCCGGCCTTCTGGTGGAGCCGCGAAACATGGTGGCGAGAACCTACCGGATTCTGGAAAGACTGGTGGAAAATCCCGGTTGAAAAGCAAGGCCGGAACGCGGTATACCTCAGAGGGTGGAGCACGCGACAAAGGGTGTTCCACCCTGACAGATTTTCCCCACGGCCGCCACGGCGGCCCTCTGCTGCTCAACACACTGAAGACAAGGGAACAACCATGATTGACGTCGAGGAGTTGTGCAAATCCTATGACGAGGTGGAGGCCCTGCGCGGGGTTTCCTTTCATGTGGAACCGGGCGAGATCATCGGCCTGCTCGGGCCGAACGGCGCGGGGAAAACCACCATTATGAAGATCCTCACCGGCTATCTGCAGCCAAGTTCCGGCAGCGCCAGGGTCGCCGGCCTCGAAGTGCTGGACAACCCTGCCGCCGTCCAGGGAAAGATCGGCTATCTTCCGGAAAATGCTCCTTTATATCCGGAACTCACCGTGCAGTCCTATCTGAAGATGATTGCCGACCTGCGCGCCATTCCCAAGGCCGAGCAGCGGGCGCGGCTTTCGGAGGCCATTCATGCCGTGGGGCTGGAAGAACGCCTGGTCCGTCCCATCGGCGCCCTGAGCAAGGGCTACCGCCAGCGGGTCGGCCTGGCCCAGGCCATTTTGCACAAGCCCGAGCTTTTGATTCTCGATGAGCCCACCAACGGCCTGGATCCCACCCAGATCGTGGAGGTGCGGCACCTGATCAAGAAACTCGCCCAAAGCAGCACCGTGCTTCTTTCCACCCATATCCTTTCCGAGGTGGAGGCGACCTGCGACCGCGCCATTATCATCATCGGCGGCGAGGTAAAGAGCGATGCCCGCCTTGCTGAGCTGGCCGTCAGCACCGACGCCCTGCTCAGCGTGCTCGGCGCCGGCAGCGAGGACGCCCTGGCCGCCCTGGCCTCGCTGCCGGATGTGCAGCATGTGGAGCTTGTCGGCCAGGAAAACGGCCGCAGCCGTTTCCGGGTGCATGGCGCAAGCGACCGCGACCTCTGCCCGGAGATCTACAACCTGGCCCGCAAAAACGACTGGATTCTCTGCGAGCTCAGAAAGGAAGTGCGAACCCTGGAGGCTGTTTTCAACGAACTGGCCGGCGGCCAAGGAGGTGTTCAGTGAATCAGACATACGCCTTGGCCAAGAAGGAGCTGAAAGCCTGTTTCGGTTCCCCCATGGCCGCCATCTTCATCGGCGCCTTTCTTGTTTCCGTGCTTTTTTCCTTTTTCTGGCTGGAGACCTTCTTCAGCCGCAACATCGCCGATATCCGTCCGCTCTTCCGCTGGATGCCCGTGTTGCTGATCTTTCTCACCGCGGCTCTCACCATGCGCCAGTGGAGCGAAGAACAGAAGATGGGCACCCTGGAGGTGCTCCTGACCCTGCCTGTCCGCCTGCGCCATCTGGTCCTGGGCAAATTCCTGGCGGTCTGGGCCCTGGTCGGTCTTTCCCTGGCCCTGACCTTCGGTCTGCCCTTTTCGGTGTCGGTCCTGGGCAACCTCGACTGGGGGCCGGTGGCCGGCGGCTATCTCGGCGCCATGCTCCTTGCCGCCGCCTATATCGCCATCGGCCTCTTCGTCTCCTCCCGCACGGACAACCAGATCATCGCCCTGATCGTCACCGTCCTGATCAGCGGTTTCTTCTATCTGCTCGGCTCCGGTGGCGTCACCGACTTCATGGGCACCACCGCCAGCGAGCTTTTGCGCAACCTCGGCACCGGCAGCCGCTTTTTGAGCATCGAGCGCGGGGTGATCGATCTCAGGGACGTGGTCTATTATCTCTCCCTCACCGTGCTTTTCCTGGCCCTGAACACGGTCTCCCTGGACTCCAAGCGCTGGAGCCGCGGCAAACGCACGGCCAGCCATCGCCGCAACGCCAGAATGGGCGTCCTCCTGCTGGCGGCAAACCTTCTGGCCTGCAATGTCTGGCTTGCCTCGCTGCACTGGCTGCGCCTCGATCTCACCGGACATAAGGAATTTTCCCTTTCCGCCTCCAGCCGCGATCTCATCGAAAACCTGCCCGAGCCCCTGTTGCTCCGCGGCTATTTCAGCGAAAAAACCCATCCCCTGCTTGCCCCGCTGGTGCCGCGCATCCGCGACTTCATGCAGGAGTATGAAATCGCCTCCGGCGGCAAGGTGACGGTCTCCTTCCTCGATCCCAAGTTTGACGAGACGGCCGAGGCCGAGGCCAACCAGCAATACGGCATCAAACCGGTCCCTTTCCAGGTGGCAGGCCGCTATGAGGCCGCGGTGGTCAACTCCTATTTCAATATTCTCGTCAAGTATGGCGACCAGTATGTGACCCTGGGCTTCAACGATCTCATCGAGGTGCGGACCCGACCGGACGGCGAGCTGGAGGTTGGCCTGCGGAACCTGGAGTACGACCTGACCAGATCGATCAAAAAGGCGGTGTACGGCTTCCAGAGCCTCGAGATGATCCTTGCCGGGCTGGAGAAGCCCATGCAGCTCACGGCGGTGATCACTCCCGCCTCGCTGCCCGCCCAGTTCAAGGAGCTGCCGCCGGTGATCACCGAGGTGGGCAAAACCCTTGCCGAGGAAACGGGCGGCAAGGTCGAGTTCATAACAATGGATCCGGATCTGCCCGGGGCGGCCCTTTCGCGGGAAGCGGTGAATGAACGCTTCGGAATCAAGCCCCTCACCCTCTCCATGTTTTCCGATGGCGATTTTTACCTGCACTTGCTCCTCACCGTGGGCGGACAGCACGAAAGGATCTTTCTGGACAGCGGGATGGGTCCGGCGGAAATCCGCCAGGAGATCGAGGCCGCCATCAAACGCACCTCCTCCGGCTTCCTGAAAACCGTCGGCGTCTGGATCCCGCCACAGGCCGCCGCCATGATGCAGGAAGGGGGCCAGCAATACCGATTTTTCCAGCAGGTGCTCCGGGAAAATTATAACCTCACCTCCATTGATCTCAAATCCGGGCATGTTCCCGGCGAGGTTGACGTGCTGCTGGTGGTGGCGCCCCGGGATCTCTCCGGGGTTGAACGGTTGGCCATTGACCAGTACCTGATGCGCGGCGGCAGCGTGGTCGCCCTGGCCGGCAACTATGTGCTCGATCTGGAGCCGGGCCAGCAGGCCATCAACCTCAAGGAGATCAAGGGGGGGCTTGTCGATCAGCTTGCCCATTACGGGATCACGGTTGGCAAGGCCCTGGTCATGGACAGCCAGAACGAACCCTTTCCGGTGCCCGTGGCCCGGGATCTGGGCGGCATCGTCATCCAGGAGATCAAACAGATCGATTATCCCTTCTTTGTCGATGTCCGCGCTTCGGGCATGGCCAAAAACAATCCGGCCGTCGCCAACCTGGCCACCGTGACCATGAACTGGGTCTCTCCGCTTTCGGTGACCGCCGACAAGGGCAAGGCCTTTGCCGAGGTGACCCTGCTCTCCTCCAGCCCCGATTCCTGGCTTTATGCCGATACCGATATTCAGCCTGACTTCGAGAGGTTCCCCCGCTTCGGTTTTGCCGAGGGTGAAAGCAAAGCCAGCCATGCCCTGGCTGTCTCCCTGAAAGGTTCGTTCGTCAGCTTCTTCAAGGACAAAGCCGATCCCCGCCTGGCCGGGACGCCGGAAAAGCCGGCCGCCCTCCTTACGCCGCTCCTCCAGAGGTCTCCGGATTCCTCCAGGCTGGTCGTGGTGGGGAGCTCGGAGTTCATCAGCGACACTGTGATCTCCATCGCCCAGTCCATGGGCCAGGATCGTATTCTCAACAGCTTGGAATTCTTGCAGAACATCATCGACTGGTCCCTGGAGGAGGAAGGGCTGCTCAGCATCCGATCCCGGGGCACCCATGCCAGGGTGCTTCCGCCCCTGTCTCCCCGGGAGCAGGCCTTCTGGGAATGGCTCAACTATGGTTTGGCCCTGCTCGCCCTGCTGCTGGTGAGCTGGTATGGATATCGCCGCCGCCATCGCGAGCAGCCGATGATTCTTGACGATGTTGTCAGCTGAGAGGAACCGAAAATGACAAAGCGCAATTCTATCCTTTTGGCCTTGCTGCTCCTGCAGCTGGGAGTTATCGCCATTTTCTCCCTGGTCGGCCGCAACGACCAGCCACCGCAGGTCGTTTTTTTTGCCGGGCTTGAGCCCTCCCGGATCACGGGCCTCAGCATTACCGGCGAAGAAGAGCGAAGTACGGTTCTGCGGAAAACCGACTCTGGCTGGCTGATCAGCTCAGAGGGCGATCTGCCGGCGGATCCGGCGAAAATCGACACGGCGCTCAAAACCCTCACCGCCCTCAAGGCCCAACGGCTGGTCACCCGCACCCGGGAAAGCCACAACCGTTTCCTGGTCGGGGAAAAAAAATATCTTCAGCGCATAACCCTTACCCTTGCCGACGGGCAGGAGCAGAGCATCTATCTCGGCACCGCCCCCTCCTACAAATCGACCCACCTTCGGGCCGCGGGAGACGACCGTGTCTATCTGGTCAACGACTTTTCGGCCTGGGATCTGCCGCCGGAGGCCTCGGCCTGGTGGCTCGCCGACTATGTGGACCTGCCGGACGATGGCCTTGCCGAGGTACGGATCACCAATGCGCAGGGTATTCTGATTCTCAAAAAAGACGGCAACGGCGCCTGGCGGCTGCAAGGCCTGCCGCCGGAAGCCATTGACCCGGCCAAGACCCAGGCCCTGGTTGACGGCGCGCGCCGGATCACGCTCAGCGAATATCTCGGCCGCGAAAACAGGAATGAATACGGGCTGAACCCTCCTGCGGCCAGCGTCACCCTGGTCGGCAAATCCGGAGAAACCACTCTGCTGATCGGGGCCAAGGACGCGGCCGGCAGCACCTCGGTGCTGAAATCCTCGGCCTCTCCCTTTTATGTGCGGGCCAGCAATACGGCCCTGACCGGCATCCTCGCCGCCAGGGCCGATGGCCTCCTGGGCACCGAAGAAAAGAAGGATGAGACGCCAACGGGGGGTGCTCCGTAAGGAGGAGGATTCGGCCAGTCCATCCCGTGGGGATTGCTTTCCGCCGCACCGGAGAACGCAGGAATTTCCCCTCGCGGTTTTCCTGCCGATTTCCTCCCTCGCAACACCCGGTATTCTTTCGGTATTGAAAGGGATCAGCCGATGCATTACATACGTATCATCTTTTTATGTTGAGCCAGCCACCACCGGACAGCTTGAGCCCATGAAACCCAACAAGAGAAAACGATCGCGTCTGGCCCTGCATACCGAGGTAACGGTCGGCACCGGCAATCAGAAAGTTCTCCGGGCCATGAGCAAGGATATCAGCATGAATGGCCTCTTTATCCTTTCCGAGGAGCGGATTCCCGTGGGCGCTGTCTGCGGGATAGAAATCACCGTGAGCGGAAAAAGCAGCAATCTCAGAATCCGGGCCAAGGGCATCATCAGCCGGCATGCCCCCGACGGTATGGGCATCCAGTTTCAGGATGACCTCGAATGGTGGCCGGTTCTTGAAGATTACTTTCTTGCCGGCATCAACCTTGACACCGGCGGCAGCGCTTCCTTCCAGCACTCCGGCAAGCGACCATTGCCGGAAACACCCTCCGGGTAATAGAGATCGCCGCACCCATCGAACAGTCCGATACAACCCTCTCAAAAACCAGATTTTTATCTATTGGCGCTTTGCCGGTCTCCTTTTTATAGTCTTCGGGTTTCAATTTATTCGTTGCCGCTGGGATTTGCCGGCGGCAACCCTGAACAGGAGGGGAATTTCCCCATAATAAGAAGGAGATTTTTTATGATTCCTCAAGTCCAAAAGTCCTGGCATGCTCTTTTCTTCATGCTTCTGCTCGCCATAAGCTTGACCATGGCCGGCTGCGCAGCCTCGCAATCCGGCCCATCCGCATTGGCGGACGGCACCATGATCACCAAGGGCAAGGTGAAAGCGATTGCCAATGATCTGGTGACCATCAAACCGCCCAAGGGGGATGCGGTGACCGTCAGGTTAACTGCGGACACGAAGTTCGATGGCCTTGACTCGGCAAAGGCCATTAAGAAAGGAAACGCCTTTGAGGTCCGCTACAAGCTGGAAGGGGCCGAAAACATTGCCATCTCGGTGAAAGCCATTGCCGAAGGTTCATGCTGAAAAGCCGCGCCAAAGTCTGCATAAAAAAAGCCGGCTTCCCGCCGGCTTTTTTTATGCCCATTCTCCCCACCGCTATTCCTCGGAATTACTCTTCACCTTGGGCTTTTCGGTAATTTCCTTGCGCAAGCCGGCCATCTTTTCCTGAAACTTTTTGACATACTGGTCCAGAACGTCATCGGATTCGATGACGTAAGGGGTGATCATCACCAGCAGTTCCGTCTTGGCCGCCGACTCTTTCTGATATTTGAACATCCAGCCCAGCAGCGGAATATCGCCCAGAATCGGTACCTTGCTCTCGGTATTATTGTTATCCTTGGAAATGAGCCCGCCCATCATGATGGACTGACCGTCCTTGACCGCAAGCTTTGTCTTGAGTTCACGGGTGGAGATGACCGGCGAATTGATGCCCGAAGTCTCATTGGTGGTGGCCTGACTCACCTGCTGATTGATATCGAGGATAATGACGCCGTCATAGTTGATGCGGGGGGTGACCTTGAGAATGGTGCCGGTATCCTTATACTGCACGGTCTTGTCATAGGTCGGGGTATCCACCCCCACCCGCTCGGTTTCGGTGGTGACAATGGGCACCTGATCGCCCACGTTCACGGTGGCCTCCTCGTTGTTCAGCACCAGAACTTGGGGAGAGGAGAGAAGGGAGACATCGGTTTCCGAGGCCAGGGCATTGAGAAGACCGACAATCTGGTCGCTGCTGTTGAAGATTGAATAGGCAACCCCGTATACCTTCTCCCCAGCCGCGGCGACATTGGCAAAATTGGTGTTGATTTCCTGGCGATATTGCGAGTCGTTTATCTTCAGCTTGTTGTTTTTCAAGGCCCACTCAATGCCGAACTCCCAGGAGTCGCTCAGACGGACCTCGGCCACCAGCACCTCGATGAGCACCTGGCGGGGCAGATTGTCCAACCGCTCCAGCAGTTTGACCAACCGGGTGTAGTCAGGGGTGAGGGCACGGATCAGGATGATGTTGCGGCTGTCATCAGCCAGAAGCAGAGGCTCGCCAGCAAAACGGAGGCTGGCGCTTTTATCCCCCGTGCCCGCGGCCTTTCTGGCGGCCGGTCTGGCCAGGGAGGCGGCGGCCCCGGCGGCTTCCGGCCGGGAAGGATCGCTGTCCGCGGTCTTGTTCAGCCCGGAGGCCCCCGCTTCTCCGGAAATGTTCTTCGCAAAGGCCGAATCCCCGGTTTTCGCGGTGGTGTCCCCCTCGATCAGGGAGGTAACCAGTTCCGCCAACTCCGAGGCTACGGAATTACGGACATTATAAAAATAGATATTGTCCCGCCCCTCCACCGGCACCACGTCGAGCTCCCGGATCCAGCGGTCGGTATTGTCCAGCAGCTGTTCGCTCTTGCTGACCAGCAGCATGGAGTTCACCCGCTCCAGGGGAATGAGGGTTACGCCTTCATGCTCCTTGGGATTGATGGCCAGGGCGGCGAGGATTTCCTGCAGCTCATCGCGCAGGGTGAAGAGCGGCGCGTTTTCCACCCGGATCAACCGCACCTTCATCGCCGAAAGCGGCGAGATGTCCAGGCGGGCAAGGACGCTCACCATGTCGAGCACCTTGCTCTCGAAATCGTAGGCGATCAGGGTATTCTGGCTGGTCAGGTTGTAGAGGGTGCCGGCTTCGGAGCGGTAGGGTTCGATGAGCTTCTGCGCCTCGGCGGAGGAAAGATGCACCACCGGAATGATCTGCATGACCATGCGGGAGGATTCCGAAAGCGACCCAGCCTCCCCAGGCCCGTAAATCCTTTCCGGACTCCCGCCCTTGCTCGGATAGATGTAATAATAGTCGCCTTCATTCCTCACATCCAGGCCGTTGATATGGAGTATTTTCTGGAATACCCCGAAGAGCTGCTCGGTGCCGATTGTCTGCCCGGAACGGATATTGACGGTCCCCTTGACCTTGGGGTCGACAATGTAGTTGATGTTGAGCGTCTCGGTGATGACCTGAATGAACTCGTAGATGTCGGCATTGTCAAAATTGAGGACGACGCCGCCCTCAACCACTTCTTTTTTCTCCTGCCTGCCGGCGGCGCCAACGTTTTGCAGATACTCGTTGCCGCTGTCCCGGTTATCCGTCATCTCGGTAACCCGGGGCTTGCCAGGCCCTTTCTTTTCTTCCGCTTCGAGAACCGGGTTTTCCTTTCTGCTTTTTTCAACCTCGGCTCCGACTTCCTGGAGGTCTACCCAAGGGCGGGTCTTTGGCTGCGGGCTGCAGCCAAAGGCGAAGACAAGGAGCAGGAGGCTGATCATTATCTGGATATGAAGGCGCTTCATTGAAGGATTTCCTTTGCTTTTCTGCGTCGCTCTTTCATGATACGCTATTTTTTTACAAATTTTCAATATGTTATACAAGGCAATCCTTACGGGCTGCCATTTTTCTTCACCGGCGACGGCAGCTTTCCCGGGATAATCATGGGCCGCGTCGTCGGCAGAGGGTACGGTGCCGGCCTGACCGCCGGCTTCACCGCATTGGGCGCCTGCTGAACCGCCGGATTCGCCGCAGTGGACGCCGGCCGTTGCTCATCGGGCAACGGGGTGGTTGCAGGCGTCATGGCCTGCCCTTCCTCGGGCGGAGCACCTTGCCGTCCTCCGCCATCATGGCCATCCGGAGTCTCAGACGCAGGCGCGGCGACCTGCTCTTTGCCGCTGCCCCGCGCCGGAGTGGCAAGGGGAGGCGCAACTGCTCGTTCCTTGTTGCGGTCATAGAGAAATTTTTCGATCTTTTCGCCGCCGCGGCTGAAGACGATCTTTTCCGGTAAAATTTCCGCAACCTTATATCCGCCGACCGTATCTCCGACCACAACCTGGAGAAATCCCTGTTTCTGCGCCTGAGGAGCAGGCATCCTGCCGCGGACCAGGCCCTGCTGTTGGGGGATGCCCCCCCCGTAACTGAGCAGGGCCTTTGTGCTTGCCGCCGTGATAATCGAACCGCTGTACTGAATCCTGGCTATATCGATATTCTCCACGGTTTGAGCCTGGCCGTTCTTGCCGCCGCCCTTGAGACTGCGTTCGGCATTGAAGATGTAACCCTCGTTGAAATCAGGCATCCGGCTTGGCGGCGCGGGCTGCAAACTGATGGATCGGTCGGCCGGCAGCGCCCTGGCTTCCAGCGGTGCTTTGGTTTCCGGCGGGGCAGGGGCCGGCAGCGAGACAGGCCCCAGCGCCACCACCATGGCGCGGACCTGGGCCAGCAGGACGAACAGCAAGAGAACGGTAATGGCCAATCTGATTCTCATGCCGGTTTGTCCCCTGTCTTGCTGATTTTATAATAGCCCCGTACCTCCATGAAAATTTTCAATTCACCCTGGCTGAATGGCTTGATGGTATAATTCTCTATCAAAAACAGCTGATTGCTTGCATAAAGAATCTGCAGGAACTTGGCGAAGTCGTTCAAAGAGCCGGACATCCGGATCTTGATGGCAAGGTCACCATGCCCCTGCCGGTCGATGGCCTGGCCGCCGCCAGAACGAACCGGCTGAATAAATTCCGGCTCAAGCCCCGCCTTGCTGATCTGCGACTGCAGTGAAATCTGCATGGAGGAGGCGATCTTTTCTTCGCTGTCGCCGGCAAATAGCAAGGCTTCCAGCTGCTGCTGCCGCCTCGACTTCAGGCTGACCCTGCGCTCGATCTCCGGCAACCGCCGGACCGCCTCCTGGTATTGCGCCAGCAAATCCATGCGGCCGGCCAACTCCTCCTGGCGGGCGTTCACATAATCCACTCCCCAGCGGCCCAGGTTCAGAAGGAGAAGCACGGCGGCCACGCCAACCAACAGATGGCGACGCTCAAACCGGTTGAAAAAATCAACGAGCAGCTTCACGGCAGGGTAAGCTCCAGCTGAAAATAGTTTTTATTGTTGCGCCGGCTTGTCGAGCGCAGCCGGACCTCGCCGAACCCTTGCAGACGCTGGGAAAGATCGGTCATGTCATCGGCGTAGCCGTCGATAATGATGGGACCATCCCTTTTCTCCATCCGGATCTGATCCAGATACGCGGAGGCCGGCAGCTTTGCGGTCAGATGGGAGAACATGGCGATGAGGTCCGGATTCCCGCCCAATTCCTCAAACCGGGAAATCCCTTTCTCCAGTTCATTTTCCTGGCTGTTCAGGGCGGAAATCTTCTTTATCTCCGGCTGCAGTTTCATTATCTCCGCATCCACCCGGGCGCTGGTCTGATGAAAGCGGTACTCCTTGAGGCCGAGCAGGAGGAAGAGGGCGAGAACATTGAGCAGGGCCAGGGCGCTGACAAAAATCTTGAAATAATCCGGCCTCCGATAGCCCAGGGGCAACAGATTAAAATCCTTGCCAAGGGGCGCCTCGACCAGCAGGACATCCGCGTCGGCGAAGCCGCTCTCCGGCGCAGGGTTCGGGCAATAAACGACATCACTGCCGCCGAGGGCCACGGCTTCCGCAAAAGTCGGCGGGGAAGGACAGAGAAGACGTTCACGGAGACGCCCCTTGCGGAAGGTATACATCTTGGCGATAGCCCCGGGCAGGAGCAGGCTCCATTGCTCCTTGCGCCGGCCGCGGCCGAGGTAGCGCTGGCTCAAGGGGAAGAGGCCGGCTATGGTCTGGCCGCCGTCGCTCAGTTCCCGCAGATGGACTTCGATCACCTCCCTGGGCACGGCGTAGAGCGTCACCCGGGTACCCTTCTCCTCCCGCTCGGCGCTGTAGCTGTAAAAATAGGCTTCTTCAGGAAAAGGCAAAAGCTGGTCGAGCTGGTACCGGATGGCTTCCTTGACCGCCGGGGTCTTGGCCGGCAGCGTGAAACTCTTGCAGAAAAGCAGCTCCTCAGCGACATAGACGGTCACCGCGGCCGCTTCGCTGTCAGGGCTCAGGCCCACCTTGCCGAGAAGGCCTGCCAATCGGCCGGCGGGCAAGCGCTGCCCGGCCGCGCTCTGCTCGCCTCCCCCGATACGGATCATGCCCTGGCTCGTGACCAGCATTTCCACCCCTCTCATGAATATCGCTCCTTCCAGGCGAGTATCTGATAGCCGTTGGCCAGCAGACGCACCACGGCCTGGACGGTAACGCCCATGGCGGCTTGCGGATCTTCCGTGTCCGGCGTAACGCCGGGCTGGCCGGTGGCGGTTATGCTGAAGATACGGCTGGCCGCGCCTTCGCTGTAGCCGAGGAAAGGCTCCAATTCGCGAAAGCGCTCTTCACCGATGATCTGCATGGCCATGGCCGGATTGAGCGTGGCGTAGACCTCCTTCGCATCAAAATAGGCCTTGCGCCGGTCCACATCGCCTGCCACCACAAAATCCAGCATGGCCGGCGTGAGGCTGTTGAGGTTGATCTTTTTCTCGGTATTGCTGACGGTGAAGACCTCCAGGGGGTCAAATCTGCCGGCAAGACGGGCGGTGCCGCGAATCAGGAAAAACTCCGCCGGGTCTTCGATTCTGCCGTTGCGGGGAATATAGGGCCCCGGCAAGGTCTGGTAATAATCCTGCTCCGCGCCGTTAACCCGATGCAGGGTGTCGGTGTCACGCCAATCAAGGAGGGAGTCCATGACGATGGCGCTCTCGTCGGGGGAGAGTCCATGGTACTGCAAAAACAGCTCGACAAGTCCGGAGGGCGCCGTGTTGAGATCTATCTTGCCGGATTCATTGGCGGCATGATAGCTCACCCTGCCCTGCTCAAGAAAGGCCTCGTACTCCTCTCCGGCCCGCAGAGCGCCGTATTCTTCTTCCGCCTCCAGGGCAAGGGGCTTGTCCATGAGCCGGAAGAGGGCGATATTGACCCCGGCCTCCGAGAGCATGGCGGCCTGATTACGCACCCGGGCATTGAAGGTGATACGCTGTTCCGTGCGCACGGCCAGGATGAGCTGAGAGGCAAGAAAACTGGTGAGCAGCAGAACCACGATGACAACCAGCAGGGCAAAGCCCTGGCTGTTGCGGGTTATGCCGGCAGCCGGCCTCCTTTCTTCTCGGGTCATTGCCACCATAGCCTCAACGCTTTTCAAGGGTGACGGTTTCCAATCCACCGCCGTCACTAAAAATTTTCCGGAGGACAAATTTCTGTCCTTCCACAAGAATCTCGCCCGCCGGTGCGGAACGGCTGACGTCGCCTCTTTCCCGCAGCAGTGCGGAAAAGGCGATGGATTCCTCCAGATCGGCGGCCCTGCGGTTGTCCAGATGAAAAATATTGGCCATGGACTGCGAAAAATTCTGCAATACCGCCACGTAGGCCATGCTGAGGATGAGCACGGCAACAAGCACCTCAAAAAGGGTGAATCCCTGCCGACCGCCGCACTGCCGGCGCACTGTTCCGCCTTTTTTCACCATGTCGGCTGTTACCGTCTCATACTTAAAGTAATATTTTTCAGTTGCGGCAGGCATTTAGGGGAAAAAAGATATTCCCGCTCGCCCACCCTGGCGGTCACGGCGCCAACCTCTTCGTTCCAGGCAAGGAAAAGCGGCCCGCCCCCGGAATATATCGGCTCCATCTCGCTCAAATCCGGCCGATACTCCTCGCCGTAATCGATATTGTAATAATCCTTCTTTTCCAGATAGTAGAGGGTCTGCGACACCTCGTCATACCGGTAGACGGCGAGAACCGTGCCGGCCCCCCGGTTCAGAAACGGCTGCCGGGTGACGACGCGAAGCAGGTTCTCTTCCCCTGAAATCCGTATCCTGTTCTGGCGCATGTCGTACCAGGCACAGCTCACCTGTCGGCGCAGAAGATTGAGCAGGCTCTGTTCCCTTGCCATGCTTGCGATCCGTTCTTCGCCCTTGCTGCTGAAACCGATCCCCACATTGAGCACCGAATAGATCATGGTGCTGACCATGCCCAAGAGCAGCACCGCAACCAACAGCTCAAAAAGGGTGATACCCTGCTGGCCTGTTATCCTCGCCGGCATCCTGCCCATGAAACTACTCCTCCCGCGCCGGGATCCCGGTCAACGGGTCCACGACAAACTCCGCGGAGCGGCGGCCGCTTCGCGCCACCAGGCGGGCAGGAGTCGCCAGCCCGTCCGGGTAAAAAGTCAGGATCTCCGGGGTGAAAACAACTTCCCCGTTCTCCGCCAGGGTGAGTGGTTTGCGTTCCGTCACCGCCCCGTTGAAAAAGAGCGCCTTCTCCTCCGGGACAAAATGGAGATGCACCGGCCTGCCCCTTCCCACCGCCATGAGACGCGCATAGCGGATCGCGGCCAGGAGTTCCGCGGTTTGCTCCCGGAAGCGCAAACTGTCAAGAAAGCGGCCGGTGGCGGGGGCGGCCACCCCGGCGATGATCCCCAGCAGCATCAGGACGAGGAGCAGCTCGATGAGCGAAAACCCTCGCCGGCCGAGATGCCGGCTGCCATTTCCGGAAATATCCATCCTCAGCCGGCAATATCGTTGATGCTCAGGATGACCGAAAGCATGGAGACCACCACATATCCGGCAATGACGGCGATGAGGAGGATAAAGATCGGCTCCACCATGGCGGTCAACCGTTTGATTCTGGTTTTCAGCTCCTTTTCAAAATGGTCGGCGATCTGGCCGCACATCTCCCCCACCCTTCCCGATTCCTCGCCGATGGCCAGCAATTCGGTGGCCAATTCGGGAAAGAGCTTCTCGTCGCCCAGGCGCTGGCCAATGCGACGCCCTTCCTTCAGTGCCCTGGTGGCATTGTTGAGCAGGCGGCGGTATTCGGCATTCATCGCCACCCCGCTGCCGATCTTGAGCGCCGAGGCCAGATGCACCCCGTTGTTGACCAGGACCTCGATGGTCCGGAAGATGCGGGTTGTCTCCAGATTCCGGACAAAACCGGACAATACCGGGATCTTCAAGGACCACCGGTCAAAGCGGGCTTTGCCGGCCGGGCTTTTCAGATAGCTCACCGCGCCGAGCGGGGGTCCTGCCAGCACCAGCGCCGTGAGGAAGGGGTGACTGCTGATCAGCTTTGCCGTTGCCATCAGCATGGCGACATGCCCCGGCAGCTCTTGTCCCATGCCCTCAAAGAGAATCTCGAACCGGGGCAGGATGGTGGTGAGCAGGATGATGATGGCGCCAAAGCCGACCACCAGGAGAAAAAGCGGATAAATAGAGGCGGAGATGACATACTGCTTCAACTCCTGGAAGGCAACCTGATAGCTGGCGATTCGCATGAGCATGGCCGGCAGGATGCCGCCCTCCTCACCGGCCCGGACGATGTTGATATACATGGACGAGAAGTGGGGGTAATCGGAAAGGGCCTGGGAAAAGGATTTGCCTTCCTTGATTTTTTGCTCCAGCTCACCGACAAACCTCTGGAAGGCGGGCTTGTTGCTGTGCCGCTTCATGACCCGCAGGGCATGGTCCAGGGCAAGCCCGCTCTGCAAAAGCAGGCCGATCTGATTGGTGAAAAAATCAATGTCCGCCCTGGTGAGTTTCTCCTGCCGGAAGCGATGCCTGAAAATATCGAAGGAGAAGGCGCTGCCCCGCTGCTCCCGGATGGAGAGGGGGCGATACCCCTGTTTTTTCAGGCGGGCTGCCGCCTCGCTCTGGTCGAGCGCATCGAGGACCCCTTCCTGCAACCGGTTGTCACCATCAAGGGCCGCGTATTTAAAGCTCCTCATTTTCCGTTCCCCTGCAGACCCGCACCACCTCGCTGAAGGTGGTGAGCCCCTGCCGCACCTTGGCTAAACCGTCTCTGAACATGGGGGTAAAGCCGCTCGCCTCGGCGACCTTTCTCAGCTCAACCAGATCCAGCCCCTTGGTGATGCCGCGGGCCATGGCGTCATTGCTGACGAGAAACTCGTAGAGGCCGATCCGGCCGGTATAGCCGGTCTCGGAACAGGAATCACAGCCGCTCCCCTTATAGATGGGAAAATCCTCGCCATCCGGGGACTTAAAGCCGGTATCGCTGAGCCTGCCGTCCTCCACCTTGCAGTGCGGGCAGATCCGCCGCACCAGCCGCTGGGCCAGGACGCCCCGCAGGGAGGAGGCGATGAGAAACCGCTCCACCCCGAGATCGATCATCCGCATCACCGCGGAAACGGCATCGTTGGTATGCAGGGTGCTCAGGACCATATGACCGGTGAGAGAGGACTGCACGGCGATTTCCGCGGTTTCCAGATCGCGGATCTCGCCGATCATGATCACGTCCGGATCCTGCCGCACGATGGAGCGCAGCCCCTGGGCAAAGGTGAGGCCGATGTCCGGGCGGACCTGGATCTGATTGATCCCGTGCAACTGATACTCCACCGGGTCTTCCACGGTGATGATCTTATTGTTGCCGGTGTTGATGTGGTTAAGCGCGCAGTACAGAGTGGTGGTCTTGCCGCTGCCCGTTGGGCCGGTGACCAGAAGAATCCCATCCGGCTGCGAGATGGCCTTGCGGAACTGCTCGTCGATCTTCTCCGGCATGCCCAGGGAGGACATATCGAGAATGATGGCGGCCTTCTCCAGGATACGGATGACAATCCCTTCCCCGAAGACCGTGGGCAGCGAGGAAACACGCAGATCGATCTCCTTGCCGGAAACCCGCATGGAAATCTTGCCGTCCTGGGGCAGGCGGCGCTCGGCGATATCAAGACCGGCCAGGAGCTTGATCCGGGAGATGATGGCCGGTTGGATGGCATGGGGAGGGATTTCGAAATCATGGAGTATGCCGTCGATCCGAAACCGGATCTTGAGCCCGTCCTCAAAGGGCTCCGCATGAATATCGCTGGCGCGCCGGGTAAGGGCGGCGCCGATGAGGTTGTTCACGTACTTGATGACCGGCGCCTCGGTGGCCATGTCCTTGAGTTTGTCGATGTCGGCCTCGTCCATGACGATCGCGCCTTCGGGCTGCTCGGCGATGGCAAAATGTTTTTCCAGGCTTTTTTTGAGCTTCGGTTCAGCCATGAGCTCAAGGGTAAAGGAGGCCCCGGCACTCAGGGTTTCGCAGGCGGAAAGGATATCGTTGCTGAAAGGATCGCTGGCCACCAGCAGCAGGCTGGGCGGGTCGCCGCGCTGGACCATGAGGAAGGGATTGATGCGCAGGAAGTTGGTGGAGATATTGGCGGTGATCACCTGATCGTCTTCAAGGGGGGTGTAGAGGCTGCCCCCGATCTGCTCGGCCAGGGCGGCAGTCAGATCATCTTCGCCGATGTACCCCAGGGAGATGAGGATTTCTCCGAGACGGTGCTGAACGGTTTCCTGATGGGCCAGGGCCCGCTCCAGCTGGTTGGGCTGCAGCTTGCCCTGCTGAACCAGCAGGGTGCCGATTTTTTCTTTCTTATGAAAAAAGGCATTCAGCATAGTATGCGCCAGCCCGAATGCGCGCCAAGGCCTAAGCGGTCATCTCGCGGCTCTTTCGGGAGTGCCGGGGTTATTCCCAGCTTCCCACATCCGCGTTTTCTTTTTCGCCGCCAGGCTGGTTGTCCTGTCCGTAGGTGTAGATGTCCAACTCGCCATGCTCCCCGGGAATCCGATAGCTGTATGGATTGCCCCACGGATCGTTGGGAACGGCCTTTTTCAGATAGGGGCCCTCCCACTTCTCTATGCCGGGATTGGTCACCAGGGCGGCGAGTCCCTCCTGCTGATTCGGGTAGCGGCCCACATCAAGCCGGAAGGCATCGAGAGCGGTCATCAGCATTTCGATCTGGGTTTTCGCCGCCTTTTGCTGAGCCTTGCCAAGTTTGCCGAAAAGTTTCGGCCCGACCAGGGAAGCAATGAGACCGAGAATGACCATGACGATCAGCAACTCCATCAGGGAGAAGCCGCCCTGCTTTTTTTGCTTTGTCTGCTTGTCCATATTCCTAATCACGAGTTGATGTTTGCTTTTTCTTCCCCAATGGACAGAAATTCACATAGATATTTCATATGCTTACAATGGCAGAAACAGCCCTGTCAAGCTAAAAGCCCGTTAAATCCGCGAGACAAGCGGCAAAAGAAGCCTATTTCCCTTCAGCGGAGCGCTGTTAGGCCAAAAGGATGAAGAAAAACAGAAAAAGGATCAGCACGAAGACCGCGCTGCTGCCGACGCTGAAAAAACCGGCGCGGAAGCGGGCAAGAAACCGCGCCTCGGCAAGGGCGGCCTCTTCGGCGCCGATACCGGTCAGCTCCCAGGTCGGCTTGGCCACGGCCATGACCAGCCGGGCCGGGCCATCCTTGTAGAAGCAGGCGAGCTTTTTCGTCAGCCCCGAGGCCAGGGTGCGGTTGGCCCAGGCGTTGAGGCCGTTCAGCCATTCATCGAGCATGGCATAGACCAGGGCGCAGCCCCGGCGATAGAACCAGTCAAGATCGATGGCAATGGTATCGGTCCGCTTCAGCATGGGCAAAAAGAGGAAAAAGACCAGGCCCGAAAAGATGAGCATCTGGGTCTGCGTAACCACGTGGGCGAAATGGCCGAGATAGATGTCGGTAAAGGTATGGGGCATCACCGACTTCACCAGCTCGGTGTCGGGCAGGATATTGTAGAGCCGTTCCGGAAACATGCCAAGATAGATGCAGAGGAAGGAGAGAAGCCCCATGCCGGCCAGCATGCATTTCGGCGCCTCCGCCGGCCTGAGCCCCTTATCCTTGGCAAAAAAGACAAAGTAGGGAAACTTGATGCCGGCGTGGAGAAATACGCCGGCCGAAGCCACTTCGAGGATCAGCCAGGCCCAGAAGAGATGCTGGTTGGCGGCGGCGGCGAGGATGATGGTCTTGCTGGTAAAGCCGGAAGTGAGGGGAACGGCCGAGATGGCCATGGCGCCGATGGCGCCGAAGGTCAGGGTCCAGGGCATGGTGTTGTAGAGGCCGCCCAGTTCCGTGCACTTGCTTTTGCCGGTGCGATGGAGCACGGCGCCGGCGCTCATCCAGAGCAGCGCCTTGTAGATGATGTGGCAGAAGGCATGCGCCACCGCGCCGTTTAAGGCCAGAGGCGTGCCGATGCCCACCGCGCAGACCATGAAGCCGACCTGATTGATGATGGAATAGGCCAGGATGCGGCGCATGTCGTTTTCAAGCAGGGCATAGATGATCCCGTAGATGGTCATGACGCAGCCGAGAACAATGAGGATCTCCCAGCCTGGAAAACCGCGGATCAGGGTATAGACCGCGGTTTTCGACGTGTAGGCGCTGAGAATCACCCCGCCCAGCACCGTCGATTCCGGATAGGCATCGGGCAGCCAGGAGGAAAAGGGCAGCGAGGCGGCGTTGACCAGAAAGCCGGCGATGATCAGCCAGGACCCCAGGCTGGCGTGCCTGGGGTCAAAGGCGGAGAACGCGATGGAGCCGGTCTCGTGAATGGTGAGTATGATGCCGGCCAGCAGCACCAGGCCGCCGAACACGTGCACCAGCACATAACGGAAGGCGGCCTGGTAGGATTTTTTCGTTTTCCTGGCCAGGATCAGATAGACCGAGGTGATGGCCATGGCCTCCCAGAAGAAGTAGAGGGTGATGAGGTCCGCGGCGAAAACCACCATCAGGGAGCTGCCGATATAGAGCAGGGCACTGAAAAACTGGCTGGCGCTCTTTTCGTAATAGCCGTAAAGAAAGGCGGCAAAGGCATTCAGGGTGAAGATATAGCCGAAGGCGCGGCTCCACTTGTCAACCCGCAGGAGCTCCAACTGAAAGTCAATGAGAGAGAAGGAAAGGCGCGCCGTCTCGGGAAGCTGATGCACCTGGAAAAAAGCCAGGGCGGCCAGGAGGATGACATAGAGATTTTTGAGCCGGCCCTTGAGAAGCGGCACCAGCAGGGCGCCGAAAATCAGGATCAGGCCCGGAGGCAGGTTACTGAGCGTCATCGTCGTCATAATAGCCCACCTCTGCCTTTAAAAATAAACCGAGCCCCTTGGCCGCCAGGATACAGAGCGAACAGGCCACAAAACCCAGCAGCGCGTAAAAGCCGAAAAAATTCTCCTGTTCAAAATGGGGATGCCGGTGGACAAACAGCTCCAGCACCAGCGAGAGGATGCAGATCCCCCAGAGGAGGAGCCAGAGCTTCTTCTTGATTTCCGGCCGGTCGAAATAGCCGCCGTCGATGGGGATATCCTTTTTCATCTTCATGTCCTGGTCCTGACCCAAGATAAACTCGTAACGACCTCAAACAGCAACAGGTCCGCAACATAAAAGCAGAGAGGCCATGGCAACAGCGCCTTCGCGAAGTGGCCGCCAATCCGCCTTCTTCAATACATCAGATTGGCAAAATCAAAAAAGAGCCATGGGCAGAAGAACAGCACCACGCTCATGATCGCGGTGAGCACCGGCGGCAACATGCAGCCGAGGGGCGCTTCGCCGATGCGGTTGTCAAACTGCGATTCCTCCGGGGTGCAGAAGAAGGCCTTGTAGACAATGGGCAAAAAGTAGGCGGCATTGAGCAGCGAGCTGAGCAGATAAACGACCAGCACCCAGAACATCTCCGCCTGCAAGGCCCCGCGCACCATGAGGAGCTTGCTGATCAGCCCGCCGGCCGGCGGCAGCCCGATAACGCTCAAGGCGCCGACGAAAAAGGCGAACATGGTTACCGGCATCCGCCTGCCGATGCCCACCATCTCGCTGATGTACTTCTTGCCGGTGGCGACGAAGATGGCGCCGGCGCAGAAGAAGAGGGTGATCTTGCCGAAGGCGTGCATGGCGATGTGCAGCATGCTCCCCTTCACCCCCAGGGCCGAGGCCAGCCCGGCGCCGAGGATGATGTAGGAGAGCTGGCCGATGGTGGAAAAGGCCAGCCGCCGCTTGAGATTGTCCTGGGAAAGCGCGATGAGGGAGGAGGTCAGCACCGTGCAGGCGGCGATCACGCAGATCAGGGTATTGAGGTTGGTCGCGGCCAGCAGGTTGATGCCGAAGATGCCGGTGATCACCCGGACGATGCTGAAAACCCCGACCTTGACCACGGCCACGGCATGAAGCAGGGCGGAAACCGGGGTCGGCGCCACCATGGCGCCGGGCAGCCAGGAATGCAGCGGCATCATCCCGGCCTTGGCAAAGCCGAACATGAACATCAAAAGCAATATGGTGAGCAGGGGCTTGGCCGTATCGGAAGGGAAAACGCCCATGCTGTTGAAATCGAGGGAGCCGGTCAGGGTGTAGGTAATCAGCATGGCGGGCAGAGCCAGGCCGATGGAGGTCGAGAGCAGATAGGTCAGATACTTGCGGCCGCCGGAGCGCGCCTCCTCATCCTGGTGGTGGGTGACCAGGGGAAAGGTGGAAAGGGAAAGGATCTCATAGAAGAGATAGAGGGTAAGGAGGTTGCCGGCAAAGGCCACGCCGATGGTGGCGGAAAGCGCCACCGCAAAGCAGATGAAATAGCGGGTCTGGGCATGTTCTTTTAAGCCCCGCATGTAGCCGATGGAGTAGATGGAGGTCACGATCCAGAGGGAGGAGGCCACCAGGGCGAAGAGCATGCCGAAACCGTCCACGGTCAGGGTAAGGGAAAGGCCGGGCAGGATGCGGCAGATCTCGTAGGTATGGGTGTTGCCCGCCAGGATCCAGCCCGCCATGGAGAGGATCAGGTAAAACTTGATGAAGGCCGCGATAAAGGTCCATGCCTCCCGCATGTTCGGCCTGGTATCGTTTAAGTAGATAAACGGCACCACCGCGAGGGAAACAAGGATGGCCAGGGCCGGGGTGGCGGGGAGAAAGGGGAGTTGATCCATGGCGTGTCGGTTCTTTGCCTTTGCGCTTGATTAGAGTCCGGCCGGAATTGTCCACTGGACAATGCCGCTGACTATTTCATTGGTATAGAGGCCGATAATGATGAGCGAGGCCGCGGTCAGCACCATGGGCACCAGCATGACGGCCGGCGCTTCGTCCCGCTCCGGCCGGGCATGCTGGCCGTGCCCTGAGAAATCTCCGAAATAGGCGAGCTCGATGAGCCTGAAAAAAATGATGGCATTGATGAGGCTCGAAAAAAGAAGGGCCCCGACAAAGAGCCATTGCCCGGTCTCGATGCCGCCTTTCAACAGATACCATTTGCTGAAAAAACCGCAGGTGGGCGGGATGCCGATGATGGAGAAAGCGCCGAGGATGAAAACCGCCGAGGTAACCGGCATCTTGTGAAAAACGCCCTCCATGGCGGCGAATGAGCTTTTCCCGGTTTTATGGATGATGGCGCCAACGGCCATGAAGAGACAGAGGGTCATGAGGGCGTCGCTCAAAATATGGTAGACCGTGCCGGTGAGCCCGCTTTCGTTGGCCAGCCAGGCGCCGCCCACCATGTAGCCCACCTCGGCGACGATGATATAGGTGAGCATCTTCTTGAGATTGCGCTGGGCCAGAGCGGAGATGGAGCCCGCGACAATGGCCAGGCTGGCCAGCCAGACCACCTGTTCATGCCAGGGAATGACCCCGTAGACGAAATCCACGGAAAAGACCGAAAACATGAGCCGGAGCATGATGTAGACCGAGACCTTGGTCATCAGCGGGGCGATGAGGCAGCTGGTGGTGGTGGCGGCCCGGGTATAGGCGTTGGGCAGCCAGCCGTGCAGCGGAAAAAAAGCCATCTTGATCCAGATGCCGAGGATGATGAGGATGAAGCCGATGCGGATGGTGATGGAATGCTGCATCTCGTCGGTGGAGAGGAGGCGGAAAAGGTCCGCCATGTTCAGGGTGCCGGTCTTGATATAGAGGTAGCCCACGCCCAGCAGATAGAAGCAGGCGCCGATGGTGCCCATGATGATGTATTTGAAGGTGGCGTAATAGGCATTGCCGCGACCGCGGGCCAGCATGGCGTAGCTGGAGAGCGCCGAGATCTCCAGGAGCACATAGAGATTGAATGCATCGCCGGTGGCGACCATGCCGGCCAGCCCGGTGACCAGCAGGCAGTAGAGGGTGTAGTAATGATGGATGCGATCCGGGATCTCCTCCCGCACCGTGGGCAGGGAATAGATCGCGGTGAGCAGCGCGCAGCCGCTGATCATGCAGAGCACCATGGCGTTAAGATGGTCGATGACCAGTTCGATGCCGTAGGGCGGGGCCCACCCTCCAAGTCGGTAATGAACGGGCATGTTGGTGTCCAGCACCAGGAGCAGGGTCTGCAGGGCCGCGTAAAAAGAGCCGGCCATGGCGGCCAGAAGCAGGCCGTAGGCCAGCCTGTCGCGCCTGCTCCCGAAAAGCGAGATGGCAAACGCGGTCAACAGGGGAATGATCAGGATGAGAACGGGATACTGCGCTGCCATCATTCTTCTATGCTCTCTAAAATTTCATCTTCTTCAATGGTCCCGTGCACCCGATGAATCTTCTGCAGGACGGCCAGGGCCACACCGAGGGTGGAAACGCCGACCACGATGGCGGTGAGCATCAGGACATGGGGCAGGGGATTGGCATAGAGGCTGGGATCGATGGCGGCGCCATGCTCCCCCTGGCCGTGGAGGAGGATGGGGATGGTGGAGCCTCTCTTGTCGCCGATGGAAACATAAAAGAGGATGATGGCCGACTGGAAGATCGACATGGCAATAACCTTTTTCAGGAGGTTGTTCTTGGCGATCATGCCATAGAGACCGATGAGCAGCAGGATCAGGGCGGCCCAGTAGTTATATTTCGCGACTATGTATGGTAAGAGTTCGGTCATAGGTTCATCATGCATTTAAAAATTCAGAATACCCCGGCAGGAGGCCGCGCCGGTTGTTCAGCCCCGGAACTCCACCATTTTTCATTCGGCATTTCCCATTCTGCCTTGTCATCACAACCCTTCGTCCAGGTCGCCGCCCGAGGCGAGATCCACATAGAGGGAAAACATGATGGCCATGACGGTGACAGCCACTCCCACTTCCACCCCGAGGATGCCATGCGAGTGGGACATGACCTCGCTGAAGCCGAAAACCTTCAGGGCCGCATAGGCGAGAAAATTCTCGCCCAGGAGCAGGCACAGGAAGCCGATGCCGGCATAGATGATGACGCCGATGGCGCTCATCTTCAGCACCGTGTTTTCCTTGAGCCGCTTGAGCACGCTCTTGAGATCGTAGGCAAGGGCCAGAAGGATGAAGCTCGCGCCCAGGATGACGCCGGCCTGAAAACCGCCGCCAGGGCTGTGATGGCCAAGGGCGAGCACGTACAAGGCAAAGATCTGCATGACCGGGACGAGAAGCCGGCAGGCGGACTGGAGAATGACATCGGCGCCGAGCCGGTCCGGCCGCGGCCGGACCACCTTGGGCCTTTTCCGCCGGGTCCTGCGCAGGAGCGCGAGCACGGTGATGCCGGCGCAGAAGATGACCGTGGTCTCAAACATCGTGTCATAACCGCGGTAATCGGCGAGCACCGAGGTGACGATATTGGGAACCGCGGTCTCTGCCAGGGAATTTTCAATGTAGTAGGGGGAAAGGTAGTCGTTGGCCGGGGTATGGGCCTCGCCCCAGTTGGGGAAATCATCGGCTGCCGCGACCATGAGCAGGCCTACGGCGAGGGTTATGAGCAGTGCAATTTTTTTCACTTTCAGCCCTTTCTCAGTCCTTGGACTTTCTCTTGATGTGCAAGGCGGTGCCGAGCAGAAGCACGGTGCTTACCCCGGCGCCCACCGCCGCCTCGGTAAAGGCAACGTCCACGGCGAGCATCTCCGTCCAGAGCAGACACATGAGAAAGCTGTAGGCGCCGCCGATGATGGCGCAGCTCACCAGATCCCTGATGGTCAGGGCGGCCAAAGCGCAGAGAATCACCATGGGTATGATCAGCACGTCAAACTGCCAGAGAAGGCTCGCATCCCAGCTCATCAGGTCTCCTAGGGGTGTCTTTCCTGTTTGCGGCGCTCTTCGCCCTGCCAGGGGCCACGCTGCTCCCGGCGCTTGGTCCAGTGCTTGACCTTGGCTTCGAAGCCCGCGTCCATGATGGCATGGGTGGCCGTGGGGCTGGCGATGAAGATGAAAACCACGATGAAGAGAATCTTCACGCTCACCAGGACGGTATCCACGGAAAGATGGTGCAGGTTGTAGAGGGCGAGCCCGGCCAGGAGCAGGATGGAGGAGAGGGTGTCTCCCTTGCCGGCCGCATGCATGCGCGAGTAAAAATCGGGAAAACGGATGAGGCCCACGGAGGTGCCGAAGAAGAAAAAGAGGCCCAGGAGCATGGAGGCCATGATAAGCGCGTTCAGCATGATTGCCCTCCGGCCCGGTCCTCTTCCAGGCCCACGTCCCTGTGCCGCTGGAAAAAACGGGCCGCGGCCAGGGAGGCGATGAAGTTGAGCAGAGCATAGGTAAGGGCGATATCGACAAACATATCCACCCGGTTATACAGGGTGCCGATGATGATGATCAGGATGGTCGTCTTGGTGCCGATCACATTGACCCCCACCAGGCGGTCGATGACGGTGGGTCCCCAGATGGCGCGGTAGAGCGGCATGAACATGAATAGCAGCAAAAGGATCCCGGAGAGAATAAAGAAAAATTCCATGGTGCTGTCGGCAATGTTTCCGTGCATCATCGTCCTCCCTCGAAAACCCGGGCCACCCGGCGCTCCATTTCACTCATCGTCTCGCTTGCCAGCAGGTCGCCGGCCGCCTTCCGGCTGATGGCATGGACGTAGAACTCATCGCCGTCGATGCGGATGGTCACCGTGCCAGGGGTCAGGGTGATGGAGTTGGCCAGCACGAATTTGCCGAAATCGGTTTTCAGCCTGGTCCGGAAGGTGAAGATGTGCGGATCAAGCTCCCGCTTGCAGAGACGGGGGGAGATGGCCAGCAGAATGACATGGAAATTGGCGATCAGTATCTGCCAGAGAAGCCAGAAGCAGTAAGGAACAAAGCGCAGCGCCTCGCCGAACCTCGCGACAAACCCCTTTTTGCGTTCCTGAAAGAGAAGATCCTGGGAGATAAGGGCCACGAGCAGGCAGGAGATGCCGCCCAGGGCAAGATGAAAGGCGTCGAATTTTCCCGAGAGCAGGAGCCAGGCCCCGGCAAGGACGACAAAGGTTGCGAAGGTAAACATCTATTTTTCTCAGAATCCTTTTGGGGGACAAGGAGGCAACATTTTTACAAATTTTTCTAAATGTATATTACGAAACCCCTTTCCGTCAAATGGAATTGTCCGGAAAACTGCGGCCTAACCCGCGCGCACCGAGCCTTCCCCTTCGCTGGCCTGGCTGATCTTCTCGATCAGCTCACCGATATCAACCGGCTTCATGAGATAATCGAACAACCCGCGTTGCATGCCGAGGATGGCGCTTTCCGTTGAGCCGTGCCCGGTCAGGATGATCACCTGTATCTTCGGATTATGCTTTTTGATCAAGGCCAGGGTGCCCAGGCCGTCGATCCCCGGCATCATCAGATCGAGCAATACCACTTCCGGCAGCCAACCGGAGGCAAGCAGCGCCATGGCCTCCTCCGCCCCGCGCACCGCCCTTGCCGCAAATCCACGCAGCTCAAGGCGCTCCGCCAGGGTTGCGCCGAACTCCACCTCGTCGTCGATCACCAGAATGTTACCCTTGGCCATTTGCTTCCACCTCACCGCCTTCAACATAAACCGGAAAGGTCAGAATAAAGGTGGTCCCCACTCCGACCTCGCTGCTCACCTCGATCTCGCCGCCCATTTTTTTCACAATCCCATAGGTGATCGATAAGCCAAGACCTGTCCCTTTTTGTTCCTGGTTCATCTTGGTCGTAAAAAAAGGCTCGAATATCTTCTTCTCTATTTCCGGCGCCATCCCGGGACCGGTGTCGGAAACCGCCACCATAACTTTTTTTCTGTCATTGAGGCCCGAGGTGATATGAATTTCTCCGTGGTTGCCGATTGCATCAATGGCGTTGTTGATGATGTTGAGAAAAACCTGCTGCAGCTGCCCGTGGTCTCCGCGGATGGCCGGCAGGTTCTCAGCCAGTTGCAGAATGATGTGGATATTGCGATAGGATGCCTCTTTTTCGAGAAAACTCAAGACCTCGTGAATCACCTCGTTCAGAGGGACCAGGGTCAGCGAGGCCTCCATCCGGCGGGCAAAACCAAGAAGCCGGTGGGTTATGGCCCTGGCCCGCCCCACCGCACCCTGCAGGGATTGCAGCTGGGCGAGAAATTTTTCCCGGTGCCTGAAGCTCTCGTCAAGGCCGAGCAGGTCTTCCATCAGACCAGCTTTTTCCCCGATAATGGCCAGGGGGTTGTTGATCTCATGGGCAACACCGGCGGCCAGTCTCCCGATGGAGGCCAGCTTGTTGGTGTGCTCCGTTTCCGAAAGGATCACATCCCGCGCCTCATCCGCCTCCTTGAGCTTTCCGGCCAGAAAACCGGAAAGCCAGATCACGACGCAGCCTGCGAGCACGGAACAGAGACCCAGGGTAAAGAGCAGACGCCCCTTGAAAAAATGCCAAATCTTGCGCTTTGCGTAGCTTTGCTGGTCCAGAACCAGCAGCCAGGGCGTGTTTTTGATCCGGCTGACCGCCCGGTAAAATACGCCGTCTCCGCGCAACTCCTCGCTGAGCAGAATACCGCTCTGCTTCGGTTTGTCGGTGAGTTGGTACCGGGAGAGCACCCCGCCCTGATAGCGGGAAGCGCTCTGCAGCAGCCCTTTTTCATTAACCAGAAAAACATCTTCCACCATTTCGGTGTTCACCGTGGCAAGGAAACGGTCAAGGGTTTCGGTGTCGATGCTGGCCCGGAAGATCCAGAACTCGTTTGAGCTGGGGGCTTTCTTGCTGGCGGCGACCACGAAGTGGGGCACATTGCGGAACCCCATGAACACCTCGCTGACATAAATTTTCCTGGTCAACGCCGTGTGAAACCAGTCGCTGTCGCTGTAATCCTTGCCCGTCAGCCGATACGGCCCGACATATGCCCGCTGTATCCCGTCCGAGCCGATGACGCTGAGGTCAACCAGACCCTGATGCTCCTTTTTAAGCTGCTTGAAAACCTGATCGAGCTTCCGGTAATCGCTCAGCTCCTCAAAGCTGTATGTGTCGATCACGACAATGATCGCGGCCTCAAGCTTTTCAAGAAAGGCATCAATGGTCGCCCGGGCGCTTTCCGCGCTCCAGCGGGCGTTGGCATAGGAATCCTCCCGCAGCAGCTGCTGATACTGCACGAAATTGAGACCGGAGGCTATGGCCAGGGGGGTGAGGGTAATTGCCATCATGATGATGAGCAGGCTGCGCCGCATGCACCGGTAGCGGATCTCGCTGGAGATGTTTTTATCCTTGTGCGCGCAAAAAACCGGAAATCCCGCCGGCAGGGAATACTTTCTCTTCATCCCTTTTCCCTCCCCCCGGTTTCCGGACGGATAACGGCCCCCGGCCTCAACTTGCCGGTCACGGCATGCAACAAGGCTTTGTCCGCAGGCCCTATGACCCGATCAATCACCTCGATCTTCTTCCAGCCAAGGTATTGAAAATGCGCCTCCTCGATGCCGCCGCATATCACCAGGGAAATGTTCTCCTTGATGATCAGGCTGCACAGTTCGTCACTGGAGGGCCCAGGCAGCAGCACGGTCCGTGGTTCGCCCGCAAGCTCGCCGTGACTGGCCGTGGCGATGAGGACTTCCGTGCTCAGATCAAACCGCGGGGCAACGTCGCTGTTCCGCAAGGTCACAAGTATTTTCATGTCCGCTCTCCCGGGTCGCCCCCCCTGATTTGGCCAGGGAAACACCTCAGGCTCTGCCGCTGTTATTACTCAAGCCCGTATTCCTTTATCTTTCTCCACAAAGTTGTCCGGCCCCAGCCCAACGCCTTTGCCGCCCCGCCGCGACTGCCTCCTGCCTGCAATAGAGCGGAAAGAATCTTCTGCTTTTCGATCTCGCGCCAGCTCGTAGCATTCCCGGGCACCTGGGAACGGAAATGCGGATATGCCCCTTGCTCCCCGCTCTCCTTTCTTTCCGCCCCCACGGATGGCGCAATGCTTTTTCCCGCAACCACCACCTGGGGAGGCAAATGTTCCGGGCCAATAACCCCGCCGCGGCTGATATTGACCGCGTATTCGATGATATTCCTCAGTTCGCGGATATTGCCGGGATAATGGTAACGACAGAGGATCTGCAAGGCCTTGGCGGAGATCTTGCCCGGCCCCTTGTTGATTGACGAAGAAATCAACTGCAGAAAATGGTCGAGCAAAAGTCGCACGTCGCCGTCCCGTTCACGCAGGGGCGGCATATGCACCCGCAGGACATTCAGCCTAAAAAAAAGGTCTTCCCGGAATTTACCCTCCTGGACAAGTTGGCCCAGATCGCGATGGGTGCCGGTGATGAGCCGCACATCGACTTTGACCTTTTTCTGGCTGCCCAGCGGAAAGAATTCCCGGTCATCCAGCACGGTGAGCAGCTTCACCTGCAGCGGCAGGGGGAGATCGCCGATTTCGGTAAGAAAGATGGTACCGCCCTGGGCAAGCTGGAACATGCCATGTTTGTCGGCATGCGCCCCGGTGAAGGCCCCGCGCACATGGCCGAACAATTCCGATTCCAGCAGGCTCTCGGGAAGCGCGCCGCAGTTCACCTTGATAAACGGACAATTGCCGCGCTTTGAGGCGTGATGGATGGCCTCGGCCAGCACATCCTTTCCGGTCCCGGTTTCGCCGGTGATCAGCAGGGAGGAATCCGTGTGAGCCAGCACGGGAAACAGCGCCAAAATCTCCTGCATCTTCGGGCTGTGGCCGAGAATCCCTCTGGCCGGACCCAGCTCTTTTTTTCGCTCAATAGCCCGGAAGGCGGTCATGTCCTCCAGAACAAGAACCAGGGCCGCCCCGGTCCCCTCCTTGCCAGCAAGCGGCGTGGCAGTGAAGCGCACAGGGGTCTTCCTGCGGTTCAAGCCCAGAATGTCCCCCTCGACGCAGCAGGGAATGCCGCTGGCCAAAACGTTTTTCAATACCGCGCTGTTTTTCCCGAAATTGCTGCGGACGACATAATCCCAGTGTATGCCGCGCACCTCCTCGCCTGCGCAGCCGGCCAGGGCCTCGAGAAAGCGGTTGATTTCGACAATGCGCAGGCCGCTGTCGAGCAGGGCCATACCATGCGGCACCGCATTCAATATGCCCAGAAAATTTCCCTGAGAGGCCATATCCACCTTTTCCCTGCGGAGCCGTCCTGTATCCGGGGGCCCAATGTTCCATCATGTCCCGATATGTTTCATGTACCGGATCTCGGGAACAAAAGTCAATCTCTTTTATTTCCGGCCGGAAACATGGGGAAAATGACCTGACTGGGGAACGACACGGCAACCACCCAATGGATTCCCGCGCATGGCTGCCCGCCCGCGGCGGCCATAATGATTCATTATGTTTCATCATGTTCCAAACATCGCCGTCACCCCGACCACCCAAGCCGGAGAAAAACATCATCATATTGTTATTATTGTATTTTTTTATCTGGCACGAAAATTGATTACCCAAAGACCAACTGTTTCAACAACACGGAATCATCACGAGACGTCGGAGGTTGCCATGAACAAATCAGCCAGCACCTTTCAGAAATGGATGACAGCCATCACCTTCGCCGAGGCGGGAGAATGGGAGACGGCAAAAAGAATGGCGCCCAATGAACCCGCCAACATGGAGACAGGCTGGATCAGCAAGACCTTCATGGCGGCAGCCTACGCCGAGGCAAACCAGGCCGACACCGCCCTCGAGATGATCCCGGCCATTCTCTGCAACCGGGAAATCAGCCCGGTGGAAAACCTCTTCATGGCAGCCGTCTTTGCCGAGGCCGGCCAGCACGACTTCGCGGCAAATCTGGTGCATGGAGTGAACGCCGCCTCGGCAAGCGCCAACGATTATCTGGCCGCCCTGGGGCTGTCCAGAGTGCGCATGACCTATGGCGTTTTCGCCGTGGAATCGGCCCGCTAACCATCGGTACGGAGCGAAAAACCCATGGCGAAACAAGCCGCCATGCCTGCCCGCGCCCTCATTGTTTCAGACGATGCCTCCTTTGCGGAAACAATGAAAACAATCCTGCAGCGATGGGGCATGCACGCCGCCCACTGCCAGAACCCAACGGTCCAGGCCGGCGAAGGCATGGCGGTCGTTCTCCTCGATATCCGCGGACAGACAGGCAAACCCTTGACCTTTCTGTATGCGGTCAAGGGCAGATGGCCCGGAGTCGAGGCGATTCTCATCAACCGACCCGACAATATTCAGCCAGCCATTGCCGGCATGAAAGCCGGGGCCGCGGATGAGATCATCGCCCCCTTTGACACGGAAACCCTGAAATGCACGATCCTTGCCGCCCTGGACAGGCGGCGGAAAAAGAAACGCTCCCTCCTGCAACGCTTCGGAGACGCCATGGCCGCCGCAACTTTTGCCCAGGCCGGCGAGTTTGCCACCGCGGTTGCCCTCCTGGAGGAGCCGGAAGAAGCACGTGGCCCAGCCGCCGCAGGAAAAAATGCCAACGAGGAAACAGATCATGGATAACATCAGAATACTGCTGGTAGACGACGAGGAAGATTTTGTCCGGACGCTCTCTGAACGACTTGACCTGCGTGACCTGAGCAGCAAAACCGCCCTCAATGGCGAGCAGGCCCTGGGTTATGTCGGCGAAAAGGAGCCGGATGTCATGGTTCTCGACCTGAAGATGCCGGGTATTGACGGCATGGAGGTTCTGCGCCTGGTGCGGCAAATGTATCCCAACATCCAGGTCATTATTCAGACCGGGCACGGCAACGACCTCGACGAGGCCGAGGCGAGAAGGCTCGGCATCTTTGACTACCTGAAAAAACCGGTGGAGATAGAGGTTCTCGTGGCAACCATCAAAGCGGCCCACCAGGCGAAAAAAACCGGCCTGGCGGCAACGGCGACCGCCGCCGCATTCGCCGAGGCCGGCGAATATGAAACCGCACGAGATCTGATCCGGAAATGAAAAAGAAAACCATCTTCGCAAAGAATGCAGGCTGTCGGGAAGCGCAGACGGTGCTCGCCAACGGCTACTTCATCGTCAGCGGCGAAAAAATCCGGATCCAACCCCTGGCCGACAAGATCATGCCCGAGGACTTCCCTGACCACCGGCACGCTTTTCCCACCCTGCTCGAACTGGAACGCACATACGTGCAGAAGGTCCTGGCCCACGTGGACGGCAACCGAGCCAAAGCCGCGGAAATGCTCGGCATCAACCGGGTTTCACTGTGGCGAAAACTCAAGAAATTCGCCGCAACCATCCCGGATAGCCAGCCCGCACAGGACATGCCCTCTCGAACAACGACGCTCATCCCATGAAGATCTACTCCGCCACCATACCCGGCGCCGCCCTGAAGGTGCGTTCCCGGGAGGCATATTATGCCGGGCAGAAACAGCTTTTTGCCGTGGCCGTCATTCTGGTGGCCATCATTCCCCTTGTTTTCATCAGCTGGACCGCCTCCCGTTTTTATCAGAACTCCTGGCAGGACAAAACCAGCGCCGAGCTGAAGAGCCTGGCCGCCAGCCGAAGGGAAATCGTCGATCTTTTTCTCGCCAGCCAGGAAAATCTCCTTGCCGGCCTTGTGGAGCTCTACGACCTGGCCTGGCTCAGCTCCCCGGATAATCTGGGAAAAATTTTCAAGGCCATGAACCATAACAGCGTCATCATCGATCTGGGCCTCATCGGCAAAGACGGAACCCACCTCAACTACACGGGCCCCTATGCAGCAGACCTGAAGAACAAAAACTATGCCGAGGCCCCCTGGTTTGCCGAAGTGATGCAGAGCGGCAGGTATGTGAGTGACGTGTTCAGCGGCTATCGCGGGGTGCCGCATTTCATCGTCGCCGTAACCGACCCCAGCCGTTCCTGGATCCTGCGGGCGACCATCAACTCGGAACTCTTCAATGCCCTGCTGGCGAGCGCCGAAGTAGGCCCCGGCGGCGACGCCTTCATCCTCAACCGAAAAGGGGAGTTGCAAACCCCGAGCCGCCTGGGCATAACCCACCTGCCCGCCGAAGAAAAACCGCTCCTCTCGGCAGGAGGCGGCCCGACCATCCATCACGCCCCCGGCTATCTTTACGCAGTTGCCGGCATGCAGAACAACGACTGGCTGCTGGTGCTGAAAACAGACATCAATTCCTCGCTTGCCGATTTTTACCGGGCCAGAAACCGCGACAACCTCATTATCGGTGCCGCCGCCATCCTCATCCTGGCCGTGGCAACCACCCTGGCCCGCTCGCTGCTGAACAGGGTCGAAGGAGCCGACCGGCAGCGGATGCAGCTCTATGACCGCATCCGGCATTCGGAGAAGATGGCGCTCATCGGCAGGATGGCGGCCAGCGTTGCCCATGAAATCAACAATCCCCTCCAGATTATCGGCGACCAGGCGGGCTGGCTCGACGAACTCCTCGCCGAGGAAAATCAGACCGAACTCAAGAATAAGGAAGAATACCTGGCCTCCCTGCAGAAGATCCGCAGCCAGGTCAAACGGGCCAGCACCATAACCCACCGGTTGCTCGGCTTTTCCCGCAGCACCGAAGGGCTGAAAACCGCGACCGGCATCAACGCCCTTCTCGAGGACACGGTTTCCTTTCTTGAAAATGAGGCGCGCAAGCACCGGATCACCATCCGCAGAAACCTTGACCCCGCCCTGCCCGCCATCGTCACGGACAGCACCCAGCTGCAACAGGTTTTCCTCAATATCCTGAACAATGCCTTTGACGCCATCGGCAAGGACGGCGCGGTCACCATCAGCACCAGCCACACCGCGGAGCAGATCCGGGTGGAAATCGCCGACAGCGGCCCGGGCCTGCCGTCCGAGGCCCTGGAAAAGGTCTTCGAGCCGTTCTTTACCACCAAGCAGGCCGGCAGCGGCACAGGCATAGGTCTCTCCATTTCCTACAGCATCGTGGAGCGGCTGGCCGGCACCATCGAAGCCCGCAACGGCAGGGCGGGCGGCTGCGTCTTCAGCGTCAACCTGCCAATCCGGCCCCGGTGAAGGAGATGACTGCCATGCACGGATTTTCCATTCTTGTTGTCGATGATGAGCCTGAATTTGTCTCGACCCTGGTCAGGAGACTGCGGAAAAGGGGGCTCGACTGCACGGGCACACTGGACGGCACTGCCGCCCTTACCGCCCTGGGCCAGCGCACCTTCGCCGTGGTCCTGCTCGACATGCGGCTGCCCGACCTTGATGGCTGCGCGGTGCTTCGGGAGATAAAAAAACAGTGGCCCCAAACCCAGGTGATCATCCTCACCGGCCACGCCTCGATCCGGGACGGCGAGGAAGGCCTGCGCCAGGGGGCCTTCGACTACCTGATCAAGCCAGCCGAGTTTGAGACCCTGCTCGAAAAACTTTCCGCGGCAATAGCAAATACCCCCTTCGCCCTGTCGGCAAAGGATAAAAACACCACCGCTGTAACAACCACTTAACAACCGTTTTAACCAGAAGGAGGAAGAAATGAATTTTTTCAGGCAGTTTGGCCAATTCATGATGATGGGCGCCCGCGCTCATGCGAAGTGGGAGCTGGACACTTCGCACACGATACTGCGGGATCGCAAGAGGCTGGCCCTGCTCGGCCTGCTTCTCATTCCCATCCTCATCGGCGGCGTCGCCTTCGCCGATGAGGTCGCCGGCGCCTTGCCAGGCATGCTTGGCGGCAAGACCGCCTACACCCCGGCATTCTATACCAGCACCATCTTTTTCGCCTCCATCGCCGTCGGCCTGGTCGCCGGCCTCATCACCGGCTGCATCGGCGCGGGAGGCGGCTTCATCATCGCCCCGGCCCTGATGAGCGTTGGCGTCAAGGGCATCCTCGCCGTGGGCACCGATCTGTTCCACATCTTTGCCAAGGCGATCATGGGCAGCGTTCTGCACCGCAAACTGGGCAATGTCTCGGTTTCCCTGGCCGTCATGTTTCTGGTCGGCTCCATTGGCGGCGCCACCCTGGGCGGCTACATCAACCGCACGCTGTACGAGGCGAATCCGGTTCTCTCCGACGCTTTCATCACCACCATCTACGTGATCATGCTCGGCTTTCTCTGCTCCTATGCCCTGTATGATTTTTTCCGCTCCCGCAAGGCCGCGCAGATTGCGAAAACCTCTGGCAAGGCCCGGAAAGCCGGCACCATGACCGGCCTGGCCCAAAGGCTGCAAGCCATCAATCTGCCACCGATGATCACCTTCGACGAGGGCGTCATCCCGGGCGGCCGCAAGATCTCCTGGCTCTTCCTGGCGCTGAGCGGCGCCCTGGTCGGCCTCGCCGCAGCCATCATGGGCGTGGGCGGCGGTTTTCTCACCTTCCCGATCTTTGTCTATGTGCTGGGCGTCTCCTCAGCCACCACCGTGGGCACCGACATCTTCCAGATCATTTTCACGGCAGGCTACGCAGGCTTGGGCCAGTACGCCATCTACGGCTTCATCTTCTACACCCTGGCCATGGGCATGCTGCTGGGCTCCCTCATCGGCATCCAGGTCGGCTCGCTGGTGACCAAAGTTGTAAGCGGCCAGACCATCTGCGCCCTTTACGCCATCGCCACTTCCGCCGGGTTCATCAACCGGGCCTTCGCCCTGCCCCCCAAACTGGCGAAGATGGGCTACATCTCCATGGCCAAGGAAACCGGCAAGATCCTGGACCTGATGGGCAACGTCATCTTTTTCGCGGTGCTGGGCGCATTCGCGATCTGGGTCTTTTATATCTTCTTCAGCAACATCCGCACCCTGAAGGGCGAAGAGCACGAGACGGCCATGCAGGCCGAGGAGGTGACCGCATGATCGCCAACAAAAAGAAATTCGGCGGTGGACTTATCCTCATGACCGGCTTCTGGGTGGTTTTCGCCATCCTGCTTTCCCCGATCTTCGGGGGCAAGAACCTGCTCGACTACATGGACGGCCTCTACAATTCAATCTCCAAAAACTCGGCCTACTACATCCCCACCATGGTGAGCAAGGCCGAGGAACTGAAGGGAACCCCCTTTGCCCTGAACATCAAGGCGGAGGACAAGGATTCCGCCCCGAGGGTCGCTGCCCTGCTCAAGTCGGCCGGCGCCAAGGTGGAGGAAAAAGGCGATGAGCTCAGGCTGAGCGGCGATCTGGGCATGGTGCTTGCCGCCGCCATGCAGGACACCGAACTGGCCTACAACAACGACGGCGATACCGTGCAAAGCAGGCATGGCGCCCCGGCCAGACAGGTGATGTTCGACTGGTGGAACACTCTCTCCGCGATGGAGAAAGGTTTCACCAAGCAGAAGAAGTTCAGCGAGGCCAAAACCATGTACCAGGCCAAGACCAAGGCCGTGGAAACCGCCTACAACTACTTCGGCATCGAAGCGCAATCCATCAAGGACAAACTGGTCATCGTGGTGCTCTCCCTGGCCGGCTATGTGCTCTACACCATGTGGTTCGGTTTCTCCATCCTCTTCCTCTTCGAGGGCTGGGGACTCAAACTCGAGCACTGACAAGGATGGCGGCCCGCCTCTCTCCCCGGCGGCCGTGGTTGTTGTCTCCTCAACCCTCCGTCCGGCCGGGTCGGTCCCCAAAAAGTCGGCCCAGCCGGACGCTTCCGGTCATCATTTTTCTCTTTCCGGAGGCATGCCCATATCTGGTATGCTCTGGAAAAGCATCCCGGGTCACCTGCTGACCCACGGAAAGGATATCAAAAACGGCACCTTGCTTGCCCTTGTTCCCCATGAGCGCCATGACCGCATTTTTTGCAAAGATCGCAGACCTCTTTCTCTCCCCCGCCGGGAAACCGGCGACCCCGGCCCGATCTTTCAGCGATTGCCTTAGGGACTTCCGCGCTTTGCTCACGGCAAACAACACCGCCCTGGAACTTATGGCCGAACTTGAGGAGACGGCCGCTGCGGATCGGCCCTTCGGGGTCGCTTTTCTCCGCGGCCATTGCACGGCGCTGACCGTCAATGTCTATAAGATGATCACCAATCTGCAGGCGATTGCCGACGGCAAGTACGGGAACCTGCATCCCGCCTTTATGGCAATCACTAAAAACATAGAGGCAATTCTCGCCCGGCAACCGGCGGTGCCCCATGGCGACTTCATCCTGCCCCTTGCCAGGGTTGACAAGCATTCCGCCGATCTGGTCGGGGAAAAAATGGCTAACCTCGGCGAGATCCGGAATAAGGTCGGCCTGCCTGTCCCGGCGGGCTTTGTCATCACCGCGGCCGCCACCCATCATTTCATGGCGGCAAGCAACCTGCGGGATGAAATCAACCGCCGCCTGAAAACCCTGCCGCCCGAAGATCTCGAAGAACTCTACAAGACCAGTGCCGCCATCCAGCAGCTCATCATCAACTCGCCGCTGCCCGAAGAGATCGCCGGGCAAATCACTGCCCATTACAAGACCCTGGCCGGGGCACTTGTCGCCATGCGCTCCAGCGCCATCGGTGAGGATCACGGCAATGTCTCCTTTGCCGGCCAGTACCGCACCCAGCTCAATGTGAGCGAAGAATTCCTGGCGCAAACCTATAAAGAAATCGTCGCAAGCAAGTTCAGGAGCCAGGCCATTGTCTATCGCATGCAGAGAGGATTCCGGCACCAGGACGTGGTCATGTGCGTCGGCTGCCTTGCCATGGTGGATGCCGTTGTCAGCGGCGTCACCTATAGCCGCTCGCCGGCCGACTGCCGCAGCTCCTGGCTCGAAATCAATGCCGCAGCGGGTCTTGCCAGCCAGGTGGTGAACGGCACCGCGCCGACCGTTTATTACCGGGTGGAGAGGCAGGAGCCACACGCCGTTCTGGCGCACGAGGAGGAATTTCTCGAAACGGCTGCCGCCCACGAGCGGGCCGAGGTGCTCTCCGATGGGCAATGCGCCGAACTGGCAAGGGTTGCCGTTCGCCTCGAAACACACTTCGGCACCCCGCAGGATATTGAATGGTCCATCGATCGGAATGGCCGGATCGTGATTTTGCAGAGCAGACCGCTGGCCCGGCAGGCCGAAGAAAAGAGTCCGGCGCCTGCCGGCGGCAGGCGCCGGGAAGGGGAGATGATCTCCGGCGGCACAACGGCGAGCCGGGGGGCCGCCGCCGGTCCGGTCCATCTTGTCCGCTCCAGCGTCGACCTGCTCCGTTTTCCGCCTGGCGCTGTATTGGTGACGCCGCATCCCCTCCCGGAATGGGCCACGGTTCTGCCTCGGGCCGCCGCCGTGGTCAGCGACACCGGCCAGGCTGCCGCCCATCTGGCCACGGTGGCCCGCGAATTCGGGATTCCGGCTATTTTCGGACTGCGCGGAGCCACCGCCTCCCTGCGGGACGGCCAGATGATCACCGTGGACGCCACCGCCTGCCGCGTCCACGAGGGACGCCGCGAAGAAATCCTGCAGCAGGCCGCGACGACGCGACCGAACCTCATGCTGGACAGCCCGGTATACAAACTGCTCCGGGAGGTCATGCAGCTGGTCACCCCCCTGCACCTCACCAACCCCGCTTCTCCATACTTCAAGGCCTCATCCTGCCGGAGCCTGCACGACCTTACCCGCTTCTGCCACGAAAAGGCGGTTGTCGAGATGTTCAGTTTCGGCGAAAAGCACGGGATGATCGACAAAAGCGCCAAGCAGCTCATTGGCGAAACTCCCTACACCTGGTGGGTCATCAACCTTGAGGACGGCTTCCGCCCGACCTTTTCGCCAAGGGAGAAATTCATCAGCATCGATGACATCGTCTCCGTACCCATGCTGGCGATCTGGGAAGGAATGACCGCGGTTCCCTGGGCCGGGCCGCCGCCGTTGAGCCTCAAGGGTTTCGGCTCCATCCTTTTTCACTCCACCATGAATCCGGACATCGATCCGGCCGTCCGCTCCACCATGAACACCCGCAACTATTTTCTTGTTTCAAAGAACTTCTGCAACCTGAACGTGCGGCTGGGCTATCATTTCGCCCTTGTGGAGGCAAACCTCGGGGAGTATCTCCTGGAAAATTATGTGAGCTTCCAGTTCAAGGGCGGGGCAGCCGATGAAACCCGGCGGCGCAGCCGGGTCCGGCTGCTCACCGAAATTCTGAGTGCATTCGGCTTCAGGATCGAGCAAAAAGTCGACGCCATGAGCGCCCGCATGGAAAAAAAACCCGCGCCCTATCTTGTTGGACGGCTGAAAATCCTCGGCTACCTGCTCATCCATACCCGCCAGATCGACATGGTGATGGGCGACGAGGATATGGTCGCCCGGTACCGGGAAAAAATCATGGCCGACTTGAGCGGTCTTCTTCGCAAGCCGGAAAAGGAGGGGGAGCATGGATAGCGGGATCAGGATTCTGCTCATCGACGATGAGTTCGATTTCGTATCCACGACAAGCAAGAGGCTTGCCCGCCGGGGATACGACTGCCGGCTCGGGCTCAACTGCGAAGAGGGCCTGAAGGTCATACACACCGGCTGGCCCGATGTCGTCGTCCTCGATGTCATGCTACCGGATCGGGACGGCATAGAGTGCCTCAAGGAGATCAAGAAGAATTGGCCGGCCGTCCCGGTCATCCTTCTGACCGGGCACGCCTCCATGCAGGCGGGACTGCACAGCATGCAGCACGGCGCCGCCGACTACTGCCTGAAACCCATCGACCTGGAAACCCTCATCGAAAAAATAGACATTGCCTACCGCGAAAGCATTTCCCCGCAAGCCTGAAAAAGAAAAGCCACCCCGCGACAAAAGCGGGGTGGCTTTTCACAGCGAAAAATAATGGAAAATCCTAATGGCCGACGGCGAGCAGCCCGCTGGCAGCCAGGGCCAGAATGATGGCGGTGGCCAGGGTCATGAGACCCATGGCCTTGTCGTTCCGGGCAAAAAGCCCGGGGACAATGGCCAGATAGCAGACGATGGTAACTCCGGAGAGAATGGCCACCGGCACGAAGTTGAGAAAATCGCCGTAGCCGATGAGCTTCAGCCAGGACCAGCCGGTGGGCAGGTGTTCCCATTGCAGGAAGTTGGTATTGATCGCCACCAGGTAGTCATGCACCGGCATGGCCCAGTATGTGGAAACAGCGGCGCGCGGCACCACCGGCGGCAAAATCCGCAGCACATAGAGGGCAAAGGTTACGACCATCATGAAGAGGCCCAGATACATCCCCTTTTCCAGGATATTGGCGTAGAGGATCTGCTCCTCGGTTGCTTGGGTATTTTTATTTGACATGGTGTTATTCTCCTTGCGTGATGACTAGAAAAGATTGACGCCCATGGAACTCAGACCCTTGGTCACCGCTTTCAGTCCGGCGAAGAGCAGAATGCCGATGACCATCCAGCGGATGAAGGTCGGCTTGGCGACCTTGAGCAGGCGGACGCCGACGAAGGAGCCCAGCATGATGCCGATGAGCGAAGGCACAACCATCATGGGGATAACACAGCCCTTGTTCACATAGATCCAGGCCGCGGAGGTATCGGTGATGGAGAGCAGGAACTTGGAGGTGGCGACGCTGATCTTGAGCGGGGCGCCCATCATCAGGTTCAGCACGGGCACGTTGGCCCAACCGGCGCCGAGCCCGAACATGCCGGCCATGAAGCCGATGATGATGAAGGTGAGCAGGCCGGGGATGGTGCGGTGGATCTTCCAGTTGATCTCCTGCTTGGAGGTCGGCTCGAAATAAACGCCGGTGATGCGCAGGGCCGAAGAGAGGGCATCTGCCTGCGGCACATCGGGCACGTCCGCCTTTTTGGCGGTCAGCATGATGGCCACGATGCCGAGGATGGTGCCGCCCAGGGCGAGCTGCACGATATGGGTGGGCAGCGCCAGGCCCACCATGGCGCCGACTATGGCCATGGTCGAGGCGATCAGCGCCACGGGCAGGGCCAGACGCAGGCTGGCCAGGTTCGCCTTCAGCAGGCCGGGGCCGGCGGCCAGGGCGCCGCACAGGGCGACCAGCAGGCCGGTGCCGCGGACAAAGTCCAGATGAAACGGGAAAAAGCCGCTGATGATGGGCACGAAGAGCACCCCGCCGCCGACGCCGCCTAAAACGGCGATGATGCCCATCACAAAGGTGACGACAACCAGGATAATCGGCCATTTCCACCAGTCCCCGTCCCCTGCGGCCGGCACCGGCGCCGCGGCCGCGACCTCACTGGCCAGCGCCCAGGCCGGACTCAGCATGAGGGTACAAACCAGGGAGGCAAAGAGCATCCCTATTTTTTCTTTCATCTTTTGTTGCATTGTCACTTCCTCCTTTATCCTGAATGCCGTAAAACTATCCCGTAATACTATATGATATATACTGTTGGCGGAGCAAGACATGCTGGCCGGCCGGCCATGTGTCGCATCACACGGCCGGCTTTTTGGCAGGCGGCGCAAGATATCTTGCCAAACCAGATAGACACGCCTGGAATTCACTTGCCCGCTGGGCCACGGCAGCGGCGGGCATTTTTCATATGGATGCGCGTGGCCGCAAGAAGGGTTTGCCGGCAAAGAAGTGGTTATCACTTAATGCTCCGCAAATTGAGTGTCAAGAAAAAACTGTTTAATTGTGAAACGTGGCTGTTGCAATACGCAACAAACAAAATATCGCGTTTTTTCTGCAACAGACCCGCTACATTATGCAACGCACCCTTGGATACGCGCATATGCAATTCGATATCGAAACAGTGCTCCATAAACTCGCGGATGAGGTTCGCGGCTACAGGGTGCCGGTGGTCGACCTGATCGCCGTCCAGACCCATGACCCATACAAGATCCTGGTGGCGACCATCCTTTCCGCCCGGACCAAGGATGAAACCACGGCCAAGGCCGCGGCCAGACTGTTCAAGGCGGCGCCGGATCTCCACAGTCTTGCCCTGCTCGACGAAAACGAGCTTGCCAGACTGATCTATCCGGTGGGCTTTTACAGGAACAAGGCGGCCTTTCTCGCCAGGCTGCCCGAGGCGGTCGCCCAGGAATTTTCAGGCAGAATCCCGGATGCGGTGGAGGAGCTCACCCGCCTTCCCGGAGTGGGCAGGAAGACGGCCAATCTGGTGGTGGCCGTGGCCTTCAAAAAACCCGCCATCTGCGTGGATACCCATGTGCACCGGATCATGAACATCTGGGGCTACGTGGCCACGAAAACCCCCCTGGAAACCGAAATGGCCCTGCGGGCAAAACTGCCGCCGCCATATTGGCTGACCATCAACTCCATCCTGGTGGCCTTTGGCCAGGGGACCTGCAAACCCGTCGCCCCCCACTGCGATCGTTGCGTGGTCGCGGCCTACTGCCCGAAAATCGGTGTCACCCCGAGAAAAAAAGCAACAAGCGAGGAAAAATCGATGGCCTCCCCGGCAAAAAAATTTGTCTCCTGGAATGTGAACGGCCTGCGGGCTGTCGAAAAAAAAGGCTTTGTCGAGATCCTCGGCGACCTTGACCCCGATATCCTCGCCCTGCAGGAAATCAAGGCCACCCCGGAGCAGCTGCCGGAATCACTCAGGAATATCCCCGGCTACACCTCTTACTGGTTTCCGGCCCGGAAAAAGGGGTACGCCGGGGTCGGCATCTATGCAAAGGCGGTTCCCCAGCAGATCATCTACGGCATCGATCACCATGACCACGACCACGAAGGCAGGGTGCTCACCCTGGAGTTTGCCGACTTCTATTTCGTCAATGCCTATTTCCCAAACGCCCAGCACGGCTTGACCAGAATGGATTACAAGCTGCGGTTCAACGACGACCTGATGACCTTTCTCGCCGGGCTGGCGCAAAGCAAATCCGTGGTGATCTGCGGCGATTTCAACGTGGCGCATAAAGAGATCGATCTTGCCAATCCGAAGCAGAACGAAAAAAACCCCGGCTTTACCCCGGAGGAACGTGCCTGGATGGACAAGTTCCTCGCCGCCGGCTATGTGGATACCTTCCGGATGTTCAATCAGGAACCGGGGCAATATACCTGGTGGAGCTACCGCTTCAATGCCCGGGCCAGGAATATCGGCTGGCGTATTGACTACTTCTGCGTGGATAAAAGGAGCGGGGCGAGGGTGCGGGGGGCGGAGATCCTGGCGGAAATCACGGGTTCGGACCACTGCCCGGTGCTGCTCTCCTTTGCGTAGCGCATTGGTGGAGCGTGTCGGGAGGGTGGGCAACAAAAAAGCGGCTGCCCGTTTTCTTCGGACAGCCGCTTTTCTTATCTTGTCTGACCCTGCAACTACTTGTTCAGGTTGTGGGCAATGCCGTGGCACTGTCCGCACTGCGGGAACTTTTCATGCATCGGCGCCGGATGCGGGTTCTCGCCATGGCAGTTCTGACATTTCGGAATCATCTTGTGCTTGCCCTGATGGCAGGTCGCGCAGGCCAGTTTGGAATGCTTGGCCGGATTGGCGGTGATCTGCTGATACACGTCATTGTGGCAGGCAGCACACAGCGTGGACGGCGTTGAGTCGGGATAGGCGACCTCAAGCGGCATATGCGGCTTGTGACAGGTCAGGCAATCCTGCTGGCTCTGCCCCTCCACATGGGGTGAGTGACAATGGGTGCAATCGGGAATCATGCCGTGCGTTTCCCGATGGCAGGTGCTGCAGGCCACCGCGGTATGCTTGCTCTTGTTCTGCTGGAGCTGCGCCATCTGCTCCGTATGGCAGGTAAGACAGGGATCGGTGATATTGCTGGCAATGGTGATCACCAGCGGAGTGTGGGGATTGTTGTGGCAGGTGGTACAGCCCTGCAGCTTGAAATGCTCGCTTCCCTCGTGGCATTTGCTGCACTGGGGGATGATCTCCAGCTGTCTGGGCGGATGGCCCTCGTGACAATCGACGCAGCTCACCTGGCTCTTGTGGGCCGCGCCGTTGCTGCTGATATCCTGGGGAGCCTTGTCGTGACATTTGATGCAGTCATCGGGAGAAAGCCCTGCCGCCACGGCCCCTGTGGCCAGAAACGCGGTACCGATAAAAAGGGTTCCCCCAACCAGGCTTGCCAGCCGGGAAAATTTCTTCTTGCTCTTCATTGTTGCTGCCCTCAAAAATTAAAAATTTAAAAAAACCCTTGCCGATTCTGCTTTGACCACCCCTGCAAAGCAAATCCTGTGCCATTGCCCAGGAAAAATACCGCGCCCGGGGTAAGGAACGAAAAAACCCGGAAATAAATTTTCCCCGCGGAAATCCCGGCCCGCCTCATTCCGGGGCGAGGCGCCCAGAAGTTGACCGCTGGCCGCCAGAATCTGATTGGCGGACAACCATCCGGACCGCCTCCGGCAGCCGGAGAGAACCGGGAGATTACGCATTCTCCCCCGGCAGCCGGATATGCTATCATGGAAATACGTTCCGGCTGTCAACAACCTGCAGGAGAGTGGATGGACAATCTCAAAGTGGTGGGGATCGGCGACTGGTTGGTCAGCGCCGACCCGCAGCATACCATCAGGACCTACGCTCTGGGCTCATGCGTCGCCCTGGTGCTCCAGCATCCGGCCAGCACAACCAGCGGTCTCGTGCATGTCGCCCTGCCCGATTCATTATTGCAGTACACCGGCACAATGCATGGACCAGGCTATTATGCCGACACCGCCACCCCCACCCTTATTGCTGAAATGCAGCGGCAATGCGGCCTTTACGGAACGGCCGGTTCCGGCATGGTGGCGAGACTTGCCGGCGGCGCCAAGGTGATCCGGATGAAAAAGGATTACCACATCGGCAGCCGCATCGTGCAGGTCATGCTGGATATCCTTGCCCGCTGCCAGATCCCGGTGGTGGCCATGGATGTGGGCGGGGAAATTTCCCGCACCGTTTCCGTGCATGTCGGCAGCGGCGAGGTTTTTGTCTCTTCCCCCGGGAAAAAAGAGAAGCCTTTACGGTGATCGTTGCAGGGGAGAAACTGCGGGCAAACGGAGGAATTGAATATGAAAATACGGATTTTGGTGGTTGACGACGAGGCGATGATGCGGGACTTTGTCTGCACGGCGCTGGCTGGCTTCGACTATGAGTTCGCAATGGCCGAAGATGCCGCCTCGGCCATTGCCCTGCTGGCGCAGGAGCAGTTTCACGTTGTGCTCACCGACAAAAACATGCCCGGAACCAAGCATGTCAGCGAAGGAGGCCTTGATGTCCTGCAGTTTGCCAAGGCCAGCAACCCGGCCTGCGGCGTCCTGATGATGACCGGCTACGCCTCGGTGGAGTCCGCCATCAAAGCCATGCGCCTCGGCGCCTTCGATTATATCTGCAAACCGATCAGGCTCGGCGAACTGCGGGAAAAGGTGGAACGGATCATTTCCTATCAGCGGGCCCTGGATCCTGCCGACACCCTGGCGGCCTACGAAAAATTCTGGCGGGAATACCTGGCCGCCGTGGAGGAGAATCAGGAAGGCAACCCCATGCGCAGCCAGGGCCAAAACAACCACCTGCTCAAAACCCTGCAGAACAATCTGGATCTCTTTTTTCAGGAGAGAAAGACCCGGGAGCACCTCATCATCGAACAGCGTGACGCCCTGAGCCGGATCGCCACCCTCGCCTCCCAGCTCAAGGAGAGACTGCCGGAGGATTCGCCGGAAAGCCCCCTCCTGGACGCGATCCTCCGGGAAACGGAACGACGGCTGTAATAGAAACTCAGCCGGGCTGGCTCTGCGCGATCAGGCCACGCAACAGGGCCAGATTCTCCTTGTCCTCCCGCAGATCCTCTCCTTTCGGGGTTTCAAGGGTCATGGGATGGTTGCGAAACCGCGGATCATTCAGCAGAAGCCGGAAGCCTTCCCTGCCGATCTGGCCGGCGCCGATGTGGGTGTGGCGGTCCACCCTGCCGCCAAGCATCTGCAGCGAATCGTTGAGGTGAAAAAACTTCAGGCGGCCAAGGCCCACCTGGCTTTCAAATTCCGCCATGGTTTTCTCATAGGCCGCCGCGTTGCGGAGATCATAGCCCGCGGCAAAGACATGGCAGGTATCAAAGCAGACGCCGAGCCTGTCCGCATGCCGCGACTGACCGATGATGGCGGCGAGTTCCGCAAAGGTGGCCCCCAGGCTGCTGCCCTGCCCAGCAGTTGTTTCCAGAAGCACCATCACCTCGTCTGCCTCGACCGCCTTCCGGAAAACCGTATCGAGATTTGCCGCCACCCGGCTGATCCCGGCTTCGGCCCCGCTGCCCAGATGGGCGCCCGGGTGCATGACCAGATAGGGAATAGCAAGGGCCGCGCAACGGCGCAGTTCGTCGCCAAGGGCGGCCATGGATTTTTGCGCTGTCTCTTCCTGGGGGCTGGCCAGATTGATCAGATAGGAATCATGGGAGGCGACCGGCAAGGGGCCGCACTGCTTCCATGCTTCCAGAAAGAGGCGGCGCTCTTCGGGGGCGATGGGCCTTGCCCGCCACTGGCGCTGATTTCTGGTGAAAATCTGCAGCGCCTCGCCGCCCACCTCGCGGATCCGGGCAAAGGCCAGGTGCAGGCCGCCGGCCACGGACATATGGGCGCCGAGCAGGGGCATGCTACCCCTCCTCCCCGCCGGCATGGCAGACGGCCAGCAGGTTCAGGTACTTGCTTTCGCTGGCCCGCAGCCGCTCGGAGAGGGTGGTGGCCAGATTCCGGTAGAGCTTGAGACAGAGCTTGGGACTGTTATGGCGGAGCACCGTTTCGTTCAGGACCAGGGCCACGGTTTTCTTGAGTGCCACCACCGAGGCGGAGCGGGGCAGATGGTCGATCATCGACATCTCGCCGACGCAGCTGCCCTCTCCCAGGGTTTCAAGCTCCACCCGCTTGCCCTCTGTTTCCGTAAGAACGATGACGGAGCCGGCGATGATCATATACATCTTGGCGCCCGAGGTTCCTTCCCGGATCAGATATTCGCCCTTGGCAAACTCCTCCTTGCCGGAGACGCGGAAGAGATCGAACAGCTCCTCATCGCTGAAATCGGCGAAAAAGAGATACCGTTGCCGCAGACGCCCGATTATCTCCTTTTTATCAAAGGAAAATCCTGTTTTTCCCCCGGCCTTTTTCTTCTCCAGGGAGTTGAGATACAGTTCCAGGATGTCGCCGAACTCGTCGGCGCTCTGGTAGCGGGCGGCCAGAGGCTTGGCCAGGGCCCGCATGATGATGCTGTCCAGTTCCGGATCGATGCCGGGAAAGGCGCTGAGCGGTTTCGGGGCGTCCGCGAGCACGGATTTCAAGCGGGCAATGAGGTTTTTCCCGCCAAAAGGCTTTTCGCCGCTCAGCCACTCATAGGCCAGGACCCCCAGGGAAAAAATGTCGCTGCGCCTGTCCAACTCCTCGCCGCGGATCTGCTCCGGCGACATGTAGAGGGGAGTGCCGGGGATGAAACCCGCCTCGTCGATGCTGCTTTCGATGTTGCCGAAGGAAGAGGTATCCACCACCCGGGCGATGCCGAAATCGGTGATCTTGGGCAGGAGGCTCTGCTTAACGATCATGATGTTGGCCGGCTTGATATCCCGGTGAAGAATACCCCGCTTATGGGCGAAATGGAGAGCCCTGGCCACCATGGCGATAAGGCTGAGCTTGTCCTGGATGCTGAAGGCGGCCTTGCCGCGGATCAGCTCCTTGATGTTTTTCCCCTCGACATACTCCATGACGATGTAAGGCGCGCCGGCCCGGACCCCGATGTCGTACACCGCCGTGATATGGCGGTGGTCGAGGTTGCCGACGATCCGGGCTTCATGGAGAAAGGATTCGATGGCCTTCTGCCGTTTTGCCTCGCTCTTGTACCGATCGACCCGCATGCACTTGATGGCGACCTTGCGATGGATGAGTTCGTCGTGGGCGAGATAAACCTCGCCCATGGCGCCCAGGCCGATTTGCCGCACAATCCGATACCGGCCGATGGCGGCGGGGATCTGTTTTTTCGTCGTCGATGCCGCTTCGGAACTCATGCTCCCCTCTCCCCGCTTTCCGGCTTGCCGCCGTCAAGGGAACACTGTTTCAGGAAAGGAAGATTTGCTTCGGCATGCACCTCCCGGAGGAGCTTGTCCGGAGAGCGGAGAAACTCCTCCGCCCGCCTGCGGGGGTCAAAGAACTCCTTGTCAAAGGGCTCGATCAGGTTGAGATGCTCCCAGCGGGTCACATAGTATTGGATCAGGTCCGGCAGCTCCGTGAAAATGGTGGCTTCGGGATCCGGATCCACGAAGCTCGAGGCCGCGAGCTTTGCCGCGGACAGGGTCTGCGTTTCATAAAACTTCTCTAAAAACATCAGCTCGGCCGGCATCCGCGCCTCAATGCCGAGACGGCTGATGAGGCGGACCAGGCGGGCGACCAGGTGCATGCCGAATCTGGCCAGGGGATAGGGGATGTACACCTCCCTGGGCGCCGTGAGCCCCAGGTAGGACTTGATGGTGAGGATAAGCTGGCTCAGCGAAACCGGCAGCGGATCGACAAAGTTGTAGGTCTGCCCGGAAAACTCTTCGCGGTTCGTCAGGACATGGGCGACAAAGTGGGGCAGCTTCCGGGAGTTGGAATAGGAGTGCATGGCCTCCTTTTTCGTCAGCAGAATGGGCATGGCCCGGGCGACAATGGAAAAAAAAAGGCGATGAAAGCCCTGGATCTTGTGATCGTGCGCCCCGTAGACAATACCCAGCCGGATCGCGGTGAAGTCAAGCCCCCTGGTTTTGCGCAGATGCTCCAGGGTCAGTTCGGCCATGAGTTTTGATTTGGTATAATTGGGCAGATCCGGGGCAAGGTCGAGCCGGTCTTCTTCGCGCAGATCCGTGCCGGTGGGCATGGTGGCGGCGGAACTCAAATGGATATAGGGGATACTCAGCTCGGAAGCGGCCTTGGCCAGGGAAACCGTGCCCATGTAATTGATCTCGTAGGCAAGCTGCGGATCGCTGTCAATGGCGGCAATGGCGCTGTTGATGATGAAATCCGGCTTGGTCTTTTCAAAGTAGCGGCGGATATCGTCCGGTTCGCGCAGGCTCAGTTTTTTGCTGTTCGGCGCGAGAATGGTCACCTCATCCCCGGCCCGGGTCTTGAAATAGTGCAGGAGAGTACCACCGATCAGGCCGGAGCCGCCGATGAGAATCCCTGTTTTTTTTGCCTGCGGAAGCGTCATGGGAACACGGGTTTGTTTCAAGAGGAGAGGTTCTCCGGCCCATTGCCTCACTCTTTTTCAGTGACAAGCGGGGCCGGACACAGTACTTAAAATCAAGAGTAGCAGGGAAAGACAAAACCCGTCAACAGGAAGCGCGCGGAATGCGCCGTGGGAAAACAAACTATGCCGCTCTATACCCGTCAGGATATTGCCAGGCTCTTTACCGCCCTCAAAAAGGGAGAACGCTCGCCGGTCTATTTTCTTTTTGGTGAACGCTATCTCTGCCAGGAGGTTGCCAACGACCTCGTCTGCCAGCTTCTCCCCGAGGAAAAGCAACGCCTGAGCAGCCTGAAAAATATCGATGGCGACCAGGAGGATATCCCGGCCACCATCAACATGCTGAAAACCTACAGTCTCTTCGGCGGCGGCCAGGTTCTGCGGGTGACGGATTCCAGGATCCTCTACTCCAAGGTGGTGGCGGCAACCCTGTGGGAAAAGGCGCAAAAGGGCTGGGCGGCGAAAGAGCCACGGCGGGCGGCGCGTTTTCTTGCCCAGATGCTGACCCTGGCCGATCTTGTTCCGGCCGACTGGGAAAGGGAGGAGCTGGCAGCGTGCGCCCCGAACCGCTGGCAGGAACTGTTCGGCTTTGCCAAACCCGAAGAGCTGGGCTGGGTGCGGGAACTTCTCACGGCCGCCGAAGACGACCCGGCCCCGGCGGCCGCCGAAAAGACCGATGCGGCCGAGCTGCTGCAGGCGGCCCTCATGGCAGGGGTTCCGGCGGGCAACACCCTGATTCTTCTGGCCGAAGCCGCGGACAAACGAAAAAAATTATTCAAGTATCTTGAAAAAGAGTGCGTGGTTATCGACCTCTCCGTGGACACCGGCGCCAGCTCGGCCGCACGCAAGGATCAGGAGGCCCTTCTTCGGGAGATCGCCGAAAAGACCCTGGCCGGCTTCGGCAAGAAGCTCGAACCCCGCGCCCTGCCCGTTCTTCTGGAAAGGGTCGGCTTTCATCCGGTGGCCGTGGCCATGGAGAGCGAGAAACTCGCCCTTTACAGCGGCGAGGCGGAAACCGTCACCATGACCGACCTCGACGTCATGGTCGGCAGGACCAGGGAAGAGGCGCTCTACGAGTTCACCGAGGCGGTGGGCAATCACGATCTGGCCGCCGCCCTCCCCGTGTTGCAACGGTTGCGGGAACACGGCGTCTACCCGCTCATTGTCGTGGCCGGGCTGCGCAATTTTCTCCGCAAGCTCCTCCTGGTGCGGGCCGTCATTGAGCAGCCCACCCCCCCCTACTCGGCCGGCATCTCCTATGCCGCTTTCCAAAAGGGTTTTCTCCCCAGGCTCAAGGAAAGCATGGCGGCCTGGCCTGCCCAGCTGAACGGACATCCCTTCGTGGTCTACAAAAGCTTTCAGCAGGCGGAACACTTTTCCCTGCCCGTCATAAAAAGAGCGCTGGCCGAGTTGCTGCAGGCGGAATATCTCTTGAAGGGCTCGGGCCTGCCCGACTACCTTATTCTGGAAAATTTTCTCCTTTCCCTGCTGCCGGCGGCAGGCAAAACCGGGCGCCGGCAGGCCGCGGGATAATGCCTCTCCGCCGGTTCTCTTCCCTTCCGCAAAGAGAAGAGCCGACGTGGCGGATTAAAAAAAAATGATTATTATTACAGGCAGCAAACCGCCTGGGCCAATGATTTGACTGAGGGAGCAGCAAGACGATGGGCGCCGTAAAAAAGGAGTTTGACGGAGCGGTCATAACCGAAAAGCGGCAGCAGACCAAAAAACCGTCCATGTACAAGGTGCTCTTGCACAATGACGATTATACGACCATGGATTTTGTTGTGATGGTGCTTGAAACCATCTTCCACAAGGGCAAAACCGAGGCCAACCTGATCATGCTCAATGTCCACCAGCAGGGGATCGGGGTTGCAGGCATTTACCCGCGGGATGTCGCGGAAACAAAGGTGGTTCTCGTCCACGATCTGGCGCGGCAGAACGAGTATCCCTTGAAGTGTTCCATGGAAAAAGCATAACGGGAGCCATCCCGTAAGGAGCGCGGCAATGATCAATGCGAAACTGGAAATCGCTCTGGTGCGTGCCATCCGGGAAGCAAAAATCCGGAAACACGAGCACGTCACCGTTGAGCATATCTTATACGGCCTTTTGGATGACGATCTGGCCGCCGGCATCATCGAAGGGTGCGGCGGCGATCCTGAGGGCATGAAGAAAAAACTCGAGGATTTCTTCACCTCCAACCTCCCCACCGTGCAGGAGGCCATGGGTCACGACCCCATCCAGACCTTAGGCTTCAATCGGGTTCTGCAGCGGGCCATCGCCCATGTGCAGAGCTGCGGCAAAAAAGAGGTGGATGCCGGCGACGTGCTGGCCGCCATCTTCTCCGAGACCGAATCCTTTGCCGTTTACTTTCTCCATTCCGAGGGGATCAGCAAGCTCGATGTCACCGACTTCATCTCCCATGGCAGGGAAGGGGATGGCGGCAAGGAGAGGGAAGAGAAAAAAACCGAGGAGGCCAAACCCGAATCGCCCAAGGGCAACGAGGCCTTGGAGAAATACACCATCAACTTCAGCGAACGCGCCAGGGAGGGAAAAATCGATCCCCTGGTCGGCCGCGACAAGGAGCTGACCCGGGTGATGCAGACCCTCTGCCGCCGCCGCAAGAACAATCCCCTGCTGGTCGGCGAGCCCGGCGTGGGAAAAACCGCCATTGCCGAAGGCCTTGCCCTGCAGATCCATGAAGGCAGGGTGCCGGAACTCCTGCACGACGTCGAGCTCCGCCTTCTCGACATGGGCGGGCTGCTTTCCGGCACCAAGTACCGGGGCGATTTCGAACAGCGCCTCAAGGCGGTTATCAGCGCAGTGGAAAAGGATCCCCGCATCATCCTCTTCATCGACGAGATCCACACCATCGTCGGGGCCGGCGCCACCAGCGGCGGCAGCATGGATGCCTCAAACCTCCTCAAGCCGGCCCTGCAGGCGGGCTCTCTCCGCTGCATCGGCTCGACCACCTATGAGGAGTATAAAAATTATATCGAAAAGGACCGGGCTCTCTCCCGCCGTTTCCAGAAGATTGATATCGAGGAACCCAGCGTCGAGGAGACCATCGCCATCCTAAAAGGACTTCTGCCGCGCTACGAGGAGCACCACGGCGTCAGGTATTCGGCCCCCGCGGTCAAGGCCACGGCGGAGCTTGCCAGCCGCTATCTCAGCGACCGCTTTCTGCCGGACAAGGCCATCGACGTGCTCGACGAGGTCGGGGCCTCTTTCCGACTGGCCGGCGCAAACCGAGGTGTACGCACCGTTACGGTGCGCGACGTGGAAAAGGTGGTTTCCCGAATGGCGCGGGTCCCGGCCAAGAGCGCCAGCGGCTCGGATCTCGCCCATCTCAAGGGATTGGACGGACTGCTGAAAAAGAGCATCTTCGGCCAGGACCACGCCATCAACGCCCTGGTCACTGCGGTGAAACGTTCCCGGGCCGGACTCAAGCAGAGTGAAGGCCCCACCGGTTCCTTTCTCTTTGCCGGCCCCACCGGCGTCGGCAAGACCGAGGTGGCCAAGCAGCTGGCCGCCGCGCTCTCGGTGCACTTCGAACGCTTCGACATGAGCGAGTATATGGAAAAACACGCGGTTTCCAGGCTGATCGGCTCCCCGCCCGGCTATGTCGGCTTCGACCAGGGCGGCCTGCTCACCGATGCGATCCGCAAGCACCCCTACAGCGTGCTTTTGCTCGACGAAATCGAAAAGGCCCATCCGGACATCTTCAGCATCCTCCTCCAGGTCATGGACCACTCCACCCTCACGGACAATGCCGGCCGCAAGGCTGATTTCCGCAACGTGATCCTGATCATGACCACCAATGCCGGCGCCCGCGAGATGAGCGAGCGGCCCATCGGTTTTACCGGCGAGAATACAGGCAAGAATGAACGCGCCCTGAAAAATCTTTTTTCTCCCGAATTCCGTAACCGGCTGGACGCGACCATCACCTTCAACCCGCTGGATGCCAGACTGATGGAACGGATTGTCGACAAGATGATCGCGGAGCTGCAGGCGCAGCTCGCCGAACGCAAGGTGACGATTTCTCTCGCCGCCGGCGCAAGGAGCTGGCTTGCCGGCAAGGGCTATGCCCCGGAGTTTGGGGCCCGCCCCCTGCGCCGCCTGATTCTGCAGGAAATCGGCGATGTCCTGACCGAAGAGATTCTCTTCGGCCGGCTGGCCAAGGGAGGGATGGTGCAGATCGGCTTGAAAAATAAGCAGTTGACATACCGCTATGGACAGATAAAAAAATAGGAGGAACTTTTTTCATCCTTGCCGTGTCCCAATAGAAAGAGCATGGCGCCCCATAACCCATGGGGCGCCTTTTTTCATATCCGTAAGCTGAAAAGAAATAAGGAGACCTACATCCATGAAGTTGAAAAAATGGCAGTGTGTTTTGGGCAGCGTTCTCTGTGTATTGACCCTGGCCGCCTGTGACAGCCAACAGCAGACGAGCAAGGCTCCCGAGCCCAAAACCGCCCAGGAAGCTCCGGGGCAGGAGATGCAGGCACCGGAAAAACAAATTGCGTATCCTTTGCAGGGCAAGGCAAAGGAGGTCGCTGCCGGCGGCGGCTTTACCTATATTCTGCTGGCCTCTCCCGCGGGCGAGATCTGGGTGGCGGTGCCGGAGACGGAGGTGAAGGTTGATGAAGAGGTCACGGTGAACGAAGGGCAGCTCATGCAGAACTTTCCCAGCAAGAGTCTGAACAAGACCTTTGCAGAACTGATCTTTGCCCCGGGCCTGGCCGGCAAGGAGGCAAAGGGCGCCGGCATGAATCCCCACGGGACCGAGGCTCCCGCCGCACAGGCCATGACCCCGGCCGCCGGTGGCGCTGATTTCAACGCCGCCATGCAACAGGAGGCAGGCGCCGAAACAACCCCCGCGGCAAGCGAGGTCGCCATGGGCAGCAGCAAGGCCATTGTCCCCTTTGTGGAACTGAAAATGGACAAGGCCAAAGGCGAAAACGGCTACACCGTTGCCGAACTTTTTGCAAAGGCCACGCAGTTGAACGCGAAAAAAGTAAAGGTCAAAGGCCAGGTGGTGAAGGTTTCCGCCGGCATCATGGGCAAGACCTGGCTCCACCTCCAGGATGGTTCCGGCGATCCGGTGAAGAACACCCATGATCTGGTGGTGACCACGGCGGCCTCCGCGGAAAAGGGCGACATCGTCACTGTGGAGGGAGTGCTCGCCGCCAATAAGGATTTCGGCTTCGGGTACAAGTATAATGTTATCGTCGAAGATGTAACGGTAACCCGTTAGCCCGCAACCGATGGCAAGCGCCGGCGGCAGAAAGATAGCCGTTGTCGGCCCGGGCGCGCTGGGCTCTCTCCTTGCCGCCGCCCTCAGCCGGAAGGTTGCCGGCAGCATCATGGTGCTGGATCATGACAGCGGGCGCGCTGCCCTGCTCCAGCGCCATGGCCTCATCCTTGAATATCCGGAGGGGATTGTCCAGGCCCCGGTTTTTGCCGCCACCGACCCTGCCACCATCGGACCGGTGGACCTTGTGCTGCTCTGCGTGAAATCCCCCACCGTGGCAGGCATCCTCCCGTCCCTGTCGCCATTGCTCTCCGCCAACAGCCTCCTGCTCGCCTTCCAGAACGGAATCTCCCATCTCGCCCTGCTGGAAAAAACCGCTCTGCCCGGAGCCTGGGCCCTGGCAGTCACCTCCCTGGGCGCCACCCTGCTTGCCCCCGGCCGGGTGCGCTTCGGCGGCAGCGGCCAGACCGTGCTCGGCTTCAGCGGAAAGGCCGCTGCCGCCGCCCAGGCAAAACTTGAGGCCGCGGCAGCGCTTTTGAATGCCGCCGGCCTTCCGACCCGAATCGAGCCCGAGATCATGGCCCAGGTCTGGAATAAACTCCTGGTGAATGCGGGCATCAATGCCCTGACCGCTCTCAATCAGTGCAAGAACGGCGAATTGCTTGCAAAGGAGGAGAGCCGCGCTCTCCTGGTTGCCGCCGTTGAGGAGGCGGCCAGGGTTGCCAGGGCCAAAGGGATCGGAATCGCCGACGACCCGGTGCAAAGGACCATAGCGGTCTGCCGGGCCACGGCGGAAAACATCTCATCCATGCTGCAGGACGTCCGCAAAAAACGGCGCACCGAAATCGACGCCATCAACGGCGCCGTGGTCGCGGAGGCCGACCGGCTCGGCCTTGCCGCGCCGGTCAACCGGCAGCTTGTTTCCGCGATAAAGGCCCTGGAAAACAGCTATTCGCACCTTTCTTCTTGACATAAATAAATATTGCAATAAACATACAGCGTTTCAGCAAAGGCCTTTCTTTCGCCTTTCATCAATAACTATTCCGCCAGCGAACATCATGAGGAGCAGGAATGTCAAACTATCTCTTTACTTCGGAATCTGTCTCAGAAGGCCACCCGGATAAGGTTGCCGACCAGATCTCGGATGCCGTCCTCGACGCCATCCTTGCCCAGGACCCAAAGGCCCGGGTCGCCTGCGAAACCCTGGTCACCACCGGCATGGCCCTCATTGCCGGCGAGATCACCACCATCGCCTGGGTGGACATGCCCGCCGTGGTGCGGGAGACGGTGCGGGAGATCGGCTACAACTCTTCCGAAATGGGCTTTGACTGGCAATCCTGCGCGGTGCTCACCAGCATCGGCAAGCAGTCTCCCGATATCGCCCAGGGCGTCAACGAAGGCTCCGGCCTCGATCTGGATCAGGGCGCCGGCGACCAGGGCCTGATGTTCGGGTACGCCTGCACCGAGACCCGGGTGCTGATGCCCATGCCCATCACCTATGCCCACCGTCTCACCAAACGGCAGGCAGAGGTGCGCAAGGCAGGGCTCCTGCCCTGGCTGCGGCCCGATGCCAAGAGCCAGGTCACCATCGAATACGAAAACAAAAAACCCAAGCGGGTCGAGGCAATCGTCCTCTCCACCCAGCACGCCCCTGAGGTCGATTACGAGGATCTCAAGGAAGGGGTCATGGAGGAGATCATCAAGCCCATCATCCCCGCCGAGATGGTGGACAAGAACACCAAATATTTCATCAACCCCACCGGCCGTTTCGTCATCGGCGGCCCGGTCGGCGACTGCGGGGTGACCGGCCGCAAGATCATCGTCGACACTTATGGCGGCATGGGCTCCCATGGCGGCGGCGCCTTTTCCGGCAAGGATCCTTCCAAGGTCGACCGCTCCTCCTCCTACATGGGCCGCTATGTCGCCAAGAACCTGGTGGCGGCGGGGATCGCCACGGAGCTTGAAGTGCAGATCGCCTATGCCATCGGCATTTCCAAGCCGGTTTCCATCAACGTCAACTCCTTTGGCACCGGCAAGATCAGCGACGAAAAAATCAAGGCCCTCATCGACGCCCATTTTGACCTGCGGCCCAAGGCCATTATCCAGCACCTCGACCTCCTGCGGCCCATCTACAAAAAGACCGCCGCCTATGGCCACTTCGGCCGCGAGCGGGAGGATTTCAAATGGGAGCTGACCGACAAGGCGGAAATCCTCAAGGATGCCGCGGGCCTGAAATAACGTTAAGCAACCCCGCGCAAAAGCGCGGTGAGGAGAACACACCATGAAGTCTTCAGCAAAAAAAGCAGCTGCGAAAAAGGCCCCGGCCCCGAAAACTTCCTCTAAAAAACAGGGCGATTTCAAGGTCGCCGACCTGAGTCTGGCCGATTGGGGCCGCAAGGAAATCAGGATCGCGGAAACCGAAATGCCCGGCCTCATGGCCCTGCGGGAAGAGTTTGGCAAGAAAAAGCCCCTCAAGGGCGCCCGGATCTCCGGTTCTTTGCACATGACCATCCAGACCGCGGTGCTGATCGAGACCCTGGTTGCCCTCGGCGCTGAAGTGCGCTGGGCCTCCTGCAACATCTTCTCCACCCAGGACCACGCCGCCGCCGCCATTGCCGCGGCCGGTATTCCGGTCTACGCCTGGAAGGGGGAGAGCATCGAGGAATACTGGTGGTGCACCGAAAAGGCACTGACCTGGCCCGACGGCGAACCGCCCAACATGATTCTGGACGACGGCGGCGACGCCACCCTGCTGGTGCATAAGGGCGCGGAATTCGAGAAAGCCGGCAAGGTTCCGGCCACAAAAAAATCGGACAACGAGGAATGGCAGGCCGTGCTGGCGGTGCTCCGGCAGGATCTGGCCGCGGACAAGAAGAAATGGACCACGGCGGCCAAGGCCATCCGCGGCGTGACCGAAGAAACCACCACCGGAGTGCATCGCCTCTATCATATGGAGAAAACCGGCAGCCTGCTCTTCCCGGCCATGAACGTGAACGACTCGGTGACCAAGTCCAAGTTCGACAACCTCTACGGCTGCCGCGAATCATTGATGGACGGCATCAAGCGGGCGACCGACGTGATGGTGGCCGGCAAGATCGCGGTGGTTTTGGGCTACGGTGACGTGGGCAAGGGCTGCGCCCAGGCCTTCCGCGGCTTGGGCGCCACGGTGTGGGTAACGGAAATCGACCCCATCTGCGCGCTGCAGGCGGCCATGGAAGGCTACCGGGTGGTGACCATGGAAGAGGCCGCGCCGCTTGGCGACATCTTCGTCACCTGCACCGGCAACGAGAAGGTCATCGGCCATGCCCACATGAAGGCCATGAAGGACGAGGCCATTGTCTGCAACATCGGCCACTTCGATTCGGAGATCGACGTGGCCTCCCTGCGCAAATACACCTGGGAGAACATCAAGCCGCAGGTGGATCACATCCTCTTCCCCGGAGGCAAGAAGATCACCCTGCTGGCCGAAGGCCGCCTGGTCAACCTGGGCTGCGCCACCGGCCATCCGAGCTTCGTGATGTCCGCCTCCTTCACCAACCAGGTGCTGGCCCAGATGGAACTCTTCAACAACGCCAAGAAATACGAGAAGAAGGTCTATGTGCTGCCCAAGGTGCTGGACGAAAAGGTGGCGCGGTTGCACCTAAAGAAACTCGGCGTACATCTCACCACTCTGAGCAAGGAGCAGGCCGCCTACATCGACGTGCCGGTGAACGGCCCCTACAAGGCGGATCATTACCGCTATTAGCAAGGAACAGGTTTACTTTGCTGAAAAAGGGATTCCGGCTCGCTGGAATCCCTTTTTTTTTGAGATTTCCCCAAGCTGACTCAAGCAAGGGGAAGCGAACGCAACAAGGAGCGATCCATGGCAAAACACACCCTTTTTACCCTGACCCCCTGGATTGAGGATGGCCGGGGACCCTATTACTGCCCCGACTGCGCTGTTGTTGAAGGGTTCCTCCACTATTCCCCGCAAATCCGCGAGAAGATAGTGATCGTGCAGGTGAACTTTCCCCGGCCCAGGCCGGAAATTGTCGAGCTTCTGGGCGCGGATAACCAGAGTTGCCCAGTGCTGGTTCTGGCCGAGGAGGCAGGGATGACGCCAGGCGCCAAAACGAGCTTCGCCACCGGCAGAAAATTCATCAACAATGGACTGGCGATCTGCAACTTCCTGGCAGAGGCTTATAACGGGATCAAGCCACATCCGTGAGAAAAAATGAACAGAATTTAATTCTGCCCCCCCAGGATGAAACCCTGCGCAAACGGGCCAGAAAAATCAGGGAGCGGCATCGGAAGGAACGGCCGAAACTGGCGGGAAGAAGCAACTTGTTTTCAAGCGCAGACTTTGTGTTCCCGGAGGATTTGAGCCATTGCGTCTGCCTGGCAGGGAAACGGCTGTACCGCAACGGCAACAATGTCGCGGTGAGAAATTTTTTGGCCACCAAATTCAAGGGGCCTGAATCGGCTTGCCTCCCCTGCACGCTCCGTACGCAATGCCTTCGGCATCCCGAGCGGACGAGAATCAGACAGGTGGCCTACTTCCATGGCCGGTCCGCCAAGGGAAAGGTGAACATCCAGTGGAACCTGTTCTGCATTGTCCGCAACCTGAAAAAGGTGGCGAGATACGGGCCGAATATGGCGTAATAGGCGGTAACAAGCTGAAACTGTTTGGTATCTGGGGACATAAGTATCTGGGGACATAATACCTATTTGTTGAGTTGTTTTGTAACGGGCTTCCGGCCTGGTTTTCCTTGGCAAGGAAAATAGGTATTGTGTCCCCGGAAATTCCTTGCAAATATTTAGAGCTTTCCGATGAGAGTACTAATTTCAGCAGCTGGCAGTCATGGCGATGTTCTGCCATTTGTTGCGCTCGCCCGAGAATTCGCCACACGCGGACACGACGTCATCTTTTACGCAAATCCGATATTCCACTCTTATGTAACGGACGAAACGATCCGGTTTATTCCTATTAGTACGGTTGATGCGTACGAGAAACTCTTCAAGGAAACGAGTGATAGCGATCCGAAAAGTGCTTTCAGGCGCGTGGGGAAAGAGTACGGCGAGATCTGCCCCGCGTACTACCGCGCCATGAAAGCTGATGCGCGTATTGGTGACACCATCACAATCAGCAACTCCCTGCTGTTCGCATCACGCTTGCTGCGGGAAACTGACAACGTGCCTTGTGCAACGGTACACCTTGCTCCTTCCGTTTTTCGGTCGAATCACAGCCCGGCTCGGCTCGTTCCACGCTGGATCGATTCACGAACTCCAGCGTTGGTGAAACGCTTGGCTTGGTGGACGCTCGATAAGGGGTTTTACGATCCCTATATCACGACACCGTTGAACCGGTTGCGTGCCGAGTTGGGCTTGCCACGTGTTGAGCGGATATTCCATTCCTGGATTCACGAGGCAGATGCTGTTGTCGGTATGTTTCCCAACTGGTTCGCCGAGCCCCAAGTTGACTGGCCTCAACATGTGGTCTTGGCGGGCTTCCCGCTCTATGACCACAGCCAGCAGGTTCTGCTGCCGCAGAGCCTTTCCGAGTTCATCGAGGCAGGCCCGCCACCGGTGGGCTTCTCGGCAGGAACGGCGACTGCAACGGCTCACGATTTTTTTAGGACTTCCATTGAGGCTTGCAAAGAGGCAGGAGTGCGAGGGATTCTTCTCTCGCCGTTCGCAGAGCAAATCCCCGGCCCACTTCCTGAAGGCGTCATTCACGTTTGCTACGTGCCGTTTGGAACACTGTTGCCCAAATTGGCCGTATTTGTTCATCACGGCGGCATCGGCTCTACCAGTCAGGCACTACGGGCGGGCGTTCCTCAGCTTATTCGCCCTGTCGCCTATGACCAATTTGACAACGCCCACCGTGCGGTGCGACTTGGCGTAGCGAAAGAAGTGTTGCCGAAGAAATACAGTGTACGAGCTGTAACGAGTGCGCTGAGAGAGTTGATATCCGACCACACCATGCGTCAACGTTGCCAGAAAGTTGCCATGCGCCTAACCCATTGCAACGTAGTTGCTGGTGCCTGCGATATGATTTTGGATCGTCTTGGAGAAATGACGCCCAACAAAGCGCTACCTTTAGGCGTTAAAAGTCAAGGCTCTCCTGTAAAGATGAAAAAAATGCAATAGGCGATCCTTTGGTATCTGGGGACATAAGGAAAAAGGGGTCAAGTCTTTGCTTGGCTCTTGCTCAGATATTCACTTAAAAAGGGGTCAAGTCTTTGCTTGGCTCTTGCTCAGATATTCACTTAAGCTTTCAAGCTTCTCTCAAAACGACAAGAAAGGTTTAATGGTCTTTCTTGTCGGCAAAGATATCTTCGCCATGCCGACCACGGTTCATTGGTATCTGGGGACATTGGTATCTGGGGACATAATACCTATTTGTTAAGTTGTTTTGTAACGGGCTTCCGGCCTGGTTTTCCTTGGCAAAAAAAATAGGTATTGTGTCCCCGGAAATTACCCCGGAAATTACCCGATAACGCAGGATACGGCGTAATTCCCGTAACTCCGTGGACATCATGGTGCATTCCGGCAGCAGATTCACCCGCAGCAGGTCGGCCAGTTTCTCCGCGTCGGCCTGGTCGTTTTTCTTTTTGGCGGCGGTAATCGCTTTGAGCATCTCCGCGTGGGCAACCTTCAGCTCCACCGCGTGGGGTTTGAGAAAATCGTAAATCCAGCCGGTGAAAATCGTCGCCTCAAGGGCGCCCAACCATGGACCAGGTAATTCAGTGAGCCATTGCCCAAGAGCCTTGCGTTCAGCGGCGACAACTCCTTGCCGCACCTTCGTGCCGTTGGCTGTCTTGATGCAGTAAGCGATGGTTTTCTTGTGGACGTCCAGGCCGATGTAGTAAATACTTTCCATAGGGAGCCTCCTTGTGGGTCTGACTCGGGGCGATTTATTCGACCCCGCTCGCTCATTATATGAGCTGTCCGCCACCTGGAGGCTCCCTTTTCAATTACTTATGCATTCAAACATAATACCTATTTGTTGAGTCGTTTTTAACGGGCTTCCGGCCTGGTTTTCCTTGGCAAAAAAAATAGGTATTGTGTCCCCGGAAAAACCCCTGAAAAACCCCTTGGTTGGGGGCGAACTTTTCTACCCCCGGAATGGCCATTTACACAATCCTTTTTACACCCTCGCTGGCGTCTTCGCAGACCTCTTTCCCTCACAGGTGGTACACTTTTACTTTGCCGAAACTGGTACACTTTTACTTCTGTATTGACAGACACCGACTCAAAAGTCCGAAATAACGGGTGCGGGAAAGATTCAGGATTGCGAAGACCACGGAATCGGCGAACATTGTCCTTCGCAAGGGAAAAAGTGTTTTTTCTTGTAACGGGGAAGTCTGTCCCTTGACAAAGGGCCTTTTAATGGGTGACCCCATCCTCCGCTTTTATATTTAGTTGGATTTTTCAACTCCAAACTCTTTCCAGACTGTAGGATCGTCCGCCATGTAAAAAATAGACTCCATTCTGCGGTGCTCAACAATATCGGTTATTCCGTTAACAGTGACAACTTCATAGGATGGATAACGCCTTGGAAATCCAGGTGGTGGATTTTTCAATTGAAGGGGGTGAGTCCCACGTAAAATTCCTGAAACTTCTTTAGATGCGAATAATTTTCCATTCTGAAATAACTTGAAAATCGCAACGCGTTTACCAGGGTACGTATAATAGTCCATGGTAACGCTCACATTGTCTCTAGGTACTTCTTCAGGTAATTCAAACCAAATAGGAAGTCTTGATGTTGGCGATAGTTTAAAGCTTGCTTCCAAACAACCGGATAAGCCTACGGAAATTGCTAGTAGAAAAAAAAGCCTAACACCGAAACGAAACATCATAATACAATCCTTTGGTTTTGTTTTTGCTCAAAATTACTGAAAGAATCCGCTGTTGCATTGATTGCATGGTTTTGTGCCGCCCAATACACTTGGTACCCATGAAGAAGCATTACATTCATTTTCTGCATAGCAATTATCATGCTTTTGGCAGTTCTCTGGAAAACAGGCATCGCCTATTGGGCCTAACATTGGTCCCAAAGAGCACTTATTGTCTTGCTCCGTGAAACCATCCCATAGATTGCCATTTGATGTGCTGAAAACATCTCCCAAATGAAATAGATGGGAACCAGCTAGGAAGATTGCCCCACCAATCAAGGGATCAATTTTCCCTGTCGGGTCAGTCCGCAACACTGAATTATTTCCAACATAGCGGTACACATTCACATCCCCTCCCGCAAACCCAATCGGATCCTTGGAAATAAACCTCCCCACCTGCGGATCATAATACCTTCCCCGGTAAAAATACAAGCCGGTCTCGCTATCCCACTCCCTGGCGGTGTAGGCGAAGGGCTGCTTCACCTCGCCGCCGTGATGCTGCATGTTGCCGAAGGAGTCGTATTGGTAGGATTGTACCACATGGCCTTTGGCATCGGTAAGGCTTACGATGCTGCCCAGGCCGTCGGCATGGTAGAAATAGGCCCTGCCCTTCTGCTCCATGGCCAGGGGCTCGTCAATGCCCGGGCCGTGCACAAAGCGGCTGATCGCGGGTTTTGCGACCCGCTTTTGCCAGTGCTTCAGCCAGCCGGCCTTGCGGCCGCCGTCGTTATCGCCATCCTCATCCTTGCCGCCGCTCTTGATCTCCAGGATGATGTCCTCGTTGTCGTAGACATAGGCGTAGGTCTTGCTCTCTAGCCGGCCATCCTCGACCTCCTCCACCTTTTTCTCGATCCTGCGGCCAAAGGGATCGTACTTGAAGGAGACGGTCTTGATCCCGTCCCGCTCCGCCCGGACCGCCTTGACCAGCCGGTTCTCGTAATCGTACTCGTAGGTCCAGCCGCCTTTGGCGATCATGTTGCCGTCGAGGTCGTATTGGAAAGCCGTCCTTCTGGCGGAAAGGAGTTCATTGAGCTCGTTGTAGCGGTAGGTGTCCCTGCGGTCCGGCCCGGTCAGGCGATTGCCCACCGGATCGTAGCTGAAGCGCTCCGCCCTCTGTTCCTCGACACGCTCCCGGTGGCCGAAACTCTTTGCCGGCAAAGACTGGAGCAGTTGGTAAACCGCATCGTAGGTGTACTCATGGCGGGTGTCCTTATGGCCGAAGTCATCCATGCTCACGGTCTTGGAGAGCCGGTTGCCAACGGCGTCGTGGGTGTAGCTGAAGGCGTTGACCGTTTCCCCACGGCCGCGGCGGCCCGCGGTCTGCATTGGTATCTGGGGACATAATACCTATTTGTTAAGTTGTTTTGTAACGGGCTTCCGGCCTGGTTTTCCTTGGCAAAAAAAATAGGTATTGTGTCCCCGGAAATTACTGCGGTGTCGCCGCCGAACTCCGCGAGGATCACCGGGTAATCCACGAACGGCCATCGTTTGTTTAGAGAGACAAATCCCGGCAGGCTGCTCCATTTGTAGGCCCAAAGGATATCGAGCTGCTCGGCGAGCGGCTTATTCGTGTTGCTGCCGATCTTAACCGGGTTCAGATGGATATAACGGGATACCATGGAGAGGTACGCATCCTTATCCACCAGGAAGCTCTTGTATCTACCCTGGTAGAGGTGGCCGGATCGGCGGTGGCGGCGGTTGAAGGCCGATGTGTAGCTGATGTTGAAGTGACGCATGAACTGGCTGAGATTCCCCAAGGGGGTCTCCACAAGCAGATGAAAATGGTTGCTCATCAGAACAAAGCTGTAGAGCTTGACCGAGTATATGGCCAGGGAGCGGGCGAGGAGTTCGAGGAATTCCTGCCGGTCCGTGTCGTCCTTGAAGATGGGTTTGCGCTCATTGCCCCGGTTAGTGACGTGGTAAAGCGCGCCTGGATATTCGATGCGAAGAGGTCGTACCATGTAACTATGCTAGAGAAGAGGGGAGGGAGTGTCAAGGATAAAGATTTGACCCCATCTCCCCAGCATATAATAAAAAAGTGGGCAGAATTGAATTCTGCCCACTTTTTAAGACGCTAAAGGAAGGGGCAAGGATAAAGATTTGCCCCACCCCTGTCACGAATGTTTACCTTTTGCCCCACTCTTTTTAAAGAAACGGTCGCAAATTAGCACCAACATATATGCTGGTATAGAAAAGATAATGGTTGTCACGAAAATCAGCCCTATTGCCATTGGCCACCACTCATTAACTCGGTAGGAGCCTATAAACTTGGAAACAAGCCAAGAAAACATTATTTCAAAAAGAAAGAAAAAGCCTACCTGGCCATCTTGCGGTTCAACATGAAAAGCCATTACGTAAGCTAAAATGGCAGCAACCAAGCCCAACACTAGCGAAATGTATATTCTCTTCATCTACTAATAAAATGATAACCAATTGACAAAATCGCCAATAGGTCCATTGAACCCCCAATCAATAAGATTATCTATCCACTCTTTCTCGCTAACAGACAGAAGCTCAGGAAGTTTATTAGGGTTGGTACTACTTTGATCCGCATACCTGCAGGCTGTATAACAAAACTGATGATTGTCACCATTACAACTCTTCACAGCATCACAGTCAACACAAGTATTCTCTTCCGGTCTACATTTTTGCATGTCTGATATTTGAAGACACCGTCTCACACATTGTGTCCACCCGGCCGTTGAGGTGTTGCCATCAAGCGCTCCAAATCGTTCACACCAATTTTTTGCATCTTTATAATACTCACAGCCAGTTTTAGCATATGCTATGTCATAGTAGCTACAATCAGTAGTCGTTGCGGCGGCACACAGACCGAAGGGATCATTTAAAGTTACGCCATTATTGGAGACATAAGCATAAACATTAATCCCGCCAGCAAACCCAATCGGATCCTTGGAGATAAACCTCCCCACCTGCGGATCATAATACCTTGCCCGATAAAAATACAACCCGGTCTCCTGATCCCACTCCCTGGCGGTGTAGGCATAGGGCTGCTTCACCTCGTCGCCGTGATGCTGCATGTTGCCGAAGGAGTCATATTCGTAGGATTGTACCACATGGTTCTTGGCATCGGTAAGGCTTACGATGCTGCCCAGGCCGTCGGCATGGTAGAAAAAGGTCCTGCCCTTCTGCTCCATGGCCAGGGGCTCGTCAATGCCGGGGCCGTGCACGAAGCGGCTGATCGCGGGCTTTGCAACCCGTTTTTGCCAGTGCTTCAGCCAGCCGGCCTTGCGGCCGCCGTCGTTATCGCCCTCCTCATCCTTGCCGCCGCTTTTGATCTCCAGGATGATGTCCTCGTTGTCGTAGACATAGGCGTAGGTCTTGCTCTCAAGCCGGCCGTACTCGACCCCCTCCACCTTTTTCTCGATCCTGCGGCCAAAGGGGTCGTACTTGAAGGAGACGGTCTTGATCCCGTCCCGCTCCGCCCGGATCGCCTTGATAAGCCGGTTCTCATAGTCGTACTCGTAGGTCCAACCGCCTTTGGCGAACATGTTGCCGTCGAGATCGTACTGGAAAGCCGTCCTTCTGGCGGAAAGGAGTTCATTGAGCTCGTTGTAGCGGTAGGTGTCCCTGCGGTCCGGCCCGGTCAGGCGATTGCCCACCGGATCGTAGCTGAAGCGCTCCGCCCTCTGTTCCTGGCTCCATTCCCGATGCCGCATGTTCTTTGCCGGCAAAGACTGGAGCAGTTGGTAAACCGCATCGTAGGTGTACTCGTAGCGGGTGTCCTTATGGCCGAAGTCATCCATGCTCACGGTCTTGGAGAGCCGGTTGCCAACGGCGTCGTGGGTGTAGCTGAAGGCGTTGACCGTTTCCCCACGGCCGCGGCGGCCCGCGGTCTGGGCCAGGATCTCGGTGAGTCGGCCCACGGCGTCGTAAGTGTATCCGGTGCTGACCCCGTTGGGAAAGGCAAGACCCACGCGGCGACCCAGCTTGTCGTAGCCGAAGGAGAACTCGCCCAGGAAGCTGTCGATCCCGATGAGGCGGTTGGCCTCGTCGTAGCTGTATTCCACCACCTTGCCTTCCGGCGTGGTCATTTTTGTCCGGTTGCCTGAGGCGGGGGGGGCAAATCTTTATCCTTGACAGTAACTCTTCCGCATTGGTGTATATGGCTTGCAGCTGCTTGTCCTTATCCAGGCGCTCTCGAAACCGCTTTCTTCCCTGGCTGACGGTGCTGTAGTCAACACCCAACAGCCTCCCGATCTCCGGGTTTTTCATCCCGCCCAACCGGTAGAGCAGATCCATGGCCATCTGGCGTAGTGGCCCTGTGGTTTGTAATACCTCTTCCCTGGTTTTTCCCGTCACCTTGCAGATACCATCCAGGATAACGTCCTGGGCCAGATATTTTCGCACTTCGGCAAGAGCTGGTTGCTCCCGGGCCGTTTCCGCATCCAAATAAGTGTTTTTGATCCGTTGTACAAAATCATCGCTGCCCAAGAGGCTCTGCCCGACGACCCTTTCCTTCACCGGCAGGCCTTCCGCCAGATCTCCGGCAATCTGCTTTTTGTATTTCGTTCGCCCGGTTGCGGTGTCGCCGCCGAACTCCGCGAGGATCACCGGATAATCCACGAACGTCCATCGCTTTTTTAGAGAGACAAATCCCGGCAGACTGCTCCATTTGTAGGCCCAAAGGATATCAAGTTGTTCGACGAGCGGCTTATTCGTGTTGCTGCCGATCTTAACCGGGTTCAGATGGATATAACGGGATACCATGGAGAGGTACGCATCCCTATCCACCAGGAAGCTCTTGTATCTTCCCTGGTAGAGGTGTCCGGATCGGCGGTGGCGGCGGTTGAAGGCCGATGTGTAGCTGATGTTGAAGTGACGCATGAACTGGCTGAGATTCCCCAAGGGGGTCTCCACCAGCAGATGAAAATGGTTGCTCATCAGAACAAAGCTGTAGAGCTTGACCGAGTATATGGCCAGGGAGCGGGCGAGGAGTTCTAAGAACTCCTGCCGGTCGGTGTCGTCCTTGAAGATGGTTTTGCGCTCATTGCCCCGGTTGGTGACGTGATAAAGCGCGCCTGGATATTCGATGCGAAGAGGGCGTACCATACCAAGATGCTAGAGGAGGGGAGGAGTGGTGTCAAGGATAAAGATTTGACCCCAGCTCATGCACAACTCATGACCCTAATGAGGGGAGCAATAACGGTTTGGGCAACAGCCCGTAAAGATTTGACCCCCAAACCCATAGATCTGTCCCTTTTTTTTCTTTTTTAGGGAGCGAATCCTTTAAATTGCCAGAAAATTATTGCACCAAGAAATTCGATTAACCATGATTGCCCAATAAGCAATCCAATAATAACACCAATAGCAGGCCATAGCCGTAAACCAGTATGGGCAAGTATCCTAATTCCAAGAGCTGCCGTTATTATTCCCATTGCGATGAGTGGAGTATAATTATGACCAATCAAAGCCCAGGCCCAATACACTCTGGTGCAAATTAGCGAGAGTAAAGATGCCATCCCGAATGGTAACCACAAAGAAACTTGCAACGTAATTTTTTTTTGATTATTCGGCATATTTCTACCTCTGACGCCCACCAAACAACTCAATGGCCCAAAACCTGTATCGTTCACTATCGCCCTCTGTGCCAGCCCTAGGCGGATGGGGCCACAACCGTGAGTCATTTGGTAACTGAAGTAAATTATCTACTACTTGCCTGTTGCAGGCAGCACGGCATTGAAGATTCGAGCCGCAGGCAGAAAGGCAGGTGTCATGCTGTTTGTAGCATTGATCCCCACTGTCTGTAGGTGGAGCATCGCCTATCGGATTACCGTTACAAGAATAGCGCCCTCCGCTCCAGCAACTGCCTCCCCAATTTCCATTAGTAGGTCCATTAAACCAGCTTCTTCCTCCCGTTGTGTTAAACCAGTTTGTGGCATCAAGCCCCAAAGGATCAACCCAATTGACCGGATCATTCCCGACATAGCGGTACACATTCACATCCCCTCCCGCAAACCCAATCGGATCCTTGGAGATAAACCTCCCCGCCTGCGGATCATAGTACCTAGCCCGGTAGAAATACAAGCCGGTCTCGTGATCCCATTCCCTGGCGGTGTAGGCATAGGGCTGCTTCACCTCGCCGCCGTGGTGCTGCATGTTGCCGAAGGAGTCGTATTGGTAGGATTGTACCACATGGCCTTTGGCATCGGTAAGGCTTACGATGCTGCCCAGGCCGTCGGCATGGTAGAAATAGGCCCTGCCCTTCTGCTCCATGGCCAGGGGCTCGTCAATGCCCGGGCCGTGCACAAAGCGGCTGATCGCGGGTTTTGCGACCCGCTTTTGCCAGTGCTTCAGCCAGCCGGCCTTGCGGCCGCCGTCGTTATCGCCATCCTCATCCTTGCCGCCGCTCTTGATCTCCAGGATGATGTCCTCGTTGTCGTAGACATAGGCGTAGGTCTTGCTCTCTAGCCGGCCATCCTCGACCTCCTCCACCTTTTTCTCGATCCTGCGGCCAAAGGGATCGTACTTGAAGGAGACGGTCTTGATCCCGTCCCGCTCCGCCCGGATCGCCTTGACCAGCCGGTTCTCGTAATCGTACTCGTAGGTCCAGCCGCCTTTGGCGATCATGTTGCCGTCGAGGTCGTATTGGAAAGCCGTCCTTCTGGCGGAAAGGAGTTCATTGAGATCGTTGTAGCGGTAGGTGTCCCTGCGGTCCGGCCCGGTCAGGCGATTGCCCACCGGATCGTAGCTGAAGCGCTCCGCCCTCTGTTCCTGGCTCCATTCCCGATGCCGCATGTTCTTTGCCGGCAAAGACTGGAGCAGTTGGTAAACCGCATCGTAGGTGTACTCGTAGCGGGTGTCTCTGTGACTGAAATCATCCATGCTCACGGTCTTGGAGAGCCGGTTGCCAACGGCGTCGTGGGTGTAGCTGAAGGCGTTGACCGTTTCCCCACGGCCGCGGCGGCCCGCGGTCTGGGCCAGGATCTCGGTGAGTCGGCCCACGGCGTCGTAAGTGTATCCGGTGCTGACTCCGTTGGGAAAGGCAAGACCCACGCGGCGACCCAGCTTGTCGTAGCCGAAGGAGAACTCGCCCAGGAAGCTGTCGATCCCGATGAGGCGGTTGGCCTCGTCGTAGCTGTATTCCACCACCTTGCCTTCCGGCGTGGTCATTTTGGTTCGGTTGCCCAGGGCATCGTACTGATAGCGGATGGTCCGCTGGTTGGAATCGGTGATGGTGATGAGCCTGCCCAAATTGTCGTACGTCATGCCGTAGCCGATGTGCTGGTTGGCCGCATAGATCAGGCGGCCCTTGGCATCGTACTTGAAGAGGACCTGATTCTGGTCCGGAAAGACCTTGGCGAGCAGTCGGCCCATGGCGTCATAGCTGTAGCTGGTGGTCCTTCCCTGGGCATCGGTGCGGCTGATGAGGTTACCTTTTGCATCGTACTGGTAGGTGACCTTCGCGCCCAGCTGATTGCTCTCCTCCACCAGGCGGCCCATGGAATCGTACTGGAACCAGGTGGTGTGGCCGTTGGCGTCGGTAAGGGTGGCAGGCTGGGTTTTCTGGCCGGCCCCGCAGGTGGCGCAGCCGGTCTCGGCATAGGTCAGTGAAGTGGTCTGCCCCAGGGCATCGGTGATCTGCACCACCCTGTGGGCGTAATCATACACATAGGCGGTGGTGTTGCCGTTGGCATCGGTCACCGCGGTGCGGTTACCATTTTGATCATAGCCGAAGGTGGTGGTTTGGCCGAAGGGATCGACCACCGTGATGAGGTTGCCTGCCTCATCGTAGCCGAAGGTGGTGGTCTGGCCGTTGGCATCGGTCTGGTTGATTACTCGGCCGGCGGCATCGTAGGTCATGCTGGTTTTGGCGCCGGCAGGGTCTGTCACCACGGCAACGTTGCCCAGGGTATCGTAGGCCAGGGTGATGGTCTGGCCCGCCTGGTTGGTGATGCTGCTGATCCGACCGCTAGCGTCATAGGTGTACTGGGTGGTGTTGCCAGCTGCATCGCGGACGGAAAGCAGATTCCCCTTGCCGTCATAGCTGAAGTCGGTGGTGTCGCCGCTGGCATCGGTGATGCTGGTCACCTGGCCGGCCTCGTTGTAGGTGTAAGTGGTTTTATTGCCCAGCGGATCGATGGTCCACAGCATGTTGCCGTTGGCATCGTAGCCGTAGGTGGTGGTGCTGCCGTCCGCCTCGGTCTTGCTGAGCAGGTTGTGGTTTTCGTCATAGGTATAGGTGATGGAGTTGCCGGCCGGATCGGTCTTGGCCAGCATATTGCCCTGGGTGCTGTCAAAGGTGAACTGCCAGACCGAGCCGTCCTTCTCCGTGATCAGCGCGGTCTTCACCTCATCTGTGGAGGTCGAGTAGGTAATGCTGCGGGATTTGCCCTCGGGATCGGTGGCTGTTTTCACCCGATGCTGCTCGTCGTAGGTATAGGTGGTGGTGTAGCCGGAAGCATCGGTGCGGGAGACGAGGAAGCCCTCTGCGTCATAGGTATAAAGCCAGTTGCCGCCGTCCGGCATGGTGACCTTCGCGAGGGTGTCGCCTTCCACCAGGAAGTTGTAGTTCTTGCCGTCAGGGTCGGTGATCTGCGCCAGCCTGCCGTTCAGTTCGTACAGGAATTCCGTAACCCGGCCCACCGAGTCGGTGATGCTGGTCAGCATGCCATATTCGTAGGCAAATTGCATGGCATTGCCGTTACGATCGACAATGGCGGCCAGGTTGCCCGCCTGGTTGAAGCGGTATTGCAGCCCTGCCTTGGTGGCGCGGGTAAAGGTGTTGTCGCTGTTTTTCACCAGGGTGGCATAATCGCCGGCCGGCGCAACATAGGCGCCATCCACCAGGTTGTAAAGCTTGCCGGCGCTGTTTGGGGAGCGGAGAAGTACGGAGCCGTCCGCATTTTCCGTGACATTGATTTCATAGCTGTGCGCCCAGCCAAGCCCCAGAGAGCCGAGATGCTGGCTGAGGCTGTTGTAGTAGAGCGTCATGGCCGTGCTCAGGCCGGTGCCGCCGGTGCTGAACAGCTCCTGATCGTGGGAAAGGTTGCCGTTGGCAATGTTGGCCCGGGAGCCGAAGGTGATCGTCAAGCAGCCGCCGCTATTGCTGATGCGGACAGGCAGGGTGGCGTCATCCTTGCAGCCGCCGTCCCCGGTTTCCGCATGGAGGGTGGCGGTATAGGTGCCGCTGTCCAGAATCCTGCCGCTGCTGTCCTTGCCATCCCAGAGCACCGAAATGCTTTTGCCGGTGCCGGTGAAGATGCGGCCGGCGACATTCATGGTCCAGTTGATACCCTTGCCGGACGAATCGGTAATGGTGGCGTTGAAGGTGGTGGCTCCGCCCGCCACGGCGTTGATCGTGGCATTGGAGCCGGTGAAGTCGATGATCTTTGTGTCACAGCAGTCATCCGGGGTTGTGGCATCGCAATCGTTGTTTATGCCGTCACCGCAGATTTCCGCCAAGCCCGGATGGGCCAATTGTTCGGAATCGTTGCAATCAACCGGGCCGCATTTTTCGCCATCTGGACTGAAACCATCGCCATCGTTATCCGTGCATGCCGCCAGGCACTGTGGTTGCGTCGCGCATGGTGCATCAGCGCAATCCGTAACATTATTGCAGTCGTTATCCAGGCCATCTCCACAAATTTCCTGGGCCGCTGGGTTTACTGCCGGATCGTTGTCGTTGCAATCAAGGCAGACGTAAAAGCCGTCGTTATCGGCATCCGGCACACTGGCCGGCGGAAAATAATAATCAGCAAAAACATCCACATGCACCGTCGGTGCCGTCGTGTACTGACCGAGGTTCACGCCTTCAAGGGTGCCTCCTTGCTTGAAATATTTGCTGATGGTTATAAACCGGGTTCCATCGGTATTGCGGAACACCTGCATGCCATACCACGAGGCAAGGGAAGCGAGTGCCGATTGGAAGGAGTCGGGCGTCTTGTTATAATAGCTGCCGCTGATCTGCGAGGAGCTTTTGACAACCTTGCCGCCCGCGCAGGTGAGGTCCGTGGCGATGTAGTTGTATGGCGGGCCGGCAGCCGAACATTTGTCCGCGACATATTCGGTGCCGATGACGGTCGAAAGACCGGGTGTGCATGTTCCGACGGCATGAGCATGAGCCGGAATGCCGGCCACGGTCAACAAGGCTATGCCAGCCAGGCCGCATGCGCGTTTTGCGCTTGCCAGAATAAAGCGTAGTGAAAACATTTTGCCCCCTCCCTGAAGTTCACAACAAAAAAAGCCCGTCTTCTGGCCGAAGACGGGCTCACTGTTTCAATGCCTCCCCCGTTCGGCAGCCCGGCTACCAGCTTGTGGCCCGTGGCTTTGCGCCTCCGGATCGCTCCGGGTTTGCCTTTATCGTTTTGCCAGGGTAAGGGAATCGGAATGTCAGGTCAAGAAAAAATGTGTTAGGGTTTTTATTTCATCTGTTCGTCAGGCTGACATCGCCTGAGATGACCGTATGGGTATTCCCGGCCTGGTCCCGGATGTGGAGGATGCCATCCTCGTCCGGTCCCAGGGAAAGGCCGGTAACGATGGTTCCCTGGCTGCCGAGCCAGGAGACTGTTTTGCCGGCATGGATGTCCCGCTGTCGCCACTGCCGGAGAATTTGCGCAAAGCCGCCCTGCTCAAGCCTGCCCAGCACCTCCTCCAGCTCGGCGACAATGACGGCCAGGAGCGGGCCCCGGGCAAAGATGCGGCCGGTCTCGGCAAAAAGGGAGGTTGCTTTGTTCGAGAGTTCGGCCGGAAAGGCGTTTTGGTCGGTATTGATGTTCACCCCGATGCCGATCACCGCCGCCGGGCTTGCCTGCCCGGCAAGGGCCTCGGTTTCGGTGAGGATGCCGCCGCATTTTTTCCCGTTCAGATAGAGATCATTGGGCCATTTAAGACCCAGGGCGATACCGACCTCTTTTTCCACGGCCAGGCAGACTGCCAGCCCTGCCGCCAGGGTGATCTTTGGAAAATCCACGGGGAGAAGCGCCGGCCGGACCACGCAGGAAAAATAAAGCCCGGCGCCGGCCGGCGAGGCCCAGAACCTCCCCAGCCGGCCGCGACCCGCGCTCTGGCTCTCCGCCACGACAAGGGTGCCGGCCTCAACCCCGCTGTTTTTGAGAAGCCCCAGGGCCACGCTGTTCGTCGACTCGGTATGGGGCAGAAAATGCACCCGATGCGGACCCAACCTGCCGGCGCTGCTCAATTCCACCCAAAGCGTATCCGCCATCATCTCTTTCCTTTCCGTCGACACCCGGCGGCATCAGCAAAAAGGGCAGGCCCCGCGGCCTGCCCTTTTACGAGTCTTTCGCCTTACCGTTGCTTAAAAATCCTCAAACGCATCATCGTCAAAGGGGATGACCTCCTCGGGCTTTTTGCCGCCCGCGGAGTTGCCGGCCGGGGCAGCCAATTTTTTCACCGGCTTGCCGCCAGGAGGATTGGTCTGTTTGCCCTTTGCCGACGGCAACGCCGGGCCGGCCTTCCGCCTGCCACTTGCTTTTTTGCCCGTCCCGGTCGATCCGGCACTGCTCTGCCTGACGCCGACAATCCCGGCCAGGGAATGCACCAGGGCATTAAGCTCCTTGGCCTGACCGGAAAGCTCTTCGCTTGCCGAGGCGGCCTCTTCGGAGATGGCGGCGTTGGCCTGCGTTACCTTGTCTACCTCGGAAACCGCCAGGTTGATCTGGTTTACCCCCACGGCCTGTTCGTCGCTGGCAACCGTGATTTCCCTGGCCAGATTGCTCACCTTTTTCACCCCATCCACAATGGTACCGAGAATCTCTTTTACCTCCGCAGCTGCGGCCACGCCGTTGTCTGCATTTTTCTGCGATTCCTCGATGAGCTGCGCGGTCTGCTTGGCCGCTTCGGCGCTGCGCAGGGCCAGGGAGCGAACCTCCTCGGCCACCACGGCGAAGCCGGCGCCCGCCTCCCCGGCCCTGGCCGCCTCAACCGCGGCATTCAGGGCAAGCAGGTTGGTCTGGAAGGCGATTTCATCGATGGTCTTCATGATGATGGCGGTCTGATCCGACGACTTTTTGATGCTGCCGATGGCATCGGTCATCTTCACCATGCTGTTCTGGGCCACCTCGGCCGAGCTTCTGGCGCTCTCGGCCATCCGGCTGGTCTGGTTGACGTTTTCCGCGTTCTGCTTGCTCATGGAGGAGACTTCTTCCAGGGCGGAGGAGGTCTCCTCCAGGCTGGCCGCCTGCCGGGTGGCGCCGTCCGCCAGTTCGTTGCTGGCGGACGATACCTGATTGGCGGCATCAAGCAGGTTGTCCGCCCCGCGGGTCAGATCGGAGATGACCCGGCTGATCGGCTTGATCACCGAGTTGGCGACAATCCGGATCACCAGGGTGGCAAAGAGCACCGCCATGATGATGAGGCCGAGCACCACAAGCTGACTGCCCTTCCGGAGAGAGTCGCTCAGCCGTTTATCCGCCTCGGTCAGGGATTGAATCACCTCAAAGGCGCCGTGGATCTCGCCGACCTTCCAGTTTTCCATGGGCCCGCCGGTGGGGTCGACACCCTGGGAATTTCCCCAGAGAGCCTGGGAGGTTTGCGGATCACCATGGCAGAGCATGCAGGTCTCGCTCAGGCGAACGGCCCGGAAGTAGCGGACCGCATTCATGGCCGGATCGATTTCATAATATTCGTCCAGATTCTGCTCGCCCATCAGCTTGAGCGCCTTGGCCTCCAAGGGATCCGGCTCATTTTTCGGATTTCGCGGGTGAAACTTGGGAACCTTGAAGGTATACCCCCCCTCTTTCGCCTTGCGCATGGCGGCGTTCCAGGCGGAAACCACCGGCACCGCGGCCAGCACCTTGTCCCGCTGGCCCAGTTCCGCCATCTCCCGGAGCTTTTCCGCGGTAAACAGGCCCAGCTCCCACTTGGCCTCCATTTCCTGACGGGTGGATTCTGCGGTCAGGCAGATGGCCCTGGCCTTGTCGGTAAAGGATTGTACGGTTTTTTCCCGGGATTCGGCGGCATAGAGCCGGAAGAGGATCACAATGAGGATGGTGGGCAGACAGACGCCGACCAGCACGATTTTCCCACGCAAAGACCACTGCTTAAGATCCATTCTTCTCTCCATCGGAATATGCCGGTCCGTAATTGGCTGGCCACTGCCCTGCCCCTCGGCGCCGCAAATCACTGCGTTCGTTCTGGCCGTTTGTCCCCAGTGTGGAAAAAATGGGGATTTTCCGCAAGACTAAATTGTGCAGCGCTGCACTTCGGCGCTGACTCCCACCTTGCCGTAGTTGCTGGCTCCGCATTCGTTCTTGCCCAGATCCATGGTGTCCGCCTCCTCGGTGCTGACCTTGAGCCAGCCGCCGTTCACCCGGCGGATTTCCGCATATACTCCGGGCTGCGGCCGCATGTTGTCCTGGATGAATTCGGCAAATTTCTTTTCATTGGGCAAGCGGAAGGCAATGACGTTTTCGCGCAGATCGCCGAGCTTCGCGGCAAAGATCCGCGAACAGTTCGCCTCGCGCCAGCTTGTGTAATGGCCGGGCAGAACCAGCACTTCGTCGCTCAGATCGCGCATCCGCAGCATGAGGGTGAGATAGAGTTCCCGCGCCCACTCCTGCCACTTGCCTCCCAGATCCGGCCGTCCCGCCGTGTTGATGAAGATGGTGTCACCGCTCAAAAGATACTTGTCGTCAATGAGATAACAGGTGCTGCCCATGGTGTGCCCCGGGGTATGCAGGGCAACCACTTTGGGTCCTTTCCTGCCGAAGGCATATGCTTTACCCGAAACGATGGGCTCATGGGGAAAGGAGGCTCCCTCGAAATCAAGACTGTTGACCATGGCGGTGCAGCCTTTTTCCTGGGCAAGCGCCGGGCTGCCGGAAATATAGTCTGCCTGCCGGTGGGTTTCGAAGGTTTTCACAATCCTGGCGCCATGTTTTTTGGCGATTTTCCTGTAGGCGTCGATGTTGCGGGAAGGATCAAAAACCATGGCCTCCTTCTGGCTGATGAGCAGGTAGCTGCACGAAGCCTTGCCCGGGCGGATAAACTGATAGAGGGTGTAGGCATCGCCCTCCTGGCTCACCTTCTCCGGCACCAGGGCGTTGCCCCAGCCGACAATCCCCTGCGCGAGGTAGCCCACATCGGCAAAACCGTTCTGAACGAGAAGGTCGGCCACATATTTGGCCGAGCCTTCCTTGGCGCAGACAATGCGCACCTTGTAGCCCTTGGGGATGCGATCGATGCTGCCCTGCACATCCTCCATGAAGTTGAAATACGGGATATTGATGTAGGGAAAAAACTCCGGGCCCTCCACGCTCCAGTTGCTGAAATCCTTTTCATTGCGGACATCGAGCAGAATGAAATCCGGCTTATGGCTGATCCAGGAAAAAAGGTCATTGGCCGTGTAAAGAAAAGGCATCTTTGCGCTCATGGCTCCTCCAGAAATTAATATTGAATAAATAATTGATAATTATTACTATCAAAAACCTGTGATTTGCAACTCCTTTCTTGGCCCCGTGTTTCATATTTGTTTTTCGCATGTCACAAAAATGCGTTATACCAAATAGTATGGCAGAGAACCAGAAACAGGGGGAAATCTTTTTCTTCAGGTGTGACCGTATTTCATGACCAGTAATTCCGAAATCGCCGATTTTTTCGCCTGGCTTGCCTTTCCGCTTGCCATCGTCGACCGGGCCGGGAAAATAGAAGCCTGCAACGATGACTGGCTTGCCTTTCTCACCCAGTTCGCCTTGCCGCATGGCCGCGTCGGCGACACCCTTGCCGGTCTTGTCGCGGCCCGGGCCGGCAGCGAAAAAATAGAAACTTTTTTCCGGGGCGGCGAGAAAAGCCTCGCCTGCACACTGTATCTGGCTGAAAACCATTCGCCGGCCACGTTACGGCTTGTTCGCCTGCCGGCCCGCTTCGGAGGGTTCTACGCCGCCGAACTCCATGCCCCCTGCACCGACCCCTCCATCCTCGGCAGCGAGGAACGGCTGCGCAGCCTGCTCGATGCCATGCCGGATATCGTCTGCTTCAAGGATGGCGAGGGCCGCTGGCTTGAGGCGAACAAGGCTGATCTGGACCTCTTCCAGCTCACGGGCATCGACTATCGGGGCAAAACCGATGCCGACCTCGCCGCCTTCAGCCCCTTTTACAGGGAGGCGTTTCTGGCCTGTGAACAAAGCGACAACACGGCCTGGCAGAGCGGCAAAGTCTTGCAGGGCGAGGAAATAATCCCCCTGGCCGCCGGCGGCTATAAAGCCCTGGAAATATACAAAATTCCGCTTTTTCATCAAGATGGCAGCCGGAAGGGGCTGGTGGTCCTGGGCAGGGACATCACCTCCTACAAGGTGACCCAGGACATTCTCCTCCGCCTGCGCCGGCAGCAGGAGATCGTGCAAAAACTCCTGCAGATCAGCTTCAAGGACGCCTCCCTTCTGGACCAGCTCCGCGAGGCCCTCGACCTCATCGTCGAAATCCCCTGGCTGCCGCTGACCGCAAAGGGCGGGATCTTCCTCCTGGACCGGGCCCGCCCCGAAACACTCTCCCTCTCGGTACACAAGAACATGGACCCCGCCCTGCTCAGGGAGTGCGGGACCATCAGCTTCGGCGAATGCCTCTGTGGCAGGGCCGCCCAGGAACGGCGCTTCATCTTCGCCCCCCATCTGCCGGAAGAGCACCTTTCCCGCTATCAGGGCATGGACGACCAGAGCCATTACATCATCCCGATCACCAAGGAAGAGCAGACCCTCGGGGTGCTGATGCTCTATGCCGAGGCCGGCCATGCCTGCAGCGAGCCGGAACAGCAGTTTCTGGAAACCGTGGCCCAGACCCTGGCCCTGCTCATCGAGCGGCAGCAGGCTGCGCAGCGGCTGCTGAGCAGCGAGGCCAACCTGAGCAAGGCCCAGCAGATAGCCCAACTCGGCTATTGGGATTGGCATATCCCGGAAAACACCCTGCTCTGGTCCGCGGAGGTCTACCGGATTTTCGGCCTCTCCCCCGAGGAAACAGCGCCCAGCTATGAAAAATTTTTAAGCCATGTCCACCCCGACGATCGCCGGAAGGTGCAGGACGCCGTTCAGCACTCCCTGGAAACCCGTGCGCCCTACAGCATAAATCACCGCATCATCCTGGATGGCGCCTTTCGCGAATTGCATGCGGAAGGCGAGGTGGAATTCGCCGAGAATGGAACGCCGGTGCGCATGTTCGGCACGGTCCAGGACATCACCCTGCTCAAGAAAAGCGAGGAACAGCTGGCCCAGGCCGCCCGGGTCTTCGACAGCAGCATCGAGGGAATCACCATCACCGACGCCAACGGCATTATTCAGTCGGTCAACCGGGCCTTTACCCATATCACCGGCTACCGGGCCGAGGAAGCCATCGGCAAACGACCGAGCATCCTGAAATCAGACCGCCACGACGCAAAGTTTTACCAGGATATGTGGTCCACCCTGCTCACGGCGGGCCGCTGGGAAGGAGAGATCTGGAACCGCCGGAAAAACGGCGAGGTGTACCCGGAGTGGCTGACCATCACCGCGATTACCGACGACTATGGCCAGCTTACCCATCATGTCGCGGTGTTCCACGACATGAGCCAACTGCGCAGCTACGAGGAGCAACTTCATTTCCACTCCTACCACGACGCCCTCACCTCCCTGCCCAACCGCCAGCTCATGCTGGACCGCCTCACGGTGGCCATCGGCCATGCCCAGCGCTCCGGCAAACACGTCGCCGCTCTGGTCATTGATCTTGATAATTTCAAGCATATCAACGACAGCCTCGGTCATACGGTGGGCGATGTGCTGCTGCAGCAGGTGGCCGAACGCCTGAAAACGTGTCTCCCGGCGGACAACACGGTGGCCAGGCTGGGCGGGGATGACTTCGCCGTCCTGGTCGAGGAGTGCGCCGACGAGAAAGAAGCGGTGCTGCTGGCGGAAAAAATCATCGACGCATTCATCGCCCCCTTCAACCTGACCATCTATGAATCCTTTGTCACGGTGAGCATCGGCATCACCTATTCTCCCACCGATGGCAACGACGCGGAAACCCTGCTGAAAAACGCGGAACTTGCCATGTACCGGGCCAAGGATGAGGGCAAGAACAAGTATCAGCTGTTCACCAAGGCCATGAACGCCGCGGTCGTCCACCGCCTCTCCCTGGAAAACAATCTGCGCAAGGCTCTGGAACGTAACGAATTCCTGGTCTATTATCAGCCCAAGGTTTCGGTGGCGTCCCGGGAAATCACCGGCATGGAGGCGCTGATCCGCTGGAAAACCAAGGACGGACGCCTGGTTTCTCCCCTCGACTTCATCCCCCTTGCCGAAGAAACCGGCCTGATCGTCGCCATCGGCGAGTATGTGCTCCGGCAGGCCTGCCTTGACACCAAGAGGTGGCTTGGGCAAAAAAATGATCTGACCGTGGCCGTCAACCTTTCCACCCGCCAGTTCATGCAGGAGGGCCTTGTGCAGCGGGTAAGCCAGATCGTGGAAGAAACAGGGCTGCCGATCTCCCGTCTGGCCCTCGAAATCACCGAGAGCGCGGTCATGGCCAACGAGCAGACAGCCCTGGCCCTGCTTCTTGAACTGAAAGAGCTGGGGGTCTGTTTGGCCCTCGATGATTTCGGCACCGGCTATTCATCCCTCCACTACCTGCGGCGCCTGCCCATCAACACCCTGAAGGTTGACCGCTCCTTTATCAAGGATCTGCCCCATGAGGAAAACTCGGTGGCCATTGCCACGACGATCCTTGCCCTGGCCCAGGCCCTGAAGCTTGAGGTGGTGGCGGAAGGCGTGGAAACCGTCGAGCAGCTCGCCTTTTTGCGCAAACTCAACTGTACGGAAATTCAAGGTTTTCTCTACAGCCCGCCCTTGACCGCCGAGGCTTTCGGCGAACTGTTGCAAAAAAAGAACCCCTTCGGCAGCACAGCGTAAGAGCTCGCCCCGCCTTAATTGTGCCGGAGACAGGCCATGAAACTGACGGACATGACCCTCGGCGAACAGCTCAAGATGACGGAGCGGGAAATCAAGCGCCGGCTTGAGTTGCTCGCCCTCGGGGAGAAGGAAAAGCAGAAACTGCGCGACTGCAAACCCCTGATCGCGCCCATTGTCGATGATCTGGCCGAGAAGTTTTACGCCCAGCAGTTGGAGGAGGAGGAGATCGCCAGCCTGATCGGCGACGCCGAAACCCTGGCCCGGCTGAAAAAACACCTGTGCCGTTACATCCTCGCCCTCTTTGACGGCGAATACGGCATGGAATATGTGCTTTCCCGCCTGCGGATCGGCCTGGTCCACAAGCGCATCGGCGTACCGCCAAAGCTCTATGTTTCATCCTTCCGGAATCTGCTGAGCCTCCTGCGACAGCAACTCTTCACCGGCAAGGGCGGAGGCGGCGACTGCAAGGATCGGTTCGAGGCCCTGGAAAAAATCATGTTTTTTGACCTGGAGCTGGTCTTCGACACCTATATCTACAGCCTCATGGAAGAACTGGCCCGCGGCAAAAAGGAGCTTGAGGTGTATGCGGAAAGCCTGGAAAAAACCGTGGCCCAGCGCACCGCGGAACTGGCGAGGCTGGCAAGCAGGGACGGACTCACCTCCCTGTTGAACCAGCGCAGTTTTTATGAAGAGCTGAAGAGAGAAATCGCCCGCACCCTGCGGACGGAAAGCGGGATTGCCCTGCTCTACCTCGACCTGGACGGCTTCAAGGCGGTCAATGACACCCATGGCCACCGCCGGGGCGACGATATCCTGCTGGCGCTTGCCGATCTCATCCGCAGGGTGGTGCGAGAGGAAGACATTGCCGCCCGCTATGGCGGCGACGAATTCTGTATCATTCTCCCGCACAGCGGTTTGTCCCAGGCCCAGGAGGTGGCCAGCCGCCTCATTGACGGCTTTAGCCAGGACCCCTTGCTGAATAACGCCAACGTTACCCTCAGCATCGGCATCGCCTCGGAAAGGCACGGGGAATTGCGGGATGGCGACCTGCTGGTCAAGCAGGCGGATGCGGCCATGTACGAATCCAAAAAACGGAAAGGCCACGCCGTGACCGTGGCCGGCAAATAACGCCGCCTAAAGCGTCACCCGCCACTCCTTGCGGAGCCTGGCCAGGGCCGCATGGTTGGTCAGATCCAAATGGAGCGGGGTTACGGAGATATATCCTCCGGCAATGGCCTGGGCGTCGGTGTCCTCGCCAGCATCCCAGAAAGGCGTCCCCCCGCCGATCCAGTAATGCTTCCGGCCCCAGGGATCGAAGGTTTCCTTGATGGCGTCATCATAGACCCTTCTCCCCTGCCGGGTAAAGCGCACCCCTTTGATCTCCTCCTCCTTGCGGTTCGGCACATTGACGTTGAGCAGGGTATCCTTGGGCAGGCCATTGACCAGGATCAGCCGGGCCAGCTTCGCGGCAAAGGCGGCGGCCGTTCTGAAACAGCAGGACTCTTCGCCGGCCAGGGAGACGGCAAGGGAGCACACGCCGAGCATGGTGCCTTCGACCGCGGCGGAAACCGTCCCGGAGTAACTGACGTCGTCGCCGAGATTGGGGCCGGGATTGATGCCGGAAACCACCAGCCGCGGTTTTTCCGCCAGGATCCTGCCCATGGCAAGGGTCACGCAATCGGTGGGGGTGCCGTCCACCGAATACCGGTCCCCGGCAAGGGCGCGAACCCGCAGCGGCCGCTTCATGGTCAGGGAATGGCTGACCGCGCTGTTGTCCTGCTCCGGCGCCACGACCACGATCCTGCCCACTTCGGCCAGGGCCTCGGCCAGGGCCGCAAGCCCTGGGGCCTGAATGCCGTCGTCATTGGTTACGAGTATCACGGGTGCCATGGCTCCTCCAGATCGGTTCCGGGCTTGTGATCGGAAAATGGGAGTCCATCCCCGTAAAGCCTCTTTCTCTTCCTTCATTTCTTATAACTTTTACGCTATATTAGGGCAACGTCCGCTTTCCAGAACAGAAAAATACCCACAAGGAGAAGCCATGCCCTACGTCAGCATCCGCTTGGCCGGCAAATTGAGCAAGGAACAGAAAGAGGAGATGTGCGCGCAAGTCACACGGGTCATCAGCGAGGTGACCAAAAAGCCTGCCGACTCCATTCTCATCTTCGTGGATGAGGAGCAGCACGAAAACATTGCCATGGGCGGAAAACTCCTGGCCAAGCCGTCCTGATGGCGCAGCTCTCCCTGTTCGCAAAAATCGGCAAGGAAGAGGCGGCCCGGCGGCTTCTGAACCTCCGGCAGGATCTGAACCTGCACGCTTACCGGTACCATGTGCTCGACGATCCTCTCATTGCCGATGCAGAGTATGACGCGCTCTTTCAGGAGCTTCTCGCCCTGGAGGCGCAGTATCCGGAACTGATCAGCCCGGATTCGCCGAGCCAGCGGGTTGGCGGCGCTCCCTTGAGCCAGTTCGCCACGGTACCCCACCGGCTGCCCATGCTCAGTCTGGAGAACGCCTTCGGCGCCGAGGATCTCCGGGAATTCTCCGAAAGGATCCGTCGGTTTTTGAAGGGCAGCGAACCCTTGAGCTATATGACCGAGCCCAAGCTCGACGGCCTGGCCGTCGAGCTGGTCTACGAAAACGGGCTTTTCGTCCTCGGTTCCACCCGGGGCGATGGCTGGCTCGGGGAGGATATCAGCCAGAACCTCAAAACCATCCCCGCCATTCCCCTGCGCCTTCTGGAAGCGGAAGGAATCGAAATTCCCCCCCGCCTGGAGGTGCGCGGCGAAGTGTTCATCGGCCTTGCCGATTTCAGAAAGTTGAACGAGGAGCGAGCCATGGCGGGCGAAAGCCTTTTTGCCAACCCCAGGAATGCGGCGGCCGGCTCCCTGCGCCAGCTTGACCCGAAAATCACCGCCGGCAGGCCCCTTGATTTTTATGCCTACGGGGTCAGCGACCCTGCCGGGCTGCCCTGTGCAAGCCAGAAGGAACTGCTCGCCTATCTGGGCAGGCTGGGCCTCAAGATCAACCCCCTTGTCATGCTCTGCCCGAGCCTGGCTGCGGTGATCGCCCAGTTCGAGCTGCTCCTGAAAAAACGGCAGACCCTTGCCTATGATATCGACGGCATGGTGGTCAAGGTGAACGACTTCAGCATACAGCAACGGCTGGGCACCAAGGCGCGCAGCCCGCGCTGGGCCATTGCCGCCAAATTTCCCGCCTCCCAGGCCTCGACCAGGCTGCTTGGCGTGGAATTCAGCGTTGGCCGCACCGGTGCGGTGACGCCGGTGGCCATCCTGGCGCCGTTGCAGCTCGGCGGCGTGACCGTGAGCCGGGCCACCCTGCACAATGAGGATGAAATCCGACGCAAGGGGCTGATGATCGGCGACACCGTTCTGGTCCAGCGCGCCGGGGACGTTATCCCCGAGGTGGTCAAGCAGGTGAAGGAGATGCGAACCGGGGACGAACAGCCCATCTGCATGCCCTCCCTCTGCCCGGAATGCGGCCACCCCCTGTCCCGGGCCGCCGAAGAGGCCGTTACCCGCTGCGGCAATGCCCACTGCCCGGCGCAAAGGCTGCGGGCCCTGACCCATTTTGCCGGCAAGAGCGGCATGGATATCGAGGGCCTGGGCAAGAAGGTGATCGAACAGCTTGTCGCGGCAGGTCTGGTCAAGGATATTCCGGACATCTACCGCCTGCGGGAGGAACAACTCGCCGATCTCCCCGGCTGGGGCGCCAAGTCGGCGGAAAATGCCGTCCGGGCCATCGAGGCCAGCAAAAGGCCCTCCCTGGCCAGACTGATCGCCGCCCTGGGCATCCGCCATGTGGGAGAGGTAACCGCCCAGCTCCTGGAACAGCGTTTCGGCGACCTTTCCGCCCTCTCCCTGGCCAGGGAAAACGATTTTCTGGAAATCGAGGGAATCGGGGCACAGGGGGCGGCCAGCCTCGTTGACTATTTTCAGGATCCGGCCGTGCAGGAGATGCTCACCGAACTTGCCTCCCTCGGGGTCCGCGGCCAGGAACCATCACCGTCGGAAAGTAGCGGCCCCTTGGCCGGCTCTCTTTTTCTCTTCACCGGCGGGCTTGCCGGCTTGTCCCGCGATGAGGCCAAAGCCCGGGTGAAGGCCCTGGGCGGCCAGGTCGCCTCCACCATCAACAGGAAGGTGACCCACGTGGTTCTAGGAGAAAATCCTGGAAGTAAGTTGACAAAAGCCCGGGAATTGGGCTTGACTGTCGTGACCGAAGAAGAATTTTTGCGGCTGATCGGCCGCTGAACGTGGAATGCACAGGCAAGAGAGGGGTGCGTATGGCCAGAAAGCGGGTGGTGGCCCGGGTCGAAGGAATCGTGCAAGGGGTCTATTTTCGTGATTATACGCAAAAAGAGGCCAGGAGCCTCGGCTTGAGCGGCTGGGTGCGCAACCGGGCTGACGGCTCGGTGGAGGCTGTACTTGAAGGGGAGAGCGAACAGGTGGACAAAATGCTCGCCTGGCTCGAAACAGGTTCGCCAATGGCCCAGGTCGAAAAGGTCACCTGCAGCGAAGAGCATCCCCTGGGCGACACGGCCCCGTTTGCCATCCGCTATCATTGAGGCGGCTTGCCCATCGCCCATCCCAATTGACATTTTTGCCTATCTGGCGTAGAATCGCGGCTCTTGAATAATGGGGATGCCCCCTCTTTTTTTGGCGAGGAGTAGAATGGAAACAGGCATGATAACCCCCCGGGGGGTTCCTCAAAAAAGCGGTACGCGCATCCGTTGCCCCCACTGCGGGAACGATGTCGATTTCTTTGAGATAGCGGACGGGGTTGTGCTGACCACCCGTTACCTGCAGAATGCGGACGGCAGCTTCACCCAGGAAGGCGATGAGTCCCAGGTGCTGGGTGAGATCAAGTTCTTCTGCGGCGAATGCAACCAGGACCTTTCCCAGTATCACCAGCACTTTCTGGAAATGCTCTTTTGATGCAAAAGCGGCGGGTTGTCACCGATAACGCCAGCCTGCGTTCCCTCTATAACGAGCTTACGGCCGGAGATCTGGTGGTCGGCCGGGTACGGCTGCGCGCCAGCGAGGAGGTGCTTCTTCTCGACCTCGTCGAACGCGGGGTGCAACTCTTTCCGGCCGCCCTGGCCCAACTCGCCAGCCGCTCCAAGGCCCTGCAGGCCCGCCTTTTTTCCTCCTGGATGCTGCCCCTTACCATGGCGGTCCATGACCTCCATGACCTGCGGGAGGCCATGAACATCTATGCCGTATGCAGGACAGGGGCGGTGGTGACCAAGCTGGACCGGAAAAACGCCGGCCAGGGCATTTTCCGCTGGTCCTGCCTGGAGGATGTTTTCAACCAGGCCTCCCTCGGAGTGCTGCCCTTCCCCTTCGTCCTGCAGCCGTTTGTCGCCGAGACCGAGGATATCCGCGCCGTCTTTCTGGACGATTACGTGGAAGCCTACCGCCGGGAGAGTCCCCTCAATTTCCGCAACAACATGCACTTCGGCGGCCTCAGCACCCCCTGCGCCCTGACGGTCGAGCAGCAGCGGATCTGCCGGGCGGTCATGGAACGGGGGAAGTTTCCCTATGCCCACATCGACCTGATGGTTGGGAAGGGAGGAGACACGTATCTGAGCGAGATCAACCTGCGGGGGGGAATCAGAGGCGCGCGGATCAAGGCCCGGGAATATCAGGCGCGGATTGCCGCGATCCACGCGACGGCAATGGCGCAGCTGGGACGCTGAAGCAAAAAAAAGAGGAGAAGGCGTTTGCCTTCTCCTCTTGCCGGAACAAAACTGATCCGAAGCGGTGCGGATTAAACGCAGCCGGTCGGCTTGGGCAGACCAGCCATCTTGCAAGCGCCCTTACCCGGTCCGGAGGGGAACAGCTCGTAGATGCGCTTCAGCGGGAAGCCGGTGGTCTTGGAAAGGATACGAACCATGGGAGCGATACCGTTCTTCTTGTAGTACTCCTGCAGAGTGTCGATAACCTTGCGGTGCTCGTCGGTGAGATCGGAAATACCTTCTACACCTTTTACGTACTCAACCCAATGCTCATTCCATTCTTCCATGCCTTTGGTAAGGAAGCCGTCTTCGTCAACGGTGAAGCTTGAACCATTATGCTCGATCGTGGGCATGATACTCCTCCTTGCTGTAAGATTAACTATTATGTGAAATGTACCTTATTCGCTGATTTAAGATGCCATTGAATACTATATGCTTTTCCCTTTGTCAAGCAGTCGCTGTTCTATTTTTTTCAAAACATGAATAACTATTCAGAATAATTGTCGTAAATGGATTTCCCCCCGCCGAATCCGGCTCGGATTCGGCCCTTTTCAGCGCATTTTTCCCAACCCCGCAACCAGCCGGGAAAAAATCTCCGGGGCAAAGCCCCGCTCCTTTTCAAGATGCGGGGCCAGGGTGGTTTTCGGATTGAAATTCTGCAGTTTGAGACGGGCGTTTTCGCCGCCGACCTGACGGGACCAGACATGGATATCCGCTTCGGAATGGAGAAAGGGGGCCACGGTCATCCGGAACTCATGGGCGACTCCGCTTTCCCGCAGCAGCGCGATGCTTTTTCTGATTCCACCCAGATCCACCCTGGCGCCGGCACAGCGGTCATATTTTTCCTGGACCAGGGGCGCTTTCACATCCATGGCAACCATGTCGAGCAGGCCGTCGGCAAGAAGGGCCTCAAGCACGGCCGGGCGGCTGCCGTTGGTATCGAGTTTGATCGCCCATCCCTCTGCCTTGAGATGGGCGATCAGCTGAGGAAGGCCTGGAGACAGGGTCGGCTCGCCGCCGGAGACGCAGATGCCGTCCAGCCATTTCCGGCGCGGGGCCAGGCGCTGGAGGACCGTCGTAAACGGGATGCTCTCCAATCCCTCCGGGGCGAGGACCAGGGGGTGATTATGGCAGAATGGGCAACGGAAGTTACAGCCGCCCACAAAGAGGATGGCGCAGAGTTTGCCCGGCCAGTCGATGAAGGAGGTTTCCAGAAACCCCTTGATCGCGGGCAGGGAGGCGGCGGAACGCGAGGGCGATGAGGGCCGGGACGGGGAGTCTTTCCCGTTGATGCGCCGGCCTCCCCCCCCCACGAGCGATTCCCCGCCAGCTCTTATTGCAGAGCGCAGCTGCCGGACTCGCAATGAGCCTGGCGCGTTACCCGCTTGCCGGATACGCCGTACCGGGCGGCGCGATCCAGCAGATGTCTCTCGATATGGGCGAACTCATGCACCGTGGAAGAGTCGTCCAGCACCAGGATCGGCAGGGTTTTCCGCGCCGTCTCCACCAGGCCGTGCCAGGCAAGATGTGCCAGGGCGCCGGCGTCGTTATTGTCGAGCACCTCGATGTGCACCTCCATGGCCATGAGATCGAATTGTTTTTTCAGTTGCCTGCACAGGATGCAATCATCCTTGGTGAACAGTGTCATGCGCGTCCCCTCCTTAGTTGTTGAAACGGTTGACGTTCCGGTAACGGTCGTGCAGCTCGCCGAGCTTGCCCTTGTTCCAGCTGGAAATCTTGGTGAAGTAGCCGGTGATCCGGGTGATGCCGTCCACGTTTTTCGAGTCGCAGTAGGGGCAGCTCCCGCTCAACCCCCGGCTGGTCTTGCCGCAGTCGATACAGGCGGTAAACTCCGGCGAAAAAGCGATCTGGTCATTCTGGGTGTGCCGGAAGACCTTGATCACGAAGCTGGCCAGCGCCTCCTTGTCCGGTTGGGCCTCGCCGAGCCAGATATGGGTGATGGAGCCAGCCTCGATCAGGGGATGGAACAGCCCCTCCTGCTCCACCCGGGCAATGGGGCTCATGTTGGCGCCCACGTTGAACAGGGTGGAATTGGTGTAATAGACTTCGCCCCGCGCCCTATCGCCCTGAATCACCTTTTCCGCGTCGGCGGAAAAATGGGCCAGGTCCAGCTTGGCGAAACGGAAGGCAGTGCTCTCGGCCGGGGTCTGCTCGAGAACGAACTTCATGCCCATGGCTTCCGCCAGCTTGTTGCAGACGATGTTCATGTGGGCGATCACCTTGAGGCCGAACTTGATGGCGGCCTCGGAGTCATGCATTTCTTCGCCGAGATGAACCCTGATCAGTTCGTTCAAGCCCACCATGCCGATCAGGAATGAGCAGCGATTCAGCTTGAGATAGGTCTGGCCGTCAAGGTCCATGGCCAGAAGGGAAAGCGGCCCGCCCTTGCCGAGGGCCATCAGCCGCTCGATGAACTTTTTCTTCTGCTCGTGGGCCTTGGCCGCAAGCTGCAGCTTTTCGGTGAGAAGCTGAAAAAGCCTGGTATCGTCGCCCTTGGCCCGGTAGGCGAGGCGCGGCAGGTTGATGGTGACGTTCTGCAGGGCCGAGTAGCGCATCTTCCAGGGTTGTTTGGCATCCTCAAGGTCGGTGGCTTCGAGCTTGAAGCTCAGGCGGCAGCATTCGGAGATCTTGGCGGTTTCGCCGCGGTCAAAGACAAAATAGGTGTTGCCCTTCACCGAGGCCACTTCGCAGATGTGGTGCAGAAAGTCCATGTGGCCTTCGGTCTTGAAGAATTTCTCGGTGATGTGCACCAGCGGCTTGGGGAAGAAGAAGGGCCGCCCGGCGGCATCTCCCTCCTTGTACACCTCGAACAGAGCCCAGGCGAAGCGCTGGGCCTGTTTTTCGTATTCGCCGTAGGTCTTGCCGGTATAGGTGCCGCCGGGGCCGATGGCCTCCACGTTTTCAAAGTGCTTGGGCACCTCCCAGTAGATATTGACATCGGAAAAAATCGCCTGGCCACCGCGGGCCACGGCCTGCTGGGAAAATTCGTAGATCATCATCTGGGCGAGCTGCTTGACCTCGTAATCGCTCAAGCTCTCCAGATAGGGCGCATAGAAGAGGTTGATGGCGTCCCAGCCGATGGCGCCGGCGAAGTGGCTCTGGAGCGCGGCGGCGAACTTGACCATGTGGGCGAGCAGCACCTCGGCATGCTTGGCCGGCTTGGCCATGGAAAGGGCATGGGGCAGGTTCAAGCCGAACTTCTTGATGTACTCCAGGGACTGACCAGAGCAGTAGGGCCGGTCGATGAAGCCCAGGTCGTGCAGGTGCAGGTCGCCGGAGAGATGGGCGTCCGCCACATCCGGGGAAAAAACATGCAGCAGGGCATACTCCTTCTTGATCCCCTCGGCCAGGGTCAGGTTGGTGGCCTCGGGTCCGTGCGGCACGTTGGCGTTTTCCTTGTTGTGCTGGACCAGGAGCTGGTCCACGTCGTAGAGAGGCACCCCGAGGCGGGTATGCATGCGTCGGGCCTCCTCCAGCCCCAGCTCCAGGAGCTTGGCATTGACCATTTCGCGGATCAGCGGGCCGGTGACGGTCTTGACCCTGCCCTTCTGGATGGTCGCCTCGATATCCAGGCTGATCTTTTCCGCGGTATCGCGGTCGATGAAGGTTTCCCGCAGCAGGGCCTCGACAATGCGGTGCCGGTCCCAGCCGGTCATGTCGTCCTGGGAGGAGCGGACAAAGAGGGCGAGATCGGTGCTGTCCTCCTTGAACATCTGCTTGTTCTGTTCCGGCCGTCCCTTCTCCGCATTGAGTGGCATCACGACTCCCATTCCCCGCTCCTTCCTGGTGATAAAGAAATTAGTTGAAAACTTCCCCTCCTTTTACAGCGGAAACACGATATGTTGTGTTTCGGTAACCATTATTGCACTACAGGTAGTGGGGTAGTCAAGGGAAAAATCCCGGGGGAGGAAAAGATTTTTTCTTGTAAAATAAAGTGGTTAAAAACGAAAGAACTTAACGAAAAGCTTATATTCCCGACACTACGGGCAGATGCCCCGAAGCGGGCGGGAAAAGGGGGCGAGGCAGGGGCGTTATTGCCGCCAGAGGATGGTGTCCCGCAGGCAGTGGCGGTCATCGGCCCGGGGAAAATCCGCCAGATAATGGAGGCCGCGGGACTCCTTGCGGCTGCAGGCGCAGCGGACGATGAGCTCGGCCACCTGGGCGATGTTGCGCAGTTCGATGAGGTCCGGGGTGAGGATGTAGTCGTGGTAATGCTGGTTGACCTCGTTTACAATCACCTGCAGCCGCTCCTGCACCAGATTCAGCCGCTTCAGGGAGCGGACAATGCCCACGTAGTTCCACATCAGCCGCCGGATCTGGTCCCAGTTGTGGCTGACCAGGACGTTTTCCTCGATGCGTTGCGCCGCGCCGGGAGACCACTCCGCCACCTCCGGCAGGCAGGCCTCCTTCAGCCCGGGCCATTCCCGCTGGCATTCCAGAAAGGCCTGGTGGGCAAAGACCACCGCTTCGAGCAGGGAGTTGCTGGCCAGGCGGTTGCCGCCATGGAGCCCGGTGCAGGCGGTTTCCCCAAAGGCGAAAAGGCCCTCGATATTGGTGCGGCCCCAGTGGTCGCTGAGCACCCCGCCGCACATGTAGTGGGCGGCCGGCACCACCGGGATGGGTTCCCTGGTCATGTCGATGCCCAGGGAAAGGCATTTGTTATAGATGGTGGGAAAACGTTTTTTCAAAAACTCCGCGGGCTGATGGGTGATGTCGAGATAAACGCAGTCGTCGCCGCTCATCTTCATCTCGCTGTCGATGGCCCTGGCCACCGTGTCGCGGGTGGCCAGGTCGCCCCGGGAATCGTACTTGTGCATGAAGGACTGCCCGCGCTGGTCGATGAGGCGGCCTCCCTCGCCGCGCACCGCTTCGGAGATGAGAAAGTTCTTCACCCTGGGATGGTAGAGGCAGGTGGGATGGAACTGGACAAACTCCAGGTTGGCCACTTTCGCCCCGGCCCGGTAGGCCATGGCAATGCCGTCGCCGGTGGCGATGTCGGGATTGGTGGTGTAGAGGTAGACCTTGCCGGTGCCGCCGGTGCAGAGCACGGTGACCTTGGCCTGGTAGGTGTCGATCCTCCCCGTGGCCCGGTCAAAAACATAGGCGCCCAGGCACTGGTCGGTGAAGCTGTCGTGGGGCTGATAGGGAGTGCCGGTTTTGGAGCTGACCAAAAGATCCACGGCCAGATGGTTTTCCAGCACCGTGATCTTGGGGTTGTCCGCCACCCTGGCCAGCAGGCTCTCCTCGATCATCCGGCCGGTAAGATCCATGGCGTGCGCGATGCGGCGGGCCGAATGCCCCCCTTCCCGGCCCAGATCGAGGTGACCCGGATCAACGCCGTCGTGCTGAAAATCGACCCCGAGACGGATCAGTTCCCGGATCCGCTCCGGCCCGTTTTCCACCACCAGCCGCACCACATCCTCATGGCAGAGGCCGGCGCCGGAGCGCAGGGTGTCTTCGATATGGAGGGCAAAGGAATCGTCGGCGGAAAGCACGGCGGCGATGCCGCCCTGGGCCAGGTTGGTGGCGGTATCCACCTTGGCCTTCTTGGTGATGATGGTGACCCGCCCCAGAGCCGCCGCCTTGATGGCAAAGGAAAGGCCGGAAATGCCGCTGCCAATGACGAGAAAATCGGTGCTGTATTTCATGGCAGTCCCCTCCGGAGGTGGCGGAAATCGGCAGGCCCTTTTGCGCGCCCGGGTTAACCGCTTGACAGCACCCGGCAAAGTTCAGTAAAGAGGAGACTGTCCGCAATACTTCTCATACGCTTCAGCCCCCTCCTGTTGTGTCCGGGTTCCGCCCTTCACGGTAAAGGGTTTACATAGCGCGGAGGCTGCAAGATGGCAAGGATTCTTCGCAATGACCCCTTTGAAACTGGTGATTTTCGACTGTGACGGCGTGATGTTCGACTCCAAAAACGCCAATCGGGTGTACTACAACCACATGCTGGAACATTTCGGCCACCCGCCCATGGATGCCGAGGAGCTTGAATACGTGCACATGCACCATGTCATGGATTCCGTCCGCCACATCTTCCGCAACTATCCAGACGACCTGGCGGCGGCGGACGAGTACCGCCAGGGGCTCGATTACACTCCCTTCCTGCGGCACATGATCATGGAACCGGATCTGCCGGAATTTCTCAACTTTTTGCGGCCCCGGCGCAAAACCGCCATCAGCACCAACCGTACCTCGACCATGGCTTCGGTGCTGAACATGTTCCGCCTGGCCGATCTCTTCGACAAGGTGGTGACCGCCTTCGACGTGGAACGTCCCAAGCCGCACCCGGAAGCGCTGCACCAGATTCTTGCCCATTTTCAGTGCGGCGTCACCGAGAGCATCTACATTGGCGACTCCCAGGTGGACCGCGAGCACACCGAAGCGGTCGGCATGCGGCTCATCGCATTCAAGAACCAGGCCCTGCCCGCGGAATATCATGTGCAGAGCTTCATGGAAATCAGCCGGCTGCCCATTTTTGGTTAACCAGCCGGCCGCGGGACGGAAAACACGCAAGGAGGCGCCATGAGACTGGAGGTGTCGCACCGGATCCTGGTGATGGGGCCGGACCTGGGAAAAAGCATGGCCCACGCCCTGCGCTTTCTTGAGCGCACCCCCCTGGTGCAGTATGACTCGGCCCGGGCGATCGCCGCCGAGTCCTGTCCGGGAACCGACAGCCGGTTCTGGCCCTGGCTTGAAGAGGGAATCGCCGCGAACCGCCAGGTGCTGGCCAAGCTGTTCGCCGACCTGCGCGCGGCCGGCACCAGGGATTTTCAGGATCTGCTCCACCTGCCCCAGGGCTTTCAGAGCAAGATCATCCACACCGCCGCCCACATCCTCGACGGCTTTTTCGGCATCGACAGCGTGTTCTACAACCTGGCCGAGGATTCCCACTGGCTCAGCGAAACCCTGCGCAACCAGATAACGGCCGCGCCGGAAGAATTCTGGCTGATCAAGCTGGTGGCCACCCTGGAGGCTTTAGAGCACGGCAGCGTCTCCTCCCTGCGCTCCTTTGAGAAATAACCGGGCCCGCGCACCGGCAGCCATGTTCACGCAGGCAATCCTGTGCCGCCTTCGCGTTAAAAAAATGAGCGGTTCTTGAAAGGAACCCGCGAGCCGGGTCAATCCTCCCGGACGCGCGGCTGGGGAAACCGGGACGGCTTCAGTCGTAGTGGTGGTGATGATGGTGGTGATGATGGTGCTCCTGTTTCGGGCCGCCGATCTCGGCCAGAGCCTTTTTCAGGATCGCATCGGTGGCGGCCATGCTTTCCACGGCCTGCTCAAGAATGCCGGCCAGGGACCCCTTTCCTTCGGCCCGCGCCTCCTGTGCCCATTTTTTGAACTCCGCCCCATGGTTCTCGTTATGTTCGATCCAGTGGGGCAGAAGCACCTGCAGCTTTTCAACGGTCGTTTTCGGATTCATCTCAGGCTGTTCCTCCTGTTTTTGTCACGGTTACCCTGCCTTTCAGAAAATCAACGGAGCGAACCGCGCCGCCCTTGATGAGCCTGGGCTCTTCAAAGAGAGCGGAAACCCGCACCCCCTCTTCGGTGACCTCCAGAAAAGAGGCATTTTCCAGGAATACCTCCTCCTTGCCGTCCTGTTCAAGGATTATGCTCATCTGGCACATGATTCGCCTCGTTGCGGTATCGTTTTTTCACTTTGCCGTGGGGGAAAATACAATATAATAGGATTTTCCCGCTTTTTCATGCAGATTTATTTATGGCGGCGTGACAGATAACCTTAAGACTTTGCAATGGCGCGCCGCCATGGGTTTTCGCTCCGTACCCCCTCAACTTTCAGGTACCGGCGCGCCCTCCCTGGGGAATTCGCAAAACCATCGGCTTGCGCGCCCCATGACAATGTTTCTGACGAGAGATCCCATGCTCCTTGATTTTCCCGCCATAAAAACACTCCTGGCCACCAGCAAAACCATCGCGGTGGTGGGGCTTTCCCCCAAGGAATCCCGGCCGAGCAACATGGTGGCCCGTTATCTCATCGAGGCCGGCTATACGGTGATCCCGGTAAACCCCGGCCAGAAAGAGATCCTGGGTCTTCCCTGCTATGCCGATCTTTTCGCGGTGCCGGTGCCAGTGGACATCGTCGATATCTTCCGTCGCTCCGAAGACGTGGAGCCCATCGTGGAGGCGGCAATCCGCATCAAGGCGAAAGGCGTCTGGATGCAGGAGGGCGTGATCAACGAGGCGGCGGCTGAAATGGCCAGGGCCGCCGGCTTGACCGTGGTCATGGACCGCTGCCTGAAAACCGACCATGCCGGCCTGTGCTGAGGGAGACTCCCTTGTCCGGCCCCAAGCGCCCCAGCATGCTCTCCTCCCTGCTGACGATCATCGCCCTGGCCTACTTCGGCCTCTGCCTCCTGCTCTTTTTTCTGCAGGACCGGCTCATCTACTATCCTGCCGCCAGGATCGAGACGACTCCGGCCGCCATCGGTCTTCCTTTCCGCGCGCTCCGGCTCCTCACCGCGGACAACCTCAAAATTGCCGCCTGGTTTGTCCCGGCGGCCAATCCCCGCGGCGCGATCCTTTTCTGTCACGGCAACGGCGGCAACATCTCCCATCGCCTCGACTCCCTGCGCATCTTCCATGCCCTCGGCTATTCCACCCTGATCTTCGACTACCGGGGCTATGGGGAAAGCGAAGGCGCCCCCAGCGAGGCTGGGACCATGCTGGATGCCCGGGCCGCCTGGCGCTATCTTTGCGAAGAGGCGGGTTTCGCCCCGCGGGATATCGTTCTTTTCGGCCGCTCCCTGGGGGCGGCGGTGGCGGCCCGCCTTGCCGCCGAGGTGCGCCCGGCCGCCCTCATCGTCGAGTCCGCCTTCACCTCGGCGCCGGACCGGGCGGCGGAGCTCTTTCCCCTTCTGCCGGCCCGCTGGCTCTGCCGCTACCGCTACGACACCCTGGCCGCTCTTGCCACGATTTCCTGCCCGCTCCTGGTGGTGCACAGCCCGGATGACGAGATCATCCCCTTCAGCCACGGGGAAAGACTCTATGCGGCGGCAAAGCCCCCCAAGCGTTTTTTGCGGCTCCGGGGCGACCACAACAGCGGTTTTCTGACCTCCGGAAACAGCTATGAGGACGGGCTGGCCTTTTTTCTCCATAACAACCCGGAAAAAAATCTATAATTGAACCAGCCGCAGCCAACCGCACAACCCAGAGAAGGGAGCACAGAGTGGCCTCGCCAAAAGACCTGCCGCCGGGAACAGAAAAAAACCGCGGGGCGGATATCCTGGCCCACCAGGAAAAATTCCTCAAGATCCTCGACAGCCTGGATGCCATTGTCTATGTGGCGGATATGCAGAGCCACGAACTGCTCTTTGTGAACCGCTATGCCCGGCGGCTCTTCGGGGAGATCGAGGGAGCAATCTGCTGGCAGACCCTGCAGCAGGGCCAGACCGGGCCCTGCCCCTTCTGCAGCAACGATAAGCTGCTCGACGAAAACGGCCGACCGACCGGCGAGTACGGCTGGGATCTCCGCAACACCCGGAATAATCACTGGTACCGAATGGCGGATCGGGCCATCGAATGGGTGGATGGCCGCATGGTCCGCCTGGAGATCGCCACCGATATCACCGAGCGCAAGCTGGGCCAGGAGGCGCTGGCCCGCCGCAGCCGCGCCCTCGAGATTCTGAGCAAAGGCAACGCGGCGTTAATCCGGGCTAAAACCGAAGACGATCTGCTCCATGAGATCTGCCGGCTGCTGGTGGAGGTCGGCGGCTACGGGCTGGCCTGGGTCGGCTATGCCATGCACGACCCGGAGAAATCGGTCAAGCCCGTGGCCCAATACGGGAAAGAGGGCGGCTTTCTTGCCTGTCTGCGCGCCACCTGGGCCGACGCTCTCGAAAACGGTGATCCGGCGGGCAGGGCCATTTCCTCGGGCCGACGGGTCCTCATGCCGGAAACGGCCGCTTCCGCGGCAGGCTGCGCCTGGCACCGGGAAGCGCTGAACCACGGCTTCGGCGCGGCCTTGTCTCTTCCCGTGCCGGCTGGAGCCAGCATTGTCGGCGCCCTGACCATTCATGCGGCGGGCGCCTCCGTCTTTGATGAAGAGGAGATTCTCCTGCTCGAAGAACTGGCAAACAATCTGGCTTACGGCATTCAAGCCCTGCGGGCGCGGCAGGAGGCGGAGTGCTCCCGGGCCGAGCTGACCCGGAGCAACGAGCAGCTCGCCCTGCTCCTGGATTCACTGCCGATCATCCCCTTTACCAGAATTCCGGACCGGGATTTTTCCTTCACTTACATGAGCAACGTGGTGGAATCGATCACCGGCCACCGCCCTGAACGGTTTCTTACGACCCCCAGGTTCTGGGTCGAACATCTCCACCCGGAGGACCGGATGCGCGCGGTGGTCGATCTTGAGTCCCTGCGCACACAAGAGGCACGGAAGTGCGAATGCCGCTTTCTGGCGGCCGATGGCACCTACCGCTGGTTCGCCAGCAATCTGCGGGCGGTGCGGCATGCCGATGGCTCCTTGCGCCATATCGTCGGAACCTGGCAGGATGTTTCCGATGAAAAAAAACTGCAGCTCGAGTCGGAACAGCGCCTGCGCCAGGTCATCCAGGCGGACAAACTCGCCTCCCTGGGCCAGGTCGTGGCTGGCGTTGCCCACGAAATCAACAATCCCAACAGCTTTATCACCTACAATGTGCCCCTGCTCGCGGAGTCCTGGGAAACCTTTGCCCCGGTGATCATGGAGTTCAGCCAAAACCATCCCGGGGTAAAAGCCGGCAACATCACCTTTGCGGAAATGGCGGAAGAAATGGGCGAGATCATTGCCGCCATCAAAACCGGCTCCGACCGCATCAATACCATTGTCGCCAAGCTCAAGGATTTCTCCAGGCTCGACGAGGCCGCGCCCAGCAAGCTTGTCGATATCAACAAGGTGATCAACGACTCCCTGACCATCGTCGGCGCCCAGGCCCGGAAGCTGGTCGGCAGCATCAGCGTTGACCTGGCGGAAGATCTGCCGCAATTTTACGGACATTTCCAGAAACTGGAACAGGTCGTCGCCAACCTGATCATGAACGCGGCCCAGGCCGTGGAAAGCAAGGAGACCGGGGCGATCTCCATCCGCAGCCGCTATGTCACCCGCCTGCACGCCGTCCTCGTCGAGGTTACGGACAACGGCCAGGGCATTGCCCCGGAGGAGGCCAGCCATATCTTTGATCCCTTTTTCACCACCAAACGCGCCCAGGGCGGCACCGGTCTGGGCCTCTCGGTCTCCTACGGCCTGGTCCAGGAGCACAACGGCCGCATTGCCGTTCTCTCCCGACCCGGACTGGGCACCAGATTTACGGTTTTCCTGCCCGTCGAGCGGCGGACCAGCCCCCTGGAACTGCGGCCGACCATCCTCTGCGTGGACGATGACCCCACGGTCCTGGGCCTGTTGAAATCTTTCTTTGTCGATGTGCGGAAGATGCCGGTGGAGTTCATGAAGGACGGCACGGAGGTCCTCGGCTTTCTGGAGGAACATCCGGAAATCGACATGGTCTTGAGCGATATTTCCATGCCAGGACTCAGCGGCTGGCAGCTTCTGCGGAAAATCAAGGAAAAATTCCCGCTGCTGCCGGTCGTTCTTATCTCCGGCGACCCGGTGGAAGCCCGGCAGGCCGCGGGCCAACACTGCCAAGCGGATCATTTCATGGCAAAACCCCTGGATCTTCCCAAGCTCATCTCGGTGATCAACACCATTGGCAGGCAACGGCTATGAAGATACTGCTGGTCGATGACGAACCCCTGGCCTTGAGCTCGATGCGGAGGCTGCTCAAGCGCCGCGGTTATCGGGAGGTGGAGGTCTGCGACCAGGCTCGGGACGCCGTGGCAAGGATCAGGTCCGACACCTTCGATGTGGTCTTTCTGGATCTGCTGATGCCGGATCTGGATGGCCTGCAGGTGCTGGAGGCGACGAAGCCCCACAGCCCGCGCACCGAATTCATCATGCTCACCGCGGTGGATGACGTGCATACGGCGGTGAAGGCTCTGCGGCTCGGAGCCTATGACTATCTGCTCAAGCCGGTGGACAACGAGAGGCTGGTCCTGACCCTGGAACACGCCTATGAGCGCCGGGCCCTGTTCGCCGGCCTTGCCGGTGCCATCGCCGGCAAGAGCTTGACCCTTTCAGCGGCCTTTGCCCCGATCCTCACCCAGTGCCCCCGCATGCGGGAGCTGCTGGCCTTTGCCCAGACCATGGCCAAAAGCGGAAACCCGGTGCTGATCACCGGCGAGTCCGGCACCGGCAAGGAGCTTCTGGCCAGGGCCATTCATGGGGCAGGGCCTGTTCCGGACGGCCCTTATCTGCCGGTCAATGTCGCGTCGGTGTCCGAATCCCTGTTTGAAAGCCAGTTTTTCGGCCATGCCAGGGGCGCCTTCACCGGCGCGGCCAGGGACTACCCGGGGTTTTTCGAGCAGGCCCACGGCGGTACCCTTTTTCTTGATGAAATCGGCGAACTCCCCCTGCCGCTCCAGGCCAAATTCCTGCGGGTGCTGGAGGAAAAAAAGGTGATGCGCCTCGGCGACCCGCGGCAAATTCCGGTGGAGGTCCGGATTGTTTCCGCCACCAATGTTGATCTGGACAAGGCGTGCCAGCAGGGCTTGTTCCGCCTGGATCTCATCTACCGCCTCAAATCCATCCATTTCCACCTGCCCCCCCTGCGGGAACGGGAAGGTGACATTCCTCTCCTGGCCGACCATTTCCTCAAACAAGCCGCGCTCAGGCACGGGAAAGAGGTAAAGGGCTTTCGGCCCGAGGCGCTTGCGCTTTTAGAGGGGCAGTCCTATCCAGGCAACGTCCGCGAACTGGCCCAGAAGGTGGAAACCGCGGTGCTTGTCTGCCAGGACCCCCTTGTGCCGCCCGAGGCCCTGGGCATGACGACGGCCCCCACCCCTTCCTTTGCGAGAAGGCTCTGCAGCCTCAAGGAAGATGCCGACCAGCATACCGCCTTTGTCCTCAGCCAGAGCAATGGCGACCGCAAGGTGGCCGCCCGCGTCCTCGGGGTCACGGTCCGCCAGGTGCAACGGAAGATTGCCGAGATGAAAAAAGACCCCCGCTGGGCCACCCTTCTTGATGACATTTAGGTCGCCCTGAGGCGACGTTCATGTCGCCTCCCGTATTTCGCGCGACGGAACAGGAGATTTTTACTCCTACCTTCCTTTTTATTCTCCAGTCCGGCATTCTTCCGGCGACATTTTTGTCATCTCCCACCGAGGCCTTCCTCTTCACGACCAAAAAACAAAGCCTTTGATATCGAGAGGTTGTCGCCCATCTCCGCGTTTTTTCCGCCTTGGCATCCGCCTTGCTTATTCTCTCCCTCGTCACGATGTGGCAACAACCATTGAACTCCCCGGGCAATTCCCTTTTGGCGCCAGGAAGAGCATGCATTTTCCGAAGATACAAAAAATCCTGGTGGCGGATGACAATGAAATCATGGCCCACTCCCTGGAGCGCCACCTGAAAAGAGAGGGTTTTGAGGTTGTGGTTTCCGCCGGCGGCGCCATGGCCAGGGATCTGATTCTGGCCGCCAAACTGCTGGGGGAACCATTTGACCTTGCCATCACGGACATCCGGAGGCCAGGCGGAAACGGGTTCTCCTTTATCCCCTGGCTCAACCGGGAGTTTCCCGAGGTTGCGGTGCTGCTGATTTCCGGCTTCGGAAACGCGGACCTGCTCGATTCCCACCTCAGGCCGGCCCAGGATTGCTTTCGCAAAAAACCGGTCCTGCCCGGTGAGATCGTGGCCGCCATTCTTTGCATAGAACAGAAGCGGGAAATGGCTTCCCGGCCAGGGAAGCCGCCGACAACACGCATGGAGTGCTGAAAAAAACTCTTTTGCATTTCCAGCAACCAGGAGGCCCCATGGGCGAACAAACCGAAAGCATCAGCAACGAAGGCAAGTACCTGACCTTTGGCCTCGGCGCCGAACAGTATGGCATCGGGATCTTGAAGGTCAAGGAGATCATCGGCATGATGCCGGTCACGAGCCTGCCCCAGGCCCCTGTCTATCTGCGCGGGGTCATCAACCTGCGGGGCAAGGTGATCCCGGTTGTCGACCTGAGAACGAAATTCGCCATGCCGGCCCAGGAGGCCACCGAGCGTACCTGCATCATCGTGGTCGAGGTCGGCCACCAGGGCGGCGGCCTGACCGGCCTGATGGTGGACGCTGTTTCCGAAGTGCTCGCCATCAAAAATGAACAGATCGAATCCCACTCTTCCTTGGGAGAATCTGGTTCTGGAAATATTTTGGGCCTGGCCAAGGTGCAAAGCGGCGTGAAGATCCTGCTTGATATCGAGCAGGTGATACTCCATGAATCACCCAAAGCCATACAGTGTGCCGCCTAACCGGCGGCCAACAGCAAGAAGGGGAAAACCATGTTGAATATGAGCAAGGCGACGACCATCGGGACAAAAATCAAAGGCGGCTTCGGATTTCTCGTGATTCTGGCGGTGCTGATCGGCGCCATCGGCTTCTTCAAGGCAACCCGGGTGGATACCGGGGTCAACGATCTGGACTCCACCCATCTGCCCCTGACCCTCATGATGGGGGCCGTGGCGGAAACCGCCCTGCGCCAGGAACTGGCCATGAACATGTATGCTTTGCACAGGGAAGAGCGGTTCGCCGGACGGTTCCGGGAGCTGGACGCCGCTGAAGACCAAAATTTCGCAAGGATCAAAGAGCTCATCGGCAGGGATGAGTATCTGATCGGCCAGAACTGGATCGCCAAAATCGACCAGCTGGCCGTGACCCACGATCTGTTTGTCTCCGAGGCAAAGGGGCTGCTGGCCGCGGTCGCCGCCGGCGATCAGGACGCCATCGATTCCCGCGCCGATGCAATGAGCCGGGCGGCCACCTCTTTCAAGGAAGCGGTGGCGGATTTCGAAACACGCAACAGCGAAGAGGCGAAAAGCGTGGCCAGCGAGGCCCTTGCCCAAAGCCGGAGCGCCAAAACCCTCATGGCGATTCTCAGTTTCTGCGTTCTTGTTTTCGGCATGGGCTTCGCCATGTTTCTGGTCCGGCAGATCACCCGGCCCCTGCACCGGGCCATCGAAAACCTCAACGACGGCTCGGCCCAGGTAGCCTCGGCATCCGGTCAGGTTGCCGGCGCCAGTCAGATGCTGGCGGAAGGCGCCTCCGAGCAGGCGGCGGCCATTGAAGAGACCTCTTCCGCCCTGGAGGAAATGACCGCGATGACCAAGCGGAATGCCGGCAACGCCAAGGAGGCGGACGCCATCATGCAGGAGACCATGCGGATGGTCGAGCGGGTCAATGCCTCCATGGCCTCGCTGACCGCGACCATGACCGATGTTTCCACGGCCAGCGAGGCCACCTTCAAGATCATCAAGACCATCGACGAGATCGCTTTCCAGACCAATCTGCTGGCTCTGAACGCGGCGGTCGAGGCGGCCAGGGCCGGCGAAGCAGGCGCCGGTTTCGCCGTGGTGGCCGACGAGGTGCGCAACCTTGCCATGCGGGCGGCAGAAGCGGCAAAAAACACGGCAAATCTCATTGAAGGCACGGTGAAACAGGTTCAGAACAGCAGCAGCCTGCTGGCCACCACCAATGAGGCCTTTGGCGAATTGGCCGCCCGCTCGGCCAAGATCAGTCAGCTGGTCAACGAGATCAGCGTTGCCTCGACCGAACAGGCCCAGGGAGTCGGTCAGATCAACAAAGCGGTCACGGAAATGGACAAGGTGACCCAGCAGAACGCCGCCACCGCCGAAGAATCTGCCAGCGCCGCGGAAGAACTGAGCGCCCAGGCGGAACTCATGAAGAGCACCATCCACGACATGGTCGCCATGGTTGGCGGTGCGGCGGCGAGCCGGCATCTTGCCGCAGTTCAACACCTCCGTCCGGCACCGGCGCCCGTCCCCGCACGCCGACAACCGGACAGCCAGGTACGGCGCCCGCTGCGGGCGCTTGCGCCGCAGCCCTTTATCCCACTTGAGACAGAGGAGGAATTTGCCGATTTCAGCACGACGGCATAGCCGCGAAGACGTGGCGATACCGAGGGGTGCATTCCCCTGGCCCGGCCACGAAAACCGGTTTGGCCAGTGGTTTTCAGCCCGGAGACACATCCAATGCCGCCTGGCGGCATAGCCGTGACGACGGCGTCTTTTCAGGAAACGGCGGGGCCTTCGGGCAACCCGCCGTTTCTCTTTCCGTTCCTGCCCTGCCAGCGGCCGCCCCTTCCGCTCCCATCTGCCTGCTTGACTTTTAGGCGGAGGTGGGATAAGAATGCATGTTTTTCTCCCATTTTTCTTGAGTTAGGACGTTTTTCCGGGGCAGCCCGGGCGTTTTTTTCCGTGAGGAACGTGATGACCATTCAGGCTCTGAAAGGTTTTAAGGATATCCTGCCCGACGAGGTCGTGCTCTGGCAGCATATCGAGGCAACGGCCAGGAACATCTTTCACCGGTTCGGCTTCGCCGAGATCAAGGTGCCGATCCTGGAAAAAACCGAGCTTTTTGCCCGCTCCATCGGCGAGGCCACCGACATCGTGGAAAAGGAGATGTATTCCTTTAGCGACCGCAACGGCGATTCGGTGACCATGCGGCCGGAGGGGACCGCCTCGGTGCTGCGCGCCTTCATCGAGCATGGCCTCTCGGCAAAGCTGCCGGTGCAGCGCCTCTATACCATCGGCCCCATGTTCCGGCACGAACGGCCGCAGAAAGGGCGGCTCAGACAGTTCCATCAGATGAGCGTCGAGGTGTTGGGCCTGGACCATCCCCGTCTCGATGCGGAAGTGATGGCCATGGCCTGGCTGATCCTCGGGGAGCTTGGGCTTTCCGTGAGCCTGCAGATCAACTCCCTGGGCTGCCCGGCCTGCCGGCCCGCCTATAAGAAAGCCCTGGTCGACTTTGTCTCGGCGCGGAAAGAACGGCTCTGCGACGATTGCCGGCGCCGCAGCGTCAGCAATCCCCTGCGGGTGCTCGACTGCAAGAGCGGACACTGCCAGGAGCAGTATAAAGACGCCCCCTTAATCCTCGACCATCTCTGCGCAGAGTGCGCCGACCATTTCGGCAAAACCCGCGCCAGCCTCGACCTGCTCGGAATTCCCTATACGGTAAACGCCTTCATGGTCCGGGGCCTGGATTACTACACCCGCACCACCTTCGAGCTCGTCACCGACGCCTTGGGCGCCCAGAGCGCCGTGGGCGCGGGCGGCCGCTACGACGGCCTGGTCGAGCAGCTGGGCGGCCCGAAAAACATGCCCGGCATCGGCTTTGCAATGGGCATGGAGCGGCTGGTTCTCCTCCTTGCCCAGCAGAACGGCGAGGCCGCCATGGCCGCCGTTACGGATCTCTTTGTCGCGGCCCTGGGCGAAAGCGCCGCCGTTGCGGCCTTCCCCCTGATCCATCTCCTGCGCCGCCAGGGGCTGACGGTTGCCACCGACCTTGAGGGCAAGAGCTTAAAAAGCCAGATGAAACAGGCGGACCGGGCCCGGGCCCGCTTCACCCTGATCCTGGGTGAGGAGGAGCTGGCAAGAGGCGAGGCGGTCTTGCGGGACATGGCGAGCAAGGAGCAGCAGACCCTGAAGCTTGCCGGGGATCCGGAAACGGCATGCGCCGCGATCAGCGCGGCAATCAGCGGAAAACAGTGAGGAATTCGGAAGCAAGAACGCGGAATTAAGAAAATTCGCATCTCTGCCTTCTCCATTCTGCATTTTTAATTTTTAATTATCACCCAAAAGGAGCAGTCCTATGGAATCCATGGGAGGACTCAAGCGCAGTCACCATTGTAATGCATTGACCCACGCCGATGTCGGCAAAGAGATCGTTCTCATGGGCTGGGTGCTCAGGCGCCGCGACCATGGCGGGGTGATCTTCATCGACCTGCGCGACCGCTGGGGCCTCACCCAGATCGTCTTCAATCCCGAGATCAATGCCGAGGTGCATGCCAAGGCGCATGGCATCCGAAGCGAGTGGGTTCTTGCCATCCGGGGCAAGGTGCATCCCCGACCCGAGGGCATGGTCAACCCCAAGCTGGCCACCGGCGAGATCGAGATCCTGGTGGACGAGCTGCGCATTTTGAACCAGAGCAAGACCCCGCCCTTCCCGCTGGACGAGGAAACCGAAGTCTCCGACACCCTGCGCCTCAAGTACCGCTACATCGACCTCCGCCGGCCCCATATGGCGGAAAGCCTCATCATGCGTCACAAGGCGGCCCAGGCAATCCGCACCTTTCTTAACGGCGAGAACTTCCTCGAAATCGAAACCCCGGTGCTGACCCGCTCCACCCCGGAGGGCGCCCGGGATTATCTGGTGCCCAGCCGGGTCAATCCGGGAAAATTCTACGCCCTGCCGCAGTCGCCGCAGCTCTTCAAACAGCTGTTGATGGTGGCGGGTATGGACCGCTACTATCAGATCGTCAAATGCTTCCGGGACGAGGATCTCCGCGCCGACCGCCAGCCCGAGTTCACCCAGGTGGACATGGAGCTTTCCTTTGTCGAGGAAGAGGATATCTACGCGGTTGGCGAGGGGCTGATGAAGCGGTTGTTCAAGGAAACCATCGGCCTGGAGCTGACCCTGCCCTTCCCGCGCATGACCTATCACGAGGCCATGAACCGCTACGGTTGCGACAAGCCCGACACCCGCTTCGGCCTGGAACTGATCAGTCTCACCGAACAGGTCAAAAACTGCGGCTTCCAGGTCTTCCGCAACGTGGTGGAAAAAGGCGGCATGGTGAAAGCCATCAACGCCAAGGGCTGCGCCCATTTTTCCAGAAAGGATCTGGATGACCTCACCGCCCATGTGGCCAACTTCGGCGCCAAGGGCCTGGCCTGGGTCAAGGTGAAGCCGGACGGCGAATGGCAATCGCCCATCGCCAAGTTCTTTTCCGATGAGGAGCGCGCCGCCATGGCCAGGACCCTGGACGCCCAGGCGGACGACCTGCTCTTCTTTGTCGCCGACCAGGCGGGCGTGGTGCACCAGGCCCTCTCGGAGCTGCGCCTGGAGCTGGGCCGCAGACTGAACCTCATCGACAGGAAGCGGTTCAATTTCCTCTGGGTCTGCGATTTTCCGCTTCTTGAGTACGATCACGAGGCAAAACGGCACGTGGCCGTGCACCATCCCTTCACCGCGCCCAATGAGGAGGATATCCCGTTGCTGGAAACCGAGCCGGGTAGAATGCGCAGCCGCGCCTACGATCTGGTTTTAAACGGCACCGAGATCGGTGGCGGCTCCATCCGCATCCACCAGCAGGAGATGCAGGACCGGGTCTTTGCCGCCCTGGGAATCTCCAAGGAAGAGGTCGTCGACAAGTTCGACTTCCTCATCAAGGCGCTGGAGCTGGGCGCTCCGCCGCATGGCGGCATGGCCTTCGGCCTGGACCGGTTGATGATGATCCTTTTAGGCCGCGACTCCATCCGCGACGTGATCGCCTTCCCGAAAACCCAGAAAGCCACCTGCCCCCTCACCGACGCGCCGGCCGCGGTGGCAAGAAGGCAGCTCACCGAACTGGCCCTGCGGCCGGACTGGAAGGAATAGCAGCCTTCAATTTTTCGCAGCGCACTGCCTGCTGGTGGTCAGGATCTTTGCCACCATCCCGTTTGAACGCAGAAGCCTCTTCGCTGATCAGGCTTCTGCGTTCACTCTTCCCTCGCATCCACGTATTTCCCCCCTTTCGCCTTCTCTGCAAAAACCGGAAGATAAAATCATGGACATTCAAGTTGTTAATTAATTTCCAATTGGCTGTTTTTTCGAAAAAATTTCGCTTGACAAATTGTCGCGCCTGACTGACAAGGGAGGGAAGAGTATGGTGGAGACCGGCTGTTGTCGTATTGGCGTTGCCACGTTGCCACTATCTAAAAAAGGGAGGAGACAAGAACATGCAAGAAAACGTTTTCCGACAGATGAGAAGGTACGCGCGGACTGCGGCTTTGTGTCTGAGCGCGGCGGGAGTCCTGGTGCTCGGTGGAGCAGCGACTGCCACCTCGGCGACGGACGCGGGAGGAGCTTGTGTTGGTTGCCATGAGCAGGCAACGGCCAGTTTCAACGCCTCCTACCATGCCCGGATCTGGCAAGGGGCCAATGGCTGCCAATCATGCCATGGCGCAACGGATCAGCACACGGCTGCCCCGTCCCAAAAAACCGTCATCTCCTTCAGCAAGGATGGCGGCCGTTCCGCCGAGGAAATGAGCGCGCAGTGCCTGAGCTGCCATGCATCCACCTCATCACATCTCTCCCTGTGGGACATGGGAGCGCACAGCCGCAATGACGTGGGCTGCATTTCCTGCCATGACATCCACACCGGGCGCTCGACCGTAAAACAACCGGACATCTGTTTTACCTGCCATCGGGATAGGCGTTCCGATGCCAACAAGATGTCTCACCACCCGATCATCGAAGGCAAGGTCAAGTGTTCCGACTGCCATAACACCCATGGCTCGCTGGCTCCCGGCATGATTGCCGCCGAAAGCATCAACCAGCTCTGCTACAAATGCCATGCCGACAAACGCGGCCCCTGGATCTGGGAGCATCCGCCTGTGGAGGAGAACTGCGCCATCTGCCATACCCCGCACGGCAGCCGCCATGAAAATCTGATGGTGGAAAAAATTGTCAATCTCTGCCAGAACTGCCATGACGACAGACGACATCACACCTCCGTCAATGATGGGGCAAGTACGTCACACTACGTACTCAAGCGCGGCTGCCTCGAATGCCATCATTCCATACATGGTTCCGCCAATTTCAATCGATCCTTCACCCGATAAAGGAGGCAGGCAATGAAGAAGAAAATCTATTCTGCTGTTATTTTGCTTTCGCTTGCCGCCCCTGCAATGGTTCTTGCGGCGGAAGAAGGTAAAACCGAGGTGCATGGCCTTGTTGAAATGGGAGTTCGCGCAGTTGACAGCAATGCAAACAGCGCCTTTTTTGAGGAATTCCGGGATCTGGACGATGGATTTTTGGGCGAGATCCAGCTCGATGTGTTGAAAGGCGCCTACTTTTTCCAGTTTGACGCGGAAAATCCGGGCGCGGATGACCAGTCCTTCCAACTTAAGGGGGGAGAATACGGCAACTTCAAATACAAGTTTAATTACGAAGAAATGCCGCACAACTACACCTTTGATGCCATAACTCCGTTCACGGGGGTGGGCACAAGAAATATTACGGTTGTCGGCACACCGGCAGACACCTCCACCTGGACAAAATTTGATTATAAGGTTGAGCACAAGACTTATGGCGGTGAGGTGGAAATCTCGCTTCACTCGCCGTTTTATCTCAATGTCGGCGCGGAAAAGCGTGAACAGAACGGTCTACGCCCTTACAGCGTCGTCACAGAGCACACCAATGCCGCTGGCCGCAAATACGCCGAGGTTCCTGAACCCATTTCCAATACCACCGATAATCTGCACCTCAAAGCCGGTTTTCTTGGAGAATCGATTTCCGCATCCCTTGCAGGTTATCTGAGTTCATTCAGCAACGATAATAAATATTTTACCCGCAGCGACGTGGGCGCGGCGGACAGTGATGTTGATAAAAACAACGTGCTTGCCCCGGATAACGACTATGGCAAGATCGCTGGCGACTTCAGTTGGCGGGGTCTGCCTCTTGGGTCCGTGTTGGCCGCCGGCTTGAGTTATGCCAACCTGGAAAATGATTTCTCCGCTGCGGATATCAATTACAGCACGGCGATGCTGGCATCACTTGCCAACCTGAACCGCACGAACTTTTCTGGCGACATTGATTACACAAACGCCTCTCTTGCCCTCAGCTCCAGGCCGTTGGACAAACTGGACACAAAGATATATTACACCTACCTTGAACGCGACAACAACTCGTCCGTTATCTCTTATGGTACCACTCCTGCCGCCGATATAACCAACAACGGCCGTGAGCTTCTCAGTTATGACAAGGACTCTTTCGGCATTGATATCGGTTATCGGTTGCCCAACAAAACCAAACTGGATGCAGGGTACGGGTATGAGAATATCGACCGTTCGACCGCGCTGCCGGCATATACGGAAGTGGCAGGTTACTATAATCGGTATGATAATCCCGAATCGACCACTGACGATACCATCTATGTTGGCCTTAAAAACAGCTATCTTGACTGGTTGACCGCAAAAATCAAATACGCCAGACTGGATCGAGATTCCGATCTCAATACAAGTGCTGTCGCTGACCCGACCATCTACACAACCCGGTTCGATGCCCTAGACAAGACCATGGATGAATGGAAACTGGCCTTTGAGCTCTATCCTGCCGACAATCTTGATCTGGGCCTGGATTTTACGTTCCAGGACAATGACTATGATTGGAGCAACTCAAGCCGCACGGATGATAAGCGGCAGAAAGTGTACGCCGATATCACTTGGCACGCCGTCAAGTCCGTCACCATGAGCGGCTTTGTCGGCTTTGAAAACACTGAAATCAACACAAATAAGCGCACCAATCTTGCGCTTACTCCCGACAGAACCGAATCGAGTGACGACGATTTCTGGACCTATGGCCTATCGGCTAGCATAGCGGCAACCGAGCAGTTGTCCTTTGCCGTCGCCTGGCAGTATGAGGATTCGGACGGTTCTGTGAATTTCACAGACTTGGGAGGTGGTCCGTTCGTAAGCATTACTGAATTTGACGATTACACCAAGAAACGATTGGAGACAAAGGCCATCTACGCCATCGACCCCAAACTGAAAATAACGGTTGGGTATCTGTACGAGAAACTTGAATATAAAGACTACACCTATAGCGATTATACAAATATTTCCGGGACTGATTATGTCAGCGGCTTGTATGCCGATCCAGATTACGAGGCCAATGTCGGTTACCTGATGGTTTCTTACGGCTTCTAAGCTCAAGTACGCAAGATCCGGCTATACAGAAAAGGGGATGCCCATTCGGGCATCCCCTTTTTTTGATTCTCTTGCTCTTTTCAACCCTTCTGCCACGCTTGCCCATTGAAGTCCTGTCTTGAGCACCTTGGCCGTGCGCTTAGGCACCATTTCCCAGGATGTCGGCGACAATTTCGCGGATCTGCGCTTCCGGATCGTCGGCCAGGGGACTGATGTGGGCTAAGGCCTCAGGAGTACCGATGATGCCCAGGATGTTCACCGCCTCGCCTCGTATCCAGGGAGTTTCCGCGGCCAACAGGGGGAGGAGGGAAGGGGTCGCCAGGGCGATCTCCGCCGGCCGTATGGCCTTCAGCTCCTCAAAGAGAACGGCCACGCCCATGCGCACCATGAAACGCTCATCCTGCAGCAATTCGCCGGTGAGGCGATAATGGGACGGATCCTGCTTGAACATGGCCATGATGTTCTCCACATGGCCCATTTCCAGGAAGTCGCCAATCACCTTGATGAGTTCTCTGTCGTTGTCGTCAACCATCCTCTTTCCGTCCTCGATGACATACCGCCTCGTTGTCAGCCCCCGTCATTTAATCCTGAACGCCTGGCCAGGGGTGACTCCCGGTCCGGCTGCTGTATTACTGATTATCCCCCCTGAAGTCAACTTCCTTTTCCCGCCTTGGCCGCTCAGGCTGGATGGCGTCCTCCTCGCTGCCGGCTGGTTTGCCGGAAATAAAAAAAGGCGGAGTCCGAAGACTCCGCCTTTTTCGGTCGATCTGCGGCAGGGATGATCAGGCGTTGTTTTTTCTCCGCAGCCGTTTGCCGGCAAGACCGACAAGACCGGTGCCGAAAAGCAGCATGGTGGCCGGCTCCGGCACCTCTGCGCCGTCAGCATCGGTAACGATGTTGTCGAACTGATGAAAGGCATATTGCTGGGTCCAGGTCACCTTTGTCAGGTCCGCAAAGCCGCTGAAGCTGAAGGTCTGGAAGGAACTGAGATCGTTGGTGGCAAAGAAGGCGTCGAGATTGAAGGTCTGCGAGATGGTGCCGCCGCCGAACAGGGTGCCGACAAAGGTCACCGGCGCATTGTAAGAGCCGTTCAGCTCCCCGAGATCGATGGAGTTCAAGGAAAAGGTTCCCCCGTCGGAACGGACCAGCTCGGTGACGCCGTCGATGGTATTGTTGAAAAGCGCGGTGCTGCCGAGATATCTGGACTCCAGGGTGCCAAAGGTGGCAAAGGCAAAAGGAGAGGAAAGGTTGTTCAGGGTAAAACCATCCTCTGAATAGGTGAAGCCGTGGTCAGCTATCCCGCCGTCGATGTGCTCAAGGGTCTGAAAATCAATGACCGCGGCGGCCGCCACAGTGGAGATTCCGGCCACCAGCAGTGCCGCCATAAGCCCAGCTGCATATTTTTTCCGCATATTTTCCCTCATGTTGGTGAATTTGTGAGTTTGCCTCTTCCGCGACCATTTTTTGGTGATACTTGGTTATTGCAAAAAATGCACCACAATGGCCCTGCCCAATCAGCTATTGAAAATAGCATTGAATTCAACAGGTTGCCATAAGGACGACAAGAAGATCCCGCCCTCTAGCGGCGGACGCGCGGTCCGGATATTCGGAAAACAAGAATGGAAAATCGGAAAAGCGGGCACTTTAGGTGCTGTTCCCTTGCCGCGGCCGCAGCCGCTCCCTTCCGGATCCTGGAGGCAGTGACGAATTTTTCTTTTCTCCCGCCCTTTCCCCTGGTAGTTTTTCCCCATGGAACCCTGTCAATTCGAGCCCTTTCAGGATCGCCTGAGCCGCGACATCAGAAACGCGCTTTCCGAGACCATCGCCCCGGTGCTGGCGGAGAATGATCTCGCGCCGGCCCTGGCGGTTGCCAGGCGTTATCTGGCCATGGATCTGCCTCCTTGTTATGGCGATTACATTCGCGATCGTCTGACCCGCTATGCCCAGGCCCTGGAAATCATCCGGCAAAATGGCCACGGAGACGCGTTTACGGAGGCAATGGTGCTTTGGGACCTCGGACTCTTTTTTGAAGTCCACGAGGTCTTGGAAGAGGCATGGAATGAAGCGCGGGGGGAAGAAAAAAAGATTTTGCAGGCCCTGATCCGGGCGGCGGGATTTTATATCAAGCTGGAATACGGCTACGAAGAGGCGGCGGCCAAGATGGCGGCGCGGGCGGTTGCGGCTCTGGAAAAAAATCGGCAGGCGGTGCCTGCCGGAATAAACCTCGAACTGCTTTTGGAAAAACTGAAAGGGCTTGCGCAAATCCCTCCGAAACTGCGTCGTTAACCCAGCTTACTGGATCACCTGAATGATTTTTTTTTCGAGGATCTCCAGGGTAAATGGCTTCAGGATCATCTCGTTGACCTTGAGCTGCAGGGCCATGCTGATCCTGGCGGCGGTCGCCTCGGCTGTCACCATGATGAAGGGAATGTCCTTTAAAAAATCGCTGCCGCGCACCTCGCGCAGCAGCTCCACCCCGCTCATGACCGGCATGTTCCAGTCTGAGATGATGAGGTCTATTTTTTTCGACTGCAATACCGTGAGCGCCACACTGCCGTCTTCCGCTTCGTGAATCCTGGCAAAGCCCATCCTCTGGAGCTGCATCTTCATGATATTGCGAACCACCGCGGTGTCGTCCACTATGAGAATATCGAGATTGCGTTTGGTCATGGCGGCAATTTCCCGTTCGCTTTTTCTTTTCTGCTTCCAATTATCTCTTCGGGATTGTTTGCAAAAAAAATGAATACTATTTTTGCCGGCCCGGCCAACCGCGGCTGCTGCTTTTCGGGTTGCGCTTTGCGTTTATTTTCCCTGCCGCCCGGAAAAAGTTTGGGAACCCTTTTCTGAACACCGCGTTTCATCGTATAATGGCTGTACTCTTCACGGCTGAATAACCCCTTCATAAGGAGAATGACCCCATGCAGGCTTCATTGCGCGAAAAATCCATTTTGCTTGCCGCGGCGCTGTTGCTCACCCTGACCATCCTGCCGGCTTCTTCCTGGGCCCGTGGCGGCGGAGGCGGCGGCGGTGGCGGCAGCCATTCCGGCGGTGGTGGCGGCAGCCACAGCTCAGGGTTTTCTTCGGGCCGGGCGGCCGAGGACGGCAGGGGCGATATGGACCGGGACCAGGACCGCTATCAGGACTCCGAAAAGGAACGGGCCACGCAAAAACAAAAGTCCAAACAGAAGCAAAACAACGTCGATGAAAACGGCACCGGCGAGCAATACCAGTATCAGCATCAGGAGCAATACAAGACGCAGAGCCAGGAAGGCGGCCAACAGAAGGGCAGGTAACCTCTTTCCGGCCCGGCTGTTTGCTCAAGACCATGCCCTCCAGGCGGCCCCGCAAAGGGCCGCCTTTTTTTCGTCCCTGCTCAGCCTTCTCCAGGGTTTACGGAAGCCGGCGATTCTGTTAAGGTGACACCTTATTTTTTCGCCATCGCATTGGCTTACCGTTTTCCGTTATCGAGGTCGCCCATGGTTGAAGCAAACCTGCCCGCCTTTATCCGTTTCCTGCTCACTTCCGAGGCCTATCCCCATCCTGCCCCGGAAGTGAAGCTGATACAGACCCATATTTCCTATGTCCTCCTGGCCGGTGATTTTGTCTACAAAATCAAAAAGCCCGTGGATTTCGGCTTTCTCAACTTCACCACCCTGGAAAAACGCAAATACTTCTGTGAACAGGAACTCACCCTGAACCGTCGCCTTTGCCCCTCGCTCTATCTGGGCCTTGTCGCCGTCAATCAGGAGGGTGAAAAATTTTCCCTGGCTGGACCGGGCTCTCCGGTGGAGTATGCGGTGAAGATGGCCAGAATGCCCGAGGAAAAAATGATGGGCAGGGTGATCGCCCAAGGCAAGCTCAGCAGGGAAACCATTGACCGCATTGTCGCCCTTCTGGTCCCTTTCTACCAGAAGGCGGAGGGCGGCAGCGAGATCAGAAAATTCGGCACCTCCCAGGCGGTCAGCGTCAATGTTCTGGAAAATTTCGCACAGACTTCCGCCTTCATCGGCTGCCCTGCCTTGAGCCAGGAGCAGTACGAGGCGATCAGCGCCTATGCCAGAACTTTTCTGGCCCGGGAAGAACTTTTTGCAAGTCGTATCGCTGCCGGCCGCATCCGGGACTGCCATGGCGACCTCTACTCGGCCAACATCTGCCTCGATGACCCCATCCATATCTACGACTGCATCGAATTCAACCAGCGGTTTCGTTACTGCGACGTGGCAAGCGACGTGGCCTTTCTGGCCATGGACCTGGACTATCATGGCCTAAGCGAACTTTCCGCCTACTTTATCGACAGCTTCTCCAAGGCGGCGGGCGATGAGTCCCTCAAGACCATGCTCAACTTCTACAAATGCTACCGCGCCTATGTCCGGGGCAAGATCGGCCTCTTTACCGCCCATGCCCCGGAGGTGGATGCCGCGACCAAGGCCACCTGCCTGGATCAGGCGAAACAATACTTCGCCCTTGCCGAACGCTATGCCGCAGCCTGAACTTTTTGTTTTCTTCGGCCTGATCGCCACCGGGAAAAGCACGGTTGCCCAAGCCTGGGCAAGCAGCCGCGGTCTTGCCTACCACAACTCCGACGTGGTGCGCAAACAGCTGGCAGGCCTTTCTCCCACCGCCAGTCAACGCGACGCCGTTGACCAGGGCATCTATAGCAGGGAATTTTCGCAAAAAACCTATGCGGCATTACTCTCAAGAGCCCGCGAGGATATTGCAGCCGGCAGGGGTACCGTGCTCGACGCATCCTATCAGAGCCGCGCAGAGCGCGCCGCTGTCCGGGATCTTGCGCGAAGCCTTGCGATTCCGGTATACTTTGTTCTCTGTGTATGCCCGGAAGAGGAAATGAGACGCCGCATGGAGAAAAGGGCTCTTGACCCCAATGCCGTCTCCGACGGCCGTTGGGAAATCTACCTGAAACAGAAGGAGCGCTTCGAAGCGCCCGACGAGTTGCCGGGCGGCGCTTTTTTTACCGTATCCACCGATATGCCCGTGGATGTGATTTTAGGATATCTTTCTTCCTTGCTGGAGGCCAATGCATGAATACCCGCCTGTATGTTCTGAAGTTTCCCAAAGAGGTCATTGACCAGCCGATTATCTGCAATCTGGTGAAAAAATACGACCTGCAGTTCAACATCCTCAAGGCCACCATCCTCTTGCAGCAGGAAGGCGTCATGGTCATCGAGTTTGTCGGCCACAAGGCCAATGTGAAAAAGGGCATGGCCTATCTCAATGAGATGGGCGTGAAGGTGCAGAGCCTGTCCGGCAATATCCGCCGGGATGATGAGAAATGCTATCAGTGCGGGGCCTGCACCGGCATTTGCCCCACCGGCGCCCTTTCCCTGCACCGGCCCGATATGGCGGTTGTTTTCGACGAGGACAAGTGCACGGCCTGCGGCCTCTGCGTTTCCGTCTGCCCGGCCCGGGCCATGGAGGTTTCCTTGAACGGCGACATCGATATCGCCGCCTGATTACAACATCACCGTGACAAAGGGGGCCGATTGCCCGCCCCCTTTGTTATTCCTGTTCCTGTCCGCTCCCTTCCGCCCCGACCACCTGCTGTTCCTCGACGCCGCCCCTCTTTTCCAGGCGCTCCTTCACCGCCGGAAAGAGGGCCATATCCGTATGGGGCAGAAAATGCGAGGCAATGTACTGATCCTGAAAGTAAGGGATCTCCGAGAGCTCGAAGCTCGTCATCTTGCGCACCACCTCCACCACGTCCTGCCGGATATGATTGCTCATCTCGCTCATCCAGGTGCCCATGAGGGAACCGTTGCCCACATAAAGCACCCGGTCCGGGTCCACCTCGGGCAGCAGCCCCACGGTCATGGCGGAATCGAGATCGATATAGCTGCCGAAGGCGCCGGCCAGGATGATCTGCTCGATATCGGTCATCCCCAGGCCAACCTGTTCCACCAGGGTTTTGATCCCTGCGTAGATAGCCGCCTTAGCCCGGATGAAGTTTTGGATATCCACCTCGTTCAGGACGATGTCATGGTCCACTCCCGCCTCGTTCTCCCAGACCAGGACAAACTCGTACCCGCTCCGCCCCTTGCGGATACGCCCGCTGTCGCGCTTGCGGTTGAATTTGCCGCTGCGGTCGAGCACCCCCTGTTCGAAAAAGGTGGCGATCATCACCAGCAGCCCCGAACCGCATATTCCCACCGGCGGCTTGTTGCCGATGGTGATGTTCATCGGCTCAAGGGTGTGTGGGTTCAAGCTGAAATCCTCAATGGCGCCGTTGGCGGCCCGCATGCCGTGCGTGATGCCGCCCCCCTCAAAGGCCGGGCCAGCTGAGCAGGCGGCGCAGGCCAGCCACTCGCGGTTCCCCACCACGATTTCCGCATTGGTCCCGATATCCACGTAAAGGGTGACCAGTTCGGTGCGGTACATGCCCGAGCCCATCACACCGGCGACGATATCGCCGCCCACATAGCTTGAGATCGACGGATAGACCAGGGCCACCGTGTAGGATGGCATCTTGATCTTGAGATCAGCGGCCCGAATGGGCGGCAGGAAGGTGGTGACCGGCACATAGGGCGCGCGGCGGATATTGTTCGGCTCGAGCGCCAGGAGCAGATGGGTCATGGTGGTGTTTCCGGCCAGGGTGACGGAAGTGATCTCCTCGCGGCTGATGCTGCCCTTTTCTTCCCCCTCCCGTGGCCGAGCCTGAGCCAGCAGCCTGTCGATGATGGCGTTGATGGTGCCAACCACCAGCTCCTGCATCTTGGCAAGGCCCTCTTCCTTTTCCGCGATGATGATCCGGGAAATCACATCCTCGCCATGGCCGAGCTGCCCGTTGTAATCGCCGGCCCGGGCGAGAACCTTGCCGCTGTTGAGGTCGATGAGCGCGCCGTACACCGTGGTCGTGCCAATATCGAAGGCCAGCCCGAAGTTCCGGTGCGTCCAGTTGCCGGGCTGAATGTTGATGAGGTAGGATTTGCCCTGCGTATTCACCGGTCGGGCCAGGGAAACCGTGATTTTAAAATCCTCGGCCCGGAGCGCCTTTCTCAGCTTGCGCAGCACCGGCAGGCTGATGATGATCCGGTGTTCGTCGTATTGGCTGTTCAGGGCGTTGATGATCCGGCCGGCATCGGCCATGTTGTCCTCGGTCCGGGGGGGCGGCACCTCCAGGAAGAGCTTTTCCACCGGGGGCATGAAGATCCCTTCCTCCCGCAGATCCTGGATGTCGTAGATGTGCATCCTGGCCCGATTGCGGGTCGGCACGGCCGTGCCCAGCCCGCCGGCCTTGAGGCCGGAACTCTCCGGGATGCGGATGACGGCATCGCCGCTTATGGTTGCCGTGCAGGCCTGCCGATGGCCGGCTTCCTGCTCTTTGCCGCTCAATCTCTCGTTGATCCCTCCGGTCACCTTGCCCTGCTCGACGATGACCCTGCACTTGCCGCAGACGCCGCTGCCGCCGCAGGAGGCGTTGATGTGGATGCCGGCCTCGCGGGCAGCCTTGATTATCGAGCTTCCCGCCGGGACACACACCGTGCGGCCGCTCGGCTCAAAGCACACCGTGTGCAATTCCTGTTGTTTTCCCTCATTCATCGCCTGTCCGCCTTTTTGCCGTGTCGGTCGGTGTTTTTTCTTCTTCCTTGTTTATCCTAATAGTCCAGGACTACTCTTGGCAATGCACTATACCCTGCCGCGCGCACAAAAAAACGGCTTCCGGTTCCCCGAAAGCCGTTTTCCCCGGTATGTTCCCGGATGAACCTCATTTTTTCATCTTGCAGCCACAACCACACCCTGCGCCTTTTTTCTCTTCCTTCTTGACCATACAGCCCGACTCTCCGCAAGCGGCGCATTTCTTGGGCTTGCATCTTCCTTCCTTGGTCGCTCCACATTTTTCACATTTGAACTCGGCCATTTGTTTCTCCTTTGTCCTTGGGTTGTTCCTGTCTTCCTGTTCATTTTGATGCAGAAACCGTTTCCGCGGAAAGCTCCGTGTCTTCATGCCGATACGCCGGCGAGCAGCAGCAGAGAAAGACCAGATCTTTCCGGCCGGTATTTTTCACCTTATGCCAGACTCCGGGGCTGATGAGTATGGAATCCCCCTTTTCCACTTTGAGAACTTTCTCGCCAAGGGTTACAATGCCGTATTCTTGGGTGAAATGGTATATTTCCTCGCTCATCCGGTGGCGGTGCAGCTCCGTTTCCCTACCCGCCGCCACGGTTGCCTGCGCCAGACTCTGCAGCATTGAAATCCCGGAATGGCGCGGATGGAGCAGTTCCCGGATCAGCGATCCATCCTTGGTGATATAGGGTTCGCGCTCACTGTATCCTGCCTTCATGGTCCACCCAGATGATAATGATTCTTAATTTAAACAATTTCCGCCACCCCCGTCAACACTTTCAAGAGGATTTATGAAAATTAACGAGAGCCGTCTTGCCCAAGTTTTCCAGACCATGTGTGAAATCGATTCTCCCTCCCGCAGGGAAGGACGCATGGCGCAATTTTTAGAAGCTCTTTTCCGGGCCGACTTTCCGGAGGCGGTCCTCCGGAAAGATTCCTCCGAGCTCCAGACCGGCTCCGAGACGGGAAATCTTGTCGTCCATTTCCCCGGCGTCCTCCCCGGGCCCCCAATTTTCTTCACCTGTCACATGGACACCGTCGAACCTGGCTGCGGGGTGAAGGTCATCCGCAGAGGGAGCCGATTTTTCAGCAGCGGCGATACCATCCTCGGCGGTGACGACAAGGCCGGTATCGCCATTCTCATCGAGGCCATGCGTTATCTCAAGGAGTCCGGGCTGCCGCATCTGCCCGTGGATCTTGTCTTCACCACCTGCGAAGAGATCGGCTTGCTGGGCGCCAAGGCCCTGGATGTCTCCCTGCTCAAGGCAGGAATGGGTTATGCCCTGGACAGCACCGGCGTCGATCTGGTCATCACCGGGGCGCCGGCCGCGGTTCACTTCACCTGCACCATTACCGGGGCGGCAGCCCATGCAGGACTCCATCCGGAACGGGGCATCAATGCAATCCAGCTTGCCGGAAAGGCGGTGGCTGAGCTCCCCCTCGGCAGACTGGACGATGAATCCACCGCCAACATAGGGCTCATCTCCGGCGGCAAGGCAACCAATATCGTTCCGGAAACCGTCCGCTTTGACGGCGAGGTCCGAAGCCACTCTCCGGCCAAGCTCAAAGCGCACACGCACGCCATCCTCGGCTCCATTCGGGCGGCGGTGGCTGACTGGACTCCTCCGGCGAACTCCCGCCTCGCAACCGGTGTTCGCCCCGGCCTGGAAATCGAGGTCTCAGACGAATACCCGGCCATGCACCTGGATTGCACCGAGCCGGTCGTCACCCGAGTGGCCAAGGCGGCGCAAAGCCTTGGCCGCCCCCTCCAATACTTGCGGGCGGGCGGGGGAAGCGATGCCAACATTTTGAACGGCAAGGGCTTTGCAAGCGCCATCATCGGCATCGGCATGGACCATGTTCACAGCACCGAGGAATCCATCGACCTCAACGACATGCTGCGCACCACCGAGCTGATCGTTTCCATTCTAACATGCTGAAACAATTATAAAAATGAAAGATGTTCCACGTGAAACATCTTTCCGGCCCCGGGTGGACAGGAGTATGAGGCTTGCAAAAACAAACGGGAAGAGATTAAGGGGAAGACGAGCCGGGCTTGTTGTGTTATTATGACTGAAATTTCCCCGCCGGCCTGCGTCTTCAGCCACGGAAGGCGGCGGGAAACCCGCCAATAGCGGCGGAAATCCAGCAGGGGAGGGGCTTTCAGGCATGTCGAACAAGGCAAAGATTGTTGCGCTGGCAAACCAAAAGGGTGGGGTGGGGAAGACGACGACCGCTATCAACCTGGCGGCCTCGGTGGCCTTGCTGGGCAAAAGAGTGCTCCTGGTGGACTCGGACCCGCAAGGCAATGCCTCAAGCGGCCTCGGCATCAACGGCGCGAACAGCAAAAGCCACCTTTATCACTGCTACATGGGCGAGGCAACCCCGGACACGGCCATCTGCCAGGTGGCGGAAATCAGCAAACTGTCCGTGCTGCCCACCCGAATCGACCTGATCGGGGTGGAGGTGGAGTTGATCACCGCTGCCCAGCGCGAACGCTACCTCGCCAAGGTTCTGGAGCCGCTCCGCCCGCAATATGATTTCATCTTCATCGATTGCCCCCCATCCCTGGGCTTGCTCACCATCAACGCACTTACCGCCGCCGACACCGTCATTATCCCTTTGCAGTGCGAATATTTCGCCCTGGAGGGATTGAGCCAACTGGTGCGAACCATTCGCCTGGTAAAGAATTCCTACAACCGGAACCTGGCAATCGAGGGCCTGCTGCTCACCATGTACGACGGCAGAAATAAATTGACCCATCAGGTGGTGAGCGAAGTGAAAAACCACTTCCAGGGCCGGGTCTACAACACGGTCATTCCCAGGAACGTGCGCTTGAGCGAGTGCCCGAGCCATGGCCAGGCCGCAATCATGTACGACAAACGGTCCAGCGGGGCCCAGAGCTATTTGAAATTGGGACGGGAGTTTTTACGCAAACAGCAGAAGGCCCAGACGAGCGGGAAGGAGGAATAAAATCATGAGCAAAAGAACAGCCCCGGCCCTGGGGAAGGGATTAAACGCCTTGCTGCCCTCAGGGAGAGGTGAAGGCGGTGAATATTTTCTCTGTCCCATTGATTCCATCGAACCAAACCCCCATCAGCCGCGAAAAGATATCAATGATGAGGCCCTGGTCCAATTATCCTCCTCGATCAGCGAGAAGGGTATTCTTCTGCCCCTGGTGGTCTGCCAGTTGGACCATGGCGGCTACCAGATCATCGCCGGCGAGCGACGCTGGCGGGCGGCAAAAATGGCGGGCGTGGACGAGGTTCCTGTCCTGGTCAAGGACGTATCGCCCCAGGATCGTCTGGAACTGGCCCTGATCGAAAACATTCAGCGCCAGGATCTCAACCCCCTTGAAGAGGCAGAGGCATACCTCCGGCTGGTCAAGGAGTTCAACCTGACCCAGGAAGAGGTCGCAAAACGGGTGGGCAAGGAACGCTCAACCGTGGCGAATGCCCTCAGGATCAACCAGCTGCCTGATTTTGCCAAAGAGGACCTGATCCGGGGAACACTGAGCATGGGTCATGCCCGGGTTCTGCTCAGTGTGGATGATGAATCGACCATGCGGGAGATGCGCGACGAAATCGTCGAGCAGGGTCTCACGGTCAGGCAGGCAGAGGCGCTGGCGAAAAAACAGAAAAAAACCATTGGCCAGGGGAATGGCAGGGGAGGGAGCCGGCCGAGAAAATCCGGCAACGCGCTGCCGGAATCCTACTGTCGCTCAATGGCCAACGATCTCATCAACTACCTGGGCACCAAGGCGAAGATCATCCAGAACGGCAGCCGCGGCAAGGTGGAAATAGAATATTATTCCACCGATGACCTTGATCGGTTGCTGGGCCTCATCCTGCCCGACTCCAAGTAAAACTTGCAAAAATACCACAAATACATGTGGTTAGAAAAAACAAACCCGCGCAAACGATGACGAAAATGAGTCAATATCAGAGCCAGGCGGAAATCGTCAGGCAGGAACATATCACCGGCGATATTGTCCGAATGACCCTCAGGGCGCCGGACATCGCCGCCAGCGCCAAACCGGGCCAATTTATCATGGTAAAGGTAAGCGACGGCCATGACCCCTTGCTGCGCAGACCCTTTTCCATCCATCAGGCAACCGCTGACGGCATGGTCCAGATCCTGTTCAAGGTTCTCGGCAAGGGCACCCGGATCCTCGCCGGCCTGGAAAAAGGAAATACGCTGAATCTGGTCGGTCCGCTGGGCCACGGCTATTCCCTGGAAAAGCGGGCGGCGTTCTGCCTGGTGGGCGGGGGCATGGGTATTGCTCCCCTTTATTTCCTTGCCAGGGAGCTGTTGCGTCGCGCCTCCATTCCCAAGCTCGTCGTCTTGCTCGGCGCCCGTAATTCCGGAGAGCTTGCGCAACTGGCCGAGGATTTCCGTGCCCTCGGGGTCAGGGAACTCCACCTTGCCACCGACGACGGCTCCCTGGGCCACCATGGCTATGTGGCTGAGTTGATGCCCTTGCACATGGGGAAAGAAGAACAATGGCAGGTATGCAGCTGCGGACCGCACCCCATGCTGCATGCGGTGGTGAAACAGAGCAGGGCACTTTCCTGCCCCTGCCAGGTGTCGCTGGAAACGATGATGGCCTGTGGAATAGCCGCCTGCCTGGGCTGCGCCATTCCCGCTGCCGGGCTTGCCGGCGACTATCTCCATGTCTGCAAGGATGGCCCGGTATTTGACGCAAACGAGGTGGCATGGATATGAACACTACGGATCTGCGCATCAGCATCGGGGCCGAGGTTTTCAAGAATCCGGTGATGACCGCCTCGGGAACCTTTGGCTACGCGAAGGAGTTCGCCCCCTATGTCAATCTGCATCGCTTGGGCGCGGTGGTGGTCAAGGGAATTTCCCTGACCCCGCGCCGGGGCAACCCCCCGCCCCGCATCGTGGAAACAGCCGGCGGCATGCTCAACGCCATCGGCCTGGAAAACGTCGGCCTCGACCGCTTCATCAGCGAAAAAATGCCATACCTGCGGGGGATAGGCACCAAGGTGATCGTCAATATCCTCGGGGACAGCCTGGAGGATTATCAGATCCTGGCGGAAAGACTCAGCGCCGTGCAAGGAATCCATGCCATCGAGGTGAACATCTCCTGCCCCAATGTGAAGAAAGGCGGGGTTGCCTTCGGCACCGATGCGGTGATGGCCGAGGCGGTGACCAGGGCGGTGTGCGCCAAAAGCGCGCTGCCGGTCATCGTCAAGCTTTCTCCCAATGTCACCGATATCACAACCATTGCCAAAGCCGTGGAAAACGGGGGAGCAGACGCCGTCTCCCTCATCAACACCCTGCTCGGCATGGCCATTGACATCAAAAGTAAACGCCCGAAACTGGCCAATATTGTCGGCGGCCTCTCAGGGCCTGCCGTGAAACCCATCGCCCTGCGCATGGTCTGGCAGGTTGCCCAGGCGGTGAGCGTTCCGGTGATCGGCATCGGCGGCATCAGCACCGCCACGGATGCCATCGAGTTTCTCCTGGCCGGGGCATCGGCCATCGAGGTGGGCACCGCAAACCTCGTCAATCCCGGGGCCAGCGAAGAGATAGTGCAAGGAATCGAAAAATACCTCACGGAAAACCGGCTGCAAAGCGTACATGAGCTGATCGGCAGCCTCATCACCGGCTGATGATGACATCACCTGCAAAACAGCAAAAAATCGGCGCCGAACAGGTGCTTGCCGCCCTCTATTCCATACATGAGACCTGGCTCGGCATGCAGCCCTGGACCTGCGCTCCAGGCTGCACCTCCTGCTGTACCCAAAGCGTGAACATCACCGGCCTGGAAGGCGGCGCCATCCAACGCTTCCTGGGCGAAACAGGCCGCGTTCCGAAGCAGGGAGACGCCACCGCCTGGAAACGGCCAGGGCCAGGGCTGGCGCATCAGCCCCTGACCACCAACGCCTTTGCCCGCTTCTGCCTTGCCGGATGCGAGCCGCCGGAACAGCCGGATAATCCATGGGATTTGCGGCCCTGTCCCTTTCTGGTTGAAAACCTCTGCTCGATCTACCCGGTGCGGCCCATGATGTGCCGCGCCTTTGTCTCGAAGACGAACTGCGCACAGAGCGGCAGCGCAGAAGTACCGGCCGCGGTGGTCACCGGCAACACCCTCTTCCTGCAGCTTGTGGAGCATGTCGCCTCGAATGGGATATGGGGAAACATGCTGGTGGTGCTGGGCGCTCTAGCCGGCGAAGGCGAAAACGATGCGCGCCTTGCCCGGGCAGAGACGATTCCCGGTTTTCTCATTCCTCCGGAGGATGAGGCGGCGATGGCAACCATTTTCAAGAGCCTGGCCGAGACGCGGGTGAAAGGGATAACTCTTCTGCAGTGGCTGCGGCAAAGCGGGGAGAATCGCCTTGTTGACCAGTGAAAAGAAGTGCAAGGTGAACTGGCAACAGATCGAGACGGTGCTCCTCGACATGGACGGAACCCTCCTGGACCGCCATTTCGACGACTATTTCTGGGAGCATTACGTCCCCGAGGTCTATGCCCGGCAAAATCGCATCAGCATCGAGGCGGCGAAAAAAGAACTGCTCGCCCGCTACAGGACCCAGGAGGGAAAACTGGCCTGGACCGATCTCGATTTCTGGTCAACCGAGCTGGGGCTGGACATTCCGGCCCTCAAAATGAAAATCAACCACCTCATCGGCGTCCATCCCTATGTGGTGGATTTTCTCAAGTTCTGCAGAAAAAAAAGCAAGCGGATCTATCTGGTCACCAACGCCCACAGCAAGACCTTAACCATCAAGATGGAAAAAACCGCCCTGGCGGGCTATTTCGATGGCATCATCTGTTCGGAGGAGATCGGGGTTGCCAAGGAGGATCCGGATTTCTGGGCGAGGCTCGAAAAAATGCTCGGTTTTCGCCGCGAACACACCATGTTTGCCGATGACACCGAACGTGTCCTCGATTCCGCCGCCCTTTTCGGCTTCGGCGCCCTGATCTATGTGGCCAGGCCCAGCAGCAGCAAACCGGTCCAATATTCAAGCCGCTACCCATCCATTCTCTATTTCAAAGAGCTGATTGAAGAATAGCCAAAATCAGGTCTGCTGTTCATCGCAATCATGCAGGCAAAACAGGCCGATTTTTTCTTTGCAAAAACCACCCATCCCGTTGACTATTTGCTATAGTATTTTTTAGTCGATCAGTGGCGGCAGCCATCTCAGCGCAAGAGCCGACAGGGAGGAGGCGCATGGAAAACAGGAAACGTTCAGCCGAGGAAAAAACCATCTGGGAGGATGCCCGCCGGATGCTGGGCAAGGCGGAGAGGGACGGGGTGGAAACCGCCTGGGACCGCCTGGAACGCCAGACTCCCCACTGCAAGTTCTGCGAACTCGGCACCACCTGCCGCAACTGCGTCATGGGTCCATGCCGGGTGAGCAGCAAGGAGGGGAGCAAGATGGTGCGCGGGGTCTGCGGGGCCGACGCCGATGTGATCGTGGCCCGCAACTTCGGCCGTTTCATCGCCGGCGGCTCGGCCGGCCACTCGGACCATGGCCGCGATCTGCTCGAGGTGCTGGAGGCCATTGTCGAAGGCAAAACCTCTGACTACAAGATCACCGACCAAGGCAAGCTGCGGCGGATCGCGGCGGAACTCGGCATCGAGGAAGAGGGGCGCCCCCTGCTGGAGGTGGCAAGCGAACTCATGGAACTGCTCTTTGCCGATTTCGGCTCCCGCAAAAGGGAGGTCTCCTTTCTCTGCCGGGTGCCGGAAAAACGCAAGGCCATCTGGCGTAAACTGGGCATGATCCCCCGGGGCGTGGACCGGGAAATCGCCGAAATGATGCACCGCACCCACATGGGCTGCGACAACGACGCGGCCAACACCCTGATCCATGCGGCCCGCACCGCTCTCTCCGACGGCTGGGCAGGCTCGATGATCGGCACCGAACTCTCCGACGTGATCTTCGGCACCCCCATCCCGAAAAAAGCCCAGATCAACCTGGGGGTGCTCAAAAAAGACCAGATCAACATCCTGGTGCACGGGCACAACCCGGTGGTCAGCGAGATGATCGTGGCGGCGGCCAACGACCCGGAAATGCTGGCCAGGGCAAGCGCGATCAAGGCCAACGGCATCAACGTGGCCGGCCTTTGCTGCACGGGCAACGAAATCATGGCCCGCCAGGGCATCCCCATGGCCGGCAACCATCTGATGACCGAGCTGGCCATCGTCAGCGGCGCGGTGGAGGCGGTGGTGGTGGACTACCAGTGCATCATGCCGAGCCTGGTGCAGGCAGCCTCCTGTTACCACACCAAGTTCGTCACCACGGCCAACAAGGCGAAGTTCACCGGCGCCATCCACTTTGACATCAACCCGGCCACCGCTTTCAATCAGGCCAAGGAGATCGTCAGCCTCGCCATCGCCCAGTATGCCAAGCGTGATGCCGGGCGGGTCGAAATTCCGGTGGAGCCGGTGGAGATCATGACCGGCTTCAGCAACGAGGCAATCGTTGCCGCCCTGGGCGGCAGCCTGACCCCGCTTCTCGACGCGGTCAAGGCGGGCAAGGTTCGTGGCTTTGTCGCCATCGTCGGCTGCAATAACCCGAAGATCCAGCAGGATTCCGGCAACGTCGGCCTGGCCAAGGCCCTGATCAAGAAGGACATCATGGTGCTGGTCACCGGTTGCGCCACCACGGCCTGCGGCAAGGCGGGCCTCCTGCTGCCCGAGGCCATCGCCATGGCGGGCCCTGGCCTCAAGGAGGTCTGCGGGAGTCTGGGAGTGCCACCGGTGCTGCACATGGGCAGTTGCGTGGACAACTCCCGGATCATCCATCTCTGCGCCCTGATCGCCAGGGAGCTGGACGTGGATATCTCCGACCTGCCGGTGGGTGCCTCCTCGCCGGAATGGTATTCGGAAAAAGCCGCGGCCATCGGCATGTACGCGGTGGCCAGCGGCATTTACACCCACCTGGGCCTGCCCCCCAACATCCTCGGCTCCCAGGCCGTGACCGATCTGGCCTTGAACGGCCTGGAAGGGCTGGTGGGTGCAAGTTTTGTGGTGGAGTCCGATCCTGGCAGGGCGGCGGAACTCTTTGATGCCCGGATCAGCAAAAAACGGCAGGCATTGGGGCTGCAAGGATAAAGGCGGCGCTGGCCGCCTTTATCCTTGCAGCCCCCTCCACTCCAGGACAGCGAAGACAGGGGCTCGTCACCTTCGCGACCCAAGTGCGCCTTGGCGCACACGTGAGAAGTCACCAAGCGCTCTTCGGCGACCTCGCCGTTCCGGTGTCGCATAGACCCTCCGGGCAGGAAAAAACCGGGCCAGCCGATTCCGGTGGGGCTGTTCCCGCGCCCCGACGGACATTCCTCTTTTCCGCAATCACCATCACAACATTGCGCGCCATGCCAACCTGTCTGGAGACACCGGCAGAGAAAAATGGTGCCGCCAAATGACCAGATATTGTCATTCCTTCCGACAAAAACTGGCGAAAACGCCAGAACGATCCCCCCCAAAGCACCGGGCGAATTATGCATAACATATTGATATGATACCGATTCCAATCGACACCAGTCATTGGTTAGAGCTTGGCACAAAAAATGCTTATTTAAAATACCTTGCCGGTTCGCCTCCATTACGATAGGAATAAACGTATGCGCCTGAAAAAACGTTCTTCTCTTCCCTTGCTGCTCTTGACAGGGTTTATCACCCCTGCCGTCATACTCACATTTGCCGCCCCTGGCACGGCGCGGATTTCCGGAATCTGCTCAAACTGCCACACCATGCACAACAGCCAGGACGGCGCCACCATGGCCCTGGGCGGCGTCAGCACGGCGGTGAACGAGTATCTGCTGCGCGGCTCCTGCGCCGGCTGCCACGCCCAGGGCAGCAACCAAAAAATCCTGAACATGGCCGACAGCCAGGTTCCCCAGGTCTATCATACCGACGCCTCCGGCGACCTGGCCGCCGGCAACTATGCCTATATCCTGGGCGGCAAGGGCGACACTCCCGCAGACAGCCATGGCCACAACGTCATCGATCTTGGCAACAAGGATGATGTCCTGTACGAGCCGCCGGGCGGCATCCATGCTTTCTTCCATGACGACGGCGGCAACGTGAACAGCGACAACCTGACCTGCGCGGGCACCAATGGCTGCCACGGGGTCCGCTACAGCATTTCAGGCCCCACCGGGCTGCAGGCCCTGGGAGGAGCGCACCACAACAATGTGGACGGCAGATGCGACAGCGCCACCACCGTGGGCAACAGCTATCGCTTTCTCCGCGGAGTGAAGGGCTACGAAAATCAGGTGGACAAGTGGCAGAACACCAGCGCCGCGAGCCACAACGAATATTATGGCACCTCCGCCCCCCTGGAGTTGAGCTGCAGCACCCGCCACTGCCACGAACAGCCGGACAGCGTCTCGCCGCCCAGCAATACCATCAGCGGCTTCTGCGGCACCTGCCACGGCAACTTTCACACCCTGAGCGATAACGGGGAGGACGGCATCGGCACCGGCAGCGTTTCCCCCTTCATCAGGCACCCCAACGATATTGTCATCAAAAACTCCGGTGAATATCAGAATTACACGACCTACGACCCCACCGTGCCGGTGGGCCGGACGATTGTCCCGGAAAACGCCAGCGCCAGCGTTACGCCAGGCACGGACGTGGTCACCTGCCTTTCCTGCCATATGGCCCATGCCAGCCCCTATCCTGACATGCTCCGTTGGGACTATACGGAGATGCAGGCAGGCACGGCGGCCACCGGCGGCTGTTTCGTCTGCCACTCCCTGAAAAACGACGACTGACCCTTGCGCGGTTCGGGGGCTTCCTGAATCCTCCCTGATTTTTTTCCCATTGCCGCTTTGCGGTTGAGGCCGGAATGCGCTACCATGGCCTGGAATGGAAACAAAGATCAGACTCGGCATCAGCAGCTGCCTTACCGGCGAGAAAGTGCGCTACGACGGCGGCCACAGCCGCGACCCCTTCCTGATGGACACCCTGGGCCGGTTTGTGGATTTTGTCCCGGTCTGCCCGGAAGCGGAATGCGGCCTGGGCGTTCCCCGGGAGGCCATGCGCCTGGTGGGCGATCCGGCAGCGCCCAGACTTGTCACCATCCATACGAAAACAGACCTGAGCCGCCGCATGCGGGAGTGGGCGGAAAAACGGGTGACAACGCTGGAAAAAGAGGCGCTTTGCGGCTTTGTCTTCAAGAGCCGCTCTCCGTCCAGCGGCATGGCGCGGGTCAAGGTCTACCGGGAAGACGGCAATGGCAGCCCGCAGCACACGGGGGTAGGGCTCTTTGCCAGGGCCTTCATGGAGCATTTCCCCCTGCTGCCCGTGGAAGATGAGGGCCGGCTGCACGATCCGGGCCTGCGGGAAAACTTCATCACCCGTATCTTCGTGCTTACCCGCTGGCGGGAACTGGCGAAAACCGGAAGCCGAGGCGACCTGATCGCCTTCCACACCCGCCACAAGCTGCTCCTGCTGGCGCACAATGAAAGGCTTTACCGGCAGCTGGGGCAGCTGGTGGCCAGGGCCAAGGAGAAGAACGCGGCGGAACTTTTCGCCGAATACGAAAGGCTGATGCTGCGGGCCTTGTCCTGCCAATCAACAGTGCGGAAAAACGTCAATGTCCTCATGCACATGGCCGGCTATTTCAAAAAGGTGCTCGGCAAGGCTGAGAAGCAGGAGCTGCTTACCCTGATCGAGCAGTACGGCCGGGAATATCTTCCCCTCATCGTGCCGGTAACGCTCATCAACCACTATGTGCGCAAATACGGCGAGATCTACCTGGCCGAGCAGTACTATCTGAATCCCCACCCCATGGAGCTTGCCTTACGAAACCACGTATGACGGCAGGCAGCAACACCGTTCTCCCCCCGCCCGCCTATTGTCCTTGGCCTGAAATTTTTTTGTCATTTTCCCTTCCTTCAATGCTACCATGAAAACACAAGGAGGGGTTTCCCGTGCCGACTGCCAACACCTTCTCAAAATCGGAGGTCCAGGATCTCATCGCTTCCCATGCCGGGCCGGAGCGGGTGCCGGAAAGATTTAAAATCATCACCGACACCAGCGATTTTTTCAGGGTGGAATACAACGACGTGGTTCTCCTGGCCGGCAATGCCTATTGGATCAAGCGCTATGAAAAAGAGGGGCGGTTCGGCATCGACGATCAACCCAAGTACTGGGTGCGAAGGGCCATCGACCTGAAAACCGGCGCCACCAAGATTTTAAAGCTCGTCTTCCATGAAGAATTCACCACCAGAATCGGGGAGATAGAAATCAAGTGCTTTCGCAGCCCCAAGAAAGAGGCGCGCATTCTCGATCTGGTTGCCGACGATCCCCGTTTCATGCACGGAACCTGGGCCCTGGACACGGCCGGCAACAATGTGCGGGTTCTGGAATACATTCCCGGCCGCATCCTGGATGAAATCATTGTCGAATACGGCAACAGTCACCACGAGTATTTCCATGCGTATTTCCCGAAGATCCTGGGCCAATTCATGGAGCTGGTCCAGGCCATCCAATTTCTGCACGACCACGGCGAGAAACATGGCGACATCCGGCGCGATCACATTCTCTGGGATCGAGAACGGGAATGCTACCGCTGGATCGATTTCGACTACACGTACCAGCACGGCGAATCCATGTTCGGCTTCGATCTCCACGGCCTGGGCAACATTCTCATCTTTCTGACCGGCCAGGGCGATGTCCTGGTGCCGGACCTCTACAGCAACCAGCGGGATCTGTTCGACCGGTTGTGGGGGGAAGATCTGAACATCTCCTATAAAAACAGGGTGGCCAACCTGAAAAAGATCTTCCCCTATATTCCGGAATCCTTGAACAGAATTCTTCTGCACTTTTCCCAGGGCGCTTCGATTTTTTACGAAAACACCGGCCAGATGCTCGAAGAGCTGGCCACGGCGCAAGCCGACCTCATCGCGGAAACAGGGAGGGGATGATGAGCGAACGAACTTTCACCGATTTGGCGCGCAGAGATACCGAACGCCACCTGCTGGTGGCGGTGGATGAATCGGAAAATTCCAAGCGCGCCGTTTTGTATGTCGCCGATTTTTTCGGCGATTACCGAGACGTTTTTATCACCCTGCTTTCCATCATCCCCGAGCCGTCCGAGGATTATTTTGCCAGCGAAACAGAACGGCTGGGCTGGCTGGCGGAAAAAAAGGCCGCCATGGAGAGAAGGCTGGCCGATTATAAAACCATTCTGCTTGGGGCGGGATTTGCGGAAAAACAGATCGAAACCCGCCTGCTGATCCGACAATGCGCCTCCATCGGCGATGCGATTCTGGAGGAACAGGAAAAACTGCGCTGCTGCATCGTGGTGGTGGGCAGGCGCGGCATCTCCCCCAGCGAAGAGTTCGTTTTCGGCTCCACCTCAAGCAGGATCCTGCACCATGCCAAACACTGCGCCGTGCTGGTGGTGGAATGATTATCCGGCCCGGTCCGAAGCGACCGGCAATATCCGGCGCCTCGCGAGGAATCCCGGAGAACGCTGATATCCGGCCGAGATTCTCCAGATGAGGAACCGGGTTGCGGCAATGGCCAGGAATGCACAAGGAGCGAAAAAATGATCATCGGCGTTCCCAAGGAGATCAAGGAAAAGGAATTCCGGGTCGCCATCGTCCCGGCCGGGGTCCAGGCCCTCAGCCAGGCCGGGCATACGGTGTTCGTCGAAGCCGGGGCAGGGGAGGGCAGCGGCATTGACGACGGCCAATACCAGGCGGCCGGCGCCACCATTGCCGCCACCCCGCAAGAGGTGTGGGGCCGAGCCGATCTGGTCATGAAGGTCAAGGAGCCGCTGCCGGCCGAATACCCTCTGCTTCGGCAAGGGCTGATTCTCTATACCTATCTGCACCTTGCCCCGCAGCCGGGCCTTACCGAAGAACTGCTTACCAGAAAGGTCATCGGCGTGGCCTACGAGACCGTGCAGCTGGCCGACGGCTCACTGCCGCTGCTGGCGCCCATGAGTCAGGTGGCAGGCCGGATGGCCATCCAGGAAGGCGCCCGCTTCCTGGAAAAAGAACAGGGCGGCCGCGGCGTCCTCCTGGCCGGAGTCCCCGGCGTACCCCCCGGTCGGGTCGTCATCCTGGGCAGCGGCACCGTGGCGACCCATGCCGCGCAAATGGCCGTGGGCCTTGGGGCGCACACCACCATCCTGGGCAGAAACCTCGGCCGCCTTGCCGAACTCGACGGCCTCTTCCGGGGCAGGCTTACCACTCTGGCCTCCAACCGGCACAACATCGAAGAGGAGCTCCAAAAAGCGGATCTGGTCATAGGCGCGATCCTGGTGCCGGGCGGCAGCGCCCCCAAGCTGATCCGCAGAACAATGCTCTCCCGGATGCGGAAAGGGGCGGTCATCGTCGACGTGGCCATCGACCAGGGCGGCTGCGCGGAAACCTCGCGGCCCACCTTTCACTCGGAGCCGATTTTCGAGGTGGACGGCATCATCCACTACTGCGTGGCCAACATGCCCGGCGCCGTGCCACGCACTTCGACCTTTGCCCTGACCAACGCCACCCTGCCGTACTGTCTTGCCATTGCCGGCAAAGGCCTTCCCGCCGCCGCGGCCGCCGACCCGGCCCTGGCGCGGGGCATCAATGTCTACCTGGGAAAACTGGTCAACCAGGGGGTGGGAGAGGCGCAGAAGCGGGACTGGGAACCCTTGGCCCCCTGAAAATCCTGGCAAATATCTCCTTGAACTTTCGGGAAAAAATGGCGTATAACGGGAAGGAACCAGTTCCTCTTTTCCCTGCGCATAAAGATGATCGATGAAATTTAGAACAAAGATAACCCTGCTCCTCTTAAGCACCTGCCTTTTCTCCATCGTCCTGCTTGTTGGGGTTTCCATATTTTTCAATGCCCGGCAGCTCAAGGAGGTCAACCTGAAGCTGGGCACCGAGATGACCATCTCAAGCGCCAGGGAGCTTTCCAGCTACTTTGAAACCCGGAAGGCGGAAATCACCACCTATGCGCATACCCCCATTTTCCGCACCATGGACTGGCGAAAAATCGGCCCCTATCTCAAACAGGAGGAGGCACGGCACAAGGGGATCTATGAAAAAATGCTGCTCGGGCTGCCCAATTACCCGGGCAACTATTACATCACCACGGAAGGAAACCCCCACTTCGGCGGCCTGCTCAGTTTTGACAACAGCTCGCCCACCGCCAGGCTCAAGTCCATTGCCGCGCGTGACTACTGGCAATACACGGCCGGTGAAAATCCGAACCGGGAAGACCGGGTCTACGTCTCAAACCCCATGGTCTCCTATTTCACCGGCGTCCGGCAGATCATGGTCGCCTCCACCATCCTCTCCGAGGACAATCAGCAGGTGGTGGGCATGGTCTCGGGTTCCATCGAATGGGCCGAACTGGAACGGGTCATCAGCGAGATAAAAGCCACGGTGCTCTCCCACTTCGGAGATGAGGCGAAGATCTTTCTCATCTCCCAGGACGGCACCTATGTCTATCATCAAAATCCGGGAAAGGCGATCCATCTGCTCACCGACGACAAAGGCGAGGCCGTTCTCAACGAAATCGGCGAAAAGATCACGGTGAGCCACAGGATCCTTGAGGAAACGCAACCGGAACTGCTCATGGCCGGCGAGGATCTCCTGGCCGGCAAGAGCGGCAATCTCCACCTCGTGGAGGCAAAGGGCGGGGAGGAGCTTCACCTCTTTTACGCCCCGGTCCGCGCGGCCAATTACGGCCTTGGCGTCCTGGTCCCCAAGCGGGTGATCATGGCGCCGCTTTACCGTTTTTACTCGATCCTGACCGCCATCGCCCTGTTCGCCCTTGCCCTGATCGGCGGCATCTCCTTTCTCACCGCCCGCAAGTCGACCAGGCCCCTGCAGATGATCAGCGAAAAGGCGGCGCAACTCTCCGCCGGCGACTGGAACGCCCGCCTGGAATACCAGGAAGAGGATGAAATCGGCATTGTTTCCGCCTCCTTCAACCGCATGGTGGATCAGCTCCACGAACGCAGTAAAAAAGTGGCCGAGTCGCACCAGCGCCTGCTCACCATCCTGGACGGCTTAAACGCCATCGTCTATGTGGCGGACATGCAGACATACGAGATCCTTTACATCAACAAAAGCGTGCGGGATATCTTCGGCGACATCACCGGCAGGGTCTGCTGGCAGACCATCCAGCAGGGCCAGAACGGACCCTGCCCGTTCTGCACCAACAACAGGCTGCTGGACGCCAGCGGAGAGCCGGCCCCTCCCCATGCCTGGGAATTTCAGAATACGGTCACCGGCACCTGGTACCAGTGCATCGACCGGGCCATCACCTGGGTGGACGGCCGCATTGTCCGCATGGAAATCGCCACCGACATCTCGGGCCGCAAAAAGGCGGAGGCGGAAACAGCCAAGCTCGCCGACATCATCGAACACAGCAGCGCCTTCATCGCCATCTGCTCAACAGAAGGGGAGATCCGGTACCTCAACCGGGCCGGCCGGAAGATGACCGGCCTGCCTGACCCCCTGCCGCCGGCATTGACCCTTGGCCGGCTGCTGCCAGGCGGCGCCGAACATCTCTTCCGGGAGGCGATTCTCCCGGCGGTTTTGCACAACAACGGCTGGCAAAACGAAACCGAACTCGTGAACACCGGCAGCAATCGCATGATCCCGGTGGAAATGAACGCCTTTGCCCTGCACGGCACCGACGCCGGTCTGGCCGTTATCGCCCGGGACATCAGCGAGCGCAAACAGAATGAAGAGCAGCTGCGCCAGGCCCAGAAAATGGAGGCCATCGGCACCCTGGCCGGCGGCATTGCCCATGATTTCAACAACCTGCTCTATGCCATCCAGGGCTATGCGGAACTGTCGCTGACCCTGGCGCCGGCCGGCATGCTCGAAGCCAACCTTCAGGAGATCCTCAAGGCTTCGGGCCGCGCGGCCGGACTGGTCAAGCAGATCCTTGCCTTCAGCCGGAAAATGACGCCGGAAAAAAATCCCCTCTCCCTGCAGACCATCACCAAGGAAACCCTGAAGTTTCTCCAGGGCACCCTGCCCGCCACCATTGCGATACAGCAGGATATCGCCACCGGCTGCCGCCCCGTTCTGGCCGATGCCACCCAGATCCATCAGGTGATCATGAATCTCTGCACCAATGCCTACCATGCCATGCAGGAGGAAGGCGGCACCTTGAGCGTGAGCCTGCGCGAGATGCGGCTTGACGCCGATCTTGCCGCCCGGCTCGAACTCAGCCCCGGCCCCCATGCCCTGCTCCGGATCGCCGATACCGGCCATGGCATAGCGCCCGGGAACCTGAAACGGATTTTTGAGCCCTATTTCACCACCAAGGGGCTGGGGCAGGGCACCGGGCTGGGCCTGGCCACGGTCCTTGGCATTGTCAAGAGCCACCAGGGCGCCATCCGGGTGGAGAGCACCCCCGGGCAGGGCACCGTCATGGAGGTATACTTCCCGGTCATCCTGACGCCTGAAGGTGAAAAAGAAGCGGAACAGCCGCAAGAGGACAGGGCAGCCGGCAAAACCGGACACGCCCTGGTGGTGGATGACGAGACCGCCCTGGTGGAGCTTGAGAAAAAAACCCTGGAAAGTCTGGGCTGGCGCGTCTCCTCCTTTGTGAGGAGCACGGAGGCCTGGGCCGCCTTTCAGGATGACCCGGACGCCTTCGATCTGGTCATCACCGACCAGACCATGCCGGAACTGACCGGCGCCAGACTGGCGCAAAAGATCCTGGCCATGCGCCCCCGCCTCCCCATTATCCTCGCCACCGGCTTCAGCGAAAGCATCGACGAAAATCAGGCCGCCGACCTGGGCATTGCCGCGTTTCTCATGAAACCCTTTGCCCGGAGCGAGCTGATCAGGACCCTGCAGGAACTGAGGGAGAGGGAATGAGCAGACGGAATTCACCGTCCGCTGCCATCCTCAAGGGCCTTGCGGATGGTCCCTGCTATCTCGGCGCTGACAAAGGGCTTCATGACGAAGCCGTTCAACCCGGCGGCCCGCAGCGTCGCCTGATTGATGAGTTCGCTGTAGCCGGAACATAAAATCACCGGCATTCCCGGCTTTATCCGGCGCACCTCCCTGCAGATTTCCAGCCCGGTCATCCCCGGCATGGTCTGGTCGGTGATGACCAGATCGAAGGCGTCCGGGTTCTCCCGGAACGCCGCAAGCGCCTCGCCGCTCTCGAAAAAAGCCTGCACCGTGTAGCCCAGCTTTTTAAGCAGCTTGCCGGCCATGTCCACAATGGGAGGCTCGTCATCGATGAAGAGGATGCGCTCTCCGTGCGCCGCTGGCAGCGCCTGCGCGTTCATAAAGGTGTTGCCGCATTCCTCAATTTTACGCGGAAAAAAGACCTGGAAGACTGTCCCCTCCCCGGGAACGCTCTCCACCCGGATGGCGCCCTGGTGGCTTTTCACGATGCCGTGCACCACCGCCAGGCCCATGCCGGTGCCCTTGCCTTGCTCCTTGGTGGTGAAATAGGGTTCAAAAATCCGTTTCAGATTTGCCGGCGTTATGCCCGGGCCTGTGTCTGCCACCGTGAGCTGGACGTAGGAGCAGGCTGGCAGATCGTCCTGCGCCTCCTCCGGAGTTATTTCCACATTGCGCAGGGTGACGGCCAGGACGCCGCCCTGCGCCGCCATGGCCTGGAAGGCATTGGTGCAGAGATTCATGATCACCTGATGGATCTGGGTGGGGTCGGCCCAGATGGTGCCGACATCCGCGCCGAAATCCTGACGGATCTCGATGGTGGTCGGAATCGAGGCCCGGAGAAGCTTGAGCGCCTCCTTGCCGATGGAAGAAATCTGCACCGGTCCCAGCTGCCGTTCGTTCTGACGGCTGAAGGTAAGGATCTGCCTGACCAGGTCGCGGGCCCGGAACCCGGCGGAAATGATCTCGGCCAACGATTGTTGCACCGGATGATCTTTTGCGACTTCGGTCTGCGCTATCTGCCCATAGCCGAGGATTGCGGAAAGGATATTGTTGAAATCATGGGCTATGCCGCCGGCCAGGGTGCCGATGGCCTCCATCTTCTGGGCCTGCCGCAGTTTTGTTTCCATTTCCTTGCGCTCGGAGATATCCCGGTCAATGCCCCGGTAGCCCCGGAATATCCCTGCGCCATCAAGAATCGGCACGCCACTGGACTCGATGGTCACCAGATGACCATCCTTGTGCTGATTGACATTGAGCAGGTTGGAAAATGACTGCCGCGCCTCCTTCATCGGCAGGAACTCCTTGGCAACCTGCCGGCGCTCGGTTTCGGGAATGAAGTCAAAGGCGGATCTGCCCACCACCTCCTCCGGCGCATAGCCGAGCAGCTCCTGAACCCGGGGCGAGGCATAGGTGAAGATCTCGTTTTCATCAAACTCCCAGATCCAGTCGCTGGAGTTTTCCACCAGAGAGCGGAACCGCGCCTCGCTGACGCGCAAGGCTTCCTCCGCCTCCCGCCGCTTCAGGTTATCCTCCTGGAGCAGGGCGTTTGCCTGCCGCAGTTCGCTGGTCTTCCGGTTTATCTGCCATTTGAGGGCAAGGGCCAGAAGAGCCAGGAGGGTGAACAGGCCGAGAATTGCCGCAAAGGCAAACCAGAACCAGCGCGGCAGGCGCGGGGAAGGGGCTGAACCGCCCAGGGCCCGGCTGATGGCCTGGTGGTAGATGGAGTTGTTGTCATTTTTGAGCACGGCCAGATGCCGGTCGATTCCCTGGACAAGACGGGGGGTTTTGGGATTTCTTTTTCCGAGGGCAAAGCGGATCTTTACCGGCGCAAAAACGATGCCGGAATTGACCAGGCCATACTCATTTTCATGCACAGGCCCCACCAATCGATTGACCACGGCGCCATCGGCTTCACCCTTAAATACTGCCGCCATGGCCAGTCGGTATTCCGGAACGCGGATGATCTGCGCCTGCAGGCTGAAGCGTTCATTGAGGGTGATGATTCCTTCCGGGCCGGTGGAGTAAATACCCTGCTCCATGGTGGCGATCCGTTTCCCGGCAAGGTCCAGCAGGGAATTGATCTGGGCGCCGGGCCTGGTGTAGACCACGCCCCAGTTGTTGAACACATCAAGATCGTTGAAGGCATGGATTTTTTCCCGCTCGGCGGTGACGGCCACGGAGGGCAGGACATCGATCTTTCCCTTTTCCAGGTCGGACAGCAGGTCTGCCCAGGCGCCATGGACATAGTCGAGCCGCCAGCCCTCCTGCGCGGCGGCATACTCGAGCACCGCGATGAAGATACCGGCCGGCTTGCCGTTTGCATCGGTGTAGCACATGGGGTTGTTTTCCCAGAGACCGACCTTGACCAGGAGGGCGGCGGAAGAGGCCGTTGGGGCGGACAGGAGAACGGCGAAGAGGGAAACAAGGAAAAGCAGGCGGCGGCGAAACATGTCAGCTCCCGGCAAGCACCAATAGGAAACGTCATTGCATGGTCTCTCTCATGGTCGCTGAGACAGCTGAAAAAATCAAGTTTCTCAGGCTCGATTTCCGGACTGCCTGTCTTTTTTATTGTGCGGACTTTGGAAGAAAAACGCCAGTTGCCGGTCATGGACCCGGCCCAGAAACGACAGGGCCAGGAAGCTGCCGACCAGCGCGAAGGCCATGTCGGACTGGGTATCCCAGGCATAGCCCTGGATGCCGAGAAAGGCCTCGGCGGCGGTGGCGGAGAGTGCCGCCACCCACCACTCGATGAGTTCATAAAAAGCGCTGACGGCGAGACAGACGCAGACGACGAGGAAGTTGAGCCAGCCCCTGCCGTTGACCACCGCCTTTCTGAGCAGCAGCTCCCGAGCGGCAATGGCCGGCACGAATCCTTGCGCAAAATGGCCCACCTTGTCGTAATTGTTGCGCGGCCAGGAGAAAATCTCTTTGAGCCAGTTGAAAAAGGGCTCCTCGGCATAGGTGTAATGCCCGCCCACCATCAGGATGAGGCAGTGGCCGAGAATCAGTCCGTAGAGCAGGGGGGTGAGGGGAAAGCGTTTGCGGGTGGCGAGAAGAACAGCTCCGGCGATCAGGGCCGGCAGCACCTCAAGGAGCCAGGTAAGGTAATCCCTGGGCTCGAAGGCCGACCAGAGCAGCACCACAGAGTAAATTGCGGTCCAGAGGTATTTCATTTCTGTCGGCCCGGCCTTTCGCCACTGAAAACCGCGAAGCTGTAATTCTTGTACCAGCAGTTCACCTTTTCAAAACCCGCCTTCCCGAGGCAGTCAAGCTGAAAGGCCAGGGTGGCCATCCGGTCTGCCTGCATCCGCTCCAGGGCTGCGGCAAGCTCCGCCTCGCTGGCACCCTTCTCCTTTACCTGCTCAAGCCAGGTCTGCCGGTAAACCCGCTCGATGGCGGGGGAATCGCCCAGGACCTGATCGGCATTGACGAAAATCCCGCCCGGCTTGAGCGCCGCGAAGATCCTGGCAAAAAGGCCCTCTTTTTCGGGATCACGCAAATGATGAATGGAAAGAGCCGAGATAACGAGGTCAAATGGCGGGGTAACCGCCAAATCGCGGGAATAGTCGGCGGCGAGAAAGGAAACCTTCCCGGTCTGGGCGGCAAAACGCCTGCGCGCGCAGGCCAGCATTTTTTCCGAAACATCGACCAGGGTGAGAATTGCCCTTGGATAGCGGGCCGCGATCATCGCGGCGAAAAGACCGGTCCCCGCGCCAAGATCCAGCACCCGAAGCGCCTGCTCGACCGGAAAAGGGATGCAGCCGAGGGCGGTACCGTAAAAATCGTCAAAGCAGGGGATCAGCCTGCGTCTGCCGCCGTCATAATCCTCGGCATACTTGTCAAAAGCCTCTTGAACAAACATGATCGTCTCGCAAATGAGGAAGCTGGCGGAACAGGAGCGCCTACCAGTGGGGTTGGTTGCCGATCCGGTAATTCATCACCTCAAGGGTGTCGCTCACCACGACAAAGGCCTTTTCGTCGATCTGGTTGATGATGCGCTTGAGCTGGCCGAGATCGCGGAAGCTGATCACCGTGTAGAGGATGCACTCCTGCTCCTTGGAGTAGCCTCCTTCACCGCGGATCACCGTGACGCCGCGGCGGATGTCCTTGAGGATTTCCTCGCTGATCCGCTCCCATTGCGAGGAGATGATGAACACCGCCTTGCGCTGGCTCAGGCCCGTCACCACCAGATTCAGCATCTTGGAGCCGACGTAGATAACGATCAGGGTGTAGAGCACCGCCTCCAGGGAGTAAATAAAGGTGACCAGGGAGAGGACGACGGCGTTCACGGTCATGATCGTGTTGCCGATGCCTATGGAGTAGCGCCTGAGCAGCATGACCGAAAGAATGTCCATGCCGCCGGAGGAGCCCAGGGAACGAAGGGTGATGCCGGCGCCGGCCCCGCTGATGATCCCGGCAAGCAGCGCGCTCAGCAGCCGGTCTTCAAGGGGAATGCGCACCTGGACCAGGGCAATGGCCGCGGCCAGGGTCACAAGGCCGATGACGCTGTAAAAAAAGAACCTGCGGCCCACCGACATCCAGGCCATGAGGAAGAGCGGGATGTTCAGGAGAATAAAGATCGTGGCGACACTAAGGGCGGGAAAGCTCTTGTGGAGGATGAGGGCGAGCCCGGTGATGCCGCCGGTGACAAAATGGCGGGGAATCATGATGCCGTTGATCGCCAGCGCGCAAAGAACGCTGCCGGTGGTGATGAGGAGCAGATTCCAGAGAAAATTTTTCGGGGAGAGGATCAGCTGTTGCCGGTCAATGGGGTTGTTCATGATTCCCGTGTTTTTTTGTTTCCACCAGACTGACCGGCCGCGCGGTTCCCGGCTTTACCCGGCCTGCACCTCGGCCTTGCTGATTTTTTCGTACAACTTAATTTTTTGCCGGTAAGGCTGCCACTCAAAAATGAGGTTGGCGAAAAATTCCCAGAGGGAAACCCAGGCGGCGATGCCAATGCCTTCCTGGAGAATTTTCGTAAACAGCCCTCTGGAAACGAAGAGATTTTCCAGGGGGAAAAAAACCGACCCGCCGAGCAGAACGGTTCCCAGAAAAAAAAGGGAGATGGTCTTTTTCCGATTTTTCGCGAGGGCGCGCCTCTCCACCTCCCTGAGGTAGATAAAGTAGTTGGCGATGCTGTCCCGCACCCGCTCGTCCAGACCGCCTTCCGCCGGTTGCCCGCAGGAAATGCGAATCAGAAAGGGGTGCTCTTCCAGCTCCTGGACGCTTTCGATCAGATACTCGACAAAATCCTGATCCAGCTCCCGCCGGCGAAAACCCGCCTTTTTGTCAAAGGCATTGTAGAGGTCATTGAGGGAATCAATGGCAATATCGATGATCACCCGACCATCGGGTGCTGTTTCGTACCGGGTTGCAATGACTTCTCCGTTCATACCGCCTCAATCGCTTTGGTGCAGGACCATGACCACCCGGGATACTCTTGCCACGGAAAGACCCGGGTCGGCAAGAGCGGGGAGAGCGCGGTCAGCGCTCCGCCTCCTCCTTGAGATCCGCGAAATCGCGGCGCACCGCTTCAAGATACCGTCTGTACCCTTCCGCATCGCCGTATTCAAAAAACCTGCCGTACCGGCTGTGCATGGAGGCCACCCTGCGGGCATGCTTGATCGGGCACCAGTACTGTTCGGTGCGGGCGGCTATCTCCCGGACATAGGCCATGAAACCGTTGAAATAGCCGCAGTAGACGCAATTGATCTTCTCGATGATGTTGAGATAGCCCAGGGCATGCCGGTCAATGACGATGTATTTGCTCCGCTTCACCCTGGGAATGCCGTAGACCGGAAAGCAGACGGCCTGATAGAGGGTCACCGAGGCGTCGAGGAAGAGGGTGGGGATGAGGATAAACCAGATGACGGGAGTGGTGAGGATATTGAGGAGGGCCGCCTCGGAAAGATAGCGCGACACCCTCTGCATCAGGACCTTGTGCCGACGCTTGACCTCCTTTTCAAAACGCACCTTCTTGCCGGTGATCTTGTAATAGAACTCCTCCTCTTTCTTCTGGGCCTCCTGGTAAAGCTCCTTTTCAAGCTTTTTGATCTTCTCGATCAGGGCTTCGATTCGGGTATCGAGCATGGTCCACCAATGGGGTATTTGCCGGAGCGCTTGTTCTGGTCGGCAGAGGCTGCACAGGGTTGTTGAAAAAGGTGAATTCGCCGGAAGAAGATCACGGAAAGAAAGGGGGGGCGGCTTCAGAAAAGGGCGGCAGGCTGGACCCATGGTCCAGCCTGCCGCCCCGGGAGCCTGCGAACCCCGCTCACCCCTTAATACTGGGGCCGGCGGCGTTTGGTGTTTTTCTTCTTCTGTTCCGCCTGATTCACCTTGATATCCCTGCCCTTGAGCATGCTCTTGTTCAGGGCCTTGATGGCGGTATCCGCCTCCGAGTTGTTGGGCATTTCGATAAAACCAAATCCTTTTGACTGGCCGGAGAAGCGATCCTTGACGAGGCTCACGCTGGCGACCTCACCGTAGGCGGAAAAAATCTCCTTCAATTCCTCTTCGGTAACGCCGTAAGCCAGATTGCCGATGTACATATTCATGCGGTACTCCTCCTCATGTGCATTGATCGAGATTTCGCTAGCAAAAAATCCAATGCACAAAATTGGAAGATAGCGACCAGCCAAGGATGGCTGATTATCTGAAAACCTGTAAAAAAGTAGAGGGACCGGAGTGGTCCCTCAGCACGCTTTTTCAGGTAGTTGTGAAGCACTGGCCGATAATGGGAAAAACCAGCACGATGACGCATCGTAGCATGTTTTCACGCTTATTCAAGCTGTTTCATGGAATTGATCATGATCCCGGCCAGTTAACACGATCCGCCCCAGGACAGCGCTTCCCGGTTCACCGGCCAAGCGGTTCTCCATACGATACCGGCCAGACAAAAAACGTCCTGCCCTTCTTATATCCCACCCCCAGGGCGCCCTTGTCCAGGTAGAGGGCCCAGGCCCAGTCGGTTTCGAAAAAACTGGTGGTCGCTGACCAGTAGGTATCCCGCACGTTCCTGAAAAAATTGCCCTCCGGCAGGGCGGGATTGCTTCGGGAACAGTCCACCAGCGACTCCAGGGCGTTGATGTTCGGCAACCGCCAGTGGCGTATTTGCCCAGCCTCCTTGCGATTCAGCTCCCGGACCGCGGCCAGGGCCTCGGCCCAGGTTACCGGACCGCCGGTCAGGTCGGCGTTCTTCAGCCACCGCAAGCCTGTCAGCCCATCAACGACATACGCGCCCTGGTCGCTGAAACGCGGCGCGGGCCATGGCCGGCCCAGGCGCAACTCCCCATCCTGGCCCGTGCCAACAGGGTCGATGACAGTACCGCTCTGGTCATAGCAGTGCTCCTGCCCGGTTCTTGACAGCACATTCGTCCCCCCCCGCACCGGCCAGACAAGAGAGTACTGGTCCTTGCGGCCGTAAAACATCCGGGCGCCTTCCAGGTGCACATACCAGGCATAGCGGGGATCAATGGCCGCGCTGGTGGCGGTCCAGTACCAGCCGAGAAAAACATTCACAAAGGGATGATCCCGGGGAAGGGAAGGGTTTTTCGCCTGATAGCTCATCAGGCTTATAAGCTCACGCCGGTTGGGCAGACGCCAGTCGGCGAAGCCGCCATGTTTTTCAGTATTCATGGCCCGGACAAAAGCAAAGGCCTCATCCCAGGTGCGGGGGAATTCGCCGGGATTGGCGTTTTTTGACCAGGAAAGCCCGGTGAGGAGATCCGCCACCACCTCCCCTTCCTCCTGGAAACGGGGCGACGGCCAGGGGAGGCCATATGCGCTCTCGGCATCCTGGCCGGTGCCGGCACAGTCGATGGGCAACCCCAGGCTGTCATAACAGAATATTTGCCCGGTGCGCAGCACTCGCTGCCTGTCGCCAGCGTCCATGGAGGCCTCCCGCCGCGTACCTTATTTCTGCCGGCCTTCCGGCAGCCACTTGGCAAGCAGATCGCAAAGCTGTTCCTTTTTCACCGGCTTGGCAAGGTAATCATCCATGCCGGCGGCCAGGCATTTCTCCCGGTCGCCCTCCATGGCGTTGGCGGTCATGGCGATGATGGGCAGCCGGCCCTGCCCCTCTTCCTGACGGCGATAGCGCCTGGTCGCCTCGTAGCCGTCCAGGATGGGCATCTGGCAGTCCATGAAGGCCAGATCGTACCCGCCCCTTGCCAGGGCGGCCAGGGCCTTTTCACCATCCTCGGCGATATCCACGGAGAGGTTCAGGCCCGCAAGCATCCTGGCGGCGACCATCTGGTTGACCTTGTTGTCCTCCACCAGCAGAACCCTGCCTTGAAGCGCGCCCGGGTTGCGCGCTTCTGGCTTGTTCCGGGCGACCTCCCGTCCGAACTCGGCCACCACCGGAAAATCAAGCGCACACCAGAAGGTGGACCCTTTACCCGGCTCGCTCTCCACCCCGATCCGCCCCCCCATCATCAGGACAAGCTGCCGGACGATGGCCAGCCCCAGGCCGGTGCCGCCGTATTTCCTGGTGGTGGAGCCGTCCGCCTGGCTGAAACTCTGGAACAGATCGGCCTGATATTTCTCGGCTATGCCGATGCCTGTGTCAATGACCTCCATGCGCAGGGCAACCCTGTCGGTATGGGAGGAGAGGCACTTGACTCTCACCGTTACCCGGCCGTTTTCGGTGAATTTAATGGCATTGGTGAGCAGATTGCTCAAGATCTGCCGCATGCGGGTTGGATCACCCAGAAGCCGCTCCGGCAAGGCGGCGTCAATCTCGGCGGAAAGCTCGATGTTCTTTTCCCTGGCCTGCCTGGCCAGCAGGCTCAGCAGTTCTTCCCCGATCTTTCTCAGACTGAAGGGAATCTGTTCCAAAATCAGCTTGCCGGCCTCGATCTTGGAAAAATCGAGGATATCGTTGAGAATGCCGAGCAGGGCCTCGGCCGAGGAATGGGCGATACGCACATATTCCTTCTGCACCGGAGCCATCTCCGTGTCGGCAAGGAGTTGCAGGGTGCCGAGAATCCCGTTCATCGGGGTGCGGATCTCATGGCTCATGTTGGCGAGAAATTCGTCCTTGGCCCGGCTTGCCGCCTCGGCGACATCCCTGGCCTTGATCAGCTCCGCCTCCGTTGCCTTGCGCCGCTCGTTCTCGGCCATGAGCTCCATATTGAGCGCTTCCCCTTCATCGCGGGCCTGTTCGAGGTTTTCCACCAGTTCTTCATTGGCAAACCGCATGGTAAAGGCGGCGACCAGCGATTCCTGCATCCGGGTGGCGGAATTGATGAGAACCACCATGTAAAAGAGCAGGATACAGGCCATAACGCCGTACAGGGTGCCGCCTTGCGCAAAAAGCTGATAGGCGAGGGGGAGAATCGGCAGGGCGATATAGGTGTAATAAAGCTTTCGCAGGGGAGAAAGAAGAGGTATGGCGCCGGCGGTGAGGCCGGCAACGATGAAGATAAAACCCAGCTGCTCCGGGATCGCGCCGGCAGGGAAAAAATAAAAAACCGCCAGCCCCCAGAAGAGCGCGGTGAGAACAATCAGGGCAATATAGATCTGAATGCAGGAAAAACCCGTGGGAGCGCCGCCGGCGAGAAGGTTCCGTTTCCGGTAGCAGCGAACCGCCGCCAGCCTGCAAAAGTAGATGATGGTCATGATTCCCAGCCAGCCCTTGAGCAACCCCGCCGGAGCAACAGTCCGTACCATGAGCGCCATGGCGCAGACCAGCACATAAGCGGCCGTGCTGCTGGAAAAACCAGAGAAAAGCACCAGCCGGACCAGTTCGTTGTTTACCTGGCTCTGTGTCCCCGGCTCGCCCTGGTGATGGTCCAGAAAGAATTTGAGCATGGCTGAAATATGCTTTGCAGACTCCTTTTAAACAATTTCAATGGTTCCGGGCCTGCCTTCCACCACCTGGCCGATGATGCCGAAATCAAGGGGATAGTTGCGCTTGAGGAGGCGGTCGGCAATGGACCTGACCCCATCCGCCGAGGCGGCGATGAGCAGGCCGCCCGAGGTCTGGGGATCGAGGAGGACCATCTCCAGGGGGTCCGCCTCGGCAAGTTCGCTTTGCAGATGCGGGGTATAAAATTCCCGGTTCTTGTGGGCCCCCTCCGGGATGATGCCCATGGAGGCGAAACGGAGAGTGTCCGGCAATACCGGCACCGCCTGCGCATCAAGGCGGATGGCGACCTGGGAGGCCACCGCCATCTCATGGAGATGCCCCACCAGGCCAAAGCCGGTGATATCGGTGCAGGCATGGGGGCCGATGGTCTGCATGAGCTGGGCCGCCTCCCTGTTTAAGGTGGCCATGACCATGGCGATCATGCGTTCGACGGCCTTCTCGGCCAGCCCGCCCTTGAGAGCGGTGGCGAGGATGCCGGTGCCCAGCGGCTTGGTGAGGAGCAGGTGATCACCCACCCTGGCGCCGGAATTGAGGACCACCCGGTTGGGATGCACCACCCCGGTGACGGAGAGGCCATATTTCAGTTCCTCGTCCTCAATGGAGTGGCCGCCCACCAGCAAAGCCCCGGCCTCCTTGATTTTGTCCAGACCGCCGCGCACGATATCCCTGAGCACGGACCTGTCCATGCTCTTGATGGGAAACGCCACCAGATTCATGGCCAGGAGCGGCTTGCCACCCATGGCGTACACATCGGAGAGCGCGTTGGCCGCGGCCACCTGCCCGAACAGGTAAGGATCGTCGAGAATGGGCGTGAAAAAGTCCACGGTCTGGATCAGGGCGGTCTCGTCGTTCAGACGGTAGACCCCCGCATCCTCGCCGGTGGTCGCGCCCGCGATCAGGTTCGGATCGGTGGGCAGCTCAAGGCCGCACAATAGCTGGTCCAGGTCCCCCGGACTCAGTTTGGCGGCTCAACCGGCTGCTTTGACGGTGCTGGTCAGCTTGGGTCTGGTCATTTGTCCTTCCACGCTATTTCTTGATAGAGGCCATCGCGCCCTTTCCGATGGATCCGGGCGATGGCGATTTGGGCCGCCGCTAAAATATCGCGCACCCGGGCAAAGCTCTCCGGGGCAAAGAGTATGGCCATGCCGCAGTCCGAGCTGATCTCGCGGGGCACCGGCACCACATCATGACTGATGCCACTGTTTTTTAAAAGTTTTTCCGCCTTGAGCACGTAATGGATGGAAAAAAGGATCAGCACGTATGGTTCCGGGGCTGTATGTTCTTTTTTTTCCGCTGCGTTCATGGATACTCAGGCCTGGTACTCCATTTCCTCTTTCTGATCCCGGGAAAGCAGGGTCTGCACCGCGCGGTCGCAGGGCTTCTCCTCGTAGATCACCTGATAGACCTGCTCCAGAATCGGCATCTCCACCCCGATCTTTCTGGCCAGGGCCAGGGCGGAGCGGGTGGTTTTGACACCCTCGGCCACCATCTCCATCTCGGCGAGTATCTGGCTCAAGGTCTTGCCCTGGCCCAGCTTGAGACCGACCTGCCGGTTCCGGCTCAGATCGCCGGTGCAGGTCAGGACCAGATCGCCCATGCCGGCCAGGCCGGAAAAGGTGAGGGGCTGGGCACCCATGGCCACCCCGAGCCGGGTGATTTCGGCAAGCCCCCTGGTGATGAGGGCGGCCCGGGTATTGGTACCGTAGCCCAGGCCGTCGCAGATACCGGCCGCAATGGCGACGATATTCTTGAGGGCCCCGCCAAGCTCCATGCCGATCACATCGGTGCCGGCATAGACCCGGAAGCGTTCGGTGAAAAAGAGATCCTGAAAAAACCTGGCCCCGGCCAGGGTGGAAGCGGCCACGGTCACCGCGGTGGGAATACCGGCGGCCACCTCCCTGGCGAAGCTCGGCCCGGCCAGGACGCCGAGCTCACCGGCAAAGGAGGGATTTTCCCTGGCCAGCACCTCGGCCATGACCTGATTCATGGTCATGAGGGTGTCGTTCTCGATGCCCTTGGTGGCGGAGATGATCCGACAATCCGGGGCCAGATGGGAGGCAAGGCTGGAAAACACCTCCCGGTAGACATGGGAGGGCACCACCATGACCACCACCGGCTTGCCGGTGACGGCGGCGACAAGATCCGTGGTGGGCCGCACCGTCTCCGGCAACGGAAAACCGGGCAGATAGGTGCGGTTCTCCCTTTGTCCGCGGATCTCCTCCACATGCTCGGGCCGGTGCGCCCAGAGATCCACGCCTATCCCCTTGTCGCCCAGCAGTTTGGCCAGGGCGGTGCCCCAGCTGCCCGCGCCGATCACGGCTATGTTTTCAGGAAGAGTCATCAGTCAAGCCTGTGTGATAAGGGTCCATCCGCGCCGACCCATGTTTCGCGTTGCAATGCCAATATGCACAGCCATTCTCGCCGTGCGCCTGATTGACTTATCCCACGATTTATTTTACAGTACATTTAGCTGTACATGTCCACTTTGGAGGTTTGATATGGATACTATCACATACACTTCAGCGAGAAGCAACCTCGCAAAAACCATGGAAAAGGTTTGCGATGACCACGCTCCGGTCATTATAACCAGAAAAACCTCCCAGCCTGTTGTCATGATGTCCCTTGAGGACTATGAAGCCCTCGAAGAGACCGCCTACCTGCTGCGGAGCCCCCAGAATGCCCGCCGGCTTCTTGAATCAATCGCCGAGCTTGGCTCCGGAAAAGGAATGGTGAGGGAGCTCATGGATTGAAACTTATATTCTCCGAACATGCCTGGGACGACTATCTTTACTGGCAAAAGGCCGATAAAAAAACTTCCAGCCGCATCAATCTGCTGATACGTGAAATTCAGCGCACCCCCCATGGGGGAATCGGAAAACCCGAGCCCCTCAAGCATGGCCTCTCCGGGTACTGGTCACGCAGAATAACCGATGAGCATCGCATTGTTTATAAAATCGAAAATGGTGCCGTGTTTATCGCCCAGCTCCGCTACCATTATTGATTTATCAGCCGCCACTGAACTTGATTCAGAGAACGCTACCCCCTGCGGTCAAGTGACTCAATTGTCTCCACATCGCACAACGAACCTTTAACCTGTTGTTATAGTTTGATTTTATTGCATTTTTTTATTGTTGAATTACCCCCCTGCGAAATGTACTATTTGTACATAATGTACATTTAAGGAGGAGCGCCATGCCAACCGTAATTTCTACCGCTGACGCCAGAAAACATTTTGCGGATATTGTCAATGAAGTGGCCTATGGCCACAAATCTGTAATCTTGACCCGCCGGGGAGAAAAAATTGCCGCCCTGGTTCCCATTGAGGCGCATGAACTGCTCCAACAGCTTGAAGATGTCATTGACATCGAGGATGCCAAAAAGGCCTTGGCCGAACCCGGCGAAAATATGCCTGCAAAAGCGTTTTGGGAGAAGTTGGGGCTTTAAGCCATGACCTATTCTGTTGAATTCAGGCCCGCAGTCTTGAAAAGCATTGAACATCTCCCAAGACGGGATTTGCTGAAAATTAAAAAGAAAATTGATGCGTTGGGCACAAACCTCCCGAATCCGGCTACAACAAAAATGAAGGGCAATAACCCCTTTCATAAAATCAGATCTGGCGATTACCGAATTATTTATGAAATCCATGACGATAGGCTTGTCATTCTTGTTGTGAAAGTTGGCCACAGAAAAGACGTTTACAAAAACCTGCCCTGACTTTTAGCCTTCAACCCATTATATTTACATGGTTTTATTCCGTTATGACTTCATGATCAGCGGCGGGCCGGTGCGCCCAGAGATCCACGCCTTGACCCTTGTCGCCAAGCAGTTTGGCCAGGGCGGTGCCCCAGCTGCCCGCGCTTATCACGGCTATAATTTTCAGAAAAAGCCATTATTCAAGCCTGTGTGTTCAAGGTCTCTTTGCGGGAGAAGGCGGATTTCGGGCTACAACGCCATATGCGCCAGCCTCTTCCCGCCATGACAGAGATAGCAAAGGTCCACCTTACACATCTTTTCGTCGCTAAATCAGTCAGTTGTCTTGGCCAGACCCCTTCTTGATTCTATTAAATATGCCGTCCCCAAAATTCCTATGAACGTCATTCAAGAGAAAGCAACTTGTACAACTTGTCTTTATTGGGGACGACTGGATGTTTCATGAAATGTTCAGCTATTTTAGCTTCGATTTCATGGCGCTTCATTTGGTCGCTCTCTGTATCCGCCGCCCACTTACGTCCGGGATGCATGGTGTCCCAAGGAGAACGTTTATTAGCCCGCGTTTTAGCGCTATCGCCGTGTTTGCCAATTCCGAAACAAATCTTGACTTCTTTGTTCCATATTGGAAGGAAGAGGCGGATCTGTCACTGGCAATGTAAAAATGTACCAAAAATGGCAATGAAAAGTGTACCACCTGCAACCTAACCCAAGGGAGATTACCTTCTTCGCAAGGAGGTGATTCCCATGATTACGTTGGAGGTTTTTATGGACATTCACTCATTGCGACGTGACGGCCTGAGTATCCGGGCCATTGCTAAGAAGCTCGGCATTCACCGGCAGACTGTCAAAAATCATCTCGCGGCAACCACATTGCCCCAATACCACACGAAAAAGCGCCGGCCTTCTGTTCTTGACCCCTTCCGCCAGATCATCAAGGACTATGTCGAGCAGGACGACTACCAAGCAACCTGGATCTTTGACCGACTCAGGAAAATGGGCTATGTCGGCAGCTACGAAACCGTGCGGGATTTCGTTCGCCCTCTCAAGGAGCAACAAACCCGTCTGGCCTATATCAGATTCGAGACCGAGCCTGGCCTGCAGGCCCAGGTTGATTTCGGCGACTATCAGATTGTCGAACCAGACGGCACCACCACCACGGTCCATGCCTTTTCCATGCTCCTCGGCTTTTCCCGCGCCATGTATGTGGAGTACGTCGAGCGCTGCACCATGGAAGCCTTCATGGACTGCCACATCAACGCCTTCCGTTACCTTGGCGGGGTGCCGGCGGAGATCCTGTACGACAACATGAAGAACGTGGTGGTCGACCGCAGTGAGGGGAAGGCGAATTTCAACAAGGAATTCCTCCATTTCGCCCATCACTACGGCTTCGCAGCCAAGGCCTGCCCTCCCTATAGCCCATGGGTAAAGGGCAAGGTGGAACGCCCCATGGACTATATCCGGGAGCGTTTCTGGCGGGGCTACACCTTCACCACCCTCCAGGCCCTCAATCGGGACATGCGCCGTTGGCTTGACGAAACCGCCAACCGTCGAGTCCATGGCACCCATCATCGGCCGGTTTGCGATCGCTGGCAGCAGGAAAGCTCCTTGCTCGGGAAACTGCCGCCCACCGACTACGACACCTCCATCAAGGTGTATCGCAAGGTCTACAAGGACTGTCAGATCTCCTACAACACCAACCGCTATCTTGTCCCTCACCGGGTGGTGGGCAAAAGAGTGCTGCTCAAGATCAAGCACGGCGTCATCGCCATCTTCCACGATCACGACTTCCTGGTCAGCTACCAGGAGGCAGGCGGAAAGCACGAGTTTGTCGGCAACCGCCTGTTCTACGACCAACTCCGCCGCGATCAGCAACAGCTCACCCGCAAATATGGCAAAGGCAAGGGCAAGGCCACCAGGGGACTCACCTCCGGCAGCCTCTATCCGCAAGTCGAGCAGCGCCCCCTGGCCGAGTATGACCTGTTTGCACAGGGGGGTGTCGCATGGAACAACTGACCAGTGAACGTCTCCAGGACAACCTGCAACGCCTCAAGCTGAGCCGGGCCGCAGAGGTGCTTGACGCCATCGTCCAAGATGCCGAGGGGAACAAGAGCTCGTATCTGGCCTTTCTTGATCACCTGCTGGAAGAGGAGGTGGCGGCCAAGGACACCCGGCGAGTGCAGACCGCCATGAAAACCGCCGGCCTCCCCAGCGCCAAGACCATCGATGAGTACGACTTCTCCTTCCATCCCAACCTGGACAAGAAGGCGGTCATGGAGCTTTTCGAGCTTGATTTCATTACCAAGCACGAAAACGTCGTCTTTCTCGGCCCGCCCGGGGTCGGCAAGACCCACCTGGCAACGGCCCTTGCCATCAAGGCCTGCCATCATGGTTTCAAGGTCTACTTCACAACCATGGAAACCCTGATCAGAAAACTCAAGGAAAGCGGACAGTCCAAGCATAAAGCGTATCTCAGCTCCAGCCTGGTTGTGGTGGATGAGGTCGGCTACCTCTCGGTCAATCCCCAGGAAGCCTACCTCTTCTTCCAATTCATCTCGCACCGCTACGAGAGAAGCTCCACCATAATAACCTCCAACAAGAGCTTCGGGGACTGGCAGGAATTTTTCGGAGATCCGGTGATAGCCACCGCAATCCTCGACCGGCTCCTTCACCACTGCCGAGTGGTCAACATCAAGGGCCACAGCTACCGGCTGCGGGGCCACTCGATCACAAAATCAACTATCAAAGAACAAGGTGAAACACTGGCAGAAAATCAACCCATGTAACCGAACCATTTGCAGCGGCTGGGAGAGACCGCTTCGATGAACGCTTTGGGCGACAAACTCCGCTGGCGTCTTCGCAGACCTCTTTCCCTCACAGGTGGTACACTTTTACTTTGCCGAAACTGGTACACTTTTACTTCTGTATTGACAGGATCATGAAATCTTCCACCGCTGCTTGCATCCCGGTCTGAATGGGTGCGGCCCTGAAATAGAAATCAGATAACGACAGATTCGCCTTGTTCATACTCTTGCAATGCTCCTTAAGGCGAGAGTACAGCGCTTGCCCCTGTTCTTCAACGGTCTCAGCTTGCGGGTTCCTTGGATCTGCTTTGCCTACATATATCGGCGTTTCAGTACATGAAAGAGGGAGGTATGCTTTCTCGGCCTTACCATGGTAGTAGATCGCATAGACTCCAGCGCCATAAAAGGGAGAGTCGACAAGGTTCTCAAGAACGAGTTTCTCTTTATTCGTAAAGCTAAACGCAAAAAACTTGGCGATGCTGTCAGATCGGCCCAGAGTGATACCAACTGCCCCGAAACGGACTGGTGAGACTAGTTCCCGTGCCTGATGTAACTCATTGATCAATAAACCTGATTCGGATACGAAGCGCTTAATGTCCCGATCGCTCTGGCTGTCGGCGGATGTAAAATTCATGATCGGGTGTAACGATTTCCTCATCTTCTGAATTTGTTTCAATAGGTCAGGCAATAATGACATGTCAATCCTTCACGCTACTTGTTTTAAAATACTGTTACCGATCGCCTCAGCCAAGCGTACCGGAACGGCATTTCCGATCTGTCGCATGGCTTCGGTCCATGAGCCACTGAATACATAATCATCTGGAAATGTTTGAATCCGGGCGCTTTCGCGAACTGTGTAATACCGATAAGTTCCATCAGGCAATGCAATCATGTTCTCACCTCCCGGCACTCCGTGATCGCCTGCTTTAAGCGCTTTCGATGGAGTGTCAAGAGTGCTACCAGTATGTCCAGGATAGGGACGAGCACCGTCCCTGAATTCATGGTTGGGTACCGTCTCCGTCTTGTTCCTCGCGTCGGGAAGGCCAATAAGAGCATCGCGTACAGTGCGACATCTTTCTCCAGGCGGAAGGAAAAGGCCGAATCGCGATTTGAGTCGGGCTATGCGGGAAACGTACCGCTCTGGCACTGCTGGTCGATTTTTCTTTGCAATCCGGTGTTCATCCCAATAAGCTCCCGAAATCCATTGATCCCAAAGCAACCGATCATATGAATGGGTCGGCTCCGGAAACGACCATTGCCGTTGAAGGTCTGACCTGAAACCGACAATGAATACACGGTGGCGGTGCTGTGGCACACCGTAATCAGCTGCGTCAAGCAAACGATAAACTACTCGATATGAAAGCTCACGCTCAATGCCTCCGGTGTGATGACGTTCGAGCCGATCTAGATGCGATACCCATTCTTCATCTTGTTTCCGTACAAGCATTGGATAGGTGAGTTGCAAGATGATATAGTGAAAATAGCTCGCGAAGCTCTGTCGAAGCAGCCCTTTGACATTCTCAAAGACGAAGCATTCCGGGTGCAATTCTCGAACCGCACGAACGGCTTCCGGAAACATGTCCCGGTTGTCCTGATATGCGCGATGCTTGCCACCGAGAGAAAAAGGCTGGCAAGGAGGGCCGCCAGCTACCATGTTTACATGGTCAAATAAATCAGAGTAGCGAATCATGCGTACGTCATCGGGGTAGAGACGCCAACCTTTGGCAAGTGGGTGGCCAAGGGACTCGTTCAAATGAATTGTCGAGCACGCATACTCGTTTCTTTCAATCAGCGCTGTGTGATGCCAACCGCTTTGCTCCAGTCCGAGGGCCAAACCTCCGGCCCCCGTGAACAGTTCTATTGATGATCGTTGTTTTTTCATTTTCCTTCCAAGAATCTTCTGATTCGGGAACGCAAAGCGGCTTTCTTCTTCAGTTGGCATTCCCAAATCACCATGAAATGCCAACCAAGTTGCCGTAGCTCTCTTTGAATCTTAGCGTCTCGCTCCTTGTTCCGTGTGAGCTTCGCTTCCCAAAAAGAACGATTAGTGCGCGGCTGCCGATACTGGTGGCAGCCGTGTTGGTGCCAGAAGCACCCATGCACAAAGATTACCTTATTTCGAGGGCGAAAAACAAGATCAGGATGCCCAGGCAAATCCGGAGCGTGAAGACGATAACGATGCCCCATTCCGTGAACCATCCGCCGCACGATCATTTCCGGTTTTGTATCGGCATTTCGGATTCGCGACATCCGTTCGCTTCGCTCTTCCGGTGTCAGCGGATCATAGCGGGGCATGTTATTTGGGGTTCCCTCCGGCACAACGAGCCTGTAGAAAAATGAAAAAGGTCTTTACAATAGGCTGTTTGACTTTTTCCACAAATTCAACGCGCTGATCAGCGGTGGCCACACCCAAACTTGCCGCGTCAGCGCCGCAGACGTTCTCGGCGTCAAGCGAACCGCCTAGTTCGGCTATTTCTTAGGCATTTTTTTGTTAAGAGCTTTCAATAAAGCAGTTTTATTAACCAATTGCACACCAGATAAAGTTTGACATCCTTCTTCGACCATACGAACAAAGTCCTGAGCATCAGAGAAATAGTTTTTAAAAGCAAAGCGAACTTCCTCTGACGTATCGGCCCTAACGAGTACGATGTCTTTGCCTGGGTGTTCTTTTTCAAGTTGAAATAGCGCTCGGAGTGCTTCAGGTGCATCGCGGTATGTTTTTATTTCTAACTCACCTGAAGGAGAGAATATTAAAATGGAGTTACGGTTTGTACTTGCAATGGAGTCGATGGAATTTAAGCCTTGAAGAGTTTTCAACAGTTTAAGTTCTTGGTCCAACCGCAGGAAGTCTCTTACCAATTCAGCATTTTCTTTGTGAGGAAAAGGCCCATGTGAAGTTTCAAATGCCCTCGCAAGAATTTCACTCGCAAGAGCCATAGCATCTTGATAGCGTGTATCTCCCTCCTGAAACTTTGGCTGGCTTTCAGTTATGAAACCAATGACTTCAACAGCTGTTGCCCATGCATGTTGTATCTTTGTCCTGTACTGTATTTCAACCATTAAGCCTTTAAGATGCTTACCAGTTGCTGAATTCACATCATATACATAGACATCATGAATACCTCTATAGCCTGTTGATTTTGGGCGTTTTATGTAGTCGTATTTGTCAATATCATTACGGATTTTGTGATTAAAACGTGCCCGGTGAAAGACACCTCTAAAATCATATAGTTCTTTAAGATTAGAAAATATTAATCTGCAACCAGCTACGTCATCCATTCTTGCCAGTTGCATTTCTGGAAATCTATCCAATTTTCCGAAAATCGTTGATTTTCGCTTATGTCTTTGGGCAACTATTATTGATTTTCCGCGAGTTCTTGTGCGTAGAATTGCCTGAAATGTATTCAAGACTGCACGATGAGCAGCACGCCACTCATCGATTACAACCAAATCATCTACTGTAACATTTCCGGAACGAACATTATTCCCCGCTAGATTAACACGTGACTTTGAGCCACCTGGAAAGTTCTTGTTGATATTCTGTTTCAATTTTATCCTCGGTAATGATGCCGAAAGTGTATTAGACAGAAATTTTTTATCCTCTTACACTCACAGCAGACACTATCCCCCCTCTCTACTCCTCCGCCAGTCCGCCCTCTTCCTCACCAGCCTCATCCTCGTCATTCATGGTCTCGGCCATTCTATCCACCGCCACCACCTTTTCTCCCTCTTCCAGCTTGAAGAGGCGCACTCCCTGGGTGTTGCGGCCTATTACCCTGAGGTCGCGCATGGGCATGCGGATGATCTTGCCGGCATTGGTGATCATCATCAGCTCATCCTCGTCCGTCACCTGCATGGCGCCCACCACCAGGCCGTTGCGTTCGCTGGCCTTGATGGCGATGACGCCCTTGCCGCCGCGTTTGATCAGGCGGTATTCATCCACTTCGGTCCGCTTGCCGTAACCGTTCTCGGTCACCACCAGGATGGAGGAGCCTTCATGCACCACATCCACGGAAACCACCTCGTCGCCCTCGGCCAGGTTGATGCCCCTGACCCCGGTGGCGGTGCGGCCCATGCTGCGGACATCGGCCTCCCGGAAGCGCACCGACATGCCCTCGCGGGTGACAAAGAGGATATCGTTCTTGCCGTTGGTGAGCACCGCGCCCAGAATCTCGTCATCCTCGCGGATGGTCAGGGCGATCTTGCCGCGGCGGATGGGCCGGCGGAACTCGTCCAGCACCGTCTTCTTGACCACACCCTTCTTGGTGACCATCATCACGTGGCATTCCTCGCCGGCGGGGATGTCAAAGGTGGAAACCGGCAGGATGGCCGCCACCTTCTCGCCTTCCTGCAGCTCAAGAAGGTTGACGATGGCCTTGCCCCGGGCGATGCGGCTCGCCTGCGGGATTTCGTAGACCTTGCGCCAGAAGACCTTGCCGTGGTTGGTGAAGAAGAGGAAGGTGTCATGGGTGGAGGCCAGGTACATGTGGCTGACAAAATCCTCCTCGATGGTGGTGGTGCCCTTGATGCCCTTGCCGCCCCGGCGCTGGGAGCGGTAAAGATCCACGGGGTTGCGCTTGATGTAGCCCTCGTGGGTGACGGTCACCACCATCTCTTCCGGCATGATCATGTCTTCGGGCAGGATCTCGTCCGGGGCCTCGATGATCTCGGTGCGGCGCTCGTCGCCGTACTGCTCCTTGATCGCCTCGAACTCCTCGCGGATGATCCTGAGCACCAGGGCCTCGTCGGCGAGGATCTTCCTGAACCATTCGATCTGGGCGAGCAGCTCCTCATACTCCTTGATGATCTTTTCCCGTTCCAGGCCGGTGAGCCGGTGCAGCCGCATCTCCAGGATGGACTGGGCCTGGATCTCGGAAAGGCCGAAACGGCTCATCAGGCCGTCCCGCGCCTCCTGCGGGTTGGCGGATCTCTTGATCAGCTCCACCACCTCGTCCAGGTTGGTGATGGCCACCTTGAGCCCTTCCAGGATATGGGCGCGCTCCTCCGCCTTTTTCAGGTCGTAGGTGGTGCGGCGGTAGATGATGGTCTTGCGGTGGAGCAGGAAGTATTCGAGGATCTGCTTGAGATTTAAGATCTCGGGCCTGCCGTTGACGATGGAGAGCAGGATGATGCCGAAGCTCTTCTGCAAGGGGGTGAGCTTGAAGAGCTGGTTGATCACCACGTCGGCGATGGCGTCCTTCTTGAGGTCCAGCACGATGCGCATGCCGTGCCGGTCCGACTCGTCGCGCACCTCGGCGATGGATTCGATCCGTTTTTCCTTGATCAGGATGGCGATCTTCTCGATGAGGGAGGCCTTGTTCTGCTGGTAGGGGATCTCGGTGATGATGATGGATTCCCGGCCGCTCTTGCTCTTTTCCACCTCGGTCTTCGAGCGCATCAGGACGGAGCCGCGCCCGGTTTCGTATGCCTCCCGGATGCCGGCCCGGCCGCAGATGAAGCCGCCGGTGGGGAAATCCGGGCCGCTGATGTGATCCATGAGCTGATTGACCGTGACGTTGGGGTCGTCGATCATGGCGATCAGGCCGTTCATCACCTCCACCAGATTGTGGGGCGGGATATTGGTGGCCATGCCCACGGCGATGCCGGAGGAGCCGTTGATCAGCAGGTTGGGGATCCTGGTGGGGAAGACCACCGGCTCCTGCAGGGAGTTGTCGTAGTTGGGGGAGAAATCAACGGTCTCCTTGTCGAGATCGGCGATCAGCTCCTGGTCGATCCTGGTCATGCGCGCTTCCGTGTAACGCATGGCCGCCGGCGAGTCGCCGTCCACCGAACCGAAGTTGCCCTGGCCGTCCACCAGGGGGTAACGCATGGAAAAATCCTGGGCCATGCGGACGATGGTGTCGTAGGCCGCGGTATCGCCGTGGGGATGATACTTACCGATGACGTCACCGACGATACGCGCCGACTTCAGATAGGGCCGGTTGTGGTAGTTGTTGAGCTCGCGCATGGCGAAAAGAGCCCGCCGGTGCACCGGTTTCAAGCCGTCGCGCACATCGGGCAGGGCCCGGCCCACGATGACGCTCATGGCATAATCCAGATAGGATTTCTGCAGTTCCTTTTCCAGGGAAACCTTGGGAATCTCCGGCAACTCTTTACTGGTCACTTCCGTCATATGAAAATCCTTATTTTACTGGATGAACCCTTATCCAGTCTTTATTCGAGGTCTGCTCCAATCCGGCGGAGCGGAAAAAGCCTCTACTTTTTTCTGATATCTTTATCTGTTCAGCAAGAAGTGCGGGCTGAGCCGTGTTGCTCCTCTCTGACCTGAAGAGGGTCTAAATATCAAGCTCGGCAACTTCCAGGGCGTGGTTCTGGATGAACTCGCGCCGCGGCTCCACCTTGTCGCCCATCAGGGTGGTGAAGATATCGTCCGCCTGCTCGGCGTCCTCGATGCGCACCTGCAGCAATGTCCGCTTTTCCGGGTTCATCGTGGTCTCCCAGAGCTGCTCCGGATTCATCTCGCCCAGGCCCTTGTAGCGCTGCATGGTGCTGCCCCGGAAGGATTCCGCCCGGACGGTGGTGAGCATTTCCTGCCAGGTGGCCGCCTCGATGCCTTTGCTCTGGGTTTCCACGGTGAAGCCGGTGCGCAGGTACTGCCTGATCCTGGGATACTGAGCGATGGCCTGTCGGTATTCATTGATCAGGGGGATCTGCGGGCCGATGGTGATCATCATGTGCGCCTTGTCCTTGATGGCGGCGTCAAACTCCCAGCAGCTGGGCCGCCAGCGGCAGGGCCGGATATTGCCCAGAATCATGTTCTTGCCGGCAAGCTGCTCCTTGAGATGTTCGACCAGACCCTGATCCTCGAACTGATCCGCGGTGCTGATGTCGTTTTCCAGAAGAAAATGGACCATCTCCTCCCAGATGTTGATCCTGGTCAGGTACTCGATGAGGCGCAGATAGTAGGAAAGGTTCTTCAGAACACCCACCAGGGCCTCGCCGCTCAATTTTTCCCCGGTTTCGGCAACGGCCACCGACAGCGTGTTGCTGGCCTGATCAAAGAGATGCTGATTCAGATCCTCCTCGGTGGTGAAAAACTGCTCCTTTTTGCCCCGGCCAAGGCGGTAGAGAGGGGGCTGACCGATGTAAACATGGCCGTTTTCAATGAGCGGCAGCATCTGCCGATAGAAAAAGGTCAAAAGCAGGGTGCGGATATGGGCGCCGTCCACGTCTGCGTCGGTCATGATGATGATCTTGTGGTAGCGGAGCTTGTCTACTTCAAAATCATCCTTGCCTATGCCGGTACCCAGGGCGGCGATGATCTGCTTGATCTCCTCGCTGCTCAAAATCTTGTCGAAACGCGCTTTTTCCACGTTCATGATTTTGCCGCGCAACGGGAGGATCGCCTGGATGGAGCGGTCGCGGCCCTGCTTGGCCGAGCCGCCGGCAGAATCACCCTCCACCAGGAAGATCTCCCGCTCCTTCGGGTCCTTGGACTGACACTCGGCGAGCTTGCCCGCCATCATCAGGTCAAGTCCCGCTCCCTTCTTGCGGGAAAGTTCCTTGGCGCGGCGGGCCGCTTCCCGGGCCCTTGCCGCGTCAACCACCTTGCCGAGGATCTTTCTTGCCACCTGCGGGTTCTGTTCCAGATATATGGCCAATTTTTCGTTACAGATGGTTTCGACGATGGATTTGACCTCGCTGTTGCCCAGCTTGGTCTTGGTCTGCCCTTCGAACTGCGGATCCGGCACCCGCACGGAAACGATGCAGGTCAGCCCTTCGCGCACGTCGTCGCCGCCCATCTTCTCCTTCATGTTCTTGGGCACGATGTCGTCGCTGGCGTAACGGTTGATGCATTTGGTGAGCGCGGCGCGAAAACCGGCGACATGGGTGCCGCCTTCCTTGGTGTGGATGTTGTTGACAAAGGAAAAGAGCCGCTCGGAATAGCCGTCGAAATACTGAAAACAGACCTCCACCTGCACATTGTCCTTCTCGCCGGCCACGAAAACAGCCTCGGGATGGATGTGGGTCCGGTTGCGGTTGAGATATTCGATGTAGGAAACAATGCCGCCCTTGTAATGGAATTCATCCTCGGCGCCGGTCCGCTCGTCGTGGAGCAGTATCTTGACGTCCTTATTGAGAAAGGCCAGCTCCCGCATGCGGTTCTGGATGATCTCATATTTGAACTCGGTGGTTTCCTTGAATATTTCAGGATCGGGCATGAAGGTGATCTTGGTGCCGTTCTTGTCCGTATCGCCAACCACCTCTATGTTTCCCTGGGGAATGCCGTAATGGTATGTCTGGCGGTGGACATGGCCCTCACGTTTCACCTCGGCGGTGGTCCAGCGGCTCAGGGCATTGACCACCGAGACGCCCACCCCGTGCAGACCGCCGGAAACCTTGTAGGTGGAGTGATCGAACTTGCCGCCGGCATGCAGGGTGCACATGACAAGCTCCAGGGCGGAAACCCCTTCGGTGGGATGCATGGCCACCGGGATGCCGCGCCCGTTGTCCTCCACGCTCACGCTGCCGTCCTGGTGAAAGATCACCTTTATTTTCGAACAGTATCCGGCCAGGGCCTCGTCGATACTGTTATCCACCACCTCGTAGATGAGATGATGCAAACCCTCTTCGGCGGTATTGCCAATGTACATTGCCGGCCGCATCCGGACGCCTTCCAGCCCGGAAAGAACCTTGATCTGATCAGCACCGTAATTCGTGTTTGCCTCTGTCAAAGTGTGATTCCTCTTAACGTATTGTTTATAAAGATATTTTTTATCTTTATCGTGCTCTGTTTCTTTTGGAATTCGTAGGTTATATCTTCATGGGCATGATGATGCTGATGAAGCCGGGATCATCATCGCCCTGGATCATGCAGGGGCTTTCCTCGGAGTTTATATAGGCCTTGATGATATCGCTTGACATGACCTGCATGGTTTCCACGAAATACTTCCCGTTAAAACCAAGCTTCAAAGGTGCATCCTCGTAGGCGATCTCAAGGGCATCCTTGGCGCTGCCGATGTCCATGCTCTGGGAGGAAAGAACCAGCCTGTTGTTATGTATTTCAAATTGAACGGCGTTGTAGCGATCCTCGGTAAAGAGATTCATTCTCTTCATGGAGGTCATTATCTTCATTCTGTTCAGCTCGAAATATTTCGCTTTGTTCACCACCTGAATGATGTTTTTGTAGTCGGGAAAATCTCCGTTCATCAGACGAATGACCATGACGGAATGGTCGGTTTTCATCACCGCCTGTTTTTCTTCAAAACATAATTGTATTTCATTGCTTCCCTCGCAGAACTTTTTAATTTCCTGCATTCCTTTCCGGGGAATAAGGATGGTTTTTTCCATCTTCAGCTGGTTGATGTCGTTTTCCAACTCTTTTTCCATCAGGGAAAGACGGTGACCATCGGAGGAAACCATGCGCAGCCTGTTCTTGCCTTCGGCGGTATCCTTTTCCACCAGGATACCGGTGAGATTGAACTGGGACTCTCCTTCCTGGGCCACGGAAAAGATGGTTTTATCGATGAGCTCTTTCACATCATCGCTTTTAAGGGCAACCAGATTGGCCTCATCATACTCCGGGAAGGCGGGATATTCTTCGCTCGGCATGCCGGCAAGCTTGTAATCCGTTGATTCCGAGGTGATTTTTGCCCAATTGTTTTCCAGAATTTCCAAATGGATCTGGTCAGCGCCTGATTCGCGCACTATCTCGAAGAGCTTTTTCGCGGGCAGGGTGATGGAGCCTGGAGAAAGTATCTCCGCCGGCAGAATGTTGCGGATACCTATTTCAAGATCCGTGGCGGTCAAACGGAGGGAATCCGCCTGGGATTCGATAAGCACATTGGAAAGAATGGCAATGGTTCCCTTTTTGCCAGTGACATTTTGCAGGGAAGCAAGGCCAGCCAGAAAGTCATCTCTCGAAATGTTAAAGATCAGAGACATAATTCACATCCTTGTTGAGTAAGAATTAGTTTTTTAAATCTTTAAAAGATTATGATTATAAGCGGTGTTGATATGTTGAGTAACCTTTTAACCTCCTGAATTTATAAATTATTTTTTTAAATTTGAGAGAGTGAAAAGATAGGAATAAAATTTAAAAATGAGTTATCAACATTTTTTAAAAAGTGAACGAACATGTATTCATGGGACTGTGTCGGGAAGGTGTTGAAAAATCTGTTCAGAAAAGAATAAATAAACAAAAGAGTAAAAACCTTTTTAATTTATTGATTTTATTTAAAAAAAATAAATAAAATAACAAGGCGGATTTTTTACTGAAATCAGTTACAAAAAGATAGTTTAAAAAGCAAAAAAATACAATAATAATAAATAAAAAGATGATGTTTTATTGGGATGTTAAGCCTCTATTTCATCCTCTTTTTCTCCGCTCTGGTCAATCCCCTCAGCCGCAATGAAAAAAAATACTATTATTTCTTTAAAATCGAATATTTACACAATTTTTCATCAAGCCATGGAGAAAAAGGTTTTCCCCGGGGCGGCCATGGGCATAGGTTTTGGAGCGAGCCGGAACAGAAAAACCGTTATCGAAACCTATGGATTTCTCAACTACGAAAGGGAAAAGGAGGTGGACGAACACACATTTTACGACCTCGCCTCCCTGAGCAAACCGCTGGCCACGGTCCTCTCGCTTCTCTGTCTTATCAAGGAAGATGCGATAAAACTTTCTGATAGGCTGGAAATATTTTTCCCCGGCCTTGGTGACAGAGAAAAAAAGGAGGTTACCATCAGGAATCTGCTCAGCCATTCCTCCGGCTTTCCGGCGCACCGGGAGTTTTTCAGGCAACTCATTCCCCTGGCGCAAGAAGAAAGAAGAGAAAAGATCCTTGCCCTGATCCTTGCCGAACCCCTGCTCCATGCGCCCGGAGAAAAATCCTTATACAGCGATCTGGGCTTTATCCTGCTCGGGCTCATCATCGAAAAGGTAAGCGGGCAGAGACTGGATATGTTTTATCGGCAAATGGTGTTGGCTCCCCTGGGGTTAAACGAGCAAATACTGTTTCTTCCCACCGGAGCCCAGGGCAGGAAGGATATGACCCTGGCTCCGACGGAATATTGCCGGGTGCGCAAGAGAATCCTCTCCGGCGAGGTGAGCGATGAAAACGCCTTTGCCATGGGAGGCGTGGCTGGTCACGCCGGCCTGTTCGGAACCATCAATGGGGTTTTTCAGCTCCTTGTCCATCTGCTCGATCAGTGGCAGGGCAGGGAGGAACATCCCAATTACCGGAGCCGCGACCTTGCCGGTTTTTTGCAGCGCCAGGATATTCCCGGCTCCACCTGGGCCCTGGGTTTTGATACGCCGTCGGCCGCAGGCTCCAGCGGCGGCGATCATCTTTCCCCTGCCAGCGTCGGCCACCTCGGTTTTACCGGCACCTCATTCTGGATAGACCCTGCCAGGGAGCTTGTCATGGTCCTTCTCAGCAACAGGGTGCATACAAGCCGCGGCAATGAGCAGATCAAGCTGTTCAGGCCGCTTTTTCACAACATGGTGATGGAAAGTCTGGGTCTGCGATAAGGAGGAAGACAAGCATGTATTTTCCCGTGGCCGGCATGGAGGTCAACCCGCTGGTTCCACCCCTGGTGGCCTTTGCCATTTCCCTCTTCACCTCCATGGGTGGCGTCTCCGGCGCCTTTTTGCTGCTGCCCTTTCAGGTAAGCGTCCTCGGCTTCAACACCCCGTCGGTGAGCGCAACCAACCAGCTGTTCAACATTGTCGCCATTCCCAGCGGCGTGTACCGCTATCTCAAGGAGGGGCGGATGGTCTGGCCGCTGACCTGGGCCGTGATCGTCGGTACGCTGCCCGGGGTTCTCGTCGGCGCCTTCCTGCGCATCCGCTATCTCCCGGATGCGCGCAATTTCAAGATGTTTGTGGGCCTTGTCCTGCTCTACATCGGCGTACGGCTGCTGAAAGACCTTCTGGGCCGCCGGAACGGCGAGGATCAAAAACAGGATGGAGTTGCGCTGCGGCTCCGCGAATATCAGGCCCTGCATGGCGGCGGGAGTTTGCCGCCGGTGACCGTGCACAGGGCCGGCCTCTTCAGCATCCGCTATGAATTTTTAGGGGAGGTCTGCGAGGCGAGCAGCCTTGCCGTCCTGGCCTTGAGTCTGGTGGTGGGAATAATCGGCGGGGTGTACGGCATCGGCGGCGGCGCCATCATCGCCCCATTCTTTGTCAGCATCCTCGGCCTGCCGGTGCATACGGTGGCGGGCGCGGCCCTGATGGGCACCTTCGTGACCTCGGTGGCCGGAGTGCTCTTTTATCAGCTCATCGCTCCCCTGTATCCCAATATGAGCGTGGCGCCGGATTGGCTGCTGGGGTTTCTTTTCGGGGTCGGGGGGTTTTGCGGCATGTACTGCGGGGCCAGCCTGCAGAAGCATGTGCCGGCCAGGGCTATCAAATGGATGCTGGCGGGGTTTGTCCTCTTCACGGCCGGCAAGTATGTGCTGGATTTTTCAGCGAGGTAATGGTGTTGCGCGGCCGTTGGCCATCGACGTCCTCATTTGCAGGTCTTCGGCTTGCCGCTCTTGTCAAGCACCTGGATGAGGTGAACGGCGGTCGAGGAACTCTGGCCGCCGCCATAGCCTTCCATGCTGAGAAAATTGAGACCCTCGATGCAGAGCAGCCGATAGGTTTTGCGGTGCGGGATTTTGTCATCCTCGGTGCTCCACGTTCCCCGCTCTATTTCCAGCTTTTGTTCGCCATCGGCGGCAAAGGAGGGAAGGCTGAAAAGAGAAACCAGACAGAAAGCAAGAATGAGGGGGCGTTTCATCACGGTGCACCATGGGGTTACAGGTTGAGGGGATAAGGACTGCGCGATTCCAATCGTCTCTATTCTATCACGGCAGCCGGAGGGGAAGGCAAGTGGCATGGCTGACGGGATTCAGGCCATTTCCGGATAGAGGCGGAGAATATCAGCCTCCTCGGCCGCCATGATCCCCCGTTCGCTGATGAGACCGGTGATGAGCCGGGCCGGGGTAACATCAAAGCCGTAGTTCGCGGTGTTGGTGTTTTCCGGCGCTATCCGCACGGTGGCAAGGTCGTTGTCGGATGTGAGGCCGCTGACCCAGGTGATCTCTTCGCCGCCGCGCTCCTCGATGGGAATTTCCGCAATGCCGTCCCGGATGGACCAGTCAAAGGTGGAAGAGGGCAGGGCCACATAGAAGGGGACGTTGTTGTCTTTTGCCGCCAGGGCCTTGAGATAGGTGCCGATCTTGTTGGCCACGTCGCCGCGGCGGGTGGTGCGGTCGGTGCCGACGATGACCATGTCCACCAGCCCGTGCTGCATGAGATGACCGCCGGTGTTGTCGGCAACAAGGGTATGGGGTACGCCTTCCTCCCGCAGTTCCCAGGCGGTGAGCCTGGCGCCCTGCAGCCACGGCCTGGTCTCATCCACCCAGACATGCACGGGGATGCCGGCATTGTGGGCGGCGTAGATGGGGGCGGTGGCCGAGCCGTAGTCGACAAAGGCGAGCCAGCCGGCATTGCAGTGGGTGAGAATGTTCACCGGCCCGCCCTGCTTTTTTTTGCTGATCGCCTCGATGAGCGCGCGGCCGTGTTCGCCAATCCTCCGGCAGAACCGGGCATCCTCGTCCGCTATCTCGCAGGCCACGCGAAAGGCCTTGTCGCGCTTCGCCTCGATGCTGCAATCCCAGCGCAGCGCCTCCAGCTGCCTCTTCACCGCCCAGGCGAGGTTGCTTGCCGTGGGCCTGGTTCGCACCAGTTTCTCCGCCGCCTCCTGCATGAACTCGGCGAAGGTGTTTTCCGGCGCGGCCAGGGCAGCCAGGTACATGCCGAATCCCGCCGTGGCCCCGATGAGGCCGGCGCCGCGCACGTGCATCTCCCTGATGGCCGTGCAGACCTCGGCAACCGTGCGCAGTTCTTCGATGACAAAGCGATGGGGCAGCTGACGTTGGTCGATGATCCGAACAACCTCTCTTGCCGCTTCAGCCGGCCAGATGGTGCGGTATTCCTTGCCCTGCACATGCATCCCCTGTCTCCCCTTTCAGAAAAAAACCGTGAAAATATAATATGATATGAGACCCATACCAATCGATCCGTAGATCATCAGTCAGGCCGGGCAATCGTCTTCCCGCAGTTTTTTGAAGAGCCGGGTGAAGGTGAAACCGGCGATGAGAAGCGAGGCAAAAGCGGCAAGCAGATGCGGGATATCCATGGCGACTCCTTTTTGTAACAACAGACCGAGGCGTTAATTTAATATGCTTTATTGGTCGGGGCGAGCAATTTCCTCAATCCTCCCTGACCCGCGCCAGGGTAAGGACGAGAACTTCGCCGGCGCCGGCCTTTTTCAAGGTTCTGGCGCATTCATTCACCGTGGTGCCGGTGGTGAAGACATCGTCGATGAGGAGAATCCTTTTTCCCGCCACCGCGGCCGGCTTTGGCACGGCAAAGGCATCGCGCAGATTCCGCCGGCGCTCCCGGCCGCTGAAGCCGGTCTGTGGCGCTGTTTCCCGGGGGCGGACCAGCAGATCTCTTTTCAGGCGCTTGTCCCGAGGGAAAAAGCATTCCGCCAGGAGCAGGGCCTGGTTGAAGCCGCGTTCGCCAAGCCGTTTTTTGTGCAAGGGCACGGGCAGGATCAGGTCGACCCCGGCAAATCGGGCTGGCAGGGGATGCGCATCCTTGAGCAGGGAGATGCTTCTTAAGCAGGAAGTCTTGCCCTGGTACTTGAGGCGGTGAATGATTTTTTTCAGCGGCTCTTCATAGAGGAGCAGGGCCCTGGCCGCGCTGAAGTGGATTTTTTTGGTCAGGCAGGCGGAACAAAGATGGTCTCCGCCGGCAGCGTTGCTGAAAAGCCTGCCGCAGCGGGGACATAAAGGGGAATGGATGAAGGAGAGACGGGAATAGCAGTCAGCGCAGAACTGGATGTTCCGGGATGAGGAAAGCGGCGCCTCGCAGGAAAGACAGGAGGGGGGAAAGAAAAGATCGAGCAGGGAGCCCAGAAAGGTCTTCATCGCTCGGCGAGAAATTTTTTGAGCACCAGGATGCCATCCGGGGTAAAGGGCTCGTTTTCGCATCTGGCAAGCACCTCGGTCACTGACAGGAAAAACCCATCCTCCACCTCTTCCTTCTGGAGAAGAAAAGGCCCATCGCAGAGACAGGAAAAGACCCTTCCCCAGACCCGGTTGTGCATATCCTCGTGATAAAAATCAAAATGGCTTGTCAGGGGAACCCTGGCAACACCCAGTTCCTCGGCCAGTTCGCGCTGCGCGGAAAGTTCGTAGGGTTCATCGGCCAGCACCACCCCGCCGGTGGCGACGTCGTAATAGCCGGGATAGATGTCCTTGTGCATGGTCCGCTTCTGGACAAAGATCTCCCCGACGTTGTTGAAGACCAGGATATAGGTGGCCCGGTGAATGAGCCCCTGCTGGCGCATGGTTTTTCTGGGAACCTTGGCAATGGGCGCATTGTCGGAATCAACAATGAGCACAATTTCCTCTTCCGGATTCATGATCTGTCTCTTTTTTGCGGGTATGGACAATTTCAGGGAGGTACGCTTCCACAAAACAGGCGCCCATTTCCCGGATGGGTGGCCGGCAGTCGAAAAAGCCGTTTTTAGACAGCCGGCCATTTGCCGGTTTGCGAATAGGCAAAACTCTTATAACATAGAAATTGAGTCCGGGGTATGGAAGATCAAAGGGTCCAGCTGCCGGCTTCATCCAGAACAAAGGGTTGGTAAATGGAAAAAAAATTACAATTTTCAGTGAGTTATCTTTTAATTGCCCTCGCGGTTTTTCTGCTGCTCCAGAACTGGCTCTCCCCCCGGATCAACAACGTTTCCTACAGCCAGTTCAAGAGCTATGTTGCCGAGGACAAGATCAACTCGGTGGTCATCTCCTCAAACCAGCTCAAGGGCTACGAAAAGGTGGAGAGCAGCAAGAAGGAGCCCATGTTTCCCGAGGCCCTCTATGTAACCCCGCGCATCGATGACAAGAACCTGGTGGATTTTCTTGAAAAGCACAATGTGGATATCATCGCCGCCAACGAGCACACCTTTTTGCGCACCCTGCTTTCCTGGGTGCTGCCAACCCTCTTTTTCGTCGGAATCTGGATGTTCATGATGCGCCGCATGGGCCAGGGGGCGGGCGGCGGCATGATGACCCTGGGAAAATCCAAGGCCAAGATCATCGCCCAGACCGATCTCGGGGTCAACTTCGACTCCGTGGCAGGCCAGGACGAAGCCAAGCAGGAACTCGCCGAGGTGATCGAGTTTCTGAAGACGCCCGGAAAGTTCACCCGGCTCGGCGCCAAGATCCCCAAGGGCATTCTCCTGGTCGGCCCGCCGGGCACGGGCAAGACCCTGCTTGCCAAGGCGGTGGCCGGCGAATCCGGGGTGCCCTTCTTTTCCATCAGCGGCTCCGACTTCATCGAGATGTTCGTGGGCCTGGGCGCGGCCAGGGTGCGCGATCTTTTCGAGCAGGCCAATGCCAAGGCGCCCTGCATCGTTTTCATCGACGAACTCGATTCACTGGGCAAGGCCCGAGGCAGCGGCATGATGGGCGGACACGACGAACGGGAGCAGACCTTAAATCAGCTCCTGGCCGAGATGGACGGCTTTGAGGTGAATAAAGGGGTGGTGATCCTTGCCGCCACCAACCGGCCGGAGATCCTGGACCCGGCCCTGCTCCGGCCCGGCCGTTTTGATCGGCACATTCTGGTGGACCGGCCCGATCTCAAGGAGCGGATCGCCATTCTCAAGGTGCATGTCAAGGGCATCAAGCTCTCGGCCGGGATGGATCTCGAAATCATTGCCCGTCGCACGCCAGGATTTACCGGAGCGGACCTTGCCAATCTGGTCAACGAGGCGACCCTGCTGGCGGTGCGCAAGGGCAAGGAGCAGGTGGACGCGCTCGAGTTCGAGGAGGCCATCGACCGGATCATCGCCGGATTGGAAAAGAAAAACCGGGTGCTCAACGAAACCGAGAAAAAGACGGTGGCCTATCACGAAACCGGCCACGCCCTGGTGGCGACCTTCCGCAAAACCGCGGAAAAGGTGCACAAGATTTCCATCGTGCCCCGGGGGATCGGGGCCCTGGGCTACACCATGCAGCTGCCCACCGAGGATCGTTTCCTGATGTCCAGGACCGAGCTTTTGGAGAAAATCGACGTGCTGCTGGGGGGCAGGGCCGCGGAAAGGATCGTCTTCGGCGAGATCACCACCGGCGCCCAGAACGACCTGCAGCGGGCCACCGAGATCGCCCGCAGCATGGTGGCCATGTACGGCATGAACGAAAAACTCGGCCAGGTCACCTATCTGCAGCCTGCCAGCCAGTTTCTTCAACAGGGGGTTTTTCAGCAGAAGGAGTTCAGCGACCAGACCGCCCTGCTCATCGACGAGGAGGTGCGCCGGATCATTGATGAACGGATGGTGGGGGTGGAGCAGACCCTGACGGAACAGCGGGCTTTGCTGGAAAAGGTGGCACAGACCCTGCTCGAGAAAGAGTCACTGGACGACGAGGAATTCAAGGGGCTGTTGGCGGGGGAGACAACCGCCGCGGCCTAAGGGAGGAGGGCTTGCCCCGGTTTTTCCGCGCCAAGCCCTGGTGACCGAAAAAAGGTCGCGGATCAGCAGCCTTCCACGGCCGCTGTTTTTTTCTGATGGCACTGGTTGCAGCCGGTGGGGCCGGCCTGTTTTTCCTTGTGGCAGTCCTGGCAGAGGGCATGACCTGCTTCCTTGCCCAGGGTGAGGGGGCCCGGTGTCTGCCCGCCATGGCAGGCGGCGCAGCCCTGCGCCTCGGCGTGTTTCCGGTGGGAAAGGGTGATCTTGCCCTGCTTGTTTACCAGGACCACGGTTTCCGAGGCGCCCGTGGCGGCCACGGTCTCCTCGCCTTTCGCCACCAGGGCGGCGGCCCGTTCCTGCGCGGTTTCCACCACGGTGGCCGCCGCTTTCTCCCGCACCGCCTCCACCGCCTGCTCCGCTTCCTTCACCACTGCCTGGCCCGCATCCTGCGCCGCGGTCACGGCTTCTTCCACGGCGGGGGCGGCCTGGCCAACGGTGTCCGCCGCTTCCTTGAGTGCGGCGCCGACTGCTTTCCCGGCCTGGTTCACGGCCTGCTCGACCGCCGGCGCGCTTGCCGGCGTTTCGGCCTGTTTTTCTTCCCGGTTGCAGCCCCAGAGGGCGAGAACAGCCATCAGTCCGATTATACAGAGTTTTTTGTTCATGGGTTCCTTCCGGTTGGTTTGGAAAAGGTGCCAATGCCCTCATCTAATCGGCGGCAGCGGCGAATCGAGAAAACGGTGTCGCCCTCTTACCCGGCAAGGCTGGCCAGCACCTTCTTCACCACATTGCCGTCCGCCTTTTTGCCGAAATGTTTCATGATGGGACCCATGGCCTGCATGGAGCTCTTGAACTGGGAAAGATCGACATTGGCCTTGACCCAGGCGGTAATTTCTTCCTCGCTGGCCATCGTTGGCAGGTATGATTCCAGGATCCGCAGGTAGTCGGAGGTTGCCTCCTTTTTCAGCTCCAGGGTCTGTTTTTCCGATTTGACCAGACCCTGGATCACCGAGATGATGTCGTCGTTGCTGATTTCGTCCTCTTTTTTGGGCCGGCTGGACTTTTTGCCGCTCTCCAGGGTGATGGCCACGGTGAGCTTGGTGGGAAACTCGCTCATGATGATGCGGATGGCGCCCTTGACCGGCTCATCCTTGGCCAGCATGGCTGATTTGAGGTCGCTTTTCATCTTGGCCATCAGGCTCATGTCCATGGAATCGTTCCAGCCGTGCTTGCTTTCTGCGCTCATGATCGTTCCTCTTGTATTGGAAGGCGTTGGGCTTAATTTTTACAGACGAATTCGGCCCCGGCAGGCGCCGCAGCCAGGCACTCGGCCAGGGTTTTTCCCTCCGCCGCGGAAAGCCTGGCCCCGTGGCGGATCATGTTCCTGATGGTTCGTTGCCAGCCCCTGACGTTTTTCCGGCCCAGCTTCTGGCAGATGCGCGACTTGTAGTGGCAGCTCTGACAGCGGCTGTCGAGAAGCGCGGCGCACGGCTCCTCGCCGGCCATGGCGGGTGTGCCCGCGGCAAGGCTCAGCAGGAGGAGAGGGAAAAGGAGTCCGCGCGTCATGACCTGCCTGCTCTCAGTGGAATTTCCAGGCCAGGATCAGACCGAGGGCCATGAGAAAGGGGCCGTTCGCCAGGTAGACGAAAAAAATCAGGGGGTATTTTGGTCCCAGAATCTCCTTCAGTCGCACCCGGTTGACCAGGCGCGGTATCCAGAAGGCCACGCTGAGGATGAAGCCCAGAACGGCAAGGACAAGGCCTGTTGTGTAAAGGATGGCCGGCATGGGTTATGCTTTTTCCAACTCTTTGATGCGCTCGCTCAGGATGGTTATGCAGGCCAGGGAGCGGCGCGCGCCATGGTCATTGCCCTTCTGTTCATAATACATCTGGCTGAGTTCGAGGGATTGCACGGCCAGCTTCAGATTTCTGAGCTGGGCGCGGGGCGGGTCTGTCTGGCATTGGCAGATAAGGGTTCTGGCCTGTTCTTCGTTGTCGATGTTCATGGCTGGCTGGAATTGAAAACTTTTGCGCTGCAATGTTCACAACGGGTCTGCTTCTGGCGGCCCGTCCATCGAAAAGAGATTGTACCTCTTTTTCAGATAATGAAAAGCAAAAGGATAGGCAAGCCGGTGCAGCAGGTTCAGATTGTAGAAGTCATGGAAAAATTTGCCGATATCGCCGGTGCGGCCAATGCGGTCCATGATGGCGCGGTAATCGCCGCGGCCAAAAATTTCCCAGAAATAGCGGTTGACCAGGCTTGCCTTCTGTCGGGCCGAGAAACGGCGCCGGGCGGCGTCCGGGTAGCTTCCGCCCGCGATGATGCTTTGCGCGGCCATGGCGCCGGAGGCAATGGCCGAGCGGATCCCGAACCCCCAGAGCATGTCCTGCAGCCCGGCTGCCTCCCCAACGAGAAGGCGCTTTCCTTGGGCAAAGACCGGGGAAAGCAGAAAGCCTCCCGGGCCGCCCACCTTTTTCGGCTCTTTGATCTCGAAATCGACAACCGTGCGAAAAAGCCGTTCCGTTTCCGTAAGGCATCGGTTTATCTCGGAAAATCGGTCAAAAAGCACGGTGCAGAGGCAGCCGCAGCCCTTGGCCGCCAGGAGATAGGCGTATCCCTTGCGGGCCGCCCTGTCGTTGACCAGACCGTAGGCAGAATCCGGCAGCCCGGTTTTGAAGACGATGCCCTTGGCGACGGCGAAGCGGTTCTTGAGGCGGGGGCCGCCGGCGACGATGGCCGCCTCTGGCCCGGAAAGACGCTTCCCAAAATGAATGGTCGCCCCGGCGGCCAGGGCCTGCTCCTTAAGGCCGTGGTCCAGGCTGCCCGGTTTCGCCCCCCGCCGGACCAGATAGAAGCCGGGCCGGGTGCCGCTGAACCGCCATTCCCGGTCGCCGTTGTAGACGGTAAGGGCGGAAAACGGAGTACAGTCGAAGTTGACGGCAAGGCCCAGGGACTGAAACTCCTCCAGCACGTCCCGCTCTTCGGACCAGTTTTCAAGGCCCTGCAGGTCACCGTAAAAAACGCGGCCGACATCGCTGTTTTTCTCGTAGACCTCCGCCCGAAAGCCGGCCCGCTGCAGGACGATGGCCGCGGTGAGGCCGGCTGGCCCGGCGCCCAGGATCTTAATGGTTCCCGCCAAGGCCAGCCCTCCTGCCACAGCTTTTCATGGTCGATCTCCCCTTCGGGTATCCGCAATTTTCCGCCGCGCGGGTATCAGAAAAAGCATGTTTCCTCTCCGGTTCTTTTCCGGACGCGCCTGTCCGGACTGTAAAGATTATGAGAAGAAAAGGCGGGATCCGCAAGGGGACAAAAAATGCCCCGGGAAACCCCATGCGGAAAGGCGGGTTTCCCGGGGCAAGGGAGGAAGGGCTGTCTCCAGGGGGGATCAGATCTTGTAGAAATGCTCTTTTTCAGCGCCGCATTTGGGGCAGACCCAATCCGCGGGCAGATCGGCAAAGGCGGTGCCCGCTTCCACGCCGTGCTCGTAATCACCTTCCGCCGGGTCATAGACGTAACCACAGGGGCATTCATACTTGTCCATCGGTGTTCTCCTTTTCGTTGCGCTGTTATTCGGATAAGTCCAAGTCGTTATCCTGCATGAATGATCATTTCTTGACGGCTGGGGTATTTTTTGCGGCTCACCGGTGGGGGCCGCCGGGAATACCCTCGATGACGAAACGGGCCAGATTCGCCTTGCTCGGAATGTACTCGCCCATGGGAACCAGCTTTTTGTTCTCCCGCAGGCAGTCCACCATGAGGCGCCACAATGCTTCCATGGCCGCGGTTTCCTGGGCATCGGCAGGCCTGAATTCCACGACATTTTTATCGATTTTAATATCCATTTTGCACCGTTGTTTTATTTTTGATAATTTTTACTATAAGGCAGATTCGGGCAAAATCCACTGAAAAAAAGAGAAAAAAAATTTCCTCTGGCCAGGCGGGGGAGAGAGGGTTAGTGCTTATAGCCTTCTTTGTGCTGTTTCTTCTTCTCCTCCTTGGTGGAGTACATGGCTTGATCCGCGCGGCTCAGCAGCTCGCCGATGGAGCATGGCTCCCCATGCCGGTAACGGGCGACCCCGAAGCTCAAGGAAAGCGGATAGAGGCGGCCGGGGTTGCCGTTGGTCCTGGCGATGCCTTCGGCAAGGCGGCGGGCGATGGTTTCTTCGGTGCCCAGGGGCGAGTTGTCCGTGCAGAGGATGACGAATTCATCACCGCCGATGCGGCCGACCACGTCGGCCAGGCGGAAGGTGTCGCGGAGAAGGATGGCGGTTTCCACCAGGGCCTGGTCGCCGACCTGATGGCCCAGGGTATCGTTGATCCACTTCATGTTGTCGAAGTCGATATAAAAGAGGAGCAGGTCGATCTTGTCGCGGGCGCTGATCTTGATCAGCTTGTCGGAAAAGGACATGAAGCCGCGGCGGTTTAAGAGGCCGGTGAGCTCATCGGTCACCACGGATTCCCGCAATTTTTCCTCCCATTTTTTTCGCTCGGTGATATCGGCGAAGGTGACCACCGCGCCCTTAATTTCAAACTCGTCGAGGATCGGCGTACTGGTAAAGCGCACCGGAAAACTGGTCCCGTCCTTTTTCCAGAAGGTTTCCGTGCCCTTGCGGAGGATGCCGTCGCGGCCGGCCGCGGAAACAGGGCATATTTCCGCCTCCGCCTCTTCCCCGGGGGAGCAGGAGTGGACAATCCCGTGCAGGCTGTGGCCGACGATCTCCGATTGCTCATAGCCGAGCATGGCCAGGGCCGCCGGGTTGGCAAAGGAGATGCGGTTTTCCGGGTCCAGGCCGAAGATGCCTTCACCCACCGCGTTCAAGATGCGCTCATGCTGATGGCGCAAATCGGCGAGCGCCTTTTTGGTTTCAATTTTTTCGGTGAGATCGCGCATGATGGCGACAATGAATTCATGGTCTTCATCCTTGATGGGAAGAAAATTGATCGCCACCTGTTTGTCGTTCAAGAGAGCGGGGCTTTTTTCGTCGATAACAGTCGGATATTCCGCGATATGTTCGAGCAGGGACCGCAGGCGCGTACGCTGTTTGGCGCTGAAGAGATCGAGGAAATTGGAGGCGAGCAGGCTTTCTTCCGGCAGGCCGCACAGGGCGACGGCCGCGGCGTTGGCATGGAAGATCCTGCCGTCGAAGGTGAACTCGACAACCCCTTCGGGCATGCTGTCGAAGATGATCTCGTAATGGCGTTTGGAAAAGAGCAGCTCCGAGGTGATGTGGCGCTTGAAAAGATCTTCGCCGCCCAGGATCATGCCCGCGATTTCCGCCAGGGTATTGTTGTCGATGTGTTCGATGACCTTGGCGATATAGCGTTCGGTGGTTTTGAAGGGACCCTTGGCGATGCAGGCATCGGCGCCGATTTTAAGGATATGGGGCTCGTCCTCCAGCACCGTGGCGGAGTAGATGATGATCCGGGTCGATTTCAGTTCGGGCCGGCTGCGGATCACCTGGCAGAGCTTTTCGCCGCTGATGTTGGGCATGACCAGATCGGTGAAGACGATGTCCGGCCTGGTTTTTTTGAGAATCTCCAAGGCGTGCAGGCCGTCTTCGGCGGTGGTCACCTGATGGCCCTCTTTGTTTAAGAAATCAACGAGCAGCTTTAAGACCACCGGGTGGTTATCCACCACCAGAATTTTTTTCATGACCGGAGCCCGTGTTGTTAACCCTTATCGGGAGAGATGCGACAATTGGTCCAATCTTATACCGGAAAAGAGGGAAAAAACAAGGTCTTTAGCCGTTTCCGGGCGGGCGGAGCCGCCAGGGTCAGAACCCGTACAGGGCCAGGAGGATGTCGGCCGCCACCGCCACGATGGAGAGGGCGAAAATGAAGAGATAGTTGATGTTTTCCTTTGATTTGCTGATGGAGGAAAGCACGTACTCGATGAGCTCCCTGTCTTCGCGGTCGAGCGGGGCAGCGGCCCGGATTTTTTCCAGAAGGCGGTTTTCCCGGATCGCTTTTTTACGCTTTTCGGAAATATGGTAGCGGTAGGCAAAAAAGAGGATATAGCCGATTACCCCGAAATACCAGAGTGGCCGCAGCAGGGCGGGATAAAAGGTGTTGACGATGGTGAGCAGCCGGAAGGCCACGGCGGACAAAAGGCCGATGATCAGGAAAAGATAGATGACAAAGGGCGGAACGGTATGGGGCTTATTGCTCATGGGGTTTAGGTCAGCTCTGGGATGAGGAATCAATCGCTGCAGCCGCAGGATTCTTTTTCCGCCAGGCAGAATGGGCAGAGCAGGCCGCTGCCGGTCCAGGCAAGGTCATTGGCGGGAAAAACCTCCCCGCAAACGGTGCAGGCCCCTTGCTGCTCCATCTCTCCAGCCGGCAAGGGCAGGCGCTGCTCCGGGCTAGTCAATGCGCACCGCCGTACCGCTGGCGGAAACCATCAGCATGCCGTTTTTCTCGCCCAGCACTTCGTAGTCGATATCAACACCGACAACGGCATTGGCGCCGAGCTGGGTAGCGGCGGCTTCAAGTTCGGCAAAGGCGATCTCCCGCGCCTTGCGCAGCTCCTTTTCGTAAGCGCCGGATCTGCCGCCCACGATGTCGCGGATGCCGGCAAAGAGATCCCGGAAGATGTTGGCGCCGACAATGGCCTCGCCGGTGACAACGCCCAGGTAGGCGTTGATTTTCCGGCCGTCGAGGCCGGGGGTGGTGGTCATGAGCATTTGCGCGCCTCCGTGGGCTGAGGGGGTCCAGGGCAAACCGGATGGGCGAAGCGGAAGGTGGTGCCCTGTTCCGCTGAAGATACAAAATCCACGGCGCCGTGTAAAAAGGTTTCGCCGAAAAGTTTCATGGCAAAGGTGCCGCTGCCCCGGCCGTCGCCATCCTTGGTGCTGAAATGGCGCTGAAAAATGCGCAGCTGCGCCTCGGCAGCGATCGCTTCGGAGTTCCAGACCGTAAAGATGACCCGCTCCTGCTCTTCTTGAAAGCCGAGACGGATCTCTTCCCCCTCTGGCGAGGCCTCGAAGGCGTTGAGCAGCATGTTGGTGAGGATTCGATTCACCAGGGAGGCATCCGTGTTGATGGTGATGGCCGGGATCTTTTCCGGCAGGCTGAGGCGTTTGTTTTTCGCGGCCGGATGCGCGGTCAGGCTCCGGGCCGCTTCGAGCAGAAGCTGTTCGCAGGAAACCGGGGCGAGCTTGGCCTGGTAGTTCCGGTAATCGGCAAGCACCAGGGCGCGCTGGATGGCGATCTCTTTTTCCAGGCGGCCGAGCAGATGTCTCATCTCCAGAGGAAGGGTGTTGCTGTCTTCCTTTGCATCGAGCAGCAGCAACTCATTTGCGCCAATGAGGCTGGCGAGGATGTTGTTGAGGTCGTGAAAAAAGCTGCGCTCCAGGGAGGCCCAGCGTTCCTGGGCGGTGATGTCCTGGAGAAAGAGCAGGATGAAATTCAGCCCCTCGATCTCCATGGGGCAGGCATGCACCTTGAGGCAGAGATCGCTTTCCTGCTCGTTGCGCCGCACGGTGGCCACGCATTTCTGATCCACCGGCCCTTTGTCCGCCAGGCAGGTGACCATGGCGATGGCGGCGCCGCAGGAGGAGCAGTACCTGGTGGTGCCGCAGCCGTGGGGCGGTTCATGGGCATGGATGCAGTTGATCGCCTCGCCGGGACGCAGGCCGAGAACGCTTCCGGCATCCTCGATGCCCAGCATGGCAAGGAGGGAATCGTTCACCGCCAGAATCTGCCGTTTGTCGTTGACCACGGCCAACAGGCCGCTGACCGACCGCATCAGGGCGTTCACGATGGGGCTGTTGCTGATGGCGTTGATCTCGTGCCGCAGCTGTTCGGAGGAGGCTTTTTCCGCCGGCGCGAAATATGTTTTCATGGAGGACTCCCTCGCAGGGTGACGGGGTTAACAAGGGGTCAGGGTGCATCCCCGCCCGCCGCGCCCTCGGTTCGCCGGGGCGGAGCAATCTTGCGGTCTTCCGTGCCGATGTGCTCCAGCACCCAGACATGCATGAGGCGTTTTAATTTGTAGCTCAGGGCATCCAGATTGCCGCTGTGTTTCATGATCGTGTTCATCTCATGGATGATGTCCTGGTGCAGGATCCTGTGCTCGGCAAGCTGTGGATAGCCGATGGAGGCCATGTACTCTTCTTCATGGCGGAAATGGGTATTGACGTACGCATAGAGGGCGACCACCGCCTGTTTGATCCGCTCGATCCCTTCGCCGCGGTTCGCGAAGCGGAGCACTTCATTGGCAAGCGCGATGAGCCTCCGGTGCTCCTGGTCGATCATCTCGTTGCCGATGCTCAACGCATCCTGCCAGGCAAAATCCGCCATCCGTCGTCCTCCCCGGCCTCCTGCCGGCGTGGGCCGCCATGGGGAAGCACTCCCATTGTAAGTTTTTTACAGGTGAAAAAGCAACAGCGGAGATGGCGGGCGCAACCGGGAAAAGGGCGCGGTTCCGCCCGCAGCGGCAGGAGGAGAAGATGGAGTTTGCAATCGCCTCCGGTATATGCTAATCCTGTTCAGTTCATATACGGACAGTCGATTCAAGCATCAAGAACGAAGGAAAAATCATGGCGACAGAGAAGATAATCTATACCGAAGTTGATGAAGCACCGGCGCTGGCGACCTATTCCCTGCTCCCGATTCTTACCGCATACACCAAAGGCTCGGGCCTTGCCATTGAAACAAGGGATATCTCCCTTTCCGGCAGAATCATCGCCAACTTTCCCGAAAACCTGAGCGATGGGCAGAGGATCCCGGATCATCTCGCGGAACTCGGCAAGCTCGCCAAGCAGCCCGAGGCGAATATCATCAAGCTGCCCAACATCAGCGCCTCGGTGCCCCAGCTCAAGGCGGCGATCAAGGAACTGCAGGACAAGGGCTACAACATCCCCGACTATCCCGAGGCGCCGAAAAACGAGGAAGAGAAGGCGCTTGCCGCCAGATTTGCCAAGGTACTCGGCAGCGCGGTGAATCCGGTGCTCAGGGAAGGCAATTCCGACCGGCGGGCCGCCGCCTCGGTAAAACAGTTCGGCCGCAGGAATCCGCATCGGCTGATGAAGCCGTGGCCGGCCGACTCCAAATCCCGGGTGGCGCACATGGCCGGCGGCGATTTCTACGGCAGCGAAAAGTCCGTCACCGTCGCCAGGGCGTGCGAGGTGCGCATCGAGTTCCACGGTGCTGACGGCACGAGCAAGGTGCTCAAGGAGAAGACCCCGCTCCAGGCCGGGGAGGTTGTCGACGCCGCGGTGATGCAGGTGGCTTCCCTGCGGAAATTCTATGCCGAGCAGATCGCGGCGGCAAAAGAGGATGGCGTGCTGCTCTCCCTGCACCTCAAGGCGACCATGATGAAGGTCTCGGACCCCATCATGTTCGGCCACTGCGTCTCGGTTTTCTATCAGGAGGTCTTCGCCAGGCACGCCCAGGTCATCCGGGAGCTTGGCGTCAACGTCAACAACGGCATCGGCGACCTCTACGCCAAGATCCAGGGTCTGCCGGAAGCGAAGCGGGCCGAGATCGAGGCGGATCTCCAGGCGGTCTATAAGAAAAACTGCGAACTTGCCATGGTGGATTCGAGCCGCGGGATCACCAACCTGCATGTGCCCAACAGCGTGATCGTCGACGCCTCCATGCCTGTTTTTATCCGCGACGGCGGCAGGATGTGGGGAGCGGACGACAAGCTGCACGACACCATCGCCATGGTGCCGGACCGCTGCTATGCCACCATCTATCAGGAGGTGGTTGACGATTGCCGGAAGCATGGCGCCTTTGACCCGGCCACCATGGGCTCGGTCGCCAATGTCGGCCTGATGGCGCAGAAGGCCGAGGAATACGGCTCCCACGACAAGACCTTTCTCGCCCCCGGCAAAGGGACGATCCGCGTGCGCGACGCTGCTTCCGGCGAGGATCTGCTCTGCCAGGAGGTGGAGGCAGGCGACATTTTTCGAAGCTGCCAGACCAAGGACGCCCCCATCCAGGACTGGGTCAAGCTCGCCGTGAACCGCGCCAGGGCGACCGCCACCCCGGCGATCTTCTGGCTGGACGAGAAGCGGGCCCATGACGCCCAGCTCATCGCCAAGGTGAAAAAATATCTGCCTGACCACGATACAGGCGGTCTCGACATCCGGATCCTGCAGCCGGAGGAAGCCATGCGCATCTCCCTGGCGCGGATCAGAAGGGGAGAGGACACCATTTCCGTAACCGGCAATGTCCTGCGCGATTATCTCACCGATCTCTTCCCGATCCTGGAGCTCGGCACCAGCGCCAAGATGCTTTCCATCGTGCCGCTCATGAACGGCGGCGGCATGTTTGAGACGGGTGCCGGCGGCTCGGCGCCCAAGCACGTGGAGCAGTTTTTGAAGGAAGGGCATCTGCGCTGGGATTCGCTGGGAGAATTCTGTGCCCTGGTGCCTTCTTTCGAGCATATCCACGGCACCTTTAAAAACGAAAAGGCGCTGCTTCTGGCCGAGACTCTGGATCAGGCCATCGGCGTCTTTCTTGAAAACGGCAAGTCGCCCTCCCGCAAGGTGGGGGAGCTGGACACCCGGGGCAGCCATTTCTATCTGGCCCTTTACTGGGCGCAAAGCCTGGCGGCGCAGGGCAAGGAGCCGGAGCTGGCGGCACGCTTTGTCAAGGTGGCCAAGGCCCTTGCCGACAATGAGGCAAGGATCGTTGCCGAGCTGAATTCCGCCCAGGGCCGCCCTGTCGATCTTGGCGGCTATTACCGGCCGGACCGGGAAAAGACCGTCCGGGCCATGCGGCCCAGCGCAACCTTTAACGCGATCATCGACGCGCTCTGATAGGAAAGTTGCCGATACAAACGCAAAAACCCTCCAGGCGGAGGGTTTTTGCGTTTGAGACGTTGCGGCGCGGGCTGGGGCGATCCGAAAACCGCTGGCTCAGAGGCGCGGCCGTCTCGCGTCCAGGATCTCCCTGACCAGGCTGACCACCTCTTTTTCCTGGAATGGCTTGAGGATGAGGGCGCGGATGCCGAGTTTCTTGGCGCTCTCCTCATTGATCACCTCGCTGAAGCCCGTGCAGAGGATGATGGGAAGCTCCGGCCGAAGGCTCAGTATTTTCACGGCCAGTTCCTTGCCGGTGAGATGCGGCATGGACATGTCGGTGATGACCAGATCCACCTCCCGCTGGTGCTCGCTGAACCAGGCATGGGCTGCCACGCTGTCCGTCAGGCCGGTGACCCGGTAGCCGAAATTTTTGAGAAACAGCTCAAGGAGCTGGACGATTTCCGGCTCATCGTCCACCACCAGGATCCGTTCGCTGCCGCCCCGGAGTTCCGTTGCCGCCTCTTTTTCCTGGGGCGCCTCCGCCGGCGTCTGTATGTGCCGGGGCAGATAGATGCTGAAGGTGCTGCCCAGCCCCGTGGTGCTGACCACCCGGATCTGGCCGCCATGGCTGGTCACGATGCCGTGCGTCACCGCCAGGCCGAGGCCGGTGCCCTTGCCGGCCTCCTTGGTGGTGAAATAGGGCTCGAAGATCCGTTCCAGGAGCGCTGTGTCCATGCCGCAGCCGGTGTCGCGCACCATCAGCTGCAGATAATCTCCCGGCGGCAGGGGCGGGGAAATATCCTCCGCCCTCGTTGGCGCCAGGGAAACCGTGAGGGTGCCGCCCTTTTCCTGCATGGCATGGTAGGCGTTGGTGCAGAGATTCATGACCACCTGGTGGATCTGGGTGGGATCGGCGAGCACCGGCCCGCAGTCGGCGGGAATATTCTGGACGATCTCGATGTTGGCCGGCAGGGAGGCGCGCAGGAGCTTCAGGGCCTCTTTGACGATCAGGTGAATCTCGATGGGCTTTTTCTCCTGTTCGCTCTGCCGGCTGAAGGTGAGGATCTGCTGGACCAGTTCCCTGGCCCGGAGGCCGGCGGTGAAGACTTCGTCCAGGTAGCCGCGCAGGGTCGCGTTCGAGGTCGCGCTTTCCAGGGCCAGCTGGGTATAGCCGATGATGGCGGTGAGGATGTTGTTGAAATCGTGTGCGATGCCGCCGGCCAGGGTGCCGATGGCCCGCATTTTCTGGGCCTGCCGCAACTCGGCCTCGGCGCGTTTTCGCTCCGCCATTTCCCGGGTCAGGGCGGTGTTGGCCGCAGCCAGCTCCCTGGTGCGCTCGATGACCCGCTCTTCCAGGAGGTCGTGGGCTTCGCGCAGGGCTGTTTCCGCCTTTTTGCGCTCGGTGATGTCGGTGGCGATACAGACGATGCCGATGAGGTTGCCCTCCTGGTCGAGAAGGGAGGTTGCCGAAAAAAGGACCGGCACGCGGGTTCCTTCCCTGGTGATAAGTGTGCGTTCGGCTTTGTTGATTTTACAGGCGCCGGCCCGGCAGCGCGTGAATTCCGCGGCCAGGTCGGCAGGGTTTTCCAGGAAGGAAAAAATCTTCTGGCCGAGCAGCTCCGCCTCGGTGCAGCCAAGCAGACCGCAGAGCGCCTCGTTTGCCTTGCTCACCGTGCCGTCGGCTTCCGTCACCAGCAGGACGTCGCTCATGGTGGCAAGGATATTCTCCACATAGGCCTTGGCATTGGTGAGATCCTGGTTGCTCTGCCCCAGGGAGCGGTTGAGACCCACGATCCGGTTCAGCAGCTGGCCGAAACTGAAGTAGAGCACCAGGCTGGCGAAAAGCAGGAGAAAAACACTGATCAGGACGACCTTGATGATAAAATTTCTCGCCCGGGCCAGCTCGCCGCTGATCTCCATGGCGACGAGAATCCTGGCAACGGGCTCCTGCCGGTAGTTTGCCAGTCCGATATCCGAGAAGAGGATATACTGCCTGCCGTCCACCGTGACCGGGGTTTCCGAACCTCCGCCCAGGTCGAGCCGGGGGGCGATTTTCCGGAAAATACCGTTCCGCGTGGGCAGGATGGTGTGTTCCCCCTGCTCGATATTGTTGCCTCTGGCCAGGGTCGCCTTCTCCCACTCCGCGGAGCTGACGGCAACGGCGATCTCGGGGCTGATCCGCTCCTGCAGCAGGTGAATGAGCTGCTCGTAGCTGATGCCGAACTCCAGGGCCCCGATATACTGCTCCTGGTGAAATACCGGCTGTACAACCCGGTAAAAAAGCCCTTTTCTCCCCACCTCATAGCCGGAGAGCTGTTTGCGGATTCTGTTCACCTCGCGGACAATGGGGCGGATTTCACTCAGGTCATCGCCGTGGAGCGCCGGCAGGTGCATGCGCAGAAACGAGCTGTTGTCCGGCAGGTGGAAATGCATGACGACGAAGAACGGGTTTTCGCCTTTGATCGCCGTGTAAAAGGGCAGGGTCGCCTGATAGAGGGCCTCCGGGTCCCGCCGGGCAAAGGCCTCGATCACGTTTTTCTTGGTGGTGGCCAGGCTGACGACCCGGGATTTGTATGCGGCAAACACTTGCTCCTGCAGGGTTTCCGCCAGGAAATGGGCGCTGTCCTTCTTGGTCTGCAGCACGGCTTTCAAATGGGCATTGTGCTGCTGGATGCTCATGAACAGAAAAATCCCGGTCAGCACCGTGATGGTGAGCATCACCGAGAGGATGGCTTTGGCGCGGATATCCATCAACAAGATCACCAGGGCTCCTTATTGGCCCGCATTGTGAAAAGGGGTCTTAAAACATCCAGAAGAGCTGCGCCGAAACCCGGTCGTCATAGGTGTCGAGCACGTTGTTCTGCGCCGCGCTGTCCGCCAGGTTGGGCGCCTCATTGTCCCGGATCTCGTAGTTCAGCATCAGCCTGGTATTGGGGGTGAAGTAGTAATGGCTGCCCAGGGTGAGGGTGGTGAATCTGCGTTCGTTGGCGCTGATTTCGGTGCCGCGGTCCAGACGGTCGTAGCGCACGTCCAGCCACCAGCCGGGCAACACCTGATAGCCGAGATCCAGGTACCAGCCCAGGGCGTCTTCCTCCGGAAGCAGATTGTAGGAGGAGATGGTGCCGTTGTCGCCCAGGGATCCCGGGATGCCGCCCGAGTCGACGCTGTTGGGAATCATGCCCTCAGCCTTGCTCAGCTCGACGGTGGCCCGGAAATTCCCCTGCCGGTAAGCGGCGCCGCCTCCGAAACGGTTGCGCTCAAAGTCCTGCCGGGTCTGGAGGGCGCCGGCCTTGATGGTCCGTTCGCCGTCCTGCAGCCAGGCAAAGAGCTTCAGGCCTTCCTGCTTCATGCCTTTGCCGGCAAAGACGTATTCCGAGGACCAGTAAAGATAGAGATCCTCCCCGGGGCTGCCGCCGCCTGTGCTGACACCGCGGCCGTTGCCCACCATGGCCGCATAGGTGTGCTCCCAGGTGGCGGTGCGGAAGGAATCAAAGAGCATGGCGCCCATGTCCCGGAAGGTGCTGCAGGCCCCGGGGATATTCGGGTCCTGGGGGTTGGCGCCGTCGTTGTCGTGGAAGCGCTCCTGGAGGAGCTGGGCGCTCATGTTGCTCAGATTGACGTAGGAGCCCGGAGCGTTGAACTGCAGGCCTTCTTCCGCGCCGGGATACTTGAACATGCCCAGGCGGAGCCGGGCGTGGGGGATGACGTTCATGGTGAGGCTGGTGTCGAGGAGCCTCACCCTGTCGCCTTCGTCGAGGCGGGTTACGTCGTTGTCGCCGGCCATGGCCATGATCAGGTAGTTGAAGCGGGGGTCGGGGGTGACGCCGCGGGCGCCGAAGCGGATCTTGCGCAGGGTGAGCTGGGAAGCGGAAGCCTGGCGCGGGCCGATCTGGTTGAAAACCGCTTTCTGGCCGGTCCAGGGACCCACCGAAAGATGGCTGTCCTCGGTGTACTGGTAGTCGGCGGTCACATTGCCGTAAAGACGGACCGCCGGAGCCTTGTCCGGTTCGGTGCCCTGCTGCATCAGCCAGTTTGCAGCCCGGGCCTGGGCGGGCAGGGAGAGGGCGCAGAGGCAAACGAGCAGACCGGCGGACAGGGCTTTTTTCATCAAGGCGTCCTTGCTGTAGTAATTATTCTCATTGTGGACAATATTCACTCTAGCAGCAAAAAAAAGTATCCGTCAAGCAATGAGCTACCACTCTGTGGCTTGTTTTTCAAGGGCGCGGATCGCGCCCTGTTCAGCCCCGGATCAGGTGGAGCAGCTCCTCTGTTTTTGCCTCCATCAGCGCCCTGTCCCCCCTGGCTTCCACATTGAGGCGCAGCACCGGCTCGGTGTTTGATTTTCTGATGTTGAAGCGGAATCGCTCGGCGGTGAAGCTTAAGCCGTCGGTATGGTCCTTCTGGCCCGGCGTATGTTCGTAAAAGGATTCCACCCGGGCAATGACGGCGTCAGGGTCCGCCACCCGGCTGTTGATCTCGCCGCTCACCGGATAGGCCTCCTGCCGGGCCCGCACCAGCCGGGAAAGGGGTTGGCCCGACAGGCAGAGGATCTCGGCGACCAGCAGCCAGGGGATCATGCCGGAGTCGCAGTAGGCAAAGTCGCGGAAGTAATGGTGGGCGCTCATCTCGCCGCCGTAGACGGCATCCTCCGCCCGCATCCGCTCCTTGATGAAGGCGTGGCCGGTCTTGCTCATGACCGGCACCCCGCCGGCCGCGGCGACCATCTCCCTGGTGTTCCAGACCAGCCTCGGGTCATGGATGATCCTGGCGCCGGGATTTCTGGCCAGGATCGCCTGGGCCAGCAGGCCGACCATGTAATAGCCCTCGATGAATTCGCCCTCTTCGTCAAAGAGAAAGCAGCGGTCAAAATCGCCGTCCCAGGCAAGGCCGAAGTCGGCCTTATGTTCGCGCACCGCCCGCGCGGTGAGGTCTCGGTTTTCCGGGAGCAGGGGATTGGGCACCCCGTTGGGAAAGGTGCCGTCCGGCCGCCACTGCACCCGGAGGAATTCGAAGGGCAAGGCCGCGGCCAGCGCATCGATGATGGGGCCGGCGCAGCCGTTGCCGGCATTGGCCACGATTTTCAAGGGCTTCAATGCCTTTTTGTCGATATAGCCAAGCAGGTGCTCGATGTAGGCGGGTTTGTCGTCAAGCGTGCTGAGGCTGCCGGGTCTGGCCGCGGTTATCCTTTTGCCCGCCTCGGCCAGCCGCTCGATCTCTTTCAGGCCGGTGTCTCCGGAGATGGGCCGGGCCCCGGCCCGCACCAGCTTCATGCCGTTGTAGTCGGCCGGGTTGTGGCTGGCGGTGACGATGATGCCGCCGTCCACGGCCAGATGGGAGGCGGCAAAGTAGATCTCCTCGGTGCCGCAGAGGCCCAGATCGACCACATCGACCCCGGCCGCGAGAAAGCCGTCGGCCAGAGCCCTGGCCAGGGCCGGGCTTGAGAGGCGGATGTCGTGGCCGATGGCCACTTTTTTCGGGGAAAATCGCGCGCTGTAGGCCTGGCCGATCAAAAAGGCCAGCTCCTCGTTGAGTTCGTCCGGGACGCGGCCGCGGATATCGTAGGCTTTGAAACAGGGCAGGCTCATGGGGGCTCCAGCTCATGTGCGGAATATGCCGCTGTCGCGGCGGATTCGCATAACCCTTTGAAGGAATGCGTGTTTTCGGGTAGAGTTGTTTTTTGTAAATCTCAAGAAGGACAAGAAAGCATGGAAACCCCGATTCTGCAACCGCAATTCGCGGCCCGGATGGCCGATCTCTACGCGCGGATGGAAGGTGCCTACGACATCGTGGCCAGGCAGCTCGATTTTTCCTGCGAAGGCTGCCCGGACAATTGCTGCGATTCCTATTTTCTCCACCATACCTATGCGGAGTGGGCCTATCTCTGGGTGGGACTCATGGAGCTTGCCCCCGCCCGGCGCAAACTCCTGGAAAACCGGGCCGCCGACTATGCGGCCGCAAGCCTCGAAGCCCAGGAAAAGGATGAGCGGCCCCGGCTCATGTGCCCGCTGAACGAGGAGGGCCGCTGCAGCCTCTACAGGCACCGGCTGATGATCTGCCGGCTGCACGGGGTGCCTTCGAGCCTCACCTTTCCCAACGGCCAGATCAAGAAATTTCCCGGCTGCTTCCGCTGCCAGGAGCTGGTGGCCGGCCGGCCGGCGGTGCCGACGGTGGAACGCGCCCCCCTCCTGCGCGGCCTGGTCGCCCTGGAGCAGGAGCTGCTCGGCAGGGAGCAGGGGCAGATGCCCAAGGTGAAGAAGACCATCGCCGACATGATCCTCCTGGGGCCGCCGCGGTTCTGAGACGCGGCAAGGGAAGTGGATGAGGGACGGAAAAATCTTTGCCATCGGCGACATCCACGGCTGCGCGGACAAGCTCGCCGCCCTGCTGGCCAGGCTGCCCTTTGCGGCAGGCCGCGACACCCTGGTCACCCTGGGCGACTATTTCGACCGCGGCCCCGGCGCCCGGGAGGTGCTGGCGCAGCTCTGCCGCCTGCGGCAGGACGGGGTCCGCCTGCAGGCCATCATGGGCAACCATGAATACCTGCTCCTCGAATACCATCGCGGCAAGGACCCGGCCCTGCTTCCCTATCTGCGCCGGCTCGGCCTGGAGAATACCCTGGAGAGCTACGGCGGCGCCAGCCTGGCCGCTCTCGGCGATCTCGCCTTTCTGCCCCGCGAACACCGGGATTTTCTCGACACCCTTCTTCCCTACTGGGAAACCGACGACTACATCTTCGTGCATGCCGGCCTCCGCTTTGATCAGCCCGTAAGCGAGCAGGACATCTCCGATCTCTGCGAGGTGCGGGAGCCCTTTCTTTCCGAGGAGCGGGATTACGGCAAGCGGATCATCTTCGGCCATACCCCCTTTGCCACCCCCCTCGTCACCCCCAACAAGATCGGCATCGACACCGGCGCCGCCTATGGCAACCTGCTCACCGCCGTGGAATTGCCAAGCCTGCGCTTTTATCACGCCTGAACCTTAAAGGTCGAGGCGGTAATCGCCGGCCTGGAACCGGCGGGCCAGGACCGCGACTTGCCCGTCGGAATCAAGACGGGCGTCGAGCTGTCGGGTATAGGCGAGCAAGCGGCCGATTCCGGCAAGTATTTTTTCGATCTCCCCGCGGCTCAGGCCGGAGAGGCGGCCGACCAGAAGATCGCCTTTCTCCTGCAAGGAAAAACCATGGTCCGCCAGGACCATGGCCATGAGGGCAATACGGCGGGAACGGTTGGCGATGGCGGCGGCGCCGCCCACGAAGCGGAAGTAGATATGGTTGTTGCGCGGGGTGTCGCTGCAGTAGCTGTCCAGCATGTTGAAATGGTAGCCGAAGCGCAGGCTCATGTTCACATACTCCCGGCTGGCCAGGGCCAGGTTGAAGCCGGCTTGTCCGCCTGCGGCGGTGAGATCCGCGGCCCGGCTCAGGCCGGCAAGCAGGTCGCCGGCCTGAAGCGGCACGGATTCGTTTTGCCAGACGCCGGGGGTCAGCATGCCGGCGAGCACGGCCCGTAGCGGCAGCGAGGCGATCCCGGCAAAGCCGACCTCCTTGCCAGCCGAATCTTCCAGGCCGCCGCCGAGATCGATCATGAGAAGCTGGACAGGCAAGGGCAGGGCCAGGCGGCGCAGGGCGCTCCGGCCGCCGAAAACCCAGGACTTGCCCTGGTGTTCGGCCGTGGCGACCAGGGCCTGCACCGATTTTTCGTGCACGAAGCGGACCAGATCGTGCACGGTCTTGCACTTCTCCGGGCTGAAGTCCTGCCTGAGAGGATTGACCAGATTCAGCGGCGCGATGTGGCGCATGATATACTTCTGTCGCCGGAACTCGTACAACTCCCGGAGCCTTGCCCCGGTCTGGCGCTCCTTGCGGAGCAGCCCCTGGACAAGGCCGGCATAGATCGTAAACTCGCCGCCCTCGCCGGCCTGCAGGGTTATCTCCTGCCCGGTCCGGAGCAGGCGGGTGGCAACGCCGGTGTTGACCACGGCGGGAACGGCAAACTCCCGGCAGATCGCGGCCATATGGCTGGTGGGCACCCCGACCTCGGTGATGATGGCGTTGACAAAGGGGATGGCCTGCACGAAGTGGGGGGAGTCATGGCTGGCCACCAGAATGGCGCCCTGGGGGATCTTGGCCAGCTCGTCCAGGCGCTGGAGGACAAAGACCTTGCCCGCAGTGGTGCCCCGCTGCACCACGGTCCCCTGATTTTCCAGGAGCACCGGAAAGCCCGTTGTCGCGGGCCGCTCCTCAGGCGCAGTCTCTTCTTCCGGCCCATCCATGCGCAGGGCCCTGGCCTGGAGCAGGTGACAACGGCCACTCTTGTCCAGCGCCCATTCGATATCCTGGGGGTTCCGGAAATGATCCTCAATGGCCTTTGCCTGGGCGGCCAGGGAAAGAATCTCCCCATCGTTCAGGCAGGCGAGTTCCCGCAGGTTGGCCGGGGTGGCCACGATTTCGGTGCCCTCGCCGAGGTTGACCACCATCTTCGCCTTGGCGCCGATGCGGCGTTCAAGAATTGTCAGCTCCTCGCCCTTGGCCACCGTGTAGAGATCGGCGTCGGTCAGGCCATCCACCACGCCCTTGCCCAGGCCCCAGGCGGCGCTGATCGCCAGCCTGCTCCGGTCCTTGCCGCCTGCGGCCGTATAGATGACGCCGCTCGCCTTCGCGTCGAGCATGGCCAGGCAGCCCACCGCCATCATCAAGCGGCCCGGGGCATAGCCAAGCTGGCGCTGGTAGCTGATGGCGTTTTCCTGGAAAAGGCTGGCCACCACTTCTTTATAGGCGGCTTCGACCGCGGCCGGGGTACAGGGCACGTTGAGCACCGTCTCGAACTGGCCGGCAAAGGAAAAATCGCCGTCCTCCTCTTCGGCGCTGCTGCGCACCGCCAGGGTTGCGTTCGGCCCGAGCCGTTTTTTCATGGTGTCGAGGGCGGCGGCAAGGTCGGTCCGGAAATCCTCCGGGAAGCTGCCGGCGAGAATCTTCGCCCGCAGGTCGGCAATCGCCGCGGCATCGACCCCGTCCAGGCCGGCCAGCCGTTCTTCCAGACCGTTGTGGCGCATGAAGGCACTGAAGGCGGCGGTGGTGACGGCAAAGGCCTCGGGCACCCGGAGCTTCAGGCTGTTCGCCAGTTCGGCCAGGTGGTAGTTCTTGCCGCCCACCTCCTCGGCCAGATCCCAGGTGATTTCCGGATAAAATACCACCAGCCGCGCAGAGGCAGGCCCGTTGCCGGAAAGCATCCGCTGCACCAGGGTGTCGATCCGGTTTAGGGTTTCGACAAGCGCGGGGTAGCGGTTGTCGGTGAGCCGGGCGAAGTTGGCAAGGGAGTCGGAGATCGCCCCATGGAGCTCCTGATAAGCGCGGCGGGTGTAATTGACGTCAAAGAGATAGTCGCCGCCAAGCTTTTCCCCCATTTCGGTCATGGCTTCCAGGGTACGGTTGTTGGCCGCCAGCACCGCCTTGAACAGGGCAAAGCGCCCCGCAAGGTCGGAGCCGGCAGCGAACAGGCCGCGCAGCCGCCTGAGAAGAGAGGAGGGCATGTCAACGGGCCTGCCTGTTCATTGCTCGCCCAGGGCCCGTCTGATGGACGCCTTGAGCTCCTTGATCTTGACCGGCTTGGGGAAGAAGTCATGCACGTCGTCGCGCAGGGCCTCGATGGCCACGTCCAGATTGGCAAAGGCGGTGATCATGATCACCACGATGCCGGGGTAGAGCTTTTTCACGGTGCGCAGCACCTCAAGGCCGTCCACCCCCTTCATCTTCAGATCGGTGACCACCACGTCGAAGGGTTTTTCCGCAAGACGAGCCAGGGCGGACTCGCCGTTCAGGAAGGTCTCCACCTCATACCCATCCTGCTCGAAGGAGAGCTTTGCCATGTCTCCCACGATTTTTTCGTCGTCAATGATCATTATGCTGTGTTTCGCCATCACTTCACCTCATGAAATTGTTGATGCCGGCCTGGCGCGTAGGCCGCAAGGCCGGCGGTTATTGCGTGGTAGGTTCCCTGGCCCCGGCCCGGACTCGTCATGCGATTCCCAGTTTTTTGCAGGTCGGCAGGGTGATGATAAAGGTGGTGCCGGCTCCGAGCCGGCTTGTCACCCGGATGTTGCCCTGGTGATTCTTGATGATGCCGTAACTGACCCACAGGCCCAGGCCGGTGCCGCTTTCCTCCTTGGTGGTGAAAAACGGATCAAAGATATGATCGAGAAACTCCGGGGGGATGCCCTTGCCGTTGTCGCGGATCTCGATTTCGATCATCTCTTCCTCCGGGAGAAACCGGGAGGAGATGGAGAGTTCGCCGCCCTTGTCCATGGCCTGGATGGCGTTGGTGGCCATGTTGACCAGGACCTGCTGGATCTGGTGTTCGTCGATATAGATCTCCGGCAGATCCCGGGCCAGGGTCAGCCTGATTTTGATGTTGGAGATATCAAGCATGTTCTGGATCAGGGCCAGGATCTTCTGGATGACCTGATTGGCGGCGGCCGGGGCCAGATGCTGCTCCTTGGGCTTGGCGTAGTCGAGGAGATTGTGGATGATCACCCGCAGCCGCTCGGTTTCTTCGTCGATCCGTCCCATGAAACCGATCCGCTCTTCCCTGCTTAAGCCGTCATAGACCTCCGAGTAGGTTTGGGCGATCATGGAGATGTTGTTGAGGGGATTGTTGAGCTCATGGGCGACCCCGGCCACCAGCACGCCGATGGAGGCAAGCCGTTTCGACTGGACGATCTCCTTTTCCCGTTTTCGCAGCTCCTCGGCCATGGCGTTGATGGCCGCCAGCACCGCGCCCATTTCGTCGTTTGATGGCGTTGCCTCGATCTTCCGGTAGTTGCCCCTGGAGATCGCCCGGGTGAGATCGACGATCTTGCGCAGGGAATTGCCGATATTGCGGACAATGAGGTTGCTGAAGAGCAAGGCGAAGAGGACCACGGCCCAGAAGGAGTAGAGGAGGATATTCTTGGAGCGGACAATGATGGTGCCGATCCGCTCGCTCTCCAGGGCGGTGATGTCCTCGGAAAAGGTTTTCAGGCTCTGCCCCGCTTCGCGCAGGTTTTTCTGGGCGGTCCTGTTTCCGTGTCCTGTCTTGCCGATGGTCTCGACCTGCCGCGCGTATGCACGCAGATGGTCCCGCAGCTTCGCGTACTTTTCCGCCCCCACGGCCCGGGTGATCTCCGGCCGCACCTGCTGCAGGGTCTCGGTGGTCTGCGTGATCCGGCCGCTGATGTTGGCGAGGGCCTCGTCATCGCCGTAGAGAAAGTAGTTTTTTTCCGCCAGGCGCATTTCGAGAAAGGTGGCGTTCAGGCCTTCCGCGATCACGGTGAAGCGGAACTTGGTCAGGATCTCGTTGAGATTATGCAGGGCAAAGGTGCCGATCAGGACGATGAGCAGAATATGGACCGCGTTGGAAAGATAGATCTTGTGTTCTATTTTCATGAGGATTTCCCCGCCAGGGCGGCGCTCCGGGTGCTGGGCAGTTCGGCCTGCTCCTTGCGCACCGGCAGGTACCAGAGCCCGCCGTCAATGATCATCAGGAGGCCGCAGAGAATCAGCGCCCCGTCGAAAAACGTGTTGACGCCGAGACCGAAGTAACCGATCAGGCCGATGCCGATGCTTATAAAGGCGACCCCGGTGCGGACGAAGGCCAGGCCGGTGCGGGCCCGGGCATAGATGGTCCGGTAGCAGCCGGCGATGGTACGTTGCGCGGCGAGCACGTTACGTTCCCGCGCCAGGTGGGTGCGTTCCCGGCTGGCCGGCACCGGATGGATAATGGTGCAGTAATTGCCGAGCAGGTCGCCGAGGCGGGCCAGCATGGTGTCCTTGCTTTGCCTGACCGGCCCGGGCTGCTCCAGATTCTGGTAGTTTTCAAGAAAGCTGAGGGTGGCGCCGCTCACCTCGACCAGGGTCTGGTGCCGGGGCGGAGTCATCCGGGAACCGCGCACCTTGAGGTAGGTGGGCAGGGCGGTACCGATCAGGATCGGGCCGATGGCCAGGACACAATAGGCCAGGACGGGAGAGATTGGAAAAACTTCGCCGCCCAGCAGGGTGCGCGAAATGGTGGCAAAAGCCAGGCCGGTGCGGACAAAGGCCAGGGCGGTACGGGCCTTGGCCAGGTCGGTGCGGTAGCAGGCGAGCCGGGTTCGCCACTGGGCCATGGTGTTGCGCCAGAAGGCCAGGCCGGTGCGTTCGCTGCCGATGAGCAGACCGGGGCGGGCATGGAGAAAATCCTGAATGAACCAGGCAAGGTCATCGGCCAGGGCCACCCGGAATTCATAGGGGGCCGGGCCGAAAATGTTCTCCACCTCGGCGCGCATGCCGGGGTCGGAGGGATCCTGGGCCGCGATGACAATGGTGCCGTCGGCATCCTTGACCACCGGAAACCAGCCGTTTTCCGCAAGTCGGCGTGCCGGCAGATCCCGCAGCAATTCAGGGGGAATGGGCAAGCGCTCATCGTATTCGAGGGAGGCGCAGCGGTAATAGTCGCGCAGGGCCGCAAGTAGTTGCGGCCGGGGTACCCCGTACTCGGCATGAAGAATCCGGCTGAGCGGCACCCGCCGCAAGACCGCCGCCTCGGCCGCCAGCCTGAGCAGGTCGGGCGCAAGCAGGCCGCTGCCGGCAAAGGGCCGCAGCAAGGTTTCGCCGTCAATCCTCGTCATTGCTGAACACCACTTTTTTCCAGAATCTGGCAGGCACCCCGTAATCAGGGATGGGGATCTCCATGTCGCCATAGCAGTAGGGAAACTGCCGGCGCAGCCGTTCCGCCGGAACGCTCCAGACAAAGCCGTCAGCCACCAGAAAAAGGCCGGCCGCCATCAGCAGCGCGGAAAAGACGGTCCAGGCCGGTCCGCCCGAAGCCCGGAAGGAGAGGAGAAAGGCGGCGCCGACGAGAAAGAGGCTCAATCCGGTGCGGATAAAGGCGAACCCGGTGCGGGCGCGGGCCATGACCGTGCGCAGCCTGGCCATGACGTTGCGGCGTTCCGCCAGCACCGTACGCTCCAGAGCGACGCCGGTGGTGGCCCAGATCCCCGGCGCGTGGGAACTCTTCACCGGCAGGGTCAGGGGATTGCCCGCCGGTCCGGGCGGGACATGGCGGTGGGGAAAGAAATAATCCCAGATCGAGGACATCCTCGTTTTTTCCCGCACCGAGCAATGTCCCTCCACGCCGGCCTTTCTGCCGCGCATATACCAGAGAAACCCTTCCAGGGCCATGAGGATGCCGATGGCGATGAGCGCGAGGTCGAAGAGCAGCCAACGGCTGGCCTGAAACTGACGCAGGAGTCCGAGGCCCAAGCCGCTGAAGGCCAGACCCGTACGGCTGAAGGCAAGCCCGGTGCGCACCTTGGCCATTCTGGTCCGGAAGCAGGCGAGCACCGTCCGTTCCTCGGCGAGATCGGTGCGGTCGCTGGCGAGAAAGCGGCGCCGCATCACCGGGGAGAGACTATGCCAGGCGGCCCGGCGCCCGGCAGCGCCTTCCACCACCAGGCTGCGGCGAAATTCCGGGGTGAGGTACTCGTTTTCCACCGCCAGGACGCTGGTGCCGCCGCTGGCGCCGGTATCGAGACAGGCCGGCAGGCCGGCGAACAGAGCCCGGGCCGGGAGATACCATTTGAGGCCGTCCCAGACCGCGATGATGCCGCCAAGGAACAGGGGAATCTCCAGGAGCAGATAATAGCCGCTGCCGACCAGGCGGAGAAAGAGGAGGGCGATGGTCATGCAGGCCAGGCCGGTGCGGATGAAGGCCAGGCCGGTGCGGCTTTTCGCGAGCAGGGTGCGGTAATGGGCGAAAAGAGAGCGCCGGCCAGCCAGGTAGGTGCGGACCTTAGCCAAAGGGGTTCGGCCGGCCGCGGCCGGAAAGCCGGGGTTGAGGTCCTGGTTGTGTTCGAGGATGCGGATGAGATCATCGGGCAGGGTGACCTGAAACTCCACTTCGGAAACGCCGAGGACCGCGCGGATCCTGGCGGCCAGCGCCGGCCCCGGCGCGGTGGCGATCACCGTCGCCCGGCCATGGGCAACCAGGCGTGGAAACCAGCCCTCGGCCCGGAGCCGCGCCATGTCGAGCTTCCAAAGGAGAAATTGGGGGCCGGTCACCGATTCCTGATATTCCACCCAGGGGCAGCCGTACTGTTCGCCAAGCGCCGCCAGGGCCTGTTGTTTCTCTAATCCAGCCACCATCTCTTTCATCCGGTGGCCAGCGCAGGGTTAGTGTTCGCTGCCAGTCCCGCCAGCGCGTAATCGCCGGCCAGGAAGGCCTCCGCCACCTTGGCGATCATGGTGTCGTCGGCCATAAAGGCGTCGAGCAGGCGGGTAAAACCCAGAATTTTTCCCACCATCACCAGTTTTTCCTCGATGGCCTCCCGGGCCGCGCCCTGCAGGGAGGCGTTGACCAGATCCTCCCGTACATCGACGAGAAAGCCGTACTGTTCAAAGATCTCCCCGATGCACAGGGCCCGGCGCCGCCGCCGTTCGAGGCTGGTGCCGCCGCCCTTGAAGCGGAATCTGATATGGTTGCTGCGCGGGGAGGGAGAGGCGACGGCGTCGATCATGATGAAGTGGAAGTCCATGCGGGCGTTCATATTGCAGTAGTCGCGGCTGACGATGCAGTAGTTGGGCAGGCCGATGGGCCGTTCCGATTTCTGGTCGGTGAGAAAGGAGGAGAGCACCGAACCCATGGGCGCCCCGCCCGGCGGCGGCCCCCAGTGCAGGCCCGGGCTGGTGATTCCCTGCCAGAGGGCCTGGAAGGGCCGGGAGATCACCAGTTCCGGGGGGATGCGCCGCCGGCGCGGACCTTGGCCCGGTGCCAGCCCCCCACCCATGTCGATGACGCTCAGGAAAAAGGGGACCGGCGAGTCGATGGCATGCACGGCGCCAAGATTTTTCTCCAGCATCTCGTCGCCGGCGTCAAACATGGCCAGCACCCCTTTTTCGTGAACAAAACGGACGATGTCGTGGAGGGAGCGGCACTCGAGAATGGAAAAGGTCGGACCGTAGGCATCGGTGAGGTTGAGGGCGGTGACCAGTGCCTGCAGCTCCTGGTAGAGGGGCGGCAGGATCGGTTTGGCGGCCTTGGCGGCGGGGGCCTGCCGCCAGGCAGCCAGGGCTGCCGCGATTTCCTCGGCGCTTGCCGCATGGACCCGGCCATGGCTTGCGTCCACCGTGAGCCACTGCCCGGCCTTGAGCCGGCGGCCGGCCTGGTTCAGCCCGCAAAGCAGCGGGATCTGCTGTTCGCGGGCCACGCAGGCCAGGTGGTCGGCCGGGCTGCCCAGGTCAACCAGCACCGCGGCGACCTGGCCCAGGATATTGGCCGCATCGACAAAGCTCTGCTGCATGACCAGGACCACCGGTTCATGGGGCAGATTTTCCAGATCCTGCCGGTTCTTCACCGGCCTCGCCCGGCCGGTGGCCCGGCCGGGCGAGGCCATGATCCCTTCGGCAAGGGGCGGGGTTTTGCCCTGCCAGCCGTCATCCTCCCGGCCCGCCAGGATGGTGAGGGGGCGCATCTGCAGGATGAGGGGCTGCCCGGTTTTGTCCACCGCCCATTCAATATCCTGGGGGGTTTCCTCCGCTGCTTCAAGCTGTTTTCCCCAGGCGGTCAGGGTTCGCAGCTCCTCTTCGGCAAGCACCGGTTTGTGCCGCTCCGTCGGCGGCAGTTCCTGCCAGGCAAGGCCGCCGTCCTCCTTGCAGACCAGGAGTTTTTCCTTGTCGGCGATGACGGAGCGCGGCCAGTCCACGCTGCCGTCGGGCCGGAGATGGTAGAGATCAGCGGCGGCGCTGCCGGCAACGGCTGCTTCGCCCAGGCCCGGGACCGCGCTGATCAGGAGCAGGTCGCTGTTCGGTTCCTGGGGGGAGCGGCTGAGCAGGATGCCGGCCGCCCTGGCTTCCACCATCTCCAGGCAGAGGACGGCCATGTCGAAGCGCAGAGGGTCGAGGCCGGCATTGAGCCGGTAGGCCAGGCTGCGCGCGGTGAAGTTGCTGGCCACCACCTCCTTGAAGGCGGCAAAGAGCTGCGCCTCGTTTCTGACATTGAGCACCGAACTGAACTGGCCGGCAAAGGAGTGGTGGCGGCCGTCCTCGCTGATGCTGCTGCTGCGCACGGCCAGGGCCTTGCCCGCGCCCAGGAAGGGCAGGGCCGCCCCGCGCAGTTCCGCGGCCAGCTCGGGCGGCAGGCCGGCATTGCTGATCAGCTCCCGGGCCTGAGCGGCGACGGCCGGCGGGATGCTGCCCTGGTTTTTGGCGCTGTGCCGGGCCAGGAGATGGACCAGTTTCAGGGAGAGGCCTTCGTGGTCGAGAAAAAGACGGCAGCCGGCCAGGGTGACGACAAAACCGTCCGGAACCCGGAAGGTGCCCTGCCGCATGAGACGGGCCAGGTTGGCGGCCTTGTTGCCGGCCATCGCCTTGTGGCCGTCGCTGATGGCGGCAAGCGGCAGGAGGCGGGGAATCGTCTCCTGCTCGGGGCCGGCAAGCTCCTTGAGCCTGGCCGTTATGGCGAGGGCGAGCTTCTCCTGCACGCCCCAGAGGCCGCGGTACTTGCCGCGGCTTAAACTTTCCAGGCGGCCGATCATCTCCCCGGTTTCGGCAAGGAGTTTTTTGATGAGGCTGGCCAGATTCGCCGGGTCGCTCTGCAGGCGGAGCAGGATCGTGATCTCGGTGAGGCAGTCCACCGCCCTGTTGTTGCCGGCCAGGAGCGAGCGGAACACCTGATAGCGGGCGGTGAGGAGGTTTTTCGCCTCGGCCTGCCGCTGCTCGCGGCCCTCCCGCAGTCTGCCCAGCTGTTTTTTCAGCCAGCTTCGCATCTTCGCTAGCCCCTTGCCCCTGCCTGTTCTTCCTTGATGCTGGAGAGAAATTGCAGGAAGAATCGTTCGATGGCCGTCTCGTCGTGCATCTGCACGTCAAGCTGGCGGGTGAAGGAGATCAGCTCGCCCAGGCGGGAGAGTACCCGCTCCATCTGGAGGAGGTCCAGGTTCCTGGCCTTGGCGATCACCAGATCGCCTTTGCGCTCCACCTTGAAGTAGAGGCCGGAGAGAATGGCGCCGAGCAGGCGGGCCCGCCATTCGCGCTTGCTTTTCTCGGCCAGGCCACCGACAAAGCGGAAGTAGATGTAGTTGTTGTCCGCCTCCGTCGACATATAGGCATCCACCACGTTGAAGTGATAGCCCAGGCGCAGGCTGAGATTGCAGTAATCCTGGGCGATGATCCCGAGGTTGTCGCCGGGGTAGGAGGCGCCGCCGATGAGCGCCATGGGTTTGCCGATGCCGGAGAGGATATCCCTGAGGCCCAAGGGCACCGGCTCCCTGTCCGCCGCGCTCTCTTTGAGAAAGCCGGCGAGGATGGCGGCCAGCGGCCGGCTGCTCACCATCTCCAGGGTGAGCTCGCCTTTGGCCGGCGCGGAGGCGGCAATGCCGGCGCCGATATCGATGAGACGCAGCTTGAGGGGAACCGGCAGGTGCAGGGCCCGGCTCCGCAGGCCCGTTTTTCCACCCTGGTCGGCATGGAAATGGATCAGGGCGTCGATGGCCTTTTCATGGCAGAAGCGGAGGATGTCGTGGAAGGTCCGGCAGTTTTCCGCCCTGAACTCCGGGCCGCCCGGGTCCGAAAGGGTGATGGGCGCCACCCAGCGCAGCAGGCGGCGCAGGATCCGCAGTTCCGTGGAGGCGCGGTAGCTGTTTTCTTCCGCCGCCTGCAGGCGGACCAGCCCGGCGATGATCCCTTGGTAGATCTGTTTGTTTTCCACATCAACCGTGATTTCCCCGCCATCGGCAAGGAGCCTGGTCGCCTCGCCGGTGCCGAACAGGGCCGGGGTCCGGTATTCGCGGGCAATGGTGGCGAGATGGCCGGTGGGGCTGCCGACATCGGTGATGATCGCCGCGGCCCGCCAGACAATGGGGCTGAGCTGGGGGCTGGGGAAACGGGCCACCGCGATGGCGCCCACCGGAAACCGGGCCGGATCGGTGTTCTGATCCACCTGCACCACCCTGCCCGCGGCAATGCCCAGCTGGGCGACCTGGCCTTTGCCGCTGAGGAGCGGAATGGCGGCGGCCAATTCGGCGGCGAGTTCGCCAGGCCGGGGCGGCGGCTTCCCAGGCAGGGAAAAGGGCCGGCTCTGGAGGATGACTGGTTCGCCGGCTAGAGCCCATTCGATATCCTGCGTCTCGCCAAAGGCTTTTTCGAGCAGCATGGCCTGTTCGGCAAGTTTGCCCAGTTCCTTGGGAGTCAGGGCGGCCGAACCGCGCCGCAGGCCGGAGGGCAGAAGGTCGAGCGGCGCCTTGCGGGCGGAAAAATCCTCGCCCTGGACCAACTCGCTTTCCAGCAGGGCAAAGGGCCAATTCCGGCTGAGCAGATAACGGTCCGCGGGCTTGCGTCCCTCCACCAGGGCGCGGGCGGCGCCGCGCACCGCCGTTATCAGGAGCTGATTCTGTTCCGGGGCTTCGGGGTTGCGGCTGTAGGTCACGCCGGCAACCCGGGCCGCCACCATGGGCTGCACGCCGACGGCCATGGGGACATCCCGGCTGCTTGCCGAAGGGCCGAGATATTCCAGGGCGGGCACGGAAAAACGGGAGGAGATGACCTGGCGATAGGCGGCGAGCAGCGCGGAAAGCTCCGGCCGCACCCCAAGGGCCGAATGGAACTGGCCGGCAAAGCTGCGGGTTTCCGCGTCTTCGCCAACGCCGCTGGAGCGCACCGCCAGGGGAAGTTCGTTACCGAGCCGCCGCCGAAGCTGGCTCAGTTCATCCCGCACCGCGGCAACCAGGCTTTCGGGAATCCTCGCCTTGGCGATGAGGGCGCCGATCCGCTCGCTGCGCTCCCGACTGGTCCCGGCCGCGGCGCAGATGGCGTCGATTTCGGCAAAAAGGCCGTTTTCCGTCATGAAGAGGCGGTAGGCCGCCGCGGTGATGGCGAAGCCGTCGGGCGCCGGCAGGTTCAGGCGGTTGCGGATCTCGCTCAAGGTGGCGTTCTTGGCGCCGACCAGCTCCTCGAAATCGCTGTTGATCAGCGCATAGGCCAGGGTGAGGCTGTTGTCGTAGGGGCCGGTATATTCGGCGGCCAGCACCGCGAGTTTGCCCGTGATCTCCTCATAGCGCGCATACAGGGCAAGGTAGCGGTCGTTGCTCAGGCTGTTTACGCAGTAGATCACCTCCCGCACCAGATCGGAGAGCGAGGCCACCGCCTCGGAGAGAAATTTCCGGTCAAAGACATATTCCCCGGAAAGGGCGCCTTCCATGCGGGCGATTTTTTCCAGCACCGCATTGTTTAAGGAAAGAAGGCGGCGGAACTGCTGAAAGGAGGCCGAAAAAGCGGCGCTCTCCCCGCTTTTGCCGAAAAGGTCCATGGAGTCTTATGCCTCCGCGGCCGCGGCGAGCGGCAGGCTGATCCGGAAGGTGGTGCCCAGGCCTTCCGTGCTTTCCACCCCGATGTCGCCCTGATGGTCCTTGACGATGGCGTAGCTCAAGGAGAGACCCAGGCCGGTGCCCTCGTTTTTCGTGGTAAAGAAGGGATCGAAGATGTGGGCCAGCAGCCGGGCCGGGATGCCGGCGCCATTATCCCTGATGGTGATGACCGCGTCTTTTTCCTCTGCCGCCACCCGCATCGAAAGAAGGCCGCCCGGCTGCATGGCCTGGACGGCGTTGAGCATCATGTTGACCAGCACCTGCTGGAGCTGATGGGGGTTGCCGGTAATCCGCACCGCCTGCTCGGGATGCTGGTAGTCGCAGGTCACGCCGCCCAGCCGGAACTGGTTGCGGACCAGGGTGATGGAGTCGGCCACCAGTTTGACCAGATCGAGGTTTACCGTGACGTTGGTCTTGCGGGAACGGGAAAATTCGAGCAGATGGTGCACCACCTCCCGGGCCCGGTCGGACTGGACCAGGATGTCCCGCACCATGTCCAGCCGCTCGCTGCAGGCCAGGTTGGGCAGATCTTCGAGCAACACCTCGGCGGTGAGCGAGATGTTGTTCAGGGGGTTGTTGATCTCGTGGGCGATGCCGGCGGTGACCTTGCCGATGGCCGCCAGTTTCTCCGACTGGACCAGTTGGTCCTGCTTGTGATTGAGGGCCTGCAGCATGCGGTTCAGCGAGTTGACCAGCTCGATGCCCTCCACCGAGCAGCTGACCGCCCCGGTGATGGGGATGGAGCGCATTTTGCCCTGCTTGATCTGGGCGGCGGCGTCGCGGATCGCTTCCAGGGGGCGCATGATCCAGCCCATCAGATAATAGATGAGGACGCCGCCCACCAGCACGGCCAGGGCGAGGATCAGCGCCGCGGTTTTCTGGTAGTTGGCCACCTCCCGCTCCACCTGGACCCGGGCCTGGGCATCCATGGCGAAAATCCGCCGGGTGATGTCCTGGCCATGCTTGCGCAGGGCGCCCTCGAGCAGCTTCTTGCCGCGCAGGGTGAGATTTTCCGCCATCAGCCGCCGGGAAATGGACTCGTACTTGCCCAGTTCCTCGTCGTAAAAGGATTGCAGCTCAACCTCGCGTTTCGGGAGAAACTGCTTTACGGTGACCACGGAGGCGCGCACCTGATCGATGTAGTCCAGGGCGCTCATCAGATCTTTTTTGTTGCTGTAGAGAAGATAATTCTTCTCGTAGCGCCGCACCTCGAGGACGTTCTGGTTCAGTTCGTAGAAGGACTCGATGATCCGGATCTTGTCCTCGATGCGCCACATGGCGTAGATGGCCGAGACGGTGGCGATGATGCCCAGCACCGAAACCACGGTGAGGGAAACAATGAGCTTGCCCCGGATGGAGCGGGGCAGGGGCAGGCAGGCGCACTCCTGGCTGGCGGGGCGGCCTGTCTGCGCGGCGGGCTGCTGGGGGACGGGGTCAATGCTCATCAGGGGATTCCTTGTTCAGTTGCGACCCTTTTGCTGCTCCAGAGCGCGGAAAATGACCTGCTTGAGTTCATCCAGGCGGAAGGGCTTGGCCAGGAACTCGAAAACGCCCTGTTCCTGGGCGAGTTCCGCCGTCTCCGGGGAGGCGTAGCCGGTGATGATGATCACCTGGGTGCGGGGATTCATGCTCCGTACTCGTCTTAGCACTTCCATGCCGTCCATGCCATCCATTTTCAGATCGGTGACCACGACATCAAAGGGCTTTTCCGCCATGGCGGCCATGGCCGGCGCCGCCTCGGTGTAGGTCTCTATCTCAAAACCGATCTTGCTGAACACCTGCTTGAGGCGTTTGCCGACGATGGCTTCGTCGTCCACCACCAACAGCCGGCAGATTTCCTGGGTCATGTTCTGGTTCTCCTTCCGGGAAAAGATTGTTTCTTCCGCATTCTAATACCCTCCCTCCCTGGCGACAATCCCGTAATCGCCCATGAGGAAGGCCTCGGCGTAGCGCGCCACCGCCTGGTCGTTTGCCATCTGCACATCGAGCTGGCGGGTGAAGCCGACCAGGCGGCCGAGAATATCCAGGGTGCGCTCCATCTCGCTCTGGACCAGATTGCCGGTACGGGCGATGACCAGATCGCCCCGGGTGCGGATGCTGAAGTCAAAGGCTTCCAGGATGGCGGCGATCAGGCTCGCCCTGCGCGAACGTTTGGCGATATCCGTGGCGCCGCCCAGGAAGCGGAAATAGATATGGTTGTCCCGTTCCACTTCATGGCAGAAGGCATCGATGATGTTGAAATGATAGCCGAAACGGAAGCAGAGATTCACGTATGTTTCGCTGATGATGGCGATATTGTGACCGGTGTACTGGCCGGACAGGGTGTCCCGCGGGGTGGAAAGCATGCTGTGCATCATGTCCGTAAAGCTCACCGGCATTCCCACCTGATGCCAGGCCCCGGGGAAGAGCATGCCCTGCAGGATGGCGCGGAAGGGCCTGGAGCGGACGGCGGTAAAGGGGACATTGTCCGGCGGCGCATCCTCGGCGAAACCACCGCCGATGTCGATGGCAAGAATGCCTGCCTGGATGGGCAGATCCAGGCGCTTTGCCAGCTTCTGCCCGCGCAGGCAGCGCTCGTCCCTGCCGATTTCCACCAGATCGAGGACCGCGGTTTCATGGATGAAGCGCAGCACGTCATGGAAGGTCCGGCAGCCTTCGGGCCGGAAATTCTGCATCAGGGGATCCACCAGATTCAGGCGGGAGACCTCGTGCAGGATCCGGCGCAGCATCCGGAATTCCGGCGCCATCTGCACGTTCATGGTGGTGGCGGCCTGGTAGGCGAGAAGCTCAGTGACCCGGCCCCGGTAGAGACAGCGGTCCTCGGCATCCACGGTGATCTCCTCGCCGTCCGCCACCTTGCCGAAGATGCCGGCGACCCCGACCAGGCAGGGAACCTTGAATTCCCGGCAGAGGGTGGACATATGACTCACCGGCGTACCAACCTCGGTAACGATGGCGGCCGCCTTCTGCATGACCTGGACAAACTGCGAGGAGTCGCGCAGGCTCACCAGCACCGCCCCCTCGGGAAAATTTTTGAGGTCGGCCAGGGTTTCCACCCGGAAGACCGGCCCGCTGCCGATGCCCTGCTGGGCGATCCGGCCGGCGTTTTCGGCGATCCGCGCATAGGCGTCGAGTTTTTCCGAAAGCGGCTTTTTCCCCTGCTCCCTTTCCGCCAGGAGCAGAGGCCTTGCCTGCAGGATGTAAAGAACCCCTTTGTCGTCCAGGCTCCACTCGATATCCTGGGGCCGCTTGAAAAAGGTTTCCAGATGGGCGGCGATCCGGGCAAGCTCGAAGAGCTTTTCCTCCGCCAGGCAGGGCTCTCCGGCCCGAGCCGGCGCGCCGGCTGGCTCCTTGACGGCGATGCTGCTCTCGATGAGTTGCGGGCTTTCGCCTTTTCTGATCCGGAAGAGGTCGGTGGGCACCTGGCCTTCCACCACCGCCTGTCCCTGGCCGAAGGCGCCCACCGCCAGCATGGTTTGCCCGCCCGGCGCCAGGGCGTCTTCGGTATAGATGATGCCGCTGGCCTGGGCGTTTATCATGCGCTGGCAGCAGGCGGCAATGGCGAGATGGCCCCCTTCCGGAAAGACCTGCCGCCGGTAGCGGAGCGCCTTGGCCCCGAACAGGCTGGCGGTGACGGCGCGGTAGGCGGCAAAAACCGCGGCCGGGGTCGGGGCAACCTGCAACTCGGAATGGAACTGGCCGGCAAAGGAGAAATCCATATCCTCTTCCTGGGCGCTGCTGCGCACGGCCAGAAAGAGGGGGGCGGGGCTTGTTTGCGCCAGGCGCGCCAGGGCCTCGGCCAAAAGGGCGAGAAAGCCGGGGGGCGCCTGGGCCGCCAGCACCCGTTCTTCCAAAGAGGCGCGGAGCGCTTCCAGTTCGTTTTCCCAGCGGTCGGAGGCCGCTGCCAGCTCTTCGAAACGGCTGAAGTCGGCGCGCAGGGAGTTGGCGTCGATCAAATCATGAAAAAGACGGGTGGTGATGACGAATCCTTCCGGCACCAGAACCTGGGGGTTGCCCATCAACTCGGAAAGGTGGGCGGCCTTGCCCCCGATCAGCGGCCAGTCCCGGCTGTTGATCTCGTCAAGCCAGAGAAGCGGCGGTCCTTCCCGGTCGTCGCGGCGGGCGGCGATGGCCCGTACCCGCGCCTCCAGCCCGGCGAATATTTCAATCAGCGAGGTCCAGCGGCCTTCCGTGAGGGTGTTGAGGGCGGCAATGGAGCGCTGCATGGCCACGATCAGCTCCTCGACGACGGTTTCCACGTAGCGCTGATCAAAGAGGTACTCGCCGGAAAGCTTTTCCCCCATGTCGGCAATGAGTTCCAGGGCCTGGTTGTTGGCCTTGAGCACGGCGCGGAACCGGGAAAAGACCTCCGAGATCGGCCGGCAGGCGGGGGCAGGCCCTTTTTGCCATGGCCAGGCTCGGGTTTTCAGCGAGTTCAGGAGCGACATCGTTTCTCCCCTGTCCCCAGGGACAGGACAAAGGCAAGTTTGCGGAAACTTGCGCGGGCTGCTGCGGTAAGGAAGGAAAAAAACGGACGCACAGGGCGGCGAAATACGCCTGTGCGTCCGGGGATTGCATTGCCGGGATGCGCCAGCCGGCGCGCCAGGGTCTTACTTAATGGCTGCCGCCGTCCTTCTTGAAGACGGCGGCCACGGCAAAGCCGGCCGCCATGGCGATGACAACCGACATGATCCCGTAAAGGGCCGCCTGGTTAAACGCCATGTTCGACAGGGCCGCGGTGATGCCCACCCGCTGTACCTCAAAGGTGGTCGCGGCTTTGTCCACCACCTTGCCGCCGTTGACGGCGAGAATCTCCACGTTGTAGACGCCGGGAGGGGCCTGATAGGGCCAGGCGACCTCGACCTGGAAGGTGTTGCCGTTTTCTCCGTGCTGACGGGTGATGGTCCCCTGCTGGATACTATAAACCATCTCCATTTCCTTGAAACGGATAAATTCGGCAAACCATTTTCCGTCCGCGGGTTCGCCGCCGGCCGCTACGATGCTGGAGGAGGCGGCCAGGGCGTCATAGCCCAGCTGGTACTGGCTGCGCTCGGCATCGGAGAGAATCCTGCCCAGATCGGCGGTGGATGTCACCAGATAAACGCCGGGCACGTTCTTGAAATCAAGGCTTCCCTTCTTCATCCAGACCACGCCGCCGACCTTGGCCTTGTACTTCATGGCGGCGTCGTGCGATTCGTTGGAGATCTTCACCACCAGGTCGTCATTGGCTCCGCTCTGGCCGGTGATGGTCAGTTTGGCGCCGTGGTAGCTCAGGGTGATGGGGATCTCCTTGGGAGCCACCTCGGCGGTCAGCGCCTGGGCGGCGGCGGCCGAAAAGGCGATCATTCCGAGCAAGACGGCGGCTTTGGCCGCCCACAGTTTCATGTTCTTCATCATGGCATTCTTCATATCAGTGACCTCCTGCATAGGCGAGAAGGTGAGAGGGTTCAAGCACCAGTTCCAGGACGATTTTCACCGTCACCGCCAGAACGATGATGGCGAGCAGGATCTTCAACTGGTCGCCATGGAGTTTTTTGCCAAGCGCGGTGCCGATCTGGGCGCCGAAAACCGAGCCGACCAGCAGGAGCAGGGCAAGGAAGAAATCCACGGTATGGTTCTGATAAGCCTGCAGGAAGGTGACCTCGATGCAGGTGAACAGAATCTGGAACAGGCTGGTGCCCACCACCACGTGCATGGGCATGCGCAGCATGTAGATCATGACCGGCACCATGAGAAAGCCGCCGCCAACACCCATGATCGCGGCCAGGACGCCGACAAAGGTGCCCAGGAACAGGGGAACCAGGGCGGAATGGGTAACGCCGGATTTTTCAAAGTAGGTCTGCATGGGCAGGGAAGCGAAGAAGCCGCCTTTTTTCTTTTCCGGCGCGGCTTTGGCCGGAGCGGCATCGCCGGCGGCCGCCTTTTTGCTTTTGCGCAGGGCGTTCAGGCTCTCCACGAACATGAAGGAGCCGACCAGGCCCAGCATGACCACATAGGTGATCTTGATGAGAAAGTCGGCGCCGCCGGTGGCGCGCAGCATCTTGATGACCTGGACGCCTGCCGCGCCGCCGACAAAGCCGCCGATGAGCAGAAAAATGCCCATCTTGACGTCAACATTGCCGAGCCGCCAGTGGGCAAAGGAGCCGGACGCCGAGGCGGCGACGATCTGATTGGCATCGGTGGCCGCGGCAATGGTCGGCGGGATGCCGATCATCATCAGCAGCGGGGTCATGAGAAAGCCTCCACCCACGCCAAAGAGGCCGGACAAAAGCCCGACCGCAAGTCCCAGGCCCACCACCACCAGATAATTCACGCTGGTGAGGGCTATTGGAAGGTACATGTACATTTTTTCCTCCTTTCACACTCTTTTGTTGGGTTTTAAAGTATGGGTAAATTCTTTGCCGGCGCGGTGAAGAATCACGATGCCGGCGGGTTTCACTGTATTCGGGTCATGGGGGCGCCGCTTCGTCCCGGGGTTTAATGATTACCGACCAGAGCGGGGGCAGAAAGCAGTCCCGTCTGCCGGAAAGCCGTCGCCGCAACCGTTTCAGCCAGGCGGTTTTCCGCTTCACCGAGCTTTGGTCTCCGGCGCCCAGGATGAGGCAGAAGATGCGGTATTCGCAGAGAAACCGCAGCAACGGCTCGTCGGCCAGACTCTCCAGCAGGTGGATGTGGACGGTGACCTCTTCCGCATCGCCGAACAGGCCGGCCAGGGCGGCCAGTTGCCCCTTCCAGCCCTGTTTCACCGTTTTCCCCTCCTCCCCGGGATCGGTTTTCTGGCCTTGCTGCCCCTGTTCCAGAAAAACCGCATGCACCACCCCGGTGGTTCGCCGTGCAAGCTCGATGGAATGGAGAGCGGCGGAGAGATCGGCAGAGGAGCCCCTCAGGAGAAGAGCAATCCCTAAATTCATGGTTGCTCCTGTATTCCATGTTCCGATGCCGGTTGTTGCGGCATCATGACCGTTGCCGCGTCCCATAAGCATCGATCGTGCCATGTGGCATATCGTAATGAATTATCGCGGTTCTTGTCGAATCTGACCAGCGACAGCGGGCAGCGGTGCGTTCAGGGTTGAAACAGTATGCGCGTAACCATGTGAAATAAAAGGATTTTTCAGATTGAAACAATGGTTTCAGGTTGAAACAGCGGTGGGGCGGGGAGGAAAGAGGCGGAGTGGTGGGGGGTTTTAGAGGAGAATCATTTTTTATCCGGGATCAGATTCAGCTCCTTGAGGCGTCGCCAGAGGGTGGTGCGGGAGATCCCGAGCTGCTGGGCGGTTTCGGTCTGATTGAAGCCGGTACGGCGGTAGACCTCGTAGATATGTTCCTGCTCAAGGATTTTCAGCTGATTTTTCGCATGGTCGGGCGGGATGGGGCGGCTGTTGCCCAGGAAGAGGTCCGGGGGCAGATCCCTGGCGGTGAGCATCTCATCCCGGGAAAGGGCCACGGCGCGCTCGACGATGTTCTGCAGCTCCCTGACATTGCCCGGAAAGGGATAGGTGACCAGGGCATCGAGAAAGGTATTGGCGATGCCGGGCACTTTTTTGCCGAACTGGGTGGCGATGAGGCTGACGAAATGCTCCACCAGCAGCGGGATATCCTCCTGCCGCTTGCGCAGGGGAGGAAGCTCGATCATCACCACCTTGAGCCGGTAAAAGAGATCCTGACGGAAGCTGCCCGCCGCCACCATCTTCTCGATATCCCGGTTGGTGGCGGCGATGATCCGCACCTCAATGGCAACGGGGCTGACGCCGCCCACCCGGAGCAGGGTCCGCTCCTGGATAACGCGCAGGAGCTTGATCTGCATGGGCAGCGGCATCTCGCCCACCTCGTCGAGGAAGACCGTGCCGCCGTTGGCGGTTTCCAGGAGGCCCAGCTTGGTGGATACCGCTCCGGTAAAGGCGCCTTTTTCATGGCCGAACAGCTCGTTGGCGATCAGCTCTTCGCTGAAGGCCCCGCAGTTGAAGGGGATAAAGGGGTGCCCGGCCCGGTTGCTGTAAGCATGGAGCGCCCTGGCCACCAGTTCCTTGCCGGTGCCGGATTCGCCCTGGATGAGGATGTTGCAGCTCAAGGGGGCAACCTGCCGGATGGTTTTGAATATTTCCCGCATTGCCTGGGAGCGGCCGATGATTTCCCCGAAACGGTCAGGGTTTTCCTCGTGCCGGCTCGCGGCCTTCTTGGTAAAACTGGCGCTGTGCAGGGCGTCGCGGATGTTCTGGCGCAGGTCTTCCAGGCGGAAGGGCTTGGCCAGATAGTTGAAGGCCCCGTTCTTGATGGCCTGCACAGCCTGATCGATGGATGCGTAGCCGGTCATGAGAATGACCATGGTCCGGGGGGAAAGGGCCTGGACCTGCTGGAGCACTTCCACCCCGTCGGCATCGCCGAGGCGGATATCGGTGATCAACAGATCCGGCGGCCGTTCGCTGAGCCGGGCAATGGCCTCGGCGGCGGTGACAAAGCCTTCCAGTTCATAGCCGTCCTTGGCCAGGGCCTGGACAAGGCGCCGCACCGTGATGATCTCGTCATCCAGGATATAGATAAGGGCTTTGGGGGCGACCGCATCCGCCATTGTCAGACAACTCCAGGAGCACCGGCTGCGAAGCAGGGAAAAATACCGATTTGCTTTCGACCGGCAACAGGCGAAAGGTATTTCATCAAAAAATTATGTTGCGCACACTAGCACGACCCCTGTCCCCTTGCAAACGGAAATTTCGGCAATGGTCGGCAGGCGCATGTCGCAACGGGTAGAGGGGGAATTTTTTTGTTCGCGCTGCCGCAGTTTTTCTCCTTTCGGCCTATTCTCTGCGTTCCCGCTCTTTTTTCAGGCAAAGAGCGCCATTATTGATCCGCGGCTTTGCCGCCGCGCAGCTGCCGGTAGAGTTTTCGGCTCAGCCAACCGATCAGGAGCACGCCGGCGCCCAGGGTGGCCCAGAGGATGTATTTGCGCCAGGGCAGGGAGCCGAGGCCGGGCCGGAGATTTTTTTCATTGATTGAAAATTGGGGGCCGGGGGTGATTATTTTTGGGTTTATTGTCCGGCTGTTATCGTCTTTAAGCTTGTCCAGCAGGCCGCCCATCCGAAGCGGGTCGGGCTCGACCGCTTTACTGCCGTAAGCCAGCATGAATGGCCCTTCTCCCTGCGCCACGAAGAGCAGGCGCTGGGGCTGCCAGCCAAACTCCAGGACCGGCGGTCGACTTAAGGAGGATTCCGCCTGGTCGATGGTGAGCATCCAGTAGCGGTGCCTGCCTACTCCCACGGCCATGGCCGGCGCGGCCACGTTTTCACCATCAACGGTGAGGTTGTAGACCAGGCCGCGCCAGTGCATCTTCTCGGCCTTGTCCGGCGTCGGTCCGGAAGAAAGGGAGACGCTGGCCACGGCATTGGCGTCCTGCAGCCTGATTTTCACCCGTTCCACCGGCAGAGGCCCTTGCAGATCGACGAGATAGTGAAAGGGTTTCTGCCCGGCCGGGCTGGCGGTGGCGGTATGCCAGTTGCGCTGCGGATCGCCTGCCGCGGCGGCGACCTGGCTCTGGGCGCTGATGCCGGCAATGGCCAGGGGAGGCTGGTCCTGGGCCCAGGTCAACCGGTAGTACTTGGCGATGGTCGGCGCAAAATCGATGGTGTTGCGGACAAGCCGCCTGCCCAGGTGGTTGAGCTGCGCCACCGGCACGGTGGCGACGGATTCCCAGTGCGCAAGGTCATTACTTTTTTCCAGCACGGTTTTCGTAAAGAAATCAGAAGCGCTGTCCGGCCAGGAAAGGATCAGGGAATCGATGCCCTGTTTCCGAGCACTCGCATCGACAAGGTAACCCGTTACCGTATGCGTTTTCTCCGGCCCGGCGGGCGCCGTCAGCTTCAGATCCATGATGGCTCCGGCGCTGTCACGCCTAAGGGAGAGGCCAAGGTCGGCCCCGGCCTGGGAAGCGCCACCGCTGAGGGGGAAAAAAGGAAGGGGCCTGCTGCTTGCCGCGGGTCGCGCGGTTTTGCTCTGGGGCTGGCGCAAGGCATGGGGCACAATCTGGCCCGCCTTGTTGAAGATCCGCAGATCGCCGAGGTCGCCACGGGTCACCCCCTGATAGACGGCAAGGGGCAGGGCGATCTCGTAAAGGGCATGATCCGGTTCGGCCGCGAGTTCCATGCCGTAGGCGAACATCTCCGGGGAGGGCGATGCCGCGTAAGCTTTTGCCTGGACAAGACTAAAGAGGATAAGGAGCGCGACAAGGTGGCAGGCTGTTTTTTTCATGGTTTTTCCGTTTCTGTCTGAATGCGTTGTGGCAGTGGGGCCAGGTAGCCGATGACAAGGCAGATCACTCCCACCCCGATAAAGGAAACAATCCTTTCCACCGTGCCGGTGCTGGCAAGATCGACGGTGAAAAGCTTGGCAATGACAATGGCGATGAGGCCGGAGCCTGTCAGCCAGATGACTCGTCTGCCCTGGCGTTGGGCCAGGTACATGACCAGGAAGGCGGAAAGGGTCCAGAAAATGGAGAGCGAGGCCTGGGCGAGATCGGAATGAAGCATGCTGTAAAAATTGAAAGGGACGCCGCCCCAGTAATGCAGGGTGCGGATCAGCGCCGCATTGAGCCAGGAAAAGAGGGCGACGGCTGCGAGGCCGAACAGGCAGGGGCCGGTGAGGCCTGCGGGAGCCAGGGCAAGCTGCCTTCGTACCGTCAACGCCCAGAAGGCCAAGGCGATGATGACAAAAAGCTGGCTGAGGTCCAGGGGGTTCAAAAGAGGGATATAGGTGAGGGGCCAGGGATCGCCCTTGCTGAAGAGAGGGACGGCAAGGGTCCAGAGCCAGAGGTAGAGGGCGACAGGGGCCAGGCCGCGGGCAAGATAGGTGACGGGAAAGCAGGCCACGGGCCAGGGGATTGCCCTCGGAAATCGGCTCAGCAGCAGAACCACCAGCGCGGGAAGCAGGGCGGTGGCGATCAGGGGCCAGGTACCGGAGCCGTCCACCCAGAAATCGACCCACCAGCGGAGTTCCCAGGAAAGCAGGGCCACCAGCAGGAGAAGTGAACCGATGTGCAAGCCCCTGTCGAGCTCGGAGAGCGTTTCTTCCTCCCGGCCGCTGAGGCGGTACAGCAGGAAATACTGAAGAAAAAAGGCCAGCGGCCAGGCGAGAAAACCGCCGGCTTGGCCAGGGTGGCGTACTTCGGCCACGGAGGCGATTCCGGCCAAGAGGAGGATCCCCAGCAGCCCCCTGCTGGCCTGACGAGGGGCTGGCCAGCCGAGGCGATGTCCGCTGAGAAAGAAGAGCGGCGCCGATGCGCTGAGAAAGGCGAGGCCGGTGGCAAGCTTATGGGGGTGATCCACAAAAAAGTCGATTTCATGGAGACCGGCGCCGCCCCACCAGAGCAGACCCCAGGTAAAGGCGACCAGGCTTTCCGTTGCCGCGCCGGTGATCTTTTCCCGTTGGAGAAAGAGAAAGTAACCGCTCAGCAGACCGGCAAGGGAAACGGCCAGACAGCCCAGGAAAAAGCCGTTTATCAGGGGAAGACTTTCCGGCTCCATGTGCAGGTCGGCAAGAATGGCAAGGCCGGCCAGCGGTTGCAGTGCCAGGCCGAAGAAGCGGGCGGGGCGGCGATTTTGGCGCAGGCCGATCCAGACCATGGCCGCGCCTTCCAGTGCCCATGCCGCTGCCGTCCACCGTCCGTCAAGGGCAAGGGGAATCGCGATGGTGCCGAAAACCAGAGCGAGCCCGAGGAAGGCTTCCACCATGGTGCGCATGGCCTGGTTGCCTTTTGCAAAAATCAGCCGGGCAAGGCTCGCATACAGGAGACCCATGGCCAGGGCTGACCAGGCAAGCCCGTATTCATAAGGTTTCACCATGGCTGTCTGGAGGGCGAAGCAGATGATCGGGGTGCCGAAGACTAGGGAGCTGTCGACAAATCCTTTGCCGGCCAGGGGGAGATTCTTGGCGAAGAGGACCGAGATGGCGATATAGAAGAGAAAAAAGAGGATCAGGAAGGGTTCGGTGCTGGCGAACATTTCGGGCGCATAGAATTTTGTACCCCAGAGGGTACCGATGACAAAGGTGAAGACAAAGCCGATCAGGTTCAGTTCCCGCCAGGACTTGTGCCAGGCTGTATAGAGAATACCTGCATTCAGGAGGGCGTAATAGCTGAAGAGCATCACCTGGCTGCCGGCGCCCGTGGAGGCGAGGACCGGGGCGAGAAAGCCGCCGGAAACACCGATGACCGCAAGGGCGCGGGCATCCTGGGCCATGGCCAGGGTTGCGGAGAAGAGCGACATGCCCACCAGGAGAGGCAGGGCAAGCCAGGGCGGCAACAGATCGTACAGGCGCATTGCCGCGAAGATGGTCAGGTAGAGAACGCCGATGCCGCCACCCTGCAGGATGAGGGCATAGGACTGTCTGTTCCGCCGCAGGCGCCAGCCGACCAGGAGCAGGGTCATGGCGGCCAGGCAGACCGAAAGCAGGCGGAACTCGATGGGAACGAGATTGCGTTCCGCCGTGTATTTTAAGAGGAAGGCCACCCCGAAAAAGAGAACCACGATTCCGACCCGGACCACCACGTTGCCGCCGGTGAAGTAGGAAATAATGATCTGCCGGAGGTCGATGGGATTGCCGTCGTCAGGGGGGGGCGCGGTTTCGGGTTTGGCCGGCCCTGCTTCGGCGGCGGGTTTAAAGGGAAGGGGTGCTTGCCGGCTGCGGGCGATCTTTTCCCGATCCGGCGGCAATTCACCGGGTTGAGGGGCAAAAGATTCCGAATGCCTATCCGGCCTGGCCGCGGGTTCGGGCGCGGTCGCCCGCGCGCCCTCCTGCGCCAGGAGGCGCTCCAGGCGGCTGATTGTATTTTGCAGACGAATAAGCCGGACCAGCAGGAAGGCCATGAGGCCGCCGACGATAAAGCCGACCGGCGTCTGGTCGTGGCTGGAAAAAAGAACTCCCCCCGCGATAACGCCGCAAATTATGGCAAACAGAGCCATTTCCCCCCCCCGATCTGTTTCGTGTCTCCGTAATTGCGCTATTTCCTTTGTCTTTTCCCGTCTACAATAAACTGACAGGCCGTTTGTTCGCAAGGAGAAGCGGGGAAAAAGATTTTTACCGCGAAGCGTCTGGTGCTTGTCCGGCCGGAACTGAGGCAGCTGCGGGAGGGACGCTGACTCTATCGGGCTGGAGCTGTCCGGTGCGGAAGGGAGCAGAAGGCAAAAAAAGCCCGGGGCTTGGCGCCGGCGGGCTTTTTTGCTTGCTTGGCAATGACTGCTGGGCGCGGGCGGGTTATTTCTCCCGGATCAGCTCGGCGATCTGGAAGGCCAGTTCCAGGCTCTGCTCCGCGTTGAGACGGGGGTCGCACTGGGTCTGGTAATTTTCCGCCAGATGCCGGTCGAGGATCTGGCGGCCGCCGCCGGTGCATTCGGTGACGTTGTCCCCGGTCATTTCAAAATGGACGCCGCCGGGCACCGTGCCCTCGGCCCAGTGGATTTCGAAAAACGAACGGATCTCGTTGAGGATTTCGTCAAAATTCCTGGTCTTGTGGCCGCTTTCCGCCGTGTAAGTGTTGCCGTGCATGGGGTCACAGCTCCAGACCAGCCTGAAACCCTCTTTCTTCATTTCCCTGACCAGATTGGGCAGAGAGTCGCCGATCTTTTTGGCGCCGAAGCGGGTGATCAGGGTCAGCCGGCCTGCTTCGTTTTCCGGGTTTAAGGTCCGGACCAGGGCCTTCACATTGTCGATGTCGTGGTTGGGACCGATCTTGACGCCGATGGGGTTGAGCACCCCGCGGAAGAACTCCACATGGGCGCCGTCGAGCTGGCGGGTGCGTTCGCCGATCCAAAGCATGTGCGCCGAGCAGTCGTACCAGTCGCCGGTGGTCGAATCCTGGCGGGTCAGGGCCTGTTCGTAGCCCAACAGCAGGGCCTCGTGCGAGGTGAAAAAGGTCGCCTGGTTGAGCTGGGGGATATTTTCCGGGTCAAGGCCCACCACCCGCATGAAGTTGATGGCCTGATCGATCTGGCGGGCCAGTTTTTCGTACATCTGCCCCTGGGGCGAGCGTTTGACAAAGTCGTTGTTCCAGGAATGGACCCGGTTCAGGGCCGCGTACCCTCCACGGGTGAAGGCGCGGAGGATATTCATGGTGGCGCAGGCCAGATGGTAGCCCTTGACCATGCGCTGCGGGTCGGGTCGCCTCGCCTCCGGGGTGGGCTCGATCCCGTTGACCATGTCGCCGCGGTAGCTGGACAGTTCGACGCCGTTCACCACCTCGGTGTCGGCGGAGCGGGGCTTGGCATACTGGCCGGCCATGCGGCCCACCTTGACCACGGGTTTGCCGCCGGCATAGGCCAGGATCACCGTCATCTGCAGGATGACCTTCAGAAGCTCCCGGATGGCCGGGGCGCTGCACATGGAAAAGGCCTCGGCGCAGTCGCCGCCCTGCAGCAGGAAGGCGTTGCCCTCGGCGGCCATGGCCAGCTGTTTTTTCAAGGTGCGGATTTCCCCGGCAAAAACCAGGGGCGGCAGCTGGGAGATGGTCCGCACCGCTTCCTCGTAAGCCGCTTTGTCCGGCCAGTTCGGTTGCTGGAGGGCCGTGAAATTCTGCCAGCTTGTTTTGCTCCAGGGGGGCTGTGCCATGTTTATGTCTCCGTTATTTATTGAAAAATGTCAACGCAGAGGCGCAATGAAATATGAGAATACGTATTGTCCGGCAAGGGCGTTCTCCAAGTGCGCATCAGCCCTCTTTGGCATTGGGCAGGGCGCAGGGGCCGCCGGCGCAGCAGACCTCAATGTCAAAGGCATTCAGGATGCGCAATTCCGGTTCGCGTCGTGCCGTCGGTACCGGAGTAAAATCAAGACCCGGCAGCATGGCCGTCAGCGTCTCCTTGCCGGGAATCGCCGCCAGGCCCTGGGCAAGGACCTTGCCGCTCCTGGCGTCGAGCAGTTCGGCATCCTCGCCGTTGCTCACCACCGCCAGGGGGATGAGCTGCGATTCTTCAAGCACCCGGGCCGCCGCGATGGCCGGCCGTTCCCTGGTCACCAGGGAGCCGGGCCCGTAGCGGACCACCATGACCTTTTTCCCGGCGAGCGAGACGACGATATCGATTTTGGAAACCACAAACTGACCGGCGAACAGGGTTTCAATGGTGCGCCGCATGACAAGATCGCTTTTGGCAAACCCTTTTTCGAGAACGAGCAGACGGGCCAGCTTCTGCCGGTAGCGTTCGTCGTCGGTGTCCACCACCGGTTCTCCGGTGACAAAGTCGGCGAGGCTGCCGTAGATCATGTGGTGGGAAGGGATGTCTGCCATGGCGTGTCTCCAAACCGTTGCAATCAAGGCTTTTACCGCCGCCGGCACAAGGGGAGGGAAACGCCGCCCCCCCGCGCCTGCGTTACCATGTTACGGTAATCGATCCGCTGCCGCGGAGCCATGTTTTCCTCGCTTCCACGCGGAGAGCGTAAACAAAAAAAGAGGAGACCGCGGCCTCCTCTTTGCAAAAGGCCGCCTGAGCATCCAGGCGGCCGATATGTCCGTGAGCCGCCTTTTACAGCGTAAGCCAGGACTCGGAAAACACGGTCTGGCCGGAAAGCGCCTTATAGGTCTTGTAGTGCTCCAGGGCCACCCCGGAGAGGCTTGCGGGATCCGGATCGTTGCCGTCCATCATGGCGTGGACCATGTCCACGTGCGCCTGCCGCTCGCCCTTGCAGATGGCCATCAGCTCGGCATCGTAGGCATTGACGATGGCGGTGGTGATGCCGTACTTCATGAGCATGATCAGGTAGGTGCGGTCAAGATACTTGCGCAGGTGCTCGGCCACGCCGTTGCTCACGTTGGAAAGACCCACGGTGGAGCCGGCGCCCGGGGCGATTTCCTGCAGCATGCTCAAAAATTCCAGGCCGGAAGCGATCTGGTCGGCGCCCAGGGTGATGGGGGTGGCGATGGGGTCGAAGATCATCTTCTCGTTGGGGATGCCGGCCTCGGCCAGGGCCATCATCAGGTCAACGGCCATGGCGGCGCGCTCGTTGGAGTCGCGGGGCATGCCGTCCGGACCCCAGAGCAGGGCGATGACGTTGCAGCCGGCCTCGGCGGCAACCGGGATCAGCTTCTGCATGCGCTCCGGTTGGGCGGAGATGGAATTCATGATCGCGGCTTCCTTGTTCTTCACCACCGCGAAACCGGCGGCCATGGCGTCGGTATTGGTGGTGTCGAGGCAGAGGGGCACGTTGCTCACCGCTTCCACGGTCTGCACAACCCAGGGCATCAGCTCGATGCCGTCCTTACGGGCCGGGCCAATGTTGAGATCAAGATAGGACGCGCCGGCCGCCGATTCTTCCTTGGCCATCTCCTGAACAGGGCCGGGGTTTCTCTCCTTCATGGCGGTGCCGCTTCTTTTCCCCATGATGTTGATGCTCTCCGCAATGGCTAATACCTTGGACATTGGTTTCTCCTTTCTTTGGTTTCCATATCTTTTTTTCAGTTTTCCGGTGGAAAACCGTGATGTTCCCGGGGGCGTTCTCAACGTGGAAGTTGGGAAAATAGCGTTAAAAAGAGAGGTTGTCAACACTCAACCGCTCGCGGCGGCGCAAAAAAAGTCGAATACGCAAGCAAATAGGTGAATTTACCTAGGCGGCTCCCGGGCAGGTCACGGAAGCGTTTTTCCTGTTTTCCGTAAAAACGGAGCGAAACAGCAGGGGCGCGCAAGGCGCGTTTGCCGCACAAAACAAGGAATAACAACAGGTTGTTTTCCTTTTATTCGCTAGGCATGAAATTTGCTCATCTATACCCACTGAAGACGATTTGGGCGCATGCTTTTTGTAACATACTGATAATACTTGAAAAGTATGATCCGGCAGCGGTGAGCAGTATTGTTTTTCGGAAATGCCGCGGAAAGGTGTTCCTAAAAAATGAGAAAAGGGAGGAAAGCCCATGTCGCAATCATGCCGATGGAAAAAATATGAATTTTTGTGAGGTAGCGCGGAAGAGAGAGGGCGTCTGCAATCATTTTTCGAATAAACACAAGTCAGGAGGGAGGTTTCTTATTATGAAAAAAATCACGGGATTCTTTGTTTCGTTATTTCTGGTGCTGGCCGGCGCATCCCAGGCCGGCGCCATAGAGGTGTTGTGGTACGGCGGCAGCTCATCCTATAACACCTCCATGGCCGGGCTGTCCGGCGTCGCCGCCACCTATGACCCTTGGGGCGACGGCAATCTGAGCTGGAACATGAGCTTCTGGAACGCGGGCGATGCCACCCCGGATTTCAGCCAGTACGACGTGTTCGTCATCGGTTCTCCGGATTATGGCTTTAGTACCGGCATGGATCCCGCTCGCCTCCTGGCCAGCAAGGATGCCATCAGCTCCGCCCGCGGGTCCCGCACCTTCCTGAGCGGCCAGGATGCCGACTGGCATGCCCAATACAGCGAGCCCGGCGCGGTGGGCTTCGTCATCGACGCCATCAACTGGGCGGCCAGCGGCACCGGACTCGGCATTGTCTCCATGACCGACGGCTGGTCAGGCTCGGGGAGCATGTGGTGGCTGGATGACGATTCCTTCCTGAAGGCTGAGCTTGACGGCTATGTCTCGTATTTCCAGGAAGAGAGCGTGGTCATTCCCAGCGGCATGGAGACCTTTCCGGTCAACGAGGGGCTGACCACCGCCTCTCTGTCCAACTGGGGCACCTCCGCCCATGCCGGCTTCGACAAGACCATGCCCGGCTACACCTCCATCAACGACGCCGGCAGCCATCCCGGTTGGGCGGTGACCATCGTCACCGCCGGCTATGAGGGCGGCGACACCTCCGGCGGCGACGATGACAACAACGAAGTTCCCGAACCGGCCACCATGGTTTTGTTCGGCACCGGTCTTGCCAGCCTTGCCGCGGCGCGGCGGAGAAGAAAAGCGAGCTGAACCTGTTCGTGAAGAAAGCCAATAAAAGCCCGACGGAGCCTGCTCCGCCGGGCTTTTATTTTTGGGGGGGGAAGCCGGAGGCTGGGCTATTTCGCGGTGAGCGCCTCCCTGATGGCGGTGGCGAGATCCCGGGTGGACACCGGTTTCATGAGGTACTTGCAGATCCCGTACCCAACGGCGGAGTCGTCGTTGATCAGTTCGCTGTAGCCGGTGCAGAGGATGACCGGCAACCCGGGGCGCAGGGCGTGGATTTCCCGGGTCAGGTCTATGCCGCTCATCTTCGGCATGGTCATGTCGGTGATGACGATGTCGAAATCTTCCGCGCGGGTCCGGATCGCTTTCACCGCTTCTTCGCAGTTGGTGAAGCCGGTTACCCGGTACCCCAGCCCTTCGAGGATCAGGGTATTCATGTTGACAATGGCCTGTTCATCATCCACCACCAGGATTCTTTCCCCGTTTCCTTTCGGCAGGGCGGTTTTCAGGATGTTTTCGCTGAAGAGCGGTTTTTCCTTGCCGGCGGGGAAAAGGATGTTGAAGGTCGTTCCCTTGCCCGGTTCACTGTACAGGGAAATACGACCGCCGTACGAGGACACTATGCCATGCACCACGGCCAGTCCCAGGCCGGTTCCTTCTCCTTTGGGTTTGGTGGTGAAATAGGGTTCAAATGCCTTTTCCCTGGTAGCCTGGTCCATGCCGCAGCCGGTGTCGCTGATTACCAGTTTGACATACGGCCCGGGGGCAAGACCCAGCATCGTGGTTTTGGCGTCAGTCTCCTCGATGGTGAACCGCTGCAGGGAAACGGCCAGGGTGCCGGTCTGGGAGTTTTTCATGGCATGGAAGGCATTGGTGCAGAGGTTCATGATGATCTGGTGGATCTCGGTGGGGTCGCCCATGACGGCCCCGCAATCGGCGGCAATGTTCTGCCGGATCTCGATGGAACTGGGAAGAGAGGCGCGGAGGAGTTTGAGATCCTCCTTGACGAGGTGTTCCATGTGCAGCGGCTTGCGTTCATGTCCGCTTTGCCGGCTGAAGGCAAGAATCTGCCTGACCAGATCCTTGGCCCGCGTGCTTGCCCGCAGGACTTCGTCAAGATCGGGGGCAACGGCGCTGGCCGGGCCGAGTTTATGGAGCGCCAGTTCCGTGTAGCCGATGATGGGGGAAAGAATGTTGTTGAAATCGTGGGCGATGCCGCCGGCCAGGGTTCCCACCGCCTCCATCTTCTGGGACTGGCGGAGCTGGTCCTGGAGCATGGTCTGCGCGGTGATGTCCTTGGCGATGTGGACGAAGCCGCGGATCGCTCCCTCCTCGTTGAAGAGCGGCGCCGAGGAGACCGCAAAGGTTTTCTTGAGGGAGGGATGGTGGAGTTCGCCGCTGTGCGGCTTGCCGTCCGCCTGGGCCAGGAGTTCCGGGCAGCCGGCGCACGGCTCGGGAGAACCCCGGAAGATTTCATGGCACCTTTGCCCGACCAGGGTCGAGGATTCAACCCCGAAGAGCTTGCCGGCGGCCCGGTTGGCTCTGAGCACGGTCATTGTGGTGTCGTGGATGGTGACCACTTCGTCGATGGCGTTAAAGGTCTGCTCCCATTCCTCCTTGGCCTTGCGGATCAGCAGTTCGCTCTGCTTCTGCCGCAGAATGTTCCACATGCTGTTCATATAGAGGGAAAGCTGGCGGACATCCGATTCGTCGTAAGGGTTCTCCTTGTTCCCGACCCCGCAGATGGCGACGATGGCATCGCCGGCCATGACCGGCACACTCAGGTGACGACGCACCGGGAAATGACCCTCCGGATACCCCTTGCGGCCTGGCTGGCTGGGGTAGTCGTTGTGGATGACGGGGCGACGCTCGCGGGCGCAGTCGGCCCAGATGCCGGCCCGGCTCAAGGGATAATGGGTATTCTTGGCGGCCGAGCATTCATCATGCACCTTTTGTGACCAGGAAAAAAGCTCGATGGTCTCCTGGTCCGGATTCATGAAATGCAGGTAGCCCACCGTGCTTGCGGTCAGGCGCACGGCCTCCTCCAGGGCATACTCGGCCAGTTCCTCCCTGGATGCCCACTGGAGCTGGGTGAGGTTGAAGAGGGCCTCGGTGCGCGCCTCGTCCAGGAGGAGTTTTTCCTCGTTCAGCTTCCGTTCCGTAATGTCCGTGGCGATCTCCAGGCGAACGATGCGGTCATCGACCCAGCGGATGGCGCGGTCGACGATGTGGAACCAGCGGTTGGTCCGGGTGTTCCGGAGTTCCCAGACATGGGGCGAAGCCGGGCTGCCGTCGCTTTTCAGCAGCAGCTTGTTGGTGCAGAATGGGCAGGGGCCGGTCTGGCCGGCCTGGATCGTCCGCCAGCAGGTGGCGCCGGTGATCTCCCCCAGCAGGTCGCGGCTGTATCTGTTGATGAACAGCACTTCGTAGGTCTGCATGTCGGCCACGTAAACAAGGGCTTCAATGCTGTCCAGGATGGTGGTGAGTCTGGCGTGCGAGGTTTTCAGCGCCCCTTCAGCGGTTATGCGTTCCCGGATTTCTTCTTCGAGTTGCCGGGATTTGCTCAGCAGCGTGTGGCGTGAGGTACGCAGTTCCTCAAGGGTGCGGTTCAAGGCGATGAATCTGTCGCCGGGTTGTTCCTGGATTACGGCCTGGAGGACGAGATGGCTGTTCCGCAGGGCAAAGGGCAGGTGCAGACGAAAGCCGCGGCAGGGGGTTTTCCGCTGCATGGCCGAGGGGGTATGCCAGATCAGCGAACCCGGGGTCGGACTGTTCGTTCTGGCGCACTTTTTCAGGTAATCGGCTATTGTTTCCCGGGGGGGTGCGGCAAGGTCGGCGATATTTTTGCCGATGAGAGAATCTTCCGGCTGGCCGAGGAAGCGCATGGCCGCACCATTGGCGCCTTGCACCTTGCCGGAATGGTCCAGGAGAAAGCAGGCATCCTTCTGCGCTTCTGTAAAGGCGTGGAAACAGTCGAGGATGGCGGAGGTGTCGGCCGGCACAGGTCTTCCTTCAGGTCCGAAAATATTCGCGGCCTTGCGTCATGCCCGCTTCCTGGCTCGGCTTGAGGTAGACCGTCACCTTGCAGCGCGGATCGCGGCCGGCAATGGTCTCTTCAAGGGCAACCCTGGCATAGCCGAGATTTTCCGCGCTTATTACCCCGAAAACACTGGAGGTCATCATGCACATGGAGGGCCGGTCGATGACCTTGTCCGCAAAAGGACAGCTGTTGCTGCCCAGAACGATTTTTTCCGCATCCTGGGAAACAAGAAAGAAATCTCCTTGAATCCGTTGTTTGAGATCGACCAGGACCATGGCTACCTGCGCCGGGGAGAGTTGCTGTACGGCAAGTGTTTTGCGGTAAATATCATTGAGCCAGCGGCCGATGTTCTGACCCACCAGGCCGATGTAGCCCGCGGCTTCCTCATGGCCGACAACGTCTTCCAGGGTGCCGGCCAGTTCACGGATGAGGGTGCGCAGAAACAGATCGCGCTCAAGGGGGATATCGAGGTGCTGCAGGGAGGGGGAGGAAGACATGGCGGCCTCTTGGTCGGTATTGTGGAAGCACAGGACCGATGGCAGTCTCCCTAAACCGTCGGTAGGTATTTACACCTATAAATACCATGACGACACATGGGGGGCAAGATGATTTTCCTCTCCACAGGGCCGGGAATCCGCCGCAAGAGATGAACGGCAACGGCCTCTTTATTCCTGGCGCGGGCCCGCGCTCGGCAGGGTTGCGTAAAAGACGGCTCCCTGGCCGGGACTGCTGTCAACCCTGATTTTGCCGTCATGGCAGGCCAGGATGCTCCTGGTTATGGCCAGACCGAGTCCCGAGCCCTTTGAATCGTGATTGCCGCGCTGGAACGGTTCAAAGATACTGGCAAGATGTTCGCCGGCAATTCCCGGCCCGTCGTCGGCAACCCGGAGGGTCACGTGGCCTTCCCCCTCATGATGGAGGGAGACGTGGATGTTGCCCCCCATCCCGCTGTACTGGATGGCGTTGCCGATCAGGTTTGCCACCACGCGCTCCATCATGAGTCTGTCCGCATATACCGGAAATGGCCCTTCCTGGCCGGGATCGAAGATGCAGCGGATCTTCTTTTTTCGGATCTCGATTTCCAGCGACCTGATGACCGTGCGGGCCAGCTCGGCCAGATCAAGATGCACGGGGTTGGGAGTGCATTCCTTTTGCTCCAGGCGGGAATAATCGAGAAAGCCGGAGATGAGCCCTTCCAGGTTTTTGAGATTATTCTGTATGATTTCCAGGTATTGCCGTTGTTTATCGGGAACCGACCCGGCCTTTCCCAGCAATATTCTTTCGATGAACCCGGCCGCCGAGACGATGGGGCTTTTCATGTCATGGGCAAACATGGAAAGCATGTTTGCCCGCTCCCGTTGCAGCTTTTTCAGAGCGGTAATATCGCGGAAGAACGCGACCCCGCCATGAAAAACGCCCTTTTCGTCGAGAAGCGGAAAGGTGGTCACCGAGATATCCACTTCGCGATCATCCTTTCCGACAATTTTTGCCTCGCTGTTCACCGCGCCCTGCCGTTTGGCAAAGGCATGCTCGAGCAGCGGACAGGTATGCGCATCCGGACTGTTGTGCAGCAAGCCGTGATGCGGTTTGCCGAGAACATCCGCCTGGCTGTAACCGGTTATTTTTTCAGCGGCGGCATTGAACTCGACAACAAGGCCCTGCCGGTTGACGGCAAGATAGCCGACCGGCAGATTCTGTTTGATGATCTGAAAAATCTTGGCCTGATCCATGGAGTCCGGCATGGCGATTCACCTGTCTGTTTTCTGAAATTCCGTCCTTCGCGCAGAGCCAGAAGAGGTTTGCCGGCCGGCTCACCCATCCCGGTCCGGCGAGTTTTTCAAGAAATCGAGGACATACTGGATGACCAGCACGAAAACAAAGACCGACAGAAAAACGGCAAGCCAATCCAGCAGGCCGCCAGCATGGCGAAGGATCCAGTCCAGCATCGTAGCCCCTTGTTTCGCGATTCCGCTCCGCGTCGGCCAGCTTCGGGACGGGGCCCGGCGGGAACCCAGGCATCGGCGCAAGTTTTACCGGGAGCAGCTGATTGCAATGCCTTTGGGCAAGGACGTGACTCCCATCTTGCCCAAGGCGGCGGGGTTGCGTCAAGTAAAACAGTAAATTAAATTCTTGTCCTCTGCCTGCCGGCATCTTTCCCAAGGCGGCTAAAAAAAATAACGGAGCCGTACTTCCACCTTGCCGCTGTTCTGTTTGTCGCCGTATTCGGTGCTGGCGGCGCCGTGGAGCGCCATCAGGCGCAGGCGCAGCTCCCAGTTGGTGAAGCCGGTGTAGACCGCCTCGGGGGAGAGCGACCAGCTCTGGTCGTCGAGGTTGGCGATGGCGGTGAGGCCCGGGGAGAAGTAGAGCAGGTCGAAGGGCTCCTTCTGGCTCAGGCGCACATAGAGATAGTTGCGGCCGCTTTGCGCCCTGTCGTATCCCGACTCGGAGGCGGCCTCGGCCAGCTGGAGCAGGGCGTCGTTCCCCGTTATCAGAAACTGGCTGTAGCCGTCGGCAACGAGCTGGAAAAAGCGATCCGTTTCCTGCTCGGTGTAGCCGTCGTCATTGTGATAGAACTCGACAATGGCGGTGAGGTCGGTTTCCGTCAGGTAGCGGGCGCCGAGGAGATAGCTGGTGTCGCTGGTTTCCCGCAGGACAAGGGTATCCCCGCTGAGCACCTTGTACCGCTGTTTGGGGATATGGGCCAGTTCGCCATGCACCTCAAGGTTGGCGGCCAGGTTTTTGGAAAAATCCACCCCATGGCGGGTGGTCCGGCTGTTGCCGCCGTACCAGAGCAGATCGATGTCCGTATCCCTGTAGAGAAGGTAGAGCTTGGCCGCCAGATTCACATTCTCCCGTTCGCCGAAATCCTCGTTCACCCCTTGCCAGACCGGCAGGGCCACGCCGGTGAGGGCCACGGTCCGCAACTCGCCGCCGTGGCTCTTGATCAGATCAAAGCCCGCCCCGAGATACCCTTCCATGGCTTCTTCCGGATTATTGGGGTCCTTGGCCCGGTCGATGAAGCCCACCGGATTCCAGGCGTATCCCTTGCCCCATTTGAAAACCTTTTTGCCCAGATCGAGGGTGAGGTTCGGGGTCGCCTTGAGGCTGGCATACCCTTCAAAAACATCCGCCCGGTCGCTCCAGGCAAGATCGTCCTGCGCGCCGGTTGCCTGCAGAACCCAGTTGAAGGTTGTCATCCCCCGGCCCACGCTGCCGTCAAGCTGCAGGGTTGAACTCAGGCTCTCCAGGGAGGAACGCGGGTCTTTGTACAAATTGAGGGCCGAGAGGGCTCCGTCCTGGTTGATATCGCTGCGGTCCCATCTGGCCTCCACATACCCTCCCCACGCCCGGTCTTTTTTCTCGAACTCCTCCAGGTCGAAGCCGTATTCCTCTTCCGCTGCGGCCAAGGCGGGGAAGGCGGGGAAGGCGGCAAGGGAGAGGAGTCCGAGCAGGGCGGCAAGGGTTTGCCCGCTGGGCGTTTTTATCACCGCAGCTCCTCGATCCGGGGCAGGGCGTTGAGGGTGAATATCTCGTCGGCCATCTCTTTTTTCCGGATCTTGGCATAGATCATGACCGACTTGTAGCCCTTGTAGAGGGGGCTGTCCGTTTCTATCACCGAGGGGCGCTTCAGGCCGTCGCCGAAATCCTTGAGCTCCTTGTAGTGCAGGGTCTTGATCAGCATGCCGCTCACCGCGTAGCAAGCGACGGAGGTAGGCACCAGGGCTTTTTTGTTCACCAGCATCTCGATTGTATCGTAGGCCACGGCCCCGCTTTTGGCCTTGAGGGTCAGGAGGTAGTTCTCGCCCTGCTCCACGGTCTTTTCCACCGAGTATTCCGTGGCGTAATCAAGGCGCAGGATGTCGGCATTGTTGAAAACCCCGCCCACCACCGATTGCAGGCTGGTGATGCGCAGGGGCTTGCCCACATTGGGGATGTGGAGCCACATGTTGTCGCCCAGGCGCAGGGTGGCGCGGCCCTTGTCGCTGGCCGGAGAGAGAAACAGGGCCACCACCTTGTCGTCGCCTTTCTTGAGGCTGTAGAGGACAAACTCCTTCTTGGCGCCGTCCGGTTCGATATTGATCAGCTTCCGGTACATTTCATAGGATTGGGGCTGCAGGTTGCGGTCCACCTTGGCAAGGATGGCGTTGCCGTCCAGGGCCAGGGCTGGGGCGGCCAGGGTCAGCAGCAGCAGGAGGAACGCGGGCAGCAGCCTAATCGGTGCGTTCATTGCCCCGGCTCCTTCATGCTCTGCCGCAGGGCGCGAACCTCCTCGCGCAGGGCCGCCAACTCCTGCTGCGGACAATTGCGGGAATCATGCCGGCGCAGCAGGCGAAAAAGCAGCAAGGCCAGCAGGGCAAAGAGGATGAGGCCGAAAAACGGCTTGAACCAGAAAAAGAACGGGCTGAAAAAAAAGGGGGTACACCACATGATCGTTCTCCTTGAAAAAAGGGGTTATTTGTTTGTGCGGTTATACATGCCTGAGCGCGGCAATGGGGTCCATTTTCGCCGCTTTCCAGGCGGGCTGCAGACTGGCCAGCACGGAGATGAAGATGACCATGGCCAGGATGGGCGCAATCTGGCCGACCGAGATGGCCGGCTGCAGGAGCAGCCCGGTCTGCATGCCGAAATTGAAGGTGATTGCCGCGCTGTTCAGTGCGGCAATGGCCAGCAGGCTGATGACCGTGCCTGTTGCCGTGCCGACAATGGCCAGCAGGAATCCCTCGGCAAGAAACAGGGCCAGGATCTTGCCGGGCGTGGTCCCTATGGCCGCGATGGTGCCGATTTCGCCGATCCGCTCGTAGACCGCCATGATCATCACGTTCATGATGCTGACCAGAACGATGGCCACCAGCATGACCTTGATGAAGAGGGTCATCAGGTCGATCATCCTGGCGATATTGTAAAAGGGCGAGAGTTTTTCCCAGGAGTGCACCTCGAAGACCGGCATGCCCTCCTTGTTGGTGAGCCCTCCGAGCTGCTGTTCGAGGCGCGCGGTCACGGCGGGCAGGTCGTCGATGTCCTTGAGGCGCACCGCGATCTCGCTGATTTCCACCCCGCTGATCCGCAGCAGCTCCTTGGCATCGTCGAGGTGGATGGTGCCATCCCGGCCGCCGGGCCCGGAAATGCCATCAAGAACGCCGTGCACCGCAAAGGGCTTGCCGTTGACCGAACCGTCCCGGTTGGTGGCCACCAGCACCACCGTGTCCCCCACCGTAACCTGCATGCCCTTGGCCAGCAGCGTCGGAATCAGGACGCCGCCCGGAACCAGCAGCTCCTCGCCCGCTTTTTTCTCCGAGACGCGGGAAGCCAGCAGCGGCATGGCCCTGAATTCGTCCTCCGGAACCACGGCGTTGAGGCGGATGTTGGTCGTTTCGGTGAAGTTGCTGAACATGGCCCCCAGCTTGAGACGGAGGGTGAAGGATTCCACCGCCGGTTCGGCGCGGAGAACCTCCTCGACCTTTGCCATCTGCTTGGCGTTGAGGTTGCGATTGAGCGGCAGGCTGTCGATGGAGGCCACATAGCCCTTGCGGTGAATCTGCACATGGCCCATGACCGAATCGGTGATCTGGCCGATCATCAGGCTTTTGAAGGAGCCGGACACGGCGATGAAAAGAAGAACCGAGACCACGCCGAGGGCGATCAGGGCCGTGGTCAGCAGGGTTCTCCGTTTGTAGCGCAGGAGGTTTTTGGCGGCGATTTTCACGATGTTACGCATAGATTCCTCCGGTGTCGGTCTGTTTCAGCGCGCCGTCTTCCAGGGTGAAGATGGTTTCGGCATTTTTCACCACCTTCGGGTCATGGGTGGAAAAGATGAAGGTCGTGCCGAATTCGTCGCGCATTTCCTTCATCAGGGCAATGATCCTGTTGGCTGTTTCGCGGTCCAGATTGGCGGTGGGCTCGTCGGCCAGCACCAGCTTCGGGTTGGTGATCAGGGCCCTGGCCACGGCAACCCGCTGTTTCTGGCCGCCGGAGATCTGGCCTGGGTATTTGTGCGCCTGGTCCGCCATGCCCACCGCGGCGAGCACCTGGGCGATGCGTTTTTTCCGTTCCGCCTGCGGCCAGCTCTGCACCATGAGCAGGGGATACTCGATGTTTTCATACACGGTGAGGACCGGGATCAGGTTGAAGTCCTGGAAAACAAAACCGATATGCTCTCCCCGGAAACGGGCGCCCTCCTTGCGGGAAAGCGTGGAGACATCCGTGCCGGCAACGGAAAGCATGCCGGCCGTGGGCGGATCCAGGCAACCGATCATGTTGAGCAGGGTCGATTTGCCGCTGCCTGAGGGGCCGACAAAGGAGACGAACGAGCCCGGCGCAATGGTGAAATCGACTCCACGGATTGCCTGTACCGCGACCTCTCCGGACACATATGTTTTTTCAAGTCGTTTGGCTTCTACAAGCGACATGGCGTCTTCCTTAGTGTGTTGGGCAAAGAAAAGGGCCGTCCGTGGCGGCCGGCCCCGGAAAATATATGGCGCGCCTATCTGCGGCCGCCACCGCCCATTCCGCCCATTCCGCCCATGCCGCCACCGGAGCCGCCCATGCCTTGCTTCCTGCCGTTTTTCTGGCCGGAGCCGTCACGCGGGGCATTCTCCGGCTGTCCCACGGCTTTTTGCCGTTCCTCCGGGCTCATTTTCTGGACCCGGTTCTGCCATTCGTTCTGGAAGGCGTTGCGCTCTTCCACCGTGGCTTCTTTCATGCTGCCCCGTTTCGCCGCCAGCTCCTCATTGGTCATGGCGGAATAGTCGGTGGCGGCAAGGACCGGGGTGCCGCCAAGCAGGGTAAGGGCAAGGGCTGCCAGCATAATCTTTTTTGTCTTCATGGTTGTTCCTCCATTGTGGTGTTCATAACGGGCGCAAACGGCATTGAATAATCCACGAAGTGTGCCTGATTTTTTATCATCTTAAAAAAAGAGCGTAAAAACAAAGAAAAAAATTTTTCAGCCGACCGCGGCAAGGGCGGAGCCTCGCCGCTCTGTGGAATTATTACTCAGCCTGGCCGGCGTGGCTGGATATTTTTTATGCGGGAATGTTTCGCGCCTGGCAGGAGTGAAAAATGGGATCGCGAGACGCATTGTCCTGACAATGCGGCAGGCATGGAAAGCCTGCTGTTTCACGTGAAACCGGCGAGGTTTTCAACATCCCTGGTCGGAAAGACAAAAGGGGAGAAATGTGTCGCGATTACGCCATGCTTTGCCGCGCGATCAACAACTGGTCAACAGGGAAGCAACAGGTTGTCAACAATTTTTCCACAACCCCGGCGGCAGGTTGCCGCCGGGTCGGGAATCAGTTGACAAGGATTTCCCTTTCTGCCTAACCTGTTTTTGTGGTGCGGATCCGGGTCTGTCATAAATTTCGGAGGAATGAAGATGAATATCTGGCTCATTGGTGCGGGGGTGATCATTGTTGCCCTGGTTGCGGTCGCGGTTGTCAAGGGAGGCTCTCTCGGGTTTTTGCATCGAATGAAGGTGGGGACGCGCATCGGCCTGATCATTTCGGTGCTCATCGCCCTGCTTCTTCTCGTCGCCGGGGTGGGGATCAGCAAGATGGCCAATATCGGCAAGGAACTCCAGCGGATCGCGGAGGACGACATTCCGCTCTCCCAGTATCTCTCAGAGATTGCCGTCTACCAGTTGGAGATGGGGCAGTGGTTTGAGCGTGGCTTCCGGCATGGTGAAAATGGCGATGCCGCCGGGATGCAGGAAGCCTTGAAAGCGATCGGGAAAAATGGCGACGCCGTGGGCGAGGTTGTCGACAAGGCGGAAAAGCTGGCCGAGGAAGGGATGCGGGCGGCCGAGACCGATGAAGACCGGCGGGAGTTTGAGATGGTGCTTGGCAAGCTCAAGGGGATTGAGAAGGAACATGAGCAGGTCGAGGAGCACTATGTTGAAATTTTCGCGCTGCTGGCGGCCGGGAAAATCCATGAGGCGGATGCGCTCGGCAAAAAGGTAGAGCTTGAAACCGAGGAGGTGGACCAGGCCATCAAGGCCCTCATGGAGGAGGTGGAGCGCTTCACGGCCGCAGCGGCCCAGCGGGCGGAGCATGACCAGAAGGCGGGCTTGAACCTTATTCTCGTCTGCACCGCCGTGGCCGTCCTCGCCGGCCTCGCCCTGGGGTTGATGGTCAACAAGAGCATCGCTCTGGCCCTCGGCAATGTCCGGACCATTGCCGACAATGTGGCGGCGGCAAGCCTGCAACTCAGCTCCACGGCGGAAGAGGTTTCCCAGGGCGCCAGCGAGCAGGCCGCGGCGGTGGAGGAATCTTCCGCCTCGGTGGAGGAGATGAGCGCCACCATCAAGCAGAACACGGAAAACGCCCAGCAGACCGAACGCATCGCCATGAGCACGGCCAGGGATGCCCAGGAGTCCGGGCAGGCGGTGAAATCCACCGTTGAGGCCATGCGGCATATTGCCGCCAAGATTTCCATCATCGAGGAAATCGCCCGCCAGACCAACCTGCTGGCCTTGAATGCCGCCATCGAGGCGGCCAGGGCCGGCGAGCACGGCAAGGGCTTTGCCGTGGTGGCCTCCGAGGTGCGCAAGCTTGCCGAGCGCAGCCAGAACGCCGCCGCGGAAATCAGCGAACTTTCCCGCTCCAGCGTTGACGTGGCGGACAAGGCCGGGGAGATGCTGGCCAAGATTTTGCCGGATATCCAGAAAACCGCCACCCTGGTGCAGGAGATCAGCGCCGCCAGTGTCGAGCAGAATGCCGGCACCGAACAGATCAACCAGGGCATGCAGCAGCTCGATACCGTGGTTCAGCAGAACTCTTCCGTTTCCGAAGAGATGGCAGCCACCGCCGAGGAGCTGTCCGCCCAGTCCGAGGAGCTGCAGAGCCTGATCGCATCCCTCATTGAAGTGCAGGAGGGCCGGCAGGCGGTCAAGAAGGGGCATGCCGGGAAAACGGAAGGGAAAAGACCCGGCAGGGGGTGGAAGGAACCGAAAAAAGGCACTGTGCTGCAGCTTGGCATGGGTGGACACCAAAAAAGCGGGAACGATCATCTTGATGATGAGTTTGAGCGCGTGTAGCTCTGAAGCAGGCAGACTCCTGAAGATGGGCCTGTGTTCCGCAAGGGGAATACGGGCCTTTTTTCGCTCTTACGCCCCGGGCAACCGGGCCGGCCGCAGCCATTTTTTCAGGAGAAAGCGGGTGCAGTCGCCCAGGATTCTGGCCGGGTCGACGCCGGCTTCCGGCCAGGGGGCAAGGGATTGCCGCGTCGAGCTGACCACGGCGCCGGCCAGATAGTAAAGGCGCCAGCCGGCGCGCCTGGCCCGCAGGCAATAGTCGGCATCGGCATAGAAACCGGCAAAGCCCTCGTCCAGAAGACCGATCTCCTCCAGCGCCTCCCGGCGAAGAACAAGGGCGGAGGCCAGGAGCCACTCCGCCTCGAAACTTTGCAGATGGTCCTGTTCGCTTAACACGTGCCGCGCAAGATGCCGGCCTGGCGGCAGGACGTGCCGCAGCGGGGTGTGCAGCAGGCAGAGGGTGGCAAGCCCAGGCGCGGTGCGGACCGAAGGCACGACCAGACCGTTGGCCGCCACGATTCTCGGGGCAACGATCCCGGCTTCCGGGGTTTCTTCCAGAAAAGTGAGCAGGGTCAGGAGGCTGCCCGCACGGAAGCGCAGGGCATCGTCCCAGAGGGAGAGATAGCGGCCACGGGCCAGGCGGAGGGCATGGTTGATCGCCTTGGGCGCCGGGTCCGGATCAGGGTTTTCCAGGATGGTGATGTCGGGAAATTCCCGTTCGAGTTCGCTAAGCCCCTGGCCGTCCCCCGCATTGGCGACCACGATGACCTCGAAGCTCACCGGATCGGCATGGGTATAGAGCGACTCCAGAAAGCCGGACAACCCGGCGCCATGTCCAGGGCGAAGGAGCAGGCAGAGCGAAAGATCGGGTTGGATTTCCATGGTCCCCCTCGGCCCTGAAGAGCCGGACTACTTGCGCGGCAGCTTTTCCTTCACCGTCGGAAAAAGGCTCATGTCGGTATGGGGCAGGAAGAGCGAGGCCATGTAGTGGTTCATGAACTGCGGGCTCTCGGAGAGCTCCAGGTTGGTGATCAGCGAACTGACCACCATGCGTTCCCGGAAGCGGACATGGTCGGTGAGGCTGATCTGGCAGCCGAGCATGGAGCCGTTGCCCAGATAATAAAACTTCTCCCGGGGGATGTCCGGCAGCAGGCCGATGCAGATGGCCCGCTCCAGATCGATGTAGGCGCCGAAGTTCCCCGCCATGATCACCCGGTCCAGATCAGCAAAGGTCATGCCCACCGATTCGAGGAGGGTGAGGTAGCCGGCGTACATGGCGCCTTTGGCCCGGATCAGGTTGTCGAGATCCACCTCGGTGATGGCGATATCCTCGCCCATGAGCGCGTCCTTACCCCAGGCCAGCACATACTCGTAACCGTCCGCCCCTTCCCGGATGCGGGGATGGCTGAGGGCGCGGTCGAATTTGCCCTGCTGATCGATGACCCCGGCCTCCAGCAGTTCGGAGACGATGGAGATCAGGCCCGAGCCGCAGATGCCGCAGGGTTTGATGCGGTCGATGGTGATGATCATCGGCTCCAGGGTCTGCGGATGGATGCTGAAATTTTCAATGGCCCCGGAGTTGGCCCGCATGCCGTGCTTGATGCCGCCGCCCTCAAAGGCGGGCCCGGCCGAACAGGCGGCGCAGACCATCCATTCCTCGTTGCCCACCACTATTTCGCCGTTGGTGCCGATGTCGATGAAGAGGGTGAGGGCTGGGCTTTTGTACATCTGACAGGCATGCACGCCGGAAATGATATCGCCGCCCACGTAGCTCGCCACCGATGGGTAGAGGAAGAGACGCACCGAGGGGTGGGCATGGATGCCCAGGGATGCCGCGCGGGTCAGCGGGAAATGGCTGCAAACCGGCACATAGGGCGCTTCGCGCAGATATTTTGGGTTCAAGCCCAGGAGCATGTGGCTCATGATGGTGTTGCCGGCGGCCATGATGTAGCTGATGTCGCTGGGGTTGATGATCACCTTCTTGCACACGGCGTCGATCACCGAATTGATGGTGCGGACCACCTTCTCCTGCAGGGTTCTGAGGCCGCCGGGCCGCTGGGAATAGATGATGCGGGAAATGACGTCTTCCCCGCAACTGATCTGATCGTTGTAGGAGGAGGCCTCGGCGATCACCTCGCCGTTGTTCAGGTTGATCAGCACTCCGCAGACCGTGGTGGTGCCGATATCCACGGCAAGGCCGTAGAGATTGCCCGTGGTGTCGCCCGGTTCCAGGGCGATGATACGGTCCGGTTCCTCGCTGCGCTTGCCGCGCAGGAGGATGACCGTCACCTCCCAGGCGGATTCGCGCAGGGTAAAGGGCAGCTCCATGAGCAGCTCCGGGTGGTCGTAGGTCGGCTCTTCACAATCGTGGCATTTCTTTTTGATGGCCCGCATCAGGCGCTGCAGGTCCGGCACATTGTCTTCCAGGGTCGGGGGATCGAGCTTGAGGAACCGTTTCTCCACCGGCGGCGCCACCTGCCAGGAGCCGATCAGATGGTCCAGCGAGCGGGCCGAGATGGCGCGGGTGGTTTTCGGCTTGGCGGCAAGGGCCTTGCCGTCCTTGCTGGTGGCGGCAGGGATCGAGACCACCACGTCCTGGTTCAGCGAAGACTGGCACGCCAGGCGGAAGCCGGCGGCATGCTCATCGGCTTTCAGCTGCATGGCCTTGGTGGCGGCAACATCCCCCTGCTCGATCTTGACCTTGCACTTGCCGCAGACACCGTCGCCGCCGCAGGCGGCATGGATATAGAGGCCGGCCGCGGCTGCGGCGGCAAGGAGATTTTCCCCCTCCTCCACCTCGATGGTGAGGTTGTCGGGCAGGAATGTGACCTTTTTTTTCATCGACCTCTGTCTCCGGAGAATGGGTTGCGGTCCTGCTGAGTAACAATTTCCACAAAGATAGCAGGAAGGCGGTGCTTGTCAAGCATCCTTTCCGCGCGGAAAAGATCGGGCAATCATGCCGGCGGGGGACCAATGCGTCCTGTTCCGTCTCGGACGCCGGACTTTTTTTTGCAGAGGATAGCTGTTTACACCTCCGGGCCCGGTTCGTTATATATGTTCTATATAATGGTGTTATCTTTTCCAGATGCGGTCGAGCGTGGGGGCGTTTTCCGGCCAGAGAACAAGGATGTACCGCCAATGGAGATGGCGTGGAACAACGACCTTCCTACGAAGAGCTGGAAGCAATGGCCGCGCGGCTTGCCGAAGAATTGCGCGTCTGCCGGGCCGGCGACCGGCAGGCGCGGGATGCCCACCTGCGCCTGCTGGCCATCCTCGACAGCCTGGATGCCATTGTCTACGTGGCGGACATGCGGAGCTACGAACTGCTCTTCCTGAACACCTACGCAAAAAATCTCTTCGGTGACATCACCGGCAAGATCTGCTGGCAATCCCTCCAGGCGGGCCAGACAGGGCCTTGCCCATTCTGCACCAACGACAAGCTGCTCAATGCGGCCGGTAGGCCCTGCGGCACCCATGTCTGGGAGTTCCGGAACACCAGGACCGGGCAGTGGTTTTATATCCATGACAAGGCCATCGAATGGGCGGACGGCCGTCTTGTCCGGCTGGAGATCGCCACCGATATCTCGGCCCGCAAGAAGGCGGAGCAGGACTTGGCCGAGAGCGAGCAGCGTTTCCGGGCCATTTTTGATCAGACCTATCAGTTCATCGGCCTCCTTTCCCCGGAAGGCATCCTCCTGGAAGCAAACCAGACCGCCCTGGATTTTGCCGGGGTAAGGCGGGAGGAGGCCGTGGGACGCCCTTTCTGGGAAACCCCCTGGTGGAGGCATTCTCCCGAGATGCGGGCCCGGCTGCGACAGGCCGTTGCCGAGGCGGCCGCCGGGCGGTTTTACCGTTTTCAGGCGACCCATTCGGCCGCGGACGGCGGCATCCATCATGTCGATTTTTCCATCAAACCGGTCAAAAACAGCGCAGGCGAGGTGATCCTGCTCATCCCCGAGGGGCGGGACATCACCGATGCCGTCAAGACCCAGCAGGCCCTGGCCGAGAGCGAGCTGAAGTTCCGGGCCATTTTTGACCAGGCCTTTCAGCTTGCCGGGATTCTCACCCCGGAGGGCACCGTGGTCATGGCCAATCGGCAGGCCCTGGATTTTGCCGGCATCTCCGAGCAGGAGGTGGTGGGCAGGCCTTTCTGGGAAACTCCCTGGTGGACCCATTCCGGAGAGGTGCAGGGGCAGCTGCGCTACGCCCTGGGGCTGGCCGCCAAGGGACAAACCGCCAAATTCATCAGCACCCATTACGATAAGGCCGGGGAGCTGCATTACATCGATGTCTCGATCAAGCCTCTCCTCGACCCTGCCGGGCGGGTGGCGTATCTGGTTCCCGCAGGCCGGGACATCACGGCCAGGGTTAAAGCCGAGGATGCCCTGCGTGCCAGCGAGGAGCAGTATCGGAGTATTTTCGAGGCGGCCCAGGATGGTTTTTTCATCATGTCCCTGGCCGGGCAGGTGATCGAGGTGAATTCGGCGCTCTGCCGGCAGCACGGCTACAGTCGGGAAGAGCTTCTGACCATGAATCCCCTGGAGGTGGTCCACCCCGATTTCCGCAAGTTTTTTCCCATCATGCTCAAGGAACTCAACCGGGGCAATCCCTTTTACCTGGAGGGTTGTCATGTCCGGAAGGATGGCAGCTTTTTTGAGGTGGATATTCGCATCTCGCCTTTTGCCTATCAGGGTAAACCGCATATCTTCGGGGTGGTGCGCGACATCGGCGAACGGAAACGGGCGGAGGCGGAAAAACAGCTCCTGGAATCCCAATTGCGGCAGTCCCAGAAGATGGAGGCCATCGGCACCCTGGCCGGCGGCATCGCCCATGATTTTAACAATATTCTCACCGCCATCCTCGGCTACACCGATCTGGCCGCCCATCTGCTGCCGAAGGACAGCCCGGTGCTCGAACATCTGCAGGCCGTGGGCAAGGCCGGGGTCCGGGCCAGGGATCTGGTCAAGCAGATCCTTGCCTTCAGCCGGCAGGCGGAGCAGTCTCGCAAGCCCATCGAGATCAGCCCGGTGGTGAAGGAGGTGCTCAAGCTGCTGCGCGCCTCCCTGCCGACCACCATCGAGATCCGGCAGAATATCTGCGAGGGGTTGGGCACCATCCTGGCGGACCCGACCCAAATCCACCAGATCCTGCTCAATCTCTGCGCCAATGCCGCCGATGCCATGGAAAAGAATGGCGGCATTCTCACCGTGGAACTCTGCAATTACGAAGGGAAGATGCCGCCGGAAACCGGGGCGGAGGGCGCGCGGGCCTGGGTGCGCCTCTCCGTGCATGATACCGGCAAGGGGATTCCGGCAAGTATCCGGGAACGGATTTTCGAGCCCTTTTATACCACCAAGGAAAAAGGCAAGGGCACCGGCCTGGGGCTTTCGGTGGTGCACGGCATTGTCCAGAGCCATGACGGGAAAATCACGGTGGAGAGCACCCCCGGCCGGGGGTGCTCTTTTCATGTCTTTTTCCCCATCGTGGAGAGTCGCGCCTCCGTCGTTGCCCCGGACACCAGCCCGCCGGTTTCCGGGCGCGGCCGTGTGCTGCTGGTGGATGACGAGGAGGCGGTGGTGGTCATGGAGAAGGAGATGCTCGAATCCCTGGGCTACACCGTCACCGCCACCACGAGCAGCGTCGAACTCCTCGTCCTTTTCAGAGAGCGGAGCGCGGAATTCGACCTGGTCATCACCGACCAGACCATGCCCGTGTTGCCGGGCACGGTTCTGGTCACCGAGTTGCGGAAGGTCAGGGCCGATCTCCCCATCATCCTCTGCACCGGCTACAGCTCGGTCATCGATGAGGCAAAGGCCAAGTCGCTCGGGGTGCGGGAATTTCTCATGAAGCCATTCGACATCCGCCAGCTTGCCGCCGCGGTGCACCGGGCCCTGGCCGGTGGGTGAGGCAGCTGGTCCCGACGGGGCTCCCGATTTGGCCGGCCGATGGTTGAAACGCCGGGGATGGACTGATAGGGTTTGCGACCAAGCCCGCTTTGCCGCCTGCCGGGCAGCCTGCGGCGGCTGGGAAGGGGCAGGGGGGCTGCGGACCCTGGCAGCCGACGGCAGGGGGAAGAACTCGGCATTGACAAAAGCGCCATGGCGGGTAATTTGGAGCAATGGAAAATTCGCTGACAAACCTGCTTACCCCCTGTTCGCTGGGCTTTCTTCAGTTCGATGTCAAGCTGGGGGAGCCGGAAGCCAATCTGGCCGCCATCCGTGACGGCCTGGCCAAGCTGGCGCCAAAAGGGCCGGGGCTGATCGTCCTGCCCGAGCTGTTCAGCTGCGGCTTTGCCTATGCGGGGCTTCAGCAGCATGCCCTGGCGAGCACGGAGGTGCTTGCCGCTCTCCAGGAGCTGTGCGGCCGCTACCAAATCCATCTGGCCGGCTCGCTTCCCGAAGAACTGCTCACCGAGGTTGATTCCACCATCTACAATACCCTTTTTCTCGTGGGACCCAAGGGCGTTGTCGGCCGTTTCCGCAAGCAGCAGCTCTTCGCCCCCATGGCGGAAGATCGGTATTTCAGCGCGGGCGACAATCCCCAGGCCGTTGTCACGGATCTCGGCATTGTCGGCGCCCTGGTCTGCTATGATCTGCGGTTTCCGGAACTGGCCCGGGCCCAGGCCGGGCAGGGGGCCGGGCTGCTGGTGGTGAGCGGGCAGTGGCCGGCGGCCCGGCGGGAGCATTGGCGCAGCCTCCTTGTCGCCCGGGCCATCGAAAATCAGCTCTTTGTCGCGGCCTGCAACCGTTGCGGGGTTACCGGGGGCACCGAGTTCGGCGGCCATTCGCTGCTGATCGGGCCGGACGGCTCCCTGCTCGCCGAAGGGGGCAGCGGGACGGAAGCCGCGTTTCTCGCCATCGCGCCCGCCGCCATGGCGGCGGCGCGGCAGCGCTTCAATACGGTGGGGCCCGCGCCTTACCGCTTCAACGACCAGGACAAGATCCTGGCGCTGGAGGAACTTGCCGGTCTGGTGGGTCGTTACCGGACGGTCGGCCGCAAGGTCGTTTTCACCAACGGCTGTTTCGATATCCTGCACGAGGGGCATGTCACCTATCTGGAGGCGGCCCGGAAGGAGGGAGACTGCCTGATCGTCGGCGTGAACAGCGATGCTTCGGTGCGGCGGCTGGGCAAGGGGCAAGACCGGCCGGTGAACCGCGAGCTGAGCCGGGCCCGGCTGCTGGCCGCCCTGGGTTGCGTTGATCACGTGGTTGTTTTTGACGAGGATACGCCGCAGAGGCTCATCACCACCCTGATGCCCGATGTGCTGGTGAAGGGCGGCGACTGGCCGGTGGAAAAGATCGTCGGCGCGGCGGAGGTGCTGGCGGCCGGGGGCCGGGTCCTCTCCATTCCCCTGGTGGAAAACCATTCCACCACCGCCCTGCTTGCCAAGATCCGCTCCTTCTGATGCGTTATCGATAATTATTCCTGTTCTCATGATTCCCTAACAATTTCCGGTTACCATCCTGTTTTCAGCGGCCGGACCTCTGTTTTCCGGCAAAGGGGGGATTATGGCGGAAAAAAAGTCGATATGCGCAGGCGATGCCGCCTTGGAAAAGGCGGCCAAATACATCTGTACGATGAAGTGCGGGAAGTGCCCCATGGCGGCGGAAAAGGTCCAGTGCCCCAAGGCCTGCACCATGGAGACCTTGCCCTGGCAGTGCTGGGTGGCCTATTTTAAGAAGACGCGTCAGGGCGCGGTGAAAAAATAACAGGTGCCGGCGCTTCTTTCTGCTGGCAGAGGCAGGCGAGCCCCCCGGGCAACTCCGCGGGAGTCAGGCCCAGATCCAGGGCAAACCGCCGCAGTTCCGCCTCGGTGCAGTTGAGGCAGGAGGCCCGCAGACCTTCGCGCACCTCTGCCTCCTCCTGGCGGAGAAAGCTGCCGAGGGCTTTGCCGAATTCCTGGCGGAGACGCTTTTCCAGCGCGATGTCCTGGCGTTGGCAGAATTTGCCGAGCCGTTCCCAGTTGCAGATGGAGCGCCTGATGCCTCGATAGATCGATTTGTCGCGGTTTTCAGGGGTCAGATCCCGGAGGATGATCTCGCAATAACGCGCAACCGCCTGAGAGCGCAACAGGGCGAAATCATGCTCGTTCAACTCGAGTTGCGGCCCGTCCGGGTCTTCGCTCAGATAATAGATGGAGCCATGAAAGGCGATTTCCGGGATTTCCCCGGAATTTCTGACAATGATGGCTTCTTCCGCTAAAAAGTCTTCCTTGCTGTTCATTTCTTCATCCTGGCAACTGGCAGGGCGATAAAATTTTTCCGCCTGGCACGTCTGAGGATCAGCCGCAACAGGTAGAGATTTGCCGTCTTGCTCACACCACAGGTAGTTGTTTTTTGCCATCCTGGTCGCGCGTTGCGGAAAACCGCCCATGGCGAAGCGGCTATCCTCTCAATTTAAAACACATTTTTTATTAAAGAGAATTTGCCGTCGGTCCGATCATAAGGACAAACCGGCATGGCATCTTCCTGCCGTGGCCGGTGCGCGTTGCGGGAACGCGGTTTTTCGGCAGCGAAGTGAATGCGCACATCATAAAGGAGAAAGGAGACATATGCAATTTCCCCCTCGACGATTCTGGCCCAGGCTGGCGGTGTGCCTTTTTGCCCTCTCCCCCTCCCTTTTTCCGGCCCTTCTCCTCTTGCCGGCGGAAGCCGAGGCCTTTTGGCCCTTTGCGCCGGAACAGCAACAGGTGGCGCGCCGGCAAGGCGACGCCTCCCCTTCCCCCGATCCGGCCAGGGCGGGGCAGGTGCAGGAGGCGGCTGCCCTGCATGGCGAACTCAAGATAATGGCAGATACCTTGTTTCGCAACCTGGCAGATCCGGACCCCGAGAACGGGGATCTGGCCGACGGCATTTTTGTCTGCACCTTCGTGGATCTCAAGAAAATGTACCGCACCTCCTCCCTGGGCCGATATGTGGCGGAGCAGCTGATGAGCGAAATGCAGCAGCGCCGCTACACGGTTCTTGAGCTTCGCAAGAGCCGGGCGGTCATGGTCCAGGAAAAACGCGGAGAGTACGGGCTTTCCCGCGATCCTGACGAGCTGGGCGATAGCGTTGCCGCCGGCGCCATGCTCACCGGGACCTATGTCCAGTCCAAGGACAGCGTCATCATCAACGCCAGGATCATCGACAACCGCAGCGCCAGGCTTCTGGCCGCGGCAACGGCCATCATCCCCAGGAATCAACTGGCTGAACAACTGCTGGCGGACAGCGCCACCGCGAAAACGAAAACCGCCGAGCCCATGTATTTGAAACGGCTGGAGTTGTGATAGAATAAACTTGTCTTCACCACGATAAAGACGGATCTTTATATAGAAAGCGTAAAAGGGTTCAGGGAGGAGTGTATGAAAAAGGGTTTGCAGATGACCATCTGTTGCCTGGGACTGGTGCTGGTCGGCACCGTCTCCTGCGCGACAAAGAGCGCGACGCAGAAGGCGGCGTCGCCGGCGGAAGGGCAGGCGCGGTACTCGGCCGAAGGCAAGGCCATGGAAAGGAGCGCGGCGGCGGAAGAGGTTGCGGACACGGCAAGCGCCAATACCCCGACTCTGGAGGTGAATGTGGTGCAGGTGAACCGGAAGGAGAGCGGGGCCGCCCCTCCTGCCGCCCCCGCTGCGGAAAAAAAGGGCGAAGCAAGGCTCGGCGAAGTGAGAAGGGTGCCGACCAAGTATAATGTCTATCAGTACATGCCCGACACCTCCCAATCCCTGGGCACGGAGATCCTGCTTTCCGAGATATCCAAGGAGGTCGCCGGCAAGGTCTATTATGAGCTGAAGGAGGAAGGCGAAAATAATTTCACGGCCAAGGTGGCCGTGGTCAACGCGGTACCCCTTTCCGATCTCAAGCGGGAAACCGAGTTCGGCCGGGTCTTGGGGGAGTACCTGCTCACCGATATGGCGGACCGCGGCCTCAGGGTCACCGAACTGCGCATGGGCAAGGAAATCAATATTCTGCCCCAGACCGGCGAATTCATCCTCTCCAGAAACATCGGCGAGTTGGCCAATAACGCCCCCGAACTCGATTACGTGGTGGTTTCAACTTTTACCAATACCCGGAAAACGCTTATCGTGCAGGGGCGTTTAATCCGCCTCAAAGACGGGTTGGTGAAGGCGACCTGGCGCTATGGCATGCCGTTGAACCGGGAACTCCTCGGGCTCTTCCAGGCGACGGAATCCCCCTACAAGATTGCCGTCAAGGGCATGGGCCGCTGAGGGAGGATGATCGAGATGAAGACAGCAATGAAAATAGACGGAAGTTTCGTGCGGTGCGCGGCGCTGTTCCTGATCCTTGTCGGCGGCCCGGCCTTTTCGCCGGCCTGGGCCACGGAAAAGCCCGCCGAAGAGAAGGCGCAGCCGGCGGAAGAGGCAGCGGAATCCATTTCTCTGCGAAATTATTCTTCCCTCACCAGTCTGGTGGCCATGATCGGCCATGACGCCATGGCCCAGCTGCAGGATTTTTTTGATGTTTCGCCGGTGACCATCGAACCCTTTGTCGTGCTCGACGAATTTACGCGTAAGCAGAGAATCTCCATGCTGGGGGCGACCCTTGCCGATCAAATGGCCGCGGAAGTGAGCAACGGCTCCCTCGCCGTGTGGCGGCCGGCGACGAAGGGAGAGCATGAGCAGCGGGTATCCGGGCTGCTGCAGGAGGTGGACGGCTACCTGCGGGTCCATATCACGGCCGTCAACACCCGGGGCGAGCGGCGGGCCTATGTGGTCAGCGTGGAAATGAGCGAACCTATTTATCGGGCCCTGCACAGCTATGTCATCATTCCCTGAGGGGGGTGCGGGAAGCGTTGAACATCGGGTGAAACTATGGCAGAAGAAAAAAACGGCCTCGATATAGACGACTGGCTGGATGATCTGGAAGAAGACAAGTCCGGATCCCAGGCAGAAGAGCCCCTGGGCGATCTGGACCAGTCGGACATCGACGCCCTCCTCGGGGGAGGGGCGGAAGCCCCGGCCGGTGGGGCGGGCGATCTGGACCAATCCGACATCGACGCCCTGTTTTCCGCTGGCGGCAAGGAAGCCGCCCCGAAACCTGCCGCGGCCGCACCTGCAGCGGCCGCACCCGCCGCAGCCGGCGGCGCAGAGGAAGGGTTGGCCGAACTGGATCAATCCGACATCGATTCTCTTCTCTCCGGCGGGGCAGCCACCGGCACCCCTGCGGCAGCGCCCGCGGATATCGATCTGGACCAGTCGGACATCGACGATCTTTTCGCCGCCTCCACCGATGACGGCGGCAAAGCGGCTCCACCGGCCTCCGATGCCGGGGGAGCCGCGCCCAGCCAGGACGATGTCGATCAGCTCTTTTCGGATCTCGGCGAGGAGTCCGGCGGGGCTGAAACGGTCAATTTTTCCGATGTGGTCAGCACCGAGGCGGCCGGTTCGGCGGAAGAGGAGGAGGGAACCTTCGGTCTGCCCGATGATTCCGGCTTTGACGACGATGAGTTTGATTTCGGCGACCTGCCCGATATCCCGGACGAAAGCACGGTTGGCACGGCAAAACAGCAGGAGTTGGGCGGAGAGGATATTTTTTCCCCCAGCAAGGCAGCCGGCAAGGATTTGCCCGATTTTCTTACTGAAGCCACGGCAGACATCACCCAGGATGTGTCAGGAGGGGCCGGCAAGAAGGGAATGCCCTTTGCGCTGCCAGTCGATATGAACAAAAAAATAATGATCATTACCGCGCTCTGTCTCGTTCTTTTTGTCGCCGGCGGGGGATATTTTTTCCTGCGGGAAAAAAAACAGGAGCCGGCGGTTCCGCTTTCCTTGCAGGATCAACAGCTTGCCGGCCGGCCGGTTGGTCAACCGGTGCCGGAACCGGCTCCCAACGTGCCACCCATGGTGGTCGATTCCCAGCTGCGCATGGCCCAGACCGGCGAGGCGGTGCCCATCGAACTGACCGCCGTGGATGAGGACAAGGATCCCCTGCAGTTTGAAATCGTCACCATGCCCAAATATGGTCGGCTCTCCGGCGATGTGCCGCATCTCACCTATCTGCCGAACAAGGATTTTCCCGGCGAAGACAGCTTTGAGTTCCGCGTTTCGGACGGCCGGCACACCAGCAACCCCGCCAAGGTTTCCATCGTGGGTCCGGAAAAGCCGCCGGAGCAGATGGTGGCGGAAAAACCCAAAGAGATCGGGCCCAGGCGGCCCACGGTCGAGGCAAAGAACATCCAGCTCAATATCCTGAGCACCGAGCCGCTTGTCATCGATTGGAAAAAAGCCTGGGCCCGGGCCAACAGGGGCCCCTTTACCTCCAAGGTGTCCGTGGAAATCGTCGGCAAGGAGCTGCGGGGGACTTTAAGCCGCCTCGATCAGAGCCGGCACCGCTATGTGCCGGACAGGCATTTTGCCGGCAGGGAGGTTATCCGCTACCGCTTCAACCAGGCAGGCATCCGCTCCAAGGTGCGCGAACTGGTCCTCAAGGTGGCCCTGGGAGATTTTCCGCCGGAGTTGCGGCTCAGGCCCCTTGCCAAGGCGTACAGCGTCGGGGACAGCGTGGTGCTTGACGCCGGGGCGACCAGGGATGATTCCCCGGAAACCCTGGTCTTCAGCTGGGAGCAGGTTTCCGGGGTGCCGGTGCAGATGGAGGCGCTCAACGACGAGGCCTCCTCCATCTCCTTTGTGGTTCCCTCCACCTTTTATCGGCCCGACATGCCCAAGATCGTGATCCGGGTGACGGCCATCGATCAAAGCGGCCAGCGTTCGGGCAAGGATCTGGAGATTGCCACGGTTTCCCGGCGGAAATCGGCGCTCTGGGGCTTTGACAATGGAGATTCGTTTTCCGGGTCGGGAGGGGCATTGCGCTAGAAGGTCTTATCTCGATTCGCGGCAGGACAAACAAGGCCGCCGGCGTGACGCCGGCGGCCTTGTTTCTTTTTACGAAACCAGCTTTTTTTCTCCTTGACCGCCCGCCGCTTCCGAGGCATTACCGTCAAGAAAAGCGCGCGAGCGGAAAACCATTGCCTGGCGGTGCCTTATGCAGAAGAAAATCCTTCCGGAAAAGCTGGTCGGAGAGAATCCGGATGCCTTGCTCCGCTTTTTTCTCGCCGACCAGGCGGTGCGCGGCGTGGTGGTGCGCGGCACCCGCCTGGTCAACGAAATGCGCCTGAACCATGGCCTGGGCATTCTGGAAACCCTGGTTCTCGGCCATGCCTATCTGGGCGCGGCCCTGCTCTCCACCACCCTGAAGAGCAAAAAGGAGCGTCTCCGTCTCCAGGTCGAGTGTTCCGGGCCGATCAAGGGGCTTCTGGTCGAGGTGAACGGCGCCGGCGAGGTACGCGGCTATCTGCAGGCCGTACCCATCCCGGTGGAAAGTGAGCCGACCTCCTTTGATCTCGCCCCCTTTTTCGGGGCAGGGTTTCTCTCTGTTTCCCGCTACCTGGAGGACGCCAGGCGGCCTTTTACCGGGAAAATCATGCTGGAGTACGGCAATCTTGCCCAGGATCTCAGCAATTATTACCTCACCTCGGAGCAGATTCCCACCGCCACCGCGCTGAGCATCCAGTTCAACCAGGCCGGGGAGGTGGCCGGGGCAGGCGGTCTTTTCCTGCAGGCCATGCCCAACGCCGAACCTGCCCTCATGAAAGGGCTGACGGCGCGGCTCAAGGATTTTCCTTCCCTGGGGCGCTATCTGGCGCAAGGCGGAGAGCTTGGGGGGGTGCTGGGCGAACGGTTTGCCGACTTTCGGCCGGAGGTGCTCGCCAGGGGGGAGGTCAGTTTTCACTGTCCCTGCAACGGGGAGGCCATCAGCGCCCTGCTGCTTACCCTGCCGCCGGCGGATCTGGCCGAGCTCTTGAGCAAGGGGCCGTTTCCCCTGGAGGTGTCCTGCCATTACTGCAACACCTCATACTTTTTTACGCGGCCGGATCTGGAAAGGCTCAGGCTGGAACAGGCGGACGGCAAACGTCAGTAGGGGGAGATTTCCTCAGCCGCGGGCGGCCTTGAGGTCGGCAATGGCCTTGGTGTAATCCGGCTTGCCGAAGACGGCGGAGCCGGCCACGAAGATGTTGGCTCCGGCCTCGGCAATGGCCCCGATGGTCTTGGGGCTCACCCCGCCGTCCACCTCGATTCCCGCCGCAAGGCCGCGTTCGTCGATCATGGCCTTCAGCGCCCTGATCTTGGCCAGGGATTCCTGAATAAAGGATTGGCCGCCGAATCCCGGGTTGACGGTCATCAGCATGACCAGATCGAGATCCTGCAGGATATATTCCAGGCTCGCAAGCGGGGTTGCCGGGTTGAGCACCGCGCCGGCTTTTTTGCCCAGTTCCTTGATCTTATGGATGGTGCGGTGCAGGTGATAGCCGGTTTCCACATGCACGGTGATCCAGTCCGCCCCCGCCTTGGCGAAATCCTCGACATAGCGATCGGCGTTTTCGATCATCAGATGCACATCAAGGGGCAGATCCGTGATCTTGCGCACCGCGTCCACCACCAGGGGGCCGATGGTGATATTGGGGACAAAATGGCCATCCATGACGTCAATATGGATAACATCGGCGCCGGCCTTGGCCACGGCGTTGATTTCCTCGCCGAGCCTGGCGAAATCCGCGGAAAGGATGGAAGGGGCGATCATGGTATGCTGCATCTTATTCACCGGTCTTGTCTGTTGTGGCTGTTGAGTCGCTTGTCGCGGCAGGGGCCGCCTCTGGCTCCTTTGCCGCTGCCTGCGCGGGTTGTTCCTGGTTTTCCGGTACTGCCGCGGGCTCAGGGGCCTGGGCAAGGGGAGCGGCGGCCCCGACGGTCACCAGCACGTAGTTGTGCGGCTGGATATACTTTCTCGCCATGGCGAGAACGGTCCGGGCATCCACCGCTTCGATGGCTTGCACGTAACGGTTGCCGAAGTCCTGGCCCAGGCTGTAAGTCTCGTTGAGGGCCATCTCCATGGCCTGTGAGCTGTGGGTTTGCAGGCCAAGCTCATAGTTGCTGATCAGGATGTTTTTTGCCTTGGCAAGCTCCTCTGGGCTGATTTCCTCATTCTGCACCCGGTAGAGCTGCTGCCAGATCGCCTTGATGGCCTCCTCCTTCTTGTCCGGGCTGGTGCCGATATAAATGCCGAAGGAGCCGGTGTCAAGGCCGAGAAGGGAGAAGGAGGAGAGGCTGTAGGCCAGGCTCTGCTTGTCCCGCAGCTCGGTGAACAGGCGGCCGCTCTGGCCGGAGAGCGCCGTATCGAGAACCTCCAGCCCATAGCGGTCCGTGCCGCTCAGGGTGGTGCCGACAAAACCGATGATGATATGCACCTGCTGCTTGTCCCGGGGGATGTTGACGATGATCGGGGCGGCAGGCACGTCCGGAGGCAGGGCGCTCTCCTCGGCAAAGGCTTCCTTGGCCGGTTTTTTCCGCCAGGAGCCGAAGAGCGCTTCCGCCGTTTCCCGGACCATCCCGGCATCGACATCGCCGGCCACGGCCAGGACCAAGGACTCCGGCCGGGCATGCTCTTCGTAGATACGTTTGAGTTCGCTGGCGCTGAAGCTGCGGATGGCCGTCTCGTTGCCGATGGAGTTTAAGCCGTAGGGATGTCCCTGGAAAAGGTTTTTGTTGAACTCCCGGAAGGCCAGGGCGGGCAGGGCATCCTCCTGATTCTTCAGCTGGGAGAGAATCTCGGGCCTGATTTTTTCCGCCTCCTCCCTGGAAAAGGCCGGGGTGATGATGACATCCCGCACCAGGGTGAGGCCTTCGCTGGTGAAGCGGGACAAAAAGTCGCCCTTCACCCCGAAAGTGTTCTTGCCGTTGAAACCGCCCAGGGAGCCGGCCATGTTGGCGACTTCCCGGGCCAGGGCCTGGGCGTTGAGCTTCTCCGTGCCCTTGGGCAGCAGTTCGCTGATAAAGGCGAAGGCGCCGTTGTTTGTTTCCTTTTCACTGCGCAGACCGCCCGGGAACACGGCCCGGATGGAGACGGTGGGCACCCCATGCTCTTCCCGCACCAGGAGGCGGATGCCGTTTTTCAGCTGAAAACTGTGGACATTGGGCAGATAGGAGTCGCTCACCTGGGAGGAGGGAATTTTCTGTTTCGCGTCTTTTTCGGCCTGGGCGACCAGGGCGGCAAGTTTAGCCTGGTCAAGGCCGAAGTCGGTGCCGGCGGGGGCCATGGTGCCCACGGTGAGGTGGGTGTCTTTGAGGTAGAATGAGGCGACGCGCAGGATATCCTCCTTGCTCACGGCCCGCACCGCTTCCAGATACTTGTCTTCGCGCGGGTCGCCGGTCAGAAATTCGAAGGAACCCAGAACCCGGGCCTGGCCCTCGGCCCGTTCCAGGTTGAAGACAAAGTCGCTTTCCAGGTTTCGTTTCGCGCGGTCAAGTTCTTCATCGCTGACCTTGCTGTACTTCATCCGGAATATTTCGCCGAGCGCCTCCTGCAGAGCGGGCAGCACCTTGTCCGGCTCCAGGGTGGCGGTGAACTCCAGCAGGCCCGGGTCCTTGGGGGTAAAGGCCGAGCCGTCGATGCGGTAGACCAGGCCCTTTTTATTGCGCAGCTGGCTGTAAAGGCGGGAGGTTTCGCCATGGGCCAGGATATGGGTCATCACGTCCAGGGCCGCGGTGTCCGGGTTCTTGAAGGCGGAGCCGGGAAAGGCCAAGGCCAGGTGGGTCTGGTTGATGTCGTCGGTGAGCGCGAAGAGGCGGGTCTGCTGCTGGGCCGGCTCCCTGGGAATGGCCGGCTGCTGGTAGTCGCTGCGCGCAAGCCCTGCCAGCAGTTCGTTCACCTTGGCCATCACCTGCTGCACCCGGACATCGCCGACCACCACCACGGTGAAGTTGTCCGGGTGGTAATGCTTTTTCAGGTAGGCCAGGATGTCGTCGCGGCTGATGGCGGAAACACTCGCATCCGTGCCGCTGATGGGCAGGCGGTATGGATGGGTGGTGTAGGCGTGGGCCATCATCTCCTCGTAGAGATTGATATTGGCCCGGTCCTTGCGCATGCGGATCTCTTCCAGGACCACGATTTTTTCCCGTTCAAGCTCCTCGGCATCGAAAACCGAGTGGAGGACGGCATCGGAGAGCACCTCCATGGCCTCTGCCCAGTGCCGGGAGGAGAGGGTTGCATGGTAGACCGTGTATTCGTAGGAGGTGTAGGCATTGATTCGGCCGCCCATCGCCTCGATGGCGCCGGCAACCTCGCCGGGACCGTGGGTCGGGGTGCCCTTGAAGATCATGTGTTCGATGAGGTGGGTGATCCCGGCCTCGTGCTTCTCCTCGTAAATGGAGCCGGCCTTGACCCAGATCTGGACGGTGGCCACCTTGGTGCCCGGGGTCTCCTTGACCATCACGGTCAGGCCGTTGTCGAGCTTGGTTTTGTGCAGATGGGGAGCGATCTCTAAAGCGTGGGCGAGTTGTGTGAAAGTCATGGTTATCAGCGCAAGAGTGAGAAGAAGGAGAAAGAATCCGCAAAGCCTTGTCTGTATTTGCTCGACTTTGCGCCTGGGGGCCGGGCTGCGGAAGGCAGCCGGAGGTGTGCAACTGGTGCTCATCATGATCCCTTGGCTGGGGTTAACGGAAAGGGCGGAAGACAATGGGGCAACAAGACTGATTCCGTAGTGTAAACATGAGGCGTTGTCGCGTCAAGAGATCATGGCCGCAGGATGGGTTTTCGTCTGGCGACAAGGATCAGGAGCCCTGCCCCGATCATCAGGCTGCTCAGCAATTGGCCCATGGTGACGCTTCCGAAGAGAAAGCCGATCTGGGCGTCGGGTTCGCGGAACAGTTCGACCAGCGAGCGGAAGAGCCCATAGAGGATCAGGAACAGGGCGAGCAGGGAGCCTGCCGGCCAACCCTGCCGCCAGTAGCGGTTTTTGAGGGTCCAGAGCAGGGCGAAGAGCACCACCCCTTCCAGAAAGGCTTCGTAGAGCTGGGAGGGATGGCGGGGCAGCGGCCCGCCCTGGGGGAAAACCATGGCCCAGGGAAGATCGCTGATCCGGCCGAAAAGCTCGCCATTGATGAAGTTGCCGAGGCGTCCGAAGCCAAGGCCGATGGGGGTGGTGACGATATAGACATCGGCGCTCTGCCAGAACGGCAGCCCGGTTATCCGGCAGAAGAGAAAGCCGCCGAGCAGCAGGCCGACCAGCGCCCCGTGGAAGGACATTCCCCCCTGCCAGGTGGCCAGGATATCCTGGGGATTCTCCAGATAGTAGCTGAAGTTGTAAAAGAGCACGTAGCCCAGGCGCGCGCCCAGCACCAGGCTGATGATGAGGACCAGATTGAGATTTTCAAAATGGCTGGCCAGGGGCGCGAGGGCGTATTTCCTGATCTGATGCCTCACCAGGGTGTAGGAGGCGAGAAAGCCCAGGACATACATGAGGCCGTACCAGCGGACCTGCAGGGGGCCGAGCTGGAAGATGACAGGATCGATATCGGGATAGGGAAGCATGATGACGTAATGGAGAATGAAAAATTTTTAAAGGATGGCGGCACGGGTGACAAAAGGGCGGCAACCCTGTATTATCCGTTATTCTTATCCTGTTCCTCACCACTTGTCACTTGTTTACTTGCCCATGAAAATATCCCTCATCGCCTTAAACGCCCGCTATACCCACTCCTGCCCGGCGCTTTTTCATGTGCGCAATGTCTTTGCCGAGGCGATGCCGCAAAGCGTGATTTCCCTGCATCAGCTCACCATCAACGACCCCTTTTACGCCACCCTGGTGGCCATCGCCGCTGAAGAGCCGGAGGTGATCTGTTTTTCCGTTTCCGTCTGGAACAGGACGGTGAGCGTGATGCTCATCGCCGATCTGCGCCGGATTCTGCCCACGGTTCCCATTATTCTTGGCGGCCCCGAGGCAAGCTTCATGGCGCAGGAGGAACTGCCCGCCGGCTGCACCCTGGTGCGGGGCGAGGTGGAGGGGTTGCCGGCCCGCTTTTTCAGCGACCTCGTCGCAAACAGCCTGCAGCCGGAGTACCGGTCCGAGGCCGGCGCCGCCTTTGCCATGCCATACCGGCAAGAAGATTTTCCCCTGCATCTGGCCAACCGCAATATCTACTACGAGTCCTGCCGGGGCTGCCCGTTTGCCTGCAGTTACTGCCTCTCCTCGGTTTCGCGGGGGGTGCGGAACCTCGATCTGGTCCAGGTGCGGGAGGAGCTCGCCGGGATTCTCAGCCATGGGCCGAAGATTATCCGCTTTGTGGACCGCACCTTCAACGCCAGTCCGGAACGGGCCCTGGCCATCTGGCGATTTCTTCTGGCCCAGGGCGGAGAGACGCGCTTTCATTTCGAGATCGCCCCGGATCGCTTCAGCGAAGAGATGCTGGCCTTTTTAAAAGAGGTGCCGCCGGGCCGGTTCCAGTTCGAGATCGGCCTGCAATCAACCAATCCGGCAACCCTGGCCGCGGTGAACCGGCGGATGGACCTTGGCCTTGCCCGGGAAAATGTCGGCAGGCTGGCGGCCTCCGACAACATCCACCTGCATCTTGATCTGATCCTGGGCCTGCCCTTTGAAAGCGAAGAGAGCTTCCGCGCCTCGGTGAACGAGGTCTTCGCCATGGTCCCCCATCACATCCAGATGGGCCTGCTGAAAATCCTGCCCGGCACCCCGATCAGCCTGCGACAGGAGGAGTTCGGCATCATCCGCTCCCTGGCGCCCCCCTACCCGGTGCTTGCAACCCGCTGGCTGCCGCCCCGGAGTCTGCAGCGCCTCTACCTGCTGGGCGAGTGTCTGGAGGCCTTCTACAACAACCGGTATTTCCGGAATGTGTTCAGATACCTCAGAGCCAAGGGCGAAGAGCCCTTCGCCTTTTTCGAGACTCTGCTCGACCTCTGCCTGGGGAGGGATTTTTTTTCTTTTGCCAAAACCCAGGAGCTGCTGGGCAGAATGCTCCATGCTCTTGCCAACGAACGGCAGGACCGGGATCTTTTTGTCGAGATCCTGCGCTTCGACTGGCTGCTCAGCGGTCAGCGGGTGCTGCCGTCCTACCTTGAAGGCGAGCCCCTCAAGGCCAGCAGGGATTTTCTCTGGCGGAGCCTGCCGGAAAACAGCCCGCCTCATTTCACCGCCATCAACCGGAACGAATTTTTTAAGCGCGGAACCTTCTCCCGGTTCTCCGGAGCGCTGCTGGCGGCCGTCGGCCTTGCGGACGGCTCTGCCGACGGGTATGTCTGTTTTTTGCCCGAGGAAAAAGGCGGTTGCCTGAGCAGGCAACAGGAGAGTATTCTTTTTTTGCTTTGACAGGCCGTTTTTCAAGAAACTGGCACATGGGACCGGCCAGATTCTGGTCGAAAACGAACAGATCTTGGCCAACCAGCGACAGGGCGGATCTCTAATATTCTGAAATGAAAAGAGTATTTTACTTCAGGGGTTCCGGCATCCATTTTGCATTTTCCGGCGGCAACATGTGGAGCGCAGTGCAGGCGGGTGGTGATGGACACCTCCCGGCGCAGAACGCACCGGGAGACATGGCCAATGAGCAAACGTGAAGCAATACGGATTTTGATGCTGAGCCCGATCTATTTCCGCCTCTCCCTCTTGAGTCGCCGGGAGTTGATCAGGGATTTTCTGGTTCGTCATGGCCGGGGCGGCCATGCGCAGGAGGGTGAGAAAGGATTTCCCTGGCCTTTTTCAACGAAGGAAGCGGCAGAATGACTTTGCCGCTTTTCCCCCGCTCTTCTCCGGCAGAACCCTTCCTCCTTTCCCTGTCTCGTCAGCCTTAGAGCGCAAGGCGCAAAATCTCGCTGATATTTTCCCTGGTGTACAGCTCCGCAATACCCCAGAGGGTCGCAAGACCATGGGCGTTTTCCGCGATCATATCGATATCCTCCGCCGGGATCCGCGCCTCGTGCAGGCGGACGGGCGACTTGATGGAGGCGAACCAGTTTTCCAGCGCCTCAATACCGGCCGTGCCCGAGTCCAGCCCGAACACCTCTTTGGCGAACAGCTCGAACTGGATGGGGTTTTTATAATGATACCACTTCAGCCAGGCCGGAATCACGATGGAGAGGCCGGCGCCATGGGGGATGTTGTAGAGGGCGGAGAGGGAGTGCTCGATCATGTGGTTCGGAAAGGAATAGAGGCCGATGCCGGCCGGGGTCAGGCCGTTCAAGGCCAGGGTGGCCGTCCACATGAAGGAGGCCCGCGCCTGGGCGTGGTTCGGCTCGGCCAGGATGAGATCGGTTGTTTCCATGACGGTCCGGACAATCGCCGCCACCAGCCGGTCCTGCAGGCGGGTGCCGGGCTCCTTGGTAAAGTACCCCTCGATGACGTGGGCGATGGCGTCCACGGCGCTGTAGGCCGTGTAGTCCGCCGGCACCGTATGGGTCAGTTCCGGGTTTAAGATGGACACCTGCGGATAGACGTGGGGGGAACCGATGTTGTACTTCTGCTTGCTTTCCTCGTTGGTGATGACGGAATTGCCGTTCATCTCGCTGCCGGTGGCGGCGATGGTGAGGATGGTGAAGAGCGGCAGGGCTTTTTTGACCTCGGTCTTGCCGAGATAAAATTGCCAGACATCCTCACTGGCCAGAGCGCCCACCGCGATGGCCTTGCCCTCATCGAGGACCGAGCCTCCACCCACGGCAAGAATGGCCGAAACCTGTTCCTGTTTGGCCAATTCCACCCCTTTCCTGGTGTGGGAAAGAACGGGGTTCGAGACCACCCCGCCGAATTCGACCGCGCTAATCCCGGACTCTGCCAGGCTCCGGCGGACGCGGTCCAGCAGGCCGCTTTTCTGCACCGATTTCCGTCCGTAGACGAGCAACACCTTGCCGTGGCCGGCCGCCTTGAGCTCGGAGCCGATCAGGGCCTCCTTGTCCTTGCCGAAAATGATCTTGGTCGGGTTGTGAAAGACAAAATCGAACATCCACGCCTCCTCTTTGCTATCGTATTGAATGGTAATGTATTTCTGCGTAATGACCGAAGAGACCGTAAACGAGCGTCTGCCATGGGCAGCCTCTTCAGGAACTTGAGGACACGGGAGTCATTGTATGCCATTCCACAAGCGAGCGGTATCGAAAAAAAAGAATCCCGGCCAAATGGTTGCGGCGACCACGGCAACAGGGCCAGAACGCCAGGCCCGGCATGATTTTTCAGTAACTCCTGGCTGCTGCCTGCTTCTTCTGCTCATGGGGGCTTCCTGGGTTCAGGCGGCTTCAGCCGAAGGTATTGTTGCCATGGAGTTGGGGCGAAACGGAGGTTCCGTCTCAAGCCTGGCCGGCAGGGAGGCGGAGGCAGATAATGCTGCCCGTGCGGAGCCTCTTTTGCCGGAGCGGGTGGCTGTCGAGGGGCAGGGCGACGGGTTCTGGGAAATGGGCCTTGAGGGAGAGGAGATTCCGGCAGAGGAAGAGTCCTGCCGGGTACGTCTCAAATCGGTGGGGATTGTCGCCGGAAAGCCATTCGGGCTTCCTCCCTCTTTCCAGAGGCGGGGATTGGCATACAGGGTTCCCGAAGTTCCGGCAGAGAAAAAGGTTTTGCCGGCAGGAGGGACCGAGTGAAGGCGGCTTTTGGGGGCGGGAGAACTGGCCTGCGGAAGACAAAAAAAGGCCGCCCCAAGAAGGACGGCCTAACAAGATATTGGCTCCCGGGGAGGGATTCGAACCCCCGACAGGGTGATTAACAGTCACCTGCTCTACCGACTGAGCTACCCGGGATCGGTATCCAAATGAACGCCGGCAATATAGCAAGTGCAAAACAAGGCGTCAATACTTTTGAGGACAAATGTACTATCGGGCAGGCAAAATACAGTCTTAGCGAAAACAGATGGAAAATACTCCCCCTTCAGTGTCAAACACACCGGGATTGTCTTGCATACTCATACCATGAAATGCAATAAGGGGGAGCAGCTTGACAAGCTACTGCGATTACTGGTCGGGGCGAGAGGATTCGAACCTCCGGCCTCCTGCTCCCAAGGCAGGCGCGCTAACCAGACTGCGCTACGCCCCGACACGGGGGTTTTCAGGAAAGGTGTTTATTAGCACTATGTCCTGAGACGGTCAAGGAAAAAGGTTTTCCCGGGCTTTGTCATTCTGTCTTCCAACATATGCTGTCGCTTCACTGCTGTCTCATGATATCGCAAATGAAATCCAATAAATAACGGATCGGTGACCATCTGAGCTGGCGCCGAAGTTGCTCTCCTTCACCGACAGAGCCCTTGCCGCCCGGCAGGAGAAGATCAGCGGTTTTTATGTGGGGGGAGCGATCCTCTCGACTACTCCCATACTTGACCCTTTCTCGACCATCGGCGACCAGGCCATGATTAATCAAGGGGCTGCGCCGGAGAATCTTGATCTGCGGAAAGCCCTCCACTCCCAGGCCCTGCTCACAGCGTTTTTCATGAACGACGAGTTCCGGCGGGTCACGGAAAAGCTGCCTGATGTGGTGAAGATGAGCTTCGATGAGTTGTTGTTTGCCAATAAAACAGAAACCGACAAACTCAACTTTCTCGAAGGCCTGATCCAGCATCAGGCTGGTGGAGACGGAATGGTCGACCGCTTCACCGCTGATCTGCAACTGATCGCCCAGTCCGGCGGCCTGACCATGAGCTCTCACATTGACAATGCACCGACCTCCATCACCCATGCGCTCATCGCCTGTGCCATGCAGGCGTATACAACGCCGGTTTCTTCCTGACGGCAACAAATGACCAGGGCGACGATCTGCTTACCGGCGGAGAGGGTAATGCCATTTTCGGGGGCGGGGATAATGACGCGACGCACTTCCGAAAAGCCGCCTGACAAAATAATCACCCATCAACCTTGACACTGAGCATCCATTCATTTACAAAACTTGTTGCCTGACATCATCAAGCATCATCCGACAGAGATCATTCACATTCAAATCCTTGAGGGGGGATTATGCAGAGTTCCGACAATAGATACCTGGTTACACAACACGAAAACAACTATCAGCGACAGTTTTCTGGACGACATGAGATTGCATGGAGGTTGGCGGCATGAAAAAGAGGCTGATGGTTGGGATAGTCAAAGGTGTCGTGTTCATGGTTCTGGTCGCCACCCTGGCGGGTTGTGCCTTGGTCGGAGATTTCCCGTTTAGTCTTGGGGCAAGCTGGAAGGAAGAAGTGCTGCTCCATGACGGCGGCAAGATCATCGTGAAGCGGTCGCAGACCCGGGGCGGTCGCCATGAGATCGGTCAAGACTCGCCCGTGGCGGAGCACATCGTCTCTTTCGTGCATCCGGCCACCGGGCAGGCCATCACATGGGAAAGCACTTACGGCAACACAATGGAAGATTCAAGCCTGTTGCCCTTGGGATTATATATCGAAAATAACACGGTTTACCTCATGACCACCGCAGCCGGTTGCATAGCGTATAACAAATGGGGCCGACCGAATCCACCCTATGTGTGTTTCAAATACGATGGTCTGAGTTGGCAACGAATACCATTGGAGGAATTACCGGCTGAATTTAAAGAGGCGAATCTCGTTATCAGCGGCTTGGTAAGGCGATTCGAACAACGTTTGACCCAATATCCCGGGCCGGTTCCAGCCGAGGAGGTCAAAAAAATAAATACTGAAGCAAAGAACCCTGATGTGCAATATCTCCGTGTTTTTACCAGAAAACCACTTGATTCGAAGAAGACGAGATCGAATGTGAATTGCGAAGAATTGGTGTTTTACAAGGGAGCTTGGATCGGCCCTGGTGACTCTATTGGAAGACGCATGATAGATAGAATTTCAAAGTAACCAAACGTGTTGACGTAGACAGAGGGGAAATACATGACTACACAATTTGATATTGATTGTGCTTTGATGGCGGGAGTGGCTTATCGCTCAACTCGTGATCTGATCAACCGATTCCCTGTCCCAGCCGAATGGACGGAAATACCATTATCCCATGTTACCATGCCCAGCGGCTTTGAGGCGGTCTCGTTCCAACGAGGCAACGAAATCGTCATCTCCTTTGCTGGCACCAACCCGGAGATGTTCGACCCGGACTGGCTTGCAAATATCAACCTGGCCACCGGCCTGGCCTGCGCCGAGCAGTTGAAGGAGGCAGCGGCCTATTACCTGGAGATCAAAAAAGCAAACCAGGATAATACCAATATCACATACACCTTCACCGGCCACTCCCTGGGCGGCGGCCTGGCGGCCCTTCTGGGGCTGTTTTTCGATGAAAAGGCAGTGACCTTCGATCAGGCGCCCTTTGCCAATTCCGCAAAAGAGTCGATTCGCGACGAGCTTGTCGACTATCTCGAACTTACATACTCTCCCGGAGAGCTCTCCGCCTTGGCTCCGGAACTTTTCCATTTCACCGACAGCGACCTTGCCTTGGTTGGGGGCGAACTTTTCTACCCCCGGAATGGCCATTTACACAATCCTTTTTACACCCTCCAAGCCTAGTGCGGACCCGCTTGCTAGGTGGTGTGGGGAGGGGGAGGGAGAACCTCCTCCTTACCCGATTAGCTATCCACTGCCTCAGACCACCTTATATAAAACAAGAAATACGGATCACGTATGTCAAAGACATCATGCTCACCATCCCACTCCACAACCCTGGTCCCTACAGCATCATTTACAATTTTTGCTGAATGTGAGCATGCACTTGTAATGCTTGACCCGCTGGGGCCACCATCAATGCATATTCCAAGAATCCTTTCGCTCAGTGGTTTGTAACGAAAAGTTAGTGTTGGAGGGTCGACGGAAAGCGCTTTGACAAGCAAGCGATAGACATCCCCTTGCCACCCAAATCGGGTTGCATGCATATTCCTATCTGAGCCACGAGTCTTTGGGCCTTCCTTCATGAGTTCGACTACGGACCCGTAGTCGGTGGATTGCACAGTTCGTCTGCAGATATTTGCGTGAAGTTGAGGTTCGTGCAGAAGCTCAACCTCCTGATCAGTCTTTTCTCTTACTCCAAGTTCGAAGCATGCGTTCAGGCAGAGGTATTGCATTAATTGGGGCGATCCAGCAGCTTCTGATACAAGCTGCTCGATAGCCGTATTTCTATATCCAATACCGAGTGCATCGAAGCCCTTAAATGCAATTTTCTTCAGAGTTTCAGCGCCCCAGTATTCAAAGTCGATTGAAAATACTCGACCTCGTAAATCAGGATTACTACGGATAACATCGTCGGCACGGTATGGCACTGACGCACAAACGAACTTGACATTATTCCTTATCGCCTCCTTGATCTGCTGCGCCAACTCAGCCTGTACGCTCTGCGGTATATAGTGAAAATCATCTATAAAAATGACCAGATCTGTTCCACTCAACTCTCGAATCAACAGCTGTAAGCAATCTGACGACAAAGATGCTGATAACGATTCATTTTCTGTTCTGGTTTTGTCTATTGAAACTTCGCCCTTTCCTTTTACAAAAAACGCGTTACCTTCAATCGATCCTTTCCCTCCAACTTTGCTTCCGCTACTGGTTGCTCTTGAAATTGAAGCGGGAAGCTCCGTGCCAATGATGTCAAACACCCGCATCCACAAGTCAGATGGCTGGTTTACTCCAGCGCCTGTTATCTGAATCAGGCTTGTACGGCCAAGGCATTCCTCGATAAATACAGTCTTCCCAGATTTCGATGGGCCGGAGATTGAGATCAACATTGCCCCAGCCTCAAGGGTATCAAGAAGTTGTTGTTTCTTTTCCTGAAGGTGATCGTTCACAAATGTGTGTACCGGAAATTTCCCAGGCGTAAATACTTCAGATGATTTCATTTTGTCTCCTTGTCAAACACCTGACTGATGCAATTTCAACAGCTAACGAGTCTGTAGAAAAACCCGATTTCAAATGGTTCGCCCTCTAATGGCGGATTGATTTTTTTACCGCTTCCGATTTGGCTTCCCGGTTTATCTGTTCTGTTTCCAGCTTCTTTCTTGCCTGCTCCTGCCCTCCGGCTCCATTACTTTGCCAGAATCCGCTTTGTTGTCAAACAGTTTCAGCTTGTTACCGCCTATTACGCCATATTCGGCCCGTATCTCGCCACTTTTTTCAGGTTGTGGACAATGCAGAACAGGTTCCACTGGATGTTCACCTTTCTCTTTCCCCGTAGGGTAAAACGGTCCAGGCCACATGATGTGGCAGATGTTGGCAAAGGGCGGCTCCGCGATGGCTACACGCATGCTGTACCGGGCACGAAAATGTTAAGCGGTTGTGTTCCGGGATATCGCAGTCATTGCACAGTGATCACGCACACAAATAAAGTCGAAATTACAATGAGTTGAGTTTTTCTGCAGGCTCAACGACGGGGATGAGCGTCACCGCGGAAATCAAGGTGGGCAGGCGGCGGATCATCGAATTTTTTATCTATCCGCTCATCAAGCACCTGGATGAAGGCATAAGTGTGCGGTGCGGTGAGGAAAATTCTGGCCCCAAGCGATCACTCTTGACCGCTGGGCGGTTTAGGGCTAGTGTGGAGTGAACGTTCACTCCTTTGGGTAATTGGGAAAAGCATGCTGAAGATGGAAAAACGCGACGAGATTGTCCGGGCCGCGCTCGAAATCATTGCCGAGCACGGGTTTCACGGGGCGCCCATAGCCATGATCGCCAGTCGGGCAGGGGTTGGCGCCGGCACGATTTACCGGTATTTTGAAAACAAGGAGATCCTCATTTCCGCGCTCTATCGGGAGATAGAGGATCGGCTCTATCCCTTTATCCTGCAGGGGTACGAACCAGCGCGCCCCATCCGGGAGCGGTTTCTTCAGCTTGGCGCGGCCCTGTTGCGCTATTTCCTTGAGAATCCCCTTGATTTCCGCTATGTGGAGCAGTTCCACAACTCGCCTTACGGCGCAGCGCTCCGCAGGGCCAGGCTGTTGGGGGAAAACGCGGATCGCGACGTGTTCCGCGAGCTTTTCGAGGAAGGGATCTCGCAACAGGTGATGAAGGATCTTCCCGTCACCGTCCTCTGTGCCCTGGCCTTTGGCCCTGTTTTTGTCGTGGCGCGGGATCATATCCTTGATTTCACCAGGATGGATGATGTCTTGATCGCAAAGACCATCGAGGCGTGCTGGGACGGCATCAGGAGATAGGCAATCTCCTTTGTCGGAATGAATATTCACTCGTTTGGGCCTTGGCCGGAGAGTTGACCATGAAAAACATTACGCAAACAACAGGAATGATCGTCATTGCCGGAGTACTGGCCTGCGGGCTGCTGGCGGCCGGTTGCGGCAGAGACCAGGGCGCCAAGGCATCTCCCCAGGGCGGGCCGCCGGAAGTCGCGGTGGTGGTGGTGAATACGCAGCGCGTTCCGGTCAGCATGGAGCTGCCGGGGCGGGTCAACGCGTACCTGCTCGCCGAAGTGCGGCCCCAGGTGGGGGGGATTGTCCAGCAACGGCTGTTCAGCGAAGGGGCAGAGGTGAAGGCGGGGCAGGTGCTCTACCAGATCGACGCCGCCACCTATCAGGCCGCTTATGCCAGCGCCGGGGCGGCTCTGGCCAAAGCCGAGGCCAATCTCGTTCCGGCCCGGCTCAAGGAGGAGCGGTTCCGGGAACTGGTGGCGGTCAAGGCCGTGAGTCAGCAGGAATACGATGACGCCAGCGCCATGGCCGCGCAGGCCGAGGCTGAGGTGGCTGCCGCCCGGGCGGCCGTTGATAGCGCGCGCATCAATCTGGACTATGCCCGTATCACCGCGCCGATCTCCGGGCGGATCGGCCGATCCGCCGTGACCCCCGGCGCCCTGGTGACCGCGAATCAGGCCCCGGCGTTGGCCACCATCCAGCAGCTCGATCCGGTCTATGTGGATGTGAGCCAGTCCAGCGCCGAACTGTTGCGTCTGAAACGTGACCTGGCCGCCGGCGCCCTCAGGGAGGATGCGGCCAGCCAGACACGGGTCGCCCTGCTGCTGGAAGACGGCACCCCCTATCCCCTGGCCGGGACCATGAAATTCAGCGAGGTGAGCGTGGAGGAGGCGACCGGCTCGGTGACCCTGCGGGCGCTCTTTCCCAATCCGGAGCAGCTCCTGCTGCCGGGCATGTTTGTCCGCGCCATTGTGCAGGAAGGGGTCAGCGAACAGGCGATTCTGGTGCCGCAGCGCGGGGTGAGCCGGAATCCCAAGGGCGAGGCCATGGTCATGGTGGTCGGCGCCGAGGAAAAGGTGGAGCCGCGTCTCATCAAGGTTTCGCGGACGGTTGGCGACAACTGGCTGGTCAGCGAAGGGCTCAAGGCGGGCGACAGGGTGATCCTGGAGGGGATCCAGAAGGCGCGTCCCGGCACCCGGGTCAAGGCGGTACCGTTCGGGGCTGCGCCGGAACCCTCCCCTGCCGGTCAAGGGCAGTCTCAGGCGGTTAAAAAGTAAAGGAGTCTTCCCATGCCCCGTTTTTTCATCAACCGCCCGATCTTTGCCTGGGTCATCGCGATCATGGTCATGCTGGCCGGGTTGCTCGCGATCAAGACCCTGCCGGTTTCGCAGTACCCGCCCATCGCGCCGCCCCAGATCACGATCAACGCCATGTATCCGGGCGCTTCGGCCCGGACCGTGCAGGATACCGTCACCCAGGTCATCGAACAGAAACTGAACGGCATCGACAACCTGATCTACATGTCCTCCACCAGCGATTCCGCCGGGGCGGTGGCCATCAACCTCACCTTCAGGGCAGGCACCGATCCCAACATCGCCCAGGTGCAGGTGCAGAACAAGCTGCAGCTGGCTACCCCGCTCCTGCCCCAGGTGGTGCAGCGCCAGGGGATCTCGGTGGTTAAATCCACCAGGAACTTCCTGCTCATCATCGGTCTGGTTTCGGAAGACGGCTCCATGGACCGCAATGCGCTGAGCGACTACATGGTTTCCAATGTCCAGGACATCGTCAGCCGGCTGGAAGGGGTGGGCGAGCTGCAGCTCTTCGGTTCCCAGAACGCCATGCGCATCTGGCTCAACCCGGACAGGCTGAAAAACTTCCGCCTGACCCCGGCCGACGTCATCGCGGCGCTGCAGGCCCAGAACGCCCAGGTCTCGGCCGGCCAGTTCGGCGCCGCGCCGGCCGTGGAAGGGCAGCAGCTGAACGCCACCATCACCGCCCGCACCCTGCTGCAGACCACGGAACAGTTCGGGGCCATTGTCCTGCGCACCAATGCCGACGGCTCCACGGTCCGGCTCAAGGATGTGGCCGAATGCAGGATCGGCACCGAAAATTACGATATCCAGTCGCGCTACAAGGGCAAGCCCATTGGCGGCATGGCGATCCGGCTCGCCGCCGGGGCCAACGCCCTGGATACCGGGGAACGGGTCAAGGCCAAGATGGCGGAGCTGGAAAAGTTTTTTCCCCCCGGCATGAAGGTGGTCTATCCCTACGACACCACCCCTTTTGTCAAAATCTCCATGGAAGAGGTGGTCCAGACCCTGATCGAGGCGGTCTGCCTGGTCTTCATCATCATGTTCCTCTTCCTTCAGAACTTCCGGGCAACCCTGATTCCCACCATCGCCGTGCCGGTGGTGCTCCTGGGCACCCTCGGGGTTCTGGCGGCCAGCGGTTTTTCCATCAACACCCTGACCATGTTCGCCCTGGTCATCTCCATCGGCCTGCTGGTGGACGACGCCATCGTGGTGGTGGAGAACGTGGAGCGGATCATGGCCGAGGAGGGCCTGCCGCCCCGTGAGGCGACCATCAAATCCATGGGCCAGATCACCGGCGCCCTCTGGGGCATCGCCACCGTGCTCACCGCGGTCTTCGTGCCCATGGCCTTTTTCGGCGGCTCCACCGGCGTCATCTACCGCCAGTTCTCCATCACCATCGTCTCCTCCATGATCCTTTCGGTGCTGGTGGCCATGATCCTCACCCCGGCCCTGTGCGCCACCCTGCTCAAACCAGTGACCAAGGGGCACGAGCCGTGCGAAAGCGGCTGGTACTGCCCGTTCTTCCGCTGGTTCAACAAGTGGTTCGACCGCCGCCGGGCCCAGTATGAACGGCTGGTCGGCCGCTCCTTCGGCAAGCCGGTACGCTATCTTCTGGTGTACGGCCTCATTGTCGCGGCCATGGTTTTTCTTTTCCTGCGGCTGCCCACCGCTTTTCTGCCCGATGAGGATCAGGGCTTCATCATCTGCCAGGTGCAGCTGCCGGCCGGCGCCACCCAGACGCGGACCCTGAAGGTGATCGAGCAGCTGGAGCACCATTTTCTCGAAAACGAGAAAGAAGCGGTGGAGGCGATCATCACCATCACCGGCTTCAGTTTCGCCGGCCGCGGCCAGAACATGGGCCTGGCCTTTGTACGGCTCAAGGACTGGAAGCTGCGCAAGAGCAAGGACCTGAAGGCGCCGGCCGTGGCCGGCCGCGCCATGCGGGCTTTCTCCCAGATCAGGGACGGCATGGCCTTTGCCTTTTCGCCGCCTGCGGTGATCGAGCTGGGCCAGGCCAACGGTTTTGACTTTCAGCTGCAGGACCGTGGCGGCCTGGGACACGAAAAATTGATGGAGGCGCGCAACCAGTTGCTGGGCATGGCCATGCAGAATCCCCGGCTCATTGCCGTCCGCCCCAACGGCCAGGACGACACTCCGCAGTTCAAGCTCGACATCGATGACGTGCGGGCCGGAGCCCTGGGGATTCCGCTGGCGGAGATCAATTCCGTGCTGGCCACCGCCTGGAGCAGCTCCTATGTGAACGACTTCATCGAGAACGGCCGGGTCAAGAAGGTCTATGTCCAGGCCGATGCCAGGTACCGGATGCTGCCGGAGGATATCAACCGTTGGCATGTTCGCAACGGCAAAGGCGCGATGGTGCCCTTTTCGGCCTTTGCCACCGCGCATTGGCAGTATGGCTCGCCCCGCCTGGAGCGCTATAACGGCATCCCCTCCGTGCAGATCATGGGCCAGGCAGCTCCAGGGGTGAGCACCGGCGAGGCCATGGCCGAGATGGAGAAGATGGCCTCCCAGCTGCCACCCGGCTTCGGTTTTGAATGGAGCGGTCTCTCCTACGAGGAAAAACAGGCCGGCGCCCAGGCCCCTGCCCTGTACGCCATCTCGCTGCTGGTGGTCTTTCTGGCCGTGGCGGCCCTCTACGAGAGCTGGTCCATCCCCTTTGTCAACATGCTGATGCTGCCGCTGGGGCTGGTGGGCGCGGTGACCGCGGTCACCATGCGGGGGTTGCCCAACGACATCTATCTGCAGATCGGCCTTTTGACCACCGTGGGGCTTTCGACGAAAAACGCCATCCTGATCATCCAGTTCATCAAGGAGCAGCTGCAGCAGGGCCATGAACTGGTGGCGGCGACGCTCGCGGCGGTGAAGATCAGGCTGCGGCCGGTCATCATGACCTCCCTGGCCTTCTTTTTCGGCACTCTGCCCATGGCCCTGACCCGCGGGGCGGGCGCCGGGGCGCAGAACGCCATCGGCACCGCGGTGACCGGCGGCCTGCTCTCGGCCACCTTCATCGATCTGATCTTCATCCCGTTTTTCTTTGTTCTGGTGTCCAGGTATTTTGTCAAGAGGCGGCCGGCGGGACAGAGCCCGGCCGTCAACCTTCCGGAGGTGCGCTGAGATGAAACGGAAGAGTCCAGCCCTGTGGCTGTCCGGAGCGGCAGTGCTTTTTCTGGCCGGCTGCACCATGGCCCCCAGCTACAGCCGGCCCGAGGCGCCGGTGCCGGTCGCCTGGCCGAGCGGTCCTGCCTATCAGGAGCAGACGGGCGGCCAAGCCGGGCAGGAGGCTGCCGCTCCGCCCTGGCAGGAGTTTTTTGCCGATCAGCAATTGCGGAAGCTGATCGCCCTGGCCCTCACCAATAACCGTGACCTGCGCATCGCCGCCTTGAACATCGAGCGGTCCCGGGCCCAGTATCGGATAGAGCGCGCCAAGCTCTTTCCGCAGCTCGACGCCAGCGGCAGCGGCAGCAAGCAGCGAATTCCGGAAACCCTCTCCTCCAGCGGACAGGCCGAAACCGTGGAGCAGTACAGCGTCGGCCTCGGTGTCAGCGCCTATGAGCTCGACCTCTTCGGCCGGGTGCAAAGCCTGAAGGAGCAGGCCCTGGCGCAGTATCTCGCCAGCGAACAGGCGCGCAGCACGGTGCAGATCAGTCTGGTGGCCGAGGTGGCGACCAATTTCCTGACTCTGGCCGCCGATCGCGAGCGGCTGCGCCTGGCCCAGGATACCCTCGCATCCCAGCAGGCCACCCATGCGCTGATTCAGCGCCGCTTCGAGCTGGGGGCTTCCTCCGAGCTCGATCTCCGGCAGGCGCAAACCCGGCTGGATGCGGCACGGGTGGACATCGCCCGCTACACCACCCTGGCGGCCCAGGATGAAAACGCACTCAATCTGGTGGTCGGCGCCACGGTGCCGGCCGAGTTGCTCCCCAGGGATCTTGCCGCGACCTTGACCACGGTACGGGCCCTCTCCTCCGGCCTGTCTTCCGAGGTGCTGCTCAGGCGCCCCGATATCCTGGCGGCCGAGAATCAGCTCAAGGGCATGAACGCCAATATCGGCGCGGCCCGGGCCGCCTTTTTTCCGCGCATCACCCTCACCGGCTCAGTGGGTTTCGGCAGCGACGAGCTTTCCGGTCTCTTTACCTCCGGCTCGGGCGCCTGGGCCTTTGCCCCGGAAATTGTGCTGCCGATCTTTGACGCTGGTTCACGTTGGGCCAGCCTGAAGGTGGCCGAGGCGGACCGGGATATCGCCCTGGCCCGTTATGAAAAGGCGATCCAGACCGCCTTTAGGGAGGTGGCAGACGCCCTGGCCCAGCAGGGAACCATCGATGGGCAGCTGGTGGCGCAGCAGTCGCTCACCGAGGCCACCGCCACCAGCCACCGGCTCTCCCGGGTCCGGTACGAAAAGGGGGTGGACAGCTATCTGGCCGTGCTCGACTCCCAGCGTGCGCTCTATGCCGCCCAACAGGAGCTGATCGCCACCCGTTTGACCCGGCTGCTGAATCTGGTGACCTTGTATAAGGTTCTTGGCGGCGGCGTCGGGCCGTAACGACGGCGGCCGGACCGCTGATGATGCGGTGGCCAGGTGAGGCGAGGGGCAGGAGGTTTCTTCTCGTTAGCCGCTGCTTTTTCTACTTGTCGAATCCCACCTTGACGTATTTGTCGTAGCTGGTCATGTAGATGTCCGCCATGGTCAGAAAGGCCGTGACAACGAGCGGTCCGTAGATAATCCCCATGAAGCCGAAAACGCTCAATCCCCCCATGATCCCGAGGAAGACGAGCAGGGTGTGCATGTGCACCTGCTTGCCGACCATTTTGGGTTTGAGGATGTATTCCACTGAAAAGGAGAGCAGCAGGTAAAAGAGCAGCACCGCCATGCCGGTCGACATGTCGCCCTTGATGAGCAGGATGAGGCCGGTGGGGATCAGGACCAGGCCGATGCCGAAGATCGGCAGAAAGGCGAGCACTCCCATCACCCCGCCCCAGAGCACGGCCGGCCCCAGTTCCAGGATGGCAAAGAGCGCTCCGCCCAGCACCCCCTGGATCAGGCCGCAGATCCCGTTGCCGATGAGGATGGCGCCGGCGATCTCCTCGAATTTTTTTATCAGGCGGCGTTCCTGATCATCGGGAAGGGGTGAAAGGGTGAGGACGTAGGAGACCAGCTTGTCGCTGTCGATGAGCAGGAAGAAGATGGTGAGGATCATCATGAAAAAGTTGAAGATAAAGAGCAGGATATTGGCGGCCCAGCCGCTGATCTGGTTGTACAGATAAAGGCCGGTCATCTTGATGAGTTCGGAGGCCGTGTTGCTGACCGACTCCGGCTCCAGGGCGATGCCGAAGGAGGCGAGAATATCCAGGAGGCGCGCCATGGCGTCGCTGTTCTGCAGATCCTTGATCTTCATGGCCAGGCTCGCTGCCTTGCCTGACTGGTAAAGGTTGAGCGCCTCCTGGGAGAGGGAGAGCACAAAAAAGACCAGGGGAACGAAGACCAGCAGGACGATGAGGGTGCAGGTCAGGAGCGAGGCGAGACTGGCGGAGATTTTTTTGTTGAAAAAGGTGTATACCGGCCGAAAAAGAGAGGCCAGGAGGTAGGAAAGGATGAGGATGGCGAGAAACGGCCAGAGCAGCCGGCCCAGCAACAGGATAACCACAAGAAAGATGACCAGGAAGTAACGTAATACCATGGGGCTGGGCGGGGCTTCTTGCATGGGTTCACCAGGGAGCGCTGCTTGCCGCGGATTGCGGCATGACTTTTTTTCATAATATACACAAGTTGCCCATGTCGGCATCAAGAAGTTGCTGGTTCAATGGAAAGGGGATAACGCCGGACCATCGCCCTCTGGGCAGGGTGGCTTTTTGCGCTGCCGGCAATAAGTTGTTTGAAATATGCGCATTATCATTTATAGTGTTTGGCTTTACTGTTGTGAAAACAAGCGGTTTTTGGCGGAGATGGCAAAAGGCCGCGGCTGATTTCGGCAGATGCATAAGTGTAAGGTAAAGAACAGGGTCCTTATCCGAGGAACGCGCATGGATATCCGGCTGGAAAAAATAAGCGGCAATGAGGCAAAACCCAAACCCGACGAAAACGCCCTGGGATTTGGCAGATATTTCACCGATCATATGCTGGTCATCCCTTACACCGAGGGCAAGGGCTGGCATGATGCCTCGATCTCCAAATACCGGAATTTTTCCCTCGATCCGGCGGCCATGGTTCTGCATTACGGCCAGGCCATCTTCGAAGGGCTCAAGGCGTACCGGGGCAAGGACAACGGAATCTACCTCTTCCGGCCCACGGCCAATATCGAGCGGCTAAACCGTTCCGCCGCCCGGTTGTGCATGCCGCAACTGCCGGAGGCGGATGTCCTTGAGGCCCTCAGGCAGCTCATCCTCGTCGATCAGGATTGGATTCCTTCCGCCAAGGGCGCAAGCCTCTATATCCGACCGACCATGATCGCCACCGAGGCGGCCTTGGGAGTGCGTCCGGCCAAGGAGTACCTTTTCTTTGTCATCCTGAGCCCGGTTGGCGCCTATTATCCGGAAGGCTTCAACCCGGTCAGAATCTACGTCACCGACAAGTATGTCCGCGCGGTTCCCGGCGGAGTCGGGGAGGCGAAAACCGCCGGCAACTATGCGGCGAGCATCATGGCCGCCGTGGAAGCGCAACGGGCAGGGTTCACCCAGGTGCTCTGGCTCGATGGGGTTGAGCGGAAGTATGTGGAAGAAGTCGGCACCATGAACATCTTCTTCGTCATTGGCGATGAGGTGATCACCCCGCCGCTTTCCGGCAGCATCCTCCCCGGAGTCACCCGGGATTCGGTGATCCGGGTCGCCAGGGACATGGGGCGGAAGGTGGTGGAGCGCAGGATCTCCATCGATGAGGTTCTGGCGGCCAAGGAAGCGGGTACGCTTGCCGAGATCTTCGGCACCGGCACTGCCGCGGTGATCTCCCCTGTCGGTTCCTTGCACTACAAGGGGCAGGACTGCCTGATCAACGGCGGCAGGACCGGCGCGCTTTCCCAGCAGCTTTTCGACGAGATTCAGGCCATCCAGTACGGCCAGAAAGCGGATCCCCACGGCTGGGTGCTGAAGTTGTGATGCGTTCCGGGCCAGGGGATGGTCCGGAAAAAGATTTTTCAGAATCATTTTTTTTGTAACATCCTGATTTTTATAAATAAAAAAAATCATGGTCCTCTCTTGATTTTTTAAACCCAGATACATATTGTTTGGCGCACAAGGCAGGAAAGTGCCGTGATTCACGGCCTTCCCTGCCGCTTCATTTAAGGATTTGGGAAACGCTTCGAGCAACTGTTGCTCACCCCTTGTCAGTGAATCAAAAATAATTATCAAACGAGATGGAGGCATTACATGAAGATTCGTCCGTTGAATGATCGCATCCTGGTCAAAAGACTGGAGGAAGAGGAAAAAACCAAGGGAGGCATCATCATTCCCGACAGCGCCAAGGAAAAACCGGCCGAGGGCAAGGTCATTGCCGTTGGCAAGGGCCGTCATAACGACAAAGGCGAGCGGGTGCCGGTGGAGCTCAAGGCTGGCGATCGCGTGCTCTTTTCCAAGTATGGCGGGACCGATGTCAAGATCGATGGCGAAGACTACCTGATCATGCGCGAAGACGACGTTCTTGGCGTTGTTGAAGGCTGATTGACGCGAAGTCGGTTTCTTGATTTGTAATTCCGCAATGGTTTGTAATTTTTTCTGATAAGACGGAAAGGAGAATTATCACTATGGCTGCGAAAGATATCAAATATGGCGTAAAAGCCCGGGAGTCCATTCTCAATGGCGTAAACACTCTGGCCAATGCCGTAAAGGTTACCCTCGGCCCCAAGGGCCGCAATGTGCTGATCGAGAAATCCTTCGGCGCGCCCATCATCACCAAGGACGGCGTTTCCGTGGCCAAGGAGATCGAGGTCAAGGACAAGTTCGAGAACATGGGCGCCCAGATGGTCAAGGAGGTTGCCTCCAAGACTTCCGACGTGGCCGGCGACGGCACCACCACCGCCACCATCCTCGCCCAGGCCATCTACTCCGAAGGCTCCAAGCTGGTTGCCGCCGGCAACAATCCCATGGACATCAAGCGCGGTATCGACAAGGCAGTTGAGGCGGTCGTGGCCGAGCTCAAGAACATCGCCAAGCCCACCAAGGAGCAGAAGGAAATCGCCCAGGTCGGCACCATCTCCGCCAACAACGACGCCACCATCGGCAACATCATTGCCGAGGCCATGGACAAGGTCGGCAAGGAAGGCGTTATCACCGTGGAAGAGGCCAAGGGCATGGAGACCACCCTGGACGTGGTCGAGGGCATGCAGTTCGACCGCGGCTATCTCTCCCCGTACTTTGTCACCGATGCCGAGAAGATGGAAGTAAACCTGGAAGAGCCCTTCATCCTGATCAACGAGAAAAAGGTCAGCAACATGAAGGACCTGCTTCCCATCCTTGAGCAGATCGCCAAGATGGGCCGGCCCCTGTGCATCATCGCCGAGGACGTGGACGGCGAGGCCCTGGCCACCCTGGTGGTCAACAAACTGCGCGGCACCCTGAGCGTGGCCGCCGTCAAGGCCCCCGGCTTCGGCGACCGCCGCAAGGCAATGCTGGAAGACATCGCCACCCTCACCGGTGGTCAGGTGATCACCGAAGACCTCGGCATCAAGCTGGAGAACGTCACCATCAATGATCTTGGTTCTGCCAAGCGCATTGTCATGGACAAGGACAACACCACCATCGTGGACGGCGCCGGCGACAAGGCCAAGCTCGAAGGCCGTGTCAAGCAGATCCGTGCCCAGATCGACGCCTCAACCTCCGATTACGACCGCGAGAAGCTCCAGGAGCGCCTGGCCAAGCTGATCGGCGGCGTGGCGGTGATCAACGTCGGTGCCGCCACCGAGATCGAGATGAAGGAGAAGAAGGCGCGCGTGGAAGATGCATTGAACGCCACCCGCGCGGCCGTTGAGGAAGGCATTGTTCCCGGCGGCGGTGTTGCTTACCTGCGCTGCCTTGGCGCCTTGAAGAACCTGAAGCTCACCCCCGAGCTGGATCTCGGCAAACAGATCGTTGCCCGCGCCCTGGAAGAGCCGGTTCGTCAGATCGCCAATAACGCCGGCCTTGAGGGCTCCGTCATTGTCGAGCATGTGAAGAACATGAAAGGCTCCAAGGGCTTCAACGCCGACACCGAGAAGTTCGAGGACCTGCTTGAGGCCGGTGTTATCGATCCTGCCAAGGTAACCCGCTTTGCTTTGCAGAATGCGGCCAGTGTTTCCGGACTTCTGCTCACCACCGAGTGCATGATCGCCGAGCATCCTGAAGAGGAAAAGGCCGGCGGCGGCATGCCCGCGGGCATGGGCGGCATGGGTGGCATGGGCGGCATGGGCGGCATGATGTAATACGGCCCGAACCGCACGATTTTACGGTATCTGCCCCGGGTTTCCAGCAAGTGAGACCCGGGGCATTTATTTTTGAGTTGACAATTGCCGCAAAATCTTGAATATAAGGACTTTCTTTTTCATGGCGATGTAGCTCAGCTGGTTAGAGCATACGGCTCATATCCGTAGTGTCCGGGGTTCAAGTCCCTGCATCGCCACCAGATCATAATCCGGCAACGTCCGGTTTCATCCGAAAAGCCTTGAGAAATCAAGGCTTTTTCTTTTTTGCTTGTCCGGAAATGTTTGTCCTGGCGCATTGAAATGAGAAATTTTTGGGGGTATCTATAGGGGCATTTGGCCTCAGTCTCCCCAAAAATCCCTATGACAGGAAGGGTCGCGACCAGGATTGCGCCAAGTTTCACCGGCAATGACGGCAACCCCATCTGTCGGTCATCTGCTTGCCGCCTTATGAGAGTGCCGGCATGATCCGTTTCATGAAACCGTCGAACAAGGGCACGGTGAATGCTGTGTCGCCATGGGAAGGGCTGTATACCATGCCCTTTTCGATCAGGCGGGCACGGACCGGGGCGACCGCCGTGTTTTTCCTGCCCAGGATGTCGGCAATGTCGCCGGACCGGTGGGGGCCTGGTCCCAGTTCCGCCATGGCCCGCATGTACCGTTTTTCCGCCGGCGTCAAGCGATCGAAGCGGACCCTGAAGAAACTCGCATCCAATTCCGCCACAGCGACCTCGTTTGCCCTTTGCACATCGGCCAAAGTGATGGGTGAGGCGGTTGCCTCGCTCCAGGCGTGCTTGCCCCACTCCTGGAGAAAGTACGGATAGCCCTGCGTACGGGCGAGGATTTCCGCGACTGCATCCGCAGTATATTCCACCCCCTCGTGTTCGGCCGGCACACAAAGCGCCTGGCGGGCGGCATCCTGCTCCAGTGGGCCGATGGGAATGAACTCGAACAACCGTTCGGCATAGGACTTGGCCCGGCCCATCTGTCCCAGCAACTGCGGCAGACCTGCCGCCACCAGGGTGATGGGCAGCTGCTTCTGACTTGCGCGGTGCAGGGCGGTGATGAGGGCGGCGAGTTGTGCCTCGGGGATATATTGCAGCTCGTCGATGAACAGGACCACCGCCGTTTTGCTTTCGGCCGCTGTCTCGCCGACACAGACCAGGAGGTCGGTGATGTCGGTTTCCAGATCGCCGCTGTCCGCCACGCCCGGCTCAGGGCTGTAATCGACGCTGAACTCCACGTCGTCGTATTTGATTTTGACGGCCCGGGCAAAACCGGCCAGGGCGCTCAGCGCCTTCCGCATCGCGGACTTGGCCGCCTCCCCCTTGCTCATCCTGATGAGCGTGGCCCTGAGGGCCGGGCCAAGGGTGGCAGGCAGCGATCGCTCCTCAGGTGCCTCGACGACCACCGGGAAAAAATGTTCCTCCTCGGCGGCCAGGCGGATCTGTTGCAGGAGGACGGTCTTGCCGACGCCGCGCAAGCCGTAGAGAATGACGCTACGCGCCGCCCGGCCGGCGCCGATGCGGTAGAGCGCCACGTTGGCCCGTTCGATGATGTCGTCACGGCCGGCGAGTTCAGGGGGCGGGGTGCCGGCGCCCGGGGCGTAAGGATTGTTTCTGGGGTCCATGGTTATACCAAAATATTCATAGGTTATCAAAATTTGTTAATCTATGATAAACTCTGTATAATCAGGTGTCAACCTTTTCCACACCCGCGAGGATCACCCTCAAGGTTTCTGCCATATCGCTGGTATGGTACGGCTCCGTCCCCCCCGGGGGGCTTACCCATGCTCGCCTCGTTTCTATGAAGTTCCATCTACTTATAGCGTGAAAAGGGTAACGTTGGCATCCGCCAGGCGGCCGATGATCTTGTTGAGCCGGTCGCCGATCTCCTTGTCGCCCTTGACCGCCACCATGTCGGCAAAACTGCCGCCCTTGGGAACTTCAAGCAAGGCGTCAGGGTCGCCGGCATACTTGTCGGAGACATATTTGCCGAACAGGAGGACGAGGATGTAGTCCTTGTACTGACTGGCGTCCATGCCGCCCCGCAGCTCGTCGCAGGACTTCCAGAGGGAGCTATAGAGTTCGGATTTCTTGAGGGCCATATACGATCCTTCAGGCGGCCGTTATTATTTCTTTTTGTGAAACTTTTACCTAGAAATTACAGCAAGGTGCTGTAAGGTTCGGCATAATCCAAATAATTTGAAGGCCCTGACCCGATGAGCCAGAAGCAGGATCGATTTGTGGTACGTAACGGCCCGTCACCCGCCCCGGCATCGACTCCAGGATACTGACAATGCAGCAGAACGCCGAACTTGCCGCCATATTGATGCCGGATGGTTCCATTCAGCTTGAGTGGACTTCGCCTCTTGCCGATGGACTCAATCGTTCAAGCCAGGCGATGCAGGATGAAATCTTCGCGCGCTCCACCGAGGAACCGGAGGGCTGGCTCTTTTTTCTGGGGTTCTGCGCAAAAAATGTTCCCCTGTCGCCATCGCTCACCTTCTGGCGCGCATTTTCCACTCTTTTTATTCAAAAACTGAAACTCACTCCCGAGTTGGAGAATCTGCGCGCCAATGTTGTCATCCCCTTTGCCGACGACGAGCGTTCCCAACTGCTGGAATCCGCTCCCCCGATGCCGGGCGGCGAATATCTCGCCGCGGAAACGCTGACGGAACTGTGGGCGGCGCTCCACGAGATTTTTTACGGGCAGATCGAGGCCTTTGCCGGATCGGTCGCGGATTTTTTCAGTCAATACAGCCCCGATGTCCACCTCGCCGGCCGCATCTACTTCCATCTGGTTGAAAACAAGGATCATGAAGCGCCGTTTGCCTTTCTCGCCACCTATTCCACCCGGCTGAACGAGGCGGGAGAATCCAGGCACCTGCCTTTGAAGTATGCGCTTGAGGAGTATAAAGGCGACAACGAAAAACTTTTGCAACTTCTGGTCACCGTTGATGACGCGGCCCTGAAAAGCGAACTGGTGGCCTCTCTGCGTGACAGCGGCGAGTTGTTTTACCCCCTGGCCTGGTCCGCGCGGGAGGCCTTTGTCTTTCTGCGGGAGATTCCGATTTACGAAGAGGCCGGCATCCTCTGCCGCATCCCCAACTGGTGGAAGAAAAAGACCGCCGCCATCACCATCCAGGTCCGCATCGGCGAAAAGCCTCCCTCCATGGTCGGCATGGATGCCCTGCTCGATTTCTCGCCCCGGCTGATGCTCGGCGACACGGAAATATCGGCGGAAGAGGCCCGCCGGCTGCTGAGCGAATCGGAAGGTCTGGCTTTTTTGAAAAACAAGTGGGTGGCCGTGGATCCGGAAAAACTGCGGCAGACCCTGGAGGCGTTTGAAAAAGCCGGCGAACTGAACCCGGAAGAGGGGATCACGCTTCTTGATGCCCTGCGTTTTTCCATGAATCCGCAGAAACTGCTCGGCAATGCGGCCGCGGTTGTTGCCGGCATCTCCCACGGTGAATGGCTGCGGACGGTGTTCGCGCGACTTGAGCGGCCCGGGAAAATGGCCAAGGTCAAAACCAGCCGGGCGTTTGCGGCAAGACTGCGGCATTATCAGCAGGATGGCCTGAACTGGCTTTTTTATCTGCACCGGATAGGACTCGGCGCTTGTCTCGCCGATGACATGGGCCTGGGCAAGACCGTCCAGATCCTGGCCTTTCTTGACGCGCTCAAGGCCGGAGAAAGAAAAGGCGAAAAGGCAGGCGCGTCGCTTCTCATCATTCCGGCCTCGCTTCTTGCCAACTGGGTCGGCGAAATCGAGAATTTTGCCCCGGGTCTTTCATTTTTTGTCGCCCATCCCGACTTTCACCGACCCGGCTCGGTCCCGGCGCTCTCGCAGGACCGGCTGGCCGGGCTGGATCTGGTCATCACCACCTATGCCCTGGCGCAGAGGATTGATTGGCTTCAGCAGAATACCTGGAATTACGTTATTCTCGATGAAGCCCAGGCCATCAAAAATCCCGGCGCCAGGCAGACCAGGGCGGTGAAAAAGATTTCCGCCCGCAACCGGATCGTCATGACCGGTACCCCGGTGGAAAACAGGCTGTCCGACCTCTGGAGCCTGTTCGATTTTATCAATCCGGGGCTCCTGGGCAACTCCAGGGAGTTCGGCGATTTCAGCAAACGGCTTGCCGACAATCCCAATGGCTACGCGGGGCTGCGCCGGGTGGTCAGGCCGTTCATCCTCAGGCGTTTGAAAACAGACAAATCGATCATCTCCGACCTCCCCGACAAGGTGGAGGCCAAAACCTGGGCCGCCATGAGCAAGAAGCAGACCGTCCTCTACGGCGAGGTTGTTTCCGGCCTCCGGGCGGCCCTGGAGCACACGGAAGGCATACAGCGCAAGGGGCTCATCCTGTCGGCGCTCATCAAGTTCAAGCAACTCTGCAATCACCCGTCGCAGTATCTGGGGCTGGCCGATTTCGACGAAAAGGAGAGCGGCAAATTCCAGCGGCTGCGGGAAATCTGCGAAACCATCCATGAAAAGCGGGAGCGGGTGCTGGTTTTCACCCAATTCAAGGAAATGACCGGCCCGCTTGCCCGGTTTCTGGCATCTATTTTCAACCGCGAGGGCCTGGTTCTGCATGGCAGCGTGCCGGTCGGCAAACGGAAAGAGCTGGTCGAGACGTTTCAAGGTCGCGAGTATGTGCCATTTTTTGTATTGTCCCTCAAGGCGGGCGGCGTCGGATTGAATCTGACGGCGGCCAGCCATGTCATCCATTTCGACCGCTGGTGGAATCCGGCGGTGGAGAACCAGGCCACCGACCGGGCCTTCCGCATCGGCCAGCAGAAAAATGTCATGGTTCATAAATTTCTGACCAGGGGCACCATTGAGGAAAAGATCGACCGGATGCTGGCCGCGAAGGCGAAACTTTCAGATGAAGTGGTTGCCGCCTCCGGTGAAAACTGGCTCACCGAGATGAGCAACGAGGAACTGTTCGAACTGTTTAGTGCCTCAGTGCTGGATTCCAGCCATGACAAACAGGAAACAGGAAAAAGCATGTTGAAATAAAGATGTTACTTCTACTGTTGAGGCACGTATACCCCGGGGGGGGTGTTACGCTGAAAATATAAGGATCAATGGGCATGAGTTACTGGGGATTTCCGGAATACGAGACTGTGGCCGAGAAAAAGGCCAGGGCGGCGAAAAAACTTGCGCAGCTCAGGAAAAAAATGCCGGGCATCGCGCCGGTCGTCATCGGAGGCAATACTCTGGCCCGCACCTGGTGGGGCAAATCCTGGAACAGAAACCTTGAGCGCTATGCCGATTACAGCAACCGCATCGGCCGGGGCAAGAGCTATGTGCGCCACGGCGCCGTTCTCGACCTCAGGATCGAAGGCGGCCGGGTGGCGGCCCTGGTCCAGGGCACCAGCGCCAAACCCTATGAGGTGGTTATCCGCATTGCGCCGGTGAAAAAGGCCAACTGGGGCCAGATCAGAAAACAGTGCCAGGGCGAACTGCGTTCCCTGCCGGATCTTCTGGCCGGCAAATTTCCCAAAGAGCTGGGCGACATCTTCCTGGCCGAAGGCAAGGGGTTGTTTCCGACGCCCAGGGAGATCAGCTTCGAATGCACGTGCCCGGACTGGGCCTCCATGTGCAAGCATGTGGCGGCCGCCCTCTATGGTGTCGGCGCCAGGCTTGATGAAGATCCGCTCCTGTTCTTCACCCTGCGGCAGGCTGATACCGAAGAGCTTGTGGCCAGGGCCGTTCAGGAAAAAACGGGCGACCTGCTGGCCAGGGCGGATAAAAAAAGCTCCAGGGTGATCGACGATGCCGACCTCTCGGGACTCTTCGGCATCGATATGGATATAAAACCGGATTTTGCCGCCACCGCCAGGGGCGAAAAGCCTGAGCCGCCACCGCGGGGGAAAAAGGCCCCGGCTGCCCGACGAACCGCTGCGGCAACAAAGGACCGCCCCGCCACCGCCTTGATCGAGGAGATTGTCGGGCAGCACCCCAACGGCGCCACCGTGGCCATGCTGGAAGAGGCGACCGGCTTTCCGCGCGCCAGAATTTACGCCATTGCCAGCAGGCTCAGGCAACAGGGCCGGATCAGCTATGTGGCGCAGGGCGTTTACGGCCGGCCATGATTTCTTCCGTATTTCTTGTTCTGCCATCCCTCGCGCCACGGCATATCCCTCGCCGGAACCTGGGAAAGTACCTTGACCGGTTCGTCTATTAACTGCTAAGAACGGATATTATTAATCAATCTAATGCGGATCGTATGATGACTGTAGATCAGGACAATGTACTCACCATCGAGGAGCTGGCTGTCTATCTGAAAATCTCCAAGTCTTCTTTGTATAAGCTGGCCCAGAAGGGCGAGGTTCCCGGCCAGAAGGTGGGCAAGCACTGGCGGTTCCGGCGCGATATCATCGACCAGTGGATGGCGGAAAGTACCTCGGCGACCAAAAGGAAAGATGAAGGATGAATCTGGAAGAGCTGCAGGCCCTGATTGCCACCGGCGAGGGACAGTTGCTGGAATTCAAGCGTTCCGGGACAGCCCATCTGGGCCGGGAAATCTGCGCGTTTGCCAATTCTTTGGGCGGGCGCATCCTGATCGGTGTGGATAACGACGGCAAAATTCATCCTGTACTGCCCAATAACAATCTGCGCTCAGAAGTGCAGTCCATCGCCCGCAACCTTGAACCTCCCCTGATGGTGGAGTGTGAAGAGGTGGCCGGCGTTCTCATCATCTCTGTTCCTGCCAGCCGTTTCAAACCACACAGCACCGCAGGCAGATTTTATCTGCGTGAAGGTGCTACCTGCCAACAGATGAACCGGGATGAAATTCGAGAGTTTTTCTATCGTGAGGGTCTGGTCTATTTTGACGAGAAAACAAATGACCGCTTTAACTGGCCAACGGACCTGAACCAGGCCGCATATGAAGAAATGGTCCGGGTCTGCGGCATTACGCCGACGCTTGATCCTGAGCGGCTGCTTGAAAATCTGGGCCTGCTCAAACAGCGACGGATGACCTGTGCTGGCTCTCTGCTCCTCTGCTCAACATCCTCCCTGGTGGTGCCGGGTTCCGCCGTCAACTGCTGCCTGTTTCAGGGGAAGACAACCACCCGCATCCTTGACCAGAAGGTCTATAACGCCGATTTCTTAAGCAATTACCAGGCGGCGGTCAATTACCTGCTGGCCCATCTCAATACCGCCTATGAAATCGGCTTTGAACGTAAGGAACGTCTGGAACTGCCGGAAGGCGCCCTCCGGGAGGCCCTGCTCAACGCCATGGGCCACCGGGATTACCGCAGGCCCGGAGACTTGCAGGTCCACATTTTTCAGGACCGGGTGGAAATCGTCAACCCCGGCGGCTTGGTCGGCGGTCTTACCCTGGAAACTTTGGGGACCAGGAGCATACCCCGCAACCCCTTGCTCTTCGGCATGATGCACCGCATGAATCTGGTGGAGAAGGTCGGCTCAGGCCTGCTGCGCATCCGCCAGATGTGTGAAGCCTACCCTTGCCCACCGCCGCGTATCGAGGCGGATGCAGACTGGTACCGGATCATTTTCAGCCGTGGCGAAGTCAAACCATCCTCCTTGCCAGGGCCAGAGTCGGGGCTAGAGTCAGGGCCAGAGTCGGGGCTAGAGTCAAAAATCGCTCAATCTGTATTAAAAGCTTTGGAAACACAGCCTCTGCAACGTGCGGAAATTGCAAAAGCACTTGGCCATGGCAAGGTTTCTGGAGCGGTAAACCGGGCGGTAAAAGAATTACTGAACAAGCTACTCATTGAATACACTATTCCTGAAAAACCCAACAGCCGCCTGCAGAAATACAGGCTTACGGAAAAAGGGAAACGGTTTGTGGCGCAGGATAGTTGAAGAATCTCGAAGACAAGCTGGAAGAATTACTTTTTGAAATGCTGCCCTCCGGCCTGACGGTCGAAAAGAAACGGAGTAAGGTGAAAAACCTGCTTACGGAAATGAGGGCCAGGGATAAAAGCATCAAGAGAATAGGGAAAGGCCCCAAAAGCCAATGGGCCGAAGGCGTGATGGTAAATGAATTCGAGGACATTTTTCAATTGGCCGGGCAGGTTCAGGCGCTGAGACATGTAGCAGTTGCACAGACCCTTGCCGCGTGTCAGCCGGAAGTGCGAGAGAGCGTCAGCAGGAAGATCGATGATAGCCGGCGCATGGAACGTGTGCTGGATCAACTGCTTGAGGTTGCTTTCGATGAGACGGCACTGACCCTGTTCAAAACGCTTAGCCGTCACTACTGGGCCATTGCCCCGCATGCAGCTACTGAATATGTCCGGTTTTATCGGGAAATGTGGGATGAAGAGCGCTTGGAGAGACAACCAATAGTGCCGGATGAATTATGAAATACAATCGTCATGAAAGAATACCGGTGATCGATCTCTTTGCCGGCCCCGGCGGCCTGGCCGAGGGGTTTTCGGTCTTTGCTGACGAGGGCGGGAAGGTATTCCGGATCGGGCTGTCGGTGGAAAAGGATCTGCCATGACCAAGGCGATCCTCACCACCAAGGTCGATCCCACCTACGACGACCTGCCGGAAGAACGGTATCATTTCCCGCGCACCTATCTTCGGCAGTTGGAGCAGGCGGTCGGTGACTGGATCATTTATTATGAACCGCGTCGGTCTTCCGGCGACTTATCGAGCAGCGGCGGCAGGCAGGCATATTTCGGCACCGCCCGGTTGTCCAGGATCGAAAATGACCCTGGCCGCCCGGATCATTATTACGCCTATGTTTCCGATTACCTTGAATTCGATCATCCCGTACCCTTCAAGGAAGGGAGTCATTATTACGAAAGCATCCTTAAAAAGGAAGACGGGAAAACGAATAAAGGGGCCTTCGGCCGGGCGGTCCGGGCAATCCCGGACCATGAATATAATCTCATCCTGCAGGCAGGCTTCACCAAGATCCTGGGCGAGACACGATACCAGCCGCAGGCGCAGCCAGGTGCGGCATGCGAAGTGAGCGAGGAAATCGTGCCCTATCAGCGTTCCATTGTCGAAAGCCTGGTTGCCAGACCGTTTCGGGAGGCGGCATTTGCGAAGGTTGTTAAAGATGCTTATCAAGATACCTGCGCCATGACCGGGCTTAAGATCATCAACGGAGGCGGCCGAGCTGAGGTCCAAGCAGCCCACATCCAGCCGGTTGCGGAAAACGGGCCTGATTCCGTGAGAAACGGCCTGGCGCTGTCTGCCACCGTTCATTGGATGTTCGACCGAGGCCTGGTCTCGGTGGATGACGATTTCTCCATCCTCATCGCAAAAAAGAGTTTGCCCGACACGGCATTGCGGATTCTAAACGAAGACCGGCGCTTGATTCTGCCGCAAAAGGCGGATATGTGGCCGCACCGGCATTATCTCGGTTATCATCGAGAGAAGGTTTTCAAGGGATGATTTGGTTGCTGTAAATTGTGTCACCTGAGCCCAGACTGGCAATTAAATGATTTATCCTCGGAATTGATATTTCCGGCGGCGCAGCTGAAAAATCATCAGCAAGAAGTCAATGGAGTATAACGGGTCGAACTTGAAGGGTTGAACCTCTCGGATTGAATAGGATTTCTGAAAATCGCCATCATGAATACCTGCGAAACTATAGATATACAGGCCGCAAGGTTGGCTCCCATCACCCGAACCACAACCGTCTTGAGACCCTGGACAGCGTCGAGGTGGACCGCACCTTCCGCGAGGCCCTGAAACGATGAACGACTCAGAACTCCTTGTCTGTCAGGATTCAGATGGAAATATCAAACTTGATGTTCGCCTGGAGAATGAAACTGTCTGGCTGACCCAGGATCACATGGCGCAACTTTTCGGCAAGGTAAAGTCAACAATCAATGAGCATATCAAAAATATCTTTGCCGAAAGGGAACTGGTTGAGGATCTGGTTATCGCGGCGCGTTGGATTGCCGGACAGTCGGCGTTTGCCGCTGTGGCCGATGGCCGAGGTTGTCTGCATCCCATTGCCAATAAAAAAAAGCGCTCCCCAGGGAGCGCTTTTTCTTTTCTATTCTCTGGCAGATCAATAATCAGATATCCTCGTCGTCGAGGTCATCTTCCTCAATCTCTTCGTCCTCGATTTCCTCGGACTCGTCGTCGCCGTCCTCATCCTCGTCCCCTTCCTCGTCCTGGACTTCATCGTCGCTGGCGGCTTCGCCTTCCTCTTCATATTCCAGCTCCTCTTCCTCGCTGGAAGAGGTCTTGCGGATTTTGGAAGGCGGCAGGACAATGGCCGTGATTTTTTCGATCTCCTGTCGAACCATCGGATCTGCCAAGCATATGGCGCACTCGGCAATATGCGTATTCATAAAAGAGACCATGCGGGCGGGCGCCATGGACTCCTCCTGGACCTGGGCATACCAGGATTTGACAAGCCTTTGTAAGCGCTCGCATTCCATTGTTGACAGACTCCTTGTTGTGGTTCCGAACATCGACCTGAAGAAAGGGCAAACCCCATGTTTGCCGGAAGTCGAGCCATATTTACATTATTTTTCCGGCTATTCCCATACACTTCTTGAAAAAAACAGAAAAATCTTGTTTCCAAAGCGACAAAACTATATCTTAGCTGGACGGACGGAAGTGGAAAGGGCGCTGGTGGCTCTCCCGGACTTCAAATCCGGTGCACCGGGTTAACAGCCTGGTGGGTGGGTTCGATTCCCATGCACTTCCGCCATCTTTTTCCGCAACTCCCCAGGTATGGAGTTTTTTAAGTACTATGTCCTTTCCTTATTAGGCAAGAAAATTTTCTTGGCCTTGGCCGATCTTCCCCTTCCTCGTCAAAAAATTGTTTTGCGCTGTTTTTTGCGGCTTCCCGCACGTCAGTCTTGAATTCCGGAAATCCGGATGCTTCTCCTCGGTGGCGGGTTTGGGGAACTGTTCGGAATAACGACAAATTTATTTCCCGGGATGTCTGGCGTGCATCTTGCTTCTCTTCCCAAGGGAATGGTGTTGGGTGGGTATCTGTGTTTGCATACGCATGAGGGATTACCACAAGGAGGAGAATCCATGAAAAAAACAGGAATTGGTGTATTGGCGGCAGCTTCGTTGTTGATGATGAGCCAACCGGCCTCGGCGCTCTTTAACAACGGCGGCTTTGAGACCGGTGACTTCACGGGCTGGAACCTGGAGTATGGCTATCGGGCCTGGGATGACACCACCACGATCAATTGGGGGGCGGCTGACAACGGTCTTGCCACGGTCATGAACAGTTCCGGCACCATGTATGGGCAGGTTCTTGACGTGGACCCCTACAACGGCACCTACATGGCCCGCATCAACGACATCTGGGGCGGCTCCCATGCAACCAAGCTCTGGCAGCAGGATGCCATTACCCAGGCCGATATTGATGCGGGAAGCACACTCTATGTCAACTGGGGCGCCATGCTCATCGAGCCGGACAACACCCATCCCGCCGGCGCGCAGCCCTATTTCAGCATCAATGTGAAGGTGAATGGGGTTGACGTGGCATCCTTCTGGGCGGATGCCCTGGCCCATTACGGTGATCCTTCCTGGGTGTGGGCCGGCGATGACGGCGGCGGATCCGGGTGGGGAAGCGATCTCTACTACAAACATGGTACAGAGAACCTGTCTCTTGGTTCGCTCTCAGTGGGCGACGTGGTCCTGGTCGAGCTGATCGTTTCCGACTGCGGCTGGGGCGGACATGGCGGCTACGCCTTCCTGGACGGCATCGGCACCACCTATCAGCCGCCGGATAACGAAGTTCCCGAGCCGGCCACCATGCTCCTTTTCGGCACCGGCCTCGTCGGACTTGCCGGCCGGAAGTTGCGCAGGAAGAAGGCATAACCGCGCGAAGAAGCATCGGTTGCACAAATAAAAAAAAGGGTTGGGAGTGTGCGCTGCTCCCAACCCTTTTTTTATGCAGGAAAGTACGCGCTGGAATCGCGTAAAGAACATTCCAGCGCGCCATGCTTCAGTTTGTTGGCTGGTTCTCCGCGCCTGGGCTACCCCTTCGTTTGCAAAAGCGGATACCCCATTGCCTCCCGCTGGGCCACGTATTTTTCCGCAACCTTCCGGGCGATGTTCCTGATTCTGCCGATGTAGCGGGTGCGCTCGGCCACGCTGATCGCTTTTCTGGCATCGAGCAGGTTGAAGCTGTGCGAGCACTTGAGGCAGTAATCGTAGGCCGGCAGGATCAGGCCCAGATCAAGCAGCCGGTGCGCCTCCTGCTCAAAGGTGTCAAAAAAGCCCAGCAGCGCTTCAACATTGGCATGTTCGAAGTTGAAGGTGGAAAACTCCACCTCTGCCTGGTGAAAGATATCCCCATAGGTCACTTCGCTGTTCCAGGCGATGTCATAAACGCTGTCCACCCCCTGCAGGTACATGGCGATGCGCTCAAGACCGTAGGTCACCTCCACGGTGATGGGGTGCAGCTCCAGGCTGCCGGCGTGCTGAAAATAGGTGAACTGGGTGATCTCCATGCCGTCCAGCCACACTTCCCAGCCCAGGCCCGAGGCGCCCAGGGTGGGAGACTCCCAGTCATCCTCGACAAAGCGGATGTCATGCTCAAGCATGTCCAGGCCGAAGCGTTTGAGGCTTTCGATGTAGAGATCCTGGATATTGGGGGGAGAAGGCTTGATGATGACCTGGTACTGGTAGTAATGCTGGAGGCGGTTGGGGTTTTCGCCGTAGCGGCCGTCGGTGGGGCGACGGGAGGGCTGGACATAGGCGGTTTTCCATGGTTCGGGCCCAAGGGCGCGCAGGAGGGTGGCGGGATGGAAGGTGCCGGCGCCGACCTCCATGTCATAGGGCTGTTGGAGGGCGCAGCCCTGTTCGGTCCAGAATCTGCTCAAGTCGAGGATGATATCCTGAAAGTACATGGGGTGTCCTTGTTCAAAGGGAAGGAAACGATACAGCGCAAAGGCGCGAAGAGGGCAAGGGTGGTGCCCTTTTCCCTGGCCGTAAGCGCGCCCGTTTCAGGCGAAAGGGGTTGACCCGGGCATGGGCAAATTTTGCGCGTTTGCGTTGGTTTTGGCAATTTTTAAAATCACTCATCCTTTAATATAAAGGGGGCCGTGCTGGCAATGTTTTTTTAAGTTCCCTGTCGGCAGGTTTGGGCTTGATGCGGGAGCCTGGAAATGGTGGCAAAAAATGAGGGAGTATTCAGGTTTGGCGCATTTTTGCTTTGACAATGGGCGCAAACTGCGGTACCAACTTATAATTCCGCAATGTTGCTGGCTTGGCGCCTCATGAGCCAAGGCTGGGCGGCCACTGTCGGCGGAACGCTGGTCATTGCATAACATTGTTCTTGATCTTGCAATTCCCCTGTTCCGGGGGGTTGCTTGTTATTTGGCGGCATGTTGACGTTGCATGCCGCATCGTAAGTGGGGCTGCCCTGCGCAGCCCGGTTTACCAATATTTTCTTAAGGAGAAAGTGGGATGGTGAAAAAAATTTCTACGTTGGCACTGGCCGGCTTGCTTGCCCTGCCGGCCATGGCATCTGCAGGTGCGGGGAGCACCTCTGATATGCAGAGCCAGATCGATGCGCTGACCAAGCAGCTCGAGCAGCTGAAGGCTCAGATGGCGAACATGAAGACAGCTCCGGCCGCAGCGCCGGCCGGCGATCTGAGCGAGCGGGTGGAGGCTCTTGAAGACCGCTCCGAGGCCTGGGACCTGTCCTCCCGGATCCAGTTTTCCGGCGACTTCCGCGCCCGGATGGACTATGTCACCGCCGACACCCCGGCCCATTACGAGGCGTTGAATGTTGCCCGTGGTGTAAACGATGTGTTGTTGGCTGGGTCTTCAAGCAATGTTGATGCCTTGCTTGGAGCCTTTGCTATGACAACCGCAACCGACTTGACAGTTTTTGCGGGGGCATTGCAAGTGACACCGGTGGCGAATTTTATTGCTGCTGCCGATGCTGCATTTCAGGCCAATGGCAGCACTGCCGCTGAAGCTGCCCAATATGCTAATGACCTTGCTGCAATTTTTTATCATTCCGAAGTTGGGACCATGCTTGGCGCAATGCCAGCAGGAACGACTGTTGGTGACGTAACGAGCTATTTCGGAAGTGCACAATCGCTGGTCGGTTTTATGAAAAACCTTTCTCCCGCAGCCCGCGCGGCAATTTTTAGCTCGATGTCGGGAGCCTATGACCCCACCGCTGCGCAGGATTATGACAACGACACCATCTGGACCAACCGCTTCCGCATGGACATGCGGGTCAAGGCCCTGGAGAACGTCGAGTTCAAGGGCCGGGTGGCCATGTACAAGGCCTGGGGCATGCAGAACAACCCGGTTGACTACTCCTACAACAACGGCATGGGCGGCGGACCCTTTGCCCTGGGCGGCTACATGACCGCCTTTGACGGCGCCACCACCAGAAACCCCAGCGACTCCATCCTCCGGGTGGATCGCGCCTTTGTGAACTGGAACAACATCGCCGACTCTCCGGTCTGGTTCTCCATCGGCCGCAGGCCCACCACCGACGGCCCGCCCGCCAACCTGAAGCTGGGCAGCGACGAGCGCATGGCCACCCCCACCGCGGTCATGGACTGGCCCTTTGACGGTATCTCCGTGGGCTACGCCTACAACGACCTTTTCGGCCAGGAAGACATGCCGGGCCGGGTTCGCGTCTGCTACGGCCGCGGCTTTGAGTCCGGTCCGGACAGCGACAGCAACCGGACCCTCAATGACGTGGATTTCGCCGGCGTGAGCTGGGATATTTACAAGAAGGGCAACCGCTTCTTCTACCTGCAGTCCTTCGGCGCCTTCAACGTCTTCAACGTGCCGGACAACGTAAACTTCGCCAACCCGCTGGAGTATGCGGCATGGGAAGTCAACAACGATCTCTATGACCCCTTGGATCCCTCCCAGGACCTGCTCCTGAACCGGGCAAACCTGGGTGACATCTACCACACCTCCGGCGTCTACATGGACAAGTACGACAAGCTGAACTACTTTGTCGGCGCGGCCTGGAGCAAGACCAATGCCCAGGGTATGGACGAACTTGGCACCAGCCTGCTCGGCGAGTGGTGGGAAGATCCGACCAACCGCGACGGCTACCATTTCCATGCCGGTGTGCGCTACGACCTGGACGACTACGGCCTGAAGCTCGGCCTGGAGTACAACTGGGGTTCCGAGTACTGGATCGCCATGAGCCCGGGTCATGACGACCTGTACCAGTCCAAGCTCGCCACCCGCGGCGATGTTTGGGAGGTGTACGGCATCTACGACATCCCCGGCGGCGAGGCCATCTCCAAGTTCGGCAAGGCCTGGATGCGTCTCGGCTACCAGCACTACGAGTATGACTACACCGGCAGCGGCTTCTGGCTGGGTGCGCCGCACAAGGTCGAGGATCTGGCAAACGATCCCCTCTATGCGCAGTTCTACACCCCCATCGAGTCCATGGATCAGGTATACCTGACCTTTGAGGCCGCGTTCTAAGAAATCGTTCTTAGAACCAGTTGTACAGCAGCAACCAGAGAGGGAAGGGCGCAGGCTCTTCCCTCTTTTTTTTAGCGCGCCCGGCAGGGCGCACCTCCTTGGATCCCCATCCGTCATAGGCATGACTGCAGATCTCCGGATACGAACATTTGCCAATCTCGGCAACCTTGCGCTTCGCCATGCTGTTTTTGGCAGAACGGGAGGGGTGAGCACGAACCCTTATCATTCGCTCAATGTCGGGTTGCATGTGGGCGATAACGAAGCACTTGTGCGGGAAAACCGGAGGCGGATCAAGGAACACCTTGGTCTGCGCCGTCTTGTCTCCGCAAGGCAGGTGCATGGGAAAAGCGTGAAAGTCGTTGCATGTCCGCCGGAAGCGGATACGGAATTTGACGGCTTTGACGCGTTGGTCACGAATCTGCCCGGGGTGGGGCTGGCGATCCAGCAGGCCGACTGCCAGGCCATCATGCTTTACGACCCGGAGCAGCGGGCCATTGCCAATATCCATGCCGGTTGGCGGGGCAGCGTCCAGAACATTGTCGCAGCCACGGTAACCGTGATGCAACAGACTTACGGCTCACGCCCGGAGGCCCTTGTTGCCGCCATCAGTCCTTCCCTCGGCCCCTGCTGTGCCGAGTTCGCCAATTCGCGGGCGGAACTGCCCATGGCTTTCCATGCCCATCAGGCGCGGCCACGCCATTTCGACTTCTGGGCCATCAGCCGCGCCCAGCTCACGGCTGCCGGGCTGAGGACGGAAAACATCGAGATCGCCGGCATCTGCACGAAATGCGACCCGGACTATTTCTCGTATCGCAGGGAAAAGGTGACCGGGCGTTTTGCTTCGGTGATAGGATTGGCTGGCAGCCCATGGCATTCAGCCGCAGTTCAGCGTTAACCGTTTTGCTGGAGCATGGATGAACAATTTCCGTGCGTTGGCTGTCCTGGAAAAGGCCCATCTCTTGCCTGCTCAGCCCTTGGGGTTAATGAAAAAGTATGATGTCGAGCTGTTTTTCGGGAAGCTTATTGAAATAAAAAAGATGCGTTCGGGTTTCATTAAAAAACTGAAGGCAGACAACTGAAGGCTGAAAGCTGAATGTTATGACCAATACCCGCGCCATCGCCATGGATGTTCTCCTCGCCTGGCAGGACTCGCAGGAGCCCCTGGATCTGGTGCTGGAAGGGGTGTGCGCCAGGGCCGTCCCGGGCGATCCGCGCGACCGCCATTTCGTCATGGCCATGGTCTATGGGGTGATCCGCTGGCAGGGGTATCTGGACGGAATCATTGCCCGATTTTCCTCCCATCCCCTCAAGAAAATGAAACCTCTCACCCTGGCCGCCCTGCGCATCGGCCTCTATCAACTGCTCTTCATGGACCGGGTGCCAGAATCCGCCGCCATCAATGAAACGGTTCAGGCCCTCCGGCGGCTGAAGCAGCCCAAATGGCTGACCGGCTTTGTGAACGGACTTTTGCGTTCCGTCGTGCGCCAAAAGGAGACCTTGCCGCAAGCAGATGAAGCAGCCGCGCGGCAAAGCCATCCGGACTGGCTTGTCCGCCGGTGGCAAAAGTTCTACGGCGATGAGCGCGCGGCAAAAATTTGCGCGGCGAACAACCGGGAACCTCTGCTCGCCCTGCGCGTGAATACGGCACGGATTGCGGTGGCAAGCTATCTCGAACTTCTGGAGAAACGCCGCATCGACGCCACCCGCGGCAGATATGCCCCAGGGGCTGTTCTGCTCGGCGATTTTCATGGGAGGGTGGACGAGCTGCCGGGATATACGGAAGGATTGTTCCAGGTGCAGGACGAAGCTCCTCAGCTTGCCTGCCATCTGCTTGGCCCCTTTGGCAAGGGCGCCTATCTTGACGGTTGCGCGGGCCTGGGGGGGAAAACCCTGCTCCTGGCGCAACTCCTGCCCCTGGGAAGCAACCTTGTCGCGGTGGAACCAGGCGAAAGACGCTGCGCCTTGCTGCGGGAAAACCTGGCGCGCCTCGGGGTTGGCCCGGTTGAGGTTTTTGCCGGCACCCTGCAGGAGTTTGCCGACGTGCGTCAGGATCGTTTTCAGGCCATCCTCATTGACGCGCCTTGTTCCGGGCTGGGGGTAATCCGCCGGCAGCCGGATATCCGCTGGCAGAGGTCTCTTGACGCCTTGAAGGGCAACCAGGCGAAACAGCTTGCGTTGCTGGCCGTTGCCGCGAGCCTGCTTGCCGAGGGAGGGGTGCTGGTCTATGCCACCTGCAGCATTGATCCCATTGAAAACGAGGAGGTCATTTCACGCTTTTTGCGGAACCACCCTGATTTTTCACTCTCCAATGCCCAGGGGTATCTTCCAGCCCCCGCCCGGAGCCTGGTCGATGAGGCGGGCTTTTTCCGCACCACGCCGGAGCAGGGGCTGGACGGCTTTTTTGCCGTGCGAATGAGGAAAAAATAACGCAAAGGCGCAACGATATGAATAAAGAAAACGAATTGAGCAGGGTTATTGTTGAGTCTGCCTTGGAGGCGCATCGTACTTTGGGAGGCCCCGGCGCTGCTCGAAAGCATCTATGAAGAGGCGCTTGTGCATGAGTTGAGTTCGCGGGGAGTTGCCGTGCAACGACAGGTAATGCTTCCGGTAAATTATAAGGGCAATACGCTCGGCAGTTCCTTGCGTATTGATTTGCTTGTCGGCGATCTGGTAATCGTAGAGAGCAAGGCGACAAACCAGTATCATCCGGTTTTTGAGGCTCAATTACTCACTTACCTGAGGGTGAGCAGATTGAAACTCGGGCTTGTCATAAATTTTGGTGAAGTTTTGATCAAAAATGGAATCCATCGTGTGATCAATGGATTGTAATCCGTTAACAAACTGTACCTTTGCGCCGTTGCGATAAGCTTTTAAAGGCAGGTATTTCATGGAGCCGAAATATATCAGCATCCGGGGGGCGCGGATGCACAATCTCAAGAACATCAATGTCGATCTGCCGCGCAACCGCCTCGTTGTCCTGACGGGACTGAGCGGTTCCGGCAAATCATCCCTTGCCTTTGACACGCTCTATGCCGAAGGGCAGCGCCGCTATGTGGAATCCCTGTCCACCTATGCCCGCCAGTTTTTGGGGCAGATGGAAAAGCCGGACGTCGATTCCCTGGAAGGGCTTTCCCCGGCTGTTTCCATCGAACAGCGCACCACCAGCCGAAATCCGCGTTCCACCGTGGGAACCATCACCGAGATCTATGACCATCTGCGCCTGCTTTTCGCCCGGGTCGGAAGGGCGCATTGCCCGGAGTGCGGGGAGGAAATCAGGCCCCAGTCCATCCAAGACATGGTGGCGAGCCTGCTCGCCATGGCCGAGGGCACGAAGCTGATCCTCCTTGCTCCGCTGGTGGAGGGGAAAAAGGGCGAGCACGTCGCGGTCCTCAACAGGCTTCGCAGGGATGGGTATGTGCGGGCGCGGATCGATGGGGTGATTGTGGGTCTTGAGGAGGAGATCACGCTGGAAAAAAACAAGCGCCATACCATCGAGGCGGTGATCGACCGGCTGGTCCTCAAGCCAACCCTGGCCAGAAGGCTCTCGGAATCGGTGAGCACGGCGGTGCGGGTTTCGGAGGGATTCCTGCTTGTCCGGCTGCAGGAGAGCGGGAAAGAGATCCTCTACAGCGAGCGGGCGGCCTGCGTCCGTTGCGGCAGGAGCCTGCCGGAGCTGACCACCCAGCTCTTCTCCTTCAACAATCCAAAGGGGGCCTGCCCGGAATGCGGTGGCCTGGGGGTGAAGCAGTTTTTCGACCCTGATCTGGTCGTGCCCAACCCGAGATTGAGCCTGCGCAAGGGCGCCATCGCCCCCTGGGACACTGCTTCGCCCTCCACCTATACCAAGGAGTTGCTGGAAGGCCTGGCCAGGCAGTACGGCTTTGATCTTGATACCCCCTTCGCCGACCTGTCCGCAAAGGCCAGGGAGGTTGTCCTGCACGGCACCGGCAACCAGGAGGTGGTTTTCAACTATGTGCGCTTCCATCGCCTGCACACGCACCGCAAGCCCTTTGAGGGCATTCTTCCCCAGCTGGCGCGGCGGTATCTGGAAACAGGCTCCGGCGCGGTGCAGGAAGAGTTGGAGCAGTATATGAATGAGCAGGCCTGCCCGGTTTGCCGGGGGGCAAGGCTGAAGCCCGAGGCCCTGGCGGTAAGGATCGGTCCCTGGAACATCCACGAGTTGACGCGGCAGAGCATTGCCCATCTTCTCGAGAACCTGCCGGCCCTCTCCTTTACCCCGCAGGAACTGTTCGTTGCCGAGCGGATCATCAAGGAGATTCTCGACCGCCTCACCTTTCTCCATGACGTGGGGTTGGGGTACATTTCTCTGGAGCGCAGGGCCGCGACCCTTTCCGGCGGCGAGGCGCAGCGAATTCGCCTTGCCTCCCAGATCGGATCCCGGCTGGCCGGGGTTTTGTATATTCTTGATGAGCCGAGCATCGGTCTGCACCAGCGGGACAACGAGCGGCTCATCAACACCCTGATCCGGTTGCGCGATCTGGGGAACACCGTGCTGGTCGTCGAGCACGATGAGGACACGATCCGCGCCGCCGACCATGTGCTCGATATCGGGCCGGGCGCCGGGGTGCATGGCGGCGAGGTCGTATACAACGGCGATGTCGCAGGCCTGCTTAAGGAAGAGAAATCCGTGACCGGCGGGTATCTTTCCGGTCGGCTGTTTATTCCCGTGCCGAAGAAACGAAGAAAAGCGGCGGGCAAGAAGGCATGGATCACCATCAGGCAGGCGCGTTCCAACAACCTCCGCAATCTTGAGGTGCGGATTCCCCTGGGGGTTATGACCTGTGTCACCGGGGTTTCCGGCTCCGGCAAGAGTTCCCTGGTCATCGAAACCCTGTACAAGGGGGCGAAGAGTTTTCTGCAGCACGGGCCGGAACATGTCGGCGTCTGCAGTTTTGAGGGCCTGGAGCAGATCGACAAGGTGATCGATATTGACCAGAGCCCCATCGGCCGCACGCCCCGCTCGAATCCCGCCACCTATACGGGGGTGTTGACCCCGGTGCGCGAGCTGTTTGCCAGGTTGCCGGAAGCGAGGGCCCGCGGCTACACGCCGGGTCGCTTCAGTTTCAACCTGAAGGGCGGCCGCTGCGAGGCCTGCGAAGGGGAGGGGGTGATCAAAATCGCCATGCATTTTCTGGCCGACATCTACGTCACCTGCGAGAGCTGCCATGGCAGGCGCTACAACGAGGAAACCCTCGATATCGTCTACCGGGGGAAAAGCATTGCCGAGGTGCTGGCCATGAATGTCGAGGAGGCTCTGGCCTTTTTCGACAAGGTGCCCCAGATCAAGGGCAAGCTGCAGACCCTTGCCGAGGTGGGTCTGCCCTATATTTCCCTCGGCCAGTCTTCGGTGACCCTTTCCGGCGGCGAGGCGCAGCGGATAAAACTTGCCAAGGAGCTTGCCAGGAGGAGCACCGGCCGAACCCTCTACATTCTCGATGAACCCACCACCGGGCTCCATCCCGCCGATATCCAGCATCTTCTCCATGTGCTCAATCGCCTGGTGGAAGGCGGCAACAGCGTGGTGGTCATCGAACACAACCTCGATGTGATCAAAACGGCGGATCACCTCATTGATCTCGGCCCGGAGGGGGGGGATCAGGGAGGGACCATTGTCGCGCAAGGGACACCCGAGGCCGTGGCGCGGGAAAAGAACTCCCATACCGGTCAGTTTCTGAGAAAGGTTCTGGCGGAACAGGAGTTTTAATCAGAAACTAACCAAAAGGCTCTTTACGTTTCAGGGTATTTCATTATAAAGAGAGGTGTAATGGAGTCAGCGAAGGTGCGCTGTTTGCCACGATGGCTGAAAGATAATCTTAAAAAAGGACGAACCCATGTCGGAACAGAATAACGAGACTGCCCAGACCCCGCAGCCGCCCGTATTTCGCCTGCAGAAGATGTATGTGAAGGATTTATCCTTTGAAAACCCCAATGCCCCGGATGTGTTTCTGGAAAAGGGCGAGCCCAAGGTGGACGTGAACCTGGGCTTGAAGCATCGCAAGCTTGAGACGGCGGATCATTACGAGGTTGCTCTGGCCATAACCGCCAAGGTGACGAACAGCCAGACCGAAAAAACCCTCTTTATCATCGAGGTTGAGCACGCGGGCGTGTTTCTGCTGAAAAACATCCCTGAGGAGCATTTGCCCGCAGTGCTTTCCGTGGAATGCGCTGCCCTGCTTTTTCCCTTTACCCGGCAGATCATCAGCCAGACCTCGGTGGATGGCGGTTTTGTCCCGTTTCTCATGGAGCCGATCAACTTTCTTGGCCTGTATGAAAATTCCAGAAAGCAGAAGGCCCAAGGCGAAGCCCAGTAAGGTACAGCGTTATCGGAATAAAAAAAGCCCGGCTGATGCCGGGCTTTTTTTATTCCGAAGGCGGGAGAAAATTATTCCAAAATCTTCGGCTGGAGAAGGATGACGAGTTCCTTCTTCTTCGTTGTTTTGCTTTCATAGGAGAAGAGCCGTTTCAGGCCCGGAATGTCGCCGAGAATAGGCACCTTGGTGATGTCGTTGGTTTCGAGATTGTCGATGAGGCCGCCGATCATCAGCATGTCGCCGCTTTTTACCCGGACCAGGGTGTTCATTTCCCGCACATTGACCGTGGGCAGCTGCACGGTGAGACCGGAGAAGCTTCTTTCGCCCATGGTGGTGAGATTCGAGGTTACAGGGGTCATGCTCAGGATAATCTCGTCATTTTCCATGATGGTGGCGACCACGGACATGCCAAGGCCGGACATGACGCTGTTCGTGGTGACGCTGGTGGAAACCGTGCCCTCGCTCACCGTGGTTTCAACCTTTTCGATGAAACGGACGTTTTCGCCGATGCTGATCAACGCCGGCTGGCCGTTCATGACGCTGATTTTCGGATTGGCAAGAATGTTGGTCGGACCTTCCTTTTCCAGGGCGCTGATCAGGACATTGAACGGGCTGCCCGGGGCGGTCACCCCGCTGACGACGCGTTCCGAGGTGCCCGGCGTATAGACAATGCCGCTTGGCCCGAACATCTCGATATTCAGCGAGGTGTCAAGCAGGGATTCCCAGTTGATGCCTTTTTTCTCGCTGTTGTCGATGAGGACCTCGACGATTTTTGCTTCGATTGCTACCTGTCGGTAGAGTTCTTTTTTCAGGTTGTCGAAATAGACGGCGATCTTTTCGACCAGGGGCCTGGGGGCGGTGACCGTAATCAGGCCGATGGGCTTATCAATGGTGTAATAACCTTTGCCGGCCTGCACGTTGCGTTTGGTCGTGGTTGTCTGCGCCGGCGGAGTGCCTGCCGCGGCCGCAGCGCCGGGCGTGGTAACGGTCTCTTCCCAGATCCCCAGGATCTGGTCAAGGTTGACTCTGATGTTGTCCCAGATATCAAACTCATTTTCCGTACTGGTCAGCTGGATATTGCCCTGCAGGTTTCCCGCCCCTTCGCCACCGATACCGCCGGCGCCAAGGACATCGCCGCCGACCCCGGTGTTGTACGTCGATTTCATGAAGGGCATGGCTACATGAAATTTTCGGGTTTCCCGGTATTTCACCACAATGGTGTTGCCCTGTACTTCGTGAAAATAATCCATCTGCCGCAGGATATTGTCGATGGACCTGAAGAAGTCATCCTCGGCGCGGATATCAACGTCAACGAGGGCAAACTGGTCAACATCGCTTGCCCAGCTGATATTCATATTCTTGAGAGCAGCGAGCCTTTTCAGGATATCCCGAAGCGAAACCGGCCCGGTCGTGGAGGAGATGTCAGCGCCAACCGGGATGACAATGTCTTCATCGGTTTCCAGACCAAGCCCCTGTGAAGAGGTCTCGTTAAGAAGATAGGCGGGCCGCTGGAAACGGACCGGAAGCTGCCCTTCCTCAAGAATTTTTTCCTCCTGAACCGCAACAACAGGCGCCACATTTGCTGTTTCTTGGACAACGGCCGCTGGTGCTCCCTTGTCTTGCGCGGTAACAGGCGCGCAAGCGGAAAAGATGAGGAGCATCACTGCACAGGCAAGCAGATGAAGGACACTTTGTTTTTTGTTTTCCATGGTGAAAGTCTTCTTTTTTTAAGGTGAAAAAATTTCGCTTAAAAAGCGACAGTGCCTTGGCCTTTTAATTCGCCGCGGCAATCCTTCCCTGAATATAGCGTTTCAGATCTTCCGGCACCTCATAACCGGAGAGGAGAACAGCGTTATATGCCTCAATGGCCTTGGCGGTGTTTCCTGCTTTGTCGAAAATTCTGGCTTTGGTCACCAGACTGTCCAGGGTATCCCCATAGATTTCCTCGTGTTTCGCCAGCAGGGCCAGGGCGCCGTTGTAGCTCTGATACTCCTCGGCAAAGGAAGCGTAGCTGATCAAGGCTTCACTGGAGGGGGCAGGCCCGCTGATGGCAAGGTCAAAGTACTCTTTGGCTGAATCCACCTTTTTCATGTTGGCCAAGGCGATTGCCGCCTGGAGGGCAGCGCCGGCATTGTCCGGTTCAAGATTCAGGGTCGCTTTGGCGTAATACGCAGCCTTGGCGTTCATTCCCAACTGAACAAGACAGAGAGAGGCGATCCGGTTTGCAAGCTGGGCGTTTTCCGGCCAGTTGGTGAAAGCCGCCTCGTAAAGCGACAAAGCCTTTTCATGCTGGCCGTTTTTTTCAGCAACAGCGGCCTGCCTGAGGAGCTTTTTCGCTTCAACAACTTCCTTGGGCGTTTCGAGGCGCTGTTTTACGCTGATGCTCTCCACTTTTTCCATGGAGCCGTCAGCCTTCACGGCGATGGCATCCGTTGCGGTTTTCGGCCACTCGAACTGTTTGGATTTGGGGGAGATAACGATGGTGTTGAAACGTTCTTCCTTCTGGAGGTCCTTCAGATTCAAAATGATATCAAGGGCGAAATCCCAGGGAACTTCATTGAGTGCCAGGGTAAGCGACCCCTTTACCGCTTCGTCGACCACAATGTTCTGGCCGCTGATTTCGCCGAACAGGCGGAAAACATTGTGGAGATCGATTTTGAAGAAATCCACGGTAATTTTCTGTTTTTCATAGCCGGCAAAACCAAAGGTATCCACAGAGGACTTGGCCGCGGATTTTTTGGTGCTTGCTTCCGCTGCGGGCGCAGTGGGTTTCGGCGTCGCCGGTTTTTTCCGTGCCTGGGCGCTGGAAATTTTTGGGGTGATCAGTTCTGCGGTATTCGGCGCTGCGGCAGCCTGGGTCGGACTTTGCGCCTGCGGGCCATTGTCGGCGACCAGGGTTTCCTTTTCTTTGACCAGCCCGGCAATGATCGGGGTGGCCGCCGATGTCTCCTGTATTTTTACCAGCAACCCTTCGGCGGTGTTTTCTATCTCATAGGTAAATAACTCAGAGAGACCGGAATCAAAAACTACGCGGACGGCATTCTTTCTCTGGGCGGCCCGAACCTTTGCAAGCGAGGTTCCGACATTGATCTGCAGCATTTTGCCCGGCAACGAAATCCCCGGGATATCGATATACATTCTGTCCGGCCGGCCACTGCCCTTGTTGAGATGGGCTTTCTGGAAATCATTGATCAAGCCGTCGGTTTTCAGATAAACACGGGTTTCAGAAGGATTTTCGGTGTCGACAATAAGGTCGTGCAGGACGGTCGCGGCCGGACTTGTCGTCTCAGGCGCGGTCGTTTCCGCTTTCAGCGGGGCTTCCTTTGGGACTTCCGGCTGCGCGTCCGAAAGTTCGCTCTGCGTGACCTGCCGTGGCGCGGTCATGGATTTCGCAAAGCTCACCACGATGTTGTTGTCCTGCCGTTCAACGGTATAGGCCCTGTCGTCGCCCAGGTAGATTTCGAGGCGGGCAATGGCGGGTACCTGATCCGCCAGGGCCATGGTCTTGATGTTTTGCACGGGTCCCTGCGGAAAGCTGGACGGAAGCGCGGCGGCGTGGCTTATTGATGCATCGGCAACATCCAGCACAACCCGGAGAGGATCAAAAAGTTCATACATCGTATAGGTCGGGGGCGCGGAGCCTTCGATGATGAGCTGGAACTCATCAGCGGTTTGTTCGATGCTGATGGTGGAGATGATGTAGTTCGGGTTCGTGCCCGCCTCGGGGGCGGGAGCCTGGGCGTGGACGGCAGCCCCAGCCAAGGCGCAAAAAATCGTTATCAGCCCGGCAGATATATATTTCAGGCATTTCAGGAGCGACATTATTTTTCTCCCTCTGTTTTTAATGTCATTTCAACCACGAGTTTTTTCTGTTCATTGTCCAGACTTTTGACCTGCTCAATGAGGACTTTATTGCTCACAATATCAACAACTTCGCCAGTTCTCCCGATTTTTGTTCCTCTGCGGAGAACGTACCCGATGCCTGCCGAATCCTGCACCATTGCCAGAGGTTCGCGGCCTGCGAAGACTATGGCGACCAGGGTGAGTTGCCCGGGTTCAAATTTTTGCATGCCGGTAAGCTCTTCCATGGCCTTTGCCTCGGCCTTCATAATCTCCTGGGTGAGGAAGGGGAAAAAGGGGTCGGGCCGGCCCTCCCGCAGATAGACGAATGGCTCGGCGTTCGCGGCATTAGCCGTTGCACTTCCCTGGACCGCGGGAGGGGTGTCTGCCGCGGCAGGGGCGGGAGGAGCGGGCTGTGCCTGCAGCGGCGCGGCGAAGAGCAACACATACGCCGCCAAGCCGATGGAGAAAGATGAACTTTTATTAGCCGGTCTTTTCATAGTCGAATGTTCTCATCGAATAAACGGCAGATGGTCACCGCTTTTTGGCTTTGCCTTTTGCGGCTGCTTTCGGATCCTCGGCGACAGGCTCGATAAAGCGATATGTCACAAGCTTGAATGTGGTATTTAATACCATTTCAGTGCCGGTCTGCTTCGGGGAGCCCATCTTGACATCGTTGACGGTGACGATGCGGGGAAGTTTGCTTATCTTGTCCAGAAAAACGCCCACGCTGTGGTATGACCCGTTTACCGCAATGTTGACCGGAATCTCGGCGTAAAATTGTTTTGGGCTTTCCCCGGCGGGCTTGAAGGAAAGAAAATCAAGGCCGGATGCAGTCCCCAGTCCGGAAATATTTGTCAGAAGGGAGGGGATTTCTTTCTGTTCCGGCAGGAGAAGGGAGGCGGCCTTGAACTGCAGTTCGACCTCCTGCATTTCCGCTCTGTGTTTGGCCAGCTGCTTGGCCACCGCTTCAACCTTTGCTATTTCCTGCTCAATGCCGGCCTTCTTCTTCTCCAGCTGCTTGATCTCATCGTTCTTGGGCGAATAAACAAGAAAGAAGAAGGCCACGCATGGGATGAGCCATGCCGCGGCACAGATAAGCAACTTTTGTTTGCCCTCAAGCCGGCTGACCTTGCTGTCCAGGAAATTTTCAAAGCCAGCTTTGAGTTTTTTTATGTCAAGCGCCATCTTTTCTCCAACCGTGCGTGTTTAAGTATTCGGTACGATGACATTCACTGTGAGTGAGAAAGACTTTAGTTTCTGCCCGGCAACAACTGTTTGCGATGAACTCGTGAGGTCGGTGTTTTTAAAATATTGCGAGGCCTCAAGCTGTTGCATGTATTGGGCAATGGTTTCGTTGTCAAGGGCGACGCCTTGCAGCTGCAACTTGCCGGCAGACTGCTGCAGCGAGGTGAGCCACATCCGGTTTGTTGGCGTTCTGGATGCCACTTCATCGAGCACACGCACCGTGATCTGGGCGTTGGACTGCAATTCTTTTATGGCGTCAAGTTTTGCCTGAAGAAGCTGCTTATCCTTTTGCAGCTTGGCAATCTCCTTCAGTTTCGGTTCGTATGATTTTTTCTTGTTTTCGAGGGAGGCTATCTCGTCCTTCATTGTGGTAATCGTGCCGGCCAAGGAAAAGCCGAATACGGCCAAAAGAGCCAGGATGGCCAGCAGGGAAGAGGTGAAAACGCCAAGTTCCGCTTTGACGCGCTGGCGTTTTTTCAGCTGCCTGACGGGAAGGAGGTTGATACGGATCATGGCGTTATACCTCCACCGGTCGTGTTGCCAGCCCGGCGGCAAGGGTCATTTCCGGGGCAATGCGTTCCAGATAGGCTGGATCAATGGTTTTTGCGTCAAAATGTGCTTTCTTGAAAGGATTGAAGATTTCCACGGGAATATCCGTCTCTTTGGCAAAGAAATCGTTCAGACCCTTGATCCTTGCGCCGCCGCCACTGAGAACGATTTTGGAAATTTTTTCATCAGGATGGTTCGAGTAAAAAAAATCAATGGCGCGTTTGACTTCGGTTACCCATTGCGTACAGGTGTTGACGAACAACCCCTCGATTTCTTCCTGCTTTTCCGGGTCAATGCTTTCGCCGATTTTCAACGCTTCTGCTTCTTCAAAGCTCAGGCCGAAGTGGTTTTGTATTTGTTCGGTCAGCTGTCTGCTGCCAAGGACGACGTCCCTGGCCAGGATCGAGGTCCCCTGGGAAATGATGTTGATGTTCATTTTGGAAGCGCCAATGTCGACAAGGGCGACATTCTCTTCAAGGCCGAAATTTGCCTCAAAGGCGTTTTCCAGGGCGAAGGCATCCACATCGACAACCACCGGTTGCAGGCCGGCATTCCGCAGCATGTTGAGGTAGCCATCCACAACTTCCTTTTTGGCCGCCACCAGCATAACATCCGTCCGGTCGTCGCCTTCGGTGTTGGTCTTTAAATCCTGAAAATCCAGGTATACGTCGTCAATATCAAAGGGGATATATTGTTCCGCTTCGGAATGGATGTGCTTTTCCAGTTCTTCTTCCGTCATTACCGCCAGGTTGATTTTCTTTACAATGACGGAATATCCGGAAATGGATATGGCAACCTTTTTGTTCTTGATTTTCAGGTTGGTGACGAGGGAACTGATGACCTTGCCAACGGCTTCCGGATCCTGCAGGGCGCCGTCCTCAAGGGATTCGGCGGGGATTCTGGCACTGCCAAGGGCAAGGAGCTTGTAGTTGCCTCCTGCTTCGGCCAATTCGCAAATTTTTACGGCGTGTGAGCCAATATCCAAGCCGAGAGATAATTTTTGTTTGTTGAGAAAAGGCAAATTTAAAGACGGCAATGAGAAATTTTTCTTTTTGGACTTACCCATACCTGTCCTGTGGTTCTGATTAGGCGATTATCATGTAATGAAATAAACAATCGCTATTATGAGCGAAACAGCCACGTGTATGATGCGCGAAAAATTTCTGAATGCGCAATGCAATGATAATTTTCTAACTATTTTATAGCATTAGAGACACAAAAAAAACATGGTGTCAAGAAAAAATGCCCGTTAGTCCGCGATCTTTTGCAAAAAAATTAAGAGATTGGCTCAGGTGGAAACAGGTATTTTGCTGCAAGAAAATTTATAAATACCAAAATGTTGTAGTATGGACAAGTCGTTGCCACCATATGTTGTCTGTAATATTATGAAAAGAATACACTTTATATTTCCCCGTGGTTCTGCATTAGGCAGCTGGCGGTTTTTTGAAAAGAGGCGACCCGTGTCCGAAGCTCTGGAACTACCATAGTTCAGTCCGGTCACATTCCACCTCTTGTATTTATTTTGTTATTCGCGTATTTTGTGGCCACCATCCCGTTTGTCGATGGATGAGGTCTCTTTCTCCGTATATTTCCTGCGGTTCTGCAAGTTCAGCGAGGAGCACAAGTGTTGACGGAAAAATCTGGTGAGCAAAAACAAAAGTCTGTTTATCGTGAATATGCCGAAGCAATTTTTATCGCCTTACTGCTCGCTCTTTTTATCAGAACCTTTGTTGTCCAGGCATTTAAAATCCCCTCGGGTTCCATGATCCCGACCCTGCTGGTGGGCGATCATATCCTGGTGAATAAATTCTGTTACGGAGTGAGAAACCCGCTGAACGGGGATCTGTGGTTTGCGGCGGGGAGTCCGAAGCCGCACGATGTGATCGTTTTTAAATATCCCCTTAACCCGTCTCAGGATTTTATCAAAAGAGTTGTCGGTGTTGCCGGTGATAGGATTGAGATCGTCAAGAAGCAGCTTTACGTGAACGGGGCCCCATTCGTGGAGCCCCATGCCGTGACCCTGGAGCCTGATATCCTGCCCTCGGTCAGGGATAACATGCCTCCGGTGCTTGTGCCGCCTGGTTCTGTCTTCGTGATGGGGGATAATAGGGACAACAGCCACGACAGCCGTTTCTGGGGATTTGTTGATCTCAATGCCATCAAGGGCAAGGCCTTTATTCTTTACTGGTCGTGGGATCGTGATAATTTGGCGGTGCGCTGGAGCCGGCTCGGGAAATTGATTCATTAAAAAGTGCTGGACCTTTTTCCCCCCCTTTTTTTATTCTGACAGAAACGGCCATAAGGCCCCCGTGTAACGTCAAACTCCGGCCAAGGTGCTGCTACTTTACGGACGACCCTTATGCACTCCGAGCATCAATTCACTCACAAACATATCCTTGGTCTGGCAGATCTGTCCGCCGAGGATATAGGCCTCATCCTGCAGACCGCGGAGTCGTTCAAGGAGATTTCCGCGCGCGCCATTAAAAAAGTGCCGACGCTGCGTGGCAAGACCGTCATCAATCTTTTTTTCGAGCCAAGCACACGAACGCGTCTTTCCTTTGAGGTGGCGGCAAAGCGGATGAGCGCGGACACCTTCAATATCTCCAGTTCCGGCAGCAGCACCGTGAAGGGCGAAACCCTCATCGACACGGCGCGAAATCTGGATGCCATGAACCCGGACTGCATTGTCATCCGTCATTCCCGTTCCGGTTCGCCGCGTCTGCTGGCAGATCATATCGATGCTTCTGTCATCAATGCCGGTGACGGCACCCATGAGCATCCGAGCCAGGGGTTGCTCGATCTGATGACGGTCAAAGAGGCGAAAGGCACCATCAACGGCATCAAAATCGCCATAATCGGGGATATTGCCCATAGTCGGGTGGCGCACTCCAATATCATCGGTTTTTCAAAGATGGGGGCCACCGTCGCGGTCGGCGGTCCGGCAACCCTTATTCCCCCAGGAGTGGAGGAGATGGGAGCCACGGTGTGCAAGACGGTCTGTGGGGCCGTGGACGGAGCTGATGTCGTAATGGCGCTCAGGATCCAAAAGGAACGCCAGCAGGATCCCCTTTTCCCGTCCTTGCGGGAATACGCGAATTTTTTCGGGATCTCCCAAAAGGTTCTTGGTGCGGCCAAACCCGATGCCATCATCATGCATCCCGGCCCCATCAATCGTGGGGTGGAATTGGATCCGAAGGTTGCGGATGGCAGTCGCTCCGTCATTCTCGATCAGGTTACCAACGGGGTGGCTGTGCGGATGGCCTTGATTTATCTGATAATGGGAGGCGATTAACATGTCTGCCCCGCTTGTATTGAAAAACGGGAGGGTGATTGATCCTGTCAACGGCCTTGATGCGATCCGTGATGTTTTGCTGGTGGATGGCAAAATCCAGGAGATCGCCGCTCCCGATACCCTGAGCGGGCCGGCGGATGCCGTTATCTATGACTTGGCCGGCAAATGGGTGGTTCCCGGTTTGATCGACATGCATGTGCATCTGCGGGAACCCGGACAGGAGCACAAGGAAACCATTGAAACCGGCACCCGGGCAGCCGCGGCCGGCGGCTTTACCGCCGTGGCCTGCATGCCGAATACCAAGCCGGTCAACGATAATGAGGCTGTTACCTCTCTCATCCTGACAAAGGCCGCGGCAAAGGGGTTTGCCCGTGTTTACCCGGTGGGAGCCATCAGCAGCGGCAGCAAGGGCGAAGCCCTTGCCGAGTATGGAGAAATGAAACAGGCCGGGGTGGTTGCGGTCACCGATGATGGGTTGCCGGTGGCTAACAGTCAGCTTATGCGTCGGGCTCTTGAGTACGCCGGCAACCATGATCTGCTGGTGATTTCCCATGCCGAAGAGATGTCGCTCAGCGCAAACGGCGCCATGAATGACGGGCCGCTGGCCACCCGCCTCGGTTTGCGGGGCATCCCCCACGTTGCCGAGGAGATCATGGTCTATCGTGATCTGGCCCTGGCCGCGTATACCAGGCGCTCGATCCATATCGCGCACGTCAGCACCAGGGAATCCGTGGATCTGATCAGAAGGGCCAAGGGGCAGGGGGTGGCCGTAACCGCGGAAACCGCGCCGCACTATTTCACCCTGACCGAGGCGGCGGTGGACAATTACAACACCAGGGCAAAAATGAATCCCCCCCTGCGCACGCCGACCGATGTTGACGCCATTCGGGAGGGGCTGCGCGATGGCACCCTGGACGCCATTGCCACGGATCATGCTCCGCACAGCGCGCTGGATAAGGACGTGGAGTTTGATCTGGCGGCCAATGGGATTATCGGCCTGGAAACGGCGGTGCCGCTCACCTTGCAATTGGTCCGGGACAAGATCCTGGATGCGGGGAGGATGGTTGCGCTGCTGTCTGCAAATCCCGCCAGAATTTTGGGCGTGGCCGGGGGAACGCTTTCCGTCGGCGGTGTTGCGGATGTAACGGTTATCGATCCGGCGAAAAAGTTTGTTTATAGCGCGGACACGGTGTGTTCCAAGAGCTGCAATTCCCCCTTTCTCGGCTGGGAGCTGCAGGGAAAGGCGGTTTTGACCATTCTTGGCGGCAGAGTTGCCTACGCTGATCTGGAGAAGTGAAGGCGGGGAGGGAGCCGCGAAAGTCAAGCCCGTTGGCAAGGGGCTTTGGGTGCTGGGCGGATCAGAGAGTTCAGCTTTTTATATCAAGCAAACTGCCAAGCATCTCATCTTCGATTTGCACGGTTTTCAAATTTGCCTGGAAAAGGCGTCGACTGAGCATCATGCTGGGCAGTTCCTCGCTCAATTCAACATTTGATTTTTCAACCAGGGTTTCTCCTTCCGGAGTTTGCTCGTATACCATGGGGCCAGGGGTGGTTATCTGCTGCACTTCTGCCTTGACGCCCTGCGGGTCCTGTTCGTGCAGCGTGACGCGGGTTTTTTTGTAGCCGTCCGTGTTCACGTTGGCCACGTTGTTGGCGCTTGAGTCGACTTTTTTCTGGATGGCAAGAAGGCCGGAAAGCGCTGAGTGTATGCCGGATATCATGGTGGTCCTCCGTTGCGCCGGATGTTTGGGAGGCGCAATATTCGCCTTATTGTACCTATCGGCATTCTCGGCGGGCAACTTAAATTTTTTTTCCTGGGCCATGGAGAACAATTTTGCCGGTATACAGATGGCCGGCGCATGGTGTATGGTAGAGCTGTTTTTGGCCAGGTGTTTTTTTATAAGGTGTGAATATGCCCTCTACCCCACAAGCTGCAGCACAATTTCTCCTGAACCCATTATTCCCTGCTTTTTTTCTCCTGCTGGTTTTTTTTCTGAAACGTCAGCGCACCCGCTTCGGGATGCTTGTCCTCCTTGTTTATCTCTACATCGTCAGTGTGCCGGTCACCTCCAAAATGGTCATGGACCGCTGGTGGGTTCCGGATACCGTTGATTACGGGAAACAGTACGAGGCTGCGGTGGTTCTGGGCGGGATTGTCGATTATAAGTGGTACGTGCGGCATGCCAACAGCGCGGACCGGATGATGCTCGATCAGCTTTCCTGTTATCATCACTTTGGCGAGAGCGCCGACCGGATCCTCATGGGGGGGGCGGTTGTCAAAAAAGGATTGGCGCCGATCCTGCTTCTCAGCGATGTAACGGTGCGCGGGGTGCATGAAACGAAACTGTTGGTCGATTTCCTCCACAAGCAGGGCGTGGAGGACGAGAAAATCGTGGTGCACGGCCGGCCGAGCAACACCCTTGCCGAGGCAAAGAATGTCAAGGAATACGTTGCCCAGCATGGCCTGAAGAAGATTATCCTCATCACCTCCGCGAACCACATGCGGCGGGCCGCCGCCTTTTTTCGCAAGCAAGGCCTTGAGCCGGCTCTGTTGTCCGTCTCCCGGGACATGAGTCCCATCACCTGGGAGAGCTTTGTGCCTTCCTCCGACGGGCTGGAGGATACCTATCTCATGCTTTACGAGCTGGTCGGGTATGCCTCCTATGCGTTCCTGGGCAAGCTCTAGCCTACTCTTCTTCGTGCAATTTTTTGCTGTACCCGCATGCTTTGTTCGGGCACTTCAGGTGCGGGCCCTCTTTTTTCGTTTCCCGCTCTAAAAGATAAGGAGAGCCGCATTCCGGGCACTGCTCGTTGACCGGTCGATCCCAGAGGGCAAAGGTGCACTTGGGGTAGCGGGAGCAGCTGTAAAATACCTTGCCGCGCTTCGAGATCTTTTGGATGATCTCCCCATCGCAGCCCTCTTCCGGGCATTTGACCCCGGTTCCGGTGGCCCGGATGTTTTTGCATTTCGGGTAACCGGAGCAGGCAAGGAATTTTCCGAAGCGGCCATGCTTAAAGACCATGGGTTTACCGCATTTTTCGCAAACCTCGCTCGACTCTTCGGGTTGCTCCTTGGCAACCGGCACGATTTTGCCGTTTTCGCTCTTGGTGAAATCCTGAGTATGTTTGCACTGGGGATAGTTTTCGCAGGCAAGGAATTCGCCGTTTCTCCCCCATTTTATCACCATTTTTCCCTCGCAGAGGAGGCAGGAGAGATCCGTGGGGATGGCGGTTTTCTTGACCGATTTCATTTCCTCCTTGGCCTTGTCCAGGGTCTTGCTGAAGGGGCCGTAGAAATCCCTGAGAATCGCGAGCCATTGGCTTTTGCCGGCTTCGACTTCATCCAGCTTTTCTTCCATGGAGGCGGTGAATTCGATATCCAGGACATCGGGGAAATGGGCGACCAGCAGTTCGTTGACCAGTTTGCCGAGGTCGGTGGGCATGAATTTCCGCTGCTCAAGCAGCACATATTCTTTTTCCTGGATGGTGGAGAGGATGGATGCGTAGGTGCTGGGACGGCCCACGCCGTTTTCCTCCAGGGCCTTTACCAGGGTGGCCTCCGTATATCGCGGGGGCGGCTGGGTGAAGTGCTGTTTGGGATCAATGGCGGTGGCTTGAACGGTGTCGCCCTTTTTCAGATCCGGCAGGGTGGCATTTTCGGCGGCCGGTTCCGGGGCGCTGCTTTCATCCACCGATTCTTCGTAGAGAGTCATGAATCCCTGAAAGCGCATGATGGAGCCGACGGTTTTGAAGGTGAAATCGGCGGTTTCCAGGGTGATGGTGGTCTGGTCATACTCTGCCGACGCCATCTGGCAGGCGACAAAACGTTTCCAGACCAGGCTGTAAAGGGCCAGCATGTCTTTTTCCAGATACGGCGCCAGGGACTCGGGCGTCTTGCTCACGTCGGTGGGGCGGATGGCCTCATGCGCGTCCTGGGCGGACTTGCTGGTTTTGAAGATGGTGGGCGAATCGGGAAGAAATTCCGCCCCGAAGGCGTTCTTGATATAATCCCGAACCTCTGCCAATGCCTCGTTATTGATCCGGGTCGAGTCGGTTCGCATGTAGGTGATCAGACCTGTGGGGCCTTCAGCGCCAAGTTCGATGCCCTCGTAAAGCCGCTGGGCCAGGGTCATGGTTTTCTTGGCGGAAAAGCGCAGCTTGCGGTTGGCGTCCATCTGCATGGTACTGGTGATGAACGGGGGGCTCGGGTTTCTTTTTTTCTTTTTCTTTTCAATGTCCGCAACCTGAAAAGAGGCATTTCCCAGAGCCTCGACAATCTTCTGCGCTTCCGCCGCGGTTGCGATCTTATTTTTTTTGTTGTCGATTTTTTTGCCGTAGGCCTTTTCAAGTTGCGCGGCAAAAGGAGGGGGCACCTTGCCGGCAAGGGCGGCATGGATGCTCCAGTACTCCTCGCTCACAAAGGCTTCGATGGCCTGCTCGCGCTCACAGACCATGCGGACGGCCACCGACTGGACGCGGCCGGCGCTTAAGCCCCGGCGGACTTTGTCCCAGAGGAGGGGGGAAATCTGGTAACCCACCAGCCGGTCCAGGATGCGCCGTGCCTGCTGCGCTTCGAAGCGGTTCTGGTTCACCTCGGTTGCCTGTTCGATGGCGGCAAGAATGGCCTTTTTGGTCAGTTCGTGGAAAAGGACGCGGTGAATCGGCTTCTGGGCAGGTTTTAAAATTTCCGCGATATGGTGGGCGATGGCTTCCCCTTCGCGGTCAGGGTCCGGAGCCAGATATATCTCATCGGCCTTTTGCGCGGCGTTTTTCAGGTCGCTGATGATCTTGCCCTTGCCCCGGATGGTGACATACTTGGGCGCAAAGTCATCCTCAATGTCAACACCCAGGGTCTTTACGGGCAGATCGCGGATATGGCCCACCGAGGCCTTGACGGTAAAGGCTTTGCCGAGATATTTCTGCAGGGTCCGCGCCTTGGCCGGAGACTCAACAATAATGAGTGATTTTGCCATGTTTCGGGGGTGCCTTCGCTGTATTTGTAAAATGGCGCATCTGCGCCCATTTGGTTAGGCCCCTTATACACTGGACGAAGATGGTTACGCAAGCCTTTGGTACTGTTTTCCCGGCAAAGAGGCTGCCAGCCCGCGTAATTCAAGGGTCAGCAGGATGGCGTCCACCCTCTGCGCCGGAAGTCGCGCGGCGCTGATTATCTGCTCGATGGTTTTCGGGTAGACTTCCAGGGCGGCAAAGATTGTCGCCTCTTCCGGGGTCAGGCTCTCCGCCGGCTTCGTATTTCTTGGCGGCCGGAGTTGAGGGAGCGGCATCGACAATTCATCGAGAATATCGCCGGCGGAGTGGATGAGCTTCGCTCCTTCCTGGGCCAGGCGGTGGCAGCCTTCGCTTTTCGGCGAGTCGATGCGACCGGGAACGGTGAAAACTTCCCGCCCCTGTTCGAGGGCCTGGTGGGCCGTGATCAGGGTTCCGGAGCGGCGGGCCGCCTCCACGACAACCACGCCCAGGGAGAGTCCGCTGATGATCCTGTTCCGGGCCGGGAAACGGAAATTTTCCGGCATGGTGGCAAATGGGTATTCGCTGATCACGGCTCCTGTTTCCGCGATCTGGTCGTGCAGTTTTTTGTTCTGGACAGGGTAGACGACATCCAGGCCGCAACCCATGACCGCAATGGTGATCCCGCCGGCGGCAAGTGCGCCTCGATGGGCGGCGCCGTCTATCCCCAGGGCAAGACCGCTGGTGATGGCAAGTCCGTTTTTAACCAGATCGGACGCGAGCTTTTCCGCAACCTGCAGACCATAAGACGAGGCGGCTCGGGCTCCGACAATGGCAACCCCCCGGCTGCCCAGGGCCTGAGGGCTGCCCTTGACATAGAGAACCACTGGCGGGTCGGGAATCTCTTTGAGCAGGGGGGGAAACAGGGGGTCATCCCAGCCGAGAATGGTGATGCCGGTCTTTTCGGCCAGAAAAAGCTCTTTTGCCACCCCCGCGGCCAGAGCGTTTTTTTGGCCGGACAGATAGGGGACGCTCTCCTTGCGGAGAAAGGAACAGGCAGTAAGCGCCTCGTATCCCGCCGAAAAAACCTGGGAAACCGTGCCGAATCTGTGGAGAAGCTTTTTGATGGTGGCAGGACCCAGGCCCGGGGTAAGGGCAAGGGTGAGCCATAAGTGTCGTGTGTCCATAGGGGCGCGCAAAAAAACGGTAACTATGTGGCTGTTTGGCAAGCAGGAATTTTGGCACAAGGGTATAGGTTCATGGCCTGCCTGTCAATTATTTTCCTCTGTTCGGGGGCCGATCTCCTTATTCACAGTAGGCGCTGAATAAAAAAAGGCCTCCCTTTCGGAGAGGCCTTTTTTTATTGTCCGTGGATGGTGACTCAGTCGTTGTAAAAGGCGAAAAGCAGGTTGCGCCGCGTTGGATGTTTCAGTTTTTTCAGCGCCTTGGCTTCGATCTGCCGGATCCGCTCCCTGGTCACGGAAAAGTTTTCGCCAACCTCCTCCAGGGTCAGATCAACGGAGGTGTCGATGCCGAAACGCATGCGTAAAACAAGTTCTTCCCGGGGGGAAAGGGTGCTGAGCACGTTGCGCAGGCTCTCCCGCAGGCTTTCCATGATGGTTGCCTCGTCCGGGGAGATGGAATCGACATCTTCGATGAAGTCGGCCAGATAGCTGTCTTCGCTGCTGCCGATGGGGGTATCGAGAGAGAGCGGCTCCTTGGCGATCTTGAGAATATTTTTCACCTTGGCCAGGTCGATGTCGAGCCGTTCCGACATCTCTTCCGGGGTCGGCTCGCGGCCGGTTTCCCGCAGAAAATCTTTCGCACCCTTGAGGAGGCGATTGATGGTATCGATCATATGCACAGGAATGCGGATGGTGCGACCCTGGTCGGCAATGGCCCGGGTGATTGCCTGCCTGATCCACCAGGTTGCATAGGTGCTGAATTTGTAGCCCCGGCGGTATTCGAATTTTTCCACGGCCTTCATCAGGCCGATATTGCCTTCCTGGATCAGGTCGAGCAACTGCAGGCCGCGGTTGGCGTATTTCTTCGCCACGCTGACCACAAGGCGGAGGTTGGCCTGCACCAAGGCATTTTTCGACTCGCGGCTGACCTTTTCGCCGGAGTTTATTTCGTTGAGCAGGGCGACAAGCGATTCGTGATCAATGCCATGCGCCCTGATGCACCCCTGCATGAAGAGCGGATACTTGCCCGGGTCGTTCTTGATCTGGGCGGGCGGTTCCAGTTTTGCGGCGAGCTTGCGCAGCCGCCTGATTATGGCGGACAGATGTTTGGCGCTGAAGCGATCCTCTTCAAAAAGCTTGGCAATGGCCTTGCTGTTTCGTTTGATGCGGATCTTGATCTTCTGGGCCTCTGTTTTTGTTGTTGACGGGGCGAAGAGGTCGAGGCGGAAGGCCGAGATTTCCTCGTTTAAGCGGTGCGCTTCGCCAACCTGCCAGAGAAAGCGTTCTTTCCGTTCTTCGGTGGCCTGGGCATTGGCTTCGTCCAGGCCGCGGAGAACGTCGGCAATGGTCCGTTTGCCGGTGAGAATCTTGTCCGAAACCTCCCGGAGGTAATCGATGGCCTGGGGGGTAACGAGCAGGGTGTCCTGGATGAGTTTTTCCCCTTCCTCAATATTTTTGGCGATCTCGGTTTCCTTGTCGGAGGAAAGCAGAGCCACGGATCCCATCTCCTGCAGGTAAACCTTTACCGGATCCAGCTGACTTCCGGAGAGGTCACGACCCTTTGAGATCAGTCCTTCGCCGGCGCCGCCATCGTCCTCAATGGCCGGCGCCACGCCTTCTTCCTGTTCGTCGTCACTGTTGAGGTCCAGATCAAAGAAATCCGCCAGGTCATCATTGGGCTGCGCGCCTGCCCAGCTGGTTTGTTCTTCTCCTCCTTCGGCTTCGAGGAGGGCGTCCTCCTCCACCAGGGCTTTTGCCATTTCCTTGGCGCTCAACTTCAGTTTTTTGCCACCCTTTCCCTGTCTCACCATAGCCTTTTTCATCCCCACCGAGCTCCTTCGGTTTTTAAGTTAATGCGTCCCCAACGTTTAACTTAACAAAACTCCCGATTCACTGACAGGACGTCACGAATGCATCGCTTCATCCATTTGTTTTTTTTGGGTCATCAGCTCCATCCAGAGCTGTTCATTGTGTGTCTGATGGGCCTCATTGATTTGTTTGATAAGGCGTTCTTTTTTTGCTTTGAGACTGCTCTGTTTAAGCCAGTTGAGCATTTCCCTGGCCATATTCTCTTTCATGTCATCAGAATGCGAGGGCGTGGCAATGAGCAGCTTGGAAATAAAAGCCCGCTCGGGACCGGAGGCCAGGTCGAGCAGCTGTTCCGGGCCGCCCTGGAGATCCGGCAGTTTTTTAAGCAGGGCAAGAATATTGAGGCCGAACTCGGTGACCACAATCTCTTCAATTCCCGCTGCCAGAAAGGCGAGGAGATACTCCGGATACACAGTGATGAACTCCAGCAGCTGACGTTGTTTCATGGGTAAGGCCTCAGTCCTGGCGGCCCCCTGAGGCGAAAACGCTTTTGGCTGACTGGGGGGGGGCGGCGCGGAGACGACCCCGTCCAGCAGTTGCTGGGTGGTGAGGCCAAGTTTTTTGCTGAAATGAGAGACAAAAAGGGTGCGCTGCAGCTGCTGATCGCCAATGGACTTGATAACCTCCCGCAATTCGGCGACGATTTTTGCCTTGCCGGCCACGGTCAGGCCATGTTCATCAACAAGCTTGTCGAACAGGAATTCAGGCAGGGGCATGGCGGAGGCGAGAAGGCTCAAAAGGCCATCCTTGCCGAATTTTCTGATATAGGTGTCCGGATCGTGGGTTTGAGGCAGGATGGCGATTTTGGCGGTCACCTGCTCGGTCAAGAAGAGCGGCACCGCGCGCATGGCGGCCTTGACCCCGGCCTGGTCGCCGTCAAAAAGGAGGATGGCCTCATCGCTGTAACCTTTCAGGGCGCGGACATGGGCCTGGGTCAGGGCCGTGCCCAGGGGAGCGACAACATTACGGACGCCGTGCACCACCAGGGAAAGCAGGTCGAAGTTGCCTTCCACCACGATACAGATCCTGGCCTGACGGATATGCTCCCGGTTCTGATACATTCCGAAAAGCGTTCTGCCTTTGTCAAAAATCACGGACTCGGGTGAGTTCATGTATTTGGGCTGGCCATCATCCAGAATTCTGCCGCCAAAACCGATGGGTCGGCCGGTGGGCCCATAAATGGGAAACATCACTCGATTGCGGAAGCGGTCGTAGAAGCCGCCTTTTTCCTTGGGGACCAGAAGCCCGGCGTCCTTTGCGGTGTCAGGGGGGATTTTTTCCTTGGCCAGGGCGTTGCCCAAAAAATTCCAGCTGTCCGGGGCGAAGCCAAGGCGGAACTCCTCGGTGATCTCCCTGGGAATACCTCTTTTTTGCAAATAGTCACGGGCTATCTGCGCCCCCGGCTCGGAGAGGAGATGCCGGTGGAAGATCTCGGCAGCCTTTTCGTTGGCCGCATGCAGTGCTTCGCGTTTGCGGGCTTTGTCCAGTTCCTGAGGATTGAGGGGCTTTTCCGGCAAGGCGATGTTGTACTTGCGGGCCAACTCTTTCAGTGCTTCGGCAAAGCTGAAACGGTGAAAATTCATCATGAAGGTGATGACGTCGCCGCCCTCGCCGCAGCCGAAGCAATGATAGGTTTTCCGGTCGGGATTGACGGTGAAGGAGGGGGTTTTTTCCGAGTGAAACGGGCACAGGCCCTTCAAGTTGGTGCCTGCCCGCCGGAGGTTGACGTGTTCACCGATGACTTCCGCGATATCAGCGGTTTCTTTGATGATTTGGACTGTATCTTCGGTTTGATATACAGCCATACCGATCAAAAACTCCTCTGCAAAAGGAAGGTGCGGAACCATCCTTGACTAGGTTATAATACAGGCTTGATTGTATCTCTAATCCATTTCCGGCTTGTGTCAAGGAAAAAATGTTGAAAAGTCAAGTTTTTAGCGCGTTTTGCCTTAAAATTTTATTAAATAATTAAACCATTGCCGGCTTCGCGGTGGGGAATTGAGGACGGGCAAACCGGGGATTCGCGAAAATTTCCTTAAATTTCCATCTATTGGGGTTTCTCTGTGGAAACTGATATAGCAAAGGTTCTTGCCTATGAGGTCAAAAAGGAATTGGCGGATCGCTATTTCGGTTTCCGGAAGGTCATTGAGGAAAACAAGGAAGAACTGGACCGGCAGATCCGGGAGCAGTCATTTACCGTGGAGCAGCAGATTTGTCTCGATCTGGTACGGATTTATATCCTCCTGCGCGACGAAGATCTGATCCGGGATTTTCTTAAGCTGGCCGGGCTTACGGAAAAAATCTTCTATGATCCCTATCTTCTTGAGTCTCCCACCATCCGCAAGCGTGTCTTTGCCGGGGTAAGGGCCGCCGGTTTCACCATGCGGGCCAGGTTTAAAAATCTCATCCTGAACAGTTACGAAACCCTGGTGCGTCATGTGACCGTCTATCGGGAAAAATTCGGCGACTTGCAGGAAGAGCGGGAAACCATCGAGGAGGAGATCAAGCTTTTTTACCGCAAGCATGATCTGGGAAATATCATGACCTTTTTACGGTCGCTGGATGCCCCGGCCTCTGTCGGCGGCAACTCCCTTGACGGAGGCCTCGGTTTAAGCTCTGTCGGGGATCTGGAGGAAAGGATGCGGGTGCATCCTCCGGCACCCATAGAAAAATCATTGCCCATTGTGCCGCCCCTCCTGCCCCTGCGGCGTATCCGCCGTCCCCTTAAAAATTTGGCCTACGAGGCCTATATGCGGCGCACCGAGCATTTCGGCCTGGAAAAATCCTAGGGCAGAATGAAAAGAGCGATCCGGATTTCCTGAAAATTTTCACGATCTTCCTGAACCGCCTGCCACCCACCCGCCGGCAGGATCGCCAGTATTCCGCGCGCCGTGGGCATCGCCGAGGGAAGGCGGCGTTTTGAAAATGGACAGGCAGGATCCAGGATTTTTGTGTAGATTGTAAAAATGACTCAGAATTTTTCATCCATCTGGTTTGCTTTCTTGTCCCTGGCCGGGGGGCTGGCCCTCCTGGTCTGCGGCGGCGAGTTGCTGGTTGCCGGGGCGAAACGGTTGGCTCGGCGATTGGGGATGAGCTCGCTGCTCATCGGGTTGACCGTGGTGGCCTTCGGCACGTCCATGCCGGAGATGTTCGTCAGTCTGGCCGCCACCCTGCGGCAGCATCCCGATATCATGATCGGCAACGTGGTGGGCAGCAACATTGCCAATGTGGGGTTGATCCTGGGTATTTCCGCGCTGCTTCTCCCTCTGCAAGTGCGGTTCTCCCTGCTGGCGAAGGATCTCTATCTCCTGCTGGCGGCCAGCTTTGCCGTGGCCGCCTTCAGCTGGAGCGGTCATTTTACTCGTCTGGAAGGGTTGGTTTTCATGACCGTCCTGCTGCTCTATACCGTTCTCTCCTATCGACGGGAGGCCAGAAATAAACGGGAAAATGGTACGATCGGGGACGGGTCCGTTTCCCTGGGGCGGATAGTGGCCCTCATCCTCCTGGGCCTGATTTTTTTGGTCATCGGCTCCGACCTCTTCATCGACGGGGCCGTGGACATTGCCCTCTACTTCAAGGTTTCCGAGTTGGTAATCGGGCTGACGCTGGCAGCCGTGGGCACCTCGCTGCCGGAACTTGCCTCAAGCATTGCGGCGGTGCGGCAGCGGGAAACCGAGATTCTCGTGGGCAACGTGGTGGGCAGCAATCTCTTCAACCTGCTCATGGTCATGGGCGCCACGGCGGCGCTCACTCCTTTTGCCCTTCCCTCAAGTTTGCTGGCAAGGGATTTGCCGGTGATGATAATCTTCTCCGCGGTGTTGTGGCCCATCTGCGCCCATTGGCACGGGATCAGGCGCTGGCACGGATTGGGACTGCTTCTGGGGTATGGGGGGTATCTGTGTCTGTTGGGGTGACAAGCGCAAAAAATAAGGCGCCGGAATCCTGCCGCCTTTCTTGTGGAGAACCGATTGCATGAAGAACCGTTATAACGAGCAGGAAGCAAATGCCGCGGGAAAGGCTTTTGGCGGCTGGCCGGCGGAACTGGCGCTCAGGGTCTATACCTCCCGGCTCATCGGCGCGGAGGATGAGCTGGTCCTGCATGGGGGCGGCAATACCTCGGTGAAGAGCGTGGTGAAAAATCTGCTCGGGGAGGAGCAGGAGGTTCTCTATGTCAAGGGCAGCGGCTGGGATCTGGGCAGCATCGAGCCCCAGGGGTTTCCCGCCCTTGACCTTGCCTACCTGCGCAAGCTCCGCGTTCTTTCCTCCCTCGACGACGAGGAGATGGTGAATCAGTTCCGCACCCATCTGCTGGATGCCTCCTCTCCCAACCCCTCCATCGAAACCCTGGTGCATGCCTTTCTGCCGCCGAAGTTCATCGATCATACCCATGCCGACGCCATCGTCACCCTGACCAACCTGACGGATGCCGAGCTGCATCTTCAGGCGGCCATGGGGGAAAATATCGCCGTTCTGCCCTTCATCATGCCGGGATTTCCCCTGGCCAAGGCCATGGCAGACCTCTATGAGGCAAACCCAGGAGTGGACTGCATCATTTTGCGCAATCACGGCATCTTCACCTTTGGCGAAGACGCCAGAACCGCCTATGGGCGGATGATCGACTGCGTCAGCCGCGCCGAGGCCTATCTCGCCAAGAGGCAGGCGGAACAAAAGGGGAAGCCCGTGCGTCCCGGTAAGGCACCGTCAGCCGCCCTTGCGCTGCCTCTTCTGCGCGGAGCCTTAAGCTATGTGGAGGAAACTGGCCGCAGGCGGACCTTTCATCTGCATCTCCGCACGAATGGAAATATCCTCGCCGCCCTGGCCGGCGCCAAGGCCAAGGAAATATTCACCACCGGCGTCCTCACTCCGGATCATGTGATCCGGACCAAGAATTATCCCCTCTGGCTTGAGGTGGCTGGTCTGGCGGAGGACGGGATCAAGGCTGCCGTCGGCAAGGGGCTTGCCGGGTATCAGGAGGAGTATGACCGCTATTTTTCCGAGCAGGTGGCGGCAAAGGGGGTGCGTCGCAGCAAGCTCGACAACAGGCCACGGGTGATTCTCATCCCGGGTCTGGGCATTGTCGCGGCGGGGTTCACCCCCAAGGAGGCGGCAATCGCCGCGGATATTGCCGAGCACACCATCGCCGCGAAGCTGCGGGGCGCCGCTCTTGGCCCCTATCACGAGCTGTCCCGGGATTTTATCTTCGATATGGAATACTGGTCTCTGGAGCAGGCCAAGCTCGGCAAGGCCAAGCCCAAACCCCTTGAGGGCCGGATCGCCCTGGTCACCGGCGGGGGAGGCGCAATTGCCATGGGGATCGGTCGCCAGCTTCTTGCCGCTGGGGCAAGGGTTTTCATGACCGATATCGATCAGGAGAGGCTCCAGGTTGTGTGCGAGAAGCTGGCGGATTCCTTCGGCAAGCGCATGGTTTCCCCGCTGGTCATGAACGTGACCGACGAGGCCTCGGTGGCTACGGGAATGGAAACCCTGATTTCCCTCGCCGGTGGCCTGGATATCCTGGTGCCCAATGCCGGCATCGCCCATGTGGCCAAGCTCGAAGACCTCTCCGACAGCACTTTCCGACAGGTCCTGGAGGTGAATTGCCTGGGGGTGTTCCAGGTGATCAAGGCGGCGATTCCGGTCTTCCGCAGGCAGGAAACCGGAGGCAGCATTGTCATCAACAGTTCGAAAAATGTTTTTGCGCCCGGCGCCTCCTTTGGCGCCTACAGCGCATCCAAGGCCGGCGCGCATCAGCTTGGCAAGATTGCCGCCCTGGAGCTTGCCGAACTTGGCGTGCGGGTGAATATGATCAATGCCGATGCGATTTTTTCCGACGCCGGGGTTTCCTCGGGGCTCTGGGATGTGGTGGGGCCGGACCGCATGCGCTCCCGCAACCTTGATCCGGATGGGTTGAAAGAGTATTACCGGCAACGGAATTTGTTGAAGACCACGGTGCATGCCGATCATGTCGGCAATGCGGTGGTTTTTTTCGCCAGCGAGCAAACGCCCACCACCGGGGCCACCCTGCCCGTTGACGGCGGAATCATGGAGGCTTTTCCGCGCTAAGGGGCGCGGCCATGTCCGGAGCTTTTTCCCGCCAGCGACTCTTTGCTAGAAAAGGCGGGATCATTGGTGTATTGTTCGGCGAAATTGAGAATTTTCCCCAGGATCAGCTCAGGCCGCGGACCGCGGCATGCTGCGATAGAGAGGAGGTTGTTTCCCATGGCGGAAATCAAGAGCACCATGGAGATGGTTATGGAGAGGGCGGCGCAGATGGCCGCTCAGGCGGGAGACGCCGATTTTGCCGCCGAAGAAAAGGGCAAGGAGGGAATGCGCTTGGCAGCCGCCTTTATGCGCGACGAGGTGCAAAGCCTTACGGAAAGACTCGGTTCCATGGCACCCGGAGACTTGCCGCATGTGCAGAAGGGGGCGGTGGAGTCGTTGCTGCGCAATATTTTCCTGGCCAGGGAGGCGGAAAAGCAGGGAACCGCGGAAAAGGCCATGCACGGCTTGGTCGAACTGGGGCGGGGTGACGGGCAGTTGCTCCAGGTTTTTTCCGAAATGAAGAAGATTCTCGACGGCTACCGCCAGCACGGGGAGCAGCTCAAGCAGCAGCTGGAGGCGCAGTTTGCCCAGCAGATGGAGATGATGGAAAAGAATCTGGCCAAGCAGACCGGGGTTGCCATGAAGCTGCAGCCGGCGCAGCATCCCAAGTTTCAGGAAGAGTGGGGCCGGATCCAGTCCCAGCTTGACGAGCAGTATGGTCGGGCCTTGCAGCAGCTCAAGGCCCTTGTCGAACAACATCTGACCCGCTGAGTTCGGCGGCGGACAGATTGCGGAAACGTCTCTCCCGGAGGAGGGGCTTTTCCCGGTTCTGCGCGAAGGAGAATGCACTGTGGAAGCGGAAATCTGGCTTGACGTGGAAGAGGCAGATCCCAAGGATCTGCCTGAGATTGAAAAACGTTTTCATGATTGGTACCGGGCCGGCTCGGAGGCGCGTTACAACAAGCCCTGCCTCGGCTTTCTCTCGGTGCTGGACAAACCCTTTCGCTATCAGGTCGACTTCGGGCAGGCGGATTTCAGCAAGGCGATCCAGGAATTGCACGGAAAGCTGTACCGTTTTGGCGTGAAGATCTTCGTCCACTTCATGCATTGATAGGCGATTCCCGTGCGTGAAGCCCTTGCCCGGATCCGCCATGGCCTCAAGCGTCGCAAGCTGGACGCCGTTCTTATAACCCAGCCGGAGAACCGCCGTTATCTGAGCGGTTACACCGCCACGGATCATTCGATCAATGAAAGCTCCGGGGTCCTGCTGATCCCCTGCGGGGGGGATCCCTTTCTTCTCACCGACTCCCGGTTTTTTCTGCAGGCCGAGCGCGAAGCCGAAGGCTTCGTGGTCAAGCTTTACCCCCGCGGCCTCTTTCCCTTGCTCCGATCCCTCCTCAGGCGCTGCAAAGTCAGGCGGCTCGCCTTTGAGAGCCATTATTTTCTCCACTCCTCCTCACAGACCCTTGGTTCCCTGGCGGAAAAGATACAGGTGGAGCTGGTGCCGCTCACCGGTCTTGTCGAGGAGCTGCGCCTGGTCAAGGATGCCGGGGAACTGGCCAAAATCGAGAGCGCGGTGCGCCTCAACGAAAAGGTTTTTCAGGAAGTGTACAAGACCCTCCGGCCTGGTCAGACCGAAAAGGAGGTGGCCGGCAAGATCGAAACCGCCATGCGCCTTCTCGGCGCCAGCGGTCCCAGCTTTGATACCATCGTGGCTTCGGGGCCCAATGCCGCTCTCCCCCATGCCGTTCCCGGGCAACGGGCGCTGCGGGAAGGGGAAACCATCGTCATCGACATGGGGCTGATTTTGGACGGCTACTGTTCCGACATGACCCGGACCGTGGTCCTGGGCACACCGGATGCCAAAACGGTCGCGCTGTTCCGCCTGGTGCGCAAGGCCCAACTGGCGGGGTTGCGCAGCCTGCGGGCCGGCATCACCGGCCAGGCGGTGGACAAGATCGCCCGGAGCGTCATCGAGCGGGCAGGCCTTGGTGAGCGTTTCGGCCACGGCCTTGGCCATGGAGTCGGCCTCAACGTACATGAGGGGCCCTCCCTCAACTACCGGAACCGGAAACCGCTGGCCGCCGGCATGGTGGTGACCGTGGAGCCGGGGGTTTATATCCCGGATTGGGGCGGCATCCGCCTGGAGAATATGGCGGTCATCGAAGAGAAGGGCTGCCGCCTTCTCAATCAGGACAGCACTTTTCTCGATCTCTGAGGCGATGCCCTTGCCGTTCCGCCTTTCTTCCGCCCTCAGTCAACCTGCCTGCCGCAAGGCCCCAGGCGGCGGCCGTTCATGCTCTGGGTCATGGTGGGCATGCCGCCGGCCTCAACCTTCATGGTTCCGTCAAAACTGTCCCCTTTGTAAGTGATCGTTCCCGTGCTGGTCGATTTTCCCTCCGGGGTATCGCAGACAACCGTCCAGCTGACGCTGTCGCCCTGGACGGTTTGGCTTGTCACCGCGCAGTTGTTCTCCTGGGTCTGGACCTCCTGTTGGGGGATCAGGTCTTTCTTGCCCAGGCACATGGTATAGGTAACCGGCGGAATGGCAAAGGGCATGTCGGCCATTTCCAATTTCGTGCTGATTTCCCAGTTCCCCTCGTCGATATCAGGCCCTTGCGGCGAGGAAGAGCATGCCGTGGTCAGAAAAAGACAGGCGAGGGCAAAAATTGTGAAAGCGGCTTTTGGGTAAGGCATTCTCCATTGCTCCTTTTGTTATGGAATTGACGGGAAGAACCGCCAGGGATTTTTAATCGTCCCGGCCGGAAAAGGACAAGGGGTTTTTCGGCCGCGGCCAGAATGCTCCTTCGGGCCGGGCGGCGTGGAGGGGAAAGAGAGTCTGGCAACGCGTGTTGTGCCGGCCGGCAAGAGGAGAGGGATGCCCGCGGCAACGCCTCAGCGCACCGGCTTTGTGTGGCATTTTTCGCAGAGAAAGAGGGAGAACGCCACCTTGCCATGGCACACCCCGCACGATTCGCCTTCATAGATCTGGAACATGGAGTATTTGACCGTCCCCGCCTTGGTGCTGGCATAGATGCCGGGATGGCAGAGGGCGCAGCCGTTCCAGCTGGCATGCTTCTTATGGGAAAAGATGACATCAGACGCCCAGGAGGCCTGGGATTCGATGGAAAAATCCTCCTGGACCTTCAGGGCGTCGCGTTTCACGGAGAGGCCTTCCAGGAAATCGACCGGCTTGATGGTGCCATCTTCTTCCGCCTTTTCCCAGTCGATGGAGTGGCCGGCGGTGCGCGGCAGCCTCTCGCTATAGGTGTTAAAGGTAATCTTGCGCGCCTCAAGTTTGCCGAGGGAGTGGCAGCGTGCGCAGCGCTTGCCTTCTTCCTCGCTGAACTGTTCCGCGCAGGCGGCGAAAATGGTGTTCCCTTCAATGCTTTTTTTGCCGTCATGGCAGGCGCCACAATAGAAGCCCTGGATGTTGAGGTCGGCCCTGACCCTGGTCTCTCCGGCCTCCATGGCAAAGCCGACATCCATATGGCAGAGGCGGCAGGTGAACAGAGATCGGTGCAGCCAATGGTCAAAGACCACCGAGGCAAGACCGGCCCGCTGGGAGTAGTTGTTGAGGATGACGAGCCCCAGGTTCTGCGGTTCGGGAATATTGCCGGCCGCCTGGAGAAACCCAGGGATGCAGAGAAACCAGAGGAGAAAAAGAGCTTTTTTGGCCATCAGGGATCCTTTGCCGCCTTTGAACTCAGGGCAAAGGCGTAGAATTCTCTGCACATTTTCAGCCGTTGCAGAAATACCTTCCGTTCCGAGGCCTGGGAGTCGGCCAGCCCTTCGATACGGGGCTTCAGCGCATCGCAGCGGCCAATGAGGCTGTCGAGTTCATCGACGGAAAAGCCGAGCGCATTTTGCGTTTGGCCGCAGATGGCGTTGAATTCCGTCTTCCAGTCATCGGCGGCAAGGGAGAGGCCGACATTGCCGGTAAACGCAACGGCGCAAGCAAGGTGCAGGCCAAGTAAAAATGAAGATAGTCGCCGCGAAGTGAGTGCGTACATGGCGTCTACTGCACCGGTTTTACGTGGCAGCGCTGGCAGTCAAGGAGCGGGAAGGCCACGTTGACGTGGCAGATGCCGCAGTATTTGCCTTCGTAGATCTCTGCCATGGAGTATTGGGTCTTGCCCTTTTTGACGCCGATAAAGATCTCCGGGTGGCAGACCTCGCAGCCGTTCCACACCGTGTGCTTTTTATGGGAAAAGATGATGTCCGGCATTCCCTCCACCTTGGCGGAAAGATCAAAATCCTTTTGCACGGCCAGGGAATCGCGGTGGATGGAAACCCCGGCCAGAAAATCGACGGGCGTGATCTTTCCCTGTTCTTCCGCCAGTTCCCAGTCAACGCCGTTGCCGAAGCGGCCCTTGGGGAAACCTTCCGTGAAGGTGCGGAAATCATACTGTTTCACCACCTTCTTTCCCAGGGAATGGCAACGGTCGCACCTGGCGGGATCCTGCTGGGCGGGATCGGTGGTGCAGGCAGCAAAGGCGCTTTTGCCGTTATGGCAGGAGCCACAGTAGTAGCCCTGCATGTTGTCTACCGCCTTGATGCCCGTGGTGCCGGCTTTCATGGCAAAGCCGATATCCACATGGCACAAGCGGCAGGTAAATTTGGCGCGATGCAGCCAATGGTCAAAGACAACAGGGGCGCGGCCCGCCGGCTGGGAAAAATTGTTCAGCTCGACGCGACCATACTCGTAGGGGAGAGGCCTTCTTTTTTTGACTCCGGTCTGGGCCAGGGCGAAACCGGCAAGAAGAAACAGGAATAACCCGGCGAAAAAAAGTGATTTTTTCATAATGCCTCCTATAGAATCGATGCTATATGAAAGCGAAAAACCGTGTCAATGAAAAAGTGCGGCAGAAAAAGGAAGGAGGGTTGGGCTTGGCTTGATTTCCCGGGGGAAATCGCTGGGTGCCCTTCCCAAAAGGGCCGGCTCCTGGTATGTTATGGCGCTCTGATGCCCCGGAAAAATTGACGGCCTCGCAAAAGCCTTTGAAATGCAGCGGCCCGAGGCGACGGCTCAAAGAGCTACGGAGCACTGGTCGTTGCAATCGTGTTTTTTACAATCGCCGCGGCCCCAGTGCGGAAATAAGGATGTTGCATGCGAAACGGACAACGGGCTTGGGACGGGTTGCGGCAGGTAAGCATGGAAAAGGGGTTTCAGCCCCATGCCTATGCCTCGGTGCTCATCACCATGGGCGGCACCCAGGTGTCCTGTGCGGTGACCTTTGAAAATACGCCGCCGCCCTTTTTAAAGGGGAGCGGCCAGGGGTGGATCACCGCGGAATACGGCATGCTGCCTTGTTCGACCAACAACCGCATGCCGCGGGAAGCGGCGAAAGGCAGATCCGGCCGTACCTATGAAATCCAGCGCCTGATCGGGCGTTCTCTCCGGACCATGCTGGATCTTGGCACGCTTGGCGAAGTAACCCTGCGGGTGGACTGCGACGTGCTCAAGGCCGACGGCGGCACCCGCACCGCCGCCATCACCGGCGCGGCCCTTGCCTTGCGGGATGCGGTCCTGCGTTTGCACCGCGAAGGTATCCTGGCCGCGGTGCCGGCAATTCTGCCGGTGGCGGCGGTGAGCGTCGGCATTGTCGATGGCGTGGTTCTGCTTGATCTTGACTACGCGGAAGACTCCCGGGCCGAAGTGGATGCCAATTTCGTCATGACCGGGGACGGTCGCTGGGTCGAGGCCCAGTGCACGGCCGAGGGCAACCCCTTCGGTCCCGAGCAGTTCTCGGCAATGGCGGCCCTGGCGCAAAAAGGAATTGATGAACTTTTCAGCCTCTGGAAACAATCGTGAACACATCCCCCTATACCCTGCATAAAAAGGCAAGCGACTGCGCTGCCCGCCGCGGCGAATTCCGCACCCTGCACGGCATCGTGCAGACGCCCGTCTTCATGCCGGTGGGCACCCAGGCCACGGTCAAGGGGGTAACCCCGGAAAATCTCAAGGAGCTTGGCGCGCAGATCATCCTCGGCAACACCTACCATCTATATATCCGGCCCGGTCATGAATTGATCCGCCGTTTCGGCGGGCTGCATAACTTCATGAACTGGCAGGGGCCCATTCTCACCGACAGCGGAGGCTTTCAGATCTTCAGCCTCAAGGAACTCACCAGGATCACCGAGGAGGGGGCCCGTTTCAGATCGCATCTGGACGGCAGCAACCTCTTTTTAAGCCCGGAAGAGGCGGTGGCTGTTCAGGAGGCCCTCGGCTCCGACATCATGATGTGTCTGGACACCTGCATTCCATACCCGGCCACGGAAAAAGAGGCGGCCGAGGCGACGGCCCTCACCGGCCGCTGGGCCAGGCGGTCGCGGGCAGCCCAGCAGGCAAAGGGGCAGCTCCTCTTCGGCATCATCCAGGGCGGCATGTATCCGGCCCTGCGGGCAAAGGCGGTTGCGGAGCTGGTGGAGATCGGCTTTGACGGTTATGCCCTGGGCGGGTTGAGCGTTGGCGAGCCTGCCGAGCTGATGATGGATATCGCCGAGCAGACGGCCGCCATCATGCCGGCTGATTATCCCCGCTACCTCATGGGGGTGGGCACCCCGGAGAATCTGGTGGAAGCGGTTGCCCGCGGCATCGACATGTTCGATTGCGTCATGCCCACCCGCAACGCGAGAAACGGAATGCTCTTTACATCAAGCGGCAGGCTTGTTATAAAAAACGCACGTTACCAGGAAGATCAGCGGCCCATTGATGAGGCGTGTACCTGTTATACCTGCCGACACTATTCCCGGGCATATCTCAGGCACCTCTTCATGGCGCGGGAGATTCTTTCCTCCCACCTGAACACCATCCACAACCTGCATTACTATGTGGATCTCATGGCGCAGATGCGCCAGGCCATCGAAGAAGAGAGATTCGGCCGGTTCCGTAAAGAGTTTTATGCCAAGCGTAACGACGAAACGTAGCATGGTTATCCGCCGGGAGAAGCGCGGAGCGAAGGTGTTTTCGCGATTTTTCCGGTGCACAGGGCAGTGAGTGCTCATCTGAAAAAAACTGGAGGAACGTATGGTTGATGTAGCCTTTGCAGCAGACGGCGCGGCAGGAGCAGCGGGCCAGGGTGGCCTGATGGGCTTTTTGCCGCTTATTCTGATTTTTGTCGTTTTCTATTTTCTCCTCATCCGGCCCCAACAGAAAAAGGCCAAGGAGCATCAGGACTTTATCGCCAACCTGAAAAAGGGTGACGAGGTTGTGACCAGCGGCGGCATCCATGGCAAGGTCACCGGCCTCACCGACAGGGTTGCCACCCTGGAGATTGCCGACAATGTGAAAATCAAGGTTTCCCGCCAGTATATCCTGGGTTCGGCCGCGGCTGCCGAGGGCGGAGACAAAGGCGGCGCCGCCTGCTCCATTGGCGGCAAGAGCTGAGGTTGAGAAAATGCCGTATCGTGCGTACGGCTGAAGTGATAAGCCTGCCCCGGGGTGCCCCGGGCAGGCTTTTTTTATTTTCGCTTCCGTTCCCGGCGGCCGATCCGGTAATGCTCGCCAAGGGCTTCCGTGCGGAAGACCAGGCCCGCGGCCAGGGTGAAGAGGGCCACCAGGCCGAGGATGATGGCCAGGCGCAGCCACGGCAGGCCATGGGTTTGCCGGTCGCTGATGAACTGGGCCGCGGTGCGCAGCCATTCGGCTGCACCCGCGACCAGAAGACACTGGAGAAGCCAGACCGTTCTCGGCCGGCGGAGGAGGAGCAGAAAAAGAGCGAGGATGGCGCCGGCGGCGAGGATGGGGTGGCCGGCCCGATGAAAGTGGGCCGAAAGCAGCAGCATGCTGATGATGATCGGCAGGAGGCGCAGGAAAACGGGCATGATTTTTCTCCTAGCGGGGAAAGGCGCCGTTGTTGATGTCGATACAGGTCCCGTTGATGTATTCCGGACAATCCGTGGCCAGCCAGAACATGGCCTCGGCGATCTCCTCCGGCTTGGCGAAGCGGCCGGTGTGGACCGCCTCCAGAATCGCCTTTTTCCGCGCCTCGGGAATGACGGCGAGCATTTCCGTTTCCACAGGCCCCGCAGCCACGGCGTTGACCATGATCCCATGGGGGCCGAGGATCTTGGCAAAGCTCTTGGTCAGGTTGATGAGTCCTGCCTTGCTGATGCCGTACCAGACATCGGGGTGGCCGATCTGTCCGGCGATGGAGGCGTTGTTGACGATGCGTCCATGGCCCCGGGCGATCATGCCCGGCGCCACCTCCCGAATCAGGGCCAGCGGCGCTTCCAGGTTGAGCCGCATGATCTGCTCCCGTTTTTCCTCCGGATAATCGTTGTAGGGCAGGGCGTGCATGACCCCGGCATTGTTGATCAGGATATCCACCGTCCCGATGCGGTCGATCAGTGCCGGGATCGCGGCAATCTCGGTGAGATCAAAGGCGATGCTTTCCACATCCTGGATCATGCCCAGGGTGAAGTTCTTGAAATTTCTGGCCACGACCACAAGCCGGCAGCCGCCGGCCTTGACGAATTTTCTGGCCAGGGCCAGGCCGATGCCTTTATTGCCTCCGGTGAGCAGGACGGTCTTTTTTGTCACTTTATTTCTCCTTCCCGGGTGAAATGCGCGTCTTGCCCGGCGCGGAAGAAGGGTGCGAGGCAACGGCGCGGAGGTTTATGGGTTTTTATTTGTACAATTCCGGATAGAGCTTTTTCAGGCAGTCCGGGCAGACGCTGTGGGTAAAGTCGGCAGAGGTTTTTGCGGAAATGAATTTTTCCACGCTGGTCCAGGAGGCGGGGTCATGGGGATCGGCATCGGGATTCCTGATTTTTTTGCAGGAGGAGCAGATGGGCAGCAGGCCGTGCAGGCTGTTTTTTGTTTCGAGCAGCATCCTGATCTGAATGCGGATGCCGGTCAGGACGAAGATTGCCCCGAAAAGAAAGACGATGCCGACAAAGAGTTCGCCAAACTGGTTGATGTTATAGAAAAAGGCGGTGGCCACGGCAAGATAGGCCAGGAGGAAAAAGATCATCAGGCAGCGGTGCAGCCGCAGGGAACGAAGGATTCCTTCCTTGCCCTGTCTCGGGAGAAAGGGGGTAAGGACCAGCAGATTCCTGGTTTCGAAAATGCTGAAGAGCATTATCAGCGCGCCGGCCAGGATCATTGCAATGCCGATGATGTGCTGCATGGAGGGAAAGCCCCTGCGTTTCAGAAAAAAGTCAATCAGTTCCCGTCCGTTTTTCAACGGGCTGCGAAGGCATGGATTAAGCCATAGTAATTATTCCTGACTCAGGAGTCTATTTTTTTCCGAAAAAGGCCGTTGATTTCACAGCCGGCCGGCGGCGGCTCAAGGACGAGAAAGAGCAGGCTGTTGGGATTTGCCTTTTCAAGGGAAACACCATCTTCGCCGATGATGGCGACGACGCGGTGGCTGCTGTTGGTTAGGCCGCGTCCCAGGTATTCCAGCAAGTCCCCCACCCTGAAGCGGTTGCGGCATTCGAGCAGCGGCTGCGCACCCTTTTCGCGAACAATGCCCACCGGCGCGTAATCGTAGATCAGTTTCGGGCCGGCATAGAGCATTTCCGCAGCCTTGGGCGGCTCGCGGAAAAAATTTTCCGTATGGCCGCGGGAGCCGATTTTTCGCAGCTCCTCCCCGAATTCCGGCGGCAGAGACCCTGAGCCCGCGGGCAGGCCGTGACGGCCCCAGTAATCGAGGGCTGCCCGGTAGAGGCGGACAACGGCCCCCACATAGTAGACGCTTTTCATCCGGCCTTCGATTTTCAGGCTGTCGGCCCCGGCCCGGATCAGCTCCGGCAGGCGGTTCAACAGGCAGAGATCCTTGGCGTTGAATATGTAGGTGCCGCGGCCATCTTCCTCCACCGGGAAAAATTGGCCCGGTCTTTTTTCCTCCTCCAGCCGGTAACTGTACCGGCAGGGATGGGCGCAGTCGCCCTGGTTGGCGTCACGGCCGGTGAGGTAGAGGCTGAGCAGGCAGCGGCCCGAGTAGGAGATGCAGAGCGCCCCGTGCACAAAGACTTCCAGCTCCGCCGCGGCCGCCTGCCGGATTTCCGAAATTTCGGCGAGGGAAAGTTCCCTGGCCAGGTTGAGGCGGGTTACGCCCTGGCTTTCCCAGAAGCGGACGCTTTCCCGGTTGGTGACATTGGCCTGGGTGCTCAGATGGATGGCAAGCCCGGGGACTTCCTGCCGGGCCACGGCCAGGATGCCGGGGTCGGAAATGATCAGGCCGTCGACCTTTGCCGTCTTAAGGCTTTGCAGATAGGCGGGCAGCTCGGCCAGATCGTCGTTGTGGGCAAAGATGTTCAGGGTGACATAGACCTTGACCCCGTGCGCATGGGCATAGGCGCTGGCCACGGCGATTTCCTCCTCGCCGAAATTGGTGGCGTGCGCGCGGAGGCTGAATTTCCTGCCGCCGAGATAAACGGCATCCGCGCCGTAGTGGATGGCGGCCCGCATTTTTTCGAAATTGCCGGCCGGCGCCAACAGCTCTGGTAGTTTCATGGTCGGTCCATTGATGAGATTGTACAGGGCAAGGAAAGGGCACTATACACGAAACCGCCGGTTTCGCAAAAAGGAACGGGCCGCCAACGCTCCCCGGGAAAATTAACGCGGCACTGAAGCCGGTTCCGCTTTGCAGGCGCGGTCAACCGCGGCTTTCGCCAGGGCGGTGATCCGCTGCCAGTCGCCTTGCGCCATCGTCTCGGCCGGCGCCAGCCAGGAGCCGCCGATGCAGGCGACATTGCCGAGCGCCAGGTAGTCGCGGTAATTTTTCGGCGAGATGCCGCCGGTGGGGCAGAAGACCACCTTGGGAAAAGGGCCGGCAATGGCCTTGAGCATCTTGATGCCGCCCGCCGCCTCGGCCGGGAAGAACTTGAAATGCGTGTAGCCGTAGCCTAAGCCCGTCATCAGCTCGGAAACCGTGGCGATGCCGGGGATCAGCGGGATGGGGCCGCGGTTGGCCGCCTCAAGCAGCGCCGGGGTCAGCCCCGGGCTGATGGCAAAGCGGGCGCCGGCATTGCTGACCGCGGCAAGCTCCGCGGGATCGGTGACGGTGCCGGCGCCGACCAGGGCGTCTTTCACTTCGCGGCTGATCGCCCGGATGGCGGCGAGAGCCGCTTCGGTGCGCAGGGTGATCTCAAGCACCCGGATGCCGCCGGCCACCAGGGCCCGGGCCAGGGGCACCGCCTCTGTTTCCTTTTCGATGACCATGACCGGGATGACCGGCCCAAGGTGAAAGATCTCGGCCGGCGCTGTTTTCCATGTGCGATGCGTCATTGGCAGGTCCTTGGCAAAAAAAGCGGGATCAGTCGTCGTCCCGGGGAATGTTGACATTGCATTTTTCGTAAACATAGGTGAAAAGCGAACTTGCTCCCTCTTCGGCCCCCAGCAGATCCCGGCGCAGGGGAGCGAAGACCTGCCGGCCCACCCCGTAGCGCTGCTCTTTCAGATGGGTTGCCTCCGCATACTCCCGTTCCTTGAGCTCCTCCTTGCTCGCCAGCAACTCAAGGCTGCCCTCTGCCGCATCGATGCGAATCAGATCCCCATCCCGCACCTTGGCGAGCAGGCCGCCGCAAAGCGCCTCGGGCGTGACATGGATCGCGGCGGGCACCCGGCCGGAGGCCCCGGAAAGACGGCCATCCGTGACCATGCCCACCGTAAAGCCTCGTTCCATGAGAACAGTGAGGGGGGTCACCAGTTTGTGCAGCTCGGGCATGCCGTTGGCCTGCGGACCCTGGAAGCGGATTACCGCGATGAAATCGCGGTCGAGCCGGTTTTCACGAAAGGCCCCTTCCAGCTCGGCCTGGGTGTGAAAGACCAGGGCCGGGGCGGTGATGCGGGTTTTCGCGCCCGCGGGCAGGGCGGAAACCTTGATGACCGCGCGGCCGAGGTTGCCGCTTAAGACCTTGAGGCCGCCGGTTTCGGCAAAGGGCGCAGCCTGGGAGGCGATCACTTCCGGGGCCAGGGAGCGGGCCGGGCCGTCCTCCCAGCGCAGGACCCCGTTGCGCAGTTGCGGGGCCGTGGTGTAGCGGGCAAGGCCCGGGCCGGCCACGGTTTGCACCTCTTCGTGGACAAGGCCTGCGGCCAGCAGCTCGCGGATCAGTACCGCCATGCCGCCAGCCTGCTGGAAATCGTTGATGTCGCCGGGGCCGTTCGGGTAGACGCGCACCAGGAGCGGCACCGCGTCGGAAAGATTGGAAAAGTCGTCCCAGTTGATGCGGATGCCTGCGGCCCGGGCGATGGCGACCAGATGCAGGGTCTGGTTGGTGGAACCGCCGGTGGCGAGCAGGCCGACCATGGCGTTGACCACTGCCTTTTCGCTGACCACCTGGCCGATGGGGGTATAATCCGCGCCGAGATGGCTGAGCTTGGTGACGCGGGTTGCCGCGGCCACGGTCAATTCCCGGCGCAGGGGATCATCGGGGTTGATGAAGGAGGCGCCTGGCAGGTGCAGACCCAACAGCTCGGCGATGAGCTGATTGCTGTTGGCGGTGCCGTAAAAGGTGCAGGTGCCGTCGCCGCTGTAGGCCTTGCATTCCACCGCCAGCAGCTCCTCGCGGCTGAGCATGCCCTGGGCGAAGAGTTCCCGCGCTTTGGCTTTTTCCCTGTTGCCGAGGCCGGTGCGCATGGGGCCGCCCGGAATGAAGAGGACGGGCAGGTGGCCGAACTGCAAAGCGCCCATCAGCATTCCCGGCAGGATCTTGTCGCAGATGCCCAGAAGCAGGGCGCCGTCAAAGACGTTGTGGGAAAGGCCGATCACCGTGGCCATGGCGATGACGTCCCGGCTGATCAGGCTCAAGTCCATGCCCGCCTCGCCCTGCGTTATCCCGTCGCACATGGCCGGCACCCCGGCCGCCACCTGGGCGCTGCCGCCGGCCGCCGCCACTGCCTCCTTGATGAGCCGCGGATAGTGCTCGTAGGTGTGATGGGCGGAAAGCATGTCGTTGTAGGCGGTGATGATGGCGATATTGGGGGTGTCCGGCGCGCGCAGGGCGCTGCATTCGGCGCCGGCACAGACCGCCAGGCCATGGGCCAGGTTGCTGCAGGCAAGCCGGTGCCGGAAGGGACCGCTGCTCTTTGCGGCCTCCATGTTTTCCAGGTATCTGTCGCGGTGTTTGGCGCTGCGGCTGATGATGCGCGCCGTCACTTCGTGCACTGTGCGATTCATCGTTGTCGGTTCTCCCTATTCATCCCATTCCCGGCCATCCCTGGCCATGAGGGAGACCGCGGCAACCGGTCCCCAGGAGCCCGCCGCGTAGGGCTTGGGCGGCTCATTGCCGGCTCGCCAGGCGTCCTGGATGGAGTCGATCCAGGTCCAGGCCTGTTCCACTTCGTCCCGGCGGATGAAGAGGGACTGGTTGCCGTAGAGGGCCTCAAGAAGCAACCGCTCGTAGGCGTCGGCGATGTGCTCGGCCTTGAAGGCCTCCGAGAAACTCAAGTCGAGCATGGTGCGCTGCAGCTTGATGCCCTTGGCCAGGCCAGGCACCTTGTTCAGCATCTCGATTTCCACGCCCTCGTCAGGCTGCAGCCTTATGATCAGCTTGTTGCGCGGCAGTTTTTTGTAGCTTTCGTGGAAGATGTTGTGGGGCAGCCGCTTGAAGTAGATCACCACCTCGGTGAGCTTTCTGGCCATGCGCTTGCCGGTGCGCAGATAGAAGGGAACCTCGGCCCAGCGCCAGTTGTCGATGTCCACCCTGAGGGCGACAAAGGTTTCCGTGCTGCTTTCCGGATCGCCGCCCTCCTCTTCATGGTAGCCAGGCACCTGCTGGCCGGCGAGAAAGCCGGCCGTATACTGGCCGCGCACCGTTTTTTCCTCCACGTTGTCCCGGGTGATGGGGCGCAGGGCTTTCAGGACCTTGAGCTTTTCGTTGCGGATGTTTTCGCTGCCCAGGGTAACCGGCGGCTCCATGGCCACCAGGCTGAGGATCTGCAGGAGATGGTTCTGGACCATGTCGCGCAGCTGGCCAGACTTGTCGAAGTAGCCCCAGCGGCCCTCGATACCCACCTCTTCAGCCACGGTGATCTGCACATGGTCGATGGTGTTGTGATCCCAGTTGGTGGTGAAGATGGAGTTGGCAAAACGCAGGGCCAGGAGGTTCAGGACCGTCTCCTTGCCGAGATAATGATCGATCCTGAAGATCTGTTCTTCGTCGAAATGTCTGGCCACCGCATCGTTGATGGCGCGGGAGGAGGCGAGATCGCTGCCGATGGGCTTTTCCAGCACCACCCTGGTCTTTTCCGTGACCAGCCCGGCGCGGGCCAGGCCTGCGCAGATGTCGCCGTACACCGAAGGCGGCGCGGCAAAGTAGTTGACCAGCACCCGCTGCCGCGGGTCCACCAGGGAGGAGAGGCTGCGGTACTGCTCGTGGCTGGTCAGGTCTATTTTGATATAACGCAGCCGGCTGGCGAAGCCCTGCCAGATCTCTTCGGCAATCGGTTCCTTCATGAAGGTGGTCAGATTTTCCCTGGCCGTGGCGAGATAGGCCGCCTGGTCCATCTCCCGGCGGGCCACGCCGATGATCTGCATGGCCGGGTCGAGCAGCCCGGCCTTGTCGAGCTGGTAGAGGGAGGGGATCAGTTTGCGGTGGGCGAGATCGCCATGGGCGCCGAACATGACAAAGTCACAGGGAAGCATTTTTTTCTTTTCCAAGGGGGTCACTCCGTTTTCGCGAATGGCCTTCCGGCCTCCGAAGAATCGGCGGTTTTCGGCAAGGTCCCGCATTGCCCGCCGCACGTATTCATGATAGTATTTTCCCGGCAGAATTATCAAACGGTTTTCCGGGAGGGGGAGCCTGGCATGACTGATCCGCAGAAGCTCGGCAAGTATATGATCCACGAGGTTCTGGGCCGCGGAGCCATGGGCGTGGTCTACAAGGGTTTTGACCCGCACATCGAGCGCATCGTGGCCTTGAAGACGATCCGCAAGGACCGCCTTGATCCGGAGACGGCCCAGGCCCTGCTGGCCCGTTTCAAGAGGGAGGCGCAGGCCGCCGGGCGCCTGAACCATGCCAATATTGTCACTGTTTTTGAATACGGGGAAGACGAAGGCACGGCGTTTATTGCCATGGAGTATGTGGAAGGGCGGACCCTGAAGGAAATTTTCGCCGCCGGCGAGCGGTTCACGGTGCGGGCCGCCCTGCAAACCATGGCGCAGCTCCTCGACGCCTTGGGCTACTCCCACCGGCAGGGAGTGGTACACCGCGATATCAAGCCCGCCAACATCATTGTCCTGCCCACCGGCCGGATCAAGGTTACGGATTTCGGCATCGCCCATCTGGAAAACTCCAACCTCACCCAGTTCGGCGAGGTGCTCGGCACTCCCTCCTGCATGTCGCCGGAGCAGTGCATGGGCGATACGGTGGACAAGCGTTCGGATCTCTTTTCCGCGGGAGTCATCTTCTATCAGCTTCTCACCGGCGAAAAGCCCTTTCCCGGCGAGAGCATGACCACCATCATGCACCGGGTGATCAACGTTGATCCCCTTGAGCCCTCCAGGCTCAACCTGAAGCTGCCCATCCCCCTGGACCGTTGCGTGCTGAAGGCCCTGGCGAAAAAGCCGGAAGATCGCTTCCAGAGCGCAGAGGAGTTTTTTGCCGCCCTGAAGGCGGCTGCCAAGGGCGGGGATATGGCGGCAGCCCCTGCCCCTGCCGCAAGCGGAGGCGGGGAGGCAACCGTACGGGAGCCTGCCGTGGTTGTCGGCGATGAGACCGTGCGGGAAGGGGGGAGACCTTCAGAGGGGAGGGGATTTGCCTTTTCTGGGGACATATTGCAGGGAAAGAGGCTGCTTCTTCCCCTGGTCGCGGTTATCATCATACTTGGCCTGGGCCTTGTCTGGCTGTTGTTGAGAGCTCCTTCATCCCGGCAGGAAGTGATGCCGCAGATGGCTGCTCCGCAGGTGCCGGCCGCGCCCGCAAAGCCTGTGGTCAAGGAGGAGAGCGGTGAAAGCGCGGCCACTGCGCCCGTGGTCCCGGAAAAAACCGTAACGGAGTCTCCCGCCAGCAAGCCCAGGGTAGCGACGCCCGGGAAAAGCAAAACCGTGACGGCCCCGCTGCCGGGCAAGCCACAGGAAGGTGTGCGGGTGCGCCTCACCACCAAGCCGAGAACCACTGCCGAGCCCGTCGAGGAGCCGAAGCCGGCGCCGGTTACCAACAAGATCATCGGCACCCGGCCCAAGGCCACGGACCGGTGAGAGCGCCCATGCCGACAGAGGAGTGTCTGCCAAGGGAAGATTTGGCCGGCAGGAAGATCGCCGTTGCCATGAGCGGCGGGGTTGACTCCTCGCTGACGGCCGCGCTGCTCATGGAGCAGGGTGCCGAGGTGCAGGGGGTTTTCATGGCGCTCTCCCAGCCGGACCTTGTCGCCCAGATTGCCCGGGTGCGGGCGGTGGCTGATTTTCTCGGCATTCCCCTTGCCGTGCTCGACCTGGCCGAGACCTTTCGCCGGGAGGTGCTCGCATACTTTGCCGACAGCTATTTTGCCGGCAAAACCCCGAATCCGTGCGTGGTCTGCAATCGGACCGTCAAGTTCGGCAGGCTTCTTGCCCATGCACGTCTCGGCCTGGGCGCGGATCTCCTTGCCACCGGCCATTACGCCCGCATCTGCGGTCGGCCGGCCACCGGGTTTCACCTCAAGAAAGGGGTGGATGCCAAAAAGGATCAATCCTATTTCCTTGCCTGCCTGAGTCAGGAGCAGCTGGGCCAGCTCATCTTCCCGCTGGGCGGCCATGAGAAGACGGAGGTGTATAATCTGGCGGCCCAGCACGGCTTTGTTTTCCAGCCCGGGGAAGAGAGCCAGGACGTCTGCTTTTTAAAGGATATTCCAGTGGGCGATTTTCTGGCCGGTTTTCTTTCGTCGCCGTCAAGGCCGGGCGAGATCGTCTCGGTCGCGGGCCGGGTGCTTGGCCGGCATCGGGGGATTCAATATTACACCGTCGGCCAGCGGCGGGGTCTGGGGATTCCCGACCAAACCCCCTATTATGTCATCGCTCTTGACCATGCCCGAAACCGGGTGATTGTCGGCAAGGATGCCGATCTCTGGGCCGACCGGCTCTTCCTGCGGGAAGTTTCCTGGCTGGCCGGTTCTCCGCCGCAACTGCCTAAGACCTATGCGGTGAAGATCCGCTATCGGCATCAGGGGGCACTGGCCGAGGTTTCCCGGCGAATCGGCGGCGGGGTGCAAGTGCTTTTTACCGAGCCGCAACGGGCCATTACCCCGGGTCAGTTCGCGGTTTTTTACCAAGGGGACGAAGTGGTCGGCGCAGGGGAGATTGTTGCCCCTGCCTGAGGAAATGGATCTTGCAAAGAGGCGGCGAACCCGCTATGGAATGCAACAGGGCAACCCCGATCGTATCGCGGTTGCCGTCAGGCTGGCCTGGCCGCCGGCAACGCCGGGCTGAAGAGGGAATGTCAGAGGGGTGGCAACGCAGTGATGGCAGGGAAAAAAAAGAGAAAAACCAGGGTGGCCTTGACCACCCTCGGCTGCAAGGTCAATCAGTTTGAATCCGCCGCCTTTCTTTCCGCTCTGTCCGGGCGCGAGGTGGAGCTGGTCCCCTTTGCCCATGAGGCGGACATTTACATCATCAATACCTGCGCGGTAACCGCCAGGGCCGGAGCTCAGTCCCGGCAGGTGATCCGGCGCGCCCTGCGCGTAAACCCCGAAGCGCGCTTGGTGGTGACCGGCTGTTATGCGCAGATAGCGGCCCAGGATATCCTGGAGATCGCCGACAGCCCCATCTGCATCGTGGGCAACGGCTACAAGCACAGGCTGGTGGATATCGCCCTTTCCGACCAGCATTGCGACCTTGAGATGCACATGGGGGAAATCGGCAGCAAGCGGGAGATCTGTCCGCTTACCGTCACCAGTTTCGGTGATCGGACCCGGGCCTGCCTCAAGGTGCAGGATGGCTGCAACAGCTTCTGCTCTTACTGCATCGTCCCTTACAGCAGGGGGCGCAGCCGCAGCCTGGAGCCCGAAAAGGTGCTGGCCCAGGCCGCCATTTTCGCGGCCCAGGATTACAAGGAGCAGGTGCTCACCGGCATCCATCTCGGCCACTATGGCCACGATCTCACCCCGAAGACCAATCTGCGGGAGCTGCTGAGCCTGCTTCTGGCCAGGAAGTTTCCGGGCCGTTACCGGCTCAGCTCGCTCGAACCCACCGAGATCGGAGAGGAGCTTCTCGCCCTGATGGCTTCCTCCGAGGCGATCATGCCTTACCTGCACATTCCCCTGCAGAGCGGCGATGATGCAATCCTGAAGAAGATGAACCGGCGTTACTCCGCGGCCACTTTTGCCGCCGTGGTGAAAAACAGCATCGCCCACCTGCCCGGGGTCGCCATCGGCGTCGATGTGCTGGTGGGCTTTCCCGGCGAGGATGAGGCGGCGTTCCGGAACACTTACCATCTGATCGATTCCCTGCCCGTTGCCTATCTGCATGTTTTCCCCTATTCAAAACGTCCGGGGACGCCGGCGGCAACCATGGCCGGGCAGGTGGCAGGGCCGGAAAAGGAAGAAAGAGTTGCACTTCTCAGGGAATTGGATCATAAAAAACGAACAGCGTTTTACCGCCGGCATCTCGGCTCGGAGCGGCAGATTCTTGTCGAGGGCCGCAAACACGGCAACCGATTGCGCGGATTTACCGGCAATTATATACCGGTTTTTTGCGAAGGGAGCGGAAATCTGGTGAATCAGCTGGTCACGGTTCGCCTGCTTGAACTCACTGCCGGCGGGGTTCTGGGCAGGATTGTCGAAAAATAACCCGAGAGTTGTCGTACCCACCATGCTTGGCGAAATCATAGCGATCGGCGATGAACTCATCTCCGGCAGCATCCTGAATACCACCAGTTACTTTGCCGCCAGCCACCTTTTTGCCGCCGGCCACGAGATTCTCGCCATGAGCACCATCGGCGACGATCTCGAGGTCATCGGCAACACACTGCAGCGCGCCTTGGCGCGGGCGGAATTCGTCATTGTCACCGGCGGTCTGGGACCGACCTCCGACGATCTGACCAATGAGGCTGTCGCCACCGCGCTGGACCGGCCCGCCACCTTTTATCCCGAGATCATGAAAAAGATTCAGGTCCACGGGAAACAGGCCGTCGGCAATCAGCGGCTTTCCCTGGAAAAGCTGGCCTGGCTGCCGGCCGGAGCCCATGCCCTGCATACCGAAGCCAGGACCGCCGGGTATTTTCTGGTCCATGACGGCAAGCCCATTTTTTTTCTGCCCGGTGTGCCCCATGAAATGAAAAGCCTGCTCCTTGAGACGGTGATCACCCGCCTCGCGGTCTGGGAGGGCGAGGAGGCCCGGCAGGTGCGGCAGAAGGTGTACAGGGTGGTCGGGATGGCCGAATCCGAAATCAACCGCCGGCTCGCCCACCTGGAGGGCCGCGACCCGCGGGTGCGCATCGGTTATTATCCTGTTTTTCCCGAGGTGCATGTGAGCCTTACCGTGACCGGAAACCGGGCACAGGAGGCGGAAGCGGTTTTTGCGAAATTTGCCGCCCAGATCGCCGCGATTCTCGGCAGCAATGTTTACGGCTACGATGGCGACACCCTGGAAGGGGTGGTCGGCACGCTGCTTTCCGAGCGGGGTCAGACCCTGGCCGTGGCGGAATCCTGCACCGGCGGCCTCATCGGCCACACCATCACCAGGGTGGCCGGTAGCTCGGCCTATTTTCTCGGCGGGGCAATCGCCTACAGCGATGCCCTGAAAGAACGGTTTTTGGGAGTCAATCGGGAAATCCTGATGCGCCATGGCGCCGTGAGTCCGGAAACGGCAACGGCCATGGCGGAGGGCGTCCGCCGGGTTACGGCCGCCGATTATGCTCTTGCCGTCACCGGCATTGCCGGCCCAGCCGGCGGCAGCGAGGAAAAGCCGGTGGGAACCGTCTATTTCGGCCTGGCCACTCCGGAACGAACCACGGCCATCCGCGCCAATTTTTCCGGGGACCGCTGGCAGATCCAGGCCCAGTCCTGCCAGACCGCCCTTGATCTTTTGCGCCGCCGTCTCCTAGGCCTTGATAATGAATCGCGGACAGTGTAAAACGCGCTGAACGCAACCGATAATTTTTTCGGGGAGGCAGGCAGTTGCCGCCCTGTTACTTCATGTTGAGGAGCCCGATCATGGCCATCGCCGAAGCAAAAAGCAAAACCCTCGATACCGCAATCTTCCAGATCCAGAAGCAGTTCGGCAAGGGCTCGATCATGCGGCTGGGCACCGACGAGCGGGAAGCGGTGCCGGTAATCTCCACCGGCACCCTGAGCGTGGACATCGCCACCGGCGTCGGCGGGGTTCCTCGCGGTCGGATCACCGAAATTTACGGTCCGGAATCCTCGGGTAAAACCACCCTGGCCCTGCATATCATCGCCGAGGCGCAGAAAGCCGGGGGCAGCGCCGCCTTCATCGATGCCGAGCACGCCCTCGACATCGGCTATGCCGAGCGGCTCGGCGTCAATGTCGACGATCTGCTCGTTTCTCAGCCCGACTACGGCGAGCAGGCCCTGGAGATCGCCGAGATCCTCATCCGCAGCGGCGCGGTGGATGTCATTGTCATCGACTCGGTGGCCGCCCTGGTCCCCAAGGCGGAGATCGACGGCAATGTGGGCGATTCCCACGTCGGCCTGCAGGCGCGCCTCATGTCCCAGGCCATGCGCAAGCTCACCGGCGTTTTGAAACGCACCAACACCGCGATCATCTTCATCAACCAGATCCGCATGAAGATCGGCGTCATGTTCGGCAACCCGGAAACCACCACGGGCGGCAACGCTTTGAAGTTCTATAGCTCCCTGCGCCTTGATATCCGGCGGATGGCAGCCATCAAGGACGGCCAGGACGCAGTGGGCAACCGCACCAGGGTGAAGGTGGTTAAAAATAAGGTGGCCCCTCCCTTCAAGGAAGCCGAGTTCGACATCATTTACGGCGAAGGCGCATCCCGGGTGGGGGATCTTCTCGATCTGGCCGTGAACCAGAACATCGTCGAGAAGTCCGGGGCCTGGTATTCCTACAATGGCGAACGCATCGGCCAGGGCCGCGAAAATTCCAAGGTCTTTCTGAAGGAGCATCCGGAAATGTGCGACGACCTTGAAAGAAAAGTGCGGCTCGGCTATGGACTGCCACTGCCCGGCGAAAAACCGAAGGAGCCGGCGCCGGCCTCCGGCGAATAACAAAAGAGGCCGCAGGCCAGGCACGATTTATTGGAGCGGGATGCAATGCATCCCGCTTTGCAGTTTTGAGGGCAGAGAGCAAAGGCAGGCCAGCCCCGGCAGGCGCCTGGCTTTTTTTGATTACAGGATAAGGATGGCTGCAATGACCGGAAACGAGATACGCAAGAAATTTTTGGAATACTTTGCCGACAAGGGCCACACGGTGGTGGAGAGCTCCCCCCTGGTGCCCCACGACGACCCGACCCTGCTCTTCACCAACGCGGGCATGGTCCAGTTCAAGAGGGTCTTCATGGGCGAGGACAAGCGTGACTATGTGCGCGCCGCCACCTGTCAGCGCTGCGTCCGCGCCGGCGGCAAGCACAACGACCTGGAAAACGTCGGCTATACCGCCCGGCACCATACCTTTTTCGAGATGCTGGGCAACTTCTCCTTTGGCGATTATTTCAAGAAGGATGCCATCCATTATGCCTGGCATTTTTTAACCAGGGTCGTGGGGCTTTCCCCGGAAAAGCTCTGGGTTACGGTTTTTGATGACGACGACGAGGCCTTTGCCCTCTGGGAGAAGGTGGAGGACCTGCCCTGCGGCCGCATCGTCCGCATGGGCGAAAAGGACAACTTCTGGGCCATGGGCGACACCGGTCCCTGCGGCCCCTGTTCGGAGATCCACATCGACCAGGGCGCGGCCGCCGGCTGCGGCAGGCCTGACTGCAAGCTTGGCTGCGATTGCGACCGTTTCCTGGAAATCTGGAATCTGGTCTTCATGCAGTTCTACCGGGACGAGAACGGCACCATGACCAGGCTGCCCAAACCGAGCATCGATACCGGCATGGGGCTTGAGCGCATAGCGGCGGTGACCCAGGGTAAGTTCACCAACTACGATTCCGATCTCTTTACCCCCATCATCACCGCCATCGCCGAAAGCGCCGGGGTCAAATATGGCCAGGACGCCGCCGTGAATACTGCTTTACGGGTCATTGCCGATCACAGTCGGGCCACCACCTTTCTGGTCGCCGACGGGGTGCTGCCCTCAAACGAGGGTCGCGGCTATGTGCTGAGAAGGATCATGCGGCGGGCCATTCGCTTCGGTCGCAGCCTGGGCCTGAAAAAGCCCTTTCTGGCCGCTGTGGTCGAGGCGGTCATCGGCGAGATGCGCGGGGCCTATCCGCATCTCGCCGAGGCGCGGGAACTGCTGGCCAAGGTGGTCCATAACGAAGAGATCCGTTTTCTGGAAACCCTGGACCATGGTCTTGCCATGTTGAGCCAGGAGATGAAGCGGTTGACGGAAGCCGGGCAGACCGTGGTCCCCGGCGATTTTATCTTCAAGCTCTACGACACCTATGGCTTTCCGGTGGACATCGTCAAGGATATCGCCATCGAAAAGGGGATGCTGGCCGATGAGACTGGGTTCAACGCCGCCATGGAGGTGCAGCGCGAGCAGTCCAAGAAGTCGTGGAAGGCCACCTCGCTTGCCGAGATGGGAGAAGGGATCCGTGCCCTGCTGGACAAGGGGCTCAGGGTGAAGTTTGTCGGCTATGACACCCGGCAGCTGACCGCTGATGTCGTCGGTCTGGTGAGCGCCGGCGGCGCCAGCATGGAGCAGGCCGGCACCGGGGAAAAGGTTTCGGTGGTCTGCCCGGAAACGCCTTTCTACGCCGAATCCGGCGGCCAGGTCGGCGACCGGGGCATGGTCATCGGCCCCCACGGCAAGGCCAGGGTGGAGAACACGGTGGCAGTGGGGGACGGCCTCATTCTCCATCAGGCCGAGATCGTCGAAGGCAGTCTCGGCCTGGGGGAAAAGGTGGAGCTCAAGGTGGCCGAGGGCAAGCGGCAGCGTACCGCCAACAACCATACGGCCACCCATCTGCTGCAGGCCGCCCTGCGCAGGGTGCTGGGTGAACATGTCAAGCAGTCCGGCTCGCAGGTCAGCCCGGAGCGGTTGCGCTTCGATTTCACCCATTTTTCTCCGCTCAGCCGCGAAGAACTGGCAAAGGTGGAAAAGATCGTCAACGACGAGATCCGCGCCAATGCCAGGGTCGCCACCGCGGTTCTTGACCGGGAAGAGGCGATCAAGGGAGGGGCCACCGCCCTTTTCGGCGAAAAGTATGAGGCCAGCGTCCGTGTCGTCTCGGTGGGCGAGTTCAGCAAGGAGCTTTGCGGCGGCACCCATGTCGGCGCCAGCGGCGAGATCGGCCTTTTTAAGATTATCTCCGAGGGAGGGGTTGCCGCCGGCGTCCGTCGCATCGAAGCGCTGACCGGTCCTGCCGCCATGGAGCGCTTCCAGCAGCTTGAGGCGCAGCTTGCCGCCCTTGCCGCCAAGCTGAAAACAACGCCCGACGAACTTGGCGCCAGGCTTGAAAAAATCCTGGCCCGGCAGAAGGAGCTGGAGCGTGAGGTGAGCCGGCTCGCCGCCGACCTTTCCGTCAATGACCTGGACAGCATGCTGGCCGGAGCGGAGGATGTTTGCGGGGTGAAGGTAATTGCCGCCGGCATTGTCATTGATTCTCCGAAAACCATGCGCGAGGTGGGCGACAAGGTGCGAGAGAAGATGGGCAGCGGCATCGCCGTGCTCGGCGGAGAGTTCCAGGGCAAGGTCAGCCTGCTGGCCATCGTCAGCAAGGATCTGGAGAAGCGTTTTCCCGCCGGTCGGATCGTGAAAGAGGTCGCGGCTCTGGTGGGCGGCAGCGGCGGCGGGCGGCCGGACATGGCCCAGGCCGGAGGCACCATGATCGACAAATTGCCCGAGGCCCTGAAAGCGGTGCCCGGGATTGTCGCGGCCCAGGATGCTAAAGGATTTGCTTAATAATATATTTTTGCGAAAAATGAATTTGTTACGCAATTCAATCGGTACTTGTACCCAGGGAAAGAAAGTGAAAAAGAGTGCGGGATAAAATTATTGACATGCCCAAAAATATCGATTAGAACCGTTCCTTTGTTAATGAACGCTCATTCATTTCGCGTGCAAAATTAAGGCTTTTTAACATATTCACCAAGAGAAACGGGAGCTAGGAATGATTACCATCGACCTGACCATGCTGATTCAGATTGTCAATATGCTCTTGCTTATTGTCATTCTGAATGCCGTCCTGTACAAGCCGATCCGCTCGATTTTGGAGGAGCGCCAGAAAAAAATCACCGGTCTTGACGAGAGCATCGACAAGTTCAAGAAAAATGCCGGGTTGCGTCTGGAGGAGTTCGAACAGAAGATCAAAGATGCCCGGGGCAAGGCGAAAAAAGAGTATGAAGCCGCCCGTGCCGCGGCCCTTGCGGTAAGCAACGACAAGCTGGCCGGGGTCCGCAAAACGGTTGATACCGAAAAGGCGGGGCAGCTTGCCGAAATCGAGAAACAATTTGCCGCGGCCCGGTCCGAGCTGAAAGGGCAAATAGATGGTTTTGCCAGTGAGATGGCGAGTAAAGTTTTGGGGAGGGCTCTGTAAATGAAAAAAGTGAATTGGTCAACGCTGGGCCGGGTATCCCTGTCGACCCTGGCTCTGCTGGCATTGGCCGCGGTGGCGTCTGCCTCCGAAGCGGCGCACGGCGGCGGCGGGGTTCCCCCCGCGAAGTTGTGGGATCTCCTCTACCGGGCTCTGAACTTCGCGGGTCTGGTGATCATCCTGGTCTATTTTCTCCGCAAACCCATTGCCAGCGGTTTGAGCAGCCGGCGCGAAGGGATCAAGGACCAGTTGGACGCCCTGGAATCCCGGAAGGCGGATGCCGAGCGGATGTACAAAGAGGCTGAGGCGAAGCTGGCCAAGCTCGATGAGGAAGTGAGCGCCATCATCAGCGAGGCGGTCAAGCAGGGCGAGGTTGAGAAGGACAAGATCATCGCCGACGCCGAGCGGGCCGCCGGTGATATCAAGCGCCAGGCCGAGATGGCTGTTTCCTTTGAACTTGCCGAGGCGAAAAAACGGCTGAAGGCGGAGGTTGCCGAGCAGGCAGTGCTGCTGGCCGAAGAGCTGCTCAAGAAAACCATTCAGCCTGCTGATCAGAGTAAAATGGTTGAAGCTTCTCTTGCAAAAGTGGGAGGTATCCAGTGAAAAACGCAGTGTTAGCCAAACGGTATGCCAAGGCGCTGTTCGCGGTCGGCAAGGAAGATGGCGCCTTTGAGGATTACAGCAAGGGCTTGAGCGCCATGGCTGAGCTCTTTGTCAGCACTCCCGAGGTGAGCGATGCCCTTACCAACCCCATGTACCCCGTTGAAGTTCGCGAGAAGGTGATGGAGCACATTCTGGCCTCAGCCGGGGTTTCCCAGGTTATGGGTAACTTCTTCAAGCTTCTGGTTCAGAAAAAACGCGCGGATATTCTGCCGGACGTGGCCGAAGTTTTCAGGGCCATGGTTGACGCGGATAAAAATATGTGCCAGGGCACGGTGGTTTCAGCCATGGAGCTGACCCCGGAGCTCAGCGCAAAGGTCAAGGAAACTTTAGAAAAAATAACTGGCAAGCAGGTCGTACTCACGGCCCAGGTTGATCCCTCCATTATCGGCGGGATTGTCGCCAAGGTCGGTGATTTGGTTCTGGATGGAAGCATCAAGTCACAACTTGCCGGTTTAAAAGAATCCATTAAGGGGAGTGAATAATAAAATGCAGATCAAAGCCGAAGAGATCAGTCAAATCATCAAGGGGCAGATCAAGGATTACGAAAGTAAGGTTGATCTGAGCGAAACCGGTAGCGTAATTTCCGTAGGTGACGGTATTGCTCGTGTCCACGGGGTCGAGAAGTGTATGGCGATGGAGCTTTTGGAATTCCCCCACGGGATTCTCGGCATCGCCCTGAACCTCGAAGAAGACAACGTCGGTTGCGCCGTTCTCGGTGACGTAAGAAACATCAAGGAAGGCGATCAGGTAAAACGCACCGGTCGTATCGCCGAGGTGCCGGTTGGCCCCGAGATGGAAGGCCGCGTCGTTGACGGCGTGGGCAACCCCATTGACGGCCAGGGCCCGATCAACGCCAAGCACTTCTCCAAGATAGAGGTGCTCGCCCCCGGTGTTATCGCCAGAAAGTCCGTGCATGAGCCCTGCTACACCGGCGCCAAGGCGGTTGACGCCATGACTCCGGTTGGCCGCGGCCAGCGCGAACTGGTCATCGGCGACCGCCAGATTGGCAAGACCGCGCTCTGCATCGACGCCATCATCGCCCAGAAACACACCGACGTCCACTGCATCTACGTGGCCATCGGCCAGAAGAAGTCCACCGTGGCCTTGGTTGTTGAAGCGCTCCGCAAGCACGGCGCCATGGAGTACACCACCGTTGTGGCGGCCTGCGCCTCCGACCCGGCGCCCATGCAATACGTCGCCGCCTTTGCCGGCTGCGCCATGGGCGAGTACTTCCGGGACAACGGCCAGCATGCCCTGATCATCTATGATGACCTTTCCAAGCAGGCCGTCTCCTACCGCGAGCTTTCCCTGCTGCTCCGCCGTCCTCCCGGACGTGAAGCGTTCCCCGGCGACATCTTCTTCAACCATTCCCGTCTGCTGGAGCGCGCCTGTAAGGTAAACGACGCCCTGGGCGCCGGTTCCCTGACCGCCCTGCCCATCATCGAGACCCAGGCCGGTGACGTTTCCGCCTTCATCCCGACCAACGTTATCTCCATCACCGACGGTCAGGTATACCTCGAGCCCAACCTCTTCTTTGCCGGTGTTCGTCCGGCGATCAACGTCGGTCTTTCCGTATCCCGCGTAGGTGGTGCCGCTCAGGTCAAGGCCATGAAACAGGTTGCCGGCACCCTGCGCCTCGACCTTGCCCAGTATCGCGAGCTCGCCGCCTTCGCCGGCTTTGGCTCCGATCTTGATGCCGCCACCCAGGCCCAGCTCACCCGCGGCGCCCGTCTGGTTGAGATCCTGAAGCAGCCGCAATACCAGCCCCTGCCCATGGAAAAGCAGATCTGCATCCTTTATGCAGGTACCCGTGGCTACCTGGACAAGCTGCCCATCGATACACTGGCCGACTACGAGCAGCAGCTCTATGCCTATATCGAGAAAAATCAGCCGAGCATCTATGACGATCTGAAAGAGAAGAAAGTCATCGACGCGGCCCTTGAGGAGAAGATCAAGAGTGCGCTGCAGGCTTTCGGTGAATCTTTCAAGGCTGCCAAAGGCCTCAAATAAGGGGGGTAAGGTCTCATGCCTAGCCTAAAAGATGTAAAAATGAAAATTGGTGGCGTGAAGAAAACTTCACAGATCACCAAGGCCATGAACATGGTCGCCGCTGCGAAGCTCCGCGGCGCCCAACAGAAGATGGAAGATTTCCGGGCTTATGCCGAGAAGTTCAATGCGGCCATGGGCAATCTCTCTTCTGCCATGGATTCCGGCGCCTTCCCTCTCATGGAGAAGCGCGAGGTCAAAACCGTGGAAATCCTGGTGGTCACCTCTGATCGCGGACTCTGCGGCAGTTTCAATGCCCATATCCTGAAGATGACCGAGAGGATGATGGCCCGTTTTGAAGCCGAAGGCAAGAAGGTTTCCCTGGTCTGCGTAGGCAAGAAGGGCGCCAACTTTTTCCGGAAGACCGGCAAGGTTCGGCAGCGTTATGCCGACATCATGGGCACCTTCCAGATGTTCAATGCGCGGGCCGTGGCCCAGGATATCGCCGCCAACTTTTTGGCCGGCGGCAGTGATGAAGTGCGCATCGTCTACGGCAAGTTCCAGAGCGTGGCAGTGCAGCGTCCGGCCGAGCAGGTTTTCCTGCCCATTCAACCGGCGGCCGAGGCCGCGGCGGCCAGCGCCTCTTCCGCCGGCGGCTCATACATCTATGAGCCGAGCACCGAAGAGATCATGGAAGTGCTCCTGCCGCTGTACATGAACGTCATGGTGTACCATGCGATGCTGGAGGTTTCCGCCAGCGAGCATGCGGCCCGAATGACCGCCATGGACAACGCGACCAACGCCTGTAAGGATATGATCCACAACCTGACCCTCATCTACAACAAGGCGCGTCAGGCTGGCATCACCGCCGAGCTGATGGACATCGTCGGCGGCGCCGAGGCATTGAAGTAACCGGAATTGAGGCTGAATGCGTCAGCTGACATAGATTTTTAATGTAAGTACAAGCTGAGGAGGCTTTCCAATGAGTGTAGCAAGAGTAGGTAAAATCGTTCAGGTCATCGGGCCTGTTGTTGACGTTGAGTTTGAGGCGGGCAATCTGCCCGAGATCATGAACGCCCTCATGGTATCCAACAAGGGTATCAGCGATGAGGCCGGCAATCTGGTCATCGAGGTCGCCCAGCATCTTGGCGATAACGTTGTCCGTTGCGTTGCGATGGATCAGACCGATGGTCTGGTGCGCGGCCAGGATTGCACCGATACCGGCAAGCCCATCGAGATTCCCTGCGGCGCTCCGGCCCTTGGTCGGATCATGAATGTGGTTGGCCGCCCGGTTGACGGCATGGGCCCCATCGCTTCCGACAAGATGCGCGCCATCCATCGTCCGGCTCCCGCCTTCACCGAGCAGGACACCGAGGTGCACGTTCTCGAAACCGGCATCAAAGTTATCGACCTGCTGGTTCCCTTCCCCCGCGGTGGCAAGATGGGACTCTTCGGCGGCGCCGGTTGCGGCAAGACCGTTATCATGATGGAAATGGTTAACAACATCGCCATGCACCACGGCGGTATCTCCGTATTCTGCGGCGTTGGCGAGCGTACCCGTGAGGGTAACGACCTCTACCACGAAATGAAGGAATCCGGCGTTCTGCCGAAAGCCGCTCTGGTATACGGCCAGATGACCGAGCCGCCGGGCGCCCGCTCCCGTGTTGCGCTGACCGGCCTTTCCGCCGCCGAGTACTTCCGTGATGAAGAGGGACAGGACGTGCTCTTCTTCGTGGATAACATCTTCCGTTTCACCCAGGCCGGTGCCGAGGTATCCGCGCTTCTCGGCCGTATTCCTTCCGCGGTAGGGTATCAGCCCACCCTGGCCACCGACCTTGGTGCCCTGCAGGAACGCATCACCTCCACCAATAAGGGTTCCATCACCGCGGTACAGTGCGTATACGTACCTGCCGACGACTTGACCGACCCGGCGCCGGCCACCACCTTTGCCCATCTTGACGGTACCGTTGTACTTTCCCGGCAGATTGCGGAGCTCGGCATCTACCCGGCTGTTGACCCCCTTGACTCCACCTCCCGTATTCTCGACCCCAACGTCCTGGGCGAGGAGCATTATCTGGTGGCTCGCGGCGTACAGACCACCCTGCAGAAGTACAAAGACCTGCAGGACATCATCGCCATCCTTGGCATGGACGAGCTTTCCGAAGAGGATCAGGTGCTGGTTACCCGCGCCCGTAAGGTCCAGCGTTTTCTTTCCCAGCCCTTCACCGTTGCCGAGACCTTCACCGGCATGGCCGGCAAGTATGTAAAGGTTGCCGACACGGTGCGCGGATTCAAGGAGATTCTCGAAGGCAAGCACGATGAGCTGCCCGAGACCGCGTTTTACATGGTCGGCAGCATCGAAGAGGCTGTCGAGAAGGCGAGCAAAGAGAAGGCTGCTGCTTAAGGAACTGTGACTGACCTGCCGGTCGCTCATCGCAGTGATCGGCAGGGATGAGAGGATTACCAATGGCTGAAAAATTAAAGTTGGAAGTGGTAACTCCCAAAGGGGCCGTGGTGAGCAAGGAAGTTGACATTGTCACTGCTCCCGGTTACGGCGGTGAATTCGGCGTGCTCGCCAATCATGCTCCGTTCCTGAGCACTATTAAGATCGGTGTCCTGACCTACAAGATTGGCGGCCAGGAGGAAACCCTGATGGTGAGTGGCGGTTTTTGTGAAGTATCCAATAACAAGCTGACCTTTCTGGTCGAGTCTGCTGAGCGTGGCGCTGAGATTGATGTGGATCGCGCCATGCGGGCCAGGGAAAGAGCGGAAAAACGTCTGGCCGAGGCCGTGGCCCAGAAAGAAAAGATCGACCGGGCCAGGGCGGAAGCCGCCCTGCAGCGCGCCTTGAGCCGTCTCAAGGTCGCGGAAAGACGTAAGCCTTCCTGATTGGCAAGGATTCACAAAGTGCACAAAAAAAACCGCTCATTTCTGAGCGGTTTTTTTTGTGCACTTTGTGGTGACGCAAGGCCCGGTAAACCGGGCCTTGCCGGCGCTGCCAGACTCAGCGCTTTTCGCCCAGATTTGCCTCGACCACGAAGGTGCCGTCCGCCGTTTCAAAGGGGATAACGATGGTGGGGGCGTCGGAGTAGTAGGAGATCTCGACGCCCTTGCCGACAACCATGGTGGGGGTGGCCAGGTCGAATTTGTGATCGATCTTGGCAAGCTGGGCCTTGGCCCCGCCGCAGATCATGTTGGTCAGCTCGCCGACGGCATCGACCACCTCATCGTCGATCTTGGCCTTGGGCGCTTCCATCAGCATATTGGCCACGACCTTGAGGATGCATTTTTCCGAAAAGCTCACGATCATGGAACCGGTAATGTCGGCGGAGGTCATGCCGATGATGCCCGTTACCTCGCCGTAAGAAGCCTTTCCTTCCTTCAGCTTGGGTTTTTGCGCCGTTACCGGCGTTTGCGCCATGGTTTCCAGAACATTCTTGGTGGCATGCAAAAAAGGATTTATAAATTCTGCCTTCATAGTAATTTCCGTGATCCGGGTGAGTGCGAAAATGTTGAATGAACAGTAATAGATTGGGTTATCCTGCCGGAATTGTCAAGTTCATTCCCGGCAGCCCGGAAAGGTATCGGCAATTCTTTTTCCCGTCCGGGGGTCTGAAAAAAAGAATTTATGCATGAAAAGGAAAGCAAAACAGATTAGAGTGAAAGGTTAATTCTAACTGGTCATTATCACACGAAAATATCAGTATTTATACCGATTGATTCTGTCTTTTGCGCAAGGGAGGAGAGATGGACACCAAGGAAAGAATGGCGATACCGCGCCAGCAGGCCAAGGAGTTGCCGGTGGGCACGCGGATTAAAAATTTCGAGGAGGTCGTTTCCGGTTTTGATGAGAAGACCGCCATGCTTGAGGCAGAGCGCTGCCTGCAGTGCAAAAAGCCCAAATGCCGCGAAGGCTGCCCCATCCATAACGACATCCCCGGTTTTATCAAACTGCTCCGGGAGGGCAGGATCGAGGAGGCATACTGGAAGGACCGCGAGACCAATTCACTGCCCGCGATCTGTTCCCGGGTCTGCCCCCATGAGTTTCAGTGCGAAGGGCATTGCATCCGCGGCAAGAAAGGCGAGGCGGTGGCCATCGGCATGCTGGAGCGCTTCATCGTCGACTGGATGGTGACCAACAAGAAAAACATCCTGCACCCCTGCGCCCTGCCCAAGGACCAAAAGGTCGCCATCGTCGGCTCCGGGCCTGCCGGAATGTCGGTGGCCTACTATCTGGCCCATGAGGGCTACCACTGCACAATCTTTGAAAGCCTGCCTGTTCTGGGCGGCATGCTGGCGGTGGGCATTCCGGCTTACCGCCTGCCCCGCGACATCATCACTGCCGAATTCGAGGCTCTGAAGAACTGCGGAGTCACCGTGGTCAACGGGGTTACCATCGGCAAGGACAAGACCCTGGCGGATCTGAAAAAAGAAGGATTTTCCGCGGTTTTCCTCGGCCCCGGCGCCCACCTGAGCAGAAAGCTCGGTGTCGAGGGTGAAGAACTTAAGGGCGTGGTGCACGGGATCGACTATCTTCGCAAAGTCAACGTGGGCGAAGCGATGAACCTGGGCAAGAACGTGGTGGTGGTCGGCGGCGGCAACGTGGCCATCGACTGTGCCCGCACCGCGCTGCGCACCGGCTCGGACAATGTCTTCATCCTCTACCGGCGCACCAAGACGGAAATGCCTGCGTCCCAGGCCGAGATCCATCATCTTGAGGAAGAGGGCGTCCGCATCGAGATGCTCGCCGCCCCCGTGAAGGTGCATGGCGAAAACGGCAGACTGGCCAGGATCGAGTGCATCCGCATGGAGCTGGGCGAGTGCGACGCCTCTGGCCGGTGCCGGCCGGTGCCCAAGGAGGGTTCCAACTTCATGATCGATGCGGATGCCATCATTCCGGCGATCAGCCAGGATGTGGATGCCACAACCCCTGGCGCGGGCCAGGAGCTGAAGTTGAGCCGCTGGGGAACATACGAGGTGGACGAGATGACCATGCAGGCATCCGAGCCCTGGATTTTTGCCGCCGGCGACGCGGTGCTCGGTCCGCAAACAGTGGCCAAGGCCGTTTACCAGGCCAAGGAGGCCGCGGAGTCCATCAGGCGTTACCTGGAGGGCAAGGACCTCAAGGCAGGCCGGAAGGCGTTTTCCCTCGAATAGGCTACGGTTTTTGCAAGAGCCGCGAAGTCGCTGTAAAGGCCCGAGCCGGCAACCGCCGGAGCGGGCCTTTTTTTTTGCGCATGGTCTGGCAAAAACAAAAGTGGGCAAGGGAACTGGTTGCCTTAATCGGAATAGCTGTTCTATACTTTTTTAGTGGATTTCCGTGGCAAAAAAACTTGAGGCGGCGATGAGCGAAAACGTTATTTGCACCTTTGCATGGAATAAGAGCAAAAAGGTATTGATCGTCGAAGACGAGCAGATGCAGCGTTTTTTCCTGCGTCGGCATCTCACCGACGCGGGCTACACGGTGATTGAGGCGGCGGACGGCCAGGAGGCCCTGGCAAAGCTGCAGGACGATCCGGAGATTCGCTTGGTCATCACCGACCTCATGATGCCCCGTCTCGACGGTTTTGCCCTGATTTCCGAGATCCGCAAGCGGCAGATCCACTATATCTACATCCTGGTCCAGACCCAACGGGATGATGAAGAGGCCCTGGTCCGGGCGCTGTCCCTCGGCGCGGATGATTTTCTCACCAAACCGGTTCGGCCGGTGGAACTGTGCCTGCGCATGGCGACCGGTTCGCGGTTGCTGAAGATCGAAAAATTCGAAGAGCTGATCTTCTTTCTCACCAAGCTCGCGGCTCTGCAGAGCAAGGAAACAGGCAGCCATTTGGATCGGATCTATCATTTCACCCGGCTTCTTGCCAAGGATCTGGCGACCAACGTGCCGGAGCTTGGCCTGACCATGTCGGTGGCCGAAGAGATCGCCAGGGTGAGCCCGCTCCATGATCTCGGCAAGGTCGGCATCTCGGTGGAATTGCTGCACAAGGAGGAGAAGCTGTCCCACGCCGAGGTCTGCTGCCTGCAGGATCACGTCAAGGTCGGCGGCAGCCTTATCCAGGAAGTGTATTCCCATACCGAATCGGAATACCTGTTTCTGGCCCAGGAAATTGCCTTGCTGCATCATGAACGCTGGGATGGCAATGGTTATCCCCACGGCCTGGCCGGCACTAAAATTCCGCTCTGCGCGAGGATTGTCGCCCTGGCGGACGCCTACGACGCCATGACCAGCAAAAGGAGTTACAGCTTCGGCTTGAGCCATGGGGAGGCCCAGCAGGAGATCATCCGCAATTCCGGCAAACAGTTCGATCCCATGGTGGTGGCATCTTTCCTGCGTCAGGAGGCTGAATTTGCCAGGATCAAGGAACAATTCGGCGACAACGGCTCTCCGCTGTACCGGGTGCGCTAGCCGCAATTCCTCACCTGCCGCGATCAGTCGCCCGCGGTTTTAGTTCTTGACATTCCCTTCCGCCTTTGCTGATCATGGGACTGAGTCCTAACCTAAAATAGACCCAAAAAGCGCTCCGCCTGCCCTGGGGAAAGGCCGGGAAGTCGCGGAGGTTCAGGAAAGGGGAGCAGGATTGCCCTGGAAGGTGCCCTGTTTTTTCCGGGGCATTGCCAAAAAAAGGGAAGGAGGTGTGCCATGGCGGCCAATGATGAAAGCACCCATGCCGGGTTCGCGCGCAGCGTGCAGGAGATCGATTTTTCTTCCCTCACGGCGGACCGAGACTATTACCCGTCGCCGTCCGCCTGGGAGGATCAGGTACTTTATTTCCTCCTTGTCGACCGGTTCTCCGACGGTCGTGAATTCGGGGGTTTCGCCGATGGGCGGAACAGGGCGGTGCATGGTCCGGCAACGGGCCGGACCACCCCTCCCTTCCATCTCGTCAGGGATGGCGGCAGGGCCGAGCGCAACGCCTGGTTTACCGCGGGCAAGAGCTGGTGCGGCGGCACCCTGGCGGGGATCATGGACAAGCTCGGCTATCTTTCCCGCCTCGGCGTCACCGCCATCTGGCTCAGTCCCGTATTCCGGCAGGTTGCCGGCAGCCAGGACTATCACGGCTACGGCATCCAGAACTTTCTCGATATCGACCCCCACTTCGGCAGCAGGGAAGAGTTGCGAAATCTGGTCACCGAGGCGCATGGGGTGGGTATCCGCGTCATTCTCGACATCATCCTCAATCACGCCGGCGATGTCTTTGCCTATCAGGGCAATGTTCCCTATTACTATTTCGACGGGCGCCAGTGGCCGGTGGCGGGTTTTCGGCTTGCCAGCGGGGACGGCGGCACCCTGCCCTTCGGGCCGGTGGACCTTGCCGCCCACCCTGACGTCTGGCCGGCCGGCGCGGTCTGGCCACGCGAATTGCAGGAAGAGAGCGCCTGGAGCCGCCAGGGTGAAATCCGCGGCTGGGACGATTTTCCGGAGTTTCTTGATGGGGATTTCTGCTCCCTCAAGGATCTCCATCACGGCCGGGGTCTCAAGGATCCAGCCCTGGCCTGGGATGTGCTGCGGCGGATCCATGCGTTCCGTACTTCGCGAACGCTCATCGATCTTGCCGCGGTCTATAAATTCTGGATCGCCTATGCCGACCTTGACGGCTACCGGCTTGACACGGTCAAGCACATGGATCCGGGCGCAGTGAGGGTATTTACCAATGTCATCCATGAGTTTGCCCAATCCCTGGGCAAGGAGAACTTCTACCTGATCGGCGAGATCACCGGCGGCAGGGCGCACGCGGTGAACATCGTCAACACCACCGGCATCGACGCCGCCCTGGGCATCAACGACATCCCGGACAAGCTTGAGTTTCTCGCCAAGGGCCGGCGTAGCCCGGGCGATCCGCGCACCGACGAGCAGGAAGGATACTTCGATCTCTTTCACAACAGCCTGATTGACAGCAAGCACACCCACCAGTGGTTCGGCAGGCATATCATCACCCTGTTCGATGACCACGATCAGGTGGGGGTCAAACACAAGTTCCGCTTCTGCGGCCAGGCGGAAGGATACCGGTTTTTGCGGGCTGCTCTTGGCCTCAACCTGACCACCGCCGGCATTCCCTGCATTTATTACGGAACCGAACAGGGTTTTGACGGCGCCGATCGCCGTAGCGGCGATGATGCCGACTACAGCGATGTGTTTCTGCGCGAGTGCATGTTCGGCGGCCCGTTCGGTTCGCTGCAGAGCAGCGGCCGCCATTTCTTTAACGAATCCCACGAGATCTACCGCTTCATGCAGGAACTCTGCATGGTGCGAAACGCCCGGCAACACATCGCCCTGCGCCGGGGCCGGCAATACCTGCGGCAGGTTTCCGCCAGCGGCGAAGAGGCTGACTTCCACTATCCGCGGCCCATCAACGATGCGCTGCGCTGGGTCGTTGCCTGGTCGCGGATCTTTGCCGAGGCGGAATACCTCTGCGCCATCAACACCGACGCCGAAAGGGTGCTCACGGTCTGGGTGACCGTGGACAGCACCATCAACCCGCCGGGAAATACGCTGCGCTGTCTCATCTCCACGAACGGGGCGCAAAAGGGGAGCAGCGTGGCGGTGGCGGCGAAAAACGGCTCGGCGGTGCAAATCACCGTGCCGCCGGCCGGCTTTGTCATCTATGGGTGAAGGGTGGTCAACGGCCGGGGCAAGCGGGCTCTGAAGAACAGCGGATCAATCGCGGTAGTTGCTGGCCAGATTCATGTTCTGCACGTATTGGCCAATCCCCGAGGAGATGTGGTCCGCGACGCTGGCAAGGTATTTCCCGCTTTTCAGCCGCTTTTCCTCCACAGGGTTGCTCAAAAAGGCGATTTCCGTGAGGATGGAGGGCATCTGGGCGCCGATGAGCACGACAAAGGGGGCCTTCTTGACGCCCAGATTGTTGACTGGTCGGTATTGCTTGTTGAGTCCGGTGATCATCTCGTCCTGGACAATCTCGGCAAGCTTCAGCGATTCGTTTATTTTCGAATTGTACATCAGATCCATGAGGATGGACTGCAGGTCGCTGACCTGGCGGGCCGAGGTGGCGTTTTCCAGGGCCGCCACCCGCATGGCGTCCTTGTTGGTGGCCAGATCGAGGACATAGGTTTCGATGCCGTGCGCCTCCTTGCTGGGCGCGGCGTTGACATGGATGGAAAGGAAGAGGTCCGCCTCCTTGGCATTGGCGATGGCGGTCCGCTCCTCAAGGGGGATGAAGACATCGCGATCGCGGGTGAGGATGACCTCGCAACCCAGACTTTCCCTGAGGCGTTTCGCCACCATGAGGGCCACGTCAAGAACGATGTCCTTTTCCTTCATGCCGCTGGGGCTGGTGGTGCCCGGATCCTTCCCGCCGTGGCCGGGGTCGAGGACGATTCGCTTGACCCCCAGGCCAAGCTGGCGCACCAGGGAGAGCGCGTCATCCTTCGTGTTTTTGGGCGTCGATTTTTCTTCGCCGCCCATCACGTCGATGACAACCCGGGAGGGTTCGGAGAGGTTGAACACCTTGTAGTCGGAAATGGTGGTCTGGGTATCGAGGACCACCCGTACCGTGGTGGGGTCATACTGGGCGTTTCGCACCTGGCGCAGGAGGCCGTCCTGGATGGGGATATTCCTCTCTATGTCTGCGCAGAGACGGCTGTCCTGCAGATCAATGTACAGGCGGCCGGGGACATCCCCATTGCTTGGCAGAAGCTGGTGTTTGAACTTGACCGGCTCACTGGTTTCCACGACCACCCGGGTGTAACGGCTGTTGGACCAGTGGCGGATCGGCAGCACCGTGGCCATCCTGCCGGTCGAGCCCGCCGCCGCGGATTCTGACGCCGCTTCAGGCTGTTCCTGGTCTGTAACGGTTTTTGCCGCCTGCGGGGTGATGGTGATCACGGCGGGTGGCTCGCCGCCATCCTCGCCGGGCAGGGGAGGGGCTGCCACCGTGGTTTTCAGCTCCTGTAGCTGCCGGCTGGCGCCGGCCGCCATGTCGCCATCCGGGTAGAGGGCGATGATCTTTGCATAGATTTTGCCCGCTTTGCCGGGATCATTCTTGTCCGTGGCATGGATGATCCCCAGGGCAAAGAGGGCGTCGTCGGCAAGGCGGTGTTTGGGAAAGAGGGTGGGGATGTCCTCGTAATAGGCGATGGCTTCGCTTAAATCCAAGGGGTTTTTGCCGAGTCTGAACATGTCGTGGTAGACCTTGCCGAGCATGAAAAGGCTTTTCGTCCCCACTTCGTGTTCGGGCGCTGCCTTGTAGATGCTGCGGAAGGCGGTCACGCAGGTGAGCCAGTTCTCGCGGTTCTCTTTTCTGGCGCCTTTTCGCAGACCCTGGTAATAGGCCTTTGCCTGCGCATACTGCTTCGTGAGCTGATCCTGGGAGGGCTGTCCCGCGACCCTGGCCGAAATTGGGCAGGGGAAGAGCAGAAAGCAGATCAGGAAAGAAAGGAGCAGACGCGCCGTATGGTTGCGGGCCGCCGTCCGGGTCAGGAAAATGCGGAAATTCTTGATTGGCAAAATGTGCACCTGCATGCTACTCAACCCCGCTCAGGCCTTTCAGCGCGTAGACGAGATCAAGAGCCTCCCGGGGCGACAGGGCATCCGGGTTGGTCTCCTGCAATTTCTTCAGGACAGGGTGTAACTCCCCGCCAAAGAGACAAAGCTGATTGGGGTGATCGGCCTTCCTCTTTTTCGGAGAGGTGGCGATCCGCGGTTCCCCCTGTCTGTTGAACTCCCCTTGCTCGATATTATGCAATAATTCTTTGGCTCTTGCAACGACGCGGGCCGGAACCCCGGCCAGGGCGGCAACCTGGATGCCGTAGCTGCGGTTGGTGCCGCCGGGCAGCAGCTTGTGCAGAAAGATGATGGTGTCGTTCCACTCGCGCACGGCGATGTGGTGGTTTTTTACCCGCGGGTTGGTGGCGGCAAGCTCGGTCAGCTCGTGATAATGGGTGGCAAAGATGGTTTTCACCCCCTTGCCGTTCTTGTTGACCAGCTCTTCGGCCACGGCCCAGGCGATGGAGAGGCCGTCGAAGGTGGAGGTGCCCCGGCCGATCTCGTCGAGGATGACCAGGCTCTTTTCCGTGGCGTTGTTGAGGATATTGGCGGTCTCGTTCATCTCCACCATGAAGGTGGACTGGGCTCGCCTCAGGTCATCCATGGCGCCGACCCGGGTGAAGATGCGGTCCACCACGCCGATCTCGGCGCTGGCTGCCGGCACGAAGCTGCCCATCTGGGCCATGAGGGTGATCAGGGCCGTCTGGCGCAGCACCGTGGATTTGCCGGCCATGTTGGGACCGGTGATGATGAGCACCTCCTCGCCGGTCTGGTCGAGGCGGACATCGTTGGGCACGAAGCGGCCGGGCGGCAGGGCGCGTTCGATCACGGGGTGGCGGCCTTCGCTGATGGTGATGGCCTCGTCCGAGGTGATCAGCGGTTTCGTGTAGTGGTATTTCTGGGCAGCCTCTGCCAGGCAGCAGAAAAAGTCGATCTGGGCAAGGTGGGCCGCGGTTTTCAGGATACGGGAGGATTGGCCGGCCACCTGGGCGCGGATGGCGGCAAAGAGCCGGTATTCGAGATCCAGGCGCTTTTCCTGGGCGCCGCTGACCTTGTCTTCGAATTCCTTGAGCTCCGGGGTGATGAAGCGCTCGGCATTGACCAGGGTCTGCTTGCGGATGAAATCCTCGGGCACATGGGCGAGCTGACCGCGGCTCACCTCCAGATAGTAGCCGAATACCTTGTTGAAGCCGATTTTCAGGTTGGCGATGCCGGTGCGCTCGCGCTCCCGCGCCTCGAGCCCCAAAATCAGGGCCTTGCCGTCGCGCAGGATGCTGACCAGCTCGTCGAGTTCCTCATGGTACCCTTCCCTGATCAGATTTCCCTCCCGGAGAGTGACCGGGGCGTCCTCCCGGATGCTTGTCTCAAGCAGGCCGCGGATGTCGGCCAGCGCGTCCAGCTCGGCGCGGATTCCGGCAAGCAGGCCCGGGCAACCAGCAAGGGCTTCCTGTATCCGCGGCAGCTGGGCCAGGGAAACCTTGAGGGCCGTGAGGTCACGGGCATTGGCGGAGCCAAGGACCACTCTGCCGTTCAGGCGTTCAAGGTCGTAAACCCTGGCGAGCAGCTCGCGCAGATCCTCCCGCAGACGGGGAGCCAGAAGCAGCTGCTCCACGGTGTCCAGCCGGTTGCGGATTTCAGCGACCTCCTGGAGCGGGAAGAGGATGCTTTTTTTCAGCAGCCGCGCGCCCATGGGGGTTGCGGTGAGGTCCAGGGTGTCGAGGAGGGAACCCTCCCGTTTGCCGCCGATGATGGTCTGGGTCAGTTCCAGGTTGCGGCGCGAGGAGTCGTCCATGAGCAGGACATTGTCGAATTCGATGGGGGTGAGGCGCTCGATATGGCTCAGATCCGCCTTCTGGGTTTCCTGCAGGTAGGCGAGGAGGCTGCCGGCCGCTGCCACCCCGGCTTTCAACTCCTCGCAGCCGAAGCCGGCCAGGTTGGCTACCCGGAAATGGTCGAGAAGATTCTGGCGGGCGGCCTCGGGGTAAAAGCCGGAAGCCGGCCTTTTCGTCAGGCACCCGTGAGGAAGAAAGAGGGCGAGCTCGCCGCGGAGGGGCGCATCTTCCATAAGTTCTTCCGGGAGCAGGATCTCGGAAGGGTTCAGGCGGGCCAGTTCGTCAAGGAGAGACGCCAGGCTTTCCAGCTCGCTCACCAGAAATTCGCCGGTGGAAAGGTCGAGAAGGCTCAGTCCCCAGACCTTGCCCTTCGGGCAGATGGCGGCCAGGTAGCGATTCTCCTTGTCGTCGAGGAGCTGTTCTTCGGTGACCAGGCCGGGAGTGACCACCCGGACCACCTCCCGTTTCACCACCCCCTTGGCCTCCCTGGGATCTTCCACCTGCTCGCAGATGGCCACCTTGAAGCCGGCCTTGATCATCTTGGCCAGGTAGGATGTTACGGCATGGTAGGGCACCCCGCAGAGGGGAACCTTGTTTTCGTCATCCTTGCTGTTGCGGGAGGTGAGGGTGATGCCCAGGACCCTTGCGGCGGTGACGGCATCGTCGAAGAACATTTCATAGAAATCGCCCAGACGGTAAAAGAGGATCGCGTCCTGATGCCGCGCCTTGATTTCAAGGTACTGCTGCATCATGGGGGTGACCTTTACGGAGGCGGGCGATGGGGTGCTCATAAGTTTTCTGCGCTCAGCCGCTTTGTCCTGCGGATATGATCGATCATTGCCGGGCTTTGCGAAGGGGGAAGAAGCCTTGGCGCGGGGATGCTGATTCCGGAGTCGGCGCCGATGCCGGCCCCCTCTCCAATGCATTGATTTAGAGCGTAATCTGCATTGATAGGCGGTTTTTGCGCAATTGTCAAGCCGGATGACGCGGGAGTCGGGGCGCTGAAGGTGGAAATTGTCCTGTGGATACGCTACGTTGTGTCGTTTTGGCCGGATGGGCATGGACAATCGGGTGCATATGAATTCAAGGCCTGGCCCTGCCGGGGCAGGACCGTTGCGGCCGCGGAGAAAAAGAAAGGGATTTTTCCCTCTTGCGTGGGTAAGATATGTCGATGGCATCGATAATACTTAAAAAAGGACGGGAGAAATCGCTTCTCCGCAGGCACCCCTGGCTTTTTTCCGGGGCGGTGCAACGCATTGAGGGAACTCCCCGCTCCGGGGAAACGGTGGAGCTTGTTGCCGCCGGTGGTGATTTTCTGGCCCGGGCCGCCTACAGCCCCCAGTCCCAGATCCGGGCGAGGGTATGGACCTTTGCGGTCGACGAGGCCGTGGATGCTGATTTTTTCCGGAAGCGGATCCGGGCCGCGCTGGCGGCCCGTTCCGCCCTGGGCCTGGAGGCGGTGACCGATTCCTGCCGCCTCATCCATGGCGAATCAGACGGCCTGCCGGGCCTGGTCGTCGACCGCTATGGTCAGGCCCTGATCCTGCAGGCCCTGACCACCGGGGCCGAATACTGGAAAGGTCTTATTGTCGAGCTTCTTGTGGCGGAAACCGGCGCTGCCGTCATCTATGAGCGCTCCGATGCCGAAGTTCGCCAGCTGGAGGGGTTGCCTTTCGCCGTGGGCCTCCTGCACGGGGAGTTGCCGCCGCAGCTTTTTGCCGGCGAAAATGGCTTGACCTTTCAGGTCGACGTTGCCGGGGGGCAAAAGACCGGCTTTTTTCTCGACCAGCGGGATAACCGTCTGCGCGTCCGCCAGCTGGCCCATGGCCGCGAGGTGCTTGACTGCTTCTGCTTTACGGGCGGCTTCAGCGTCAACGCCCTGGCCGGGGGGGCAAAATCCGTTCTCGCCCTTGATATTTCCGCCGAGGCCCTGGCCAGGGTGCGGAGCAATGCGGCCATGAACGGCCTGGAGCTTGCGCGGCTTGAGGACTGCCAGGGCGATGTCTTCAAGATGCTGCGCAAGTTTCGCGATCAGGGTCGCTCCTTTGATCTCATCATCCTCGATCCGCCCAAGTTTGCGCCGACCACCGCCCAGGTGGAGAAGGCGGCCAGGGGCTACAAGGATATCAATCTGCTTGCCTTCAAACTGCTCAAGCCGGGCGGCTTTCTCTTCACCTTTTCCTGTTCGGGCGGCGTGGATGCCGGCCTTTTCCAAAAGATCGTCGCCGGCGCGGCCCTGGACGCCGGAATCAATGCCCGAATCGTCGGAACCCTGACCCAGGGTGGCGACCATCCCGTCCTCCTCTCCTTTCCGGAGGGCGCCTATCTCAAGGGCCTTATCTGTCTGCGTGACTAACTGAAGGAAGGAGCCGGCCTGTTTTCAGCTTTGCTGAAAGGCCGGCAGCAGCCTGGCAAAGGTGGCCTCAATGTGCTCCGGAATGGCGCGGACCTCGGCAAGCACTGTCATGTAGTTGTGATCGCCGTGCCAGCGCGGCACAATGTGCCAGTGCAGGTGGCTGGCCAGCCCGGCTCCGGCCACCTCCCCCAGGTTTAAACCAATGTTGAAGCCGTCCGGCTGAAGGTGCCTGCGCAGGATGGCGGCGCAGCGCGGCAGCATGGCGGCGATGGCCGCATTCTCCGCGGCGGTAAGATCGCAGAGGTCGGCGAGGTGCCGGGCCGGCGCCACGAGAAGATGGCCGTTGGCATAGGGAAAGCGGTTCATGAGCACCGCGAGGTCGGCATCGCGGTACAGGATAAGATCTGTGAGAGAATGGGGCTGATTTTTCGCCGCGCAGAAGATGCACTCTTTTTTTCTGCCGGCCTTTCCCGTGATGTACTCCATGCGCCAGGGCGTCCAGAGATTTTTCATGATTCGTCCGACCCGGTGCGGGCCGCTCCATTAAGGGGTGACCCCGGCTCAGCGTTGGGTCTGCAGCTGATAAATCCGCGCCTGCAGTGTTTCGCCCACCTCGAGAATGGCAAAGGTGCCTCCGGCCCCGTAATAGCCGGTGCCGGTGAAGCTGCCGGGATTGATGTAGAGAACGCCGCCCAGCCGATGGCAGACCGGTTTGTGGGTGTGGCCGTAGACAATGCAGTCGGCTTGCGGAAAGATCTCAATCAACCGTTCCTCAAAATCGTAGGTGTTGCCAAGCCGGTGGATGAGGCCGATGGTAAATCCCCCGACCCGGATCTCCTTTTTCGTGGGCAGGGCCCGACAGGCTGCAATGGTGCACATGTTGCCATGAACGGCATGCACCTCCTTGCCGGCAAAGGCCTGCAGGATGGCAGGGTCGGTGAGATCACCGGCATGGAGAATCATCTCCGCGTCGTGAAAGCAGAGGTCCACTGTTTTTTTAAAGGTCTCGGTGGCGGTGGCGAGGTGGGTGTCGGAAAGGATGCCGATTTTCAAGGGAGTCATTCCTCCTGGTTCCGTAATTGGCGCAAGGCTTATTTACGCAGCAGCCAGGCGATGAGGCTCAAGCCGGCGCTGATGATGAGCATGGTGGTGACGGGGAGGTAGAGCTTGAAGCCGGGCCGGGCTATGACGATGTCGCCGGGCAGCCGACCGAAGGGAAGCTTTATGAGCCAGGGCCAGGCCAGGCCGATCATCACGAGGAAAAGACCGAAAAGGAGCACTGTTTTCTGCATGGAACGCCTCTCCTGGTTGCCCCGTGTTTCACGGGTCGTTCCGGCCGGCAAGGGCCGGAACGGTTTTCGCCAGTCCCGCCACCGCCCTGGCCAGCCTCTCGTAGTCGAGTTTTTCCTCGGTATCCCCTTCGGTGTGGTAGTGGGGGGAGCGGAAAAAGGCGGTGTCGGTGAGCATGATGGCCTCGTATCCTTCCTGCCAGAAGGACCAATGGTCCGACCAGCCGATGCCGGTGATGAATCCGGGCGCGGCAATGCCCTCTGAAGGCAGATGGGCATGCTGCCGGAAAGCCCTGATGCTTTGCTGGACCAGCGGTCGGGAGGGGAGGTTGCCGACAAAGGCGAGGAAGTTGCCGGTGTCGGGATAAAAGAGGCTTAAGGGAAAGGGGTAGTGCTGGCTGTTCGGCGCATCGCGGTAGCAGCCCATGGTTTCAAGGGAAAGCATGGCCTTGATCCGTTCGCCCCGCTCTGTACAGCGGCGGGCATAGTGGCGGCTGCCCATCTCGTCGCTGTAGTAGAAGGGCGCCTCCTCGTTGGCAAAGGCGACCAGGCGGACGGTGCGCTCAACCTCTGCGCCGTGCAGCAGGCGGGCCAGCTCCAGGAGGGCGGCCAGGCCGGAAGCATTGTCGTTGGCGCCGGGACTGTTCAGCACCGTATCGTAATGGGCGCCGAGCACGATGATTTCTTCGGGTCGCTTCCGCCCGGGGATCTCCACCTCGATGTTCGCGATGTTTTTCCGATGGGAGACAAATTCCTGCCGGGCCGGGTCATATCCAGCCCGGACGAGGGTGGTGTGGATATAGGCGGCCGCCGCCTCCATGCTGCCGGGCGTCCAGATATTGCGCTGGCCGATGCGGGTGGCGAGCTGGTGGACATGGATCCTGAGCCGTCGGGCAAGATCCAGCTCGGGCTGGCCGAGGGGCGGCAGGGGGCCGGGGGCGGAGGTGAGGGGCATGTGAACCGAGTAGAGCATGGAGCCGGCGAGGAGCAGGGTCAGAGCGAGGAGGCGGCCGCCGAACCAAAGCCATTCCCTATTGCCATCTGGAAGAAATTTGGGCAATCGCATCCGGCTCTCCGTCGGCAAACTAGTCTGCCAGCAGCGGTTGCAGCAGCCGTTGTGCCTCTGCCGCGGAAACGCCGCGCAGGCGAAGGACTTTGCTGCGGCTGGTTTCCCCGCTTTCGATGCTCACCGCGGACTTCGGGATCTTGAAAAGCTTGGCCACGAAGCGGATCACCGCTTCGTTGGCCTTGCCGTCAACCGGCGGCGCGGTGATGCTGAGCTTGAGCGCATCAGCGTGCAGGCCGGAGATGCGGGTGCGCGAGGCTTTGGGTTGCACGTAAAAAGCAATGCTCACCGTCCCGTCCGCCCGCTCCTTCAGAAAACTCATAGAGGCGATTCGTAGGGATCGAAATCGTCTTTATTCTTCTTTTTCTTCTTCTCCTCGTCCTCCCCAAAGGAGATGGATGGGCCTTCCTGGTCGTCCAGGGGGTCTTCCAGGCTGAAGATCATGTCGCCTTCAAGCTCGGGGATGGCGGGCGCTTCCTCTTCCGCGGTCATGGCCAGGAGATCCTCGGGTTCGGTCAGGGGAGGCAGCTCGATATCCTCTGGCGCAAAGCGGCCCTCTTCGGCAACATTGAGGTCCAGGGTATCTTCCGGCAGATCGACCTTGACGTAAAGGTCGGCGAGATCCGCCTCCGCTTCTTCCGCCGCGACCGCTTCCTGTCCCTGCCCGGCAAAGTCGAAGATCGGCGCAGCTTCTTCCGGTTCCTCCTCGTTTGGTTCCGGCGTGCATTCGTAGACCTCCGCCCTGGCGGTTTCCGCCAGGATGGCGGCCCTGCGCGCGGTTTCCGCGGGTTTCGCCGTGGAAAAGGAATCGGCGTCGATCATTTCCAGATAACCATTCAGCTGCTGGCGGAGCTCTTCCTGAATCTGAGATTTCAGGGCAGTGAGGCGGTCCACCTCCCGTTCCAGGCTTACCACTTCGCCGTTTGCCTCGTCTTGCAGCCTGCGCGCTTCCGCCTGGGCGGCCTCGATGATTTCCTCCGCCTCGACCCTGCTCTTTTCCTTCATGCCGTCGGCGATGCTCTGGGCGGTGACGATGGCATTCTGGAAGGCCTTATGCTGGTTCTGGAAGGTGGCCAGATCCTTTTCCAGGGATTCGGCCCGTTCCTTGAGCCGGCGGTTCTCCTCGCTCAAGGCCTGAAAAGAGGCGGCTATTTTTTCCAGGAAATCGTCGACCTCTTCGACATCAAAACCGCGAAAACGGACATGGAACTGTTGGGACTGGATGTCTTGCGCTGAGAGTGTCATGTCTCGGCTCCTTGTGTCTGCGTTGAGAAAAAAGTCAGGATGCAATCAGCCCACTGTTCTCGCCAGCTGATGCAGGGTCGGCACCAGAAAGCTCCGCAGGAAAATCAGGGCGAGGATCAGGATCATCGGCGAAAAATCGAGGCCGCCGCCAAAAATCGGCACCACCCGGCGGATCCGGGCAAGCACCGGTTCGGTGACCTCGTAAAGAAAACGGACAATGGGGTTGTAGGGGTCGGCATTCACCCAGGAGATGATGGCCCGGCCGATGATGATCCACATGTAGGCGCTCAGGGCAAAGTCGAGCAGGGTGGCCAGCGCGCCTAAAAAGTTACTGATGACAAACATGAGAAACCTCGCTTGTGCTGCGTACTCAAAAATGAACCGGATTCTCGCGCCCGGAAAGGACGTGGACCCGGAAGGTTACATGGCCATGATGCGTTCGGCCACCGCCATGATTTCCTGACTGGCGCGGCTCTCCGGCGCGGCGAGGAGGAAGGGCCTCTGCTGGCGGATCGCCTTGGAAACCGCGATGTCCTGCGGCATGGCGCCCAGGGCCAGCGGCTTGATCCGCAGGAACCGTTCCAGCACCATGCTCATGTTATCGAAGACCTCCTTGCCTTCCTTCTTCGATTTAACACTGTTTATCAGCAGGTGAAAGTGCTTTTTCCCGTGTCGGGCGTTGAGCACCTTGATGAGGGCATAGGCATCGGTGACCGAGGTCGGATCCGGGGTGAGAATGACGATGTTCTCCTGGGACCAGGTGTTGAACCAGAGCACCGAATCGCCGATGCCGGCCGCGGTGTCCACCAGCACATAATCGAAGCGGTCGATGATCTCCTCCAGGCTGCTGGTGAGAAAAGCCTGTTCCTCGTAGGAGAGATTGGCCATTTCCGGTACGCCGGAGCTGGCCGGCAGCACTTGAAAACCCGGGGTAATTTCCACCAGGCTGCTGGCCAGGTCTCGTCCCTCTTCAATGGTTTCCCGGATGGTGTGGCGGACATTGAGGCCTAAAACCACATCAACGTTTGCCAGGCCCAGGTCGCCGTCTATGAGCAGCACGGTTTTACCTTTCTGGGAAAGGGCGGTGGCCACGTTCACGGAAAACGAGGTTTTGCCGACGCCGCCCTTGCCGCTGCTGATGCAGATGATTTTCGGAGCGTGATTGGTAGCTTTGCTCATGGACAGGTTTCCTTTTGCAAGAAACTGAATAGTTGCGCGCGTTCTTCCACCGTTACCTGGCAGGAATCCTCCGGCCGGCCGGCGGCGGCCGCATGACAGATCGCGGGGGTGTTGCCGTTGGCCGCCCGGCGCAAGGCATCCTCGGCAAGATTGAGGAGCTCTTCCGCGGAAATTGTATCATAGGCATGGCAGACCGCAATCCCCAGGGCCAGGCCCGGCGCAGGATCTTGCCGGGCCGGATTCGCGGAAAAGGACCGCAGCCGGTCCCGGATCTCCTCGGCCCGTTTCCTGGCCTTGCCCACGTTGGTGCCTGGCAGGATCAGGGCCAGGCCGTTGTCTTGCCAGCTGGCAAGGAGATCGACCTGATGCAGGCAGGGCTCAAGAGCCAGGGTCGCCCGGGCGACCAGCTCCTTTGCCCGGCCCTTGCCGGTAAGGCGCATGAGCAACAAGGCACAGGGAAGCCTGGTCCGCGTCACCCGGTCCAGTTCCACGCGGAGTTGTTTTCGCAGCCAGGCGGCGTCGGGGAGCGCGCCTTCCCCTTCCGACCGGGCGGAGGCGGGCTGGCTGCTGAAATGGCGGTTGCCAAGATTGAGGGCGCTCAGAGCCGCTTCCAGTTCCCGGCCGGGCGTGCCGTCCGCCACAAAGAGCAGGCCGATGGGCGACGGCCCGCTGCCGCCCAGGCGGACGCTGTGCAGGGGGTAGCGCCGGGCCTGTTCCTCAAGTTCCGGGTAAAAAGCAGTGTTGGGCAAGGGCCTTTTCGCGGTCATGCAACCTTACTGCCCGGGGCGATGGCGCCGGCAACGGCCGAGAGCACCAGACGGTCCCCTTCCTTTGCCGCCAGCACCATGCCGTGCGAGGTGACGCCCATCAGCTTGGCGGGTTTAAGGTTGGCGACAATGATCACCTGGCGGCCGACGAGTTCTTCCGGCTGGTAATGCTGGGCGATGCCCGCGACGATGGTGCGCTCTTCCGGGGCATTGACCGTCAATTTCAGGAGGCGGTCGGACTTGGCGATTTTTTCCGCGCCGATGATTTCGGCCACCCGCAGTTCCAGTTTCTGAAAGTCGGCAAAGGTGATGAGGCCTTCTTCGCCGACAGCCGCTTCCTGGTTTGCCATTTTTCGGTCCTCTTTCCGAAGTTCTTTTTTTGCCAGCGGTGGCTGTGCTTTTTCTTCCTTCTCCAGCCTGGGGAAAAGCTGCGCCCCCTGGCTGATGGCGGTGCCCGGCGGCAGCAGCCCCCACCCGCCGCGCTCGGCCAGGATCGGGGTGGCGTCCACGCCCAGGGCCAGCGCCATTTTCGCCGCCGTCTCCGGCATGATCGGCCGCAGGGTCAGGGCGATGAGCCGCAGCGTTTCGAGGAGATAATAGAGGACCGTGGCCAGACGGTCGGCCTGACCCGGATCCTTGGCCAGTTCCCAGGGGGCGTTGCTGACGATGTATTTGTTGGCCCGGCTGATCACCTCCCAGATTTCGCTCAAGGCCCGGTGGAAGGCGAAGTGCTCCATCTGCTCGCAATAGCGGCCCAGCATGGCCACCGCGGCTTCGGCCAGCTCCCGGTCCTGTTCGCTGGCCGCGCCTGGCTTGGGCACACGGTTGCCGGCAAAGTTTTTCACCATGGTGAGCGAGCGGGAAAAGAGGTTGCCCAGGTCGTTGGCCAGGTCAGAATTACGGCGGGCCTTGAGGGCTTCCAGGGAAAAGCCCGCGTCAACGCCGAAGGCCATCTCCCGGAGCAGGAAATAGCGCACCGTATCCGCGCCGAACTCGGCCACCAGCTCGCCGGGCCGCACCACGTTGCCCAGACTCTTGGACATCTTGGTTTCGTTCATGTTCCAGTAGCCATGCACATGCAGACGCCGGTAGGGCGCGAGACCCATGGCCTTCAGCATGGTGGGCCAGTAGATGGCGTGGGGTTTGAGGATGTCCTTGGCGATGACATGCTCGGCGGTCGGCCAGTAGCGGGAAAAATCGTCGCCGTCCGGATAGCCGAGGCCGGTGAGGTAGTTGATCAGGGCATCGAACCAGACATAGGTGACAAAGCGGTCGTCAAAGGGCAGGGGGATGCCCCAGGTGAGGCGGGAAGTCGGCCGGGAGATGCAGAGATCCTCCAGGGGCTCCCTCAGAAAGGAGAGCACCTCGTTACGGTAGCGTTCCGGCTGGATGAATTCGGGGTTCTCCTTGATATGCTCGGTGAGCCACTCCTGATATTTGCTCATCCTGAAAAAGTAGTTCTGCTCGGCGATTCGCTCGGGCTCGGTGAGGTGGTCGGGGCACTTGCCGTCCGTGAGTTCCTTTTCGGTGAGGAAGCGCTCACAGCCCTTGCAGTAGAGGCCGGTGTAGTCGGCAAAGTAGATGTCGCCCTGCTCGTAGACCTTCTGGAGAATCCCCTGCACCGTGGCGATGTGGCCGGTGTCGGTGGTGCGGATGAAGTTGTCCGGCTCAATGGCCAGAGGCGGCCAGGCCTTCCGGAACAGGGCGCTGATCGTATCGACATACTCCCTGACGGAAACCCTGGCGTCCTCGGCGGCATGCACGATCTTGTCGCCATGCTCGTCGGTGCCGGTCTGGAAACGGACCTCCTTGCCGGCAAGCCGCTGAAAGCGGGCGACCGCGTCCGCCACCACCGTGGTATAAGCGTGGCCCAGGTGCGGTTGCGCGTTCACATAAAAAATTGGCGTGGTGATGTAATAATTCATTCTTCGTCCCCCCCTTCCGGGGGTTTGGGATTCCTGCTTTTTTTCTTTTTGCCGCCGGCCTCGCCAACCTGGGGCTGAGCCGGGCCCTGGCCCGGACTCGGAAGCGGTCTGGCCTGACGCCATTCCTCCTTTTTGAGAAGGACATTTTTTTCCTGGTCATCCAGGCAGTTCGCCTCGATGGTTTCCTCAAGGGGATTTACCTTGATGACCTTGTAGGTTTTCTCGCCCACTGTAATGGTTTTGCCCGGTTTTGGCATTTTTTTTCTGAGGGAGTGATAGGTGTCGTACTCGTAGGTGAGGCAGCAGAGCAGGCGGTTGCAGATGCCGGAGATCTTGGCGGGATTAAGGGGCAATCCCTGTTCCTTGGCCATCTTGATGGAGACCGGGGCGAAATTCTTAATGTAGGAGGAGCAGCAGAGTTCGCGGCCGCAGCAGCCAAGGCCCCCGATCATCTTGGTTTCGTGCCGCACTCCGACCTGGCGGATCTCCACCCTGGTGCGGAACTCCTGGACCAGATCCTTGACCAGTTCCCGGAAATCCACCCGGGTTTCCGCGGTGAAAAAGAAGATGATCTTGCTGCCGTTCATGAACCGCTCCACCCGGATAAGCTTCATGGGCAGGGCGTGTTTGGCGATGAACTGCTGGCAGACGCGGAAGGCTTCCTCCTCGCGCTCGATGAGGCGGTCGAACTTTTCAACCTCTTCCCTGGTCCCGCGCCGAACGATGAGGAAGGTGCCCAGCTGTTCCGGCTCGGTCCGTTCCGGGCAGGGCCGGGTCCGGGCATGGATGGCGGCCGGCTCCAGGCCGTGATCGGTCTGGACCATGACGATCTCGTGAAATTTCAGGTTCGGGATGCGCGACACCGCGGAATAGAACTGCTCGCCGGGCCGGAACTGGATGGTGTAGCAGCTGTCCGCCGCGGTCTGCTGGTCAAGCTCTTCCGGGGCGTTTTGCGCCGGGGTATCGGCAGGGTGTTCGGCAGCGGGGTCCGCGGTTGTTTCCGGGGTTTCTTCCATGGCGTTATCTCAATCGACGGCCCAAAAAGGGCGACACGGGTAGCGTTCGCGCGGTTTGGCAAGGAAACGGCCTTGCCCTTCTTTGTATTAAAAATGCAACCATACCATTAAAGCAGGGCAAAGAAAAGTACTTCACACACCGCGGTGGCATTGCAGTTGCGGTTGAGTTGTTTTTGCGCGGTGGTCAGGAGTTGCAGTCGGTCGGCGAGTTCCTGCCGGCTCCAGCGTTGACTGGCCGCGGCAAAGAACGGCAGGAGGTCGCGGTTGCTCACCTGTGTTCGCGCTCCGGAGCTGGCGAGAAGAAGGTCATGGAGCCAGGTCTTGAGCAGGTCGATGAGTTCCGGCAGGTCTTCCTTGAGTTTGGCCGCAGTCTCGGCCAACCCGACAATGGCCTGGATGGTGGCCGGAGTATCCGGGGGCGATTGGAGAATGGTCTCGATGATCCGCTGTCGCAGGGGGAGCAATTCCTTTTTCAGCAGCAGCCTGGCCCTGCCCAGGCTGCCTTCCGCCACGGAGGCGAGGGTGGCGGCGTTTTCCTCGCCAAGCCCCGTCTCGCGGATGAGGCGCTCTGTCAGCCGCTGTCTGGGCAGGGGGAAAAAGGGGATGATCTGGCAGCGGGAGAGGATGGTGGGCAGGATGCCGCTTGCCTCGTCGCCGGTGAGGATGAGGATGGTGCCCGCCGGCGGTTCTTCCAGGATTTTCAGCAGGCTGTTTGCCGCCTCCCTCCGCATGGTGTGGATCTCGGAAAGCAGGACCGTGCGGTGATCCGCCTCAAGGGGAGGGAAGGTCAGGGCCTTTTTCAGCTCGCGCACCTGATTGATCTTGATGGCGGCGCCCTCCGGTTCGATCAGCATGAAGTCGGGATGGTTGCCCGAATTGAATTTCCGACAGGATGGGCATTCGCCGCAGGGCTCCTCCTGCCTTGGCTGTCGACAGTTGATATAGGAGGCAAAAATCCGGGCCAGGGTTTTCTTGCCCACCCCGCTCGGCCCCTTGAAAAGAAAAGCGTGGCTGAGCCGCCGCTGGCCCACGGCCCGGCGCAGCAGTTCCTTGGCCTTGTCCTGGCCGATGATGTCTCGAAAAAGAATTGTGTGGTCTGGGACGGGGGTTCGCATGGCAGGATGATAATACCCGATGCGGAGGAACTCGGCAAAGGGGGAGTCGGAAATTTTGGCCTGGCAAAGTTGGGGCGGTCGGCACGGTTGAGGTTGCATGGGAAAGCGCGGCTTGGTACAACCACTGATGGCGGCAGACAACATGGAAAAGATGTTTTCCGCAGCCTGCGTGTGATTCGTGGATGGCCCGTCAATTCCGGCAGGTCAGTGACTGCCCGCAATTGTGAAAGTCACGGGCTCCACTTCCGCGACTCCGTGGCTGCAAAATGCCAGGGCGGCTTTTTCCTTCATCCGGTTGACGAGGCTCCATGCTGGCTAAATACGGCGACAAGATTCACACCCTGCGTTTTCGCATCCTGGGCAGCATATTTTTGGTCTTTGCTTTTTCTCTCTCCGTTGCTCTGTTCGGCATGTGGACCGCTCAGCGGAGCAAGGTCGTCGCCATGGCGCAGGAAGAAGCGATGCAGGCCGGCCTGACCATCAAGGCCGGGTTGCACGTCTCCATGCTCCAGAATGACCGCTCGGCCATCAAAAAGACCATCAGCGTCATGGCCGAGGCGGGCAACATTTCCCGCATTTCGGTTCTCGACCTTGGTGGCATGGTCAAGTTGAGCAGCGATGCCGCCCTGCAGGGACGGGTGTATGACCGGAACCGGGCCGCCGCCTGTGTCGAATGCCACAGGCGCTCCGGCGAGACGCCGCCTCTTGCTTTCCGGGTCGTGGACGAGGCCGGCGAACCGGTTCTGCGCAATGTTCTCAAGATCGAAAACCGGGCCGAGTGCCATCGGTGCCATGACCCGGCCCAGGAACTCTGCGGCATTCTGATGGTGGATTCTTCCCTGGCCACCGCCTATGAGTCACTGAACCGCACCGCCGTCCAGGTCGTGGTCACGGGCCTTGTCACCTTTCTGGTGATTGCCCTGCTGGTGTCCTTCCTCATCGCAAAATTTGTCACCAATCCCTTGCAGGCCATGGTTCAAGGGTTTCAGCAGGTTGGGGGAGGCGACTTTGATTATTGGGTGGAGGTCAAGGGCAGCGACGAGATCGTCGAAATTTCCGATTCCTTCAATATCATGAGCCGGGCCGTCGGCCGGTATATCAAAGAAATAGCCAGTAAATCCGACGAGATATCGACTCTCTATACCATTGTGCAGCGGATGAGTGAGACCATTGATGGCCAAAAGCTCAAGCACATCGTCATCGACCTGCTTCTGGAGATCTTCAAGGCCAAGACCGTCGTGCTCATCCTGCCCGTTGATTCCGCGGTCGGCCGCTATGAGGTTTTTTGGGGTGAGGGCGGGGCAAGGCGGCACCATCGGGCCGAATATGAGTTGTCGGCCGGGGGAGATCCCCATCCGGACGTGAGCCGTACCGCTCTTGCGGCATGGCAGGAGCAGACGCTTGACCAGCCTGTGCTGGGTGCCGGGGAGAGCAAGGCCCTCATTTCCATCCACCTTCAGGATATGCGTTTCGCCCTGCTCTGTATCGTCAAGGGGGGAGAACATCCCTTTGCCGGAGCGGAAAAGAAGCTTTTCCCCGCCGTTGTCCATCACATCGCCATTTCTTTTGCCAACGCCCGCCTCTACACCATGGCCATCACCGACGAATTGACCGGCCTCTATACCAAACGCTATCTGCATAGCGTCGCCAAAGAGTTGCTGGTGAAGGCGGATAAGGAGAAAGGACCGGGGCTCTGCCTGCTGATGCTTGATATCGACCACTTCAAGGACGTCAATGACCGGCATGGTCACCTGACAGGGGACCGGGTTCTCAGGCAGGTCGCGGAAGTGATCCGGACCAGCCTGCGAACGGCGGATATCCCATGCCGGTATGGCGGTGAGGAGTTCGTGGTTTTTTTGCCTGACACGGATCAGCAGACAGGCGTCAAGGTTGCCGAACGGTTGCGGATGGCGGTGGCGCAGCACTCTTTTCTGGGGGCGGAGGATCTGATCCTGCGTAAAACAATCAGTATCGGTCTGGCTTGCGCGGCAGGCCGGAGCGGTTCCCTGGAAGAATTGCTCAGCAGGGCGGATGCCGCCCTTTATGACGCCAAGCAGCATGGCCGCAATCAGGTTAAGGCCTGGACGGCCAGCGGGGATGCTTCCGCGATCGGGGGGTGACGCGTTTCGCCGGCGGGAGGGGCAAAAGGGGATTGCGTTTTAAAAGGCGGATCCCTATCATGAAAGGCATGAAGCGTTCTCGATCTTGATTTCCGTCTCCGCGTGATCGCATTCTTTGCTGGCCGCCGGGTTTTTCCGGCGATGCCGATGAGGGGCTGCTGGGAACATGGGCGTCAAAAAGAAAGCAATCCTCGTCGTGGCCGTCCTCATCGTTTTTCTCTCCTCCTTTCATCTCTTCAGCGGCATCCGGCAATACGATGCCGAGATGGAACGGCTTGTCCTCCTGCAAAGGCATCAGTTCGACCATGGCGTCATTTCCATCAAGGAGAAACTGCTGGATTATTACGGCGTGCGCCTGCGCAGTTTTGTCGAGGTGCGCGATGATATTGTCGCCGCCTTTGCCGCCCGCGACCGCGACGCGCTCTTTGCGCTTGCCCTGCCCGTCTATCAGGCCATGAAGCGGGAAAACCCCCATCTCTTCGTCATGCATTTCCACACCCCGGATGGTCGTTCCTATCTGCGCATGCACAGGAAGGATTTCTGGGGGGACGACTTGCGCGAGATCAGGCCTGACGTCCAGCATGTTCATGAAACGAAAAAGCAGATGTCCTGTTTTGAGGTGGGCCGGTACGGGGTTTTTTACCGGGTTATCCAGCCGGTTTTTGCCGGGGCAAGGTATCTGGGCGCGGTTGAGGTGGGCATTGAAGCCCGTCAGCTGGTGGAAGAGGTCATCAAGGGCGGCCACCTGGACGCCGCTCTTGTTCTCAGGGGGGACAGGTGGCGAAAGGCGACTCTCAACGAGGAGTCGCAGCGGGTTTTCGGCAAATATGTTCTTGTCCATGATGGCGAAGCGATCTTTAAGGCGTTGCCCCGACAATTCGATCCGGCCGGGACGGAAGCGCGCGCAACCGTGGCGGGCAGGCATTACATCGTCCACCGGAGTCATCTCCTGGAGGATTATGAGAAAAAGAACCTTGGCGGGCTGATCGCCTTCCAGGACATCTCCGACCTCGAGCATGGCAAGCGCAACTTTGTCCTCAAGTCGCTCCTGTTATCCGCATTTCTGCTGGTCGTCTCCCTTCTGTATCTCTTTTTGGTCTTTGGCCGGCTTCTCGGCACCCTGGACAGCTATCGCAGCCGCCAGGAGGAATTGATTGCCGAATTGTCCGGGGAGATCGCTGAGCGCAAGGGGGTGGAAGAGGCCCTGCGCGCCAGCGAGGCCAAATTGAGCGCCATGCTGGAGTCCCTGGGGGATCATATCCTCATGGTGAATCAGGATTATGAAATTGTCTGGGCCAATGACGCGGCCTGGGGCCGCGGCCGGGAGACGATCACCGGCAGGCCCTGTTTCGAAGTGGTCGGCTGCATGGAGCACCAGCGGGGGGAAGGGTTTCAGTGTCCGGCGCGGCGGACCTTCATGGACGGGCAGCACAACGAGGCGGAAATTCAGATCAGGGCGGATGACGGGCTCCTCAAGGTCTATCACTGTTCCGCCAACGTGGCCCTGCGCGGGGAGGATGGCACTCCGGCCGCGGTCATGGAGATTTTTCGCGATATTACGGCGCGGCGCACGGCGGAAAGCGCTCTGGCCAGCCTGCATCATCGTTACGGCCTGCTTCTCGCGGCGGCAGGCGACGGCATTTATGATGTCGATCTCGATGGGAACACCACGTATGCAAATCCCGCCGTGGAGCGGTTGACCGGCTTTGCCATCGCCGAGATCGTCGGCAGGCATCAGCATGATATTTTTCACCATAGCAGGAAGAGCGGCGCCCATTATCCCAGGGAGGAATGTCCCATCCTGCGGGCCATGGCCACCGGCGAAGTGCGCCGGGTAAATGACGAAGTTTTCTGGCGTAAGGACGGCAGCAGCTTTCCGGTGGAATACGTCGCCACCCCGGTCAGGGAAAAAGGGAAGATCGTTGGCGCCGTCGTCGTTTTCAAGGATGTGAGCGAACGGAAAAACCTGGAAATGCAGCTGCTGCAGTCGCAGAAGATGGAAGCGGTGGGCAGGCTGGCCGGCGGTATTGCCCATGACTTCAACAATCATCTCGGGGTAATCCTTGGCTACGGCAACATTCTTCAGGAGAAGCTCGGGGCCGAGGATCCCAACCGGCGCTATCTCGACGCCATGGTCGCCGCGGCCAGCAGCGCCTCCGGCCTCACCGGGCAGCTTCTGGCCTTCAGCCGCAAACAGGTTCTGGAGATGCGGATGGTGCGTCTGGAGGAAGTGGTGGAAACGGTGGTCCTCATCATGGAGCGTGTCCTTGAAAAGTCCATCACGCTGAAGGTGCACAGGGCTGAGAGGGAATGCCGGGTGATGGGCGATCCGGTGCAGCTGGAGCAGGTGCTCATGAATCTGGTGGTCAATGCCAAGGACGCCATGCCCGAGGGAGGCACCCTCCTCATCGAAACCGGCTGCGTGGACCTGGATGATGCTTTTGTCAAGGAGCAGGCAGAGGTGAAGCCGGGCCGGTATGCCATGCTGCTTGTCGGCGATACCGGCATGGGCATTCCGCCGGAGGCCCGGCAAAGGATGTTCGAGCCGTTTTTCACCACCAAGGAACTGGGCAAGGGCACAGGCCTCGGGCTTGCCACCGTGCACGGCATCGTCAAACAGCACAATGGCCATATTTTCGTTTTCAGCGAGCCGGGCAAAGGGACGACGTTCAAGGTCTTTTTCCCCTTGCTGGCGGGAAAAGAGGAAAAAGAGGCGCCGCCGCCGGGAGGTGCTCTGCCCGTGGGCCGCGAGACCCTGCTGGTCGTGGATGACGACGCCCCGATGCGCGACCTGCTCAAGGAGTTTCTCGAAGAAACGGGCTATCGGGTCCTGCTGGCCGAATCCGGCGAAGCGGCGAAGAAGGTGGCTGGGCGGGAGGATTTTTCCTTGCTCCTTACCGATCTTCTCATGCCGGGAACGAACGGCTGGGAGCTGGCCCAAAGCCTGCGGGAAGCCAAACCAGGCCTGCCGGTTATTCTCATGTCCGGCTCTTCGGACAAGATTCTCCTGGATGCGGATCTGGGCAAACAGGATGTTTCGTTTCTGCACAAGCCGGTCTCGCAGCGCCTGCTTGCCATGAAGGTTCGTGAATCTCTGGCGGCAAGGCGGCCCGTCTGAGCCTGCTTGCCGGCCTTCAGCGGATCACGGCCCGGAAGAGCGCGGGCCCGTCCTGGTTTTTCTCAAAGCGCAGGTGGTGCCGAAAGAGTGGCAGCCGTTCGTCTTCCCGGTGGCTGACAAAGAGCAGGGTGGATACCTTGAGCCTCGCCATGCGTTCCATGCAGGCAAGGACCAGATGCCTGTTCAGGTCGTCCAGCCCCTGGGTGGGTTCATCGAGGATGATGAGGGGCGGCTGTTTGATCAGTGCCCTGGCGATGAGCACCAGGCGCTGCTGGCCCCAGCTCAGGGCCCGAAATGCCTGGCCGGAGAATGGCGCCATGCCGACGATGGCAAGCCACCGCAAAGCCAGTTCTTTTTCCTCTCTGCCCACCTGCCGGTAAATGCCGATGCTGTCGTAAAGGCCCGAGGCCACCACGCCGAGGGCGCTGCCGTCCACCCGATGGTCGCGGTGCAGGGCGGAAGAAACAATGCCCAGGTTTCGCTTGATCTCCCAGACGCTTTCCCCTGAGCCCCGTTTGTGGCCGAACACCGTGACCCCGTTTTGAAAGCACTGCGGATGGTCGCCGCTGATCAGGGCGAGCAGGGTCGATTTGCCCGCGCCGTTGGGGCCGGAAATATACCAGTGCTCACCCGGTTTGACCTGCCAGGAGAGGTCGTGGAAAAGCAGGGTGTCCTCGTAGCGGACTTGGCTGTGCGCAAATTCCACCAGAACGGGAAATTGCCCAGATTCACGAACAGGGGGCGGCAGGGCGGGCAGCTGCTTTTCGTCAAATTGAAAAAGCGTTCTGATTTCCGGCCGGGTGATAACCGTGGCCGCAGGCCCTTTGCAAAGCACCTTTCCCCCATGGAGGAGCAGGAGGCGATCCGCCTTCCCATGCACATCCTGCAGCTGGTTGACCATTACGATGAGCTGCAGGTCGGAACGGCTGAGCTGGCCGATGAGTCTGTCGAGCTCCCGGGCAGAGGCGGAATCGAGGCCGTCGTATGGTTCATCCAGGATCAGGCACCGCGGTTTTTGAAGAAGCGCCCGGGCCAGCATGATTTTTCGGGTTTCGCCGCTGGAAAACTGCCGACAGCCCCGGCCAAGCAGCCCTTCAATCCCGAAGTGCCCGGCGATGTTCCGGCAGCTTTTGCGATCGGCGCCCGTCTGCAAGAGCAGCTCCAGACCGGTGTGGCCAAAGTCGAGCTGATCCAGGAAGTTGGTGTCGTCCTCGTAAAGCTCCTGTTCATACAGGGCCTGCTGGGTCTCAAAGGAAAGCCAGACGGTTGGGGCGGGGATGGTGAAGGTCTCGGCGGCCTCCGGCTCCTGAAGGGCGCTTAGCAGCCGGGCCAGCAGGCTTTTGCCGCTGCCGTTGCTCCCCAGGACGCACCAGAATTCGCCAGGCTCGACCTGCCAGTCGTCGATGAAAAGATGGGCCAGCCGCACCGATTTGCAGGAGATCGTCGCCATGGCAAGGCCATCAGGAGGGCCCGTGCAACCTGATCGGTCGGGCTGCTTTGGTCCGCATCTTGAGGTTCAGCATTTCCACGCCCACGGAAAAGGCCATGGCGAAATAGATGTAGCCCTTGGGAATATGCAGGCCGAATCCTTCGCCCATGAGGGTGAAGCCGATCAGCAGGAGAAAGCTCAGGGCGAGCATCTTCAGAGTCGGATGTTTTTCCACGAAATCGCCCACTGGCCCGGCGGCAAACAGCATCACCCCCACCGAGATGACAATGGCCAGGATCATGACCGGCAGGTGCCGGGCCAGGCCCACCGCGGTGATCACCGAATCCAGCGAAAAAATGATATCGATGAGGGCGATCTGGATGAGGACTCCGGCAAAGCTGGCCAGGGGCCGGGCCTGCTGGACTTCCTCCACGCCTTCCAGGCTGGTGTGGATTTCATGGGTGCTCTTGGCCAGAAGAAAGAGACCGCCGCCCAGCAGGATAAGGTCGCGGCCGGAAATCTCCTTGCCAAGGAGAGTGAGGAGGGGTTCGGTAAGATTCATGACCCAGGCCAGGGAAAGCAGGAGGCCGATTCTGGTCAGCATCGCCAGGGCAAGGCCCAGGGATCGTCCCCTGCCCCGCTGCTGTTCCGGCAGCCGGCCGGTGAGGATGGTGATGAAGATGATGTTGTCGATGCCGAGGACGATCTCCAGGGCGGTGAGGGTGGCCAGGGCAAGCCAGGCCTGCGGGTCGGTGAGCCAGTGCATGGGCAGGGTCCTTGTCGGAGGTGCGGGAAAGCGGTTTCTTTTTCAGGCCAGATGTAGCAGGAATCGAGGAGAAAGGCAAGTCTGCCCGCGGGGCAGGCCCACCTCCAAGGCGAGTTTACTTGTCGCTGCGCGCGGCGGCGTCCGGTTGAACGGGTTGGCCAGGGGGGTTGGCCCGCGGCAATGCGGCGGCGGGGATGCCCGTTTCGTTGTCCGGCATCATGTCCCGATGATAGATGTCGCTCCGGAACTGGAGAATGCCGCCGCGGTCCACCCAGGCGGTCATGTAGACGATATGCACGTCAATGGGATGGGGCAGGCTGATCTGCCGTGTCTTGCCGGTGGCGAGCGCCTCGTTGAGGGCCTCCGGGCCGGCCAGGGGGGAATCGCGCAGCAGGGCGACCGCCAGGGCGAGGGGATCGGCGACCCGGATGCAGCCGGAGCTGAAGGTGCGTGCTTCCTTGCGGAACAGCTCCCGGGCCGGGGTGTCGTGCAGATAGACATCGTATTTGTTGGGAAAAAGAAATTTCAGCCGGCCGAGGGCGTTGTCCGGCCCTGGGCGCTGGCGGAGACGGTAAGGGAAATTGCCCGGCCCGAGGCGGCTCCAGTCGATGGTGGCCGGGTCGATCTCCGGCGCCTTGCGGTCCCAGCCCTGAAAAATCTGGAAATTGTGCTGAGGGAGGTAGGCGGGATTTTTCCGCGCTTTCGGCAAAATATCCTTTATGGCGATGCTGTGCGGCACCTCCCAGGCCGGGTTGAGGACCAGGGAGGAGATCACCCCGTTGAACACCGGGGTTTGCCGGTAGGTTCTGCCGACAATCACCGGCATGTCGAGGATGGGGTTCCCGTTTTCATAAAGGGTGAGGGTGAAATCGGCGATGTTCACCAGGAGATGGCGCTGGGCGAGCCGCTCCGGCAGTGGCTGGCAGCGTTGCAGATTGACGGTCAGCTGCCGGAGCCGTTCGCTGATCGGAACGTTGAGGGCGGCCAGGGTCTTGACTCCGACGACGCCATCGTCGTGGAGGCCGTGCCGCTTCTGGAATCGCCGCACCGCCTCGGCGAGCACGGAGTCGAAGAGCGCATCCGCCGTTGGCGCGTCCGGGGCGAGATCGGCGCTGGCGGCAAGCCGGCTCCGGAGCAGGGGGATACGCTCGTCCCTCATTCCTTCCCGCAGGGCGGAGCCGGGTGGAACAGCCGGCCAGCCGCCGGTTTCGGCCAGTTTTCGATGGTGGGCGAGGGCGTCCTGCAAGGCGGGGAGGATACAGAGATCCCCCGCGGCCGGAAGCTCTTCAGCCGTTGCCGCCCAGGGTAAGGTCAGGGCGAAAAGGAGAACGGCGCAGCGCAGCGCGAGAAAAAGCCGGGGCTGGGCGGTCATGGGGAAGGCAGCTTACCAGGTGCGGAAGTCGCCGGAGTCGATGTGGACAAAGTCGCTGCCGGGATAATAGCCGACCCCGCCCAGTTGGAGGCGCAGGGCGGCCTGGCGGATGTCGGAGGTCGGAATCTTCGGGATGCGGATATCCAGGGCCCGTCCTTCAAGGTGCAGGCTTTTTTTGGCCACCCGCCTGCCCTGGTTCAGGAGAAATTTATTATACTCCGGCGAGCGGTAGGCGGAAATGATATGGATTTCGTTGCCTCGGCCCAGGCGCTGGTCGACCAGATTCAGGTATTCCAGGGTGTCGACATCCATGTCGCACTGCCGGTTGGTGTAGTGGCAGCGGAAGAACCAGTTGAGGGCCTCAAGGGCCTGTTCGTCATAGTGGCCGGAGTAGTCGCGGAAGGTCAGCCGCAGTTTTTCGCCGGTATGGGTGTTGTAAAGGTTGAGGCGGCCAGGGGCGGCGAATTCTTCGGCGAGGCTTGCCCAGGCGGGGTTCGAGACGCAGAGGGCAAGGGAGCCGAGCAGGGAGGCCTTGAGAAACGATCTTCTGCTGAAGGGGAAATGCATCGGGAAACCTCTTTGGTCCGAAGGCGGAGGTGCGGGATGGCCTTCGGAAAGGGGAATTGCACTCCTGTTTCAGGAAAGCGTTGCAAACGGGGCGCGGGCAAAATGACGAGGTTGCCGGTGCGCCATGATTCAAAAAACCAAAACGTACATTACCCTGATTTGTGAAAATTGCCAGGGATTTTTCCAGGCTTTTCGACCGCCTGCCCCGTGCTTGCCGGGCTTTTCCGCTTTTCTCCCCGGCGGGCTGGCGTTTCGCGTTTCCAGAAAATTCGGCGGCGCGGCCCCTGTGTTCCAGAGGCTTTTGCGGGAGCGGCAAATTTCCTGCGGAAAAAAATGCGTTTTAATGATAAAAGAAAACCTGTTTTTGACTCTCAGGATGTTGAAAAAAAGCCGGAGCGGCTTTTTGAAATTACTTTTTTACCACAGGAAAAGATCATGACCTTCCCAGTCCGTCAGCTCTACCGCAAGATTGATGCGCAGTTTGAATATTGCTTCAACATAGAAACCACCTCCCCCCTCACCGGGGCGGAGCTGCACAACCTGAAGCTGCTGTTGGCGGACGGCTTTCTCGCCGCAACGGTCAGCGAAGAGCCGCTGCTTGCCGGCGCACGGGTGGTGGAGCTGGGGCCGCGGCTCAATTTTGCCACGGCCTGGTCCTCGAATCTGGTTTCCATCTGCCGGGCCATCGGTCTCACCAAGGTAACCCGGGTGGAGCGCTCCCGTCGGCATCTGGTCCCGGCCGGCCAGGATCTTGCCGCCTTTGTCGCCGGCCACCATGACCGGATGACCGAATGCCCATACCCGGCCCCCTTGACCTCCTTCGAGACCGGCGTCAAGCCGGAACCGGTCTATGAAATCGACCTGAAAAGCAAGGGGCCCGACGGCCTGCTGGAGATCCCCGGTATTTCCATGGACGAGTGGGACCGCAACTTCTACTACGACTACTTCGTGAAAAAGCATGGCCGCAACCCCACCATCGTCGAGATCATGGATCTCAACAACGCCAATTCCGAGCATTCCCGCCACGGCTTTTTCCGGGGCCGGCAGGTGATCGACGGGGTGGAGCAGCCGGAGAATCTTTTTGAACTGGTCAAGTCCACCCTCTCCGCCCACCCAAAGGGCAGCGTCATCGCCTTTAAAGACAACTCCAGCGCCGTGAGCGGCCACAGAATCACCACCCTGATCCCTGAGGAGCCTGGCGCACCTTCGCCCCTTGCCAGCCGGGAGGCGGTCTACCATGTGCTGCTCACCGCCGAGACCCATAACTTCCCCACCGGGGTCGCCCCGTTCCCCGGGGCGGAAACCGGCACCGGCGGCCGGATCCGCGACGTGCAGGGCACCGGCAAGGGCGGCTTTGTCATGGCCGGCACCGCCGGCTACTGCGTGGCCAGCCTCCACATCCCGGGCTACGAGCTGCCCTGGGAGAACCGCTACGAGTGCCCGGACAACCTGGCCTCGGCCCTGACCATCGAGATCGAGGCGAGCAACGGCGCCTCCGACTATGGCAACAAGTTCGGCGAACCCCTGATCCAGGGGTTTACCCGCTCCTTTGACCTGCGGCTGCCCGATGGCGAGCGCTGGGGGTATCTGAAGCCCATCATGTTCACCGGCGGCGTCGGCCAGATCGACGCCAGGCACACCGAGAAGGAGGAGGCCCAAAAAGGCATGCTCATCGTCCAGGTGGGCGGGCCTGCCTATCGGGTCGGCTTTGGCGGCGGGGCGGCCTCCAGCATGCTCCAGGGCGAGAACGTGAGCGAGCTTGATTTCGACGCGGTGCAGCGCGGCGACGCCGAGATGGAGCAGAAGATGAACCGGGTGATCCGGGCCTGCAACGAGATGGGCGACAAGACCCTCATCGAGGTGATCCATGACCAGGGCGCGGGCGGGCCGGCCAACGTGCTCAAAGAGCTGGTGGAAAAATCAGGCGGCAAGATCGAGATCCGCAACATCCGGGTGGGCGACCCCACCATGAGCGTGCTGGAGATCTACGTGGCCGAGTACCAGGAGCGCAACGGCTTTCTGATCAGGCAGGAGAATATCGAGAAATTCAAGGCCATCTGCGCGCGGGAAAAGGTGGCCTGCGAGGTGCTGGGCGAGGTGACCGGCGATCTGAGGTTCGTGGTGCATGACAATCAGGACGATTCCACCCCGGTGGATATCGAGCTCAACGAGCTTTTGGGCAACGTGCCCATCAAGACCTTCGCCGACAGCCGGCAGAGCAAAAAGCTCGCGCCCCTGGCGCTCTCCGGCCTCACGGTGAAGGCGGCCCTGCACAACGTGCTGCGCCTGGTTTCCGTCGGCTCCAAGCGCTTTCTCACCAACAAGGTGGATCGGGCCGTCACCGGCCTCATCGTCCGCCAGCAGTGTTGCGGACCCCTGCAGCTCACGGTGAGCGACGTGGCGGTGCTCAGCCAGAGCCATTTTTCCAGAAGCGGGGTGGCATGCGCCATCGGCGAGCAGCCCGTGAAGATGCTGGTCGATCCGGCGGCCGGCGCCCGGATGGCGGTGGGCGAGGCCCTCACCAATCTGGTCTGGGCCCGGGTGGACGACCTTGAGCAGGTGAAATGTTCGGCCAACTGGATGTGGGCGCCCAAATTGCCCGGCGAGGGAGCGGCCATGTACGACGCGGCCAAAGCCATGGCCGAGGCCATGCTCGGCGTTGGCATTGCCGTGGATGGCGGCAAGGACAGCCTCTCCATGGCCACCAAGGTGGGCAGGGAGACGGTCAAGTCGCCGCGGGAGCTGGTGATCTCGGTCTATGGCGCCATGGCGGAGATCGGCAAGGTGGTGACCCCGGACATCAAGGAACCCGGCAGCGTGCTCATCTTTGTCGACCTGGCGCAAGGAAAAAACCGCCTGGGCGGCTCGGCCCTGGCCCAAACCCTGGGACAGCTCGGCGATCAGTCGCCGGACATGGAAGACCCGGCCCTGATGAAAAAGGGCTTTCTTGCCGTGCAGGAACTGATCGACGCCGGCCTGATCCTGGCCGGCCACGACCGCAGCGACGGCGGCCTCGTCACCACCGTGCTGGAGATGGCATTTGCCGGCAACTGCGGCCTCGATCTTGAGATCGTAGGCCCCTCCTCTCCTTTGGAAGTGCTCTTCAGCGAGGAGCTGGGCCTGGTGCTGGAATGCGCGGCAGGAGAGAAGGAGGCGGTGCTGGCGAAGTTTGCCGGCCAGGGCATTTCTTGCGCGGTGCTGGGCAGGACCGTGCCGGAAAAACAGATCCGTATCCGGGTAAACGGCAGCGAAGCGCTGAACGAGGATATGCGCGTTCTCCGCTCCTGGTGGGAGGAAACCAGCTACCGGTTGGAACGGCTGCAGGTGAATCCGGCCTGCGCCGACGAGGAGAAGAAGAATATTTACGACCGCAAGGGGCCCAGCTATCTGCTCCCCTTTACCCCCCAGGCCACCGCGCCGGCGATTCTTGCCGCGAAAGGCAAGCCCAGGGTCGCCATCCTGCGCGACGAAGGCTCGAACTCCGACCGCGAGATGACCTCCGCCTTCTACGCCGCCGGTTTTGAGCCGTGGGACGTGGCCATGACCGACCTGCTCTCCGGCCGCCTCAATCTGGACTCCTTCCGGGGCCTGGCCGCGGTGGGGGGCTTCTCCTACGCCGATGTGCCCGAGTCCGCCAAGGGCTGGGCCGCCACCATCCTCTTCAACGACAGCCTCAAGGAGATGTTCCAGGCCTTCTACGATCGGCCCGACACCTTCACCCTGGGCATTTGCAACGGCTGCCAGCTCTTCGGCCTGCTGGGCCTGGTGCCCTGGCAGGGGCTGCCTGCCGAGCGCCAGCCCCGCTTCATCCACAACCGTTCCGGCCGTTTCGAATCGCGCTGGGTCACGGTCAAGGTCCTGCCGAGCAAGGCGATGATGCTGCAAGGCATGGAGGGTCTCACCTTCGGCATCCACGTGGACCACGGCGAAGGGTATATCCATTTTCCGGATCAGGCCATCCATGAGCAGGTCTGGGCCGACCGGCTCGCCACCCTGGTCTATGTGGACGACGAGGGCCAAGCCACCGAGGCCTATCCCTTCAACCCCAATGGCTCGCCCGGCGGCCTCACCGGACTCTGTTCGCCGGACGGCAGGCATCTGGCCATGATGCCGCACCCGGAACGCGCTTTCCTGCCCTGGCAGTGCCACTGGTTGCCCGGCGGGATGCAGGATCTTCCGGTTTCGCCCTGGCTGCGGATGTTCCAGAATGCCCATGATTGGTGCATGAAATAGGGCGGAAAAGAGGCGGGACGCCGGAATTTTTTTTCGCTTGTCTTTTCCATGGCCGACTGACGATAATGTAATATCCGTTCCGTTTCATGGCCGGGCGATTTTGTTGAGATCGCGGCCAAGGGAGGATTACGGAAAGAAGCCTGTCAAGCGTCGGCCGTGGTGATTTTTCGCCACTGCCGCAAGTCCGTTATCCTGCTGAACCAGTGGGTACGGGCAGGAGGTCGAAAAACAGATGTTTTCGGCCTCCTGCCGTTCGATTTTCATCTGAACCTCAAACAACGCAGGGGGAAAACCATGGGAAAATGGAAAATACTGTTGTGTCTGCTCTGTATCGGCCTGCTCGCGGCCTGTGGAACGAAACACGCGGATCTGCCCTTTGACGGCGGCGATCTTTCCGCCAAGCTCGGACAGGGGTATGTCCAGAAGGTGGACACCGCCTTCTTTGTCCTGGACGCTTCTTCTTCCATGTTTGACGACCATGAGGGGGTTCAGAAATTCAGCGCCGCCAAAAATCTTCTTTTGCGGATGAACGCAGCCATTGCCGGTCTCAAGCTTGACGCCGGCCTCCAGGTGTTCGGCCCGCGGGGCAGCGAGCTGATCTACGGAGTCAAGCCCTATGATTCCTCGGAATTCGCCGCGGCTGCCGCCGCCGTTGGCCTGGGTGGACTCACCCCCATGTCCAGGGCGCTGAACGACAGCGTCGAGGCCCTGCGGGACAGCAAGGGCCGGATCGCCGTGATTGTGCTCAGCGACGGCCTCAGCACCAGCGCGACTGATCCGGTCCAGGCGGCGGCGGAGTTGAAAAAGGCCTATGGCGAAAGGATCTGCATCCATACCGTTCTCATCGGCAATGATCCGAAAGGCAAGGCGACCATGGAAGCCATCGCCCAGGCCGGCGGCTGCGGTTTTGCGACCACCGCCTCTTCCCTTGCTTCGGGTGCCGAACTGGCCGGCTTTCTGGAAAAGGTCTTCCTGGAAAAAGCTCCGCTCGCGGCGATGAAACCGGCCCCGGTTGCCAAGCCCGTTCCCACGGAGCGCATCATCCTGCGCGGGATTAATTTCGATTTCGACCAGGCGGTGATCAAGCCGGAGTTCATGCCGGTGCTCGATGTGGCCGTGGGGATCCTGAAGGGGCGTCCCGATCTCAAGGTGGTGGCCGAGGGACATACCTGTGACCTGGGCTCCGACGCATACAACCAGAGGCTTTCCGAACGCCGGGCCCGCGCCGTCTACGACTATCTGGTGCGAAATGGCGTCAATGCCGCCAGCCTCAGCACCGTCGGGCATGGCGAAACCCAGCCCATGGCGGACAACAAGGCGCCAGGCGGCCGCGAGCTGAACCGGCGGGTGGAGTTCAAGGTCGTTCAGTGAGCCGAGGTATTGCTGTGCCAGGAAGTGGTCGGGCGGCACGAGCCGCCCGGCCTCTCCGTTTTCTGCCAAGGAGAGACGGGCATGAAAGGTTTTTGTGATCTGCTTCCGGAAAGGCGGGTTCTTCTCCCCCTTCTTTTTTTCGCGTTTCTCCTCCTGGCGCCGCTCTTCTGCGCGTCAGCGGGCCGCGCCGCCGAAGAAAAATCCCCACCGCCGGACATCATGGCCAGCTTCGAGGCGTTCAGCAAAAGCTGGATGTCCAGGCTCGATCAGGTTTCCCGGCGGAACAGCCTGATTGCGAAACCGGAGGCGGTGGCCAGCGGGCGTTTGCGCGGGCGCTATCTCTGTTACGGCCCCGACTGCGAGCGGGAAGTTCGCGGCACCGGCTCCAAGGCCACCCCCTATGTGGGGATCATCCGTTATGTGCAGAGGGAGATGGAAAAGGAGGGGAAGACCCTGCAGGAAATGCGGGAACATCCCGGCGTCGCCACCGGCGAAACCAAGGTCACTGAAATTTTCCGATACACCGGCGGCCGCTGGGTATATTGAATGCATCCCCCTCCAGCGGCCATTGTTCCTGAAGATGTGCGGAGGCCGGCGAAAAATGGCCGGCTGGGACGGCGGGCTGGCAAGATTTTTTCGCTGCGACAATGGGTTGCGAATCATCTTCTTCGTCAGGATTGCAGGAGCCTTGACAAGGTGGTATAGTTGCCGGCGATTGAAGGCCGTCTTGTGCATGGTGCCGGGGCGATTTCCTGTAATCCTATTGTGAAGAGAAAAAAAGATGATGAAGAGAATGGGAATTTTGGCGTTTTGCGTGATTTCCTCGTTTTCCGCTCCGGCAATGGCCGGCGATATTGATGGTAAGGCCGTGCTCGGCGGCGCGGTTGGCGGCGCGGCGGGCGCCGCGATTGGTTCCGCCATCGGCGGCAAGGAGGGCGCCATGATCGGCGCCGGTTTGGGCGGTGTCACAGGCGTTGCCGTGGCCACCTCGGACAAAAAAGAGCCGGAAGTTGTTCATGTGAAGGAAAAGGTGGTGTATGTCCATGAGGATGAGCACCATGACAACGGCCTGCACCGCGGGCATCGCAAGCGGAAAGGACATGGCCACGATTGAGGATTGACCGCGGTCATTTTCTCATCAACCAAGGGCGCCCAGCGGGCGCCCTTTTTTTGTCCGAGGCTGCTACCGCATGGTAACGTTCGGAACGGCTTGACCGCTACCGTATGGTAACAGTATGATGGGCCATGGCTGGAGAGGAAAGAAAAAACAGCGCAGATACAGGATGTTGTCAGGGAGGGTTGGCGGGAATGGATCGTGCATCGGAAAAACAGAAGCGCAAGGTGGGGTGGCCGGGCGCGATGCAGGGTCTTTTCCGAGAGCAACCTGGAGCGGCTATGAATCTCAGAAGCAAGTTTATCATCCTCATCGGTCTGGTGGTCGTCATCTCCTACGGCATCACCTTTTACCGCACGTCTCAGTTTCAGCATGAACTGGTTCTGGAGCAGGCGGCCCGCCAGGCGAGAATGCTCCATAAACAGGTGCTGATGACCAGGAAGTGGGTGGCTGAGCACAATGGGCTTTTCTTCCTCCGCCAGCCCGGGGTGGAACCGAATCCCTGGCTGGCGGAGGCTGAAGTGGTCGATGCCGCTGGTCGCCGCTACGTCAAGCGTAATCCGGCCATGGTGACCAGGGAGCTTTCCGAGTATGCGGCAGAGGAGGGTTTTTGCCGGTACCGGGTCACAACCCTCAAGGCGATCAATCCGGCCAACGACCCCGACCCCTGGGAGCGCAGCAGCCTGCTCAAGTTTGAACAGGGGGTGCCGGAGGTGCTCGATATCACCCGGGAAGGGGATGTGCACTATCTGCGCTACATCGCGCCCCTGCTGGTGGAGGAGTCCTGTCTGGAGTGCCACGCCCACCAGGGCTATAAGGTCGGGGACATCCGCGGCGGCCTCAGTGTAAGCATCCCCATTGACTGGGCCTTTGCCAACATCGGCAAAAACAACCGGATGCTGCTCTTCATTGGGGTTGTGACCATCCTGCTCGTGGGGATCACAATCTATTTGATGATTGACGGTCTGGTGGTTCGCCGCCTTTCCTTTCTTGCTAGGGCCATGGATCAGTTCCCGGAAAAATCGCCTTCTCCGGCCGAGCTGCCCGCGGGCAACGATGAAATCGGCCGCCTGGCCGGGAAATTCCAGGATCTCTGCCGGCGGCTCGCCTTTTCCCAGGAGGAATTGGATCGTACCCGCCAGCAGGTATTCCAGACGGAGAAGCTGGCCGCCCTTGGCCGTCTGGCCGCGGGCGTCGCCCATGAGGTGAACAATCCCCTGGGCGGGATGCTGAACTGCGTGAAAAGCATGCGGGAGGCGCCGGACGACCTGGGCATGCATCAGCGCTATCTGGAGCTGATCGAAAAAGGGCTCAAGCGCATCGGCAACATTGTCCAGCAGCTTCTCAACTTCGGCCGGCGCGAACCCCTCAAGTATCGGCAGGCCTCCATCGACGAGTTGATCAGAGAGTCGTTTGTGCTCCTCGGCTATGCCCTGAAAAAAATCGAATTGAACCTTGATCTGGGTCTGAGCCGGCAATACCCGGTGGACACGGCGGCCCTGCAGCAGATCATCGTCAACATTTCCCTCAATGCCATTCAGGCCATGAAGGATGGGGGGAGTTTCACCGTGAAAACCCGGGAAGAGGGGGGCCGGGTTGTCTTGAGTTTTGCCGACACCGGCCAGGGCATCAGCGAAGAGCATCTTTCCCAGATTTTCGACCCCTTCTTCACCACCAAGGATGTGGGTGAAGGTACCGGCCTGGGGCTTTCTGTGACCTATGCCCTGGTGCAGGGACTGCATGGACATATTTCCGTGACCAGCAAGAAAGGGCAAGGCAGCTGTTTCCGGGTGGAGCTGCCGGTGCAGGTAAATAACGGGACGGAATAGAATGGGTTGTCCCGGAAAGGCCGCACTGCCCGCGGTAGGCAAAAGCACCCACCGGCCGACCTTGCCTGATAACCAACTCACATCGGAACTTCATATGGATGCCATGAGGATTCTTCTTGCCGAGGATGACGAGATAATGCGGGTGACCCTTTCGGACCGGCTGGCCAAAAACGGCTGGCAGGTCGATGAGGCGGAGGACGGCAGGATCGCCCTGCAAAAAATGCGGGCCAACCGCTACCATCTGGTGATTTCAGACATCCGCATGCCCCATGTCAGCGGCCTGGAACTGCTGGAGGAACGTCTTCAGCAGGCGCCCAACACCGACATCATCTTCATGACCGCCTACGGCAGCGTCGAGGATGCGGTGGCCTGCCTGAAAAAGGGGGCCACCGACTACCTGCTCAAGCCCTTTGACATGGATGACCTGATCATCAGGGTCAGGCGCCTTGCCAAGGCAAGAACCCTCAAGGCCCGCTATATCTCCATGGAGGACTGCTGCCGGCGTTTTCGGATGCCCATCGTCGGCGGCAGCAGGGTGATGCAGGATCTTCTCGCCATGATCGGGCAGGTGGCTAAATCGGATGCCACGGTTCTGATCACCGGCGAGTCGGGCACCGGCAAGGAGTTGGTGGCCTCGGCCATCCATTACGGCAGCGGCCGGGCCAACGGCCCGTATGTGCGGATCAACTGCGCGGCCATCCCCGAAGGCCTGATCGAATCCGAGCTTTTTGGCCATGAAAAGGGGGCCTTCACCGGGGCCGAGGCCAGAAAGATCGGCCGTTTTGAAATGGCGGACGGCGGCACCCTGCTCCTGGACGAAGTGGGCGAATTGCCTCTCCATCTGCAGGCCAAACTGCTGCGGGTTTTGCAGGAACGGGAAATCGAGCGGGTGGGCGGGGCCAAGAGCATCCGGGTCGATGTCCGCATTCTCTGCGCCACCGCGAAAAACTTGAGCGAGGAGGTGAGGAAGGGCAGCTTCCGGGAAGACCTTTTCTACCGGTTGCAGGTGATCCCCATCGTCGTGCCGCCGCTGCGGGAACGCAGGGAGGATATCCCGGCGCTGTGCGCGCATTTCCTGAACGAGCTTGGCCAGGAGCGGGGCCGGCCCTTGAGTATTTCCGAGGATGCCATGGCCCTGCTCATGTCCTACCGGTATCCCGGCAACATCCGGGAGCTGCGCAACATCATCGAGCGGTTGCTGGTGCTCAACCCCTCCGATGTGGTGGAGTCCTGGAATCTGCCTCCGGATATCAGCGGCGAGGCCGCCGGCGGATCTTCGGAATGCCTGTCGCTTGCCGAGGCGGTTTCCCAGGCGGAGCGCGCCTGTATCCTGCGGGCGCTTCGGAAAACCGGGGGCAAGAAGACCGAGGCGGCGGATCTCCTTGGTATCAGCCGCAAGAATCTCTGGGAGAAGATGAAGCTCCATCAGCTCTCCCCCTGAGCTTTTCGTGGCTGGATGTCCGCGGGATGAATATTCCCCTCTGGTGAACCTCCCTTGCGGCGGGATGATAAATTGGGCTGCGGTTTTTTGTCCTGCCCGCGCTCTTGGCTTTTGTAGCCTGGAGATTTTGGCTACACTTTAAATGGAATCGCGCGACGGGCGATGGGAAAGAAAACGCTTTTTCCCGGCGCCGCGGCCCGAATATGCGGAATAACAATCTTTGCCTTGAGGGCTGGGCGGCCACAATCCTTCATGAAAATCGGCCAGAAAATCATCGCCGGCTTTATGCTGATCACCACGGTCTCCATAACCGCCGGCGCCATTGGCGTGTATGTCTCCTCCTTTCTCAGGGAGCATTATGCCAGAACCGTTGATCAGGAGATCCCGCTCATTGAAGCGCTTGAAGAGATGAAGCACGCCGGGTTGCGGATTGTTTCCTCGACCATGGAGTACAGCTTCATCAAGTCCCACGTCGGCGGGGGTACGCGGGAGGTGGCCGAAGAGGCGGCCCAGGAGGAGATCCGGCTGACCGCGGAGGGGATTGCGGCCTATGAAGAGGCCCTGCGGCGGCTGGGTATGCTGATTTCCCGGTATTATCCGGAAAAGCGGGAGCTGGTCGCCGGGATCGAAGGGGCCGGTCAGGAGTTGGTTGCGGCGAGCAATCTGCTTGTCGCCCTGATCAGGGGCGGGGGCGGCGACGAGGAGTCCATAGCGCTTAAAGAGGAGTTCGAGGAGAAGGAGAAGCGTTATCTGGCCGTTGTCGCAAATGCTCTGGCCCAGGAAGAAGCGGTATTGCAGGACAGGAAAGGAGCGCTGCACGCTTCCATCGACAACGCCATCGCCGCCATTGTCGGGATCGCGCTGGTCACCGCCCTGGCCTCCCTGCTCATCGGTGTCCTCATCTCCCGGTCCATCGCCAGGCCGCTGGCTGCCCTGCAGACTGCCGCCAGCGATATTGCCCAGGGGGCTTTCGCCTCCCGGGTTCCGGTGCAGGCCGCCGACGAGGTCGGCCGGCTGGCGGTCGCCTTCAATACCATGGCGGAAAGTCTGGCGGCGGCAAGGGAGCGGGAGGCGCAGCGCATCCGGGAACTGGCGGCCACGGTGGAGAGGCTGGACCAGGAGATCGTGAGCCGGCAGCGAGCCCAGGAGGAAAAAGAGAAGCTTGCCAAAGAACTGCGCGAGGCCCAGAAGATGGAGGCCATTGCCACCATGGCCGGCGGGGTCGCCCACGAGTTCAACAATATTCTCGCCGTGATCCTTGGGTATGCCGAGTTGCTGCGGCATGAATTGCCGCAAGGGACGGCGCTGCAGCCGGATATCGATGAAATTGTCAAAGCGGCGGCCAGGGCCAAGGAGCTGGTGCTGCAGCTTCTCTCCTTCAGCCGGCACATGGAGCAGAGGCGGTTGCCCGTGGACGTCATTCCCTTTATCAGGGAGGCCTTGCAGATATTTAAAAACTCGGTGTCGCCGGCGGTGGAGATCAGGGAGAGAATCGGGGTGGAGCATGCTCTGGTGCTGGCAAATGGCGGCCAGATCCAGCAAGTGCTGGTGAACCTCTGCCGGAACGCGGTGCAGGCCATGGATGGCCAGGGCCGCATCGATGTCCTTGTGGAAAAAACGGAAATCGCGCCGGGACAGGCGGGCAGCAAGGTTGCGCCGGGTGGCTATCTCAAGCTCGCGGTGCGTGATACCGGCCGCGGCATGGCCAGGGAGATTCAGGAGCGGATCTTTGATCCCTTTTTCACCACCAGGGAGGTGGGGCAGGGAGCCGGCCTGGGGCTTTCCGTCGCCCACGGCATCGTTTCCGGCCATGGCGGCGAGATCCGGGTGGAAAGCGAGCCCGGGCAGGGCGCCATCTTTACCGTCCTGCTGCCCCTGCTCGAAGGCGCGCCGCCCGATGAGGAGCTGTCTGGATAGGGCGGGGAATGTCGGCCCATGGCGGGTCCGGCCGCAGGCAGTGGGTACTGCCCCTTGGGGAGTTGTCCGGCCTTATTCGCCAAAATCGAAGAGATTCCGCTGACGGGGATCCTTGCCGGCGTCCTGCGCCGGTCCGGAAGGGCCTGCATCCGCTCCTCCGTGTCCTTTCACAAAGAGAAAGCGTTCCAGGTTGCGCTGGTAGTCGGTCCACTGGTACTGATCGCCGGCAAGCCGTTCCGCCAGGCGGCCCATGTAGTTCACCTTCGCGTCGAGATCATCCAGAAAGTTCAGGACAAAGGCCTCGGTCATCATGGGCAGGGCAGGTGCCCCGAATTCGTGACGGCCATGGTGGCTCAGGACGAGATGCTTGAGCTGCACGGCAAGCGCTTCGGGAAAGCCGCGGATTTCGGCGATCTTCTCCTGGATCATCTCAACCCCCAGGACCATATGGCCCACCAGGCGGCCGCGGTCGCTGTAGTCAAAGGGGAAAGTGGAAAAATCAAACTCCCTGAGCTTGCCGATGTCGTGGAGCAGGGCGCCGGCAATGAGCAGGGAGCGGTCCAGATTGGTATAGAGGGGGCAGATCTGGGCAGCCAGGCGGGCAACGGCCAGGGTATGCTCAAGCAAGCCGCCCAGGCAGGCGTGGTGCATCATCTTGGCTGCCGGCGCTTTTTTGAAGGCGGCCATGAGCTTGCGGTCGCCGAAGATGGTGAGCAGCAATTCCTTGAGGAAGGGATTTTCCACGCTGCCGGCAAGTTTGAGGAGTTCCTTGGCCATGAGCCTGACATCGCCCTGCGTGCTCGGCACGAAACGGGAAAGATCCACCTCGCTTTCCGGCACCCGGCTGATGTTGTCGAGCCTGAGCTGGAGAATATTGCGGTAGGCCTGGGCCTGGCCGCTCACGGCCACCACCGCCCCCGCCGGGGCCTCGGCCATGAGTTCGTCGGCGTTGTCCCAGACCCGGCCGGAAATCTCGCCGGTGGCATCCATCAGCACCAGGCTCAGATAGGGCTTGCCCGCCTTGGTCTCCCCCCGGTTCATCTCTTTGACCAGAAAGGTGCCCTGGACAGGTTGGCCGTCTTTGATGGTTTTTATGGATATGCTTTGCGCGCGCATGGATGTCTTTTGCTGTTTCTTGCGTGAAAAGGAAAACGGAATTTCTTCAGGGTCCCGCCCCGTTCGTGGGGGCAAGGGCATTATACTCAAAAGGAGAAAATTTGAAACGTGAACCTTGCGTGATTTTCCGCCCGGGTGCTGACCGGGATTATCCGCCGCATCCCTTGGGGGGATCGGGGCGTTCTTTTTTTCTTGACGGCGGCTGCTTCCAGAGCAATAATGTTCTAAAAAATAGAACGTTATTGCCCGTATGAAATCACTCTTTTCCGGCCTCATCACCTCCAAGACCCGCATCCAGATTCTGATGCGCCTTTTTCTCAACCCAACCCAGCAGGCCCACCTGCGCGGGCTTGCCGATGAGCTTACCCTGGCGCCCAGCCAGGTCCGCGAGGAGTTGCGGCAACTGAGCGACGCCGGCCTGCTCACCAGCAGCAAAAACGGGCGCCAGGTCAACTATCGCGCCAACGAGGAGCACCCCTTGTTTCCCGAGCTGCAATCCATGGTGAAGAAGGCCCTGGGCATGGATCATATTCTGGAAAGCATCGTCGCGCGACTGGGTGAGGTGCGGATCGCCATGCTCCTTGATGATTACGCCATCGGCAGGGATACAGGACTTGTCGATCTCCTGCTTGTCGGCAATATCAACCAGGAAAACCTGGCGGATCTGACCCGGAAGGCCGAGCGCTATGTCGAGCGGAAAATCAGAACATTGGTGCTTTCCGAGGCGGAATACGGCAGGTTCAAGCCGGCGCTGGCCTCGCGGCCGCAGCTTGTTTTGTGGAGGCACGGCGCGGATGCCGACTGACAGCGCAAAGTCATCCGAATTGATCATCGAGGCCCGGAGGCCTGCCCGCCAGTACTGGCAGGATATCTGGCGCTTTCGGGAACTTTTTTATGTCCTTAGTTGGCGCGATATCAATGTGCGCTACAAACAGACCGTCATCGGCATTGCCTGGGCCGTGTTGCGGCCTCTCTTGACCATGATCGTCTTCACGGTGGTTTTCGGGAAAATCGCCGGGCTGCCGAGCGAGGGGAACGCCCCCTATGCCATCATGGTTTTCGCCGCCCTGCTGCCCTGGCAGTTTTTCGCCAGTTCCCTCACCGGCTGCAGCAACAGTCTGATCAGCAATACCAGCCTGATCACCAAGGTCTATTTTCCCAGGCTGATTATCCCGGCCAGCACGGTTGTCACCAATCTGGTCGATTTTCTGCTTTCATTCGCCATCCTCCTCGTTTTGATGATGTATTACAACTTCGCTCCCGGCTGGAATCTTCTCTGGTTGCCGCTCTTTTCCCTGCTGGCCTTCCTGGCCTCCTTCGGCCTCGGCCTTCTCCTCACCGCCCTGAATGTGAAGTACAGGGATTTTCGCATCATCGTCCCCTTTCTTGTTCAGTTCGGGCTGTACGTTTCTCCGGTGGGCTTCAGCAGCAGCGTCATTCCCGAGAGCTATCGCCTGCTCTACTCCCTGAACCCCATGGTCGGGGTCATCGACGGTTTCCGCTGGGCCATCCTGGGCAGGGACCTGAAGATGTACTGGCCCGGTTTTGGAATTTCCCTGCTGGCAACCCTGTTCTTTTTGGCAATCGGTTTTCGCTATTTCCGGAGCGTGGAAAGGGCGTTTGCCGATATCATTTAGGTGCTGCCCCATGAGTGAAACCGTCATCAGAGCCGAAGGCCTGGGCAAGCGTTATCTGATCGGCCACCAGCAGCGCGCCCCCTATGTGGCCCTGCGGGACGTGCTCGCCGACGGCGTCAGGCAGTGGTGGGCGCGGCTGCGCAATCCGCAATTCGGTTCTGGGGACACGCTCGAAGAGTTCTGGGCGCTTCGGGATGTGGATTTCGAGGTGAAACAGGGCGAGCGGATCGGCATCATCGGCAGAAACGGCGCCGGCAAGTCCACGCTGTTGAAAATACTTTCGCGCATTGTCGAGCCGACAACGGGCAAGGCGACTATCCGGGGCCGGGTCGTCAGCCTCCTTGAGGTCGGAACCGGTTTTCATCCGGAGCTGACCGGCAGGGAGAACATTTTTCTAAACGGCGCCATCCTGGGCATGGGCCGGCAGGAGACCAGAAGGAAGTTCGACGAGATCGTCGCTTTCGCCGAGGTGGAAAAATTTCTTGATACCCCGGTGAAACGTTACTCTTCCGGCATGTACGTGCGCCTTGCCTTTGCCGTCGCCGCCCATCTGGAGCCGGAAATCCTCATTGTCGACGAGGTGCTCGCCGTGGGCGACGCCCAATTTCAGAAGAAGTGCCTGGGCAAGATGGCCGAGGTGGGCAGGGAGGGACGGACGGTCTTGTTTGTGAGCCATAATATGCAGGCCATCCGCCAGTTTTGCAATCGTGCCATGTTGCTGCAGGCAGGAAGGGTCGCGGCTGACGCTGGAACTTCCGGGGTCATTACCCGCTACCTGCAGGATCACAGATGGAGGGAAGAAGGGGAATGTCTTGAAGATATTATCAAAAATCTCCCTGCCGACCAGGCCTTCCGGCTTGATGGTGTAAGGCTGACCCAGGAAGGTCAGGTGATAGCTTCGCGGGTGGAAAGCGGTAAGCCGCTGGAGGTGGAACTAAGTTATAGCGTACTCGAACGGATAAAAGGACTCCGGGTGTATTTCGACCTCTGCGATGCGCAGGATACCCTCCTGTTTCGCAGCTTTCATGATGAAGACAATGACGGCATTCCTGTTGTGGAGCCGGGATGCTATGTGTCCCGGGCCTCCATACCCGCAAACCTCCTGGGGCCATTACGGTATGAACTTCGGGTCGGCGCGGGGATTTTCAATGTGCGTAATTGTCTACCGCCCATGGCGGTCAGACTCCCTCTCGATATAGTGCTCACCGGGAAATATAACAGGGCGTATCTGGGGGATACCTTCCGGGGCAAATTTGCTTTGGCTTTGTGCTGGGCAACCGCAAGGAAAGAACAGGCATGTTGAGAAACGTTTCACGCATGCTTTGCGCCACCATAAGAAAAGCAGGCAACGGACTGCTTGAATTTGCCCGTTGGCTGCACGGGAAAGCGACCAGATCCACGCTTATCCGGAAAGGAAAAGAGAGAAGTTTATACAGAACAGCGAGCGGTGATTATTTCTGGCTGAATACGACAGGGTATGTGGACCGATGCATAAGGGAAGCCGGGATTTTTGAGCCCCTGTCGACCCGGGTTGTGAGGCAGCTTGTGAAGCCGGGTGATGTTGTGTTGGATGTGGGCGCAAACATAGGATATTACACGGTTCTGCTCTCAAAACTTGTCGGGGGGCAGGGCAAGGTTATCTGCTTTGAGCCGACAAAACATTACGGGAGTGTGCTGGAAAAGAACATCCAGGCAAATGGCTTGAGGAATATTGAGCTTCTCAGGGTTGGGCTTTCGGATAAGCAGCAGGAGATGGACATTCAGATTGGAGAGCATTCCGCGACGCTGCATGTGCCAGGAAACAAAAAGCTGAATTTTTCCGAAAAAATTCAGCTGATACCCCTTGATGCATATCTCGGCAGCCATCCTCTTCCCAGGCTTGATTTTATCAAAATAGATGTCGATGGTCATGAACCTCTATTTCTTGAAGGGGCAAAGGAAGCGCTGCAGAGGCATGAGCCGATAATTCTCCTTGAGATAAGCCATATGCATTATCTTAATGCCGGGTATAATGCCTGGGATTTTTATAAGTTGCTGAAAAATCAAGGATATTACATCTATCACGAGCAAGGCCTGGTCGAACTGCGCAATCTGGAAGAGTTCCTGGTGAAGTGCGGCAATTTCGCCTATAGCGCTAATATCGTGCTTTCAAAAAGAAGGTTGGAGTTTGCTTCCGAGGATGGGGCTTAGGAATGGGTTTTCGGTTTTTTTCATCGCTGAAAGGATATCCCTGTCTTGAGGCCAACGTGCTGGAGGTAAGAACCCTCGGTCATCTCAAGAAAGCCATGGGGTGGTCGGTTGATCCTGTCATTGCCGACAGCTCGCTCAGGGAGTTCCATTACCTGGAAGACCTCAACGACCGGCGCCTGCGCGATGCGGAAGTCGTCGCGTCCGCCTGCTGCAACGGCAATCCTGAAATCATCCTTGAGATCGGGACCGCGCATGGACGGACAACGGCATTGATGGCCCAAAACGCTCCTGCCGCAACGGTGTATACCGTAAATATTCCGCCGGAAGAGATCCTCGAAGGGGGCAAAAACGTGACCTTTGCCCCCTCGCGGTCTGAAATCGGGAGCTACTACCGGGAACAGGGCTGTGCCAACATCAAGCAGATTCTGGCCAACACCAGAGACTGGGAGCCGGACTTCGGACCCATTGACGTGGCGTACATCGACGGCTGCCATGACGCTGATTTTGTTTATAACGATACCAGGAAGATCCTCTCTCGATGCAGGCCGGGCAGCATAATCCTGTGGCATGATTTCAATCCGAAACTTGCAAAGGTCTATCCCTGGATAGGGTATGTCTGTCAGGGGGTGGAGAGGCTTTTCCGGAAGGGAGTGCTGCGGGGCAAGATCCTTTGCCTGCAGGATTCCTGGGTTGGCCTCTATCAGGTGCCAATAAACTGATTTACCCTTATTCCTGGGCGAGAGGCTGAAAAGAGCATGGCCCTCAAACGTCTGTACGCCAATCTGAAGCGAACCTGTGCAACTGCTCGACTGCAGTCGGATGTCGGGCTGGTGCTGGATTGGCATTTTCACTCCCGGCGCAAATGGGTTTCCGCCCTTACCTATTTTCTTGCTGAGGAGATCATCAAGACGTTTCAGCCGATCATAATCTCTTCCCAGCTTGATTACGAGCTGAACAAAAGGCGCCTTCGCTACATCATTTCCATGGAACCGGGCTGGGCCGCGCCGAGGATCAGGTATGACTCCTCGCGGGAACCCGTGAAGGCGGTGTTTTACAGCGACCCACACAACGACACGGCAAGAAGGGAAAAATATTTTTTTGACAATAACTTCAACTACGTTTTCAGCTACTATTGCCACCCCTTCTTTTATCATTTCAAGGGGTTCCCGCAAGAGCGCTTCATCCATATGCCCTGGGCGGTTCCCGACAAGTTTGTCGCGCCGGATGTGACCTTTCATGGCAGCCGGGAGGTTTGCATCTTCGGCGGCCGAAAAAGCCCGGCCTATGATGTGAGAAACTGGTGCCGGCAGCAGTCCTGTGTGAGTGGCTATGATTTTTCCGGATGTGAGAACAAGGTCATGAGCGACCGGGCCTATTTCGAGTGGCTGGCCGGGTTCGATGCGGTGGTGGCGGCCGGCTCCTCTGATCCCAAATATGATCTGCTCACGCCCAAGTATTTCGAGATCGCCGCAGTGGGAGCGCTCCTGGTGGGGCAATATTGCAAGGACCTGCCACTGCTGGGCTTTACGGAAGAAAATATGCTCATGTTCGAGAAAGACAATTTTTGTAAGCAGGTGGCGCGATACCGGATGGCGCCGGAGGAGTATCTGGCCAAAAGGCGCGCCGGCCTTGCCCTGATTCGGGATCGCCACTGCATATCCCACCGTATTGCCAGAATACGGGAAGTTTTCGGCCTGGGCTGAGAAAAAGCCATGGAGCAGCTCTCGTTTGCAGGATACTCGACCTCCGGAGTGGATTGTTTCATCCGTACTAAGCCGTTGCGCTTCCCGGTCGGGCCGCCGGCCTATTATTTTCTGAGCAACGACGAGTTCGACCTTCGCGCCATCTCCAGGACAAGGGATGCCGTGTCGGTTGTCGGGGTGGCGAACCCGGATTTTTTTCAGGTTCTTTCAGGCGCAGCCAGCCGTGGGCTCAGGACGTCGCGTCTGGTTGCCTTTGATGTCAACCCGTGGCAGCTGGAGCATTTTCAGCGGCTGCTGCAACTTATCTGCAATGCGGCAAACAGGCAGGAGTTCCTGCGGCGGCTTTTCTGCATAGAGCTTTCGGGAAAAGCGATCGAAATTCTTCAGTCTTTTCATGCGAAAAAAGATCGCATCAGCGGAGGAAGAAAGGGGGCCGGGTTTGCCGAGGTGGAAAGGAGATTCTGGGAACAGGTTGCCTTTGATCCCGTTGCCTTTCAGGAGCAATACCGACTGCCGGCGGAAAAATTGGCCAACGGCCTGCTGATAACAAGCAGCACCATCGGCGATTTCGACCGGTACATCGCGACAGTTTTCACCACCGACAGGGAGGCGTACGACCATTGGCCGTTCAGTATCCGGTTCGGCCGGGGATTTCTCGCCGACGAAGAGAGCTTTGCGGCGCTGCGACAAATGTTGCGGCAAACCCCCTGCCATATTGTACAGGCTGATGCGGCCGAGCATCTGGATAGCCTGCTGCTGGCCATGCGCTATGAGCCGATTCTGCTCTGGGTGTCGAATGTCTTTACCGAATATTTTGTGGAAAAGCATCCGCCCCTGCGGGATGTCGCCGGCAGGATCACCGGCTATGGCGCCGGGTATGCGCGATTGCCGCAGATGGATATTGAGACGGTGGCTGACCTGCGCTGTCCCTCTCTGCTTACCGTGAAAAGAAGGGGGCGGCTGGGCCGCTGGCGCATGTCCTCCCATTACAAGGCCTTCAAGGTGTTGCGAAGATTTTTGCAGGGCGAGAGCGCGCTGGAGGTCGTCAATGTTCCGGCCTGGATACGGCAGGATGGCGGTACCTCCAAGCTGCCCTCATGCGAGTATGCCCTGCTGGACGAATTCGTGAAGGAAGATGCGGAGGAAAAACGCTATGGGGCGATTATTCTCCACATACTGATAGGGAACCATGCCGACAGGACGATTTTTCTCAAGGCCTTCAGCAAGGCGTCCCGCCTGGCCAGCAGGGTGCTGGTTCTGGAGCACAATGCGCACTCGCTTGATTTTGCCCTGAAACCGGTGCCGGATGCTAGCGATATTTTAAAGGCTCTGCCCCGGCCCGCAGAGATCATTGCCATTCCCGGCACCTGGTCACGAAGGCGCAATATGCTCTATCGTTACGAGTTTTGAGTTCGGCGGCCATGCACATCGCATATCTTTCACCCGAGTATCCGACCGCGGCCCAGCCGCACGGAGGCTTGGCCAACTATCTGCGCAAGGTGGGGAGCCTTCTTTGCCGGCGCGGCCACCGGGTTACCATTGTCTTTTCCCAGGAGCATGCCGCCTCGTGGGAAGAAGACGGCATGCGCATTCATGCGGTAAGCAAGGCGCTTCCGGCTTCGCTCAAAATGGTTCGCAGGTTTGGCGGGCTTGCCGTTTTTGCTGACCAGTATTTGACCACCGGGAAAATGGCCCGGCGGCTGTGGCAGGTGCATGCGCGGCAACCAGTTGATATTGTGCAGGTGTCCAGCTACATGGCGCCGGGTTGCACGCTGGTCGGAAACGGAAGGCTTCCGGTGGTGTGCAGGATTTCCAGCCATACGCCTTTGCTCCGTGCCGCCAGCGGCAAGGAGAAGGGGAGGTGGGATGGCTGGTCAGACCGGCTTGAAATGCGGCAAATTCTGCAAAGCGACGGTACTTTTGCGCCAAGCAGGTTCCTTGCCGATTTTTTTCAAAGGACAGAAGGGATCCAGCCAGAGGTCATCCCAAGCCCCTTGTTTTTAGAGAAGGTCGATACTGATCCGGAAGTGTATGCAGAGCGGTTGCAGGGTCGGCGCTACCTTCTTTTTTTCGGCAGGTTGAGCCGCGTGAAGGGCTGCGATCTTATCGGGGATATCCTGCCCGAGCTTTTGCAGAGACACGGCGACCTGGAGATGGTCTTTGTCGGCATGGATACCGGGTTGCCCAACGGGCAAAAGATGTCTCGATATCTCTTGGAGCAGGGTGCGGGATTTCACGAGAGGATCCATTTTTTCGATCCTCTGCCCAAAGAAAAGCTCTATCCCGTTATCGCCGGGAGCCTGGGTGTTATCCTGCCCTCCAGGGTGGACAACTATCCCAATGCCTGCCTTGAGGCCCTTTCCCTGGGCGTGCCGGTGATTGGCAGCAGGGATTCCAGCCTTGATGAGATCATCGTTGATGGGACAACGGGGTTTCTTTTTGCAAACGGGGATAGGCAGGATCTTTCAAGGGCGGTGGAAACACTGCTTGCCATGGACGAGACGGGCAGGCAGCGGGTGGGGCATAATATCAAAACGTATCTGCAAAAGATTGAACAAGAGGACCGCGTAGGACAGTTGCTCAACTATTATGAGGCCGTCAGGGCCGGATTTTTGACAAGAACGGCATGAAAACAGATCAACAGCAAAAAAGTCTGCTCTCAGTGGTGGTGTGCACCTTCAATCGTGCCCCCCTGCTCCGGCTGTGTCTGGAATCCCTCGTCAGCCAGCGCGTTGTACCGGATACTTACGAAGTTGTGGTTGTGGATAATAATTCCACAGATCTGACAAAGGAGGTTGCAGAAGAGTTTGCTGCAGCCAATGGAAATTTTCGGGTGGTTTTCGAACCGGAACAGGGGCTCAGTCATGCCAGAAACCGCGGGTGGCATGAGGCAAAAGGCGAATATGTCGCCTATGTCGATGATGACGCAAAGGCTTCTCCGCAATGGTGCGAGCGCATTCTGCAAGCCATTCATGATGTTAAACCAGCTCCTGTAGCATTGGGAGGTCCTGTTTTCCCGTGGTTTGATTTCACGCCGCCTGCTTGGTTTGATGGTGCTTTTGAGGTGCGGACCTTGGGGGAAAAAGAGAGATTTTTAGACGGGCCTGGGTTTTTCGGCGGAAATATGGTGATACGGAAAGAGGCTCTGGCCAGACATGGTGGCTTTTCCCCTGATTTCGGCATGAAGGGAGACCAACTGCGGATGGGGGAAGAGCGGGAACTGCTCTCTCGGATATATCAGGCAGAGCCCTGTTTTTGGTACGATCCCAAGATGTTGGTCGAGCACTACACCCCGCGGCAGAAAACCAAAATTTTCTATCGGATTTACCGGCAATGGCAGTGCGGCATGGCCGCAGGAAAAATTGAAGGGCAACGGTATGGTTTTTGGAAGTTTTCGTTGGCGAGCATGACTCACGTGCTTCTTGCAACGCGAGTTACAATTTATCGATGGGTGACAGAGGAGCAAAGATTTGTGACCTCTTTGGTAAAAGGTATGGAAGAATGCGCCTTTATGAGCGGCAAATTTTGGTTTTTTTACAAAAATAGGGTTTCCGGTGCGTAGTGTCGATATCTGCATCATAACCTTTAAAAGACCACAAAGCCTTGCCCGGCTCCTGGCGGGTCTTTCCCGTCTTACGCTGTCCCCTGAAGAGACGGTACGGATTATCGTGGTCGATAACGACAGGGAAGCCACGGCGCGCGTGGTTGTGGATCGGGCAAGGCGAAACATGGTCCTGCCGATCATCTATGACGTGGAGCCAATCCAGAATATTGCCCTGGCAAGGAACCGCGGCCTGGTCCATGTTCAAGCCGAGTTTGTCGCCTTCATCGATGATGACGAAGAGCCCTCGGCTCTGTGGTTGAAGGAGCTGTTGTCGTCCGCCTGCCGGTTCCAGGCGGACGTGGTGTTGGGTCCCGTCGTTTCTTGTTTCCCGGAGGATGTCGCCTCCTGGATAAAAGAAGGAGGATTTTTCGACCGGCAGCGATTTTTGACCGGAACCCCCCGGGATGACGGCGGCACGGGGAACGCCCTCATTCGAGCCGCGCTCTTCAAGGCGCTGGTGTTTCGGTTCGATCCCGAGTTCGGCCGAACCGGAGGTTCGGACAGTGAACTGCTGCATCGGCTCCATGTCGCGGGAAAAAAGATAATCTGGTGCGACGAGGCAGAGGTGCGGGAGTATATCGAGGCGGATCGCCTTTCCCTGTGCTGGCTTATGCGCCGGGCTTTTCGGTGCGGGCAGGGTTATTACCGCATCTTGGTCGCCGGGAAAAACCCCTGGTGGAAGGGGATGTGGTTTCTGGCGATGCTCAGGAATCTCCTGATTGCCCTGTTACGGCTTGTCGTTTCTCCATTTGCAGGCCAGGTTGCTGTAATATCCGCATTGCGCGGGCTTGCAAACCTGCTGGGCATGCTTTCCGCGCCGTGGGGCAGGTGGTTCAAGGAGTACGAATGACCATGGCCGGGCAGGAGCGTTTGCCGAAACTCACGGTTTTCATGCCGGTGTACAATACCGGCCCCTATCTGTCTGAGGCCATCGAGTCGGTGCTGGCGCAAACCTATGAGGATTTTGAATTCCTGATCATCGACGACGGCTCAACCGATGACTCCCTGGCGATCATCACACAATTCGCGGCTGCTGATAAACGGATCAGGGTGTACAGCCGGGGAAATAAAGGAAGGCCGGCTACCCGCAATGAAGGGTTGCTGATGGCCAGGGGAGAACTCCTTGCCCTGATGGATTCCGACGACCGAAGCGCGCCGGAGCGATTGGCGGAACAGGTACGCCTTCTGGAAGCCAACCCTGATTTCATTGCCTGCGGCACGGCAATGGAGTATTTCGGGGAAAAAACAGGTCGACAGCGCCCTCCTGTCGACCCTGATCTTGTCAACATTGCCATGCTTTTTACCCCGTCCATTTATAACGCCACCGCGCTGATGCGCAGAGAGCAGATCCTGCGCCATGACATTGCCTACCGGGAATCTGATCTGCAGGCGCAGGATTTCAGGTTCTGGAGCAGGGTTGCCGAAGTCGGCAGGATAACCAATATCAGCAAGGTGCTCTATTTTTACCGAGCCCATCCTGCCCAGGCAAGTCAGGCGCAACGGCAAAGCCAGTTGCAGATCCATAAAAACATCGTGGCGGAAAAGCTGAACCGGATAGGCCTCTCCTTGACGGAAGCGGAGCTCACGGCCTTTCTTCTTGACGAGCTGCGCGGCGACGATATCTCTGCCCGGGGCATGGTGCCGGCGGAGGGTATCGCCCTTGTCGTCGGGGTTTTCGGCAGGTTGCTTGCCTTGAATGCGGAAAAAAGGTTGTTTGATGGCGACAGGTTGCGATCCTATCTGTGTCGTAAATTAGAAAATATTTGCCTGCTCTTTGGTTTAGAAGGAGTACTGTGTGGGATTCGCATGCAAAGCAAGTTGATCCGGCTGCGATCCACTGTTGTTTTGTTTGCCAGATTGGTAAGCAGGTGGGCAAAGGGAATGCAAATTCCGAGGACGCCGAGGTGAGATGAAGATTCTCCACTGCAATACTTTTGACATTTATGGTGGGGCGGCCCGCGCCGCCCATCGTCTACACCGGGGACTCATGGAGCACGGAGTAGATTCCCGGATGCTGGTTCAGAATAAGCGGAGCGATGATTGGAGCGTTTTCGCGGCCCAGGGAAATATCGCAAAAGGGCTTAATCTATTGCGTCCGTTTTTTGATGCGCTGCCAAAACTGTTTTATCTCGGCACAGCCTGTCATGAGTTCACCCCGGCGATCCTGCCGGGAACGCTGGTCGGCAGGATCCGGGATCTCGATCCGGATCTCGTGCATCTGCACTGGCTGGGCCGTGGGTTTTGCCGTCTTGAAAGTCTTAAGAAAATCCGGAAGCCCATGGTCTGGACCCTCCACGACATGTGGGCTTTTACCGGCGGCTGTCATGTGGCTGAAGAGTGTTCCGGCTATACTGAAAGCTGTGGGCGGTGCCCGCAGTTGGGCTCTAACCGGAAAAACGATTTGAGCCATGCCATCTGGCAGCGTAAGAAAAAGGCGTGGCAAAAACTCGATTTTCATGTGGTCACGCCAAGCCGGTGGTTGGCCGATTGTGCCCGGGCGAGTTCCCTGTTCCGGGAGAGAAAGATTTCAGTTATCCCCAATGGCCTGAATCTGACGACATTCAAACCCATGGTTAAGGAGGTGGCCCGCCGGCTCTGGAACCTTCCCCAGGGCAGAAAGCTGCTTCTTTTCGGGGCAATGGACAACAGTGATCGAAACAAAGGTTTTCATCTTTTGCAGGAGGCCTTGCACATGCTCCGGCAGGAAGAAGCCTGCAAGGACATGGAGCTTGTCATCTTCGGGCGCGGAAGGCCTGAAACTCCTCCTGATTTAGGTTTTCGCAGCCATTATGTGGGGCGATTGCACGATGATGTGAGTCTTGCCTCCCTCTATTCTGCCGTTGATGTAATAGTTGTCCCTTCCATGAAGGAGGCATTTTGCCAGATCGCCAGCGAGGCCATGGCGTGTGGTTGTCCTGTCGTCGCTTTTGCGTCGACAGGGTTGGTAGATATTGTAGACCATAAAATTACTGGCTACTTGGCAACGCCATTTTTTCCCGATGATCTTGCAAAAGGTATCCTCTGGATATTGGGAGATGATATGCAGCACGATATGTTGACCTTGGCTGCCAGGCAAAAAGCCGAAAGACACTACGATATTGCCAAGGTGGTCGAGCAATACGAAACGCTCTACCGGGAAATGCGGAACGACCGATGATGCCGCCAAAAATTTCCGTCATCACCGTTACTCTCAATTCCGATCGCTATCTTGAGCAGGCAATTGAGAGCATCATCGGGCAAACATATCCCCATCTCGAATATATCGTCATTGACGGTGGATCTACCGACTCCACCGTGGATATCGTGAAGCAATATGCATACCGCATCGATTATTTCTCCTCAGAGCCGGATGAGGGCATCGCCGATGCAATGAACAAGGGCCTGCGTGTTGCGACAGGGGATTACATCCTCTTCCTTCATTCCGATGATTATCTGCTTGATGCCAATTCCTTGGCCTTGGCTGCCGAATTAGCGGAACAAGGAACCGAGATCCTGCTGTTCAATATTTTCCTTGATAACGGGAAAGAGAGAGTGCTTGCCAGGCCAAGGGGCTTGAACTGGCGGATGAATTTCAAGACCGGCGTATTTCACCAGAGTGCGTTATGTTCCAAGGCGCTTTTTGAAAGAATAGGCAACTTCGATCCCCGGTTCCGCATTGCCATGGATTATGATTTTTTTCTCAGGGCCTATAGAGCAAAGGCGACTGTGCTGGAGGGCGACTTCCTCCTATCGGTAATGCGGTTGTGCGGGATCAGTGCTCGGCTTGACTGGCCGAGCCTGAGAGAACGTTTTAAAGAAGAGCAAATGGTGCAACGGAAAAATTGTCCAGATAGGGCATGGGCTTTTGCGTACCTGCTGTATTGGCTTTTCTATCTTCCCTATCGTCGAATTGCCTCAACTTTGACCGGAAGAGGGGGGAGATGAAGATCTTCAGTCCCATGGCAACCGGAAACGGCGCCTACATCGTGCACAAAATGTTGGCGGAGAGAATCAACGGCTATCAGCTTTGTGGCTACAATCCGTATTGGACTTTGTGCCCTCCCGTGCTTCCCTTCTTATGCAAACCAGGAAATGCCGATGTTATCCATAGCACTCCAGATTATGCCTGGTTTTTCAAGCATTCCAAAACACCTTTGATTGTTACCTTTCATAACTATGTGCTGGATCATTTCATGATGCAGTACAGTTCGTTTGCCCAGAGAATTCATTATAAAACAGACCTCCGTTATTTTACGCTCAAGGCCCTTGATGCAGCCCGTGTCGTTACCGCCGTTAGTCAATTCACGGCTGATCTCGTTCGGAAGGAAACGGGGTATTCTGATGAGATAAAAGTGATTTATAATGGTGTTGATACGAATCTTTTCCGCCCTGCCAAGAAAAATAGAGGTAAAACCGTCAAAGTATTATTCTGTGGCAACTTGACCAAACGCAAGGGTGCTAACTTACTTCCGCAGCTTGCGGAAAAGCTTGAAGGTGGCATAGAGATACTCTACACAACAGGGTTGAGAACAAAAGGGGCCATCCCGGGGGGGCATAAGTTACGAAATATTGGGGCTGTAGCCTATGGAGATATGGCAAAAGTGTATCAGGATGTCGATATGTTATTTTCCCCGTCAGTTCGAGAGGGGTTCGGCTTGGCGGTTGCGGAGGCCATGGCGACTGGTTTGCCAGTGGTCGCTTCAGAGTGTTCTTCATTGCCCGAGTTGATCGATTCTGGCCGGGGAGGATTTCTCTGCCAGGTGGGCGATGTTGAAGAGTTTTCCAATAAGATAAATAAGCTGGCGGCATCCTTTGGATTATGCAGGGAAATGGGACAATATAATCGTGAGAGAGTAGAACAAAAATTCACATTGGAAAGAATGGTTCGCGAGTATTCCGAATTGTTTGAGCATATGGTTGGCGAAAAGCAGGAAATACGCCATGGTTAGATATCTTGCCCTCTTCCTGTGTTTTATTCTTGCACTTGGTGAGACGGTAACAAGGATTTTTGGCGTCGACTTACTATATGAATATGATCAACAACTGGGTTGGAAGCCTAAAAGCAATTTTTCATCTGTGAAATCTGGTTATGACCTGGAGGGAAGACGAGAGGACTTTCTTGTAACAACAAATGTGCATGGTTTCCGTATGTTCGGCAACGTGGATAATGGCAAAAAACGTATCCTGTTTGTCGGCGATTCCTTTACTGGCGATCCCCATACTTCCAATGAAGAAGCATATTTCGGTGTTGTGAAAAAAAAGCTGCCAATTGAGGTATTTGCTATCGGCGTGGGCGGTTATGGGACGTTGCAGGAACTCATGCTTGTGAGGAAATTTTCTAAGACTATTAATCCTGATATTTTTGTGCTCCAATATTGCACAAACGATATCGTCAACAATAGTTTCTTCCTTGAAGGGCTTCGTATCGTAAGAAACCAAAAAAATCTTCGGCCCTATCTGGTAAACAATCAAGTTGTTTATCGTTTGGCACCTTCGCACCCCTATGTTTTTATGGTGAAAAATTCTAGGCTGTTTCGTACGGTTGATCTCGTGATGCAAGGAGTCCAGTACAAGTATTATGGTGGGTATGCCCCAGCACCGTCTGAGGATTTACGGGCAGCGATAGAGGCAGAAATGGCAGCAGCCACAAAGCTAACGCTGCACCTTATGAAGGAGATGCGGGCGTCTCTGCCGCCCAAAACCAAAGTTGTTACATTTTCCTGTAGCTCCAAAAATCAAGCTGAAACCAATGCATGGCTTTCAATAGCAACAGAGGCTGATTTTGATGCATATGAGTCTGTGTCAATGTGCGTTGAAAAGGCTGAAAGAGCACGGCAGGTTGTAAGGGGCGCAGATGGCGCCCACTGGAATAGGCTTGGGCATAAAATTGCAGGAGAAGAGTTAGCGAATATTATCCAAGAAAAATATATGTAATTTATGTGGCATTTTCATCCTGATCCGAGGGTGTAAAAAGGATTGTGTAAATGGCCATTCCGGGGGTAGAAAAGTTCGCCCCCAACCAAGGAGAGAGATATGGCCATTTCCAAAGAATTGCTTGACCAATTAATTGCGGATTACAAAAAGCCGGAAGACCTGATCGGCGAGAACGGCATACTGAAACAACTGACCAAGGCCCTGCTGGAGCGGGCCATGCAGGCCGAGATAACCGATCACCTCGGCTATCCCCGGAACGCTCCGGCTGGGAAAAACAGCGGCAACTCCAGAAACGGCAGCTACAAGAAAAAGCTCAAGGGAGATTTTGGCGAGATTGACGTCGCGGTTCCCCGTGACCGGAACGGCTCCTTCGAGCCGATCATCGTTCCCAAGGGAGAGACCCGCTTCAAGGGGTTTGATGACAAGATCATCTCCATGTATGCCCGTGGGATGACCACCCGTGATATCCAGAGCCATCTGGAGGAGATTTACGGCGTTGAGATTTCACCGACCCTGATCTCCCAAGTGACCGACGCCGTCACGGAAGAGGTCCGGCTCTGGCAGAACCGGCCATTGGAAGATGTTTACCCCATCGTCTATCTGGATGCGGTGCGGATCAGGGTCAAGCACAACGGCCAGATCATCAAGAAGGCCGTCTACCTGGCGATTGCCGTGACGATGACTGGGGTGAAGGAGGTTCTCGGCATGTGGGCCGCCGAGACCGAGGGCGCCAAGTTCTGGTTGGCCATCCTGACCGAGCTGAAAAATCGGGGCGTGAAGGATATCCTGATCGCCTGTGTCGATGGGCTCAAGGGTTTTCCGGAGGCCATCGAAGCGGCGTACCCCGCCGCCCAGGTCCAGTTATGCATCGTGCACCTGGTGCGGCACAGCCTGAATTTCGTTTCCTGGAAACAGCGCAAGGAAATGGCGGACGACCTGAAGGAGATTTACAGCGCCCCGACCGTAGAACAGGCCGAGGCAAACCTGATCAGCTTCGGGGAAAAATGGGATGCTACCCATCCTCGGATAAGTCAGTCCTGGCAGAACAACTGGCAGCGAATCATCCCGTATTTTGCCTATCCTCCGGAGATCCGCAGGGTGATCTATACGACCAACACCATCGAATCGTTGAACATGTCCCTGCGCAAGGTCACTAAGAACCGGGGCTCTTTTCCGAATGACGAGTCGATGTTCAAGCTGCTCTATCTGGCGCTGACGAATATTTCGAAACGATGGACGATGCCGATCAAAAACTGGAAATCGGCGCTGAATCAATTCAGCATCATGTTTGAAGACAGGCTGCCGGAATTTTGATCACAAAAAACATTTACACAAAATTCTTTACACGCCCCCTGATCCAACAATTGCATGAAAATTTTAACGATATTGTAAAGCAGATTCTATCACCATATCTGACGGGCTGATATGGTTGCTTTGTTGTGTGCATCTATATTTTTGATACTCTCTGATAAATTCATCAATGATCGCTCTGTTGTAATCTGCTAAAACCACGTTTGCTCCGATCCCTTCTTGTCGTTCCGTGGTTTTGCGCATCAGGAGACAGGGGATTCCCAGGTATGATGTTTCTTCCTGCAGGCTGCCCCCGTCACAGATCACGAATTCGGCGCTTTTTAGCAGAGACACAAAATCTGAGTGGTTATATCGCGGTCGGAGTTCTATTCGGCTGTTTGCCAAAAGTCTCTCATACAGCGCAAAACGCCGGAGTTGTTTTTCCGTCGGGGGATGCAAAATGAAGAGCAAGCGGTATGAGTGTGCGATGTGTTCAAGGTGTTTGATGATTGTGAGCAGGGTTTTTTTATTAAAGATATTTTCAAACCGGTGCAGGCTTACCAGGACAAAGGGGTGTTGCGGAATGTGCGCCCGAGAGCGGCCTGCTTCCACGGGGAGTGCCAGGGTGTCAATCATGGTGTTTGCTTTAGTGTCGATGATATCTCGCTTAAGGGTGGCAACATTTTTCATCGCCCACTCTCCTGGGCAGTATAGGGTGTGGCTGAGTCTGAAGGTTATGAGCCGCGTAATTTCTTCCGGAAAGGGATGAAAGAGGTTGAATGAGCGCAGCCCTGACTCGACGTGACCGACCCGCAAGCCGTTTAGTCGTCCCATGATTGCCCCAAGGAGGGTTGAGAGCGTATCGCCATGAACGAGGACGATACCTTGTTTGTCGTTGCCAAAAACCTCTTTTGCCCGGAAAACAGATTTGCTGAGGATGCGCCAAAACCAGAAAAACATTTGCCCCATTGATGTGATATCGGGACCGTCATACAAAACAACATCCGGGGGCTTGATTCCGAATTCCTCAAGCAAATCTTCAATCGTGGCTCGGTGTTGTCCTGTAAAGATGAAATTATATGGTACTTCTCTTTTTTTCAATCGTACCATGATGGGCGCCATTTTGATGAGTTGCGCCTTTGTGCCTATGATGACATGGATCATGGGTCGAATTCTTCACATTTTTTATAAGAAATGTAGTCACTCAAGTCGGGGTGTGGGAAATAAGAGGGCTCCTCTTTCCAGTCAAGATATGCCAAGCATATGGGCGACACTCTCGACTTGTTACCTCGGTTCCTGAGCCGGATTACAACATAGTCCCTTCATGCGGCATTGGGCATCTAATAGCCAACAAACTTTATGGAAACAAGGCTTCCTGAACTCCTCGACACTTGCCGGCATCTAAATGCTGCCATTCGCTATTTTCGTGCAGTGAATACCATTTGATGACAGTGGTAAGGGTCTATGCGCTCCAGTAGTGGTTGTAGTATGTTGGGGAAGGGATAGAGGCCAAATCCATAGCCCCGCACCTCGGAAAAATGGAGCATCTGGAGATAATCTCTTAGCACACGGTAGCTGAAAACGACGAGGTGCCGATGCAATGGGGTATCCCGCTCCGTATCGCGCAAAAGCGATTCGTTGCTGACTTTAAACAATTCTTCCCGCTCCAGGAGGGCGTCAGAATCGGGATGAGGCCCAGATGAAGGCATCTTCCCCGCTAAAATCAAGGCGGCAGTGAAGTAAGTGCTGATATTAGGTGTAAGGAGCACCAGCTTGCCACCAGGCTGAAGTACTCGGTGGCATTCTCGCAGGAATCGGCAACCATTCAATAAATGTTCCAATAGGGACAGTCCGAATACACAAGAAAATTTTTCATCCTCATAAGGGATGCCAATATTGAGATCCGCGCATGTTATTTGGAGCCCACGCATTTGCCCTTTTTCGGCGGTCTCTCTGTCCCATTCAACGCCAAAGTACTGCGGTGACTGCAGTGAAACAGACCGCCCTAACACATCAAACATCCTGCCGTTGTTGGCGCCGCAATCAAGGATCGCACCGCCTCCCCGAAGAGATGCGACGATCTCTTCAGTCGCGGTTGTGTAAGCTTCACGCATAGTCCTCTCATAGAGGCGCTTGAAATAGCCCTTACTCACCTGAGGCGCCTGTCTATGAAACTACTCTGTTTTGTCATAACGCATCTGGGTGATCTGCTCGGAGATAAGGCCGAGGAGGAAGATCATCATGGAGGACGAGAGCAGGAGGGCGGACATATTGGTAAAGCGGTTGTAGCTTATGAAGGTATAAAGATAATAGAGTGCGCCGGCCACAAAAAACAGGAGGCTGACCGGCAGGAAAATGCGAAACGGCGAAAACAGGGTCGCTATCTTGCTGATGATCAGGAGAAAGCGGGTGCCGTCCCTGAGAAGTTTGATCTTGCTCTTTCCCTTTCTTTTCGTGGTGGTGATGGGCACGAATTTCACGGTTCTTCCGCAGCGCAGGTACGCCATGGTAATGGTGGTCGGGTAGGAAAAGCCGTTGGGGAGCAGGTAGAGAAATTTTTTGGCCACCTCCTTCCGCACCAGCCTGAACCCCGAGGTCAGGTCTTCGATCTTCCTCTTGGTCATGTAGGAGGCAAGGCGGTTGTAGAGAAAATTGGCAAGATTGCGATGCGCACTCCCGTGGGACTGCTTGCTCCTCGCGCCCACCACCATATCGTAGCGGTCCTTATGTTCGAGCAGTTTGGCAATATCCGCCGGATCATGCTGGCCGTCGGCGTCCATCATCACCACCCATTCCCCTGCGGCGCAACGCAATCCGGTCTTGATTGCCGCGCCGTTGCCGATGTTGTAAGGGTGCGGCCAGACGTTTGCTCCCGCATCCATGGCTGCTTGCATTGTCCCATCGGTTGAGCTATCATCAACAACGAGAATTTCAAAGGTGGGGTACAGATCGCGGATTTTTCCGATGGTCTGGGCAATGGCCATTTCTTCATTATAGGCAGGGAGAAGGATCGTCACAAGAGGCTTTTCCCTGTCTGCGTCTTTGTCTCTCTCCCTGGATTGCCGCCCTGTCTGGATATCCATTCAATTATGCTCCCTGGTGGGATTGCCGGCGATGTCGTTAGCGTATTTCAGCACAAAACAAGGGGCAACGCAACAGAGATGGTTGGTTGTTGTTTCTTTGCTTGCCATCATGTGTTTCGGCCTCTGGCTCCGGTTCGATGATTTGCAGGAGTGGCAGGAAAATCCGCAAAACGCCTTTTATAATGGCGAGCCGACCCTGGTCACCTTTGACGGCTATTACTATTTATCCCTGGCCCGGGATCTTTCACGCGATACCTATCAGCCTGTCGATGCCAAGAGGGGGGTGCCGGACAGCCCCGGACGTCCTTTCCCTCCGCCCCTTTTGAGTGTTCTGTTGAGCACTGCGTCGCAGCTGACCCATCTGCCCCTCAACTGGGTTGGCGCCCTACTCCCCGCCTTTCTTGGGATTCTTCTGGCCCTGCCGCTTTATGGTTTCGGCCGCAGTCTGGATGGTCGGCTCATGGGCTTGTCCGCCGCGGTGCTGGGCCTTGGCAGCATCTATTATGTGGCCCGCAGCAGCATCGGCTGGCTGGATACCGACTGCATGAATATAACGTGGACCATGTCCGTGGCCTACTGTTTTTTCCGCTTCGGCCAGGGGAAAGACTACCGGCGCTATTATTTCCTCTTGGGGGGGATATTTATCTCGCTCCTGTTCCTGTGGTGGTGGGATCAGGCGAGCGCGGTGGTGGTGACCATTTGCGGGCTTCCCCTTGTGGTGGCCCTGCTCCTTTTTTATCGGCCCGGGAAAAGGGAGGCGATGATTTTTTATGCATTGCTGCTGTTCGGCCTTTTTCTGTTCTTTTTCTGGAAGGGCCCAGATGTGCTGGTCACGGTTGGCAGAAGCATCCTGGAAAAGTTGCAATACATTGCCAAAGAGGATGCGGGGATCTTTCCCAATATCGGTGTTTCCATCAGCGAGCAACGGGCGGTTTCCCTGCAAACCTTGGTGGATAATACGACCGGGAGCGGATTATTGTTTGTGCTTGCCGTCGGTGGGCTCCTTTTCCTCTTTTGGAAAAAGCCCAAGGAAAGTCTTTTCCTTTTAGCGCCCTTTTCGCTTTCCTTTTTTGCCTTTTTTTACGCGGAACGCTTTTTGATATTTCTAAGCCCGATCCTGGCCTTGGGCGCCGCTTTTTTCATCAGCCGCTTGTGGGCGGTCACCGCGGTCAAAGTCCTGCGGTATGCCGCTCTCCTCTTTCTTTTCCTCTTTGTGAACGGTTCGGCCGACAAGGCCCTCTCCCGGACCATTTGGCCCTTGGTACCCCCACAGATCGTGGCGGGCATGGCCTTGGCCGCGCAGCAAACCCCGGCGGATGCCGTACTCTGGTCCTGGTGGGACCATGGCTACCATCTGCTCTACTGGGCCGACCGGGCCACCGTCGATGACGGCTCGGTCCATGGCGGCGAGAGAACCTTTTGGACGGCCCTGCCTCTTGTGCAATCCGATCAGCGGCTTGCCGCCAATCTCATGCAATTTTATGTAAGTCGAGGCTTGAGAGGCATAAAAAAGGTTTATGCGCTTTTTGATAACAATCAGGCCAGGGGAATCGAATTTATTAAGGAAATCATGGCAGCCGGTCCGGAAGGCGCGAGGGGCTTGCTGGATAAATATCAGTTTTCTCTTCCTGGGCAGTTTCAATCAACCGATGATTGGCTGCGTTTCTTTTTCCCAGCCGCAAGTCGGCCGCTCTATCTCTTTCTAGATCATCGAATGATGCGCGCTTCCTGGTGGTGGTACTGGTTTGCCAACTGGGACTTTGAGAAAAAGGAATCCCGTCATCCCTTTTACAACATCTATCTGAATGTGAGCATCAGTGCTGAGATGGTTCGTGGCTTGGGGGGGATTCAGGTCAATTTAAAAACCGGGCATTTGCAGCAGGGGAACGAAGGTGTCGATTTGCTCAGTGTTCACATCAATGACGGGGAGAACGTGATAAGCCATAGCTACGACAACGGCACAAAAGGATTTTTCCATGTGAATGTACCGGGGAAATTCGCCGTGCTGCAGAACCATGATATGGTGGATACTCTTGGAAACAGGCTTTATGTGCTTGCGGAAAACGATCAGGTTTATTTTAGGCCTGTAATCCTCAGGAGCCCGATTTTTCAGCTTTGGGAGGTGAGAGGTGATACATTTGTTCCAACTCCTCCTTCTCCTCTCCCGCAAACAGCTCCATGAAGAAATCCTGCAAGCTCTTCTGCAGCGGGACGACGCTGAGGATCTCACAGGAAGCAATATTGTCTCTCAAAAAGGTGGTTACGCCCTCCTTGGGGATGAGAAGTGAAATGGTGCCGTCCTGGTTGGCTGTTATGCTTTGCGCATTTGAGGGGGGGAATTTTGCTTCGTAATTTTGTTCCGGCCTCAGGGTGACGATGCAATCCGTGGAATGCTGTTCCGGGATATCTTTTACCTTTCCCTGATACCGCAAGGTCCCCTTGAGCAGGATGCCGATTTCATCGCAGATTGTTTCCACGTCGTGGAGGATGTGGGAGCTGAAAAAGATGGTTTTCCCCTGGGCACTCAGCTCCTTCAGCAATTGGTTGACAAGGTTTCTGCCCACCGGGTCCAGGCCGGACATGGGTTCATCAAGGATAAGAACCGCCGGATCCCCCACCAGGGCCGCGGCGAGTCCAAGGCGTTGGGTCATGCCCTTGGACAGGGTGTGGATGGGTTGCTGGGCTGCCCGACGCAGGTCGAGTTTGTCCAGAAGTCGTTGCCATTCATCCGGGTCGATTTTTTTCTTTTGCCCTTTCAGCCTGGCAACGGTTTGAAGGAACTCTTTGGGCGTCAGAAAGGAATAAAATTTCGGGTTTTCCGGCAAAAAACCAACCTGGCTGCGGCTATTGGGGTCTGCGGCCGGCAGGGAGTTGATGGAAACCGTCCCCGAGGTCGGCCGGATAAAGTCGAGCAGCAGTTTGATGGTCGTGCTCTTTCCGGCGCCGTTGGGCCCGACAAAGCCATAGATTGTCCCCTGCTGGACGGCGAGATCGATTCCGTCGAGGGCGATGACCTTTTTGCCCCTCATGGTGCGGAAAACTTTGCAAAGTGATTGAGCCTGGATGATTGCCATGTTCTATTGCTTCCGTTGCACAAAGTTACTTGTGGTGAGCACCCGTTTCCCTTTGGTGAGATAGAATTGGCCCCCGTAGGGGTCAGGCGGGATGGCTCGAAGAATGCCGGAGGTGACCAATTCTTCTAACGCGTCAGGGAGGTTGCCCGTTTTTTTCTTGTAGCGCAAGAGCGCTTCTTCCAGAAAAAGAACCGTCTGCAGTGCCTGCAGGCGCATGGAAATCCGCTGTTTCAGCAAGGGCGAATCAGCTTCCCTGAGCATCTCTTCGAGAAAGGCGACCGCTTTCCCCGTTTCTCCCGCCTCATACATTACCCGCGCGGAAAAGGAGGTGAACAGAGCATTTTTATTCTTCGGCAATCTTTTGGCCACTTCCGCATAATACCGTCCGGCTTTTTCCTTGTCACCTAGGGTGAAGTAATAGTTCGTGGCCAGAAATAAGGGGATGTAAAAATCCTTTTCTTTATGAGCCATCCCCCGCTCCAGCATGGAGTTCAGCTCGGGCAGGAATTGTTGCTGGTCGCTGAGCAGTGCTTGGGCATAGTAATAGGCGTCCATGTTGCAGGGGTCGAGCTGCGTGGCAACATTGAGGTTCTGGTATGAAACACTGTAATCGGGGCTGGCCTGATCTTTTTCCGCCCGGAATTCATTGTAAAAGATGGTGTGATAGACCATGGTTTCTGCCACCATCTCCTTCTGGCCAAGAGAAATGATATTGAGAACCCAGGCCGGCATGGGCGGTGGGGATTGCACCGGCACACGATAGGTTTGCTTCAGGTGCGGATAGCTCAACCAGAAAAAAAGGTTCAACAGGAGGAAGAGAAAAAAAAATCCTCCCTTGCCAAAACGCACGGTCATGCGATCTCCCTCTTTGCAAAGATCCCCATGGCCGCAACAAGGAGAATTCCTGTGTAGGAGAGCCAGTAAAGAAAATTTGCCCCGAGCATGGCCGGGGAGAGGGTGAAGTCATAGATGGCCTGTACCTTGAAGTCCAAGAGGGAGAAGTTTGGGAAGATGTAGTAGATGACCGAGATGAATTCCCGCATCAGCGGCGTGTATTTCGTCTGTCCCATGGGCGAAGCCACAAACTCCTTGGCGCCCTCCAATCCCTGGCCAATGGTGTATACAGCGCAACTCATCATGAACGGCAAGGTGCTGGAGGTGGCAAGGCTGGTAAAAAAGATGGTCACCGTACCCAAGAGGCTGAGGCTCAGCACAATCCAGAACAGGGCATTGGCAAGCTTGAGCCAGGGAACGCCGTCGGAAAATCTGGGATAGAGTTTGTAGGTAATCCACACTCCGCCTGCAGAGCAGAGCCCCAGGATTCCGATAAGCACGGTCAACAGCAGGAGCAAACCCGTAAATTTCCCCAAAATATACTGCGATCGGGTGATCGGCTGGGCAAGCACGGCGAGAATGGTACGGTCTGCCACTTCCCGGCCGAGCAGATTCACGCCCATGAACAGGGTGAGGAGCACACCGATGACCTCGGTTGCTCCCAGGCTATAGGTGAGGGCGGTCTGCGCCGCCTGCCGCATGGAAAGGGCTGCCAGGAACTGGATGGAAAGCACCACCATCATGCCGAGCAGGAAAACGGCAAGAAAAAGGCGGTCTCGAAGACCGCCTTTAAAGGTAATCCAGGCAAGAGCTAAAAACCGCATGGATTTTTACAGTTTGCTCAAGCCAGCGTGGGCATCAATGAGGGTCGAGGTGTTGAGTCCGAGGTCGTCTGCGTCGGGGGCAAGGGTTACCAAGGCCGCGCCGTCTTCGTCTGTTCCTTCTTTTACCATAGCATCTGTGATAGTTAAGCCTTTCAGGTCATCACTTTTTTGGCTTTGTAAGATATTAGAGTTCTGGTTGGAGAAGTAGTACTGGTTTCCGGCCTTGTGCTTCGAAGCCAGCAGGTACTGCTGCACCGTGGTGCCGGTTGTAAAAGCTCCTGCGTTTCCTGCCCAGTAATTCATGCTTACATCGTTGGACGGCGCAAAGTTGAATTCAGAGGTAAGAGTGGTGATATCTTTATAGTCAGCAGCAAAGGCTACGGAGGCCATGCCGGTGGTGGCAAGCAAACAGAAGGCAGCAAGCAATTTCTTTTTCATATTCATATCCTCATCGTGTTTTTGAGAAGTTGTAGTTCGCCGTGTGTGTCTGGCAGATTACATCGTCGGATAGTCGTTATTATCTGCGTAGTACGCCTCAAGCTCGGTTTTGGCGTTCTTGATGTCGGACTTGGCGGCGGTGTTGTATGCCTTTACGCGGTAGGCTGCGAACTGCGGGATTGCCACGGCGGCGAGGATGCCGATGATCGCGACAACGATCATCAACTCGACCAGGGTGAAGCCTTTCTGGCTGCTTTTTTTGATCTGCCTGAAGAAGTTCAACATGTGTTTCCTCCATTTTTTTTTCGCCCCAGCCGTAATGGCCGCGGGCCGGTTCAAGTCATCTTGCCGCCTTGGGCGGCTTGCCCTCCCGTTAATCCTTCCTCTACTTTTATAGAGGCATTGAGGTCGGGTTGTCTACTGCCAAAATAAAAAAAGCAATGCGCTGGTATAGAGCAGAAGTTGTGCCAGGGATGAAAAAAAAGAGCGATTTTTTCTTTTTTACATTAATTACAATGTGTTGCTTCTTTATGGGGTTCGTGGCGCCGATCTGGGCAGCGCTATTTTGCAGGGGGGATTGACTCTTGTTGTCGTTGTTTGTCAAAAAATGTCACCATCGGAACCCTGGTTGTGTCACCGCGCAGGGGGCGATGGCCGGGCCGGATATTTCGTGGCAGGGGAGCGGGTCGGGGGGTATATAGAGGTATACTGCTTGATTTTATCCCAAAAAAAGAGCGAAAATGGGAAAGATTGCTTTGGGCGGGCGGCTGTGGGGAATCAACTGGTACATAAATTGCTTCGGTTCTCTTGTGGACTATTTTTTTTGAAATCGAAAGGGCAAGGGTGGTGCATGCTGCAGCGGTTGAAACGGATGATGGGGAATTTTTATAAGCAGGCCGGCTTTACCGCCACCGAAATGATGGTGGTCGTCGCCATTGTCGGCACCCTTGCCGCCGTCGGCCTGCCGCAGCTTTTCAAGTCCCTGCCCAACTACCGGTTGCGGGGCGCGGCCCGGGAGCTGGTTTCCGATTTCTACAAGGCCCGTTTCGAGGCGGTGAAACGCTCCCGCCAGGTTGTCATCCAGTTCACGCCCGGCGCCTATGATGCGGCCGGCGAGGTGGGCGGCTACATCATCTGCGTGGATGAGGACAAGAGCGGAACCTGCGATGCCGGCGAAGAGGCTGTCCCGCCTGAAAAAACCATGCCGGCCAATGTTTCCCTTTACACCACCGCGGGTGCGGTGGAGGGAATCACCTTTATCGACAACAACACAGGCTTCAAATCAAACGGCAATGCGCTTGAGTCGGGCAGTGTGATGATCCGCAACAACCGCTCCCGGTTTTACCGGGTTACCCTTTCCGCGCAGGGCAACGCCACCCTGACCACCAGCGATACCGGCGTTGCCGGTTCCTGGGTCAAGTAACGGACGGAGAAGTGTTAATGGCAGAGATGAACAGACAAAAAGGTTTTACCCTGGTGGAGGTCGCCATCGCCATTCTGGCCTCTTCCATTGTCATGCTCGCCGTGCTCACCCTTTTTACCGGGCATCAGGACACCTATCTGGAACAGGACGAGGTGGTGCTCATGCAGCAGCGGCTGCGCAGCGCAATCGATGCGGTCACGAAGGATCTTTACGCTGCCGGCTACAATGGAGGCGGCATCACCAACATGGGGGCGGCCACCATATCGTTTACCCTGAATATGGATGCCGACGGGGAAGATAACGACGGGGATAGTTTTGTCGATGATAAGGACCTCGACGGTGACCTGAAGACCATCACCTATGCCCTGACCGATTCGGACGGTGACGGCGCCGCCGACGATCTGACCCGCAGCGGCGAGGTCGTTGCGGAAAACATCAAGAACATGGAGTTTCTCTATTATGACAAGGATGGCAACATCACCGCCGTCGCCTCCGAGGTGAAGATGATCGAGTTTGCCCTCCTGGCCACCCAGGAGTCGCGGGTAAAGGGGGAGATGATCTCCCAGAGCTTCACCGCTCCCAGTGGCGCGCCGTGGACAACGGACACCGGCTTCCGGGGGCGGATGGCCAGCAAGTTTGTCACGGGCCGTAATCTTTAGAATCTCAGCAGACCGGGGAGTCGGATGCATTTGACCACGCACAGCATGCCCAAGGACAGAGGCTTTACCCTCGTTGAGGTGCTTTTTGCCATCACCCTGCTTTCGGTGGGCATTCTCGCGGCGTTGACCATGATCACCAATACGGTTTCAAACAACGCCAGCGCCCTGGGCACCAGCTCCGGCACCTTCACAGCGGCCAAGTATGTGGAGCAGCAGCTCAACCTCGATTACGACGACACCGACCTGGGCGATGGTTCCCATTCAACTACGACGGTGCCGGGTTATAACGTCTCCTGGACCGTGGAAGACCATAATCCCACCGAATATTCAAAAAAGATAAAAATTACCGTGCAAAGTCAGACATTCCCGTTCAAGAGTACGGAATTTGTCTATTACCGGGCCAAGTGGTACTAGGATGAGGAAGCAGGCAATGCAGGAGAGAGTAAATATGTTCGCCCGGGTCAACAATGAGCAGGGGTTTGTCCTGGTTTTTGCCATTGTCATGCTGTTTCTTCTCGTTATCATCGGCTTTTCCGCCTCCAACCTGAGCTTTATCGAGTCAAAGATCAGCGGCAATGAAAAGGCCCAGAATGAAACTTTCTATGCCACGGACGGCGGAGCGCAGGCCAGTTCCGAGTTTCTGGAGGAAAACGCGAGCTGTCCCAGCGGGTTTGCCTCCCAGGATATTACGCCATACGCCAAGGTCTACACCCTTGATTTTTATCTCAACGAGGAGTTCCCTTCCACCGCGCCCCGCTGGCCACCCTCCATTGATGCGGCAAGCAGCGATGCCGAGATCCTGAAGGGCAGCGACCTGGAAAACCCCATCTACCTCAGCTTCGGTTCCACGGCAAAGCGTACCTCCGGCGGCAGCCTGACCCAGTTGCGCGGCTATCTCGGCAAGGGCAAGGGCGGGGCCGGCGGCGGCATTGCCCGTGATTATGACGTTTACGCCCGCTATCGCGGGAACAATAACTCGGAAACCCTGATCAAAATGCAGTGGCGGCACGCCCTCAACATGGAAGGCGAATGCCGATATTAAGGGGCGGTTACAAAAGCTTTTGCAGCACATGATCCGCTGTAAAGGGGGGCTTTATGAAGAGTGCATCGCTTAAAACTGTACGCGCTATTTCCATCCTGGCAGGTCTGGCTACTTTTGTCTTCTTGCCTGCCGCCGGTCACTGCACCGGCGCCACCGCCTGCTCCGACGGCCTTGCCGAGCCGCCCTTTCTGAGCTACGGCATCGATCCCAACGTCCTGCTCATGATCGACAACTCGGGCAGTATGTACGATCTTGCCTATATCGACCCGGACATGCAGTGTTATGACGACACCTATGATACGACCGGCGTCACGGCCTATGCCGGCTACTTTGAGAACGACAGCTGGTATGCGTACAATTTCGCCACGAAAAAGTTCGTAAAACAGGCGGCTGAACCGACCCTCTGCGCCACCGGGACGGCCGGAGTCAATGAAGAGTATTACGCGCAGGATGCCGCGGCCAACAAGTATCTCTGCACGGATCTCATCACCACCACCACCCCGGAAAGCGTTTCCGGCTTTGCCGCCAAGGGCAACTTCCTCAACTGGGCCGCCACCTCCAAGTTCGACATCCAGAAGCAGATCCTCACCGGCGGCAAGTACGACAGCACCAACGATGTGGTCATGCTGGAGTCGCGGGGCTGCACCGGCCGCCGCTTTGTCAAGCAGGTCACCCTGGCCCAGACCAGCGGCGGGGAAAATTACAAGATCGCCTTGGGCGTGCGCGGACCCATGGAGGTGTATAATTCCTGGCGGCCAGACACCGCCTATGTTGTCGGTAACATTGTCCAGTACGGCGGTATTCTTTACAAGGCCATCGCCAACTTCTCCTCGGGCACCATCTTTACCGCGGACCCTGGCAAATGGGCCGAGTACAAGGATACCCGCTGGTATCCTGGCCATGCGTATCCGGCCGGGGTTTCGGTGCTCGATGTGGCGAGCCAGTCCTGGTTCTGGACCCGGGCCGGCGGGACTTCCCTGGCCGCCGCCACGAGCCTGGCCGGCGATACCGCCATAACCTGGGAACCTTTCAACGGCACTGAAATAGAGATTTTTGACATCAAGGTCAACGGCTTTGATGTTTCATCCTGCCAGCTGGCCATTGAGGAGCTTGGCACCCTGACCGGCGAGGACGATGCTGACGAAAACACCCGTCTTGGCCAGTTGAAATCCTATACCGAAGACTGCCTGGGGTATGACCAGGGCAGCCCCAACACCGAGGAAGGCTACAAGAAGGCGGCTTTCAACCACTCCATGCAGGAGTGCTGGTACTATGACAAGTTCGGCCACTGGCAGCCGGGCGCCGGCACGGTGACCAGCCTGAAGAGTTCCTGCGAAAACCTTTACGGAGAAGGGGTGAATCCGGCCGATATCAGCGCCTGGGATTCGGGCTATGTCTGTTCCGGCAGCTATACCTCGGACCCGGACAAGAGCGACAACGGCTATGTGGGCCGCTGCTGGGAGCCGGATGCCGCCTCGGGCACCCTGGACTGCGAGATCACCGGCTGCGGCGGCCATGCCATCAATACCAAATGGGAGGAGGGCAGCGGCTCCACCAAGGAGTTTTTCGGCTGCCGGGATCTGGTGGAAAATGACGACGGCGATTCCGGCTTCGATGGAATCGGCGAGCTCTACAAGTGCACGGACAACAACCTGAACAGCTGCAACCTGGCCGATGACAGCGACTGGGTGCTTCAACAGACCTGTTCCGGCGGCGGCGATGTGGCAGTAACCGGCTGGACCAACGACAATTTTTATTATTTCAACCCCTGCCGCTACAACACCTGCACTGAAAATGACGCCTTGATCAGTATCTGCCCGGACCTGAACGATCCCCTGGATACCGATTGGGCCTGCACGGACGGGGACGGCGATGTCTGGACCTGTCAGGAGGTTGCCGGGGACGGGGACAACGATACGGATTCCTGTTATATTGCCGATCCGGTGGGCGACCGGTGCGTTGATCAGGCCCTGAAGGATTTCTGCAATATTGTCAGCGTGCCCGAGGTCATCGACCCCAGCGACGCGACCAGCCTCACCGGCGAAACCTGGAATGCCCCGGCCATGCTGGTGGACAGCGGCGTTTTCGGTCAGCTGGACCTGCCCCTTGCCACCATGCGCGCCCTGATCACGGAAACAACCGAGCCCACCGGGCTCATTCAGGAGTTTGCCAGCGACCTGCGCATCGGAGTCATGACCTTCAACGACAATGGCGCGGCCTATGAGTGCGCCTCCATGACCATCAGTCCCACCGATCCCATTGCCTATGACTGCCCCACCGGCAACCGGGACGGCGGCAAGGTGGTTGCCCGCATCGATCAGAGCGCGAGCCACACCGACAATCTGGTTGACGCCATCAACGATATTGTGGCCAACTCCTGGACTCCGTTGGCCGAGGCGATGTATAACGCCATCGGCTATTTCGGCCAGAAAACGACCCGGCGCTTGAACCCTTCCGCCGCCTCGACGGAGTATGACTTCAAGACCGCGACCGAGGACCCGGTCAACTGGCCCGATCCCATCACCGCCTGGTGTCAGGACAACCATGTGGTCGTGATCACCGAGGGCTTTTCCACCGCGGACTTGAACCCGGCCGTCGAGGCCTTTGTTGTCAACGAGGCGGGCGAGGGAACCGCGGACGACCTGTTCAGCACCACCACCCCGGACAGTTGCGGGGATCTTTCCTACAGCACCTGGCTCGACGATCTTACCTATTTTGCCTACAATGCCGATGTGGCGGATATCTACGCAACTCCCACCGATGCCGACGGAAACCCCAAACAGAACATTTCCACCCACATCATCGTTGCCGGCACGGCCCGGGTGATCAACACGGCCAGCACCACCGCCGAATGCAGCCCCTCGGTGCTGATGGCCAACGCCGCCACCAACGGCGGCACCGTTCTTCAGCAGGGGGGCGACGCAGCCAGCCTGGCGGGAAACCTGGAGCAGACATTCAGCGCGATCCGGGCCGGAGCCTCGGCAGGGTCGGCAGCCTCGGTTATCTCCTCCTCCCGCGGCGGTGAGGGCGCCATCTATCAGGCCATCTTCTGGCCGAGCCGTGATCCCTCCATCGGCGACGACGATCCCATCAAGTGGGCCGGCGAGGTGCATGCCCTCTTCATCGATACCACCGGCTATCTTTATGAGGATACCAACGGGAACAGAAAACTTGACCTTGTCGATGCCGGCGAAGGGCTGGACAAGCGGGTCATCATTTATTTCGATGAGGGGGACAACACAAGCCGGGCCTGCTATGCCGAGCTCAATGCCGACGGAACCTGTGATATCGCCGACCGCGGCAGCCTGGACGAGGTGCGGTTTCTTTGGTCCACCACCGACTGGCTGGCCAAGATCTCCCTGGCAGTCTTTTATGCGCCCTATGGCGCCGACGATGTGTATCTGAACCGGGAGAGCGACGATTATATCTCCAATGTCAGACGCCGTTTTCTCTTTACCTGGAACGATCTGAACAATGACGGCATTGTCGACTACGGCGAAGACGATAACGAGAATGCAAGCTTTGACACCGGGGAGGATACCAACAGCAATACGGTGTTCGACACGGAAGTCCTGCCGCTCATGGCGAAGAATCCGGCCAACCCGGCGCTTGCCATGGATTGGGGGGCGCTGACCTATAGCGCCGCCACCCGCGGTTCGGTGATCAATGATTTCAACCCGGTCACGGCCGGGTCCAATGCCGAGGTCAATACCTTGATCGACTGGCTGCGGGGATACGACGATCCCGACACCACAGGACTTCGCAGCCGCATGATCAAGAAGAAGATCGCCCGCACCCTGGTCGGCGGCGGTGAGGACGGCAACGGCTATGACAGCGACGGCGACAATGTGGTCGATCTGCTGGATACGGATATCAGCTGGCGCATGGGCGATGTCGTCCATTCCACTCCCATTGCCGTGGGGCGTCCGGCTGAGGCGCTGCACTTCATCTATGGCGACCGCACCTACGCCAATTTTGCCGCCCGCTGGCAGAAGAGACGGCACATGGCCTATTTCGGGGCCAACGACGGCATGCTCCACGCGGTGAACGGCGGCTTCTATGTGGAAAGCATGAAAAAATTCTGTCTCGATCCCACCACGGGGGATGATGGCTCCGGCAACCTTGTCTGTACCAGCGAGGCGGGCAAGCCCGAGTTGGGCGCGGAGATGTGGGCCTATGTGCCCTACAACCTGCTGCCCCATCTCAAGTGCCTGGCCTCTGAGGCCTATGAGCATAAGTATTACGTGGATCTCATGCCCCGGGTCTTTGACGCCAAGATCTTCCCGGAGGAGGATGAATGCGCGACCAGTAAAACCGATCCTGCCTGCATCCATCCCGATGGCTGGGGCACGGTCATGGTGGGCGGCATGCGGTTCGGCGGCGCGCCCGAAGCGGCCAATACCCTGCCCGGCGCCCTTGCCGGCGATACCCGCATCTTCACCTCATCCTACTTTGTGCTGGACATCACCAACCCCGAGGCGCCGCCGAAGGTGCTGGGTGAGATGACCATGACCAGCGCCGGCCAGACCGACATGGGCTACACCACCTCCAGCCCCACCCCGGTGGTGATGAAGGACGGCAAGAATTATGAGTTCTATCTCATCATGGGCAGCGGCCCGACCTCGGTGGTGGGCGAGAGTACCCAGAAGCCGCGGGTCACGGTGCTGCCCCTTGAGTGGCTCACCGGCGGCAAGTGGGAGGATGTTGCGGGGACTGCCACCTTTACCACCACCACCCGCCGCGCTTTCCGGCTTCCCACCGCCGTGCCTTCCGCCGCCACGAACCAGGGCGGCACCTTCGTGCTGAACGGCTCCGGCAACGGCTTTGTTTCCGATCTTATCACCGTTGACTTCGACCTGCTGCAGGATTACAAATCCGACGCCGTTTACTTCGGCACCGTGGAGGGGAGCTTCGGCGTCCTGCCGCCGGCAACCGCCTCCTGGAGCGGCAAGCTCTACCGGATGGTGACCCAGAGGATGGACGACACCGATGCGGTGGACGACGATGCCGACGGCTATGTCGCCAATGACGAGATGGTGACCGAGCCCGCGGATTGGCATGGCCTCTGGCCCACCGACGGCACCAACTACGCGCCGCTCTTCAATGCCGGGCAGCCCATTGTCGCCGCTCCTTCCGTGGGCAGCGACGGCAACAACTATTTCGTCTATTTCGGCACCGGCCGGTTCTATGACCGCAACGACAAGGACGACACTTCGCAGCAGTCCTATTACGGAATCAAGGAGCCCATCGATTGCGCGACCGGGCGTCTTACCTGGGGGAGTGTGGCCAAGATCGATTCTGACGATGCCACCACCGACCCCGCCGTGGCTTACGGCTCAAGGGGCATTCAGGACGTGACCAAGATCCTGGTCTCAAAAGCCAACACCTCGCAGGCGACCCTTGTTTGCACCGACACGCCTCTGACGGACTGCCTGCCCGACGCGGGGGCGGTGAACACCTTTATCGAGCTGCAGGAGTGGATTGCCGGTCGGGGCTGTTATGACCAGGATAATGATGTGGCCACCGTCGATATCCCCACCGGGACCGATGGCTGGTTCCGCGACTTTACCCTGCCCAGGGAACGGAACCTCGGCGAGGCGACTCTGCTCGGCGGTCTTTTGACCTTCACGACCTATCAGCCGTTCAGCGATCCCTGCCGCCAGGAGGGCCTGGCCTTCCTGTACGGGCTCCATTATCAGACCGGCGCTTCCTACTACCAGTCTGTTTTCGGGACCACGGGCGAGAATGCCGACGGCACCATCAAGACCTCTATTTCCCTGGGCCGCGGCCTGGCCACCACGCCGAACATCCATATCGGTTCGGACGAAGCGGGGAACACCGCGTTTATTCAGACCAGCACCGGTGAAATCAAGGAGATTGGCCAGATTTCACCCCTGGAAAACTATAAAACCCAGAAGCTGGGCTGGGAAGAGGTTGTCCAGTAGCCAATGGCTGTAAAATGCATTGACGCGCCATGGCCAATGTGTCTTGATGGGCACATTGGCCATATTTATTCAAAAAATGGTGACGCCCGATGTTGTTGAATGACGAAGAATATCTGCTGGATCTTCTTGCCGGCAATCGCTTGATCAATGCCGAGCAGCGGCAGTTTATCCTGGCCAGGAAGGCCCAGCAGCGCCAGCTTCTCCTGCGTCAGCATGCCGGCCGCCGTAAAAACGACACGGGCCGCGAGCGCGACGACACCCTGACCTTTGTGGATATCATCGCTTCCCTGAATCTCGAACTGCCCGGCAAGAAGGGGCAGCCCCTCAGTGAAGAGCTGATCATGCGGGCCATCGCCGCCGACCGGGGGCTGCCCTTTATCAAGCTCGACCCCCTGAAGCTCGACCTGAAGGTGGTCACCAAGACCATTCCCAGGAACTTCGCCTTCCGGCATCTGCTGCTGCCCTTTTCCTTTGCCAACGGCGTGCTTGAGGTTGCCGTCTGCAATCCCGAGAGCAATACGGTTCTGGCCGAGATCGAGCGGGCCAACCAGCTTACCGCCAAGCCCTATCTGAGCACCAAGAGCGATATCCGGAAGATGTTGGCCGAGTTTTTCGGCTTCCAGTCCTCCATCACCGCGGCGGAAACCCATCTGGCCCGGCCCATGGTGGATCTGGGCAATCTTGAGCAGTATGTGCGCATCTCCTCCACCGAGGAGGCGGCTTCCTCGGACCAGCACGTGACCGCGGCGGTGGACCATATGTTCAACTATGCCTTCGAGCAGCGGGCCAGCGACATTCACATCGAGCCCAAGCGCGAGCAGAGCCAGGTGCGGTTGCGCATCGACGGCGTCCTGCATACCATTTACAAGCTGCCCAAGGTGGTGCATGCCGCCGTGGTTTCCCGGATCAAATCGTTGTCGCGTCTCGATATCGCGGAAAAGCGGCGGCCCCAGGACGGCCGCATCAAGGTGGACCGGGGCGGCAAGGAAGCGGAGATCCGGGTTTCCACCGTGCCGGTCGCCTTTGGCGAAAAGGTGGTTCTGCGTATTCTTGATCCGGAGATTCTTTTTCAGGACGTGGGCAAGATCGGCTTTTCCAAGCGGGATTTTCAGGTCTATCAGAGCTTCATGTACGCCCCGCACGGCATCGTGCTGGTCACCGGCCCCACGGGCAGCGGCAAGTCGACGACCTTGTACTCCACCCTCAAGCAGATCGCCACCCCGGAAAAAAACGTGATCACCGTGGAGGATCCGGTGGAAATGGTGCATGAGGAGTTCAATCAGATTCCGGTGCAGGCGCAACTGGACGTGACCTTCTCCACCATCCTCCGCAACATCCTGCGCCAGGATCCCGACATCATCATGATCGGCGAGATCCGCGACCTGGATACCGCCGCCAACGCCATTCAGGCCGCGCTCACCGGCCATCTGGTTTTTTCGACCCTGCACACCAACGATGCGGTTTCCTCCATCAGCCGTCTGATCGACCTGGGCGTACAGCCCTTCATGATCGGCTCCACCCTGCTGGGCGCCATGGCCCAGCGCCTGGTGCGGAGGATCTGCCCGCACTGCAGCGAAACCTTCCGCATGGCCGCGGAGGATCTGCGGGGCTTGGGCCTGCCGGTGACCGAGGAGGGCGAGATCGAGCTCCGACGCGGCAAAGGTTGCCAGCAATGCCGCGGAACCGGGTATCTCGGCCGCTGCGGCATTTTTGAGATCTTCGCCATGTCGGACACTCTCCGGCGGCAGATCAGCGCCATGAAGGCCGAGACGGAACTCCGCGATACCGCGATCCGGGAGGGGATGACCACCCTGAAAGAGGATGCCTGGCAGAAGGTGAAAAGCGGCATCACCACCTACGAAGAGGCACTGCGGGTCACCGGCGCGGATTAATGGCGCCGGCGCCCTCGCTTTTTTATGAAGAATGCATTATAATGTCGTCATTGCTTCCCTTGTTCCGCGCGGAACAAGGGTTTTTTTCTTGAAATTTCCCATGGCGTATCTGGTTGGCATTGTACCGTGAAGGTTGTCTGTTCAAATAAAAAGGCGTATCACGACTACACCATCGAGTCGGAGATCGAGGCGGGCATGCAGCTCATGGGCTCGGAGGTGAAATCCCTCCGGGCCGGCAAGGCCAATCTGCGCGACGGCTACGCCAAGGTGCAGCGGGAGGAGGTTTTCCTGCACAGCGTGCATATCTCGCCATACAGCCATGCCACCTATGATGCTCCTGATCCCCTGCGGGTGCGCAAGCTGCTGCTCAAGCGGCGGGAGATAGACAAGCTCATTGGCAAGATAAAGGAAAAGGGGTATGCTTTGATTCCCCTCAAGATTTATTTCAACGAGAAGGGCAAGGCGAAACTCGCTTTGGGGCTGGCCAAGGGCAAGAAGCTCTACGACAAGCGTCAGACCCTGAAGAAAAAGCAGACCGACCGCGAGATCGAGCGGGCCGTGCAGAAGTACCGGTGAGTTAACGCAAAGGCGCAAAGTTTTCAGGGGCTTGTTTCGCCCCGGAACCGTTCTGTCTTTGCTCTTGTAATTTTTCACTTTTCATTGTGCACTCAAAAAAAGGGGGGCGAAACGGGTTCGACGGGGATATGTAAGCTCAGGTTGCATGCCGAGGTTTCTACCAACCTCGTTAAATAGGTAGAGCTAAATATAGTCGCAGACGACTATGCCTACGCTGTAGCCGCTTAAAGGCTACCGGTCCTCCGGCCTGTTCCTGCGCGGCCGGAAGGAACGTCGACCAGCGGGATAGCCTAAGGCGCGCGCCTGCCGCGCCCATGGCGAAATTCAGTAGGATAGTGCCGAAAGCCTCTTGTCCTGGAGGGGCCAAGGCACGATAAGCAGCTAAACAGGACTAAGCATGTAGATATCGGGAGGGGAGTATCTTCGGACGCGGGTTCAACTCCCGCCGCCTCCACCATTTAGAAAAGACAAACCCGTCTCTCTGGGGTCATTCTCCGGGGTGACGGGTTTTCTTTTTCCCCTTGTTTCTAAAGGGTTTGCGCCCGTTTCACATCTTTCCAAAGCACCTCTTAGCACCATCGATTCTCCCCATTCTCCCGCCTTTCTTTCTCTGTTTGGCCCCTGATTCTCTGTTTTCTCCGGACGAAGTCCGAAGCTCGTCCGGAAAGCTACATCCTTGATTGATATGGGTTTGCGGCTGGTTGCCGTTTTTGGCGGTTGTCTTAGGTCATCGCTCGATGCCGCAACCGGACGTTTTTTTCGAAATCGCCCGCCTCGGCCATGAAAAGAAGCGTGGTCAACTCCGGCTTCCTGCCCCCTAAAGAAGAAAAGCCGACGCTGATGGTCGGCTCTCTGGGGCGGTCTCCGGTCCGGTCGTCAGTCGGTGGCGAAGCCGAACTGGCGGCGCTGCTCGGCCCAGTCCTCGGGGAAGCTCTGGGTCAGTTTGGCCAGAGAGAGCCCGTTGGGTTCCTCGCCGTTGATCAGGGCTTCGACGATGTCGGGGGCCAGAGTCGTCAGCTTGAGGATGCGGGCCACATACGAGCCATCGACGTCGAGGGTACGGGCAAGCTCGCTGATGGACCTGATCTGGCCGGATTCGAGGATGTCGGCCCAGGAAAAGGCCCTGCCCAGCGCCTGGAGGACGGCGGACTGCACCGGTTCCTGCGCTCCGGGGATTTCTCCATCCAGGGCCTGGGGAGCGATGACCGTCTTGCGGCCGCGCATGCGCCGGATCAGCATCGGAATGTGGATCTGCAGGTTGCCGTTGTCGGCAACGGTAATGGTCGGCTTCATTTTCATCGGTTTGTCCTCCGCTCCGTGACTTCGCATGCCAGACCGGCCAGCTCGGCGATGAGCGTTGTCAGCCCGTTGGTGCGCAGCTCCATGTCGATTCCGGTCTCGCGGATCTCCACCTTGTCCACCAGGAGACGAATGAGGCGATTCCGCTCCACCGGGAAAAGGTCTTCCCAGAAGCCCTCCACATTCTGGAAGGCCTCCGACACATCCTGTTCCGTGATGCTGTTCCCCTGGTAGGCTCTGCATCGCTCGCTCACATGGGTCAGTTGTTTCGAGAGCTCGACCGCCTGGCGGTTGACGGTCGTCAGCATCTCGGCCTTGCCCGGCTGATCGTTGCCGGGCTTCATCAGTTCAAGTGCCTGCTCCCGCGCCTGCGACAGCTCCATCTCGAGCTGGCCTTTCTGCTTGAACAGGCGCTCCCGCTCTGCCTGCTCGATATCCCGGGCGGCGAAGTAGGTCTTGGCGACCAGCGTCGGTGTGCGGAACACCGCGCTTAACTGCTCGACTACGGCCTGCTCGATGTCCCCGGCGGGAATCCGTTTGAGGGGGCACCGGCTCACGGTCCGCTTGCTGTCCTTCTGGCAGATGTAATAGGTGTAGTGGCGGCCGTTCTTGCGAGCGTAGGTCGGACCCATCGCGCATCCGCAGTGGCCGCAGCGGATGACGCCTTTCAGCGGGGCGACCATTTTGGTTCTGGCCATGGAAACCTTGACCGGTTTGTTGTCCTCCAGGATGGCCTTAACCTTGTCCCAGGTCGCCCGGTCGATGATCCCTTCGTGCTCACCAGGGTAACTACGGTCCTTGTGGGCGATCTCGCCGATATAGATCCGGTTGTTCAGCAGCCGGTAGATGTGGCCTGTATTCCATTCTGAGCCCTCGCGCACCTTACCTTTCTTGGTGGTCCAGGCCTTGGTGCGGTATCCCTGTTCGTTCAATTCCTGGCCCAGTTTCTTGGCCGAGCCGATCTGGATGAAGCGGCGGAAGATGTACTGTACCGTCCTGGCTTCATCCGGGTTGACCAGCAGCTTCTTGTTATCCCGGTCGACGTCGTATCCGAGGATGGGCACGCCACCGCAGTATTTTCCCCGGCGCTTGGCTGCCGCCACCTTGTCCCGGATACGCTCGGCGATGACCTCCCGCTCGTACTGGGCGAAGGTGATCAGGATGCCGAGAAACATCCGGCCGGTGGGGTCGGTGGTACTGAAGTGCTGGGTGACCGAGACGAAGCTGACACCCTTCTCGTTGAAGAGGTCGATCATCTTCATGAAGTCCAGCAGCGAGCGGGACAGCCGGTCGACCTTGTAGACCACGATCACGTCAATATTCCCGGCATCGATGTCCGCCAGCAGGCGGCGTAGCCCCGGACGCTCCATGTTCCCGCCCGAGAAACCACCATCGTCGTAGCGATCCGGCAGAGCCGTCCAGCCACGCATTCTCTGGGCTTCGATATAGTGTTCCGCCGATTCCCGTTGCGCATCCAACGAGTTGAACTCCTGTTCGAGACCTTCCTCGTGGCTCTTGCGGGTGTAGATGGCACAGCGCAGGGTCTTGTTCTTGCCCGGCGCGACACTGCTGTTATCAAGCATCCGAACCTCCCTCGGCTTTTCTGCCATAAACCTTCTTCAGCCCGAAAAAGACCTTGCCGTTCCAGCGCGTTCCGGTGATCTCCCTGGCCACCGCGCTGAGCGACCGGAAGGTGCGGCCTTCGAACTCATAGCCATCGGCAAGGACGGTCACTTCATATCGTCGGTCGTTCCAGACCCGCACCAGTCTTGTTCCGGGCAGGATCGCCTCGTTCGATTTCCGTTCTTCTGGGATGCGTCGATTGACAGTGGCTACCGGGTCCTCCTTGGCGGCCTGCTGGAGATGGACCTTGGCCTGCTCGGACAGCCCGCCGTAGAAAAGCTCCTGGATGCGATAGGCCAGCCTCTTGATGAGGAATTGCTTCTTGTACTGGGGCGGCTCTTCGCCGTAGAGGTCGAGCCATTTTTCCCGGAGCTGCTCCAGGGACATGGATTGCAGCAGGGCCATCTGCCGAAGGACCGAGTTTCGGGTTCGGTCCTGGTTCTTGCCGCCCGAGGCGGCGTTCTGTAACTCATTCATTTTCAACTCCTTATTTTGGTTTCCGGACGAGTTGTCATGAATGAATGCTCTGTTCCGGCAATGAATCAAGTCCTTCTCCGAGCACAGGGGAAGAATCTTCGAAAACATCTAACTCATTGCCCACACATGCTTTTTTGGCCTTTCGGCGCAGAACCGCCGTGGCCAGAATCGAGGCTGCTGACTGGAGCCTCGCCTCACCCGACAGGCGGCCGGGTTTGCCGTTTTCGCCAAGGTCATCAAGCCCCGGCCCATCATTCATTTCCTGTACATCCAACATCGAACACCTCCGGTGGGACCGGGGGGCTGGATGGTGTGGATGCCAGAAAACGGTGGCGGTCGGGATGCGCGTTCGATGGCACCCACAACCGCCTCAGCTCCGCCTCTGGTCGGTTATCTGGTTTCTAACTGCTCGTCCGGTTTCAAACCGGCATTCTTCAATGCCTTACCTACCGAGGGGCTCGTAGAAGTGTCGGAAATCAGGTGTGAGATTATTTCTTGACCTGATATGCATCAGGTTTATATTATTAGGGTTTGCTGGCGCATTGCGCCTTTTTGTCTTTCAACAGAAATGGAGACGCCATGGGCAAAGCGAAGACGGATGAGATAACGCCGTTGCAGCGGAAAACGCTCGAAGCGATATGTCGTTTTGTCGATGCCAAGGGCTTCCCTCCAACGGTGAAGGAACTGAGCGAGATCTTTGAAATCAGCCCGGCGAGTGCCCACGACCGGATCAACCAACTAGTGCGCAAGGGATACCTGAAGCGAGAGGACGGGAAGTCTCGCGGCATTGCCGTCGCCCGCCGTCCCAGCGAGATGGCTGCCTCCCTGGTTTCAGTACCTGTTGTGGGTATGGTGGCAGCTGGCTGCCCCATCCTGGCGGAAGAGAACGTCACCGGCCAAGTACTGGTCGAATCGGACGTCGTTCGTTCCGGTCAGCACTTCGCACTCCGTGCGGTGGGTGACAGCATGGTCGGTGCCGGTATCAACGATGGTGATTTGATCATCGTGCGGCAGCAGCCCATCGCCGAGGACGGAGACATCGTTGTAGCGCTGTTCAACGACGAAGTGACCGTGAAACGGCTGAGAATCAAAGACGAGCTTATCGAATTGGTGCCCGAGAACCCGGAGGTACGGAAGATCCGAGTCAGGCCGGAGGATGACCTTCGCGTGCTGGGCAAGATCGTTGGATGGAAACGGAATTGATCGAGACAGATATGGAAGAGTAACGACAAAACAGAGGAGTAACTTATGGCATCATTCACCCTACGCCGCTTTTCGAAGCCGGGAATGCTCCGGCGAATCGACAGGAAGCATCTCATTGCCTTTCTGGAGCCTCATGCCGCCTATTTTTCAGCTCGCGGCGTAGAGTTGCCACCAATCCAGGAGGAAGATGGCCTGGATTACAACGAGCTCAGTCACGTTTTATTGACCCCGGACAATTCGACCCCGGGCGATTTGGCAGAGGCATTGTATTATGTGAACGAGGTCTCGACTCAAGAAGGGTTTGAAGCAGTTCAGGCAGAAATATACGGGACAGAACTCGACACCGAGATTGAGGAAACCGCCACTCCTGCTGATCTTGCGATTCAGGTTTGGATGAAGGATAAATCCATCATCGAAAGAGTAATCGCTGAACTATTGCCTCTCAATAAACGCTCATTCGAATATTTCAAAACGGTGGTTACTCCTCTGCCAGTTTTCACAATTCCATCCTCAGAAAGAATAACCGCGTTGGAAAACGACCTTGATGAATGGTTTGCCAAGAAACGAAAAGGCAAATATTCCAAAGTGAAAATATTTTCTAAGGATGACTACATATGGATCGTAGTTAGGCATGGCAGCTCTTTCAATCGTGAGTCCGTTATCGAATCTGGCAAGTCTAAGAGCCAATACTTCAGACCAGAGAAATTCGATGTTCTCATATACAATCCCCTGATTGGCGAAATAAGAATGCATGCAGTAACGAAAGGAGAAAAGGAACTGTATCGAAAGATGTTTGGAAAACATCTTTTTGGTGATGAGAATTTTTTCAGCCAGAGAAGCCAATTTAATTTAGAGTCATTGCGCACGGTGGGAGAAGAATCGCTATCGTGTGAGGATGTTGATGGCCTTGAATACGTAAAGCTTAAAGAAGTTCAGCTCTCTTACGCAGGAGCTTACAAAGACAAGGAAATCAGGAGATCTGAGGATTTTTTCGCTTCACTCCGAGATCGAGGCTTTCAGTTTCCCCAACATGGACGAATTACACAGGCTAGTTTTTATGTGAAATTTAAAGAAGTTAAGAAGCCAAGGTCGCTCACTATTAGTTCAGGGAACAGGGCAAGCTTCAGGTGTGACGATGACTCCGTAATCCTGGAACGTTGGCTCTTTTTGCGCGGCTTCATTACGGGGAACAGAGGGAATCTGGATGAATGACCCTGTCTGGGAGTTCCTGGAAGCACTGCCTGGAAAGTCGGCGGCGCTGTTCGATTGGGATCACGCGCTCTCCGGCTGGGATCGGTATCCGTTGTTTCGGGACCACTTTCTTCAGCTAACCAAGAATCACGCGACTGCTGTGGATTGTCCAACCGATTGTGGACTGGGATGCCCACGCAAGGTCGTTGTGCATTCGGACTCCGAAATCGTAGCCGTCTGCCAGGAGAAGGAAGCTGGGGCGGTTCCTCTTGTCCGGCAACAGACTTTCATCTACAGGCTCAAACAGTCGGCCGTCAATAAGGCGATATGCAGAGCACTCGACATTCAGCACCGCGAAGAGCCTATTCCTATCCTGAGCCATACTTGGCGATTGGGCGACTTTCTACCTTCTACCGGCACAGTGTTTCCGGTCTATTTGACGCTCCCAGAGAAAAAGGACGATATGACTGAAACCGTCCGTGAGCTTTGTTTAGAAAACCAGAACCCTTTCGTTTTGCTCGCACCGACTCGAAAACTGCTAAGCAGAAGCGCTGAACGCCTCATGAATCAAAGAGCTGCACTGTTTATGGCACTTTGCGAGGAAGTTGCCTTCCAGGAAGGCGGCCGCCTTAAGCGGATACGGAATGAATCGCCATTCCGAATATTGTTTCCCGATAACCATTTTGCTGCATCTACAGATCCTTTACCGGCAAATATTTTCCGGCAATGCGGAGACAGATGGCAAATTCGATTCCAAGGTGGGGAATCAGTCCCATTTGAGAGGCAAAAGGGTGTCGAATATCTCACCCTCCTGCTTGCCGCACCTGGCCGCTATATCTCGGTGCTGGATCTCTACCACGGAGGTACTTTGGACGAGGAAACGAGAAAGGCGCTCGAGTCCAGCGGATTGGAAGTTGGCGATTACCAGGCCGCTGCTGAAATCAGAAACGAATTGAACCGAATCGATCAAGAAATAGAAAATTCCCGCGAATGTTCCGATTTATCACGTCTCGATGATTTACATGAGAATCGGGAGATGCTCCTTTCTCAAGTAAAGGCAATGATAGGGCCAGGTGGAAAACTGAGGCACGCGAACGATCCCCTTCGAAAGCCACGAGATAATGTCAGCAAGGCCGTTCGTCGCACCTTGAAGAATCTCAAGGATGCCAGAATGACTGCCTTTGCAGAACACCTTGAGTCTTCACTGGAATTCGGTGGCGAGATGAGATATCAGCCCTCCGAATCCATATCATGGGAAACAAAGCCCGTGATCGGATAGCCCAGGCAAAAAAAGTTTAAAAAAATTTCCCACGACGCTCTTTGTCGTGATGCACGACGCCGGATGTCGCCCCTTCAGCTTTGAAGGCGCGACATCCGGCGTTTTTTATTGGTCAGCACAGGGTTGGCCACCGGGCGCGCCAGAACTTCCGAACAAGGAGACTGGCAGTGGCACAAGTCAACAAAGCACATCTCACCCCACCGAAGCGGCGACTCATCGAGCTGATGCAGGACATCAACTTCGGCCGCATCACCAACATTCCGGTCCGCGACGGCGAGCCGGAACTCACCCCTGACACGGTCATCGAGCGCGAGATCAAGCTGGGCGGACAGAGCGGTCCCCGGCCCGAGCGCGACCAGGATGACTTCATTCTCAAGCAAGAGGTCGTGGCGCTGCTGGAGCACCTCGCGCAGATGGGCAGCGGAAAAGTCTGCCTGCTCGAGATCAAGCACGGTCTCCCGTTCCTGATGCGTATCGAGGAACGGGCAGCCTGAACACGTAACGACCTGAACCCTTAGACACTGGACAACAAGCTGGACGCATGGCGGAGGCTGTTGTGGGTGTCGCCGAGCCGAATACGGCAATTGGCGGCGTACCTGCGACCCCTTCGCCCACGCGACAGCTTTGTCCTGTGATCTGGCCCGTGCCGACACCCACGCGGACCTCCTCCTCGCTCCGAGGAGGCCCCGATGGTTTCTCAGAATTCTTACGACGGCATCGACAAGTATGCCGCCGACCTCATTCGGCACAAAGCACGTCAACTCGTAGGCAAGGCCGGATTCACCGAGGACGACAGACCCGACCTCGAACAGGAACTGATGATCGATCTGCTGCAGCGGATGCGGCATTTCAATCCCGCCAAGGCCAAGAAGACCACCTTCATGGCCCGGATCGTCGAACGTCACATCTCCACCATTCTGGAGGCCCGGTTCGCCCAATGCCGGGACTGGCGGCTCTGCCAAACATCACTCAACGAACCCCTCGACAACGGTGAGGGCGACACCACCGAGCGGATCGATTTCCTGGATAGCGAAGGCTCTCTGGGGGGCGGCACCCGCGAAACAAGAGAGCGCCTCGCCCATGAGATCCGCATGGATCTCGGCCAGGCCATCGCCTCGCTGCCGGAAGAGCTCCGGGATCTGTGCTTGCGCCTGCACGACAGCACCATGGCCGAAGTCGCCCGGGAAATGGGCATTCCCAGAACCACCCTCTACGACCGGCTGAGCAAGCTCCGGGACGCGTTCCGCGAGGCCGGGCTCGAGGACTACCTGTGATCTCCGACGCATCGGCTCCGCCTCCGGTAAGTAAGCACCGTGCCGCATGGTGCGGCTATCCGGGGCCTCGGAAATCAGAACCTGAACAAAAGAGGAGTTCAACCATGACTCACGACACCTACAAGTACCGTTTTGACGAGTCGGTCCCGGCCCAGGAACTGGAAGACACTTTCATGCTGGCGATGCTGGCCGTCGAAAGCCTGCATGGCCGTTCCCGTGTGCGGATGGAGAGCCGGTTCAATTTGGACAAGGCCCGCCGCACCTGCGTGATCGACGCCTCCACCGATGTCGGCAGCGACCTTGCCCGCATCTTCACTGGCTTCGCCACCAAGGAATACGGCGAACGCTCGGTCCTGATCGAACGATCCCAGCTGTCGGGTTGCGCCTGTACCTCCAAGCATCGCGCAGCGCCCGCCGCCGAAGCGGGGGTGGCGGTATGAGCGAGCTGATGACCACCACCTATTCCATGTGGCGGCTGTTCCGCAACTGCCGCATGGCCTGCAAGTGGCGCTACATCGACGAGCTGGTGCCGCTAGAGCGCGACCCCAATCTGGCCTTCGGCTCGGTCATTCACGATTGCCTGGAGTGCTGGCACGGCGAGCGGGATCTGGCCAAGGTCCTCGACCACATCGACCGGACCTATCCGAACCGGGCGCAGGACGACCATCAACAGGCCGACTGGCATCTCGCCCGGGCCATGATGAGCGCCTATGCGAAACACTACCCGGCCGAAGCGTTCGAGGTCGTCGCGCTCGAAAAGACCTTCGAAGGTCCCATCGTCAACCCGGCGACCGGGGCGACCTCGCGCAGTTTCATTCTCGCCGGGAAGGTGGACGGCATCGTCCGTCAGGATGGCCAGTATTTCCTACTGGAACACAAAACCGCCTCGCAGATCGACGCCAGTTACCTGGAGCGGCTGTGGACCGATTTCCAGATCATCCTCTACGCCTGGTACCTGGAGCAGACCCTCGGCATCACGGTCAGCGGCATCATCTACAACGTCCTGGTCAAGGCCAAGTTGCGCCAGGGCAAGGGTGAGACCGAAGCCGAATTCGAGGCCCGCCGGGCGGAGCTGATTGCCAAGTCGAAAACCGGCAAGAGCAGCGCCAAGCGCAAGCTGCCGGAGGACGACGAAACCTTCCAGCAACGGCTCCAGGAAAAGTACCTCGAGCCGGGCATGTTTCATCGCGAGGTGCTCTACATCTCCCGCGACCAGTTCGAGGAACTGCGGGCGGAGCTGTGGGAACTCTCCAAGGCCATGCTCGACGCCCGTCGGCGCGACACCTTCTACCGCAACACCAGCTACTGCTTCCAGTACGGAAGGCCCTGCGCCTACTTCCAGCTCTGCCGCTCGGGCGGCAACCCCAACGTCATCGAAAATCATTTCCAACGGATCGCCCCGCACGAAGAGCTGCGGGACGGAGCCGGTGAAGACGCCGCTCCGGTGTTTTGAAATCCCAACCATAAGGAGACGAAGCCATGCTTCCCAAGACCAAAAGCAAACCCAAACACACGCTCTCGGACCTCACCGCCCTGGTGTACGGCCCGAGCAAGATCGGCAAGAGCACCTGGTGCTCCAAGGCCGATGACGCACTGTTCCTGGCGACCGAGCCGGGCCTGAACGCCCTGGAGGTGTTCCAGACCCCGATCACCTGCTGGGACGACCTCCTACAGGCCTGCGCGGAGATCGCCGAGGGCAAGCACGAGTTCAAGACCATCGTCGTCGACACGGTGGATAACGCCTACAAGATGTGCTCGGACTACGTCTGCAAGAAATTCAAGATCGAGCACGAATCCGACCTGGGCTACGGCAAGGGCTACGCGCTGATCAACAACGAGTTCCAGCGCGTCATCAACAAGCTCGCCTTCCTGCCCTACGGGCTGATCCTGATTTCCCACTCCCAGGAGCGGGACATCGAGACCCGGACCGGCAAACACACCCGCATCGTGCCGACGCTGCCGGAAAAGGCGCGGAAGCTGGTCACCGGTCTGGTGGACCTCATCCTGTTCTGCGACCTGGACATGAAAACCGGCGAGGACGGCAAGCCGGTCTGGCAGCGCGTGATGCGCACCAAGCCCAGTCCCAACTACGACGCCGGTGACCGCACCGGCCGACTCCCCGAAGTCATCCCCCTCGATTTTCCGAGCTTCATGAAAGCGTTCAACAACACGGCAGCCGGAGCTGCGGCGAGTGCCGCCCGGCCGAAGCCGGAGCCGACCGCGAGTGCGGCGGCGAAACCCCAACAGTAAGGAGATCCGACCATGGAACACTACGAAAACCAATCCAACAGCAACCTCGACCTGGCGCAGTTCGACGACGCCTTCGAAACCGCCGAAGTCGAGGAACGTGAGTTCGAGGCCGTTCCCGACGGCAAGTACCAGGTCAACGTCGACCGGGTCGAACTGACCCGCGCCCAGACCTCGGGAAACCCCATGCTCAAGTGGACCCTGCGCATTCTCGCGCCGACCCACAAGGGCCGTCTGCTCTGGCGCAACAACGTCATGGCCAGCAACGAGAACATCAAGTGGCTCAAGCAGGACCTCTACACCTGCGGGCTGCAGCTTCAGAAGCTCTCCGATCTGCCGGGCCATCTCGAGCAGCTTCTCAACATTAAGCTTGAGGTGACCAAGCGCACTCGCGGTGAAAACGAGAACATCTACTTCAACCGTCGCATTGTCATGGCCGACGATGCCGGGGCTCCCGGCGCGGCGATGGACGACATGATCCCGTTCTGATGATGGACCGGATCACCGTTGTCGTCGACACCCGCGAACAGGAGCCCTACAGCTTCGATAGCGACAAGGTTTCGGCGGTTCGCAAGGCGTTGCCCGCCGGTGATTACTCGCTGGTCGGCCTCGAGGAACGGGTGGCGGTGGAGCGCAAATCCCTGACGGATTTCGTCTCCACCGTCATCCGGGGGAGAAAGCGGTTTCACCGCGAGTTGGAAAAGCTCTCCGCCTACGAGTCCGCCTGCGTGGTTGTCGAATGCAACTTTCGCGATCTGGTCGATGGCCGCTACCGCAGCGATGCCCACCCGCATGCGCTGATCGGAACGGTCGCCTCCATCGTCGTCGACTTCGGTGTCCCCGTCTACTTCTGCTCGGAACGGCAGGCCGCCTGCCGTTTTGTCGAGGAGTACCTGACACGTTTTCACCGGAGGATCGCGAGATGCCAAAAAGAAATGAGAGTAACCCGGCGCGACTCCGGGGAAGAATAGAGCGCGTTTACTATGCCGGACCCAAGTTCTCCGCAGGCCGACTGCTCACCCCGACCGGTGAGGAAGTCCAGTTCGCGGGCAATTTGTTCGCCCGGGAAAATCAGCCTGTGGTCCTGCTCGGGTCGTGGGCCACCCATCCCAAATACGGCCGTCAGTTCAAGGTCGACGGGATGGAGCACGACCTCGAACTCGATCCGGAGGGGCTGATCCACTATCTGGCCAACCATCCGGAGATCAAGGGCATTGGTCCGGCCAAGGCCAGATTGATCGTCGAGAGTTTCGGCGACGCCTTTGAAGAAACCCTTCTGAATGACCCCGAGCGCATCGCGCTCAAAGCCCGGCTGCCCTTGGATGCTGCCCGGCGGCTGCGTGACGAATGGTTGAAGAACCGCAGCGTCAACGCCGTCATGGCATGGTTGTCGGCATTCGGCCTGACCCATCATCAGGTCACCACTCTGGTCGAAAGACTCGGCGGCAACTGCCTCGATATTCTGAAGGAAGACCCGTACATCCTCATTCGGGAGATCCGGGGATTCGGCTTCAAGAAGGTCGACAAGATCGCCCGCAAGCTTGGCACCCCCAAGGACCACACCCCTCGTATCCGCGCTGGGTTGAATTTCTGCGTCCGTGAAGCCCTGGACAATGGTCACTGCTGGATCGAATACGAGGATCTGGTCGACCAGGCCAATCTGCTGCTGGTCATGGATGCCCTGGACAGCCGGGTCCGTATCGAGAGCGCCCTCGACGCGCTCATCGAAGAACAGGCGCTTTCCTGCGATTCCCACGGCGGACGTTTCGTGGTCGCTCTGCCGGAGATCGTCCGCATGGAGCGGGAGCTGGCCTCGTTGTTCGGCCAGGCCGAAACACCCAACCTGCATTTCCAGTCCGTCAAGAAACTCGATGCCCTGATTCGGCGCTGCGCATCAACGCTGAACGATAAGCAGCTCGAAGCGGTGCGCTCGGCCCTCCAGCACAGCATCAGCCTGATTTCGGGTGGAGCCGGTTCAGGCAAGAGCTACACCATTTCGGTCATCAACACCATCTGCGAGGAGAGCGATCTGGAGGTTGTGCTCGCCGCACCGACCGGCAAGGCCGCCAAACGCCTTGAGGAAGTCAGCGGCCGTAGCGGCACCACCATCCACCGCCTGCTCGGCTATGACGGCAAGGGTTTCTCGCGCAGCAAGGAGAATCCCATCGATGCCGATGTCCTGGTGGTCGACGAGTTTTCGATGGTCGATGTGCCGTTGGCTTGGCACCTGTTCGAGGCGGTCGATCTGTCGCGGACCACAGTGCTGCTGGTCGGGGACCACAACCAGCTTCCGCCGGTGGGACCAGGGAACATCCTGCGCGATCTGATCCAGACACGCGCCATCCCCACGGTCATCCTCGACAAGGTCGTGCGCCAGGCTGGCGTCCTCAAGGAGAACTGCACCGCCGTTCTCAAGGGCGAGGTGCGCAAGACCAGCGAGGCGTCGGTGGGCGGATGCCGGGATTGGTATCTGGTGGATCAGTTCACCGACCCGATGGCGGCACGCTCGTTCCTACTGGAGTTGTTTCAGGAGCGGCTCGATGCCCTGGGTTTCGACATCATCAAGGACGTGCAGGTGCTGACGCCGACCCACAAGGGGCCGCTCGGCACCAAGGAATTGAACGAGGAACTGCAGCGGCTCATCCAGCGCAAGCTCTGGAACACCGAGGTGCCGCCGGTCGCCATGGGCCGTCGCGCTCCGTTTCTCAAGCACGACAAGGTCATCCAGACCCGGAACAACTACGACCTGAACGTGATGAACGGTGCCATCGGCTATGTGGTCGATGTCCTCGCGAACGGCACTCTGGTCATCGATTTCGACGGCATGCCGGTGGAGCTGGAGAAAGGGTCGCCCGACCTTCAAGACCTGCAGCTCGCCTATGCGCTCACCATTCACAAAACCCAGGGTTCCGAGTTCCCCTGCGCCGTGGTGGTGGTCCACAAGGCGCATTCCTTCATGCACCACCGCAATCTGCTCTACACCGGGGTGACCCGCGCCCGGCGCACCGCCATTGTCCTGGGTGATCACTGGGGCATCCAGAACTGCGCCAAGCGGTGCCAGGTGGATGACCGCCGGACCTTTCTGCCCCTGTTTCTGGACGCCGCCCAGCACGCGGATGCCGATTTCGCCCGTGTCGCGGAGGCCGAATGAGCATGGGCGGAACGGATAACGTCAGGGAGTATTACCGGCTCGTCACCGAGATGGACATCGGTGAGGTGGCCCGGGAACTCCTGCCTGGACGGATCACCCAGGAGACCGGTCAGCGCTTGATGTGCGACTGCCCCAACCATCAGAGCCAGTCGCGTCTGTCGCTGCATGTGATGCTCGACAAACAGGGCTGGTACTGCTTCGGCTGCGGGGTCGGCGGCGATGTGCTGCAGTTCGTGGAGTTCATCCAGACGGGCTCGGTCACCGCCGGGCAATCCGGTCCGATGCCGGACAGCCATCGTCAGGCCCGGGACTATCTCGCCAAGAAGGCGGGCTTGCCGCCGCTGTCGCGCTATGGCCTGAGCCAAGAGCGTCTGGCCCAGACGGAGGCGGACCGCGCCTTTGAGCTGCGGGTCAAGGACACGCTGACGGCGCTGGCCAAGCTTTACCACGCCAAGCTCAAGGAGTCGCCGGAGGTCCTCGACTGGCTGAAATCCAAATACGCCCTGAGCGATGAAACCATCGACGATCTCCTGATCGGCTACGCGGACAACGCGTCCGGCGCGGTCGCCCAACTGACCGGGGGTGAAGACGGCTTCTCCAAGCGGGAGCTCGCCGCCACCGGCGCTTTCCGTCCCACCAGCCAGGACGGCCTGACGCCATTTCTCGAGCGCCGCATCGTCTTTCCCTACTGGAGCCGTGGCCGGGTGGTGTTCATGATCGGCCGCAAGACGCCGTGGACCCCGGACGTTGGCTGGGAGCAAGGGAAATACAAGAAACTGCCGGTTCACGACGAACACCAACGGCCTTACGTCGCCGACTTCATCAACAACGCGCTGCTGTTCAACGAGGACTGCCTGCTGGCGAGGCCCGGCAAGGTGATCATCACCGAGGGGGTGACCGATTGCTTGGCGCTGATGCAACTGGGCCTGCCCACCGTATCTCCGGTCACCGTCCGCATCCGGGCCGCCGATTGGGAGCGCCTGATCCCCAAGCTGCGCGGCGTCGAAACTGTCTACATCTGCCAGGACAACGAACTCTCCCAGGCCGGTCTCAAAGGGGCGCTGCAAACCGCTCGCACCCTGGCCGAACACAAGATCGACACCCGCCTGGTGACGCTGCCCTTGTCGGAGACACAGCTCTCGGCCCGGCAGGAGCTGACCGAACGCTTCGGCCTGACGGCGAGCGTGGGGCCGAAGGAGCTGGCCAAGCTACTGGCGGGACGGCCCGCCGAGGAAATCAAGGCGGCCGAGGCGCTTCTCGCCATCGCCAAGATCGACGTCAACGATTACATTGCCGCCGGGCATACCCTGGAGGATTTCGAACGCCTGCTCGCCGAGGCCAGCACGCCCATCGAGTTCGGCGTGCGCTCGCTGCCCGAGGGCGCTGAAGAGGAAGAACGCAACCGCCTGCTCGAACCGATTCTGGGGGAGATTTCCGAACAGTCGCCGCTGGAACAGGCACGCCTGCTGAAGCTGGTGCAGGAGCGCATCGGCGGTGGTGTTTCCATGGCCACCCTGAAGGAACAGATCCGCGCCATCCAGAAGGACCGCAAGGTCGAGTTCCGCAACGAAAAGAAAAAGGCCAAGCGGATGTCCGGCGCAATGCCCGGATCATGCCGCGCCCGGGTCGACGAGGTGCTGATCGACACGGAGCTGGAGAACGGCGCTCCCGACTACACACTGGCAGCCGAGGCGGCCTACGACTGGTTTACCGCCAACGGTGCCCAGTTCTTTCATACCCTGCAGGGTGAGCCGTTCATGTATTTCGACAACGCCATCTACTGGATGGATTCGCCAGACCGGGGCCGAAAGCGCCACTACGCGGCCATGCTCTACAAGCACACGGGCATGGTGCCGACATCCAACGGCGGACGAACATTTTTCGAGGTGTTACCCAGCCTGGCCATGATCCGTGGCCAGGTGCGCGACCATTTCTCCTGGCTGCATACCGATGTGGCTTCCTACACCGTCTATTTCAACCTGAACAATCCGGAGCACGAGATCGCCAAGATCACCCCGGACGAAATTCAGATCATGAAGAATGGCGGCAACGAGGACGGCATCATCCTGGACGGCTCGCGCAAGATGAAGCCGCTGAAATTCCTGCCCGACGCCGACCTCGAAGAGGCGGACCGGCTCCTGGTCGATCTGCTGGTGGGCAACATGACCTGTCCACAAGGAGATCGCTTTCTCATCCTTTCCTGGCTCTCCTGTTTCTTGCTGATCGATTTTGCCGGGACGCGGCCCATGACCCGCTTCGAGGGCTCGGCCGGATCGGGCAAGACCACTGCCAGCAAGATCACGTCGACGCTGCTTTACGGCGAGCCCCAGCACAAGAAGGCCACCGACGCGGCGAACTACACCGATGGCTCGCAGAACCCGCTCATCGTCCTCGACAACATCGAGGTCAAGCAGATGACCGAGGATCTGACCACCTTCATGCTGACCAGCATCACCGGCATCGCCAAGGAGAAGCGCAAGAGCGGCACCGACAGCGAGACCATCACCGAGCGGACCAAATGCCTGCTGAACACCACCGGCATCGAGCCGCTGTGCGGGGAGCTTTCGGAGATACTGTCAAGGTCCTTCGTCATCAACTTCGACCTCGCCAACCAGGCCAGCGACTGCTTTCTGGAGTCGGAGGTCATCTCCGCCATCCAGCAGAACCGGGATCTGATCATTTCGGCCATCATGAAGCGAACCAGCCATGTGCTGGCAATGATCCGGGACGGAGCCCAGAAACAGGTCATGCGCCTGCTGCACCGAACCATGCCGACCCATGGCAAACGCCGGTGCAACGATTATCTGAGCCTGATGTACCTGATGATGCTGGCCGGGTCCGAGGAACACGAGGTGACCACCGGACTCGAGGATCTGAGCCCGCTGTTCATCGAGCAGATCCATTCCATCAACGACACCAGCCAGGAGATGGCGCGGGAGTCGAACCCCATCGCAACGGCGCTGGCGTCGCTCTTCCACGCTTATCAGAACGCGGTGGAGCTGGATGAGAAGGCCCGCTACGGCGAGGACGACCGGGCAAACCATGTGGTGGGGTTCATCGAACGCTACCAGGTGAGGTTCGAGAACGAGAACACCATGGAACCGGTGTCGGCGGGAAGACTGCTCGCTGCGCTGCGCAGGGTCGGCCGGGAATTCAACCTCGAGTTCGAATACAAGAAGCCCGCTCAGCTCGGTCGGCGCATCAGCAACGACCTGGACGTCATCCGGGACGCCGGGTTCGACATCGACCGGCAGCGCAACGCCCACACCAAGAACTTCGAGTACCGGATCTGCCACAAGAGCAGGTAAATGGAATTTTTTTGCCCAAACTGGATGATATGACGACACTGAACTTTATCAAAATCAAAGGCAAAACTTGACGCCATCATCCTGTGATGCTAAGTTAGAAGTAAATTTATATGGAGGTATACCCTTGAGAATCTAACGGAAACGAGCCTTCACGAAATTTTCGTGTTCCCATTTTGGATCGTTAAATTATCCAAAAAATGGCGTTCTGTTTCCGTAGATCTTGGGTGGCTTCAGCGTTTATGATTTGAATGCCACGTTTAAGACGTGGCATTTTTTATTTTAGCTGATTCCATGGGAATGGGACGTCCAGTATGTTTTGTTACAGCATGCTTGGAGGTCAACAATGTCAATATCTTTTCAAAACGTTACCTTTTCTTATGATAGTGCAATATCCTCATTGCTTGAGGATATCACAGTTCATCTTGCGGAAGGATGGACAGGAATCGTAGGGCCAAACGGTGCAGGGAAAACGACTTTTCTGCAACTTGCGGCAGGACATCTACAGGTACAGCAAGGGACTATCAAACGGTCCGGACATATAGTTTTCTGCCCGCAGCGCACTGACGATGTTCCGGCACAGCTATCACTTTTGATTTCTACGGTTGAAGCAGAGGCATGCGTACTGCGTGGAAAGCTAAGGATTGGCGATGATTGGGTAAGTCGCTGGCAGACACTAAGTCATGGCGAGCGTAAGCGTGCTCAAATTGCTGTCGCTCTCTGGCAACAACCGGATGTCCTTCTTCTTGATGAACCGACCAATCATATTGATATTACGGCCCGTGAGCTGCTTATAGAAGCGCTTACATCATTTCGTGGTATTGGTCTGCTGGTTAGCCATGACCGAGATTTGCTTGACCTTCTTTGCCAGCAATGTATTTTTCTCGACCCCCCTCAAGCCATAATACAACCTGGCAATTATACGAAAGCTGCCGCAGATGTTAAACGGGAAGAATCAAGTTTGCAGGATAGACGTCATAGTTTGCAACAAAACCTGGAACGATTAAAGGACGAGTCGAAACGTCGCTGCGCTAAAGCCTCACGCGCCAACAAAAAGAAATCGAAACGTCATTTGGCACGTGGTGACAGCGATGGGCGTGCCAAAATCGACCTGGCTCGTGTTTCAGGACAGGATGGTCATGCCGGGCGTCTTGCTAAGCAATTAAAAGGTCGTATAAAGCATGGGCAGGAACAAATTTCTGAGATAAAAATCAAGAAACGCTATGCAACTCATTTCTGGATCGATGGTTCCGTCTCTCCACGTCGAATCCTCTTTACTATTCCTGCTGACATAATCGCTCTCGATGAATCAAGAAAATTGCATATACCAGAGATTTCAATGCTACGTGACGATCGTATTGCTATTACTGGAGCAAATGGAATGGGAAAGACAACTTTTATTCGACATATTCTTAACCACATAGATATTCCTAATGAGCATTTGGTATATTTACCGCAAGAGATTGACATGATGAAAACCCGAAAAATCATGGCAGATGTAAATCACCTTTCCCATGAACAACTTGGTAAAATCATGACAGTGGTGAGTGCTCTTGGGTCACGCCCTGAACGACTGTTACATAACCTTGATATCAGCCCAGGTGAATTGCGCAAGGTGCTATTGGCGCTTGGAATTATTCGTCAGCCGCATTTAATTGTTATGGATGAACCGACAAATCATCTCGATCTTCCAGCAATCGAGTGCTTAGAGAATGCCCTGAGAGATTGCCCCTGTGGCCTGTTGCTGATCAGCCATGATTTGCATTTCCTCCAACAGGTCACTAGTAAACGGTGGCACCTGGGTCAACATGAAACGAACGTTATGATTTCTATAGATAATCGAAAGACAACGGATTGAGTATTCGCAGCTCCGGTTTTGCGGTGGTGCGGTGAACACCGCTGTCTCTTGCGGTGGATGACCACCGCACGCCAAACCCTTGCCAGACAAGGCGTTCATGGCCTTTGCGGTGGATGCGGTGGTAAATCCAGAGGTCTCACCCCCCTATGGGCTGAAATATTTTTTTGACTCACCAACCCGACATCCGACGCCAGGCAAATTCCGGCCCAGCGCGAGAGACATTCCCCAAATACCACCGCAACCACCGCACTCTATCTTCTCTTTCTTCATAACTATCTAAAAACAAATAACAAACAAAGAACCACCCCCTGCGGTGGGACGAGAAAACCTTCCACCGCACGACCACCGCAGCCACCGCACGTATCCACCGCAGCAGATGGTCTCCGACGGTTTCAGGGCAGCTCCGGTAAATAACGGGAAAAGCGATTAACCCGTATTTCTGGAGCCTGAAACCATGAGCCTTCTAAAAACCATGATCAAGCACACCGCCGGAGGGCAGGAAGCCTCGGCCGGATGTGAACCCCCATCATTACCACCGCAACAACCGCAGCCCGCCATCTATGTCTCCACCGGGCTCGATGTTCACGAGGTCGAGGACGCCCGCGACTGGCCTGAAGACCGGGAGATCGACGGCACGCTGTGTCGCCGCCTGTCGCCTGAATACTTTGCCTGGCTACGTTCCCGCATGCTCACGGCCCAAGCCGCGCACAAGGCCGGAAAGCTCCCCGAGGATGCCTGGAACACGCTGCGGAAGCGATTCAACGCCCTGCAGGCGCTGGCCATCCGGGAGTTCGGCAAGGAACTCCTGCAGGAGGTCCTGCACTCTTTTTCCCCGAAGAACTATCGGCCACCCGCGCTTCGTCCCGAGGCCCAGGAGAAACCTGTCGAAGTTGACACAAAGGACTGGATTTATCCCGGCAACCAAGCTTGGAAATGTAAGCAGCCGGTGACTTCCCAGGCTGTCGCCAAGGTCGACGCCATCCGTGAGGAGGCCATGGCCAAGGGCTGGTCCGAGGCACGCCTCTATCAGAACCAGGGCCGCTTCCGGTTTCCCTGCGGCGAGGACTACGGCCTGGTCTGCTTCGTCGATGGCGATCAGGAGATTGGCGAGGTCACCGAGCGTTCTATCGAAATTATCCACGGGCCGAAGTCCGGGCGTCCCAGCACGCTGCGGTTCTACAACCCGGACGTGCCGCAGCCGTGGATGAAGAAAGTGGAGGATTGAGCCGTGAAGAAAAAGAAACGCTACGCCAACGCCAAGGATGTTCTGCCCGAGGAACTCTTCGAGCAGATCCAGAAGCACTACACCGGAATTCTCTGGGTCCCGGCACCGAGCCGCTTCTATCAGGAGCGCCGCGACCTGGTGCTTGCCCTTCATCTGCAGGGGATCAGCAGCCAGGAGATCTCCAACCTCGCCGGAGTGACCACCCGCCGGGTCAACCAGATCATCGCCGCCGAACGAAAACAGGATCGGGACCGACAGTTTAGCGCCGCTTCCGGTAAGTAACCCCTGAACCGGCGGGAGCGCGTTTGGAGGCTAAATCGGCCTCCCGCCCCGTATCCCGGCTTGGGAAAACAATATTCGGCAGGATTTCCACGTGGCACTGAACAAACCGGACAAAGAGACGCTGGACCGCTGGCACCGCAACGAGGGCAAGACCGAACCGCCCCGGCGCGGGCCTGGTGCGCCCGAGGGCAACCAGAACCGGCTGCGTCACGGCATCTTCGCCGACCGTTGCCTGACGCCGGAAGAGAAGGTCATGTTCGATGCGATCATCGACCGCCTCAACCAGGATTTCGAGTTCAACAAGTCCAGCGACTTCCTGCAGGTGGAGCTGGTGGGCGTCTACTCGGTGAAGCTGGTCCGCGCCCAGATCGAGGGGAACACGGATGCAGCCGAAAAGCTCGACCGGATGATCCGCTGCCACATGAAGGATCTCAAGACCACCAAGATTGCTCGCGAGGGTGAGGAGCCGAAAGGCCCGCAGACCTCTCCGGCGGAATGGGCGGCGGCGCTGCTCGAGAAGGTGGCCGAGGCCGCCAACGCCCCGGGCGCGAAACCCTCCGGCCGCAAGAAACGCGGAAAGAATTGCGGATAACACCATGGAGGGCTTTTCCGATGACCCCGGCACACGGCGACTTGCGGCAGACAGCTTCACCAGGAATTGCGGATAAGACGTGTTCCTTGCACTTTCGGAATCGGTATCTTCCGGCGGCCGATCATCATTTCCACTCCTCGATTTCTTCCTGCAGCTCTCGATATCTGTTTGGCATGTGTGCGTATAAGCCGAGCCGCATAAGCCAAGTAGATATAGGCATGTTCACGCCGGGGCTCTCTCACACAACCCAAGTAAATATTGGCATGTCGAGCCCCAGGCAGAACCGGCCAAGCCCCGCACACAGCCATTCCTTCGGCGGCGGCCCTCGCACAAGCCAAGCAGATATTGCCATGTGTGTACCGCGCCCGGAGCGCACAAGCCAAGCAGTTATAGCGATGTGCGGCCGACAGACAGAAAAGGAGAAATTCCGGTCAATCGATATTTCCCGCTCCGCCCGGGAGGCAGCGGGCCATCGTCATGATCATTCATCATCGGCGGATGTGTTCTTTTGCGGGCACTGTCATTCACCGTCTTCGACACTGTCTCGCCCAACGAAAACAGGAGCAGCCGAGGCCGCTCCCATCGTCGGGTCCGAAAGGATCAGAGGCGTTCGAGGGCTTCCTCGAGCTGGCCGTCCACGAGGTGGGTGTAGATCTGGGTGGTGGACACGTCCCGATGCCCCAAGGCCCGCTGCACCACGAGCAGGTCGTTGGTCGCGCCGTAGAGGTGGGTGGCGAAGGTATGCCGCAGCCCGTGCGGCGTCAGTTCCTTTTCGATCCCGGCCTTCCGCAGCCAGTGGGCGAGCCGGTTGGCAATCTGCCGCTGGCAGAGTCTGCCGTCCCGGTTCGACAGGAACAGGGCTTCCATTTCCGGACGGCCATGTCGGCGGCGCTCGGCTAGGTAACGGCGCAGCAATGTGCGGAGGTCGGTCTTGATGAACTTGACCTGCGGTACATTCCCCTTGGCCCGCACCCGCAGATGTTTGGCGTCGAGGTCGATGTCATCCATGTCGAGCGCGGCCAGCTCGCCAAGCCTGATCCCGGTGCCCAGCAGCACCTCGATCATGGCGCGGTCGCGCAGCGCGGAGAAGTCGGTCCGTCCCTTGAGTTCCTTGAGCAGTCGTTTCTTTTCGGCGGCGGTCAGGAACACCGGCAGCTTTCTCGGCAGCCGATGCATGCGGATGTACCGGGCCGGATTGTCATCGACCACGCCCGCTTCGACGGCCCAGGCGAAAAAGGCCCGCACCGCCGCCTTCATTCGATGGAGCGACGCCGCCGAGCGTGGGCCGCGCTCACTCTCGGTCACCGCCCCGGCGGAGAACACCTGGTCGAGGAGACCGGCCGTGACCGCCCGACAGACGATACCCGGGGCCAGCTCATCGGCAACGCGGGCCACCAGGGCGAGGTCCCGGCGGTATGCGGCTATGGTCGCGGGGGAGCGCCCTTCGGCCGACAGGCGGGCACAGAACGCCTCAGTCGCGGCCGTCAGCTCGAGGTCAGCCGTTCGGTTGCTCATTGCTGGACTCCTTCACCCGGCTGTGGCCCATGGGTGTGCTCTTGGGCAGCGGCAGCTCCTCGATGCGCCCCGATTCCCTGGCCCATACCATCATCATGCGGAACACCCGGACGGTCTTGGCGACGGTGCGTTCAGCCCGCTCCTTGCCGTCGGGGAGTTTGAGCAGCAGGTCGGACTTGTAGAACTTGCCGACCTGGGGGAGCCGGATCTCGGCGAGCTGGCGATCCGCGCCGAAGAAGGACTCAACCACGTCGAGATCCTTCCGGTAGGTGTAGAGGGTCCGCTCTTTCTTTCCGGATTCCCGCAGGTGGCCGATGAAAGCCTCGGCGGCTTGATGCACGGTGCATTCGGTCATGTCGATGTCTCCTTTGTCGGTGGCCCGGTGTGTTCAGGACAGGAACTCGTCCAGCTCCCGCAGCAGTTCCTCGACGTGGCCGAGGGAGCCGACGCTCGCCCAGGTGATGTCCGGCTGCTTCGCGTCCGTTTCGAGCTTGCCGCGAATGCCCTCGATCAGCCGGGCGATGTTTTCCTGCTTTTCTCGGTACGCCTTGAGTGCCTGCTGGCGGTTTCTGTCGTAGGTCATGGCCTGTCTCCGGTTCCGTTTTTCGTGGATGCGGGACCATCCCGCGTCACATCCAATGACGCTTCTATTTCGTTGGAAATCAAGTGTTTGCAGAGATCTTTCTGCATGTGCCCCAAACCCATAACCCAAAGGAGATCAACATGTTGAAGAAGACCCTCGAATGGACCATCCCACTGGCCCTGGCCGGAATCATGACCGGCTGCGCCACTTACCGGCCACCGGCCCAGATCCAGTCGGCGGTGGCCACCGTCAACCGCCACACGCCCGAGTACGTGACCGAGGCCAACAAGGCGCTGCGCGAGGTCGGCCACCCGGACGCCGAGCGCCTGACCGGAGTCGGTCTGCGCCTGCAGACCGCCGTGGACGCCCTTGACCAGTGGGCCAACGGTTCGAACCAGGAGGCAGGCCAATGAAAGAGATCCTTCAGGAAAACAGCGATGCCGTTCGCCAGGCCGGTGAGGCCCTGGTTGAAATCGGCACCGAACTGGCGGCGGGACGGATCGAGAACGCCCTCGGCCGTCTGGAAGCGGCCCAGCAGCAGTACCGGGCCTGGGAGGAGTTGGACCAGGCCATCATCGACATTCAGGAAGCTGTCCACGACAGGAAGAACACTCTGGCCGTGCAGCAGATCCTGACGGAACTGGTGGGCACCATCCTCGGCAGCGCCTTGAGGACGGGAATGCACTGATGGCGGTAACCGACAAGGAGCGCAAACTTGCGGCGACCCTGAGCGATCCCGTGTTGTGGGGGCAAGCCTACCTCTACAACCGGGATGGCTCAGGGCGCGACTACTGGCCGCACCAGGTGGAGGACCTGCGCTGCCCGGCCAAGAACATCATCCACCTCGACGGCCGGGACGTGGGCAAGTCCATCGTGCTCTCGACCGACGCGCTCCATTACGCCTTCACCACCCGAGGCGGCCAGGGCCTCATCGCGGCTCCGCACCAGGGGCACCTCGATACCATCATCGAAGAGATCGAGTTCCAGCTCGACACCAACCCGGATCTGATGAACAGCATTGCCCTGACCAAGTACGGCAAGCCCAAGATCCACCGCAAACCCTACTTCCGGCTGGAGTTCACCAACGGTTCGGTGCTCTATTTCCGCCCGGCCGGGGCCTATGGCGACGCTTTCCGGTCTCTGCACGTGGGCCGCGTCTGGGTCGATGAAGGAGCCTGGCTGACCGAACGGGCCTGGAAGGCGCTGCGCCAGTGCCTCAAGGCCGGGGGGACGCTACGCATCTACTCCACGCCCAACGGCCTGCGCGACACCACCTATTACCGGCTCACCTCGTCGGATCAGTTCCATGTGTTCCGCTGGCCGTCCTGGCTCAATCCTCTGTGGACCGAGGATCGCGAGGCCGAACTGCTGGAGTTCTACGGCGGCCGCGACAGCTCCGGCTGGCAGCACGAGGTGGCCGGTGAACACGGCAAGCCCTCCTACGGGGCCTTCAATGTCGAGCAGTTCAACCTCTGTCGGCAGGATCTGCTGGAGTACCAGAAGATCGTCATCACCGATTCCGAGATGCGCGACTGCGACACCGAGGAAGCGGCCCATGACCGGCTGGAGATGCTGCTTAACCTCACGCCCCGCAGCGGTCAGTTCTGGGTCGGCGGCGATTTGGGCTACACCAACGACCCCACCGAGATCGTCGTATTCCAGGAGATGGAGATCGGCGAGCGGACGCTGCTGAAAATGATCCTGCGCGTTCATCTCGAACACGTTTCCTATCCGCACATCGCCCAGATCATCGCGCTGCTGGAGCGTTACTACACCCCGGCGGGCATCGGCGTGGACAACGGCGGCAACGGTCTGGCCGTGGTCCAGGAGCTGCTCACCCTAGACAAGTACAAGGGGCTGGAGCTGGAAGGCAGGCTCAAGGGATACGACTTCGGCGGCATGACCCGGCTGGCGGTCCGCGACGGCAAGGAAGTCAAGAAGCGGACCAAGGAGCTGATGACCAGCCTCATCAACGGGGCACTGCAGCGCAAGCAGCTCATTTTCCCCTCGGACGATCTGGAGGTGGAAGACCAGTTCACCACCCACACCTACACCCTGCGGGACGGCAAGATCATCTATTCCAAGGGCAACGACCACATCATCGATGCGGTGCGCTGCGCCATGCTGATCCGGGAAGAAGGCAACCTCGACCCGGTCGGCGAAGAGGTGGTATCGCTCAAGCCGGTGCTCACCAATCCGGTTTTCATCTGACCGCATCCTCCGACGCTTTCCACCCCGCTCCGGTAAGTAACGGGCATCGAGCCGGGCTCGGCCCACACGGGCCGGATGTGCGGCTGTCATGGCCGAAACTATCGAGAGGATCACGTGGAAAGCACCGCCCATCAGGACGAACAACCCGAAAGCCTGGACACCACCGGCTTTGTCATCGCGCCGATGGCAGCAGCGGCCGCGCTCGACTCGGCCGCCTTCGCCAAGGTGAACGCCGCCGAAGCGATTCCGGCCACCTGGGAAGAACGCGCCCGCAAGGCCTGGGAATACTATGTCGAGGAGCCGCTGGTGAAGAACTGCGTCAACTCCTGGCGCACCTTCGCCGTGGGCGACGAGATCAAGATCACCAGCGATGACGAGACCCTCAAGGAGCAGGCTCTGGAGGCCGCCTGGCGGCTGAACATCTCGCAGTTCATCAAGGACATGGTTCTTCAGCTCCTGGTGAAAGGCGACGCCATCGGCTTCAAACGCTTCACCAAGTCCGGCCAGGACATCGAGGAGCTGGTCTGCGTCAACCCGGTTTCGGTCAAGGTCAAATACGCCCAGGGCGAGCTGATCGAGGCCCGGCAATTTCCCGAGGACACACCCGGCGGCGGCGAATCCATTCCGCTGCCCGTCGAGCAGGTGGTCCACCTCAAATGGGACGCACCGGCCTTCTCGCCCCGAGGCAACTCCCTCGTGCTTCCCGCCTTTCAAGCCATCGAACTGCTGCGCGACTACCGCCGAGCCGAACAGGCCATCGCCAAGCGCTGGGCCACGCCATTCCGCCTGCTCAAGGTGGGCGGCGCGTTCGGCCAGAAGATGGTGATGCCGGACCAGCGGATGCTCGAACAGGTTCGCGACATGGTCAACAAGATGGACATGAAAAGCGGCCTGGTGGTCCCGTTCTACGTCAATGTCGAAACCCACGGCACCGACGGCCAGGTCCTCAACGTCGAGGACAAGGTCAAGGAGGTGAAGGAAGACATCGTGGTGGCCCTGGGTCTGTCACGCTCGCTGGTGACCGGCGACGGTCCGAATTTCGCCACTGCCTCGGTGAGCATGCAGAAGATGATGGTCATGATCCGCGAGATCAAACAGGCCGCTCGCAAGCTCCTCGACTGGGTGTTCGACGACTGGATGGAACTGAACGGCCATGGCGACAAGAGCATCCAGTTCATCTTCAACGACCTCGACCCGAGCGATGCGGTCGATTTCAAGAAGCTCCTCATCGAACTCTACGACCGTAAACTCATCAGCCGCTCCAGCCTCCAGCTCAAGATGGACCTGGACCCGGATATCGAGGCCGCCAACCGCGAGACCGAACGCAAGCAGATCGACCTGATGGACGAGAAGCAGGTGAAGCCGGTGGTGGATATGGTCGTCTCCGGCATCCTCAGCGTGCCTCGCGCCCGGAAGATGCTCGGGATTCCGGCCGAGGACGATGAACCCACGGCGGAGGCGGCTTTGGTCTGGTCGGGCGACCTGGAGTCCACCGGCGATGCGGCCGTGTGTGACGAGTGCAGCCACTTCATTGCTGACACCAACCACTGCCGGGTCCACAACAGCGAGCGCACTTTCGACGCCCCGGCCTGTCGTTTCATCGACCGCCGGGAGCCCCGCTGATGCCTTCGGACCTCAAGCAGCGCATCCAGGCGGCCACCCTGAAAAGCCTGACGGCCCGCAACCGCTACAACGACCAGGTCACGGCCCAACTCACCCAGGCGCTGAAACACTCCGAAGACGAGGTCGCCCGCGCCATCCTCCAGTACCGCTCCCTCGGCTCCCTGCCGGACAACAAGCTCGCCGCCCTCAAAGGGCTGGAAAAGCTCCAGCTCGAACTCGACGACACCATGAAACGGCTCAAGCGGGAGCAGACCCTGGTCTTTCGCAAGACGACAAAGGACTCCTTCAAGCTCGGCATCCAGCAGGGAATCGGAGAGCTCGCCGACGCGGCGCTGCCGTTCTACGCCGACCTCAAGCCCGAGGGCATCGACAAGCTGGCCACCAAGGTGTTCACCATCGTCGACACCAATGCCCTCGACTTCATGGCGCAGTACAACCTCACACTCGCCGGTGACGTTAACCGCGAACTCTCAGACGGTATCAAGCGGGTTATCATGCAGGCCATCGTCGAGGGAAAAGGAACCGACGACATCGTCCGGGATCTTGGAAAGGTGGTGATATACAAGGACTCGTTCAAACAGGCGGGGACAAAGGTGTTCAGCAAGGCTCAGTACCGCATGGAGATGATCGCCCGCACCGAGGTGCTCCGCGCTCACAACATGGGACGAAAAAAGTTCTATACGCAGGTAGGAGTCGAAAAGTTGGAATGGATGACGATGAGCGATGAACGGACTTGTCCGGTCTGCGGCCCGCTTGATGGAAAAGTCTTTCCCAGCGACAAATTTCCCCAACAACCCGCTCATCCCTTTTGCCGATGCACCAACCTTCCAGTAATCGCACAAGAGGAGTTACGAAGCATTTAACTTCTCGGCTTCTTAATGTCTTTGATGAGCAGCGAGACCGTTCCCTTGGGCAACTTTGCCTCGACCGTGGAGCCCAGTGTCGCACCTATAAGTGCTCTTGCAATTGGTGTGTTGATATTGATGGCTCCCCATTCCGGGTTCGATTTTTCGCAAGTTATTAATGCCTGCTTCTCGACCTGAGGATTTTCAATATCCACATAAACTACTGTATCCTCAACCTCGACTTTGATATCAACCTCTGGCTCATGAATGGGCCTAGCGGGTTCGCTTTCTTGGGGTTCTTCCTCGACCGGTTCGTCTTGCGGCGCTGATGTGGATGGGGTTGGTTCGTCGGGAATATCAATATTTTGCGGGTAAATGCCTCTTTCCTCTAACGCATCCCAAAGGCCCTTCAAGGCATCAACCTTGTTTGAGTAAAACCCCGATTCCCTAACTCTGAAAAACTCCCATCCGCAACGCTCCAATTGCCGCTGACGTTGCATATCGTCTTCGTACCGATCAGCCCCGTGCCAGTTATCACCATCGCACTCAACGGCCAGCCGCGCCTGTCCTCCCTCAACCACGAGGTCGATCCGTTTTCCAGCGACTTCGTACTGTGACAGTACAACAAATTTCTTGCGAAGCAGTTCCAATGCAACGTCAACTTCGAACCAGCTTTCAAATGGCGCAGGTGGGTTCACAACGCGCCGATTGTCCTGTACCGCCCGCCGTTCGAGTTCGTCCCGGTCAATTCCAGCAATCTGTTGCGGCTTTGTTTTCTCGAAGAAATCGAGAAGCTTTCGCCGGAGACAAGTAGTGCTGAGGTCATCACAGGTGACAGAATGGAAAAGAATCATCCTGTCGCGGGCGCGGCTGGCTGCAACATTGAACCGTCGCTCGTCGGCTGCCTTCGTGAGAGGGCCGATCCTTTCGTTGTTGGCCGCAACGAGCGACAGAAACATAATGTCGCGTTCGTCGCCCTGGAAACTGTAAGGATTGCCGCAGACCAGGCGCCGCCGTTCCATTTCTTCCGCGCCCAGTCGTTCAAGTAATTGATTCTCGATCAACGCAGCTTGCGCTTCACCCTGAAGAACAACCACGCCAATCGACATGTCATTGTATCGGCTGTCGTCACAAAGTGACGCTATCCTTGCGACGATGGCTTCGGCCTCCGGGCGATTGATCGTCCGATTGTTCGTACCTTCGCGATATCCTCCACTCACAAAAACATGTTCAAGCGGTGGTAACCGGTTCGGCCCATACTGTCTCAATGGAATCAGCGGTGTATCCGAATAGCAAAGATCGTTGCTGAACCGTATTATTTCCGGCATGCAGCGGAAGTGCTCGCGCAGAGTAATCCGCCGGGTTCCATAACGTAGTTTTCCGTGATCGAACAAGCTGCTTTCTATATCGAAAGAGGATTTGAAGTGGAAATCGTAAAGGAACTCTTCCATTAGACGATGTACCGCATCGCGTGGTAAACCCACTGCATCCGGGCTGATCTGCTTGTCGTCGCCAACAATCAATATCTTCTTGCCCAGATAAAACAACGGGAGCGCCTCGACGCCGCACTGCGAAGCCTCGTCAACGATAATCACATCGAACATGCCCGGCGCGGGATACACTGTATCCCAAACACGATGGAGGGGCATTACCCAGGCCGGAACCGCTTCGCGACATTCATTCAGATGCCCTTGGGCCTCACGGCGATGGCGATGCGCGTGTTTCCCTGTCCCTTTACCAAGCCGCCGCATGGACTGCTGCCAGGCTTCCATGTGGCGGCGATGGTCTTCCTTGAGTCGCGAGAAACAGAAGGACCACGCATGAAGCGAGGCGAGCTTCGCGATTATGCCGTTTACCTCGTCCTCGATTTGCTTGGCGCGCTTGGCTAGAGCCGGAACATCTTCCTGCCGGATGTATTCCTCGATCCAGTATCGCGCTTGCGCCCAATGCCAGGCGTCGCCAATACGCTGAATTCGCTCCTCCCAATATGGCTCATAGCAGGTGGCCTCCAAACAATCCGCAAGGCGCGGAAGCAGGTGGCGTAATTTCTTTAGGTATTCTTCGACTTTCCGGAGGCGCAGGCGCTCCTTATCCAAATCCTGTATCTTGTTTATGCTTTGTGCGAATCCGTCAACATTGCGGCCACGAATCGCGATCAGTAATTCTTTCGTTACAGGATGTGCGTTGCTCTTGGCGGCTATGGAAGAAACCGGAACTTCAACACGCTGGATTTCCTCAGCAGTAATCCGTCTGTGGATACTTGCCAACGCGAGACGGCAGGACAGGATTATTCTTTCAACCTGGGACTCATCTGCCCATACGGGCGCTTCTATTGTCGGGCATCTCTGTATTGCCTCACGGCAATTGCCAATAATTCCTTCAAGCGACAAGGCGCTTTCAAGTGCGTTGCTCAGTGATTTGAGAGTAGTCAGTTGCAGAGCATAAGGCCCTTGCGCCTTATCAGACCGACCTATCCAAAATCCCCATGCTTTCTCGCATTCGATGCGGACATGCAGTACATTGGAAAGGGTTGCGAAATGTTCGCCTGTCAAGCAAGGGCGACCGCCGATCTTCACAGACTTGATCACATAAATCCGTTCTTTTACGGGCCTTGGTCGGAATACGCCCCAACCCAGTTTACCGCCATTATCCATGTGTTCTTTAAGTTTTCTGGCGTCTTCACACAGCACTCTGACGTCGCAGGTATCCGGGAATTCAATCTTGGTGTCATCCGCTACCGCAATGTGTTCCTCGACTGATGTAATGGCGTATCGCGTGACACGGAGCAGTTCGTGCCACAGGGACGAATTTCCGCCCAGAATATCGCGCACAGCATCGTTCATCCACGAATGCGGAACCGCCATTAACCTTTTTCTGGTATCGCGGAAAGTGGACAGAACGTCACGAATTGCCTCGATGGTCGATGGATTGTTTTTTGCCAGCAAATCGGCGAAACGTTCATCGGCTCCGCCTGTTGATGCCTCCTGTTCTTCAATCGCATTTGTCTCGTTCTTCACCAGATCGGCGAAGCCTTCCGAGGACAGCAAGGCGTCGGGCCACACAAGATCCAATTCCCTGCGCTTCTCAAGCGTAAAGCGACGGAGAGTCTCCAGAACGTTACGCAAATCGCTTGTGGATATCTGGCAGGTCTTTTCCAAAGGCACCGAATCCGAGAACCATTCGAAGGTGGTGCGGTCGCGGCTCACAGCTTCGGCGATCCTGGCCGCTGTCCCTCGATAGGTCCCCTCTGCAATGGATTGCGTATGTGTTTCGGATTCCCGGATGTCACGGAGCCGCCGGTCGACCTTGGCCTTTTCTTCCCGGAGCTTTCGGAGACTCTCTTCAAGTTCCGCACGTTCTCGTGTGGCGCGATCTTCTTTCCATTCCTCATTTTTGCGGAGAATGCCGCCAACGCTGGACTCTAAAGAGCGCCGCTCCTCAAGTCCGCTGCCAAGCAAGTTGATGCAGAGATGGCGTAATTCATTTGGAACAAGTCCTTCAAGAACCTGAAGCGCACGTGGTGTCTTCGCCGTGATCAGCGTTCGCTGTCCCGTTGCAAGCAAATGGCAAATCAGATTCGCGATAGTATGGGATTTCCCGGTGCCGGGCGGCCCTTGCACCAGAACGCCGCTTGCCGCACGAATCTTATCCACGATGCGGCGTTGCTCATCATTCGAAGGCTTTGGGAAAAATACTTCCCCATCGAATTCAGCATTGGTATCGTCCAGACCGTCGCCTTGATCACGATCATTTTTCGTGCGAACCTCGGCAAGGTCTGCAAATTCGCCGGGGATGTCTTCGCCCTTTTCGATTTGCTCCTTGATCCGTTTCAAGGTTTCAGTAAGGCCTTTGGCAGAGCGTTTTCGCAGAATCAAAGCTGGAGCATATTCGACGACTGGCTTCGATGAGGCGCGAATATTTTTCACTTCCAGGGAGTCGTCATAATCGCCTTGCGAATTGATCGAATGCACCAAAGCCTGGAGCACGCCTTCAACACATCCCTTCTCCCAGGGGTCGTCTTCGGCTCTGGAAAGTGAACCCTTCGAGGTTTCTTCGGCACGCGCTGGCTGTTCCTCGATATCCAACATATCGAGTTCGGGGCGTAATTTGGCACCTTCGGTATGAGGACGGACGGTGAATTTGCCCAAACGGGCTTCGAACTCAAGAATAGCGTCGGCGACAACCAAGTGCCGCCTGGCACGCTGCCCGGTGGGCGTCTGCCAAGTCAGCAGGCCTAAACCGAGCACGAGTTCATATTCCTCCCCAAGGCGGAGTTGCTCCTGATGGATGGCAAAGAGTGAGGAATATACTTTGTGGACCTTCTCCCAGGCATTATGTGACTCTGTCCAGGGTAGCCACTTTTCTTCAACATACCGATCCCATGCACGCTGAATCGTCGGATGATCTTCTATATGTTCAGTGTGCGGAATCGTTTCCGGTTGATCCGATCTTTCGTGCCAATCTGGATTTTGGATTTGTCGAGTGATTTTTGACAGAAGTTCAGGCAAGTCGCCCTTATTTCGTAGTGCAGTTTGATTTACCCAGTCTTTGCATTGAGCGGGTACGGCAGGCAATTCCGGCTCCCGCCGATTTTCCACCTCAATCCACTCGTCCGGCTCATGCTCCTCATCACGTCCCCACGCCTGAGTAAAACACCCTCGCTCATGCGGGACGCTTGAAACCCAAAGGATCTTCTCGTATTCGGCAATATCGCGAATCAGTTTCGAACGCAGAGTCGCCAGCCGGAGCAAATAATCGACCAGACGAACGGTTTTTTCATTCGGACTCTGCGTTGTCGAGGTAGTCATTTTGTTTCCCCCGTGGATTTTTTATCCGCCGCAGGCCGCTTGCTTTTCACCCAATCGTCGATCTCATCCCGGTCGAACCGCCACTGTGTTCCGATCTTGGAACCGGGCAGCTCGCCTTTCTGGGCCATCTGATAGAGCTTGGTACGGCTCATCTTCAGGTAGGACGATAAGTCCTCGATGGTCAGCCATTTATTTTGTGGGTCCATATCCGATGCCGTTCCATTGGGTTATCTGTTAAAAGATGACAATACAAGGTAGCGAATGGCAATCCGATTTTCAAGCCAAATCTCGGCAACTTCCAGGAAATTTCCGGCCGGACCCCGCCCGCTGAAATTCTCCGTCACCCTCCGACACATCGCCGACGCTTCCGGTAAGTAACCGCTGAACGCTCCCCCGCAGGTCGCGGAGAGCACAGCAAACTGACCGGAGACGTTGATGGAACTGTTCGCCACAGACCTGGAAAGGCTGGCGTTTCTACTGGAGGCCGATGCGGCGCTGACTCTCGATCCCGATGCGCTCGGGACCGAGGCCGCCGAACAGTCCGCTCCTGAAGAGCTCCCTCCCGAGAAACGCCCCAAGTACATCACCAACTACATCGGCAGTAAGCAGAAGCTCGTCGACTGGATCTGGAAGCATACCCCGGAAGGCGTTGGCACCGTGCTCGACGCCTTTTCGGGGTCTGCGGTCGTGGCCTACATGTACAAGACCAAGGGCCTCCAGGTCATCGCCAACGACCGGCTCCGCTACTGCCACCACGCCTCCAAGGCGATCATCGAGAACAACTCGGTTCGCCTGAGCGAGGACGAGATCGAAGCGCTTCTGGCCGACAACGCCAAGGCGGGCAGCTTCGTCCAGGACAACTTCAAGGGCATCTTCTTCGCCAAGGGCGTCCATGCGCTGATCGACACCATCCGCGCCAACTGCGACAAGCTCTCCGGCTTCAAGAAAGACATCGCCCTGTTCGGCCTCGGCAAAACCTGCATGAGCGGCAAGGGCGGTTTCGGCCACTTCTCGTCCTCCACCGACTATGGCCGCCGCCAGGACACCCCAGACGAGTTCAAGGATCGTCTGCGCAAGAACCTGCAGCGCATCAACGCCCTGGTCTTCGACAACGGCAAGGAGAACAAGGCCCATCGGCAGGACATCAACGACCTGCTGCCAAAAGCCAAGGCGGATCTGGCCTACTTCGATCCGCCTTACGCCACCGAGTTTTCGACCACCAACTACGAGCGGGCCTACCACTTCGTGGAGGGGCTCATGACCTATTGGGAAGGGCTCGAAATCAAAGCCGACACCAAGGTCAAGTATTACGAGACCGACCACAAGACCGTCACCAAGGCCAACGCCAGCGAGTTCTTCCAGACCTTTCTCGGCAACGCCAAGCACATCCCGCACTGGCTGATCTCCTATCGCGATCACGCCTATCCCAACGAGCAGGAGATGAAGCGGATCATCGGCTCCTTTGGCAAGCAGAGCCGGATGAAGTCCAAGGATCACCACTACGCCATCACTTCCAAGCACGGCGAGGCTTCCAACGCCAAGGAGCGTCTGTTCGTCTGCGCTCCCGGGGCCAAGGCCAGCGCCGAGCGGGAGGAGAAACCCGTTCCGATGGCTGCCGCCGCGAACTTCCACACCAGCATCCCCGTGGACATCCGGCTGGGCGAAGGCGAACGCCTCACGACCGAGGCCATGGATGTCGGCTCGGCGGGCGACCCCCAGTTCAGCTTCGTGCTCTGCCGCACCGGCACCAACAAGAACGGCGACCACTTCACCGCCGAGGAGTTGTCCGGTCGGCACATGACGGCCGTGAACAAGAAGGTCGATCTGCAGCATTCGCAGGAGTTCAACGACATCGTGGGCGGCATCGTCGCCGCCGACTACCTGGAGGACGACAACGGGGGCCGCGTGGAATGCGTCGGCGAGCTGTACGTCCACGACACCCCGGCCGCCCGGCTGGCCTACAAGCTGATGAAGCGCGGGATCATCTCCCAGGTCTCCATGGAGTGCGACTACCAGGAAGGCGAATGCTCGGTCTGCCACAAGCGCTTCCAGAACAAGGCCGACTACTGCACCCACCTGCGCAAATTCAAGGGCCGTGATTTCAACGGCCAACCCGTTTTCGAGATTCTGCACGGCGTCACTTTCACCGGACTGGGACTGCTCGACCGCAAAGGCGCGGACGAGAACGCCAGGATTCTGCAGGTGGCGTCCCTTCAGAGCCAGCCCGACCAATCCCAACCCGAAGGAGATTCCACGATGGAAGACAAAACCAAACCCACCGATGACCAGGCCGCCAAGACTGAATCTGACGCGGCCAAGAAGAAACCGGCCCAGCAGGAAGGCGATCCCGCTCGCGTTACCGACCTGGAAAAGGAAAACCGGCAGCTCAAGGCCCAGGTCGCCGAGCTGCAGAAACGCGTCCAGGAACTGGAAGCCGAACAAAAGGCGGCCGCTTGCCGCTCCCGCGCAAAGAAGCTGCTCACCCGGCTGGAGAAGCAAGGGCTCTCCTTCGCTTCCGATGAGGACCGGGAAGCCGAGCTGAAACGCCTGGCCGAACTGTCCGACGAAGCCTTCGCCGCCACCGAGGCCGCTTACGAACGCCTGCCCAAGTCGGCCAAGGCGGACAAGGACAAGGAAGAGAAACCCGCCGACAGCGACCAGGGCGGCAAGCCCGCCGCCAAGGCATCGACGGAAACCCCGCTCCGAAGCGACGCCGGTGTCCGGCCCCACGATGTGGACGACCGCAAGGTGTCGCTGGAGGACCGCCTGCGCGACGGGTTCATGGCCGCTTACCGCAACCGTGTCGGCGATGACTCTCCCGAACACTCGCAAATCAACGCATAAGGAGGAAACACCATGTCATTCATCAATCCGTGTCACCGCAGCCTCGCCTATGGCGACGGCCACATCCAGGGCGACGGCCAACTCGGCCAGGTGGTCCGCGTGGTCGGCGACGACCTGTTCGCCGTCAACACCGATCCCACCAAGCGCTCCTTCGGCATCCTGATCAAAGACTACGCCGGTGGCGAAATGCCCGGCATCTACTGTGACGGCGGCGTCTACGAGACCGACGCCTTCGAAGGGACCGTCGTCGCCGGAGACGATCTGAAAGTTTCGGCGGGCGGTCGCCTGACCAACGGCGTCGCGGCCGGAGAGCACGTGGTCGCCCACGCCATTTCCGTACAGAGCGGCGTCCTCAAATTTCGCCTGCTCGTCTAACCCAAGGAGCCAACGCACATGAAAACCAATCAGTTGAAGATCCACTCCCAGGAGTACATGGAAACCATGGCGCGGCTCATGAGCGAGGCTCTCGAGTCGCCCGAAGGCATGCGGGCGCTTGCCGCCGCCATCGCCGCGCCCATCGAACAGGAGATCAAGCGCAAGGAGATTTCCTCGCTGCTGCTCACCAAGCACACGCTGCCCAAGGGCGAACGTCCGGTCTACCAGAAGAAACCGACCGTCAAGGCCCACTGGATCAGCAAGGACGGCGACGCCCAGGAGCAGGAGGTGGGCAAGGACGAGGTCGAGTTCCCCACCAACCGCATCCACTCCAACCCGATGGTGGACGTTTCCGTCCTCAAAAACGGCAACATCGGCACGCTGATGGACATTCAGACCAGCGCCGCCGACGCCATCCGCAAGGAGATGGACCGCCGCACCATCTCGGTGCTCTCCTCGGCCATCCCGGCGGCCAACACCATCGAGGTCACCGGCGACCTGCTCACCGAGGATGCACTGAACGAGGCCATCTCGATCATCGAGGACCTGGAGCTGTCGGTGAAGTACATCGTCATGCGCGGCCGCCGGTTCAACGACATGCGCGGCTGGAACCTCGATCCCCAGACCAAGCTCGAGCTGCGCCAGAAGGGTGTGATCAAGAACTATGGCACCGGCGGCATTCTGCTGACCGCCTCCATGCCGCTGGACGAGATCATCATCGTCCCGGATGAAGAGGTCGGAAAGATGCCGGTGCGCGAAAACCTGAAGACGGAGTCCATCGATCAGAAGACCCGCTTCAAGACCGGCTGGCTGGTGTGGTCCGAGATCGGTCAGGGCATTACTCGCCCCGACATCATGGCCAAGGTCAAACTGGTTCCGTAATCCGGGAGGTGATGTGACATGAATCGAATCAAGAACATCCGTCCCGGCGTTCTGGTGATCCCCGACGCCGGGTTGAAGCTCAAGCCCGGTCAGGTGGTCGAGGTGGAACGCCTCACCAAGCAGATCCAGGCGGCGCTCAAGAACGGCCGCCTGGCTATGGCCGACAAACCGAAGCAGGAACCGCTCGCCTCTCCAGAGCCAGATCAGGACGCGGAACCGGTGGACCTGAGCAAGCTCTCCGCCACCGACGCCATCTCCCGGGTCAACGAGGAAGCCAATCCGGAAACCCTCAAAGGCTACATGGACACCGAGAAACGCCGCACGGTGATCGACGCGCTCAAGAGCCGTCTGGAGGGTCTGCAAGGTGCTGCTGAGTGACCTGATCGCCGACCTGCGGCTCGACCTGTCCGATCCGGGCGCATCTCTCTTCGAGGACCAGACTCTGGAGAGATGCGTCCGGAAGGCCGTTTTCCGTGTCGGCCGTGACCTCGACCAATCGCTGACGATCACGGCCGGAGAGATTACCCCCGATCCCACCGGCGAGGTCCGCGAGCTCCTGGTGATCATGGCGCAGATCCACGCCTGCCAGGTCATGCGTTCCGCCACCGCCAACGCCTTCTCCTTTTCCAGCGGCGACAAGCGAGTGGACAAAACCGGTCAGCCCGGCCACTGGGCCAAGCTCGAAGCCGATCTGCTCGCCGACTACCGCCAGCGGCTCACCGAGCTGCGTCCGGCCACCCAGCTCGACCAGGAAGCCTACATCCTGACTCCGAGCGGCCTTACGCCGGTCATCTATGAACAAGGGATCGATCTCGATGTTGTTGAATGAGCGGGAACGCGCCGAAGCCGTGGCCGACGTTGCCCGCCTGATCCTCTCCTCCGGCCAGACCGCCCGCGTCCTGCGCGTCGTTCCCGGCGAACGGCTCTACGGCACCGACGATGCCGAATACGCGGAAATCTCTGTCATCCCCCTTGAATTGAATGAAACCCCGCCGGAGGAGCTGAGCGGCAAGATCGACGCGCTCGCCTGCGTCCTTCCGGATGCCGATGTCCGGGGTGAAGACCGCCTGGCCGCAGACCGGGAAACCTATCGCATACAGAGTGTGGAAGAAGAACACTTCTTCGGGACCGTCACTCACAAGAACCTGCAACTGGTGAAGCTCAATGGGCGTTAGGCGGACCGGTGACTGGGACAAGGCCCGCGCCAAGCTGACCACCGGCATGGGGCCGCGCCTGGCCACGGCCCTGCGTCAGGCCACGATCCGCAACGCCCTTTTTCTGGTGCGCGAGATCCAGCGGGGGATTCGCTCCCAGGCCCCGGGCGGGCAGGCCTTCGTGAAACTCGCCGAGAGCACCATCGAGCGCAAAGGCTCCAGCAAGGCGCTCATCGACACCGGCTTTCTCGTCAACGCCATCACCCAGAAGATCATGGCCGACAAGGCGTTCGTCGGCCTGCTGCGCGGCACCGTCAACAAGGACGGGGAAGACATGGTGAACATTGGTGCCGTCATGGAGTACGGGGCCACCATCAAACATCCGAACGGCGCGACCATCGTCATCCCCGCCAGACCCTTTCTGCATCCGGTGATGGAGAAGTACCGCGAGCAAATCCTCCAGAACTATCGCGAGGCGATCCGCTCCACGCTTTGAGCCTCCGACACATCGCCAGCGCTTCCGGTAAGTAACCAGGCAGAAAACGGAGGCGTCCCTTGATCACGATACAGACCGTCACAGAAACCCTGATCCGCCTGGCCAAGCAGGCCATCCATCCGGACACCGTGCTGGTGTTTCCGGATGACCTGTTCGAGGTCCAGCGTACCCCCAGCGTCATCCTCCAGGGGCCGAAGCTGACGGAAGACCGTTTCCGCCGCAGCCAGAGCCGCCTGTTCGAGAAGAATGTCGCGGAGCTGAGTTTCGAGGAGTGCCGGTTTCCCCGGCTCTATCACCTCGATTTCGACCTGGTGGTGACCGTGGACCGGGAGGCCGAACTGCTCGGGTTTCACGAATCGGTATCGCGGTTCCTCCAGCTTCACCCGGAGATCGCCATCGCCGACCAGGGCAGCCTGAACCTTACCGAACTGGTTCCTCTGGGCGGCCTGGCCCGGGTGAACCTCTCCAACCTCCGGCAAAGCTCCGGACGCATCCGCATCGAATCCTGCCCGGTGTACGACGGCGACCTGCGCGACGGTCGGCTGATCCGGGACCGGACCTTCCAGTTTCACGGCGACGTGACAGAGCAACGAACCATTCAACCGTAAAGGAGAACAACCGTGATCGAGATCAGAAACCTGCAGTTCCAACCCCTGACGTTCAACCTCTCCGGCCAGGGAACCCTCCACCTCGGGCCGCGAGAGCGCAAGAGCATCGCCCGCAAGGACCTCTCCGCCGAGATCAAGACCGCCGGAAAACGCGGCCTGGTGCGCATCACCGACCTGACCGGCGGCGCGGAACCGGAGCCGGAAAAGCCCACGGCAACCGATGACGCCGCAGCCGATGAGGCCAAGACCACCAGCAAGCGGAGGAAATAACCATGCCGACCTATCTATCGCCCGGGATTTACACCCGGGAAACGGACTTCAGTTTCTATGTGAAGCAGATCTCGACCTCGTCGGCCGCCATGGTCGGGGTGGCCGAGAAAGGTCCGATCAACAAGCCGGTGCTGGTGACGAGCTGGGAACAGTTCATCAACCGTTTCGGCTCCTACATCAACGAGAGCTATCTGGCCTACGCCGCCCGGGCGTTTTTCGACAACGGCGGCTCGGTCCTTTACGTCACCCGCATCGCCCATCTCACCGATCCCACCGACCGTGACACCCTGACGGCGCTCAAGGCATCCGTCGTCCTGCAGAACCGGGAGGCGACCCCCGCCGACGCCCTGCGGATCGAGGCCGTGAACGAAGGCGTCTGGGGCGACCGACTCTCCGTCTCCATCGAGGACGGCTCCCTTGACCTGGCCAACCATTTCAACCTGGTGGTCCGTCACAAAGGCGATGTGGTCGAGGTGTTCAAGGATCTGAGCATGGACGAGACGCTGCCCAACCATGTGGAGCTGGCGATCAACGACCGCTCGGATTTCATCCTGGTCCAGGATCTGGCCGCAGCAATGGGAACGCCCGGCGACCGTCCGGCATTGGGCGTGTTCACGCTCACCGGCGGCGACAACGGACTGGCCGATCTGGCCGATGCGGACTTCATCGGCGATCCCTCGCAGCATACCGGCCTCTATGGCTTTGACGAGATCGACGCCCTGAACCTGCTGATGGTCCCCGGCGTCACCACGGTGCCGGTCATCAACGCCGGAATCGCCTATGCCGAGGGGCGCAAGGATCTGCTGTTCATCGCCGACACGCCCATGCACCTGGAGCCGCTCGAAGCGGTCGACTTCCGCAAGGGACAAGGGATGTACAGCCACGCGGCCTTCAACTCCTCCTACGCGGCGCTTTACTACCCCTGGCTGGAGATCAGCGATCCGGTCAACTCGCGCAAGAAGCTGGTGCCTCCCTGCGGCGCGGTGGCGGGCTGCATCGCCCGCAGCGACCAGAAGACCAACGTCTGGAACGCGCCCGCCGGTATCGACCGTGGCCGCATCTTTAACACGCTCTCCCTGGCCTACAAGACCAGCCGTGGTGAGCGCGATGTGCTCTATCCGGAAGGGGTCAACGTCATCGCCGTGTTCCCCGACACCGGCATCAACATCTGGGGGCAGAAGACACTGCAGAGCCAGCCCTCTGCCGTGGACCGCATCAACGTACGCCGCCTGATGATGTACATGGAGGAAGCCATCTCGGAGTCCTCTCGCTTCGTGGTGTTTGAGCCGAACCATCCCCAGACCTGGCGTGCCCTCGGCCGCCTGATCAACCCCTTCCTGCAGGACATCAAGGACAAGGGTGGCCTCTACGACTTCGCATTCCAGTGCGACGAGGAGACCAATACCCCGGCGGTCATCGACCGCAACGAAATGGTGGCCCGCGTGTTCGTCAAGCCGACCAAGACGGCGGAGTTCATTGAGCTGAACTTCATCCTGACCAGCACCGGCGCGGACTTCAAAGAAATCTTCTAACGGGAGAACACGGCTATGAGAAGCGGAAACATGCCCAAGAGCCTTTACCAGAACTGGCAATTCGCCATCGAGGTAAATGGCTTCGACGTGGCCCTGTTCCACAAGGGACAGGAGCCAAAAACCGAATTCGAGGAAGTGGCCTTTGCCCCGGCCGGTTCGATGTTCGACCAGAAGGTGGCGGGCCGGGTCAAGTTCGAGGACATCACCCTCGAGAAAGGCACCCTGCAGGACGGCTCCGACGAGGCGGCCCGCGAATGGATCAAGAAACAGGTGGACGTGAACGCCGTCACCGGCGGCCTTCCGGCCGACTACATGCGCGACATCGACGTTGTCCGCTACGACCGCACCGGCAACGAGACTCGCCGCTGGACCCTGCACGGGGCCTGGGTGAAGGCGCTCGAATACGACGAGCTCGAAGGCGGCAACACCGAGAACACCATCGAGAAGCTCACCATCTGCTTCCAATACTGGACCTAAACCGGAGGATCGACCATGTACAGCTTTGAACTGCCAAGCGGCACTGAACTCGAGCTTCGGGAAATGACCGGGGCCGAGGAAGAACTGCTCACCAACCAGCGCCTAATCCGTTCCGGAGAGGCGATCAACCAGGTGCTCCGCAACTGTTTCGTCCGGCTGGGCGAGAAGACCGATCCCGATCTCGCCGAGGTGATGAACCTGCTCTCGGGTGACCGGCTGTTCGCCCTGGTCCGCCTGCGCCAGATTTCCCTCGGCGACGAGGTGGAGCTGGAGCTGAGCTGTCCGAACAGCGCCTGCCGCATGAGCAACTTCGTGACCATCAATCTCGAGGATCTCAAGGTCACCCCCTACGGCGAGGAGCGGGAGTTCGCCTTCAAGCTGCCCGGCTCGAAGAAAACCGTGCGCTTCGGATATCTCGACGGCCACAAGGAAAAGCGTCTGGCCAGCCTGCGCGAGCCCAACATCACCTCGGCCATGCTCATCCGCGTCCTCGACATCGACGGCAAGGCTCCCTCCAAGAAGAGCCTGGCGGAAATGTCGATGCGCGACCGCAACGCGCTGCGGCAGGAGATGTCGCGGGTCGACGCGGGAATCGACACCTCGGTCGAGACCGATTGCGATGGCTGCGGCACCAAGATCCGCACCCGTCTGGAGGCAGAACCGGCTTTTTTGTTCCCCGGAGTTCGCTTGTAAGCGACGCATTCTTTCTCGCTTACGGCGGACTGCACTGGGGCTGGTCGGAAACCCGCTCGCTGCCGCTCAGGGTCCGGCGTCAGTTCGTCGAGGCCCTCGAGCGGCAACTTGATTTTGAACGTGAGCAAACGGAACGGCGATAGATGAACGGCGATCTCGGACTGGGCATAGTGGTATCGATGAAGGATGCGTTCTCGCAGAACGCGCAGCGCATCCGTGGCTCCATGATGGACCTCGATTCCACCGTGGCGGATGCCAGTGAGCGGATGACCCGCAACCTGGACCGCATCCAGCAAGGCACCATGATGCTGGGGGCGGGACTGGCCCTGATGGCGGTGCCCGCCGCCCTGGTCGCCTCCACCGCCGCTACCCAGAAGGCCCTGGGCGAGCTGGCGTCCCTCGGCGTGCAGGACCTCCGGGCCATCGAGGACGCCGCAGAATCCTTCACCAACCAGTGGTCCGGTGCCGACAAGGCTGCGTTCATCAGCGCCACCTACGATGTTAAATCGGCCCTGTCCAACCTCAGCGACGAGGCGGTGGGCGTCTTCACCTCCATGGCCGCCATGACGGCCAAGGCGACCAAGGCCACCACCCAGGAGATGGTTGGCACCTTCACCACGGCCTACGGGATCTTCAAGCCCATCATGGCCGACATGAACGACATGGAATGGGCGACCGCCTTTTCCGGAGCCATGGCGCAGACCGTGGCCTCGTTCAAGACCAACGGCACCCAGATGGCCGACGCCATCAAGAACATCGGCGCGGTGGCGGCCGCGAGCAACATTCCCCTGAACGAGCAGCTCGCCGTGCTCGGCCAGCTCCAGACCACCATGCCCGGCTCCGAGGCGGGCACGCTGTACAAGGCGTTCATCATGAAGGCGGCCGAGGCCGGTGACGAGCTTGGCCTGTCCTTCACCGACACCAGTGGCCGTCTCAAGGGCGTGGTTCCCATCCTGCAGGAGATCAAGCGCCAGTTCCCCGATCTCTCCAACGCCGCCGCCCAGGTGAAGCTGAAGAAGGCCTTCGGTTCCGACGAGGCGGTCAAGTTCCTGCTGCAGATGTCGGCGGGCATGGAGAGCCTCGAAGGCAATATCCAGTCGGTGGGCCGAGCCATGAAGACCGGCACGGCGGTCACCGAACAGATGGCCGACGCCATGAACCAGGACATCGGAGCCCGGTTTCTGCTCCTGCGCCAGCAGGTGGCCAACCTCAGCGAAATCCTGGGTCGCACTCTGCTACCGGTGGTCACCCCGATGATCAATGGCGTCTCCCGCTTCATTCTGTTCCTGCAACGCATGGCCAAATCGATGCCGGGCGTGACCCGGGTAGTCCTTGGATTATCCATGGCCCTCGGCACCATTCTGGTCGTGGCTGGAGCCGTCACCGCCGCCGTGGGCATGGTGGGACTCATGCTTCCAGCCATCAAGGCCGGGTTCGTGGCTATCAGCGCCGCGCTCGCCGGAGTGGGTTCGGCGGTCGCGACCTATTTCTTGCCCGTCACCGCGATCATCGCGGGCGTGATCTTGTCGGTGTATCTGCTCAAACGCGCCTGGGAAACCAACTTCGGCGGCATTCAGGAGATCATCACCGGGGCCTGGAACAAGGTCTCGCTGGTGTTCCGGGGGGTCAGAGAGCTGGTGGGCTCTCTCAGCGGCGGCGTCGGGCAGATGTCGGCCGAACTGGCCCAGAAGCTCGAATCCGCCGGGCTGTTGGGCTTCGTGGTCACCGTCTTCAAGGCCTATTACCGGGTTCGTGAGGCCATGGCCGGATTGTGGGGCGCGTTCTCCCATGCCTTTGGCCGCATCCGCGCCATCCTCGAACCGACCGTCCGCACCCTGATGAGCGCCTATGCGGCGCTGGCCAGCGCGGTCTTTTCGGTGGTGGAGATCTTCGGCGTGGCCGCCAGCGCCACCGATGGGTCGTCCTGGCGCACCTTCGGCACGGTTATCGGCACCGTCGCCGGTGTGCTTCTTCAGGGGCTGGCATTCGCGCTGAAGATCGTGGCCTGGAACCTGTCGCTCATCGTCCGAGCCCTGGCGGTGGTGGTGCGCAGCGTGGTCTGGGTCGGCAAGGTCATCGTCGGGTCCCTGGTCGGAGCGGCCAAGTTTATCTACAAGTTCCTGTTGCCCGTGCGCATGATCGGCGAGGCCTTCGTGGCCGCCGGAAAGATCGTCTATGCGGTCTGGCAGGTGCTGACCGGCGACATTTCCCTGCTGGACGGTCTCAAGGCCATCGGCGGCGCGGTCTACGATTTTGTTGCCACCCCGTTCCGCTGGGCGCGGGATGTGGTGGTCGGTGTCTGGAATTTCATTTCCGGGATCTTCACCTCCATCGGACGCCTGGTGGCTGACGCCGCCGGACAGATCGGCCAAGCGATTCTGAATCTGCCGATCATCAGCACCCTGCGGGATCTGTTTGCCACCGTGCGCTCCTTCTTCGCCGGGGATACCACCTTTTTCGAGGCGGGCAAGAAGCTACTGATCACCCTTGGCGAAGGGATCTGGTCGGCGGTGACCTATCCCTTCACCATGCTCAAGAACGCTTTGGGCAAGCTGCGCAATCTGCTGCCGTTCTCCGATGCCCGTGAGGGACCGCTCGCCAGCCTGACCGCCTCCGGCTCCGCGCTGCTCAAGACCCTCGCCGATGGCATGAGCCTTACCCAGTCGCTGCCTGCGAAAGTGTTCGGTTTCGCCGCTCGCGGGATTCTCTCGGCCGCTGCGGGAGCCTGGCAGCAGATCAAAACGGCAGGCGGAAACCTCATGGACGCCGCCTCGGCTCCCTTCCGGATGGCCGGAAAACTCTGGGATGGTCTGACCTCCGGCGCACAAACCGTCGCGGCCAAGGCCGGTGCCATTTTCGGCGGTCTCAAACAATCCCTGTTTGGCGACACGCCCGAGCTGGCGATCAAGCCGCCCCGAGTCAATGCCTGGGACGCGCTGGCCACGGGAGCCGTCAATGTCCGCGACCGGATCGTTGCCACGCTGTCTGCCGTCCCCGGGGCTGTGGGCCGAATCTTTGCCAGTGCCGGTACAGAGGGGCAATCCCTCTGGCAAAGGCTTTCCAGCGGCGCGAGCACGGGCATCCAGGCACTCAAGGATCGCAGCGCCGGGATCGCCAACGGTTTGCTCTCTTCCGCTCGCGCCATGCTGGGAGTCCAGACCCCGATTCCGCAGGTGGCCGAGCAGAAGCAACCGCTCGGAGCTGCGCCGCCCGCCGAATCGATTGGGCAACGCATCATCGAAAGCGTGCTCAGTCTCGTGCCGCGTCTGGACGAGCGCCTGGTGCCCAAGGCCCTGAGCGCCATGCTGATGCTCCAGCCGGTCATGGCCACGGCCGCACCGCCTCCGCAACCGATGAACGGCACCGTGCAGACCGTCGCGGCGGCCATCGAGCCGGTAAGTAAGACCTATACCCAGCCGTTGGCGGTGGAACCGGCACCAGTAAGAGGAGACGCCTCACTGGCACCGGGCGGGATCGAGCGGCCCAAGACGGCCGCGCCGACCCCGATAGCGAAGCCCCTGCAATCCGGACTGACCGAGACGGTGCCCTCCGAACGGTTGATTGCTCCGGCCCGCACCGCTCCAGCGACACCCCTGCGGGCAGAGGAAGCCGGTCCGGGGCTGCGCGAACTGCTGGAATCGCTGCTCTCGCGCCTCGATGGCCTGGCCGACCGCCCGGTGGAACTGAGCGTGACCACCAACATCGATGGCCGGAAGGTGGCCGAGGCCGTCTACAAGGACCTTCGCGAGCGGAAGATCAGAAACTACGAAACACTTTGAGAGGACCGATGAAACGCATCTTTGTCTGCAGCCCGTTCGCGGGTGACATAGCCCGAAACGTGAAGGTCGCCGAGGCGCTTTGCCGTCGGGTCATGAGAAACGGTCACGCGCCGTTCGCGCCGCACCTGCTGTATCCAACCTTTACCGATGACAGCGTTCACGAGCAGCGGGAGACGGGCATAGCCTGCGGTCTGGCCTACATGGAATGTTGCGACGAGGTGTGGGCGTTCACCGGTAACGGTATTTCCAGCGGTATGCGGCGGGAACTCGACCGGGCCGGACAACTGGGCAAGCCGATCCTCGAGATCGCCGAGGTGTAAGCAATGGCCTGGGATCAACAGCCCATCAAGGGATATCTGGTGGACGCCGACACGGGGGAGCGGCTTGAATTCCAGTACAACCCCAACTCCATCAGCGACGAGAAGTCGACCGACTACGCGACGATCAAGATCCCCGGCATGAGCCACCCGCGCTACCAGTACGTCGCCGGGGAACCACGCCGGATCGCCTTCAAGGTTGAGCTGTTCAAGGGGCCGGTCAAACAGAAGGTCGACTGGCTCCGCTCGCTGCAATATCCGGAACACGCCGGAACCATGCTCAAGAACGCGCCGCACCGCGTACTGCTCATTTTCGGCGATCTCTACCCAGGCGTGACCTGCATCGTCCGGCAGGTGAAGGCGCGTTTCTTCGGCCTGTTCGACCGGGACAACCTGCTGCCGCAACGCGCCGAGGTGGACATCGTCCTCGAGGAATATGTGGACCGTTCCATCAACTGGTCGGAGGTGCGCTCATGATCGGCCGCAATTCCCGATACGCCCGCTGCCTTCTCTACCGGGACAGCGACGGTACCTCCCTCGGCATGCGCCAGCGCATCGACACCACCCCCAGACACGACGACCGCCTACACACCGTGGTCGAGGGCGACCGCCTGGATCTGCTCGCGCACCGCTATCTGGGTGACGCCAGGCTCTGGTGGATCATCTGCGACTACAACGACCTCTTTTTCCCGTTGGCGCTCGAGCCGGGTCTGGCGCTGCGCATTCCCTCCCGCGAACACGTCCAGATGCGCCTGCTCGACTGAAGCGTCCGACACCTCGCCATGCCTTCCGGTAAGTAAGCAGGGAACTGCGAACCACCGGAGAGACGCATGGATCTGGATACCTTCAAACCGACATTTCTGATTCAGATCGAGGGGCAAGACCTCTCGAAGGACATCACCCAGGAGATCACCTCGTTCGTCTTCACCGACAACGAGGAAGAGCTGGATGTTCTCGAGCTGTCGGTGACCGACCGCAACCTGCAGTTCGTCGACGATCCGCTGTTCCAGGAAGGCAACGAGATCGTGGCCCGCTTCGGCTACGTGGGAAACCTCTCCCCGCGCAAGAAGGCGGTCATCAAGGACATCGATTACGATTTTCCGGAAAACGGTGATCCGACCATCCGCATCAAGGCCTACGACAAGGGCTTCAAACTGGCGGGCAAGGAAAACCAGAAGGTCTGGCAGAAACCCGCTCCCGGCATCCTCTATTCGGAAATCGCCGAACAAGTCGCCGCCGCCAACGGCCTCACGCCGGTGGTCACGGCTACCAAGGGAACCCATCTCCGCGTCACCCAGAGCAACATCTCGGACGCCCAGTTCCTCAAGGAGCTGGCGGAAAAGGCCCGCGACCGCGATGGCGACGGCGTGAGCGGCTATGTCTTCTATATCCAGGACGACGAACTCCATTTCCATCCCCGCGAGCTCGACCAGACACCACTTCTGACCCTCGAATATTTCACCGATACCAAGGGCCTGTTGCGCTCGTTCCGCCCCAGCACCCAATCCCAGGGAGCCAAGGGCGCGGGGGTCGAGACCAAGACGGTCGGCGTCGACCCGCGCAAGAAGGACGTGGTCGAGCACAAGGCCAACAACGCCACCACGCCCGAACGGACGGCCCTGGGCAAGCAGACCTATCTGGTCGACGGCAACACCGGCGAAGGCAGCTTCAAGGAACAGGAGACGGGGCAGATCGTGCCCAGCTTCGACCGTTCCGAAGGCTTTCACGAAGAGCCGCGCCAGGAGCCCGCCCAGGACAGCGCCGAAGGCAAGTTCCGCGAGGCCGAGCTGCGCCAGGTCGAAGCGGACGCCGCCACCATCGGCATTCCCCAGCTACGCGCCAAGAAGAACGTCGAGATCAAGGGCGTGGGACGGAAGTTTTCCGGCATCTACTACTGCCACTCGGTCCGCCACAGCATCAGCGGCGCTGGCTATCTCTGCGAACTCAAACTCAAGAAGAACGCCCTCGGCAAGGGCGCGGGCGACAAGTCCGCCGAGTCCCAGGGCAAACCCAACGACAAGGAGGCCCCGCCCACGCCGCAAAACGAGCCGCCAGCCATGGTGACCATCGACGCGGATTCCGGCGCGGTCACACAAGGAGGCGGCAATGGGTGATCTCAGCAAGAATTTCAACCGTTCGGAATTCGCCTGCAAGGGCACGAACTGCTGCGGCCATTCGGCTGCGGTCCATCCCGACCTGGTCGACGCCCTGCAGACGCTGCGCGACCGCATTGGCAAACCGCTGTCCATCACCAGCGGCTTTCGCTGCAACCGACACAACAAGGCGGTGGGCGGCGCGGAGCATAGTTTCCACACGCTGGGCATGGCGGCCGACGTGAGCTGTCCCGCTGGCGTTTCGCCCGAGGAACTGGCGGTCATCGCCGAGGAGATCCCGCTCTTCCGCGAGGGCGGCATCGGCGTCTACGCCTCCTGGGTCCATCTCGACGTGCGCCAGTCGGGCAAGGCGAGGTGGCGATCATGAGCGCCGAAACCAAGACCCTGTTTTCCGGCACCGCGCTGGGTCTCTCCGGACCGCTTCGGGTGGAGATCCTGCCCAATGGAATGACCGCGAGGCTGACCCAGCCGTTCCGTGTCCGCACCGGCGCTGGCCGCATCATCGAAGTGCCCGCTGGGTTCGAGACCGACTTCGCCTCGGTGCCGCGCCTGTTCTGGCGCGTGGTGCCGCCCTGGGGCCGATATTCCCCGGCGGCCGTCGTTCACGACTACCTCTACCACACCGGCAAGGTCTCGCGGCTTGCGGCCGACCGCCTCTTTCTTGAACTGATGGCGGCCCTGGGCGTGCCTCTGTGGAAACGCCAGGTCATGTATTGGGCGGTTCGCCTGGGCGGCTGGCTGGCCTGGGACGCCAGTCGAAAACGGGAGGCGGAGCATGCTTGAAACCCGCGACCGTCAATCCGAGGAGCGCTACCGCAACCGCTGGTACGGCAAGTACCGAGCCTTCGTGCGTGACAACAACGACCCCGAACGCCTCGGCCGGGTCCGGCTGGAAATCCCCGCCGTGCTCGGCAGCGGGCGGGAGAACTGGTCCGAATGGGCCGCGCCCTGTTTTCCCTACGGCGGCAACGACGACACCGGCATGTTCCTGATCCCCGAGGAAGGGGCCTCGGTCTGGGCAGAGTTCGAGGGCGGCGGCGTCCAGTATCCGATCTGGACCGGGGTCTGGCTGGCCAAGAGCAATCCCGGCGAACAGCCCGAGGAATCCAAGCGCACCTGCGCGAACGCCTTCTGCCATGACTGCGAGGACAAGGTCGAGCATCAGGCCTACCGGCATGACGATCTCGAACACAAGAAGTACCACGGCCATCCGCCGTATTACTGCCCGCGCCTGAAGGTCCTGCTCAAGACCGAAACCGGCCACACCATCCTGGCCGATGACCGCGACGGCGACGAGCTGCTGCGGATCATCGACCGCGCCGGACAGATCCTCACCATGGAAGGGAAGGTGAAGCCGGAAATGCAGAGCGGCAACGCCCTGCGGCGAGGCACGAAGGACGCCGAGAAAGGCGACCAGCTCGACATCGACTCGCAGATCGTCGGCTCCCGCGCCCGCATCCAGCTCACCGACCTCTGCCGCCAGCAGGTGACCCTCGAAGCCTGGCAGGACAAGGAGAAGGTCCACATCCTCTCGTGCGACAAGGGCCGCTCCCGCTGGCAGAAGATCCTCATCGACACCACCAAGGGCCGGGAGAAGGTTCACATCTGGGGGCTCAACGGCACCCAGGAAATCCTCGTCGATTCCACCGCTGCCGCCGAACAGATCCGGCTCACCGACAAGGCCGGTCAGGTTGTGCGCATGAACGCCGCGCCCGGCCAGGAGAGCATCAGCGCCACCGACAAGTCCGGCAGCCTCGTGTTTATGGATGGGGTGGCCGGAAACATCATCATTCGCTCGACGAACACCGTCTTGATCAACACCTGAAGGAAGCATTGCATGGGAGAAAGAACAACGCCCTCCGGACTCTCGGCCAGCGAGGAATTGCTGGCCCGGACATTCGAGCATTGGCGGGAGGAATTCCGCAGCATCCTCGAAAACCACCGCCGGGAAATCCAGGATCGCCTCGAGAAGATCGAGCGCGAAATCGAGAAGAAATCGGACAAGGAAAACGTCGAGGTGCTGGTTCGCTCGATCTATTCCGATCTGCACCGGCACGCCGAGGAGATCGACCGGCTGCATGCCCGGGTCGGCTCCAAGATGGGGACCGAGACCATGTGGAAGATCGTCGGCCTGGTGTTGACCATCGGCAGCACCATCGGCGGACTCGTCGGCTTTCTGATCCATCTGCTGCTGAAGGTGAACCCATGAGCTTCCAGGCTCGACTTGGCGACATCAGCAGCCACGGCGGCGTCATCATCACCGGGGCGAGCCGGACGCTGGACAACGGCATGCCGGTGGCCCGTATGGGGGATCTGCACGTCTGTCCCATCCCGGGACATGGCGTGACGCCCATCGTGACCGGCAGCTTCGACACCATCACCGAAGGATTGCCCAACGCCCGCATCGGCGACATCACCGCCTGCGGAGCCATCATCGTCACCGGCAGTCCCGACACCATCGACAACTGAGGGGGACGCGATGAACAATCTCGAACAGCCACAGGAACCGCACTACTGGGATGTCTTTCCGAAACTGATCCGGGTCTCGCGATCCCCATTCGTCCAGCGCATTCCGCTCTCGATCCGTGGTCTACCCGAAGCGCCGGTGTTCGAATCGTCCAATCCCGACGTGGCCAGTGTCGATGAAGACGGCAATGTCGAATGCGGCTTCGTTCCCGGGGCGGCCATGATTCTGGTCTGGGATTCGCCCGAGCGGCTCAGCCTGCGTCACGTCCAGGTCGAGGTCTATGGCGGCGGCGTCTCCGCACCGGTGGAGGTTCCTTCATGACCGATACCGCGCCAGACTACAGCCACTGGGAGGTACAGCCTCGCTCCATCCGCCTATCCGCTGGCGAGTTCGAGCAACGGATTCCGCTCTCCCTGCGCGGCGACGTGAACGTCCCGGTCTTTGCCTCCAGCAATCCGGAGGTCGCGGAGATCGGGCCGGATGGCGTCATTCGCTGCGGCTGGACCATCGGCAACGCCGTGCTCATGGTCTGGCGATCCTCGGTCCTGGACAGCCTCCGCCATGTACTGGTGGAGGTCCGCGATCCGTCCTGGTTCGCCGACCACCCGGACTTTGCCAGCGGAGCATCGGTCTTTCTCAGTGGCATGGTGGTCAACGCCCTCAACACCAGCGGCGTCGGCAACGCGCTGATCGAATTCCGCCGCTCGGAATCCGGCCCGGCTGCGTACCAGACCTTCGCCAACGCCTATGGCGGGTTTGAGCTGTCCGTACCTGAAGGGTTCTATTACGTGGAGGTCACCGCGCCGGGATACATCGCCTGGCATGGCTGGGTGAACGCCGACCCCAACACCTCCGGCGACATCCAGATCGTTCTCTCGCCCGAACTCATCGGCCAGGTCGCCCGCATCGTGTTGCAGTGGGGGCTCAACCCCCGGGATCTCGATTCCCATCTCACCGGACCGACGCCATCGGGCGGCAGGTTCCATGTGTTCTATTCCCACACCATCGAAAACGAGGCGGCGGAATTGGACGTGGACGACACCAGTTCCTACGGGCCGGAGACCATCACCATCCATCGGCTCATTCCCGGCGTCTACCGCTACGCGGTCCACGACTACACCAACCGCAATGTCAATCCGAGCACCGGCCTGGCGCAGTCCGGAGCATCGGTGAAAGTGTTCTTGAGCGATGGCCGTGAGCAGACCTTCACCGTTCCCAACGCCCCCGGCACGGTCTGGACCGTGTTCGAAATCGACGGCGCGACCGGAACAGTGACGGCGGTCAACGCCATGAGCTATCAATCCCAACCCGCCAATGTCGGCATGTAATGGAGGTTGTCGATGATTTCCGAAGAACCCACCGACTTGCAGGCCACCATCGAACAGACCGATTCCGGCGAGCAGCAGTATGTGCTGCGGGCGCTCTGCGATCACCTGTCCGGCATCCGTGAGGAGCTTTCCGGCATCCGCACGCTGCTGGAGGCCGGTCACGCCGCCTCGGAGGCGATGCGCGGCCAGGCCCAGGCCTATCTGGAAGCCCAGCAGGCCAGGACGCAGGAGTATCTGGATCAGGTACAGGTCGAGCCGGAGCCCGATTTCTATCCCTTCGTCGAACTGCCTGCGGGCACCGAACCCCGGGATCTGCCGGACGGCAACCGGCTCTTCACCTTGCCCGACGGCATGATCCTGCGGACCACTGACGATCAGCGAATCTGCGTCATCGACGCCGGGGAGCAGCAGGTCGTCACCCCCGGACCCGGCACGGCCGTCGAGGTCGCCCCGGGACGCCTTTACACCCTGGTCGAGTCCTATCTGAGCGCGACCCAGGAGGCAGCCGGTATCAGCGGACTGCCCGCCGGGATCGAGCCGACCGCCATGGGCGCGGAACGCTTCGCGGTGGTTCTGCCCGAGGACATCCGTCTCGACGTCGATCACCGGGAGCGGTTTATCACCCTGATCAATCCGGCCGGGCCAATCGACATTATCGGCATCGGCCGTATCGAGGGCATCGGTGAAACCATCGCTATCCGTCTGCTTTCCGGGGGAGCCAAGGGATTCCAGTGCGGCCAGTCCGGCCACGGCGGGCTGATCGAGGCGGACGGAACCATCCACCTGGGGCTCAAGAGCGGTGTGGATCTGGTGATCCGGTTCCAGGGAGAAGCCGTCGACGACGACACTTTGGAAAATGGCTGCTCGGGACAGTGCGGCATCGACTGCGAGGAGCGTACCTGATGAGCTATGACTTTCTCGGCAAGGGATTGCGCTACCCGTTCCGGTTTCAGTCGGTATCCGGCGGCACCCAGGTCTCGACCGCCACCTCGCGGGAGCACGAACATATCCGCGAAAGCATCCTGCAGATCCTCGGCACCCGGATCGGCGAACGGTTCATGAATCCGGAGTTCGGCTCCAGGCTGAAGGATCTGGTGTTCGAACAGAACGACGAGGTGCTCAAGGGCCTGCTGCGCCATTACGTGATCGACGCCATCAAGCGCTGGGAAAAGCGGGTGATCATCACGGAGGTGCGCTTCGACGACCGGCCGCTGAAAATCGACGGCAACCTGCTGCTGGTACATATCGCCTACCGGGTGATCCAGAGCCAGGTGGACGGCAACCTGGTCTATCCCTTCTACAGAGAAGACCCGAACAATCCCGCGCCCAGCTATCCCCAGCCTGAAATACCCCCAGAGCCCGAACCCGATCCGGAACCACCGCCGGTGCGCAGCGTGCGCCTGTCGCCGGACGTGCGCTCGCTGTTCAATCTGCTCTGGTTCGACGCGGCCGAAATGAGTCCCGATCCGGACGATTCCTTCATCTGGCCAGCCGGAGAATACGAGATCGCCTACATCGAGGGAGCCTTTCAGGACCGCAACGGCAAATGGATCGTCAGCGATCCGGGTGACAATCACGGCCATTACCTGGTCTTCGAGGGAGCGCCAGAAACCGAAGCGCCCCAAGCCGAGCACGCCCTCTATCTGGCCGCGAGCGGTCTGGGCTTCGACACCCAGAGTCAGGCGGAAGACAACGCCGCTGGCACCGTTCACCGGATCACCACCTTGGAGCCGGGCCGCATCGGTCTGTTCTATTTCGAGGGCAAGAAGGAATCCCACTACCTCAACAACACCTCCGGGCAGCCCAATCCCGTCTGGCAACTGCGCGGCCCGCTCTGAGGCATCCCGCCTCCGACACATCCAGGTCCCTTCCGGTAAGTAACCGGCGTGGCGAGAGCATCAGGCGCTCTCGCGTAACCGCCGAAAACCGGAGAGACCATGGGCCGCGCAAGCATCGGATACATCAACAAGGATTACGAATCGATCCGTCAAGAGCTGCTGGCGAAGATCCCGCAGCTCACCGACCGCTGGACCGATTTCAACCACTCCGATCTCGGCGTCGTCCTGCTCGATCTGTTCTGCGGCGTGGGCGACATGCTGGCCTACTACCTGGACGCCCAGGCGGCGGAGGCCTTTCTGCCCACGGCCCGCCAGCGGCAGAACGTCATCAACCTCTGCAAGCTCATCGGCTACCGGTTGGACTCGCCGGTGGCCTCCACCACCACGCTGCGCTTCCGGCTCTCCGCCCCGCTCGGCAAGGACCTGACCATTCCGGCGGGGACAGCCTGCCGCGCCTTGCTGAGTGACGGCGAGGCGGATTTCGAGACGGTCGAGGACGGCTTGATCCCGCGAGGCGTACTCTCGGTAGACATCCCAACCCGTCAAGGCGTGCGCCGCACCGAGACCTTCACTTCGACGGGGCTGCCATTCCAGCGCATCCGCCTGACCGGCGGCGTCATCGCCCAGGGCACCATCACCGTTACGGTGGGGGACGACGCCTGGAGCGAGGTCGATCACTTGCAGGACAGCCTGGCCGACAGCCGCCATTTCATGGCCGACCTGGACGCCCTCGACATCTCCACCCTGATTTTCGGCGACGGGCAAAGCGGCGCTGTACCCGCTCAGGGAAGCGCCATTGCCGTCAGCTATCTGCAGACCATCGGGGACCAGGGAAATCTCGGTCCGAACCGGATCACCCAACTGCTGAGCCCGGTCTACCTCGATGGAGGCCAGGTTCCCCTGACCGTCACCAACCCGGTGCCCGCCACCGGCGGCGCTTCGCGGGAAGCCCTCGAACATGCCCGCCGACAGGCACCGGCGGAGCTGCGCAGTCTCTGGAAAGCCGTCACCCTGGAGGATTACCAGGCGCTCGCCGAAGGTTACCCCGGCGTCGCCAAGGCCAAGGTGCTCGACACCAATGCCTGCCAGAACATCCGCTATTACAACGTCCAACTGGCCATCGCCCCCAACGGCGGCGGAATGCCCTCGGCGCTGCTCAAGCGGGACCTCGCCGAGTTTCTCGAACGCCGCAAGGTCATCACGGTCGAGATCACCTTGTTCGACCCGATCTACCGGCCCGTTTCCATCGACGCCGAGGTCTACATCTGGCCCGGTGAACCGCTGGAAAACGTGCGCAGCCGTATCGAAGCCGAGCTCACCGATTTCTTTTCTTTCGACCGGGTCTCCTTCGGGCAGACCATTCACTTCTCCGACCTGGTGGCCCTGATCGACGGCGTGCGCGGCGTCAGCCACATGCATCTCTACGCGCCCCAGCAGGACATCGAGCTGCGCCACGGCGAAATTCCGGTTCTCGGCAGAGTCAACCTCGATCTGCGGAGGGCCGGTTGATGTCGGATTGGTTCAAGGACAATCTGCTCGGCCTGCTGCCGCCGCTTTACGAGCACAACGACGAGGCCGGTGACCTGCGCACATTTCTGTGCCTTCCAGCCGGAACGCTGGACGAGCTCAAGCAGGCCATCGACGACTTCCCGACCATCTTCGATGTGGATCATTGCGACGAGCGCTTTCTGCCGCTGCTGGCAAGGCTCGTCGGCCTCGAAGTGGACGGCACCTGTTCGCCGGACTGCCAGCGCCGCCGTGTGCGGGAGGCGGTCGAAGTCTATCGCCGCAAGGGCACCATTCCGGCCATCGAACGCGACTTTAAGGTGCTTGGTTGGCAGGGGGAGCTCCAGGAAACCTTCCGCTCGGCGCTGCGTCTCAATGCCCGCTCCCGACTCAGCAGCGCCAAGCTGCCCGGGCTGGTGTTCAGCCTCGGCGTGTTTCGCGTGCTGTGTCTCAACCAGACCGAGGGGCTGCGCGACGCCCTGGTGTTTCACCACCCGGCGGGTACGCGCTGTTTCTGGCTCCAGTTCCTGCTCGAATGGATCGAAGGCGGCGCAATGCTCGACTTCGGGCACGCCAACGCCGTGCGCCGGATCGTGCTGGCGTTTCTCGACGAGACCTTCGTCCTTGGCCGCTCCTCGCTCGGTTCCTGCCGTCATCTGACCAACAAGCAGAGGGCCTGGGAGCTGCTGCAGCTCACCAGTACCACGGAGATGCTCCCGGAAATCGACCGGGCCGCCGTAAAAGTCTCCCGTTTTCACGGCCGCCAGAACCGGATGCGCCTGAACCACAAGGCCCTCAACGACTGGCGGCTGCCGTACACCCGCGTCGGCGAGGATCGGGTTTCCTTCTGCACGTCCATCTACACCGGCCGCGACTTCGAAGGGGATGTGCTGGAGAGCGGCTTCGGGCTGGGCGAGAGCCATCTCAACCGCAAGCCGCTGACCCATGGCGAGACCGCGCTGCGCTACTGCTTCCGGCAGAAGGACTTCTTTTTCGACACGCAGGCGGAACCGGTCGAGCGTGCGGAGGCCAAGTACGACCTGCGCCTGCCCTTGGAATCCCGACACCGCCTCTGCTTCCAGCTCGGCCGCGCCAGGCTCAACGCTGGTCTCGACCTCACCGCCAACCAGGGCGGCATCAGCAATCTGCTGCTCGCCTCCACCGCTGGCTGCGACGCGGACGTCACCCTGGCCGTCGACCGGATCGACCGATGGGGGCGGAGAGGGCCTGTGTTCCGGCTCAACGCGAACACCCTGAACACCCGGTATCTGAGCAATGCGAATCTGACCGGCGAACGGGCCTCGCTTGAGATCTACGTGGACACAGGTTCTCTCCAACGCCATCGGGTCGAGACCATGAAGCTGGGCGCGAGCCCGCTCAACACCACCGGCCTGCGCCTCTCCGTGGATCGGACCCGCCCGATGCGCGTCAGCCGCATGCGCCTCAACCAGGCCGGATTCCGCTGGTCGCGGCCGTCCTACCGTTGGCTGTTCCGTCAACAGGACCTGCACGCGCCCACGCAGGCCGGGTTCGAGGCCGCCACCAATAACTATCGCGCCACCCAGTGGCCCACCTGAAGGAGAACCCATGGCGATTCACCTCTATCTTGACGAAGCGCTGACTCAGCAGATTTCCGAGGGGGATTTCAGCCGCCCCGAGGCCGAGAGCTACAACGGCACCGACGGCGACATCAAGGATCGGCAGCTCTACGTCGCCAACGAGCAGACGAGCCTCCCCTCGGCCATCGACGCGACGCAGACCTCCATCGCCCTGGCCGAACCGCGCTTTGCCGACGGCGAACTCATCATCATCGACGGCGAGCAGATGCTCATCAAAAGCGGCGGCGGCACCGCCAATCTCACCGTGCAGCGGGGCGTTGCCAACACCGCTCCGGCCGCGCACGACGCCGGAACGACCGTCTATTCCGGCTACGACTACACCGGGCTGGTGCTCGATCCCATTGATGAGACCGGCACCGACGAATCGGTCTGGTACCGCCTGGCCCTGACCCAGGCCGGACTCGACACCGCCACCCAGGGCGCACCGCTCAATCTCGGTGACAAGGCCTTCCAGCAGACGCTGTCTTTCTGGCGGCGCTGCACCGTGCTCCCGGGCACACCGGTGCAAAACAAACTCGACATCAAGCTGCGCCTGACCGGCACGGAAAACCCGATTCTCTAAGGAGGCCGCCATGGCATACCACAGCATTCAAGGACTCGCCCACGGTCGTCTCGACCTGCTCAATCAACTGCGGACCTTTCTGGTGACCACCACCGGCTGGACCCTGCATGACGACCAGTCGGCCGACCCGCAGCCGTATTTCGTCTTCAAGTCTCACGGGGAATCCGGGGCCGAGGACGTCTATCTGCAGTTCCGTATCAGCACCACCTCCGGGCGGATTCACGTCGCGGCATTCCAGTATTGGATTGCTGCCACCCACACCGGCATCAACGAGGCTTCGCACACCAGTTACACCTACCTGCGGGTGGAGGACAGCGCCGACTTCATCTTCTGGCTGTTCGCCGACCTGGATCACGTCTTTGTGGTGACCAAGCTCGTCTCCACCTACTACGGCCATTACAGCGGCTTGCTGAAACGCTTCTGGTCCGGGGCCATCGCGCTCGCGCAGGCGGCGGTCACCGCCGGAAGCGGCGTGGTGCTTCAGGTCAACGACGCCACCGTGGTCACGCCCGGACAGGACTATGTGATCAAGGACGACGCGGGCATCGAACGCGTGCGGGTGAGCGCCATCGACACCGCCGTCACGCCAAACACCATCACCGTCGAAACCCTCGTTCGGGATTACGCCTCGGGAGCCAAGATCGGCGAGGACCCGCAGCCGGTCGTCAACAGCTACTACAACGCGCCGGGCACCTTCTACGCCGTGAACAAGTTCGACGGCTGGACCTCCGCGTCCGGCCAGCAGGGCCGCTGCGGCGCGGCCCACGGTGGGCTCCAGGGCGAAACCGATCCAGAGATGCGCTACGGCACCACCATCCTCTTTCCCTGGCTCGCCTCGATGTCCGGCTCCGCCGCCTACCAGGAACTGCGTGGCGAACTCATCGAGATCTTCGCCGTGGGCGGCGGCAACGTCGCCTCGGAAGACACCATTCAGATCGGAACGGACAGCTACCGCGTGTTCAACCTGACCACCGGCGGCTGGTGCGCGGTGAAGGAGTAACGCCATGGCAACGCATAGCGGAAAGCTCAAATTCGTCACCACGATCACCGGCCAGCGACGCCCGGGAACGCTCCTGTCCATGAACCGTGGCCAGGCTCTCAAGCTCTGCGGGAGGATTCGCCGTGGCCGTGCATAAGGGACAACTGGCATCCATCACCACCCGCAGAGGCATCCGGCGGTCGGAACTGCTCGCCATCGGCGCGGCGCAACCCGGAGCGCTCTTCGAGCTGTTTTCCGGGGCACCGGCTAGGCGCACGGTGATGGTCCGGGCCGACAGCGCAGTACGGGTCGCCCATCGGCTCGAACGTCGGTCCGACCTCGCGCTTCGCGTGAACAACCACCTGAACCGGAGCTCCGACCTGTGGCTCGTCATCCATGGACGTATGGGCGTCGATGCCGACACGGCGGTGCGGGTGACGCGCCCCTGGCTGCGGAGCATCGATACCAGCGTCCGTACGTCTGGCGCACACAGCAGCCGATCCGACACAGTTCAGCGCATCGCGATCCCGGCCGGGCTGCTGGCCGACACGCGCCAGATCCTGTTCGCGGTGCTCATCGATCAAGACCACGAAATTCAGACCTAAAGGAGAACAGCAATGGCACTGGGACTCATCGTCAAAACCGGCCGGATACTGACGGCCAAACTCCTCCTCGGCCAGGCCGTGGACGGCATCACCCACTGCGCCATCGGCGACGGGGATGCCAGCTTTGCCGACCCGCAGAATCCGCCCGCGCCGGACATCGGCCAGACCGGGCTCAGAAACGAACGCGCCCGCAAGCGCTACTACAAGCGGACCTTCCTCAAGGAGGACGCCGAAGGGGCTCTGTTGGTCAACGGCGTGCGCTATCTCGAAACCGGCGAGGAGACCAACACCATCGGCATCTTCTTTCGCTTCGACGAGGCCGAGGCCAACGGCATCACCATCCGCGAATACGGCTTCTTCGGCGGCGATGTGCAGTACGTGGAAAGCGTCACCGGGGATCTCGCCATGGGCGGCGTGTTCCATCAGGACACCAACCCGACCGGCGAGGTGCTGCACCCGGGCTACCTGTACGAGGTGAAGAACATTCCCGACTTCAACAAGATTTCCGACACCCGCGTGGAGCTGGTCGGGATCATCAAGATCTAACTGGAGGATTCAATCATGAGCATCTCACGCGAGACATTCGACCCGACCAAGAACTACAAGCGCATCCGCTACCATCAGGATCGCGACCTGCTGGATTCCGAACTCAACGAGCAGCAGGACATCATCAACCTGGAGCGGCGCAAGATCGCCGACATCCTGTTCAAGGAAGGCTCCATCATCATGGGCCTCGAGGTCAGCGCGGCCGCCAACGTCCTGACCCTGGCTCCGGGCGTGGTCTACATCGACGGCCATCTGGAACAGGTGAGCGGCGCGACTCTGACCTATGATCCGGCCACCACCAGCGGGGCCGATTACGTTTACGTGGAGCTGCTGAAGTACAACTACGGCTACACCCAGGACCCGGCCCTGATCAATCCGGCCACCGGCGAGCCCACCGCCGAGCGGGAAAAATGGGCGCTCTCCCTCAAGGCGACGGACACCAGCGGCCAGACGCTGCCCAACAACGTGGCCGAGCGCCGGGTGATCCCGATCTACAAGTTCGACCGCGAGAGCGGCGACGTCACGCCCACGGTGCAGGAGAAGTCCAACCTCTACCTGCGGGATCTGCTGGGCACGCTGCCGGGCAGCCGGATCACCGTCTCATCGATCACCGAGGACCAGCTCTCCTTCGCCGCCGCCGAGGGACTCAATTCCCTGATTCAGAACCTGGCCGAGCGCACCTTCGACCAGGCCGGAAGCTACCTGGTGCGTGGCTTCGACACCTTTATCGGCGGCGTCGACGACGACAGCGTGGAGGCGATCACCAACGCCGGACGCGCCTACATCCAGGGCTTCCGGCATCAGCGCGATCTGCCCACCTCGACCCTGGTGCCCAAATCCATCGCCACCAAGTCGGTGCGCGGCGAGCAGAAGACCTTCGATATCAACAAGCGCCGCTATCCGGTCAACTCCACCCCGCTCAAGGAGACGACCCAGGTGGAGGCCATCGTCGAGATTACCCGCAACGTCACTCGCGGCTCGGTGGGCGGCGGCGAAGACCTGCTCGATCCCAATCCCGTGGTGGACATCCTCGAGGTCAGCCAGGGAGCGACCATCTTCCAGGAGGGCGTGGACTGGCAGCAGTCAGGCAACCATGTCGACTGGCTCGGCTCCGGCAACGAACCGGCCATCGGCACCACCTACACGGTGCGCTGGACCTACACCAAGCAGATGGTCAAGGGCACCGACTATGTGGACAGCGGCTGGTTCGGACAGGCCAACCATCCGGCGGCCGGAAACTATTTCTATCTGGTGACCGCCTACAACGCCACCGGCGAGACGGCCTTCAACGCCGCTGCGGTCATCGCCAGGGCCACCGCCGCCGGGGAGATGAACAAGCTCACCTGGCTGCCGGTCAGCGGCGCGACCGGCTATCGCGTCTACCGGGCGGCCACCAACGGCGCACGCACCGATTACAAGCGCCTGATGGAGCTGGGCAGCGAGGCGCTCTCCTACGTCGACGACGGCGTCGAGGAGATCGGCACCGCTTCGCCTCCGGCCACCAACACGGCCGGACTCACCATGTCGCCGGTGCAGCTCGAGCTGGGCAACCTCAACGTGATCAACTTCGGGCGCGGCAGCCTCGGCGACCAACCGGTGAACGGCTCCAACTGCAGCCTGGACTATGACTATTACCTCGGCCGCCGCGACATCGTTTACGCCACCACCACCGAGATCAAGCGGCTGGAAGGGGCTCCGGCCGATTTCCCGAAGCTGCCCATCGTGCCGGAAAACGCCCTGGGGCTGTGCAGCATCGACTGCCCGCCCAACTCCACCGACATGGAGATCCGCAACTTCGGCCTGACCCGCATCACCATGGACCAGATCCATGACATCATTCAGGACGTCGAGGACCTGAAGTACAACGATGCCCAGTACCAGATGAACAACGAGCTGCAGAACCGGGACGCCCAGACCAAGAAAGGCATCTACTCGGACGACTTCTCGAACACCGCCCAGTCGGACATCTACCACGCCGAATGGGACGCCCGGGTGAACGAGATCGCCCGCTTCGTCGCGCCGGACCGCATTCCGCACTCCACCGTGCTCTCGGTCGATCAGGCGGGCAGCAACGCCAGCTTCTTCGGCAGCCTGGTGCTGCTGCCGGGCAACGAGACCGTGCTGGTGGAGCAGAACGACTGGTCCGAGGAGCGCAACATCAACCCCTACGCGGTGTTCGACAAGCCCCCGGCCATGCTGCAGATCACGCCCAACCTCGGGCGGCGCGGCCAGACCGGCATTGCCGTCATCGGCATCAACTTCACCCCGAGCAAATCCGGCATCGTGCTGCGCTGTGACGGCCAGGTGATGGCCAGCAACCTGATCAGCGACGAGGCCGGTCGGGTCAGCGCCTCCTTCACCATTCCGACCAACGCCCGCAACGGCAACCGGATCGTGGAGATGGCCGACGGCGTCTACTCGGCCCGGGCCAGCCTGCAGATTAACGATCCGCTGGTCATTACTCGCATCGAGCGCATCATCGAAAACCGCATCATCCGCGTGCCCGTGGTGCAGGTGGTCTGGCGCACTCAGACCATCTTCGTACCCCGCGATCCGCTGGCCCAGACCTTCAGTTTCACCCAAAACCAGGTGATCTCCAGCATCGGGCTGCAGTTCACCGCCAGGGACCCGAGCATCCCGGTCACGGTGCAGATTCGCGGCGTCACCACCGGTCTGCCCAACGGTGTGGTGTTCGCCGAGAAAGTGCTGGCCCCGAACGAGATCAGCCTGAGCGGCGAGACCCGCATTCGCTTCGACGACCCGTTCTACGCCGAGGCCAACACCAGCTATGCCGTGGTGCTGCTGACCAACAGCACCAATTACAAGGTCCGCACCGCCACCCTCGGCAAGATGGGCCGCTGGGGCATCATCACCCGGCAGACCTACATGGAAGGCGTGCTGCTGGAGAGCTCCAACGCCGAAACCTGGACGCCGCTCAACGGCTCCGACCTGGCGATGAAGATCTACGGCTACAACTTCCAGTCCGAGGGGATGATTCGCTTCCAGCCGATCACCGGCGTGCAGTTCTCCGACATCAACCTCGACGAATACTCGGCCATCCCCCAGGGCACCGGCCTCGACTGGGAATACTCCACCGACGGCGGCGTGACCTGGGACGCCATGGTTCCCGCCGAGGAGGAACGGCTGCCCAACCTCGCCACCCGGGTCCAGATCCGCGTGCGCCTGAGCAGCTCGCTTTCCAACGACACCCCGGCCATCAACTTCCGCGACGTCAACCTGGTGGGCTACCTCAACAAGACCACCGGGGCCTACCTGACCCGCGAGAACGAGCTGACCCAGGGAGTGGAATCGACCAAGGCCTATGTGCAGATGCAAATCCCCAGCGGCACCACCCTGCAATGGTTTGCCAGCAACGACGGCGGCCTGACCTGGGAGGCGATGACCATCCAGGAGACCCGGCCCATCGACGAGAACTGGACCGAGTACACCCTGGTGCGCACCTTCACCGACAACACCGGCAACAAGGTCCGCTACAAGGCCGAGATGACCGGCACGCCGCTGATCTACCCACGCATCCATTCGCTGGGCGCGACCCTGAGCTAAGGAGGCACGGCCATGATCGTTCGACGCAAAGGCGGCCTGACCGAGTTCATCCCTACGCCGCAGGAGAAGCGCGACGGGCTGATCCGCGACCACGCACTGGGCCTGCTGGAGAATCTGCACCAGCGCCTGGCGCGGCTGGAACGGGCATCTAAGCTCCCGGCTGCAGAAGCGGAGGCCTTCACGGCGCTGCTGGCGCGGATGCGGGCCGACGAGTCGCGCAACCTCGAGCTGCACGCCAGCCTGATCACCTCTGACACCGCCTCCGGCTGACCGGCTCACTGCCACCGCCAACATAGAAACCCCGGATACGGCCAGCCCGTTCCGGGGTTTCTGCTTCTTGAAACCGTCAGGGTCCAACGAAGAGGTTGGAACCGCCCATAATCTTGTCCACCAACTGGCGGACATCACCGACACATCAGCGGCCCTTGGGATTTTTCACGGAACACTGGCAAGCGCCAGCTTTCTTTTCGGACAGAATTTTCTCCAGGATCGTGGATTTGCCGTTGAGACGGACATCCTCTTCAATGTCGGACGCCGTGTACCCGAAGCAGTAACAGACCAAATCTTCCATAAAATCGTTCTCCTTTGTAGTTGTTTATGCCGAGCAGCATGACAGCTTGGCTACATCCTTGCCGAAGGTCTGGGCGCAGAGCTTGATCCCTTCCGCCTGGGTCAGATAGGGGTGGAAGGCCGAAGCGAGATCCGACACGCCGATGCCGTGGCGGATCGCCAGTGCGGCCTCCATGATCTGTTCGCCGCCTTCAGGTGCCAGGATGCGTGCCCCGATCAGTTCATCGGAACCCTTGCGGCGGATAAGCTTGATGAAGCCCCGGGTGTCCCTCGCCGCCAGCGCCCGGGGCACGTTCCTGAGATCGAGTCTGGCCACCTCCACCTCGATTCCGGCGCTTGCCGCTTCCAGCTCGTTCAGACCGACACCGGCCACTTGCGGATCGGAAAAGATGACCCAGGGCAACGCCCGGTAATCGCGCCTTTGTGGCTCCCCTGACAAGGCGTTGGCGGCGGCCAGGCGTCCCTCGTAGGCCGCCGTGTAAACGAAAGCGGGTTCGCCGATGACGTCTCCGGCGGCAAAGATTCCGGGCTGGGATGTTTGCAGATGTTCGTCCACCAGGATTTCGCCCTGCCCGGAAAGGCGCACTCCGATTTGCTCCAGACCAAGAGTTTCGGTGTTGGCCCGTCTGCCGGTGGCGCACAGAATCCGTTCGGCGGAAAACTCCCGCTCCGCATCACCGACATGAGCGCGGACAACCACGCCGGAACCCTCACGCCTCACCTCGTGGACCCGAACCGAAGTTTCGATGCGCAGACTTTCATCCCGCAGATAGCCGGTCAACGCCTCGGTCAGATCCGCGTCTTCGGTGGGGAGAATCCGCCCGCTGCGCTGGAGCACGGTGATCCTGGTTCCGAGTCTCGCGAACATCTGAGCGATCTCCAGGGCGATATAGCGCCCACCCAGCACGATCATTGATTCCGGCAGACGCGTCAGCTCGAAGGCCGAGGTACTGTCGAGCGGGTCACTCTCGGCCAGGCCGGGAATATCCGGCAGCCAGGGACGCGAGCCGGTGGCGACGAGGATTCTCGATGCTTCGTACACCACGCCGTTGACCCGCACCGTCCGGGGAGATTCCAGTCTGGCGTCGCCTTCGATCAGTTCCACCCGGTCGTAGGCCTCCAACACATCCATGTATTTGGCCTGCCTGAGCTGCGAGACCAGTTCGTCCTTCTGCCGGATAACGGCCTCGAAATCGACCAGCGCGGCTTCACTCTTGATTCCGGCGAAGGCGTGATGGCCTCCCTTGTGCAGGGCCTCGGCGGCCCGGATCAGGGTCTTGGAGGGCACGCAGCCGACATTGACGCAGGTGCCGCCAAGGGTCTCGGCGTTCACCATCAGCACCGTCCTGCCCAACTCATGCGCCTGAATGGCGGCGGCGAATCCCGCTGAACCACCGCCAAGAATGATCAGGTCGTATTTCCGCACATCATCCGAAGACGATGCGCAGCAGCTTTCCCGATGCGATTGCCCGCTCATTACCTATCCTCCTTGTCTTTCACTTTGTATCCTGTCGCGTCAATTGCCCGCCGGATCGCTTCATCGTTGGTCCGTCCACGGTCGAACCGCACCACCGCCTTCCCGGTCCGGTAATCTGCCGTGACGTCAATGACACCGTCTACGCCGCTGGCCCCATGCCGGACATGTTCCTCGCAACTGGGGCAGGTCATGCCTTCGATCTGGTAGGCAACGGTATGGACCTGGTCGGCGGGGACGATCACAGTGTTGGTCTGGTTTTCCGGGTAGACCAGACTGCCATACCAGGGAAAGGCCATCATCAGTGCGGCCAATACGGTGACGATCCCAAGAAATGCCTTGCTCTGCAGGAAGGGTGGTTTCCGTTCATCTTCGCACGCGCACTGAATCTCGGCGGCGGTGCGTGGTTTGAGCTTCTGATACCAGGCAAATCCCAGCAGGCCGACGCTCAGCGCGATCAGCCAGGGACGGGCCGGTTCCATCCAGGAAAACGCGGATGCCAGCCCACTGGCACCGGAGAGAAACGCCAGCACCGGCGTGATGCAGCACAGTGATGCCGCGAAGGCGGATAGGACGCCCACGCCCATCAGTTTCTTGTCGGCCTTGGGGTTCATGGTCGGTCCTCCTTTTCGATTGCCCGCAAAATCGGGCATGGTTCGGTTTTCTTGTTGCTTTTGCAGGCGACGACCAGCTCTCCCAGGGTAGTCCGCATCCTCTGCAGCAAGGCGATCTTTTCCTCGATGTCGGCAATCTTGGCCTCCGCAAGAGAACGCACCTCGTCGCAGGCCTGTTCGCCATCCAATCTGAGATCCAGAAGTTCCCTGATCTCCTTCAGCGAAAAGCCGAGATCCTTCGCCTGCCGAATGAAATGGACCTGATCTTTCGCCTCCTCGGGATAGAGGCGATAGCCGGAAGGTTTTCTCTCGGGCTGCAGAATCAATCCCTCTCGTTCGTAGAAGCGGATGGTTTCCACCCCCACACCGCACTGTTTCGCCAGCTTGCCGATGGTCATGTTGTTCATATCTCGATCTCCTGAATTAAATATAAGGTCCGTACCATACTACGGAGTCAAGGGTTTTTTGAGGAAAAACTGAGCTTCGGTCAAGAGCGTTCACAAGTCATTGAAAATAAACGTGTTAAATATCGGCTTCGGCTGTTCTTCTACTTGATTTGTGTCCGGAAAGAAGCATTCATTCATTGTGTAAGCGGAGGCTGAAAAGCCTTGCCAGACAACGACTTAGAAGCGCCACGAACGACGGAGGCACGCATGAACCTGAAAGAGATCCACTACGGGATCGAGATCGAGACCGTAAAACGCACCCGTGAACAGATCGTCTGGGCCATCCACTCGGTGGTGGGCGGCACGGTCCGCCATGTCGGCATCCCCAGCAGCTATGACCCCTGGGAGGTCGAGGACCTGCGAGGCCGCGTCTGGAAGGTGGTGGGGGACGCCTCCCTGACCAGCGTCCCGGCCCATCTGCGGGCCGAGGTGGTCAGCCCGGTGCTCGGCTACGACGACATCCCGCAACTGCAGGAGGCGGTCCGGGCCATCCGCCGCGCCGGAGGCAAGATCAACAGCCAGTGCGGCATTCACATCCATATCGACGCCGCGCCCTTCGACGGCAGACACCTGGGTAACCTGGCCAAGATCGTCTACAAGCAGGAGCCGCTGATCCTTCACGCCCTCGGCATCAGCCGCGACCGGCTGGGCCGCTACACCCGGCCGGTCAGCGACGAGCTGATCCAGCGCATCGAACAGCATCGCCCCCGCACCAAGGACCAGCTCAACCGCATCTGGTACGGCTACCACAACCGCCAGCCCCAGCACTACGACAACAGCCGCTACCACGGGGTCAACCTGCACAACGTCTGGTACCGGGGCACGGTGGAGTTCCGCTGGTTCGAGGCGACCCTCCACGCGGGGCGGATCAAGGCCTACCTGCAATTCTGCCTCGCCGTCGCCGCCAAGGCGCTCAACGGCCGGGCAGCCTCCAGCCGCAAGCGGGACTTTGATCCCCAGAGCGCCAAGTACGACTTCCGGGTCTTCCTGCTCCACCTCGGCCTGATCGGCGACGAGTTCAAGACCGCCCGCAAGCATCTGATGGCCAACATGCCGGGCGACGCCGCCTTCAAGAACGGACGGCCCAAACCGGAGGAAGTCCTGCCGGACGAAACCGAAACCACCACTCTCACCAACGAGGCCGGGCAAGTTCCCGGCCTCACTGTTTAAGGAGGTGCCCCATGAAGATTCTGATCCGCTCCACCACGCTGGACGGCGAACCGATCCCCGGTAGCGGGGAAACCCTGCAAGCCGCCGACTGCCTTGAGGTGGTCGAGCTGATGCGCGGCCAGACGCCGTTTACCGCCAGCCGAGCGCCCCGGGACTACATGACCGAGGTGCTTTCCGGCATCGAAGGCGGGCCGACCCAGCCATTGCCGGAGGATGCCGCTGCTGCGGCAGCCGAGTTTCTCACCCGTCTGGCCCGGCACGGCCTGATCGAATTCCTGCCCGACGACAAGGCCAGCGATCCATGGCCGGAACGCTTCCTCGAAGCCTTGGAGAAGGTGCGGCTCTCCGGGCGCACCAACATGCTCGACCACCCGGAGGTGACCCGGCTGACCGCCGAGATGGGCTACCCGGAGGTGGCCGCGTGGCTGGCGGACCACCGGCGCGAATACGCGGCCTTCGTCCTCGAAGGGACGAGACCGCTTGGCAAGAACTTCAGCGGCAAGGAGGTCCCGGCTCCATGTGCGGACAAGTAGGCATCATCTTCGGTCGCAAGCGCAGACGGCCCGACGAGCGGGATTACCTGCGCGAGCTCTTCATCCGCATGCTGCTGCACAGCGAGGAGCGCGGCCCGCACGCCTCCGGTCTGGCCTGGCTCAAGACTGACGGCAGCCACCGCATCTTCAAGCGGCCGATGCGGGCGCACGAGCTGGTCTACGAGAAGCCGTTCCAGGAACTGCTCGGGCAGGTCGACAACGAGACCACCATCATCATGGGCCACACCCGCTGGCGCACCCGGGGCAACGAGTTCAACAACCGCAACAACCATCCCATCCGGGCCGGGATCGTCATCGGCACCCACAACGGCACCATCTACAACGCCGATTATCTGTTCCGCCGCCTCGGGCTGCCGCGTTACGCCGAGGTAGACAGCGAGCTGATCTTCCGCCTGGCCGACCGCTTCGCGCCCGAAGGCCCCATCGACCAGGAGGGCCTGAAAAAGGCACTCGCCCTCTGTCGCGGTCAGATGAGCGCCGTGCTGGCCTCGCGCCTCGACCCCGGCACCATCACCGTGCTCAAGGGCAACAAGCCGCTCTGCCTGCGCATCCACCGCCAGCACCGGGTGGTGCTCTACGCCTCGGATGACGCCTTTATCGACTTTGCCGTGGACAACGAGAAGGGCTGGCGCGAGCTGGAGGTGCAGCCCATGACCATGCTCACCATCCGCCACGAGGATGTGCGGGCCGTCGAAAACAGCGAATTCCGCTTCATACCCCAGGAGCGCAAAGTGACATTGCCCGAAGGAGTGAATGCATGAACATTCGAGACACCGCGAAGCTGAACACAAACCCGGAAGACGCTCCCGAGACCATCCTCCGGCTCTTCGTCTACGGCACCCTGAAACGGGGCTACTGGAACCATCAACGCTTCTGCGCCCAGGCCCGCAACATCGAACCGGCCGTGGTTTGGGGCAGGCTCTACCACCTCCACGCCGGTTTCCCGGCCCTCGAAGTGCCGGAGGGTCTGATCCTGGCCCGGGGCAGCGCCGATCCACTGGCCGACGCTCGCAGACAACAGGAGATCGGCACGCCACGCTTCGGCCGCCCGACCGGCGACTGGGATCTGATCCATGGAGAGCTGGTGACCTTCACCGACCCGCAGCGTGACCTGCCGCCCATCGACCGGCTGGAAGGATTCCGGCCCGGCGGGCACAGCATGTACCAGCGGGTGATGGTGGCGGTGCTGTGCGGGCGCACCTCGATTCCAGCCTGGACCTATTGGATGCCATGCCCTCCATACGCGGAGAGAGTCGCCAGCGGCCAGTGGTTACGTCCGTGAGCCGACGTTTGCGGCCTTATCCTGACGAAAGCGTTTGACAATCGGCCCCTGCCTAAATATATTAGAGGATGTTTTAAGTTGGGGAAGCTGCGCCTAGCATCCCCGTTACCGCCTCTGGCGTGGCAAGAAAACCAATCGCCCATGAGGAGCTAGAGAAATGGCCGAGATGGAAGACCGCTGGTTATCAGTAGACGAGATAGGCAAGTACCTCGGTGTCAGCAGTGACACCGTTTACCGCTGGATCGACAAGCATGCGATGCCCGCCCATCGCATGGGCCGTCTTTGGAAGTTCAAGAAAGACGAGGTTGACGAGTGGGTGAAGGCTGGCGGCGCGGCGGACAAGAGCAGACAGGATCAAGCTGAATGAGCAGGAAGAACGGAAATAACAATTCAGTCGATCTGGATATCGGGACCCTCTCCGGGCATCTCTGGGAGGCGGCCAATATCCTGCGTGGTCCTGTCGACGCGGCCGACTTCAAGACTTACATCTTCCCGCTGCTGTTCTTCAAGCGGCTCTCCGACGTCTATGACGAGGAGTATGCCGTGGCACTGGAAGAGTCCGACGGCGACGTGGAATTTGCCCAATTCCCCGAGAACCACCGGTTCCAGGTTCCGGAGGGCTGCCACTGGAAAGATGTCCGGGCCAAGAGCGCCAATATCGGCCATGCGCTCCAGAAGGCCATGCGCTGCATCGAGCAGGCCAACCCGGACACCCTGCACGGCATCTTCGGCGACGCCCAGTGGACCAATAAAGACCGCCTTTCGGATGCGCTGCTCAAGGATCTGATCGAACACTTCTCGTCGCTCAACCTGGGCAATGAACACTGCAAGGCGGACATTCTCGGCCAGGCCTATGAATACCTGATCAAAAAATTTGCCGACCTGACCAACAAGAAGGCCGGTGAATTCTATACCCCACGATCCGTGGTCGCGCTGATGGTTCGCATCCTTGCGCCCAAGGCCGGGGAAACCATCTATGACCCGGCCTGCGGGACCGGCGGCATGCTCCTCGAAGCGCTGCACCATGTCAAAGAGCATGGCGGCGACGAGAACCTCATGCTGGGCAAGCTCTATGGCCAGGAAAAGAACCTGACCACATCCTCCATCGCCCGGATGAACCTCTTTCTCCACGGCGCGGAAGATTTCCATATCGAACGCGGCGACACCCTGCGCTTGCCCGCCTTTTATTCAGGCGACAGCCTCGCCACCTTTGACTGCGTCATCGCCAATCCTCCCTTCTCCCTGGAAAAGTGGGGGGACGATGTCTGGATCAACGACCCCTACGGCCGCAACTTTGCCGGGCTGCCGCCAGCCAAGTCCGGCGACTTCGCCTGGGTTCAGCACATGATCAAGTCCATGGCCCGCAAGACCGGCCGCATGGCCGTGGTGCTTCCCCATGGCGTGCTGTTCCGCATGTCCAAGGAGGGGGAAATCCGCCGCAAGCTACTGGAGATGGACATGCTCGAAGCGGTGATCGGCCTCGGCCAGAACATTTTCTACGGCACCGGTCTCGCACCCTGCGTCCTGGTCTTCCGCGACAGCAAGCCCAAGGCGCACCGTCAGAAGGTGCTGTTCATCGACGCCTCCAAGGAGTTCAAGACCGGCCGCGCCCAGAACGAGCTGCTGCCGGAACACGTGGACAACATCCATCGCTGGTACGAGGGCTATCAGGATGTGGAAGGAATCTGCCGGGTGGTCACGCTCGACGAGATCCGCGAGAACGATTTCAACCTGAACATCCCCCGCTACGTGGAGCCGGTGATCGAGGAAGAATCCATGACCATCGATCAGGCCATCGCCAATCTCAAGGAATCGCTGCAGGCAGCCTATGCGGCCGAGGATCGCCTGAAGGGGCTGCTGCTCCGGGAGGGTCTGCTGTGAAAGTCTACCAGTACAAATCACCCATCGGCCTCTTCCTCATCAAACCGCAAGCCAACGGTCGTTGGGGGCTATGGTTCAAGGATGACCTGCTCGGCTCCTATCACTCGGCCATGGCGGCCGCCGATGACGTTTACATGCAGGCGACCGGCGATTACGACTGGGACTCCCTGGATGACGTTGATATTGCAACGGACATTTCTGAATGGGAAGTGGTAGCGCGATGAAGAAAAGCAAACACATTTCCCAATCGGAGCTGGAATCCTACCTCTGGGGCGCGGCCACCTTGCTGCGCGGTTACATCGACGCCGGGGACTACAAGCAGTTCATCTTCCCGCTGCTGTTCTACAAGCGCCTGTGCGACGTGTACGACGAGGAACTGGCCGATGCGCTGGAGGAATCCGGCGGCGATCAGGAATACGCCGCGCTTCCCGAACAGCACCGCTTCCAGATCCCGGAGGACGCCCACTGGAAGGCCACCCGAACCAAGGTCAAGAACGTGGGCAAGGCCATTCAGGATGCCCTGCGGGCCATTGAGACGGCCAATCCCGACACTCTGTACGGGGTCTTCGGTGACGCCCAGTGGACCAACAAGGACCGTCTGCCGGACCGCATGTTGCGCGAGCTGATCGAGCATTTCAGCTCGCAGACGCTTTCGCTCTCCAACTGCCCGGAGGATGAGCTGGGCGTGGGCTACGAGTTTCTGATCAAGAAGTTCGCCGACGATTCCGGTCATACCGCTGCGGAGTTCTATACCAACCGCACCGTGGTCCATCTGATGACCGAGATGCTCGAACCCAAACCGGGTGAGTCGATCTATGACCCCACCTGCGGTTCGGCGGGCATGCTGCTCTCCGCCGTCGCCCATCTGAAGCGGCAGAACAAGGAGTGGCGGAACCTGCGGCTGTTCGGCCAGGAGCGCAACCTGCTCACCTCCGCCATCGGCCGGATGAACCTGTTCCTGCACGGCATCGAGGACTTTCGCATCGTCCGGGGCGATACCCTGGCCAACCCCGCCTTTGTCGAAGGCGACCGGCTCATGCAGTTCGATGTGGTCCTGGCCAATCCACCGTATTCCATCAAGCAGTGGGACCGCGATGCTTGGTCCGCCGATCCGTGGGGCCGGAACATCTACGGCACCCCGCCCCAGGGCCGCGCCGACTATGCCTTCTGGCAGCACATCATCAAGAGCATGAAGGCCAAGAGTGGCCGCTGCGCGATTCTATTTCCGCATGGCGTTCTCTTTCGCAACGAAGAGTCGTCCATGCGCGAGAAGTTGGTCGCCCACGACGTGGTGGAGTGTGTGCTGGGCCTCGGTCCCAACCTTTTTTACAACTCACCCATGGAAGCCTGCGTCGTCATCTGCCGCATGAACAAGCCCAAGGAGCGAAGGAACAAGGTGCTCTTCATCAACGCGGTGAATGAGGTGACCCGCGAGCGGGCACAGAGCTTCCTCACCGACGACCACCTCCAGCGCATTGTCGCCGCCTACCATGCTTTTGATGACGAGGACGGCTTTGCCCGTGTGGTCGGCAATGATGAGGTCCGGGAGAAAGCCAGCAACCTCAGCATCCCGCTCTACGTGCGAGCGGACAACGGAAACGGCAACGGAAATGGGGCGGCCGAAACGGTCAGCCTCAAGCAGGCCATTGCGAACTGGCAGGAAAGCTCGCTGGCTTTGCGGGAGTCGATGGATGGTCTCTTCGAGGTGCTTGAGGATGCACGGGTGATGGGAGGTGCCAAATGAGCAAACCTCCCATGAAACCTGCTCTCCAAACAGTGGACCTGAGTAGCTACGCAAAAAATATTCATTCCACCGAAGACCATCCGCTTTTTGACGATGCTGTCGAAGCAGGAAAGGCGGGGGCACTTCGTGCTGCTTACGTGATGATCTGGCTGGCTTGCGCTGAATCCTTGAAGCGCCGATTCCGAGAGGCCCAAAAGCGTGATGGTGCTGCTGGTAAAATTGTTGGTGATATTGAAGCAAAAGAACGTGAACACAAGGCCGTGGATAAATTCGTTCTTACGAAAGCTCATGAGTACGGCTTTGTGTCTGATTCCGGCCATACCATCCTAAACCACATCTATGAGATGCGCTGCCTTTATGGACACCCTTACGAAGAAGCGCCATCTCAAGAGCAAGTGTCGCACGCTGCGGCCGTGGTTGTTGAACATGTTCTATCAAAGCCCGTCAAGCTGAGACATGGCTTTGGCAAGCAACTTCTCAAAAGCCTCCTTGAAGAGCGCAGTTTTCTCGATGATCAGCAAACTGCTGTTGAGGCATTCGCAAAAGATATTCTTCCAAGACTCGATGAGAGTATTCATGGATGGCTCCTCGATAATTATTGGGGTGAACTTGAGAAAATATCTGGCGATTCCTCTATGTCAGTGTTTTCTCGCCGAGGAATATGGTTCTCCCGCACGATGTTGCTGGAAGTTGGCGTCGACGTCTTCTCCAATGACGATTGGCATGACAAGACCTGCAAATTCCCAAAAGTGCTGATGCGTGTATGTGGTATTGCAGGCGTGTTCAAAGAAATTGGGAAGCGAGCACAGGATTCGCTGGTTGGTTTAATCCTGACCGAATCCAGCACTCGTGCCAGTGTTCTTACTCACCTTGAACGGCTCAACAACAGCGGCGCATTGACCAAACGACAGCGGGAACGCTTTGTTGAGCATGTTTCTGAGATGGAAATAGGTGCAATTCGTTCAGCCGGTCTAAGCACTCTTACTTGCTATGGGAAACTGATCGATGCCATGAAGTCCCACAACTGGTATGTGCAGAACCCGGCAATCGACCTCGTCGTGTCGAATGGACCCGATCAAGCTGCTGAACTCAATGAGGAACAGCAGCTTGATTTAGGGCGAAACATTCTCCAGTGCGCCGAGGGAACAGAAAAATCTGCATGCAAGTTTCTTGAAGAACTTTCAAAGGATGGGGCTTCATGGCCGTTCGATGTGGTACGCGGTATCGCACTCGAATCGTTTACCAACGAGGACAACCAAATCCGTTTCAAAGATCGCCATCTTGGCCGAGTCCTTTCTGCCCTTGGACATCTGAAGCCGAGACTGCGGAATCAGTTAATTGCGGATATCGTTGCATCGGTCGATGCAGGCACGCCGAAGGATTGGACGGATCAGGATGATTTTGAAAGCGCTATCGCTATGTTGAAAGGCTATGCTTGGGCTGCACCATTGGAAAAAAGCCTTAAAACAAAGGCAGCCTCTCTTCAGGCTGAGGAGGAAGACGCATGACTTCTCAATCCCTGAAATCCGGCTGGAAGATGGTCAAGTTCGGCGACATCGCCCAAAACGTTGCCGTGCGGGTGGACCCGGCTGATGCCAAGACTGACGTCTATGTCGGGTTGGAGCATCTCGATCCCAGCACGATTCATCTGCGCCAGTGGGGTCACCCTTCCGATGTCACCGGACAGAAGCTGGCATTCAAGAAAGGCGATGTGATTTTCGGACGTCGCCGTGCATATCAGCGCAAGCTCGCCATAGCGGAGTTCGATGGCATCTGCTCGGCCCACGCCATGGTCGTCCGTGCAAAGCCCAAGATGATTCTGCCGGAGTTTTTGCCGTTCTTCCTGCAATCCGACATGTTCATGGAGCGAGCCATCGAAATATCGGTGGGCTCACTTTCGCCGACGATCAACTGGAAAACGCTGCGAGAGCAAGTGTTCCCGCTGCCGCCCCTTGATGAACAGAAGCGCATTGCCGAGATCCTGTGGGCAGCGGATGAAGTAGTTGAGAGCATCATGACTGCAAACAGGAATATGGCTGTTGTTAAGGAATATGCATTCAAGGATTTTCTGTTGGGAGGATCTTCAAAACAACCCAGGAAGTCAACCAATACTGGTTTTGGGGCAATTCCGGAGCATTGGCATATAAAGCCTCTATCTGAAATTGCTGACGTCGCCTATGGCATTTCAGCCTCAGTTGCCAGCAATACAGACCCGAGCATTGGGTGGCCGATCCTGACAGGCGCAAACATTACCTTAGACGGAAAGTTTGACCTCACAAAAATCGTTTACATAGAGGCACCAAAGAAGGATGCGTTTATTTTGAGAAAGGGCGATATCCTTTTTAATTGGCGATCAGGGAGCCCCGAGCACGTTGGTAAAACGACCATGTTTGATTTGGATGGTCAATGGACTTACGCGAGCTTTATTCTGCGCATCAGGCCTCATGAGTTCATCAACAGGCATTATCTATTAAGCCTGCTCTCTTATATGCGGAAAACTCGTCTTTTTAGCGGTGCTACTTCTCAACAAGTAAATTTCAAAATGAACGCGTCAATGTTGCGAGATTTGGCTGTTGTTGTCCCGCCAAAAGATGAACAGGATTACATTGCAAGCCGTGCAAATCTGCTAGATCAAAAAGAATTAGAGTTGCTGAGTTTTCTCGACGCACAGCAGAACCTAAAGCGGCAGCTATGCAATGAATTACTAGGAGCAGCCCATGTTTAACGAAGAAAACACGGTCGAACAGATGGTTCTCGACACGCTCTGCGGCGGCGTGACTTCGAACATGGTTACCGAAGAGCTTGCCAGTTATGGCGGCGAGATCAAAGGCTGGCGTTTCGTGTCCGCCGAGGAGCTGCCCCGTCAGTACTCCGACGCACTGGTGGAGTCGATGGTGCGCGACGCCCTCATCCGCCTGAACCCGGAAATCAAGGCCCAGCCCGACCGGGCCGACGAGGTGCTCTACCGCCTGCGGACCATTCCGCTGTCGGTGCAGAGCGAAGGCCTGGTGCGGGCCAACGAACTGTTTGCCGAATGGCTGCGGGGCGAGAAGTCCATGCCCTTCGGCGAGCGCGGCGAACACACGCCGGTACGGCTGATCGACTTCGAGAATCTCAGCAACAACGATTACGTGGTTACCAACCAGTGGGTCTATCCGGTCAAGGAAGGCGGCCGCCGCTTCGACATCATCATGCTGGTCAACGGCATCCCGCTGGTGGTCGGCGAGGCCAAAACGCCGGTGCGCCCGGCGGTGACCTGGGTGGACGGGGCCAGCGACATCCACAACGGCTACGAACAGAGCGTGCCACAGATGTTCGTGCCCAACGTCCTCTCCTTTGCCACCGAGGGCAAGTGCTATCGCTACGGCTCGGTACGCATGCCCATCGATATCTGGGGGCCGTGGCACGAAGGCGGGAACAAGGCCGAGGGGACGCTTGCGGATGTGCAGCGTTCCATCCGATCCATGCTGCGCCCCCATGTGGTGCTGGACATCCTGCAGAACTTCACCCTGTTCGCCACCGACAAGAAACACCGGCGCATCAAGATCATCTGCCGCTATCAGCAGTACGAAGGCGCTAACCTGATGGTGGCCCGCGTGGTCAAGGGCTACCCCAAGAAGGGCCTGATCTGGCATTTCCAGGGCTCAGGCAAGTCGCTTCTGATGGTATTCGCGGCGCAGAAGCTGCGGATGCATCGCAAGCTCGGCAACCCCACGGTGATGATCGTGGTGGACCGCATCGACCTGGACACCCAGATCACCGCCACCTTCAACGCCGCCGATATCCCGAACATGATCGGCGCAGCCACCCGGCAGGAACTGCAAAGCCTGCTGGCGGCCGATACGCGCAAGATCATCATCACTACCATTCACAAGTTCGGCGAGGCGGACGGCCGCCTGAACGAGCGTTCGAACATCATCGTGATGGTGGACGAGGCGCACCGTACCCAGGAAGGCGACTTGGGGCGCAAGATGCGCGACGCGCTGCCTAACGCCTTTCTCTTTGGTCTGACCGGTACGCCGATCAACAAGCGGGACCGCAACACCTTCTGGGCCTTCGGCGCGGACGAGGATGAGCAGGGCTATATGAGCCGCTACTCGTTCCAGGACTCGATCCGGGACAAGGCCACGCTGCCGCTGCATTTCGAGGCGGTAGACGTGAAGCTGAAAATCAACAAGGACGCCATTGACGAAGCCTACTCCCAGATGACCGATGAGCTGAGCGAGCTGGATCGTGACGACCTGGCCAAGCGGGCCGCCAAGATGGCGGTGCTGATCAAGGCCCCGGTGCGGGTGAACGCCATCTGCCAGCACATCGTCAAGCACTTCCAGGAGAAGGTGGAGCCGAACGGCTTCAAGGCCCAGGTGGTGACCTTCGACCGGGAATGCTGCGTGCTCTACAAGAAGGCCATGGACGAACTGGTCGGGCCGGAAGCCAGCGCCATTGTCATGCACACCCAGGGCGGCAAATCCGATCAGTACGCGGAATGGAAGTTGGCCAAGGACGAGGAGGAAAAACTCCTCGACCGTTTCCGCGATCCGATTGACCCGCTCAAGTTCCTGATCGTCACCTCCAAGCTCCTGACCGGTTTTGATGCGCCCATTCTGCAGGTGATGTACCTCGACAAGCCGATGAAGGATCACAACCTGCTGCAGGCCATCTGCCGCACCAACCGTGTCTACCCCGGCAAGACCCACGGCCTGATCGTGGATTATCTGGGCATTTTCGATGACGTGGCCACGGCCCTCGATTTCGATGAAAAGGCGGTGCAGAAGGTCATCACCAATCTGGACGAGCTCAAGAAGGAGCTGCCCGGCGTGGTGGCGAGATGCCTGGCGTTCTTCCCTGGCGTGGACCGCACCGTTGGCGGCTACGAGGGGCTGATCGCGGCGCAGGATTGCCTGCCGGATAACGAGACCCGGGACAAATTCGCGGCGGAATACTCGGTGCTCTCCCGTCTGTGGGAGGCGCTGTCTCCCGACCCCTGTCTCGGCCTTTATGAAAAGGACTACAAGTGGCTGACCCAGGTCTATGAGTCGGTGAAGCCGCCGAGCGGCAACGGCAAGCTACTTTGGCACGCCCTGGGGGCTAAGACCATCGAACTGGTCCATGAGAACGTGCATCTGGAGACGGTGCGCGACGATCTGGACACCCTGGTGATGGACGCCGAGGTCCTCGAAGGGTTGCTCGATGCCAAGGACCCGGACAAGAAATCCAAGGAAATCGAGATCAAGCTCATCGCCCGCCTGCGCAAGCACAAGGACAATCCGAAGTTCGTCGCCTTGGGCGAACGCCTCGAAAAGCTCAAGGAGCGGCACGAACAGGGCCTGCTCCACAGCCTCGACTTCCTCAAGGAGCTGCTGACCCTGGCCAAGGAGGTCGTCCAGGCCGAGAAGCAGGTGGACCCGGTCGATGAACAGGCCAAGGCCAAAGCGGCCCTGACCGAACTGTTCGCCGAGGTGAAGAACGGCAAGACACCGATGGTGGTCGAGCGGATCGTGACCGACATCGACGAAATCGTGCGCCTGGTCCGGTTCCCCGGCTGGCAAAATACCAAGGCCGGAGAACGCGAGGTCCAGAAGGCCCTGCGCAAAGTGATTTACGTGAAGTATCAGGTCAAGGACCAGGATCTGTTCGACAAGGCGTTCGGATATATCCGGCAGTACTACTGAGAAGGGATGGTAATGGGGATCTATGGCTAAAACAGGTCAGGCAAAGCAGATCATTGAAAACCGCAGAGGCGACACCTTTGGCGGTTGGCCTGCCCGTACCCTGCTGGAGGCGGGCGACATTCCCATTGCCCAAATCGCCGAGCTTGCCCTGCGTGAAGGCCAGAGCTCGAATCCTTTGTATCGGGTCCACCGCTGGTTTGCACGCCGGGTGGGCTCTCAGTTCCGTTCGATCCTCACCGCGCTGACCCTTCCCCCTGACAAGGCCGACACCTTTTGGGATACCTATCTCGGCAAGACCTCCGTGCATGGCGCTGTCGTTCTCGATCCGTTCATCGGCGGCGGGACAAGTCTGGTGGAGTCCATGCGCTGCAACGCCCGGGTGATTGGTTTTGATATCGACCCGGTCGCGACCTTTATTACCCGATTTGAGTTGGCCGCCTCCCGGATGGAGGATCACTACCCGGAAATCGAGCAGATTTGCAATGAGGTCGCCCAACTCATTACGCCGTTGCATCGGACCATGGTGGATGGCGTCGAACGGGATGTTCTTCATCATTTCTGGGTCCAGGTGAAGCAGTGCTCGAATTGCCAGAGCGATGTAGAGCTCCATCCCCATTTTCAACTGGCCTACTCCAAAGAGAAGGGCCTGCAGTGGGTATTCTGCAAGGACTGTCATGCGGTCCACGAATTGCCGATTGAACGCAAGGTGCTGCACTGCTCTTGCGGCAAGCGAACGACTATCAGCGCGGGCACGCACGGCAACGGGATCATGACCTGCCCGACCTGCAAGAACACACAGAAGATCGCAGCGGATGACCTTGACGGTGCCGAACGCCCCACTTGGAGGCTCTTTGCCCAGGAGTATCTAGTCGGAACCGGCAAGAACTGCACACGGCATTTCAAGCGCGTCGAAGAGGCGGACCAGGCGTTGTACGACCGAGCCACCCGAAAGCTGCGGATGATCGGTAATGGCTTGCTTGTGCCGACGAGAAGCATTCCCCGCGAGGGGCGTTCGGATGGACGACCTCTGATCCACGGGATTCGGCATTACTCAGACTTTTTCAATGACCGGCAGAAGCTCCACCTGCACCTTCTCGGTTCGGCCATCGGCCGAGTGGAAAGCGATGAGGCGCGGCGCTGCCTTGAGCTGGCCTTCAGTGAACATCTCACAACGAACTGCATGTACACGGCCTATGCGTTTGGCTATCGCCGAACGAGCCCAATGTTCTCCATCCACTCATACCGGCACATCACTCGTCCGGTCGAACTGAACCCTTGGCAGGATGGCGTCGGACGGGGGACGTTCATCAACACGGTCCGGAAAATATCGAAGGCGATTGCCTTTGCCAAAGCGCCCCAGGAGCTGCATCCGGAAGGTACCAGAGTCGCTTATGAAGATGATTTCGAGCGCGAACAAGCCTGCCTTGGCTCTGTCGATGATGTATTGAGCGGCAGCGCCACGGCGGCGATTGAAACGCAGTCTTCCGAGGAACTCCATTTACTACCGGACGGCTCAGTGGATCTCGTGCTGACCGATCCGCCGTATTTCGACAATCTGAGCTACTCGGAACTCTCGGACTTCTACTTGGCCTGGCATCAGGCTTTGGGAATCGCACCGCCCCCGTATGACGACAACGTCACTTCGGCTCCGATACTGCAGAACCTGGCCATCACGCGACGGTCCGATGAAGCCATCAAGGGATACCAGGAACGGCTTCAGCAGATTTTCATGGAATGCAACCGAGTGCTCAAGCCGAACGGGATCTGCGTGTTCACCTACCACCATAAACTTGCATCGGCATGGGATGCTCTCGGCACGGCTCTGCTTCATTCGGGACTCTCGGTAACCAAGGTTCTGCCCATGCGTGGCGAAGGCCAAGGAGGCCTTCACACTTACGATGGCACCATCAAGTGGGACGCGGTGCTGGTCTGCCGCAAGAAGAAAGGCGTCATCAAGAGGGGCGTTCCGGTCATCAGCGAAACCGCCTTCAAAGACGCTGTCTTGGAGGCGGAATCTCACTTTGAGGCCTTGTCCGCTCATAAACGGATCGGCTTCAAAATTCCTGATTTCACTAATTTGGCTCGGGCGTTGGTCGTCAGTAGAGGTTTCTTAGGCGAGGCGGATACCAGCACACGACCGATGTCGGATGCATTGAAGAACATACCAACCCCGGGAGAGTTGTGATGGCGAAACTCGATAAAGGAACGCTTGCCCTAACATTCAAATTCGATTGTGACCGGTTTCTCCGGTTTCGTCTGGCCAGTGATGCTGAAAGGGACTCACTTGGGGTCTCGGCCGAAACCTACAAACGCCCTGGTATTGAACTTATCAAAGCGGCCGGGCGGCGTTGGGAAGCCGACAAATACCAGGATCTGATCGACACCTCAGATGATGGGAAAGTTGTGTTCCTTCTCGAGGACAAGGTTGATGATCTTCTGGGACGGAAGCCCTTCAAGAAGATCCAGAACCTTTTTGACATCCTCCGGCAACAAGAACCACCGCAGGCAATTATCGAGGCGGAGTTTACGGTTCCCACAAACATTACTCCCGGCCTTCAAAAGGCATACGACGATTTCGGTCTCGACCAGGTACGAGTGCGCCCGGACATCCTTTGGATACGTCCAGGTGGTACTGGTGCGCCGCTGATCGGCAATGGGACTGTGCCTGAATACGAAATCCATATCATTGATGTGAAAATGGCTGCGGAGCCATCCCTCCGGCACTTCACAGAGGTGACCTACTACGCTTTGGCATTGGCCACAGCAATCCAGCAAGAGGGACTTGGCGGAAGATATGCCGTTTCGGCGGAAGGCACCATCTGGCCAGGAAGCCACGACATCAATGCGTTCAGGAACCTGGTCCAGCTTAATCAGGCCAAGGGAGCCGCAGATCCCGTTTCCGAGGCCCTCAGCGAAACGCTGATTCGGGTTCCGTATGAAGTCTATGAAGTCCACGTAAAGCAGTTTTTCGAGGATCGCCTTCTCCGGGTTCTACAGACCGATATGGAGGATGCCAGTTGGCACGTCGGTCCCAAGTGCCAGCTTTGCGACTACGTTCGCTACTGCCGAGACAAGGCATCCGAATGCGATCATCTTTCCCGGCTGGCCTGGCTCAATCAGGGACAGGCGGAATTGCTCCGTTCAAATGGCATTAGCTCTACAGCGGAGCTGACCGAAGCCGTGACTACCGCCGATGATCGCTGGCAATCCGTTATCGACTCCAGCCACCAGTTGCGGGCGGATGGGCCAGCGTTGGCCACTCGTGCCCGTTCCCTAACCGAGGGGGCACCCTTACCGGTCGATGGGCGGCGCAGCGCGATGATCCCTGCCTGGACTGACCAAAGCATCTTTATCACGATTCATTTCGACCCGGGCTCTGGTATCTCGTTTGCCTTGGGCGCGGCGCGGCTCTATTTCCCGCACGGCCGCAAACCCGGCGATCCTCCGGTGACGGACGAAAAGATTTTCATCGTCGACCGTGTCGATGCGATGAACCCGGAAACGGAACGCGAGAGGCTAAAGGAATTTGCGACCGTGGTCTCTGAGTGGTTAGAGGAGGTGTCGACTGTCAACACCGGTCTACCCGCTCGTGACCGTCTCTCTTCCCACATCTTCTTTTGGGACATGCTGGAGGTGCGTCAGCTCAAGCGCATGTTCGAGCGTCATATGCAGAACCCTGACGTGATCGAACTGATCGAGGTACTTACCCGATTCTTCCCGCCGGACAGTCTGTTGCCCGATCCGGATGCTTTCAAGTCTCAGCCAGGGACCATCGTCAAGGAAGTTCTTCGAATGCTGGTTGGACTGCCGGTTGCCCACGATTACTCCCTGTTTGATGCAGCGAACAGTTTCTTCCCAAATGTTCGAGAGGATGGCACCCCGTATAAATTCGATCTGCCTTTTGGGTTCGCTACCCCAATGAGCGATCAGATCCCCTTCGAACGTGCCTATGAGCTGTGGCAGGACAAAATTTTCGTTCGCCATTTCAATAAACTTCATCCTACTGACCCGTCAAAGTGGAGGCGCTACACCCGGGACGAACTCTACGATGGCATTAAGCGGGCCACGAAGGTTCACCTGCAAGCTTTGCAGCACATCGTCCGGCGACTGCGTGAAAACTACAAAGACCGGTTGGTACTGAAAAAGAGCGGTTTCTCTGCCGCACGATCCTCCCAAGCAAGCGTTCCGGAGGCGGCAAGAAGCCTGATCGCTTTTGAGAAGCTCAATGTCGCGTGCCAGGAAATGGAGAACCGGAACACTCGCTCACTGCCTGTCGATGAACGGGAGGCGAGGTTTTTCTCGATACGCGGGTTGACCTTGAAGCCTCAAGCAGAGGCTGATCCGATCATCGATGAGATCAAGTTCGCGAATCCACAGTACCAACACGAAACGCTCTATGTTTTCGATTTTTCTCCGACCAGCAGGGATTCCCGAATCAAGGAAGGCGAATTTACCGTCGCCCTATCCAACGAGAATGAATACGTGGATCTCGACGAACCGTGGCGTCGGCGACTTGGATTGGGCTTCCAGGATGCAGAAGAACTGCTGGGCGAACACGGCCTGACCGAGCGGTGGATGACGAACAAGTCGACAGGGGCATTGCTTCAGGTAGAGGTCATTCGGTTAGAGGCCATGCAGGACAATCCCTATGTGGTTCTTAAACCGGGTCACCAGGGGCTCTTTCAGTTTGCGGTCGCCCAAGGACTCGTGGCGCTCGACTCACCGCTTGTCCTCGATCCGATGTACCGGGATTTTTCGAGCGACAGGATAGAAAAAGCATTGAGGTCTGTCGGCGGCAAGGCAGCACCGATCAAACGTGCCAGGAAGCGGAGGTAAGGCAATGGCTAAGAGACCGACAAAAATGACCGAACCAGCCCATAGCCTGATGTATACCCCCGGCTCGCTGGCAGCAGGAAAAGCATTCGCCGACACCAACCAGTTGTACGCGAAGGTAACACCATATCTGAAGGATGCCTTTAACGAAAAGCAGGAATCCCTTTTTCACGATGCATTCGGAAACAGGATTTCTTTGCTTTGGGGGCCGCCGGGTACAGGAAAGACCACGGTCTTGGCCGGGACTATTCTTGGGTGGATTGAACATTACGCCGAGGCGGGAACTCCGCTGCGTGTCGGTATCGGGTCCAGCAACTACAACGCTATCGATAACGTCCTCAACGAAGTCCTGGAACTGATCAACAGACGGACGGCCTCGGTCGGAGCGTTAGCTTGTCCGGTTCGTGTCACAAGGGTGAGGAGCGACTCCTCCGCACCCCCCTTGAGTGATCAGATCGAAGATATGCCGAGGACCTCTGCAAGGGCTCAGGGTTTTGTGAATGCCCTGAAAGGCGACGATCCCGGGATCATCATCGTGGGGGGCACCTGGCAACAACTTGGACGACTTGCCGAGAAAGACCACCAGGATAGCGAGCCGACAGCCGAATGGTTTGATCTTCTGGTGATCGACGAGGCATCACAGGTTCAGGTTGCTGCGGCTGCGGCCTACTTTCTGCTTTTGAAGTCTGATGGGCATGTTGTCCTTGCAGGTGACGACCGGCAGCTTGGGCCGATCTACGGCTTCCAGATGAAGGATAGCGTTCAAGGGCTGTTTGACTGCATTTTCTCTTACATGAAGGAGACCCACGGCATCACCCCGGTGCAGCTTAAACACAACTACCGGACCAACGTGGAAATTTCCGCATGGCCCTGTAAGCGTTTTTATAAGAACGAATACGAAGCGTTCTTCCCCGAGAGAAAGCTGGATCTCGCCATCAATATTGATGGAAGACCCGCCGACTGGCCTGAGCAGTTGCCATGGTCCGACGAGTTTCTCCGCATTCTTGACCCGGCTTGCCCTGTGGTGGTGATCAGCTATTCCGCCAACACCTATACGTTATCGAACCCTTTTGAGGCGCAGATCGTTTCCGCTTTGACCCTTTTGTACAAGAAGCTGGTCGACGCCCAACAGTCCGGAGTAAGCGCCCAGGAGTTTTGGACGCAGAAAATCGGCATTGTGACTCCCCACCGAGCCCAGATGGCATCCATCAGAAATCTGCTCGTGGACGCAGCCGGTATGACGATGGACCCGCCTCCATTTGTGGACACCGTAGACCGGTTCCAGGGTCAGGAGCGCGACCTGATCCTTTCCAGTTATGTGGTGGCCGACCGGGATTTTGTTGCGTCTGAAGATGCGTTCATCCTAAGCCCACGACGATTCAATGTGACGCTGACCCGGGCGAGAAGCAAGTTTGTGATGCTTATCAGCGACGCGCTTCTCCAGTATCTGCCATCCGATCCGGACGTGGCTCGTGACGCCGCTCACCTGCAGCTCTTTGCCGAGCAATATTGCAGTTCGGTATGCGACACCATCGACTTGCCGTTCTTTGAACGCGGTGCTCTGTCGACCATGAGATGCAAATTGAGGGGGCGATATGAGAATGGAGGAGAATAGATATTATGAATTCTAAACCTGAAGGAGCCGGAGCCCGAGCCTGTTGGTTTGTCGGAGCCACATACGGCGGAACCGATGATCAGACCCCCCGCTTTCTGCAGGAAGGCATTTGGGAAAATGGGTATCAGGACAAATATCTGGACGCAGTAAAGTCCATCCAGGTTGGGGATCGCATTGCGATCAAGTCGTCCTATACGCGGAAGCACGATCTACCCTTTGATAACCGGGGCCAAACCGCTTCCGTCATGGCGATCAAAGCCATTGGCACGGTAAAAGAGAACCTCGGCGACGGCCGCACCTTGAAGGTTGACTGGAAACCTTTCGATCCTCCGCGTGAGTGGTACTTCTATACCAATCGAAGCACGGTCTGGCGGGTCTTGCCTGGCGACTGGACCACAGATGCGTTGATCGGATTCACCTTCGAGGAAAAGGCACAAGACATCAACCGGTTCCGCAATGCCCCTTACTGGCGTGAACGCTTCGGTGATAGTGCTGTCGACAAGCGCCGTTTCAACTGGACCCGCTTTTACGAAGCGGTAGCAGACAAGCTCCTTACCTTTCAGAATAGGCGGGATGAGCTAATTGCGGGAATTCACGTTATTGCCTCGAAGGTGGATGGCCTCTCCAACCTGCAGGATCAATTCGCGGATGGTTCCTCTGGCCCCCTGAAGGACATCTGCCCCTTTACGGCTATGGGCATATTCAACCGGGGGATCACCGATGCAAATCGCAAAGCTATTGCGAGCGAGCTTGCCAGTCTGCTTGGAGTGTCTGAGCCTGTTCCGGACTCCTTTGAAGGGATTCCGATTCTCAATAATCAGAAGTCATGGTTTTTCGGGTTCGATAACAAACGCCAACCAGATGACATCGACACCCTCTGGGAAGCCTTTGCTCAGGCAATTGCCTTCGCGGAATCGGATGATGCGGAGGCGCGGTCGGCATTTGTCTCAGCTTATGACAACGCGACGCAGCGCTATGGTGTGGGGTGGAACCTTACCATGGGGTTGTACTGGATTCGTCCCTGGAATTTTCCGACCCTTGATGGTCAGTCCCAGCGTTACATCAGCAAGAAGCTCAACATTCAGATTGGCATGAACGGCCCCAAGGGCCGCTGCAACGCCACGGATTATCTGGCGGTGCTGGACACCCTTGAGGCTCGTTTCCAGGAGGATGCTTATCCCGTCCACTCATTTCCGGAGTTGTCACTTGCCGCCTGGCTTTTCAAAGATAGTGGGACATCTGCCCACCCAAATGCCACAGACCCTGATGCGCAGGATGACGAAGCGGATGCCACACCCGAGGCAGAGATCACGGCTGCACCCATCGAACCGTACTCCGTCGATGACATTCTGACGGATGGATGTTTTATCGCCCGGGAAAAACTCGAAAAGATTCTCGAGCGCCTTCGGACCAAGAAAAACCTGATCCTCCAGGGGCCGCCGGGCACGGGAAAGACCTGGCTGGCCAAGCGATTGGCTTTCGCTTTGATGGGGCAACGCGACGACAGCAAAGTCCGAGCGGTGCAGTTTCATCCGAACCTTTCCTACGAGGATTTCATTCGTGGATGGCGGCCAGTGGGAGACGGAAAGCTCACGCTGGTGGATGGGCCTTTTGTGGAGATGATGAAGGCCGCCGCGAAAGATCCAACGTCAAGACATGTCGTAGTCATTGAAGAGATCAATCGCGGGAATCCCGCACAGATTTTCGGCGAGATGCTGACGCTCCTCGAGGTCGACAAGAGAACGCCGAATGAGGCCCTGGAGCTTTCCTATAAACGGTCAGATGGCGAGCGTGTATTCATCCCGGACAATCTCTATGTCATCGGTACGATGAATATTGCCGACCGCTCCCTCGCTCTGGTCGATCTGGCGTTGCGTCGCCGTTTTGCCTTCATCGATTTGGAGCCCACGCTCGGCAAGCCCTGGCACGATTGGGTTCAATCCCAGTGCGGTATTGATTCAGAAATCCTTGTCGAAATCGAGAAGCGTCTCATTGCCCTGAACAGCGAGATTTCAGCCGACACCGGTCTCGGGCCTCAGTTTCGAGTGGGGCACAGCTATGTCACACCGCCGTTTGGTATTCCCATCAGTGATGCCCGGGAATGGTTCCGTCAGGTGGTTGATACCGAGATCGGTCCGTTGCTCGATGAATATTGGTTCGATGCGCTCGAGAAATCCCAGAAGGCGAGAGAACGCTTGCTGGAAGGATTCTGATCGTGACACCTGCTGCGGCCAACTTGATATCAGACGCCCATGAAGGGATTGGCCGAATAGGCCGCATCCCGGTGCGCAACCTTTGGCTGCTCATGCTGTACGCATCGGATTTGTTCAGGGATCTCGAAAAGGCGAAGGTCGCCGTAGAGGATAACCCTGATGACATACCAGACCTGGTCGCAGAGATGCTTTGCCGTCGCGTCGAGCGTCGTATTCAGCGCAACTTGAGTTATGGCTACCAATCGCGTGAGGCTGTTCTTGGCCGCGTGCGCGGGCGCATCGACCTACTGAAAACAGAGAGGCATCGATTACTGGATCGTGGAAAGGTTGCCTGTCGATTCCATGAATTGACCATCGATACAGCCCGAAACCGCTATGTACGGACGGCCCTGGAGGAAATATCCAAAATCGTTCTCCGTGGGGGGCTGGCACACCGATGTCGGTCTTTGGCAGCAAGCTTGAGGCGCATGGGCGTAATCGGGGAGCGTCCGAATCGTGGCGAGGTCTCCATCGACCGCTTCGGGAGGCACGATGCAGATGATCAACCGATGGTTGCTGCGGCCCATCTGGCCTTCAATCTTGCCCTACCTACAGAGGCCGCAGGCTCAAAACAATTGTCGTTACCGGATAGAGAAATTACCTGGATTCGGAAGCTTTACGAGAAAGGGATCGCTGGCTTCTATGATGTCGTGCTTTCCCAAAAAGGATGGCGCGTCGATGCAGGCAAAACAATTGGCTGGCAGATTGAAAGTAAGAGTCTGGGCATAGATAAGATTCTCCCCTCGATGCGAACCGATATCATCCTCGACCACCCGGTCGCGGAACGCCGTATCGTCATTGATACGAAGTTCAACTCAGTGGTGACACGTGGCTGGTATCGGGAAGAATCACTGCGCAGCGGATACGTCTATCAGATTTACGCCTACTTGAGGTCCCAGGAAGGTAAAGGTGATCTCCTCGCTGAAAACGCCTCGGGGCTGCTCCTTCACCCATCGGTGGGCGATATGGTTAACGAGGCCGTCGTGATCCAGAACCATGAGATTCGATTTGCCACCGTTGATATGGGAGCGACGGCAAAAGAAATCCGAGCGCAGCTTTTGCAGGTTCTGGAATTATCTCCGGGAAGCTATTCAACGGAAGACCAACATGAAATTGAAAATAGGGAGGACTCCCCATGAGCGCACCTGACAACCTTGAGACAATATGGGCTGCTCCATTTAGTGACGCTCTGGAGGCCCTGGACGCGCTTATGGCCCAGCATGGCAGAGTGTTTCTCATTGGTGCTGGCTGTAGCAAATGCGCTGGCCTCCCATTAATGGAGGAGCTTACTTCTAAGGTACTGGATAGTGGCGTGCTCGATGCTGACACCACAGATATTCTCAAGGGAATTCAGGACAGTTTTACTGGCGCGAGTGGTCCCAACATTGAGGACTACCTGAGTGAAATCATTGACTTGCTGGCTATCGCTGAAAGAAGGGCTGAGCGAGGCGCGACCGATAACCAAGTTTTTATAAAAGAAAAGCAGTATTCCGGACAGCAACTGAGAGAATCTGCAGAAAAGATCAAGCGCACTATTTCTGACATTATCGAGTGCGGCGACAAGAAAATTGATGTGGCGGTTCACCGGGAGTTCGTAAAAGCGGTTCACCGCCCAATTCGACCGGGCAAAACAGACGGCCTAGGTTGCGTGGATTATCTCTGCCTTAACTACGACACGCTTCTTGAAGATGCACTCGCGCTTGAGAGAATCTCTTTCTCAGATGGTCTGGATGGAGGAGTCACCGGATGGTGGAACCCTTCGGTTTTTGAGCGTGATGGCCTTTCGTCAAGGATTTTCAAGTTGCACGGCTCCATAAACTGGTGCGAGTTTGATGGCGACCCGCTTCCTCGCCGTGTTGCCGGTAATGTCAATGTGCAATCAGAGGGTGACAAAAGAATTCTCATTTGGCCTGCGTCAACTAAATACCGCGAGACGCAAAGAGATCCTTACGCTCAGTTGGCGGAACATGGGAGAAGAGCATTAAGGGCTGTTCCTGGGTCACAGAAAATTCTCATTACGTGCGGGTATCGCTTTGGAGATTCTCACATCAATCTCGAGATTGACAGGGCGCTGCGCGAATCTGAAGGTCGACTTACGGTCGTTGTGTTTACCTCTGATAATGAGCCACAAGGCCAACTAAAGAAATGGCATGATGATCCCGTAATCACGGAGCAGATACTCATTTTCGCAAATCGCGGTTTCTTTCATGGCAGCAATAAGACGCCATCCGACGCCGACTTACCTTGGTGGAAGTTTGAAAATCTGACCCGCCTGCTTGGAGGTGAAAGATGAGCATGTCGACTCGTAATCCCAATGAGCCAATTGAAAACCTGGCAATAGGTCAGATAATCGAGGTTGATGGCTCTCGCCTTGTAGCCGAGCTTAATCCAACCCTTTCTGAACTTTCGCGGGTGTATGCAGGAGAAACCTATCCCATAGGTCAATTTGGTTCCATCATCAGAATTCACTTCGGACGCCGACTCGTCTACGCGTTGGTTGGCAGACTTAGGATGAAGTCCGAATTCCAGGCAGAGCGGGGATTGGTACCAGCGTCATCCTCTGATGAAAGAATTGTCGAAGCTGACCTGTTCGGCGAAGGCGAATGGGTTCATGGGGCATCCGGTGAATGGGAACTCCGCTTTGAGCGAGGGGTTTCAACTTATCCACTTCCGCAGCAAACTGTTTATCTGACCCCGAAAGCTGAATTGCGGTTTATTTACGGCAAAGCAAAAGGTGCCGTTGTACAGCTTGGGCAGCATGTCGGCTCCGGCGGGACCCCATGCCTTGCAGATTTGAACGAACTACTCGGCAAGCACACAGCCGTTCTCGGCTCCACAGGCGCGGGCAAATCGGGAACGGTTGCCGCCATCATCCACAGCATCCTTGAGAGAGGTGACAAAAACTCATACGAGAAATGGAAGCCCAGAATAATTATTCTCGATCCTCATGGTGAATACGGGACTGCTTTTGCGGATCACACAAAACTTTCCTCTGATGATGGAACGTTGACCCTTCCATACTGGCTGTTGAATTTCCAGGAAACAGTTGCCCTGTTGATTGGAAAGACTGAATTTGTCGCGACATCACAGGCCAATATCGTCAAGAGCGCCCTCATGGCTGCCCGTGAGGAGGGAGCACAACAGCTTGGTCTCGATGCCAATAGCATTACTGTTGATTCGCCGGTTCCATACAAACTGTCGACACTCAAGGCAAAAATAGACGCAGACAAGCCTCCACAGGCCAGCAAGCAGGACTCTCATAACTCGATTCTTCAAAAGCTCGAAGTTTTGATGACCGATGCCCGACTCCGATTCATGATGGAAGAATGGAATGATGGCGCTAACGACCCATTCCCTGAAGTCATCAAACAACTCACTGGGGACGGACCTCAGCCACGCATTGTCGATCTGTCAGGAGTTCCCAACGAAGTCGCCGGTGTATCAAGTGCGGTTATTGCAAGAACCCTATTCAATCTGAAGATATGGCAGACCCAGCCAGAGCGCGAATCTGACCCGGTCCTATTGGTTTGTGAGGAAGCTCATCGCTACGTTCCGAATCGGGGTGAAGCGCAATATGAGGCCGCTCAAGAGGCAATCAGGCGCATCGCCAAGGAAGGGCGAAAATATGGCGTGGGGCTTTTATTGGTATCTCAGCGCCCGAGCGAAGTGGAGGCAACAGTTCTTTCACAGTGTAATAGCTGGATTGTCCTGAGAATCACGAATGACGCCGACAGAGAGCACGTTCGATCCATACTGCCAGATTCGATGTCCGGTCTAACTAAGATGCTATCTGGCCTGCGGAGGCAGGAAGCGATTTTTGTTGGGCAGGCTGCAATGCTGCCTTCGCGTATTCTTATCCGGGATTTGAAGCCTGAGCAGCTACCGAAATCAAATGACATCGATTTCGACAAGGGTTGGCAAAATGATGCGACTCCAGACGGACAGATCCAAGAGGTGGTTAACCGTTGGAGATATCAGCGCCGATGATTTCAAGAGAGGCTTTTGAGACTGGCCCAGTCAGCTCAAACTCTAAAAAAACAGTGCTCGTCTCCAACCCCGGGACGAACAGCAAAGTATGAATATTATGTCCGACGATCTGAAGTCCGCCAAATCTGCTCTCGCCAAACTCCATCACGACATGGAGGCCATCAACAAGCTGGCCAAGCCGTCCTATCTGAGCGTGATCGAGCAGATGGAGCGCACGCTGGAACCGATCCGCCGTCAGCATTTGGAGATAAGTCGTGCCTTAGAAATGTCTGGAGCAATGGCCCGAATACAGGAGATCGTAAGTGCCAATCAACACTGGCAGGATTTGATAAAGCAGGCCACCGCGACAAGCCGTATTGCCGAGAGCCTTTCGGCTGCACATCAGTCGTGGCTTGATACGATCAAGCCCATCCAGCACGATTTTTCGCACATTTCCCAGCTTCAGGCATCCGCTAAGCTGGCCCTGTGTGATACCTCCCTGCGACTTGCCGCCACGGAACGGCTCATGGGGGGCATCGATTTCGAGGCGATAAGGGGGCGTTTCCAGATCGAGATGCCGGTCATCGCGGGGCTGGAGAGCTCAATAGCCCATGTGGCAGCATCGTATGGAGGTTTGGCAGAGTCTATACGGGAGATCTCGGACATTACGCGGCTGCCTGCCTTCGTTTTGCCGGGGGCCACTCGTGAGATCTACACCACCAGCTTCGCGATCGAGACCCTTCGCCCCTGGGATGAACGGGATGAGGACGAGGCCGAAACGGAAATTCAGCTTGTCGCGGAAGCGGAGCTGGAAACTTCTGGCTGCATCGCTCTCCTGCAGCAGGTCGATCCCGGGCTCGCTCGGCCGTACATCGGCGCTCGAGATGCCCTGCATGGGAACAATGCCGACCGGGCAAGGCACATTCTGAGCTCGCTTAGGGAGCTGTGGAACCATCTACTCAGGCGTTTGGCACCCGATGATCTTGTCGCCACATGGATTCCGGGTGTGTCCAACCAAAAGGATCTGATACATGACGGCAAGCCTACACGTCGAGCCAGGGTACTTTATGTCTGCCGGGAGCTGAACAACGATCCGCTGACCGACTTCCTGGTGCACGATACCCGGGCACTGGTGAAGATGATCGATCTGTTCAATCGGGTTCACGAGTTGGAGACTGCGCTGACCGATGAGCAGCTCAGGGCCATTCTCCTCAGAACCGATTCGTGGCTGATGTACATACTGCAAATCTCATCGGGAAATTTTCACAAGTAAACAGGAGACGACCATGCCAAAGAAACCAGGATCACATCATGTTGTACCCAACGCCGACGGCGGCTGGGACGTCAAGAAAGACGGCGCGACCCGTAGCAGCGGTCACTTCGACAAGAAGCAGGATGCCGTTGATGCCGGACGCAAGATCAGCCAGAACCAAGGCACCGAGTTCTACATCCACGGCAAGGATGGGAAGATCCAGAACAAGGACAGCCACGGGAACGATCCGTATCCGCCGAAGGGCTGATGCTCTGGCCAATTCGATTCCCGTTTTGGGAACCGAACCGGCGTCCGAAAACCGGATTCGAATTTGTTGCGGCTCGACGCCAGGTATCCGGTTTTACTGCAAACCCGTCACCCTCGTCCGGTGCCGGGAAATCAGGGGAGAAAATCGTTTCTCTGGTCGGGTTGTCGGGAAGTGGTTGTGGGAGATGTTTTCGGCGTTTATTATCAAGGAGTTATAAGGAGTGCGGGCTTTGAGACTGCTTTGCGGTAGGTCGGCGTTCCCTCCACCATTTAGAAAAGACAGACCCGTCCACTAACCGCGTCCGGTTATTGGGCGGGTTTTGTTTTTCTGCGTATTGTCAGCGACTTACGCCGTTTTTGCGTACAGGATGTACGGTATGCCGCGGGCGCAGGACGCGCAGGAGCGGCGCGTGTCGGCGCTACCGCCCCGATCACTCCCTTTTCGGGAAACCTGTCATACCCCGGTTGCAGGCCGCGTCCCTGCGGCCTGTCGCTTTGCGACCAGCCTTCTGCTGTCCAAATTTTCGCCATCCTGGCAAATTTGTCTCTTTCGCCTGCACACCAAGGCGCAGGATGCGCCGACTGAACGCACGCAGTGCGGGCCGCAAGGCCGCGAAGCCAGGGATGGCGAAGCGTAAAATTCTCCGCATTGCGCTGCGCCATCCCGGCTACGCGTCCTGACGGACCAGCCTTGCGGCTGCCCCCTCCGGCCATCCATGGCCTCCGGGTCTTACCCCCATTCTCAGGACCTCGTCCGGTGTCCTGCATTTTTTCCTGCAACCGCTGCTCGGCGATCTGATGAACAGGGACGTTCGAATGCCGCGAAGTATTTATGCCCTTTGGGTACAGGACGTGCGGGAGCGGCCTTCGGCAAACTGATTGATACTCTTCATGACTTGTCCCCGAAGCGGTAGCGGAGCGGGGTTCCGTCAAACAGATCGTTGATGTCCATGGTCGGGCGCTCCTCGTTGTGGTTTATGCCCTTACTTACCGGAGAGACGGAGACAAATCCGCAGGACAGCGGATTTGGACGTCCGTCAGGACGCCCGAAGGGTGAGCACCAGGGATGGTGTGAATCAAAGTGTCGGGCGTCGGGTGATTTTTTTTGTGCTCACTGATATCCATGGGGCTTACTTACCGGGTGGTCGCCAGATGTGTCGGCGGGAATTTCAAATTGCCGTATCGCAGGGGGATTTCCGCAAGGATTTCAAGGTCGCGCTTGACATTTGCGGCCCATTGGATGATATATCAAGTGATAAATCGGGCGTTATGAATGGTGCGCCAGTACATCAGAAGATTCAGCAAGGAGAAATCCATTGGACGAGCAACACAGCATGGCTAGGCTGGTCCGTGAGCTTCGGGAACTTACCGGTCTGACTCAGGAAAAGTTCGCCGCCAAGCTCGGGGTGACCTTCCCCACGATCAACCGCTGGGAGAACGACCGCGCCAAGCCGTCGCCGCTGGCGCTGGAGAAGATCGAGAGCCTGCTGCGCAGCCTGGGGGACAAGGGCAAGGCCCTGCATAAAACATATTTTGGGAAGGACGCCTAAGCATGGCCCAGCTTGAACATATCGAAGCCATTGAAAAGCGGCTCTGGAGCGCGGCCGACACCCTGCGGGCTAATTCCAACTACGCCAGCAATGAATACTTCCTGCCGGTCATGGGCCTGGTCTTCCTGCGCCATGCCTACAGCCGTTTTCTCGGCGTCAAGGATGCCATCGAGGCGGGCCTGCCGACACGGGGCGGCAAGACCCGGCCGCTGACCAAGGAGGATTTCTCGCAGAAGAGCGCCATCTTTCTGCAGCCCAAGGCCCAGTTCGACACCCTGGTGGCCCTGCCCGACAGCGCCGACCGCGCCAAGGCGATCATCGACGCCATGGAGTCCATCGAGGCCGACTACGAGAACCTGCGCGGCGTGCTGCCCAAGAGCGAATATCAGGAACTTGACAACGCGGTGCTAGGCCAGCTGCTGCGCACCCTCAACCCCGAGGAGCTCAAGCGGGTCTCCGGCGATGTCTTCGGCCGCATCTACGAATATTTCCTGACCCAGTTCGCCGACCAGAAGGCCCACGACGGCGGCGAGTTCTTCACCCCGGTTTCGCTGGTCTCGCTGATTGCCAACGTCATCGAACCCGCGGGCGGCACAGTGCTCGACCCGGCCTGCGGCTCGGGCGGCATGTTCGTGCAGAGCGCCAGAGTGGTCGAGCGGCGGCACGAAAACCCCACCGAAAAGCTCACCTTCTATGGCTTGGAAAAGAACGCCACCACCATCCGCCTGGCCAAGATGAACCTGGCGGTGCACGGCCTCGAAGGAGACATCCAGAAATCGATTACCTACTACGAAGACCCACACGAGCTGCTGCGCAAGTCCGATTTCGTCATGGCCAATCCCCCCTTCAACGTGGACGAGATCGATGCCGACAAGGTCAAGAACGACCCGCGCCTCCCCTTTGGCCTGCCCGGCGTCAACAAGAAGGGCAAGGTCAGCAACGGCAACTACGTCTGGATCAGCTATTTTTACAGCTACCTCAATGAACAGGGCCGGGCTGGGTTCGTCATGTCCTCCCAGGCCTCCAGCGCCGGGCGGGATGAAGCCAAGGTGCGCCAGAAGCTGGTGGAGACCGGCGACGTGGATGTCATGGTCGCCATCCGCTCCAACTTCTTCTACACCCGCACCGTCCCCTGCGAGCTCTGGTTCCTCAACCGCGCCAAGCCGGAAGCACACCGCGACAAGGTGCTGATGATCGACGCCCGTAACGTCTACCGCAAGGTGACGCGCAAGATTTTCGACTTTTCCCCCGAGCAGGAGCAGAACCTGCTGGCCATCGTCTGGCTCTACCGGGGCGAGACCGGGCGCTATCTCGACCTCGTGGCGGGCTACTGCCAGCGGATGCTGGCCGAAGGCGCGGCCTGCTTCACGATGGAAGATGACGAGGGCAAAACGGTCGAGCCGCTGCCCGATTTCATCGGTGCGCTGGCCACCCTGCGCAGCAGTATCGAACCCTTCCTCAAGACCCTGGCCAAGGACGCGCCCCACGCCGAACCGCTCAAGGAACTGGATGACGCCATCCCGCTGTTCAAGGCGGATGTGGAAGCCTTCCAGAAGACCGTCAGCAAACAGCAGGCGGCCTGGGGAACACAGAAGACGTCCAACGGCGAATTGAAGAAAGCTGTGGACCGCCTCGCCACCCTGGCCGAGACCAGCCGTGATCTGGTCAAGCAGACCGACCTGCTTTACAAGCTCGCCTGCCGCCTGATCGAAACCTGCGAAAACGAATGCGATGCCCGCGACAGCGACGCCTGGGCCGCTCGTGACATCACCCGCGCCCGCAAGGCCGCCGATGAAGTACGCGCCCTGGCCGTGGAACAGCTCAAGCAGGTGCGCTACTTCTGGAAACAGGCCCACTGGCTCACCGAACGCTTCCCCGAAGCCGAACTCTGTGATGTGGAAGGGCTGGTCAAGCTGGTGGACCGGGCCGAGATCGAGGCCAACGACTGGAGCCTCACCCCCGGCCGTTATGTCGGCGTCGCGCCGGAAGAAGAGGATGAGGATTTTGATTTCGAGGAGGCCCTGCGCGACATCCATGTGGAGCTGGAGGATCTGAACGCCGAGGCGGTGCAACTGGCCGCGACGATCAAGAAGAATTTCGAGGAGCTCGGGGTATGAGCTGGCCGAGGAAAACAATCGGCGATGTTTGTGAAGTTGTGCCCGGCTTCGCTTTCAAGAGCAAAGATTTGGGTGACGTTGGCACCCCCGTGATCAAAATTGGAAACATCACGGAGAACCGTTCCGTGGATATTGAGTCCGCTCAATGCCTGCCTGAAGATCTGATTGAAAACAGGCACAAGAAATACTTCCTGCGAAACGGTGACATCCTTATCGCCATGACAGGAGCTACGGCCGGTAAAGTTGGAAGGATACGCTGTGCTGAAGATCAAGCTCTGCTCTTAAATCAGCGAGTTGCGAAGTTGTGCCCTATCTCGATAAACCCTGATTTTTTTTGGTCCGCTATCAGCACTGAACGCTACCGCACGATTTTCTATGGCTTGGGTGGCGGTGCCGCTCAGCCAAACATGAGTGGCTCTCAAATTGAAGCAGTCGAGATTCCCTATCCTCCATTAGCACAGCAAGAACGCATCGCCTTCATCCTCTCCACCTACGACGACCTGATCGAGAACAACCGGCGGCGGATTCAGTTGCTGGAGCAGGCGGCGCGGCTGCTCTACAAGGAATGGTTCGTCCACCTCCGCTTCCCCGGCCACGAACACTCCCAAATCATCGACGGCGTGCCGGAGGGGTGGGAGAAGAAAAAGTTGGGGGATGTTGCAGATACAAACGCCGAAAGCTACAGGGCAAACAATCTACCCAATGAGGTCAATTACATAGACATCTCATCGGTGAAGCAGGGGAGAATACTTTCGAAGAACAAAATGCTATCTTCAGAGGCTCCGGGCCGGGCACGTCGCAAAGGTGCCGATGGGGACATTATTTGGTCGAATGTCCGCCCAAATTTACGAGCATATGCTCTCGTCCTTGAGCCAGATGAAAATGATGTGTTTTCAACCGGCTTCACGATTCTGTCACCTATGATTATTCCTTTTTCTTATCTTTATTTGTTTGTAACCACAGACGAATTCGTAGGCCATTTGGTAAATCACACAACGGGTGCAAGTTACCCAGCGGTAAGACCGGACGACTTCGAAAGGGCGGAGATTCTTTTGCCCGCTCAGAGCGTGCTTAAATTCTTCCATGAAAGGATAGAGCCAGCTTTTAGAATGATTCAAGTCCTTGAAAAAGAGATAAATGCACTGGCGAAAGCCCGCGACCTCCTGCTGCCAAAACTGATAAACGGGGAGGTGGCAGTTTAGTGCCAAGCGATGAATATCCTTATCGACACAAACATATTAATTCCTTTGGAGGATACAGCCCGGCTGCTTGATCCTTCACTGGCTCAAATGTGTCGACTCGCGGATGCCAATGGTCACGCCTTGTACATCCATCCGGCCCAACGGGAGGACATCAACCGGGACAGGGATGATGGCAGAAGGGAAATAGTCCTCTCCAGACTAAAGCAATATCAAACCATTCCCGCCCCGCCCCAGCTCTCTGACGGCGAGTTACAGGAATACGGCTGGAAGCAAGAGAGTGATAATGACCGGATAGACAATCTGTTGCTCCATGCGCTCTGTCGAGGTGCAGCGCACTTTCTGGTTACAAACGACAAGGGAATCCATCGGAAGGCGCGGCAGGCTCAAGTCCAGGAGCAGGTTCACTATCTCGAACAGTTCCTCGCTTTCTTGGAATCCCAGGTCGAGAATGAAGCTCCACCGCCATTCGGGATTCAGGAAAGATACCTCCATGAATTTAGCGTGCATCAGGCTTTTTTCGATTCCTTGAGAGAAGGTTACGAGGGATTTAACGATTGGTATCTGCGGTCGGCAAAGGTTCAACGGAAGGCTTGGTGTATCAGTGAGGACGATACCGTTAAGGCCATTTGCATCTATAAAAAGGAGAATACCCCTTGTGTCGTTGACACCGGTTCACCTTTGGACGGTGATGCGCTAAAGCTGTGTACATTCAAAATAGGCCAGACAGTCAGAGGGAGGAAGCTGGGCGAAAGGCTTCTATTCACCGCCTTTAAGTATGCCGTGGAACAAGACATCCCTTACGTTTACCTGCATACATTCGGCAAGGAACAAGCGATGCTGGTTTCATTGTGCGAAGATTTTGGTTTTCAATTCGCTGGGAAATATAAGGGACGGGATGATGTTTACCTCAAGAAGATGCATCCGCCGAAAAAACCGGAAGCAGAAGTCAGCCCCCTGGATTATGCCGTTGAATACTACCCGCATTATATCGATGGGCATGGAGTTGAAAAGTACATTGTCCCGATAAAGCCTCGGTATCACAACGATCTCTTTGCCGACATCAGTGATAATGCTAGAGGCCTTTTCGCTAATGATCCAAGGATGTATGGCCCCCAGGCAAATACAATCAAAAAAGCATACCTGAGTCATGCAAATACCAGGGGCGTCAGGCCGGGGAGTCTACTCCTTTTTTATAGGACCCATGACCGAAGGAGTGTCGAGTGTGTGGGTGTAGTTGAGCAAACATACCGTGGGCGAGATGTCGGCAAAGTGCTCCCATTGGTTTCCAAACGCACAGTCTATTCGAGGAAAGAGATCGATGTTCAGCTTCAGCGGGAAACGCTGATCATCCTTTTTCGGTTATTACGCACATTTCCTCCCATCAGTCATGTTGTGCTGGAAAGAGCTGGTATTAAAGGCCCAATACAAAGCATGCGAAAAATAACGCATGATCAATATGAAAAGTGTTTTATCAGGAGTATAAATTGATGAGCAAGGCGGCGTTGATTTCTATCCATCCTAAGCATGTCGCCAACATCCTAGGTGGTAGAAAAATATTTGAATATCGGAAGGTGATGCCGTCGCAAGATGTATCCTATTTGGTGTTGTATTCCACAGCTCCCATAATGAAGATCGTCGCGGTTGCGGAAGTCGTTGGGCGCATCGTTGGATCACCCACAAAAGTATGGAATGTAACGGGCTTTGGTTCCGGGATATCGCGCAGTTTTTATCGAAAATATTTCGCCGGACAACGCCAGGCATGTGCACTTTCTCTCGGGCGTGTTTATGAATTGGTCTCTCCAATGGGTTTGTCATCGCTTGCAGGTGTCAAGACCCCGCCACAGTCATTCTCGTATCTTAATGACGACGATATTGGGTTGATTTTGAAAAATCGTTCAAAATCGGCGACGGTTGGTTCCCATATGGTTTTTGTGGGAGGTATTCACGGCGTCGGTAAAAGCACAATCTGTAGCGATACATTTGATGCGTTGGGATACGAATGCGTGACAGCTAGTTCTCTCATTTCAGCGTATGGTGGGGAAACTGACCACAACAAGCGTGTTAATCATGTTGAGGAGAACCAGTTATTGCTCCTGACGGCACTTGATAAAGCCAAGTCAAAGAATGGACGCTTGTTACTCGATGGCCACTATACGTTAGTTAATGGCCAAGGGGATATTAAGCCTATCGACGTTGAGGTGTTTAGGGCAATGAAGCCGAATCAACTTATCCTTATCAAAGGGAAGCCGGATGAAATTGCGGCCCGTTTGGAAGCCCGCGATGGAAGATTATGGACAGAGTCATTCCTTTCAAACTTCCAAGAAGCAGAAGAGGCGCATGCTCGTAATGTAGCAAAGAGCATCGGAGTGCCGTTGCGAATCATTAGTAATGACACAGGAAAGAGTCGTAAGCTTATAGATTAGGGGAAGGTAGTTATGAGTGAAACCGTCTTTACCAAGGTCGATTATGACCTGGGATCACCGGTCAAGTACATTGGCCTGGGCGAGATCGGACTTCCGGACATCCAGCGGCATGAATAATTCGGAAATTCTTATTTACCAGGCCGCCGACGGCAAAATCAAAATCGATGTCCGGCTGGAGGATGAGACGGTATGGCTGACCCAGGACCACATGGCCAGGCTGTTCGGCAAAGCCAAGTCAACCATCAATGAGCATATCAAAAACATTTTCGCCGAAGGCGAGCTGGTTGAAGCGGATGTGATGAAGAAATTCGGAATTTCCGAATTTCAGCAAAAAGCCCCTAATTACTACAACCTGGACGTGATCATCTCCGTTGGCTACCGGGTCAAGTCCCACCAGGGCACTCAGTTTCGCATCTGGGCCACCCAGCGGTTGAAGGAGTACATCGTCAAGGGCTTTGCCCTGAACGACGAGCGCTTCAAAACGGGCAACTCGATGGCCTATTTTACGGAGCTGCAGGAACGCATCCGCGAAATTCGGATCTCTGAGCGCTTCTTTTATCAGAAAATCAAGGATATCTATACCACCAGCATCGACTACGACCCCAGGGACGAAAAGACCATCGAATTTTTCAAGGTGGTCCAGAACAAACTCCTCTGGGCCATCAGCCGCCAAACGGCGGCGGAACTGGTGTATCGCCGGGCGGACGCCGCGCTGCCCCTGATGGGGATGCAGTCGTTCGACAAGAAAGGTGAGGTGGCGGTGCGCAAAAGCGACGTGAGCATCGCCAAGAACTACCTTGCCGAGGACGAAATGAAGCTGCTCGGGCTGCTGGTGGAACAATACCTGGCCTTCGCTGAAACCATGGCCCAGCAGAGAATTCCCATGCACATGACAGACTGGATTCAGCGGCTGGATGCCATTATTCAGCTCAATGGCCGGGAGCTGCTCACCCATGCGGGCAAAATCAGCCACCAGATGGCCCAGGAAAAAGCCGCCCTGGAGTATGACAAGTTCCGGGAATCGCAGCGGCGCATCCAGCATGAAGAGAGCCTCAAGGAGCTGGAAGAGGACATCAAAAAGCTGAAGGCCCCTCGGAAAAAGGGAGGCAACGCATGAGCGACATGAGCGCAAAAGACCTCCTTGCCCAAATCGCCCTCGGCGAAGACTCCACTCGCCAGTTCAAGGCGGATGTGAAGAATGCCGATTCCCTGGCATCGGAAATGGCGGCTTTCGCCAACACCAATGGCGGCGCCATCTTTATCGGCGTGGCGGATGATGGCTCCATGCCGGGGCTTTCGGGGCAGGAAGTGGCCCGCATCAATCAGCTCATCAGCAATGCCGCCAGCCAACTGGTGCGCAGCCCGCTGGCGGTGCAGACCGAGAACGTGGCCCTGGAAAACGGCCGCATTGTCATCGTGCTGACTGTGCCCAAAGGGATCGACAAGCCCTATTTCGACAAGAACGGGGTGATCTGGCTCAAGGCCGGGGCCGACAAGCGGCGGGTGAACTCCAAGGAGGAACTGCGCCGCCTGTTCCAGTTCACCAACCAGTTCCATGCCGACGAACTGCCCACCAAGGCGGGGATCGACAAGCTGGACAAGCTGCGCTTTCGCGATTTTCTGCGGGATGTCTACAAACAGGAATATCCCGACTCCCCCGATGAGCTGACCAGGCTGCTGCAGAACATGAACCTTGCCACCGACGACGGCAGGCTGAATCTGGCCGGGGTGCTGCTGTTCGCCGAGCAGCCGGAGTGGATCGTGCCGCAGTTCGTGGTCAAGGCGATCCGCTACCCTGGCAACAAGATTCACGCCACCGATTATCTTGATACCGAGGACTTTTCCGGGCCGCTGCCCAAGCTCTTCGAGGGGGCGCTGGCTTTTGTCATGCGCAACCTGCAAAAGATACAAGCCGGGCGCGGGGTGAACGCGCCGGGCCTGCCGGAGATCCCCGAGGCGGTTTTCGAGGAGCTTCTGGTCAATGCCCTGGTGCACCGTGATTATCTGGTCAGCGCCCCGATCCGCCTTTTTATCTTTGACAACCGTATCGAGATCATCAGCCCCGGCCATTTGCCCAACAATCTGACGGTTGAGAAGATTCGGGCCGGAAACTCCAACATCCGCAACCCGATCCTGGTTTCCTACGTGGCCAAGGGGCTGCTGCCCTACCACGGCCTGGGTTCGGGCATCAAGCGGGCGCTGGAAAAGTGGGCGGCCATCGACTTTTTTGATAACCACGACGGCTGCCTGTTCACCGCTACGGTTCATCGCAAGCCGGTGGAAGAGCTGGAATTGGTGAACATCGCATCTGAAGGTGCACCGAAAAGTTCACCCAAAACCGATGCGGCGTCGGGAAAGCGTCGGGAAAGCGTCGGGAAAGCGTCGGGAAAGATCCTTGAAGCCTGTCGGGAAAAGCCTTCTGTCACCATTCCCGAGCTGGCTCAATTGATCGGCATTACCGAGCGCTCCGTACAGCGGAACATTCAGAATCTGCAAAGGGATGGATTGTTGCGACGGGTCGGAGGAAGGAAGGAAGGCCACTGGGAGGTAATGGAATGACGCCCGCCCCCTACACCGAAGACACCCTCGTCCAGCAGACCACCGCCGAATACCTGGAGCAGGAGCTCGGCTGGCAGTCGGTGTACGCCTACAACAACGAGGATTTCGGGCCGGATAGCCTGCTGGGCCGGGAATCGGACCGTGAGGTGGTGTTGACCCGCACCCTGCGAGCCAAGATCGAGGAACTGAATTCCGGGTTGCCTGCCACGGCCTATGAAGACGCCCTCCGCCAGATCGTCACGGTCTCCGCTTCACAGACCATGGCTGCCACCAACCGCGAGAAGTACGAGCTGATCAAGGACGGGGTGCAGGTTACCTTTCGCAATGCCAAGGGCGAACGGGTGCGCCAGCGGTTGCGGGTGTTCGACTTTGATGTTCCCGAGAACAATCATTTCCTCTGCGTGCGGGAGCTGTGGGTGCGCGGCGATCTGTACCGCCGCCGGGCGGACATCGTTGGCTTCGTCAACGGCCTGCCGCTGCTGTTCATGGAGCTGAAGAACGTCAGCAAGGATATTCGCGCCGCCTATGAGCAGAACTTTCTGGACTACAAGGACACCGTCCCGCACCTCTTTCATCACAACGCCATGGTGGTGCTGGCCAACGGAGTGGATGCCAAGCTCGGCTCGCTCACCAGCCGATTCGAACATTTCCACGAGTGGAAACGGTTGGCCGAGAATCAGCCTGGCGTCGTGGCCATGGAGACGCTGCTCAAAGGTGTGTGCGCCAAAGCCAATTTCCTCGATCTGGTGGAGAACTTCATTGTTTTCGACGACGCGGCCGGGAACCCTCGAAAAATCCTGGCCCGCAACCACCAGTTCCTGGGGGTCAACCGGGCCATCGCGGCGGTCCGCGACAGGAAGCTCAGGAGCGGCAAGCTGGGGGTGTTCTGGCATACCCAGGGTTCGGGCAAGAGCTATTCCATGGTGCTCTTTACCCGCAAGGTGCATCGCAAGCTGGGCGGCAACTTCACCTTTCTGATCCTCACCGACCGCGACGACCTGGACACGCAGATATACAAGACCTTTGCCGGATGCGGCGTGGTGGACAACGACCGCGACCCGTGCCGGGCAGCGAGCGGCGAGCATCTCGCCCAGTTACTGGCCCAGCACAAGTCGCATGTCTTTTCGCTGATCCAGAAATTCAATCAGACCGTGGTCGAAGGTGAGGCCTACTCCCGGCGCGACGACCTCATCGTCATCACCGACGAGGCCCACCGCACCCAGTACGGCACCCTGGCGCTCAACATGCGCAATGCCCTGCCGAACGCCAGCTATATCGGCTTTACCGGCACGCCGCTCTTTAAGGACGACGAGATCACCCGGCGGGTGTTCGGTGATTACGTCTCCACCTACGATTTCCAGCGGGCCGTCGAGGACAAGGCCACGGTGCCGCTCTATTACGACGCGCGTGGCGACAAGCTCGGCGTGGCGGTCGGCGATCTGAACGAGCGGATCGCCGAAAAGCTGGAAGAGCTGGAGACGGGCAATATCGATGTGGAACAGCGCCTGGAGCAGGAGCTCAAGCGCGATTATCACATCATCACGGCCGGGAAACGCCTTGATCAGGTGGCCCGCGATTTTGTGCAGCACTACTCTTTGGGCTGGGAAACCGGCAAGGCGATGCTGGTCTGTATTGATAAGATTACCTGCGTCCGCATGCACAAGCTGGTCGAGTTCTACTGGAACGAGAGAATCGGCGAGTTAGAAGCGCAGTTGCCCCAGGCCACCGATGAGCAGGACGAACAGTACCGGCGACGTCAGATCGAGTGGATGCGCCAGACGCAGATGGCGGTGGTGGTCAGCGAGGAACAGGGCGAGGTCGAGAAGTTCCGCAAATGGGAGCTGGACATCACCCCGCACCGTCGCCTGATCAAGGAAGGCATCGACCTGCCCGAGGCGATGGGTCAACAGCCGCAGTTCCAGAACATGCAGCGGCTGTCGCTGGACGATGCGTTCAAGGCCGAGGAGCACCCGTTTCGCGTCGCCATCGTCTGTGCCATGTGGCTGACCGGTTTTGACGTTCCCAGCCTCTCCACCCTGTACCTGGACAAGCCGCTCAAGGCACACACGCTGATGCAGGCCATTGCCCGGGCGAACCGGATCAACGAGGGCAAGAACAACGGGATGATCGTCGATTACTGCGGCATCCTGAAAAACCTGCGCAAGGCGCTGGCGACCTTTGCCGGAACCGGCGATGACGGTCGCGGTGGCGATGGGGGCGAGACCGAACCGGCCAAGCCCGATGAGGAACTGCTGGCCGATCTTTGTGAGGCGATTGCCTTTGTCCGGTCCTTTCTCGCCGAGCGGAGTGCGTCTCTGGATGGAATTATCGGGCAGACCGGTTTTGCCCGAAATGCGGCGATTCTCGCCGCCAAGGAGGCGGCGAACGAAAACGACGAGACGCGCAAACGCTTTGAAGTGATGTGCCGGGCGGTGTTCTCGAAGTTCAAGGCCTGCATCACCATCGAAGGCGTCAATGCTTGCCGGGGCGACTTCGACGCGATCAACATCGTCTATAAAAGCCTGCAACAGGACCGTGAACAGGCGGATATCACCGACATCATCCGTCAACTGCATCAGGTCGTCGATGAGGCGATTGAAACACAAACTCAACCGGCTGTTGCTGAAGAGTCGCCACCATACGATATCAGCAAGATTGATTTCGACCGGTTGCGCCGGGAGTTCGAACGCAGCCCGGCCAAGCGCACCACCGTGCAGAATCTGAAAACCGCCATCGAACAACGCCTGCAGCGGCTGCTCCGGCAGAATCCCTTGCGGACCGATTTCCAAAGGCATTACGAGGAGATCGTCGCCGAGTACAACCGCGAGAAGGATCGGGTGACCATCGAGAAGACCTTTGAAGCGCTTCTGCAGATCATGGATGAGATGGACGATGAGGAGAGCCGCGCCGTGCGCGAAGGGCTCGATGAGGAAAGTCTCGCCGTATTCGACCTGCTGCGAAAGCCGGACCTGACGTCCGGTGACATCAAGCGCATCAAGGCGGTCGCCATTGACCTGCTCGAAACCCTCAAGGCGGAAAAACTACGAATCAATCACTGGCGCGACAAGGAATCCACCCGGGACGCGGTCCGACTGACGATTCAGGACTATCTCTGGAGCGAGCAAACCGGGTTGCCGGAAACCTATTCAGAGGAGGACGTGCGGGACAAAACAGAGGCGGTTTTCGTGCATGTGTTCCGGGCGTACCCAACGGTGCCGTCACCCTACTACGCCAGCATGGCGTCGTAGAGAGTAGCGAAGGACGATATGAGCTTTAACCCGAACTTCACCATCACCAACCGCGTGACTCAGGCGATTCGCGCGCAAAGAAGAGGTACCCAGGGATGAACAAGGGCAAAAACTCAAAGGGTCGCGGAAAAAAGGAGATTTCCCTCGTTCGTTCTTCTGCCGCCGAATATTTGACCTTTGTAGCGGCTGGAGGCGGTTCTGAAGCCAGCGTGGAAATGCGCTACGAGGACGAAAATATCTGGCTGACCCAGAAGATGATGGCGACCCTCTACTACGTCTCGGTGCCCGCCATCAACCAGCACCTGAAGCGCATTTTTGCTGACAACGAGCTCGAAGAAAAGGCAGTTATTAAGCAGTACTTAACAACTGCCGCCGACGGTAAGAACTATCGGGTCAAGCACTACAACCTTCAGGCCATCATCGCCGTCGGTTTCAAGATCGAAAACGAGCGGGCGGTGCAGTTCCGCAAATGGGCCAACCAGATCGTCAAGGACTACACCATCCAGGGCTGGACCATGGATGTGGAACGCCTCAAACGCGGCGGTAACCTGACCGATGAGTTCTTTGAGCGCCAACTGGAAAAAATCCGGGAGATCCGGCTTTCCGAGCGCAAGTTCTACCAGAAGATCACCGACATCTACGCCACCGCGCTCGATTACGACCCGACCGCAACGGCCACCAAGCGGTTTTTCGCCGCCGTGCAGAATAAGATGCACTACGCCATCCACGGTCAGACAGCGGCGGAGGTGATTGTAGACCGCGCCGATCACCGCAAGGAAAACATGGGCCTGACCCATTGGGAAGGCGCACCCCATGGGAAAATCCATCGATACGATGTCGCCATCGCCAAGAACTATCTGTCCGAGTTCGAACTGGCCCAGATGCAGCGCATCGTCTCCGCCTACCTCGATATGGCCGAGCTTCAGGCCATGCGCAAAATCCCCATGACCATGGAAGACTGGGAAAAACGGTTAGCGGGCTTCCTGAAACTCTGGGACCGGGAGATTCTGCAGGACGCGGGAAAGGTATCTGCCGAGCTGGCCAAAACCCATGCCGAAAGCGAATACGAAAAATACCGCATCGTTCAGGACCGGTTATTTGAAAGCGATTTCGACCGAATGGTAAAGCAGATCGAATCCGCCGGAGAGGAAAAACCGGAGGAAGAATAAAACGGCCACTTGGGGGCTGACTTGAGGGGTAACTTGGGGGGTGGACTTGCGACAAACTCGCGACACGGCTTGCGACATGCCCCGGCTCACCGATCAAGTACCGACCAAGTAACCGACCAAGTAGGTTTACGGCTCACTTGGGATGAAATTTAGACAAATCCGGATAGCCCGGCCCGTATATGAGAACAGGAACTGTATGACCCTTGCCTTTATCGCTGTAATTTTTGGTTTGGTGCTCCTCGTTTGGAGCGCAGATCGTTTTGTGGAGGGATCGGCCTCCACCGCCCGTCATTTCGGCATGCCGCCGCTCTTGATCGGCATGGTGATTGTCGGGTTCGGTACGTCCGCACCGGAAATGGTGGTGTCGGCACTGGCCGCTTCGCAGGGCAACCCGGGCATCGCGCTGGGGAACGCCTACGGCTCCAACATTACCAACATCGCCCTGATCCTGGGGGTGACGGCCCTGATCAGCCCCATCGCCGTACATTCGCAGGTGCTGCGCAAGGAACTGCCCATCCTGACCTTGGTCACTGGGCTGGCGGCCTGGCAACTCTGGGATGGCGAGATTACCCGTCTCGATGCCATCGTGCTTCTGACTGTGTTCGGCGGCCTGATGGCCTGGACCATCTGGCAGGGACTGCGGAAAAAAGAGGATGCGCTGGGAAGCGAGATGGAGCAGGAACTGGACGTTCGCGCCATGCCCATCCGCCGTGCGGTCTTCTGGCTGGTGGTGGGGCTGGCGCTTTTGATTGTCAGCTCCCGCATCCTGGTCTGGGGCGCGGTGGAGATCGCTCATGGGTTCGGGGTCAGCGATCTGATCATCGGTCTGACCATCGTCGCGGTCGGCACCTCGCTGCCGGAACTGGCCTCATCAATCATTGCAGCCAGGAAGGGCGAACACGATATCGCTCTCGGTAATATCCTGGGCTCCAACCTGTTCAACACCCTGGCGGTGGTGGGGATCGCCGGTACGATTCACCCGCTGGCGGTGGGGCCGGAGGTCTTCAGCCGCGACATGCTGGTGATGGCCGCGCTGACCCTGTCGCTGTTTGTCATCGGTTACGGGTTCCGGGGGCCGGGGCGTATCAACCGCATGGAGGGCACGGTACTGCTGGCCTGTTACGCGGGTTATACGGCCTACCTGATCAGCACGGTTTTCGGCAGTCCAGCATAGCGTGACTTCAACGGTTTGCAAATCATGGCATGACCGTAGCGGTTCGAACTTGCAGTGAGTTTCATCATGACACTTGGTATTTACTGAAGGAGATTTTCTTGGATATTGCCATACTTATCGCACTGATTTTGCTTAACGGCGTTTTTGCCATGTCGGAGATAGCCTTGGTCACCGCTCGTAAGAGCCGCTTGCAGCGGCTGGCTGAAGACGGTGACCGCTCGGCCGCTATTGCCATGCGTCTTGGCGAGGAACCGACCCAGTTTCTTTCCACGGTGCAAATAGGGATCACCGCCATCGGCATCCTCAACGGTATTGTCGGCGAGGCGGCGCTTGCCGGCCCCCTTGCCGGGCTGCTTCAAGGGCTGGGTGTTGACCAAAAAAGCAGCTCTGCCGGCGCAACCGCCATTGTGGTGGTGAGCATCACCTATTTTTCCATTGTGATTGGCGAACTGGTGCCCAAGCGGATTGCTCAGTTCAATGCCGAAGGGATCGCGCGGCTGATGGCCGGGCCGGTCGCGTTGCTGGCGCAGCTGTCCCGCCCGTTCGTTTATCTGCTCTCGATTTCGACTGATGGCATTTTGCGGCTGCTGGGAAAAAAGGAGCTGAGCAGCGCCAACCTCACGGAAGAGGACATCCATGCCATGCTGATGGAAGGTTCCCAGTCGGGTGTTATTGAAAAGCATGAACATGAAATGGTGCGTAATGTATTTCGTCTCGATGATCGGCAGATCGCCTCGCTGATGACGCCGCGCAGCGAGATTGTCTGCCTTGACGTCGAACAGCCGCTTGCGGAGAGCCTGGAGAGACTCGTTGCCTCGGACCACTCGCGCTTCCCGGTCTGCCGGGGCGGCATGCATGAGGTGCTGGGGATCATCTCGGCCAAACGGCTGCTCAAGCAACGGCTCAAGGGGGAGCCTCCCGAAAAGATCAGCGAATATCTGCTCCCTGCGGTCTACGTGCCCGAATCGCTGACCGGGATGAAACTCCTGGAGCAGTTCCGCGAGTCCGGAGTGCAGATGGTCTTCGTCGTCGACGAGTATGGTGAAATCCTCGGCCTGGTCACCCTGCAGGATCTGCTGGAGGCGCTGGCCGGGGAATTCAGGCCGCGCGATCCGGAAGATGTCTGGGCCGTGCAGCGGCAGGACGGTTCCTGGCTGCTGGACGGACTGATTCCGATCCCGGAACTTAAAGATCGGCTTGACCTGAAGGCGGTTCCCGAGGAAGAGAAGGGGCGCTACCATACGCTCAGTGGCATGATGATGTGGCTGATCGGTAAAGTCCCGCGCACCGGGGATGTTACCGAATGGCAGGGTTGGCGTTTGGAAGTGGTCGACCTTGACGGAAATCGAATCGATAAAGTAATGGCCAGTCGTTTGCCCAACCCCAGCAGCGAGGGGGAAGCGGAACCGGAACTCCCCTCGGAAACATCCTGATAACATGTTCTGAGACACCTTTGGGGCTTCCCGTTAACCACGGGATCAATTCGATTCCCGTTTTGGAACCGAACCGGCGTCCGAATACCGGATTCGAAGTTGTTGCGGCTCGATGCCAGATATCCGGTTTTACTGCAAACCCGTCAGCTCCTGCATCAACTTTGTGGCATCTCCAGCAGAAACCGCCAGACGGGTACGGCATAAATGTCGTTGAAGCCCACGGGATCTCCTCGTCGGTCCGCCAGGTGACAAAGGCACCCTTCCGCCACGGCCAGACCTCGTCCGCTGCCCGTTTCAGGATCTTGCGGCTGGTGGTGGGCCCAACCTAAATGCCCGATGTCGGAACGGGTGATTCTGGATGGTGAAGGACGGGATGGTCGGAACGTGACTTCTGGTATCCGGTTTCGTTGCAAACCCGGCTGTTTTCCTCCAGGTCGCCGCACCAGCCACGTGAATTGAGTTATTGTGAGCAAAGTCTTTGAAAATATCGTACATTCAAAACGTTCTCCTCGCGGAATCGGTTCTGTCGCCGGCCGCCTGGCAATCCCATCAAAACATCCGAAGAGGTATCTCCCGATGAATGCACGCAAGAGAATGCAGTATTGCCGTACCGGTCTTATGCTCGTCACCTCACTGCTCCTGTGGGATCCTTTCCAGGCCGGCGCCTTTCCGCAGGGCGGCGGGGGAGCGGGGATGGGCGGCATGGCGGGCGGACCATCCATGCAGGGGATAACCGGCAAGGTGATCGAAACCATGAACAGCGGCGGCTATACCTATGCCCTGTTGGACAAGGGCGGCGTCAAGACCTGGGTGGCCCTGCCCCAGACCGAGATTGCCGTGGGCAGTGAAATCGCCTGCCAGCCGGGCGTGACGATGAGCAATTTTAACAGCACCACCCTGAACAGGTCCTTCGAGAGCATTGTCTTTTCCTCCGGGCTTGCATCCGCCGGCGGCGCCTCGGCGTCAGCGCCGCCGCCGGCCGGGGCCTCAGCCCCAGCCGCGGCGATCAAGGTGAGCAGGGCCGAGGGGCCTGACGCCTATACCATCGGCGAGATTTTTGAAAAGAGAGAGAGCCTGGCGAACAAGCCGGTGGCGGTCCAGGCCAAGGTGGTCAAGGTCAGCCGCGGCATTATGGGCAAGAACTGGCTGCATCTGCAAGACGGCACCGGCAGTGCGGCCGCCAGGAGCAATGATCTGGTGGTCACCACCGATTCGGTGCCTGAGGTCGGCGCGGTGGTCACCATCAAGGGGAATCTTTCCCTGGACCGCGACTTCGGGGCAGGCTACCGCTACGCCGTCATTATCGAGGGTGCTGAGGTGAGCGCTGGCAAGTAGCGGGATGCGCTGACGCGCTTCGACTTCTTGAGACAAGAAAAGGGGATTGCCGTTTGGCAAATCCCCTTTTTGTTTTTCAGCCTGTTTTCTTGTTGCGGATCACCACGGTATGGGCCAGCTTGTCGTGCCAGCTCTGCTTCCGCGGGTCGAAGGCCACCCAGAGCAGGCCGAGGCCCAGGGGAAGCGTGGAGATGAGGTAGGCGAAATAGCGGATAACGAGCTGGCGCACGGAAGGGGCGCCGCCGGTGTCGGCATCGACGATTTTGGCTGATACCGCCATCTTGCCGGGGGTGGCGGCCCGGTAGCGCCAGAAGGCGATGATGGCGACGGCGGGGAGGAGATAGTTGATCAGGAAATCCATTGGTCCCTTGAGCAGGGCCTCGCTTTCGAAATAGGCAGGCCCGTATACTGCCAGCAGCAGGGGGATGGTGATAAGAAGAAGCAGAAATGAATCGATGACGCTCGCCCAGACCCGAATCCAGAAACCAGCGTACGCCGCATCCTGTAAGTTCCCCATGGTTGTTCCCTCCTGAAGTGTGTTCCCCTTGCGGCGTCCCGGCCTTCAGCGCTCTTCCCGGGACTCCCGTGCCGCGGCCTGGGCAAAGAGTTCCAGCAGGGTCTCCCCGTGATGCTGGTATGCCGTTTGGATAAGTTTTTTCAGTTCGCCCCGGATGCTGTCCAGGGAGGGCAGGGGGGGGATGATGGGCAGAAAGTGTTCCACCGGCAATTGCGGTTCAATGCGCATCTTTGCTTCCAGCTGCGCCGCCATGCCGGGTTCCATGCCCCCTTCCATGCCGGCCGCCCTGGTTTTGTCGCCCAGGGTTTTCAGGAAGCCCATGATGGAGCCCAGGTCGTTCCTGCGCTGGAACACCTCGATCTCCTCGTTGATTTCCTCCCGGTAATCCTTGAGTTCCGCAAATTTTTCCCGGTACTGGGCGACATGGACCTCCAGGCGGTCATAGCAATCGAAGAGCAGATTCTTGAAGCGGCTGGCATGGGTGAGGCCATGGAGATGGATGCCCGCGAAGACCCGGGTGCGGATGGTGTCCGATTCCGTGAGGTAGGGGTCATAGAAAAGATCGGCAGGCAGTCCGGCCAGGCTCAGAAACGCATGGATGAGGGTTTCGCTCTCCAGCAGGATGTAGATGCGGATCAGGTCGAAGCTGATGCGTTTTTCCAGGATGAAGGAATACTGGCGCGCCCTTTCGCCGAACTCGATCTTGTCCTCTTCGATGAGTTTGCGAAAACCGAAATAGCGGTCGGCCATCTCCTTCTTGATTTCATAGGCAAGGACATCCTGGATGTTTGGGCGGTATGGACTCATGGGCACCCTTTTTCGGCAGAGTATCGTATAAAACACTAGCACAGCCAGGGGCGGCCTGGAAATGGAAATGCGAAGAGGCCACGGCGGCGCAGCCATTTTTCGGCCGACCAGGGCGGGGATGGCGGGAGGAGATGGAGAGAGCGGGGGGAGAGCCCTGCCCGGCGGCTGTTGACCGGGCAGGGCGCAGGGCTTTTTTGAGAGGCGCCGCTACAGCACACCCTTGCTGTTCAGGAAGGGGCCGTATTTTTTGTCCGTGCCCATGATATGCTTGTCGAGCCAGTTTTTTAGAAAGTTCATCACCTCGATGGAAATGGTGGTCTTGCCGGCCTGGACGTCCGCCATGAGGGATTTGACCTTGTCGGTCATCTTGTTGTGGACATCCTTGTGGGCCGCAAACTCCGGATAGCCATGGCTGCTCATCAGTTTCTCCTCCAGGGCGAAATGGGAGACGCAGTAGTTGGCCAGCTTGGTCAGGACCGACATCAGGGCGTCCTTTCCCTTTTTGGCCAGCATGGCGTCATGGAGTTCGTTGATCATGTTGATGAGCTGCTTGTGCTGCTCGTCGATTTCCTTGACATTGACGCTGTAGTCGTTTTTCCAGGTGATGAGGGCCATGTGTTCTCCTGAGCAAAGAGGGGTTGATGATTGATTTTAATAATTATTGCTATCAAAAAGAGGCCTGTATTTCAAGAAGTTTTTATGGCCGGCAAGCGATAAAACAAAAAAAAGCGCAGCCCGGAAGGGAGCTGGCAAAAATGGTTTTCGCGGAATCGTGGGAAGTTGCGCAAAGGAGAGAAAAGAAAAGGGGAGAATGTATTGCGCCCCGAGGCGATGGAGCCCCGCTGGATAAAGAGGCCGGGATAAAGGGGGAAGAGCGCGGGCATGATGGCTTGGGCAGCCTCAACCGAGGATCAGGCCCTGGGCAAAGGTGATGAGGGGCAGCATGATCCTGGAGATGACGCCGGAATAGAAGAGCGCCAGCAGAATGAGAAAGCCGAAAGGCTCCAGCCTGGCATAGGCGCGGGCAAGGTCGAGGGGCAAGAGATTCAGCAGCACCCGGCTTCCGTCCAGGGGCGGGATGGGGATGAGGTTGAAAACGGCGAGCATCACGTTGATCCAGACGCTGGCGGCGATCATCTGGATAAGGGGCCAGTAGACCGCCATGGGGATGAAATTGGCCAGGGGGATGAGCAGGCGGACAAGAAGCCCGCTGGCCACGGCCAGAAGCAGATTGGCGGAAACCCCGGCCAGGGAGACCCAGACCAGATCCCGGCGCGGATTTTTGAAATAACGGGCATCCACCGGCACCGGCTTGGCCCAGCCGATCTTCATGATGATGAAGGCGATTACCCCCCAGAGATCAAGATGTCTGAGGGGATTGAGGGTAAGCCGGCCCAGGCGCTGGGCGGTCGGATCCCCGAGCCTGTAGGCTGCCAGGCCGTGGGCGAACTCATGCACCGTGAGGGCGAGGAGGAAGGGCGGCGTCAGGATGGCAAGCTCCTGAACGAGCTTATGGACGGTCATGGCAGATTTGCGTACTCTTCGAGCGGGTAGTGTTTGGCGATGAAGGCCGCTTCCTCGGTCTTGCCCTTTACCAGCCCGTCCAGGCGGGAGTCGAGCAGATGGCGCATGATGGTACCATAAAGAGGGCCGGGCCGATACCCCATTTTTTTCAGGTCATTGCCGTCGGTTTCCGGCTTCAGGTGACGCCAGTCCGTGACATAAAGGGAGATGGTCTTCTTGCAGGCCTTTTTTTTCACCAGCCCCATGAGGGCGAGAAGCCCTTCCACGGAAAGGGCGTTGAGCAGATGGTAGCTGCCGCTCACGCTTTGCGGCAGGTTGCGCTTCATGGCGGCGGCAACGCGATTCACCTCGGCCTTTTCCTTGCAGAGGAACTGTTTGTAACGCTCCGGGACCTCAAAGCGTTCGCAGAAGGCGGCCACCTCTTTTCCCGGCAGGCCGCTGGTCAGGGCCAGGATATAGACGAGCCATTGCCGGAAGGGTTCGTCGAGGTAAAGGAGCTTGTACCAGGAAACCACCCGGCCGGTTTCCGTCAGGATGCCCTGCAGGCGCGGATCGAGTTTCAGGTTGGCGTGCATGAATCGGAACAGGCCGAATTCCGCCATGCGCGTCAGGGCCGGCAGGGGATTCTCCTCGGAAAGGATGATCTTTAGTTCGTTGAAGAAGCGGTGGCCGAAGAAACGGTCGAACAGGTCCATCCGCACCGCATTCTTGATCAGTTTTTCCGTGTGCTTGCCGATTTTAAAGCCCATGCGCTGTTCAAAGCGGATGGCCCGGAAGATCCGGGTCGGGTCCTCGACAAAGCTCAGGTTGTGCAGGATGCGGATCTGCCGGTCCTTGAGGTCGTTCTGGCAGTTGAAAAAATCCACCAGGGTGCCGAAGGAGTCGGGGTTGAGGTGGATGGCCATGGCGTTGATGGTGAAATCGCGGCGGTAGAGATCGAGCTTGATGGAGGAAAGTTCCACCGTCGGCATGGCGGCCGGATATTCGTAGTACTCCAGGCGGGCGGTGGCGATGTCGATTTTAAGGCCGTTGGCCAGCTTGACCATGGCGGTGCCGAACTTTTCGTGGGTCCGCACCTGGCCGCCCAGTTCCTTGGCCAGCCGTTTCGCATAGGCGATGCCGTCGCCTTCGATGACGACGTCGAGATCCAGGTTTTTTACATGCAGCATGAGGTCGCGGACAAAGCCGCCCACCGCATAGGCGCGGCAACCGGACTGCTCTGCCACTTCGCCGATTTTCTGCAAAAGCTGGACGAGATCGCGCTGCAAAACCTCGATCATCAGGCTGCCCAGGTTGCGGTGGCGCCCGGTGGAGGGCTGCTCGGCATCGTCCAGCAGGCGGCGCGGCATGTGGGTCGGGTCGTTGATCAACAGATTGAGGAGGTCGGTGCGGGTGATCACGCCGACCACCGCTCCCTCCTCCACCACCGGGATGAAGCGCTGACGGTGTTCGATGATCAGTTCCTGGATGTCGGCCAGGGTGGCGGTGGGCGGCAGGGTGGCGAAATCGGTGGTCATGAAATCGCTCACCGGCGATTCCCCCAGGCCCAGATGGATGGATTTACCGGCCACCAGACGGGAAATGAGGCCGACGGCTTCCCTTTTCTCGTTGAGAATGGGCAGGACCGTGATGTTGTACCGGTTGAGCAGGTCGTCCGCTTCGTTGATGGTAATGGCCTGGGTGCCGGCGATCACCGGCGCGGACATCAGCTCCCGGGCAATGCGTTCCGGGTGGACATGCTTGTGGAGAAGGTGGATGAGTCTTTCTTCCGCTTCGATCAGGGTCATCTCCCTGACCGTGGCCGAGGCGGCCGAGGCATGGCCGCCGCCGCCGAAATCTCTCGCGATGGTGCCGACATTGACCTCCGGAATCCTGCTCCGGGCGATGAGGTAGGTGCGTTCTCCCATGCGGGCCAGGGTGAAGAGGGTGTCGAGATTTTCCATCACCATGAAACGCCGGACCACCAGGGCCAGTTCGTCAACATACCGGGGCAGGTCGAGCTTGGCCACCACGATGTCGATGCCCCGCATGCTGTAGGTGGTTGCCGAACGGATCAGCTCATGCAGCAGGTTCACCTCCTGGCTGCTCAGTTCCTGGGCGATGAACTGGGAGACGGTGCTGAGGTTGGCGCCCTGGTTCAAAAGCCAGGCGGCGGCTTCCAGATCCTCCGGGGTGGTGGTGTCAAAGGCAAAAGAGCCGGTGTCTTCGTAAATGGCCATGGCCATGAGGGTGGCTTCATCCTTGCCGACGGGAATCCCTTTTTCCCGCAGGAGCTGGCAGAAGATGGTGGTGGTGGAGCCGAAGGGTTTGACAACCTCCAGCGTTCCCTTGAGATCCTCCGGGGTGTCGGGATGATGGTCGTAGAGATGGATCTCAAGGCCGGGGTTGTTCAGGCATTGGGCAAAGAGGCCGATCCGCGAGGCCTGGCGGGTATCGACCACGATGAGGCGGGTGATCTTTTCCAGGTCGATGTTTTTCAGCCGCTGGAAGTTATAGAGATATTGCACGGATTCGACGAAAAAGTCGCGCAGGTTCCGTTCCTGGGAGCCGGAAAAGACCAGGGCCGCCTTGGGATAAAGCTTCTGGGCAGCGACCATGGCGGCCAGGCTGTCGAAGTCGGCGTTGAGGTGGGAGGTGATGACTTCCATGGGTCTCCGGCAACAAATAACGGTTTGTAATAAAAAAGATTATAGACCATCGTCCCCTGGCTGACAATGAAAGGTGAGGGCAGCCCCGCTGCTCCGGGCTGGAATTTTCCGCAAAATAAGGGTAGGTTTCCCTAGTCCTGTCCGGTTGGCCGCCGGCAAGGCGCCCCTTTCCTGCCGGAGAGGGTGGAGAAAACCTCGTGAGGAAGGAACTCGGCATGCATACGGGCAAGAAAACAGGGGGGGAGACCAGCTGGCAGGCGGTATCCTGCCAGCCTTCCGCGTGGGGCCTCGGCGGGAGCGGCTATTGCCCTGCCTGTGGCAGGGAGCATTTCTATGCCGCCGGCCCTGCCTATGAACAGGCGCTTTCCCTCATGCGGACGCTGGCCGAAAAAAAACGCATCGATTTTCTGGCCCCGGCCGCGGAGGCCGACCCGCGCTTTGGGGTCGATTATCTCTTTGGCGAGGCCCGCGGGCAGATGTTCGGGGTCATGGTCTGCCGTGATCTGGCCGGAACGCTCCGGGTGCTGCGCGCTTTTTCCTGCCAGTACAACGGCGAGTGGGAGGTGGAAGGCTTTGTGCCGCCGCTTTTTGCGGTGGCGGAGTTCAAGGCGCTGACCTGCGAGGTGGAACGGCGGCTGAAGGAGATGGGCGCGGAAATAGCGCGGCGGGCGCCCGATTCTCCGGCCACCGGCAAATTGCGCAGGGAACGGAAGCAGCTTTCCCAACGGCTGATGCGGGAGATCCACGGCTTGTACCGGTTGCACAATTTCGCGGGCGAGGTGCGTTCCCTGGCCGAGGCATTCATTGGTCCGGGCGGCATTCCCACCGGCGCCGGCGACTGCTGCGCACCAAAATTGTTGAACCATGCGGCGAAAAACAATCTGACTCCCCTGGGGATCGCCGAATTCTTCTGGGGAAAAGAGAACCGTTCCGCCACCAGGCAGCACGGCCGGTTCTATCCGGCCTGCAAGGAAAAGTGCGCGCCCATCCTTGGTTTTCTTCTCTGCGGCCTGGCTGGGGAGGGCAAGGCATGGTAGCTTTTTCGGCCCCGTTCAGTCTCCTCCATGCGGACGAGGCTCTGGTGGTGGTGGAAAAGGGGGCCGGGTTCCTGGCCGTGCCGGGGCGTGGCCCGGCAATGCAGGATTGCGTCGAGGCGAGGGTGAAGACGCTCTTTCGCCACTGCCCCGGCCAGCCGGCCGTGCACCGGCTCGACATGGACACCTCCGGGCTCATGGTCCTGGCCCTGACCGCGGAGGCGCACCGGGAGCTTTCCCGCCAGTTTGCCGAGCGACTGGTCGAGAAGAAATACCAGGCCCTGGTGGAGGGCATCGTGGCGGAGGCGGAAGGGAGCATCGAGCTGGCCTTCCGCCTCGATCCGGAGAATCGCCCCCGTCAGGTCCACGACCCGGTGCGGGGCAAAATGGGAATAAGCCGTTGGCGCAAGCTCGGGGAGGAAGGTGGCCGCACCCGCATCGAGTTTACGCCCCTGACCGGTCGCACCCATCAGCTCCGTCTCCATTGCGCGCACCCCCTGGGCTTGGGTTGCCCCATCGTGGGGGATCGCCTGTACGGCAGCAGGACCGATGGCGAGCGGATGCTTCTGCACGCATGCTTCCTCGGCTTTCGGCATCCGACAAATCACGCGCCGCTGCGCTTTGCCTCCCCTCCCCCTTTCTGACGGGGTCCTGTCTTTTTCAGGGCGTACCCGCCGAGCGCGGCGGCACCGGGAAGGGGAGAACTTTTTTTAGAAAAGGTCAGGGGGGAGGTGGGGCCGTTTTCCGCGGGGACGGCGCCGGCAGGGCGATCAGCTCGGTTTGCCTGGGACTGGGAAAGCCGGGGAGGCTGCTGATCAGTTCGCCGCAGGAGGATGCCTCTATGGCGGCCCGGATGCGGTTGAGTTCGGCAATGGCCCGGTTTTCTTCGGCGCAGAGAAGCAGGGCTCTTTCCCGGTCAAGGGGATGGCTGGCGGCAAAAGGGCTTGCCGCCAGCCGGGGCAGATAATCGCCACAGCCCTGCGTTGCCGGGTCGCTGCCCGCCACGGTGTTGTACATGCCGACCAGGCTGTTGTACTCGTCGAGCAACGCGCCGTATTGCCTGGTCTCCTCGCCGAATTCCGCGTTGAGCAGGTTGAACTCCTGGACCATGCCGTTGTAGCGGTCCACGGCTTCCTGCTCGGAACCTCCCTGCACGGTCAGTTTTTTCAAGGCCTCCATCTGCGCGCGCATGGCGGCAAGATTGTTCTGGTGCGCGTCGATCAGCTTCTGTCTGGCCAGCACAACCTCCTTGCCCTGCTGGATGTATTCCTGCAGAAAGGCGAGGCTTTCCCTGTGGTTGTTCTGATAGACCGAATGGGCGTTGAGAAGGCTTTCCCCCAGGGCGTTGCAGGAGGAGCGGATCAGGTCTGCCGCCTGCCCGGAATGGGGCCAGGAGAGGAGCGCGGCAAGGGTGACGATGGCTGGGATCCGAAGTCTGCCGAAAAGGTTCATGCTGGCACCTGGGTCAAAGCGGCAAAAGGAGGAGGACCTGCTGCCGGGATTTTTGAAAGTATCCTGTCCATCCAGCTGGTGTACTGCAAAAAAAAATGGTTGGCAAGAGGTCCGGAAAAAAACGACGGGAAAAAACGACTATCCCCGCGGGTGGAACTTCTTGTGGGCGCTCTTCAGGCGGTCCGTGTCGACGTGGGTGTAGATCTGGGTGGTGGCGATGTCGGCGTGGCCGAGCATCATCTGCACGGAACGGAGGTCGGCGCCGTGGGCGAGCAGGTGGCTGGCAAAGGAGTGCCTGAGCACATGGGGGCTGATGGTTTTGCTGATCCCTGTCTGACGGGCCGTTTGTTGGATGATCTGCCAGAAACGCAATCTGGTCATGGCCGTGCCCTGGCTGGTGACAAAGAGAAAATCGCTTTGTTTCTTTTTGAGAATCCTGGGCCGCGCCTCCCTGGTATAGAGCTTCAGCCATTCCCGCGCGGCCTCGCCAAAGGGGACGAGCCGTTCCTTTGCGCCCTTGCCGAAAACGCGGACATAGCCGCCCAGGATATTTACCCCGGCCACCGGCAGGTTGACCAGCTCGGAAACCCTGAGTCCTGTCGCATAGAGTAACTGGAGCATGGCCTGGTTCCGGAGAGCCAGGGGATCTTTGTGCGCGGCGGGCGGGGTGAGAAGGCGGTCCACCTCGGAAACACTGAGAACCTTGGGCAGCGGCCGGCCGGGCTTGGGCAGGTCGATGGAGGCGGCGGGGTCCGCGGCGATGATTTTTTCGGCGAGAAGAAACCTGCAGAAGGCGCGCAGAGAGGAGACCCGGCGGGCATTGCTGCGAGTGGAGATGCCCTGATCGTGGCATTTGCCCAGGTAGTCGCGGAGATGCCTGGTGGTGATTTCGGCGGGATCGGCGAGCCGGCGGCCGCGCAGATAGTTCAGAAACGCGGCAAGGTCCGCATGGTAGGCGGCAATGGTGTTGGCGGCGAGCCGCCGTTCCGCGGTGAGATAGTGGAGGAACTGATCGAGAACGGAATCAAAAAACGAAAACGCCCCGCCGGAAACAGACGAATGAGAGGATGGCTGATCCCTGGCGGAGCGTGCGTTGTCGGTGGCTGATTTCCCTCGTCTGTGTGGCATGCGAGGAAAAAAGGGGCTTAGTCCCGCTCCATGCGGCTCATGAGCTTGCGGAGTTTGCGTTTGGACTCGGCCTGCTTGCGGCGGCGTTTGGCGCTGGGCTTTTCGTAGTACTCACGACGCTTGAGCTCTTTTTTCATGCCGTCGAGCTGCAGTTTTTTCTTGAGCAGCCGAATTGCCTGTTCGATATCTCCTCTCACTTCTACTTCGATCATGACTTCTCCAGTATGCGGGTTGCAATATCAAGTTAACCATGCGCCTGATCCGGAAAGAGGTGAGATGGCGCAACGATTGGTATTTTCAGTAAACCGTCTATATAGACGATGGGGCCTTTGCTTGTCAAATGTTTTTTTCCGGCCCGGAAGCAGCGGGAAAGATCTTGCCCGGGTTGAGGATGTTTCCGGGGTCGAAAAGTTTTTTGATCTCCCGCATGAGGAGCAGGGTGTTCCGGTCGATTTCGAGCGGCAGAAAATCAGCCTTGGTGATCCCCACCCCGTGCTCGCCGGAGAGGGTGCCGCCCAGGCGCAGCACCTCGGCAAAGAGGCGCTTCTTGGCCTCTCCCGCGGCAGCCGCTTCGGCAGGGTCGTCTTTGTCCAGCATGATGTTGACGTGGATATTGCCGTCGCCGGCATGGCCGAAGGTGAAGATGATCAGGTCATGTTCCCTGGCAAGTCGCTCGGTGCAGGTCACCAGTTCCGGGATCCGCGTGCGGGGCACCACCACGTCTTCGCTGATTTTATGGGGCTTGAGGCTGAACGCGGCAGGTGAAACGGCGCGGCGCGCCGCCCAGAGTTGTTCCGCCTCTTCGCTGCCCCCGGCCATACGGACTTCGATGATGCCCTCCTGGTGTTCAAGAAAGGCGGTGAGCTGCCTGCCGGCTATGGGCAGGGTTTCCGGGTCGCCGTCGAGTTCAAGCAGGAGCAGCGCTTTCGTTTGGCTCGGCAGGGGGAAGGGCAGCTTGCCGGCCACGATTTCAAGGGCGGTCTGGTCCATGTATTCCAGGGTGCAGGGGGTATGGCGGGCAAGGATCGCGGCGACAAGGCGGGTCGCCGTCACCATGTCCCGGCAGAGCACCAGGAAGGTGGCGCGCTTGGCCGGCGCAGGCAGAAGCCTGACGATGATCTTGGTGATCACGGCAAGGGTGCCCTCGGAGCCGACCAGCAGGCGGGTCAGGTCGTAGCCCACCACGCCTTTGGCGGTCTTTACCCCGGTGTGGATGATCCTGCCGTCCGGCAGCACCGCTTCAAGGCCCAGGACGTAATCGCGGGTAACCCCGTATTTGACCGCGCTGGGGCCACCGGCGCACTCCGCGACGTTGCCGCCCAGGGTGCAGAAGTGCAGGCTGGCCGGGTCCGGCGGGTAGTAAAGGCCCAGTTTTGCCACTTCCGAGCGGAATTCGCCGGTGATGACCCCTGGTTCGACGATGGCTATCTGGTTTGCCTGGTCGATTTCCAGGATCCGGTTCAGGCGGTTCATGGCCAGGACCAGGCCGCCGGCCACGGGCAGGGCGCCGCCGGTCATGCCGCTGCCCGCGCCCCGCGGGACAACGGCAAAGGGGGTTGCCGCGGCAAGAGCCATGATGCGGCTGACCTCCGCCGCCGAGGCGGGAAAAGCCACGGCGGCAGGGAGAAATTCCCGGCCGCTGCCGTCGTAGGCGTAGCAGGCAAGTTCCTCCGCCACGGTGGTGAGATGGGCCATCCCGACGATCTGCCGCAGTTTCTGGTAGGTTGCCGCGTTCACTGCTCTTTTCGCTCCGTGTCGGGAGTTTCTGGGGAAATCAGTAAAAATCCCTACAAAATCGTCGGGGAACCTATTATAAGTAGGGAGGTTTTTCTGCCGCCTGGGGAGGATTTCTCTCCACTCCAGGATGCTTCCTTACGTTCAGTACGAAAATAATCGGAAAAAAGCTATGAAAAAGAAGCTGCGCATTGCGCTCATCGCCGGCGGAAAGTCCGGTGAACGCGAGGTTTCCCTGGCCGGCGCCGTGGGGGTGGCCAAGGCCCTTGCCCCGGAAAAGTATGAAGTGAAACGCTACGATCCCGCCACGGATCTTGCGAAGATCGTTGCCGATGCGGACAGGATCGACATGGCCTTTATTCTCCTGCACGGACCCATGGGCGAGGACGGCACCATGCAGGGGTTTCTCGACCTGCTCGGCATTCCCTATCAGGGGGCCGGGGTTCTCGGCAGCGCCATCGCCATGGACAAGAACCTGGCCAAGATCCTTTACCGCAATGCCGGCCTGAAGGTGGCGGCCTGGGAGATGGCGCAGCCCGGCGATGTGAAAAATCCCACCCGCCTGCTGGCGGATCTTTCCCTGCCGCTGGTGGTGAAACCCATCCGCCAGGGTTCCAGCCTCGGGATGAGCGTTGCCGGAAGCGAAAAGGAGCTTGCCACCGGCCTTGAAAAAGCATTTACTTTTGACCGTGAGGTCATGGTAGAAGAGTATGTGCGGGGCCGGGAGATCACCGGCGGGGTCATCGGCAACAGAGAGCTGACCGCCCTGCCCATTGTCGAGATCATCCCCGGCGAGGGCTATGCCTTTTTCGACTACCAGGCCAAATATCAGCCGGGTGCCTCGAAAGAGGTTTGTCCAGCCGAGCTGCCCGCCGAGGTGACAGCAGCGGCCCAGCGCATCGCCCTGACCGCGCACCGGGCACTGCAGCTCAAGGGCTACAGCCGGACGGACATGATTGTCGCCGGGGATGGCATCTATGTCCTTGAAACCAACACCATCCCGGGCATGACCCCGACCAGCCTGCTGCCGCAGGCTGCCAAGGCGCACGGTCTGGATTTCCCCGCCCTGCTCGACCGGCTGATTGCCCTTGCCCTGGAGAAGGATTAGCAGGGTGTTTTGCGTAACGCTGGGTTTCCGCTTCGTTTGGGCGGCCGGGGAATCCGGCCGAGGCGTGGCTCTGCCGCTAATTTTTTTTGGGGTGCTGTCTTGACGGAATGTTCTCCTGAAAAAGCGGGTTTTTCGGCCTTGATCGTCGAAGACGAAGCGCTGGTGCGCGACCTGCTGAAGCGGCTGGTCGAGGGGCATGGCTACAAGGTCATGGCCTGCGGTTCCGTGGCCGAGGCCATGGAGGCCTTCGAGGCCGGACAACCCCAGCTTGTCCTGATGGACTGGATGCTGGCCGGTGGGGAAGACGGTCTGGCGCTTTCCAGAAAATTGCGGGCCAGCGCGCGGGGCAAGTATCTCACCATCCTGATGATTTCCGGAAAGGACCAGCCCGAAGACATCGCCTCGGCAATTGATGCCGGGGTCAATTATTTCATGGTCAAGCCGGTTGAGAAAAGCATTCTCGATACCTGGCTTTCCGTTGCCTGCCGGCAGGTGCGCGACTCGTTGCAACGGGAAGAGGACGATCTGGCCCTGGCTAAGTTTCAGGAGGAGCTGGAGGCGAACAACCTGCAGCTCGAAGAGGCGCTTGCCCGGGCAAACCAGCTGGCCATGGAGGCGGAGCAGGCCTATATCGAAATCAACCAGATCTTCAAGACCGTGGCCGGCGGCATTCTCCTTGTCGACAGGAACTGCAAGCTCCTGCGTTGCAACGACTCCTTCCTGAGGATGGCCGGGGTGGCGAAGGAAGAGGCGCGAGGCCGCAAGTGTTACGAGATTTTTCATTCCTGTCTCTGCAATACCAGCGAATGCCCTTTGCAGAAAATAAAGAAAGGCAAGAAGCGGATTGAGAGCGAAATCGAAAAGGAGAACGAGGACGGCTCGGTTTCCTGTTACCACATCATCTCCACCCCCTTTGTCGGTCCTTCCGGCGATCTGATCGGCATTGTCGAGCATATCACCGATATCACCGAACGGGTCAAGGCGGAAAGAGCCCTGGCGGAGAGCGAGCGTCGCTACCGGGAGCTCAGCACCGTCGATGAGCTGACCCGCCTTTACAACAAGCGCTATTTCAACAAGCAGCTCCGGCTTGAGGTGGCTCGGGCCAAACGCTACCACCATCCCCTTTCCCTTCTGCTCATGGATATCGACAACTTCAAGATCCACAACGATACATACGGCCATGCGGACGGGGATCGGGTGCTGGCCCGCCTGGGCAAGGTGATTGCCGGTTCGTTGCGGACCAACGATGTCCCTTGCCGCTACGGCGGAGAGGAGTTCACCATCATCCTGCCGGACACCAGCGGCGAAAACGCTGCCGTGGTGGCCGAGCGGATCAGAACGCGTTTTGCCGACGAGGTGTTTTCTCCGAAGCCCGAGGAAAAGGTGCGGAAAACCGTGAGCATCGGCTTGACCCAATATCGGGCCGGGGAAAGCGAAGAAGCTCTGCTGGAAAGGGCGGATCACAACATGTATCAGGCCAAACAGGGCGGAAAAAACCGCTGTGTGCTGGAGTAAATCGCAACGGACTCCGGGCGAGGGGCTTGGCGCCGGGCTCTTCGGGCGCCCGCTTCCCCGGGCGGCACTGTCTTAAAATCTCTTCTCGAAATACGGCGCCAGCGCCTCCGGGACGGCGATGCTGCCGTCTGCCTGCTGATAATTTTCAAAGATGGCGGCAAGGGTGCGTCCTACGGCAAGACCGCTGCCGTTCAAGGTATGGACCAGGGCGCTTTTTTTCTGGCCCTTGGGGCGGTAGCGGATGCCGCCGCGGCGGGCCTGGAAGTCGCCGAAGTTGCTGCAGGACGAGATTTCCCGGTATTTGTTCTGGGCCGGCATCCACACCTCGATATCATAGGTTTTGTTGGCGGAAAAGCCAAGGTCGCCGCTGCAGAGTTGCACCACCCGGTAGGGCAGCTTGAGAAGCTGGAGAACCTCTTCGGCGTCGGCAAGCAGGCTTTCCAGCTCGGCGGCCGAGGTTTCCGGGGTGGTGAATTTCACCAGCTCCACCTTGTCGAACTGGTGCTGGCGGATGAGCCCTCTGGTGTCCTTGCCGTAGGAGCCCGCCTCCGAGCGGAAGCAAGGGGTGTAGGCCGTATACTTGATGGGCAGGTCGCTTTCGTTTACGGTTTCGTTCCGGTGCAGGTTGGTGACCGGCACCTCGGCGGTGGGGATCAGCCAGAGATCCCAGTTTGCGATGGCAAAGAGATCCTCGGCGAATTTCGGCAGCTGGCCGGTGGCGGTCATGGTTGCCGAATTCACCAGAAACGGCGGCAGAATTTCGGTGTAGCCGTGTTTCTGGGTGTGCAGGTCGAGCATGAAGTTGATCAGCGCCCGTTCCAGCCGCGAGGCAAAGCCCTTGAGCACCGCGAAGCGGGCGCCGGCGAGCTTGGCGGCCCGTTCGAAGTCGAGGCAGCCCGCGGCCTCGCCCAGATCGTGGTGCGCCTTGGCCGGGAAGGAAAATTGCGGGACCGTTCCCCACTTTTTGATTTCGACGTTGTCGCTGTCATCCTTGCCCTGCGGCACCGAGTCGTCGCAGATGTTGGGGATGGTCATCACGATTTCCTGGAGCCGTTCTTCGCGGGAGACAAGGTCTGTCTCGATCTCCTTGATGCGGTCGCCCATCTGCCGCACCTCTTCCATGCGCGCTTCCGCATCCTTTCCTTCTTTTTTCAGGGCGCCGATTTCCTGGGAAAGGGTTTTTCTCCGGTTGCGGAGGGATTCCACCTCGGAGAGCATGGTGCGGCGCGCAAGGTCGATGGCTTCGAATTCGTCAAGACGGGCATCGGTGATGCCGCGGAATTTGAGCTTGGTTTTCACCAGCGCGAGATTTTCCCGGATAAAGCGCAGTTCAAGCATGGATGGTCCTCTTTTCGATGGGTGCGTTGGCCTTACATTTCTTTAGCGGTTTGTATCATGCTGCCCGGGAGAAATCAAGAGGCTGGCGGTTGCAAGCCGCCATGTTCCTAGGCAAGCGGTCTGAAGAAAACGGTGGATCCCGCATCGAGTTGTCGGCGGTGGGCCGGGATATGGATGATGGCGTTGGCCGGTTCCAGGTTGCGGCTGGGGCGCAGGGTGAGGCGGGGGCCGTCGCTCCCGGTGACCGCGCCCTTGAGGTTTAAAAGCCCCTTTTTTTTGAGACGGATGGTTTCCGTCAGGATTCCTTTGCGCAAGCGGGAAATGGCGGGGGCGGCGCCGAGGAGTTTGCGGATCGCGGGGGCCACCAGTTCGTGGAAGAGGAGAAACACTGCGGGCGGCGGCCCGGGCAGGGCGAAGATCGCCTTGCCTCTGGCCGTGCCGAACATGGTGGAGCGGCCCGGACGGACGGCCAGCTCGCGGTAGAGGGGGGATATGCCGAGCCGGGCAAAGGCGCGGGGCAGGAGATCATATTTGCCGGGCCCCATGCCGCCGGTGGTGAGGATGATATCGGCTGGGCCGGTCAGAGCCTCTTCGAGTTTGCCGGCGATGTCGGCAAGATCATCGGCCACCAGCCCCAGATCCAGGGGGATGGCTTTGCTCTGCCGGACAAGGCCGTCCAGGAGAAAGCGGTTGCCGCTGACGATCTGCCCGGTTCGCGGCGCGCTGCCCGGGTGCAGCAGTTCGCTGCCGGTGCAGGTGATGGCAATCGTCGGCTGCCGGATCACCGCCAGCCTGGTGATTCCGCTTTCCGCCAGTAGCGGCAGGTGCTCGGGCGCAACGGGAAGGCCCTGGCGGATGATGGTCTGGCCTTTTCTAAGATCGGCGCCCTTTTGCCGGAGGAAGGCGCCGCGATTCGGGGCCCGGTCGATGAGAACCTGTTCGCCGTGAAGCCGGCAAAGCTCGTATGGCACCACCTGATTGGCGCCGGGCGGCACCGCGCCGCCGGTCATGATCCGGATTGCGCAGCCTGGCCTAAGACGCGGAAAGCTGGTGGAGCCGGCGGCAATCTCGCCGACGATATCGAGGGATATCGGCTTGCTGTCCGTGTTGAGGTCGCGGCTCCGCACCACGTAGCCGTCCATGGCGGAGCGGGCAAAGGCCGGTACGGCAGAGGGCGCCGTAACGGCCCGGGCGACAATGCGACCGACTGCTTCCCGCAGCAAGGCCTCCTCCGCCGCCAGCGGCGAAAGTGCCCGCAGAATCAGGGCCTGTGCCTGGCTCAGGGAGGGCTCAGGCATGATTGCTTCTCTGTTCGGCAAGGGCGGCAAGATCATGCTGGCGGTTGACGTTGTGAAAGGTGCTGAGATCCGGCACCACCGTCAGAATCTCTTCCTCCCGCACCTCCCGTACCCGCAGCGTCTCAAGGAGCAGGCCTATCTTGCGGCGGCCCTGGCCGAGATTTTCGGCAATGGCCGGCAGGGCGGTTTTGCCGTAGACCGCGCAGAGGGGCTCCGGGCCATCGGCAAGGCGGGGCAGGACCACATCCCAGCCCGGGGTCAGGCTGCAAAGGAAGCGGACCAGCCTGGGGGCGAGCAGGGGCATGTCGCAGCCGCAGACAAAAATTGCCGGCTGGCTGACCGTGGAAAGGGCGGCATGGATGCCGGCCAGGGGACCGCAATCCGGGAAGCGGTCGCCGGTCATGGGCCAGGCCAGAAAGGCATACTGCTCCGGAGTGTTGGTCACCAGGAGATGTTCGGGGAAGAGGGGGGCCAGGCTGTCGGCAATGCGCTGGACCATGGGCATTCCCCGGTATTGCGCCAGAGCCTTGTTGCTGCCGAAACGGGAACTCTTGCCGCCGGCCAGGATGACGCCGGCAATCCCGTTAAGCATCCCCTTGTTCCTGGCGGATGGTGATGACGATTTCTTGAGGCTCTTCGCATCCTTTCAGGGATTGGGTCATGCCGATGACGGCCTTGCGCAGGAAACTTTCGACAAAGCGGTTGAGAAAAACGGGTTGGCCGTTGACCAGGAGCGAGGTCTGTTGCCTTGGGGCCGTCCTGATGAAGCGCTCTTCCAGAAAGTCGGCAAGCCCGGCGATATCGTCAAGGGCAAAGCAAGGCAACGCCCCCTCCTGGGGGACGTCGCTCACCAGGGCGACCCAGGTTTCGTCCCGGTGGGGCAGTGGTTCCGGGTGGAGCGCTGTCCGGTACACCTCGATCTTTGGCAGCGCCAGGCGCTTATAGCCTTCGGTGATCACCAGATCCACATCGTGATAATAGCGGCCGATCAACTCCTCCACCGACAGGTCTCCGGGCACATCGCGGATGATCCCGAGACCGGTGGGGGAGGAGAGGGCCACCGTGTTTGCGCCGGCCTGCTTGTGTCGCCAGGTGTCCTTGCCCGGCTTGTCCATCTCAAAGGCATGGACATGGTGCTTGATGGTGCCGATGCGATGGCCGCGTTGCCGCAGTTCCGGGATGAGCTTTTCCAGCAGAGTGGTTTTGCCCGAATCGGGTTTGCCTATGAGGGAAATGACTGGGGGCATGGGCTTTTGCGCAATGAAGAATGAAAATTGATGGATTGGTGAATTGGCGGTTTCCTTTGTTCAGCCGGGTGGCCAGGCCATGGGGCGACCGCCCAGGACATGCATGTGCAGGTGGAAAACGGTCTGGCCGGCCTCTGCTCCGTTGTTGAGAACCAGCCGGTACTGGGCGGCGCCGTTGGCCTTGGCCAGTTCGCCGCCTTTGCGCAGCAGCCTGCCGATCAGTGCCTCATCCTGGGGGGCCACCGCCTCCGGACCGCTCAGATGCTTTTTGGGGATAACCAGAAAGTGCTTGGGGGCCTGCGGGGAGATGTCCCAAAAGGCGAGAAGATCGTCATCCTCATAAAGTTTTTTTGCCGGGATTTCTCCCCTGATGATTTTGCAGAAAATGCAATCGCCGCTCATCCGTTGCTCCTTGTCCGGTATGGTCTCAAAGGAAATCACCGCTGAAGGATACTGTCCGGGCCTGCTTCTGTCAAACGGGAAAAGCGAATGGCGCGCAAAATCATGAGGATAAAGTGCTCGCCACCCGGGGGCCTGAGTGTGTATAATTCCTCTTTTCAAGCAAATGCTCCTGAAGCTCTGCCAGTCCCGTAAGCGTCTTTGGAACAGACAGGATATGGTCGGAAAAGCAAAGAGTTACAGGGCAATAACCGTTGTGGTCGTGGCCGGTCGCGATTTCACCAAATGCTGCCATTGCCGAGTCGAGGTTTGTCATGCGTCAGTTTGTTGTTGATGAGTTGAACAAGGAAGAACAGGACAATTTGGAGTCCTATCTGAAAAGAACCCTGAAGCCGGGGCTCATGGAAGGGATGTTCTGGCTCGCGGTTCCGGCGGATCTTCTCGCCGAGGCCCAGCAGGGGCATGAGGAGTGCGGGCCGTTTTTTTTCGGGATTGAGCTGGGACGCAATAAGCTGATTGCCGAGTTTCTGGTCAGGAGCCAGAGCAATCTGCACTGCTCCTGTATCAGCTATGCCACGCCCGCGCAACGGCAATTTCTCCTGAATTATCTGGACCGGATGCTTGCGGAAGAGCAGATCAAGGCATAGCGGTCTTGGCCGCGCTCTGCGGAAATAAGGATATCTGGCGTGCAAAGGCTTTTTTTCATCATGGTGCTCATCTTTCTTCTTTCCGGGCAGGCGGCCGGGAGTGGAGGCTGTCAGGACGAGCTTGCGGCCGGAGCTGAAGGGGAATTTACGGTCAAGCAATTCGTTTGCCCTTCCCAGGGCATGAGGGGCGATGTTTTGTCCATGACCTATGCCCAGGTCAAGGTCGAGCCAGTTCCCGTCTATCGCAATCCCCATGACGAAGACAAGGGGGAGGGGCCGGTGCGGATGACGCGCAAGGGCTTTACCTGGGTGAGCCTGAGCGATCCTCAGCCGGTAAGGGTCAACGGTCGGGATTGGTATAAGATCAATGAGGGCGAGTTCGTTCGCGGCGACAATCTCACCATCGGGGAGCCCTCCGGTTTCCAGGGGGTGATGGTGCCGGAGGGGTTTGATAAAAAATTTGCCTGGATGATTTTCCATACCCGGGTTTCCAATGCGCCGGGGCTGCCGCCCGCCGAGGAAGAGGATCCGGCCGTTGTCCCGCGACGGGCTCTGGTGATCGTTCATGAGGTTAAAGAGGTCGATCACGTCAAATGGTGCCGGATCGGCACCGGGGCCTGGGTCCAGTACCGTCGCCTCGGCATGGTGAGCCTGAGCAAACGGCCTGAGGGGGTAAGGGAGACGGAGCGCTGGATTGAGGTGAACCTGACCGAGCAGACCCTGTCTGCCTACGAGGGGGACAGGATGGTCTTCGCCACCCTGATTTCTTCGGGGGATGAACGGTTTCCCACGGAAAAGGGGTTGTTTCGTCTCTGGATGAAGGTGCGCAATGCCAAGATGAGCGGCGGCGAGGATGATTCAGACCGTTACCACGTTGAAGACGTTCCCTGGCATATGTATTTTTTTAAGTCGTTTGGGATACATACCTCGTACTGGCATGACTTTTTCGGCCTGCCCAATTCCCATGGCTGCGTGAACGTCTCGCCCAAGGATGCGCTCTGGCTTTTTGACTGGACCAGCCCGAAGAACAAAACCAACTGGCAGGAGGCAACCCGGGCCGATCCTGGAACCTGGGTCTGGGTTCATGAAAATCCGGTGGCCGTTGGCGGTGAGTAAGAGGCGCGCGGCTGATTTCCTCAAAAAAAAATGCCGTCGGCCAGCTTCCCGCCCGGGCGACGGCTTTGGGCTCCTTGCTTTCTTTTCAGCCGGCAGCCATGATGGCCGGATTCGTCTCGCCTTAATCCGAGGCCATCATTTCTGAATGATCACTTCGGTGCCCACCCCGATCACCTTGTACAGTTCTTCTATATCCTTGTTGTGCAGGGCCACGCATCCATAGGTCCAGTCCCATGTTTCGCCGCCGCCGTGGATAAAGATCTCCCCGCCGAGCGGGGTATTCCACGGGGGTATGGATTTTTTGGAAATCCGCTGGGCAATGGCGTCAAACTCCCGCTGGCTGATAAGTTTGTTTTCCAGGCCGCGTTTGGCATCTTCCACGTTCGGATAGCTGAGTCCGAGAGAGAGATGGTATTTGCTCTGGGGATTTTTGATGCAGATGTAATATTCCCCTTCCGGCGTACAGCGGTCCCCCTGGCGGACCTTGTCATCGACGGGATTGTAGCCGAGTTTGATGGGGTAGGCGCGCAGGAGTCTCTCCTCTGAGTAGAGATAGAGCTTTTTCTTGGTTTTTTTGATGACGATCTTGGGGGACTTCAGGGGCGCTTCGAGCGGGGTGTTTTCCGGTACTTCTTCTTGCGGAGGCTGGGCAACAGGGGGAGGCGGCGGCGGAAGGACTATCGTGGTGACCTTGGCGGGCTTCGTGGCGCAGCCGCCATGAAACAGGCCGAAGAGGAAGAGTACCCCCGCCGAGAGGATGGCCTTGCAGCTTGGTTTATCCATAGAGTCGCAATCCTTGTCATCAATACTGCGATACTAAGACGGAGCGGCCTCGCCCATGGCGCCCAATTTTGACCGGTGGGTGCAGGGGCGCTCACTGTTTTGTACTATAAGACATCCTTTGGAAAAGCACAAAAAAAATATGTCGCCGTTGCTTACCCTGTCTGCGTCGCGAAGCGTATTCGCCGCGCGGTCTGGCCGGCCGGGGCAAATAAAAAAGCCCCCGCCGGTCGGCAGAGGCTTTGGGTGCTTTTCAGATGAAAAGCGGGCGGCTTACCACCAGCAGATGGTCTGGTCCGCGGCAAATACCATGTCAACCAGCTTGTCGTAATCCGGCGCGGCGACATTCAGGTTGAAGGATTCAACCTCGCGGCCTTCGGATACGATTTCCACCAGCTTCTTGGTGTCGTCATTGGGCTCGGAACGATATACATTCAAGAGTTTCATCGGAACACTCCTTGTTGTTGATTCTCGATAAGTTGATCAGCTCTTGTCGGAGCGCATAATGCCGTAGGGGACAATGATGTCGAGGTCGCGCAGTTGCTTGCCGATCTCCTCAAGGGTGATCTTGGTCATCCCGTGTTTTTCAACATTTGCGTCCACGGTGCTGTAAACCTCGCCTTCCATGTCGCGTACCCAGTCGATGTTTTCTTTGTGGTAATCGCTCAGGTCCTCGAACTCATTATTCATGATATAGGCGTATGCATACATATTTTCGACGGCCAGCCCAAGAGCGGAGCGGATGCCGTCCAAGGTGTAATCGCTGTTAACCAGCAAGAATCCGCATTTTTTAGACATGATCCTCTCCTTTTATAAAGTCATGTAGCATTCGTATTCTTCAACGATCGCGCCGTGCTGGGCCTGGGTCGCCATCCTTTTTGCATCCAGCCCGGGGGGGATGTCGGCCGGATCATAGCCGCACTTCTTGTAGCTGTCCACGCAGATGGATACGTCGTCGGCAAGATCGCAAAGGTCCTTGAATTCCTTGCACTTGGTCAGGTGAACACCGTACCAGGTGAAGAAAACCTTTACCTTGGAGCCCTTGGCCTTGGCAGCCTTGGTGATTCCCATCACGTGCCGCATGTTCTGGGGAGAGGTTACAAAGATACCTAAACTTTTAGCCATGTTTTGCCTCCTGATAAAAAAGTAAGAGCGCGGCGGAATCATTCACGCCGCGCAGCGTCTTTAAGGTAAAGATTACTTTTTCTTGATATAGAAGCGGATGAAGCCGGAATCTTCCTTCTCGCCCAGGTAGTCATGGCCGGAACGTGAGCACCAGCCGGGCAGGTCGTTACGGGAACCCGGGTCGGTGCCGAGGATCTCGAGGATCTCGCCGGAACCAATCTTGTCCATTTCTTTCTTGGTCCGCAGCAGGGGCATCGGGCAGCTCAGGCCTTTTGCGTCAAGGGTACGGGTCGGCGTAATGCCATCCGGGGCTGTTTTAACATCATCGCTCATGGCTTCCTCCTGAATAAGGTTATAGGGGTTAATTTTAAAGCTAAAAAAACAAGCGCGAGAAAGCCTGTCTCTGCGCTGTAATTTAATCCGCTCAGTATTTTCTGAGGAGCGTATTGCTCTTCCGGTAAACACGTTCAGACTGGTAATAATATTGGGTCTCTACCAGTATTCCCATGTTCTGTCAAGGGAATTTGTGAATGGCGGTTCATGTCCGGGGAGTGCCGGAAAATGGCCTTTTTTAGAGAATTTCAGACCCTGTTTTTCACGCGAAAATATGTCGGGGCCGGAACCGGAAAACCTGGTGGCGGTGTTTGCCCCTGCGCTGATTTTCAGGCAGGGAAAGGGACGGCGGTTTGGCTTCGCCGGGGCTGGGCGATGGCCGCGCTCTTGCGGCGGTTTTGGTTTCCGGTTTCCGCCCCGGAGGTACCACAATGGTAACAAACTTGACAAAATCAGATGGCACGAGTAAAGGGTGAATATCTTTACGCTTAATTATGATCCGGGAATCAGAAAAAGGATTTCCGGTTTTTGGATAAAGGGTTTAGTGATTCGTATTTATTCACAAAATTGGGGAGAGGAGGACTTGCATGGCTGAAGAAAGTGTTTTGGGAAGCAAGGCGAAGGACCTGTACAAAAAGCTCTGTAAGGAAGAATGGGATACCGTAACCGCCGGCATCATCGTCGCTCTTTTGAGCGTCATGATTCTGGTCTGGGCACGGCCCTGGGGGGCGGTGGGCGCCATCCGCAACTGGGGGGAGTGGTTGATCTACGGTGCCGGATTGTGGGACACCATTGGTCTGTGGGAAAAGGCCGCGCCCAAGAGCGCCCTGCTTGATACCGGCTCGGTGATCGGCATCGGTTTTGTCGCCGGCGCTTTTGTCTCCGCCAACCTCGGCGACAACTTCGATATCCGGATTCCTCCGGTTCTGGAGATGGTCAAGGGCATGGTGGCCGGTATCCTCATGGGCGTCGGGTCAACCCTGGCCGGCGGCTGCAACGTGGGCGGCATGTATAACGCCCTCGGCAACCTGGCTGCCAATGGTTTCGCCATGTGGCTTGGCCTGGTGCTCGGTGTTGTGCTGGGCCTGAAGTACATCTACTGGGAGATGGAAAATATCTCCTGGGGTTCCGGTGGCGCAAAGACCATTGAATTCCCCGTGTCCCTGCGCCGAGTTCTGGCCATTGTCGGCATTGGCGGCCTGGTTTGGGGCGCCTATGCCTATGGCGATCAGGTTATCCATGTCGCCGATTACATGGATCTTGACGAGGATGGCTATCTCGGCATCTCCGGCGGGTTGAGCGGCCTGCTGCTGATTGCCGCCGGCCTTGGCTACACCATGCAGCGCGGTCGTTGGTGCATGGTGCAGGGTTTCCGCGAGCCGCATATGACCGGCAACTACGATATGGCCAAGGGCGTGATGGTGAGCATCCTGCTGCTTGCCGTGGGTATTGCCGTGGTCAAGGCCACGGGCCTTCGTGAGCCGGTGCATTACGTGCGCGGCACCTTTGGCCTCGGCGGTGTGCTGGGCGGGTTCATCTTCGGCCTGGGCGCCATGCTGGCCGGTGGCTGCGGTTCCGGCACCCTCTGGCGTGTGGGCGAGGGCCAGGTGAAGCTCTGGATCGTTGTGCCCTTCTTCGGCATTACCAACGCCATCTGCAATCCGCTTTTCGCGAAGTGGGGCCTGGATGAGGGCACGGCTGACGGCGGCGGCGTTCTTGGTCAGTGGATCTACATGCCCGATACCTTCCTCGGTTATGGCGGCACCCTGGCGCTCATCGCCCTGGCCATGTGCATCTGGTATCTGGTGGTCAGCTGGAACGAGGACACCGGCAAGCTCATTGTCGAGATGTGATCCGTTCGGTTTTTGGTTGGATTTTTGTGCGTGCTGGATCGCACTCCCCGGGGGAACCGGGGAGTGCGATTTTTTTTGCCTTTCTCCCAGGGCTGATAACGGTTTGCGGTTATTTCCCTTGACAGCGGTTTGCCGGACCGCCTAGCATTGAAGTATGTCCATCCGCTCGCGCCGCCTTTTCTAGCCGGCCTGTGGAGCACTGTTTATCTTTTTGCGGGTATTTTTCATGGTCGAATCGGTTGTCGGTCTGCATCAACATATCTCGCTTTCCCTCTCCCAGCTTCTGCTGAACGGAGAAGTGATCGCCGTTGTTGATGATGATGCCGCGATTCGCGAACCGCTTCGTATTTATTTCGAGGAGCACGGCTTGGCGGTGATGGAGTGCGCCACCGCCACCGATCTCCGCAAGCTGCTGCTGGAGCAGCGCGTCGCCCTGGTGCTGCTTGATATCGGCCTGCCCGATGCCGACGGCCTTTCCCTGCTGCCGGAGATTGTCGACCAATATCCTGATCTGGCCGTGGTGATGCTGACCGGAATTTCCGATCTGCACGTGGCTCTGGACTGCATGCGAAAGGGCGCGGTGGATTATTTATCCAAACCGGTGCAGCTTGAGGAGATCTTCCATGTGGCGCGCAAGGCCCTGGAAAAGCGCCGCCTCATTTTCGAGAATCGGAAGTATCAGGAAGAGCTGGAAGAGGCCCATTTCCGGATCCAGCTGCTCCATCAGCTCTCCATGAAGATGAACACGGTGTATCTGAGCACCATCGAGCTTGATGAAATCCTGCGGGCGATTCTGGTGGGCATCACCGCCAGCGAGGGGCTGGGCTTCAACCGGGCGTTTCTCGCCATGTTCGATGATAACGGGAACAGGGTGCTGCGGGGGCGCATGGCCATCGGTCCGAGTTCCCGGGAGGAGGCGGGGCGGGTCTGGGGGGAGATAGAGGCGCGGGAGCTCAACTTTCTGCAGATCGTCGAAAATCTCAAGGAGATCTGTAAAAGCCCCAATGCCAGGGTGAATATCATTGCCAGAAGTCTGCTTATTCCAGCCGAGGACAAGGACAATATCCTGATCCGCTCCGTGTTGGGCCGCCGCAGTTTCAGGGTCACTCCGGAAAACGGCAGGATTCCCATTCCCCTGGAGCGGCGAAACCGCAACGGCGGCAATCAGAAAAATCTTGTCGTCTCTCTAGATCGACGCAGCAGCGATGATGACCTTTCCCGCCCCCTGCCGGTACCCATTGAGCTGATCAATCTGCTTGACGAGGATTCCTTTGTCGTCGTGCCCCTCTATTCGCCGGGAAGATCCTTCGGCGTGATCATCGCCGACAATTATGTGACCAGGCGGCCGATCCTCGACACCCATGTCAGCGCCCTGGAGCTTTTCGCCAGCCAGGCAAGTCTCGCCATTGAGCAGAGCCATCTGTACAACGACATGCAGAAAAAGATCGCCGAGCTTCAGGCGGTGAATCAGGAACTCGACCGGAGCAAGGATCTTCTCGTGGAGGCGGAGCGTTACTCGGCCCTGGGGCATATGGCCGCCCAGCTGGTGCACACCATCCGGAATCCCATCACCTCCATTGGCGGCGTTTCCAGGATCCTCAGTAAAAAGACCGCGGACGCGGAATGGGGCAAGTATCTGAACGTGATTATCCACGAAACCGAGCGGGTGGAGTCCACCCTGGAGGATCTTTTTGATTTTGTGGCGCAAGGGGAGCTGCATAAGGAGGAGTTCGCGCTCTGTTCGGTTCTCAAGAAAACGGTCATGCTCCTGCAGTCCACCATGTACAAACACAACGTGACCTTGGAGTTTTCCTGCCCCACCCCGGAGCCGGTGATCAACGCGGACATGCACCAGATCAGGCAATCATTCCTCCATCTGTTCAAAAACGCGGTGGAGGCCATGCCCGAGGGCGGCCGGCTTGCCATCTTCCTTCGCATCGAGGATGGCATGGTTGTCACCTCGGTGGTCGACACCGGACCCGGCATCCCGGAGACGTATCTGGATAAGGCAAAAGACCCGTTCTTCACCACGAAGACATATGGGACGGGCATGGGCCTGACTCTGGTGGAGAGGGTCGTGAACGCCCATGGCGGAAGTTTTTCCCTCAATCCTCATCCGGGCGGCGGCCTGGAGGTCAGGGTTGTCCTTCCTCTGACTTAGGCCGCGGCCCGGATCAGGGCTTCCCTCCTCTGCCGCCGGCAAAGCCGGCATTGCTCTCGGACCTGCCTGGCGAACCCCGCAGGCAGCCTTTCCTGCGTTTAGGGATCACAGGGTATGAAAATCGGCGGACCTTCTCCCTTTAAGGGGGTGCAGCAGATTCCGGAGGGGAAAAATGATCCCGGCAAAGGGGTGCTCACGCCGGCGCGGTTGTTGTTTGCCCATGGCCAGTTGCTCAAGGGCGAGGTGCTCGGATTTACCCCTGACGGGAAAGCGCGCCTGGCCATAGGCGGGCAGACCGTCGAGGCGCACAGTGAGGTCGCCTTGAAGGCGGGCAGCAGCCTCTGGCTGGAGGTGAAACAGGAGGATCCCCTTTGGCTGGGGCTGGCGGACAAGAAGGGGGCGGCCCAGGAATTTCTGCGCCAGTATTTCGCCGATCCCTCCGCCATGGGCCGCGGTCTGCGCGCCCTGCTTGGCCTGGCCTTTCAGCAGCTGCCTGGCAAGGCGCTGGAGGGGCAGGCCGATTTTCTGCAAAATCTTGCCGCAACAGCGGTGGGGCGGGAGGCGGATCCCGGGCAGCTCGTCCGTTTTCTGACCATGCTGGGCGGGGGGGGCTCCCCGGCGGACGACGGAACGTCCGGCTTGTTGCCGGAAAAACTCCACGAGCTGCTGCGGCTGCTCGACCTTGCCGGCGGGGGCGCAATCCCTGATAAAACCACTGCCGCGGCCATGCACAGGCTGGGTCTGCTTCTTGAGTTGCAAAACGAACTCAATGCCCTGCCGCCCGCGGCCAATCAGGCTCTTTTCCTGCTGTTTCCCTGTTTTTTCGCCCTGGGGGCCGGAGCGGGCCAGTGGCTCTTTACCCTGGACCGTGATAAGGAAAAGGGAACGGGCGAGCAGGGCTACACCCTTTCCTTTTTTCTTGAGATGAGCCGTTTGGGCGAGGTGCAGGTTCAGATCAAGGTTAAGGGGGATGCCCTGCGCGGCGAGTTTGTCGTGGCCGGAGAGGCGGTGAAAAAACATCTTGAGGCGCGGCTCCCCGAACTGCAAGATCTCTTCGTCTCCCTGGGCTACGGCCCGGTTTCCCTCTCCTGTCGTGCCGGCAAGGCCGGGCTCATCGAGTCCCTGAAAAAAAGCGTCGAAGAGGCGCTGGATCTTGAAGCCGTGAGGCTTGTCGATCTCAGGGCCTGATCTTCATTCCCCCGTTTTTGCGGGTTCCCCGTTGCCCCGCCGCCAGGAAAGCACGATGCCGATAAGGCCGGTGCATCCTGCGCCGGCAAAGGCGGCGTGCAGGGCGCTGATGAAAAAATCCCTGTGTGCGGGGCTGAAATCCCGCAGGTCGAGGCCGCCGGTACTTTCCCGAAAAAAAAGTGAGAACAGCAGGGCCGCCTGGGCTATGCCCAGGAGCATGCCCAGGTTTCTTGCCGTTGCCAGAAGGGCGGCTGCCGCCCCTGCCTCGTTCCTGTTCACGTGGGCCAGGACCGAGGCGCTGTTGGGGGAAAGAAACATGGCCTGGCCGAACCCGAGGAGCACCAGATGCCCGGCGATGACCAGCGGGGTGGTCTGGCTGTCGATCCTGGCCAGGAGCAGGACGCCGCTGGTGGAGATGCTGAGCCCCAGGGTGCTGAGGAGCCGGGCCCCCACCGAATCGGAAAGCCAGCCGGCCACCGGGGAAACCACCAGGATGGAGGAAGGGATGGCCAGCATGACCAGGCCGATTTTCGCCGGAGTCAGCCCGAGAACGCGGTCGAGGTGAAACGGAGTGAGCAGAATCACGGCAAAGAGGACCATGAAGGAGAGGATGGCGCTGACAATGGCCATGCTGAAATGGCGCTGGCGGAAAAGGTGCAGCGCCAGGAGCGGATGGGGCACCATTGCTTCAAGTTTGAGGAAACAGGCGAAAGCCAGGGCGCCGGTGCCGGAGGCAAGCAGCAGGTTGCCCAATGACCAGTCCGCGGCCGTGGCATGGGTGAGGGCCAGCGAGAAAAGGGTGAGGGCCGTTGCCCAGGAGAGAGCGCCCAGCCAATCCAGGGGCGCGGAGAAATGGCGGTTGGGGCCGGGGAGAATCCTGGCGCCCAGGAAGGCAAAGGCCAGCCCCAGGGGCACGGTAAGAAAAAACAGGGCCCGCCAGGAGTAGAGTTCAAGGAGAATGCCGCCCAGGCTGGGGCCGCTCATCAGTCCCAGGGAAACGGCCATGCCGATGAGGCCCAGGCTGCGGCCCAGCTGTTCGGGGGGGAAGGTTTCCTTGATGATGGCGGGGCCGGTGGACATCATCATGGCCGCGCCCAACGCCTGCAGCAATCTCGCGGACACCAGAAAGGCAAGGGTGGGCGCGTAAGCGCAGGCAAGGGAGCCGCCGCCGAAGATCAGCATGCCGGTGCTGTAGATCCTGCCCCGGCCGATGCGGTCGGAAAGATGCCCCCAGAAGAGCAGGGTGGCCGTGATGGTGAGCAGATAGATCATCACCACCCACTCGGTGTCCTTGAGCGGGCTGTTGAAATCCTTCATGATGCTGGGCAGGGCGATATTGACCATGCTGCTGTCCAGGGTGGACATGAAAACGCCGCTGGCCACAAGCAGGAAGGTGAGCCATTTATTTTTGCCGGCAGACAAGGTATGATCCTGGTTTTCAGGTTGAGGATGCGTCGGTTGTAAAGGGCAAAGGGAAACGGTTGTCGTGCTGATTGTAATCTATACCACCCGGGCTGATCCTGCAAAGGGGATTTGCCCGGCCTGTCAAGGGGTGAAGCAATGGAGAGAGTAGAACGCTGTGCCGCCGGCGCGCCGCATCTCAAGGAAATTGTCCGGGTGGCGGCGCGGGCCGCCCTGGCCGCGGGCGCGGTCTTGCGCAAATTGTATGATCAGCCCCATCAGGTGACCCACAAGGGGGCCATCGATCTGGTCACCGAGGCGGACGTGGTCGCGGAAAGAACGGTGCTTGAGATCCTGCGCGGCTTTCCCGGCGAGATCGGGGTGCTGGCCGAAGAATCGCATGCCTCCTACGAGCAGATTCCCGCTGGCCCGGTCTGGATCATCGACCCCCTGGACGGCACCACCAATTTTGCCCACGGTTTTCCCATCTTTGCCGTCTCCATCGCCTATGCCGACGGACCCACCTCCAAGGCAGGCGTGGTCTATCTGCCCATGCAGGATGAGCTTTTCTGCGCCTGCCAGGGGGGCGGCGCCTGGCTGAACGGCAAGCCGATGCGGGTTTCCGAGGTATCGGCCCTGGCGAAGTCGCTGCTGGCCACCGGCTTTCCCTATGCCATCGAGTCGGAGGTGGAAGGGGTGGTGGCGGCCCTGCGCCGGTTTCTGACCAGGACGCAGGGGGTGCGGCGGGCCGGAGCCGCGGCCGTGGATCTTGCCTATCTCGCCGCCGGCAGGACCGACGGCTTCTGGGAGATTAATCTCAGGCCCTGGGACACGGCGGCGGGTATCCTCCTGGTGAGCGAGGCGGGCGGCGCTGTTTCCACCCTGGCCGGCGGGCAGTATTCTCCCTATATTCCGGAACTTCTGGCCAGCAACGGCAGGATTCACCGGGAGATGGTCGAGCAGCTCAAGGATTTTTCCCGGCAGCGTTGAAGCGGTTTCCGGGGATCTCCTTTTCGGGAGGAGCTGTGGGCGGCAATTTTTTTCAGCATGTTTTTTCTTTTTGTGAATACCACATTGTGGTATTATTTCGTCGTGCGACGGGCAACAGACCAACATCAATCCGCTGAAAAAAATGGAGACCGGCATGGGAGTTAAGGAGAATTATCGTTTTCAGACCCAGGTGATTCATGCGGCCGCAAACCCCGAGGCATGGCAGGGGGCGACGCTTCCCCCCATTTTTCAGTCCGCCTCCCATCGCCATGAAACCGCGGAAGGCCTGAGCGAGACCTTTGCCGGCAGGTCTTCCGAACACATCTATATGCGGCTCACCAACCCCACCAACCGGGTGCTCGAAGAAAAACTCGCCGTGCTGGAGGGGGGGAAAGGCGCGGTGCTCATGTCTTCCGGCATGGCGGCCATCGCCAACGGCTGCCTGGCCCTGCTGCGGGCCGGGGATGAGTTTGTCTGCGGCAATTCGCTCTTCATGTCCACCTATCTCCTCTTTGCCAACGTCTTCAAAAAATACGGCATCACGGCCCGCTTTGTCGAGCCCACCGATCCGGCCGCCATTGCGGCCGCGATCAACGAAAAAACCCGCTTTCTCTATCTCGAAACCATCGGCAATCCCAAGATGGACGTGCCCGATCTCACCAAAGCCGCGGAGCTTGCCCATGGCCACGGCCTGCCGCTGGTGGTGGACAGCACCCTGGCCACCCCCTACCTCTGCCGGCCTCTTGCCCTTGGCGCCGATGTGGTGATCCATTCCACCACCAAGTACCTGAGCGGCCATGGCGATGCCATGGGCGGGGTGGTTATCGACGGCGGCGCTTTTGATTGGACGGGCGCGCGCTTTGCCGATTTCAAGCCCTTTGTCGAGCGCAAGGGGGAGCTGGCCTATCTTGACCGCGTCTGGCGCGAGCAGCATATCAACTTCGGCACCACCGCCGCGCCCCTGCACTCCTATCTGACCATGCTGGGGCTGGACACCCTGGCCCTGCGCATGGAGCGGCACCTGGCCAATGCCCAGAAGGTGGCGGAATTTCTGCAGGCCAGGCCAGAGGTGAAATGGGTCAATTATCCAGGCCTTGCCGGGCATCCCCAACATGGGGTGGCCCGGGCGCAGTTCGGGGGGGCAGGCTTCGGCGCCGTTCTCGCCTTCGGGCTTGCCGATCAGGAGGCCTGCTTCCGCTTCATCAACAAGCTCAAGCTCATCTATCATCTTGCCAACCTCGGCGATTGCAAGAGCCTGGTCATTCACCCCTATTCCTCGCAGTACATCTCCTTTCCGGTGGAACTGAAAACGAGTCTCGGCATCAGTCCGGAGTTGATCCGTCTTTCCGTGGGGATCGAAGCGGTGGAGGACATCTGCGCCGATCTCACCCAAGCCCTGGAGAGTCTCTAGTGTATGGGTGAGTGTGCTCTTGCCGGCGCTGGTGGTTCCGGGGCCGGTTTTGTCGAGAAGCGGTTTTTCATCTTTGCCTCGCCTCCGGACCAGCTTCAGCTTGAGAGCGGTGAACGCATCGGTCCGCTGACCCTTGCCTATGAAACCCTGGGGCGGTTGGGCGCATCCGGGGACAATGCCATCCTCATCCTGCACGCCCTCACCGGAGATTCCCATGTGGCCGGCTGCTATACCCCGGAGGATGCCAGGCCCGGCTGGTGGGAGATCATGGTCGGTCCGGGCAAGGCCATCGATACCGACCGTTATTTCGTCATCTGCGCAAACGTGCTGGGCGGCTGCATGGGCTCAAGCGGACCCTCCTCGCTGAACCCGGCCACCGGCAAGCCGTACGGCCTTTCCTTCCCCCTGGTCACCATCGGCGACATGGTGCGAGCCCAACGGGAGCTGCTGCGCCATCTCGGCATCAACAGGCTGCTCGCCGTGGTGGGCGGGTCGGTGGGCGGGATGCAGGTTCTCGAGTGGTGCGTGCGGTTTCCCGAGATGGTGCAGGCCGCAATTCCACTGGCCACCACGCCGCGCCATTCCGCCCAGGCCATTGCCTTCAATGAGGTGGCCCGGCAGGCGATCATGGCCGACCCCAACTGGCAGGGCGGCAACTACTACGGCGGCGCCAAGCCCGACCTGGGCCTGGCCGTGGCAAGGATGATCGGGCATATCACCTATCTTTCCGACCAGTCCATGCGTCAGAAATTCGGCCGGGAGCTCAGGAGCAGGAATGCGCTCTCCTGCCATTTCGATGCCGAGTTTGAGGTGGAGAGCTACCTGCGCCATCAGGGGAGCAAATTTGTCGAGCGTTTTGATGCCAATTCCTTCCTCTATCTCACCAAGGCGGCGGACTATTTCGATCTGGAAGGGCGTTCGCCCGGCGGTCTGGCCGGCGCTTTCCAAAACTCCCGGGCCAAGTATCTGATCGTTTCCTTCACTTCCGACTGGCTCTACCCCACCTATCAGTCCCGGAGCCTGGTGCAGGCCTTGAAGAAGAATGGCCTGGACGTGAGTTTTTGCGAGATCGATTCGCACTGGGGGCACGATGCTTTTTTGCTGCCCCATGAAAGGCTGAATGGCCTTATTGCATCCTTTCTCGCTCGGGTGCGGCGGGAAGGCGTCGGCTCAAGGGAGGAAAGCCATGCGCTATGATCTGCAGGTGATCGCCTCCTGGATCGAGCCCGGCTCCAGGGTTCTTGACCTTGGCTGCGGAGAGGGCGAGTTGCTTTCCTATCTCAAGGAGCACAAGGGGGTCAGGGCGACGGGGATCGAAAAGGATGAGGATGAGGTTGCCGTCTGCATCACCAGGGGGCTGTCGGTGCTGCAGGGCGACTTCAATCAGGAGGTGGGCGATTATCCGGCGGGCAGCTTCGATTACGTGGTGTTGAGCCAGACCCTGCAGCAGGTCTACGAGCCAGTGGTCCTGCTCCACAAGCTGCTCGCCATCGGGGGGAAGGTCATTGTCAGCTTTCCCAATTTCAGCTACTGGCGAATCCGGCTGCAGCTTCTTTTTGCCGGTTACGCGCCCAAGAGCCATGAGCTGCCCTATGAGTGGTACGACACTCCCAATATCCGGGTCATCACCCTCCGGGATTTCCGGGTTTTTGCCCGGGAGATGGGGATTACCATTTTCAAGGAGCTTGCCATCAACACAAATCGCGACCAGGCGGCGGGCAGGCCGGTTCGGGTTCTGCCCAATCTGCTCGCGAGTTACGGGATTTTTCTCATCGGCTGCGGCAAAAGGCATGAATAGGAAAGGAGGACAGCGCAATGGCCAAGATCATATCCGTCAATGTGAGCCTCAGTAAGGGGATCGGCAAAAAAGCAGTGCAACAGGTGGATCTTCGTCCGGAGCACGGCATTACCGGCGATGCCCATGCAGGCGCCTGGCACAGGCAGATCAGCCTGCTGGCTGTGGAAAGCATCGAAGAGATGAACGCCAGGGGCGCAAGCCTCAAGCCCGGAGACTTTGCGGAAAATATTACCACCCAGGGGATTGATCTGCCGAGTCTGCCGGTGGGAACCAGGCTGGTCGTGGGCGAGGTGGAACTCGAGGTCACCCAGATCGGCAAGAAGTGCCACAGCAAGTGCGCCATCCATAAGACCGTGGGCGACTGCGTGATGCCCAAACAGGGGATTTTTGCCCAGGTGATCCGGGGCGGTCGTCTTTCCGCGGGCCAGGAGATCGTGGTCAAGGGCTGACGGCTTACAGGCGCTGGAGAATTTTTTCGAGGATGGCGCTGAACTGTTCCTGTTCCGGGTCGGAAAGGGAGGCGGCGATCTCCTCGGTGAGCTGCAGGTGGTACTGGTGGTGCTCGCCGAAGAAGCGCTGTCCTTTTTCCGTAAGGGTGATCAGGAAGGAGCGGCGATCCTGTTCGTGGGGCACTCTTTTCAAGAGGGCCTGCTGCTCCAGGCGATCGACCATCACGGTGAGGGTGCCGGTGGTCACCCCCATTTTTTTTGCCAGCTCCTTCATGCGCAGCCTCCCGGAATGGCCGACGATTTCGATGGTGTGCATCTGGGCGGGAGAGAGCCCGGAGCCCTTCACCACATCATGTTCCCAGGAGGAAATTTTTTCATAGAATTCGATGATCCGGCTGGAGAGGGTTGCCATCGCCGTCATTGTTTTGCTCCTTTTCACTGGGGGAGGCAGGGTTCACCTGGGCAGGTGTTGAGCTCGATGGTGATGTGGGAGAGCTCGTGGAATTCGGAGAGCAGGCCTTTGTAAAATTCCATGGGCTGCGGATAGTGGGTGACGATGGCAATGATCGCGGCATAATCCGCCGGCCCCAGCCGCCAGACATGGATGTCCGCCACCCGATTGTCCAAGCTGGTCTCGATTTTTTCCCGGATAGCGGCGAGCGTTTCCCCCCCGATGCTCCCGTCCAGCAGGATGGGGCTTGTTTCCTTGAGGAGACCGTATGCCCAACGCGTGATCACCGCCGCCCCCACAATCCCCATGAGCGGGTCAAGCCAGCGCAGGCCGAGATATTTGCCGGCCGTCAGGGCGACTATCGCCAGCAGAGAGGTGAAAGCGTCCGCCAGGACGTGCAGGTAGGCTGCCTTCAGATTGTGGTCGTGGCGGTGATCTTCGTTTTCATGGGCATGGTCGTGGTGGTCCTGAAGAAGAAAGGCGCAGGCGATGTTGACCGCAAGCCCCAGCACGGCCACGCCGATGGCCTCGTTGAAATGGATGGTCTGCGGGGAAATAAGGCGCTGGCCCGACTCGATGAGCATGATCAGGGAGACTACGGCCAGGGTGATGGCGCTGGCAAAGCCCCCCAGGACGCCGACCTTGCCGGTGCCGAAGGCAAAGGCCCTGTTGCCGGCGTGTTTTTTGGCGTAGCGATAGGCAAAGATGGTGATGAAAAAGGCCGCGACATGGGTACCCATGTGCCAGCCGTCCGCGAGCAGGGCCATGGAGCCGTAGGCGATGCCTGCCGCGATCTCGAAGAGCATGGTGAGGGCGGTGAGGGCGAGAACCTGCCGGGTTCTTTTTTCTCCCTGGGAGTGGATGACCGCGAAGTCGTGCTGGTGCCGCCAGAGGTGCAGGGAATGGCTGTGCATGGTGGTGTTCCTGTTTGCGGAAAGGGGTATCGGGATTTGGCCTGACCATCAGGGGCCACTGTAGAGCCTTTTTGTTTGGTTGTCAAGATGCTTGATCGTCAAACTATTGTTCGGCGTGAGGAACGGCGGGCAACAAAAAAAGGCGCAGGAATAAACTCCTGCGCCTTTTTGATGTACGTCGGGGTGTATGATTACAGCAGATCTGTCTTCTTGAGGGCGATGACCGCGCCCTGGTAGGAGAGAATCACCAGTACCACCCAGCCCAACAGCAGAATCGTCGTCATATCGTTTCGTTGCTCCCTTGCGGTGATTTTTAGTACATTTCCTTGGCTTCTTCGCCCTGAATCTCGGCCAGGGTCAGCTTTTTCGCATCCATCAGCTTCCAGACATAGGCGATATAGGCCAGAACAAAGGGTACGGCCAGGGCCACGTAGCTCATGGCCGTGAGGGTATACTTGCTGCTGGAGGCGTTGTGGATGGTCAGGCTCGACTGCAGATCGCCGGCCGAAGGATAAAAGGCGGTGTTGTTGTAGCCGGCCACCAGAAAGATCGCCAGACCGACCAGGACCGTGCCGATGCCGCCGAACCAGATACCGCTGGTTTTGCCGAGAAAACGGGTGGCCGCCACTCCGTAAATCACGGCGCCAAGGCCGAGGAGGAGAAGAAGAAGGACAATCGGCATGGCCAGCAGGTTGTTGAGGTACTTGCCCTTTTCCAAGAAAATTTCCCCGCTTGCCGGGTTGACTGCAAAGCCGTCCATGGTGGCGAAACCGATGACGATGGTGAGCAGGAAAGGCAGGGCCCAGAGAAAGTTGATCCAGGCAGCCCGGCGGGCGCGGTTGTTCAGGTTCTCATGCGCGATGTTGTTGACGATGTACATGGCGCCCAGAATCCTGGCCAGAAAAACCAGAAAGAGACCGAAGGCCAGGTTGAAGGGGTTTAAAGCCGCCTCCAGGCCGCGGTAGGGGGTCAGCCAGGTCGCCTTGTTGTACATGTCCAGGGAGAACTGGGAGCCGGTGAAGAAGGTGCCCACCGCGGCGCCGATCAGGAGCAGTCCGACGCTGCCGTTGACAGCCATGAAGATTTCGTAAGTGCGGCTGCCGAGGATGTTGTCCGGTTTTTTACGGTACTCATAGCTCACCGCCTGCAGGACAAAGGTGAAGAGAATGAGCATCCACACCCAGTACGCCCCCCCGAAGCTGGTGGCGTAAAAGAGCGGGAAGGCGGCAAAGAGGGCGCCGCCGAAAAGAACCAGGGTGGTGAAGGTGAGTTCCCATTTGCGCCCCATGGAGTTGATGATGAGCGCTTTTTCCTCTTCGCTGCCCGCCGTGGTGAATATCAGGGTCTGGCCGCCTTGAACAAAGGTCAGGAAGAGGAAGAGCGACCCCACCACCGATGCGATCAGCCACCAAAGTTGCTGAAGTGTTGCGTGATCCAGGTTTTCTATCATTGTCTTATGCCTCCGGTCCGATCTTGATTTGCTTGATCATAATAAAGAGCTCCGCGACGAGCAGGGCGGTAAACAGGGTCAGAAAGATGAAAAAGGTGGCCTGCACATGGCCGGCGGCAATGTTGGTGGTGGCGACGCCGACCGGCAGCAGCCCCTGGATGGCCCACGGTTGCCGGCCCACTTCCGCCACGACCCAGCCGGCCTGGCTCGCCACGTAGCCTAAGAAGAGGGCGAAAAAGTTGAGGTAGTTGAGCCAGCGCTGGTATTCCAGGGTGCCCTTGAAGGAAAAATAGAGAACCAGGAGAAAGAGCAGCGGGAAAAGGGTGCCCAGAACCACCATGATATGGAAGCTGTAGAAGGTGGTGGCGACAGGCGGCGCGGCGTCAGCGGCCCTGTTCAGGTAACCGTAACCGAGATCCTGCTTGTGCCGGTCAAAGACTGCCAGGGCCGCGGCGGCTTCAGCCTCATCACCCTTCTCTCTGGCGTATTTGTAACGGGCCAGTTCGGCCAGGGCGATTTTGCCGGTGGCCATGCGCTGCTCGGCGCCGACGACATTCCGCTCGGCATTGCCGAAGACCAGATCGTTGATGCCTGGCACATAGCTGCCCGGGTCGCGGTTGGCCAGCAGGGAAAGCAGGCCGGGAATCTCGACGGCCTGGTAGAAGGCGGGCAGGTCATCGCCCGGCTTCTTGCTGGCGTTGATGATGCCCATGGCCACGATCGGCGCCGCTTCCCGGCCGTCGTACAACCCTTCCATGGCCGCGAGCTTCATGGGTTGCTTGTGAGCCACGTTGAAGGCGGCTTCATCGCCGGTGAATGCGACAAAACCGGAGGAGAGCAGGCCGAAGACCGCTGCCACCACCATGCTGCGTTTCGCCATGCGCTGGTGCCGTTCCTGCAGCAGGAACAGCGCGGAGATGCCCATGACAAAAAGAGAAGCCAGCAGGAAGGCGGAACTGGTGGTGTGGGTGAACTTGTGGACGGCCACCGGAGAGAGGATGACATCCAGGATGTTCTGCATCTCAAAACGGGCGGTGTCCGGGTTGAAGGACATGCCGGTGGGGAACTGCATCCAGCCGTTGGCGACCAGGATCCATACCGCGGAGAGATTGGAGCCGATGGCCACCATCCAGGTGGAAAAGAGGTGGAAGCCCTTGGATACCCGGTTCCAGCCGAAGAACATCACGGCAAAAAAGGTCGCCTCGATGAAGAAGGCGAAGATGCCTTCGATGGCCAGCGGCGCCCCGAAGATATCGCCCACCATCCATGAGTAGTTGGACCAGTTGGTGCCGAACTCGAATTCAAGGATGATGCCGGTTGCCACGCCGATGGCGAAGTTGATGCCAAACAGGGTCATCCAGAATTTTGTCAGTTTTTTCCATTCCTCGTTGCCGGTCTTGACATGGATGGTCTCGAAAAAGGCAACCAGGAAGGAAAGGCCAAGGGTCAACGGAACGAAAATCCAGTGATACATCGCGGTCAGGGCGAATTGTGCCCTGGCCCAGTCCACCGTGGTTAGAATTTGGTCTCCCACAGCAACCTCCTTTTGTCTGCTGACGGCCAAACGCAAATGCCGTCAAAGTTGAAAAATTCCGAAAGTGTTTGTTTTGCTTTCAGCGTCCAGCCTCTGTCCTGGTAAGATTCTCCAGAACATGCGCTGCGCGCTCATGGTCGGTGTTGAACTGAGTTTTCAGGTAATTGGGAAAGAAAAAGAGCTTGAGTACGGCAAACATGATGAACAGCTTTACGAGGATGATCTTCCACAGGGTGCGGCCCACCACCATGGAGCGAAAGCCGTCGCGATAAAAGAAATAGATCCGTGCTGGAAGTGAAGCCATGCTTTCGTTCTCCCCCCTTCGGATATAAGCGATCTCATTAGTATTGTTGTATATGGAGTTCATCGGACCGGTCAAACCTTTTCTTTGTTATTTGTTGGCGCTGAAATCGTTCCTGGGGAAGGTCGCGAGGCAGCAGGTCTCTTCCTCCGCCAGCGTTGCAAAGTCCGCTTCCCGGAGGGTGGCGCGCAGCTGCTGGTTGGCTTTGTTCCAGACCCGATGCACCGTGCAGACCGCGCTCTTGCCGCAGGATTCCGGCCTGCCCACGCAATCGTTCAGGGAGATTTCGCCGATGATCGCTTCGATCACCGCAAGGAGGGTGATCGAAGCCGGTTCCCGCAGCAGGCGGTAGCCGCCGTTGGCGCCCTGCAGAATCTCGATGATTCCGGCCTTGGCGAGCTGCTGGGCGATCTTGGCAAGGAAGGGCGGCGGAATGTCGGTGCTTGCCGCGATTTCCATTCTGCTGACAAGCACCCCCCTGCCACGCCTGGCAAGGAACAGGACGCAACGGACAGCATATTCCCCGGCGCGGGTAAGTCTCATATGGGCAGATCCTTAATTTGGATAAATAAGATATTTTTAGTCTTATATAAGATGTTGGCCGGTTCTGTCAACAGAAAATTCGACCTCAGGCAAAGGTGCCGTGACCTCGGCAAACTTCTGACCGGTTTCAAGCGGCTTGGCATCGCCTGCGTGGCCAGTGCGCTTGCTGGGCGGGTGGGTTTTTCTCTATCCAGACGATGGCCGCGGGTAAAGGCCTCAAGCCGTCTCTTCGATGGAGGTGCCGCCGCCGGCGTACGTTCAGGGCTGGGGAAATTTCTGATATTTTTTCATGGCCGTGAGCAGTTTGCTCCGGTATTTCAACTTGATCAGTCCGTAGCGGACCACCCCGGATACCCCGCCCACCGTGTCGGCGATGTGGAGGCAGATGTCGAGGAGACCGTTGAGATCAACGGGGAAGATATTCTGGAATCTCTGGGTGACCAGCTGCAGGGGCTGCTCCTCGCAGATGGCCCGGACGAAAAGGTTTGCGAAGAGGGCGAGGTTTTGCAGGGTCGGCAGGCTGTCGGCCGGGGACTGCGGCGCGGGTGGGGCAGTCTCCATGCAGGCGATGATCGTTTCGGAAAAATTCCAGAAACAGGCCACTTCGCCGCCGATCTCATTGTAGGTGAGCTGCTTGAGCATCAGGCGGCACATGGCCTCCTCCGAGCTGCCGGAGGCTTTGGCAAGTTCGATCCGGCGGGCGATTTCCGGAAAATAGAGGGTGATGACAATGCGGCCCAGGTCGTGAAGAAGGGCGCAGATGTATGCCTCTTCCTGGCAAACGGGCAGTCGGTGTCTGCCGGCCACGGTTCTGCTCAGGTTGGCGCTGACAAGGGAGAGGGCGAGGAGCTTGCTCAAGCTGTCCTTTTCGCCTCCCGAGCGGAAAAACTCCTCGATGAGGCTGATGGAGACGGCCAGCTCACGGATGACGTCGTTTCCCAGGGCGGTGACCGCCCGCTCGATGGTGGTTATGGCCACCCCGCGTATATAATAGGCGGAATTGACCACCTGCAGAACCTTGTTGGTCAGGGAGTAATCCTTGAGGATGGCCCTGGAAAGTTCTTCCGCGGTCACCTGTTTTTTGAGGGTTATCGCCAGAACCTCCTGAACATGGGTGGAAATGGCCGGAATTTCGCCCAGGTTTATCTTGGTGAAGATCTCGGTCAGTTTCTGGCGTTTGGCAATATCGGAACATCCTTCCATCTCAGCCCTCCCGGCCTCGCGTTGCCGCGGCGCAGTGGGAACGCGAAAACAATGGCGGAGCGGTTATCCGGTGTGGGAGGAGAGACATGCAGGGGTCAGTCCGGCATAATGTTGAAGCGTTCAAGGGCCTCCCGGGCCAGCTGGCCGACGGTCACGGAGGTGAGGGTGTTGTCGCGGTAGAGGGAAAAGCTGGTGGCGTCTTGGCATAGTTCCGCCAGGCGCGGCGTTATGGTCTCGGTATTGAGCAAGGCCAGGGCATAGGCGGCCTGGCCGCGGACCACGGCATCCTCGGAATCAAGGTAGGGCAGGAGATAGCGTGGCGCCTGCCACTTTATGAGCAACTCAGGGCGTACCCGGCCAAGGCGGATCATGGCCCACATCAGGCCGCGCTGCAGGCTGGGCAGTTCGAGGTAAAAGCCGTCCTCCCGCATGAAGGCGACAAGAATGTGGGTATACTCCCGGGCCAGTCCTTCATGGCGGGCCAGGCATTCCGCCATGGCCTCCGGCGTTCCCCAGCCGATGCCGCCGGACTCGTCGTTGAGGCTCCACATGAAGCGCCGCATGACGATGCGCGCCGCCTCCATATCCTGTTCGGCGAGCCTGGCCACGGTGGCACCCATGGCGGAAACCGCATTCCATTTTGTTTTTTCCGAAGCGCTGCAGATTCCCGAGAAAAGCGGGTTGAGAAGTTTTTCCGGGGGGTATTGGGCCAGGGCGGTCAGAACGGTGTCGACTTCGCCGGCGCTGAGCAGCGCGCTGATTTTCTTCTTAAGCCCCCTCTGGGATATCTGCATACATACTCCTCAGCGCAGCATGCAACTTGCGTCAGGGCATAAAAAGCCAAAGAACCGGCAGCGGGTCACCAGGGGCAACGCCCGGCGGATTCGCGGGTGTTGCCTGGAGGCGCCATGGACGCCCCCCTTTTTCGGACGGCAGGTTCTTTCCTGGTGATTTCCATGGCTTTGCCGCGTCCTGATTACTTCTTCATCGCCGCGGCAACGAGATTGCCGAGTTCCGCACAGTTTTTGAGCGCGTCATGGTCTGGTACGTTTTTGATCTTGATGCCTTCGTGGACGAGTGTAAAACCCATCTCTGCCATGTGGTCGGCGAGGTGTTTCACCGCCTCTCCGCTCCAGCCAAAGGAACCGAAGGCCGCGCCGATCTTGTTTTTCGGCCGCAAGCCCTTCATGTAGGTGATGATATCCGCCATGGCGGGCATGATATTGTTGTTCAGGGTGGGCGAGCCAAGGAGCACGGCCCGGGCGTCCAGCACCTCGGTGATGATGTCGCTGCGATGGTTTTTCCGGGCGTGCAGCATTTTCACATGGGTGATTCCGTTGGCAAGCAGGCTGTTCATCACGGATTTGGCCATCTTTTCCGTGCTGTGCCACATGGTGTCGTAAATGATTACGGCCTTGCTTTTCGTTTCCTGCCGGCTCCAGTGGTCATAGGCCTCCAGAATGCGTTGAGGCGATTTGCGCCAGATCACGCCATGGTCGGGCGCGATCATCTCGATGGCAAGGCCCATCTCCCTGACCTGGGCCAGGAGCTTCTGCACGATGGGGGAGAAGATCATGAGGATGTTGGCGTAATACTTGGCGGTGTGGGCCATGAGCTCGTCCTGGTCCACTTCGTCGTCAAAACGCTCGGAGGTTGCCCAGTGGTGGCCGAAGGCGTCGCTTGAGATGAGCAGCTTTTCTTCCGGCAGATAGGAAAACATGCTGTCCGGCCAGTGCAACATCTTGGTTTCAAGGAACTGGACGTTGCGCTTGCCGAGATTGATGGAGTCCCCGGTGGCGACCACCTCGTAGGGCCAGTCCTCCCGGTGGAAGTGTTCGATCAGGGCCTTTTTGCCCATGGGCGAACAGAAGATTTTCTCCGGCCGGATGAGGTCGATCAGTTCCGGCAGGGCGCCGGAGTGATCCATCTCCACATGATTGACGATGATGTAATCGATTTTGGCGGGGTCGCCCAAAACCTGATGGAGATGGTGGACAAGGTCGTTTTTCAGTTCTTTCTTGACCGTGTCAAAGAGGGCGATCTTTTCATCCTTGACAAGATAGGCATTGTAGCTTGTGCCCTTTTCCGTGGAGTAGCCATGGAAGTCGCGAATGTTCCAGTCCACGGCGCCGACCCAGTAGATATCTTTTTTTATCTCGATTGCAGACATATCTTCCTCGCTTATAAAAAACTGCCGGCCGTTTCCGGCCGGCATGGGCATGGTTTATTTTTTTACCACGGTTACAAAGAAATGCCTAGAACGAGAGTATCTTTTTCTGCTTACTCTCCCTTGGCCGGCGGCGGTGTGAAAACCCGCGTGCCAAGCTCGGCGTCCAGGGTAAAAAGGGCGGTGGTGTCTTTGCCGATCAGCTTGAGCTTGTCGAGAACGGCCCCGACATTGGCTTCCTCTTCAACCTGCTCTGAGACAAACCACTGCAGGAAGATGTTGGTGGCGTGATCCCGTTCTTCCAGGGCCAGATTGACCAGATCGTTGATCAGGCCGGTCACCTTCTGTTCGTGGGCAAGAACATCCTGAAAGACATTGAGGGTTGTTTTCCAGGTGGTGGGCGGTTGCTGGATGGCCTTGAGGGTGACGCGGCCGCCCCGCTCGCCGACAAAACGGAAGATTTTCATGCCGTGAAACCATTCCTCCTGGGCCTGGGCCTGCATCCATTTTGCCGCCCCGGGCAGGCCCACGGAATCAAAATGGGTGGCCATGGAGAGGTACATGTAGGAAGAATAAAACTCCGCGTTGATCTGCTCGTTTAAAGCCCTTTCCATTTTTTTGCTCAACATGGCTCATGCCTTCCACAGTCCGTGCAGGTTGCAGAATTCGCGGGCGCTCACCTGGGTCGCGTCCACGGCGAAAAATGCCTCGGGTGCCTCGCCCGGTTTGAGGAACTGCCGGTACGCCTTGCCGCCGGCGATGAGCTCAATCCACTCAATATAATGTTTCTCCTCCATGGGATGGGCCACGGCGCCGACCTTCACCTTGTAGCCGCCGGCCACCTTTTCAATGACCGGCACATGTTTTTCCTTGGCGGCATCCACGGTGTTTTCCGTCAGCAGGGTCATGGGCTGGCCGCAACAGACCAATTCGCCCACGCCGGTGTGAAGGACTTCCACAATATTGCCGCACACTTCGCATTTGTAGACCTGCAGTTTTTCCGTCATGGCAATTCTCCTTTTTACCAGTTTTCACCAAGAAGTTCGAAATGGGCCTGGGCATGGTCGCAGGCTGGGCATCTTTCCGGAGCCTCATTGCCGTTGTGGAGGTAGCCGCAGTTGCGACAGCGCCAGGTTGCTTTGTTCTCTCTCTTGAAAACACGGCCTTTTTCAATATTGGCCATGAGGTCTCGGTAGCGCTTTTCGTGCTGCTTTTCCGCAACGCCAATGGCGAGGAAGATGTCGGCGATTTTCGGGAAACCCTCCTCGTTGGCCACCTTGGCGAATTGCGGGTACATCGTCATGTGTTCGTAGTTTTCGCCGCCGGCCGCCTCGGCGAGATTCTCCAGGGTGGTGCCGATGACGCCGGCCGGAAAGCGTGCGGTTACCTGGGCCTCGCCTCCCTCAAGGAGCTTGAAAAGGCGTTTGGCATGCTCCTTTTCCTGGTCAGCCGTTTCGGTGAAGATGTCTGATATCTGGACGTATCCTTCCTTTTTGGCCTGGGCGGCGAAGTAAGTGTAGCGGTTTCTGGCCTGGGATTCTCCGGCGAAAGCCGTGAGAATGTTCTTTTCCGTTTGGGTTCCTTTCAGTGAGCCCATGTGGGTAGCCTCCTGCAGAGAAAATGGGATTGGGTAAAGTGAAAGCGGATCGAATCAGTATCAATTGTACATGGATTTTTTTTTCTGTGGGCAAAAAAAGCATCGGCCCGGAGACCGTCCCGCACTGCCCGGTTTCGGATTGCGTGCTGGCGAGAGGATGCCGCCAGGGACGGCGTCAGCAAGCCAAAAAAAGCGACGGCCTTCGCCTGGGTTGGAAAGCCTGCGGAATATCGCGACCCGGCAAGGTCAGGCCGTGATCGTCAGGACTGGCAGTCCGGACAGAGGCCGGTGAACTCCAGGCGATGGCGGAGGATTTTGAAACGGGTCAGCTTGCTTGCTGTTTTTTCCACATTGAAATCCGGCGGGATGTTCAGGTCGTCTACCCTTCCGCACTGGCTGCAGCGCACATGGTAGTGGGTGCTGGCGTTGCCGTCGAAACGTTTCTGGGTGCCGCCGATATCAAGTTTCTGGATGATGCCGCAGTCCGACATGATCTCAAGGTTGCGGTAGACGGTGCCCAGGCTGATTTTAGGCAGGCGCTTGCGAACCATCTGGTACAACTCATCCGCGGTCGGATGCGAGGTCACGCTGCATAATTCATCGAGGATGAGCTGCCGCTGTTTGGTGATGCGTAGGTTATGATGGTCGAGTTGCTCCACAATTACACCTCATTGCTCGTAGGAATAATTACTATTTTTACAGGAAATCTTACCCAGCGGCAAGTTTTTTTTCAAGTTTTTTCCTCGCCAAGCCCGATGGCGGCCGGACGATTTTAAAGAAGAAATTTTATTTGCCAGAAAGGGAAAGTGGCCCTTATCCTGAACGTATCTCCGCGAACTTCGCGGACCAATATGGAGGGGAGTCATGGGGCGAGTCATCATGTTTTTCTGGTGCGCGTTTGTGCTGAACGGGGCCGTGGCGTTCGCCGTCACCTCGGGCAATGAGTTTGCCTTTGGCCGCGGGTATGGTTTGGGGCCTGGCGCGGTTTTCGGACGGCAAGGGCAAAACTGCGGGCTCTGGTCGGGAATGGGTCCGGGGGGGATGATCGGGCCTGATTGCGTCGGCTGCCTGGGCACGCAAGGTGGGGAAGAGTGCGGAAAATTTCTGGACAGCACGGTGGAACTGCGCAGAAAGATTCTCAACAGGCGATTCGACTATTTCGAAGCCGCCCGGAACCCCTGGGTAGCGCCAATGGAGTTGGAAAAACTCGAAAAGGAAATAAGGGGATTGGAAGAGCAACTCCAGCGGGGTGCCCCGCAAAGGCCGAAGCAGGAGGAGCGGTAGTCCGGCCCCTCCGGCAAGGCCTCCCGGCGGTCGGCTGCTTGCGACGGTATTACAGGGTGCCGACCAGGGCGGCATCCGTGGCAATCTCCGCCGGTTCCTGCAGGGGGCCAAGGGGGTTCTTCTTGTAGACCTCGCCGTCGATGAGCGGCGTGCCATCCCAGAGTTTATATACCACCACGTCATCGACCATCACGATGAGGGCGGAGAAGCGCCAGCCGGTCTGGTGCGCTTCCCGTTTGAAGCGCAGCATGTCGAGCAGGACATTGCCCTGCCGTTTGCTCTTGATTTTCTGGAGTTTCAGCTCGTAGGCGATACAGGCCGTCTTGGCATCGATACAGCCGCGCAGGCCGTTGTCCAGATCCTGCTTGGTGATGTTGGTGTTTGGCATGAATTTTTCGATGATGGCCAGGTAGTTGAGGATCTGCATGTTTGGGGTTCTGTAAGGGTCAAACCCCAGGGCCTGCAGTTCGTCCAGGGTGGTCTCAAAGGGCGTGATCCGGTCAAAGGAGGATTTTACCTGATCAAAGGTGTCCCACTGGGAGTTGTCGGTGCTCTTGGCAACCGGCAGCATGCCGGAACAGCCCGGGATGACGAGGAGAAAGAGCAGAGGGAGCAGGATGGCGCGTTGCGCGGCAGGGGTCATGTTTATATGCTCAGGGGGGCAATGGGCTCATGCGTCAAGGTTGAGAATGATTCGTCCTCTTATTCTTCCTTGTAGAATAAGTTCGATGTGGCGGTCAAGCTCCGGCAGGGAAATTTCCGTGACAAAGCGTTCCAGCCCCGGCAGGCGCCATTGGCCGGCGATCTTGTTCCAGACGGCGATTCTGGTTTCCATGGCGCACTCCGCGGAGTCAATGCCGATGAGGCTTATGCCGCGCAGGATAAAAGGATAAACATTCAGGGGCAGGTCCGGTGAGGCCGCGTTGCCGCAGCAGGTGACCGCGCCGCCATAGCGGGTGGATTTGATGGCGGTGGCCAGGATCGGCCCTCCCACCGTATCGACTACGCCGGCCCATTTCCCCTTAAGCAGCATACGCTCCGAGGTGTCCACCGCCTTTTCCCTGGGTACGATCTCCCGGGCGCCGAGGTCGGCGAGAAATTGCGCCTGCTCCGGTTTGCCGGTGACGGCGGCAACCTGATAGCCGCTTTGGGCGAGGATGGCCACCGCCATGCTGCCCACCCCGCCGGTGGCGCCGGTTACCAGAATTTTTCCCTGCGCCGGCAGAACCGGATGGTCGATGAGGCGGGAGACGCACTGGGCGGCGGTAAAACCCGCAGTGCCGTAGATCATGCTTTCACGCAGGCTGAGGCCTGCCGGCAGCGGCAGAACCCAGGCCGCCGGCACCCTGATGAACTGGGCAAAGCCGCCCGGAGTGTTCATGCCCAGATCGTAGCAGGAGACGAGCACGGCCGCCCCGGGAGTAAAGGCCGGCACGGAACTCGCCACGACCTCGCCCGCCGCGTCGATTCCGGGGGTATGCGGGTAGCGTCTGGTTACCCCCCGGTTTCCCGAGGCGGAGAGCGCATCCTTGTAGTTGAGGGAAGAATATCGGACTCTGACCAGTACCTCTCCTTTGGGCAGATCATCCAGCGTTCTGCGGACGATCTCCCGCCGGTAGTTGCCCGGAGCGGTCTCGCTCACCACCATGGCCAGAAATGAACTGTTTTGCATAATGATCCTCATGGGTAGTCGGTCAGGATAGTGTGCCAGGAAACAAGCCGGGAAGCGAGCTTTTTTCTCCTTTCCGCCGGAGCGGGGAAGACAACGGGCGCTCCCTGGGAGGGGTTTTCGTCGGGCGTGTGGGGCGCAAAAAAAATTAGCTTGTTTCCCCCCTTTTTTTGCTATCCTGATTGTAATATGCGCCTCGCGCACGGGCGGGCTTTTCGGGTGAGTCCTGCCCTGTTCCGGCTGTTTTCGTGGGGCTCCGTTGCAAGCCGCGGCTGACAATCCTAATCAGGGAGAGAGGTGGTCCAGCATGAAAGTTTATGACGACAAGCACATCAAGAACATCGTATTGCTCGGCAGTGTCCGGTCCGGGAAGACAACCCTGGCCGAGACCATGGTTTTTGAGGCGGGGCTCATCAAGCGGCGCGGCAGCGTTGAGGAGAAAAGCACCATTTCCGATTATCACGAGATAGAGCATGATCGGGGCAACTCCGTCTATGCCACCTCCCTGCATACCGAATGGCGAGACTACAAAATCAACATCATCGACACGCCCGGCCTGGATGATTTTGTCGGCGAGATCGCCTCCGCCCTGCGGGTGGCGGATACCTGCGTGATGCTGATCAATGCCCAGTACGGGGTGGAGGTGGGCACGGAGGTCATCTGGAATTATGTGGAGCAGTTTCGAAAGCCCACCATCTTTGCCATCAATCAGCTGGACCATGCCAAGGCCAACTTCAACGAGGCGGTCGCTTCCTTGACGGAGCGGTTCGGCAACGCCGCCGTGCTCATGCAGTATCCGGTGCAGGAGGGTGACGGCTTCAACTGCATCGTCGATCTTTTGAAGATGACCATGTACAAGTTTCCGTCCGCGGGGGGCAAACCCGAGAAGCTGCCGATTCCGGCAAGCGAAAAGGAGAAGGCGGACAGGCTGCACAACGAGCTGGTGGAAAAGGCGGCGGAAAACGACGAGGCCCTCATGGAGCTCTACTTTGAAAAGGGGAGTCTCGACGAGGACGAGATGCGCAAGGGGCTGAAGATCGGCATGCGCAACCGGGAGGTTTTCCCGATCTTCTGCATGTCCGCGAAGAAGAACATGGGCAGCGGCCGGATGATGGGCTTCATCGACAACGTGGCCCCGACGGCCGGCGAAATGCTGCCCGAGCAGACCCTGGACGGCGAAGCGCTTGTCTGTGATCCGGCAGGCCCCCCGGTCCTTTTTGTCTTCAAGACCCTGGTGGAGCCCTATCTCGGCAAAATCACCTTTTTCAAGGTCTGTTCCGGCGAGGTGAGCGAGGGGGTGGATCTGCTCAACTACCAGACCGGCGACAGTGAACGCCTCAATCAGCTCTTCATCATGGATGGCAAGGAACGAAACCAGGTCAAAAAGCTGGTGGCCGGCGATATCGGCGCCACCTTGAAGCTCAAGGCAACCGCCACCAACCATACCCTGCATGGCCGGGATCTGCGCGTCGGCCTTACCCCCATTGTTTTTCCCGAGGCGCGTATCCGTTCGGCCATCGTGGCCAGGGACAAGAAGGATGATGAGAAATTGAGCGAGGCGTTGCGCGACATGCAGGCCGAGGATCAGACCCTGAAGGCCGAGTTTGCGCCGGAGGTGAAGCAGCTGATCCTCTGGGGGCAGGGGGAGCTGCACCTGCAGGTGGTGAAGTGGCGCCTGGAGAATGTCTACGGCATCAAGGTGGAGTTTGTCGAACCGCGGATTCCCTACCGGGAGACGATCCAGAAGGCGGCCACCGCCATGTATCGCCACAAGAAGCAGTCCGGCGGCTCCGGGCAGTTTGCCGAGGTGCATCTGCGCATCGAGCCCCATGTGGAAGGGGCGCCCGACCCGGCGGATCTCAATGTGCGCAACAAGGAGGTGATCGACCTGCCCTGGGGCGGCAAGCTCGTTTTCTATAACTGCATCGTGGGTGGGGTGATCGATGCCCGCTATCTGCCTTCCATCCTCAAGGGGGTGATGGAAAAGATGCAGGAGGGGCCGATCACCGGGTCCTATGTCCGCGACGTGCGGGTCATGGTTTTTGACGGCAAGATGCATGCGGTGGATTCAAACGACATCTCCTTCAAGATTGCCGGGGCCCAGGCTTTCAAGGAGGCCTTTCGGCAGGCCGATCCCCTGATCCTCGAACCTATTTATGAAATGGAGGTCATGGTGCCGGAAGAGCTGATGGGCGACGTGATGAGCGATCTCCAGGCCCGGCGGTCGATCATCGTCGGCATGGAATCCCAAGGGCGGTACCAGATCCTGAAGGCACTGACTCCCCTGGCGGAGCAGTATAAGTATACAACCTCGCTCAAGGCCATTACCCAGGGCCGGGCCAGCTTCAAGCGGCGCTTCAAGGAGTATGCGACGGTGCCCGGCGAGGTGCAGAAGAGCCTGGCGGCAAGATGTACTGAATGAGTTTCCTCCATGGCAGGGGGGTAAAAAAAACGCCGGGTGTGAGCCCGGCGTTTTTTTGGGGAGGAAAGGACATCGCTTGCGCGATGGTGAAAAAAAAGGGTATGGAGTTAGGCAAGTTCATCGACGATGAGCTTGAGTATTTCATTTAATTCTTTTTTACCATGGGTCAGCCGGTGTTGCAACTTTTTTATTGTCTCCTGCGTTTCTTAGGCCGGGGAAAGGTGCGTAGCCATGAAAGCAGATGCCTCCATTGCCGCCGTTTACGGCTTTTCCCGGGGCGGCCGCATTGTCCGGCCCCTGTTCCTGGAGGGAGTCTCCGCAGGCTTTCCCTCGCCGGCGGACGATTATATCGACCGGGCCCTTGACCTGAACGAGCTGATCATCCAGAACCCACCCGCCACCTTTTTTGTGAGGGTGGCCGGGGATTCCATGCTCGGCGCCGGCATCCATCACGAGGATATCCTGGTGGTGGACCGTTCGCTCCCGCCGGTGAGCGGCAAGGTCGTCATCGCCGTGCTGAACGGCGAGCTGACGGTCAAGCGGTTGCTGAAGAGTGGAGAGCGCTGCCGTCTCATCGCCGAAAATCCGGCCTATCCGCCCCTGGATCTTCCCGAGGGGGGCGAATGCGAGATATGGGGGGTCGCCACCTATGTCATCCATCCTCTCTGAGCGATGGAAAAGGGGGCGCCGTGGGGTTGAATGATTCTTTTCTGCTGGGGGTGTCCATGCTGCGAAAAAAACAGGTGGTAATTGTTGTGCTGGGTATTTTTCTGGCGCTGGCTGGCGGGGTGTCCTCTTTGCCTGCCCAGGGTCGGCAGGCGGGAGAAGCGGCGGAGGCGCAGGGGGCGGCCGGTGAGGAAGCCAATGTGACCGCCGATGCCACGGAAACTCCCGGAGAGGGCGGAGATGATCCTGTCGAGGCCACCGATTGCATGAACAAGGTCGACAGCCTGGTGCTGGCCTTTTCCGACGCAGAGGTGTCTGTCGGAATTTTTGTGCTGGAGGCAGGTGCCCAGGTGAGTTTCAAGAATAATTCCTCGCTGACAACCTGCGAGGTCTCGGCCTCTCCGGCCGGCATCCTCTGGGAGGAGTCCTTTTCCGTTCTGCCCTTTGAGGAGCGGCAGACCTTCACCGCGCGGGAGGTCGCGGAACCCCTGGTCGGCGACATCCTCATCAGTTGCGGGGAGGCCAAGGGAAACCAGATGCTGGTGGTCTGCCCCTGACCCATGGGGCAAATTCCTTGGCAACGGGTCTGCCGACGCAGGCCGGAACGTTTTTCCTTTAGCCCTTCAAGACTCCCATGCCGCAACTCTATGCCCTTGTGGACTGCAACAATTTTTATGTTTCCTGCGAGCGGCTTTTCAACCCGGTGCTTGCCGGCAAGCCGATGGTGGTGCTTTCCAACAATGACGGTTGCATCATTGCCCGCTCGGAGGAGGCCAAGGCCCTGGGGGTCGGAATGGGAGAGCCTTTTTTCAAGCGGGAAGGCTTTCTGCGCAAGCATGGTGTTGCGGTTTTCTCCTCCAACTATCCGCTCTACGGCGATATCTCCCAGCGGGTCATGGCCGTGCTGCAGACGCTTGAGCCGCGGGTCGAGATCTATTCCATCGACGAGGCCTTTCTCCTGCTGCCAACCGGTTCAGCCGCCGAGGCCGGGAAGATCGCCGCAACGATCCGCGCCACCATCCGGCAGTGGGTGGGAATTCCCGTCTCCATCGGCATCGGGCCGACCAAGACCCTGGCCAAACTCGCCAACCGTATCGCCAAAAAAAACAAGGAGTGCGGGGGCGTGTTCGTTCTTCCCGATAAGCCGCAACTGGACGGGATTTTGCAATCTCTTGGGGTGGAAGATGTCTGGGGGATTGGGCACCGGCAGGCCGGGCGCCTTACCGCCTGCGGAGTACGGACGGCCTGTGACCTGAGGGATTGCCAGGATGGCTGGCTCAGGAAAACGCTCACCATCACGGGGCTTCGCACCGCCATGGAGTTGCGCGGTGTCTCCTGCCTGCCGCTGTCCCTGGCGCCGCCGGCCAAAAAATCCATCACCAGTTCCCGCTCCTTTGGCAAGCCGGTGCATACCCTCTCGGAACTTGCCGAGGCGTTGGCGACCTATGTGGCCATTGCCGGCGAAAAGCTTCGCCAGTCCCGGCTTGCGGCAGGGTGTCTGCAGGTTTTCCTTGCCACCAGCCGTTTCCGGGAAGGAGGGCGGCAGTATGGCAACAGCAGGACGGTGCTTCTTCCCTCGCCATCCTCCTGCACCCCGGAACTGATGAAGCACGCCAGGCTATGTCTTGCGGCCATCTACCGGCCTGGTTTCGTCTACCAGAAAGTTGGGGTCATTCTTGCGGATCTCCTGCCGCAGGGGCGGCGGCAGGGCGATCTCTTCGCGGGGGAAGGGGAAGAGGGGCTGTTGCTCATGGCGGCGGTGGACAGGATCAACACCAGATGGGGCCGCGATACCGTGCAATACGGTTCTTCCGGCTTCACCCGAAGCTGGAAGAACCGGCAGGAGCGGAAATCCCCTGCCTACACCACCAACTGGCGGCAACTTCCCGTTGTCTCCGCCACGCTCCAGGGGATGGCGCGGCGTTGACCCTTCAGGCGGATTCGGCAATCGCCTTCCTGGCGATATCCGGAATCGCCACGCGTTTGTCCGCAGGCAATCCCTCGGCCCGGCAATACTCCACGTTCAGGGCGAAGAGGCGGGCGTTGATCCGGTCCATGAAGAGAAGATGCTCTTCGCGGAAGGCAAAATCGTCGCCGAAGTTGACGGGACAGGCGGAGATCTCAATGGCCTGCCGTTCTTCGTCCACATAGGCGAGAGCCAGGCCCTGGGTGCGGCAGATGATGGGGCGCGCCCCGTAGATCGCGCAGAGCTGGTCGACGAGGAGCGGGCAATGGGTGCTTTCCGTCTTGCTCTGGCTGTAAATCCGGTCTTTCCTGTCCATGGGCAGCGCGGTCAGGGCCGCGCGCATGGCCGCTGCTTCAATGGGCAAAACGGCAAAGGGGATGCAGCAGGAAGCGCAGCCGGGACGGCATTGCAGGGTGTCGGCAAGCAGGGCGGCGAGCGCGCGTGTTTTTTGGGCAAGCTCGGCAAGGAGTTGCTGGTATTCCTGGGCAGGGGTCATCGGGGAGAACCGCAACGAGGCTGAGGCCGTTGCCTTTTCGGGTGTTCGCCGGCAGGCGCATGCTTTCGCGTCCGGTCCATCTCACTGTTGCCGCTGGGAGATGGCAAAGAGGGTGTCGAAGCGCAGCTCTTTGAAAATGGTGAAGATATTGCGAGGCAGATTGATCACCCGCAAGGAGCCGTCCATGGCGGTAAGACGCTTGTATAACAGAAGAAATTTGCCGATTCCGGAACTGCCAATATACGAGAGATCCTGGCAGTCGACGACAACCTCTCTGGTGATGAGGGGGTTGACGGCATCAAAATGACTGTGCAGGATTTCCGCTCCCCGTTCATCCACCACGCCCCGAAGGGAAAAAATGCTGCGCGCTTCCTCCTGGAGTATGTCTATGTCCATGCGGCACCGGTTCTGTTTGCTGCTGCGGGAAAAATAGCGATCACCTCAGGTTTTTGGGGAAAAAGGGACATGCCCGAGCTGTTCCAGCATGGAGACCATTTTCCCGCTTTCATTGCCGTGTTCCAGCTGATTCAAGGGGAGATGGTTGAAAATCATCTGGATCTGCCTGCCCGCATCCCGCCAGGCAACATGCTGCGCGCATTCTCTGATGATGAAAATGCCCCGGCCTGTTTCCGCGGTGATATTTCTTCTGGCGGTGGGATCGGGCAGGGTGCGGAGGTCAAAGCCGTCGCCGCGGTCCAGGACCTCGACGGTGAGGTCGTTGCCGAACCGCCAGCGGACGGTCAGGGGGAGATCCTGTTTTTTGCGGTGCCCATGCTTCCAGGCATTGAGAATGGCCTCGCTGGCCGCGGTCTGGATCTGGAATTCGCGGTGTTCATAGCCGTGCTCGGCAAGCGCCGGCCGCAGTTCGGCCATGAAGGCGTCGATCATTTCGTCGATGGAGGCAAAGTCGGCCGGGACGAGTTCCTTGCTCCGGCAGGCACGGATATCCTCAACCTCCAGGCCGATGACGGTAATGTCGTCGGCCGAGGTGTTGCGCAGGAAGGGGATAAGCTCTTCCCCTGCCTCGTCGGCGACATTTTTGAGCAGGACTTCGACAAGTTCCGTAACGGTGATGGCGGGCTGCTCCTTGAGTATTCCTCGCACATGGCTGATGAGGTCCGGCAGGGCGAGGGGCTGCTGCTGGTTTCGCACGGGCAGGTCGGTGAGGCCGTCCGTATACAGGAGAAGCTTGTCCCCCATCCGCAGCTGCAATTCTGCCGGTTCGAACCTGGCGCCCGCCATCACGCCGACGGGCAGATTGCCTCCTCCTTCCGGCGCGGGCGGCCAGGGGGAAATCTCTCCGGCCCGGATCAGCAGGAAAGGGGGGTGGCCGGCGGAGATAAAGCGCATCCGCAGGGTTTCATGCTCGATTTCAGCGAGGATGCCGGTGAAAAAATGGTCTTCCTTAAAGACCTGGGCCTGGCAGATGGTGTCGTTCAGGCGTTCGACCACCTCTTCAAGGGAAAGGCTGCCGTTCAGCAGGAGGTTGTTGGTGAGGTCGGTGACAATGCTTCTCAGGACGCAGTTGACGGAATGACCAGACTGATCCTTCAGGCTGACAATGGTTTTGTTGCGCGGAGAGGGGGCGATGGCGGGGATGGACTTGACAAAATAGTGGTCGCCGCCCTCTGCCTTGCAGGGTGCGGAAACCACATGGACGCAGAGATTGGCTTCCGGGGTCAGGGCCACGGCCCGCGGAGTCTTGCTGTTGATGAAGTTGAGTATCTTGCGGGCCAGTTCGATGTTCAGCTCCTGGTCGAGCACCGTCTTGCGGAGCAGGGCGTTCTGGACTTCCACGGACTTTCTGCTGGCGGCAAGGTCCAGATGGGTTTTTGCCCGGGCCAGGACCTCGGCATGGGAAAATGGTTTGGTGATGTAATCGACCGCGCCCATTTCAAAACCCTTCTTGAGATTCTGCGGTTCATCGAGGGCGGTTATGAAAATAATCGGAATGTTTTTGGTGTTGGGGTCCGCCTTGAGGCGGGTGCAGACCTCAAAACCGTCAAGCTTGGGCATGCGGATGTCCAGGAGGATCAGATCGGGGAGGATTTCCCTGGCCTTGTGCAGGGCGATCTCCCCGTCCACGGCCTCATCGAGCAGGTAGCTCTTGCCCAGGGTATTTCTGAGCAGGGCGCGGTTGACATCGGAGTCGTCCACGATCAGGATAATCTGTGCGCCAGCGTTTTTCATCGCAATCTCTCGCCCGCGGGAAGCTTCATCTGGAAAGAATTACAAATTATAGTATCTGGATAGTTGGCAGGCGTCTACCCCAGAAGTATATACGCGGGCAAGGTGGGGGGGGAATCGGGCAGGCCTGCGGGGCGGAGGCGGCCAATGGCTGTTTTTTAGGGAAAATCAAATCGTTAAACTCCTTGACCGGGGCCAGGAGAACGCGCTAGGATTAAAAAAAAAATTAATCCTTAAGGAATTGACGCGATGAAAAAATCTGGAGCCTGCGGCTTTACCTTGGTGGAACTGATGATCGTCGTCGCCATTATCGGGATCCTGGCCGCCGTTGCCCTTCTCCAGTTCAATCGGTTCCGGGTGAAGGCCTATAACAGTGCGGCTTTGACGGATGTGAAAAACGTCAAGACCGAGCTGGAGGCCTACCACGTCGAACATCAGAATTATCCCACTGAATAAACGGCCTTAGCTGGCCTCGGGCCTCGGTTCCATCCGCCTCGGCAGCCTTCCGGCAAACGCAATCCCGCTTATGGCCATGGATGTTTTCCCGTTGCCCGATGTTCGGCTGATTGGTCAACAAAAAAAAGGGAATCAGCTGAAGGCAGCTGATTCCCTATGATAATACTTGGCGTCCCCAACGAGATTTGAACTCGTGTCGCCGGCGTGAAAGGCCGGTGTCCTGGACCTGGCTAGACGATGGGGACTTCAGTCCATAAGGCTAATGGTGGGTCGTGCGCGATTCGAACGCGCGACTCTCTGCTTAAAAGGCAGATACTCTACCGGCTGAGTTAACGACCCAACCTTTAGGAAATGCTCTTTTACAATAGTCGCTTTTCCGTGTCAAGTGTTTGCTGCGTTCTTTTTCCTTTTTTGTCGTGGCCCATTTCCCGGGGGGCGCATTATTATCATGATGAAGTTGCGGGATTATTGCTGTTTTCCGTGTCGTGGGCCCTCCCTTAAATAGCTTGTGGAGCCAGCGTATCTCTGCTATATCTTCGAGGTTTACTGGGGTCTGCCGGACAAGGCAGGGCGGGTTTTATTTATTTTGACATGATGAGGGAGCCATGGGTCTTCTGGCCAGATCGGCAAGTTATGTCCGCTATGCGGTTGAGGGGGAATTGCCCGCGAATTTCTGGGAGTTTGCCGCCGAGCGCATCGCCAGGCATTCCTTCCGCGATATCGACGAGAGCTACGAAGAGCGCTCCGTGGGCTGGGTTTCGGTTTTGAACATGTTCGACAGCGACTTTGCCTACGCCTCCTACGCGGCCGGCGATCATCTCGTGCTTTCCCTGCGCATTGACGAACGGAGGGTCGCGCCCAAGGTGCTGAACAAGTTCTGTCTCAAGGAGGAGGAGCGGCTGAAAAAGGCGCGGCAGGTTCCCAAGTTGAGCCGGGCCCAGCGGGTGGAGATCAAGGAGAACGTCAAGCTGATGCTGATGAAAAAGGCGGCGCCGGTGCCGGCGGTCTACGATCTCTGCTGGAATCTTGCCGAATCCACGCTGCTGTTCTTTTCCACCAGCCAGAAGGCGCAGGAGCTTGTTGAGGAGTTTTTCAAGGAGACCTTTGACCTGGGCCTCATGCTGCAGGTTCCCTATCTCACCGCCGAACACCTGCTCGATGCCGATGGCAGGCAAGCCCTGGCCAATATCACGCCCACCGTTTTCATTTGAGCTGCGAGGCATATCCATGGATTTAGTTGATCTGATCGACGAGAAGCGTTTTATCGGCCAGGAGTTTCTCACCTGGCTCTGGTTCAAGAGCGAGGAGCGTGGCGGCACCATTTTCCTGCCCGAGGCGGGCGAGGACATCCAGGTGGTCTTTGAAAAGCACATGATGCTTGAGTATGGCGAGGGTGAGGCGCACGAGAAACTGATCTGCCGTGGGCTGCAGACCGAGCTGCAGGAGGCGCGCACCGGGCTGGCCATGGGCAAGAAGCTCGAACAGGCGCGCATCCGGCTGGGCCGGGGCGAGTATGAATGGAATCTCTCCTTCAAGGCCACGCTCATGGAGTTCCGCAATGTGGCTCCGCCCAAGACCATGGCCCAATCCGAGGAAGGCGGCGACGCGGAGGCGGTGGAAGGCCGGTTGCTTGAGCATATCGGCCTGCACGAGATGATCGTCCGCACCGTTGATCAGCTTTTCCGGATGTTTTTAGATCTGCGCATCGGCGCCGGCTGGGAGCAGGAGCTTGCCCGGATCAGGGCCTGGGTGCATAAGGAGAACTGAACGGCGCAGGGGGTTGTGTCTGTTTTTTGATGATTATGGAGAAGCGATATGGAGTTTGAAACCGTCATCGGCCTTGAGGTCCATGCCCAGCTCAAGACCCGGAGCAAGATTTTCTGCGGCTGCACCACGGCCTTCGGCAATCCGCCCAACACCAACACCTGCCCGGTCTGTCTCGGCATGCCCGGCGTCTTGCCGGTCCTGAACAAGACCGTGGTGGAGTATGCCATGAAGATGGCCTTGGCCACCAACTGCACCATCGGCAAGGTCAACCAGTTCGCCCGCAAGAACTATTTTTATCCGGACCTGCCCAAGGGCTATCAGATTTCCCAGTTCGACCTGCCCATTGCCGAGCACGGCTGGGTGGAAATCGAGGCGGGGGGCGCGACCAGAAGGATCGGCCTTACCCGCATCCACATGGAGGAGGATGCCGGCAAGCTGATCCATGACGAGCGGGAACCCAAGAGCTATGTGGACCTCAACCGCACCGGCGTGCCCCTGATCGAGATCGTCAGCGAGCCGGATATCCGCTCGCCGGAAGAGGCCGCCGCCTATCTCAGGAAACTGCACGCCATCCTGCGCTACCTCGACATTTGCGACGGCAACATGCAGGAGGGCAGCTTCCGCTGCGACGCCAATATCTCGCTCAGGCCCGTGGGGCGGAAGGAGTTCGGCACCCGCACAGAGCTCAAGAACATGAACTCCTTTAAAAACGTGCAGAAGGCCCTGGAGTTTGAGGTGCGCCGTCAGCGCGATCTTCTCCTGGAAGGCGAAAAGATCGTGCAGGAAACCCTGCTCTGGGACGCGGACCGGGGGGTGACCAACTCCATGCGTTCCAAGGAGGAGGCCCACGATTACCGCTACTTCCCGGAGCCGGATCTGGTGCCGGTGGTGATCGACGAGGCGTGGATTGGGGAGATCAGAAAGTCCATGCCCGAGCTGCCGGACGAGCGCAAGAAGCGTTTCGTCGAACAGCTCGGTCTGCCCGACTATGACGCCGAGGTGCTCACCTCTGCCCGGGAGCTGGCCGATTATTTCGAGGCGGCCCTTGCCGGCTATCCCAACGGCAAGAAGTTGAGCAACTGGCTGATGACCGAGCTGATGCGGCTGATGAAGGGGGAGGAGGCCCTGGACATCAGCCAGTGCCCGGTTTCCCCGCAAAACCTGGCCGCCCTGCTCGCCATGGTCGATGCGGGCACCATCAGCGGCAAGATCGCCAAGACGGTGTTTGAGGAGATGATGGCCACCGGCAAGGATCCGGAGGCGGTGGTCAAGGAGAAGAATCTGGTGCAGATGAGCGACAGCGGCGAGATCCTCGCCATCGTCCGGGAGATCGTTGCCGCCAACCCCGAGCAGGCCCAGCAGTTCAAGGAGGGCAAGACCAAGGTCATGGGTTTTTTCGTCGGCCAGCTGATGAAAAAGACCCAGGGCAAGGCAAATCCGCAGCTGGCGAACGACCTCTTCACCCAGGAGCTTGGCAAGTGAGACGGCGGTGTTTTTTTGCGCGGTGAGGATTTTTTTTGGATAAAACCGACTGGCAGAAAAAGGGGGAGGGGCACCGGCAGCGATTGCGGGACCGCTTTCTCGGTCACGGCCTTGACGGCTTTTCCGACAGCGAGGTGCTGGAGCTGCTGTTGACTCTGGGAACCCCGCGCAAGGACTGCAAGGAAGAGGCGCGCGCCCTCTTGGCCCGGTTCGGCTCCCTGGCCCAGGTCCTCGACGCGGGGCAGGCCGAGCTTGAGCTGGTCCGGGGCATCGGCCCGAAAAACGGCTTTGCCCTGCATCTGGTGCAGGCCGTGGCCCGGCGCTATCTCAAGCAGCGGCTTGCCGGCAAGGAGTACCTGCGTTCCTCCCGCGAAGTGGGTGATTATCTGATCCATGCCATGCGGGGACTCAAGCGCGAGGTGCTCATGGCGGTTTTCCTCGATTCCTCCCTGGGCATCATCGACAGCGTCATCGTGGCCGAAGGAACCCTGGCCAGCAATACCGTACACCCCCGGGAGCTGATCAAGCTCGCTTTGGCAAAACACGCGGCCTCGCTGGTCATCGCCCACAATCATCCCTCCGGCAGCCTTACTCCCTCGGAAGAGGACAAAAGGCTGACCCGGCATCTTTTCGTCGCCCTGGCCTTCGCCGGCATCCAGCTCCTTGATCATCTGGTGGTGGGCAGCGGCGAGAGGCCTTTCAGTTTTGCCGACCAGGGTCTGATGGAAGAGATCCGCCGCGAGAGCCGGCCCCTGCTTGCCGGAGCCTGAGAATGACCGCTGCCTCCCGGCCTCCCATCGTGCCGGCCAGCGGCGAGGAGCCGCCGGGCCTCTATCTGCATATCCCTTTCTGTCGGAGCAAGTGCGGCTACTGCTCCTTCAACTCCTATCCCTGCCGGCAGCCGCCGGCCGACTACCTGGCGGCCCTGGAGAAGCAGCTTGATTTCTGGGCCGGGCATCCCTGGTGCCAGGCGCGTACTTTCGCCACGCTCTTCATCGGCGGCGGCACTCCCACCATCTACGGCGGCAGCGCCCTTGCCCGCCTCGTCGGGCGTTCTCTTTCCTCGTTCAATTTTTGTGCCGCGCCGGAGATTACGGTGGAGGCCAATCCCAACGCCGTGACAGAGCGGGATCTCGGCGAGCTGCGGCAGGGGGGGGTAAACCGCCTGAGCCTCGGGGTGCAGGCTTTTGCCGATCCACTCCTTGCCGCCATCGGCAGGACCCATACGGCGGCCGAGGCGGGCGCGGCGATCGCGGCGGCCCGCAAGGCCGGTTTTGCCAATCTCAATCTCGATCTCATCTACGGACTGCCGGGCCAGAGCCTGGCCGACTGGCGGCGGACCCTGGCCGCGGCCCTTGATTTTGCTCCGGAACACCTGGCATGTTACGAACTGACCATTGAGGAGGAGACCCTCTTTGCCAGGAGGGCCGAGGCCGGCGTTCTGGCGCTGCCCGAGGAGGAAGAGGTGGTGGCCATGGCGGAAACAACCGGGGAGATGCTGGCCCGGCAGGGACTTGGCCGCTATGAGATTTCCAATTATGCCCGCTCGGGCTTTGTCTGCCGCCATAACCTCAACTACTGGCGGAACGGTTCGTACCTTGGCTTGGGAGCCGGCGCTGTTTCCTGCCTCTCCGGGCTGCGGTTGAAAAACGTCAATGAGCCGGTCCGCTATTCCGGCCTGGCCCAGAAAGGGATCTCCCCTTTTGCCGAAGCGGAATGTTTGTCGCTGGCCGCTCGTTTCCGCGAGAGTGTCATCATGGGTCTCAGGATGATTGAGGGCGTTTCCTTTTCGCGGTTGCGTGAACAGTTCGGTTTGACGCCGCTGGACTATTATGGGAAAATTTTAGCTGAATTGACCGGCCAAGATCTCATCCAGGTGGGGCGCGATTCAATGTGGCTTACGGGCAAAGGCCTTGCTCTGGCCAATCAGGTTCTGACCCGCTTGGTGTGAGGGGAAAGGGCGTTTCCGCAGAGAAGCGATGATTCCGAACAACAGCATCTCCCGAAAATTACTGGTCAGCATGTCCCTGGTGGTGGCAACGCTGGTGCTTGTCCTTGGCGGTTTTGAGATCGTCCGGGAATATCGGCGCCTCAACGCGCAGGTCGAGCAATTGTCGGCCGAGGAGCTTGCCGGGCGGAAAGAGCAGCTTCGGGCCCAGGTTGCGGAAGCCATCTCCTACATCGATTTCAAAAAATCACAGATCGAAGAGCGGGTGCGCCGTGAACTTGCCGGGCAAGTCCGGCAGGCCCATGGCCTCATTTCCCATCTCTACGGGGTAAACCGGGGGATCCATGACCGGAAGGAGCTTGAGGCCATCCTGCGGGAAGCTCTGCGCCCATTGCGCTTCAGCAAGGACCGGGGCTATTTTTTCATCTTCTCCATGGACGGCACCGTGCAACTTCACGCGGCCAGACCCGAGCTTGAACGGAAAAATCTGCTCACCCTGCAGGATGAGGAGGGAACCTTTGTCATCAGGGAGATGATCTCCCTTGCCAGGAGCAGGGAAGAGGGTTTTGTCTCCTACCGCTGGCCCAAGCCGGGCCGACCTGCCGGCCAGGAGTTTGAGAAGATTTCCTTCATTGCCTATTTCCCGCAGCTCGACTGGCTCATCGGCGCAGGCGAATACCTGGATGACATGGAGCAGGATGTGAAGGGGGAAGTGCTCGCCCGGGTGGAAAGCATTCGTTTTGGCAAGGGCGGTTATGTCTTTGCCGGACAATGGGACGGCCATTCCCTCACCTATCCGGCCAAAGGGAAGAATGCGCTGGGAATGACCGACGCCAAAGGCGTCAAGGTCGTCGAGGAGCTTATCGGCCTGGCTAAAAAAGGAGGAGGCTTCCTGCAGTATGTGATGCCGAAACTGGGCGGAGAGCGCAATCATCTGAAAATCAGCTATGTACAGGGAGTGCCTGCCTGGCAATGGTATGTCGGCGCAGGCATGTATCTTGATGATATCGAGGCGGACGTCGTGGCTGCCCGGCAGGGGCTGCAGCGGGAAATTTTTCGGGTCGTCGGTCTGGTCGTACTCCTGACCATTGCCGCCATGGGCTTTGGTCTTTTTCTGGTCAGGCGAATGGCGGGGCAGATCCAGAGCTCCTTCGGCGCCTTTGAAAGCTTTTTTGACAAGGCGACCCATGGCCGGGGAGAGCTGGATTCGGAAATGCTCGCCTTCAAGGAATTCCGGCATCTGGCTGACGCCGCAAACCATATGCTTGCCGAGCGGCGGTTCATCGAGGATGAGCTGCGGGAAAAAGAACAGCAGTACCGGTCGATCTATACCAACATCGCCGATGCCCTGATCATCCTCGCGGCCGATGGCCGGATCGTCGAGGTGAACCCGGCGGCCAGGAAGCAGTATGGCTATTCCGACGAGGAGTTCGCCGCCCTTGCGGTGCATGATTTTGCCCATCCTGATTCCAGGCGGATCTGGGCCGGTTTCCTTGCCGAGGCGCGGGAAACGGGATTTTTCTTTGGCGAGACAACCGAGCTGCGCAAGGATGGCACCTCCTTTCTCTCGGAATTGACCGGCACCAGCATCATGCGCCGGGGCCGGCAGCATCTGGTCGCCATTGTCCGGGATGTCTCGGAGAGAAAGAAATCGGATCTGCGGGTACGCAAAAGCGAGGAAAAATACCGGGCTCTCATCGAGACGACCGGCACCGGTTTTGTGATCATCGACAGCGAGGGGCGGGTGCGTGACGCCAATGATGAATATGTGCGCCTGAGCGGCCATGCGCGGCAAGCCGAGATTTTGGGGCGCCGTGTCACGGAGTGGACGGCGAAACATGATCTGCGCCGCAACCGGGAAGCGATAAAAAAATGCTACAGCCTGGGCGCCATCCGGCATCTGCAGATCGATTACGTGGATGCCGGGGGCAAGGTGACCCCGGTGGAGATCAACGCCACCGTGGTGCAGGGAGATGCCGGCCCGGAGGTCATTACCATCTGCCGGGATGTGAGCGGCAAGAAGCAGCTGGAGGAGCAGTTGCGTCAGGCCCAGAAGATGGAGGCGATCGGTACCCTGGCCGGAGGGATTGCCCATGATTTCAACAATATTCTCGCCGCCATCATCGGCTACGCGGAGATCGCCAAACGGTGTTTGCCGGCCAGCGGGTTGGAGGAGGCCAAGGCCGATATCCAGGAGGTGCTGAAAGCCGGCATGCGCGCCAAGGAGCTGGTGAAGCAGATCCTCGCCTTCAGCCGGAGAAACGAACAGGAGAGAAAACCCATTTTTCTGCAGCTCCTGGTCAAGGAGGCCCTCAAGCTGCTGCGGGCCTCCCTGCCCACCTCCATCGAGATCCGGCAGGAGATTGCCGCGGAAACAGGGGCCGTGTTGGGGGATCCCACCAATATCCATCAGATTCTCGTCAACCTCTGCACCAACGCCTTCCATGCCATGGAGGAAAAGGGAGGCATCCTGACCGTGACCCTCAAAAACGTCGAACTTGGCGATGCCGATCTCGTCGGGGAGCCGGCAATGGGTCCGGGAAGCTATGTGCTGCTGCGGGTCGGCGATACCGGCTGCGGCATCGAGCCGGAGCTGCTTCAGCGGATTTTTGATCCCTACTTCACCACCAAGGAGGTGGGCAAGGGTTCCGGGCTGGGGCTTGCCGTGGTGCATGGTATCGTCAAGAGCTATGGCGGCATGATCAAGGTGGCGAGTTCCGTGGGGCGCGGCACGGTTTTCGAGGTCTATCTGCCCCAGACCCGGGAAGGCGTCCTCTGGGAAAGCAGTCAGGAGGGGGGGCTGCCCTTCGGGCAGGAACGGATTCTTTTTGTGGACGACGAGCAGGCCATTGCCGAAATGGGGAAGGCCATGCTCTCCGGCCTGGGGTACAGGGTGACGGCAAAAACCGATCCGGTGGAGGCCCTGGAGGAGTTCCAGCGCAATCCGCAGGATTATGATCTTCTGGTTACCGACCAGACCATGCCGAATATTTCCGGTATCGATCTTATCCAGGAGGTCCGTGCTGTCCGGCCCGGCTTCCCGGTGGTTCTTTGCACCGGCTACAGCGCGACGATCAGCGAGGAGAAGGCGGTAGAGCTCGGCGTCGGCCAGTTTGTCATGAAGCCTCTTACCATGCGGGGGCTGGCGGAAACGGTGCGGGCGGCCCTGTCCGAGCATGGCGCGAAAGCGAACAATCATCTTTCCGGATCGCAATGATGGCAAAAGAAAAGATTTCCTATCTCTGTTCCGCCTGCGGCGCGGTCTTTGGCAAATGGGCCGGTCAGTGCGGCGGTTGCGGCGCCTGGGATACCTTGGGCGAGCAAGAGAACAGTATGCCGGCAAGGCCGGGCAGGTTTCGGGGCTATGCCGGCAACCTGGCGCCGGTGCATACCATGGCCGAAGTGCGCATGGAGGATGCCCCGCGTTTTTCCACCGGCCTGGGCGAGCTGGACAGGGTGCTGGGCGGCGGCCTGGTGCCGGGGTCGGTGGTGCTCATCGGCGGCGACCCCGGCGTGGGCAAGAGCACCGGGCTTCTTCAGGTCTGCTGCAACCTGAGCCTGAGCAGAAAGGTGCTCTATGTGAGCGGCGAGGAGTCGCTGCAGCAGATCGCCATGCGGGCCAGGCGGCTCGGCCTTCCGGACCAGGCGCTGCTGCTCCTGGCAGAGACCCAGGTGGAGGATATCTGCGCCACGGCCAGTCAGGAAAAGCCCCAGGTCATGGTGATCGACTCCATCCAGACCATGCAGATGGCGGAAAGCCAGTCCGCGCCGGGCAGCGTCAGCCAGGTGCGGGAATCCGCGGCCATGCTCACCCAGTTCGCCAAGAAGACCGGCACCACCATCTTTCTGGTGGGCCATGTCACCAAGAGCGGCGACCTGGCAGGGCCCAGGGTGCTTGAGCATATCATTGACGTGGTGTGTTACATCGAAGGGGGGGGCGACTCCCGGTACCGGGTGATGCGGGCCGTGAAAAACCGCTACGGAGCGGTCAATGAGCTGGGAGTCTTCGCCATGACCGACAAGGGGCTTAGGGAGGTGAAGAACCCTTCCGCCATCTTTCTTTCCCGCAACGACGAAGCCATGCCGGGCAGCGTGGTCATGGTGATCTGGGAGGGCAGCCGGCCGCTGCTCGTCGAGATGCAGGCCCTGGTGGATGACAGCCACAGCGAAAACCCGCGCCGGGTCACGGTGGGTCTCGAACAGAACCGCTTGGCGATGCTGCTGGCCGTTTTGCACCGGCACGGCAGCATCGCCACCTATGATCAGGATGTGTTCGTCAATGTTGTCGGTGGGGTGCGGGTTTCCGAAACCAGCGCCGACCTGGCCCTGCTTCTGGCAGTGCTCTCCAGCCTCAGGAATAAGCCGCTGTCCGCCGAGCTGGTTGTTTTCGGCGAGGTGGGCCTTGCCGGCGAAATCCGGCCGGTGCCCAGCGGGCAGGAGCGCTTGCGTGAGGCGGTGAAGCATGGTTTTAAAAGGGCGATCATCCCTCTGGCCAACGTGCCAAAGGGAGGGCTGAAGGGGATCGAGATCATCGGGGTGGCCAAGCTCGCCGATGCGCTGGACGCCGCGTTGTTATAGCGTCTGTCTTGCGGATCTCTCCGGCTGCTTCCCTGTCAGCCCCTCGAAAAACGGGCCGACAGGCTGCTGATTGTCGGTGGCCTCGCCAGAAAGAACAGGATGCCAACGGTTTTTGCGGGGTGCCGATTCCAATGCCCTGAAGGGTCTGCGATTTTTTGGCCTTGCGGTCAAGCCATCAGGCATTGACAGGGCATTTTTGAAATGGTACATAACTGACGGACCTTACGGAGGAATGGCCGAGCGGTTTAAGGCGGCGGTCTTGAAAACCGTTGTACGAAAGTACCGTGGGTTCGAATCCTACTTCCTCCGCCAAAAAAAAATGAAAACCCACTTTCGGAGAGATGACCGAGTAGGCCGAAGGTGCTCGCCTGCTAAGCGAGTGTAGGACCACAAGTTCTACCGAGGGTTCGAATCCCTCTCTCTCCGCCATTTTGTATAAGAAAAAAAGCCGTTATGCATGATTTGCGTAACGGCTTTTTTTCTGTGCTTTCCACGGCGCCTCGTCCCCCCTTTCCGGAATCATTTTCCTTTTTGTCTGCCTTTGCACCGGTTATCCAGACCAGGAGCGACTGGTTTTCGGGTGAGCGGTTTGGTGATTTTTCCGCTGTCGTTAGGCATGACCGGTCTGGGACGGGAAAATGCTTGAGAAATGACGTGCTGGCGGTGTTTGCCGGGAGAAAACGGAGAAAATTCAAGGCAAGGCCCCCCTCAGGCCTTGCCTTGAATTTGTGGAGGTTGGAAGAAAGATTGAGCGCCGAGTTGGAGAGAAAGTTTATTGTGGAGGAAAAACCTGGGGAGGAAAACCGACCCACCCTCCAACACCACGCCTTTGTCCCTCTTCCTTTTTCAGCCCGTTTGGAGAAAAAAACCGGGATGAAACTGTATGTTTTTTTTAACGCAACTTCCCGCCCAATGGTTCCCTGAAATTACCTGGGCCCCATGGGAACCTCTGCCGGATCCTGCACCATGGTTCCCCCCGGGGATGCCTCTTCCTGAAGGACCTGGGGGACATTGCCCACTGTCATCGCATGGCGGGTTTCCGGTGTGTGCAAGGAGATGAGGAAAAAAATAAAGGCGATAAAGAGGCAAAACCGTATGGCGGAACTCATAAATCACCTCCTGCAAAAAAAATCGTGGCTCAGGGGCCGCTTCATCCCTTTCCTGTGAGCGGCTGTTGTCTTCCTGTAAAGCAACTATGGTGCCAAGGAAGAGAATAATATTTATTTTGTTAATATTCCCTTTTGTTTTAGGGTGTTACCAAGATGTGGCCGGCTCGGTGTCGCTGGGATTGATGGAGAAGATATGTTAATAAAGTTTACACCACGCACGGTGATTTTGCGGAGCCCGGGCCGGTACTTCTACGGGGAGGCTGGGGATCATCTTCTTTTGACAGGGGAAAGTAGTTGCGATATGATGGCAATGGATGTGTCAATAAAGTTTACTCCACTGTGAACGAGGTTTGCTTTTATGCCCACCGAGACCTTGCGCCTGGGCGAATCCCTTGATCCGCGCCGAAGATTGGCCCTGCTCCGGCAGCGTCTGACCCAGGTCACGCAGGCCTGGACCGTGGAAGACTACCGGGCCTTTGTGCAGCTTTTCGTGAAAACCCTGCCCAAATTGCTTGGCGCGGAGCGGTGCACCATTTTCATCATCGAGATGGGAACCGAGCGGATTTGTTCCATTTTCGGCACCGGCATCGAGGAGAGGGAGATCGAGCCTCCCAAAAAAGGGAGCGTGGTCGGTCGGGTCATCTCTTCCGGGGCGAGCGTCATCGAGAACAATCTCAGCGGGCAGAAGGGCTTTCATGCCCAGGTCGGCGAAGAAACCGGCTTTGTCACCAGGAACATGGTCTGCGCCCCCATCAAGAGTTTAACCGGCCATGGGGTCACCGGCGCCATCCAAGTTTTGAACAAGGAGGGTGCCGGCCAAGGCTTCGGCCCCGAAGATCTGATGCTGCTTGAAGAGGTGGCCGACTACCTCTCCATTTCCATCGAAAGTATCATCCTCAATCAGGAAATCCTGCGCATCTCAAAACAGGTGAATCGGGAGGTGGAGGAGCTTGATTTTCGCCTGTTGAAAGAGAATCTGCTGGTGGCCGAGAGCCAGGCCATGCAGGACATTCTGGCCCTTGTCAGGGAGATAAGCGCCTCGCCGGTCAATGTCCTCCTGCAGGGGGAAAACGGCACGGGCAAGGAGTTGATCGCCCGTCTGATCCATGAAATGAGCAGCAGAAAAAATCGACCCTTTATCGCGGTCAACTGCGCCTCCATCCCGCAGGGGCTGGTGGAAAGCGAATTTTTCGGCTATGAAAAGGGTGCCTTCACCGGGGCGGATCAGGCCAGGGAGGGGCGTTTTGAAGAGGCGAACGGCGGCACCCTTTTTCTTGACGAGATTGCCGATATGCCGCTGCTGATCCAGCCTAAATTTTTGCGGGCCCTGCAGGAGGGGGAAGGAGCCCGCCTGGGCAGCAGCAAGCTCCACACCTATGATTTCCGGGTGATCAGCGCCACCAACAAGGATCTGCTCACGGAAAAGGAAAAGGGCAACTTCCGGGAGGATCTCTATTTCCGTTTATTTGCCGTGGAGATCAATATCCCGCCCCTGCGCGAGCGCCGTGAGGATATCGTCCCCCTGGCGGTTTCTTTTCTCGGCCAGATCAACAAACATTTTCGCAAGAAGGTGGCGGGGTTTTCCAATGAGGTGCTGCAAGCCTTTGAGGAGTATGGCTGGCCCGGCAATGTCCGACAGTTGCGGCGGGAGGTGGAGCGGTTGGTGGCGCTCACCGCCGATGGGGCGGTTATTCCCCTGGAGAAGTGCTCCAAGGAGCTTCTTGCCGCCGGCGGCCGGCCGGGCCGGGAAACAAGCAGGGAGCGACATGGCTATTCCTTGCCCGATGCCGTCCGGAATCTTGAAGTTTCCCTCATTGAGCAGGCTTTGCGGAAAACCGGCGGCAACAGGACAAGGGCAGCCGAACTGCTCCGCTTAACCCGGCAGGGCCTGCTCAAAAAATTGAAACGGTACCGGCTTCCCCTCTGAGCGGGGGGCGGAGTTCTGAGCCGGGCATGAATTTCCCGGCCGTAAAGAACATGAGGATTCAGTGCAGATCCGACACCCCTTTCTGCTTGAAAAATTCCACATAACGATGGTCGGTGGTCTGCAGATGGTCGATGAACCACCCTTTCAGGAACAGCATCAGGTCAACGCTGATGGCTTTGCCGTCCTTGGATTCCCTTTGGAATTTATTGAGCCGTTTGAGCATGGCCTCGTGCTCGGCCTTGTGTTTCTCTTCCTCGGGGTAGCAATATTTTTTGAACAGGCGTTCCTCGGTGGTGAAGTGCGTTTTGGTGTAGGTAAATAGCCGGTCGAGGGTGGCCTGGGCCACCTCCCTGCCCTTGGCCTTGAGCATGGCATTGTAAAGATCGTCCAGAATCTCGGTCAGCACTTTGTGCTGGTCGTCGATTTCCTTGATCCCCACGGAGAATTTTTGATCCCATTCGATGATTCTTACCATGCCTCTCTCCTTGTCCGCCGCAAGTCTTGTCGTGCCGTTGATTGCAACAATATACGATTTTAAAACAACAGGGAGCATCGTGTCCACAAATTCGATGCGAAACGGCCGCGGATTCATGGGCCTCGTCACGGTTTCAAGCGACGATTTTCCGCCGGAACACGGTGGCAGGGGTCACCACCCCCAGAGCAGGTCACGGAGTACCCAGCCGGTGAGGCCGTTTTCGTGCCTGACCCGCACCCAGCCCTTCCCCCGTTTGACGGTCTTGAGCACCACCCCGTAGTTGGCCTTGCCGACGAGGCGGTATTTTTCGCCCGGGCCGCTGCGGATATTGACGCGTTCCTTTTTGACGATGAGGTGAGCCTCTCGGGAAACCAGTTTTTTGTAAACCCAGCCCACATCGTTTTCAAAATCGGCAACCTTGAGCCAGTTTCCCTTGCGGGCGATGACCTTTAGGGGGTAGCCCCTGCCGATCTCCCAGAGGATGGCATAGTTTTCCCCGGGCCCGGAACGCATGTTGACCTTGGGGGGGGCGATGCTCACCATCTCGGCGTGCGCGTTTGCGGTGAAACAAATGACAAAAACGATCCCTAAACAGAGTCGCCGGATCATGGAAAGCCTCCCGGTGCTTGTTTTTGGAGCCTTGCGGCTAGCGGGTTGAAGACAGTTTCTTTTCCGATACTGCCAGGGGAATCCCGCCGATTTCCAGCGAGATGGCGTCAAACTTGCAGGCTTTGTTCATGCATGCCAGGCAGGTGATGCACTCCGTGTCGTCCGGGGATTCATTGAATTTAACACCCATCGGACAGACATGGTGACACGCTTTGCAGTTGGTGCACTTGGTTTCGTCAAGGTGAAGGCGAATCAGCCTGACCCTGCTGAACAGTGCGTAAAAGGCGCCCAATGGACACATGGTGCGACAGAATGGGCGGCTTGAGAAGATCGCCCACACCAAACATGCAATCAGTATAACAAATTTATTCAGAAATAAAAGCCCCAATGAGTTGCGGAGGTTGGGCTGCAGCAGGATCATCGGCAGGCCCGCCTCAAGGGTTCCGGCCGGACAGACGAATTTGCAGAACCAGGGGTTGCCGGCGCCGAATTCATCCACCAGCACCAGGGGCAGGACAAAGACAAACATGACGAGAAACATGAACTTGCCATGGGAGAGAATGCGAGGGATGCGGAATTTCCGCGTGGGGATCTTGTGCAGCACCTCCTGGATAAAGCCAAAGGGGCAGGCCCAGCCGCAGATCATTCTGCCGAACATGCCGCCCAGCACTCCGATGATGCCGATGACGGAAAAGCCGAAATAGTGTTGGCCGTTTTCCAGGGCGAAGCGGAGATTGCCCATCAACTGCTGGATGGAACCCATTGGGCAGTAGGTGGTGGCGGCCGGGCAGGAATAGCAGTTGAGGCCAGGGGCGCAGATAACCTTGAGCGGCCCCTGGTAGATGGTTCGGGTGAAGGGAAAGGTCCAGGAGCTGTTCAGGAGGAAAGCGACAACGACCTGAAACCATTTTCTGACCGCTTCCATCTCAGCCGATCCCGATACAGCTGAGGCAGACCTGGATGGCCTGTTCCATGACCCGGCCCGGTTCGCCGGTGGCGACACCGATCAGCCAGAGCAGGAGAAAGAAGGTCAGGACGGCAAACGGGGCTTTCCGTATCCGGCGGGCGTTGTGGGAGTCTTTCGGAGTTGTGCGCATGGTTTGACCGGTAAGAAAAAGTTTTAGCCGAGCCGGGCCTGTACCGCCGCTTTCTTCTCGCCCAGGTGCACGGGCCTGTCGCGGCGTTCATCAAGTGAAATCTGGGTCACCACCCGTTGTACGCCCCGGCTGAAGGGCAGGGCGTGCAGCTTTGCCGCCAGGGCAAGAAGCTCCTGCGCCTCTCCTTCGACGATGGTCCCCATGTCGGTGAGTTCAAAGGCAAGTCCTTGATCCAGCAGGGCTTTCTGGACGTCCGCCACATATTGCCCGACGCTGGGAGTTTGTGTGCCCAGGGGGATGATGGTGAGCTGCATTATGGCCATGGTCGTTCCCGTTGCCTTGGTGGTGTTTTTTCGGCCCCTGCTCAGCTGTCGCGTCGGGCGCTTTCCAGTTGTTCGCCGAGTTCCTCGTCCAGGCGATCCGGATCCCCGGAGTTGTAATAGAGGATATTTTTCAGGTGAAAAAAGCTGTCCAGATCCATCTCCTCAAAATGGAGCGCCAGACCGTTTTTTTCAACCCGGACAACCGTGCCTTTCATGGTCAGGGTAAGATGGCTGGTGGAGCCGGCCAGTCGGAGGGAGACAAGGCAGCGGTCGCCGACCTTCTGGCTGGTGACGCCGACAACAAAAACGCCCTTGAGGCTCAAGTCGACGGTTTCGCATTCGGCATGGCTCCGGTCCGGGAAATCCAGGCTGATCGTCGCCTGAAACGGCACTCTGCTGTTTTTGCGTTTGTTTTCCATGCGAAAGCCCTCTTTGGGTTAATTTCCGGCAGCCTGCCGCCTGCTGAGTGTTCAGGTGCCGGGCGTTTTTCCGGGTGCTTCTAGTCCGGCACCGAGAGAAATCCCTCCCGTTCGAGCATCTGATAGGCATTGAGCAGCGGCAGTTCCGTTTCCCCGGCGATTTTCGCGATGCCGGCAATATCGCCGTTCTTGGCCTTGGCAAAGGAAACCAGCTCCCTGGCGTTCTCCTCGGCATGCCGGCAGAGGATCACCCCGTGCCACTGTGCGTGGCTTAAGACGAGAAGCGCGGCCGCCTCTTCGTCCGGAATGGCGGGCAGGCCCATGCCTCTGGGGATCACCAGGGGGAGGACCAGTTTTTTGAGCCGGCTCTCCTTGAGCGTTGCCAGGGAGCCTTGCAGCTGGCCGGAGAGGCTGCGGAAGATCCCGCCCAGATCCTTGAGCGGGATCTGGCTGTTCTTGATGTAGTTTTTTCTTTTTTTCGGTTTCAACGGCTTGAGCAGGGCAATATCCTCGGCCAGGACGCCGATGCTCAGGTCGCCGATGCTCACCTTGTGGACCCGGGCGCCGGTCTGGGGCAGAAAGGTTTTCGACTCCGGCGCCGCCTTGGTCGGGGCGGGGGTTTTCCGGGCAGGGGCGGAAGGCGGCGGGGAGACGGCTTCGCGTTCGTGGCGAAGAGGATCGTTGGCACTCTTCGTTACTCCGGCTTGCGCTGATTCATCAGGGGGCCGGAGCGACGCGGATGCGTCCCCCCCGTTTTTTTCTTCCCGGACCTTTTCCTTGAGCTTGTTGAATTTGGCGTAAACCCTTTTGAAGAGATCCTCGTCCCTTTCCGGGTCAAACTTGCTTTCTTCGTACATATTGACCACATGGGCCATGGTTTCCTTGAGAAAATCGATGAATTCCGGGGGCAATGGGGCTTCGCGCTTCTTGGCAAACTGCAGAACGCTGTCCGCCATGGTCAGAATCGCGTGGGCGTTTTTTCTGGTTTTGAATCGATTCTTGAGACAGGTGAAGGCGGCCTCAAGCGGCTCGATCTTCTTTTGGGAAAGGCTCCAATCCTGGGAAAGAATCTCGATCTTCAATTTCTGGATGGACTCTTCAATGGAAAATATCACCGGCAGTACTCCGCAACCTTTGTCTTGTCTCGGAAACGGCACGCACATGGGCAAGCGGGAAAGGCATTGCCGGGTGCACAGGGCAGGGTCAGTGCGCCGTTTTTTCGTTTTCCCTGACGGAAATCGTAGGGGCTCTTTTCATGGCAAACAGGGCCAATGCCCTATTGTGACTAGAAATTTTGTATAGTACTATAGCAACAATTTCTGCTGTTTGGCAACAGGCAGTTGCGGCGGGAGAATGCCTTTGCCGCTGTTGCCCGCGATGGGGGAGCAGGCGCGGCGGGCACAATGGCACCTGGGGCGGAGGAAGCAGGGCAATGAGCGAGAGCATGGTCTATCTTTTTGTCGCCGTCTTTGGCGCCCTGGTCGGCAGTTTCCTGAATGTCGTCATCCTGCGCCTGCCCCGGGAAGGCGCCTCCATCGTTTTCCCCGCTTCCCATTGCCCGTTCTGCAAAGAACGGATCCGCTGGCACGATAATATCCCGCTCCTGAGTTTTCTGCTCCTGCGGGGGAGATGCCGCCATTGCCGGCACGCCATCTCCTGGCAGTATCCCGCGGTGGAGCTTGCCATGGCCCTCCTTTCCCTGGCGTTGTTCCGCCATTTCGGCCCGACCGTTCTCTATCCCATCTACTTTGTCTTTGCCGCGGCCCTGCTGGTCATCATCTTCATTGATTTTCAGCACCAGCTCATCCCGGATGTGATCAGCCTGCCTGGCATCGCCCTCGGCTTTGCCCTCTCCTTTGTCAATCCCTTCGTCTCCTGGCAGGATGCCGGGTTGGGGATTCTGTTCGGGGCCGGTAGTTTTTTTCTCCTCGCCCTCCTCTATTATCTGCTCACCAGGCGCGAGGGCATGGGCGGCGGCGATATCAAGCTGCTCGGCATGATCGGCGCTTTCCTGGGCTGGCAGTCTCTTCCCTTTGTGGTCTTCAGCAGCTCGCTCATGGGTACGCTGGTTGGCGTCTGGGCCATGGCCAAGCAAAAAAAAGGCGGCAAAACCGTGATCCCCTATGGCCCGTTTCTGGCCATGGGCGCCCTTCTCTACCTTTTTTTCCGACGGGAGATCGTCCTGCTTTTTCTCCGGTATCTCGCCACTTCTTGAGCGGGGCCCGCCGGCCGGCATTCCGCTTTCCCTGAAAAAGGGGGAAGCAGCGGCGGATGCGGTCAGATGAGCTTTTCCTTCTTGAGATGCACCTGGAGGATGGAGATGGCGGCCGGGGTGATGCCGGAGATGCGGGCGGCCTGGCCCAGGGTGCGCGGTTGGATTTTTGAAAGCTTTTCCACTGCCTCCCGCGACAGCCCGGCGAGTTCACGGTAGGGCAGTTCCTCCGGCAGAAGGACCGACTCCATGCGTTTGAACCGCTCAACCTGCTCGCTTTGCCGCTCGATGTAGCCGTGATATTTCACCGTGAGTTCCACTTCCTGGATCACCTCTTCCCCGCTCGCCGGCAGGATAAGATCGCAGAGTTGCGCCACCGCGAGCAGGGAGATCTCCGGCCTGCGTAAGAGGTCAGCCGCGCTGACCGCGGTTTTGAGCGGGGCGGTGCCCAGGGCCAGGAGCTTTTCGTTCAGCTCCGGCTTGGGGCGGACCACCGTGCCGTTGAACAGGCTGAGGGTCTCTTCGATGGCCCGTTTTTTGGCCTGGAAAGCCTGGTAGCCGGTGTCAGTCAACAGGCCGAGGGAGCGGCCGATCTCGCTGAGGCGCATGTCCGCGTTGTCTTCCCGCAGGAGCAGGCGGTATTCCGCCCGCGAGGTGAAGAGGCGGTACGGTTCCTTGGTGCCGCGGGTGACCAGATCGTCGATGAGCACCCCGGTGTAGGCCTGGGAGCGGTCCAGGATCAGCGGCTCTTCCCGGCGAACGTATCTGACCGCGTTGATGCCGGCGATCAGGCCCTGGGCCGCCGCCTCCTCGTAACCGGAGGTGCCGTTGATCTGGCCGGCGAGAAAGAGGCCCCGGATCCGTTTGGTTTCCAGGGACGGCTGCAGTTCCAGGGGGTCCACATAGTCGTATTCAATGGCGTAGCCGGGCCGGATGATGTGCACCTGCTCAAGGCCCTTGATGCTCCTGAGCATGGCCAGTTGCACGTCCATGGGCAGGCTGGTGGGCAGGCCGTTGGGGTAGATCTCCACCGTATCCAGCCCTTCGGGTTCAAGAAAGATCTGGTGCCTCTCCTTTTCCGGAAAGCGCATGACCTTGTCTTCGATGGAAGGGCAGTAGCGGGCGCCCACTCCTGCGATGATGCCGGTGTACATGGGAGAACGGCTGGTGCCGGCCCGGATGATGTCGTGGGTGCTGGGGTTTGTGTAGGTGATGTGGCAGGGCCGTTGCGGCAGCAGGGGTTTCTTGCCCTTGTTGGCATAGGAAAAGAGGTTGGCCGGCTCGTCGCTGTACTGGGGTTCAAGTTCGCCGTAATCGATGGTGGTTCCGTCCAGCCTCGGGGTGGTGCCGGTTTTCATCCGGCCCATGGCAAAACCCAGTTCTTTCAGGTGCAGGGGCAGTTGCAGGGAAGGGGCGTCGCCCATGCGGCCGGCCGGGAAGTTCTTGAGGCCGATGTGGATGAGGCCGTTTAAAAAGGTGCCGGTGGCGATGAGCACGGCCCGGGCGGTGATCTCCTCCTCCAGGGAGGTGACCACCCCGGTCACGGTATCGCCTTTGACGAGCAGCCGGTCGGCGAGGCCCTGGCGAATATGCAGGTTTGCCTGCCGTTCCAGCACCGATTTCATTCGCAGCCGGTAGAGAAGCCGGTCCGCCTGAGCCCGGGAAGACCAGACCGCCGGGCCCTTCCGGGTGTTCAGTCTGCGGAACTGGATGCCGGTTGCGTCGATGTTTTTTGCCATCTCGCCGCCCAATGCGTCGATCTCCTTGACCAGATGGCCCTTGGCCAGGCCGCCGATGGCCGGATTGCAGCTCATGGCGCCGATGGTGTCGGCATTGGCGATGAGGACCGCGGTGCGGCAGCCCATGCGCGCGCAGGCCAAAGCCGCTTCGCAGCCGGCGTGTCCCGCGCCGATGACAATGATATCGTAGTGAAAAGAGATTGGCATGGTTATGTTCTGTAGGGCGAAGAATTGTCCGGGGAGGAGGTTTTTGCCATCTGCCAGCGCCAGATCGGTCGCCTGGCCATCTGCCAGAAATCCGGGGTAAGGAGCACCGCCACCGTATAGAGTTCAAGGCGGCCGGCCAGCATGCAGAAGCTCAGAACCACTTTGGCCAACGGAGGCAGGTGCCCGAAATTTTGAGCAGGACCGACCAGGTTGAGCCCCGGACCGACATTGGCCATGGCGGTGATGACGGCGGTGGTGCTGGAAACGATGTCGATGCCGGTAGCGGCCACCAAGAGACTTCCCAAGAGGAAAACGCCTATATAGAGCGCCAGAAAGCCGAGGATGCCGACCATGACCTCCTGGGGCACCTTGGCCTTGCCGTATTTCAGCGTGGCGATCGTGCGGGGATGCACCAGGTTCTTGAGTTGCAGGCGGGCATACTTGAAGAAGAGCAGAATGCGGACAATCTTCATGCCGCCGCTGGTGGAGCCTGCGCTGCCTCCAATGAACATCAGGGCCACCAGAAGGATCTTGCAAGCGGCTGGCCATTGGTCAAAATCCGCGGTGCCAAAGCCGGTGCAGGTTATGATGGATGTGACCTGAAAAAGGGCGGTCCTGATGGTTTCTCCGGTGGTTGTATAGAGTCGATGGTAGAGGTTGATCATGACGATGAGCGATACGGATAAGGCGACAAGCAGAAGGTAAAGGCGGAACTCCTCATTGCGCCAATAAGCGGTAAATTTTCCTCTCAAGGCTTGATGGTGGAGAGAAAAATTGGTGCCGGCCAGAAACATGAAGACGATGATCACCGCCTCGATATAGGCGGAGTCAAAGTAGCCCACGCTGGCTGTGTGTGGAGAAAAACCGCCGGAGGAAAGGGTGGCGAAGGAATGGCAGATGGCGTCGTAGAAGTTCAGGCCGCCCCAGATGAGCAGTACCGTCTCCACAGCGGTGAAAAGAAAATAAACCCCCCAGAGGATACGGGCCGTATCCTGGATGCGGGGGGTGAGGCGATCCTTGGTGGGACCGGCCACCTCGGCCTGGAAGAGCTGCATGCCGCCCACGCCGAGCAAGGGAAGGATGGCCAGAGAGAGGACGATGATGCCCATGCCGCCCAGCCAGTGGGTCATGGCCCGCCAGAAGAGGATGCTTTCCGGCAGCACCTCCACCTGGGTGAGCACCGTGGAGCCGGTGGTGGTGAAGCCGGACATGGACTCGAAAAAGCAATCGACGAACAGGGGCATTTTGCCGGAGAGATAAAAGGGCAGGGCGCCGAGAAAGGCCAAGCCCAGCCAGCTCAAGACCACCACCGCGAAGCCGTCCCGGTAGCCGAGATCCTTTTCCGGACCGAAGAGGGCGAGCAGGATAATGCCGAGCACTGTTCCGAAGCCGGCGGAGAGGAGAAAGGTCGCGGTCATGCCGTCCTGGAAATAGAGGCTGAAGGGAATTGGGGTCAGCAGGCAGAAGGAAATCAGGATCAGCAGCTTGCCGAAGATGTTGAGAACGCCGCCGGTGCGCATGGTTCGTCTCGGTCCCTACGCTTCGAAAAGGCTTTCCAGGGCGGAAAGGGCCTTCTGGGTGAAGAAGACCACCAGATTGTCGCCCGGCTGCAGTCTGGTGTCGCCGGAGGGGATGATCACCTGATTGTGGCGGATGATGGCGCCGACAATGGAGCCTTTGGGGAAATCAAGGCGTTTCAGGGGGAGGTCGATAAAATGATCCTGTCTGGGTACCTTGATCTCGATGACCTCGGCATCGCTGCCCATCAGGGTGGCGACGTTGACGATCTTGCCGCCGCCGCGCACGAAGCGGAGGATCATGTTGGCCGCCACCTGGCGGGGACTCAGGGGCACATCGATCCCCAGCTTGCCGAGCATGGGAACAAAACCGGGGCTGTTGATGTGGGTGATGCATTTTTTGGCGCCATGGTGCTTGGCGAGCAGGCTTGAGAGGATATTGGTGGTATCGCTGTTGGTGACGGAGATGACCAGGTCCGCCTGGTCGATGCCTTCGTCAAGGAGGTCCTGCGCCTCCAGGCCGTCGCAGTTCAAAACCACGGTGTCTTCGAGATGTTCGGAAAGGTATTCGCAGCGGCGGGGATCCTGCTCCACCAGACGGACATTGATTTTCTTCTGCTCAAGCTGGCGGGCGACCAGATGGCCGATGATGCCGCCGCCCACGATAAAGACGTTTTTCGGCAGCTGGCTTGCCGCGTTGAAGAGCAGGCGTTCAACCGCCGGCACATCGCTCTTGCGCATGACCAGGTAGACCTTGTCGCCGGCTTCGATCTTGTCCTGGCCGCGGGGAATGATGGTTTGTTCCGCCCGGCTGATGGCGACGATGACAAAGTCGTAGAGCCCCTGCAGCTCCCGGAGATCCTGGAGGGTGGAGCCGACGCAGGGGTGATCTTCCTGGGCAATGTAGCCGAGCAGTTCCACCTGGCCCCGGGCGAACTCCGCCACCTCAAAGGCGGCGGAAACATTGATGAGGCGCATGATCTCCTCGGCCATGGCCAGGTCGGGGCTGATGAGGAGATCTATGCCCAGGGCCTTTTCGGCATGGGAGGTGCCCTGGGTGTAGAAATCGTCGTTGCGGACCCGGGCGATCCTGGTTTTGACATTGTAGTTTTTCGAGATGATGCAGGCGATGAGGTTGACCTCGTCGCTGTCGGTGACGGCGATGAAGAGGTCCGTCTTGTCGATGCCCGCCTCCTCAAGCACCCGGGCCGAGGCGCCGCTGCCCCGCACCGGCAGGATGTTGAGATCCCGCTCCAGGCGGCGGAGCTTGGTTTCGTCCTGGTCGATGAGGACAACCTCCTGGCCTTCCACCGAGAGCTTTTCGCTCAGGTGATACCCGACCATTCCCGCTCCGACGATCATGATACGCATGGAAAACCTCTGCTAAAAAAAATCAGGCGCTTCGGAATAAGGAAAAGCGCTGGGCCCGTTCTGCTGCATTGTCCGCAAGGCAAGGCGGAGATTCATGGCAATGGGCGGCCGAGGAGTTTCTTCGCCCGCAAAAGTTCGGCATTATAGCCAGCTTGCCGGAAATTTGCAAATCAGCCCTCCTTGCGCCACCAGATCAGAGCCCATTGCGGGGAGGTCTGCCGGTTGAGCCGCCAGATTTTTTCATCGAGCCGGCAGAGGCGGGCATCCACGTATTCGGCAAGCCGTTTTTCTTCCTCGGCCGTAATGTTGTCCACCATCCAGGCGCAGGCCTGCAGGGCCTCTTCCCGGGAGCCATAGGTGCGGGGGTGATCCAGGCCGATGAAGTCGACATGGGCGTGGATACCCAGGGTGTAGAGGATGTTGACCGTGAATATGTAATCCGGACCCGGGGAAAAAGCGCGGCCGATGGCGTGGAAGAGGTCCGGGTCAAAGGGGCCGGCCCCGACCCGGTCCGCGAGGTAAACGGCCTTGTCCGCCCAGGCGTCGAGTTTGGCAAGGGCGCCGGCGAGATCATCCACCGAGAGGGAACGGGAGGCGATGACGACATCGTGCCGGGGAATGCCGAGCTGTTGCCAATCGTCGCTCCAGGAGGCCTGAATGGTTTCGATATTGGCCAAGCCGGCCGCCCTGGCCCGTTGGGCAAGCTCGGCCAGCATGGCGGCGGAGTAGTCGACGGCCGTGATCTTGCGGGTTCGTTGGGCCAGGGGGAGGGCCAGGGTGCCCGGGCCGCAGCCCACGTCGAGCACGCTCCACTCCGGTTTGAGCCGCAGATGGGCGAGGAAGGTGCTGACAAAGGGGGAGTCGACGTTGCGTTGGGCAAAGGAAGCGGCCCGCTTGTCCCAGTCCGAGCTTTTCTTCTTCTGCCAGGATTTGGTGGCCCGCGCCTCCTGCCACATTCTGTTCCAGTCGATATCCTGATACCGCATGCCGTGCCCTGATGGCGGTTGCGCGACGATCAGCCGCGGCGGGTGAGGCGGTTGACGATGATGGTCAGTTCCTTGTCGTCCGAGCGCATCTTTCTGGCGCTCACGGCGATCTCATACTCCTTTTCCGCGAGGAGAAGGAATTGCGGCAGGCTCTTGCGGCGGACATCGTGGGCCAGGTAGATGACGCCGTCGTCGGCCAGCAGGGAGCGGAAAACATTCAGGAGCGGGGCGAAAAATTCTTCGCGAAAGAGGATCTCCGCGCCGATGATGGTGTCGAAACGGGGCAGGGAGGGCGGCTTCAGCCAGTCGATCAGCCGGCAGTTTATCCCCTTCAGGCCGTTGGCGGCGGCACTGACCCGCTGGAAATCGAGGATATGCGGCTCGTAGTCGCTCAAGGTCACGGCGTAGCCGTTGCTGGCGGCGGCAAGTCCCGGGGCGCCAAGGCCGGCTCCGAGTTCGAGCAGGCTCTGGCCTTCCTTCCTGGGCGGGGTGGTGAGCATGAGGTCCGCCAGGACCATGGCCGCCTCCCAGAGCTTGACCCAGAAGGGGAAATCCTGCACGTTTTTGAAGGGATCCTTGCCGGCCAGCAGGGTTTCCAGATCGGTCACCTGCAGAAGTTGAATTTCCTTGCCCCGCAGCTGGAGGGGCGAAAAATCCACCTTGTATTTTTTCCGGATTTCCCGGAGCATGTTGTACTGTTTTTCAGGCAGTTGCGAGGGGTCCATGGGATTCTCTTTGAATAGGCGTTGGAAGCGGTCGATTTGCAGCGGTCCGTCTTCACCAGAGCAGGAGCGCCGCGAAAACGAGGAATGAAAGCAGAAAGCGATAATAGGCAAAGATGGCAAAGCTTCTCGCCCGGATAAATTGCATGAGAAAGGCAATGAAGAGGTAGCCGGAGACGGCGGAGGCGACAAAACCCGTGCTGTAAATGCCAAGCTGATCAGTGAGAAGACCGGTCTCAATTATTTTGGGCATTTCATGCACCCCGGCCCCGAAAATGATGGGGGCCGAGAGCAAAAAGGAGAAGCGGACCGCGGCCTGCCGGGTGAGACCGAGGGAGAGGCTGCTGGTGATGGTGATGCCGCTTCGGGAAACGCCGGGGATAATGGCAAAGGCCTGGGAGAAGCCGATGAGCAAGGCATCACGCAGGGTGATCCCCTTGAATTCACGTTGCCGCTTGCCCAGCCGGTCGGCGGCGAGCAGGAGGATGCCGGCGACGCTCAATGCCACCGCCACCATGGCCGGATGACGGAAGGATTTTTCGGCCAGCTCGCCGAAGAGCAGGCCTGCCAGGGCTCCTGGGATGGTGGCGATACAGATGTAAAAGGCCATGCCCTTGAGGCGTCCGGCTTCCTTCGGGTCGCGGTTAAGCCCCAGCAGCGCTTTGGCGATTTCCAGAAAGTCGTCCCGGAAATAGATCAGGATGGCAAGAAGGGTGCCCAGGTGCAGGGCCACGTCAAAGGCGAGGCCGGTGTCTTTGCTGCCGAAAAAATAATGGGCCAGGGCCAGATGACCGGAACTGGAGACGGGCAGAAACTCGGTGGCCCCCTGGATGATCCCGAATATGGCTGCTTCAAGAAGGTTCATGGTTTGGCACTATACGGAAGAGAGGCGGAAAAGTAAATACCGAGCGCGGGAGGGAGGAAATAAAAAAACCGCCTGACCGGAGGCCAGGCGGTTTTTAGACACAGGCCAGGCCTGTTCGGAGGATCAGCAACCCTCGATGGCTTTTTTCTTCTTGGCTTCGATCTTGCCGTCTTTTACGGTGACCTTGTCGCCAACCTTTGCGGTGCCTTCTACCTGGGATACGGTGCCGTCGCAATCCACGGTGACCATGTTGCCTTCAACCGCGGTTACGGTGCACTTGCCGGCGAAGGAAACTGCCGCGGTGCCAGCTACGAAAGCCACTGCCATTGCCAGAGAAATAAGTTTCTTGCTCATGGGTCTCTCCTTTAGTAGGTGTTATATGAAATTGTTCCTGCTAATAAACATTATGAATCGTCGTTCAGTAAATATACGAAAGAGACAATGGATGTCAACCTGATTTTTTATACTTCCTCACCGCATGATGCTGTTGAGGTCGTTTGTCAGGGTCTGGTGGTCCACATAGCCGTCGTAACGCTTCACGATGAGCCCCTGTTTGTTGACGAGGAAGGAGGAGGGGATGCCGATGATGCCGCCGAAGGACATGGGGGTTTTGGTGTCGCCCATGACCACGGGATAGTTGATCGCCATTTTTTCGACGAATTTCGCCACCAGGGCCGAGCCGCCCTCGTCGGTGGAAATGCCGATGACGGTAAAGCCCTTGGGACCGAATTCTTTCTGCAGCTCAATGAAGGAAGGGATCTCCTTCCGGCAGGGAGGGCACCAGGTGGCAAAGAAATTGACGAGTATCGCCTTGCCCTGGTAGGCGCTGGAATCGATGGTGACGCCATCCGTCACCGAGGGCAGGGCGAAACGGGGCATCGGGGTCGCGGCATGGGCCGGGAAGTGCAGGAAAGGAAGAAGGAGAATGGCAAGGGCCAGGATCACGGTTTGCGTGGACAGGAATTTCTTGTTCTGCATGGTTTGCTCCTGAATGGGTTGCAGGGCCGGCACGGTGGTTAACCGTTTGCCGAAATAGAGTATGTATTACCTTTTTTCGGGGGGAAACAAAAGAGAAAATATTGTCCTTCGCCACCCCTGCCGGAGAAGGAGGGCAGGGGTGGCGAAGGGGAGAGGACACTAGATGATTTCGCCCCGGGCGCTGATTACCACTTCCTGCACCGGGATGTTTTTGCCTGCGCGCTTGAGCGCCTCCTTGATGATCTGACGCATATTGCTGCAGCAGGGCACCTCCATGATGGCCATGGTGATACTCTTGAGCTGGGCCGTGGCAAAGATCTCGCTGAACTTTGCGATGTAGCTCCCGGTCTCGTCGAATTTCGGGCAGCCGAGCATCACCGCCTTGCCGGTCAGCAGATGCCGATGGAAATTCGGGTAGGCAACCGGGACGCAGTCCGCGGCAACCAGGAGATCGGCCCCCTTGAGAAAGGGAGCGCTCGGCGGCACCAGGCGGATTTGCACGGGCCAGTGACTCAGCTGTGACTCCGTTGCGGCGGTGATTCCGCCCAGTTGCACGGGCCGGTTGGCGCTCTGGCAGGGGGTGGGGGCGGCCGCGGGGGCAAAGGTCTGCAGTCTGGCGGAGGGGCAGCCTTCCGCCGGGGGAGCAGGTTCGGACGCGGCCGCCTTTCTGCTGGCCAGCAATGCCTCCACCGCCTCTTCGTCAAAATCGTCCGCTTCCCGTTCCACGATACGCAGGGCGCCGGTGGGGCACTCGCCCAGGCAGGCGCCAAGGCCGTCGCAATATTTTTCCGCGATCATCCTTGCCTTGCCGTTTACAATCTCCAGGGCTCCTTCCGCGCAGTTCGGCACGCATTCTCCGCAGCCGGTGCACAGGTCCTCATCGATCTCGATTATTTTTCGCATTACCTTCATGGTGCTTCTCCGTCATTGTCGCAATAATACCCTGGCCGCCAGGGCGGCGCCGCTTGTGGTCAGGAACGAGCGGGCGATAATTTTTTCAAGATGTTCTCGGCTGGTGGGCGCATCCTTTTGTTTCTCCTCCAGATTGGTGATCAGGTCCGCATCGTACACCACCTTGAAATTCGTGGTTTCTTCCGGCCGCGGAAGGTGGTGGTGGCCGATGATGTCGCAGACCTCGTCGATGAGCGGCTGGGGAGCCCCCAGTTCCGTGAGAATTCGCCGGGCCACGGGCGGTCCCTCCTGGTGCTGGTATTTCGGGGCCGCGCTGTTGTATTTGCGTTCGCTCTCCCTGATGCCGATGTCGTGCAGATAGGCGGTAATCATGGTGACCGCGGGATTGCACTCCTCGGTTTTGCCGATCTCTTCGGCATGGCGAGCCACGCGACCGGCATGGCCGATGCGCCTGAAGTCGGCGCCGAAGTAACCTTTCATGGCAATGGCCACCCGTTCTTTGAGCAACTCCTGTTTTTTGGCGAGCAGCTCCGGCGGCAGGGAGCCCAGACATTGTTCGGCATAGGGGCAATAGGAGGCGCAGCCGAAATCGTTGTTTGGGTTGAGCATCTTCGTGCCGCAGCCCGGGCATTTTCTGGTGCTGTCGTCCTTGAAGAACTCCACCGCGGTTCCGCATTGCGGGCAACGGGCCTCGAAAACGGCGGTGGAATCCCAATAGCGGCTGTCCTGTCCGGGGCACTGCATCTCGTTCTCCTTTGCGGTGATTGGGCTGAAGGCTGAAGGGAGGTGCCCGGCACTTCCGGCTTCAGTCTTCAGCCCCGGTCTTTACCCGAGAATCGCCTTCAGATCAGCATCGGGCGTGGTTATCGGCTTGATGGCAAAGTTCTGCACCAGGACATCCAGCACGTTGGGGGTGATGAATGCCGGCAGGCTGGGCCCGAGGCGGATATCCTTGATGCCCAGGTGGAGCAGGGTCAGGAGGATCGCCACCGCTTTCTGCTCGTACCAGGAGAGCACCAGGGAGAGCGGCAGGTCGTTGACTCCGCAGTTAAAGGCATTGGCAAGGGCCACGGCGATCTGGATCGCCGAATAGGCGTCGTTGCACTGGCCGATATCGAGCAGGCGCGGAATGCCGCCGATGTCGCCCAGCTGCTTGTCGAAGAAGCGGAACTTGCCGCAGGCAAGGGTGAGGACCACGCAATCCTTGGGCACCTTTTCGACAAATTCGGTGTAGTAGTTGCGGCCGGGCTTGGCGCCGTCGCAGCCGGCCACCAGGAAGAAGTGGCGGATGGCCTTGTTCTTGACCGCCTCGATCACGGTGCCTGCGACGCCCATCACCGTCTTGCGGCCAAAACCAACCAGGACGGAGCCCTTGTCGGTGTCCGCGGCAAAGCCGGGCATGGCCAGGGCCTTGTCGATGACCGGGCTGAAATCCTTGTCGGCGATATGGACGAGGCCCGGCCAGCCCACCAGGCCGGTGGTGAAGATATGGTCCTTGTAGGACTCCTTCGGCTTCTGGATGCAGTTGGTGGTCATCAGGATGGCGCCGGGGAACTCGGCGAATTCCTTGCCCTGATTCTGCCAGGCGGTGCCGTAATGGCCATGGAAATGCGGGTATTTCTTCAGCTCCGGATAGCCGTGGGTCGGCAGCATCTCGCCGTGGGTGTAGATATTGATCCCCTTGCCCTCGGTCTGCTTCAGGAGCAGCTCCAGATCCTTCAGGTCGTGGCCGGAAACCAGAATCGCCTTGCCCGCCCTGGCGCCCAGGGGGACCGGGGTCGGAACCGGGTGGCCGTAGGTGCCGGTGTTGCCGGCATCGAGCAGCTCCATGGTGCGCAGATTGATTTCCCCGCATTTCAAAACCAGGCCCACCCAGGCGTTGAGGTCGAGATCCTTCCGCCGGATGGCGGCCAGGCCTTCGTGGATGAAGGCGTATACCTTGTCGTCTTCCTGGCCGAGGATCCTGGCATGGTCGGCATAGGCGGCCACGCCCTTGAGACCGAAGAGGAGGATGTGCTTGAGTGATTTGATGTCCTCGTTTTCACCGTTGATGTTAAGGGCTGTTCCTTCGCCCTGCTTGACCAGGCCGGCAAGATCGGCGGCCGGGGTGAAGGTGGCGCAGGGGTCGGAAAAATCGGTCTTGCCGCCGGCGGCCCTGACCTTGGCCGCGAGGCCCTCGCGCAGGGCAACCGCCTGTTTGATCAGGGAGACAAAACGGTTCGGGTCAAAATCCACATTGGTGAGGGTGGAGAATACCGCCTCGCAGGCAAAGAGGTCGACGGCGTTGTCTTTCACCCCGGCCTTGCGGCCCGCCTCGGCCACCAGGGCAAGACCCTGGCATGCGTAAATCAGCAGATCCTGCAGGGCGGCGACATCGGGTTGCTTGCCGCAGACGCCGACAGAGGTGCAGGCTTTTCCTTGCGCGGTCTGTTCACATTGATAACAAAACATGGTGATTCCTCCTTGATGTTGATGGGAAGGTGAGCGTACCCCTTATCCGGTTGTTTGATGCTCAGACTATATCAGCCAGTATGCATGGGGGCTTTGACTTAAATCAAGAACAAGGATCTTTTTGGTCCGTTTTGTTTTTTTAACTGCCCAAAGCCTTCTTTGCCAACCGGCGGTTGAAAAAACCAGGGATGGCGGTTTTCAACGGACCGCTAATAGAGGATTCTGTCGGGGAGGGAATTCCAGTGGGCGAGGGCGGGAAGCGCCTTGTCGCGCATGAGCTGGGTGAGAGGGATCTGTTTTTCAGGATGGGGACGGGAAAACTCCTGATAGATATGGGCGTCGGCAAAACCGATGGCCGCGGCATCTTCCCGGGTGGCGGCGTAGTAGATGGCGGTGATCCCGGCCCAGTAGGCGGCGGCCAGGCACATGGGACAGGGTTCGCAGTTGACATAAAGGGCGCAGCCCGTGAGGTCGTGGGTATGGAGCCGGGCGCAGGCGTCGCGGATGGCGACGATCTCGGCATGGGCGGTGGGATCGTTGCCGGCTATGACCCGGTTCCAGCCCCGGCCGATGACGCGGTTCTCCTTGACGATGATTGCCGCGAAAGGGCCTCCCTCGGCATGGGGAATCTTTTCCTCGGCTAAAAGGATGGCCTCGGTCATGAATTTTTCATGCATGGTTGCCGCTCCGGCGGAGAATCAAAAAAATGGTGCAACTCTTCCCTGCAATGCTAATATAGCTGTTTTGCGGCAGGGAACGGCAGAAAAATGTGGAGATACGCTGGAAAAAGGCTCTCCGGGCCGGGCCGCCCGCGCTTTGACTAAGAATTTTTTTGGGGCAGCCATGGAATATTTCTTGATCGTCGCTTCGTACCTCGTCGGCGCCGTTCCCTTTGGCCTGATCCTGGGCAGGATGGCCGGGATCGACGTGCGCGCCGCCGGCAGCGGCAACATCGGGGCGACCAATGTGGCCAGGCTTGCCGGGAAAAAACTCGGGGCGCTGACCCTGATCTGCGATGTGCTCAAGGCCGTTCTGCCCATGGTCGCCGCCGACCGGCTGCTGACGGCAGGTTCCGGGCGCGAGATCTGGGTGGCGCTTTGCGGCGGCGCCGCATTCCTGGGCCATCTCTATCCGGTGTATCTCTCCTTCAGGGGCGGCAAAGGAGTGGCCACCGCGCTGGGCATCTTCCTCTATCTTGCCCCTGGCGCCGCCCTCATCGACATGCTGATTTTCGTCGGCGTGGTTTATAACTGGGGCTATGTCTCCCTGGGCTCGCTCACCGCCTCGCTGTTGATGCCGGGCCTGGTCTGGCTGCTGTACGGTTCGCCGAGCAACGCCCTGCTGGCCCTGGTGGTCGGTTTCTTTGTCTGGTTGAAGCACCGGGACAACCTCCTGCGGCTCATGCGGCAGGAGGAGAAAAGCTGGAAAAAGGAAAAGACGGATCAGGACTGCAATGACCAACGATGAGTGGAAAAAGATTGTTGCCGCAAAGAATCTGCTCGGCCTTGCTGATACGGCGACCCTGTCCGAAATCAAGGCGGCCTACCGGCGCTCCGCCAAAAAGCACCACCCCGATCTGGCCGGCCGAGGGGCAAGCGCGGCAGGGGCGGCGCCTGAGCTTGAGATGCACCGGCTTTCCGAAGCTTACCAGATGTTGATGGCCTACTGCGCCAGGTACAAAATCCCCCTGGTGCCGGGAGAGGACCAGCCCCTTGAAGGCGAAGACTGGTGGATGGAGCGCTTCGGGGACGATCCTCTCTGGAGTCCCGGCAGAAAATAGCCTACTGCAGAAATTTCTTGTTGGTGGTTATCTTGGCGTCTGCCTGCAGGTAGCTGAGCCATTGCCCCATGAGCTGGATCTGTTTTTCCTGTTTCAGCATCTCCGCGAGCGCCGCCTTTTGCCGGGTAAACTCTTCCTCGGAAGCCTTCCTGATTTCCTTGAAACGCAGCACATAGAAAGTGTCGCCGTTTTCGCCGACCGTCTCGGGGAAGGGGGCGGCAGCGTTCAGCTTGAGTCCTTGGGCGGCAACGGCGCCAGGCAGGCCGCTCGCGGCGACCGTGCCCTTTGAGAAAAATCCGCTTTCCCGGAGATCGGCATTGGCCTTGCCAGCCCCGGCAGCCAGGGATGCCTCTTTTTTCGCCGTGGCCAGCAGGGTCACCGCGGCTTCCCGGGCCAGGGTTTTCGCCCGGTCGGCGACAAAGTCCCGTTCCACTCTGGCGCGCACTTCCGCCAGCGGCGGCACCTGGGGCTCTTTCACATCTTCGACGTACAAAACGGCAAAGCCGTCCCCGGTTTCAACAAGGGAACTCAGTTCGCCCTTTTTCAGGGAAAAGGCGGTATTGAGCAGGGCCGCGTTGTCGGCAAACTCTCTGGGCGGGTTCAGGCGGCTGAAGAAATCCGTTTCCTTGGCCGGAACATGGCTTCCCGTCGCGTACTTGTCGAGGCTGCCGGCCGCGATAATCCCCTCGTAAGCCTGATTGGCAAGCGTAAAGGCGACCTCCCTGCCCTGCCTTTTTTGCAGTTCGCCAATGATCTGTTCCCTGGCCTCGGCAAGGGAAATCACCTTGGCGGGCGTAATTGCTTCCAGTTTGATGATGTGGAAGCCGAAAGGGGTTTCCACGATGTCGCTGAGCGTCCCTTCCTTCATGGCAAAGACCGCCTCGTCAAAGGGTGCCACCATCTGGCCTCTTGTGAAAAAACCGAGATCCCCGCCTTCGCTGCCGCTCAGGTCGTCGGAATATTCCTTTGCCAGCTGGGCGAAGTCCTTGCCCGCCTTGGCGAGCGCCAGGATGGTTTCCAGCTTCTGCCGCTTGCCGGCGCGCAGTTCCGGACTCTCCTTTTCATCCGATTTGACCAGGATATGGCGGGCCCGGCGTTGTTCCGGGAAGGAAAATTTGTCGCTGTTCATCGTGTAGTACTGTTCGATCTGCTCTTCGCCGAAGGGGGGCGTGCCGGCCGCGGCCTGATCATAGAGGATGGAGAGGTACTTGAGCTTAACCTGCGGTTCGGTCTGGTAGGCGGCCTTGCTCTTTTCGTAAAAGGCGGTCAGCTCAGGCTCGGCAATGGTCACCCCACCCTTGAAATCCCCGGCGGCAAAGGAGACAAATTCCAGCTTCACCGCGTCGTTTTCGAGCGCGAAGCGGTCTCTGAGTTCGCCGTCGGAAACCCTGGCGAAATGGGCGAGGTGGGTGAGGATTTTGTTGTTCAGGAGGTCGGTGCGGATGCTGTTTTCAAACTCGGCAGGGGTCATTTTGGAGGAGGTCAGCAGGGTTTTGTAGCGGTCCAGGTTGAAGACGCCGTTTTCCCGGAACGATTCCATCTCCTGGATGATCTTGCGCACCTCCTCGTTGCTGGCAATGAGTCCGGATTCCGTGGCGCCCTGCTGCATGACAAGCTGCTGGATCAGCTGATTCAGCACCTGCTCCTTGAGATTCAGGGCTTCGAGCAGTCCGGCGGGCAGGTTGCCGCCGAATTGATCGCGGTAGCGGGCGAGGGTCTGTTCATAGGTGCGCTGGTACTGCTCATAGTTGATGCTCTGCTTGTTCACCGTGGCGATGGCGTCCGGCCCGCCGTTCTGGTTGGTGCCCACACCCCAGAAAATAAAAACCAGAACGATGAGGAGGATGGTGACCTGGATGGTGGTGGACTGAGCCTTGCGGCGGAGGAAATCGAGCATGCGGCACCTGTTTTTTTGCTGAAGGAGGCTTGTTTTATTACAAATTCAATGCGTTATCCTAAATATTTTCCCAAGGGCAGTCAATCTATTTCATGAGGCGGCGGTTTCCCGCGCCAGGCTCATATCTTGGCCAGGTTTTCCCCGACCGTGGTGTTGACCACCAGGGGCACGTCAAGCCGCATGACGCTCTCCATGGCATTTTTCACCACGTCCTTGCTGGCGTCGATTTCATGTTCCGGCACCTCGAAAACCAGTTCGTCGTGGATCTGCAGAAGCAGGGCCGCGGAGAGTTTTTCCCTGGCCAGCGCCGTGGTGCTGGCGATGGTGGCCAGTTTGATGATGTCTGCGGCCGTGCCCTGGATGGGGGTGTTGATCGCGGTGCGTTCGGCGAATTCCCGGCTCACCTTGTTGCTGCTGGCAATATCGGGCAAGGGGCGGCGTCGGTTCAGGAGGGTGGTGACAAAGCCGTCCCGCCGGGCTCTTTCGACAATGTCTTCCATGAAACGCTGCACCCCGGCGTAATGGGTGAAGTAGCGCTCTATGAAGGTGGCGGCCTCCTTGCGGCTCAGGTTGAGCTGGCTGGAAAGCCCAAAGGCGCTGATGCCGTAGATGATCCCGAAATTGATGGTTTTGGCCACCCGTCGCATCTGCGGGGTGATCATGGCAGGGTTGACATGAAAAATTTCCGCCGCGGTCTGGGTGTGGACGTCCTGTCCGGCGCGGAAGGCGGCAAGCAGGGCCGGATCCTGCGAGTAGTGGGCCATGACCCTGAGATCGATCTGCGAGTAGTCGGCAGAGAGGAAGCGATGTCCGGGCGCGGCGATGAAGGCGGCCCGGATCTTCTGCCCTTCCGGGGTGCGGATCGGAATGTTCTGCAGATTGGGATTGCTGCTGCTCAGCCGTCCCGTGGCGGTGACCGTCTGGTTGAAGGAGGTGTGCACCCGGCCTGTTTTCGGGTGGATGAGGCCGGCAAGCTTGTCCACATAGGTGGATTTGAGTTTGCTCAGGTTGCGGTGGTTCATGACGGCAGCGGGCAGATCGTGCTGCATGGCCAGCTTTTCCAGGACCTTCACGTCGGTGGAGTAGCCGGTTTTGGTCTTGCGGCCCTGGGGCAGGCGCAGCTTTTCGAAGAGGATCTCGCCGAGCTGCCGCGGGGAGTTGATGTTGAATTCCTCGCCGGCCAAGGCGTAGATGGCCTTTTCCAGCTCCCGGAGCTGTTCGCCGAAATCCTTTGCCAGCCGCTGGAGAAGGGCTTGGTCCACGGTGATGCCGGTGTGTTCCATGCGGGCGAGAATGGGGACCAGGGGCATCTCCAGGGTGGAGAACAGCTCCCAGAGGCCGAGCTGTTCGAGTTGGGGCCGGAACTGTTCCCAGAGGAGAATGGTGCCGCGGACATCCTCGCAGGAGTAGTTCTTGGCTTCGGCAAGGGCGACGTAGGCAAAGCTGTCCGGCCGTTTGTCCTCCCTGGTCACCTCCTTGAAGCTGGTCAGCCGCTGGCCGAGGATTTCCGCGCAGAGATCGTCGAGCTTCTGGGAGCGGCGGGAGGGATCGATGAGGTAGGAGGCGATCATGGTGTCCCAGAGCGGCCCCCCAAGGGTGAGCCCGTGGTTTTTCAGGATCGCCAGATCGAATTTGAGATTATGGCCGAGCTTGGGCAGCTCGGGGGCGGCCAGCAAAGGGGCGAGATGTTTCAGCGCCGGCCCAAGGGCCAACTGGCCGGGCAGCAGGTCGCCGGCCTCGTTCCGGTGACCGAAGGGCAGGTAATAGGCTTTTGCCGCGGAAACGCAGAGGGAGAGGCCGACAAGTTCCGCCAGCAGGGGGTCGAGTGAGGTTGTTTCCGTGTCGAGCACCAGAAAGGGCGCCTCGCGCAGTTCCGCGCAGAGGGCGCCGAGCTGTTCCTCGGAGGAAATCAGGGTAAAGCCCTTGCTCTCCATGGCAACGGCGCTGGTTTCGTTTTTCAGCAGGCGGGAAAAATCCAGGAAGGTGTAAAGCTCGCGGAGCTTTTCGTTGTCTGGCCCCGGCAGGGCGTAAGCGGCAAGCTCCGGGGTGGCGAGGTCCTCCCTGAGGGCGATGAGTTTTCTGGAGAGAAAGGCGTTTTCCCGGCTGGCGAGGAGCTTCTCCTTGAGCTTGGCCTGGGGGATGGTGTCGATGTTTTCGTACAGCGTTTCCAGGGAGCCGAATTCGTTGATCAGTTTTTCCGCGGTTTTGGGGCCGATGCCGGCCACGCCCGGCACATTGTCCGAACTGTCGCCCACCAGGGCGAAGAAGTCAAGAAGCCGCTCCGGGCCGACATGGTATTTTTTCCGCACTGCCGCCGGGTCCATGACCACATCCCGCATGGGGTCCCAGAGGCTGATGGGGTCGGAGACGAGCTGCAGCAGGTCCTTGTCGCCCGAGACCAGAACGACGGGATTGCCCTGGCCCGCGAGCTGCCTGGCCGCCGAGGCCAGAAGGTCGTCGGCCTCATAACCCTGCCGCTCCAGACAGGCGATATTATGGGCCGCGACAATATCCTTGATGTAGGGAATCTGGCAGGCAAGGTCATCCGGCATGGGCGGGCGGTTTGCCTTGTATTCCGGATAGAGTCCGTGGCGGAAATTCGGGCCCCGGACGTCAAAGGCCACTGCCAGGTATCTGGGGCTTTTTTCCCGGATCACCCGGAGCATGATATTGGTGAAGCCGTAAATCGCGTGGGTCGGCAGGCCGCTCTTGTTGGTGAGGGGGGCGATGGCGTGGTAGGCCCGGTAGATGTACGCGCTGCCGTCGATCAGGTAAACAGGGTCATGAATTTTCATGGCCAGATACTACCAGCAGCATGGTGGTTTGGCAATGCGCAACATGGATGCGAGCGGAAGGGAACGGTCTGCGATTTCCCGCGGTTAGCCACTGGAATTGCTTGTTTTTTTGCAGGCGTGAATTTTTATTTTAGGTTTGTAATCGAATGGACGATATGATAATTAGAATAATGCAGGTTTGTATGATGGAGCAGGGGGCTCCATCGGGCCTCGACTTCCAGGAGCGGCCGACGGCAACCTGTAGGGAAGACGGGAGTTGGTCATGAAACTATCAGGCATTTTTTCACCGGTAAAGACAGAGAAGGTTCAGGCCAAGAGATCTGAAGGTGTCGCCACCGCCAAGGCGGAGGCGGGCAAGGCCGCCGCCACCGATCGGGTGGAGCTTTCCGCCGGCTCCCTGGAAGTACAGAAGGCCAAGGATATTCTCGAGCAGACCCCGGAGGTTCGCGTGGACAAGGTTCAGGCTCTCAAAGAACAGATCGCTCGCGGCGAGTACACCGTTGATCCTTACAAGCTTGCCGACAAGATGATGGCGAGCCTGCTTTCCGAGAATCTGCTGGATTAGTTTTTCGCAGCCTTTCCTCCGGTGCAAGCCGTTCCCGCGTGCAGTTTCCCCTGCACGCTTTTTTTTGTTATTTTCCATTTGCCTCTTCTTCCGCGGCCTCCACGGCGAATACCGGCCAGCATGCATCATAGACGGTCGGGTCCTGCAGAACCTGTTTCGCCAACCTTTTCTGACTGTTGATCACCACCGGGCCAAGCAGGTTCGCCGTCATTTTCTGCGGATTGTCACGCGGAATGGTGAGGATGAGCAGGATCTCCAGCGGGGCGTTTTCCGCGGCGTCCAGCTCCTGGCGGATAAAGCCGGGGATAATCGGCTGGTATCGGGGCGCCAGGAGCAGCGCCTGGGTGACCACGAAGGCGAGCTTCGGATCATCGAGGGACTGGAGCCACATGAAAGGGGACTCTTCGCCGTGTGGCTTGAGAAGGAAACGCTTTGAGTCGGGAAAGCCCAGGAATGGAGAGGTCATGGTGATGATTTTTTCCGGCCGCACCCTCAGCTCGCCGAAGCGGCTCGTCATCACCCTCAGTTCTCCCTGGCGTGTTTCTTCTGTCTTGGTCATGGCTTGAACCATCCTTGTCCTCCCTGTGGGTTTGGCGATGGAGTCTGGTATCTGTTTTTTGTTCTTCGGGCCGGTTCCGCCCCTTCCGCCTGCGGCTTCAACCCTTGTCCGCGGGCGGGGTTTTCATCCGTGTCTTGTCTCCGCCGAAAACGGAAGCCAGGGAGGAGAGGTCGACCGGCGCCTCCTGGGCGGCCCGTTTGTTTTCCTCCACGATGCGGAGATAAATTTCTTCGCGATGCACCATGACATCGGCCGGGGCCTCCACTCCGATTTTGACTTGGCCGCCCTTGACTTCAAGCACCCTGACTTTTATCCCGTCGCCGATGGCAATGGCTTCTCCTGTCTTTCTGGCGAGTATGAGCATCTCCTGCCCTCCCTGGCTTGGCTGCTGGCGATTTTTTGCCCTTGACGTTCTTCCCTGAACGTATTCTCCCTGTTCGGCAAAGGCAAGACAAGCCTTATTTCAGGTAATCCACCAGGCTGAGCTGCATGGTTTTGGCTGCCGCGGACAGCGCCGCCTGGTAGGCGGTTTCCTTGGCCTTCAATTCCATCAGCGCCTGCACCAGATCGGTGTCTTCCTTTTCGGAAAGATTTTCCCGGGTGGCAAGCTCCAGCTTGCTGTAAATCTCCTGCTGGACAATGATCCGGTTGGCCCGGGCGCCGAAGTCCGATACCTGATTGGTCAGTGATTGCATCAGTTGGTCAAGCTCGGCAATGGATTGGCTGATGTTTGAAACCTGCATGTCTTCGGGCCTGAGCCCGGTGACCCGGAGGAAATTGCTGGTGTCATCGGCCAGGGCAAAGGTATAGCGGGCCGGGTCGCTGCTCTTGATCTCGATGTAGCCCGCTTCGGTCACGGCGGCGGAGAGGCCCGGCACGCCGTTGAGGCGCTGGGCAATATCCTCAACCGAATCCCTGGCCGGGTCGACGTTGATCTCCATGGTGCTGAAGAGCGTGGCCGGGCTTGCGTCGTGGCTCGTCACCGTGACCTTGAAGGAGCCGTTTTGCAGTTCGTCCGCAAGCTCAAGGCCGGTGTTGCCGCTGTCGAGCATGGCGGTGGCGTCGCTGGCCCGGTAGCCGCCGGTGGCAACGGTGTAGCCTTGCCCGAGGAAATATTCCTGCAGTTTGGCGAGAACACTGAAGATGGCGGTGTCCATGATCGCGGTTTCGCCGTTCTTGCCGACCTCGATGGTGCTCTTCTGGCCGACTTTGATGGCGAAATCATTGTCCCGATCCCCGGCATAGCGGACGTAGCCGCTTTCGTAATTGATTTTATTGACGAAAATTGTGCCGTCATCGGCCAGGTCGCCGCTTTGTCCGGTGGTCATTTCGCCGCCGGCAAGACCGAGGGCGGCAAAGCCTGTTTCGAAACTGGGGAGGGCGCCGACGGTTGCGGTATCGCTTTCCAGGAAAAATTCCTTTCCTCCCCAGAGGCGGATCTGGCCGAAGTAGACCTGATCCTGGGGGCCGCTCGCCCCGGTGAGCTGGGTTACTTTTTCGCCCAGGGCGGAGGTCTCGATGTGCAGGTTCCGGCCGTCCACGGCGGAGAGAATGAGCCGGCCGTTGCTGTCTCGCCCGGCCTTGACCCCGGTTGCTTCGCTTTTGGCGTTGATGGCATTGATGATGGCATTGCTGCCATCGCCGGAGGTTGTCGCGGTAACCTGGGAGAAGATGTCCACCCCGTTGATGATGAGGTCGCCCGCAGTGAGGTAGACCGGGGTCGAACCGTAATCGGTGCGGCCGGCCGGGTTGCTGGGATTCATGAGGGTGAAGGGCGCGTCGGAGGAAAAGGTCACTTTGCCGGTATTGTTGACGGCATCCGCCGCCACCGTGCCGTTGGTAAGGCCGATGCGGGTGGCCTCGTCGTTGCCGGGGGTGGTGTCGTCGATATTGGCGAGGACAATGGCGGTTTCGTCGCCGGGCATGGTGTTGTAGAGCACGATGGAATCGGTGACTCCGCCGTTGATGCCGTCGCCGACCACGGCGCTGACGTTTGTCTGCCCGGTCACGGCGTTGATGGCATCGACCACCTGCTGGGCGATCTCGGCCGCGGTGGTGCCCGTGGCATTGACCTTGACCGTAACCCCGTTCAGGTCAAAGGAGACCGTGCTGGTGCCGGCGCTGGGGTCGGCGGCGGTGTTGTTGACGGCCAGGGTGGTGATGTTGGCGGTGACCCCCGTGGCGCCGGACATGGAGTTGACAACATCCTTGAAGTTGGATGCCTTGCCGGTATTGAGGCCGTTGCTCACCGCGCCGGTGGTGATATCCACCGCGGTGAGAAAGCCGTTGATGGAGAGATCGCCCGCCAAGATGTCCTGACTGGTCGCCATCCAGGTCAGTTTTTCGGCCTCGGTGCCTGCCTGCACGGCCTGGGCCGCAGTGAGGGTCGCCGGGACAGTCTCGGCGGAAACTCCGGTTTCCGCTGTTTTGGCGTTGATTGCCGCGGCCTTGGCCGCCGCGGAGATGTCCTGGTAGACATCGGAAATTTTGTCTGCTTCGGTGGTGACTTCCATGCCGTTGATCTTCAGATCCCCAGCATTCAAGCGGGAGCCGTAGGCAAGGGCGCCATCGTCGGGGTTGTCGGCAAAGCCGATGTTGCCGCCGCCCAGGCCGAGAAGGTCGAGGATGTCGTCGGTGGGCACCGGCAGGCTGGCGGCACTGGTGGTGACGACAAAGGCGATGCTGGAGGAGTAGGAGACGCTGCCGGTGTTGTGGGTGGCGTCCACCGCCTGGTCGACATCGCCGAGGCCCGTGCTGCCGGGGCCGCTTTCCGTATAGCCGCTGATGGTGATATTGCTCTCGTCGCCGGCCATGGTGTTGCGGAGCACCACCGAGTCGGCGACGCCGCCGTTGCCGCCGGTGCCCCGCACCGCCGTGACGCCGGTAAGTTCGCTCATGCCGTTGATGGCCGCCACCGCGTCATCCGCGGCTGCGGTGGCGGTGCCGGCGGTGGTCGAATAGCTGACCGGAACGCCATTCAGGTAAAAGAACACGGAGTTGTTGCCCGCGGTGGCGGCCGCGCCGCTGCTGTGCAGGGTGGTGAGCTTTGCGGTCACGCCTTCTTCGCTGTCATTGTTGGTAAAGCCGGAGACGCTTTTCTCCGTTTCGTTCAGGCCGGTGATGGCAATGGGGGTGCCGTCGCCGGAGGCGGAATTCTTGAGGATGATGGCGTTGATGGCTCCACCGTTATTGCCGGTGCCGACGGTGGCGGTGACGCCGCTGTTGGGTTCGACGGCATTGATGGCCGCTGCGATGTCCAGGGCGACCTGGTCGGCGCTGCTGCCCGGCCCGCCGGTGGTGACGTCGACGAATTCGCCGTTCAGGTAAAAGGCGATCCGGGTGGCCGCGGCCGGATTGGTGGCCGGCCCGCCGGCGTAGGGGGAGGAAAGGCTGTCGGTGCTGCCGGTGAGTGAGAGGATCTGCTGGTCATTGACCGCCTGGGCCACATTCCAGGCGCCGGTCATGTTGAGGCCGTCGGTATCGCCTGCCGAGGTAAGGTCGATGTCGGCGCCCAGGATATCCACCAGATCGACATTGTTGATCAGCAGATCGCCGGTGCTGATATCGGCCGCGGCGCCGGCAGAGAGGATTGTCCCGGTCAGCCGGGTGTTGTTGCTGTCCGGCAGTCGGGAGCCGTTTGTAAAGTAGCCGTCCCGGGCGTCCTGGATAAAGGGGGTCGGTTCGCTGTCGGTATAGCCGGTGGTGCGGTAGCCGCCGAAGATGTACTTGCCGTTCACCGAGGTGTTGGCCAGGGTGATGGCCTCCTCGAAGAGCTGCTGCACCTCGGCGGCCGCGTTCCGCCTGGTGTCGGCGGTCATGGAACCGTTGACCAGCTGCAGGGCCAGAACCTTGGCCCGCATGGCGATTTCCTTCATCTGGGTCAGGGAATTTTCCGCGGCGCTGATGGCCTTGTCGCCGAACTGGAGGTTTTCCTGGTACTGGACGATTTCCGTGACGCTGGTGCGCAGGCCCAGGGCCGTCACCAGATTGACGGGATCCTCCGAGATCTTCGAGATCTGTTTTCCCGAGGAGATCTGCATGTTGATGCGGTTCATCTCCTCGGTGAGGTTATTGAGGTTGCCCAGGATGTTGTTGTGGATGGACTGCATGGTGATACGCATGGCAACCTCCTATTTTACGGAATCGAGCAGGGTGAGCAGCATCTCGTCCGACATGGTGATGAGGCGGGCCGCGGCCGTATAGGCATGCTGATACTTGACCAGATTGGCCATTTCCTCATCCAGGGAGACGCCGGAAACCGAATCGCGCATTTCGTTCATCTGGTTGCTCACCAGGGTGTTGAATTCAAAGGCCCTGTTGATGGTTCTCGTACCGTTGGCCACCTCGCCGACCAGGGCGTTGTAAAAGCCGTCCAGGGTGTTCTGGGTGCCGCCGGTAAAGGTGACATATTCGTAGTTCTGGATTTCCGTGATCTGCAGGCTGTTGGAATTGTCGCCCCGGAAAACCTGGCCGAGCGGGCCCACCAGGCCTGCGGCGAGACGATTGAGGTCGTCCGTCACCACGGAGTTCATGCCGATGCTCGCCGCGTCGCTGCCGCTGAAAAAGGTGTTGAGTCCGGCCACCTGGAGGAAATTGGAGGTGTCGTTGGCAAAGGCGAACTGGTGGCTCGCGTCCGGGGTCAGCCGCAGGCTGTTCAGCGAGTTGGAGGCGCGGACCCAGCCGCTGCTGTTGGTGGCAACCTCGATGCTTTTGTTGATGATGCTCACCACGTCGTCCAGGCTGTAGGCGCGTTCCAGGGAAACGGTCACCGGTTGCGGCATGGCCAGGGTGCCGTCGTTGTTGTAGATCCAGATGTCAAAGGAGCCGTTGTCCGTGTCCAGTTCGTCGAAATAATCGTAGCCGGGGAGCAGGGCGCCGGCGCCACCGTTTTCGTAGGAGAAGGTGAATTTGCCGTCGTTGGACACCGTGTCGCCCGCCACGCCGCCCACCTGGGCGGTGAAGTTTGAAAAGCCGAAGATGGTGCCGTCGCCGGCAACGGTGGTGAAGCCGTCCACCACGATGGGGGTGTTGTCGCCGGAGGTGACGTTCTCGAAGCGGATCTTGCCGTTGACCAGGCTTACTTCGACCGGGGCAGTGCCCGGGGCGTAGGCGGTGTCGATGGCGGTCTGCAGCTTGCTGATCATGGTGGCGGCGTTGTCCGCGGCAAGAACGCTGGCGGCAACCGCGGTGCCGTTCAGGTTGAAGGTGATGTCGGTGTCCACCCCCGCCGGGGTGGTCACCGTGTCGCCGCTGTAGAAGGTGGTGGTCTGGTTGCCGCCGCCCATGCCGAGCTGGGCCAGGGTGTAGTCGTTGGAACCCGCGTCAACCGTGAAGGTGGCGCTGGAGAAAATGGTGATCTCCCCGGTGTTGTGCGTGGCGTCGGCGTTGAAAGTCAGGGTGTTTTCGGGATCCGTGCCGGTGTCGAAGCCGGTATAATCGGTAATGGCGGTGATGACGTTGCCGAGACCGTCGGTCACCGTGATGTCGCTGAGGATGATATTGGCCTCGTCGCCGGAATTGATGTTTTTGAGCACGAGGGAGTTCAGGGCGCCGCCGTTGGTGCCGTCTCCGGTTACGGCCTCGATGGTGATCGGGTTGGTGGTGGTGGCGGCGGTATTGTATGCGGCAAGGTCGTTGTTGATTTCCGCGACGAGATTGGCGGCAAAACCGGCATCGTCGCCGACATCGCCCGCCACCACTGTATAGTCGATGGTGACGCCGTTGAGTTCGAAATTGATCACGTCGCCGGCGGTAAAGGCGGCAGTGTCCACGGCGCTGCCCGCCACCAGGGTGGTGAGCCGCGCCTCCACCCCTGCCTCGGCCTTGTTGATGGCGTCCACGGCATTGGCGGCCTTGGCCATGGCCAGGCCGTTCACCGCCGTGCCGCCGAGGATTTCCCCAACCTCCCGGTCGTTGATGGTGATGGTGCCGGTCGGAATGGTGACGGTGGCGGTGGAGGCGTCCACCGGGGTGGTGAGGCGCGCCACGTTTTTCGCCTGTTCGCTGCCGGTCAGGGTGTCGTCGAAGAGGATGAGGCCCACGCCCTGGGAATGCTGCTGGTTGATCTCCCTGATCAGGGAGTTGGCAAAGGCGTCCAGCCGGCCCAGGTAATTGTTCGGGTCGCCCTCGATGAGGTTGCCGCGCACTTCGAGCCAGCCGCCGATCTTGCCGCCCAGTTCGGCGTCGCCGCCCAGGGATTTTCGCACCTCATTGCCATTGATATCGCGGTTAACCCAGATGAGTTCGTTGTTTGCCCAGTCCACCCGCCAGGATTCCTGGCCGGCGACCAGGGTATGGCCATCGGCCAGCAGCACGGTGGTACCGCCGTTTTTATCTTCAAAATAGGAGATGTCGACCAGGTCGGAAAGATCCTTGAGCAGCACATCCCTTCGGTCGCGCAGGTCATTGGCCTCATGGCCGCCGGATTCCTGACCGGCGATCTGCACGTTCAGGGTGGCGATCTGCGAAACAATGGAGTTGACGTCTTCGATGGCCGTGTCCAGGCTGACGCCGATGTCGAATTTGGCCTGGGCCATTTCCGCGCTCATGGAGTGGAGCTGGTCCACGATCAGCTGGGCGGATTGCACCACCGACTGTCTGGTCGCCGGCAGTTCCGGATTGTCGGAGAGCGCTTGCCAGCTTGTCCAGAACTGGTTCATCAGGTCGTTGATGGCCAGGCCCGGCGCCTCGTTGAAGACGGTTTCCACCAGGCGCATGGATTCCTGCTGGGCCTGCAGGTTGCCCAGAAGGGACTGCTGGCTGATCAGGCGCTGCACCATGAACTGATCGTATTTCCTGAGAATCTCCGTGCCGGTCACGCCGCCGCCCAGCATGCCCGCGCCGACCGGGGTGGCCTGGTGGGTGCTCAGCTCCAGGCTCTGCCGGGTATAACCCGGGGTGTCGACGTTGGCGATGTTGTTCGAGGAGACCTGCACCGAGAGCTGGTGGGTGAGGAGAGCCTCCTTTGCTATGCTGAGGACGTGGGAGATGCCGGCCATTGTCTAAACCTCGCGACTGATGAAGGAAGGCTGATGCAGGGAGGGCTTGGCAAAGCCCTTGCCCCGGCCGTACATGGGCCGCTCGGCCACGGTGCTGGTGATGGTCGAAATGGCGTCGTTCAGGAAACGCCTGGTTTCCTCGCTGAAGCGTTTATTGACGATGTTTCTGGCGAGGATTTCCTCCCGCAGTTCCACGAGGCGCAGCCGATACTGCTCAAGGCTCCTTGCCTCCTCCGCGTCGAGCCGGGAACCGAGGGAACGCAATCTGATCACTGTATCCCCGGATGCGCCGGTGAAGGCGCGGGCGGATTCCTGGAGTCCGGCGTCCAGTGCCTGCAGCCGGGAAACCAGAGCCGCTTTTTTGCCGCTCAGGGAAAGGAGGGTCTGCATCTCCATCTTGACCAGGGCTTCTTTTTCCTGGCTGAGAATCCGCAGCATCTCCTCGGAGAGGAAGATTTCCTCTTTGAGAATTTCGTAAAATTTCGCGGGTAAGGTTTTGGCCATGAAGGTCACCGATTATTTATCGCGGAAGCTCGCGGATTGGGAAAGCTGGCGGTAAAGCATTTCCCCAAAGCCCATGCCCCTGCTGCCGGCCATGTGCTGGGCCAGCTGGTCGTCATGCATGGATTGAAAGATTTCTTCGCCATAGCCGCCGTCGAGCAGGCCGCCCTCGGGAACGCTTTCCCGGGCGATGGCCAGAATCTGTTTGAGCATGATCGCCTCAAAACCGGCGCAGGCCGCGCGCAACTTCCCCTCTTTGGCCATATCGGCAGAAAGGCTGTTTCCCTTGAGTCCTGAAGTTGCATCGCTGATTATATTCATGGGGCTTCTCCCGGTGGTTCAGATGATTTCAAGTTCCGCCTGCAAGGCGCCTGATGCCTTGATGGACTGGAAGATCGCGATCAGTTCCCGGGGGGCAACTCCCACCGAGTTCAGCGCCCGTACCACCTCGCCCAGGGTTACCCCTGATTGCAGGGTGACCAGCTTCTGGCCCGCGGCCACGGGGGCGAGAGCCTCCTGCGGGGCACCGGCCTGGGGCGGGGTGACCTGCAGGCTGAGGTTGCCATGGGAAAGGGCCAGTTGGCTGATCCGGACATTTTCGCCCATGACCACGGTGCCGGTGCGTTCATCCAGCACCACCCTGGCGGGCAGGTCCGGCGTAATTTCGAGATTTTCAATGGCCGCGAGCAGGGCGATCTCCTGATGCTGGTATTTCTCCGGCACCGTGACCTCCACGGTGGCCCCATCCCTGGCCGTGGCAAAGGGACCGCCCAGCAGGGTGTCGATGGCGGTCTTCATCAGGGAGACGGTGGTGAAGTCCGAGGCGTCGAGGCTGATGAAGATCTGTTCCTTGTCGGCAAAGCTCATGGGCACTTCCCGTTCCACCGAGGCCCCGCTCGGAATGCGGGCCACGGTGAGATGATTCTTCTGGCCGGGGGCGGCGGTGCCGGCCGCCAGGCCGCCCAGGCTGACAGCGCCCTGGGCAATGGCATAGACGTTGTTGTCCAGGCCCTTGAGGGGCGTGGGCAACAGGGTGCCGCCGACGAGGGAAGAGGCATCACCCATGGAGGAGAGCGTCACGTCGATGGTTTGTCCTGTCTTGGCAAAGGCGGGGAGCTTGGCCGTGACCATGACGCTGGCCACGTTTTTGACCTTGATGTTTTCCGCATCCACCTTGATCCCCAGGTTGTTCAGGATGTTGGTGAGTCCCTGGGTGGTGAAGGCGGCGTTGTTGCCGTCGCCGGTGCCGTTTAGGCCGACGACGATGCCGTAGCCGACCAGCTGGTTGCTGCGTACGCCCTTGACCGAGGCCAGGTCCTTGAGGCGCGCCGCTTGGGCGGGCGCATGGAAAAGGAGCAGGCCGGCCAGGAGGAGGCCGATGCCCAGCAGGCCGGCAAGGCGATGGCGGCGGTCTTTTTTCGGGGCTGACTTACAGGTCGTCATGGAAACTCCTCGGCAGTTTTTTCTCTCTTTCTCTGCGGGTGCCTTGTTGGCATAAAGAATAAAGCAAGCGGTGTGCCATTGGGTGCGTTGTTTTGTAATTTGTTGTTTTTGCTGCTTTTTATATTTTCAGACCTTGGCTGGCCGTCCGGGGGGCAGGAATATTTTTCCTAGCTCCCCGGCGGTTCTCTTAAAAAGGCCAGACGCTGTCCAGTGCCCTGGCCAGCCAGCCCGGCTGCTGTTTGTCGGCAAGAACCCCCTGGCCGCTGTATTCTATGCGGGCGTCGGCGACATGGGAGGAGAGAACCGAGTTGTCCTGGGCGACATCCACCGGCCGGACGATGCCGGAAAGGATGATGTGCTGGGTCTCGTTGTTGACCTTCACCTCCTGGTAGCCCCGGATGGAGAGGTTGCCGTCGCTGGTGATGTCGATGACCCGGGCGGAGATGGTGGCGGTGACGTTGCTTTTCCGGTTGGTCTTTGCCTTGCCTTCAAAGTCGTTGGTGAGCCGGGCCTGGATATCGGTGAGGGACGGGTTGTACCGACTGTTGCGGTCCGCCAGCCAGGTCTCGAAGCCGAACAGGCTGGCGATGCCGCCGGTGGCCGTGGAGGTGCGCTCGGTCTTGGTATTGGCCTCCTTGGTGCCGGTGGAGGTCTCCACGATGCGGACCAGGACGATATCCCCTATTTTTTTCGCCCGGCTGTCGGCATAGAGGTCCAGGCCGCTGCTGGCGGCATAGATGGTCCCCTCCGGTTTCGGTTCCGCGGGGCGTTGCGTTTCCGGCAAGGTGTAGCGTTCCGGCAATTGCTGGGCCTGCTGCTGCCCCATGCCGGCGCAGCCGGCAAGGGCGGAAAGCCCGAGCAAGAGGAGGAGGAAGGGGCTCCGGTTTTTTGTGCGCATTTTTTTCTCCTTTATGGTTGATGGCATGGCGCCAGGCGGACCGCCACCGGTTTTTGTCGAGGAACTCTTCATTTTCAGCCGCTTCGCCGATGCCCGAACGCCTCCGTCAGAATTCCGTTTCCACCACCCCGGCCCCGGCAACCCGGGCGTAGATTTCCCGGCGGCTCATCAGGTTTTTCACCTTGACCACCTCGCCGAGCGCGCCGGTGTTTTTTGCCTCTCCCGGCGCGGTGATCCGGACGGTTTTGGATTTGGCCATGATGGTCACCATCTCGCCGCGACTGACCAGGGGCGGCGCGTCAATGAGCTGGCTGTAGAGCACCGCTCCGGCGCGCAACGAGGTCTTCAACTTCTGGCCGAGCACCTGGGCCGGGTCGCGGACGATGCCGCTGTCCAGCATGGAGATGTCCTGCCTGACCACGGTGATGGCGTCTTCGGTGATGATCTCATTTCTGGCCAGCCGCTTGCTGGTGCAGACCACGTCGCTGTAAAGCTGCAGGTCGCCGTTCATCCTGACCTGGCCGGCATCGCGCCCGTCCGCCAGAAAGGTGACGAGTACGCTTTTTCGGCCGGGTTTGCCGTCGGCGGGTCGCTGATTGACCCGGTAGTCAAGATTGCCCGCCGGCAGGGTCAGATTGAAGGGGCGGGCAGTGAAGTTGGCGATCCTGGTATCCTCCGCCGGGAAGGGAGAATTTTCCAGAACAATGTTGCTGAAGATGGTTTCCAGTTCAGCCAGGCCGATGGTCGTGGTTTTCTCCGCCGCTCCCACGGGAAAAGGGAAAAACAGGCAGATCAGGAGGGCGACGAGGGGCAGCCACGCGGTTTTGCGCATCATCTCAGTCATCCTTTAACGAACCAGGGTGTTGGCCACCTCAAGGAGCTTGTCGGCGGTCTGCACGGACTTTGAGTTCACCTCGTAGGCCCGCTGGGTGATGATCATGTTGACCAGTTCCTCGGTGACATCCACGTTGGAAACCTCCATGAAGCGCTGGGAGATGGTGCCAAGACCCTCGCTGCCCGGGTTTGCCTCGGTGGGCGCGCCCGAGGCCTCGGTTTCCTTGAACAGATTTGAGCCGATGCTGCGCAGGCCGCCCGGATTGACGAAGCTGTGCAGGGTTACCTGGGTGGTGGCGAGGATCTGCTGCTGGGCGTCCTTGGCGGTGAGCATGCCGTTGGCGTTGATGTCGATGATGGTCGTTCCGTCGGGCACGGCAAATTCCGGTTGCAGGCGGTCGCCGTTCTGGGTGACGATGTAGCCGTCCGCGTCCAGGGTGAAGGCGCCGGCCCGGGTGAAATATTCCTCGCCGTCGCGGATGATCTTGAAAAAGCCGGCACCTTCGATGGCCCAGTCCAGCTCGTTGCCGGTTTCGGTGAGGCTGCCCTGGGTGAAGATCTTCTGCACCGAGGTGGGACGGACGCCCAGGCCCACCTGGATGCCGGAGGGCACCATGCCGCCGTCGGCGGTCTCGGTGCCCATGGCCCTGATTTCCTGGTAGTAGATGTCTTCGAACTGGGCCCGGCTTTTCTTGAAGCCGGCGGTGTTGACGTTGGCCAGGTTGTTGGCGATGGTGTCCAGTTGCAGCTGCTGGCCGTTCATGCCGGTGCGGCCTGAGTAGAGTGAGCGGATCATGGTCTTCCCCTTGTGTGGTCGTTGGCGGTGCCAGGGCGGTTAGCCGGCCAGGGTTCCGACCTTGCGTACCGCCAGGTCGTCCAGGTCGTCAACCGCCCGAATCATTTTCTGTTGTCCTTCGTAGGCCCGGTAGAGATCGATCATCTCCGTCATTTCCGTGACGGTGTTGACATTTGATTTTTCCACATAGCCCTGCTGAAGGACGAAGCGTTCCGGAACCTCTTCGGCGGCGCCTTCTTTCAGGCGGAAGAGGTTTTCGCCCTCCTTGACCAGTGCGTCCGGGGCTGCCGTGCCGATGGCGAGCTGGTCCACCTGGACGCCATCGACGAAGATGCGGCCATCCAGGCCGATATCGACCTTGTCGCCCTCAAGGGTGATGGGGCCGCCTTCGCCGAGGACCGGATAACCGTTGGGTGTGACCAGCTGCCCCAGGGCGTTGCGCTGAAAGTTGCCGGCCCGGGTGTAGCGGACGCCGGCGGCGGTCTCGATTTTGAAAAAACCGTCCCCGGTGATGGCGAGATCCAGGGGGTTGTCGGTTTTTTGAATCACCCCCTGCTGGTGCACGGTGTCAATGTTGAGGGCCTTGCCGACCCGTTGCCGGCTCCGGTTGACGTTGTAAAGCATCTCCCCGAAGGTGACTGTTTCCTTCTTGTAGCCAGGGGTGTCGACGTTCGCCAGGTTGTTGGTCACCTGATGCAGGCGCTGTTCCTGCGCCAGCAGGGTTTCGACGCTTTCCAGCATTCCGAGTCGATTGTGGATGAACATGGCATACCTCTTTTTGGTTTGTGACAGATGGGTATGCAATATGCGTGCCTGGGTGAGTGGGGTTGGCGGAATGCCCACGTTCCGGCGGTATTTCCTTGGGAAATGCTTATGGGAAAGGCTTTCCGGCGATGCGTTCCGTCGGGGGGGTATGGTGTCAAAAAAATGAACACGGGGCGGCGGCGGGTATATTTTTCCCAGGGGAAATCGGGGGAGGGCGCTTCGGGGTTACGAGCGGGTGTAGGATTCGTTGCCGCGGTAAATGAAGGCGAGAATCTCGGCCACCACGATGTAGGTGGCCGGCGGGATCTCCTGGTTGAGGTTCAGCTTGGCGAGTATTTCCACCAGATCGGTATCCTCGTGGATCGGGATGCCGTACTCCCGTGCCAGCTCAAGGATCTTCTCGGCGATTTCGCCCCCTCCCTTGGCGACGACCTTGGGGGCAGCGTCCTGCTCCTTGTCGTAGCGCAGGGCGACCGCTTTTTTCTGTGATCTATTCTCGGGCATCTTCGCGCAATTTATGGTTAATAGTGAACGGGATCAAGCGGGTGGTCCCTTTGTCGAGACAATCGTTTTCATTATACCCGGGAAAAGGTTTTCTGGTTCAAAAAATGAGATTTTCGCAATCCTTGCTCGCCGGGCGGCTTGTCCGTCGGTACAAGCGTTTTCTCGCCGACGTGGAGCTGGCGGACGGCAGTCTGCTCACCGTGCATTGTCCCAACTCCGGCAGCATGCTGGGCTGCCTGGCGCCGGGCAGCCCGGTGTTTGTCTCGCGGGCGGAAAACGTCAAGCGCAAATACGGCCACACCCTGGAGATGATCAGGGTGGGCGGGGCCTGGGTGGGGATAAACACCTCGCTGAGCAACAGGCTGGTGGGCGAGGCCATCGCCAACGGCGTGGTGGCGGAACTTGCCGGGATCGAAACGATCAGGCCGGAGGTGAAGGTCTCGCCGGAAAGCCGTCTTGATTTTCTCCTTGTCCGCGGCCAGGAGAAAATCTATGTGGAGGTGAAGAACTGCACCCTGGCGGAGGCCGGGGTTGCCCTGTTCCCCGATGCGGTTACCGTGCGGGGCAGCAGGCACCTCGGGGAGCTGGTCGCCCTGCGGCGGCAGGGGCACCGCGCCTGCGTGTTTTTCTGCGTGCAGCGGGAGGATGTCTCATCCTTCAGTCCGGCTGCGCGGATCGATCCCCACTATGCCCAAACCCTGCGGCAGGCGGCCGCCTCGGGCGTGGAGGTGCTTGCCTACCAGGCCCAGGTCGGCCCGGAAGAGATCCGTGTCGTCAGGGGGCTGCCCGTGCGTCTCTGAGCGGAGAGAGGCCCGATGGATGCAGCTTGCGCGGTATCGGCTGTCGCGGTTAGAGTAAAAAACGACGGCGGAAGAAATCTTCAGAGGATCAGGAATCGTATGGGAAAGGATAAAGCAAAAGCCGTGATCCTGTTGAGCGGTGGCCTTGATTCCGCCACCGTCCTGGCCATTGCCCGGCAGGAGGGCTATGAATGTTGTTGCCTGAGTTTTGCTTACGGCCAGCGCCAGCGGATCGAACTGGAGCGGGCCAGGGCCAACGTGGCCCGCTGGGGGGTAAAGCGGCATCTGGTGCTGCGTCTTGATCTTGACGCCATTGGCGGCTCGGCGCTCACCTCGGAACTGGCCGTGCCCAAGGGCCGCGACATCGACGAGATGGCAAGCAGCGTTCCGGTCACCTATGTGCCGGCGCGCAACACCATTTTCCTCTCCTATGCCGTGGCCTGGGCCGAGGTGCTGGGTGCGGCCGACATCTTCATCGGCGCAAACGTCATGGATTACAGCGGCTACCCCGACTGCCGGCCCGAGTTTCTCCATGCCTTCGAGCAGGTCGCCAACCTGGGCACCCGGGCCGGTCTGGAGGGCGGCAATCCCTTTCGTGTCCATGCTCCGCTTCTTGCGCTGAACAAGAAGGAGATCATCGAGAAGGGGGTGGCTCTCGGCGTTGATTACGGCCTTACCCACAGCTGCTACGATCCGGACGAACAGGGCAGGGCCTGCGGGGAATGCGACAGCTGCAGGTTGCGCTTGAAGGGCTTTGCCGAGGCGGGGCTCGCGGATCCGGTGGCGTATCAAGGGAAAAACAAAGTGGAGAGTGGAAAATGAAAAATGAATTGGGCGGTCTCTTCATGGTGGGCCTGCCCGGCGCCAGGCTCGACGATTCGACCCGCGAGCTTATCGATGCATACGGGATCAGCAGTTTCATCCTTTTTAAAAGAAACGTGGTTGACCCTGTCCAGCTCGGCAATCTCTGCGGCGATCTGGTCGCTGCCTGCCATGGGGCCGGCCTGCCCTCTCCGCTCATCTCCATCGATCAGGAGGGGGGCAGCGTGGCCAGGCTCAGGGCGCCGTTTTTCACCGAGTTTCCCGATGCGCGGGAGCTTGCGGAGAGCGAGGACGCCGAGGAAAAGCTTGCCGATTACGCCCGTGTCTGCGCCCGGGAGCTGCTGGCCCTCGGGGTGAACATGAATCTGGCCCCGGTGCTCGACGTTTGCCCGGCCGGCCGAAACCTTGTCATGGAGCGGCGCTCCCTGGGGGAGGATCCCGTGAGGGTGGCCCGGCTCGGGGCCCTGGTCATCGGCGAGATGCAGGGGCATGGTCTCGCCGCCTGCGCCAAGCATTTTCCGGGCTTGGGTTCGGTCTCCCTCGATCCCCATGAGGTTCGGCCGGTGGTGGACCGTTCCTGCGCCGAAATGGAGTCCTGCGATCTCCTGCCCTTTCAGGCGGCGATTTCCGCGGAGGTGGCGGCGGTCATGACCTCGCACACCGTTTATCCCCATCTGGACAGGGCAAGTCCGGCCACGCTCTCCGCTGCGATCCTGGGCGGTCTTCTTCGGGACCGGCTCGGCTATTCCGGACTGGTGATCACCGATGATCTCGAAATGGGCGCCATCGAGAAGGAGGGAACCGTGGCCGACGCCGCTCTTCTCGCCTTTCTGGCCGGCGCGGATCTGCTGCTGATCTGTCACGACCACGACAAGATCAGGGCCGCCCATGCGTGTCTGGCGCAGGCGATGGGCGCCCGGATTCCCTCGACAAGGGTGCGGGAATCGCTGCGGCGCATCGATGCGGTACGGGAGCGGTTTGCCGGCGGCTGACCCCCCTTTTTCTTGCAAGGCCGGGGAAGAGTGGGTATCTTCACAAAAAAGGCGGTTGAGGGGACATTTTCAGCGCCTGTTTCTGTAACTCTTTGTTTTATCGCGGCGGTCTGGCACGGCTTTTTTTTGAAAGAAAGCATGATTTTTCCGCCGGCGACTATGGTAAAATAAAGGTGAAAGATCTCCAGGATGCTGCCCGGAGCGGCAGCGATTTAATTACTTTGATGGAGGATATATATGGAACTTCAAGTTGAAGGACGCAACCTGGAAATTCGCAAGGCATGGCAGGAGAAGATCGAAGAGGAAAAGGTGCGCCTTGATCGTCATCATCCGGGACTTGTTCATCATCTGCGCGTCTCCATTGAGGAGACCTCCCAGCATAAGGAGGGCGGCCATGAGGTTCGCCTGGTGGCTTCCGTTCCCAACGACACCGTGGTGGTGAAAAGAAAGGGGGAGACGGTGCGTCCCCTGCTGGTCGAGGCCTTCGACACCCTGGGTCTCCAGCTGAAGGAGCTGCAGCGCAAGCGGCGGCAGACCGGCAAGGAGCCGGAGGGTGCGGCGGCCGGGCCGATGAGCGGCACCATTAAAAAGCTGTTCCCCTTCGAGTCTTATGGCTTCATCGCCACCATGGGCGGGCAGGAAGTCTATTTCCATGAGAACGCCTTGAAGGATGTGGGCATGGAGCAGCTTGCCGAGGGCGATGAGGTGCGCTTTGGCGAAGGCGAGGGCGACAAGGGCCCTACCGCCACCTGGGTGCGGCTGGTGAAATAATGAAGAGAAACGCAGAGGCGCGGTGACGCAAGGAGGATGGGGAAACCGAACAGAGTCCTCTTCCCGTGGCGTCCCTGCCCCTTTGCGTTCTGTTTTGATTTTGTGTGACTCCCGGAGTGCGAAAGAGAGAAGATGACAGCGTTGCAGCAGGTTGAGCTCGGCTCTGAATACCTGCAGGAAAAAGAAGAGATATTGAGCCAAAAGATTGCCGCCCGCAAGAAAGAGCTGGGCGGCAATCTTTTGATTTTGGGGCATCACTACCAGCAGGAGGCGATCTTCCGGTTCGCCGACCTCACCGGGGACTCGCTGAAGCTCGCCCGCAACGCCGCGCAGGCCACGGACAAGAAGTACATCGTCTTTTGCGGCGTTCATTTCATGGCGGAATCCGCCGATATCCTTACTTCGCCGGATCAGGTGGTGATCCTGCCCGACCTCCGCGCCGGCTGCCCCATGGCGGACATGGCCAGCCGCGAGGAAGTGGAATGGGCCTGGCAGGATCTGGCCGGAGTTGTCAGCGGGCGTATTATCCCGGTAACCTATGTGAATTCCTCCGCCCTGCTCAAGGCCTTTGTCGGCAGGCTGGGCGGCTCGGTCTGCACCTCTTCCAATGCCGAGCGGGTCCTGACCTGGGCCCTCGCGCAGGGGGAGAAGGTTTTCTTTTTCCCCGACGAGCATCTGGGCCGTAATTCCGCAAGCGCTCTCGGCATCCCGGACGATGAGGTTGTCCTCTGGGATCGCGCGAAACCTCTGGGCGGCAATACCCCGGCCCAGTTACGGAAAGCCAAGGTCATTCTCTGGAACGGCTACTGCACCGTGCATATGCAGTTTCAGGCCAAGCATGTCAGCCATTGGCGGGAAAAGGATCCGCAGGTGCGCATCATCGTCCATCCCGAGTGCAGGCACGAGGTGGTGAGTCAGGCCGATCTTTATGGTTCCACCGAGGCGATCATCAAGGCGGTCGGCGACTCGCCCCCCGGCAGCAAGTGGGCCATCGGCACCGAGGTGAATCTGGTGAACCGCCTGAAACGGCTTTATCCGGACCGCGAGATCCACTCGCTTTCCCCCTTTCAGTGCCTCTGTTCCACCATGTACCGCATCAAGCCGGGTTACCTGCTCTGGGTTCTTGACAATCTGGTGGCGAGAAAGGTGGTCAACCGTATCACCGTGCCGGCCGAGGTGGCGGCGGAGGCCAAACTCTCTCTCGACAGGATGCTCCTGATCTAGCTTATGCAGACCATCTATTTTGACAACAACGCGACAACCCCCGTCGATCCGGCGGTACGGGAGGCCATGGCTCCCTATCTTGCCGAACATTTCGGCAACCCGGCCAGCGGCCATCGCTTCGGGGAAGCGGCCCGGCAAGGGGTGAACGCGGCCAGGGAACAGGTGGCCGCGCTCCTTGGCTGCCATCCCGGCAGGCTCGTCTTCAACAGCGGCGGCAGCGAGGGGAACAATACCGCGATCATGAGTGCGGTCCGCGCCGCGCCAGGGAAAAAACACATCATTTCCTCCCGGGTGGAGCATGGTTCGGTGCTGGTGCCCCTGGAGTTTCTCGTCGGCCAGGGCTATGAGGTCGAGCTGCTGCCGGTGGACCAGGATGGCGGTCTTGCTCTTGCCGATCTCAAAAAAGCGATCCGTCCGGACACCGCCCTGGTCACCCTGATGGGGGCCAACAACGAAACAGGCGTCATCTGGCCCATTGCCGAGATCGCCGCGATCTGCAAGGAAAAGGGGGTGCTCTTCCACTGCGACGCCATTCAGCTGGCCGGCAAGGCCGAGTTGCCGGTGGAGGCGTGGGGCGTTGACTATCTCAGCCTGGCCGGCCACAAGCTGCATGGCCCCAAGGGCGTCGGCGCCCTTTACGTGCGAAGGACCGCGCCTTTCACCCCCTTGGTCATGGGGGCGGGCCAGGAGGACGGCCGGAGGGCGGGTACGGAAAATGTCGCCGGCATTGTCGGCTTCGGCAAGGCCTGCGAGCGGGCGCTCTCCTTGCGGGAGGCCGATCTGCGCCAGGTGGCCCGGTTGCGCGATCTTCTCGAGTCCGGAATAATGACGGCGATCCCGGAGGTCCGTATCAACGGGGGCGGGCTGCCCAGGCTGGTCAATACCCTGAATGTGAGCTTCAGGCACGCTTCCTCCGCCGGTCTGATCCAGGATCTTGATTCTTTGGGGATCGCGGTCTCGGCCCATGCCGCCTGTCAGAGCGGCGACCTGGACCCCTCGCATGTGTTGCGGGCCATGGGGCTGCCGGAAGAGTTTCTGCACGGCACCCTGCGGATCAGTCTCAGCCGGCACAGCACCGAGGCGGAAGTGACGCGGCTGCTGGAGGTACTCCCCGGCGTGGTGGCGAGATCCAGGCAGGGCTTTGCCCTGTGAGTGCGCAGCCGGTCGTTTTTCTCTTATTCTCATCTGATCATCGGTCCATTGCTGAGGCGGGAGATTTTTTTGCGGCGTTGCCCCTTGCCCGGACGTGGTTTCAGGGAACGCGCTTGTAACGAGGAGATCACTATGTGCGGAATCGTCGGTTATGTCGGCCAGAGAAACGTTGTGCCCATTATCCTGGAAGGATTGAAACGCCTTGAGTACCGCGGCTATGATTCGGCAGGCCTGGTATACGTGCACAAGGGCAAGCTGGAAAAATACCGGGCCGAGGGAAAACTCGTCCATCTTGAGGAGCGCCTCGATACGGTGCGCAACCTTGACAGCCACATCGGTCTTGGCCACACGCGCTGGGCAACGCATGGAGCGCCTTCGGAGGCAAACGCCCACCCGCACAGTGATTGCAGCGGCAAGCTGGTCGTGGTCCACAACGGCATCATCGAGAATTATCACCCCCTGCGCGAGGAACTGAAAGACCGCGGGCATGTTTTTCGTTCCGAAACCGACACCGAAGTGCTCGCCCATCTCATTGAGGAAGAGCTGGCCGACGATCTGGTGGCGGCGGTGCGCCGGGCCCTGAAAAAGGTGCAGGGCTCCTATGCCATCGGCGTCCTCTGGGCCGGCGCTCCCGACATGCTGGTGGCGGCCAGGAACCAGAGCCCGTTGGTTCTGGGTATCCAGGATGGGGTTGGCTGCCTGATGGCCTCGGATATTCCCGCCCTGCTGCCTTACACCAATCAGGTTGTCTTCCTTGAGGATCAGGAGATGGCGGTCCTCAGGCAGGGAGACTGGCAGGTCATGTCCATTGCCGGCGGCCGCAAGGTGAAAAAGGAGGTCCAGCGCATCGAGTGGAACGCGGCCATGGCCGAGAAGGCCGGTTACAAGCATTTCATGCTCAAGGAGATCTTTGAGCAGCCCCAGGCCATCCTCAACACCTTCCGGGGCCGCCTCGATCCGGCCACCGGCAAGGTGAGCCTGCCGGAAATCACCTTGAGCGCCGCGGAACTGAAAAAGATCAGCCGGATTTCCCTGGTTGCCTGCGGCACTTCCTGGCACGCCGCCCTGGTGGCGAAATACTGGCTGGAGAAATGGGTGGGCATTCCGGTGGAGGTTGACATCGCTTCGGAATTCCGCTACCGCCGCCTGCTCCTCGACGAAACCGTGCTGGTGGTGCCCATCTCCCAGTCCGGGGAAACGGCGGATACCCTGGCCGGACTCAGGCTGGCCAAGAAGATGGGGGCCAGGGTCATTTCCATCTGTAATGTCCTGGGCAGCACCATCACCCGGGAGTCGCACGGCACCATCTATACCCATGCCGGGCCCGAGATCGGGGTGGCCTCGACCAAGGCGTTCACCTGTCAACTCACCGCCTTTCTCCTCTTCACCCTCTATCTGGGAGAGCTGAGGAAAACCATTCCCGCCAAGGAGCGCAAGGCCCTGGGCAAGGCGCTGGTCGAGCTGCCAGCCCTGCTTACCCAGGAACTTCCCCGCCTGCAGGAAGAGGCGACCCGCATTGCCGATCTCTTTGCCCGCAGCCGGGATTTCCTTTACCTGGGCCGGGGCTGCAATTTCCCCATCGCCCTGGAAGGCGCCCTGAAGCTCAAGGAAATTTCCTATATCCACGCGGAAGGCTATGCGGCCGGCGAGCTCAAGCACGGCCCCATCGCGCTCATCGACCGCGAGATGCCGGTTCTGGCCCTGGCCCCCCAGGACAGCGTCTACGAGAAGGTCATTTCCAACGTGGAAGAGGTCAAGGCCAGAAACGGCAGGATCATCCTGCTGGCCAATACGGGAGACAGGAATTGCCAGCGCATTGCCGAAGAGGTGATTTTTCTGCCCAGGAGCCACGAGGATCTGAATCCCATCCTCTTCGTCCTGCCGCTGCAGCTTCTTGCCTATGAAATCGCCACCCTGCGCGGGTGCGACGTGGATCAGCCTAGGAATCTGGCGAAAAGCGTGACTGTCGAGTAAATGAAGATCAGAAAATACGATTAACGCAAAGACGTTCAGGCGTTGGGCCTGGCCCGGGAACGTATGTTTTGCCCCCAACCCTGCCCGCGCGTCGCGGTCCGCGACGGTTCCGGCCGTTTGGAAACGCGGATGAACCCCACCGAGGAGAAGAAGTGAAGAAAAAAGCATTGATTACCGGGGTGACCGGTCAGGACGGCGCCTATCTGGCGGAGTTTCTCCTGGACAAAGGCTACGAGGTGCACGGCATCAAGCGGCGCGCCTCGTCCTTCAATACCGACCGTGTCGACCATCTCTACGAGGATCCCCACAAGACTGGGCGCAAGTTCATTCTCCACTACGGAGACCTGACCGACTCCACCAATCTGATCCGGATCATTCAGCAGGTGCAGCCCGATGAGCTTTACAATCTCGCCGCCCAGAGTCATGTGGCGGTTTCCTTTGAAACGCCGGAGTACACGGCCAACGCCGACGCTCTGGGCACCCTGCGCCTGCTTGAGGCGATCAGGATCCTGGGCCTCAGCGAAAAGACCAGATTCTATCAGGCCTCCACCTCGGAGCTGTTCGGCAAGGTGCAGGAGACGCCGCAGCGGGAGACCACTCCGTTTTACCCGCGTTCTCCCTATGCGGTGGCCAAGCTCTACTCCTACTGGATCTGCGTGAATTACCGGGAGGCATACGGGATCTATGCCTGCAACGGCATCCTCTTCAACCATGAATCCCCGATCCGGGGGGAAACCTTTGTCACCCGGAAAATCACCCGGGCCGCGGCCCGAATCGCTCTTGGCCTGCAGGATTGCCTGTATCTCGGCAATCTCGATGCGAAACGGGACTGGGGGCATGCCAAGGATTATGTCCGCATGCAATGGCTGATGCTGCAGCAGAATTCCCCGGAGGATTATGTGATCGCCACCGGCGAGCAGCATTCCGTCCAGGACTTCTGCGGCTATGCTTTTGCCGAGATGGGCATCGGCCTCAGGTGGCAGGGTGAGGGAGTCGAGCGGGTCGGAATCATCGATTCCCTGGATGCCGGGAGATTCCCCGCTGCCGCCTTGGGCAGGGCGCCGCAGAAGGGCGACGCCATCATCCGGGTCGATCCCAGGTACTTTCGGCCCACCGAGGTGGAAACTCTCCTGGGCGATGCCGGCAAGGCCAGGGAAAAATTGGGCTGGGTGCCGGAAATTCCCTTTATGAAAATGGTGGCGGAAATGGTGCGCGAGGATCTGGCTGCCGCGCGGCGTGACGCCCTTTGCAGACAGGAAGGCTTTAAGACCTATCAATACCATGAATAAGGACGACAAGATATATATCGCCGGGCATCGCGGCCTGGTCGGCGCGGCCATTGTCCGGCAGCTCCGGCAGGAGGGGTATTCGCGGCTCATCACCCGGACCCACGCGGAACTGGACCTGACCAGCCAGGCCGCAGTGCGGGATTTTTTCCAGGAAGCGCGGCCGGCCCATGTTTTTCTGGCCGCGGCCAGGGTGGGCGGCATTCAGGCCAACAGCAGCTATCCCGCTGATTTTATCCGGGACAATCTGCAGATTGAGATCAACGTCATTGATGCCGCCTACAGGGCCGGGGTGGACAAACTTCTTTTTCTGGGCTCCTCCTGCATTTATCCCAAATTCGCCCCCCAGCCCATGCCCGAGGCCTGTCTGCTCACCGGACCCCTCGAACCCACCAACGAGTGGTATGCCATCGCCAAGATCGCCGGCATCAAGCTCTGCCAGGCGTACCGCCGCCAGTACGGGTTCAACGCCATTTCCCTCATGCCCACCAATCTCTATGGCCCTGGCGACAATTTTCATCTGGCCAACTCCCATGTGCTGCCGGCCCTGATCCGTAAATTCCATGAGGCCAGGGAGAGCGGGGCGAAGGAGGTGGTTGTCTGGGGCAGCGGCACCCCCCGCCGCGAGTTTCTGCACGTTGCCGACCTTGCCGAGGCGGCGCTCTTTTTGATGCAGCGCTACGATGACGAGGAGATTGTCAATGTCGGGGTGGGGGAGGACCTCTCCATCGGGGAGCTGGCCGAACTGGTGAAAGAGGTGGTCGGCTTTGGCGGCACGATTGTTTACGACACCAGCAAACCCGACGGCACTCCCCTTAAACTGCTCGATGTCGCCAAATTGAGCGAGCTTGGCTGGCGGGCGAAAATCTCACTGCGGCAGGGGGTCGAAGAGACCTACCGCTGGTTTCTTGCCCATCAGGATTCCTTTCGGAGTTGAGGCGGCAATGGCAAGGGGATGGTTGACAGTGGCGCCGGCGCAACCCGGCGCCTTTTTTCTTTGCCCTGCCCGGGCAACGGGGCAACCATGACGCAGAGCTGGAAATATCAGGCGGTGGGCAATGGTTTGCCGGGGGGGGTGACCGTCTTTCTCCCCGGCTGGGCATTTTCCGGAGCCGTTCTCTCCCTTGCCGGAAAGGATTTCCCCTGGCTTGCGCCGGTCGCCCCTCTTGATGCGGCAACCGCCGTCTCCGATCTTGCCTTCTTTCTGCAAGAGGCGGAGATTGGCCTGGTCCGCCTCGTCGGCTGGTCGCTTGGCGCGCATCTGGCATTGGATTTCGCCAATCGCTTTCCGGAGAGGGTCGCCTCCCTCGCCCTTCTTGCCCTGCGCTCTTCCTGGCCTGCCGCGGAGATCGCCGCCATCCGGGCGGGACTGCAACGCGATCCCCACGCCTTTTTGCGGGATTTCTACCGCAAGTGTTTTCTGGGCTACAGGTCGGAATACCGGCATTTTCTGGCCGACCAGCAGGAGGAGCTGCTCGAAACCATTGCGCCGGCCCTGCTCGCCCGGGGGCTTGATTATCTTGCCTCCTGGCGGCTGCCGGTCAAGCCCCTGTCCGGCCAGGTGTTCTGCTGGCATGGCCGGCGGGATGTGATCGCGCCGCTTGCCGAGCGAGCGGTGATTCCCGGAGCGGAGAGCCGGGTTCTTGACCATGCCGGCCACGCCCTTTTTTTTGACCAGGAGTTTCCCGGCCGTGACTGATCCGCGGAAAAAGAGAATCAGGCAGCGTTTCTCCCGGGCCGCCGCCACCTATGATGCCCATGCCGATGTGCAGCAGGAGCTGGCGATGCGGCTTGGCCGGGAATTGCCGCCGGCGGTTTTGCCCGCGCGAATCCTCGAAATCGGGTGCGGAACCGGGAATTTCACCGCGGTGCTGGCCCGGCGCTACCCGGCGGCAAAGATCATCGCCCTGGATTTTTCCGAAAATATGATCCGGCAGGCCAGGGAAAAGCTGGGCGGCCGCGGGAATCTCTCCTTTCTTTGCGAGGATGGCGAGCGCTTTCTCGCTGCCTGCGCCTCTTCCTTTGATCTCATCTGCAGCAACTCCACCATGCAGTGGTTCGACGACATCGACGCCGCCTTTGCCGGGATCCGCCGCCTGCTGGCCCCCGAGGGTCATTTCCTCGGGGCGCTCTTCGGGCCAAGGACCTTTTATGAATTGAGCCGGGGGTTGAGTCATTGCTTTGCCGCGCCGGTGCTGCTGCCGCCCCACCGCTTTCCCGGCCGGGAGACCATCGCGGCGATGGCGGCTTCGGGCCTGAAGGAGGCGCGGGTGCAGGAGGTGGAGAAGGTCCGGCAGTATGGCTCCCTGCTCGACCTGCTTGATCATATCCGCAAGACCGGAACCGGCGGCGGGCAGCAACTGCCGGCCACCCTTACCCGGGGCCGCCTGCGCCTGCTCGATGCCTGGTTTCAGGAACATTTCAACGGCTATCCGGCCACTTATCAGGCCTTTATCGTGAAGGGGGGAAAATGAGCGCCATCTTTGTGGCGGGTACGGATACCAACGTGGGCAAGACCCGTTTCTGCGCGCTTCTCCTCGATTTTCTCCTGAAGGATGGCGTCAAGGCCGGGTATCAGAAATGGGTGGCCACCGGACCGGAGTTCCCGCCGGCCGATCTTGCCGAATGCCTGCGGGTGGCGGGGCAGCCCCTTGTCCCGGCGGAAGTGGCACGCCAGGTTCCCTACCATTTCTCCCTGGCCGCCTCTCCCCATCTTGCCGCGGAACAGGAGGGAAAGCGCATCGAGGCCGCCCTGGTGAGAAGCAACTATGAGGAGATGCTTGGCCGCCATGAACTGCTGGTGGTGGAGGGGGTAGGCGGCCTCATGGTGCCCCTCAGGCGGGATCTGCTCCTGATCGATCTGCTTGGGGAGCTTGCGATTCCCACCCTGCTGGTGGCCCGCAGCGGTCTGGGCACCATCAACCATACCCTGTTGAGCATCTCGGCGCTGCGGGCGCGGCGGCTCAGGGTTGTCGGGGTGGTTTTTTCCGATGCCAGTCCGGTGGAATCGGAGCTTCTTGCCGTCGACAATATGCGAACCATTGCCGAGCTGGGTCAGGTCGCGGTTCTTGGCCGGCTGGCGCACACCGCCGATCCTGCCGGGGCGAAAAAAGATTTTATCCCGGTGGGCCGGGCCGTTCTCGCCGCCATAGGCAAAGCCGCCGCCCTCTCCTGAGAGCATTTTTTCTCTTGCCTGCCCGAACGGCCTTTTTTTTTCAGGTTGAACTTTGCGATAGGATGAGAAAGCGAAATTTTCCCCTCACCTCAAAATAGGGAACTTCCCGGGCTCGGATGCGTCTTGGTATTGAATCCGGAGACCATTCCCTTAACTCTTTTGGAGGAGAACACCATGAAACAGTTGTTTGTTGTCGGTTTGGCAGGAATGCTTTTTCTCGCTGCGTGCGCCCCGCAAAACAAGACCCAGACCGGCGGCGCCTATGGTGCCGCCGGCGGGGCCGTGGCCGGCGCCCTGCTCGGACAGGCGATCGGCCGTGACACCAAGGGCACCCTGATCGGCGCCGCCATAGGGGCCGCGGCCGGTGGCCTGGCCGGAGCCGGAGTCGGCAGGATGATGGATCAGCAGGAGCAGCAGATGCGCGAGGCCCTGGCCGCCTCCGACGCGGCCGCGGTCCGGCGGGAGGGGAACCTGCTTTCCGTGGTGCTCAAGGGGGATGTGGGCTTTGACACCAATTCCGCCGTGGTCAGGCCCGGCCTCCATGGCGAGCTGGACCGAATCGCCCAGGTGCTGGTTCAGTATCCCCAGACCGTGATCAGGATCGAGGGCCACACGGACAGCGCCGGCAGCGAAGAGTACAATATGGACCTTTCCCGGAGGCGGGCCGAGGCGGTCAAAAATCTGATCATCCAGCGCGGGGTGGACGGCGCCAGGATGGAGGTGCTCCCCCTTGGCGAATCAAGCCCCGTCGCCACCAATGAAACCGAGGCGGGCCGACAGAAAAACCGCCGGGTGGAGATCAAGATCGCTCCGCAGAGCAACTGATCGCGTAGTCCCTGCTTTCTGTTCTCGGGCACATGCATCGGGCCGGGCTCTGCAAAGAGCTGCCGGCCCTTTTTTTCAAAAATAGTACCAGATGGTCTCGTAGTCGGAAACGCTTTCCCCGTCCTTGCTCAACCGTTCCAGGTAGTGGAGGATCGGCACGTCCGTGGTGATGAAGGTGGAGGTTTCCTGGGAAACCTTCTTTTCCCAGGAATGGAATTCATAGACCCGGGCGCCGTCCGGGAGAATGGAGAGGAAATTCCGGTACTCCCGGGCCCGCAAATAGCTTTTTCCCTGCCGGGGCACATTGAAGACCGCCTCGTCGGTCCGGGCCAGGCCCGGCAGCAGCCTGGCCTCTTCCTGCTGTTCCTGGAGGAGCCGGGCGATGGGGGTGCGGTAGGCCAGGGTTTCGTCCTTGCCCTTGGTGTTGAAGGTGTAGTAGGGGTCGATGCCGATCAGGCGCAGAAGCCGGCGCAGGGCGGTGGCCTCGAAGCGCTTCGAGGCGTAATAGGTGTAGACCAGCTGGTTGTAGACCGGGATGCCGCGCAGGCGGAACCTGTCCACCGCCGCCACCGTATCCGGCGTCACCTCGTAGGGATGCTGGACATGGGTCATGATCGCCACCTCCCGGCGGCCCGGATCCCGGTACCGGCTGATCAGGTCGGCCAGCCCTTCCGTGGTCCGCATGGGCATGGTGACCAGGGTTCGGCTGCCGATGCGGATCCGTTCCACCGTGGGGATTTCCGCCACCCTGGCCAGGATGGCGGCCAGGGCCTCGTCGCCCATGGCCAGAGGATCGCCGCCGGTGATCAGCACCTCGTGGATGGCAGGGTGGTCGTGGATCCACTGGATGGCGGCATCGATCCTGTCCATGCCGGCAAAGGCGCCGCTGGCCATGACGTCGTCGATTTCCCAGTTGCGCTGGCAGTATACGCAGATCTGAGGGCAGGTATTGTAGGGCTTGAGAATGCAGATGGCCGGATAGCGCCTGGTGACGAGATCAAAGGGCGAGGTGTCCTCCTCGCCCATGAAATCGAGGCAGGAGACATCCTCCACCGCCGCGATCTCCTTCACATAGCTCATGGGCGGCAGTACCTGGGCGCGGATGGCCGCGTCCCGTTTGCCGATCTCGTCATCCATCAGGGAGAGATAGTGGGGGGTGATGCCGAAGGGAAGCCGGTTTTCCTTGGCGGCCTTGAGTGCTTTGCGCTGCGAGGCGCTTAGTTTTACCAGCTTTTCCAGGCTGGCAAGATCGCGGATAATGTGCCTGACCTGCCAGCGCCAGTCGTGCCAATCGTCAAGGCTGCCGCCCAATACCGCAAGGATCTTCTCCCTGCGCGCCTGGCGCCGCCGCACCGCCGGCTCTTCAAGGCCTGAAGGGTAAGCGGACATGCGGCGGTCCACTTCGACCCAGAGATTGTCCAGCTGCCGGGAACGCTTGATGGCCGCCTTTCTGCCGCGCGATCCCACGGCGGTGAGGTGGATGGCGTCCAGGGCCTTGTGAGGGCTCTGCCCCTGCATGCCCAGCAGCATATAGAGGAGATCGGCAAAAAAGGCAGGGGTCAGTTCCGGCCGCGGGATGTCGTGGCCGATATCCCAGAGGGCCTGCAGGATGCTGAAGCCCGCCGCCTGCTCGGAGCCTTTTTTAAGAATGGTGCGAAAGGAAAAGCCGCAATCGCGGATGCGGGCAAGCAGGCTGGCATCGTCGCAGCTCGCTTCTTCCACGGCCTGCTGTTCCACGCTGAAGGTGAAATCGATGAGCTGGCCGCGTAGTTCCTCAATGTCCTGGGCCCGGCCGATGCGCTTAAAGATCAGGGGGTTGGTTTTTTTCAGATATTTCGCGGTGAAGACAGAGAGATCCATGCGTACTCCTGAAACAGACGGCGCGGCCCCGGAAAATGAAGGGTTTCCTGCGGTGGGAAAGGGGCGGAGCGACAATGGTTGACAGACCCGTGAACGTTGCGGAATGCCACGGGGCCTCGGGATAACGGAATGTTTTTGCCTGGCGACGAACATCATGGGCAGCTTTCGCTGTCTGCGGGTGACGCCAATGGGTGCCGAAAAAGAAAATTTCCCAGGCCCCAAGGCTAACCGAGATGGTTGCCCAGGTCAAGGCAGGGGGAAGAAAAAGTGGGGAGCCATGGGCGGACTCCCCATTGTATTTTCTTGAAATTGCTTCTTATTTTCCGCAGCAGCCCTGGCCGGTGCGGCTTTCCGGCACGCCCAGCTTTTTGAGGATGATGGCCAGAGGACAGAATTTGCTGAAGCCATACTGGAAAAGGTTGGCCCCGACAAAGGCGGTGAAAAAATACCAGTAGGGATGCACCCAGGTGCCCAGGGCCAGACTGATGAGGATGAAGATGCCGGCAATAACATGAACCCAATCGGTAACAATCATTTGCAGCGCTCCTTGTGAAAAAAAAATGAATAAAAAAGGTGATCGGGGGAATCGCGCTTCCCCCGGGACAATTTGGGGAAATGAGGCAACAGGGTGAAACAGAAAGTGCAGCCTGGTACGGCAACACGCCTGGAGATGACACGCCAGTGGCGGATGCGTCCGTGGACTCCCCCCGGACGGCACGGAAAACTGCGCGGCAAAAAGGCCTTGCCAACGGCCCGCATCCGAGACGAAGCGGATCAGGAAACCGTGCAGAAAAGCTCGCGCATGGTCTTGATCAGTTCCGTCACCCTGCCTTCCGCAATCCGGTTGTAGATGAAGTTGGCGTCTTTGCGATAGGAAATGATGCCCTGGTTGCGCAGGATGGAAAGATGCTGGGAGACATTGGCATTGGTGGTATGCACTTCCTTGTGGATGTCTCCCACGGTCATCTCGCGGTCCTGCAGCAGGCAGAGAATCTTCAGGCGGATGGGATGCGACATTGTTTTGAGGAGTTTCGCGATATCATCGATGTGTTGGTCGTGCATGAACCGTGTAACCTCACCAGAGTTTAAGGAAAAACTTTAATACTTGATGGTCTGTTTGTAAACCGGAAAAATTACTCCTTCCGTTTTACAAGGACCTGAATCGGGTCGCCAATTGCTGCCCCAAGCAATTTTGCGGCATTTCCCCGACTTACCGCCACCTCAAGATAGCCTCGGCTGCCCAGAAGTGCCAATAATTTCCCCTCGGGGAATGACCCGTACGTTGTGGCGAGACCGTCAATCCGCTTTCCTCGGCACACAATCTCCAATCCAGAACGCCAGACGGGAAATGCCGCAAGGTCGCGCTGCCGGATATTGGTGGTCAGATTGCCGAAGTGGTCAATATGGATCACAAACCCCGCTATGTTGCCATGAATCAAGTCAATTTGCAACTGCGGGGATGAAAGATTTTTAAGGTCGTCCTTAAGCGCCATCCTGCCTAGTTCCGCCGGGGTGTTGCCGTTGGCAAGGGCCGCGGCGACAGGCGCCAGAATGTCCCGGCCATGAAAGGTGTCGCTCACCGGCTGTTGGTAAAGGTGCGGACAGTCGATCACGAACGCGGCCTGAAAAGAGTCATCGGCAAGAAAAGGCGCAAGCAAGCCGTTGTCAGGCGCCAGGAAGCACTGGCCCTGGGCCTGCAGGATCAGCAGCTCTCTTTCGGTACCCACCCCGGGATCGACCACGGCCAGGTGGATGGTGCCCGCCGGGAAGTAGGGGACTGCCGCCCGCAGGAGAAAAGCTGCCTGGCGGACATCCTGCGGGGCCACCTGATGGCAGAGGTCGATCACCCGGGCCTGCGGCGCCTGGGCGGCCAGGATCCCCTTCACGACCCCCACGTATTCATCCCGCAGGCCGAAATCGGTGGTCAGGGTGATGATGGGCGGCATGGGTCGCGGTTGATGGCACTGGTCATGGGTTGGGGCATTTTTTCAGAAGCTCGGTAAAGGATTCCCGCCAGGAGGAGGAAAGAGCCGGCACGGCCAGCACTTTTTCGATGCCGGCCCTGTTCTGTCGGTCATGGTGGTAGATCCGGTTGGCAAGGGAAACCGAAACCCCGTGGTGGTCCCGTCCCTCCGCCACCAGCAAATCTCCGGGTTTGACCTCTCCTTCCTCAAGCACCCGGAAATAGAAGCCGGTGTATCCGGCATCGACAACGAGCTTGACGAAGTCGGTTCTCCCGTAGCGGGCGGCCAGGGTCTTGCAGGGCTGACGGGGCTGGCTTACCTGGAGCTGCGCCGTGCCGAGTGTAAAGCGATCGCCGATCCCAATGTTCTCTTCGTCGAGTCCGGCAACGGTGAGGTTTTCGCCAAAGGCGGCCGGGGGCAGCTTCTGGCCGAGAACCTTTTCCCAATGCGGGTAATGGTCGGCGCTGTACACGCAGACCGCCTTGTCTTCGCCGCCGTGGTGTTTTCTGTCCTGCACTCCGTCGCCGACAAAGCCTGTTTTGGTCAGGCGAAGTGTTTCCGCCACCGGGAGCTTGCAGAGGCCGGTGATTACCTCTCTGCCGTGAAAAATCTCTGTTTTGGGGATGCCGATGTTTAAGGAGACAAGATGCATGGCCGTAACCTCCGGGAAGAGGGGGGACCAACTCCGAGGCGGTCTCCCCTGAATGACCTGTTTGAATGTAATCGAGATTCAAAGGCAGGGCGAGCAGGAAAATAAGGTCGTCGTGCCTTTTGCCGGCCTGTTAATGAACCAGGCGATGGATGCCGACCACCTCCGTTTGCTTCAGCAATTGCGGCCGGAAGCGGCGCAGGGCCTCCAGGGTCGCCGGATGCGGATGGCAGATGCCCACGGCCTGCCCGTGTTTTTTCGCGTAGCTGATCAGGCTCTCCAGTTGGCTGATGATCTTTTCCGGGATCTGCTCATTGTCGAGAAATACGTTGCGGCGGCCAGCCCTGACCCCCATCTGGCCGGCAAGCCCATAGGCGGCGCTCTTGGGTGAGGTAAGGCTGTCGACAAAGAAGAGATCAAGATCCTGCATGGCGCCGAACAGCCGGCGCATGGCGGCCGGATCGGCGGTAAAGCGGGAGCCCATGTGGTTGTTGATGCCGATGGCCTGGGGTACTGCTTTGAGGTCCTTGTGCAAGGAGGCTTTGAGGGTGTAGGTATCCATGGCCGTGCTCAGGGCGCCCGGGCCAGGGTTCCACTTTGGGTCGGCGGCTTCCAGCGGAAGGTGAAGAAGGATATCCCGTCCCTTGGCGTGGGCCGTGGTCAGCAGCTCCTGATTGAAGGGGGCGAAGGGCAGGAAGGCGAAGGAAAGCGGCAGGTCAAGGGCCAGCAGCCCCCGGCCGATTCCCGGCTGATAGCCCATGTCGTCCACGATGATGGCCACAAGCGGCTTGCCGGGGGGGGGATGGCCGGACGTTTTTTTTCCCGCTGTTCCCGGCGCCGCGGGGGGAGCAGAGGTGGCCGGCTCCTCGTAAGCCGGCGGCCGGATGGTTTTTTTGGCCTGCTTTTTGAGGATGGTCGGAGAGCCGGACAGGGTCTTTCCGCCATCATGGAGAAAGATGAAAAAGAAGCCGGCCGTCATGGTGGCTGCGGCAAGGAGAAAGAGGAGAAACAGATTCAGGCTCCGGCGCCCGGCCTTTTTATTTTTTCCTTTTTTCCCTCTCTTCGCGCGGAGAGCCGTCATGCCTGTTTACCCTTTTGCCTGGCCAGGGGCGGAGTCATTTTTCCCTGGTCAGCACATAGTGGGCAAGGCTGATCAGGGTCAGCTTTGCCTGGCTGTCCGGAAAAATGGCGAGTCCCTCCACCGCCTCCCCGATGAGGTTCTTGGCTTTCTCCCCCGCGTAAAGGAAGGAGCCGCTTTTTTCCATGATTGCCTTGGCCTGGGGCAGTTGCCGGTTGCGCTCTTCCCTGCTGACGTGCAAAAGGGCCGCCAGAACGTCCCGGTCCTCCGGGGCTGCCGCGGCCAAGGCGTGGATGAGCGGCAGGGTCATCTTGCCTTCCTGGAAATCGTTGCCAACCGCCTTGCCGGTTTTTGCCGGGTCGCCCAGATAGTCGAGCAGGTCGTCGACAATCTGGAAGGCAAGACCCAGGTTGGTGCCGTAGTTGCGAAGTGCCCGGCATTCCTCCTGGCTGCCGAGGCCGTGGCTGATCCCGGCCTCGCAGGCGGCGGCGATGAGGGCCGCGGTTTTGCCCATGAGCACCTGGAAGTAGTTTTCCTCGGTGAGGCTTTTTTCCAGGGCGTTCTGCATCTGGAGGAACTCCGCCTCCACCATGGCGGCGGTCGCCCTGCCGATGACCTCCATGCCCTGTCTGCCGCCGATCTCGCTGGCGAGTCCCATGGCCCGGGCATGGAGGAAGTCGCCGGCAAGAATGGCCGGGCCATCTCCCCAGAGGATGTTGGCCGTCCTTTGCCCCCGTCTGAGTTCGGAATGATCGATGATGTCGTCGTGGATGAGGCTGGCCGCATGCAGGTATTCAAAGGAGATGGCGAGCCTGGCCGTGTCGTCCGGCGGTGTGCCCCGCAGGGAGGCGGCCAGGACGGTGAGCAGGGGCCGGATCCGTTTGCCGCCCTGGAAGAGGGCGTGCCGGATCACCTTTTTCAGCAAGGGGCTCCGCACGCTGGCGAGATCCTCCTCCATGACCGCGTCAATGGCGGCGGCCCGTTGCTTTAAGGCGGCAAGAACTTCGGCGTTGCTCATGGTTCCTCCTGGAAAAAGGCCTGCACCTTGGCAAGGTCGCGACAGACAGGGCTGGGCGGCAGGCTTTTTAGGAAAAGGCGGCCATACTGTTTGCTGAAAAGACGCACGTCGCAGATGGCGAGGACCCCGCGGTCGGAGGTGGCGCGCAGGAGCCGGCCGACCCCCTGGCGCAGGGTGAGGATGGCCCGGGGCACCTGAAAATCGAAAAAGGGATTGCCGCCCTCGCTTTTGATCCGTTCCATGCGGGCCATAATAACAGGGTCTGAAGGGACTTCAAATGGAAGTTTGTCGATGATCACGCAGCTCAGCGATTCCCCGGGCACATCCACCCCCTCCCAGAAGCTGGCCACGGCCAGGAGCACGGAGTGGGTCTCGGTGCGGAACCGGTCGAGCAGCTTTGCCTTGGGCGCTTCCCCCTGCAGGAGGACAGGGTAGGGCAACTCGGCCGACAGATATTCGTGGGCGCCGCGCATGGCGCCGATGCTGGTGAAAAGGAGCAGGGTTCTGCCGTTGGCCGCCAGGACGAGGTCTCGCATCAGTTTCTGCGAGGCGGAGGGATAGGTACGGCTGGACGGCTCCGGAAAATCGCCGGCCGGGACAAAGAGCAGGCTGCGGCGTTCATAGGCAAAGGGGCTTTCCAGGATGAGGCCCGGCGTCTCCTCCGGCAGGCCGAGGCGGTTGTTGAAGTAGGTGAAGGTGTTGCCGGTGGTGAGGGTGGCCGAGGTGAAGATGACGCTTCTGCAATGCCCGTAAAGGTACTCCTGCAGGTCGCTGGCGATGTCGATTGGCGAGGCGGAGAGGGAGACGGTTTTTTCCCGCCGTTCATACCAGTAAACCGCGGCAAGATCCTGGGCTTCGGTGATGCCGGCAAAGCTCAGGAGGAGTTCCTCGGCCCGTCGCAGCATGCCCTGCCAGGCCTCCGCCACCATGGCCGTCTTCTGCAGCTGGTTGCAAAGGGCCGTGATCTGGTCGCGGAGCCGTTGCTTTTCCTCCTGCCAGTGGGGAAAGGAGTCGGTGAAGGCGAAGAGGGAAAAGCGGCCGCGTTCCCTGGGGAAGAGGTCGGCAAAGAGTTCCACCTGCTTGGCCAGGGCCCGGGCGGTCTGGACGACCCCTTCCCGGTCGCGGCCGATAAGATCCGCCTGGGCCGCGGTCTCCAGATCCTTGACCAGATCGATGACCTGATAATGGCTGAAGCTCATGCCGAAGTAGCGGGTTGCCACGCTCTCCAGATGGTGGGCTTCGTCAAAGATCACCGATTCGTAGCGGGGCAGCACCTCGGCATGACCGAAGCGGCGCAAGGCCAGATCGGAGAAAAAGAGGTGGTGGTTGACGATGAGCAGTTGCGCCATGCCCGCTTTTTTGCGCAGCTGGCTGACAAAGCACTGGCCCAGGTCCGGGCAGTGGCTGCCGAGGCATTGGCTGGTGGTGGCGCTGATGGCGGCCCAGAGCGGAGAGCTGTCGGCGAGCCAGTACAGCTCGGCTCTGTCGCCGCTTTCCGTGGTGTCGAGCCACTCCTGGATGCGCGCCACCTCTTCGTCGTCCGAGAAGAGCTGCAGTTGCGGGGCGCTGGTGAACTGGCGCCAGCGGTAGAGGCAGAGATAGTTCTGCCTCCCCTTGACGCAGATGGCGTTGAGTTCCGGGGCGAGATGTTCCCTGATAAAGGGGATTTCCTTGTGCAGGATCTGATCCTGCAGGTTCAGGGTGTTGGTGGAAACCACCACCTTCCGACCGCTGAGGATGGCCGGGACCAGATAGGCAAGGGTCTTGCCGGTGCCGGTTCCCGCTTCGACGGTCAGGAGTTCCGCCTTACCGGTCCGTTCGAAGGTGTCCGCCGTAAGAACCCCGGCAATGGCTGTTGCCATGGCGAGCTGGCTTTTGCGAACCTCGTAGCCGGGCAGTTGTTCGGCCAGGATGCCGCCGGAGACGAAAATGGCGGAAACCGCGGCAGGGAGCGAATCCGGACTGGGGGAGGGAAAGGTTTTCGCGGGCATCATTGGGGAAAAGACACGGTTTTTGCCGGGACTCTCTGCTGTTGACAACGAGAAAATTGTTCTGATAGCCTGAAGATATCAAGAGGCTTATCATCCGGAGACTGTTTGCGCAACCTTTGTGAAAACAGTGTCATCTATACCACGAGGAGGGGTTATGAAGGAAATGAAAAAAATTCTCGTTCCCGTTGATTTCTCGGAAAATTCCCAGAAAATTCTCCGTGACGCCGCTGATTTTGCCGGCAAGTTCCAAGCCAGGCTCGCTGTTGTTTTCGTGGTGCAGAGTTTTGACGACTATTCAGGTTTTTTCGTGCCCCACATGCCCATCGCCCAGTTCGAGGACGAGATGGTGGCAAGCGCCAGGGAAAAGATGAAGAGCTTCCTCGCCGAGACCCTGCCCGGCCTCGCCGCCCCTTCCTCCGCCATCCTTTCCGGCGATGTGGCCGACGAGATCAACCGTTATGCCGAGGAGCAGGGGGCGGATATGATCATCATGGGCACCCATGGCTACAAGGGGCTGGAAAAGGTTCTTTTCGGCAGCGTCGCGGAAAAAATCGTCAAAACCGCTCCCTGCCCGGTCCTGACCATCAATCCTTACCGTTGATTCTTTCCGGCTCTCCTGCTAGGAAAGCACGGCCAGGAGTCCTGTGCGAAGTTGCGGCGCGGGTATTTCCGCGGGCGGCTGTTCCCTGCCGCGGAGCTTGGCAAAGAGCAGGGCAAAGGACGCGCCTTCGTATGCGTAAAGGGTCAGGGTGCGCTCGGTGTCGTCCTGGGCCGTGGGGGCGGCGGACTGGGCGAGTTTTCGCCTTTCCCGGTCGAAAGCCGTGAGAATTTCAGGGGAAAGCACCCCTCCGGCGGCGATTTCCGCCATGAGGAGGGCAAGTTCCTCCCGCGCCTTGAGGTGTTTGTCGCGCAGGGCCGGGAATTTTTCGCTCGCGGCCCCGACAACCGGCAGGGGAAGGCGCAGCAGTTCACGGGGGGATTTTCCCGTCAGCGTTTCATGGGTATCCGCCAGCAGGGCGTGGAGTTCCGGGTGAGATGTCGCCAGCAGCGGGTGTTCTTCCCGGCGGCCGTCTTGCAGGTAGAGGGCGGCCCAGGCCCTGGTCAGCCGCTCCAGGTTGAGCGCCGGTCCGCTTACGGCCTGCTGGGCAATGAGGTTTTCCAGTTCCAGCTCTTCCTCCCCGTCAGCCTCTTGCTCGCCCTTGAGGGCGGCAAGCAGGTCCGCTTCCCTGTTCGAGATGGCGGCCAGCCCCTGCGCTATCTCCCGTTCCTCCTCCGCGAGCATTTCGGCAAGTTTCAAGAGAAGCATGGCCTGCCAGAGCGTCTCCTGTTCCGTTCCTTCCCGGGGCATGGGGGCCGTCCCCGCGCGCAGGCGGCTGGCGAGCGACCAGGTCGCGGCTTCCTCACGGTCCCGCATTCCGACGGCGAGGGAAGCGAGGGCGCCGCCATAGAATTCCCCCTCATGCCCCTTCAGGTCTCGAACCAGGGCCTGGAAACGGTTTTGCTCCTCCTCGGCAAGCAGCACCGGGTTGTATCCGGCGCAAAGGCCAGCTTTGGCGAGGCTTTCGCGCCACGCTTCCTCCGGCAGGGGGGGGAGGGCGTAATGGGAAACCGTGTCGCAGAAGAGAAGCAGGGGGATAAGCTCCGTCTCCAGGGGGAGGGTTTCCGGGAAAAAAAGGGCGCTGATCTGTTTCATCGGGGTTTCTCTCGTATGGTGGGCCATGCGACAAGGTGTTTTTTAAACGCCGGGCCGCATGGTGTTTTTTCTTTTCAAGGGGTCTTCTGTTCCCATTTCTCCGAAAATACGCTACTGTAAAACGCCTTTGCAAAGACGGGAACCCTTTTCATCTTCAGGAAGCCATGCAACGCCTAAAAGAATATTTTTCCCTCGGATTCTTGTCCATTGTCTATCTGCTTGCCAGCGTACGGTTCTTTCCGGGCAAGGCCATGCAGTCCCTGGTGGAAACCCTCATCCATATCCTCTCGGTGGCTCCCATCAACCTGGGCGCCACCCTGGTGATTGTCGCGGTGCTGCAGCGCCTGGTCGGAGAACGGCTGCCCCTGGGCAGAAGCATCCGCATCTTCCTGACGGCGGCCATCTTTCTTGAAGTTGTCCTCGGGCTTTCCAACTATTACGCCGTGCACGGCGTATCCTGACAGTTCTCTCAGCGGATCAGGGAGTTGTTGCCGTGCCAGCCCGAGGGGGCGGTGGTGTTGGGCAGGAGGATGGATTTCTTCCCCAGCACGGTGCCGGGATTGGTGACGGCATTGCAGCCCGTCTGCGCTCGATCGCCGAAGATCGCCCCGAATTTGCGCAGGCCGGAACCGATGGCGCCGCTCGGGGTTTTCACGAGCACCTCGCCGCCGGCGAAACGCAGATTGGCAAGCTTGGTGCCGGCGCCCAGGTTGACCTCGTTTCCCAGGATGCTGTCGCCCAGGTAGGCGAAGTGCCCTGCCTTGGCATCGTCCAGAAAGATGGCGTGTTTGACCTCGGTGACGTGACCGACGACGCAACGCGCTCCCACCAGGCAGTATCCGCGCAGGTAGGCTCCTTGCCGGATCTCGCTCTGGTTTCCGATGATGGTCGGCCCTTTGATGAAGGCGCCTGATTCGATCAGTACCCCTTCCCCAACGGCGAGCGGGCCGCCCGCAAGCACCACGCCGGCCATGATGACGCTGGCTCCGGCCAGGAGCCGGCCGTTGCGGAACACCTTGAGCTTGCCCTTGGTGGCGTCGTTGAACTCGATGCTGGTGGCGCTGTCCGCCTCGCTCAGCCTGTTTTCATGCAGGATCAGGGTGGTGGCGATGGGGCCCATGGTCTGCGGCCAGACGATCTCGGGGTAGGAGTACTCTGCCATGTAAGCCTTCAGACGGCTGAGGGGTTGCCATGGGTACTCGTCGGCAAGGAAGAGATCCTTGTGGGCATAGTTGTCGGTGTCAAAAAAAGAGCTGTTGGTAAGCGTCATGGGAGGCGGTTAAAGTTGTTTTTTGTTGCCTGTCGTGGCATGATTGATTGTATTTGCCGCGGTTGCTGTTCCATCTGCAGAGCGCAATATGGTGCAAAAAGGCGATTTGTTCAAGAGGATTTCCGGTTTCGGCCGCCATGCCGATCCCGCCTTGACTTCACTGGTGAGTGTGCTTATTTTTGCACCCTTAAACGGTCATTCCCCGGCGGCGGCGCTTTCCGCCCGCCCGGCTGGCTTTACTAAAAAACAGGAGGCCTGTTGTGGACATCAATGACTCCATAACTTCCGAGCTGAATGATTTCCATGATCCCGAGGGGCAGGAAATCCCCGAGGAGCTGCCCCTCATGGCGGTTCGCGATGTGGTCATCTTCAATTACATGATCATTCCCCTCTTTGTCGGGCGGCCCGCGTCCGTGGGCGCGGTCAACGACGCCATGGCCAAGGACAAGCTGCTCATGCTCGTCACCCAGAAGGACGCCTCGCTGGACGAACCGCAGCCCCAGGACATGTACGACGTGGGCATGGTCTGCATGATCATGCGTACCCTGAAACTGCCCGACGGCAGACTCAAGGTTCTGGTGCAGGCTCTGCGCAAGGCAAGGGTTGATGCCTTTGTCCAGGAGGACCCGCACTATATCGCCAGGATCGAGCTGATCAAGGACGAGGACGTGGGCGAGGTCACGGTGGAGGTCGAGGCCCTGATGCGCAATGTCCGGGAACAGACCGAAAAGATCCTCTCCCTGAAGGGCATCATGTCCTCCGACCTCATGGTCATCCTGAACAACGTGGAAGAGCCCGGCCGCCTGGCGGATCTGGTGGTTTCCAATCTGCAGCTCAAGGTTTCCGAATCCCAGGCGGTCCTGGAAACTTTCGAACCCGTCCTGCGCTTGCGGAAGGTGGCCGAGTACCTGCAGAAGGAGCTGGAAGTCTCCACCATGCAGGCCAAGATCCAGTCCGAGGCCAAGGAAGAGATGAGCCGCACCCAGCGGGAGTACTACCTGCGGGAGCAGTTGCAGGCCCTGAAAAAAGAATTGGGCGATATCGACGAACGCTCCCAGGAACTGGATGAACTGCGTGACAAGATCGCCCGGGGCAAGATGCCGCCGGAGGTCAAGAAGGAGGCGAGCAAGCAGCTCAAGCGCCTGGAGATGATGCACCCCGATGCCTCCGAGGCAACCATCATCCGCACCTATCTTGACTGGATTCTCGATCTGCCCTGGCGGAAGAGCACCAAGGACCGGCTGGATCTCAAGATCGCCAAGGAGGTGCTCGACGCGGATCATTACGGGCTGGAAAAGGTCAAGGAGCGTATCCTCGAATACCTGGCCGTCCGCTCCCTGAACAAGACGACCAAGGGACCCATTCTCTGCTTCGTCGGCCCGCCGGGCGTGGGCAAGACCTCGTTGGGGCAGTCCATCGCCCGGGCCATGGGTCGGAAGTTCCATCGCATGTCCCTGGGCGGCATGCGTGATGAAGCCGAGATCCGCGGGCATCGGCGCACGTATATCGGCGCCATGCCGGGCCGCATCATCCAGGGGCTCAAGACCGTTGCCTCCAACAATCCGGTCTTCATGTTCGATGAAATCGACAAGGTCGGCTCCGATTACCGGGGCGATCCTTCCTCTGCTCTCCTTGAAGTGCTTGATCCGGCCCAGAACAGCGACTTTACCGATCACTATCTCAACATGCCCTTCGACCTTTCCAAGGTCATGTTCATCACCACCGCCAACATGGCGGACACCATTCCGGCCCCGCTTTACGACCGGATGGAGGTGATCCGGCTTGCCGGCTATACCCTGGAGGAAAAGATCGAAATCGCCCGGCGCTATCTGGTGCCGCGCCAGCTTGAGGAGAACGGCATCACCGGCAAGCAGGTGCAGCTCACCGACGCCATCCTGGCCAGGGTGATCACCAACTATACCCGGGAAGCGGGCTTGAGGAACCTGGAGCGCGAGATCGGCTCCATCTGCCGGAAGATCGCCCGGAAGGTCGCCGAGGGCGGCAAGGGGCCCTTTGCCATCACCGAGCGGACCTTGAGCAAGTATCTCGGCCCGCCCAAGTTCTCACCCGAGTCGGAAACCGAGATCATCGACCAGCCGGGCATGGCCACCGGCCTCGCCTGGACCGAGGTGGGCGGTGAGATTCTCTATGTGGAGGTTTCCATCCTCAAGGGCCGCGGGAACCTGACCCTGACCGGGCAGCTGGGCGAGGTGATGAAGGAATCGGCCCAGGCCGCTCTGAGCTTCTGCCGGTCGCGTCTCAAGAAGCTGAAGCTTGCCGATAACTATTTCGACGAGGTGGATATCCACGTGCATGTGCCGGCTGGCGCCATTCCCAAGGATGGCCCCTCCGCCGGCGTGACCATCGCCACCGCCATGTACTCGGCCCTTGCCAAAAGGAAGGTGCGGCAGGATGTGGCCATGACCGGCGAGGTCACCCTGCGCGGACGGGTGCTGCCCATCGGCGGCCTGAAGGAAAAGGCCCTGGCGGCCTTGCGGGCCGGGGTCGAAACGGTGATCATCCCTGACCTCAACAAGAAGGATCTGGTGGAGATCCCGGAGGATTTGCGCAAAAAAATCACCTTCATCCCGGTGAAGAACATGGATCGCATCCTTGCCATTGTTTTTCGGGATTGAGGCAATGGTTGCCTGCCTGGCGGCAAAGGTCGGCCGCCGATGACTTTTTTGGAGGGGAGGGGGGCGGCGGGAAAAAGACGCACCCTTTTCGTCCTCGGCCGCCTGCTCGGCCTGTTCGGCGCCGTAGTGCTCCTGGCTTTTGCCGGCTGGGCTTTCTGGCTCTGGTCCTACGCCGTCTCCCCGGGGCCCCTTGTCGAGGGCGCCAGCCTCCATGTGTCGATTCCTCCCAAAACCAGCTTTTTCGGTATCCAGAAGATTCTTGTCGAAAAAGGGGTGATCCGGCCGGATCGGCGCTTCTTTCATCTCGCCCGGTACCATGATCTCACCCAGCGGCTCAAGGCCGGGGAGTATCTTTTCCGGGCCGGGCAAACCCATTATGAGGTGCTGTTGGCCCTGGCGTCCGGTTCCAGTGTGCGCTGGCCCCTCACCATCCCCGAGGGCGCGAGCATCTATCAGATTGCCGACCTCCTGGCGGCCGGCGGCTGGGGCGAGCGGGAGCAGATTCTTGCCCTGGTCCGCGATCAGGAGCTTCTCGAAAAATACGGGGCCCAGGGCGACAGCCTTGAGGGCTATCTCTTCCCTGACACCTATCATCTCGCGCGGGGGCAGGGCGTTGCCGAGATTATCGGGATGATGGCGGAGAGGGGCAGGCAGGTGCGCGGGCAGCTGGGAGACCTGGCCGATAATCCCTTCGGGCTTACCAGCCATGAAGTGCTCACCCTGGCCTCCATCGTGGAAAAGGAAACCGCTTTGCCGGCGGAACGGCCGCTCATTGCCCGGGTCTTTTTGAACCGGCTGCAGAAAAGGATGCGGCTGCAGACAGATCCCACCGTGATCTACGGGCTCACCGATTTTGACGGCAATCTCACCAGGAAGAACCTCAGGCAGCCCACCCCCTACAATACCTATGTGATCAAAGGTCTGCCGCCGGGCCCCATCGCCAATCCCGGTCGGGAGGCGATCGAGGCGGTCCTGCGGCCGGCGGAGGGCAACTACCTCTACTTCGTCTCAAAAAACGACGGCTCCCATTATTTTTCCGCCACCCTTGCCGAGCACAACCGCGCGGTCTACAAGTTTCAAAAGAGCGGAAAATCCCGGCAGGCAGGGAAATAGCGCCCGCATTGCCGGGCGGGAGGCTCTCTTCCCCCTCCGCGCTCAATCTTCCATCAGTCCTGCCCTGTCCGTTGCGAAGCGCTTGCCAGCACCACGGCGTTTCTGCCGGCTTTCTTTGCCTCATACATGGCCTGGTCGGCAAGTTCGAGCAGCCAGGTGTAGTCGTCGGTATCCTCCGGAAACAGAGCGATGCCTATGCTGACCGTGAGCTTGATCACGGTCCCGCCGGTCGACCGGAAGGGTTCCGTCTCGATCCGCTTCCGGATCTTTTCCGCGGCATGCAAGGCGGCCTTTTTGCGAGTTTCCGGCAGAAGCAGAACGAACTCCTCGCCCCCGTAACGGGCCACGCAATCTCCGCCCCTGGTCTGGCTTTTCAGGATGCCGGCAATGTGCCGGAGCGACTCGTCTCCGGCAACATGGCCGTAAGTGTCGTTCACCTGTTTGAAATGATCCACATCGAGCATCAGCACGGCAAGGGGGCAGTTATGGCGCAGGCTGTGGGCGCACTCCTCGACCAGGCGCATCTGGAAGACGTTGCGGGTGTAAAGGCCGGTCAGGGGGTCATGGCACACCTCTTTTTCCAGTTTGCCGGCCATGTCGTAAAAGGATCTGGCAAGGTCGCCTATCTCGTCGCTGTACTCCTCACCCATTCTTTTGATCGTGAAGCAGCCGCCGCCAAGATCTTCCGCGGCCCGGGAAAGGTGTCTGATCGGGCGGGCAATGTATTCGGCGAGCAGGATGCCGAAGAGGATGGCGAGACCTGAACCGAGGCAGAGAATAAGGAAAATTTTGCTGCTCAGCAGCTTCATTTCGTTTTCAATGCCGATATGCGAGTAGCTGAGGATGACGGCGCCCAGTTCCGTGCCAGCCGCCTCGATGGGAACCCGGATGTCCGTGACGGTTTCCCCTTTCTCGTTCGCGTAATGGTCGCTGAACGCCTCCCCGGTGTGCTGGCAGGGCCCCGCGTACTGTGCGCCTACCTGTGTCAGATTGTTGTGCATGACGATCCGGCAGTCGGGATCGACGACCATGGCCTGGGTGACAAATTCCTGGTCCATGGTAAAGCGCACGTAGTTTCGCAGTTCAGCCAGATCCCGGCTGATAAGGGAACGGGCGGAGACATGGGCGAGGTCATAGGCCACAGCCAGACCGCGGCGGTGGTTTTCATGGTGCATGGCCTCCTGGACCCGGAAAACGATGAGCAAGCCGGTGGCAAGCTGGGCGCCGGCAACAAGACCGATGACGAGGAGGACGATCTTGGTCTTGAGTGTGATCATGCGCGCTAACGGCCCATGGGCACGATTTTTCTGACCTCATCGAAATCGCTGTCCTTGGCGGGAATGAACCCCCCCACCTCCGCGGATTCAAGAACCTCCCCATACTCCCTGTTCTCCGGGGTCAGGGCGGTGAGCGCCGTGATGATCTTCGCCACCAGCCCGTCGTCAACTTTGGCCAGGGCCGCAAAGACCCAGGTGGGGATCTCTTCGGTTTCTCCGAGAACCCTCAGCTGGTGGGGGGGGATCTCGCTTTCGGCGATATCCTCCGGTTCGTCGAGATCCGCGAAGGAGTAGTCGCAGACCGCCCCGGCATCGGTTTCTTTTAGAAACACATTGAGGGCGATGGACTCGCAGCTGCCGTTGTGTTTGTAACCGCGCAGATCCTTCTCCGGATCGATACCCTTCGCGCCAAGAAGGCGTTTTGCCGAAAGTGACTTCGCCATGTCGTTTTCCGCCCCGAAGATGACGTGTTTCCCCTTCAGATCCTCGATCCGCTTGATGGGGCTGTCCCTGCGGACGATGATCACGCCCCGGTGCCTGGTTTTCCCTTCAGGGGTGAGGGCCTTGAGCAGTGTCTCCCGGCGGTAGAGATGGGCCAGTCTCACATAGGTGTGCGGCGCCTGGAAGGTGAATTCCACGCTTTTCGCCCTGACGGAGCGTTCAAACTCGGCGAAGTGCTGAGGGATCACGAGGACCACCGGTTGCTGGATCTGCCGTTCCAGATAGGCGGCCAGCGGTTGATAGACCTTGAAGGACTTCATGATGTCGGTGCAGGGGGTGATGGCGATCCGGACCGGCTCCGGCTTGGCGGCCGGATAGCCGGCGCCGGCCAGGAGAAGGGTGAGCATGAGGGCAGCGAAGCAACGCCGGACGCCGCCGAGGAACAGGCGTCGGCACCGGGGCGGAAGGGAATGGTTGTACCTCTGCATGTGCTGGTTCTCCTTGTCGGGGAAGTCTTTCGTGCCTCTTTTCCGGATGGGACAATGCAATATCAATGATATTGTGGCCAAGATGCGGGAAACATGCAACGAAATGTTCGTCTGGTAAAAAGGGGAAAGGCCCGTTAGGAGCGGGGTTCGGGGCTGGAAAGCACCCGCCGCAGGGCCATTGTCATGGCGCGCGCCTTGTCGGCGGCGTCGGTTTCGGCGTAGAACCGGGCGAGGAGTTCAAAGGCCCACGGATTGTTCGGGCTTGCCTCGGTCATGGCCAGGAGAGTCTTTTCCGCCCGGGGCAGTTCCCCCCGGTCGAGATGGTAAAAGTGGCGCGCCACCGAGGTGATCGGATTGGCCTTTTTTTCCCTGAAAAGCTCCTCCCTGGTGAATCCCCCCCGGCTATGGAGCAGCGCTACGGCCTGTTCATATTTTTTTTGCCATTTTTTCCGCGAGTCCGGGGAGTGGAGCAGCAACTCGCCCGCGGCGAAAAACCTTTGCGGGGGTGTCCCCTCGGCCAGGCTGGTGCCGGGATAGAGCACCAGGGGGGAGGCCACGGCGTCGAGCAGTCCTGCTTTTTTGATGAAGGCAAGGGACTCCTTTCCCTCTGCCTCTGACTCGCCCATGCCATAGATGAAATAGCCGAAGGGCCGGATAAGATGGCGCCGGAGAACGTTGATCGCTTCGATTGTCCTCCCCGGGTCGCCTTTTTTGTTCAGCAGGGCGAGCAGGCGTGGGGTGATGGTTTCGATTCCCATCTGGATCTGGTCGCAGCCTGCCTCGGCCAGGGTGGCCGCCAGGCAGTCGTCGATGAGATGCGGCGATCCCTGGGCGTTCCAGAGATAGTAAAGGCCGGCCCGGTTGAGGGCCCCGGCGAATTCTTCCACATGGCCGCGGTTGACCAGGAAGTTTTCGTCGCGCAGGCTGAAGTAGAGAGCCCCGAATGTCTTGCGCAGGTCCCTGAGGTATTTGACAAGCAGGTCAACGCGATGGTGGCGGACCCTGTTTTGCCAGAGCACGGTGGAGGAGCAGAAGGCGCAGTGGAATGGGCAGCCCCTGGAGGAGATGAGCACGGAAAAGTTTTCCGGCGCCACCCCGGCACAGTGGGGAAGCAGTTCGGAGGGGAGAAAAAAATAGCGGTTGATGTCGGCGAGCAGTCGGGCGGGGTTTTGCCTGGGACCGGCCGCGGTGCGGAAAACCACGCCCGGGATGGCCGCCGGATTTGCGCCGCCGGCAAAGAGGAAGTCGAGGAGATCGACGGTGCTCTCTTCCCCTTCGCCGCGGATGACAAAGTCGATTGCCGGCATCTGGGCGAGGATGGCCACGCCCAGCACGGAAAGCGGTCCCCCCAGGATGACGGGCATTTGCGGGGAGATTTTTTTCGCGGTTTCCGCCAGGAGGGAGGCCTCGTGGTGGCAGCCGAAAAACGCGGAAACGAGAAAGGCATCGGCTCTCATGGCCGCGAGGCTGTCGCGCAGGGCAGCGCGCGGGGTTCCGGAGAGATTGTGCAGGTGTACTCGGTAGCCCGCGGCGAGCAGGCTTTTTAAGACATTGAAGAGGCCCATGGGCACAAAGGAGGAAAAGTCATCCCTTCCCTCCCGCTGTGGTCCGCGGTAGAGCAGGGCAATCCGTTTTTTTTCGCGTTTCATGACACAGCTTCTTCCGCCGGGAAAAGGATGCCGGGCCCGAGGATTGCAGGGGCAATTTCCAGCCTGGGGCGATTTTTTCGTAAGGTACCCGTCCGCCTTTGCGAGGTCGAGAAAAATAGCGCGGCCCGGGCTGAAATTATTCTGCTTGACAGGGGGCAGCCTTCGGCGGTGTAATCAGGGTAATGGTGTTCTTTTCCAAGACAATCGCGATGTTACGGTTTCTTGGAGTGTGCGTTTTCGGTGCGGGAGGCGGCAAACCTGTTGAGATGGAGAGAGGACATGGGCGAGAAAACAGCGGACAGGGGAATTTCCGTAACAGCGGCGGGGACCGGCATCAATCTGGCCCTGGGAGTGCTCTACGCCTGGAGTATCTTCAAGGGCGCGATCAGGCAGTCCATCGAGGCGGGAGGGGCTGGCGCCTTTAACTGGGATCCCGCCAATCTCAACGATCCCTATGCAGTCTGCTGTCTGGTCTTTGCCTGCAGCATGATCATCGCCGGCAAATGCCAGGACACATATGGGCCGCGCCTGACCGCCATCATCGGCGGCTTGCTGGTGGGACTGGGCTTTGTCTGGATTTCCCAGACCGCCTCCTATCTCCACTGGATTCTCGGCTTCGGGGTTCTGGTGGGCATGGGCATCGCCTTTGGCTACTCCTCGGCGACTCCGCCGGCCCTCAAGTGGTTCCCCCCCAACAAGACCGGGTTGATCGCCGGCATCGTGGTGTCGGGCTTCGGCCTGGCCTCGGTCTATATAGCGCCTCTGGCCCAGTACCTCCTCGGTGCCTGCGGACTCTCGCAGACCATGCTCTTTTTCGGCATCGCCTTCTTGCTGGTGGTGAGCCTCCTCGCTCTTTTTCTGGTCAACCCGCCGGAGGGCTTCAAGCCGAAGGGCTTTATCGACCGCAGGGCCTGCACGGCGAAGCATGCCGCGGCCAGGAGCCTTTTCGAGGATGTCAATCTGACTCCCAGGGAGATGCTGGGCACCGCGGATTTCTGGCGGGTCTGGTTTCTCTATTTCATCGGTGCCGGCGCCGGCCTCATGGTGATCGGCAGCGTGGCCGGCATGGCGAAGAGCAGTCTGGGCGCCAATGCCTTCCTGGCCGTGGCCATCCTCGCGGTGGGCAATGCCGCCGGCCGGATTGTCGCCGGCAACCTTGCCGACAAGGTGGGGCGCTGCCGTACCCTGGCCGGGGTCTTCACCCTGCAGGCGGCGATGATGTTCGGGGCAATCCCCATCATCGGCGCGCCGCAGCCCAACGCCCTGCTGCTGGTCCTGATCGCCACCCTGATCGGCTTCAACTACGGCGCCAATCTTGCCCTCTTCCCCACCTTTGCCAAGGATCTCTGGGGCATGAAGCACTTCGGCGTCAATTACGGCACCTTGTTTACGGCCTGGGGCCTGGGCGGCTTTGTGATGAGCAAATTCTCGCAGGCCCTGAATGCCAGCACCGGCAGCTTCACCACCTCCTTCGCCACTGCCGGCGTGTTTTTGGTGGTGGGCGTCTGCTTCATCGTTTTCATGCGGGACGAAAAGGAGGAAAAGCGGCGGGAACTCGCCAAGGGGCTGCTGGCGCAACCGGGCAAGTCATAGCATAAAAAAAGCCGGCGGAAGCCGGCTTTTTTTATGGTCACCCGGCCAGGGGCTATTCCTTGAGAAAATCGATCTTGCTCTCGGTGGGCGGCATGGCGGGATCGGCGATCACCTGGATCTCCACCTGATTCTCCTGCTCCAGTTCGAGGAGGTCGGCCCGTTTCTTGTTCAGGATATACTGGGCCACCTCCATGGGCAGGCGGCAGAGCACCTTTTTTATCTGCTTGCGGGAAACCCCGGTCTGGAGATGACGCAGGTGCACCAGGGCCTGGGTCTCCACCGAGCGGACCATGCCTCGGCCCTGGCAGTGCGGGCAGATGCGGTAGCTGCCCACCGCCACCGGCGCCGCCATCTTCTGGCGGGAGATCTGCATGAGGCCGAACTTGGATATTTTCGAGAAGTCCACCTTGGCCTTGTCGCGCTTCATGCAGTCGCGCACCTTTTTCTCCACCTCGCGGATGTGCTTTGATTCCCGCATGTCGATGAAATCTACGACGATAAGCCCCCCCAGGTCCCGGAGCCTGAGCTGGCGGGTCAGTTCCTCCGCCGCTTCCATGTTGGCCAGGAAGATCGCGTCTTCAAAGTTCTTGTCCTTGCCGGTGCGGCCCGAGTTCACGTCGATGGCCACCAGCGCCTCGGTGGGGTTGATGACAATGGAGCCGCCGGAGGGCAGAGGCACGGTGGGCTGGTAGATCTGCTCGATCTGTTTTTCCACATGGTACTGATGGAAAAGTGGCTGGGAACCCTTGTGCAGTTTGGCCACCGTCGATTTGCGCTGCGCGGCCGGCAGCAGCTCCAGGAAGTTTTCCACCTGAAGCAGGGCCTCTTCGTTGTCCACCAGGATTTCCTGGATGTCGGTGGTGAAGTGGTCGCGCAGGAAGCGGGAGATGATATTCTGCTCCTTGTGCAACAGGGAGGGAGTCTTGGCGGTCTGGCCTTTTTTCTTGATCTCCTTCCAGAGGTTCAAGAGAAAACGGACATCCTGGGCCAGGGCGGTCTTGGTGATTTCCTGGCTGGCGGTGCGGATGATGTAACCGATTCCCTCGGGAATGCTGACGCTGTCCACCATCTCCCGCAGTTTGTTGCGCTCAGCCTCGGATTCGATCTTCCGGGAAATCCCGGCGCTGTCGCTGCCGGGCATGAGCACCAGATAGCGGCCGGGCAGGGAGAGATAGGTGGTCAGGGTCGCGCCCTTATTGCCGGTGGGCTCCTTCACCACCTCCACCAGCACCTCCTCGCCCTTGCTGATCACGTCCTGGATATGGAGATCCTTCCAGTGGGTATCCTCACCCACCTCTTTGGAATAATATTCGGGATGGATGTCGCTGAAGGGGAGAAAGCCGTTTTTTTCATTGCCGTAGTCGACGAAGGCCGCCTGCAGATTGGCCTCCACCGCGGTGATGCGGCCCTTGTAGATATTGCCCTTGGTCTGGGCCTGACTCACCGTTTCCACGTAAAAGGATTCCACCTTGCCGCCTTCCAGGAGCACCACCCGGCACTCCTCCGGCTCGTCGGTGTTGATGAGCAGCTTCAGGACAGTGTCCGCCTTGGCGGCAGGCTTGGCTCCGGCGGGCTTGGCAGATGCCGGGGCGTGCTCCTTCTTTTTCGGGGCCTGCCTGCCGGCGACTCCCTGCCGGGCAGGGGCCTCGGCCACCGCGGGCAGCGCCTCGTCAGCCCCGGTGTCCTGTTCGGGGGCTGTCCCTTCCGGCGTGCGTGGTTTCCGGCGGCTGCTCGGTCTCTTCCGGCGTGGGCGCCGGGGTTTCTGCCCCCCCTCCCGCGGCTGCTCGCCTTTATCTCCGGCGGTCGCCTGTCCTGCCGACTCGCTCCGGTTCTGCGGATCCGCGGAGGTGGCGCGAGGGGGGGCGGGTTCGTCGCCATTCTCCTGGCCTGTCCGTTTGGGTTTGAACCACTTGCTCACCCGGGCGATCACCGAGGTCGGTTCGTTGCTCTCTGCCTGCTGGCCGTTGGCCTTTTCATCTGTTGGTTTGGTAGTATTGTTTGCCATGGTGGCTCGTCTGTATGATGCGGCCGCTTTCGGCCAATTTTTCTAAAATGGAACGGGTTGTCGCGGGTTCCAGGTTCAGGGCTTCGCCGACATCTGCTGCCGTGCAGGGCCTTCGTTTCAGCATATCGATAATTTCATCCTCGGATGGGTTGCGGAATTTTTCCCGGCTGCGGGTGGTGAAATCAACAAGAATCTCCACGGGCACGGAAAAATGACAGGCAATTTCTTCGAGTTCTTCCCGGGTCAGGGGCTTGGCAAAGCTTTCCAGCGGGGGCCTTGCCACCGTGTTGAGCTGTACCTTGTCGGGCCGGATCTCCTTTACCGCCGCGGCCAGGGCGGCAATATCCTCGGGGCTGTCGTTGATGTTTTTTGCCAGAAGGATCTCCAGCCAGATCCGGCCGGGAAATTCCTTGCGGAACTGAACCAGCCCGGCGATCAGTTCCTGCAAGGGCGCGCAGGAGGCCGGCCGGTTGATCCGGCGGTAGCTTTCCTCCCGGGCGGCGTCCAGGGAAGGGATGACGATATCCGCCTCAAGCAGATCCCTGCGTACCTCGGGCAGGAAAAACAGGGAGCCGTTGGTCAGGACCACCACCGGCTTGCTGGTCTTTTCCTTGATGTAACGGATCACCTTGCCGATGCCGCTGTGCAGGGTGGGCTCGCCGCTGGCCGTGAGGGTGAAGACGTCCAGTCTGGCGATATGATCCGGATCGGTGAGCAGGCTGTCGATTTCCGCGAAGAGTTCGGCCAGAGGGATATACTCGCGTCGCTCGCAGGTCAAATTGGTGGTGGCGCCCACCTCGCAGTATATGCAGTTGAAATTGCATATCTTGGGAGGGACCAGATCAATGCCTTGTGATATCCCCAGGCGACGGGAGTTGACCGGTCCGAATATATATTTCATGCAGTCTTCAGGGTGCAGCCAAGGGGCGGCTGGACAGTGTTGGATCCGTTGTCTAATGGGGGTTGGCGTAAGCTCCGCGCTCGGGCCGGAGATCTTTTTACTTAAATTGCAAGTTAAAACAATCCCTTGTTATTCGCAAGGCAAATTTGGTTGCAAGCGACTTTTGCCTTGACAGCAGACGGCGGCCTGCTAAGATTCAAAATTCTGATGAAAGTATGGTAAATTCAGTAAAATAAGCGAGAATCAAGCCATGAAACAGATGCGCAGCGATGCAATCCGAAAAGGTTTGGAGCGGTCCCCGCACCGTTCTTTGATGAAGGCCATGGGCTATACCGACGAGGAAATCCGACGGCCGCTTATCGGCATCTGCCATGCCCACAGTGAAATAGTGCCCGGGCACGCCCATCTCGACAAGATTTTAGAGGCGGTCAAGGCCGGGGTGCGCATGGCAGGGGGCACCCCCATCGCCTTCGGCACCATCGGCGTCTGCGACGGCCTGGCCATGAACCATCAGGGCATGAAATATTCCCTGGCCAGCCGCGAGATCATTGCCGATTCGGTGGAGATCATGGCCATGGCCCATCCCTTCGACGGCCTGGTGCTGATCCCCAATTGCGACAAGGTCACTCCCGGCATGCTCATGGCCATGCTGCGGGTCAATATTCCGGCCATCATGGTGAGCGGCGGTCCCATGCTCACCGGCAAGTTCCGCGGCCAGGACGTGCATCTGGTCAGTGTTTTCGAGGGGGTCGGCCGGGTGAAGGCCAACTCCATGAGCATCGAGGAGATGGCCGAGCTGGAAGACAAGGCCTGTCCGGGCTGCGGTTCCTGCGCCGGTATGTTCACCGCCAATTCCATGAACTGCCTCACCGAGGCCATCGGCTTGGGGCTTCCCGGCAACGGCACCATCCCGGCGGTGGCCGCGGCGCGGATTCGTCTGGCGAAAACCGCGGGCATGGCGGTGATGAAGCTGCTCGAGGATGATATCCGGCCGCGAGATATCGCCACCCGCAAGGCCTTCGAGAACGCCATGGCCATCGACATGGCCCTGGGCTGCTCCACCAACACGGTGCTGCATGTGCCCGCCATTGCCAAGGAAGCAGGGGTGGAGTTGCCCCTGGCCTTGTTCAACGAGGTGAGCGAGCGGGTGCCGCACCTGTGCAGCCTGATCCCCGGCGGCCCGCACAGCCTGCAACAGCTGGACGAGGCCGGCGGCGTACCCGCTGTGATGCGGGAGTTGCTGAACTCCGACGCCGGCATCAACCTCGACGTCATGACCGTTACCGGCAAGACCCTGCGCGAGAACCTGGACAAGGTCAAGGTGCGGGATGCGGATATCATCAGGCCGGTGGAGGAGCCTTATCACAAATTCGGCGGCATCGCCGTGCTTTACGGCAACCTGGCCCCGGATGGCTGCGTGGTCAAGCAGTCCGCGGTTTCCGAAGAGATGCTCTCCCACAGCGGCCCGGCCCGGGTCTTCAACTCCGAGGCCGAGGCGCAGGCCGCCATTCTCGAGGGGCGGATCAGGGCCGGCGACGTGATCGTGATCCGTTACTGCGGCCCCAAGGGCGGTCCGGGCATGCCGGAGATGCTTTCCCCCACCTCGGCCATTATCGGCATGGGCCTGGGCAAGAGCGTGGCCCTGATCACCGACGGCCGCTTCAGCGGCGGCACCCAGGGCGCCTGTATCGGCCATGTTTCCCCGGAAGCGGCGGACGGCGGCCCCATCGCCTTTGTGGAGGAGGGGGACCGCATCAATATCGACATCCGCCGCAAGAAGATCGAGCTGGCCGTGGCCGAGGAGATTCTCGCCAAGCGCCAGGCCGCCTGGCAGCCGCCGGCGCCGAAGATCACCAGCGGCTATGCGGCCCGTTACGCCAGGCTGGTGACCTCCGGCAGCACCGGCGCGGTCCTGCGCGACGACGCCTGCAACAGATAGGTGCCCGGCGGAGGCCGGCCTTTGTCCGAAGCGCAAAAAAAGTGTAGCTGAACGGAGTTATCGCGCCAATGAGGAAACATGCTGCGTAACCGGAACATCCCGCATAGCCTTGCCGTTATCCTGCTCATCCTGTTCGGCTTTTCTCCGGAACCACTCTTCGCAAAGCCCGTTCCCTGGGAAATCACGGCGGACAGCCTCATTCACCTCAAGGATCCGGAGAGCATCCTGGCCGAAGGCAATGTCATCCTGACCCGGCCCAAGGAGCAGGATCCCAAGGCCATGGTGATCCGGGCGGACTGGGTGCGCTACGATGTGGAGCGCGGCACCGTCAAGGCCCGCGGCAACGTCTACGTGCTTTCCGCCCGGGACGAGATCGCCGCCAGGAGCGCCGATCTCGATCTGGAGGCGAAAACCGGCACCTTCACCGACTCCACGATTTTCATGGCCGAGACCCATATGTTCGTCCGCGGCGACGAGGTGGTCAAGACCGGCGACTTCACCTATACCCTCACCAACGGCTGGGCCTCTGCCTGCAAAACCGTGGAAGGGGAAAGAACCCCCTGGTCTTTCCGCAGCAGCAAGACCAAGCTCACCGTGGACGGCATGGCCCATCTCAGCAATGTCCGCCTCCAGGTGAAGGATGTGCCGGTGCTCTATACACCCTATCTGACCTTTCCGGCCAAGACCAAGCGGGAGAGCGGCTTTCTTTTCCCGGAGTGGTCCCATTCCAGCCGGGACGGCTTCGGAATCACGGCTCCTTTCTTTGTCAATATTTCCCCAAGCCAGGACGTGACCCTCTATCCCGGCTATCTTTCCGAACGCGGCGCCCTCTACGGCGCCCAGTACCGCTATGCGCGGGGCGCGAACTCTTTCGGCACCTTCATGCTCAGTTTTCTGCGGGATGATCTGCTGGATGGCGCGGATCTGGACGACGAGTTCAAGACCGACGGCCTGATTCGGAGAGCCAACAACCGTTACTGGCTGCGGGGCAAGGCGGATCACGATTTCGGTGACGATCTCACCGCCAGGCTCGACCTTGATCTGGTTTCCGATCAGGACTACATGCAGGAGTTCGAAGGCGGTGCCCTGGGCTATACGGCGAGCAATGATCTGTTCCTCGATGATTTCCGCCGCGATCTGCAGGAAAAAACCCTTACCGAACGCGAGTCCGCCCTGCAGCTGACCAAGGCCTGGGCCAATATGGTGTTGAGCGGGGAGGTGCGGACCAGGCAGAACGCGGCCCACGATCTGAGGCTCACCACGGATGACGGCGATGGCGTGCTGGAGAGTGGCGAGTATGTTTTTCGCAACCGTTCCACCTCTCCCCTGCAGGCCTTGCCCAGGTTTGGTTTTTCCGGCCGCATGCCCATTGGCGATTCCGGCGTGAGCGGTGCCTGGGGCACGGAATACGTCAACTACTGGCGGGAAGAGGGGCTCGGCGCCCAGCGCATGGATCTGCACCCCCAGCTCATCACCTCCCTGCCCCGGGGCGGCTGGGTGGAGGGCAAGGTCACCGGCGGGGTGCGGGAAACCGTCTACCAGATCGAAAACTACGGTGAATCCGACTGGGAGTATGACCGCTTCCAGGATCGGCAGGCCTTTGATTTCACCGGCAACATGGCCACCACCCTCATCCGCGAGTTTGACTTTGGGGCGGGCGAGGCGGACTGGCTTGAGCATATGATCCGCCCCAATCTGCTCTATGAATACGTGACCAGAACCGAGGAGCAGAGATTGCCCCTTCTCGACACGGTGGACAACCTGGAGCGGGAGAACTGGCTCACCTGGCAGCTGAACAATTATTTCGGCATGGGCGGGACGCGGGAGGATGGCGAGCTCTGGAACCGGGATTTCGCGCTTTTCAAGGTGTTGCAGACCTATGATTTCCGGGCGGAGAACCCGGAAACCATGCGGGTTGCAGCCGATGCCCGCCGCTACGACTGGTCGGATCTCCGCTTTGATTTCGAGCTGTACCCACTGGAGCGTTGGAAGGTGCGCTATCAGACCAACGTGAGCATGTACGGCAAGGGGGTGACCCGTTACCAGCTGTTGAGCAGCTATGCTCTCAGGGCCGGGCACAGCTTCTCCCTTGACTACCGCTACCTTGAGGACAGCACCATGAAGGCCCCCTATTTTTACACCGACCTGGGGGAGTCGGTGCATGACCTGACAGGCCGGATCAAGGCCAGGCTCACCGAAACCCTGCTGGCCACGGCCGCGCTGAACAAGTCCTTTTCCGCCAACCATACCGTGGAATCAAGTGTGGGGCTGGCCTACATGCCGCACTGCTGGATGGTGGAGGTGGAGGCCGTGCGATCCGTCGGCGACCAGCGGATCATGATCATCTTCTCCCTCGATGGCATTGGGCGCGCCTTCCGCTGGGGCAAGGGCAACGTCTGATCCTCTTTCCGGATAATTTTTTTGGTTGGTGGCCATGTCTGATTATTACGATGTATTCAACGGCGATGCCGACGGCATCTGCGCCCTGCACCAGCTCCGGTTGGCGGAGCCGCGGGAGTCGCGGCTGGTCACCGGGGTGAAACGGGATGTCAGGCTGCTGGACCCGCTTGCCGATCTTCAGGGCGCCACCCTGACGGTGCTCGATATTTCCATGGACAGCAACAAGGCCGCCTTGCGTAAGCTGCTTGCCTCCTGTACGGTTGTCTATGTGGACCATCATTATGCCGGCGAGATTCCGCAAACGCCCAATCTGGTGGCGCATATCGATCCGAGCCCGGAGGTGTGCACCTCCCTCATTGTCGACGGCCTGCTGGGGGGACGCTTTCGCGCCTGGGCCGTGGCTGCGGCCTTTGGTGACAACCTCCACGACACGGCCCGCAAGGCGGCTGCCACGCTTCATCTTTCCGAAGATCAGATAAGCAGGCTACGGGAGCTTGGCGAGCTGATGAACTACAATGGCTACGGTCAGAGTCTTGCTGATCTGCATGTGAGTCCCCAGGATCTCTATGCCGCGGCGCGGCCGTATGCAAATCCCCTGGATTTTCATGAAAAATCGGAAATTTTAGCCATGCTGCGCGACGGCTTTGCCGACGACATGCGGCGGGGCCGGAGCGTTGCGCCCTTGCGGCAGACACCGCATGGCCGGATTTACGAATTTCCCGCGGAAAAATGGGCGCGGCGGGTGGCCGGGGTGTTCAGCAACGAAAAAGCCCGGGAGATGCCGGAAAAGGCGCACGCCCTTCTGGTGGACAACGGTGACGGTTCCTGCATGGTCAGTGTCCGTGCCCCCCTTGCCCGCAGGCAGGGAGCTGATGCGCTTTGCAGATCTTTTCCCACCGGTGGCGGCCGGGCCGCCGCCGCCGGAATCAATGCCCTGCCTGCCGATCAGATCGCGGTCTTTTGCAAGGCCTTTGACGAGGTGTTTTCCCTATGATCTTTTCTAAGAATAGAATCCTTTGCGCCTTTTTCTTTCTCGCTTCACTCGTACTGTTCTCGCTGCCGGCGGTTGCCCGGGCCGAGGAGCCCAAGGCCGCCGATCGGGTGGAGGACGGCCAGGCCATCGACCTTGACAGTGCCCGCTATCAAGAGCTTTTTCAGGAGCTCAGGTTGCAGCACGGCTTCGGTCAGGAGGAATTGCAGCGGCTGTTTGCCGGGGTGAGCATCAAGAAAAGGGTGTTGGAACTCATGGATACCCAGTGGGAGGCCAAACCCTACAATATCTACTACCCGCGCTTCGTCACCCCGCAGATGATCAGCGACGGCAAGCGGATGCTCGCCAGGCACGGCGAGGTGCTCGACCGTATCGAAAAAGAAATCGGGGTGGAGCGGGAGATCGTCGTGGCCATCTGGGGGATTGAAAGCCAGTTTGGCGAGCATAAAGGGGCTTTCAGCATCTTTCAGACCTTGAACACCATGTTCGATGCCTATCCGCGCCGGAGCAAGTTTTACCGGGAGCAGCTGATCGAATACCTGCTGCTCTGCCGGGAAAACGGCGTGGATCCCCTTGAGGTGACCGGCTCCTATGGGGGGGCTTTTGGTCAGACCCAGTTCATTCCTTCCAGCTTCCGCATCTATGCCGTGGATTTTGACGGCGACGGTCGCCGCGACGTCTGGGAGTCGGTGCCCGATGTCCTGGCCAGCATTGCCAATTATCTGAAAAAGTTCGGCTGGGCCTTCGGTGCCCCGGTCTACCGGGAGCTTGGCCGGGAGCTCAAGGGTGAGGCCCTGGTCAAGGCCCATGAGCAGGGGAGAAAGGGGCTGGTGTCCTGGGAAGAGGTGCAGAAAATCCAGGGCGTCAATCTGGCCCCTCCCCAGGAAAACAAGGACCTCACCATCGTCGGCCTGGAACTCGGGGACGGTGCCATGCGCTACGTGGCCGGTTATCCCAATTTCCAGGCCATCACCAAATGGAACAATTCCAACCGCTATGCCATGGCCGTGGCCGAACTGGCGGAACGCTTCCGCGATTGAGACACGGGAGCATCCCGCCCTTTTTCTTCTGCGTGCGGTTGCGGAGTCCCCAACCGCATGAGCCAATGATTCAGTAACCATCAAGAACAGCGGTTTCCCGATAACCGGAAGCATTTTTTCTGCTTTATCTCCCCGTGGAAACGCGGAAAGACTATTGTTAAATTTCTGTCAGGCCTCCCATTCCCGCTTGCGTTTTTTCTTTTTTCCCGGAATAATACCCAATGTGTTTATGTGTCCAATTGCCCAATTTTGCGCATTGTATTTGTTAAAAAAGCGCGGTGACCATGGGAAGAGGCCTTTTTTTTGTTGCCGTTGGGCAAAAAATGTCATAAGCCTGACGTTTTTTTGATGTAGGAGCATTTTCCCCATTCTGTTTCGTAGGAATTTTTTTCTGTCAGTGCAATCAGATAAGAACGACAGCGGCCGCGAATGCGCCTGACGTTTCGGTTGGGTATGGATTATGCTTCCTTCGCAGTGGAGGGGAATGCAATCTGATTGGGAGGGGAAAAATGGATTGTCCTGAAAACAAGTCATTGCCGACGCGACAGGCCGGGTATTCCCTCACCGAAATGGTCACCGTGCTCGCGGTTATTGGCGTTCTGGCCATCATCGGTGTGCCCCAGCTCAGGGGAGCCATGCGGGATGCCGAATTGCGTGGCGAGGTCCGCGTCCTGGCCTCAAGCCTGCAGAGGGCCCGCACCGAGGCGGTGAAGCGCAAGAAGACCGCCGGCGTCGTCTTTTTCACCGCCTCCGGGTCCACGGATTTCAGCGCCACCACTGCCGCCGATCTGGGGGGGGGCTACCGGGTCTATGTGGATGATAACGGCAATGGCGTCTGGGACAGCGGGGAGGACCTGGTAATTTCCTCTGTGGCCGGCGGAGTCGCCCTCTATCAAAGCACCTTTGCCGCGGGCGGCGCCCGCTACGACAGCCAGGGGCTGGCCAATGGCGCCGGCAGCATCCGACTGGCCAACACGACGCCGGTATATTACAAGATTTCGGTCTCCAACACCGGCAACATTCGCATCGAAAAATCATCGGACGAAGGTGCCATATGAATCGGGAGCTTCCCGGGCAAAGAAAAACGGGTTTTCTGCTTTTGGCGGGAGGGCGGGGCTTTACTCTGGTGGAAGTCGCCATTGTCCTGCTCATCGCCTCCGTGGTCATGGCCGCGGTCTATAATGTTTACCGTTCCCAGCAGAATGCATATACCTCCCAGGAGGCTGTAGCGGAGCTGCAGCAGAATTTCCGGGCGGCGGTCAACGTGATGGCGCGGGAGATCCGCCTGGCCGGGCACAGCAATGATTATATCAACCGGCCGACCAGCACGGATTGCGAAGTCGGGCCCGGTGTCTGCCTCGGTTCCGGCAACAGCCAGCTTGTTTTTACCTATTATGACGAGGATGCCGCCGACAACAGCGTCGATTATGACGGCGACGGCACACCCCATGGCGCCGATCCCGGCGAGCTGGTGAAGGTCCGGTACGACCTTTATGCCGCCTACGACGATGGTGTCGCTCCTGCCGATCCTTTGGATGATCTGGCCCGCGCCGTGGGCAGCGGCAATCGGCAGCCCACGGTTCTCAATATCGCCGGCCTCCAGTTCCGTTATCTCATCGATGACGGCAGCGGCGGCTTCACCTTTGCCAATTCGGTGGACGCCGCCAACATGCGACTGGTGCGCGGGGTGGAGGTGACGGTGCTTGCCAAGAGCGGACGGCCGGACCGGAACTATCCGGAAACCCCTTCCTTCACGCCACCTGGCGGCGGCGTCACCTGGAACCTTGCCAAGGGTGAGCGGGGCAGGATGTTCACCACCACCGTCATGTGCAGAAATCTGAACATACTGTGAGGCTGAAAATGTACCTTGACAGCGAAAAGGGTTTTACCCTGGTCGAGATGATGATTGCCCTCATCCTGCTTTCCATCGGCTTCATGGCGGTGGCCTCCATGCCGGTGACGGTGATGATGGGCAACCGCACGGCCCAGCGCCTCACCGAGGCTTCTTTCGGAGCCATGGACCGCATCGAGCAGCTCATGACCCTCGATAACACCGAAGCCGATCTTACCCCGGGCAATCATTCGGCAACCGTTACCGAGGGCGGCGTTACCTACACGGTGAACTGGAACGTGACCAACCTGGACGCCTCCCGGAAGGATGTCGCCGTCACCGTGCAGTGGTCGGACAAGGGGATTGCCAAGGAAGCCCAGTTTGCCTATCGAAAAACCAATTTCATGTAGGAGCAAATATGCGGATTGCCGAAACAGCCAAAGGGGAAGAAGGCTTTGTCCTGGTGGCGGCATTGGTGGTGCTGCTGCTCCTGGTTATCCTGGGCACAACCTCTCTGACCAACACCAATGTCGAGTTGAAGATCGCCGGCAATACCAGGGAGATGGTCCAGGAACTTTATGTGGCGGAAACAAGCTGGCAGGAGGGGGGCAACTGGCTTCTCAACTTCGCCAAACCGCCTCAGCATGTCAACACTTCCGGCGAAATCGAAAATGTCCGCAACTTCGGGGACGGCGCCGCCGGCGTCCTGAACAACGATTTTCCCGCCGGCAGCGAGGACGGATTTCTGGGCGGCGTTCCCTACTGGTATAAGGTAGCCTATCGAGATGATCGGGCCACCCAGGGCAGCGGCAAGGATTATCGGGATTTTTATTATGATATCAGCGGGAACGCCGACCGGGCCCAGGAGCTGGCAGCCGTTGTCCGTAAGGTATACAAGGTCGGCTATTGAGTTGTCCCCCGGTCCGCCAGAGGCCGATGTACGGGAGGTGGGTCATGAGATATCGTATCGTTTCGCGGATAGCGGCTGCACTGCTGGGTGTTTTTCTGAGCGCTTCCCTTGCCATGGGGGACACGTTGCGTAAACGGATTGCCGCCGACAACGACGACGTGGAGGAGTATCTGCAGGCAGGCTGCAGCCAGTCGGCAGGCGCCGTGCGTCAGGGGGACAGCTATCTGGATTTTGGCCGGGACGACTGTTCCGGATTTGACCCGGCCATGCTCATGGGACTGCGTTTTCAGAGTATTACGGTTCCCAAGGGTTCCACCATCACCCATGCCCATCTCGAAATTGTGGTGGAAAGCAGCACCTGCAGTGAAGATATCGATTGGACCCTGCTGGGTGAGGATGTCGATGACGCCGCGGGCTTTACGGCGACGGCGGGCAATGTCTCCGGCCGCCGAAGCAGCAACCCCACCACGGCCGCGGCAAACTGGAAGAACGACGGGGACTCCTGCAACGGCAGCAGGGAAACCCTCGAAGGGCCTGAGGTCAAAAATGTCATCCAGGAGATTGTCGATCGGGCCGGTTGGCTCTCCGGCAACGACATGGCCCTCTTCGTCAGCGGCACAGGTCGGCGCAATACTTACTCCCATGACAACAACAGTAACCGCGCCCCGCTTCTCCACATCGAGTATCTGCCTGCGCCGGCTCCTGAGATCAGCGTCAATCCGGGCAATATCGGAAAGTCTTCCTACGAGGGCATAAATCCGCTGGCGAGCAGTGTTATTCTCACCAATACGGGCGACGCCGATCTCAACTACACCATCACCGGCAACGTGGCCTGGCTTGCCGTGGCGCCCGCCAGCGGGACGCTGGCTGCCGGCAGCCAGGTGACCATCAATGTCACCTATGCCACCATGCTGCTGGCGGTCGGCACCCATGCCGCCCAGATCACTGTTACCGATCCTGCCGCCGGCAACAGTCCTCTTGATATCCCGGTCAGCCTGACGGTGCAGCCGGTGCCCCAGAGCAGCGCCTGCGGCGAGGTGCCTCTCTACACGGAAAATCTGGTCAACCCGGCCATCCTCCATCTTCTCGATGTTTCCGGCAGCATGTCCACCAGGATGGATCTGGTCGCCTCCACCGACGATTCCACCACTCCAGAGCTGAAGACCATTGTTCAGGAGATCGTCGACCGGGCCGGCTGGCAGGCCGGCAATCCCATGGCCTTCATGTTCAGCGGGGTGAGTACCGGCGACAGGATCGCCAAGTCCTACGACAATTCTTCCGCCTATGTGCCACGTCTCAACGTGACCTATGTCAGCGCGGGCATCTCCTACACCACCGAGGCCCGGGTGGTGCGCTCCAGCGATGATGCTTATGAAATCAGCAACGGCAACATGAGTCTGACCACCACCAACGTCCAGTTGGGTGGCAGCAGGCATGTGGGGTTGCGTTTCGACAACGTGGACATCCCCCAGGGCGCCACGGTCAGCAGCGCCAATATCTCCTTTGTCCCGACTTCGGCGGGGAGCAATGCCATCACTCTGACCATCAAGGGCGAGGATCAGGACAGCGCCGCAACCTACACCGCGGCCGCGAACAACATCAGCAGTCGGACCGCAACCTCTGCCGGCGTGAGTTGGAATGTGCCGGCCTGGAGCCCGCCCACCCAGGAAGAGCGGATTAAAATCGCCAAGGACGTCTTGAGCGAGCTGGTGACCGACCGCAGCATCGCCTGGGGCTTTGGCACCTGGACCGGCAGCAACAGCAGCAGCATCGACTACACCAAGGTGCATACCGGCTGCAAGTTCAATGACAATGCCCACCAGACCGCCCTGCAGAATGCCATTGCCGCCGCCAATGACGGCGGGACCACCCCGCTTGAGCCGGCAATGCGGGCGGCGCAGAAATATTTTGACGGGATCAAGGCGGATCTGGAAGGGGATTACTATGGCGCCCTCCAGTGTCAGCCCAAGTTCCTGATCCTGATCACCGACGGTTTGGGCAACACCGCCACCACCCTGGCCGGGGTCCAGAGCGAGGCGGGAAATCTCGCCGATGACGGCATCACCACGGTGGCCATCGGTTTTGGCATCGATGACGCCACCCAGATCAGTGAGATCGCCAGGATCAGCAACGAGCGGGCAAAGCAGTCCGACACCGACAGTCTCTATCCCATGCACAACGAGGTGGCGGGCGATGGCGTGCCGTTCATCGCCCAGAACAAGGCGGATTTGCAGTCCACCCTGCAGGAGATCACCACCAGCGTCAAGGCCCAGGTTTTCTACGGCGCCACCCCGGCCCCCACCACCTCGGCCGGCCAGGAGGATCTCATTGTCAATGCCCAGTTCAGCGCGGCAGGCTGGACCGGCGACCTGACCGCCACCGAGTATGACACCACAACCGCCACCACCGGGGCGGTGCGCTGGTATTCCTCAAGCGTCATGCCGAGCCCCATCAAGGCCTATACGGTCCCCAGCCTGGCCACCGGCGTCGTTGCGGCCTATACCGACGCCACTCTGGCCAGCGACAATTATCTCTGTAAGCCCCTGGGCGATATCATCAACTCCACCCCGGTGATCGTGGATGTGCCGCCCTTTTATTATCCATTCGCCTCCTACACCGCTTTCAAGGCGGCGCAGGCAAGTCGGGCGTCCATGGTCTATGTCGGCTCCAACGATGGGGCGCTTCATGCCTTTACCCTTGAGGACGGGGTCGAGCAGTGGCGGTTTTATCCGAACAGCATCCTGGCCAAGCTCAACGAGGCGAGCGATGCCACCAAGGATATGTGCTCCTCGGATTATTGCCACCGCTATCTGGTGGATGGTTCGCCGATCGCCGCGGACATCCATGACGGCACCGACTGGAAAACCGTGCTGCTCTGCGGTCTGCGCCGCGGCGGTTCTTCCTACTTCGCCCTGGACATCACCGGCGGCAAGGCCTTTGACGATGTGGACACCGCCAACCGTTCCAAGTTCCTCTGGGAGTTCACCGATCCCCAGCTCGGCCAGACCTGGGCCCAGCCCGAGGTGTACCGGGTAGGGGTCAAGGCCTCACTGACCGACACGGTATGGGCGGCCTTCTGGGGGTCCGGCTACTCGGAGGACTCTCTTCTCCAGCCGGCCAAGGAGGCCTACCTCTATGGAGTCGAGGCAAACGATGCGTCCGTTCCTCTCTGGGAGGATGCCTCGGGCAACCCCATCAACCGGATTAAAATCTCCTCCGCCTCCCTGCCGGACGATGCTCTTTCCGGCGCCATGGTTGCCGAACTGGACGATGACTACAAGGGCGACAGGCTCTATGTCGGCAATCTTTACGGCAATCTCTACCGGGTGACCGACATAGACAAGAACAATACTCCGCAGGTCTCCACCCTTTTCAGTTTCAACCGGGCAACCCCGGATCACAGTACGCCGATCCGGGTAAAACCGGCCTATGCCTATTATGATACCAACGTGGTCTGGGTCTATTTCGGCACCGGCCGTTACGAGGTGCAGGCGGACAAGGTGACCAGCGACATGCAGTATTTTTTCGGGTTGAGGGATGATCTCAGCAACCCCAGCCATACGCTGGGTGCCCTGCCGGTTTTCAGCGCCCTCAAGGCGACCGATACCGTCACCCTGCAGGATTACCGCTATATCTTCGGCACACCTCCGGGGCTGCCCCCATACTCCTGGGCGGTGGAGATGAACAACAACGCCGCCTCCGGCGCCACGGAACGGGTGATTAGCGATCCCCTGGTCGCCGGCGGGGTGGTGTTTTTCACCACCTTCACCCCTGCCGCCGATGTCTGCGAGGGCACCGGCGAATCCTGGCTTTTTGCCCTGGAGTATGATTCCGGGATCCCGCCCGCTGATCCGGTCTTTGATATTAACGGCGACGGGGTTTTTGACGAAAACGACATGATCAACGATGCCAGCGGGCAAAAGTTCCGGGTGGCCGCCATTTATCTGGGGGAGGACATGGCCTCCAATCCTGTTCTGCACAAGGACACCATTGTGGTCGGCACAAAAACCGGCGGCACCATCACCAAAAAGGTCAACCTGCCGCGAATGAGGCCTTCGCTCAGGTCCTGGTGGGAAAAACGGTAAAGGAGACGCGGGCGATGAAAACGTTAATTACGGCATTAGTGTTGATGCTTTTTGTCTGGAGCGTCCCCTGCAATGTTCAGGCAGGAAGCAAGCATCTGCCTGAGGGAATCTTCCTGGGTAAAATCGTGGAGATGAGCGGCGATCATATGCTGCTGCAGGTGGGGGATTATAATTTCAGCCTGGGCCCGGTTTTGATTGACGACGGCAGCGGCGAGAAGGCGGCAAGCCGCTTTGACCTGCAGGAAGGGCAGCTTGTCGAGGTGGAGGTAGGATTCAAGGGGGAAGATATCTCCGAGGCGCGGAAGGTCGTGATTCTCAAGGGAAGCCGTCTTTGGGGAGCGCAAAAAAAGTTACAGAAACGTGACCAGTAAATTTCTCCGGACGTGACAGGGAATGCGGAATTTTTTCTGGTTGATGATCGGCTTTGCTCTCAGTTGCTGCTGGGTGTTTCCCTTTACCAGCAACAATGACGTGGCCCTTTACTCGCAGAAGGCGGAAAAACGTTATGTGATTCAGGTTGCCGGTCGGTCTCGCGACTTGAAGGTTGTTTTGGCCCATGCCCCTGCGGTTTCTTCCGCAGGGCAAAGCGCCTTGCGCGACGGGAAAGCAGCGTCGGCTGCATCCGATGATCCCGAAGCCCAGGCAAGCGGTAACCGGGGTACTGGCAATCGTTACGTCATGGCCCTTATCGAACTGGCGGAAAATTTCCGAAGCCGTTAATGATCCTGAACAATCAGGGAAGAAGACAGCGAATACCAGGCTGGGCTTCTCTGATCCTGTTGGTTGAACTTCTCCTTCAAGGCTACGATGTTGTCAGATGGTCAGCATGGTATTTGCTCCAATGCATTGCCAAGGGCAAGGCCCACAAGAAATAGGCGTTTGGGTGAAGGTGAGCGTTGCCGGCAGCAATCGGGACAATTTCGTGGCGCAATCAGAAAACCATGCCAGGGGAAAGTAGCGGATAGGTCAAACGGAAGTCAAGAATGGCGGAACCCAAAAGCCCACCCCGTGATCGGAATGGGTTTTTGGGTGTGAAAAAGGACTTGTCTGCGGCTGGCTCAACGCTTGAAGTAGCGGATGGTTTCGGCTTTCACCACCTGGGAAAGAAGCAGCAGGCCGATGATATTGGGCACGGCCATCATGCCGTTCATGAGGTCGGAGAAATTCCAGACAAACTCCAGTTTCATCATGGCGCCGATGATAACCACCGAAACGAATACCACCCGGTAGGGCGCGATGGCGCGGGGGCCGATCAGGTATTCGACGGCCTTTTCACCGTAATAGTTCCAGCCGATCAGGGTGGAGTAGGCAAAAAGGGCCGTGGCCAGCGAAACGAGCACCACCCCGGCCCGGCCCATGGATTCGCCGAAGCTGGCGCTGGTCAGTTCGCCCGGCGCCACCCCCAGCAGCCAGCTCTGGGCGGTGAGAATCACCAGGGCGGTCATGCTGCAGACCACCAGAGTGTCGATAAAGGTCTGGGTCATGCTCACCAGGGCCTGCTTGACCGGATCGTGGGTGCGGGCGGCGGCCGCGGCAATGGGCGCGGAGCCGAGGCCGGATTCGTTGGAGAACACGCCGCGGGCAATGCCGTAACGCATGGAGGCGGCCACCACCGAACCGGCAAAGCCGCCACTGGCCGCGGCCGGGGTAAAGGCGTGCAGAAAAATCAGGGAAAGGGCATGGGGGATCTTGGCCGCGTTGAGGAAAAGCACCAGCAGAGTTGCCCCCACGTAGACGATGATCATGAACGGCACCAGCAGCGAGGTGAAGCGGCCGATGGATTTGATGCCGCCGAGGATCACCAGGCCGGTCAGCAGCATGAGGACGGTGCCGGTGAGCCAGGGCTCGATGTGAAACGTCTTCTGAAAGATGGCGGCCACGGCATTGGCCTGGGTCATATTGCCGATGCCGAAGGTGGCCAGGGCGGTGAACAGGGCAAAGAGCCAGCCGAGTTTCGGCAGGCCGGCGCCCTTGGCCAGGTAGTACATGGGGCCGCCCCGCATGCCGTGTTCTCCTTTTTCGCGGTATTTGACGGCCAGCACCGCCTCCGCGTATTTGGTCGCCATGCCGACCAGCCCGGTCATCCACATCCAGAAAACCGCGCCAGGGCCGCCCAGGGTGATGGCGGTCGCCACGCCGACGATATTGCCGATGCCCACCGTGGCGGCCAGGGCCGTGGTCAGGGCGGCGAAGTGGCTGATGTCTCCGTCTGAGGCGTGCTCTTTGTGCCAGATCAGGCGCAGGGCGTGGGGGAGAGCCCGGAACTGCATGCCGCGCAGGATTATGGTCAGGTACAGGCCGGTGCCCACCAGGAGGGCGAGCATGGGCGGCCCCCAGATCCAACCGGAAAGGGTGGAAATCAACTGCTCAAAAGTTTCCATGGGTCAGCGCCTTTTGCTGGGGTGACTGGGAATCGGACTCCTGTTACTCTCGGCAGCAGGGTAACCGAAAAGGCGGGGGAAGAAAATACTGAATTGCGGGCGCCACGGTCCAAAAGGAGAGGCGGCCATAAAAAAAGGGCCGGAGATTCCGGCCCTTTTTTTATGGCATCATGCGGACTGAAGTTATTTTTTGACGAAATCCTTGCTGCCGGCCACCAGATTGTCGACCACGGAAGGATCGGCCAGGGTGGAGGTGTCGCCAAAGTCATGGGCCTCGGTCTCGCCGGCCGCGATCTTGCGCAGGATCCGGCGCATGATCTTGCCGCTGCGGGTCTTGGGCAACCCTTCGGCGAACTGCAGGAATTCCGGGGTGGCGATGGGGCCGATTTCCTTGCGGACATGGGTGCGCAGGGCTCCGCGCAGCTCTTCGCTGGGTTTGACGCCGGCCTTGAGGGAAACATAGGCGTAAATGGTCTGGCCTTTGATTTCGTGGGGCGCGCCCACCACCGCGGCTTCGGCCACGTCGGGGTGTGCCACCAGGGCGGATTCGATTTCGGCGGTGCCAAGGCGATGGCCGGAAACGTTGATAACGTCATCCAGGCGACCCATGACCCAGAAATAGCCGTCTTCATCCTTGCGGGCGCCGTCTTCGGGATCGTAGATGCCGGCATAGCGGGAGAAGTAGGCCTTCTTGTAGCGGGCCGGATCGCCGAACACGCCGCGGAGCATGCCGGGCCAGGGTTTGCGGATGACCAGATGGCCGCCTTCATTGGGGCCGGCCTCGCTGCCGTCCTCCCGGAGGATGGCGGCGTCAATGCCGGGCAGCGGCCTGGTGGCGGAGCCGGGTTTGAGCGGAGTGGCGTAGGGCAGGCCGGAGATCATGATGCCGCCGGTTTCGGTCTGCCACCAGGTGTCGACAATGGGCAGCTTGTTCTTGCCGATGTGCTCGTGGTACCACATCCAGGCCTCCGGATTGATGGGCTCGCCCACCGAACCGAGGATGCGCAGGGCGCTGAGGTCGTGCTTTTCCGTCCATTTGGCGCCTTCCCGCATCAGGGCGCGGATGACGGTGGGCGCGGTGTAGAAGATATTGACCTTGAATTTCTCGCAGATCTTCCAGAAGCGATCCGGTGCCGGCCAGGAGGGGACGCCCTCGAACATGAGCGAGGTCCCGCCCAGGGCCAGGGGCCCGTACAGGATGTAGCTGTGGCCGGTGATCCAGCCGATGTCGGCGGTGCACCAGTAGACGTCGTCGTCCTTGAGGTCGAAAACCCACTGGCAGGTATGGGCCGCATAGGCCAGGTAGCCGCCGGTGGTGTGGACCACGCCCTTGGGCTTGCCGGTGGAGCCGGAGGTGTAGAGGATGAACATGGTGTCTTCGGCATCCATGCTTTCCGGCGCGCAGTCGGTGCTGATCCCGTCGGCGCCCATTTCCGTATGCCACCAGAGGTCGCGGCCTTCCTGCATCTTCACCTCGTTGCCCGCCCGCTTCACCACGATGCATTTCTGCACCGAGGCGCACTCCTTCAGGGCATCGTCGGCATTGGGCTTCAAGGGGATGGTCTTGCCGGCGCGCAGGACGGCATCGGCGGTGACCAGCACCTTGGCCTCGCAGTCCTGGATGCGGCTCTTCAGGCTCTGGGAGGAAAAGCCCGCGAAGACCACGCTGTGGATGGCGCCGATTCTGGTGCAGGCCAGCAGGGTGATGGCCAGTTCCGGGATCATGGGCAGATAGACGGAAACGCGGTCGCCCTTTTTCACGCCCATTTTCTTCAGGACATTGGCGAAGCGGCATACTTCGGTGTGCAGCATCTGGTAGGTATAGACCCTGACGTCCTCTTCCGGCTCGCCCTGGAAGATGATGGCGGCCTTGTTGCGGCGGCCGTTGGTCAGATGCCGGTCCAGGCAGTTGTAGGATACGTTCAGTTTGCCATCCTGGAACCATTTGATTTCCGGCTTATGCATGTCCGCATCCAGAACCCTGCTCCATTCCTTATCCCAGGTCAGCAGTTCTCTGGCGCGCTCGCCCCAGAATCCTTCCGGATCTTCCATGGAGCGTTTGTAGTGGGCTTCATATTCGGCCATGCTCTTCACATGGGCCTGGTCGCGGCCGGCTGCTGGCGGCTCGAAAAGGCGCTTTTCCTGCATCAGACTTTCAATTTTTTTATCGTCGCTCATGTTTCCTCCCAGGGTTTTCGTAAGCCAGAAGAGTATAGGGATATCTACCTATAAAACCAAAAAGTAGGAATATATACCTAGGGCAGCGGATTCGTGCCACACTTTTTTGCCATATTTTTTTTGTACGTGGCCATACTCGCCAAGGTCAAGGGAAAAAAATCCCATCACTGCGCGAGGTTGGGTTGGTTGAAAAAAAATCTCCCGGGAAAACGGCTGGCGAAAACAGATGCCGTTGCCGGGCCGCGCGGAAGGGGAGCGAATTCCCTTTTTACGGGCGGAGCTATTTTTGCTATAGTACGAACCGCTGATCATGAATGGAGAGCGGGATTTGAGAACGGTGAGAACATTGAGGCTGGTTTTTCGCGCGGTTTTTTTCGGGATGGTCCTGTTTTTTTGCTGGGGCGCGCCGGCCCTGGCCGCTTCATCCTGTGAGGGTCCGGCGACAACGTCGGTGGGACGGGAGAATCTCCCTGATTTTTCCGACGATCTCGACCTGGAGGCCCTTGGGCCGGCAATCGAGAAAAGCCTCAATTATCTGGGACGGCTGCCGCAGGAGCAGCGGTTTCCCCTCTGCGGGGAGACGCGTTCCGTCCGGCAGCTTGCGGATTCGCTCAAGGCCTTTCAGCGCCTCATTGCGGCCAGGCCCGGGCCTCGGCAGTTGCGGCAGGCAATCGCCGAACAGTTCACCGTCTGCAAGGCCAGCGGGCGCGAAGCCGATGGCAGGATGCTGCTCACCGGCTATTTCGCCCCCCTGTTTGCCGGCAGCCTGCAGAAGACGGAAAAATTCCGCTACCCCCTCTATCGACCGCCGGCCGATCTGGTTTCCGGCCAGGCAAAAAAAGGCCGGCCGGCTCAGGTCGGCAGAATCGAGAATGGCGTACTGGTGCCCTACTGGACCCGAGCGGAAATCGAAAAGGGCGGCCTGCTCGCCGGGCAGGAACTGGTCTATCTTGCCGACCCGGTCGATGTGTTCATTCTCCATATTCAGGGCTCCGGTCAGGTGTGGCTTGGCGATGGCGGCATGCGGCGGGTGCAGTTTGCCGGGAAAAACGGCCACGATTACCGGAGTATCGGCCGCTTTCTCGTGGAAAAAGGAATAATGCGCCTCGAAGAGGTGACCCTGCCCAGGATTGTCCGTTACCTCAAGGAGCATCCGGCGGAGCAGGAGGAAATTCTCCACCACAATGATTCCTTTGTCTTTTTCCGCTGGGGCGACGATTCCGCCTGCGGCCCCCTGGGTTGCCTCGGCGAGCCGCTGACCCCGGGCCGTTCCGTGGCCCTGGACCAGGATTGCTTTCCGCCCGGCGCGCTCGCGTTTCTGGTCGCCCGTAAACCCCGGCTTGGCAACGCCGGCAAGATCGTGGGCTGGGGGCCCATGCGCCGATTTGTCCTCAACCAGGATTCCGGTTCCGCCATCAAGGGGCCGGCCAGGCTGGATTTTTTCTGGGGTTCCGGCCAGTACGCGGAAGTGGCCGCCGGCCACATGAAGCATCCCGGCAATCTTTATTTTCTGATTAAAAAGAAATAGATGGCAGGAGCGGAGCCATTTTTATACAATTTCCAAGGACTGTAACCATTCCCGCAGGTCACGTTGCCGCGCCGAACCGGGCGGCGTGGCGGCAACGGTCAGGGCAGGTCGCCTTCGCTTCCTGCCGGCGGGAGGATCCTGGCGCGGGCAACAATTTCTGGCGGTGCGCAAGGGCTGGCCGCTCAACGCTCTGAAGGGGAAGGTGCCATGAAGCAGACTGAAATCGACTACTGGATCACCAGTATGCTGGAAACCTACAACAATGTTTCCGACCTTAACATCACGGTGGGCAAGCCCCTGCAGGTGGAAACCTCCGGGCAGCTGGTGCCGGTTGCCGTTGAGCCGCCGGTCAAGGAGATCACCCCCTTCCAGGCCGAGGTTTTCGCCCTGAACCTGATCGGCGGCAACAAGCGGCTGCTGGACGACCTTGTCAGGCACGGCTCCTGTGACCTCTCTTACTGGCTGGGGCAGAAGGCGCGCTTCAGGGTCAATGTCTTTTCCCAGAAAACCAATCTTTCCATCGTCCTCCGCAAACTGGAGATGAAGATTCCCACCATCAAGCAGATGCAGTTGCCGCCGCTCTTCTACAACATGGCCGAGGAGCGCAACGGCATCATTCTGGTCACCGGCGCCACCGGTTCCGGTAAGTCCACCAGCCTCGCGGCCCTGCTCGACAAGATCAACGATGAAAAACCGGTGCATGTCGTCACCCTGGAAGACCCCATCGAGTATGTGCACCAGCACAAGGTCGCCACCTTCAACCAGCGCGAGCTTGGTAACGACTTCGACACCTTCGCCTCCGGGCTGCGCGCCGCCCTCCGTCAGGCGCCCAAGGTCATCCTGGTCGGCGAAATGCGCGACCGGGAAACCATGGAAATCGGTCTTTCCGCCGCGGAAACGGGTCATCTGGTGCTGTCCACCCTCCATACCGTGGATGCCGGCCAGACCATCAACCGTATCCTGGGCATGTTCGAGCAGGAAGAGCAGGCGCAGATCCGCAACCGTCTGGTGGATACCGTGCGCTGGATCGTCTGCCAGCGGCTGATGCCCAAGGTCGGCGGTGGCCGGGTCGCGGCCTTCGAGATCATGGGCATGAACCTGCGGGTCCGCGAACTGATCATGCACGGGGAAAGCGAAGACAAAACCTTCTATGACGTCATCGCCGATGCCAAGGCCCTGGGCTGGCAGACCTTTGATCAGCATATTCTGGAACTGTACGAAGAGGGGCTGATTTCCGAGGAGACGGCCATGGGGTACTGCACACGGAAAACCCAGGTGAACCGCGGGCTCGACCGCATCAAGGCGGCCCGGGGCGAGTCGACCACCGGCATCACCGGCCTTGCCATGGATGTGAAGGAAGACAGTAAAAAAAGGCGCGGGTTTTAGGCCGGGCATTCCTTGCCCCGGCCATACCGGAACCAGCCTATCCGCAGTCAGGAACCACCGGAGGAGAAGATGCTTTCACAGTGCCCCCATTGTCAACAGACGCTCATGCTGAGCAGTGCGCAGCTGGAAAAGGTCAAGGCCGCCCTCGCTTCCTTGCCGTCCGGCAAGACCTTGAAGATCGGCTGCCCGAAATGCAGGCAGCCCATCGAACTGAACAGTGAAGGCGCGGTGGGCGGCGCCGGGATGTCGGCCGCGGTCCTGAAGGATGTTCTCTACTCCGATCACACCGGCGACGAGGATCAGGCCGCCGTCGGCATCGTGCAGGCCTACCAGAAGAGGCCGCAACCGGTGCGCCTGCCGCCGGATGCCCCGAAACCCCCCGACACCAGCTGGCTGTCCAGCGGCGTGTACGACGAAAAGGAGATCATCGAGGATGTGCCGCACGTGCTCGTTCTCGCCGCCGACGAAGAGGTGAAGACCCAGGCGACCATGGCCTTCGGCGAGATGGGCTATCAGCCTTCCTATGTCGACTCCGCGGAGGCGGCCATCGAGAAGATGCAGTTCATGAGCTTCGACGCGGTGGTGCTGCACAGCAGGTTCGAGGGCGGCGGCGTAGATGACTCCACCTTCCATCAGTACATGCGGGAAATGGCCATGAGCAAGCGGCGCTACATCTTTTACGTGCTTGTCGGCTCGGAATTCAGAACCCTCTACGATCTGGAGGCCTTGGCCAACAGCGCCAATCTGGTGATCAACGACAATGACATCGGCCATCTCTCCCTGGTCCTGAAAAAGGGGATGAGCGATTACGATGAGCTCTTCGGGCCGTTCATCGATGCGTTGAAGCATTATGGCGTCAAGTAACTTTCCGCCTGGTGCCCCGGCGGGCGGGGCGGTCAGATGCTGTCCGCGGTCGCCGATTTCCGGGTCTTGGCGGAGCGGACGAAAATCTGCTCCTTTTCGCGGCTGAGCACAAGGTCGAGATGGCCGACGACGGCGGTCACCGCCTCGCCCAGGGTCACATCGGTCAGACGCAGGGAGATGGCTTCGGTCACCTCGGGGCTGACCGTAATCCGGGTGTTGCTTTTTTCCGCGACAAAGGAGAAAAAATCCTTTGCCGAGGCCTTGTGGAAGAGGATGGTCACCCGCTGGTTTCCGAAGAGACGGGTGATATGGGTCAGGGTGAGGATCTCCCCGCCGGCCGGCGTCTTTGTTTCCTTGCCGGATTCGGCGGCGGGAGCGGAAGCCGGTGGGACCGTGTTGTCGGCTCTTTGCTCCGCAACCGCGGTGGGAGGCGAGGGGGCTTTCTTCCGGTCCTGGTTTTTGGGAATAAGGACAACCTTCAGCCCCTTGTCGAGCTTTACCACCTCATGGCGTACCGGCACCTGTTCCGTCAGGTCGAAGACGAAACGGACCTTGTCCGGATGACGGGCGATGCGGATTCTGCTCAGTTCCGGTCTGTTGACCGGCAGGCCGACAACGTTTTCCAGCAGGCCCACCCCCGGGATATCCAGAATCAGGCGGGGCGGTCCTTCCATCCGGAAGATCTTGTATTTGTCGAGTGGGCCATCGGCAAGGAGGAGCAGTTCGTCATGGCCTTCCACCACGCTGTAATCGAAAAAGATCACGGGCAGGTTCCTTGCCCGCCGCCCTTTGCCCTGGGCGGTTTCCGCGGCCCGGGCAAAGGACGGCGGCACCGGGAGGGTGGTCATGGCAAGGAGAAACAGGCAGGCCATGGCGGCAAGAGATCGCGGCAAAATGGACATACGGCCTCCAGATTCAGCGGTTATTCCAAAGGGTTGGCCTTACTGATACCACAATAGGCAGCCAAGAACAAGAGCCCCGGCAAAAGAGGGCGCGGCGGCTCTCTTTTGCCGGTTCGGTCTTTTGGCCGCATGTCCCGATCTTTTTTAGCGAGCCAATCGCCGCGTGGGCCGGCAACGATAAGACGAACGGGCGGGGCCATGCGCGGAAAGAGCCGGAAGAGGGGGCCGGATCCCGCCGGCAAGCAGTCGCGAACACAAGAAAATTCTTCCCCCTGACGCAGGTAATGCATGCAAACACCGCAAGATCTTACCCGCATCACCCTGGCGCTTCTCTTTCTCGGCATGCTCATCGCCGCCTGTTTCTGGATTCTGCGCCCCTTTCTGCCCGCCCTGGTCTGGGCCGTGGCCATTGTCGTCGCCACCTGGCCGCTGATGATCAAGGGGCAGAAGGTTCTGCGCGGAAACCGCTCCCGGGCCGTGCTGCTGATGACCGCGGCCATGCTGCTCGTTTTTTTTCTGCCCTTTTCCCTGGCCGTGGGCACCATCGTTGAAAACGCAGGCCAGATCGCGGCCTGGGCGAAATCCCTCACCCAGGCAAGCCTGCCGCCGCCGCCGGCCTGGCTGGAATCCCTGCCCCTGGCCGGTTCAGGCCTTTCCGGGCTCTGGCGGCAGCTGGCCGCCCTGCCGCCGGAGGAGCTGGGTGGGCGTCTCGCCCCTTACGCAGGCAAGAGCGTCAGCTGGTTTGTCTCCCAGGCCGGCAGCTTTGGAATGATGTTTGTCCATGTCTTCCTGACCCTGGTGTTTTCCGCCATTCTCTATTCCCAGGGCGAGTGGGCCGCCGGTCGGGTGCTGGCCTTTGCCAGAAGGGTGGCGGGCACGCCCGGCGAAAATTCGGTTCGCCTTGCGGCGCAGGCCACGCGGGCCGTGGCCCTGGGCATAGTCGTCACCGCCCTGGCCCAGTCGGTGCTGGCCGGGATCGGTCTTGCCGTGGCCGGGCTGCCCTACGCCGTGCTGCTGACCGCCCTGGCCTTCATGTTTTCCGTGATCCAGGTCGGTCCCGCGCCGGTGCTTGTGCCGGCGGTTGTCTGGTTGTACTGGCAGGGCCATTTCGGCTGGGGCACCTTTCTGCTTTTCTGGTCGGTCCTGGTCTGCACCCTCGATAACTTCCTGCGGCCGCTGCTGATCAGGCGGGGGGCCGATCTGCCCCTGCCGCTGATTTTCGCCGGAGTGCTCGGCGGGCTCATGGCCTTCGGCATCATCGGCCTTTTTGTCGGACCGGTGGTGCTGGCGGTCTCCTATACCCTGCTCATGGCCTGGATCGAGGACAGCGGGCTGGAAAAAGCCGCGGCCAAGATTGCGGACCCGCAGCCGGCAAGGGAAAACAACCTCCCGCCCGCGGAACCTCCCGCCGGGTGAATTTCCGGCTGAAAGAGTCGCCAGGGGGAGGGAAAGCCGTTGCAGTGTTTGTCCTGATTAATTATATAGAAGGGGTGTTTTTTGTCGGGGAGATGTCCACTGAACTTCAAAAACAAGGAAGAGGATCCATGTTGCAGAAAATGATCAAACCCGTGAGTTTCTTTTTGGTTTTTTCCTTTCTTTTGCTCGATTTTTCCGTCCGGAACGCAAGGGCGCAGATGGTCGACACCAGTACCGTGATCGCGGCCCAGCAGGAGGAGGCGAACCGGGAAAAGGTCGCCGCTTTCCTTGATCGCGAAGAGGTGCGGCAGGTCATGATGCGGCATGGCGTCGACGCCGCCGAGGCCCGGAAAAGGGTGGCCAGCCTTTCCGACGCGGAGCTGGCGAAAATCTCCCAGGCCATGGAGCAGCTGCCGGCCGGCGGCGACGGGGTGGGCGTCATCGTCGGCGCCGCGGTGTTCATCTTTGTGGTGCTGCTGATCACCGATCTTCTCGGACTCACCCATGTCTTCTCCTTTGTCAACCATCGGCGCTAACCGCCGGGGTAAACCGCGTTTCTTCCAGGCCGGCAGTCGTTTGATTGCCGGCCTGTTGTTTTTTCTGCTTGCCGTCCTGTCGGCCGGTTGCGGCCTCTTGCCGGGAGGGCGGTTGCCCCGGGTGCCGGAAGGGCCTGAAAGCGCCCTGGTCGCCGGGGTTCCCTTTTTCCCGCAGGACGAGTTGCAGTGCGGGCCTGCCGCGCTCGCCATGGCGCTTTCCTGGAGCGGAATTGCCGTTTCCCCCGCCGACCTTTCCGGCCAGGTCTACAGCCCCGGTCTCAAGGGCAGCCTGCAGAGCGCCCTCGTCGGCGCGGCCCGCCGGCATGGGCGGGTGGCCTACCCCATTGCCGGCGGCGAGGCGCTGCTGGCCGAAGTTGCCGCCGGCCGGCCGGTCATCGTCCTGATGAACCTCGCTTTTTCCTGGTACCCGAAATGGCACTATGGCGTGGTGCTCGGCTACGATCAGCAGCGGCACCAGATTATCCTTCACTCGGGGCTGACCGCCAACGAGCGGCTTTCTGCCCGGGTTTTCATGAATATCTGGCGCCGCGGCGGCTTCTGGGGGCTCCTGGTGCTGCCGCCGGAGCAGTTGCCGGCGCGGGCCAGGGAGGAGGATTGGCTTGCCGCCGTTGCCCCCCTTGAGCACCTGCGGCAGTGGCAGGCGGCGCAAAGCGGTTATGCCGCCGCCCTCGGCCGTTGGCCCGCAAGCTTTGCCGCCTGGATGGGTCTTGGCAACAGCCGTTACGGTCTGCACGATCTTGCCGGCGCCGAGGAGGCCTTTTTGCAGGCAAGCCGGCTGCAGCCGCATAACGGCATGGCCTTCAACAACCTGGCCCAGGTTCTCGCCGAACAGGGTAAGCGGGCCGAGGCCCTGGCCGCGGCGCAACGGGCCGTGGAACTTGGCGGTCCGTTGCTTGACGGCTTCCGGCGGACTCTGGAGGAGATCAAGGCAAAGGCATTCCCCTGAAGGACGGGGAGGTCCGGGCGCATTCCCGGGCGGCGGCAGCATGGATGTTCAGGAGATCGTTTTGCCCGGGGTCTGCTTTCGCCCCCTTCCGGCAAAACGAGCATTTGCCTTCAGGCCGGCGAATGGTTAAGCTGTATCCGTGGCGCAAAAGCAGGGCTGCCCTGCGGATGCGGCAAACAGGGCACGGAGGGTGCCCGGGTTCTGGAAAGGACACTCTGCCCATGCTATACAGCCACATATTCCGTCGCTGCGATGTGGGTAACGGCAAGGGCCTGACCCTTGTGGAACTTCTTGTCGTCATTGCGATCATTGCCACCCTGGCGGGGATTGCAACCCCATTGTTTTCCCGCTACATTGATCAGGTGAAGGTCAACAACGCCAAGAACGACATCCGCATGCTCTCCCGGGAGATCGCGGACTTTTACGAAGAAAACCGCCGCTACCCGGACAACCTCGACGAACTCGGCCTTGGCGACCTTCTCGATCCCTGGGGCAATCCGTATCAATATCGGCCGGTGGCCGGCACCCCCAAGGGAAAACTGCGCAAAGACCACTCCATGGTGCCGGTCAATCAGGACTACGATCTCTACAGTATGGGGAAAGACGGCAGCAGCCAGTCTCCGTTCACCGCCAGGGCCAGCCGGGACGACATTGTCCGGGCCAATGACGGTTCGTATATCGGGCTCGTTTCTCAATATTGACGGTCCGCCCAAAAAAACGGGCCGTCGGCGGCACGGGGATGTGTCGCCGGATTCCGCCGGCTCCGGAAGAGCCGGGAAATTCGTGACTGTCAACGAGATGGAATATGCAATTGTTCAAGCTTGACTCCGCGTTCCTGAAAAGCAAAATAGCCCGCAGGATTTTCTTTCTCTTTGTCGGCTGCGCGCTGCTGCCCCTTGCCGTTTTGACCGGCCTCACCTTCTTCCACGTCACAAGGCAGATCGAAATCCAGAGCCTTGCGCGTCTGCAGCAGTCTTCGAAAGTCCATGGGATGAGCATCTATGAACGGCTCCTGTCCATGGAAAGCGATATGCAGTTCGTCGCCACCACGCTGCGGCAAAACCCAAACGGCGAATCTCCCCTGGCGGGTTTTGACGGCCTTTTTCAGGAGAGGATCGGCCAGCGGTATCGTGCGCTTTTCCTGTATGAGAATGGCGCAGGCCCGCGCCCGCTTTTCGGGGAGCCTGCCGCCGCTTTCGTGCCGAGCAGGGATTTCCTTCCCGGCGGCGACAAGAATCAGCTCCTGATCAAAAAGGAGAAAAACGGCCCGGCCGAGGTGTTCCTCCTCGTTCCCGTGGACAGGGGCGCCCCCCGGGGACCGGTGCTGGTCGCCCGGATCAACACCACCTATCTTTGGGGAATCGGGCACGAAAATATCCTGCCGCCGATGACGGAGCTGTGCATCATCGATCAGAAGCGCGACGTCCTTGTCAGCTCGTTTCCGGCCGATTCCCGCCTGCTGCGGGAAATCGCCTTCCGTTCGGGCGGCGCGGACGCGCGGCAGTTTGAATACACGGAGGCCGGGGCCGGCGATTTTCTGGTCAGCTTCTGGCCCCTCTATCTGAAGGGGAGATTCTCTTCCCAGAATCTTACGGTCATCCTCAGGCAGGCCAGGGCCGAAGTGCTCTCGCCCCTGGAGGACTTCAAGATAATATTTCCCCTGGTCGTGCTGTTGTCGCTCTGGATCGTTCTCCTGCTCAGTATGGTCTTCATCCGGAGGTACATGGTGCCGGTGGAGAAGCTGCAGGAGGCAACCGTTCATATCGCCCGCCGGGACTTCAGTCTGGAGGTCGATGTCAGGAGCGGCGACGAATTCGAAACCCTGGCCCGCTCCTTCAACCGGATGAGCTCCCAGTTGAACAAGCAGTTCAAGGCCCTGGAAACCATCTCCGACATCAGCCAGTCCATTCTCTCTTCCCTGCACAGCAAGCAGATCGTCGCCACAGGCTTAAGCCGCCTTTGTCAGTTTCTGCAAAGCGAGGCCAGCCAGCTTCTCCTTTTCAAGGATCCGAAATCACACCTGGCCGAGGTTGCGACCTACTCGGTCGAGGCAAGCATCAACAGCGAGGAGGAGCGCATCGAAATTTCGCCCGCCGAAAAGAGACAGCTCCTGGAGAACCGCTATCTCATCCGCACCGGCCAGGAGCATCTCCCCCGCTATCTGACCGCCTTTTTCCGTGAACCCATGCCCGTCTGTCTCCAGCTTCCCCTGGTCGGCAACCGGGAACTCAAGGGGGTCATCAGCCTCGGCTTTAAAACGGAGAGGGCGTTGAGCGATGAGGATTGCAACCAGGCCAGGCAGCTTGCCGACCAGCTCACCATTGCCCTGGAGAACGCCGGTCTCATCGAAACCCTTGAAAAGTTCAACTGGGGCACCCTGCAAGCCCTGGCCCGCACGGTTGACGCAAAATCCCCCTGGACCGCCGGCCATTCGGAGCGGGTGACCGATCTGGTCCTCAGGACCGCGAGAATCATGGGCTGCCCGGAAAGGGAGATCGCCACCCTCCATCAGGCCTCCCTGGTGCATGACATCGGCAAGATCGCCGTTCCGCACAGCATTCTCGATAAACCGGGCAAGCTCAGCGAGGAGGAGTTTGCGCTCATCAAGGAACACCCGTATGTCGGCGCCCGCATCCTCGAACCCATTTCGGCCTTTGCCGACGCCATCGACATTGTTCTCCACCACCACGAGCGCTGCGACGGCTCCGGATACCCCCACGGCCTGCGGGGCGAGGCAATCTGCCTCGGCGCCCGGATTCTTGCCGTGGCCGATGTGTACGACGCCCTTATTTCGGAACGGCCGTACCGGGACGGCTGGGTGAAGGACAGGGTGCTTGAGCATATTCAGGCGGAAAGCGGGAGCAGGTTCGATCCCGCCGTTATCAAGGCATTCCTCCTTGCCGTCCAGTAACCGGAAAAGGTGCGCCATGAAGTCCACCGCCGACACAGGCCTGGTCAAACCCCTGCTCTACCTTGCGCTGACGGTCTTTCTCGCGGCCGGCACGGTTTTTCTTTTTTCAGACCGGCAGGAGCGCCAGCTTCCCCAGGAGATTTTCGGCGAGTGGTATTCCGATGATCCCCGTTACCAGACCTGCTTCGTGACGATCAGCGCGGATTCCTTTGTCATCGGCGGCGCAGACGGCAACACCTATCACTATGCCCTCAAATCGGTGGAGGAGGAGGCTTCGGAAAACGGCGCCGGTCGTTTCTACACCCTGCTCTGCGAAGACGAGGAGGGCCTGGAGCTGGAGTTTCGCATCCATTACGATGCGGCAACCGGAATGCTTTCCTATCGGAACCAGCGGGACGTCATCTGGCTGAAGGCGAAAAAAGAGTATTGAAAGAAGAACGACGGCGCCAGCCGGCGACAAAAAAACTGGTGTTGGCCAGGGCGTTTTGTTATGATGCGTGCATTGTCCAAGGTCTTGAAATCACCGCCATCTGCTCCTTCCCCTCGTGAGTCAGGAGAGCCGCACGGAATGATCCTCGCCCAGATTCTGGACGTTATCGACATAGGGCTTCTGCTTCTGGATAAAGACTGCCGGGTGGTCTACTGGAACCGCTGGCTCGCCTCGCACAGCGGTATCCCCTCCCAGCGGATCAAGGGGGCCCTGCTCTTCGACTTTTTCCCCCATCTCGACAATAAGAAGTTCTTGCGAAACTTTCAGGCCATTCTCGCCTTTGGCAACTGCTATTTTTTCCCCCAGAAGCTGTACGATTATATGTTCCCTTTCAAGCCGGTCAGCAATTTTGCCAACGAAGTCGATTACATGCAGCAAAATTGCGTCATGGGGCCGTTGCGCAACGACAGGAAGGGCATCGAGTATGTGTACGTGACGGTCAAGGACGTGACCGAGGCCCATATTTACGAAACAAAGCTCACCGCGGCGCTTTTCTCCCTGCTGGAAAAAAATGTCGACCAGGGCGAGGTGCCCGCCGCGGTGCAGTCCGTGCTCTCGGAGCTGCTTCCCCATTCCGGCGAGGCCTTTCTCGCCAAACATGCCCCGGCCCGGAAAGGCCAGAAGAATATTGACGCGGTCATCGAGGCGCAGATCGATGAGATCCTCTCCGCCGTTACCAGGAAATGACGACCCGAGCGCATCCCTTGCAAGGAGACCCGCATGATTGAGAAGATCCTGATTGTTGATGACTCGCCGGTGGCCCGGGCGATCGTAAAGAAATGTTTGCCCAAGGACCGCCATTTTGAGCTGACCGAGGCCGGCGACGGCCAGGAGGGGCTGCGGAAATTCAAGGAAGTACGGCCGGATCTCACCCTGCTCGATCTGACCATGCCGGTGATGGACGGGTTCGGGGCCCTGGCGGCCATAAAAAAAGAAGACAGCATGGCGGTGGTGGTCGTGCTCTCCTCGGATATCCAGAAGAAAACCGTTGCCAAGGTCATGGCCCTGGGCGCCGATCTGGTTCTCCCCAAACCACCATCCGCGGAGTCGATTCAAGAGGCTTTGACAAAAGCGGCAAAACTTTTAGAAGGATAGAGGCGTTATGGATATCTCGCCGTCCGCAGGCAACTTTTCCCGCGATGATGCCGCCATTCTCCAGGAGGTGATGAACATCGCCTTTGGCAAGGCCTCGGCCGACCTTGCCAGGGTCATCGATATCCGCGTCGTGCTCAGCGTTCCCCAGGTGGAGCTGATGCGGGCGGATGACCTGCTGCGGCGGGTCAGGGAAGAGACCAGGGTCTGCGACGCCCTCAGTCTCATCGAGCAGAATTTCTGGGGAAAGTTCAGCGGCTCCGCCCTGCTGGCATTCCCCGCCACCGCCCGGAAGGGCCTGGTCAGCCTCTTTGACGAGGAGGGGGAGGAGGTGAGCCCCTTGCTTGAAAAGGAAACCCTGCTCGAAGTGGGCAACATCCTCATCGGCGCCTGCGTCGGCAAGGTCGCCGAACTGCTCGGCGAGGTGGTCTCCTTTTCGCCGCCGCGCCTGAATCCCCATGTGGTCATCAGCAATCTCGGCAGGGAGGCCGTGACGGAGCAGCTTGCCGGGGCGGACAAGATCGCGGTTCTCATGAAAACCGTGTTCCGGTTCGAGGATAAGGACATCAGCGGCTTCCTGTTCCTGGTCGCCAGCCAGGACTCCATGGAATGGCTGGAAACCGCCCTGGAAAACTTCATGGCGAGCTTTTAGCGGCAGCCGGTCGTGACTGGAGAACCCCCCTTGGCCGGCAACGATTCCCCAATGCTGCTCACCTGCCCCCATTGCCGGAAACAGTACCGCCTCGACAGGGCAAAGATCCCGCCCTCGCTGAAAACCGCCCGCTGCAAGGCCTGCGGCGCCACCTTTCCCCTGCCTCCCGCAGCCGGGCGCCGGCCCAGGCGGCTGGCCGTTTCCCTGAACAGGGCAGGCATGGGCAAGACCAGCGCCGCGGTGAATCTGGCCGCCGGCCTGGCCCTGGCCGGCGCCAGGGTGCTGCTCGTCGACGCCGACCCGCAAGGGCAGGCGGCTTCCTATCTGGGAGTCGAGCCGAAAGGGGGGCTCGGGGAGCTGATCACCGGCGCCTTGCCGCCGGAAGAGGCCCTGGTCAAGGCGCGCGACAATCTCTGGCTGCTGGCCGGCGGAAAAGGGCTGGCCGGGTTGCAAGACAGTATCGGCGACAGGGCCGGAGGCGGCAGGCAGGTCGTTGCCGAGGCCCTCGCCCCCAGGGAACAGGAATTCGCCTACGTGCTGGTGGATACCTCGCCGGACTGGGATCCGCTCACCATCAGCGTCTTGTCCTATGTGCGCGAGCTGCTCATCCCGGTTTCCCTGGAGGTCATGTCGGTGCAGGGATTCGGGGAATTTCTCCAGCTGCTCGAGGCCCTGGGCAGATCCGGCAAGGAGCTGCGGCTCGGCTATATTCTGCCCACCTTTTATGATCAGCGGGTCAGGAAGTCCGTCGATATCCTGGCAAAGTTCAGGAATGTCTATGGTGATCTCGTCTGCGCGCCGATCCGCTACAGCGGTCAGCTGAAAGAGTGTCAGGCCCTGGGGCAAACCCCGTTCGACGCGGCCTGTCAGGCAAAAGGCGTCCAGGACTACCAGGATCTGGTCCGAAAGGTGGCCGCCGACCCGCTCCTTGTTGCCTGAGGGGGGGCGCGCCAGAGACGTTTCGGCCAACCTCCCCGATTCCCTGTCTCTTGCAGGGCCGGCGCAATCCGGCCACGCATCCTGTGCCGCCGGCAGACCGTTTTGCATGGGGCTGCTAGCCGTCGCGGCGGGCCAGCCAGATCAGATGCCGGCCGCCGCCCCTGCGGCCCCGCGCCCGGGTCGGCACCTCTTCCACAGCGAAGCCGGTCCGGCGCAGGAGCCTGCTGAAGGCGGGGTCCGGGCTGGCGGACCAGACGGCCAGAAGGCCGGAAGGCTTCAGGGCGGCATGGGCGGCGGCCAGGCCGGTTCTGCCGTAGAGCCAGTCGTTGCCGCCGCGGGTCAGCCCCTGGGGACCGTTGTCCACGTCGAGGAGGATGGCGTCAAAGGCCTGCTGGCCGGCGCGCAGGATCCGGGCGATATCGATCTCCCGCACCGAAACCCGGCGGTCCAGCAGGGGCTGGCCGGCCAGAGCGGCCAGGGGGCCACGGTTCCAGGCCACCACCGCCGGCAGCAGTTCCGCCACCATGATCTGCGCCTGTTCGTTCAGATGGCGCAGCGCCGCGGCCAGGGTGAAACCCATGCCCAGGCCGCCGATCAGGACCGTGGGCGCCTGGCGGTCGGCGAGCCTGGCGCAGGCAAGCCCGGCCAGGGCCTCTTCCGAGCCGTGCACGCGGCTGTTCATCAGTTCGCAGCCAGCCACCCGGATGGAAAATTCCGTGCCCCGGCGGTAGAGGTGAAGCGTTTCGCCGCCTCCGGGGATTGGGGCGCTGTCCAGCAATTCCCAGGGGATCATCTTGGCCTCACGGTAACGGGTCGGTTGAGGGTGGAGCGGGCAAATTTCCAGCCGTCCCGGCCGGCGCCTCGACCACGGATTTATGCTTTTCCGGAGCAGGGGCCGAAAAGAAATCCGGAGCTTGCCCTGCCTGTCTGCCCGCCTGGGCGGCTGTCTTTCAGGTCGCGGCCCATGATTTTCCGGATTACAATCACGGCGCGGTTCTGGTCCTATGGTAGGGCTTAATCAAGGTTTAAACAAGGGTGTTTTTCACGGCTTTGCCCCTCGGCAACCCGCGGGCTCCGGGCGCGGCCGCCTGCATGATCGCCCGCTGCAATTCGGACTGACAAGGAAACACACGGCATGGACCACACGCAATGCATCGTGGCGGGCAGCTTCATCGACGGCAGCGGCGCTCCCGCGCGCAGGAATGTTTTTCTGCGGGTCACGGACACCGTTGTTGCCGCCATCGGCTCCGCCGCGGACCTTCCCCGCCAAGACGGGACCGCGCTCGTCGATTTCTCGCACTGCACCATTCTGCCGGCCCTGGTGGATTGCAGCGTGTCGCTGACGCGGTCGCCCTCCGTGGACTGGCGGGTGCGGCTGGCCGCTGAAGAGGCCGATGCCGATCAGAAAGCGGCCATGCTGGCGGAGCATATCCGCTACTGCCATGACCACGGAGTGCTGGGGGTGGCCGACGGCGGGGACATGGGCGGTCTGCTGGCGCGGCAGCAGAAGGAGAGTGCCCGGGGAGGCGGCATCGACATCCGTTCGTCCGGCCCTCTCTGCCGGAGCAGGCAGGATTGCGCGGCCGGCTTGCCGGCAGGCCTTGATTTTCTCAGGATCGATTATTCCGGCAACATCGAAGACGAGGAGCCCCCCTATCTTCGGCTGCGTCAGGAAGACCTGTGCCGCATCCTCCGACGCAAAGGCGACAGGAAGGCGGTGGTGCTGGCCAATGGCCGGCGGCAGGTGGAGGAGGCCCTTCGCGCGGGCTGCGATGCCATCGAGCAGGGATACGGGATGGGCGAGGAGAATCTTCGGGAAATGGCGGCAAGGAATGTACTCTGGATTCCCAGCCTGCTGCGGGCCAAGAACGGGCTGGACAACGCCAGCTCGGGCGGCTCGGTGTGCTGCCGTTTCTCCACCCGCTATGTGGCGCCGGGAAAGCCGATTCCCGGCGCGGAGGCCTTTTGGAAAAAGACCCTCGCCGAACACCTCGCGCAACTGCGGTTGGCCCGGGAGCTGGGCCTGAAAGTGGCGGTGGGAACCGGGGCCGGCAGCGCCGGCATCCTCCATGGCGAGGCCGTGGCCGAGGAGATGAGGCTCTTCATCAATGCCGGCTATTCCCTGGAGGAGGCCATCCGCTGCGCCTCGGAAACCGGCGCCCGATTTTTCGGCATGGACAGGCTGGGAACGCTTGCGGTGGGGCGGAAAGCGACATTTTTGATCTCCAGGGGCATGGCGAAGCAACTGCCAAGAAAACTCTCCTATCTGGAAGGCATCTATGTCGACGGCGCCCCCAGCGGCAGCTATCGCAAAAATCCCGTCAGGAAGGGGTGAAATGAAGGGGCAGGCGAATTTGCCAAGGATGCCCCGGGTTTCGCGGGTCAGCGCATGAAGCTCGGTTTGCTGGAATTTGCTTCGGGGTGAGAAGGGGACATCCCAGTCTTTTCCGCCTTGGCTGTTTCCCCGTGCGGCCCGCTAACCGTCCAGAGGGCTCGCAACGCCAAGCAGGTTTTTGCCCGCCACATGGGTATATATCATTGTGGTTTGCAGATTGCTGTGACCGAGCAAATTTTGGATGGTTCTGATGTCATAGCCCTTTTCGAGAAGATGGGTGGCGAAACTGTGACGGAGCGAATGTACCGAGGCGTTCCTGTCTACCTCGGCCCGGCGGGCCGCTTCCTTGAAAGCGCGTTGCAGGTTCGAGACGTGGATGTGATGGCGCCGGTGTTTGCCGGATCGGGGGTCGTCTGACCTGGCCGGGGCAGGAAAGACCCAGAACCAGGCCCATTCCCGGCCGGCATTCGGATATTTTCGCTCCAGGGCATCCGGCAGTGCCACCCCCTCGGCCTTGCCGTTCCGAAAGTCCTGGTCGAAAACCAGACGCACTCCGTCCAGGTGGCTCAGCAGTTCCTTTTTCAGCGATTCGGGGAGCACGGTGACCCGATCCTTGTCCCCCTTGCCCGCGCGAACCGTCAGGGTGCCCCGTTCGAAATCGAGATCCTTGGTGCGCAGGTTGGCGCACTCCTGAAGCCGCAGCCCGCAGCCGTAGATCAGTTTGGCCATCAGCAGATAGGCCCCTTGCATCTGTGCGAAGAGGCGCTGGATTTCCTGGCGGCTTAAGACCACCGGCAGGCGTCGCCGGGAACTGGCCCGGACGGTTTCACTGATCTCGGCAAGGTCACGGTCGAAGACGTGCCGGAACAAAAAAAGCAAGGCGCTGAATGCCTGGTTCTGGGTCGAGGCGGAGACCGTCTTTTCAACAGCGATGTGACTGAGGAAGCGTTTGACATCCGAAGAGTCGATCTCAGAGGGAGATTTCCCCGCCAAGAATCCTTGAAATGCCCGCAACCATTGCAGGTATGACTTTTCAGTCCGCAATGAACGATGCCGCAGGCGTAGAGCCTCGCGCATCAGTGAGGCAGTCTCTTGCCAGGATGCGGTGGAGGACGAAACCGCCGCGCCGTTTATCTCCGGGCCTGTTCGGGAGAGATGGAAGAGGAAAAGCCGGATCGCCTCCCGCGCCTGTTTGACCTGCCACTCCTCTTTGCTTTTGCCCATGAACTGAAGAAAATCCTGCACCTTGCCTTCGTTGCTCGGCTCGGAGGCGGATTTTTCACAAAAAGTAAGATAGTTGGCAACCCAGCGGAGAAAATAGGGAAGCTGTTTTTTCTGGACAAGCCGCCTATCCGTAAGATACCCTTCGAAATCATGCAGCGAGGTCATGGATAATTTTCCGGCGAGATTATCTAGCGCTAGATAATGATAAATATTTATCGTTATCTATTGTCGGTGCGAGATAATAATAAAATAGGCTGCATTTTATTGCAAGGAAAGTTGTTAGGCAGGCGAGAACGTCACAAAATCTCGCGCTAGATAATAATATAGTTAGCGAGACAAGCCGAAGTCCCGCTTCTTAATCTTCGCCATGCGTCCGTCAGGGTGGTGGAAAACAACCCCTTCGATGTCACGTCCAGCAAGCCAAGCCTTGAGCGATTTCATATCCCGAGGGCATCCATTAAAAATTTCTGCGTCGGCGTGCGCCAGGAGGATATGTTTACCCAACTTTTCAGGGTTCCCTTGCACCTTCGGCCCGAGCAGTTCATAAGTTCCGTCTGGTTGGCCGGAGAATGCCTCGCAATGATAGCGGTCCTGCTTATCGTTGCAGTCTACCGGCATCCAGCCGACGCACTTGCCAGTATTCTGATCAAGTTGCTCCTCGACGAAATCAGCCGGGGCAGAATTTCCAGGCTTTATTTCTCGCCGTTTCCACAGCTTGCCATTTTCGATCTTGCAACAAGTCCCGTCGTACTTCCTGGTGGCAACACCTTCGCCAGCGAACACCCATCCGCAATCAGGGTGCGGTTGATTCAATACGGCTTTCATGTTTTCCGGGTCGCGGATGAAAATAGTAGGAATTTTCTTCATGTGTAGCCCTCCGTAAAATTAAAAGAAAACATCGCTAACAAGCGGGTCGAGCTGACCGGGGGAAGCTCGGCGTTTTTATTCATCTTTGGGTGGCCCGGTCAGCTCACCCTTGGTGTTAGCGAGACAAGCCGAAGTCCCGCTTCTTAATCTTCGCCATGCGTCCGTCAGGGTGGTGGAAAACAACCCCTTCGATGTCACGTCCAGCAAGCCAAGCCTTGAGCGATTTCATATCCCGAGGGCATCCATTAAAAATTTCTGCGTCGGCGTGCGCCAGGAGGATATGTTTACCCAACTTTTCAGGGTTCCCTTGCACCTTCGGCCCGAGCAGTTCATAAGTTCCGTCTGGTTGGCCGGAGAATGCCTCGCAATGATAGCGGTCCTGCTTATCGTTGCAGTCTACCGGCATCCAGCCGACGCACTTGCCAGTATTCTGATCAAGTTGCTCCTCGACGAAATCAGCCGGGGCAGAATTTCCAGGCTTTATTTCTCGCCGTTTCCACAGCTTGCCATTTTCGATCTTGCAACAAGTCCCGTCGTACTTCCTGGTGGCAACACCTTCGCCAGCGAACACCCATCCGCAATCAGGGTGCGGTTGATTCAATACGGCTTTCATGTTTTCCGGGTCGCGGATGAAAATAGTAGGAATTTTCTTCATGTGTAGCCCTCCGTAAAATTAAAAGAAAACATCGCTAACAAGCGGGTCGAGCTGACCGGGGGAAGCTCGGCGTTTTTATTCATCTTTGGGTGGCCCGGTCAGCTCACCCTTGGTGTTAGCAAGTAGATAACCTTCTGGAGTTTCTATGACTAAGAAATTAAGGGGGTCGTTCAGCGTTTACAAAGAAACAAAAAAGAATAGCAGTTTTGTGCAAACGGAAATGCTGATTATTTCAATAGTTATCGGATTGATAACATCTTCTTGGTTCGTTTGGTTAATATCGTGGTTCTTGTTAGCTGGATCGATGGGGACAAAGATTGGATTAATAATTGGATGGATTGTTACTATTATATGGGCAGTTTTAACTACTGTATTATTGTTTGCTTTTTCGCAAAATCTTGAATTTAGCTTAGTCTTTGGTTTCATTTTTGGTTGTGTTTCTTGGTATAAGCATGATTGCGGAAATTTGTATTGGCGTGATTTTGCTGAGGCTGAATGGTGGTAAATATATAAAGTATTATTGTGTGGTACTATGCTGAACATTAATGAAGAAATTGAATTTGGAATACATACTTCTCCTGAAATGGTTTCGCTTTTTAAACGAAAGCCATTTCAGGGGCAATCGCCGGAAAAAGCAAAAATTATATTTTTAAGTTCTGATGCAAATTATTCTCCAGAAATATCTAACCATGATTTCTTCAAATACATTTTGGAGTATCAAAAAGATGGGGTAGCTTTTTGGAATAAATATGGTTGTCATCATCCATTTTTATTGGCTAATTATCCATTTAGTAAATCTAAAGCTGGCGTCCCGTTTCATAGAAATTTTAGCAAGCTTGGTTTTGGTCCTGAACATGCTAGTCATATTTCTTTTGTAGAGCTTCTGGATGTGCCAACAATTGGCAATAAATCAGAGAATGTTCATCGCTTTTATAGTCTCGTCTCTAAGTCACATCTTGAGTATTTAGAAACTCTTATGCTCGGCGGTGGAAATAAATTATTTCTTGTGTCAAGTGGAGTTTTGAGAAATATGAATAAATTGAAAAAGATTCATTCTGTTTTTCAGGATTTTCAATTTGAATGCAGAGATAATAAACTGTTTTTAAAATTCATGTGTGGCAATAGAATACAAGAAATATCTCATTTTTCTTCATCTAAAATACATGGAGAAATTGATACAATTTCAAGAAATATGCGTGAATGGTTGTCTAACCATTGAATCTTGCTAACAATCGGCTACCTTTAGGCGTTAAAAGTCAAGGCTCTCCTGTAAAGATGAAAAAAATGCAATAGGCGATCCTTTAAGTCCAATGAAATCCGTTCGCGACTGGCAATCCTACCAAGCTTCGGTCCTGGCCCAATCAGGGGGCGGGACGGCCATACTTTATCGGCCATGTCGGGAACTCCCGGCCCGAGTGACGGATTGTGCACCTGATGATTCCCTAAAGGATCACCAGCGAATTGCGGTCATCTCCGGGCCGGGGTTCACCGGACTTTGTCTTTCTTTCTTGTCTTGTTCTGCGCGCTCAGGCGGCCTCGGCCATTTGCAGGCATCTGCTCTTGCAGTTGAAAAAACGCTGTTCGTCAAACTTTTCTCCGGATCGGTACCAGCCGTAGAGTTTCTTGAGCATCTGGCGGGCAATTACCGTCATCGCCTTGTTGCCCGGCATTTTGGTCACATCCTTCTTCTTGTGGTACACCTCGCCGTAAAGTTGCCCTTTTCTGACCAGCGGCAAGGCGATTGCCTGCAGCACCTTCCTGAGCAAGCGCCTGCCCTTTTTGCTGATCTTGTTCTGCCCCTGGAAGGTGCCGCTCTGTCTGGTCTTGAGGTTCAGCCCTGCATAGCGCATCAATTTCCGCCAGTTCTCGAAGTCGGAGAGTGGGCCGGTTTCTCCGAGAAAGCGGGCCAGATTCTTCTCCGAAATCACCTGCGGAGTCGGCGGCGGGATGTTGGGGTCCTTTTCCCGCAGTCGCGCCAGGATATCCAGCATTTGCCCGGTGATTTCCTCCTTCCGGTCCACCTGCTGGAAGTAGTTTGCCAAAAGATCGTAGAGATGGTCTTCCAGAACAGCAACGTATCCGCTCGGCATCTCGTTCAGGGTCGAACTGGCCGCATCGTCCCAAAGGCGCTTGAGGGTTTCCTCTCTGATGCGCGGTGCCTTTTTCTTCATCTTCCCGGCAAAAACCGCAAATCCGTCTTCCACGATCCGGTATGGGTTGCAGCCATACTGCTCAACCAAGGCCAGGCCGGAGTTGCTGTAGAGAAAGTCCTTTTGAAACGAATAATCGCAGAACAGCTCGACTGTCACTGGCAATGTAAAAATGTACCAAAAATGGCAATGAAAAGTGTACCACCTGCAACCTAACCCAAGGGAGATTACCTTCTTCGCAAGGAGGTGATTCCCATGATTACGTTGGAGGTTTTTATGGACATTCACTCATTGCGACGTGACGGCCTGAGTATCCGGGCCATTGCTAAGAAGCTCGGCATTCACCGGCAGACTGTCAAAAATCATCTCGCGGCAACCACATTGCCCCAATACCACACGAAAAAGCGCCGGCCTTCTGTTCTTGACCCCTTCCGCCAGATCATCAAGGACTATGTCGAGCAGGACGACTACCAAGCAACCTGGATCTTTGACCGACTCAGGAAAATGGGCTATGTCGGCAGCTACGAAACCGTGCGGGATTTCGTTCGCCCTCTCAAGGAGCAACAAACCCGTCTGGCCTATATCAGATTCGAGACCGAGCCTGGCCTGCAGGCCCAGGTTGATTTCGGCGACTATCAGATTGTCGAACCAGACGGCACCACCACCACGGTCCATGCCTTTTCCATGCTCCTCGGCTTTTCCCGCGCCATGTATGTGGAGTACGTCGAGCGCTGCACCATGGAAGCCTTCATGGACTGCCACATCAACGCCTTCCGTTACCTTGGCGGGGTGCCGGCGGAGATCCTGTACGACAACATGAAGAACGTGGTGGTCGACCGCAGTGAGGGGAAGGCGAATTTCAACAAGGAATTCCTCCATTTCGCCCATCACTACGGCTTCGCAGCCAAGGCCTGCCCTCCCTATAGCCCATGGGTAAAGGGCAAGGTGGAACGCCCCATGGACTATATCCGGGAGCGTTTCTGGCGGGGCTACACCTTCACCACCCTCCAGGCCCTCAATCGGGACATGCGCCGTTGGCTTGACGAAACCGCCAACCGTCGAGTCCATGGCACCCATCATCGGCCGGTTTGCGATCGCTGGCAGCAGGAAAGCTCCTTGCTCGGGAAACTGCCGCCCACCGACTACGACACCTCCATCAAGGTGTATCGCAAGGTCTACAAGGACTGTCAGATCTCCTACAACACCAACCGCTATCTTGTCCCTCACCGGGTGGTGGGCAAAAGAGTGCTGCTCAAGATCAAGCACGGCGTCATCGCCATCTTCCACGATCACGACTTCCTGGTCAGCTACCAGGAGGCAGGCGGAAAGCACGAGTTTGTCGGCAACCGCCTGTTCTACGACCAACTCCGCCGCGATCAGCAACAGCTCACCCGCAAATATGGCAAAGGCAAGGGCAAGGCCACCAGGGGACTCACCTCCGGCAGCCTCTATCCGCAAGTCGAGCAGCGCCCCCTGGCCGAGTATGACCTGTTTGCACAGGGGGGTGTCGCATGGAACAACTGACCAGTGAACGTCTCCAGGACAACCTGCAACGCCTCAAGCTGAGCCGGGCCGCAGAGGTGCTTGACGCCATCGTCCAAGATGCCGAGGGGAACAAGAGCTCGTATCTGGCCTTTCTTGATCACCTGCTGGAAGAGGAGGTGGCGGCCAAGGACACCCGGCGAGTGCAGACCGCCATGAAAACCGCCGGCCTCCCCAGCGCCAAGACCATCGATGAGTACGACTTCTCCTTCCATCCCAACCTGGACAAGAAGGCGGTCATGGAGCTTTTCGAGCTTGATTTCATTACCAAGCACGAAAACGTCGTCTTTCTCGGCCCGCCCGGGGTCGGCAAGACCCACCTGGCAACGGCCCTTGCCATCAAGGCCTGCCATCATGGTTTCAAGGTCTACTTCACAACCATGGAAACCCTGATCAGAAAACTCAAGGAAAGCGGACAGTCCAAGCATAAAGCGTATCTCAGCTCCAGCCTGGTTGTGGTGGATGAGGTCGGCTACCTCTCGGTCAATCCCCAGGAAGCCTACCTCTTCTTCCAATTCATCTCGCACCGCTACGAGAGAAGCTCCACCATAATAACCTCCAACAAGAGCTTCGGGGACTGGCAGGAATTTTTCGGAGATCCGGTGATAGCCACCGCAATCCTCGACCGGCTCCTTCACCACTGCCGAGTGGTCAACATCAAGGGCCACAGCTACCGGCTGCGGGGCCACTCGATCACAAAATCAACTATCAAAGAACAAGGTGAAACACTGGCAGAAAATCAACCCATGTAACCGAACCATTTGCAGCGGCTGGGAGAGACCGCTTCGATGAACGCTTTGGGCGACAAACTCCGCTGGCGTCTTCGCAGACCTCTTTCCCTCACAGGTGGTACACTTTTACTTTGCCGAAACTGGTACACTTTTACTTCTGTATTGACACGACCAGCAGCTTGGCGATCCGGCAGCGCAGGCTGGTAATGGTCACGTCGCATTCATCGTATATTTTATGGAGTTTTCTGAGCATCAGATACTCCTCGCCGATCAGCCGGTATTTGATCACCTTATTGAGCTTGGCCAGGGTGCCGATAACGCGCGGGTCTTTTTTGTCGGTCTTGTTGCTGTCATTGCTTTCAACCACCCGGAATTTGGCGACCGACTCGGCATTGACGAAACAGGTGAAGAATCCCAAGCGCCTGGCGGTGCGAAAGAGGCTGTTCTGATACTGCCCCGTGGGTTCGCAGATAACGCGCAGGGTCTGTCTGCCGTTTTCCTTGGCGATATCGTGATAGCGGCGCAAGCGCTTTTCAATAACGGCGGTGCGATTGCGGCATTCGTCGGAAAATTCCCGGCCATCGATTTCAAAGAAAAAACAAAGGGTGTCCTTGTGGACGTCCACGGCAACATCGACAACGTTATTGAGGTTGATTTTCTGGGCAGTAAGGGTAACATTCATAATGGCTTCTCCTTTTGTGGCTTGGATAGTACCGGTTGTGAGCGACAACCCCCATATTGTACATCCGACTCTCAAGGAGAAGCCTTTCTCTTTGCTGCCTAATAGTATGTCGAGAGGGACGCTCCAACAGCCAGCTTCGCTGCCTGTTTCCGCGCCCCTCAAGCACAACGTTGGAAAGCATAAGGAGAAAAAATGACAGTAAGTACTCATCTTACAACAACGGCAAGTAGCCTTGTTCTTTCTGAAACAGAAAAAACGAATATCTCCAGATCTATTACAACGTTGTCTTCAAGGCTCGATGCATATTTTGGAAATAATATAACCAACCATTTTCAATTTGGTTCAAACACTCGTGGGACAATTTTACCGAGAAAGGCAGATAGTAACTCAGACATTGATTATATGATTGTTTTTGACACTTCTGACGGGCAAAAGAAACCTCAGACTTATCTTGACCGGTTGAGAAGGTTTGCCGAAGCAAAATATTCGACTTCTGAAATATCCCAATCAAGCCCGACAATTGTGCTATCCCTAAATCATATCAAGTTTGAATTAGTACCAGCCATTTATAATTATGGTTATCAAATTCCCTCCCCAGCTTCGTCATGGCTTGAATGGATAGCAACAGATCCATCAGGCGCAAACCAAGCAATTCAGGACAAAAACAAAGCAGAGAACTATCAAATCAAACCTTTAGTGCGTCTTATTAAATATTGGAATGCAACACAAGGGCATCTTTTTACATCGTTTTCAATTGAGGAATATATTGTCGGAAAATACTTCTGGTCATGCACTACGCTAAGAGATTATTTTTATGCCTTTTGGAATGACTTTAACTGTTCATATGAGAGTTTTCAAAACACCAAAGATAGAGTGGCAAGGGCTAAAAAATATGCAGAAAATGCAAAACAGTATGAAAATGATGAAATGCCCGCCACTGCTGAAGCTGAAATCAAGAAAATTGTCCCTACGTTATGAACAATACAACAGAAAACAGAATTGATGAGGTAGCACAGTACTACAAACCAGCTGTTAAATTTGAAAAGCTTGCGGCGTGGCTAGAGGGTGTAAAAAGGATTGTGTAAATGGCCATTCCGGGGGTAGAAAAGTTCGCCCCCAACCAAGGAGAGAGATATGGCCATTTCCAAAGAATTGCTTGACCAATTAATTGCGGATTACAAAAAGCCGGAAGACCTGATCGGCGAGAACGGCATACTGAAACAACTGACCAAGGCCCTGCTGGAGCGGGCCATGCAGGCCGAGATAACCGATCACCTCGGCTATCCCCGGAACGCTCCGGCTGGGAAAAACAGCGGCAACTCCAGAAACGGCAGCTACAAGAAAAAGCTCAAGGGAGATTTTGGCGAGATTGACGTCGCGGTTCCCCGTGACCGGAACGGCTCCTTCGAGCCGATCATCGTTCCCAAGGGAGAGACCCGCTTCAAGGGGTTTGATGACAAGATCATCTCCATGTATGCCCGTGGGATGACCACCCGTGATATCCAGAGCCATCTGGAGGAGATTTACGGCGTTGAGATTTCACCGACCCTGATCTCCCAAGTGACCGACGCCGTCACGGAAGAGGTCCGGCTCTGGCAGAACCGGCCATTGGAAGATGTTTACCCCATCGTCTATCTGGATGCGGTGCGGATCAGGGTCAAGCACAACGGCCAGATCATCAAGAAGGCCGTCTACCTGGCGATTGCCGTGACGATGACTGGGGTGAAGGAGGTTCTCGGCATGTGGGCCGCCGAGACCGAGGGCGCCAAGTTCTGGTTGGCCATCCTGACCGAGCTGAAAAATCGGGGCGTGAAGGATATCCTGATCGCCTGTGTCGATGGGCTCAAGGGTTTTCCGGAGGCCATCGAAGCGGCGTACCCCGCCGCCCAGGTCCAGTTATGCATCGTGCACCTGGTGCGGCACAGCCTGAATTTCGTTTCCTGGAAACAGCGCAAGGAAATGGCGGACGACCTGAAGGAGATTTACAGCGCCCCGACCGTAGAACAGGCCGAGGCAAACCTGATCAGCTTCGGGGAAAAATGGGATGCTACCCATCCTCGGATAAGTCAGTCCTGGCAGAACAACTGGCAGCGAATCATCCCGTATTTTGCCTATCCTCCGGAGATCCGCAGGGTGATCTATACGACCAACACCATCGAATCGTTGAACATGTCCCTGCGCAAGGTCACTAAGAACCGGGGCTCTTTTCCGAATGACGAGTCGATGTTCAAGCTGCTCTATCTGGCGCTGACGAATATTTCGAAACGATGGACGATGCCGATCAAAAACTGGAAATCGGCGCTGAATCAATTCAGCATCATGTTTGAAGACAGGCTGCCGGAATTTTGATCACAAAAAACATTTACACAAAATTCTTTACACGCCCTGTTCAATGATTATTGGCTTGCCGATCATGCGAATTATAAAATGGCATTAAGCACAATGGACATTGATCACTATTTTGAAAAAATCTACGTTGTTCAAGATACTGGCACAGTCCACCAGATTTATTGAAAGAATAACATATCAAGGCAATTCAGGCGACGGGAAGGGGCTCAGTGGCGCTGACGCGGCAAGCCTTTTGGCCCGCGCCTGATTTCTACCGTTGTGTGTATTAATTCCATGCTCAATATATAAATTATTGAGTTCTTCTGGGGGCTCTTAGGAATGGAAATCATATCATTTAAAAAAGAAGATATGAGCGAGTATGGTAAAACTGCAACAGGCTCAGTTTTCAGTGCGCATGTAAAAATTAAAGATATCGAATCCCGAGCGTCAGAAATGATTCGAATCATTTCTGACACAAGCTGGATTGAAAAATTAAACGCAGTTGAACGAGCAACATTTAGAGCTAGGTCTCAGCGAACAATTGAGAAGCTAGTTGAACTTATTAGATCGAGAATAGAAAATGAAATATCAACCGAATTTGGGGAATTCCTAGTTTCAGAAACGGCACAAAGCACTTTGGGCAAGCTTGGACACACTAAAGTCCCATTGGCAGAAATATTAAAAGAAAAAGTAACGGGTAATCCAGGGTTTGATTTTCATACGGAAAGCGGTTCCCAAATAGTCGCTTTTGGCGAGGCGAAATTTAGTTCATCGATTAATCCACATCCAAATGCTCTAAACCAAATTGTCGAATTTATCGAGTTAGAGAAAGATACTGCTGAGCTGATAATAATTCAGAATTTTGTTAGCGTTGAAGCTACAGAGAACTCTTTGAATGGGAAACGAGCATATGTAGCTGCTTTTTCTATAAATAGCGATTCCCCTGGGAATATTATAAAAAATGCTCTAAAATCTAGCGCCATTGACCCTTTGTTAGGATTTCCTGAAACATACGTAATCGGTATTGAAACAAATGCTTGAATCTCTAATCAATGGAGAAGGCATAGAGCAAGAATTAAAAAATTCTCTGCTCAAAATTCATTCAGCTGGACCAATTGACCCTTTCATCTTTGAAAAACTCGCGTATATAAAGAAATTCCATAAAAATATTTTTATAAAATATGAAAAAAAACTAATTTCTGTTCTGGGACTTTTTTACAAAACTACTGAACCAAATAGCATTATTGAAGAAGTTTACTCAATATATTCAGACTCAATAGCATTTGAAACAGGAAATAATTTAACACCTGTCCAGTCAAGTGCATACAGGGAAATACTTCAAAATAGGTTTTTTTCATTTTCAGCTCCGACTAGTTCGGGGAAATCGTTTCTTTTTAGGGAATTAATACAAAATACGGATGGGGACATTGTAATTGTTGTCCCATCAAGAGCTTTAATAGCTGAATACTATTACGAAGTTATTTCAATTGTAGATACCTCAGTTCTAGTCCTTCAATTTATAGAAGATATAAATAGAGAAAAAATAAATAAGAGAGTTTTTATTATTACTCCTGAAAGAGGAGTTGAGCTATTCAAGTATTCGGAAATATTTGATGTGCAATTATTCCTTTTGGATGAGGCACAAATTTCTGAAGAGCCAATTAGAGGGATGACTTTTGACTCATTTGTTAGAAGAGCGAATAGAGTGTTCCCAACTGCTAAAAAAGTATTTGCTCATCCATTTATTAATAATCCTCAAGCTCAACTATCAAAGCACGCATTTCTAGAAGAAGCATCTGCTAGAAATTACAATTTTCACACCGTTGGGAAAATTTTCATCTCAAGTAATAATGGGGAATTTGAATATTTTTCCCCGCATACGGAGACAAGCAATATCCCTGTTGAAACAGACATTGCCGCCAAAACCCTCCAAGAAGGAGGGGCACTATTAGTATATATAGCAAAAACAAAAATCTATGATGGCAGGTATATTGAGGAATATGGCTCATATATAGATTTATGCGACAAGGTAAAAGAAGAGTATGCACAAAAAATAATTGAAAAACTTCGAACATTTATTGGCGCATCACGAAAAGGCCCAGAAAAACATTCTCTTTTAATTGAAATGATGGAAAGAGGAATCGTTGTTCATCATGGCTCTATGCCATTAAGGGCAAGATTATTGGTAGAAGAGTTTATAAAACACAACTTCGCCAGACTTTGTTTCGCCACATCAACCTTAAATCAGGGTATTAATATGCCATTTGATGTTGTGTGGATCGATAACTTCAATCGTATGGATCCGCTGACATTAAAGAATTTAATTGGCAGGTCAGGCCGAACAACTCCAATAAAAAATTACTTTGATTATGGATATACCATTGTCCAGCAACATAATATCCCTACTTTCAAAAGTAGATACAACGAATCAATTGAAATTTCAGATAACTCACGACTTGATATTGAACTGGAATTTGCAGATGAAGATGAAAGGGATATTATTGAAGCTATACAAGATGATACCTTTAACGATGACTTACAGCTTACAGAGTCTCAAATAGAAAGAATCAAAGAAGCAGATATTGACAATGATATTATATATATACTCGACAATCTTTTGCTGAACAATGTTCCTATTTCTGGGAAGGCATATTACGAGTTGCATAATGATATCAGAAAACGAGTAAAGTCTTCCTTTAAAGAAATTTATATAAAACATCTTCGTCGCAACAAACTTACTCCTGCTGAATCAGCAGTGCTAAGCGCTTCTATCCCTATTTTATTGTGGCATATTCAAGGTAAATCATTTAGCGAGATAGTATCACTTCGGTATTCATTTTTAAGTGAAAGAGATAAAAGAAGATTTGTTTTTCGAGAAACAATAAGAAATGGTGGAACGCCGGCAGAAGCAAGATCAAAGATCCAAGCCATTCCTATAAGATATACCCCTATACCTTCGGCTTTACCAAACAAGAGACTGACTCGAGCACCCCTCTATCCACAAGGCACGTCTGTTAACTTTATCGATTTTGATACAATAGTTTATGATACATATGATTACCTTGATAAAGTAATTTCCTTATCCCTATCTGACCCAATTTGTGCAGCATTAGAGATTTTCTATCAAAATCATAATGATCTACGTGCTAGAGTTTTAAAGAATTATATCCGGTATGGAACTAATGATGAATTAGAAATCTGGTTAATTAAGTATGGTTTTGGGTTCGAAGAGATTGAATTTATCAAAGAACATGTTGAGCATGTAGACTCTAACAAAATTACTTTTAAAGATACAGTTTGGGAACTTAGTGAAGAATTGTTCGCATTAGTTGAACGATATATCTAATTATTACAAGACGATCACACAACCAACCCATTAACGCAGACGGGAAGAAGCGCGGCGGCGGTAGATGCGGCAAGTTTGGGTGGCCCGCGGGCGTGTAAAGAATTTTGTGTAAATGTTTTTTGTGATCAAAATTCCGGCAGCCTGTCTTCAAACATGATGCTGAATTGATTCAGCGCCGATTTCCAGTTTTTGATCGGCATCGTCCATCGTTTCGAAATATTCGTCAGCGCCAGATAGAGCAGCTTGAACATCGACTCGTCATTCGGAAAAGAGCCCCGGTTCTTAGTGACCTTGCGCAGGGACATGTTCAACGATTCGATGGTGTTGGTCGTATAGATCACCCTGCGGATCTCCGGAGGATAGGCAAAATACGGGATGATTCGCTGCCAGTTGTTCTGCCAGGACTGACTTATCCGAGGATGGGTAGCATCCCATTTTTCCCCGAAGCTGATCAGGTTTGCCTCGGCCTGTTCTACGGTCGGGGCGCTGTAAATCTCCTTCAGGTCGTCCGCCATTTCCTTGCGCTGTTTCCAGGAAACGAAATTCAGGCTGTGCCGCACCAGGTGCACGATGCATAACTGGACCTGGGCGGCGGGGTACGCCGCTTCGATGGCCTCCGGAAAACCCTTGAGCCCATCGACACAGGCGATCAGGATATCCTTCACGCCCCGATTTTTCAGCTCGGTCAGGATGGCCAACCAGAACTTGGCGCCCTCGGTCTCGGCGGCCCACATGCCGAGAACCTCCTTCACCCCAGTCATCGTCACGGCAATCGCCAGGTAGACGGCCTTCTTGATGATCTGGCCGTTGTGCTTGACCCTGATCCGCACCGCATCCAGATAGACGATGGGGTAAACATCTTCCAATGGCCGGTTCTGCCAGAGCCGGACCTCTTCCGTGACGGCGTCGGTCACTTGGGAGATCAGGGTCGGTGAAATCTCAACGCCGTAAATCTCCTCCAGATGGCTCTGGATATCACGGGTGGTCATCCCACGGGCATACATGGAGATGATCTTGTCATCAAACCCCTTGAAGCGGGTCTCTCCCTTGGGAACGATGATCGGCTCGAAGGAGCCGTTCCGGTCACGGGGAACCGCGACGTCAATCTCGCCAAAATCTCCCTTGAGCTTTTTCTTGTAGCTGCCGTTTCTGGAGTTGCCGCTGTTTTTCCCAGCCGGAGCGTTCCGGGGATAGCCGAGGTGATCGGTTATCTCGGCCTGCATGGCCCGCTCCAGCAGGGCCTTGGTCAGTTGTTTCAGTATGCCGTTCTCGCCGATCAGGTCTTCCGGCTTTTTGTAATCCGCAATCAATTGGTCAAGCAATTCTTTGGAAATGGCCATATCTCTCTCCTTGGTTGGGGGCGAACTTTTCTACCCCCGGAATGGCCATTTACACAATCCTTTTTACACCCTCGGGTGCTGACGCCGCAAGGCTTTTGGCCCGCACCTGATTTCTACGTTGAGCCTGTAGAAAAACTCAACTCATTGTAATTTCTACTTTATTTGTGTGCGTGATCACTGTGCAATGACTGCGATATCCCGGAACACAACCGCTTAACTTTAGCACAAGGGTATTGCCTCATGGCCCGCTACAAACCTTACTCCTACGCCCAGGGAAAGTTCATCCCCGTCCACTTTGCCAAGCAGATTTTACCCGGCACCTTCGAGTACTCCCTGAACCACCTCATCGACCACGAACTTGACCTGTCCCTGTTCGACGCCCGCTTCGGCAACGACCAGACCGGCGCCACTGCCTACGACCCCAGGATTCTTTTGAAAATCGTGCTCTACGCCTACTCGCGGGGCATTGTCTCCAGCCGGAAGATCGAGCAGGCCTGCCAGGAAAACGTGGTCTTCATGGCGCTCTCCGCCGACACCCGGCCCCATTTCACCACCATTGCCGATTTCATCTCCTCCATGGACAAGGAGATCATCCACCTGTTCCGGGATGTGCTGCTGGTCTGCGACGACAGACTCGTTATGCGTCGAGAAGAGGAAAATGAAATATTCAGGTAAGTAGTCGTCCCTGAAAAATCCATTTTCAGCCTCTGACAGGCAGGATATCGCCATCTGCAGGCCGAGCCCATGGCTGTCGTAATCTCTCAAGCCAGCCGAAAAAAAGAACGAAAAACAAAAACTCCCTCAATTTCTTGAGGATCAGCCGGATATTGTGACCGGCTCCACAGAGCAGCGCGTTGATCTTGTCGCCAAGCACGCCCAGCAGGTGGTTTCGGCCCAGCTTTCCGTCCGCCTTCATGTGGCCGATCACCGGCTCGATGGCGCTCCGCCGCTTCAGCTCTTTCCTGAGCTGAGGCGTAATCCCACGGCGGCGGCCTGAAATGTAAACTTCCGTTCCCGCCACACCATGCCCCCGGTAGCCGCGATCAACAAAACAGCGCTCTACCCCCGCACCGGCAATCCGTTTCACCTGCTCAAGCGCTCGGGAAAGGGTATGTCCGTCATACGGATTCCCGTGCTCCGCGAACATGCCCACCACGAAATTGTCTCGAAAAAATTAAGTCGTTCTCAGTCGAGGAATCCTTTCAAAACGAGTTTTTCTACAGGCTCGTTAGCGCAACAATAAAATTTGACACACAGTATTACCTTGGTTATACTGTCGACATGAAAACAGCAATTTCTATCCCAGACAATTTGTTTCGCAAAGCAGATCAATACGCCAAAAGCCACGGTTACTCTCGCAGTGAACTATTTGCGAAAGCCGTTGAGCAATATCTTGAAGTCCACCCTTCCGACCACATCACCAAACAACTTAATGAGGTTTACTCATCTGACCAGGCTGAATTAAATGAAATGCTTTCAACCATGCAATTTAGTTCAATAGAAAAAGAAGAATGGTAATAAAACGAGGGGAAATCTGGTGGGCAATATTACCTGAGCCTGCGGGCTCGGGACCTGGCTATAAAAGGCCAATCCTCATTATTCAATCAGACGAATTTAATAAAAGCAAAATAAACACCATAATTGCCGTTGTAATCACATCAAATATCCGGTTGGCAGCCGCCCCAGGCAATGTTTTACTCCCCCCCAAAAAATCAAAATTACCGAAAGAAAGTGTCATCAACATTTCACAAGTAATTACGATTGATAAGTCGTTTTTATCTGAAAAGGTTCATGCCCTATCCAATGAAATGATAGCTCAAGTCGACGAAGGCTTAAAATTAGTCCTGAAGTTAAAGAGTTAACTGCAAAAAAAGCGCTAATAAGAAATATTCCGATTTGTCAAGGTTCAGGAAAAAAGGGGTCAGGCCTTTGTTTGACTCCTGTCTCGATTTGCGCTAATCACGGAGTTTCGGGGATATATTTAATTGGCTGCTTTCCCCCTGTTATGCTCTCAGCATGGCAAGAATGGCACGAATTATTTTACCTGGCATGCCGCACCATGCCACCCAGCGGGGAAATCGCCGCCAGCCTCTTCTTCTCCGGCATCTTGAAACGGCACGACTCTTCGTATCGAAATCCAGGCGCCCTCCATGCGTGTCGACCATACGCGCCCTTATTTGGACAGCAATGAAGATCTGGCCCCATCACCAACCAGGCTCGTTATGCCCAGAAAATAATATTTTGAAGCACATCATTGAGTACGGTATAATGTACTAAATTATATCCTGAGGTGCATTATGCAAAGATTGAGAATCGACCAAGACATCCATTCAATGTCAGAGTTCCGGACAGGAATCGCCGCGTTTTTGAAACAAGTTCATGATACAAAAAGGCCGCTCGTCATTACACAGCATGGCAAAGGAGTTGCCGTTTTACTCGATGTTTCAGAATATGAGGCTATGCAAGAAAAAATTGAATTACTAGGAGATATTCAAACTTCCATCGCTCAACTTGGGGCAGGAAAAGGAATTGAGCATGATCTGGCTAAAAATACTCTCCTTGATCGGATTGCAAAATGAAAATAATCTGGTCACCCCTTTCGCTCGAAAGAGTAGGAGATATTGCCGATTATATCGCTCTCGATAAAGCCGCCGCATCAATTGCATGGATTGAAGCATTATTTGACAAAGTCGAAACACTAAAATCTACTCCCAAAATTGGCAGGATTGTCCCCGAATCAGGCAGAGATGATATTCGAGAGTTATTATTTGGCAATTATCGGATCATTTATTTGGTGGAACAAAAGCAAATATCAATACTGACAATTCGCCATGGCAAGCAAATACTGCCTATAGATGAACTGCTGGCATAACAATGGCATACTTGGCGTCGAGAACGGCTGCGGTCTGACGGCCCCCCCGAATTTTCGAGGACACAATACCTATTTTTTTGCCAAGGAAAACCAGGCCGGAAGCCCGTTACAAAACGACTCAACAAATAGGTATTATGTCCCCAGATACCATGACGGCAAAGATCGTTATCAGGGGTGAAACAGACGCTGACGTCGACGCGATAGGGGATGTGACCGTCGCGGCGTTCAAAACCCTGGAGATCAGCGACCACACCGAGCAGTTCATCATTGCGGCGCTCCGGGCCGCGAAAGCTCTGACCCTGTCGCTGGTCGCGGAAGTGGATGGCCGTGTGGTCGGGCATATTGCCTTCTCTCCCGTGACCATTTCGGACGGGACCGGGAACTGGTACGGTCTTGGGCCCGTGTCGGTGTTGCCGGAACGCCAGCGGCAGGGGATAGGCAAGGCGTTGATCGAGGAGGGGTTGACACGGTTGAAAGGCCGGCATGCTCAAGGAGTCTGTCTTGTGGGGCATCCGGATTACTACGGAAGATTCGGGTTCAAGAAGGTGCCGGGTCTTGCGCACGAGGGAGTGCCGCCGGAGGCCTTCTTCGCCTTGTCTTTTGGTGGGCATATGCCACGGGGCGCCGTCGCATTCCACGAAGCATTCAAGGCGGATGGCCAACAAAAGGATCCTGGCGACGCGTGCCGGCGCCCCCGGTTTCGGGCGTTGGGCTCATACAAGGACATGGGATTGAAAATAGTAACTGATTGTTCTGGCGTTGACTGGCAAGCCATAGCCGAATCGTTGAAAAAAGTCGGCATGGCCTGGCATGAACCGGAAGTCCATAAGAGAGCATTCGCGGCCAGTCATACAGCGGTGTTCATTTATGATGAATCGCGGCTGCTCGGCTTTGGCAGAGCAATATCCGATGGTGAATACCAGGCCGCAGTTTATGATGTCGCGGTTTTGCCGGAAGCGCAAGGGCAGGGAATCGGGAAGGTCATAATGCAAACAATCCTGGGGAGACTCCCGAACTGCAACATCATTCTTTATGCAACTCCCGGAATGGAAGGGTTTTATGAAAAACTTGGCTTCCGTTTGATGAAAACGGGGATGGCTGTATTCACGACTTCACAAGCAATGGAAAAATTCACTGAATGATGTGCCGGCCGCGATCCCGGCTCGGAGGTGAAAAAACGCGTCCGTCAACCTTTTGATCCGCCTCGCTGCCCCGGCAGATCAGCGGGAGCAACTTCCTTAACGGCGGAACTTTTCTCCAGTCCTCAGATGGGAACAGCCCGCGAACATCCGGGCGAAAAAATCAAAAAATGGCTCAGGTTGTTTGCGGCCCGGGAAATCCACCGGCCCTCCGCCGTTACCCTGTGGCGAGCAGCAGGAGGATCTGGTGGCGCAGGGCGAAAAGCGCCAGCAGGGTGAGGGCCGAGGCGAGGAGCATCAGGCGGTTGGTGCGCAGGATGTCGTCCGCCTCGACGGGGCGGGTGGGGTCGCCGATGGTCGGCTTGACCACGGGCCTGCCGAAATAGCTGTTGGTGCCGCCGAGTTGGACGCCCAGGGCGCCGGCCACCGCCGCCTCGCTGTGCGCCGAGTTGGGGCTGGCGTGGTTGAGGCGGTCCCGGAAGAGGGTGAAAAGTGCGCGCTTCATGTCCAGGCGCAGGAAGAAGGCCGCGGCCGGGATCAGCAGGGAAGTGAGGCGGGCCGGGATGAAGTTGGCCGCGTCGTCCAGCCGGGCCGCGACCCGGCCGAACTGGAGATAGCGCTCGTTCTTGTAGCCGAACATGGAGTCCATGGTGTTCACCGCCTTGTAGAGCATGGCGGCCAGCGGTCCGCCCAGAACCGCGAAGAAGAGCGGGGCGGTGACGCCGTCCACCATGGATTCGGCCACCGACTCCACGGCGGCCCGGGCCACCCCTTTTTCATCGAGGTTGGCGGTGTCGCGGCCGACGATCATCGCCACCCGCTGGCGAGCCTCGGCAAGATCCCGGGCGGCCAGGGCCGTATGCACCGCGCGGCTGTGCCGGACCAGATCCCGGGCCGCGATGGTGGTGTAGAGGAGAAGGATGCCCATGGCGGTGCCCAGCCAGGGGTGGAGGAGGTTTGCTCCGTAGATGACGCCCCAGGTGGCAAGGCCGGTGACGGAAAGCACCAGGAGCACCGTGGCAAGTCCTGCGGCCAGGGGCGGCAGGATGGCGCGGCTCAGTTTCTCGAAGGTGGTGCAGGCGGCACCGATCAGGCGCACCGGATGCGGCAGCCAGCGCGGGTCGCCAAAAATCTGATCGAGAACAATGGCGATGAGGAGCTGGTATTCCAGGGCGATCATAGGCCGAGCAGCTCGTAAACCTTTTGCATGTCGAGCTGGCCGCGGACCAGATCGGCCAGCCGGTCGAAGGCCGGCTCCAGATCGTAGCTCGCCTGCCCCTGCCGTAACGGCGTAAGCCCCCGTTCTTCCCGCAGCCGGTCGATGAACCAGCGCCGAAAACCATCCGCGTCAAAGACCCCGTGCAGATAGGTGCCCCAGATCCTGCGGCTGCCGTGGCCGATCGCCCCGGTGCCGCCGTCGGCAAAGCGCATGATTTCGCGGGTGTCGCTGGCCCGGCTCTGGCCGTGATGGATCTCGTAGCCGTGCACGGTAAGGCCGGAGGCGAGGTGGCGGCCGCTCTGCCGGGTCAGGGTTTTTTCCTCCATAAGGACGGTGGAAAGCGCCAGGAGCCCGAGTCCCTCCAGAGCTTCGCCGGCGGATTCGATGAAGTACGGGTCTTCGACACTCCGGCCCAGCATCTGGAAGCCGCCGCAGATGCCGACGATCTCGGCCGCGTCTTTTTCGGCACACTCCCTGATCGCGTCTGCCAGGCCCGAGGTGTTCAGCCACTTGAGGTCGGCGATCACGTTCTTGCTGCCCGGGATGATCACCGCCGCCGCCTCGGCCAGGTCGCCCGGGGTTTTGGCGATTTTCACAAAGACGTCCGGCTCGGCCAGGAAGGGCTCGAAATCGGTGAAGTTCGAGATATGAGGCAGGTCGATGAGGGCGAGGGTGATGTGTTCGCCCGGCGGCCTTTTGCCGGCAAAGAGGCCGGCCTTGAAGTTCACCGAATCCTCTTCGGGCAGGCCCAGGTTGGGCAGATAATCCACCACTCCCAGCACCGGCTTGCCGGTTTTCCGCTCCATGTAGGCAAGGGCGTCTTCAAGCAGCGATTTCTGGCCCCGGAAGCGGTTCACCACGTAGCCGGCGATGAGCTCCCGTTCCCAGGCATCGAGGATCTCCATGGTGCCGACAAAGGAGGCGAAGACGCCGCCCCGGTCGATGTCGCCCACCAGGAGCACCCTGGCCCCGGCATGGCGGGCCATGGGCATGTTGACGATGTCGTGGGCCTTGAGGTTCACCTCGGCCGGGCTGCCCGCGCCCTCAAGGACCATAACCTCGTATTCGGCGGCCAAAGAGTCGTAGGCCTCCTGCACCTTGGCAAAGGCGGTGGACTTGTAAGCGACGTAGTCGTTGACGCTCATGTTGCCCACCGGTTTTCCCAGGACGATGATCTGGCTGCCCGTGTCGCTTGCGGGCTTGAGCAGCACCGGGTTCATCCGCACGTCCGGGTCGAGGCGGGCGGCCTGGGCCTGCACCACCTGGGCCCGGCCCATTTCGCCGCCGTCCCGGGTGACAAAGGAGTTGAGGGACATGTTCTGCGCCTTGAAGGGCGCGACCCTGACGCCGTCCTGCAGGAGGATGCGGCACAGGGCGGCGGTGAGCACCGATTTGCCGGCGTTGGAGCAGGTGCCCTGAAACATGATGGCCGGGGTTTTGTGGCGTGTCATGGCGTTGTCCGGATCCTGGATAAAATTAAGGCAATGGCGCGGAGGCGCCACGGGTTCTCATTGTTCTTTCTGTACGCTCTCTTTGCGTCATCGTGCCTTGCCGTCGCTTTGTGTCGTTACCTTTTTTCAAACACCACCAGCCTGCGGACCATGCCGGAAAAGGGCAGGGTCGCCGTGGAAATCTCCACAAGCCGGTAGGGGCTTTGCGGCTGCGCCCGCTGCCAGGCGGCGATCTCCTCTTCGGCCTTCGGGCCCTTCATGCAGATCACCCTGCCGCCCGCCGGATTGATCGCCTCGGCATGGAGGAGAAACTCGGGGATGGCGGTGAAGGCGCGGCTGGTGACCAGCGGCGCGGACACGTTTTGCCCGGCGATCTGCGGATTGTTCGGCTCCAGCCTGCCGCAGAGTACCTCGACCTCTTTCAGGCCCAGGGCGCGGATCACCTGGCGCAGGAAGGAGACCCGTTTCTGTCGCGGTTCCACAAGGATCACCTGAAGCTCCGGCCGGGCGATCTTCAGGACCAGGCCCGGAAAGCCGGCGCCGGTGCCGATATCGGCCAGGGGCGAGGCGGAAAGGAGCGGCAGCAGGGTGAGGGAATCGAAAAAGTGCGTTTCCCAGACCTGGGCCAGAGGGGCCTTGGCGATCAGGTTGATCCTGCTGCTCCACTTGAGCAGCTCCGCGCAGTAGGCAAGGAGGCGTTCTTCGGCCGCGGGCGCCAAGCAGATGCCCATGCTGGAAAGACCCTTGTTCAGGAGCTCTCTGCTCGTTGCCTCAGCCATGGCGTTGCCTGCCGTGGGCCAGGGCAATGAGGGCCAGGACAAAAGCCACCGCCCCCATGCCGGCATTGTAGAAGAGAAGGCTTGCCAGGGCCGCGAACAGGGCGAGCATGGTCAGGACGGCCCGGTTCAAAAGGAGGGAGAGCAGGGTGAGGCCCAAGGCGCTCCAGCCGAAGACCTCGAAATACATCAGCTTGCCCAGGATGGTGCGGACCTGGCAGATCAGGGTGTTCGGGGCTGCGGCGCATACCTCCACCAGCTCTTCGGCGATGAAGATCTTGTGGCGAACCAGGGCAAGCAGTCCGTAGACCGTGAGCAGCAGCAAGGCCTGGGGCAGGAGCGGCCGCAGGGAGGCCTGGCGGCCTTCCCGCCAGAGGGGCCAGGCGAGCATGAGGCAGATGGCGCACCAGATGACCGCCTGAAAGTTGTGCCAGGTCTCCAGCGCGAGGATGCCAACGGCTGCCACGGCAAGGAGGATGCTTGTCAATTTTTCCGGCATCCCGGTGTTTGCCCGGTCTTGTTCCTTTGCACCCCAGAGGAGATAGGCAATGGCCGGGATGACAAAGCCGGCATTGAGGAAGTTCCGGTAGCGGCCGTCGAAAAAGAGGCCTGAGGCGGCGATGAGGGCGCAGGTCACCACGGCAAGGCGCAGCAGGCCGCCGAGGGTTGCGGAATTAACGGCGGCCTTGCCGCGCAGGAGATCAAGGGCCGTGTCGAGGCTCGCGTAGCTGAGCCTGCTTTCGCCGGCGATGGCGCGCAGGCTCAGAAAATAGACGCCGGCGGCGGAAGTGAGCACGAGTCCGGCCCAGATGTGGGCGGTTATTCCCAGGGAGATGATGGCAAACTGCTGGCCCTGCAGGACGAGGAGAACGGCGCCCGCGGCAAGGGCGAGGGTGTATTGCAGCAAGCGCCCAGTCCTTGCAGGGCGCGGGGTGATGAGCAGGGCGAAAAGGGCGATGGCGGCGGAAAGGGCGGCAAGCAGTTGCCAGTTGCCGAGGTTGCGCACCTCGCCTGCCAGGGTGTTCTTGTCCTGCCGCTCGGTTGTGTACATGCCCCAGTAGCCGCCCACCGCGCCTTCCTTGATGCGTTTCCAGGGCTGGTCAAAGGCTTCGATCAGGTTGTATTGCCAGTGTTCCCTTTCGGCCAGGGCGATGAAGCCGCGCATGAAGCGGGCCTGGTTTTCGAGGCTGGGCAGGGCCCGTTCCCGCATCCGGCCCTGGGAGGGCCAGCCGGTCTCGCCGATGAGGATCTCCTTGCCGGGGATCTTTTGGGCCACTTCGTCCCGGATTTTTTTCACATGGGCCATGGCGGCGTCGATCCCCACCGGCTCATCCTCCCAGTAGGGCAGGATGTGGATGGTGACGAAGTCCACCGCCTCGGCGACTTCCGGGTGCCTGAGCCAGAACTCCCAGACATCGGCATAGGTGACCGGCACCCCCGGCAGGGCGGCCTTGACCTGGCGGATGTAGGCGGCCAGCTGGCTGCCGGTGATTTCCCGGCGGAGCAGGGTTTCGTTGCCCACCACCACCGCCCGGATGCTGGCAGGATACTTTTTGGCCAGGGCGATGAGGTGCTCCAGGTCCTGGCCGGTGGTCGCGGCATCGCTGCTCACCCAAGCGCCGAGGAGGAGCTGCATGCCGTACTTTTCCGCAATCTTTGGCAGGGAATCGAGCCCGGTGGTCGAATAGGTGCGGATGCCGGAAAAGCGGCGGGAAAGGATGGCCAGATCCTCTTCGAGCCTAGCGTCGGTGATGGTGAGCCCCTTGCCGAAATCAAAGGGGGACTGGTCGCCGATGAAGGGGGTGTAGGAAACGCTCTGCAGGCGTTTGCCTTCAGGCGCTGCCGGTTCGGCAATGGAGCAAGGGCGGCCTGCCAGGTACCAGAAGGAAAGGATCACGGCAAGCGCCAGGAAATAGGCGAGAATACCCTGTACGAATCTGTTCACCCTGCTCTCCTTCCCGCCAGCGCCTGTCATATTTTTTTAGCCGACCTGCCTTGCGTTGGCAGGCCCTCGTCTGAAAAAGAAAGAGTGTATTTCTACACCGCTTGCCGCTTCTTTGCAAGGGATGCGAGAGGGTCCGCGAGCCTCGGAAAAAAAATGGAACCGTCCGGAAAAATAGCGCGTTATAACCGGATATGCGCGCCCGGGTCCCGGTGGGGGCCAGGGCGAAATGTTTTCAATTGCCTAACTTGAAAAGGGGGTGATTGCCGGGTGAAGAGTGTTTCGCGGTAACCGGGGAACGGTTTTCCCGAGTGTTCCGATTGAAAAAAAAAAACAAAAAGAGGGGGTATCATGAAACTGAAAAAGATTGTCGCAACCATTGCCCTGGGCGTCGCCTCCGTGGCAACCTCCATGCCGGCCGCCGCCGCCGTGCTGGATGCCGGCGAAGAGACCCATCTGATCTTCATGCGCGAGGAAGAGAAGCTGGCCCGTGACGTCTATCTCACTTTGAGCGTCATGTATCCGGCCGAACCGGCCTTTGCCACCATTGGCGAGAATTCCGAACAGACCCATACCGATACGGTGCGGGACATGCTGGCCATATACGAGATCGCTGATCCCAATCCCGATGCCAACAACCTCCCGGACAGCATCGGCGTCTTCACCGGCGCCGACTATGGCTGGTATTTCACGGAAAAATTCACCGAACTGGTGAACCGGGGCTCCCAGAGCGTTCTGGAAGCTCTGTATGTGGGCGCCTTCATCGAAGAGCTGGATATGATCGATATCGTCAATTGTCCCAAGGTGATCGTCCAGACTGACAACGGCATCGACGAGGGCGAGTGCGGTCTTACCTATACCGATGAGGCCCCGCTGGTCACCATGTATACGCATCTGGTGGAAGGGTCCAAGGATCATCTGCGGGCCTATGTCAGGAACATCGAGGCCATCATCGGCGAAGGGAATTACGTGGCCCAGGTGCTGAGCCAGGAGGAAGTGGACGCCATCCTGGGCCGGTAGGAACGGGGACAGTGAAAATGCTTTTCAACCTTTGTTAAGGAGAAGTTCCATGATGAAGAAAATTTGTTGCGCAAGCGCGCTCCTCTGCGCCTCGGTCTGGGCCGGTTCGGCCGTGGCCGCTCCCCAGCAGAAGGCCATCGTCGGTCTGGGCCACATGATGTACGTGGATACGGATTTTTCCTACAACGGCACCCAGTCCTGCAAGTCCTGTCATCATCCCCGCACCGGCTTCGCGGACCCGGCCAACAGCCAGGATCCCTATCACAGCGTGGTTTCCACCGGCGCGGACGGGGTGAGCAAGGGAGGGCGGAACGCGCCCAGCGCCGCCTATGCCGGCTTCAGCCCGGCCCTGCATCAGGATCCCGCCACCGGCGCCTATGTGGGCGGCATGTTCTGGGACGGCCGCGCCACCGGCAATTCCCCGAATCTGGCCGACCCCCTGGCCGAACAGGCCCAGGGGCCGCCGCTCAATCCGCTGGAGATGAACATGCCCAGCGCCGAAGCGGTGGTGCAGGCGGTACGTGATTCCAGCTACGCGGACCGCTTTCTCCAGGTCTTTGGCCCCGGCTCCCTGGATGAGGTCGGCGCCGCCTACGACAACATCGCCCGGGCCATTGCCGCTTTTGAGCGCTCCCCCGGGGTGCAGAGGTTTTCTTCCCGTTATGATGCCGGCGAGCTGACCGGCCAGGAAGCCCGCGGGCTTGCGCTTTTTGAGGCGAATTGCAGCAAATGTCACGCGAGCGGGCCTGATTTCGGCGCCCCGGCCGCGCTTTTCACCAATTATCGTTATGAAAATATCGGGGTGCCGGCAAACCCGCTCCTGGAGGGTAATCCGACCGATTACGGCCTGGGCGGTTTTTTGGCCGATCCGGCCGAGAACGGCAAGTTCAAGGTGCCGACCCTGCGCAACGTGGCCCTGACCGCGCCCTATGGCCATAACGGCTACTTCCCCACCCTGCGGGATGTGGTCAGCTTCCACAACTCCCGCGATATCGGCAGCTGGCCGGCGTCGGAGGTGGTGGAGAACCTGAACACCAGCGAGGTGGGCAACATGGGCCTCACCGACGAGGAGGTCGATGATCTGGTCGCCTTCCTCGCGGCCCTGACCGACAGCCAGCCATGATGGTCGTCGGCTGAGAAGAGCCGCCTGTTTCACGGCGTGGGAATATTCCGGCTCCGGCCGGGGATATTCCCACGCTTTTTCGTTCTTCCGCAAGGGACGGAAGCGGCCGCGCGCTTAGTACTTCTCCTCCTCCCACATCTCCGGCTTGAAGCCCACCACCTTGTTGCGGCCGGATTCCTTGGCGCGATAGAGGGCCACGTCGGCATACTTGATCGATTCCCACAGCCCGTCGGTGTCGTCCGGGAAGAGGCTGTAGCCGATGCTCACCGTTTTCTGCAGGCTGCCCTCCGGAATCTTGATGACGGTGTTTTCCATGGTCAGGCGGATACGTTCGGCCAGCTCGGCTATGTCGTTGCCGCATTGCACGTCGGCAAGCAGCACCAGAAACTCCTCGCCGCCGTAACGGATGACGATGTCCGAGGCCCGCACGCATTGCTGGAGCACCTCGGCGGTCCTGATCAGCACGGTGTCCCCGGTCTCGTGGCCGTAATTGTCGTTGACCTCCTTGAAGAAATCCATGTCGCACATCAGGATGCCGAGCTTGCTGCCTCGCCGTTTGGTGCCGGCCACCAGGGTTTCCGTGTAGGTCTCCAGGAAGCGGCGGTTGTAAAGGCCGGTCATGGGGTCCTTGAGGGTGGTTTCCTGCAGGGCCGAGGCAAAGCGTTTCGCCTCAAGGACCGGGGTTGCCTCGGCGATGTAGCGGCTGGCCCGTTTCACCTTCTGTTCGAACCGTTCCAGCTCCTCGCGGGGAGCGGCCTTGGCGTACAGGAACTGGACGATGCCCACGGCCCTGCCATTGGCGATCATGGGAATGCAGTGATGCTCCAACCGGTCGCCATGGGGGAATTTCTTGCAGATCTCCGGGTACTGGATCGAGGAGATCGGGTGGCCGGTGCGTTTGGCCCGGCAGGCGTTGCAGTCGTCCAGGATGTCGGGGCTGCAGATATCCTCATATCCCGAGGCGTAGGCCACGGTCATGGTGTTCTTGTTGCCGGGCATCTCGTAGACAAAGAGCCGGGTGAAGCCGTAACGCTCCTCAAGGAGGGCGGCAAGACGCCTGTTGACCTCGGTGGTGGATTCCTCCTCCTCGATCACGGCCTTGAAGGTGTTGAGGCTGAAGATATTGTCCACCAGGGTGTTGAGCTGCCGGGCGAGCTGGCCCACCTCGTCCTGGGTGCGGACCTCGATGCGCCGGGTCAGATCCCCTTCGCCTTCGGTGATGAAGGTGATGCGCTTGAGGATATCCTTGAGCGGCACCACGATGAGGAAGATATAGAGCATGGTGCCGATGGCCAGCACGACGGCGATGGCGGCGCTGGTCAGGAACGATTTGTATTTGGAGGCATGGATGGTCCTGGTCGTCTCGGCAAGGTTCTGGTTGTAGCTGTCGTTGACCAGGATCGCCAGGGCGGTGACCTGCCCATGCAGCTCGTCCAGGTTGTCCACCACCTCGGCGGTGCTTTCCTCGATCAGGGCGGGCGGGCTGTTCCTGGTCAACGCCTCCGCAAGGGTCCGGAAGTTTTCCTCCAGGCTTTTGAATTCGGCGCTGATGCCGTCGATGATGGCGTCAGCCTCCCTGCTTCTGGAGGGCGCGACGGTGATGATGTCCATGGTTTTCTGCGAGGCCTTGGCCACGTCGAGAAGCGTGCCGCCCTGCTTCAGGGAGACGAGCATGCGCTCCAGCAGTTCGAGGCGCTGGAGGTTGGCAAGGATGTTCTTGTCGTCCGGGCCGACTTTGTCCTGGTGCAGGAGATGGAGCAGGGAGATTTTGAAGCCGTTGAGGCTGCGCAGGATGTATTGGCTCACCTTGTAATGGGGGATGTTCTCCGTCTCGATGCTGCGGGTCAGCTTTTCGATGTTGTGGAGGGTGTAAAGATGCTGGGCCATGACCAGGGTGAAGCCGAGCAGGGAGACGATCAGCATGCCGACGAGCTTGCCGGTGACGCTGGTGTCGAGACATTTTCTGATGAAACAGCCGAGGAAATTCTTGCTTTCGCAGTTGAAAAAACGGAATAGCCCTTGCTGACACGGTTTGTTCTTTGCCTGCTCTTCAGTCATACCCGCTCCCTGTCCATATTTCCCTTCGTTGCCGGCCTCTTCCGGACCCAGCCGGCCGGGGTGCCGTCACCCGTCCCACTGGCTGCCGCAAGGAATATTTTTCAAGTATCTTGGAATTGTAAGATATTGCAAGGAAATTTGTGGCTGGCAAAGGGAGAAAAGAGAGGCGGGCCGGTGGGAGAGGCAAAAAAAAAAAATCACGGCCGCGAAAAGCGGAAAACAGCGGGGCGGGGAAATTCCCCGGCGGCTCGGGCCGACCGGGTGGGGCTTAGCCCACGGCCGCCTCCACCCGGTTGCGGCCATTTGCCTTGGCCCGGTAGAGGGCCTTGTCCACCAGGTTGATGAGCAGGGAGGGCTGGCCGGTCTTTTGCAGCGTTTCCGGCGGGAAGCTGGCCACCCCGAAGCTGGCGGTGATCATCAGTTCCCGGCCGCCGCCCACGGCAATGGATTCCCCGGCGATGAATTCCCGGAGTTTTTCCGCCGCGGAGAGCGCGCATTCCATTTGGCATTCCGGCAGCAGGATCACGAACTCCTCTCCTCCGTAACGGGCGACCACGTCCGCCCTGCGGCTGCTCTCCCGCAGGAGAATGGCGGTGGCCTGCAGAACGGCATCGCCGGCCGAATGGCCGTAAGTGTCGTTCACCCTCTTGAAATGGTCGAGATCAAGCAGGATGCAGCCCAGATGATGGCCCTGCCGGATGGCGCGGCTCAGTTCCTCCTCGAAGCGGGCAAAGAAATGTCTGCGGTTGTAAAGGCCGGTCAGTTCGTCGCGGGTCGCCATCTCCCGGATTTTTTCGTGGGCATCGGTCAGTTGGCGCATGAGCTTGAGAATGTAGAAATAGATGATGCCCAGGAACAGGGAGATGACCGCGCAGAAGAGGATGAGCAGGATGAGGCGGTGCAGCTTCAGGGTCTTTTCGATATCGCCGATATCAAAGGAGACGCTTACCCCGCCCCGCACCTCGCCCGTTCTGTAGCCCTGTTTGCCATGGCAGCCCAGACAGGAGTCTTCCGTGAAGAGCGGGGCCATGTAGCGAAAGAGCACCTTGTCGCCCCGGCGCTCCTTGTGGAACACCTCCGTGACTCCGGCGGCAAAATCGGCGAGCGCCTTTTTCTCGAAGGCATCCGGAACATTGGCCGGGTTGAGGGGCTTGAGGCTGGTGATATGGAACTGGTAGGCTCCCTCGGCGGCGGCGATTTCCGAGATTTCCCTGGTCATCAGGGCCGGGTTCTTCTTGGTGTAGACCTTGCCGTCGATGGTGGTGATATCGGGGTTTTCCAGGTAGGGGTTGGCGGTGACTCCCGGGGTTTTTTCCACATAGACGCCGCCATGCATGGCGTTCCAGCGCCGGGTGATGACGATGTTGTTGAAGTGGGAACGGGCCCGGGTTTTCAGCTCGCTCTCGATCAGGTGTTTGTTGTTGAGAAAGAGGCCGAGGAAGATGCCGAGGAGCATCAGGAGGATGACCATGCTGACATTGAGGATGAAGGGGCGCCAGATTTTTTTGCTGGTGATGTCGTTTTGTTGGGCCATGGTCGGCGCTGTCCGGGCTGAGAGTTCTCTTGGGAAAATCATAGCGGATTGGCAGTGAGGCGGTCAACAGAGAGAATCGCCGGCCCATGGTTTCCCGGCAATGGCGTTCAGTTGCAGCGGTCTGGTGAAAATGGCCTTGGCTCCGGGCCGGCCGGGTCGAGGAGGTCGAGCTGGGAGATCTGTTTGCGGAAAAACACCACCTGGTTGCGTTCCGCCTTTGCCCGGTAGAGGGCCTTGTCCGCGCAGGCCAGGACATCCTGCGGCGATTCCGGCAGGTTGGCGCCAAAGGAGGCGACCCCGACGCTCACCGTGATCCGGCACTGACGCAGGCCGTTGTCAAAGACGAATGTTTCGACCCTCTGCCGCAACCGTTCGGCAAAGGCCGCGCCGTCCGTCAGATCCGCCCGGGAGAGCAGGGCCACGAACTCCTCGCCGCCATAGCGCGCCATCAGGTCCGTTTCGCCGGCCATTTCCCTGAGCAGGCCGGCGAACTCCTGGAGGACAAAATCGCCAAAGGCGTGGCCATAGGTATCGTTCACCTTCTTGAAGTGGTCAAGGTCGATGAGCAGACAGCAGAAATCGCCTTCCTGGCGCTGGCCCAGCCGGAATTCCCGTTGCAGCATCTTGTGGAAGTGGCGGTAATTGAAAAGGCCGGTCAGGCCGTCCCGCGTGGCCTGCTCCTTGAGAATGGCGTTGGCCTTGGCCAGTTCCGCATGGGAATGGGCAAGCTCCGCCAGGTATCGGTTTTCAAGTTCCAGGGCCTGTTTTTTTTGCTGGGTGCGGAAGATGATGAAGGCGCCGGTGCCGGCAAAGAGGAAGACGAGGAGGATGGTGGCGGAGGCCAGGTACGAGTGGCGGTCGATGGGAGCCATGATGGTTTGGCAGGGCAGGGAAACCGCCACGGTCCAGGTGGAATTGGGCAGCACCGCCGGGGCATGGGCAAGGAGCAGTTTTTCGGCCTGGGCCGCCCCCGGAGGGGTGAAAAGTTCCACCCCTGCTTCCTGCAGGGGAATTTCGCGCAGGCGCTTTGAAAGCTCTTGGTCGTTGCGCGGGCCGGCGCCGGAAAAAAGGAGGCGTTGGCGATTGTCGATGAGCATGGGGGAGCCGGCGCCGAAGGCGATGGGGGCGAACGCTTCCCTGGCCAGGGTTTCGATGGGGAGCACCATGCGCAGCAGGCCGAGCAGCCTGCCGTCGTGCAGAATGGGCACCGAAAGGGCGATGGCCAGGCGGCCGAGCCTGGTCCGGTATGCCTCGCTGGCGTATGCCTGGCCGCTGGCCAGAACCCTGGCGACGCTTTCCTCCTCGGCAAGCCGAAGGCCGCGGCGGTCCCGGCCATCGGGCCAGAAAGGCTCGCGGTGCAGCATGACCCCGTTGCGGTCGAGGACGCTGACGCAGTCGATGCCGCCGCCATGGAGGGCGAAAAAAGCCTGCAGCTTCCTGGCGATCTCCCCGGTGGCGACGAGGTTCCGGTCGCTGGAAAAAATGGGATCCTGGGCCAGAAGCCGCAGGGATTTGATGTCTTTCTGGATATGGGTGGCAAGGGCGTTGGCGCTGGCCCCGGCCGTGGCCAGGAGTTGCTGCTTGGTGTTGCCGACGATGCTTTCTTCGAATTCCAGGTGGCTGCGGCGGGTGTTGAAGGCGAGAAGAAGCAGGAGAAAAACGGCAACGGCGGGGAGAAAAAAGGTTCTGGACGAGCGTTTGGAAAAATCCATCATCATCCTGTTGTTCCGCCGTGCATTGCGCGCAACCCGGTCCCTCGGCAAGGACCAGGGAATCACTGGCCGGCGAGGCGGGTTCTGCCGTTGGTATTCCCCCTTGGTCCTCGGGAAAGGAATTTAGTTAAAAAAGAAAATTTGTAAAGTATTAAAAACTTAAATGTGCGCCGAATCGGAAATTTCAATTTCCGATTCGGCGCCGGAATGGTCCCGGTCAGGGTCGGGGCGTGGAAAGGGAGAGGCCTTTGGCCTTTTCGGCATGCACGGCCTTGTCGAGATTTTTTACCTGCAGCAGCCGGCAGCCGGAAAGATCAGCGCCTTTGAGATCGGCGCCGGCAAGGTCGGCTCCGGAAAGGTCGGCGCCGACAAGATCGGCGCCGGCGAGATTGGCTCCGGAAAGATCGCTCCGGCTCAACACCGCCTTGGCCAGGCGCGCGCCCCGGAGGTCGGCGTTGGCCAGCACGGCCCCGGACAGGTCGGCCTCGCTGAGATCCGCCTCCCGCAGGTCTATTCCCTGCAGATAGACCTGCGGGAGGCTGGCGCCCTTGAGCATGGCGGCGCGCAGCTTCGTGCCGACAAAGCTGGTCTGGGCAAAGGTGGCATTGTGCATCGCGGCGTTGCTGAGATCGGTGTCCAGAAATCTGGTGTTGGCAAGATTTGCCTTGCCGAGATTGGCCTTTTTCAGCGTTGCCTTGCTGAAGACGGCGCCGTTCAGGTCGGCGCCGAACAGGTTGGCCCCGGTGAGGTCCACCGAGGTCAGGGTGGATTTTTCCAGGTTGGCCCCGGCGAGGTCGGCCCCAGCCAGGTCAACATCCTCAAGCTGGGCCTCCCTGAGACTGGCTTTGTTGAGCAGGGTATTTGCCAGCGAGGAGTCGACGAGCCGGAGCCGGTCGAGGCGGGACATGGAAAGGTTGGCATCGCTCAGCTTCACCTTGGCAAGGGAGGCGTTGCCGAGGTTTGCGTAGCGGAGATCCACCCCCTTCATGACCGTATTTTCGATGGCGGCGCTGTCCAGGGTGACGTTGCTCAAATTTGCCCGGGCAAGGGTGCAGTTCTGGAGAAAGGCGCCGAGGAGGTAGGCGCCGCTCAGGTCCGCCTCTTCCAGGTCCGTGTTCTGCATGATGAGGTGGTTGCCGTTGGCGGCGCTGAGGATGGCGTGTCTGCCGGCGGAGCCGGCCAGGCTGACGTGGATGAGGTTGCTGCCGCTCAGGTTGCTGCCGCTCAGGTCGGCGTTGCGCAGCTGCACGTTGTCCAGGGTTGCCGCATGCAGATCGGCCTTGCGGAGAAGGCCGTCGTGGAAGGAAACCTCGCGCAGGCTGGCGTTGCCGAGATCGCTTTCGCTCAGGTCCGCGCCGTCAAGGACGCTTGCCTCGAAAAAGGCGCCCCGGAGAATGGCGCCCCGGGCGCCGACCCCCTTGAGGTTTCCCTTCTGGACCACGATGCGGTTCAGATCCCCGCCGCGCAGCTGGGCCTGGGCGAGATTGACATTGTCCAGCTTGCCTCCGCTCAAATCGGCGCCGGACAAATTCGCCCCGGAAAGATCGCTGTTGCTGAAAACGGCGTTGTTGAGGGTGGCCTTGCTCAAGTTGCTGCCGGCCAGACTGGACTGCGAAACCCGGACGTGATTGAAATCCATGCCGGAGAGATCCTTTTGGTCAAGATTCTTTTGCTGAAAGAGCCGGTTGCCCGCCAGGATCTCCTTGATCTCCGCCGCGGAGATCGGGGTCGGACCCTCCGCGCTCCGCGCCGCGCCAGGGAAAAGCAGGGCGCCGAGGAGGAACATGCCCGTGATCCGGGCCGGCCATTTTTCCGGCAAGCTGAGACTATTTGGGGCCATAAAGTTGAAATTCCTCATTTTTTTCTGGCGCGGGCATTGCCCGGGCCGGCGTTTTTGCCTGCCCGGCCTGCCCTTTGCCCGCAAAGGTGGCCAGGAAGTCCCTGGGCATCTTCTTCGTGGTCCGCAGCAGATCCGGGGGCAGGAGGATCCGGTCGCCCGGGGCGAGATGCTCGGCGACGATGTTGGGATTGGCGTTGGCGATTTTTTTCCAGTTGTCCTTGCTGCCGGTATACCACTGGGCGATCATGGCCAGGGTTTCGTCGGGCCACTCCACAAGGTGTTCATGGAAATTCTGCCTCGGCAGGACGGGCTGCCACTCTTTTGTGCCGCCGGCGACACAGGCCGTCAGGCAGAAAAGGAGAAAGAGGGCGGCGGGAAGGGGGGAGCGGAGAGGACGGTAGAGGGCGCGCTTCATTGTTCCTTGCTTTTGTTTGTCAGCCGGGCAAGCAGTTTGGCGGCCTGGCGGTTGTTGGGGTTTTTTTCCAGGGCCAGCCGGGCGTGCCTGCCGCTCGCCTCCAGCTGGCCAAGTTCTTTTTCGATAAGGGCCAGGTTGAAGAGCGCCTCGTCCACGTAGGCCGGGGCAAGCTCAATGACCTTGGCGTACATTTCCCGCGCCTCACCATACTCTTTTTTTTGCGCATGCAGGTAGCCAAGATTGAAAAAAGCCTCGTCCATGTCCGGCGCCAGGGCCAATGCCTGCCGGTAGGCGGTTGCGGCCCTGGCCGTCTCCCGGCGCAGGGTATGGAGGCGGCCGAGCTGGAAGTGGATCCGGGCGCTGTCCGGATATTTTTTTGCCAGGTCCGTGAGCAGGGTATATGCCTCTGCCGGGTATTTTTCCACGAGATAGGCGGTCTGGTCGTCCAGTTCGGCAAGATCCCCGGGGGTCAGGGTGGTTGTCTTGCCCGGCCCGGCCAGAAGCCGGCTGAAATACATGCGCGCCTTGATGTGGGGATCGAGCGGGCTCTCGGCCTGTCCATTGGCCGGGGCGGTGTTTGCCGTGCGTCCGGGAAGCCGGTCCGGCCTCTGTTCGGGCCGGTCGGGCGAGAGCCAGAAAAAGGCGGCCAGGGCCAGGCCCGCCAGGAGGACGGCAAAAAGGGAGGGCCGGGCCAGGGCCGGCCTTGGCCGCGGTTTTTCCGTGGGCAGAAAGATGGTCTGCTCCAGGGGCGAAGCCCCGGAATCGAGGATCTCGTCGGCGGGCGGCAGCTCCACCGAGGCGGCCCGCCGCAGGGCTTCTTCCTCACGCGCCGCGTCATCGGCGAAGAGTCGGGCCATGAAGGAGGAAAGCTCCTTGGCCGTGGCCAGGCCGCCTGCCTGGCGTGCGCATTCCTCCAGATCGTTGCGCATTTGTTCGGCGGAATGGTACCGATGCCCGGGTTCCCTGGCCAGGGCCCGGTCCAGGATCTCATGGAGCAGGGGCGGCAGGCTCTCGCATATCTGCCGGGCCGGAACAAAGGCGGCGTTGGCCGCCCTGGCGAGCAGCTGTTTGGCGTCCTCGCCGCTGTAGAGATGCTTGCCGGTAACCAGCTCATGGAGGATGATGCCGACGGAAAAGATATCGGAGCGGCGGTCGATCTCCTGGCCGCCGGCCTGCTCCGGCGACATATAGGCGATCTTGCCCTTGAGCGAGCCGGTGGCGGTGGCCGAGTTGTGGCTCGCCGCCCGGGCGATGCCGAAATCAATGATCTTCACCTGGCCGTCATAGGTGATGAAAACGTTCTGGGGCCCGATGTCGCGGTGGATGATATTGAGTGGTTCCCCGGAAAAATTCTTCAGATTGTGGGCGTAATCCAGGCCGGCGCAGATTTCGGCGACCAGGAAAAGGATGGTGCCGAGCGCGGGCCGGGTGTTGTTTTTCCCGGCCCGGTTCATCAGGGTGCGCAGGGGCAGGCCGGAAAGATATTCCATGGAGATGAAATAGCTTCCGGCCATCTCGCCGAAATCAAAGATCTGCACGATGTTGCGGTGCTGGAGAAAGGCGGCGAGGCGGGCTTCGTCGATGAAGGCCGAGACGAATTCCTCCTGATCCGCCAGGTTGGGCAGAATCCTCTTGATGGCGACCAGCTTTTCAAACCCCTGGGAACCGATGATCTTGGCGCGGTAGAGCTCCGCCATCCCGCCCCGGGCGATGCGGTCCAGGAGAAGAAATTTTCCGTACTGGATGGGCTGATAATCAGGCATGGTCTGGCTGGTTGCTCTTTGCCGCGGCTGCTGGGGAATCCTTTGCCCCGGTCTGCCGGGGCCTGTAACCTTGCCGCCATTATAACAGGTAGGTCCGGCAATGCCAGCCTTAAACGGCAACGGAGATCAAAGGCAATCGCGGGATGGGCCCGGACGTTTCCCCGGTTCGCTGGGATCCTGATGGATGATGACGTCGGCGTTGGGGTAGGCGGCCAGAATCTTCAGCTCCACCTCTTTCGCCACCTGATGCGCCGAGGCAAGCGGCAGGTTCCGGTCCAGATCGAGGTGGAGCTGGATGAGCATGGTCTGCCCGGACTGGCGGGTACGCAGGTCGTGGATCCCCAGCACCATCCCATGCGCCAGGGACAGATCGCAGATGGCCTGGCGGGTGGCTTCGGGCAGTTCCCTGTCCATCAGAACCTGCATCGCCTCCTTGCCGATCTGCCAGGCGCTGTAAAGGATATAGCCGGCGATACCCGCGGCGCAGAGTGGATCGAGAAGGGGCCAGCCCGCGGCGACGAAAAACAGGGCGCCGATGCTGGCCGTGTTGGTGAGCAGATCGGTTTTGTAGTGCAGGGCGTCGGCTTTAATGGCGGTGGAGCCGGTCTGTTTGATGACGTAGCCCTGAAAGATAAGGAGGATGAGGGTGGCGGCAATGGCAAAGGCCATGACCCCGATGCCGACCCCGACGGCGTTCAGGGGTTGGGGGTTGCGCAGCCGTTCCGCCGCCTGCATGAGCAGGAAGATGGCCGAGCCGCAGATGAAGGAGGCCTGGCCGAGACCGGCCAGGGATTCCGCCTTGCCGTGGCCGTACTGGTGATCTTCGTCCGCGGATTTCAGGGAGTAGCGGACCGCCAGGAGATTGATGAGGGAGGCGGCCGCGTCCATGAAGGAGTCCACCAGCGAGGCCATGACGCTCAGGGAGCCGGTCATGATCCAGGCCGCCAGCTTGACGGCGATGAGCATCAGGGCCGTGGCGGTGGAGGCATAGGTGGCGAGCCTGAGCAGATCGTCGGTGTCGTGGGTTTGGCCGCTGGACATGAATGCTTCCGGAATGGCTTGTTTTTTCAGGATTTTTTCTCGCCGGCGGCCATGGTGACCACCCGTTGCGGGAAGGGGATGCTGATCCCGGCCCTGGCCAGTGCCTTGTACACCGCCAGGTTCACCCCGTGCAGGGTCTCGATGTATTTCCGGGTCGGGGCCCAGAACCGGTAGCCGAGGTGCACGGCGGAGTCGCCGAAGCCGTCGATGCCGATCTGGGGAACCGGCCCGCCCTGCAGTTCGGCAAAGCCGGCCAGCGTCTCGCGGACGACCCGGATCGCCTGTTCCGGGTCGTCGCCGTAACTGATGCCCACGACACCCTCGACAATCCGGTATCCGCCGGAGTTGTGCAGAATCTCGCCGACAATTTTTTTGTTGGGAATGGTGATGGAAACGCCATCTTCGGTGCGCAAGGTGGTGTGGGCGAGTTTCACCGTCTCCACCACCCCGAAAACCCCGGCCACCTCAATGGTGTCTCCCACCAGGAAAGGGCGGCCGATGATGATGGCAAGCCCGGCGCCGTAATTGGAAAGCGGGCCCTGGATGGCGTAGGTGGCGCCGAAGGCGGCCGCGCCGATGGCCGCTATGAAGGGGGTGATGGTGATGCCGAACTTGCTCAGGGCGATGATCACCGCAAAGGCCACCACCACGCCCTTGCCGATGGAGGCGAGGAAATGGCTCAGGGTGACGTCGAGCCCTTTCTTTTCACAAAGCCTGCCGATGAGGCCGGAGACCCGGTTGCCGATGAAGATGCCGGCGATGAGGACGATGATGGCGCCGATCACCTGGAAGCTGTAGTCGACAAAGAAAAGGACCACCTTGTTGATCAGGGCCTGCACGGTTTCCAGCTGCTGTTCCATGGCTTCTCCCTCCTTCCGGCGCGGTGATGGGCGTTGTGGCCCCGGTTTCGCTTCTGTTCATGATAGTGCGGAAGGAGAAGGAAAGGCAAGTGTTTCAGGAAGGAGGGGGCCGGGGAGAGGGGCGGGGCGGCATCGACGTGGAGGGGGCCGCGGTTTTGCCGCCTATTTGATGGCAAGAAAGCCTTCAAAACAGAGATATTTCATCACGGAGATGATATCGATAAAACCGGCCCTTTTCAGCAGGTCGATGTTGCCCTGGGTGGAAAATGGTTCGAGCACCCCCTTGAGGCTGCGGGACTTGTTGATGATTTCCTCGGAGGTGTAGCCCTGCTCGATCTTGTAGTCGGTGTAAAGACCGGTCATGATATCCTGGAAGCGGGCGTCGCAGGCCCGGACCTTTTCAAAAAGAACAAAGGCGCCGCCCCAGTTCAGCGACTGATAGATCTTGTCGAACAGCTGCTGTCGCTGGCTGGGTCTGATGAACTGGATGAGGTAGTAGGAAACCATGAAATCGGATTTCTGGTACTCGTAACCGTTGACGTCCTCATGAACGAAATTGAGGTTGTTCCGCCGGTATTTGGTTTTGGCATACCCCACCATGTCCGTTTCCTTTTCGATGCCGATGAACTTGGCCCTGCGGAAATGGTGGCGGCCGGCCAGCCTGTCCGAGAGGGTGCCGCAGGAGGAGCCCAGTTCGTAACAGATGGAGTCGTCCTTGACAAAATAGTCGCTCAGCTTGATCACCAGTTCGTGGCCTTCCCGGTAAAAAGGGATGGACTTTTCCGCATGACTTTCGAAGCTTTCGACCACTTCGCCGGAAAAGGTCCAGTTGGCATTGTCCGCGAGAATGCCGTCGCCTGTTTTGTTGCTCAACGCTCAAGACCTCCGTGAGAACGGAAAAGGTTGCAATGTTGTCGGCAGAAATATTTCAACCCCGGGGGAGCCGAAAGTCTCCTGATGATAATGCCACGGGATTACCGGAAGATTTCCTGGATATTACAACTTTGTAATGTTTGTCGCGCCTCCGGTCCGCAGCCAAAGAGCGGAGGCGCGGCTGTCGTTCAATAAGGCTTCCGGCCGACCACATTGCCGGCCGGCGCGTAATTGCAGACCCAGATCTGGGACTGATCTTCGCAGATTGCCGCGGCGCAGCCCACCTCGGTGGTGGTCTTCCAGACCATCTGGGTGTAATGGCCGCAACCGGCGCCGTCCGGGGCGTTGCAGGAGTTGTTCCGGTGCGAGTACCATTTTTTCTCGCTGCCCCAGCTGGCGACCACATCCTTTTCCGTGACCTGCTGCGGGCTGTTCTTCCAGATCCAGCGGCCAAAGGAATCTTTCCTGGTCGCGGTCTTTTTCGCGCTGGCCCAGTAAAGGTTTTCCCCAACTCCTTTGCTGCGGCTGTGCCGCAGTGCGCAGCCATCCTTTTTGAGAACTGCTGCCCATTTCGCCGCCTGCCTGGCAAGATTCTTGGACCAGCGCAAGCCAGGTGAGCCGACCTGCGCCCGCCAGGCATTGTGTTCTTCGATCATGCACATCCCGTCGACTTTTTTATCCTGGCCGGAAGCAGGGTTGGCCCAGACCAGAAGAGCGAGAAAGCCCAGCAGGGTATTGCGGAGTATTCCGGTTTTCGTGGTAATCAGCGTCTGTTGCTGTTGCATTGGCCGGTCTGGGTTATGGCGGCAGCGAGATTCCTGAAAAAGAGCCGGGCCTCGCGGCTGTCCGGGTCACGCTGCAGTTCCCCCTCGTAAAAGGCAAAAAGCCTGGTGATCACGTGGAACAGCTCGTCCTCGGAGAGGGCGCCGAGGGCGTCCCAGATTTCGTTCGCTGTTTTCATGGACGATAAGGGCGTGTTGGCGTGATTCTGCTCTGGGGGTTCAGGGGCGCATAATATCCCAACTTGACGCGAGGGTCAATTTATGAACGAACCGCCAGTTTTTTCTCAATCCGTTGTCTTGGCCTTGAGCAGGCCGGCCAGCCCGGCAAAAGGGGTCTGGGAAGCCTCGATCCGTTCGGCTTCCCCGGGCCGCAGGGCTCCGCAGGCTTCCGCCACCGCGTTCCTGCCGTGCTCGTTGTCATGGCAGTAGATGCAGAGCAGCTCCCAGTTGCTGCCGTCGGCCGGATTGTTTTCGTGGTTGTGATCCTTGTGGTGCACGGTGAGGTCGCGCAGCTTTTTGCCGGAAAACTCCCTGCCGCAGCGGGCGCAGACCCAGGGGTGGATCTTGAGGGCCTTTTCCCGGTAGCCCTTTTCCCGCAGCTCCCGTTCCCGCTGGGCCGCAGTCAGATTCTGGTCGTTTCTCTCTGTTTCCGCCCCTGTTTTTATAGCCATTTCTCAACTCTCATCTCGCGCCAAGGCGCCTAGCGCATTTTTGAAGGCATCCTGATTGTCTTCCCCGCCACCATGAAGGATCCGTAGCCGCGGTGATGCAGGGTACGCGGCGTTTTCCGGCTTGGACTGATCCAGGCCTGGACCACTTCAAGGATGAAAAGGTTGTATTTGTCCACCTGGCTATCATCCACAACCTTGCATTCAAGATTGGCATGGCATTCCTCTATGCGCGGGACCGCGACCCGGGCGGAGGCGACCGGGGTCAGGCCGAAGGTCTTGAACTTGTCCACCGTGCGGCCTGAGGTGTTGCCGCAGTCCACCACCTGTTGGGCCAGTTCCTCGGTGGGGATGTTGAGCACGCACTGCCTGTTCTTCCCAAGGAGCGTGAAGCTGTAGCTGTTGCCGCTGATTATGCAGCCCACCAGGGGCGGCTCAAACTCCATCATCAGGTGCCAGGAGATGGTCATGATGTTCGTTTTGCCCCGGTGGGCGGTGGAGACCAGGAGCACCGGCCCCGGTTCGAGCAGGCCGTAAACCTCGGCCAGGGGAAACGATTTTTTCGCCATACTGACCTCCTTTTTTCCGGTCTGGCTGGAGGATGGTTCCTCATGATTTTCATCTTACAGGGGAGAGGCGCAGCGGGTCAAGAAGGGGAAAAGATGGGGGAGCGGCGGAGACGGGAAAAGACAGGGAAAGCAGCCGGCCGCCCGCGGCCGGCTGCTTCGGAAGGCGTCTATTTGATGCCGGTGCTGGAGAAGGCCATGGTTTTGTCGGCCAGAAACATCACCGTGATGTTTCTGGTCTCGTCGCCCCAGGAGCAGCTCTTGGCGCCCATGGACTCGCTGCAGTTATCCGGATTGCCGAGCAGCGCTGTCACTTCGCCGTACTCCATGCCCATCTTCAGCTTGTCGTAGTTTTCCTTGGTAAGCTTGCCGCAGCCCGCGGTAAAGAGCAGGGTCGCCAGCAGTGCCACCATGATCCGCTTCATCTTCTTCCCCATAATACGCCTCTTTAGGTTCTTATTTTTTCCTGGTGCGGATGGCCGCGGATCTGGCATGGGCGGTGAGGCCCTCCAGGTTTGCCAGTTTTTGAATATGCTTGCTGTCGGCGATGAGCGCCGCCCGGGAATAGGCGATCAGGCTCGATTTTTTCACAAAGGTCTCCACGCCCAGGGCCGAGGAGAAGCGGGCCGTGCCCATGGTCGGCAGCACATGGTTGGGGCCGGCCAGATAATCGCCGGCCGATTCCGGGGTGTGGCGGCCCAGAAAGATGGCGCCGGCGTGGCGGATCCGGGTCAGCCATTCGAAGGGATCCCTGATCATCAACTCCAGATGCTCGGCGGCGATTTCATTAGCCAGGACAATGGCCTCCTCAAGCTCGCGGGCAACGAGGATCACCCCCCGCTCGCGCAGGGATTTTTCGGCGATTTCAGCCCGGGAAAGCTCGGCCAGCTGTTTCTCAAGCTCGCCGGCGATCTCCCTGGCCATCGTCTCTTCGGTGGCGATGCACATGGCCAGGGCCTGCGGGTCGTGTTCGGCCTGGGCCAGCATGTCGGCGGCGATATAGGAAGGCTCCGCCGTTTCATCGGCAATGATCAGGACCTCGCTGGGGCCGGCGATCATGTCGATGCGCACCCGGCCGGAAACCTGGCGCTTGGCCTCGGTGACATACTGGTTGCCCGGGCCGACGATCACATCCACGGCGGGCACCGTCCTGGTGCCGTAGGCCAGGGCGGCGATGGCCCAGGCGCTCCCCGCCTTGTAGATCTCGGTGATGCCGATCTCTTGGGCCGCCACCAGCAGGGCCGGATTGATCTTGCCGCTTGCGTCCGCCGGCGTCATCATGATCCGCTTTGCCACCCCGGCGATGGCGGCGGGAATGCCGTTCATCAATACCGAGGAAACCAGGGGCGTCTTGCCGCCCTGGCCGCCCGGCACATAGAGGCCGGCGGAATCCACCGGCTGGACCAGGCGGCCGGTGATGGTGCCGTCGTCCCTGGTCATCATCCAGGACTGCTCCTTTTCCCGTTCGTGGAAAAGGTAGATCCGTTCGATGGCCAGCTCCAGGGTCTCCATGAAGTCGTCGTCCACCTGGGCAAAGGCCGCCCGCAGCTCCTCCTCGCTGACGCGCAGAGCCTCGATGGTCAGATCGGGAGAGTCGAATTTGCGGATATAGTCGATGAGGGCCGCGTCGCCGCGTGTGCGGACCTCGGCGATGATCCCGCTCACCGTCTGCCGGCATTTGTCGTCCGCCGGCTGGAAGCGGTCGCTCAAGCGGTTGAGTATTTGTTTGCCTTCATCCGAGGCGGTGCTTACCGGGGTGATGATCATGGGCTTCCTCTTTCTTCTGCGGAAAGTTCAGGGGGCGTCGCCCGAAATGAGGCGCAGTCTTTCCAGCGTTGTTGCTCTCTCTATACCAGCGTTTTTCAGGGAAGAAAAGTGATGCTCTCGGAAAAACATTTTTTTTTGACGGCGAGGCCCGGCAAGGCAAGGGGAGATGCGGTGATGATCCGTTTTCTCCGCGCCGGTGCGCCTCTGCGTTGCATTTTTTTGTTCTGTCAATGATTTTTTCTTTATTTTCGTTGCCGTTGCATGGCGCCCGCCAAGCTGCTATGGTTTCTTTTTCACTTCCAATCCCGGCAGGATACATAACCATGTTCCGTTCGTACCTGGGCGCCTTGCGGGGGCTTCCGGCTCCGCCCCGCCTTTTTCTGCTTTTCACCGCGGTCAACGTCTTTTCCTGGCAGTGCATCGCCGGGCAGGCCCTGGTTCTCTTTGCCCGGGCCGTGGAGATGCCGCCGGCCTGGGTGGGGCTGCTCCTCTCCTTTCTGCCCATCTCCATGTTCCTGGTGGTCTTTGCCGTGCCGCTGGTGGAGTGGCTGGGGCCCAAAAAGCTGCTCCTGGCCACCTGGCTGGCGAGGAACGTCCTGGCCATGACCATCTTTCTTCTCCCCTGGGCCATGGACCGCTGGGGGCGGGCGGCGGCCTGGCATGTTCTCCTTTTCGCCACCCTGGCCTTTTCCCTGGTCCGGGCCGTGGGGGTGGGAGGCTGGTATCCCTGGCTGCACGAACTCGTCCCCCGCCGGCTCCTGGGGTCCTACTTTTCCATCGAAACCGCGATGAGCCAGATGATCGCCATCCTGCTTGCCCTGGGCATGGCAAAAATTCTTGCCCTTGAGCAGGGGCTGGGCAGATTTTTCCTGATTTACGCGGCCGGCATCGGAGCGGGTTTCGTCAGCGTCTTTCTCATCCGCAGGATTCCCGGCGGCGCCAGGGCGGCGGTCGGCGAAGCGGCCAGCCGGCCCGCCGATTTGCGGCAGGCCCTGGCGGATCGGGACTACCGCAGGTTTCTCCTCCTGGCCATGCTGGGGATCGCCTCCCTCATGTGGCTCAACGGCGCCTCGGTGATGTATCTTCGCGATATCTTGTTTTATTCCGACTCCAGGATCATGCTGTTGCTCGCCGCCGGCGGCATCGGGGTGGCCTTTACCGTCCGCTTCTGGGGGCGGGCCGCGGATCGCTTCGGCAGCGTGCCGGCCATGATCCAGCTCCTCGTCGCGCACGCGCTCTTCGCCTTCTCCTGGTTCGCTCTTCTGCCGGCGGGCCGTTTTACCGGGCTGCTTGCCCTGCCGGTCATCGTCTGCACCACGGTTTTCAACGCCGCCTTTGTCATGGTGAGCGCCCGGGGCATGCTCTGTCGGGTGGGAGCAGAGGGCCGTGTCGCCTATACCAGTCTCTGGATTCTCGCGGTCTCGGCGGCCAACGGCCTGCCGCCGATTCTGGCGGGCCTGCTCATCGATTTTTTGGGCCTGGCCGGTTTCAGGCTCTGCTTTCTCATCGCGGGCGGCCTGGGATTATCAACGGCGGCCTGCATGTATTCCCTGCCCCCTGAAGAGGGGAAGCCGCCCATGCACGAACTGCATCACCTGATCAGGCCAAGTCAGCCCCTGCGCTCCCTGGGCAGGGTTTTCTGGATCACTCTGGGATTCGGGGAAAAAAGGGGGGGATGAGCCGCGGCAGATGAGGCGGAAGAGCGGCCCGGGCCCTGGCCGCTCTATTTTTTCTCTATTTTCTCATACAGTTCCGGATAATTCTTTTTGAAACACTCCGGGCAGAGTCCGTGGCTTGGTTCCGCCTCGGTATGTTTACTGATGTGCAGGGCCACGTCTTCCCAATGGCCGTCCGGGGTGCGGATTTTTTTGCAGAAACTGCAGATCGGCAGAATTCCCCGCAGGGTTTTGATCTCGGCAAGGGCCTGCTTGAGTTCAAGATTGACCCGGCGCAGTTCCCGCAGGTCGGCATGCCGGGCCAGGGCGATGGTTATGGCCCGGTCGATTTCCGCGAGCACCGGCGGCTTGGTCAGGAAGGCGGCAACTCCCGCTTCGCTGGCCTCCGCGACCAGTTCCTCCGATTCATACGCGGTCATGATCACGATGGGAGTCGGGTGTTCTACCGCGATGCGCCGCGCGGCGGTGAGGCCGTCCATTCCCGGCATGCGGACATCCATGAGCACGGCGTCGGGGTTGAGTTCCGCCACCAGGCGTACCGCCTCCTGGCCGGTGCTCGCCTCTCCCGCGATTTCGTAGGCGGCGCCCCGCAGTATCCGTTTTATCTCTTCGGAAACCAGAAAATCGTCTTCCGCTATGACCAGGCGGATCCGGCGCTCACCCATCTCTCTTTCTCCTTGCCTCAGCTCGCAGGGGCCGGGGCCGCGGCCGGGAAGGTGAGGCGGGCCACGGCCCCGTTTTCGTTGGTCAGGGTGAGCGCCCCCTGCAGGTTTCTCGTCACCAGTCCGTTCAGCAGAGTGATGCCGATCCCGCTCTCCGAGTAATCTCCCCGTAACAGTGGTTCGGGAAACCCGGGGCCGTCATCGTGATAGGTCAGCTCAATGCCGTCGGCAACTTGCCGGACAGATACCGCAATGGCGCCGTTGCTCCGGCCGCGGAGCGCGTACTTCATGGTGTTGGTGCACAACTCGTTTACGATCATGGCCAGGGAATGGGCCTGGTCGCTGTCCACCCGGATTTCGGAGGGGGAAACGCTCAGGCTGAACGCGCTGGCGGCGGACAGCCCCTTGAGGGTCTCCCTGATAATGCTTTCGCAGAGGTTGGTCAACAGCAGGGGTTGCCACTTTACGGAGGAGAGAAGCCGATGCACGGTGAGCAGGCCGGCCACCCGCCAGACCATCTCCTGGATGCGCCTCTGGTGTTCGTGCATGCCTTTTTCCCCGGCCCGGTCCTCTTCCTGGTGGAGCATGCCGATGATGGCGATCAGGTTGTTCTTGACCCGGTGGTTGACCTCCCGGAGAAGCACCGCCTGCGTTTCGGCGTACTCGCTGGATTTTGCTTCCGCCTGGATGCGTTCCCGTATCTCGGCCGCCAGTTTCCTGTTCATTCTTTCCAGTTCGTTGGTGCGGTCGGCCACCCGTTGCTCCAGAAGGTCGTGCGATTCCTGGAGGCGGGCGAGCATGGTGTTGAAGGAAGAGGCAAGCTGGGTGATTTCGTCGTTGCTCGTCACCGAGATCTGCGCCTCGACCGTGCCGTTTTTCGTCACCTGGTCGGCGGCTCTGGTCAGGGCAAGGAGGGGCGAGGTCAGTTGCCGGGCCATGCTTCGGGAGACGGCGACCGCCCCGATAAGCACGGCAAGACCGATGGCCAGATAGATGCCGGTCAGGGCGGTCAGGGGCGCATAGGCTTCCTTGAGGCTCTGGCCGACGGTAATGGCCAGGGCGAGCCGGTCAAGGGGCGCCTCGGTCTTGAGCGGGACGGTGGTACTCAGCCCCGGAACCGGACGCCCCTTGCGGTTTGTCCAGATTTCTCCCGGGCTGCCGGAAAGGGTGAATATTTTCGCCTCGGCCGCCGTCGCATCCGGCAGGCAACTCGTGACAAGCTGAAAAAATGGCAACTCCATGACCAGCATCCCTTCCGCCCGGCCCGTGGCGCCATAAAAAACCGGCTGGGCGATGAGGAGGGTGATTTCCGGGTCGGTTTTTCTCAGGAGCGCCAAGGGGCGCCCTCCATCGATCACCTCGCTCAGCAGGGACTTGGCTGTGTAGGAGAGGAATGGTTTCTGTTCTTCGCAGGAAACAAGCGGTTTTCCTTCGAAGTCGCAGAGGGTGAGCAGGCAGGGGATCTGGTGCGGAAGGCGATAGCTGCTCAAGAAGGGCTCGACGTACATATCCCGTCCCGTGGAGTCGATGAGGGCGTTGACCATGATGAGGTTCGCGGCCATGTCCCGCATGTCGTCGTTGATGCCGGCGAGACGGGTTTCCAGGCGGTTGCCGAGGAGGGATGCTTCGAAGGAGAGCTTTTCCTCGATCTGCCCCTTGATGGTCTGCCGGGTGAAGAGGTAGCTTGCCGCTCCCAGCGCCAGGACAACGGCCATGGTGAGCGAAAGGGCGGCCAGGGAGATCTTGTCGGCGATGCTTCTGGGCATGTCTATTCCCGGATCCGCAGGATGGCGCCGTCCGGCCGGAACCTGCTCATGAAGAGGTCTTCCGGTTGCAGGGCCTCGTGCCGTTCCGGGGTGAACGGCCTGGGATAGGCCTTGATCAGACCATCATAGTCCCGCACCTGCTCCAGGGCATCGCGGATGGCGCTCCTTTCGGTGGTGCCCGCCCTGTTCACGGCCAGGGCCAGGATATGGATCAGGTCGTAGGCATGGGCCACGCCCACCGGCGAGGGAATATCCTCCGCTTTTTCGACGTTGAAGAGCCGGGCCGCGGTTTTGTAAAATCGCGTCAGCCTGTGTTCCCGCCGGTTGTCGAAAAAACTGTAGGTCTGTACCACGGAAAAATCGACCAGGCCGATCGCCCCGCCGGCAAGCTGCGTGAAGACGCCGCCGGTGACGCCCCAGTGGCTGATGATGGGGAGACGTTGAGCCGCCGGCAGGGCCGCCACCTCTTTCACCAGGATCGAGCCCTCAGCTTCGTTGGCCACCAGGATGACCGCCTCGGCCCCGGTGCTGCGGACGGCTTCATACTTGTCCGCCAGGGATTTGTCGCCCCACAGATACCATTGGGTGGTGGTGACGGTAAGTTCCGGCCGGTCGGCGAGATAATCCTTGATGGCTTTTTCGTTGCTCCTGCCCCAGCCGGTGGTGGGCAACAGCACCCCGAGCCGTCTGGCTCCCTTCCGGGCGGCGTGGTCCAGCATGGTCCGGATGGCCCAGCTGTCCTTGAGGGAGAGGCGGAAGCAGAAGTTGGGGGTCCGGCCGTGGTCGACGATGGCGTCGGCCGCTCCCCAGGCGTCGAGGAGAATCATTTTCTTTTCGTGGAGGATGGGGATCTCTTCCAGCATCACCGGGCTGAATTTGCCGCCCACCACCGCCACCAGATCGGGGATTTCCGCGAATTCTCCGATATTTTTCACCCCCCGGGCCGGCACGGAGCGATGGTCCTTGATCACCAGTTGCAGCGGCCTGCCGCCCAGCACCCCGCCCGCGGCGTTGATTTCGGCCATGGCGATGCGGATGCCCATGTGGATGGCATCGTCCGAGGTGCTGGTTGTGTGGCCGATCTCGGCGTCAAAGCCGACCAGGACCGGTTTTGGTTCCGGCGCGGCCGCCGCGGCCGGCAGGGCGGAGATTGTCGCCGCCATCAGAATGGCGCAGACAAGGGGCAGCCAGATGCGTTTTCCGGATGTTGCGTCTCTCGTCATTGCGTTGCCTCCGCCGTCGGCCGGTCAGGGTAAGGAAGGTGCTTTTGTTCTCATGCTACAGAGAAGAAAAGAAGAATGTCAAAAGTAATGTTTGCGCGTTGTCCGGAAACCGGGCGCTTTCTCCACATTTGCCCTGTCGCCCCTTGACAAAGCCATGGCCACGGGCCTACCCTTCAAGGGAGAAGGCTGTTACGGCAGGGCGACAACGTTCTTCCATGCGCGCAAACGGGAGGGGGATATGCTGGAGATCTTGAGTCGGGGCGGGATTCTGGTGATTCCCATTCTGCTCTGCTCGCTGGCCGGGCTGACCATCTTTTTCGAGCGCCTTCTTCTCTACCGGAAGATTTCCTTCTCCGACGACACCCTTGAGCTGCTCTGCGACCTCATCGAGAACAGTCGCACCGGCGAGGCGGTCAATCTGCTGCAACCCCTGCGCCGGGCCGCCCGCCAGCCCTTAAACGTCATCCTCCTCGATGCCCTGACCTCTGCCCGGGCCGACCGGCAGACCATGGAGCTTCTGCTCTCCCAGGGCGTATCCCGGGAGATTCAATATCTCGCCCGCCATCTGGGCACCCTGGCCACCCTGGCCAATATCGCGCCGCTCCTCGGCCTGCTCGGCACCGTGCTCGGCATGATCAAGGCCTTTGCCGCCGTGGAGCGGCTGGGCGGCAGGGTCAACGCCGCGGTGCTGGCCGGCGGCATCTGGGAGGCCATGCTCACCACCGCCCTGGGGCTCTCGGTGGCCATCCCGCTGATCATTCTCCACAACCACCTGGAAAACCGGCTCAATCTCATCCAGGTGAACCTGGAGGAGCGGACCATCGCCTTTTTCAAGGCCTGGCTGAACCGCGAGCGGAAAGGGGCCTGACCATGCTCGCCTTTGCCAGACGCACCCCGACCCGGGCCAGCATCCATCTCACCGCCCTCATCGACATGGTCTTTCTTCTGCTCATCTATTTTCTCCTGACCAGCAGTTTCGTGAGCCGGGAAGGGGTGGACGTGCAGCTTCCCCAGGTCAGCTCGAAATTCGGCGAGGTCGAGGAGCGGCTCATCGTGGTGGTGGACAGGGAGGGGCGGTTTCTCCTGGAGGAAAGGGTACTTGACGAGGCGCGGCTGTTCAGCGCCCTGAAGCTGAGGTTGCGGGGCGGCGGCGAACCGGTGATCATCAACGCCGACAAAAGGGTGGTCTACGACCGGGTCATGCAGGCCATGGACATCGCCAAAAAGGCCGGGGCGAAAGAACTGCTGCTGGCCACGGAGCGGGCGCCGATGCCGCCTGGCGCGGGCCTCGGCGGGAAAGCGCCGCCCTGATGGGCAATTCGCAGACAAAAACACGCCCTTGCCCGTGACGACGGGATGCGCAAAACATTCGGATTCCATCCGGGGTGACAGCCGTGCCGGAATCCTTTTCTCAAATCCAAACGGAGGAGGCAACCATGAGCGTTTACAAGATCATCGAAGTGGTGGGCACCAGCACCGAATCCTGGGAGGCTGCGGCGAAAACGGCAATCGAGACGGCGAGCAAGAGCCTGCAGGATCTCCGGGTCGCCGAGGTCACCAAGCTGGACATGAAGATCGAGGACGGCAAGGTGACCGCCTACCGGGCCCGGGTTTCGCTTTCCTTCAAGTATCATTCGTAACCGGCGGAGAAGCCGGGCCGCTGTCCGGAATGCCGTTGCGGTCTCTTTGGAAGCGCCGGGGATGGAGCACGGCGCCGTGAACAAGGGGGAATTGGAGATCAGGGGGGATTTCACTCCCTCTTCCCGCCGTTTTCCTCGTCAAAAACCGGGCAGGGTTTTTTCGGGTCGTAGTTGGTGTAGACCTTGTCCGCGTAATCCTTGTGGCAGGGCAGGCACTGGCCCACCCGCAGGATGCGGGCAAGCTCCTCGCCGCTGAAGGGCCTGAGGTCCGGGCGGGCGCTCTTCTGGAGCGGTTTGCCGGTGATGTCCACGTAGCCGTCCAGCGGCGGGCTGAGGCCTGCTTCGGTTTGCACCCCCTGGTCCACCCCGGCGAAACGCCATTGGCCGCCTTCCTTCCAGGCCTTGCCCTCGCCCAGGCCCACGGTCTTGGTGGAGGTGTGGCAGTCGGCGCAGGCGCGGCCGGCCTTCTGGGTGGTATGCGGGTTCAGGGCCGCCATGGTGAATGAGTTGAAGGAGCCTGCCGATTCGCCCTTTTCGTCGATCAGGGTGACGATGTCCTGGCAGCCGGGGGTGACGGTGACCACCCGGTCCTTCCAGACCCCGAGCATGGGCCGTTCGTAGCGGAGGTAGGAGCGGCCCTCCTCCCACCAGCCCTTGGACTCCTCGCCGGTCAGCTTGTCGAGATGGGTGTCGCGCAGGTCGCGCTTGGCATGGCAGCCGTAACACTGCGGAATCCAACTCGAATGGCAGGAGGAGCAGGAGAGGCGCTTGTGGCCGGGATATTCGCAGGCCTCTTTTTTGGGCGGCTTCAGGGGGTGGGCCTTGCCGGTCAGCTTGCCGATGAGGACAAAGCGGCCGTCCGCTTCCTGGCGGAGATTGTTCAGCTCCTTCTTTTTCCGGGTCAGGCCGGGTTTGCCGCTGGTATGGCAGAGTTCGCAGGAGATCTCCAGGGACTGCTCGTAATGGGCGTGGCGCTCGCCGTCGCCCATGACCTCGTCCCTGGTGTGGCAGTCGATGCAGGCCATGCCCTGCTTGTGGTGGATGTCGTCGGCAAGCTCCAGATAGAAGCGGTCCCCGGGCAGCTCCTTTTTGGAAAGCCCGCCCTTCTCGTAGGGGGTGCCGTAGTTTTCCCCTTCATAGACGCCGATATAGGAAGTGCCTACCCGGCCGCTCCGATTGTGGCAGCGGATGCAGCTTTCCATGGGCACCTTTTTGACGATCTGCGGATGCGGTTTTTTCTTTTCCCGGCCAAAGCGCAGAAAGGTTTCCCATGGCCGTTCGGCCGTTGGCGCCTGGGGCCGCACATAGTGGCAGGCCGTGCAGCCGCCGCCCTTTTCGCCGAAAAAGCCTTCCATGTCCCCCTTTTCTTTCCAGAGGTGGCAGGTGGCGCAGAGCTTGCGGTAATAGTCGATGGCCAGGGAGGTCTCCCCGGTTTTCAGAAGTTCCTCCACCGAGAAGTCGCCGTGCTGGTCCGGAGCCTCTCCCCAGTAATAACGGAGGGTGGCGAGGATCCCGCGGTTGGTGGCCATCAGCGAGTTCTTCACCTTCTTGACGTCCTGGGCGTGGCAGCCCTCCACGCCGCAGGTTTTTTCCACCACCCGGAGATCGCCGGGGTTCCTGACAATGCCCTTGTGCGCCTTCGCCTTGTCGGTGGCGAGCGCATCGCCCAAGTGGCAGGAGGAGCAGCCCAGCAGCTCGGCGCCATGGCCCGCATCGAGCTTTTCGTCCTTGTGGCAGGCCAGGCACATCTCCACATTGCCGCTCACCAGGGTATGGAGCTTTGCCGGCCGCCTGTTCAGATTTTCCCGGATCACCAGGGCCAGAACAATGAGGAGCAGGATGAGAACGGTCCAGCGGGAGGGGAGCGGCTTCACGGCAAGCCCCCTTCCCGGTAGCCTTCGGCGGTGGGATAGCGGCGGCCGTAGCCGAAGGCCTTGCTGGTGACCTTGAGGCCCAGCGGCGCCTGCTTGCGTTTGTATTCGTTGTTGCGGATGCGGCGGATGACGTCCGTCACCACCGGGCGCGCAAAGCCCATGGCGACGATTTCCTCAAGGGTGCGGTTTTCTTCGAGATAGGCGGTGAGAATCCGGTCCAGCACCGGGTAGGGGGGCAGATCGTCCTCATCCTTCTGGTTGGGGGCAAGCTCCGCCGAAGGCGCCTTGGTGATGGTGCGCCAGGGCACGATCTCACCCTTGCCGTTGATGTGGCGGCAGAGCGCATAGACCAGTTGCTTGGGCACGTCGGAGATCACCGCCAGGCCGCCGCTCATGTCGCCGTACAGGGTGCAGTAGCCCACGGCGTTTTCCGATTTGTTGCCGGTGGAAAGCACCAGCCGGCCCTGCTTGTTGGCCAGGGCCATGAGCAGGTTGCCGCGGATGCGGGCCTGGATGTTCTGTTCGGTGACGTCCGGTTTCGTCCCGGCAAAATGGGGAGCCAGGGCGGCGAGAAAGGCGCGGAAAAGGTCGCTGATGGGCAGGACGGTGAAATCGATGCCAAGATTTCTGGCCAGCAGCTCGGCGTCTTCCATGCTCTCCGGCGAGGAATAGGGGGAGGGCAGGGCCACGCCCAGCACGTTTTCCGCTCCCAGGGCGGAGGCGGCGATGGCCGCGGTGAGAGCCGAATCCACCCCGCCGGAAAGACCGATCACCACCCGGGAAAAACCGCATTTCCGCACGTAATCGCGGGTGCCCAGCACCAGGGCCTGATACACTTCGGCGCTCTCCTCTTCCGCTTCCGGGGGCGGGCCATGTTTCTCCCCCTGCCAGGTGTCGGTATCCACCACCACCAGATCTTCCTGGAATTTCGCCGCCCTGGCCACCACCTCGCCCGCCCGGTCCATGACCAGGCTGTCGCCGTCAAAGACCAGGCTGTCCTGGCCGCCCACCTGATTCACATAGAGAAGGGGCACCTGGTAGCGGTGGCAGATATTGGTGAAGATCCGCTGCTTGACGTGCGCCTTGCCCAGATTGAACGGGGAAGCGGCGATGTTGATCAAAAGATCCGGCCTGCCCTGGGGAAGGGTCAGCAGCTCCCCCACCGGGTCGGCGGCGTAAAGGGGCTGACTGAAGATGGTCTTGTCGTTCCAGATGTCTTCGCAGATGGTCAGCCCCAGGCGTAGCCCATTGTAGAGAAAGGACCTGCTTTCCCGACCCGGTTCGAAGTAGCGCGATTCGTCAAAGACATCGTAGGTGGGCAGCAGCCGTTTTTCCGTGGTGAAGAGCACCTGGCCGTCGGCAAAGAGGGCGGCGCTGTTGTGGAGGGGCTTGCCGTTTGGGCCGGTGTGGCGGGTGATGAGGCCGCAGACCACGGCGATACCGCGGGTTTCGGCGACAAGCCGGGCAAAGGCCCGGTCATGATCGGCAAGGAAGGCGGGCCGTTCGAGAAGGTCCTGGGGCGGGTAGCCGCTCAGGCTCAGTTCCGGGAGCACGGCCAGTTCGCAGCCCGCCGCCCGGGCCTTTTCGAGCCAGCCGCCCATGGCGGCCAGGTTGCCGGCAAAGTCGCCGATGAGGGGATTGTATTGGATCAGGGCGATTTTCATGGCCGCTATCATAGCATGGCGGCCATGAATTGGCATGGGAAAAGAGGGGGCGGCGATTTGCCGCTGTTTCAGGATTGCGCCCGCAGCCGGTAGCCCACTCCTGGTTCGGTGAGCAGCAGACTGGGGCGGGCCGGATCGGGTTCGATCTTGCGCCGCAGGTTGCTGATGTTCACCCGCAGCACATGCGGCTGCTCAAGATGGGAACTGCCCCAGATTTTGCTGAGCAGCTGACGGTGGGTCAGCACCTTGCCGGCGTGGGTCACCAGCAACCTGAGGATCTCGTATTCGGTGGGGGTGAGCTGCACCTCCCGGCCGGCCAACAGCACCAGCCGTCGGGCAAGATCCACCTCAAGCCCGTCATTGCGGAAAACCGGTTGCGGGGCCTGGCCGACCACTCTTCGCAGTGAGACCCGGATCCGGGCCAGCAGCTCCGGTACGCCAAAGGGTTTGGTCAGGTAATCGTCCGCGCCGGCGTCCAGGGCGGCCACCTTGTCGCCCTCCCGCTCCCGCACCGACAGTACGATGATCGGCGTTTCCGACCACTCGCGCAGCCGTCGGATTACCTCAACCCCGTCCAGGTCGGGCAATCCCAGGTCGAGAAGGATTAGGTCCGGTCGTACCGCGGCGGCGGCGGCCAGGCCCAGGCGGCCTGTTTCCGCTGAATGCACGGTGAAGCCACTGCTGCCGAGCACAGTGGCAAGCAACCGCCGGATGGCGGTCTCGTCATCCACTACCAGGATGCGGGGCGGATGCTCGCCGGGCTTTGTCTCATCCATGGGGAGAACCCTCTTGCCGGGGGGGCGGGACAAGGGGTAGCCTGAACGTCACGGTCAGACCGCCGCCGGGAGTAATGGCGGCCTTGATTGTACCGCCGTGAGCCTGGACAAACCCCTTGCAGATGGAAAGGCCGAGCCCGGTGCCGCGCGCGCCCTCCGGCGCCGGCAGCCGGTGGAACTTGTCGAAGATCCGTTCCAGATCCGCATCGGCGACGCCGGGGCCATGGTCGATCACCTCCATGATCAGCCATTCCCGATCGGTCCGGGCATTGATCCCGATGGGTTGATCCGGCGGCGAATACTTGAGGCTGTTGTCCAGCAGATTGATCAGCACCTGGCTTATGCAGCCCATGTCCAGCATCACCAGCGGCAGGTCCGGAGGGAGGCGCACCGCGATCTCCCGTTTTTTCAGGCGCGGATCGAGCACCGCCAGGGCGCAGCCAATCAGCTCCTCGACGTCGCAGGGCGTGTACTTCAGTCGCACCGCCCCGGCTTCCAGCCGGGTCATGTCCAGCAGGTTGCCGACAAAGCGGTTCAGTCGGGCCGCCTCTTCGCAGGCCGTGGCCAGCAGTTCGGTCCTGGCCGCCACGTCCAACCCCTCCTGGTCCCGCAGGCTGCTCAGCGCCCCGGTGATGGAGGCCAGCGGGGTGCGCAGATCGTGGGAGATGGAATTCAGGAGCGCCCGTTCCAGATTTTCCCTGGCCTGGAGGATCTGTGCCTGCTCCGCCTGTCGGGAAAAGCGTACCCGCTCCAGGGCCATGGCGGTCTGACTGACAAAGGCGTCGAGCAGCAGCCGGTGCTGCTGGGAGTTGTAGGCGGCTGGCTCTGTCATCCTCACCCCCAATACGCCAAGGATGTTCGCCGAGGTCTTGAGCGGCAGGTAGAGCAGGGCGGCCGAGCCGAGAGTGGCGGTGCCGCGTCCCGCTTCCTGGCGGTTGCGGAAAGTCCAGTCCGCCACAGCCTGCTCCTTGAGGTCGAGATGCAGTTTTTCGCTGGCGGAGATGATCTTGAGCTGTTCCCCATCGGCCAGGAAGACCACGATCTCGGCCCGCAGGCTTTCCCGGATGTTGCGGAGCACCGCGCCGGTGACGGCAACCAGATCGGCGGCCCCGGCCAAATCGCGGCTCAGGTAGTAGAGGCTTGCGGTCTGCACCTCACGTAAGCGTAAGGCTTCTGCCCGTTCGCGGCTTCTGGCCACCTGGGAGCTGATCACCAGTCCCACGGTGAGAAAGACGAGAAAAGTCAGCAGATATTCGGTGTCAGCCACGACAAGGGTGAAGACGGGGGGAACGAAGAAGAAGTCAAAGGCGAGCACCCCGAGGAAGGCGGTGAGCACCGCCGGCTGGAGGCCGAGACGGACAGCGGCCAGCACCACCGCCAACAGGTAGAACATCGCCATATTGGTGGGAGAAAAAAAAGACTGCACCAGACTGCAGAGCACGGTGGCCCCGGTCACCAGGGCCAGGGCCGCCGCATATCCCGCCCAGGGAACGGCGCGGAGCTGACGGCGCTGCCGCGTCGCCGTGCGCCGTTCCCCAAGGCTCATGCTGACCACATACACGTCGATCTCGCCGCTTGCCCGGATGATCTGATCCACGATGGGCGGCCGCAGGAGCTCCCGCCAGCGGGGCCGGGTTGGTTTGCCCACCACGATCTTGGTGATGTCGTGGCGGTCGGCGTAATCGGCCACCGCCTCGGCCACCGTGGTGGCGGTGACCGAAGCCACCGTGGCGCCCATGCTCTCGGCCAGCCTCAGATCGTGCCAGATCCGTTCCCGGTTTTCGCGGCTGAAGCGGCCGGTGTCCGGGGTTTCGATGTACAGCGCATGCCAGGGGGCCTTGATCTCGTCGGCCAATCGCCGGGTGGTGCGCATCAGCTTCTCGCCGAAGGGGCTGCCGCTGATGCAGACCAGCAGCCGCTCCGCCACGGAGCGGGGTCCGGGGATGGCGCGGGTTTCCATGTAGGAGCGCATCTGGTCGTCCACCCGGGAGGCGGCGCGGCGCAGGGAGAGCTCCCGCAGGGCGATGAGGTTGCCGGGCTGGAAGAATTTTTCCATGGCCCTGGCCGCCTGCTCGGGGATGTAGATCTTGCCCTCGCTCAACCGCTCCAGCAGTTCGTCCGGCGGGATGTCCACCAGCTGGATCTCCGTGGCCAGGTCAAGGAGGAGGTCCGGCACGGTCTCCCGCACCGTCACCCCGGTGATCTTTTCCACCACATCGTTCAAGCTCTCGAAATGCTGAACATTGACCGTGGTGTAGACGTCGATGCCCGCGGTCAGCAATTCCTGCACGTCCTGCCAGCGTTTTTCATGCCGGGAGCCCGGGGCGTTGGTATGGGCCAGCTCGTCCACCAGGGCGATCTGGGGACGTCGTTTCAGCACCGCATCGAGATCCGGTTCGAAAAGCGGCACCCCCTGGTAGACAAGAGGCAGCCTGGGCATTATTTCCAGCCCTTCCAGCAGGGCATCAGTTTCGGGGCGGCCGTGGGATTCCACGTAGGCCGCCACCACGTCCTTTCCCTCCCGCTTGCGCTGGCGGGCCGCGCTCAGCATGGAGAAGGTCTTGCCCACCCCGGCCGCGTAACCGAGGAAGATCTTGAGCCTGCCCCGGTCGGCCCTGGCTTCCTCGGCCTGGGCCAGTTTGAGCATTGCTTCCGGCGAAGGCCGGATGTCATCGCTGTTGTTGGTCACGGTTGGGAATCCAGGGACCGGTTAAGAAGCAGGACGTTGACCCGCGGTTCTCCCAGCAGGCCCAGGTGGCGTCCCTCGGTGTGGCTGGTTATCAGGCTGGCGACGGTATCCTCGGGGAGATTGCGCGTCTTGGCAATGCGCGGAATCTGCAGCCGGGCGGCGGCAAGGGAGATATGGGGGTCAAGGCCGCTGGCCGAGGCCAGCACCAGATCGGTGGGAATGGGGCCGGTATGGCCGGCACTCCGCAGTGCTTCGATCCGTTCGGCCACGGTGGCGAGGAAGGCCGGGTTGGAAGGGCCGTTGTTGGAGCCGCCCGAAGCCATGGGGTTGTAGGCAAATTCGGCGGTGGCCGAGGGACGGGGCCAAAAGTAGCGCGGGTCGGAGAAGGGCTGGCCGATGAGGGTGGAGCCGACTGTCCGGCCGTCGGCATCGATGATCAGGCTGCCGTTCGCCTGATGCGGGAAGAGGGCCTGGGCGAGGACGGTGACCACGGCCGGATAGAGACCGCCGCAGAGCACGGTGAACAACAGGCACATCAGCACGGCTGGTTTCAGTTCTTTCATGGTTTGGCTCTCCGGAGATGATCGGGACAAATCATTATACAAATAAACCGATCATCAGGTCGATGGCTTTGATGCCGGCAAAAGGCACGACGATGCCGCCCGCCCCGTAGATCATCAGGTTCGTGATCAGGAGCTTTTCCGCCGGCAGGGGACGGAATCTGGTGCCTCCGAGGGCCAGCGGCACCAGAAAGGGGATGATCAGGGCGTTGAAGATCACCGCCGAGAGGATGGCGCTCTCCGGGCTGGCCAGGTGCATGACGTTGAGCGCTCCCAGCTGGGGGTAAATGGAGACGAGCGCCGCCGGTACGATGGCAAAGTACTTGGCGATGTCGTTGGAGATACTGAAGGTGGTGAGATTGCCCCGGGTCATCAGGATCTGCTTGCCCACCTCGACGATGTCCAGGAGCTTGGTGGGGTTGGAGTCCAGATCGATGAGGTTGGCGGCTTCCCGGGCCGGCTGGGTGCCGGTGTTCATGGCCACGGCCACGTCGGCCTGGGCCAGGGCCGGGGCGTCGTTGGTGCCGTCGCCGGTCATGGCCACCATGAAGCCGGCCTCCTGACTCTCCTTGATCAAGCGCAGCTTGTCCTCCGGCTTGGCCTGGGCCAGAAAGTCGTCAACTTGCGCCTCCGCGGCGATGGCCGCGGCGGTGAGCGGATTGTCGCCGGTGATCATCACGGTTTTGATTCCCATGGCCCGCAGTTGTCGAAAGCGCGCCTGGATGCCGCTCTTGACGATGTCCTTGAGGTTGATCACCCCCAAGATCCGGGTGTCGCAACAGACCACCAGCGGGGTGGCGCCGGCCCGGGCGACGCGATCGGCCACCTGGCTCAGCTCGGCGGGAATGGAATCCCCGCCCAGGGCGCGGACAAAGGCGACCAGGGAATCGGCCGCGCCCTTGCGGTACTGCTTTCCTGCCGTGTTCAGGCCGGAGAGCCGGGTTCCGGCGGTGAATTCCACCGGTTCGGCGTCGGCGGGCATCTGCTGTCGGGGCAATTGAAAGCGTTGCTCGGCCAGGGCCACGATGCTCCTGCCCTCCGGAGTTTCATCGGCCAGGGAGGTGATCAGGGCCGCCTCTGCCACCTCGCGCTCGGTGTGGCTGCCCACCGGGATGAACTCCACCGCCTCCCGGCTGCCGTGGGTGATGGTGCCGGTCTTGTCCAGGAGGAGCACGTTGACGTCGCCCGCCGCCTCGATGGCCCGGCCGGAAAGGGCGATGACATTTTTCTGGAACAAGCGGTCCATGCCGGCTATGCCGATGGCAGGCAGGAGCGCGGCGATGGTGGTCGGCGCCAGGCAGACGAAGAGGGCCACCAGCACGGTGAGCGATACCGGGACGCCATGGCCGGTGGTCGAGACGCTGTAGATGGAGAGGGGGCTGATGTTGATGCAGACCAGCAGGAAGACCAGGGTGAGAGCGATGAGCAGCACCTCCAGGGCCACCTCGTTGGGGGTCTTGCGTCGTCTTGCCCCTTCGATGAGGGAGATCATGCGGTCGAGGAAAGTTTCGCCGGGATCAACGGTGATCCGCACCACCACGGTGCCGGAAACCACGGTGGTGCCGCCGGTCACCGCGCTGCGGTCGCCGCCGGACTCGCGCACCACCGGAGCGGATTCGCCGGTTACCGCCGATTCGTTGACCAGGGCGGCGCCGGAAACGATCTCGCCGTCGCCGGCAATGATCTCGTTGGCTTCCACCAGGATGTGGTTCCCTTTGCGGAGCTGGCTGGCGCTCGTTGCGCTGACGGGACCGGCGGGGTCAGCGGTGGACAGCAGTCTGGCCATCACCTCGGTGCGCGACTTGCGCAGGGATGCGGCCCGGGCCTTGCCCCGTCCCTCGGCCAGCGCTTCGGCAAAGGTGGCGAAGAGCACGGTCAGCCAGAGCCAGACCGAGACCTGGCCGGTGAACCAGGCCGGCTCCCGGCCCGGGCCGGCGAGCGACAAGGTGAAGGTGATCACCGTGATGAAGCCGGCGATTTCCACGCAGAGCAGTACCGGGTTGCGCCACAGCAGGCGCGGATCGAGCTTTTTGACGGAGTCGAGGAGCGCGGTACGAAGCAGGGTAGGGTCAAAGAGCGATTTCCGTTCGGGAAGGTGTCTGGACATGGTTCAGTTTCCTCCGGTCATGGAAAGATGTTCGGCGATTGGCCCCAGGGCCAGGGCCGGGAAAAAGGTGAGCGCCCCCACGATGAGGATGACCAGGGTCAGCCAGAAGGCAAAGGGGAATCTGTCGGTGGGCAGGGTGCCCAGGCTGGGGGGGACGTATTTCTTTCCGGCCAGGCCGCCGGCCATGGCCAGCACCGCCATGGCCGGAGCATAGCGGCCGATCAGCATGGCCAGCGCGCCCAGCAGGTTGTAAAAAATTGTGTTGCCGGCAAGGCCCGCGAAACCGCTGCCGTTGTTGTTGGCCATGGAGGCGAAGGCATAGAGCACCTCGCTCAGGCCGTGCGCGCCGGGATTGGCCATGGAAGCCGTGGCGGCCGGGGTGAGCATGGCCAGGCCGGAGAGGATCAGCACCACCACTCCGGCCACGAGGATGATGACGATGGCCATCCACATCTCCCGCACCTCGATCTTTTTGCCCAGGTATTCTGGAGTGCGGCCGATCATCAGGCCGGAGACAAAGACGGCGATGACGGCAAAGGCCAGCATGGTGTAAAGTCCGGATCCCACCCCGCCGAAGACGATCTCGCCCAGCAGGATCAGGGAGAGGGGGACCAGCCCGCCCAGCGGGGTAAGGGAGTCGTGCATGGCGGTGACCGCGCCGCAGGAGGTGGCGGTGGTGGCCACCTCGAACATGTTGCTGCCGGCCAGGCCGAAACGGAGCTCCTTGCCTTCCAGATTGCCTCCCATGAGCCCCATTTTCTGCAGCATGGGGGTGGAGAGCGATTCACTGGCGTGGAGCACGCCGAAAGCGGCGATGAACAGGAAGAGCATCACCCCCAGGAGCGCCCGCCCCTGTCCGGGGTTGCCCACCATCACCCCGAAGGTGCGGGTGAGCGCCGTCGGAATCAGCAGGATGAGCAGCACCTCCATGAAGTTGGAGAGCGGAGTGGGGTTCTCAAAGGGGTGGGCCGCATTGGCGTTGAAAAAACCGCCGCCGTTGGTGCCCAATTCCTTGATCGCCTCCTGGGAGGCCACCGGCCCCATGGGGATGACGGCCTCCCGCGCTGTCACCGTCTCGGTGCGCGGCCTGCCGGGCCGGTCCGGCATGGGGTTGCCCGGTTCGTCCAGTTTCGGCTTGGCGATGCTGGTTTCCTGGGTAAGCAGCACGGTTTTATAGCTGCTGAAGTTCTGGATCACCCCCTGGGAGGCCAGAAAGACGGCGCCGAGCAGCGACAGCGGCAGGAGGATGTAAAGGACGGAGCGGGTCAGGTCCACCCAGAGGTTGCCGATGGTTGCGGCGGTGCGCCGAACAAAGCCGCGAATGAGCGCCACGACGATGGCCATGCCGCTGGCGGCGGAAACAAAGTTGTGCACCGTCAGCCCAGCCATCTGGGTGAAGTAGCTGAGGGTGGATTCGCCCGCATAGTTCTGCCAGTTGGTGTTGGTGACAAAACTCACCGCGGTGTTCATGGCCAGAGGCCAGGGGAGGCCCGGCAACCTTTGGGGATTGAAGGGCAGGACGGGCTGGGCCAGCAGCATGGCAAACAGGGTCAGGAAGAGTATGAGGTTAAGGAGCAGCAGAGCCAGTGCATAACGCTGCCAGCCCATCTCGTCGTTCGGCTCCACCCCGCAGACGCGATAGCAGAAGTTTTCGCAGGGAGCGAGGACTGGGGTGAGAAAGGTGCGCTCCCCGCGGTATACCCGGGCCATGAAGGTGCCCAGGGGGTGGGCAAGCAGCAGCGAGACGGCAAGCAGCCCGAAAAATTGGAACAGGTCGTTTAGCATGGCCATGGCAGATCTGTTTCCTCCTGGTGAATGTTTCGGACCGCCACTGCACGGGGCGGCGCGCTCTTCTCGGCGGTCATTATAGCACGGTCGTCGTCAAGGCGGGGTCAAAACGGAGGTCCGGGGCGTCAAGAATGTATCAAGGCGGCTGGTATCATTTTCCTTGCCAAAAAACGTTTCAACGGGCTAATTTGCCTGGAGATGCTTTCCTCCCTTCCGCCGCATATTCGATGCTTCCCAGCTGGCCGCCTTCGGCTGTCGCACACCCTTATCCGGAGTATTGCGTGAAAAAATTCTTCGTCCTGGATACCAACGTTCTCCTGCACAATGCCGACTCCATCATCTCCTTCGCCGACAACACCGTGGTGCTGCCCATGTCGGTGATCGAGGAACTGGACAAGTTCAAGAGCCACAACGACGAACTGGGCCGCAATGCCCGCCATGTGATCCGGCAGCTCGACTCCCTGCGCACCAAGGGCAGGCTTGCCGACGGCGTGCCCATGGAGAACGGCGGCACCCTGATGATTTTCACCGAAACCGGCAAATGCGTCGATCCCGGCCTCGACATGCATGTGCCGGACAACCGGATCCTGGCCGTGGCCTATACCCTGTTAAAGAAAGGAGAGAAGGTCATCTTTGTCTCCAAGGACATCAATGCCCGCCTGAAAGCGGACGCCCTGGGCATCGAGGTCATGGATTTCGAAAAGCAGAAGGTGAATATCGACGAACTGTACCGCGGCCAGCGGGAGGTGCTGGTGCCCGGCAGCGTGGTCAACGAGTTCTATCAGAAGAAGCTGGTGGAAACCGAGGGCCTTGACCTGATGCCCAATGAGTTTGTCCTCCTGCGCGATGACAACGACGAAAAGCACACCGCCCTGACCCGGGCCGTGGACGGAACCACCCTGGGCCCTTTGCGTGAAGAGTATGAAATGGTCTGGAATGTCCGGCCGCGCAGCAAGGAGCAGCGCATGGCCTTTGAGTTGCTCATGGATCCGTCCATCCAGCTGGTGACCCTGGTGGGACAGGCCGGCACCGGCAAGACCCTGCTGGCCCTGGCCGCCGCCCTGGAGTGCACCATCACCCTGAAGCGCTTTGACCGCATCCTGGTCTCCCGGCCCATCATCCCATTGGGCAAGGACCTCGGCTACATGCCCGGCGATAAGGACGAAAAGCTGGCCCACTGGATGCAACCCATCTTCGACAATCTCACCTACCTGATGAGCGACGGCAGCAAGCGCAAGGATCAGGAAAAGGACGAATCAGGCAAACAGAAGGTGGACAAGCTCTTGAACTCCCATCTGGTGGAGATGGAGGCGCTCACCTATATCCGGGGCCGCTCCATACCCAGGCAGTTCGTCATTGTCGACGAGGCGCAGAACCTGACTCCCCACGAGGTGAAAACCATCATCAGCCGTGCTGGGGAAGGCACCAAGATGGTGCTCACCGGCGATCCCTACCAGATCGACAACCCCTATCTTGACACCAGCAGCAATGGCCTGACCTATACGGTGGAGCGCCTGAAGCACCAGAAGTTGCACGGCCATGTCACCCTGCTGAAAAGCGAGCGCAGTGTCCTGGCCGCCGCGGCCGCCGACTTCCTGTGAGGTCATTTTATTTGGGAACGAAACGGGCGCGCGGATGTCTTATGAAAAAGGGCCCGGCCCGAAACCCTTTCGGGTATTTTCTGGTCTTTGTGGAAAAAAAATTGAGGAGCCGCCGTGGATTTTGAACCGAAATGGATAGCCTGGGAGATCACCCGCCGCTGTAATCTCAAATGTGTGCACTGCCGCTCCTCCTCGGAGCTTGAGGCGAAGGGGCACCCTGATTTCCCCTTTGCCGAGGCCACCCGGGTGCTCGACGACATCGCCTCCTATGCCGCGCCGGTGGTGGTGCTCTCCGGCGGGGAACCGCTTCTGCGGCCTGATGTTTTCGAGATCGCCGCCTACGGAACGCGGAAGGGACTGCGCATGTGCCTGGCCACCAACGGCACCCTGGTGACTCAGGAAATCTGCGACAAGATCAAGGCGGCCGGCATCCGCATGGTTTCCTTGAGTCTGGACGGCGCAAGCGCGGAGGTGCATGACAACTTCCGCAACCAGCCCGGCGCCTTTGCCGGCACCCTCAATGCGGCCCGGCTTTTTCGCGAGAACGCCATCCCCTTTCTGATCAATTCCTCCTTCACCAAGCGCAATCAGGACGAGATTCCGAAGATCTACAAACTGGCCAAGGAACTGGGGGCCACGGCCTGGTACATGTTCATGATCGTCCCCACCGGCCGTGGGGAAGAGATCATGGATGAGCTGATCTCGCCTGCGGATTACGAAAAGCTTCTGGAATGGCATTACGAGATGGAGAAGGACGAGCACGATCTCCTGGTCCGACCCACCTGCGCGCCCAACTATTACCGGGTGGTGCTGCAAAAGGCCAAGGAGCAGGGCGATGATTTCAAGCGCAGGACCCTGCAGTTCTCCACCGGCGGCTCCAAGGGCTGTCTGGCCGGCCAGCTGATCTCTTTGATCGATGTGGACGGCAATGTTCTGCCCTGCAGCTATTTCCCCATGGCGGCCGGCAATATCCGGGAGAAATCCTTCAAGGAGATCTGGGAGCGGTCCGAACTCTTCCATGATCTGCGCAATTTCAAGGCCTACAAGGGGCGCTGCGGCTCCTGCGAGTATGTCAATGTTTGCGGCGGTTGTCGGGCCCGCGCCTATGCGGTTTCCGGCGATTACATGGCCGAGGAGCCTTTTTGCACCTATGTGCCGAAGAAAATGAAGAATTAAGGGTTCAGAATGAAGAAGGGCGGGAGGCGGAAGCCGATGACCTGCTTTCTCCCTTGGCGCTGTTTTCCCTCTCATTTTGAGCTCCCCAACTGGAGGAAGTGATGAACAATACCTTTTTGAAGGCTTGCCGCGGCGAAGCGGTTGATTATACCCCGGTCTGGCTCATGCGGCAGGCGGGCCGCTACCTGCCCGAATACCATGCGGTCCGCAGCAAATACACCTTTCTGGAGATGTGCAAGACCCCGGAGGCCGCGGCCGAAGTGACCATTCAGCCCGTCGATATCCTCGGGGTGGATGCGGCCATCCTTTTCTCCGATATCCTGGTGCCGCTGGAGAAGATGGGTACTCCCCTGGAGTTTCACGAAAAACGGGGCCCGGTCTTTCCCGAGCCGATCCGGGACCGGGCCGCCGTGGCCAGGCTGCACGTGCCGGAGCCGGAGACGGAACTGCCCTACGTGCTCGAAACCATCCGCATCCTCCGGCGGGAGCTGGCCGGCCGCGTCCCCCTCATCGGCTTCTCCGGGGCGCCCTTTACCCTGGCCACCTATCTGATCGAAGGGGGCTCCTCCAAGAATTATTTTCTCACCAAGAAAATGATGTATACCGATCCTGCGCTGTACCGGGATCTGCTCGTGAAGATCACCGATTGCACCATCGAGTACCTTGCCGCCCAGGCCGCTGCCGGAGCCCAGGCCCTGCAGATCTTCGATTCCTGGGCCGGCGTGCTCGCGCCCAACGATTTCGCGGAATTCGCCATCCCTTACGTAAAACGGATCATCAGCACCCTGAAAGAACGCGGCGTTACGGTGCCCATCATCTATTTCGCCAACAACGGCGCCACCCTGCTCCCCCAGTCCCTTGAGAGCGGCGCCGATGTTCTGGGGCTTGACTGGCGTATCCGCCTCGACGATGCGGTCAGGGTGGTGGGGCAAAAGGTTTCGCTCCAGGGCAACATGGACCCCATCGCCCTTCTGTTGCCGCCGGCAAAGATGGAAGCGCTGATCCGCGATATCCTCGATCAGGCCAGGGGGGCGCGGGGCCATATCTTCAACCTCGGCCACGGCATCGTGCCGGAGATTCCGCCGGAGCAGGCCAGGTTCTTTGTCGAGACCGTGCATCGGCTCAGCAAAAGGCAGTAACGACCGACGGGTGGCGAGGAGAATGATTCCGTCTGTCAGTCAATGTTTGGCGCTCATGGAGCAGTATGCCATGCTCGCCAATATCCGGGAGCATTCCCTGATGGTCGGCCGGGTTGCCGGCCTCATCGCCCGAGGGGTGGCCCAGGCCGGCTGGGCCGTTTCGCCGGAGCTGGTGGTGAGCGGGGCGCTTTTGCACGATATCGCCAAAACCGCCTCCCTGGGCAAGGATCTGCGCCATGACCAACTGGGCCGGGAGATCTGCCTTGCGCATGGCTTTCACGAGCTGGCCGACATCGTGGCCGAGCATGTGGTCCTGAAAGGCGGGGTGCCGCAACCCTGCTGCACGGAAAAGGAGATCGTCTATTACGCGGACAAACGGGTGCTGCATGATGCGGTCGTCGATCTTGAGGCGCGGCTGGACTATATCATCGAGCGTTACGGGAACGGCGACGAGGCGCTTCATGCCCGGATCCGCGGGAACTTCATCCAGGCCCATGCGATAGAGGCGCGGCTCTTCGCGGTGCTGCCCTTTGCCCCGCGGGATCTGGCGGGTCTGGTTCAGGAGTATCCTCTCTTCGCGGAGGCGGAGGAGATTTCCCCCTTTTAATTCGATTCGCGCTTCTCAGGCGCATGGGATTCGCATGAGTGATCAGCAGAGCAGGGAAACCATCGGCGTCATCCTTTTAAACCTCGGCGGGCCCGACACCCTGGAGGATGTGGAACCCTTTCTTTTCAATCTTTTTTCCGACCGCAAGATCATCCGCCTTTCCCCCTTTCCTTTTCTGCAGAAGTTCATTGCCGCGCGGATCGCGAAAAAACGGGCGCCGAAGAGCCGTGAGGCTTACCGGCTCATCGGCGGCGGTTCCCCCCTGGCAAGGATCACCGCGGCCCAGGGCCATGCCCTGGAAGATGTTCTGGCCGCGGCCGGCTCCTTCAAGGTGCGCATGGCCATGCGGTACTGGTACCCCAAGGCCGAGGAGACCCTGCGGATGTTTGCCCAGGCCGGGATCAGCAAGGTGGTGGCCCTGACCCTCTATCCCCACTATTCCGTGGCCACCACCGGCTCCTCCCTCGATGACCTGCGGAAGGCCGCGCAGGCTGCGCAGCCCCCCTTTGCCATGGCCGAGGTGCGTCAGTGGCCGGAACAGCCCGAGTATGTCCTCTGTCTGGCTGACTCGATCAGGGCGGGTTTGCATGCCTTTGGCAACGAGAAGGTGGAGCTTGTCTACAGCGCCCACAGCCTGCCGCTCAAGTTCATCGAAGAGGGCGACCCCTACCTCGACCAGATCAAACAGACTCTCCGGGCGGTCGAGGCCCTGACCGGGGTGCAGGGCCATCTCTGCTTCCAGAGCAGAAGCGGACCGGTCCAGTGGCTTTCCCCCTCCACCCCGGATATGCTCAAAACCCTTGCCGCCCATGGCTGCAAAAATATCCTCATGGTGCCGATCAGTTTTGTTTCCGATCATGTGGAAACCCTTTACGAAATCGATATCCTTTATAAGGATCAGGCCAGGAACCTCGGCATGCGTCTTGTCCGCACCGCTTCCCTCAACACCGATCCCCTCTTCATCAAAGGGCTGACCACCCTGGTGCTGGATGCCTGCCGCCGGCAGGGCTGGCTCTGATTGCTCTCCGCTGTTCCGACCCTCCCGGTTCTGGTCGCGCTTTTCTCCCTGCCTAGCGGGTGAAAGGCCGGCCACGACAAGATTTACGCCCATTTTTTCACGCCTGTCCCGTCAGTCCCTGAGGCCATCCGACCCTGCCAATCCCTGTTCGCCTGCTCATCGCGCTCAAAATCCCGTGTTGCTGCGGCATTTGGTCGCAGCAGCCATCGTCAGATCCTGAGGGGTCTCCGCCAAGAAAATGGTGGCCGCCTGCGCGATCTTGGCTGCGGATTGAAACTTTTTTTCATTAAAACGGACAGATACGCATTTTTATCCCGGTGGTACCGTTCTTGCTATAACCCAAGGTATCGAAAAAACAGACCGGCTGTTTTGCGTGGCGCCTGCCTCCTCAGCCGGGCTGATTTTTTGCCTTCACCGGGTTTGCCAACGAAAGGAGGTGTCTCTGTTTTCTGCCGGCTAAAGGGTATGTTTACGGTGTTGTCGGTCTATCCACTCCATGCTGAACAAAAGAGATGAGGAAAATGAGAACAACACAAATGAACAGCAATGATCGTCGTTCCCTGGTTCGCATGCCGTTCAATCTCAAGTTTCGTGTCCGGGATGATTCCGGGAAGCAGACCTTTCATGCCACAAGCTGCGATATCCATCCCTGCGGGATTCAATTGGAAACCGATGCCCCGGTCGTGCCAAAGATGGATGTGGAACTCTGGCCGGAAGACAATATTCTGGACGCCTACTACGTGCACGGCGAGGTCTGCTGGGTCAAGGGGCTGAACGGCAACGGCAAGGTGCTGTGCGGGATCAATTTCAAGAGGAGGGTTGACTGGAATATCCCCTTGCCCGTTCTCACCAAGACCTACACCAGCCCCACCGGGGCCGGGGTCATGGCCTCCACGGATTTTATCCTCGACAGCATTGTCGACGGGGTTTTCAGCGTTGATCAAAACTGGCGGCTCACTTCCTTCAACCGGGCAGCGGAGGAGCTGACCGGCTGGAAGCGGGAAGACGCTCTCGGCAAGACCTGTAAGGAGGTTTTCAAGTCCAATTGTTGCGGCACGGAGTGCGTATTGGCCGAAAGCATCGATTCGCGACAGGCGGTGGAAAATAAATCCGTTTTTATCACCCATGCCAACGGCACGAGAATCGGCGCCACCATCAGCGCCACCCCGCTTCTGGACAAGGAGGGCAATGTGGTGGGAGGCGTCCAGGTCTTCCGCGGCACAAAGGCCTCCATACAGCGGGCCGTGATTCTCGACAACATTGCCGACGGGGTATTCACCGTGGACACCAACTGGCGGGTCACCTCCTTCAACAAGGCGGCGGAACGGATCACCGGCCTGCCGCGGGAGGTGGCCATCGGCAAGCCCTGCAGCGAGGTGTTCCATGCCAGCATCTGCGGCCAGAACTGCGCCATTGCGCACAGCATCAGCACCGGCAAGCCGGAGACCAACCGCTGCATTACCATTTGCAACGTGGATGGGGCCAGGGTGCCGGTGAGCATCTGCGCCGCGCCCATGTACGACAACAGCGGCAATCTGATCGGCGGAGTGGAGACCTTTCGTGATCTGCGCGTGGTCAAGGCCCTGCAGAAAAAACTCTTCCAGCGGGAACGGCTGGGCGACATGATCAGCAAGAGCGCGCCCATGAAGAAGATCTTCGATATCCTGCCCCAGATTGCCCAGAGCGAAAGCAACGTGCTGATTCTGGGCGAATCGGGAACCGGCAAGGAGCTGGTAGCCTGGTCCTTGCACCAGATGAGCGATAGGGGTAAGGGCCCCTTTGTTGCCGTCAACTGCGGGGCCCTGCCGGACACGCTCCTGGAATCGGAGCTTTTCGGCTGCAAGGCCGGTGCCTATACCGACGCCAAGCAGGATCGGCAGGGCCGTTTTGCCGCTGCCGAGGGCGGCACCCTTTTTCTCGACGAGATCGGCGATATTTCGCCGGCCATGCAGGTAAAGCTCCTCCGCGTTCTCGAAGCGAAATGCTATGAGCCCCTCGGCTCCAGCCGCACGGTGAAGGCCGATGTCCGCATCGTGGCCGCCACCAACCGGGATATCGAACTGCTGGTCCAGGAAGGAAAGTTCCGGGATGACCTCTTCTACCGACTGAACGTGGCCAGGCTGCTGCTGCCTTCCCTGCGCGAGCGCTCGGTGGACATCCCCCTTCTGGTGGAGCACTTCGTCGAAAAGCTCAACATGGAAAAAGACCGCGATATCGGCGGGGTGTCGGAAGAGGCCCTGCGGATTCTCATGGCCTATGATTTCCCCGGCAATATTCGCGAGCTGCAGAACATTATCGAATATGCTTTTATCCTCTGTCCGGGCGGGTTGATCCAGCCCGAGCATCTGCCCTCGCCTCTGGCCGCGCAACAGGGGCCGGCTTTGGGGGAGATGGATCTGAACAGCCCCTTGTCGCTGTCCGAAATAGAAAAGCGGGCCATTGCCAGCGCCTTGAGGCGCAACGGCTGGCGACGGATGGCAACCTGCAAGGAGCTTGGCATTTCCAAAGACACTCTGCGCAGAAAGATCGCCCAGTTCGGCCTGGAAGTGCAGCAGGTGGAAGAAGTTGAGGCGGCCTGAAATGGCCTGAGGCCTGAGCCGAGCGCCATCTGTTGTCCAGGGAGAAAAAAATCCTTGCCTCTGCCGCCGGTCGGCAAAGCGGCAAGGATTTTTTTTATGCCATCGGCGGCAGATCCTGCTGCGGCAGGGGCAGGGTAATGGTGAAGACCGCGCCGCCGGCCGGGTTGTTCGCGCCGGTGACGGTGCCGCCATGGTATTCGATGATCTTCCTGACGTTGGCCAGGCCGAGGCCGGTGCCGCCTTCGCGGGTGGTGAAGAAGGGCTGGAAGAGGCGGCCGATCTTCTCCTGATTGATTCCCGGGCCGCTGTCCTTGACCTGGATGGTGAGCTGCCGCTGCACGTCGGTCAGGGCGGCAAGGCTGGCCGTCACCTGCACGGTTCCCTCCCGGGGCGACCATTGGATGGCATTCAGGACCAGATTCGAGAAGGCCCGGGTGAAGAGTTCCACATCCACGGAAAAGGTGAGGGTGTCGCCGAGATTGTTGTTGATTTCCACCACCACGCCCTTGTCCTTTTTTTCCTGGGCTACGGCGATGAGAGTCTCCTGCATGAGCGCGGTGAAGCTGGTTTGGCTCGGCCTGAGCTGCAGCGGCTTGCCGTAGCTGAGCAGATCGTTCAGCATGGATTCCAGGCGCAGCGACTGCTGGCAGGTGATCTCGGCAAGCTCGGCGAAGTCCGGATCCTCCGCTGCCAGTTTCTGTTTGATGGCCTTCATGTTCATCTTTATGGATGAAAGCGGATTGCGCATCTCGTGGGCAATGCTTGAGGTGAGCTCGCCGATGGCCGCCAGCGAAGCGGTCTTGGCCAGGGCCCTTTCTATTTCGATCTTCTGCCGCATTTCCTCGCTTTTTTTCCGTTCGGTGATGTCGGTGGCGACACAGATCACCGCCGCCACCGTTTCCTCGGGGCCGTGCATGACCGAGCCGGAAAAGAGGACCGGTATCCTGGTGGCATCCCTTCTTGTTAAGCAGATTTCCAGATTGATGACGTCTTCACCCCTGCGCAGGGCGGCCAGGCCCTTTTTATCCATCTGTTGCATGGTCTCGGGGCAGACGAAATCGGTGAGCTGTCTGCCCAGAAGTTCCTGCTCGGGAAAAGCCAGGAGTTTCTGGGTGTTGTCGTTGACCTTGACAAGGGTCAAGGAGGGAGAGAGGACCATGAGACAGCCGGACATGTGTTTGATGATGTTGTCGACATAGTCCTTGGAAACCATGGTCTCCTTGAGCTGTTCCGTCATGCCCCAGAAGGAGGTGGCGAGGGTGTTGATCTCGTCATCCTCGTCGCCGCCGGGGGGGCGGCTGATCTCCTTGTTCTGGCCAAAGAGGGTAACCATCTGCTGGATCCGCGCCAGGGGGATGATCAGCTGGCGGTTGGCGAACCAGTGGCTGATGAGGGTGGCGCCGACGAGCACCAGTACAAAGAGAACGCCGAGAAAAACCGTGTTTCGCTGGGCATGGCGTCTTTCCTCTTGGATCCCCTGCCCCACGGTTTCGGTGAGGTGCTGGGAAAGGTTGTGAATGTCGTTGAAGAGCAGGGATTGCATGCTGCCGAGGCTCTGCACCTTTTTCTGCAGTTCCAGGGAAGTCTCGATGAACTGGGTCTGCAGGTATACCTCCGAAGCCAGTTGAGAAAATTCCAGATAGCGTTGCTGCAGGGCGTCGATGAGGGCGTTTTCGGTGGCGAAGACCGGATCCTGGGCAACGACGGCCTTCATCTGGTCAAGATGGTCGAGAATGGTGTTGCTGAGCCGGTTTCCCTGGATTGCCTGCTCGGCCTCGCCGGTCAGAAAGGCATCCTCGTATTTCCCTATCTGGGTTTTGAAGGTGTTGAGGGTGGCGTCGCTGTGCAGGGCCAGGGGCAGCTGGATGTTTTGCAGGTGTGCCAGCCGCAGGGCCTGCCTGCTGTTTGAGTAAAAGCTGGACAGGGTGGCGATGAAATATCCTGCCAGGGCGATGAGCACGCAGATCCAGACTTTGGTGCGGATGCTGCCGGCGCCGGGCAGACATTTGGGAAAACGAGGTTTCATCATGGTGTCACTGGTGAGTTGAGTAAAGGAGCGGAGCCGTTGTTGCGCGGCCTGGCTGAGATGTCGCGATCATGCGCTTTTCCCCTTGCAGTCAAACAGGGGCGTTGGGTTGCTCGGAACCCGGCGGAAAGTGTTGCGGCCGGCCTCCTTGGCAAGGTACATGGCCTGATCCGCCTTGGTCACCAGGGATTCCGTCTCCCTGCCGTTTTCAGGATAGATGCTGATGCCGATGCTCACCCCGATACTGTGGGTCTTTCCTTTGAGATTCAGGGGGATGGAGAGGCGGTTGATGATTTTTTTGGCAATGGTTTCCGCGTCGGTGGGCGACTGCAGCGCATTGAGGATGACCGTAAACTCGTCGCCGCCCATGCGCGCCACCGTGTCGCCCGCCCGGACCACTTCGTGAAGGCGGTTTGCCACGGTTTGCAGGACAAGATCGCCGACATCGTGGCCCAGGGTGTCGTTGATCGGCTTGAAGTTGTCCAGGTCGAGGTAGAGGAGGGCAAAAATCAGGGAGGATTCCGCGGCCTCTTTGATTGCTTTTTCCAGGCGTTCAAAGAAGAGGTTGCGGTTGGCAAGGCCGGTGAGGGCGTCGAAGTGGGCCATCTGCTTCAGCCGTTCCTCCGCGTTTTTCAGGTCGGTGATGTCGTTGAACACGCAGATGATCCCCTCGAGTTTTCCCTGTTCGTTGTGCATGGCCGCCCCGGAAAAATGGGAGGGAAAGTGTCTGCCCGCCTTGGTCCGGCAGAGGATTTCCATGTCTCTTACCGGCCCGTCCGCCACCAGTTTGTCGATGCTCTGCAGGCAGATGAGCTTGTCGTTGTCCGGGGTGAAAAGGAGCGAGACGCATTGGCCGATCAGTTCCGGCTCCCGGTAGCCGAACATTTCCAGGGTGCGTTGGTTCACGGTCTGGATCTTCCCGGCCGGGGTCACCACCACCAGGCCGCCGGCCATGTTGCGGATGATATTATCCACATATTTTTTGGAAACCGTGGTGACCTTGAGATTTTCGGTCATCTCCCAGAAGGCGCTGGCCAGTTGGCCGATTTCATCGGCCGGGTTGCCGATTTCCGGTTTGGTTATCTCCTGGGAGTGGGCCAGGAGCCGGATATTATCCTGAATCCTGGCGAGTGGCGTGATGAGGAGCCGGTGGGCCACCCGGTCGATGATCAGGGTGACCGAGAGGAGAACCAGAACAAAGAAGGTACCCAGAAAAAAGGTGTTGAAAAGGGATTTTCCCTTGTTGTTGTCGATTTCCTCAACAAAGGCCAGGGTCATGGTTTTGTCCAGGTTGGTGAACTCTTCGAGAAGCGTGCGTTGCGTCCGGCCGAGATGCTGGATGTTTTTTTGCAATTCCAGGGAAAACTCCACCTCCGCCACTTGGGTGTACACGGCCCGGGCAACCTGGCTGTAGGCCAGATATTCTTCCTTCAGACGGTCGAGATGCTCGGTGGAAACGGGTGGATGCGGGTATTTCCCGGCCATGTCATTGAGTTGCTCCAGGAGGGCAAGAACCTGGGAACTCAACGCATTCCCCTGGAAAGCCAGGTCGTTTTCTCCGGTCAGAAAGGCGTCTTCATAGCGTTCCGTCTGTTTTTTGAAGGTGTTCAGCAGGTTGTTCGCCACACTCACCAGGGGGAAATGCAGCTCTTTCAGATGGGAGAGGCGATTGTACTGGGTGAGGTTGGAGTAAAAGCCGGAAAGGGTGGCGACAAAGTAGCCGGCCAGGGCAACCGCGACGCAGAGCCAGATCTTTGACCGGATACTGCTTAATCGCTTCATTTTATTCAATGTCCACCCTTTTGACCTGTTTGTCCACGGAGTCCGCAGCGATGTAGCCGATGGCGTTTTTATGAAAGCCGATATACGATTTTGCCGATTCGTCGTCCTTGACCGCCAGGGGGAGCATGCCGGTGCCGCTGTAAAGGATTTTTTTCCAGTACACCGAAAGCTGCATGGGAGATTTCTGGAGCACCGTGCGGGTGAACTGTTCGTGGATTTCATCGTTGGTGTTCATGATGATGGTGATGGGGCTGCCATCGGGCCAGCTGGTCTTTTTCCCTAGAAAAATCTGTTTGATTTCCTCACGGTCCATGCGTTTGATCCGGTTTTCCCTGTGGACCACGATGATGAAATCCGCGGACTGGGCGTGGTTGTCCAGGCCCAGAAGCAGACTCAGCGTCAGAAAGAGGCTGTATGTGGTCTTTTTCAGGTTCAATGTTTTTTATGTCCGATCGCAAAAGATGCAAAGGCCATTTTGTCGCCGGCTGCCGGCCCCGGATACTGTTTTGCCGCTGTCCGCCCTGGTGGGGGCATCCATCATGGCGTTGCTTCTTCGCTTTCCGCTGCCGGCGTTTCGCTTTCCTGACCCGGTTGGACGGTTTTCACATTCTGGAAGATGGGAAAGGTCATATCAAAGTCCGCCTTGAGAATCTGGACCCGGTTATTGAAAAGATCGGCAATCGCCAGATTTCCTTTGCGGTCCACGGCAATGGCATTGGGGAAATTGAACCACATCGGTCCGCTGCCCCGGCCCCCGAATTCGAAGACATATTTGCCGCCAAGGTCAAAGACGAGAACCGTATGCCGCATGTAATCGACGACATAGATGCATTTCTTGTTCTCATCGATGGCAATGCCGCGTGGCCGACTCATCTTGCCGCTGGAGCCGCCCTTTTGTCCGAAGGAAAAAAGGGGGGTTTCGCTGGCCGAGTATACGTACACCCTGCTTGTCTCCTCGCTGAGAAGAAAGAGATGGCCGTCCCGACCGATGGCTATGTCGTTGAGTAGAACCGGCTCAAGCATGGTGTCGCTCGCCACCGGAATTTTTTTGCTTCTGGATTTGGGCAGCAGTTCCGTGGGCAGGCCGAGCAGAGCGGCATCGGTCGCGGCATCGGTGCTTTTTTCGGCCGCCGTATCATCCGGGCTTTGCGCATCGGTGGCCTCTGCCGCTCCGGGAGCCGAAGGCGCGGCTTCTTCCGGTGACTTTTCCTCCTCCTCGGTGATTTCCTCCTGGCTCTGCCTGGGATGGAGCTTGTCGACCGGGGAGAGCCAACGCAGGAAACCGCCGTTCTTGTCAAGGACCAGCACCCCCCGCGTGTTGGCCCCGACCAGATAGATGTTGCCGTTTTTGCCCAGCGCGCCCCGGGCAGGCGAAAATTTCTCTCCGCCCGGGATATCGGTGAAAAGGATTTCCGCCACCGGGAAGAAGGCCGCGTTGAGAATGGAGAGCTTGGGCGGGTGCTTGCTGGTCGCGCCCTGGCAGATGAATATCCTGCCGGTTTCCCTGTCGAAGAAGATATGTTGCGGCGCATCAATGCCCCGACCGGGACCGAGGAAAAGATAGGGGAAGAAGTCGTTGTCGTAAATGACGATTCCTCCCTTGCCGCCGTTCACCACGTACAGTTCATCGTCGTCGCGGGAGCAGGCCACCGCGGAGGGGAAACGGAGGGGTTCTCCCTGGGCGTCTTCGTTCAGAATGGTGACCACCCCGATGAGTTCCTTGGCGGAAGCGGGTTTTTCGGCCCGCCCGGAAGGCGGCAGGGCGAAAAGCAGGACCATGAGGGTAAGGCTGACGAGGGAAACGGCCCCACGCCGATGCGCGGTCGTTGGCCTCGTGTCTTTTCGGTTATCGGCAAAGGCCTTCGCGTGCGGCCCGGAAAGAAAAAAATACATGCGGTAATTCTCCCTCTTAGTAATGGCACTGGCTGCAGACATGGCCGCCGAGAATGTCGCCGATCAAGAGAAATTTATAGTCGGAGCCGTGGGGGTTATGGCAGCTGGTGCAGGCAAACATCCTTTCCGTCCTGCGCGGATCCTTGACCCCTTCCACCGGATGGCCGCCGACCGGATGGCCCTTGGTCACGCCTTGCAGGGAGGTGTGGCAGCCGGTGCAGAGCTGATTGATCGGTTTATAGAGCTGAAACCTGTGGTCCGTGGCATGGGGGTTGTGGCAGGCGACGCAGCCGGCGCCGTTCAAGATGCCGTGGATATAATAGATGGGGCTGTCTTCCTGGATCATGGCCTTCTTGTCGGTGTGGCAGGCGACGCAGAGCTCGGCCTGACCGTCGGCCCAGAGCTGGGAATGGTTGTTGTCGCCATGGGGGTTATGGCAGACCGTGCAGTCTCCGGTGCCGACCGGGCCATGGATGTGTGACTTGGTCAGCCATGCCTTTTTGTTCACATGACATCGGAAACAGATGGTTTCCACCTTGCCTTCCGGAATGGCTATCCTGAACGGACTGTCTGATTTCTGGTGACAGGCGAGACATTGTGTGTTGGCGGCGGGGCTGTGCTGCCAGGTGGTTTTTTCCAGGATGTTTTTGTGGCAGGATTGACAAACAGGCTGGGCGTCGCCGGTGATCCCTTCGGAGGGCTTGATTTTTTTGGGGTCATGGCAGAGGGTGCAGCTTTGCGGCAGAATCTCATCGCGGTGAAAAAGGTACACCTCCTTGGCGTTCAGGTCGGCATTGAGCAGGGAGCGAAGCGGTCGATACCTGATGGTGATTTTTTTTTCAGAAGGAATGAGTTCAAAATTGTTCTTACCCGGAGTGAGCGGCAGCCGGAAATGCAGGTAATACGATCCCTGCGCCTGCCACATGCCCTGCGGCGACAGGAGGAGATCCCCGCTGCGGACCCGGATCTGATTCAAGGTCATATTGTCCTGCTGGCGGAGGACCAGATGGGTAACCGGTTTTCGCGCATATATCGTGGCGGAGGCTACTGGCGTGAGAATCTCAGGTTCTTCCGCCAGTGCGATCCGGGGGGTGAATTGACCGCAAAGAAAAAAAAGAAACAGCATGGCAAGCACCATGCTGTTGTCTGACGGCCTCCGACTGTGCCAAGGGCATGTGGTCGAGTTATGCATCGGTTCCCTGTCCGTTGTTGAGGTTGGGTGCGTTGTGGCTGTGCTCCATCGAAATTATTGTTCGTGCTCCTGCTGCTTGGCGAGCAGTTCGTATGCCTTGCGGAATTCCTGAGCCGCCTCCTGGTGTTTTCCTTTGGCGGCGTGGAAGGAGCCGATGGCATAGTGGAGTTGCGGGTTACGGTTGTTGCGGAAGACCAGGGGCTGGAGGTCATCCAGTGCTTCATCCACGGAGCCCTTTGCCGCCTTGATCTGGGCGCTGCAGATTTCTCCGGCCAGAGAACCTCCGGGCAAGAGGTCGAGTCCCTTGTCCAGGGCATCCTGTCCCTCCTCCAGTTTGCCAAGCTCCACGCTGACGCAGCCCATTTCGATATACGCTTCGCCCAGTTTCGGATTGAGGGCGATGGCCTGTTGGAATTCGTGCTGGGCTGACTCCAGCTGCCCTTTGTCCCTCATGACCTTGCCCAGGTTCAGGTGCCGGGTGGCATCCTTGTCTTCCTTGCTCTTGTCACTCATGGTCGGGTTGAGTTCCGCGTCTACCTGGGCGCGGGTTTTTTCTCCCAGCATGATCTCTATCTCCCCCTGCAGGCGCTGTTTCATCTCCTTGCTGTAGCCCAGGCCGGCGACCGCGGTGCCGTCCTTGTCGAGGAGGAGGAGGGAGGGCATGACGAAAATGCCCAGGGCGCCGTAGGCCTTTTGTTCCTGGTCGATGTAAACAGGCTCGGTCATCCCGGAAGAGGAAACGACTTCATTGACGACGGCCTGGGCATCCCCCTGGGCATTGACAATGAGCAGATCCACCTTTTTTTCGGCAAGAAAGGGGAGCAGCTCGCGAATCTGACGGAGTGCCAGAATGGAGCGTTCTTTTTTGGTGGGCAGATCCGCGCCCCAAAAGACAAGGAGGGCCGGTCTGTTCTGGGGAGGGCGGAGGGCGATTTCCTTGCCCGCGGCAAGTCCCGCCACCTTGACGTCAGGGATGCGTTCGCCCGGAGAGATGGCCCGGAAGGGGAAGGATTCCGCGGCGCCTGTGGTGATAAATGTGCAGAATGATACGAAAAAAAACAGTACGACTGCCTGGAGAAAAGACTTGTTTTTCAAAGGACCACCTCTCTTCCTTATGCATTGAATGCAAGATGCAAATTTACTGTTGTCGCGAAGACGTGCAGAAAAAAAGAAGAAGGTGTTACAAATTTTGAAAGCGCATGTAAAGAGAGAGGAAGTCAAATAATACCCTATAAATTTTATAGAGGCAAATCGAAAAATTGACAACCGCGTATTCTTGGTGAAACGATTTTCCCCATGGGTCTGACTGGAGCGGTTCGCGTTGACCGGCGTGGTTATTTGGGGTAAGTTTTTAACAGTCCGTTGAAAAACAGGCTGTTGGCGGCAGAGGGACGTGTCGCTGGGGTTTGCCGGCCCTGAAAGAGCCGGCAAATTGTGAGGTCGGCCAAGGTTTTTTTCGGCCAACCGGTGGTTGAGAAAGTCAGGGATGGCTTTTTCAGCGGACTGGTGATGGGTTTTTGTGGTGCTCATGCTTTTTGGGGGGTTGACCTGTTCTGAGGTGGTGGGGATGAAGATTTTGATTGTGGATGACGACAAGGCGCTCTGTCGGTCCTTGCAGATTCAATTGGGGATCAAGCAGCATGAGGTGCGTTGCGTGTATGCCGCCGAGCCCGGGGTGGCCGAGGCAAAGGGGTTTGCGCCCGACCTTGTCTTTCTCGACCTCAATCTTCCCGATCAGAGCGGGCTGAGCGCCTTGGTCTGTCTTCTCGATATTCCCTGCAAACCCTCGGTGGTGATGATGACGGGGGAGGCGGATAATAACGCCGCCGTGGAGGCGATGCGGCGCGGGGCTTTTGATTATCTGCGAAAACCCCTTGATCTTGATGATATTTTTGCCATGGTGGAAAGGGTGGCGCGGCATCGGGCCCAGGAAGACGTGATCCCGACCAAGGTGGAGTCCGGTTTTACCGGCAACTACCGGTTGGAGATGATCGGCGCCCATCCCAAGCTGATTGAGCTGCACAAAAAAATCGGCCTTCTTTCCCGGAGCAAGGTGACCGTGCTCATTCAAGGGGAGAGCGGAACCGGCAAGGAGCTTGCGGCGAGACTGCTGCATGAGGCCGGCACTCCGGACAAGCCGTTCGTCGCCATCAACTGTTCGGCGGTGGTGCCCACCCTTCTGGAGAGCGAGTTCTTTGGCCATGAGAAGGGGGCCTTCACCGGCGCGGATCGCCCCAAGATCGGCAAACTCGAGTATGCAAGCGGAGGCACGGTTTTCCTGGATGAAATCGGGGACATGCCTCTGGACTTGCAGGGAAAGCTGTTGCGGGTTCTGCAGGAGGAGGAGTTCGTGCGGGTGGGGGGACTCGAATCGATTCCCTTTCGGGCCCGGGTGGTTGCCGCCACCCACTGCGACCTGCAGAAACTTGTGGCTGATGGCCGTTTCCGCAAGGATCTTTTTTATCGCCTCAGCGTTTCCACTCTCTACATGCCTCCGTTGCGGGAGCGTCGTAATGATATCCCCCTTCTGGTCGACTCCCTGCTGGGGAAGATTGCCCTGAAGCTGCAATGTCCCAAGCCGACCCTCACCGAAGACGCCATGCGGAAACTGCTTTCCTACGACTGGCCCGGGAATGTCCGCGAGTTGGAAAATGTTCTGACCAGATCCATTGCCCTTGCCACCGACAAGATTTTCACTGCCGAAGATCTGCAACTCTTTCTGGTGGAGGAGGTTCCCCCCTGTTCCGCCAAGGAGTTCGACCCGGTTACCCTTGCCGAGGCGGAAAAGCGACATCTGGAAAAGACGTTGCTCGCTCTGCACTGGAATATCACCAAAACCGCCAAGCAGTTGGCCATTTCCCCCACCACCCTGCGTAAGAAGATCTCTGATTATCGTATCGAGAACCCTTTTTCCTGACCGGTGCAAAGTTCTTTGCACGGCGCAAAGAACTTTGCACGTCTTGGCGGGATCATGCTGGGCGGGCGCAAAATGATCCCATGCGGTTTTTTCTTTTGAAAACCAGTAGCTGGGCATGAGTGGTCAGATACTGGTTACCCGTCCTGCGACCCTCTTGCCCCATGTGGACTTTATCTTGCAGATTTTTCGCGACAATTTGCCGCGTCAGAATACTGTTTTTTTGGTGGCACACAAGTTGCTTTGTGATAATAATAAAGTTGTGTGATAATATGATGAATATGGAAGAAATTGAGAATAATAAAACGAGTGGGCGCGAGATGCTTCCGGTTGGGTCGGGTCCGCGAGGATAAGGAGTTTGAGGAAAGGTTTTTAAAGTAGCAGCAAAGGGCCTCACCATCCCGGTGGCAGACGGTAACGTCCCCTCCAGCCGTCTGCCACCGGTGCCCACCCCCTTGACGGGGGATGGGGTTTGGGGGTAAGCCAAATAAAAAAAACGACGAAGGAAGAAGGCAAGGAAGAGGGATGCAGGGAAGAGAGAGCAGGTAAGGGAAGAGTCATTGCAACCGGAGGGGTTGTGGGAAAAGCAGCAAAAAAAGTCAGTAACCAGGAAGGGAGGATGCAGAAAATGAAGAAAATAATGAATGGACAATTGGCGCTGGGTTCGGCACTGCTGGCGGGAGCGCTCTGTCTTTCCCCGGTCGGCGCGGGTGCGCAGGTTGCGGGGCAGTGCGCGGACTGTCACACCATGCACAACAGCCAGGATGGAGACCCGATGAGCACCGACGTGGCCGGTGCCGCGGACAGTAATGTCTATCGTGCCCTTACCAAGGGTGATTGCGTGGGCTGCCACACCTCGTCCACCAATACGACTGTCGGCGGGGCGACCAATAACATCCCCTATGTCAACCAGGCGGCTGAGCCGGCGGCCACGCTGGCCGGTGGCAGTTTCTACTGGGTAAGGAATGCGGCGGATAACCCGGATCGGAAGGGGCATAACGTGGAAGGGATCACGGACGCCGCGGATGCAACTCTTGTCAATACCCCGCCGGGTTTCAACGTTGCTTTGAACGCCACGTACACCGATGCCAGCCGTTTGACCTGCGCGGGCACCAATGGCTGTCATGGCGGGGGCGCGGCCGCGGATTCCTATGCGGACATGAGCGGCGCCCACCATGGCAAGAACAACTCGGGCGGCGTTAACGGCTACGTGGATGGAAGTGATCTTGCCAGCAGCTACCGGTTCCTGTCTGGTATCAAGGGGCTTGAGGATGATGACTGGGAAAACACCTCCGGCGCCGTCGACCATAACGTCTACTACGGCGTTGACCGCGCCACGGACGCTGCGGATTCCACCGCGACCATCAGCGCCCTGTGCGCCAAGTGCCATGGCAACTTCCACTCCTCCGCGACCGCACATGCGGACGACGCGACCATGGGGATCAGCTACGGCAATGACATGAGCTCGCCCTGGGTTCGCCATCCCACCGATTTCGACATGTGGAACGTCCGGGCCAAGGCCGATTACGCGGGTTACGGCGGGGTCGGCAACCCTTATGTGGTGGAGTCTCCGGTGGCTTCCGCGAATGTTAGCGATGCCAGCACCCGGGTGGCCAACGTCTATACCGCCCAGGGCGATGCCATAGTGACCTGCATCTCCTGTCACCGTGCCCACGGCAGTGCCAATGACGACCTGCTCCGCTGGGATTATGCCGACATGGATGCCCATGCTGGCGGCTCCGGTGGCTGCTTCAACTGCCATACCACCAAGGATGATGTATAATTAACCCGGATCGCAGAGTTAAAAAAAACACCGCGCCAGCCTGTCCGAGTGCATGGACTGCGCGGTGTTTTTTTGGTAACTTGCCTGTGCCGTGTTAGCGTTAAGAAACAAGGATGTTCGGGCGTGGCTGTACAGTCGTGGCGGAAACATTACTGGGAGGAAGAATTTTGAAAACGGGCTTTGTTCGAAATTTTCTGAAAAGGTCTCCCGGGTGGGGTATCGTTTCCTGCTGGGGGCTGTTTGTCGCCACGGCAGCTCTTTGTCTCCTGGGTTCCCCGGTGTTGGCCGCTGAAGAGCCTGATGGCCCGGCGGGATTAACGGTTGTTTCTCCCCCCTCCGGAGTCTGGGTGACGGAGAAAAATCTTTTTCTTGTCGGCAGGATCGGCGGCGAGGCGAAAGAGGTGGCGATAAAGGGGGTGTCCACCAAGGATGGCAAGGAGGTTCTCCCCGTTGACAGCGGCGCCTTCGGAACCCTGATCACCCTGCGGGAGGGGGAGAACGGCATTGTGCTTTCCGCCGGCAAGCTGCAGCAGACGGTCAAGGTGTATTATCTGCCGGCAAAGTCCGTCGGTAAGGATGGCAAGGGGCCGTCCGGCTATAAGCGTTTTTATGTTCATGCCAACCCCTCCGCCCTTTCCTGTGAGGATTGCCACAAGAAAAGGCGCGGGAAATTTGATTTCAAGAAGATCACTCCGGCGCAGGCCAACTGCACCACCAGCAACTGCCACAACAATATGGGCAAGGCCGCCCATGTGCATGGGCCGGTGGGCGCCGGTGTCTGCATTTCCTGCCACAGTCCCCATGGTTCCTATCTGCCGAAATCCATGGAACGTTCCGGCCAGGAGCTGTGTCTGGTCTGTCATCAGGGGAAGAGGGAGGAATTCAACGAAAGTGTCGTTCATGCTCCCGTCAAGGAGGGATGCACCGACTGTCACAATCCCCATGAGTCGCCGATGCGCTTCCAGCTGCGTGGCAACGGGGCAAGCGTCAGCAGCCTTTGCTTCAACTGCCATGAAGCAGCGATCTTCACCAAAGCGCACAGGCATGGCCCGGTCGGCGCGGGGGACTGTATCGCCTGTCACCGGCCCCATGCCGGAAAATTCAAGAAGTTGCTGATAGCCCCGCCCGAGAATGGACAGGTGTGTTTCCAGTGCCATCAGGACCGCAAGGACGAGTTTTCCATGAAGTATGTGCATCAGCCTGTGACGCAGGATTGCAACCAGTGCCATGACCCGCACAGTTCCGAAGCCCGCTACCAGCTGCACAAGCCGGGCGGCGCTCTGTGCGCCAGCTGTCACAAGAAGCTGAGCCCGGGAGTCTATCAGGATATTGAAACGGCGACATACAAACATGAACCCGTGGATCAGGGGCGTTGCACCGATTGTCATCGTGCCCACTCCTCCAATGTGAAGCCTCTCTTGAAGAATACCACGGAAGCGCTCTGCTTCAGTTGCCATGACGAGTTGAGCGATCAGGTCACCGGCAGCAAGAACCGGCATGGTCCCGTGCAGACCGGAGACTGCGCCGCCTGCCATAAGGTGCATGGCTCCAAGAATACCCGGATGCTGGTGCGCTACTATCCCGAGGAATTCTATAAGGATTACAGCCCGGAGAATTATGACCTCTGCTTTGGCTGCCATAACAAGGAGATAGCCAAGAAGAAGTTCACCAACACCCTGACGAATTTCCGGGACGGTGAGTACAACCTGCACTATTTCCATGTGAACATGAAGAAAGGGCGTAACTGTGTGGCGTGTCATGATGCCCATGCCAGCAATCAGGCCAAGCATATTCGCTACGAAGTGCCATTTGGGGCCTGGTCCTACCCGATTTCCCTGACCAAGAAGGAAACCGGCGGCACCTGCGTGGTTGGTTGTCATGCGCCCAAATCCTATGACCGGATCAACCCGAAGAACAAACCAAGCAGATAGGGAATGCACGTTATCATTTAGCCGGGGTGGTGAACAATTCGCGGCAGGCCGGTTTTGGCCACTGCCCCGGGCAAACCCGATCGTGGGGGGCATTGAGAACGAATTTGAATTGCTCTGGTTTGGCTTGCAGCGGGCGATAACCGCCTCGATCCCGGCGGGAAAACGCGGTTGAGCCTTTACGCAGGGCAACAGGCAGGAGGAAAGGATAGGAGAGATGTGGCAAATCGGGAGCTCTCTTGTTTTTTCTTTCTGCCTGTTGGTTTTGGGGCTGACGCAGATGGGGGTGAATGAGGCCTTCGCCGCCCAGGGGGTAACCGCCACCATGGCGCAGCAAAAGAACGCCAGCGACGGTGATGCCACAGATAGCGCGTTCAATTATAACCTCAATCTGTCGCAGCACCTTACCGAGGCTCTCTCTTTGAGCGAGACAATGCGCTATAACCGGAGATGGGAGGAGGACAGGGACACGGAATCCTTTGATCCCAATCTTCGTTTTGCCGTGGACAACGACATATTTCTTTTGGATCTCTTCGGCTCCGCCAGTCAGCGCCGTGATTCAACCCAGGCCAATCGACGCAATACTTCATGGGAGTCAACATGGGCAAGTAACTGGGAAAAAAGATTCTGGCCAAAATTGCGGGCCAGTTACGGAGAGGATTTCGCCCGTGACGATGAAGACCCCAGCGTCAACGACACCGAGGGAAGCCGCGAGAATGCCTCGGTTGACTGGGATCTGGAATTGTGCCGTACCTATTACAACATCAACAGGAGTCGGCATACCGACAATGCCACCCAGGCGACAAGTCGCGCCACCAGCCAGTTTGCCAAGTTCGACACCGGCAGGGCCTTTTGGGATGATCGGCTCGATCTGCGCTTTTCCCAGCAATATTCAGTGAACAAGAGTGAATCTTCCACCTCGGTCGGGGCCGGAGGGGTTGCGCTCATCCCGCAGAGTCTATCCCAGGTGCTGACCGGCAAGGATGCCACGCCCGATGATACGAGCGGCGGCGAACTCAGCGGAAACACCCAGCTCCACGACGGCGACACGGAAACTGCCTCGGGACTCTTTACCGACGGGATTGACAATCCGCCGGTGAATATTGCAGTCAAGGTTGATTTTTCCCAGGTTGATCTTCTCTATCTCTATACCAAAAACAACGACGCCGCCCATGCCGGCAGCTTTACCTTTGACCTGTACACCAGCGCCAACGGCACCGATTGGCAGAAAATCGGCACCAGCATCGGCCATACCTATGATCCGGTGGAGCGGCGTTTTGTCTTAAGCATTGGCGGACCACGCCGTCTCTGGCTCAAGCTGGTCATCACCAATAGTTCCCTGACGCAGGTGGATTTCACTGAAGTGGAGGTGTACAGTCGGGTTGTCTCCAGCGGCACGGCGGTGGAGCAGGCAAGGAAGAGCACAACCGCCATTTCCGATTTCAACATGGGATACAAGGTGTTGCCCACCGTGTTCATGGCTTACAGCCTTTCCGTGGAAAACGGCGATTATGCCTCGGGAGTCACCCATGACCGCCGTTCGCAGGCCGGTAATCTGCGTTGGGATCCTTCCACCTATTTGCGTTCTTCCCTGGATTTGAGTGAAACCCTGGAGCAGAACGGGGATCTGCCGGAAACGCTCAACCGGACTTACGGCCTCAATTTCAGCTCTCCCCCCATTCCCACCGTGGACATGAACCTTGGCTTGAGCCGAACCGAGGAGTATGAAGGGGATCTGCTCCAACGGACCAGTCACGATGTCGGCCTCTACACCAGCGCCGCCCTCTACCCTGACCTGGACAGCAGCCTGGATTTGACCTATGGCCGCGCGGTGGAGGAAGAGAGCGACGAGGCGAGCCGTCATTATACCTCGCGCCTTACCCTGACCGCGAGGCTGATCCCCGACGTCATCGCGGACCTCTCCGGTGAATATCAACGGACCATGGCCACGGAAACCACAATCGACACCATTGATTCCGGTCTCAATGTGAACTGGCGAACCTCGGACATGCTGTCGTTGCTTGCCTATGGTCGGCAAAGATGGCTGGAAGGGCGGCTGGAAAGCCGTTCTCTCACCCTGTCGGCGGCGGTGGCGGCCACTGAAAAAATTCAGATGAGCGTGGGGTATGATTTCAGTGAAACAACCAAGCGGATCAACCGCTATGTGTATTTTCTGAGCTGGAGTCTGAGCCGTGCGCTGACTCTGCAGGGCGACGCCTATTATACGGACAGCAGCGTTGAGGAGGATTGGTTGATCAGAGGGCAGCTGATCGCCCGTTTCACCACCCAGTAGCCGTTTGCGGCCCTGGAGAAGGACAAAGAGGATGAGAATCGTTACGGAGAAAATAATGACAACGCCATGTGCGCCCATGAGGAAAAATATTGCCGCCACCGCGATCCTGCTGGCCTGCCTTTCTATTTTTTTCGCCGGTTGCGGTGTGCCGACCATCTCGGAAAACTTTCTCCGGGAAAATGTCGACTTCGGCTTTGTGAAAAATGTTGCAGTCCTCCCCTTTGAAAACAACAGCAAGGATGAATTTGCCCCGGAACGGGTCCGTGATATCATGAATACCCAACTTCTTTCCATGGGGCTTTTCGATGCCGTGGACAAGGGCATGGTGGACAGCATTCTGCGGGAAGAGGGCATCGACCCGGGAAAACCCCTGGATCGGCATGCCGTGCAGCGGCTTGGCCAGCGGATGAGCGTACAGGCGATCCTCTTTGGTACCATCGATCATTCCGGGGAAAACCGGAAGGGTTCCAATGTCTACCCGGAATTGGATCTGACCGTGCGCATGCTGGAGGTGCAAAGCGGCGTGGTGATCTGGCAGGCGAGCGGCCATGGCAGCGGAGACTCTGTCCTGCGACGGCTTTTCGGCCTGGCCGCCCACGATTCCTTCCAGGTGACCATGGAACTCGTCAATGAGATCTTAAGCACCATACCCAAGGGTGGGGGGAGCTGAGGCATGCCGCGCACGGGCAAAAGAGCATATCTTTGTGTCCTGGCGGCGGTGGTGGTTGTTGTCGCTCTGCTGGCAGCTCCTGCTTTTGCCCAGGAGCGGGCCATCACCCTCGCGGTGATGCCCATTGAGGATCTCAGCATGGGAGCCAACGGTTATAACCTGCCCATGACCCGCTCCCTGGCCGCGAAGTTGCGCGAAAAGGGGATTTCCGTTCTTGCCGAGGCGGATCTGATCGATTTTATGGTCAGAAACAGGATCCGCTGGCTGGGGTTCCTGGATTCACAGAATGTCGTTCGCCTGAAGGAGGATATGGCCTGTGATTTTATCCTTCTTGGTTCGGTGAACCAGGCACGGGAGGAAAACCCCCCGGCATTGGGGGCCTCCTTGCAACTGGTGCGAACCGCGGACGCGAAAATAATCTGGGCCGGCAGCAGTGAGCTTTGCAAGGCGGACATGCAGCGTCTCCTCGATCTTGCCGAACCGCAAACGCTTCAGGATGTGGAAGAACTGGTTGTCGGAAAACTGCTTGCCGCCATGCCGGGGGACCTGATCGGAGGGCTGGCGCAGGTCACGCCCCGAGTCCTTGATCTGGTGCAGCTCAGGCCTGAGGTGGTCAAGCCCGGCGAGCCGGTGGTCTGCCGGGTAAGGCTCGTTGGCGATCGGGGGGCTGACAGCCGCGGGGAAGTAACCCTGCAGGTGGGGGATCTCAAGGTTGTGGCCGAATACAAAACCGATGAGCACCTCTATGAGGCGGTCTGGCAAGCGACAGGCAGCGACGGGCGGTATCCGGTCATGCTGAATCTGGCAGACCCTGCCGGCGGGCAGAGCGAGATCTTCGTGGGCAGCTATCTGGTTGATGGCTCTGCCCCGCGTTTACGCCTGCAGGTGAATGCCCCGCAATTGCATGATGTCGCGGTCCTGCGCGACAGGGTGGCCATTGTCCCCGTTGTTCTCGATCCGGAACCGATTCTCCGCTGGGAAATTTCCATAGCGGATTTGGATGGCAATGTGCTCATGGTCGAGCAGGGAAGGAGTCTGCCGGACCGTCTCGTCTGGCGGGGACAGGCCCGGGACGGCATGCAGCTTCCCGATGGGTTTTATGATGTTTTTTTCACCGCCTGGGACCGGGCTGCCAATAAAGTGACGGTTTCCGACCGCTTGCAGATCCTGCGCCGGGCTCCCAACCTCGATATTGCCGTTGAACAGGAACAGGAGGAGTTGATTGTTGACCTGCGGCACGACGATGAGGTTCCCCTGGCTTATTGGCGCATTGAGATTCACGATAAAGCCGGTGGACTCGTGCATGAGGAAAGCGGCAACAGTCTGCCGGCAAAACTGAACGTGCCGCTTGCCGCCCAACAGGAAAAAGGCCTGCGTTTTGTTCTTTTTGCCAGGGATATCCTGGGAAACAAGGTGCGGCGAACAATCAACAATCCTCTGCGGAGTGCCGCCGGCAAGGTGGAGCAGGAACCCGAGGTTGTGGTGTCCGGGCTGGCTCCCGAGGATTTTTAGAAGAGGCATGATTTCAGCGTGAAAGAACAAACACCGGGAAGGAGGCAAAAGGTTCTGCTGGTCTGCTGGCTGGTTCTGTTCTGCCTTCTGCCGGGATGTGCCGCGCAGAGACCATATCTGCAGGAATTTTCCGTAAAGGCCTTTACCCCGGCGTGCAGCGTTGCCCTGCTGCCCTTTGCCAATAAGAGCGGCTTTACGGCGGGCGGGCAAATTTTTTACCGAATTTTCATGACGGAATTGATACGATATGGAAACTGGCGTATCGCCCTGGAGGGAGACGTACGGAAAATTTACCGGCAGCTGCGTCTGCGGCCCTGGGAACAGCCCAGCCCGGAGCAACTGCGGATCATCGCCTCGCGGTTGGGCGTGGAACGGCTGATCGGCGCCGAGATCCTGGCCATGGATGAGCAGGTCGGCAAGGAATTTGTCAACCCTTCCATCTCGGTGCAGGTCCGGGTATATGACGGCCAGGACGGCAGGCTTCTCTTTGCCACCATCCATCGGCGTGAAGGGGCTGAGTACCGGACCATGATGCATTTTGGCTTGATCAATACCGTGACGAGTCTGGCAAAACACGTCACGCAGGAGATTCTGACGTTATGGGAAAGCAAGGGTTTCGTGCCATGCCACGATTGATATGCTGCGTTATGCTCTTTGCCGGTCTGCTTGGCATGTGGCTGCCGGCTCCCGTCCTGGCCTGGTCCTGGGGAGAGCGGGTGCTGGTCACCGTGAACGGTACGCAGTATACGGCGACTGATTTTTCCGACTGGTGGGCGAATTGGCAGGAGGAAGGCATGACTCTGCCGGAAACGCCCGAGCCGTTCATCGACTGGGTCTTGCTGGCCCAGGAAGCGGAAAAGATGCAGCTTGACCGTGACCCCGGCTTTCTGGCAAAGGTGGAAACCTTTTTGAAGGTGCGCGCCCTGATGCTCCTTAAAAGCGAAGAGGTCGACAGGAAGGTCAGCGTTGCCGACGCGGAGGCCTGGAAGCTCTATGAACAGGAGTATTGCCCGCGCTGGCTGCTCAATATTTTTGTCTTTTCCGAGGAGAAGGGGGCCGCGGCCAAGGCGGATGATTTGCGGGAAAAGCGGATTTCGGTAAAGGAGCTGGCCGAGGCGGTGAACCAGGAGGATGGGCCGCAGTATTATCAAAGTCTGGAGGTGCGGGAAAAGAAGCTCGATGAAAGCTGGCGGAAGGCCTTGGCCGGCGCCGTTCCCGGCACGGTGAGCGCGCCCATCGTCATGCCGAAGGGAGTCGTGGTCCTGCAGCTGGACTCTGTGCTTGCGCCGGACAAGGAGGATTTCCACAAGGCCAGGGCCGGCATCATCGACATCCTGAAAAAGGAGAAGTCCGCCGAACTGACGGCCAGGCTTGTCGCCTCCCTGGAAAAAAAATTCGCGGTGCGGGTGGACGAGGAACTCCTCAAGGCCGTGGGCGAAGATGCGCCTGTCGGGGATGATGCCAAGAAAATCCTGATCCAGACAAACCGGGATAACATCGATGTCGGGGCATTCTGGACCCAGCTTGAAAAAGAAAAAAAGTTTCGCAAGCAGTTTCATTTCGCGGCAAAGGATCAGGAAGCCATGAAAAAAAATGTTTTGGGAAATATTATTTCTCAGACATTGATTTCCTGGGAGGCAATGGACCGCCATTATGAAGAAAAAGAGCCCTTCAAAAAGACGTATCAATTCTATCGTCGGCACCGGCTGACCAAGGAGATTGAAAAACGTTTCGTGCAGCCCAAGGCGGAGCTTGCCGCCGAGGAGACACAACGGTATTACGATACCCATCCCGAACTGTTTACCCAACCGGAAATGGTGAGCATTGCCCTGCTGGATGGGGAAAAGGGCTTCATTGAAAAGGTCTGGGGCGAGGTGCTTCAGGGCCGGGATTTTTTTGAGATCGCCAGGGAAAAGGTGCATGGCGGAGCGCCTGTCCGGCGGGTGCCGCTCGACCATCTGGATGAGCAGGTGCGCCTGGCGCTTGCCCCGTTGAGAAAGGGCGAGATCAGCAAGCCTTTTGCGCATGGCGAAAGCATGGCCCTGGTGAAGCTGATGGGCCAGCAGGAGAAAAAGCTGGTTCCCTTGGCCGCGATCAAGGAGAAGCTGGAGATGCAGTTGCGACAGGAGAAATACGAGCAGGCCAAGAGGGATTTTCTGCAAAATCTGAAATCCCTTTCCGAGATCGCCGTGGATGGTAAGGAATGGGGAAAAGTGCGGAGGGAGCTTGAAAAGACAAAGGACAGTGCGAAAAACAGTTAGTCTGCTTCTGGTGCTTGCGGCCGGTGTTCTTGTCCTGGCCTGTGTCAAGGAGACACGGCCCCAGGCGGTCCGCAAGGGGTGCCTTGACTGCCATGCGGAAATGGCGCTCAAGTTTCAGACGGGCAAGGCCCATGCCCCTGTGCGGGAAAAGGCCTGCGATACCTGCCATCTTCCCCATGGCCTCATTGGCGGCGTTTTTCTCCGGCAGGAGATGCCGCAACTCTGCTTTGGCTGCCACGGCAAGACCTTTGCCGAGGAAGGGCGCCTTTCGGTGCATCCCCCTTTTGCCCAGGGAAAGTGCGTGGCCTGCCATGCTGTTCACAATTCGGAGCAACCCTCTCTTCTGCTCAAGGCCGGCAATGAGATCTGTTATTCCTGCCATGACCGGGCCCCCTTTGCGAAGCAAACCGTGCATGCACCGGTACAGGATGGATGCGTCACCTGTCACGCTCCGCATACCTCCGGGCAGGCGGCCTTGCTGAAGGAGAGCCCCGATCTTCTTTGCCAGAAGTGCCACAAGGGTGACGAGCAGAACTTTATGGCGGCGCATTTCGGCTATGCCCTTTCCGGTGGCTGCACCAGCTGTCATAATCCGCACAGCACCGAGAAGGCCGGGTTGTTGCGAGCCGTGCTGCACGGGCCGGTCGGTGCCGGTGACTGCCGCTCCTGCCATGGGGCCGAACCGGGCGCCACTCTGACCGCCCCTGCGGAACCTTCTGGCGTTTGCGGAAAATGTCACACCCAGGAGGCCGCCGGTTCCGCTTTGCTGCACGACCCGGTTGCGCAGGGTAAATGCACGGAATGCCATGCCGTGCATGCCAGCGAGCACAACGGCCTGCTTGCCGTTCGCCCGGAAGCCCTCTGTCTGAAATGCCACGATCAGAAGGAAAATAAGGAGAAAAAACATGCCCCCTTTGCCACGGGGGATTGCCTTTCCTGCCACCTCGCCCACGGAAAACGCGAAGGGCAGGGGGTGAAGTTTGCCGGTGGGGCGGAACTCTGTTATCAGTGCCACGCCAAGGCCGAGTATGGGGGCGGTCCGGGCGGTCATGCGCCGGTGGCCGAGGGAAAATGTCGAGATTGCCATAAACCGCATTCCTCCCCGGAAAAGGCCTTGCTTGTCGAGAAGGAACTTGCCGTATGCCTGCGCTGCCATCAAGACGTTGAGAGGGAACTCAACAGATTCAACCTCCATCAGCCCTTTGCCGCCGGGGATTGCAGTTCCTGCCACAATCCGCACCAGGGAGGGGGAAAAGAAAAACTGCTGCGAGGCGAAAATGTGAGCGGGCTCTGCCTGACCTGTCATAAGGACCAGCGCAAACAGCAGGAAAGCGTTTCCAGGCATCCTCCTTTCCGCAATGGCGAGTGTCTCACCTGTCATACTGCCCATGCCGCTGATTATTCCCTTCTCATGCGGAAGGAGGGGGGAGAGATCTGTCTTGCCTGTCATTCAGGCATCGGCCAGGATCTGGCTGCGGCAAAGACGGTGCATGAGCCGGTGCGGGCCAAAAATTGCGGCGGCTGTCATGCCGCCCACGGCTCGGAAGTGCGTGGCGCTCTTGTCAAAAAAAGCCCGGATCTCTGCCTTGATTGCCATCAGGAGGTGGCGGCGAACTGGGCTGGCGGCATTGCCCACATCCCGGCCCGGCAGGACTGCGCCCTTTGTCACCTTCCCCATACGGCGGGGAATGCGGCCCTGCTGAAAACAGAGCCTTCGGCCCTCTGCCGGGCCTGCCATGGCGACGATACCCCGCGCTTCGTCAATGTGCATGGCGGCGTCATTCCTTCCGGCGCCTCCTGTCTGAGCTGCCATGACCCCCATGGCTCGGCCAGGAAGGGTTTGCTCTATCCGGTGAGCCATTCGCCGTTTGGCCAGGGGAACTGTAAAGCCTGCCATCCCGGGAGGAACAAGTAATGCGTCGCACTTTCATCTTTCTCGTGCTTGTCGGTCTCCTGGCGGGGGGGTATTCCGTCGCCGCCGCGGAATCCGGCTGTTTTCAATGCCATGACCGGAAGAAGTTCCAGGGCGCCGCGGTGCATTCCCCCGTTGCCCGAGGGGAGTGCGGCAAGTGCCACAACCCGCATGTGGCAAAATATGAGGGCCTTTTGCGGGAAAAAGGGGCGGGGCTCTGCTATTCCTGCCATGGGCAGAAGGAAGAGGAGTTTGGCCGGGGGATCGTACATCAGCCCGTCAAAAAAGGGGAGTGCTCCGCCTGCCACGCCGCCCATGCTTCCGGGCAGGCCGGCCTGCTGAACAAGCCTTTGGCCGCACTCTGTTCTTCCTGTCATGAGCAGGCGGTGCAGCAGTATAAGGTCGCCCATAAACCCTATGCGCAGGGGAAGTGCACCGTCTGCCACCAGCCCCACCAGAGCAGCCATGAGCAACTCTTGAAAAGCGGGGTTGCGCAGCTCTGCCTTCCCTGCCATAAGGAGCCGGACGCCTTGGCCGGGCACCAGGGATTTCCGACCAGGGTTGAGGATTGCCTTTCCTGCCATACGCCCCATGGCAGCAGCCGGAAAGGGTTGTTGCGGGAGTATGTGCATCCGCCTTTTGAACAGGGCTGCGCCACCTGCCACGGCAAGAACATTGCCGACAGCGGTCTGTGCCTTTCCTGCCATGCAGGCGTCCGGGAGCAGATGCTCACCCCCCACAATCATCTGCTTTCCATGACCGGGAATACCTGCATTCTCTGTCACAGTCCCCACGCCGGCGACAACAGGAAGCTGTTGAAGAGAAAAGAGTCCCAGCTCTGCCTTTCCTGCCATGGGGACACCGGCGAACGCATGCGGGCAAGCCTGCACCACCATTCCAAAATAGAGCAGTGCAGTGAATGCCATGACGCGCATGGCGCCAACCGTTTTGCCCTTCTCAAGGCGGACGGCAACGCCGTCTGTTCGCGTTGCCATGAAACCCAGGGTGTCTTCAGCCATCCGGTGGGAGAAAAGGTCATCGACCAGCGCACCGGCAAGGCCATGGATTGCCTCACCTGCCACGATCCCATGGGCACTGATTTCAAGTATCACCTGAAACAGAGTGGCACCAAGGATCTGTGCGTACAATGCCATCGGAGTTATTAGAGGGATGGAGAGGAGCAGCGATGCAGAGACAAGGAAAAACAGGAGTGCCGGCATGGTGAAATCTTCGCGAAAAAGCTGGTGGCTTGGGTTGTTGGGCCTCTGTCTTCTGGTTGGTCTGGGGGATTCGCCGGCGTCCGGCGCGGGGCAGCCATGGCGATGGCTGCTCAGTCTGCGGGGCGGCGCCGATACCCTTTTCCAGCTGCCCACGGCGCTCTATGTGGATGAAGGCCGTGGCCGTTATTATGTGATCGACAGTGGCGGCCAGCGCCTGTATTCCTTCGACAGGGAAGGGCAGTTTCTCCAGTCCTATCCCCAGCAAGGGGGGCTGGCCAACCCCTACGACATGGTGCGTCTGCCCTCCGATGACCTGCTGGTGGTGGAAAAGGGCAAGAACTCTCTGACGCTCATCGATGTGAAGAACCGGAGCGCCGTGGCCAACACCGTCAGTTACCGCGGCCGGCAGATCTTTGTTGACCGCATCTCCCAGGTCGGGGAAGTGCTCTACGTCCTTGACAAGGCGACCGGCGATATTTTCCGCCTGGATGAGAAGATGCAGGCCGGGCAACAATTCCCGGCCCCGAAGGCCGCCCGCGCCATCGTTGATTTCCAGGTCGTCGATGGCAAGGTCTGGGCCCTGAGCCAGCTGGACAGGAGGCTCTACCAGTTCGACAATGGCGGCAAGCTGCTCTCCCAGCTCGAATTGGGGGAGAGCCTGTCCTTCCCGGTTTCCTTTACTCTGGACAAGGCGGGCAATTTCTATGTGCTCGACCGGCATCTTGGCGAGGTTGTGGTCTATGACCAGCAGGGCAAGGAAAAATATCGTTTCCTGGGAAAAGGACATGCCCGGGAGAAGCTCTATTATCCCAATGCCATCCGTTTTGATCCCTGGGGCCGTCTCTGTATTGTCGATGAGGGCAACGGCAGGGTCGAGATTTTCGCCAGATAGAGGAACACGATGCGTCTTGCCGCGGTCTGCAGCATAGTGAGCGTTGTCTGCCTTGGCCTTCCCCTGGCGGGAGTGGCCAGGGTGCGTGGTCTTTGCGCCGACTGTCATACCATGCACAACAGTCAGGATGGCGCGCCCATGGCCTATGTGATCAGCAAAACTGGAGCCAAGACCATGGTGACGGCGGTGAATGCCGCTCTTTTGACCACGGACTGCGTGGGTTGCCACCAGGGTACCAACAGCGGCGGGGGCGTCCCCTATGTTCTTGATACCCAAGGGCCTTCCTACGGCACCACCGGCACGGAAGGCAACACCCTGGCCGGCGGGAATTTTTACTGGGTAAGCCTGGGCCAGGATCGCGTCGGTCACAATATTGCCGACATCACGCTGGCTGATCAGAAGCACGGCTTTGTCCCGCCGGGAGGGGAGTCGCTGGGCGCCCAGATCACCTGCGCCGGCACCTATGGCTGTCACGGCAGCGCGGCCGAGGCAAACCCCACCGTGGCCATCCTGGGCAGTCATCATGGCAACAACATGAGCGCCTACAAGGACGGTACCTCCATCGCGGATAGTTACCGTTTTCTTGACGGCGTCAAGGGGCTTGAAGACCAGGATTACGAGTATCAGCCCACCGACACGGCGCACAACAAGTATTACGGCGAGGATCGCAACTTTGAAACAGAAGAGGCGGTCGGCTCCATCAGCAATCACTGCGCCAGATGTCATGGCGATTTCCACAACGGCTCCGGCAAGATGGCGTCGGGAAGTTTTCTCGACGGGGTCTGGCTGCGGCACCCGGTGGATTTCGACATGAGCCGGGCCGCTTCCGGCACGGAATACGAAGCCTACAACGGCGGCGGCGGCAGCAACAACACCTACAGCGTCATAACGCCGGTGGCCTCATCCGACACCTCGACCACCGTAAACTCCACCGTCAACATCAGCACGGACAGCAACAACGCCATCGTCATGTGCCTTTCCTGTCATCGGGCCCATGGCACCCCCTATGACGCCATCCTGCGCTGGGATTATAAAAAATGGCCTGCTGCCGGCCACAACGGGTGCGCTGTATGTCATACCGCAAAAGATTGATCGCAAGGCCTTGTTTTTTCTCCCTGGCCATCCTTGCCGGCGCTCTTTTTTTCCCTGGCCGGCCGGCCCAGGCCGGGGATTATCTTGTCTCCGCCCACGGTTCGACGGACGCCGGGGTGAACCGCGGGGTGACGAGTACGGCCGGCTATGGCCGCGGCAATTGCGGTCACTGCCATGAAATGCATGCCAGCCTGGAAGGGCAGGAGCCTGCGCCCGCGGGCGGAGCGCCAAGCGACTACGCCGTTTTTGCCAAGAACTTCGACACCGCCTTTACCGCCAAGCCATACACCGAGGCGAGCAATTTTTGCTTTTACTGCCACAATTCCCCGGGCTCGGCCCAGACGGTGACGAATTCCGATTACGGCACGACCTTTGGCGGCGGCAGCGGCGGGCCGGCCTCCATCCTGGCCGCCTTCAATCAGGCCTCCTACCATAACCTCAACGACATCCGTACCTTTGTGCGTGACAACAGCGGCGTCTATCCGGCGTTCACCGATTCCTCCAATCCCTGCAACGCCTGCCACAACCCGCACCTGGCCAAGCGCAACTGGGTTTCCACCCTTACCGGCTTTCCGCTCAATTCCGCCATCTCCAAGCCCTCCGCGCATTTTGGCCTCTGGGGCGAGAGCGAGACCATGGCCTCCCACGTAAGCTATGAAGCGCCCTATTCCTCCGGCACCAACCGGGAACCGGCCGGGGTCGGGGATGCGGACGGCAGTAACACCCCGGATTATGTCGGCTTCTGCACCGACTGCCACAACAGCGCCAACACCATCTGGAGCACCAGCCTGGGGCGCGACCTCAGGCCCATCGACTGGTCGGGGTCGGCCGAGGGAGAGAAGCATGGCGGCTATGCCCGGGATGTCGGCATCATCAGCAGGAACCCTTTTGCCGCCGCGGCAGGAGCCAAGAGCAATTTCATCCTTTCCTGCCTGGATTGCCACGAGCCGCATGGCTCTCCGAATATCATGCTTCTGCGGCGCAGGATCAACGGCGAGGATCTGGAAGGCACCGTCACCACCGTCGATTCCTCTGTCCTGGGCTATGTGTGCCGGCGCTGCCATCAGGACGATCTGATCGCCAATGCGGGGACCACCGTGTTTAACAAATGGCGTTATGTGCACCATGACGCTGCCGACCGGCCCTATGTCCGACAGGCGGTATGCACGACCTGCCACATTTACGGCCAGGGCTTTCCCATCCCCTGCGGTTTCTGTCATGGCCATGGCATGACAGACAGCTGGGTACCTAGTCAGGTCACGGGCCGGAAAACTTTTTAGAGAAAAGCGCTGCTGGACCATATCGATATGGAGAAAAATAAAATCGCCGGCCTGTGGTGCCCTGCCTGGCTTTGTACGGCAGGGCTTTTCCTTGCCTCCCTCCTTTTCCTTTCCGCCGCTGGCTGCGTGGAGCAGGAGCTGGCAGGGAGGAGCGGCAATGTTCTTGCCCCGCCCCAGGTGAGGGAGAAAGAGGGGGTGGTGCAGGTCTTTCTCCAGCTCAAGGACGAGCATGCCAAGGGGAGCTGGATGCGGATTGCCGCGTTGGAGCTGATTGGCGGCGAGAACGTGGTGCCGCTCGTCCTCGGGCGCACGGAGTTTGCCGCCAACGAGATCGGCGGCGCGCAGCAGTTCGTGGGGCGGGCTGCCGTGCCGGAGGGGAGCTATCGTTCTTTTCGGTTGACCCTGGAAAAGGCGGCGCGGGAAAAAAACGGAGGCAAGATGCTGCTGGCTCTTGCCCAGCCCGTGGTGGACTTGCCCCTGGCGGAAGGGTTTCAGCTCGCCGCCGGGGAGAGCATCTCGATTTTTCTGATCTGGGATGAGGATAATTCCGTCAGCAACAGGGCCATTTTCGCCCCGGCCATGGCGGCCTCCGTGCAAAAACAGCCGTTGCTCGCGGACCTGGCCTACGTGAGCTGTCCGGAGATCAATACGGTGTTCATGATCAGGACGGACAAAAACTGGGTCACCGGCTCCTTCGCCATCCCGGCGGATCCTTCCTATATGGCCTACGCGGCGGACCGGAAGCGGCTTTTTGTCCTGGCCAGGAAGGGTTCCGAAATCTATGCGGTGAAGACCGCCACCAGCCAGGTGCTTGATCGTATCAAGATCCCCATGACCGTCCAGCCCACCCATCTGCTGAGCCGGGACGGGCGTTGGGGGTACGTGCTGGATCAGGAAGGGGACAATCTGATCCGCATGGATCTTCAGCAGGGCGCCATGGACCGGCGGGTGCGCCTGGGGTATAAGCCCAGCTATCTGGCCTGGGTGGAGGGAAGCAATCAGCTCGCCATTTCATCCGCCCTCTCGCAGACGGTCTACTTGCTCGATCCGGAAACCCTGGCCACCCAGGATACCCTGGTGGTGGGAAACACGCCTGAGGGTCTGCTGGCGGCGGAAGATTATCTCTATGTGGCGGAAAGCGCGGCGAATTCCCTGAGCATTTATGATCTGCGCAGCCGACAGGTCGTGAAAAGGATCAAGGTGGGTTTTCAGCCCATGCGACTGGTGCAGAGCGAGAACAGGCTCTACATCAGCAATCAACGGGATGGTTCAGTCTCCCTTTTCGCCACCCGGCAGCAGAGGTTGATCCGCGACATCAGGACCGGCGGCCGCCCCTTTGAGATGGCCGTGGCCGACCGGCAGAAGTGGCTCTATGTGGCGGACAGGGAGAACGGCAGGGTCACGGTCATCGACCAGACATCAAGCCGGGTTGCGGGGTATATCGAGTTGGGGGCAAAGCCCCTGCATCTTCTCGTTATCCAGTAAAGAGGGGGAAAACTTTACAGGAAATGAAAGAAGCACGATGTTGACAACGGAAAAGCGAAAGTTGTTACGGCCGGATGCGTTTCCCGCCGTGGTTGTGGCGCTGGTTTCTCTTTTGGCCATAAGCGGGAGCGGAAAGGCCGTGGGCGGGACCAGCCCCAGTCAGTGCTGCCTCTGTCACCAGGGCGTCTGCGAGGATGTTGCCAGCAAGCGGTATGTGCATGCGCCGGTGCTGGAACAGCAATGCGCCGTCTGCCATATTGCCGATTCCCATGGCGGCAAGCAGAAGCGGGAGAAAGGCAACCAGGAGAAGGTGCGCTGGCTGGCCAAGGATTTTCAGGCCGATACCGTGCACTGGTTCAACCTGCCCGCTGAGCTGGAAGGCAGAGAGATCGTAGTCCGCGCTGATGCAGGCGGTCGCGAAGTGTTGCGCGCCGAGCTGAACATGCCTGCCCTCGCCGCAACCGCGGAGTTGCCCGTGCCTGCCGGCCCTCCCCAGATCACGGCGTTGCGGGTGCTGGAGGTGCGGCAGGGGGTTTTTCTCACCGCCCGCATCGCCTGGAAAACCGACCGGATAGCGGATTCGGCAGCCTACTATGGCGAAAAGGATCTCAACGGCAGGAGTCCGGTGGAGACCAGGCTGGCCACCGACCACGAAGTGGTGCTTTCCGGTCTGCTCCCCGGCAGAAACTACAAGTTTACCGCGGTGTCCCAGGATGTGTTCGGGAACAGGGCGGTTTCTCCCGAGATGACCTTTTCCACCCGTTCACTCTTCAGCAGCCCCGCTGCGCCGCAAAACGCGGTCTCCGGGAAAAATCAGGTGAGCGCCGATTATTTCCGGAAGGGGAATCAATTTCTGGTTCAGATACGGAGCCAGGCGCCGGTTGCCATGATGGTGGGTGTCGCCGGGGGTGGGTCTTTTGCAGGGCAGCGCGGCGAGTCGGCCGGGGGGGCCGGTTTGCCTCCCGAGCATCTTCCCCTCACGGATTTCCACTATCTCACGGTCACGACCTGTTATTCCTGTCATCCGCAGGCAAAGGGGGTGTTGTCCCACCCGGTGGATGTCTTGCCCAAACGGGGGATGCGCATAGGCAGGGAATACAGAATCCAGGAGGACGGCAGAATCAGCTGCATGTCCTGTCACGTCCCCCATGCCTCGGACAATGAATACCGACTGGTAAAGGGAAGCAAGAAGCAACTCTGCGTGGGCTGCCACAACAATATGGGCTGATTGCCGGTATCGCGGCGCGGAAAAAAGAGAGGAATCCATCATGGTGGAATATAAAAGAAAAAAGTTGAACATGGCTGTAAAAAGAGAATTTCAACGCTGGCTGCTGCTGCGGATTTTCGGGGTGGTGCTCCTCAGCTCCCTGTTGGCCGCCCTTATTCTCTACGGCTATGCCCGCAAGGAGGTCTGCGATTCCTTTTACAGCGCCCATATCGCCATCAGGCGGGTCAGCGACCTGCTCTGGCCGGTGGTGGCGGCAGGGTCGGCGGTCAGTCTTCTGAGCGGCATGCTGCTGGCAATTTTTCTGCCCCAGAAGATCGCCGGCCCCATTTACCATATCGAGCGGGATCTGGCCGCCGTGCGCCAGGGGGATCTGACCGTGCGGTTCAAGCTGCGCAGCGGCGACCCCCTGCAGGATCTGGCCGCTCAGATCAATCAGACCATCGAGGTCTTGCGGCAGCGGGTGAAAAAGGCCCAGGAGGGGTGCGCGGAATTCGAGGCAACGGAAGGGTACCAGCAGGTGGATGACTCCCTCAAGCGCCTCATCGCTGAACTGAAAAATTTAAAGACCTGAGCGGTAAAAAAACTCAGCTTGTTCCCATGTAGCGGCGCATCCGGATATTGAGCAGGATGCCGATGCCGGCCAGGGTGGTGAGCAGGGATGAGCCTCCATAGCTGAACAGGGGCAGCGGCATGCCGACCACGGGCAGCAACCCCAAAACCATGGCCAGGTTGATCAGCGCCTGCCAGAAGATCAGGGAAACAATGCCGAAGGCGAGCAGAACCCCGAACTTATCCCGTGAGGAGATGGCGATGTTGAGCCCCCAGAGAATCATGAAGAAGTAACAGGCCAGAAAGACGACCGAGCCGAAAAACCCCCACTCCTCGGCCCAGACGGAAAAGGCGAAGTCCGTATGCCGTTCCGGCAGAAAGTCGAGCTGCCCCTGGGTTCCCTGCATAAAACCTTTGCCGAATTTCAGGCCGCTGCCCACGGCAATTTTGGATTGCGTGATGTGGTAGCCGGTACCCAAAGGATCACTTTCCGGATTCAGGAAGGTTTCGATCCGCTGGCGCTGATATGGCTTCAAAAAGAACTTCCAGCCGATGGGAATGGCCGAGAGACAGACGCTCATGAGGATGGCGAGGGTGCTCCAGCGCAGCTTGACGAACAGGGTCATGGAGACAAAAACAAAACAGAGCATCAGGCCGGTGCCCAGATCCGGCTGTTTGACGATGAGCAGAAACGGTACGCCCGTGAGCAGGATGGGCACGACGAGATCCTTGAGCGCGAAGCCCTTGCCGGTGTCCTTGCGGTAGTAATAGCTGGCCAGGGTAATGACCAGGATCAGCTTTGCCGGCTCGGAAGGCTGGAGGCGGAAAAAGCCCAGGTCGATCCAGCGCTGGGAGCCGCCAATGGTTTTGCCGATGAAAAGAGCGGCGAGAAGCGAGAGGATCATCAGGGCGTAGAAGGGGTAGTTCCAGGAGATGAGCACCCGGTAGTCAATGCTGATGATGAGGAGGATGACGGCAGCTCCAAGCAGATAATAGCTGAGCTGCTTTAGGAAGACCGAGGTGCCCACGTTTTCGTAGAGGTGGGAGGCGCTGTAGAGATTGGCCAGGCCTATGAGCACGACAATGGCCACGGCGCCGACCATCACCCAGTCGAAATTGAGGAGCAACCGTCTGTCGAAGCGTAACATCTTAATCTCCCTGTTGTTCCGGTTCAGAGGTTGCCGGAGTAGGCGAAGCCGCGTTTTCCGCGGCTGGCACACCGTATTTCTGCTCGAAATAGCGGGCCAGAACGGTCTTGGCAATGGGACCGGCGCCGGAACCGCCGTGCAGGCCATGCTCCACCAGAACGGTCACGGCGATTTCCGGTTTTTCCGCAGGCGCGAAGCAGGTGAACCAGGCATGGTCCCGGTATTTGTAGGGGATTGCCTGCTCCCTTAAGCCTTCTATGTGGGAGAGGCGGATCACCTGGGCCGTGCCGGTCTTGCCCCCCACCAGCACGTTGTCGAGTTTCACGACCTTGGCCGTGCCGCTTTTCGAGTTTACCACATCCACCAGGGCCTCCCGAACAAGGGTGCGGGCCCGTTCCGAGCCGAGGGCCTTGCCATAAACCTCCGGGGCAAAGGTTGAAACGGGTTTGCCCTCCGGATCCATGACCGTCTGGATGAGTTGCGGCCGATAGAGGACGCCGCCGTTTACCAGGGCCGCGGTCATCTGGCAGATCTGCAGGGGTGTGGTCAGGTTGAAGCCCTGGCCGATGGCGACGGAAAGCGTTTCGCCCTCCTGCCAGGCTTCCTTGAAGCGCTGCTGCTTCCAGGCGGCCGTTGGCGCGATGCCGCTTTTTTCGTGTTCAAGGTCAATGCCGGTTTTCCGGCCCAGGCCCATGCTCTGGCCATATCTGGCAATGGTGTCCACCCCGAGCTTCTGGCCGACCTGATAAAAATAGACGTCACAGGATTCCACCAGGGCCCGATGGAAATTGACCGGCCCATGGCCGCCTTTTTTCCAGCAGCCGTAACGGCGGTTGCCAAAGTTGATCGAGCCTGTGCAGTAGAAGACGGTATCCGGGGTGACCACCCCTTCGGAAAGGGCCGCCAGACCCGTGACGATCTTGAAGGTGGAGCCGGGCGGGTACTGGCCCTGGATGGTTTTATTGATCAAGGGATTCAGCGGGTCATTGAGCAGGGCGTTCCACGCCTTGCTCGAGATGCCGCCGACAAACTCCTGCAGCCGCAGGGGAGGGGTGCTGCAGAGAACCAGAAGCCTGCCGGTGTTCGCCTCCATGACGACGACGGCGCCGGCTTTGCCTTCCATGGCCTTTTCCGCCGCGTTCTGCAGGTCAATATCCAGGGTAAGCTGGAGATCATTGCCCGGCAGCGGCTCCTGCAGGTTGATTTGACGCTGCTCAAAGCCGTGTACGTCCACCTCCAGGTAATGGCGGCCCTTTTCGCCCTTCAGGGTTTCCTCATACAGTTTTTCCACCCCGAGCTTGCCGATCTGGTCTCCGCTCTGATGGTTGGCGTAACGGGGCTCTTCCAGTTCAGCCGGGCTGATCTCCCCGAGATAACCTATGGTGTGCGAGGCAAAGTCGCCGTAAAGGTAGTCCCGGGAGGGCAGTACCTCGATGCGGACGCCGGGAAGATTGAAGTGGTTGTTTTCGATGGTGACCAGCGTCTTCCAGTCGATGTCCTCCTTGAGCCGGGTGGGCACATAACGAGGATGATCCGCTGCGGCGCGGATTCTCTCCAGGAGCACGGAGATGTCTTCGTCAAGGATTTTGGCGAGTGTCTTGATGACCTCGTCCGGGTTCGGCGCATCCTCGCGGCTCCAGACCACATTGAAGCGGGGGCGGTTGGTGATGATGGTTTTGCCGTTTCTGTCCAGGATGTTGCCGCGGGGAGCGGCGATATCCTGAATCCGGATGCGGTTGCTTTCCGACATCTTGGCATAGTCGGTGCCACTGTGGATCTGCAGAAACCAGAGCCTGGAGACGAGAATGGCGATGAAAAAGGTGATGATCGCCGTGGCAATGTCAAGACGCTTCTTGAGCATCTTGAGTTCGGCCGGGTCGATTTTATTAATTTTGGCAAGGGGGCGTGGCATGACGTTCTTTGCAAGCCTTAGGCTACGCGAGGTAGCGGTTGCCGGATTTCTGGCGCCGGAATGGATTGCGCTGGCCTTTGTTGTTTACAAACAGGGTAAGCCACTTGAAGAGGCTGAAAAACGGAATGCAGATGACCGCCAGAATGAGAACCTGGAGGATTTCATTGCCCCAGGCCCAGTAGAGTTTGCTTTCCGGCGCGAGAATCGAGGCAAAGAGAAAGATGCTGCTGGCGGTGAAGAGGTAACTGAGGGCGACCAGCGGCATCTGATGCACGGCTTCATTGATGGCAAGGGTCCGGGAAACCCCCTGGAGGACGAAAAAGAGGAGCAGATAAACGATGGGGTGCAGGCCGAGGAAGATACCGGAAAAGATATCCATGAGCAGGCCGAAGAGCAGAGCCAGGACAGCGCCCTTGTAGATATCCAGATTGGTGGCTATGAAAACAATCAGTAAAAACAACAAGTTAGGGCGACCAAACCATTCGGGCAGCGCATGCAGCAAGGTGGTCTCGAAAACGAGGAGGATGGTTCCTAAGAGGAAAAAAACGCCTACAGCCATGGGGTGCGCATCATTTGACGGCGTTGCGCTGAACCGCTCCGCCGTCGGTTTTCGCTGTGCGTGTTTTTAAGCCGGTCTCGCGGATCTGTGGCTTGAGGAGAATTTCGCGTGTTCATCATTATTTGGCCAGCGGATCTTTTTTCATGACAATGATGATGTACTCCAACTGGGTGAAATCCGTGGATGGCTCAATGTCAATTTTCTGAAACATGCCGCGCCGGGTTTTCTCGACATTGGCAACCGTGCCCAGGGGAATGCCCTTGGGGAAAACCCCGCCGATCCCCGAGGTGACAATGGTGTCTCCCTTCTGGACATCGCTGTTTTTGAGCACGTAGTCCATGTGGTAGGCGGTGCCGTTGCCCTTGACGATGCCCTGGACCCGGGTGCGTTGGATCAAGGCATCGATGGCGCTGTTCGGGTCGGTGGCCAGCAGAATTTTGGCATAGTGCGGTGAGGTGTTGACCACCTGGCCGACAACCCCCTCCACGGTTGTGACGGGCATGCCTGCCTGCACACCGTCGCTGCTGCCCCGGTCAATGATGACGGTCTTGAACCATTGGGAAGGGTCCATGCCGATGATTTCCGCCGTGAGGGTGGGGGCGGGCAGAACTTCCTTCATTTCGAGAAGCTTGGCCAGGCGGACGTTGGTGGCAACAGCCTCCCGGTACTCGTTGTTGATCGCCTTGTATTTTTGCAGTTCCTCCCGCAGCCTGGCGTTTTCCTCCCTTACACTGATGAGGGCGGTATAGTTACGCCAGACTCCGTTGAAGTAGCCGGAAACCCTGGTGATGCCATACTGGGCCGTACCGATAACTTCAAGGGCGAATTTGTGGGGAGCGTTGAATTCCTGGCGGCCGACCGCGGAAACGATCAGGATAAGAATCAGGGTGAGCAGGAGTCCGAAAAGAAGAAAGACCTTTATCTGTTTGGCGCGTTTACCTCTTTTCCTCATTGCAGACTCTGAACCTGATTTTTACTCGCCATAAACATGCCATCAAAAAGCCGGGGCCAGACGGACCCCCGCGTAAGGTAAGGAGGAAGGCTGTCCGAGGAAATATCCTGCCATCCCCGCCGCCGTTATGTGGTCATGACCTCTTTGAGGATATCGATGTTTTCCAGGGCCTTGCCCGAACCGAGCACCACCGAGGAGAGCGGGTCTTCGGCGATGATGATGGGCAGACCTGTTTCCTCCTTCAGACGCTGGTCGAGGTTGCGCAACAGGGCGCCGCCGCCGGTGAGCACGATGCCCTGGTCGACGATATCGGCGGAAAGCTCGGGCGGGGTCAGCTCAAGCGCCATTTTCACGGCCTCGACGATGGCGTCGACCTGTTCGGTGATGGCGGTGCGGATTTCCTCCGAGGTGATGGTCAGGGTCTTGGGTACGCCGGAAACAAGGTCGCGTCCCTTGACCTCCATGCTCTCGTAAGGGGGTTCCGGCATGACGTCGCCGATGGTGGTCTTGATCATCTCGGCGGTGTGCTCGCCGATGGCCAGATTATGCTTTCTTTTAATGTAATGCAAGATTGCCTCGTCCATCTTGTCGCCAGCCACCCGAACCGAGCTGGCGTACACTACGCCGGCCAGGGAGATGACCGCGACTTCGGTGGTGCCGCCGCCGATATCGACCACCATGTTGGCGGTGGGTTCGGTGATGGGCAGACCCGCGCCGATGGCGGCCGCCATCGGCTCTTCGATGAGATAGACTTCGCGGGCACCGGCGGATTCGGCGGATTCCTTGACCGCTCTCTTTTCAACCTGGGTGATTCCGGAGGGAACGCTGATGATGATGCGGGGATGGACCAGAGTGCGGCGATTGTGCACCTTGTTGATGAAATAGCGGAGCATGGCCTCGGTAACTTCGAAGTCGGCGATGACGCCGTCCTTGATGGGTCGGACCGCGACAATGTTGCCCGGTGTGCGCCCCAGCATCATTTTCGCCTCTTTCCCCACCGCCAACACCTTGTTCGTCCGTACGTCCTTGCGGATGGCAACCACGGAAGGCTCCCGTAAGACAATGCCTTTACCTTTTACGAAAACCAGGGTGTTTGCAGTCCCCAGGTCAATGGCCAGATCGTTGGAAAGCCAACCGAACAGCGAGTCAAAGGGCGAAAACATAAGAAGTTACCTCTTCAATTGTTAACGAATGCCTTAAGTTCCAAATAGTTATGGACGGGAGAAAATCTGCTAGACTCTAACAGACTCGTTGGGGCTTGGCAAGGAAAATGGCAGGTGTTTTCGGTGAGAAAAGTCTTGACAGAGGGGGAGTCGGGTGGTATTTGATCTCTTCGAATCGGCCAGACAGACGCCTGTTCGATGTTTCAATGACGTGGGGCTATAGCTCAGCTGGGAGAGCGCTTGAATGGCATTCAAGAGGTCAGCGGTTCGATCCCGCTTAGCTCCACCAACTTCTCAGCAAATGATCCTTTGGGAGGGGCCTTGCCGGTTTTTCTCAACAGGTCAAACCTCTGCCGACCTTGAATGAATTGGCCTTCTTCTTGTGGCAGGGGTTTTTTCATTGCCGCTCCCGTTACGTTATGAGCCCATCCGCCAAAAAATCCGACCCGTTTCTCAAGCCGATCACCGACGATGCCATCCTCAAGGTGGCCAAGGAGATCGTCATCAAGTTCATTGAGGTCGGCCGCCTCGCACCCGGGAATTTCGACGAAACCTTCCGTGCCATCTATCAGTCGGTGCGTGATACCGTCAGGTCGTGACCTTAGTCAGGAGTGCCGTGACCCTCGATCCCTCCCTTAATCGTTTTCCCGAGCAGGTGCGTCACATTCACCTCATGGGCATCTGCGGCACCGGAGTGGGAGCCCTGGCCGGCATGCTGAAGAGCGCCGGTTACACGGTGACCGGGTCCGACCAGCAGGTGTATCCGCCCATGAGCGATTTCCTTGCCGCGCAAGGGATTACTGTGCAGTCAGGCTATTCGCCGGCCAACCTCGTCCCGCGTCCGGATCTGGTGGTGGTCGGCAACGTCATCCGCCGCGACAACCCCGAAGCCCTGGCCCTGGCCGAGCTTGCCATTCCCTATGCCTCTTTTCCTCAGGCGCTTGGGCATTTCTTCATCGGCGCCAGAAAATCCCTGGTGGTGACCGGCACCCACGGCAAGACCACGACCTCTTCGTTGCTGGCGACCTTGCTTGACGGAGCAGGGCTTGCGCCGAGTTTCATGATCGGCGGGCTGGTCCAGGCCTTCGGTCGCAACTTCAATGTGGCTGACGGTGAGTATTTCGTTGCCGAGGGTGATGAGTACGACACGGCTTTCTTCGACAAGGGGCCCAAGTTTCTGCACTACCGTCCCCATGTGGCCATCATCACCAGTATCGAATTCGATCACGCCGACATTTATGCCGATCTGGAGGCGATCAAGGCCTCCTTCCGAAAGCTGGTGGCCATCATGCCGCCGGACGGCTATCTGGTCGCCTGTCTGGATGACCCGGTGGTGCGGGAGATCGTTGCCGCCGCCCCCTGCAAGGTAATCGGCTACGGCTGCAGTCAGGATGCGCTTTGGCGGCTTGATGGTTTGCAGATTGCGCCCTCCGGCACCAGTTTTGTTGCCCAGAAAAACGGTCAGGCCTTCGGCTCCTTCCTCAGCGTTCTGCCGGGGCGACACAATGCCCTGAATGCCCTGGCGGTGATCGCCGTCCTTGATATTCTCGGGGTTGGGGCGGAGAAGATTGCCGTGAGCCTCAAGGAGTTCAAGGGGGTCAGGCGGCGGCAGGAGGTGCGCGGCGTCGTGCGCGGGGTTACCGTGATCGATGACTTTGCCCACCACCCCACGGCGGTGCGGGAAACCCTGGCCGCCCTAGCCGGAGCCTATGCCGGCAAGAGGTTGGTTGCGGTTTTTGAGCCGCGGACCAACTCCAGCCGCCGCAAGGTGTTCCAGGCTGCCTATGCCGATTCCTTCAATGACGCCGCCGAGGTTTTGGTGCGCGAGCATGTGCCCTTGCCAAATGTTTCTGCCCATGAGCAGTTTTCCTCGCGGCAACTGGTTTCTGATCTCGTTGCCCGTGGTATTTCCGCCCGTTACTTTCCTACCACCGAGGCCATCCTCGCCTATCTCGATGCCAACGCCCGCCAAGGAGATGTGGTTGCCATCATGTCCAACGGCGGTTTTGACAACATCCATCAGCGCCTTCTTGATCTTCTTTCTCGGGGATAATAAAAAAAATGCAATTTTAGGTAAAAGTACGGAAGGTATTTTTACCGGAATTAACCTCTTGAATTTGTGTTGATTTCCCCTTCGGCTTATTCTGCTTCCTTACTCCGGAACCATTCTTTTCCGTCCACTAACTTCTTGTATTTCAGTTAAAAATTAAATGTAGTGGATGCCTGCAAATCAGGGGATCTGTTTCCTGAATAGCCATTCAGTATTTTCTTGACATCGATTTTTGATCGGGCTATTTAGGTCGGAAGCTATCCGTATAACGCGCTTCAACCTAAGGAGCTTAAGTCGTGGAACAGCAAGCAACCGTAGACCTTCTCTATGTGGCAGCCTTTTTCCTGGGCGGCCTGGGCTTCGCGATCGGCCCCTTCATCATCGCGAAACTTCTCGCCGCCCGCTCCACCAGAAACACCCAGCAGAAAACCGAGCAGCTCATTGAGTGCGGCATGGTGCCCATCGGCGACGCCTGGATCCGTTTCGGCGTTGTATATTACCTCTATGCCCTGATGTTTGTCGCTTTTGCCGTGGATATTCTTTTTCTGTTTCCGGTGGCGCTCATCTACAGGTCGCAGGCGCTGGTCGGCGATTTGTATGCCTTTGTCGAAATCCTGATCTTTGTCGGAATCCTGTCACTGATAATCATCTATGCATGGAAAAAGGGAGTGTTTAAGTGGGAACGCAAAATATACAACCCCCGATAGTTCAGTTTGCCCAGCTGGATAAGCTGCTTGCCCTGGGCCGGGCCAACTCTCTCTGGCCGATGACCTTCGGGCTTGCCTGCTGCGCCATCGAGATGATGGCCACCGGCGCCTCCCGTTTCGATCTGGCCCGTTTCGGGGCCGAGGTGTTCAGGCCCTCTCCCCGCCAGTGCGACGTCATGATTGTCGCCGGCACCATCAGCAAAAAAATGGCCCCGGCCGTGGAAACCCTCTACGATCAGATGCCCGAACCCAAGTGGGTTATCGCCATGGGCAACTGCGCCATTTCCGGTGGGCCTTTCGTCTTCGAGGGGCAGTACGGCATTGTCGAGGGCGCTGAGAAGTTGTTCCCGGTGGATGTCTTTATCCCCGGCTGCCCGCCGAGACCGGAGGCCCTGATTGAGGGAATCCTGGAGCTTGAAGAAAAGGTAACCGGTTCCCGCCGGTTTCCGAGAGTGGAGGTCGCTTGACCATGAAGCTGAATGCGATCAAACAGGCCCTGGCCGCCATTTCTCCCGAGGCAATGGTTGAGGCAGAGTACGCGAAAAAGGGTTGTCTTCTCGATGTGACCGTTTCCGCAGGGCAGGTTGTCGATGCGGTAACCGTGCTCGATCGGGAAGGCTTTTTCATTGAGGCGATCACCGGCGTGGACTGGTTCGGCGAAAAGGAAAATGTCCACAAGGAAGCTGTTGCCGCCGCCAGGAAAAAAGCCCAGGATGCCGGCAAGGCCGCGGCCAAAAAGGTCGCCGACGAGGGCGGCGATGAGGAAGCCCAGAAGGCTGCGCAGAAGGCGGCCGAGGCGGCGGTGGTGGTGCCGGCTGACCCTGCCGAGCCTTTCAGCGAGGAAATGGAAGTGGTTTACGACTTCAATAACTTTGCCGAATTCTGCCGGGTGGTGCTGAGAACCCGCGTTCCCCGTGGAAATCCCGAGGTGCCGACCATCTCGCACATCTATGCCGGCGCCAACTGGCATGAAAGGGAAACCCATGATTTCTTCGGGATCAAGTTTGTCGGCCATCCCTATCTGGTGCCGCTTCTTTTGCCGGAAGATGCCGACTTCCATCCCCTTAAGAAGGATTTTCACGTATGAGCGCCTATGCCCAAACCCAAACCAATGAGACATTCGTCCTGAACCTGGGCCCGCAGCACCCGGCCACCCATGGTGTTCTGCGGGTAAAGCTGGTGATGGACGGCGAATACATCGTGGAGGCCGAGCCGGTCCTCGGATACATCCACCGGATGCATGAAAAAATGGGGGAGAACCGGACCTGGGCCCAGTTTATGCCCAATACCGGCCGGATGGACTACCTGCACGCCCTTGCCTACAACCACGGCTATGTGAGCGTGGTGGAGCGGGCCGCCGGCATTGAAGTGCCGGAGCGGGCCGAATACCTCCGGGTCATCACCACCGAGCTGAACAGAATTTCCAGCCACCTGCTCTGGTTCGGGGCCTTTATTCTCGACCTGGGCGGCTTTTCTCCCCTGCTCTATGCCTTTGACGACCGTGAACAGATCCTGGACCTGCTCGAGTCGGTCACCGGTTCCCGCCTCACTTACTGCTATTTCCGTTTCGGCGGCGTCTACAACGACATCGACGAGAACTTCGCCACCGGGGCCCGGGCATTCATCAAGCGGTTGCGCGAACGCATGCCCATGTACCATAACCTGGTCACCAAGAACATCATCCTCATGAAGCGGCTTCAGGAAATCGGCCCCATCTCCGAGGAGATGTGCCGCAAATACGGCGCCACCGGGCCGGTGGCCCGAGGCTCCGGCATCAATTTTGACGTACGCAAGCACGAGCCCTATTCCATTTATCCGGAACTGAGCTTTGACGTGCCGGTTTATACGGAGGGCGACTCCATGGCCCGCTACATGGTGCGCATGGATGAGATCGAGCAGTCCATGCGTATCGTCGAGCAGGCACTGGACAAGCTGCCCGAGGGGCCGGTCATGGCCGCCAAGGCGCCGAAAATCATCAAGCCTGCCAAGGGTGATTACTACCACGCCGTTGAGTCTGCCCGCGGGTCCTTCGGGATCCGGGTGGTCAGCGACGGCAGCAACACCCCCTACCGCTTGAAACTGAGGTCGCCAACCTTTTCCAACTTGAGTCTCTTCGGCGAGGCCTGCCAGGGGATGCTGCTCCCCGACGGATTGGCGCTGATGGGAAGTCTGGATCTGGTTATCCCCGAGATCGACAGGTAAGGAGTCGAATGTTATGAGTCTACATCCGGAAGTTATAAGGCTGCTGGTCTTCCTCGTGGGGATTATTGCCTTTGCCGCCTTGAATGCCGCCTATCTGGTCTGGCTGGAGCGCAAAGAGGCCGGGCATATCCAGCGGCGGATCGGGCCCAAGGAGGTCGGCCCTTACGGTCTGCTGCAGCCGCTGGCGGACGGGATCAAGCTGATGACCAAGCAGCTCATCGTCCCGGCCGGGGTGGACCCCATTCTCTTCAAGATCGCCCCCATCCTGGTGATGGTTCCGGCCATCATGAGCTTTGTCACCATTCCCTACGGCGAGAACCTCGTGGCCCGGAGTATCGACATCGGCCTCCTGATGATATTCGCCTTTGCCTCGGTGAATGTACTGGGCCTTCTCCTGGGCGCCTGGGGCTCCCGCAACAAGTACGCGGTTATCTCCGCTGCCCGCGTGGTTTCCCAGAACGTTGCCTATGAGATCCCCATGCTGATCACGGTGGTGACCCTGGTGATGGTCACCGGCACCCTGAACCTCCACGAGATCGTCATGCAGCAGCAGGGCGGCTTCTGGAACTGGAACATCCTGAAGCTTACGGCCAGCCCGCTCATGCCGGTGGCCTTTCTGATCTTCTTTGTCTGCATGCTGGCCGAGACCAACCGGGCGCCCTTTGACATGGCCGAGGCGGAGAGCGAGCTCATCGCCGGCGCCTTTACCGAATATCCCGGCATGGGTTTCGGTGTTTTCTTCATGGGCGAGTATGCCAACATCGTCATCGGCGCAAGCGTCGCCACCATTCTCTTCCTTGGCGGCTGGCAATGCCCCTTCGGGTTGTTCCCGGGAGTGCACTGGTTCCTTATCAAGATGTACTTCCTGATCTTCACGGTGATCTGGATCCGCTGGACCTATCCGCGCACCACCTTTTACAGCTTGCTCAACCTTTCCTGGAAGATTTTGATACCGATCTCCTTTTTTAATCTGATTCTTACCAGTGCCATGTTGAAGGTGTTTTGATCATGATCGACTATCTGAAAGAGATTATCAGCGGAACCTGGAGTCTTTTTGTCGGCCTGGGGATTACCATCAAGTATTTTTTTCAGCCGGTGGTGACGGTCCAGTATCCGCGCCAGACCCTGACCATGACCCCGCGGTTCCGGGGGCATATCGAGCTGGTGAAGGATGCGGAGACCGGGGGGGCGAAGTGCGTGGTCTGCGGCATGTGCCAGAAGGCCTGTCCTTCCGGTTGCATTACCGTGAACGGCGAAAAGAAGGAAGGGGGGAAAGGCAAGGTTTTGAGCGAGTACACCCTCGACTTTACCAAATGCAGCCTCTGCGGCCTCTGTGTGGAAAGCTGTAATTTCGACGCCATCACCTTTTCCAAGGATTACAATCTCGCAGGGCCCAAGAAGGAAGCATACATCTTTGATCTTAAAAAACGTTTGGAGGAAAAGAAATAATGAGTCCCTCCTTGTTGACAGTTGAAGGTTTGGCCGGGCTGTTGTTCCTGCTCCTGCTCGGCATCACTCTGGTCGGGGCCGTGATTGCCACCAGCAGCAAGAATCTGATCCGCAGCGTGGCTGGGCTTGCCCTCTGCTTTCTCGGGGTGGCCGGCGTCTATTACTACCTGAACAGCCCCTTTGTCGCCCTCATGCAGATCCTCATTTATGTTGGCGCGGTCTGCGTCACCATCATCTTCGCCGTGATGCTCGCCGAGTCTTCCGAGCTGAAAAGGCTGCGGCAGCGCAATGGTCTTGTCGGGCCCCTGGGCATTCTCGCCAGCGGTACCCTGGTCTGGGCCCTGGCCGGCATGGCTCTGAAAACGGAGTGGTACAAAAGTGCCTGTCAGGTCAACGACGGTTCCCTGCCCCGGCTTGGCGAAGCCCTGTTGACCACCTACAGCATGAGTTTCGAGTTGATCTCTGTCGTCCTGCTCGTCGCCATTGTCGGGTCCCTGGTGCTGGCCCGGGCCGGAAGGAGTAAATCATGAACATCCTCACCTTGAGCAGCAGTCTTGACACCTATCTGGTTTTGGGCGCCGTGCTTTTCGGCATCGGCTGTTACGGCATGGTGCAGCGCCAGAGCTTTATCGGCATGCTGATCTCCGCCGAGCTTATCCTTGCCGGCGCTTCCGTCAACTTCATGGCCTTCAGCCGGTTTCTTGCCCCCAATCCCACGGTGGGGCAGATCTTCACCCTGTTCATCATGGCGATTGCCGCGGCCGAAGCCGCCATCGCCCTGAGTATTATTATCGCCGTCTACCGGAATTATAAGTCCATCGACACCGAAGAGGTGGTGGACCTGAGGGGTTGATGGTTTGTAAATCGGGAAAGGCCAAGGGCCTACGACGATAAGGCAACGATCATAACGCAATTACCGATGCAGCCGTGGGGTGTCCGGCTGCAGCAAGGTGAGAGAGGAAAAGGAATAAGGGTCATGGATACAATTGTTTCCGTAAAACCGCTGCTTGCCATACTGACGGCCTTGGCCGGTTCCGTTCTGGTGATGCTCTCCGGCCGCAAGCCCAATGTCAGGGAATCATGGTCCTTCATCGCCGCGGTCACCATGTTCGGCATCATCGCCTCGATGATCACCACGGTGGCGCCGGCGCCGCTGGGGCAGGGCAAGACCATAGTCTATCAGCTTTTCAGTATTCTGCCGGGGCTTTCAATCACCCTGCGGGTCGACGCCTTTTCCATGATCTTTGCCGTGGTCGCCTCCTTCCTCTGGATGCTGGCGGTTTTCTATTCAGCCGGGTATATGCGGGGGCTGCACGAACATGCACAGACCCGGTTTAACGCCTGTTTCGCCCTGGCCCTCTTCGGCGCCATCGGGGTGGCCTTTTCCGATAACCTGTTCACCCTCTACCTCTTCTACGAGATCGTCAGTATCTGCACCTACCCGCTGGTTGCCCATCACCAGGACGAGGAGGGCTATGAAGGGGCCAAGAAGTATATCGTCTACCTGACCACCACCGCCAAGGGATTGGTCCTGCCGGCAATGATCCTGATCTATGTCCTGACCGGCACCCTGGACTTTCCCCATGACATCAGGAGCGGCCTCTTCCCGGCCGGCATCGCCGATGCGCACGGCCTACTGGTGACCGTACTCTACGTCTTCTGTATCCTGGGCTTTGCCAAAAACGGCATCATGCCCTTCCATAACTGGCTTCCCGGCGCCATGGTCGCCCCGACTCCGGTTTCGGCGCTCCTGCATGCGGTGGCAGTTGTCAAGGTCGGTGTTTTCTGTACCACCAGGGTCATGCTCTATGTTTTCGGCACCGACCTCATGCAGGCCTTGAACCTCGGCATCCCCACCGCCTATTTTGTCTCCTTCACCATTCTTACCGCTTCGATCATCGCCCTGTCCAAGGACAACCTCAAGGCCAGGCTCGCCTACTCCACCGTGAGCCAGCTTTCCTACATCGTTCTTGGTGTGGCTCTTCTCACCACCAGCGGTATCCAGGGTGGCCTCATTCATATCGCCAACCACGCCTTTTCCAAGATCACCCTCTTCTTCTGTGCCGGCGCCATTTATGTAGCCACCCACAAGAAGTGCATCTCCGAGATGAGCGGCCTGGGACGGACCATGCCCTTTACCTTTGGGGCATTCGCCATCGCCTCTCTCAGCATGATCGGCGCCCCGCCGGTGGCCGGCTTTGTCACCAAATGGAAGCTCCTGGTCGGCGCCATGGAGATGGAGACGCATTATGTCGGGATTCTTCTGATCCTGCTGGCCAGCACCCTGCTGAATGTAGGGTACTTTGCCCCGGTTACCTATAAAGCCTTTTTCGGCAAACGGCCGGAAGGGGAGCCCTATGTTGGGATCAAAGAGGCGCCCCTGGCCATGGTTGTGCCCATTATGATTGCCGCGATTATCTCCGTGGTTATCGGAATCTATCCTGACTTTATCATGAACTTCGTCAAGGCGGTGACAGGATGATAGTGAAACTGATTGATTTTTTCCGCGAGCGGTTGCAGCTGGTTATACGCCTCTGCTATGTGGGGTTGGCGCTCCTGGTGGTCTGGGACGTGCTCTTTGTCTCGAAAGAACATGCGCATACCGCGGCCGAGCATATCCCGGGGTTTTGGGCGGTCTTCGGTTTTGTCGCCTGCGTACTCATCATTATCGTTTCTAAGTGGTATGGTCATTTGGGAATCATGACCCGTGAGGATTACTATGATAACTGATTTCTGGCTGCATCCCGCCCTCATTCTCATTGTCGGCGCCTTTATTCTGCCCCTCATCCCGAAATGGCTGAAAAGGCCTTATCTGGTCATTGTTCCGACCCTGGCCTTTCTTGATGTCATCACCATGCAGGGTCACAACGGCACCTATGGGGTGGTGCAGTTCATGGATTGGCTGCTCACCTTCGGTCGGGTGGACGGGCTGAGCATGGTTTTTGCCTACATCATGACCCTGATGTGCATCATCGGCACCATCTACGGCCTGCACGTTGAGGAGGATTTTCAGCACATCGCGGCCTGGCTCTACGTGGCCGGCTCACTGGGCGTCATCTTCTGCGGCGATTATATCGTTCTCTTCCTCTTCTGGGAGCTGATGGCCTTTGCCTCGGTTTTCCTGGTCTGGTTCCGCCGGCGGCCCGAGTCGCTGGCCGTGGGCTACCGGTACCTTCTTGTCCATACCGCCGGAGGTCTTGCCCTCCTGGCCGGCTTCGTTCTTCGCTACAAGGCGACGGGCGGCGATTTCTCCTTTGGCCCCATCGGCGTGGATAATCCGAGTCTTTATACCTACCTGATTCTGATCGGCTTCATCCTGAACGCCGCTGTGCCGCCTTTTCACGCCTGGTTGCCGGACGCCTACGGCGAAGCCACGGTGAGCGGCGCGGTCTTCATGTGCGCCTTCACCACCAAGACCGCCGTCTACGCCCTGGCCCGCGGCTTTGCCGGCATGGACATCCTGGTGCCCCTGGGCGTCTGCATGGCTCTTTACGGCGTTGTTTACGCGGTTCTGGAAAACGACGCCCGTAGGCTGCTCGCCTACCATATCATCAGCCAGGTTGGGTACATGGTTGCCGGAGTCGGCATCGGCACCGAGCTTGCCATCAACGGCGCCTGCGCCCATGCCTTTGCCCACATCCTCTACAAGGGCCTGCTCTTCATGGGCTGCGGCTCGGTATTGCACATGACCGGCAAAAGCAAGTTCAGCGAGCTGGGCGGCCTGTACAAGAAGATGCCCATGGCCTTTGTCTTCACCATGATCGGGGGGCTGTCGATCTCGGCCTTCCCCCTCTTTTCCGGTTTCGTCAGCAAGGCCATGATCGTGGCGGCGGGCTTTCAGGTCCATAACTACTGGGCTGCCTTCCTGCTCACCCTGGCCTCGGCCGGTACCTTCCTGCACACCGGCCTCAAGGTTCCTTACTTCATCTGGTTCGGCAAGAACAACTGCAGCCAGGAAACCTGGGACAAGGCTGCCGATCCGCCATGGAACATGCAGCTTGGCATGGGTATCGCCGCATTCCTGTGTATTTTCATCGGTTCGTATACACCTTACCTCTATAACATGCTGCCCTACCCGCAGATTGCCGCCGGGTATCATCCCTATGATACCTACCATCTCTCCGAGACTCTGCAGATTCTGCTTTTCACCGCCCTGGGCTTCTTTCTTCTCATCAAGAAGCTGGCTCCGGAACCCAAGATCAGCATCGACCTGGACTGGTTCTACCGGATGGGCGGCCGCGGCTTCCTCTGGCTGGCGCAGAAGCCGATCCAGTGGGCTGACAGCTGCGTGAGTGAGGCCTACCGCTACATCGGTCTGATTCCGTTGATGACCTCGGCCCGCTTCTGGTCATGGTTCGATTGGCACGGCATTGATGGCGTGGTGGACGGTATCGCGAGGACGGTGCGCGGGATTGGCGGCAAGGTGCGGAATGTCCAGAGCGGGCAGCTCCAGTACAATATATTCTATGCCGTGTCCTTTGTGGCAGTGGTGCTGGTAATCTACGTTTTTGCCTAATTTATCATATTGAGGATTGTGGGAATGGACTTTTTGCTGATGAACGATATGGGGTTTCCCATTTTAAGTACCCTGATCTTCCTGCCTCTGGCCGGCGCCCTGATCTTGCTCTGTATTCCCGGGGAGACCGCAGCCAAGAACTGGACGATGCTGGTGACCATTGTCACGGCATTGATCTCGTTGCCCCTGTATTGGCATTTTGATGTCGGCACGGCAAAGTACCAGTTCGGTGAGCATGCCGCCTGGATTCCGTCCCTCAATATCAACTACACCCTGGGTATTGACGGCATTTCCCTGCTGCTGGTGCTGATGACCACCCTGCTCATGCCGCTCTGCGTGCTGGGTTCCTGGCGTTATATCGACAAGCGGGTCAAGGAGTTCATGGTCTGCATCCTCCTCATGGAAACCTCCATGCTCGGCGTTTTCATGGCCCTTGATCTGGTGCTGTTCTATATTCTCTGGGAAGCGATGCTCATCCCCATGTACCTGCTTATCGCAGTATGGGGCGGGCCGCGGAAGGTGTATGCCTCCATCAAGTTCTTCCTCTACACCCTGGCCGGCTCGGTACTCCTTCTGGTCGCCATCATCGCTCTCTATCTGCACCAGAGCACTTTCTCCATTCCAGCCTTGATGGGTCAGGATTATTCCACCACCTTCCAGATCCTGGTCTTTCTGGCCTTTTTTCTGGCTTTTGCCATCAAGGTTCCGATGTTTCCTTTCCACACCTGGTTGCCTGCCGCCCATGTTGAAGCACCCACCGCCGGCAGCGTTATTCTTGCCTCGGTTCTGCTGAAGATGGGCACCTACGGCTTTCTGCGCTTCTGCCTGCCCATCACCCCCGAGGCGACCATGACCTTTCTGCCCTATATCCTCTGGCTTTCCGTGGCCGGCATCCTTTACGGCGGCTTCACCGCCCTGGCCCAGCAGGACATGAAGAAGCTGATCGCCTACTCCAGCGTCGGCCACATGGGTTTTGTCACCCTGGGGATCTTTGTTCTCAATCCCAAGGGGATCGAAGGGGCGATCCTGCAGATGATCAACCACGGCATCACCACCGGCGCCCTCTTCTTCTGCGTGGGCATGATGTACGAACGCACCCACAGCCGGGAACTCTCTTCCGCCGCCGGGGTAGGGCGCTACATGCCGGTATATGTGAGTTTTCTCACCTTTTTTTCCCTTTCCTCCCTGGCTTTTCCGGGCACCAACAGCTTTATCGGTGAGTTTTTGATCCTGGCCGGCGGCTTTGCCGACAACAAGCTGGTCGCCGCCTGCGCCATTCCCGGCGCGGTTCTGGCCGCCGCCTATATGTTCCGCATGCTGCAGCGGGTTGTCTGGGGCGGTCCGAACAATCCTGATCAGTCCAATCTGACCGACCTGAACTTGCGGGAGATCGTCACCCTTGCTCCCTTGCTCTACTTTGTCTTCTGGATAGGCCTCTCGCCTGAGCCCTTCATGAATGTGATGCACACAAGTGTCTCCCATCTGATCGAGCAGGTCGGGGTTGCCTCAGGTGGTGCTGTTTCCGTAGCGAAGCTGATGATTCCGTAACGGTTTATCTGAAAGGATCTTACGAAAAGGATACAAAATGAAGCTCATGTTGTTTGCCCCTGAGTTGTTTCTTCTGTTTGGCGCCCTGGTTCTTTTTTTCATGAGCACCGGAAAGGTCGGCGGGAAAAAGGCCCGTGCCCTGAGCGTGAGCCTGGCCCTTATCAATGTACTTATCTGCTTCGCCAGCCTGCGCCAGGAAGGACTTCTCTTTTACGATGCCTACAAGATCGATTTCTTCTCTCAGGTCCTGAAGCTTTTCATCTCCATGGGCTTTTCCGTGGTGCTCCTCTTCAGTAGCGAACTGAAGGGGATTGATGACGACGTTCGCCCTGAATACTACCTTTTCATGCTCTTGAGCACGCTGGGGCTTCTCATGCTGGTGAGCAGCGTGGAGCTGCTCACCATGTTCATCGCCCTGGAGCTGTCCTCTTATTCTCTCTACCTGCTGGTGCCCATGCGGGACGATCGTTCCGGGCTGCGGATACAGATGGAGGCCGGCATCAAGTATATCCTCTTCGGCGTGGTTGCAACCGGGGTCATGCTCTTCGGGATGAGTTACCTCTTCGGACTTACCGGCACCACCTATCTGGTCGAATTGCTGCCGAAATTGCAGATGATGATGGCGAGTCCGGTGGCCCTCATTGCCATCGCCATGGTCATGGGCGGCTTCTTCTTCAAGCTGGCGGTCTTTCCCTTTCATTTCTGGGTTCCCGATGTCTATCAGGGCGCTTCCAATGAAACCACCGCCTTTATTGCCTCAGTGCCGAAGATTGCCGCTGTTGCCATGCTGATCCGCATCGCCGCCCTGGTCAACCCGGAAGGCCAGGCAATCGTCACCATGCTCATTATCCTCTCGGCGTGCTCCATGCTCTACGGCAATCTTGTCGCCCTGGTGCAGACCGATCTCAAGCGCATGCTCGGTTTTTCCGGTATCGCCCATGCCGGGTACGTACTGCTCGGTCTGGTCACCCTGCAGAAGACCGGCTATGCGAATTCTTTTTACTATATCGTCGGGTATCTGGTCATGAACCTTGCCGCCTTCCTGGTGATCTGCAAGGTTGCCAGCCGGGGAGAAAATCTCGCCATTGAGGATCTCACCGGTCTGCACAAACGTTCGCCCCTGCTGGCGCTTACCCTGGCGGTGAGCATGTTCGCCATGGCCGGAATTCCTCCCTTTGTCGGCTTCATGGGGAAATTCATGCTGCTGACCAGCGCTTACCAGGCGGGCCATCTGCCCCTGGTCATCATTGCCGCCATCAATACGGCCATTTCCATCTACTACTATCTTTCGGTGGTGCGGGTCACCTATACCAACAGCGCCGAGGAGCGGCCTTTGCTGGTGGTGGACGGGATGACCAAATTGGTCGGCATTGCCCTGGTGGTAATCATCATCGCCCTGGGGGTTGCCCCGAACCAGCTTCTTCAGCTTGCCACGGACGCCATCAGCACCATTCTCTAAGTGGTTTCCCTGTTTTTCCGACTGGCGCCCCTCCGATAGTGGGGGCGCCTCTTGACAAGTCATAAAATAATTGTATAATCTTCAAAATTGTTCAGGCCTGCGGGAATAACTCAGTGGTAGAGTGTCAGCTTCCCAAGCTGAAGGTCGCGGGTTCGAATCCCGTTTCCCGCTCCAGAATGATTCTCTGTGCTCGTGCTTCTTCATTGAAGAAAACGCAATGTTTTCTTGCCAGCAATGGAAGTTTTTTGGGGCAGGTTGATTTTTTTCGTATTGTCGATCAGGCCATTCTGGCTTGGTGGGATTTTTTAAGAAAGTGGGCCCAGGCCCGCTTTTTTTATTGGTATATATGGTTTCAGAAGAAAAAAACACAGAGCCGCCCCTGCTGAAAAAGCTCACCGAACTCATCGAGCCGGTGGTGGAGGATTTCGGCCTTGAACTGGTGGAGCTGCAGTTTCGCCGCGAGGCCCCCGGCTGGGTGCTCAGGCTCATCATCGACAGTGAAGTCGGGGTTTCCATCGATGACTGCGCCAACGTCAGCCGTGAGGTTGGGCATCTGCTGGAAGTTGAGGATCTCATTGAGCAGGCGTATACCCTGGAGGTTTCCTCTCCGGGTCTGGACAGGCCGCTCAAGAAAGAAAAAGATTTTGTCAGGTGCAAAGGGAAAAAGGCCAAGGTGGTGGTGCACCAGACCATTGCCGGCCAGAATGCTTTTGTTGGCGTTATTGAAGGGTTCCAAGCTGGAAATATTGTATTGGCCACCGAGCAGGGGACGGTTGATATCCCTTTCACCACGGTGAAGAAAGCCAGGTTGGTGGTTGAATTTTAGAAGTAGAGACTCTGGATATGGGAGCTATTCCTGGGCGGACCTGATTGTTTCCGCCGCAAGGAAGACAGGAGAGAACAATGCTGTCAGATTTAAAAAGAATAATTGATCAGATCAGTAGAGACAAGGGGATCGATCGTCAACTGCTGATCGACGCCATTGAAGAAGCGGTCATGTCCGCGGCCAAGAAAAAATATGGTCAGCGGCGTGATCTGGAGGTTCGCTACAACGATGAACTCGGCGAGGTTGAGCTCTTTCAGTTCCGCTCCGTGGTCGAAGAGGTTGAGGACGAGCAGACCGAGATCTCCTTTGCCGACGCGCAGGAACTTGACCCCGAGGTGCAGCTCGGGGACGAACTCGGCAGCAAGATGGACAACGTGGCCGATCTCGGGCGGATTGCCGCCCAGTCCGCCAAACAGGTCATCATCCAGAAGATGAAGGATGCCGAGAGCGACGTGATCTTCGAGATGTACAAGGACAGGAAGGGTGAGGTGATCAACGGCATTGTCCAGCGTTTTGAACGCGGCAACATCATTGTCAACCTGGGGCGAACCGACGCGATCCTACCGGCCAAGGAGCAGATGCCCAGGAAGTCATACCGGCAGGGCGACCGCATCCGCGCCCTTCTTCTCGATGTCCGCCAGTCCAGCCGGGATCCGCAGTTGGTGTTGAGCCGGACCAGCGATGAATTCCTTACCAAGCTGTTCACCCTGGAAGTGCCGGAAATTGCCGAGGGTATCGTGAAAATCATGGGCGTATGCCGGGAGCCTGGCGCCCGCGCCAAGATCGCCGTCACCTCTTCCGAGTCGGATGTCGATCCGGTCGGCGCCTGTGTCGGCATGAAGGGCTCGCGGGTTCAGAATGTCGTCCAGGAACTGCAGGGCGAGAAGATTGATATCGTGCCCTGGAGCCCTGACCCGGCCCGCTATGTTTCCAATGCGCTTTCTCCGGCCCAGGTTTCCCTGGTGGTGGTGGATGAGGAAAAGAAAACCCTGCTGGTGGTGGTGCCGGATGATCAGCTTTCCCTGGCCATCGGCCGACAGGGACAGAATGTCCGTTTGGCCTCCGCCCTTCTGGGCTGGCGGATTGATGTGAAGAGCGAGCAGAAGTATGCGAAATTCATCGAGGAGGGCTTCCAGTCTCTCCTTGAGGTGCAGGGCATGGACGAGAAGTTTGCCGAGGCGCTTTACGATACCGGTATCGGTTCGGCTCAGGAGCTTGCGCAGCTTGATGTCGCCGTCCTTGCTGTGGATTTTCCCACCCTCGATGGCGACAAGCTTGCCAGATTGGTTGCCGCCGCCCGGAAGGGCAGTGATGCTTCCGCCAAAAGCGCGGGGGCGGAAGAGGGCGAAGAGGAACACGCGTAATCGGATCCCGCCGGGAGCAGGCAATGCCGATCAGGACGTGTCTGGGATGCCGGCAACGGAGAGAACAGCCTGACCTCTGGCGTTTTGCCGTGGATGCGGATGGTGTGCTCAGAAAGGATTTTCGCGGCCGGCATGCAGGCCGCCATGGCTACTGCTGTAAAAATACGGGTTGTCTGCAGAAGTTTTTGAAAAACAAAAAAGAATTATCCAGAGCGTTTCGTCTACAAGTGCTGGGATTTGACGAAGAGTTGAACGACCTCTTCGGGAGTGTGTAATGACAAAGATCAGGGTTTACGAGTTAGCAAAAGAAGCAGAAATGGAAGCAAAAGACTTGGTGGCCGCGCTCATCGACATGGGTTATGCTGTCAAATCCCACAGTTCCACTCTGGACGACGATACAGCGCAGGAGATCCGCCAGCGTTTAGGCATTGGCCAGACGCGCACCGAAGAGAAGCGGATCCAGGGCAAGGGACGAACCACCATCATTCGCAGGCGAACCAAGACGGTGCCGGTTGAGGTTCCGGTTGCCGGCGAGGGCGCGGGCGAAGAGGCGGAAGAGTTTGCCGAGGAGGCGGAAGAAGCGCAAGCCATCTTCGCGGAAGCCGCCGGGGAAGAAGCCGAGGCCGAGGCCGAGGCCGAGCAAATCGCGGCGACCGCGGAAGAGCAGGGCGAGGAAGCGGTTGTCGGGTCTGAAGAAGAAGTTGCCGCCCGACAGGAAGAAGTGACGGCGGCGGGCGATGAAGCCGCCGCAGAGGAGGCCGTATCGGCGGGACCTGCGCAGCCCGAGGAGTCGCCCGCCCAGGAGATTGGCGAGGCAAAAGAAGCCGTGCAGCCGGAAGAGGCTGCCGCCCCGGCGGATAAAGCGCGCAAAGGCCTGGCCCGGATCATCAAAAGGGCGGCCATTGTCATTCCCACCCCCGAAGAAGCGCGGGGCCCGAAGCCCAAGCGTCCCGAGAAGCCCAAACCCCGGGTGGTGACTCCGGAACCCGCCGCTGCCGAGACGGATCTTGACGAGGCCAAGGCCAAGAAGGGCAAGCGTTTCGTCAAATTCACCCCCGAGGTCGGCGAGGCCGAGCGGGCGAAAAAAGGACCCCTGCGCAGCAAGCGCCAAGCTGATATCGATATCGAAGATGTTGACGATGTTTTGGGCGGTCGTATTCCGGCCGGGCTGCGCATCGGCCGCAGTTCCCGCGGCGGCGGGAAAAAGGGCAAGCATCACGTGGTGATCCAGCAGGCGGCGGAGACCAAGGCGATCAAGAAAAGAATCAAAGTGCTTGAGACCATCACCGTGGGCGATATGGCGCATCGGATGGGGGTCAAGGCGGGCGAGGTCATTGCCAAACTCTTGGGGCTTGGGGTGCTTGCCACCATCAACCAGGCCCTTGACGTGGATACCGCCGCCCTGGTGGCCACTGATTTCGGTTATGAAATCGAACAGGGGGTAACGGAAGAGCAGACCGTCCTCCAGCTTGAGGAAGAGGCGAGCGGCGGCGAGATGCTGCCGAGGCCGCCGGTGGTCACGGTCATGGGGCACGTCGACCACGGCAAGACCTCGGTTTTGGATGCGATCCGCAAAACCGATGTGGCCGCGGGCGAGGCCGGCGGCATTACCCAGCATATCGGCGCCCATTACGTACGTGCGCCCCAGGGCGATGTGGTCTTTCTCGATACCCCGGGGCATGCAGCCTTCACCGAAATGCGCTCCCGCGGCGCCCAGATTACCGACGTGGTGGTCCTGGTGGTCGCCGCGGATGACGGCGTCATGGATCAGACCAAGGAGGCTGTCAACCACGCCAGGGCCGCCAAGGTGCCCATCCTGGTCTGCGTCAACAAGATAGACAAGCCGGAAGCCGATCCCATGCGGGTAAAGAGGGAGCTGGCCGATCTCAATCTGGTTCCCGAGGAGTGGGGCGGCGATACCATCTATTGCGAAACCTCGGCAAAGACCGGGCAGGGCATAGCCGAGCTGCTGGAAAGCATCCTGCTGCAGGCGGAAGTTCTTGAGCTCAAAGCCGATCCCCATCGGCGGGCCAGGGGCCATGTCGTTGAAGCGCAGCTCCATAAGGGGCGCGGCCCGGTTGCCACCGTCCTCGTTGAACAGGGAACCCTGCGGGTGGGAGACGCCTTCGTGGCCGGTCTTTACCACGGCAAGGTGCGTTCCCTGACCAACGATCATGGCGAAAGCGTCAAGGAGGCCGGCCCGGCCATGCCCGTGGAGGTGCAGGGTTTGAGCGGCGTGCCCTCGGCCGGCGACGAATTTGTGGTGCTGCCCGACGAAAAACGGGCGAAAAGCGTCAGTGCCGACCGGCAGTTGAAAAGCAGGGAGGCGGAGCTTGCCACCTCCAGCAAGATTTCTCTGGAGAACCTTTTCGACAAGCTGCAGGAGGGCAATGTCAAGGAACTGCGGGTCGCCCTGCGCGCCGATGTGCAGGGAACCCTGGAGGCCTTTGGCACGGCCATCGAAAACCTTTCCACCGACGAGATCAAGGTCAAGATTCTCCATTCCGGCACCGGCACCATTACCGATTCGGATGTCCTGTTGGCCGCCGCCTCCGATGCGCTGATCATCGGCTTCAACGTCCGGCCTTCCGCCAAGGTGCAGGAGCTTGCCAAGAATGAAAAGGTCGATATCCGCACCTATGACGTTATCTATCACGCCCTGGATGATATCAAGAAGGCCATGGTCGGCATGCTTGAGCCCAGCTTCGAGGAAAATGTCATCGGTTCGGCAGAGGTGCGGGAGACTTTTCAGGTTCCCAAGGTCGGCACCGTTGCCGGCTGTTATGTGCTGGACGGCAAGATCGAGCGCAACGCCAAGGTCCGGGTTCTGCGGGAAGGCGTGGTGATCTTCACCGGTCAGCTTGCTTCCCTGCGCCGCTTCAAGGATGACGTCAAGGAAGTCCAGACCGGCTACGAGTGCGGCATCGGCGTGGTGAACTATAACGATGTCAGGGTGGGCGATGTGCTTGAGGCTTTCGTCATGAAAGAGGTCGAAAGGGAGCTCTAATGGCGGCCGGAAAATCAAAATCGCGTTTTTCCCTGCCGGCGGCTCTCGGCCGTTCCGCCCCGAAGCGCCGGCCGATCCGGGTGGCGGATGCCATCAAGACGGAGATAGCGGATCTGCTCCTCAGAAAGATCAACGATCCGCGCCTGCACAACGTGACCATTACCAAGGTCGAAGTGAGTGATGACCTTGGGCACGCCAGAGTCTTTTACAGTATATTGGATGACGAGCGGCCGGAAAACGTCGCCAAGGGGCTGGCGAGCGCCAGGGGATTCATGAGAAGCAGCCTGGCAAAGGTTCTGGAGATGCGACATGTCCCGGCCCTGGATTTTCGGCAGGACCTGGCGGCACAGCGGCAGGAAGAAATGGAGCGATTGCTCAGGGAGATAGCGAAAGAAGATGGCTCACCCCCGTGACGAGATTGTCCGTACCCTGAAAGAGGCGAAAAACGTTCTGGTGGCCACGCACACCCATCCGGACGGCGATGCTCTGGGCTCGCAGATTGCCATGGGTGATATTTTGCGTTCATTGGGGAAAAATGTCTTTCTCTACGGCGAGGAACAGGTTTCCCCGCTGTACAGGTTTCTGCCTGGCAGCGCCCTGGTCGAATCCCTGCTTCCCGCCTTGAGCGGTTTTGACTGTGCCATTGCTCTGGACTGCGGCGACCAGTTCCGGCTGGGGCTGGCCATGGAGCAGTTGCTGACGGTGCATCCCTTTCTGGTGGTGGACCATCATGCCGGCCACAAGGATTTCGGCGATCTGCGCTGGGTTGCCCCGGACCGGGCCTCCACCGGCGAGCTGGTCTACGACCTTGCCGAGGCGCTGGGCGCCGAGATTTCTTACGAAGCCGCCTACTGCCTCTACGCGGCGATTGTTTCCGATACGGGGTCTTTCAAGTATTCCTCGACCACCGCCGACACCTTTCGCATTGCCCAGGAACTGATCAAAAAAGGGGTGAAGCCGGCCGATGTTTCCGGCAAGCTGTTTGACAATTTCACCCTCAAACGCCTCAACCTCATGCGTCTGGTTCTCGATTCCCTGCAGCTTTATGCCGGGAATCGGCTGGCGGTGATTTCCGCGCCGCGGGAGGTTTTTGTCAAAACCGGCACCACCCAGGGTGACACTGAAACCTTTATCAATTACCCCCGCTCCCTGGATACGGTAAAGGTCGCCGCCTTTTTGAAGGAGACGGAATCGGGGCTGATTGCGGTGAGCCTCCGCTCGAAAGGCACCAGCTACGATGTGGCCCGGGTGGCGGCCTCCTTCGGCGGCGGCGGCCATCGCAACGCGGCCGGCTTTAAAGTGCGTGATACCACCATCCCTGAGGTGCAGGAAAAACTGCTCGCGGAACTGTTGCCTCTGGTGAGCAGCTAGAGCCGATGGCTGCCGAAGAGGGGATTGCCGGCCCGCCCGCGGAAACGCGCGTCAGGCCGGCGGCGGCAGAGCCGGCCGTTGAAGCGGGCATCGTGCTGGTGGACAAACCGGTGGGACCTTCCTCCTTCCGGATGGTGCAGTTGGTGCGGCGGGCGCTTTTCGTAAAAAAAGTGGGCCATGCCGGCACCCTGGATCCCTTTGCCTCCGGACTCCTGGTCATCTGTGTCGGCAGGCCGGCAACCCGCCTCATCTCTCGTTTGATGGACGGCGACAAGCAATACGAGGCGGTGCTGCGGTTGGGGGTGGAAACCACCACGCACGATCTCGAGGGCGAGGTGGTTTCCCAAAAAGAGGTGGAAGTCATCGCGCCTTCCCGCCTCACGGCCTGTCTGGCCTCATTCTGCGGCGAGCAGCGACAGGTGCCGCCCCAGTATTCCGCCCTCAAGCATCAGGGAAAGCCTCTGTATTATTACGCCCGCCGTGGTATTGTCGTCGAGAAGGAAGCCAGAACGGTAACGATCAAGACCCTCGATCTTCTCGAGGTTGGCGCTTCCACCCTGCGAATCAGGGTGGAATGCAGCAAGGGCACCTACATCCGGACCCTGGCCGCCGACATCGGCAGAAGCCTGGGCTGTGGCGCCCATCTCATCGCCCTGCGGCGGACGAAAAGCGGCGTCTTTTCCGTGGCGGACGCAGTGGATGGCGCGCTGCTTTCAGATCGGGAGGAAGGCCGCAAGGAACTTCTGAGCCGGATGTTGCCTGTCGCGGCGGTTGAGGAGATGCTTCTGTCGGCCGGCTGAACGGGAAGGCAAAAAAAGCGCGCAACGACATTCAATTGACATTGTCGGCGCTTTCATTTAATAAGAAGCGTACACTTAGGACTCGACGGTTCATCGGTTCTGTCGATATCCCGAATTATCAATTATCCTGTGAAGAGGAAGTCATGACACTGCAAACGGAACAGAAGAAGGAGATTATCACCCAATACGCCCACCATGCCAATGATACCGGCTCTCCGGAGGTGCAGATCGCCCTGTTGAGCTCCCGGATCAATTACCTGACCGAGCATTTCAAGGCGCACAAGAAGGATCATCATTCCCGTCGCGGCCTGCTGAAACTGGTCGGACAGCGAAGGCGTCTCCTGAATTATCTCAAGAAGAAAAATATCGATACGTATCGCGACCTGATCCAAAAGCTCGGCATCAGAAAGTAGGATGCTGCAACAGCCACCGCCGGCATCCCGGCGGTGGCTCATTTTCGCCCCTGTGGTATTTCCGTATTACAACCGCCCATGGCGTGTTCGGGGCTTTAAAGACACCCTGTCCCATTTCACATTCAGGATACAGCCTCGTTGTTTTGTCCCGTGGCGTATGGCCATTACCGGCGTGGGAAGAGGGTTGTCAGAGGAGAGTATATGTACAAGAAAGTAGAAATAGATCTTGGTGGACGACCGTTGACCATCGAGTCCGGCAGACTGGCAAAACAGGCGAACGGTTCGGCCCTGGTAACCTATGGCGATACCGTGGTGCTGGTGACGGCCACCGCGGCCAAGGATCCGAAACCGGAGGTGGATTTCCTGCCCCTCACCGTCGAGTATCAGGAGCGGTTTTACGCTGTGGGTCGGATTCCTGGCAGCTTTTTTCGGCGGGAAATCGGCCGCCCCAGTGAGAAGGAGACCCTGTCGTCCCGTTTCATCGACCGGCCCCTGCGGCCTCTCTTTGCGAAAGGCTATCAGCACGAAACCCAGGTCATTGCCACGGTGCTTTCGGCGGACCAGAAGAACGATCCCGATGTGCTGGCGATGATCGGCGCCTCCGCGGCTCTGGGTATTTCCGATATTCCCTTCCTCGGCCCCATCGCCGGCGTACGCGTCGGTTACGTGGACGGCCAGTATGTGCTGAACCCCACCCGGGTGGAACGGGAGAAATCCCGGATCAACCTCATCGTGGCCGGCAGCCGCAAGGCGGTGGTCATGGTGGAAGGCGGGGCCGACAGCCTCTCCGAGGCCGAGGTGCTTGAAGCCATCTTTTTTGGCCACAACGCCCTGCAGCCCATCCTCGATATCCAGGAAGAGCTTGCGGGGGCTGTGGGCAAGGCCAAGATGCAGGTTGCCCCGCCCGTGGTCAATGAGGCTTTGAAAGCCCGGGTGGAAGCGCTGGGCCGGGAGGAGATGCGGGGGGTCATCACCATGGCCGACAAACAGCAACGGAGCGAGCTCTACCACCAGCTTGAGAAAAAGGTGCTGGCCGCCCTGGGCGAGGAGTTCGCCGACAACCTCAAGCAGGCCAAGGAATACCTCCATGATCTGAAAAAAACCATGATGCGGGATCGGATTGTCAAGGAGCAGGCGCGGATCGACGGCCGCCGCTTTGACGAGATCCGGCCCATTCATTGCGAGGTCGCGGCTCTGCCGCGCGCCCACGGCTCCGCCCTCTTCACCAGGGGAGAAACCCAGGTCATGGTCACCGCCACCCTGGGCAGCGGCGAGGACGAGCAGAAGATCGAATCGTTGAGCGGCATGTCCTCCAAACAGTTCATGCTCCATTACAACTTCCCGCCATATTGTGTCGGCGAGGCCAGGCCCATGCGCGGGCCGAGCCGGCGTGACATCGGACACGGCGCCCTGGCCGAACGCGCGCTCCGCGCCGTGCTGCCGAAAAGCGGCGATTTCGCCTACACGATCCGGGTGGTTTCCGAGGTGCTCGAATCCAACGGCTCCTCTTCCATGGCCACGGTCTGCGGCGGCAGCCTTGCCCTGATGGATGCCGGCGTACCCATGCGGAAACCGGTGTCCGGTGTCGCCATGGGCCTGATCAAGGATAACGACACCATCGTCATCCTTTCCGACATCCTGGGCGACGAAGATCACCTGGGCGATATGGATTTCAAGGTCACCGGCACCGACGAAGGCATCACCGCCCTGCAGATGGATATCAAAATCGAGGGTGTTTCCAAGGAGATCATGACCAAGGCCCTTGACCAGGCCAAGGCCGGCCGCCTTCATATTCTCGAGAAGATGAAGATGGGCATCGAGTTCCCCAGGGCGGAAGTGCCCGAGCATGCGCCCAAGATTTTCAGCCTGCAGATCAATCCGGACAAGATTCGCGATCTCATCGGCCCGGGCGGCAAGATGATCAAGGCGATCACCGCCGACTTCGGAGTGAAGATCGATGTCGAGGATTCCGGCAAGGTCACGATCTTCGCGCCCAACGGCCAGGTTGCCCAGGACGTTATCGCCAGGGTCAACGAGCTGACCGCGGAGCCCGAGGTTGGCAAGATTTACACCGGCGTGGTCCAGAAGGTTGTCGACTTCGGCGCCTTTGTGCAGATCATGCCCGGCGTCGACGGCCTGGTGCATATCTCCGAGCTTGAGAACAAGCGGGTCGAGAAGGTGACCGATGTCCTCAACGAAGGAGATACGGTCACGGTCAAGGTTCTGGAGATCGACCAGCGCGGAAAAATCCGCCTGAGCCGGAAGGCGGCCATGCAGGAGCTGGGCTCCTAGTCCCGCGGCGACCGAACGCCCATGATGTGCTGAGCAGAAGGAGGAAAGAGAACCACACTCTCTTTTCTCCTTTTTTTGTGCCCTGAGTGCGCGGAAATGGGAACAAGACACGATTACAACGTCATGGCTCTGCAACTCCGCGATTTGTGGTGCCGAATCTGTGCATCGCAGAGGCTTTTTCGAGGCCGTCAACTTTGCTTTTGCCCCCTTTGTGAACGGGAATCCCATGTTTGAAAAAACCGTGCTTGCCAATGGTGTCCGTGTCATCACAGAAAAGATACCCTCCCGTACCGTTTCCGTGGGGATCTGGGTCGATGTGGGCGCCCGCGACGAGCAGCCTGCGAACAACGGCAGCGCCCATTTTGTCGAGCACATGCTCTTTAAGGGCACCAGCGCGCGCAACGCCCAGCAGATCGCCCAGGAATTCGACATGTTGGGCGGGATGTCCAATGCCTTCACCTCCAATGAAACCACCTCCTATTACGCCACAGTCCTTGATGACCAGCTGGGCAGGGTTGTCGCGCTTCTGGCCGATCTTTTCCTCGATTCCCTCTACCTCGAAGAGGAAGTGGCCCGGGAGCGGGAAGTGATCCTCCAGGAGATCAGCATGGTGGAGGATACGCCGGATGACCGGATTCACGAACTGTTCACCGGCAGTCTCTGGGGCGCGCACCCTCTGGGGCAGACCGTGCTCGGCAGCAGGGATGTGGTGGCAAACATGACCTCGGCGCGGCTGCGCGCCTATGTGCGGGAAACCTATACCCCGGCGCGGCTGGTTATTGCCGCGGCGGGCAATGTGAAACACGGGGAATTTTGCCGGCTCTGGCAGGAGCAGCTCGGCGGCCTGGCGAAAGCGGAAAAGGCCGGCACCGGGAGAGAGGTCCCTGCCCAGCTTGCGCCGGTGCGGAAAATTTACAAAAAGAAGCTTGAGCAGGTCCACATGGTGCTCGGCACCTACGGCCTGCCCATCATCGCCGAGGAGCGTTACGCCCTCTATCTGCTGCATATTCTGCTGGGCGGCAACATGAGTTCCCGGCTCTTCCAGGAGGTCCGGGAAAAAGAAGGGCTGGCCTATTCCATCTATTCCTACCTCTCCTCCTTTACCGACAGCGGCTATCTCGGCATCTACCTGGGGGTGGACCCGGCCATGGTCAATAAGTCCCTCGCCGTCATCGCCCGGGAGATAAGGGCTTTGCGGAGTAAAGGAACCTCCTTGGCATTGCTGGCCAACGCCAAGGATTACGCCAAGGCCGGTATTTTTCTTTCCGCGGAGAACATGGAGACGCGCATGACCCGCATTGCCAGAAACGAGCTGACCTTCGGCCGCTACATCCCCTTTGACGAGGTCGTTGCCGGCTTTGACCGGGTAGGGCAGGAGGATATCATCCAGCTTGCCGGCCAGCTTTTTGCCAGGCCGTTTTTTGGTGCGGCCCTTGGTCCGGTGCGGGGCAAGGACATTGATTGGCAACCCCTGGATCTGGAGGCGAACTGATGGGCGACTTGGAAGCGCAACATATCATGCAGCTCCGCTGGCTGCGGCCGGAGCCGGATCTGCCCCTGCCCACCTATCATTCCGAGCTTGCCGCAGGCATGGACGTGGCTGCCGCGCTTTCCGAGCCGCTCTGCCTGGCGCCGGGGGAGATCAGGCTTTTGCCCACCGGTTTTGCCGTGGCCCTGGCGCCCGGTTATGAACTGCAGGTGCGGCCGCGCAGCGGGCTGGCCGTTAAGCACGGCATCACCGTGGTCAACAGCCCCGGCACCATTGATGCCGATTACCGCGGCGAGGTGAAGATCGGCCTCATCAACCTGGGAACTGAACCCTTCACCATCCGGCGGGGCGATCGGATCGCCCAGCTGGTTCTGGCGCCGGTTTGCCGGGCCAGGGTGCAGGTGGTGGAGAAGCTTGGTGAAACCGGCCGTCAGGCGGGCGGCTTCGGCCATACCGGTATTTAGGGGCAGAGGGGATGCGCGGTACGTTCCGGCCTCTGGCCCCTGTTTCCTTTCAACCCATCTCCCTTTAACGACCGATGCGTTTCTGTGTTCTGGGCAGCGGCAGCAAGGGGAATTGCACCTTTGTCGAATCGGGCAGGACAAGGCTCCTGATCGATGCCGGTTTTTCCGGCAGGGAGATCGAACAGCGCCTTGCCGCCATCGGCGTTGCGGCGGAAACCCTGGCCGCCATCCTCATCACCCATGAGCATGGCGATCATATCCGGGGGGCGGCCATTCTCTCCCGGCGCTACAAAATCCCGCTTTTCCTCAACGACGCCACCCATGCCGCCGCCGGCGAGGTGCTGGCCAATCTGCACGGCCGGCAGGGGTTTGCCACCGGCAGCACCTTTGTCTTTCAGGATTTTCAGATCCACCCCTACCGTGTCTCCCATGATGCCGCCGATCCTGTCGGTTTTCTCCTCCATGACGGCTGCCTGCTTCTCGGCTACTGCACCGACACCGGTGTGGTCTCCAAGCTCATGGAGCACCGTCTGAGCAGCTGCCACGGCCTGATCCTTGAATGCAACCATGACCCGCTGCTCCTTAAAAACGGTCCCTATCCGCCCGCCTTGCAGCAGCGGGTGAGAGGAAAAACCGGCCATCTGGCCAACGGGGAGGCGGCAGGCTTTTTGGCGAAGATCCTGCACGCCGGCCTGGAGCATGTTGTTCTCTCTCACATCAGCGAAACCAACAACCGGCCGGAGATGGCCGAGGAGGCAGTGCGGCTGGTGCTTGCCGGCATGCGCCGCAAAAACGGCGCCGAATGGCCCCTGCCCGCAATCTCCCTGGCCCATCAGGACCGGGTTGGCGAAGTGGTTCTGCTTGCCGGCCGGAGCTGCCGATGACGCCGGGGAAGGGGCGCTACCCCTGGCGGCTTGGCGCCACCTCCTTTGTGGTGCCGGCCGATATGACAAGCAATGTCCGGATATTGGCTCCCCTGGTCGATGATGTCCAATTGCTTTTTTTTGAAAGCGCGACAAACGCCCGGTTGCCCCAGGAGATGGACTGTGCCGTCCTTGCCGGCCTCCAGCGGGAACATGGCCTTTCCTATACGGTCCATCTGCCCATCGACATCCGACTGGGCGCTGCCGAGAGAGGGCTTCGTCAACAGGGAATTGGTGAAATCTGCCGGCTGATGGCCGCGCTTGCTCCCCTGGTTCCCTCCTGCTATGATCTGCATCTGGTGCGGGAAGAAGAGTTGCCCGTGGCCGAGTGGCTCGACCACCTGGACAATGGCCTGGAGGAGCTGGCGAGCCGCCTGGGAGCGGAAAAAAAACTGGTGGCGGTGGAGAATATCGAGTATCCCTATGGGCTCGTCGCCGCCCTGGTCGCCGGGCATGGCTTCGGGCACTGCCTGGACTGGGGCCACCTTCACCGCCATGGCCATGACCGGCGGGAGGCCCTGGCTCGGCTTGGCCAGGTGCGCCACCTGCATTATCATGGCGTGCAGGGCAAAAAAGACCATCAGGCGCTCGCGGATGCCGGCGAGGCCCTGCGGTTGGGGGAGGCGCTGGCTGCCGCCGATTTTCAAGGCGTCGTCACCCTGGAGCTTTACAGCCTTGCAGGGCTCGAAGCGTCCCTGGCCATGCTGGGAGAGGCGTGGCAGCCCTTTGGGAAGAATGAATATTGAAAGAGAGAAGCGGCAGGGAACATTCTTTGCCCGGAAGCAAGGAGAATGAGGATGCTCAAGACAGTGGAAGAACTTCAGGCCCTGTGCGCGGCCATTTCCCCGGCAAACAAGGAAGTCCAGGCCCAGGCCCAGGCAAAGCTCGACAATTTGACCAAGCCCCTGGGCAGCCTCGGCAAGCTGGAGATGCTGGCGGCCCGAACCTGCGGCATACGGGGAACCCTTGAGGCCGGGGTTGGGGCAAAGGTCATTCTCACCTTTGCCGGCGATCATGGCGTGGTGGCGGAGGGGATCAGCGCCTTCCCGCAGGAGGTTACGCCGCAGATGGTCCTCAATTTCCTGGCCGGCGGGGCAGGGGTCAATGTGCTGGCCCGCCATGTGGGCGCCGAAGTGAAGGTGATTGACGTGGGCGTGGCCGTGCCGATTGAGGCCGAAGGCCTGCTCCAGTGCAAGGTGCGGCCCGGCACCGCCAATATGGCCAAGGGGTCGGCCATGCGCATCGATGAGGCCTTGGCGGCGATCGGGGTCGGCATGCGGGTTGCCCGCGATGCCATTGCCGGGGGCGCCGAGATTCTCGGCACCGGCGATATGGGCATCGGCAACACCACCCCCTCTGCCGCCCTTTTTGCCGCCTTGCTGCCCGCCAAGGTTGCCGAAGTGACCGGCCGGGGTACCGGCATCGACGATAAAACCCTGCGGCATAAGATTACCGTCATCGAGCAGGCCCTGGCCGTGAACAAAGAGCACCTGTCTTCGCCGTTGGCGACCCTGGCCGCAGTGGGAGGGTTGGAGATCGCCGCCATCTGCGGGGCGATTCTTGAGGCGGCCAGAAGCCGGGTGCCCATCGTGGTGGATGGCTTTATCTCCAGCGCCGGGGCACTTGTGGCTCTCCGCCTGGCTCCCGACGTGCTTGATTATTGCTTCTTCAGTCACATGTCCGCCGAGCAGGGGCATCGGATCTTTTTTGAGAAGATGGGCTTGAGCCCCCTTCTGCATCTTGATCTGCGTCTGGGCGAGGGAACCGGGGCGGCGCTCTCCATGAATCTGGTGGAGGCCGGTCTGAAGATCATGAACGAAATGGCCACGTTCGGTGAGGCCGGGGTGAGTGAGGCCAACTGAGCCATGCTGCTGGCCGCCCGCATCGCCATAGCCTTTCTCACCATTGTGCCCCTGCCGTTGCCGGCGCAACTGAGCGGGGAACAGCTGGCGCGGAGCGCGGCTTTTTTCCCCCTGGCCGGCTGGCTGCTGGGTTGCCTGCTTGCCGGCGCTTGCTGGGTTTTTGTCTATCTCCAACTGCCGGCCTTGGTTGCGGCCGTGCTTCTGGTGGGGTTGGCTGCCTGGCTGACGCGTGGTCTGCATCTGGACGGAGTGGCCGACCTGGCGGATGGCCTGGGCGGCGGCCATGAGCCGGCCCGGAGGCTTGCCATCATGAAAGATTCCGCCACTGGCGCCTTCGGGGTCATCAGCCTGGTGCTGCTCCTGGCCCTGAAGATTTCCTGTCTGGCGACCCTCTATGAAAAGGGGCAGGCAATTTTCTTCGTCTTTTTTGCCATGCCGGTCACGGCGCGCTGGGCCATGGCGACCCTGGCCTTCCGGACGAGCTACCCCAGGGAGGGCGGTACAGGCCATTCGTTTGTCGGCAAGGTGCGGGGAGGAGATTTAGCGCTTGGCGCGCTCTTCATGCTGCCGCTTCTTGTCTGGCAGTGGCCCCTGGCCCTGGCCATTCTGGCTGCGGGTCTGCTGCCCGCAGTTACCTTACGTTTTCTCGCGCAAAAGGCCCTGGGCGGCATTACCGGCGATGTCCTGGGCGCGGCCTGCGAGCTTGCTGAGGCCTGCTGTCTGGTTGCCGCGGTAATTTTGCCCTAGTCTTTTTTCCCGCCTTCCACCAGATTGATCAGGGCGCCGATATTGTCCTGGAGACGAAGGGCCTGGTTGGCGACCGCCTCGGAGGCCGCCGCAAGTTCCTCGGCATTGGCAGCCAGTTGCTGGGTGCCGCTGTCCATCTGGGTGACCCCCTGGTTGATCTGGCCGATTCCCTGGCTCTGTTCGTGGGAGGCCAGAGAGATTTCCTCCACCAGCCGACCGACCTTCCGGGAATCTTCAATCACCTCCCGGGTATTTTCCGCCACGGAATTCACCTTTTCCAAGCCTTGGTCCACGTTGGCAATGGCCTGCTCGATGAGAGCGGTCGAGCTTCTTGCCGATTCGCTGGTGCGGCGGGCAAGGTTTCTGACCTCTTCCGCCACCACGGCAAAACCGGCCCCGTGTTCGCCGGCCCTGGCCGCTTCCACCGCTGCATTCAAGGCAAGGAGGTTGGTCTGGAAGGCAATCCCCTCGATATCGGAGATGAACGCCTTGATCGCATCGCTGTCCTGTTTGATCCTTTGTATGTTGTTGAGCATTTCCGAAACCTCGCTGCTGGCCCTGGTTCCGGTTGCTTCATTTTTTTTCATCGCCGTATTTGCCTCGCCGGCATTGCTGTCGTTCTGCTGGACGCGACTGGTGATCTCTTCCAGGGTGGCGCTGGTTTGCTCCAGGTTTGCCGCCATTTCCGAGGCCATTTCCGCCACCTCCTGGGAACTGCTCGCGGCGGCATGGGCCTCCTCGTTGATGCTGTCGGCACTCAGCTTGAGATCCTCAACGATCCCGTTGATCAGGGAGATGAGCATCTGTACGAAAAAGAGGGAGGCCACCAGGATGACGATGATGGCACCGAGAGCGCCGGCATTGAAGATGATTGTATAGGTGCCTACTTTGGCTTTTGTCTTTTCCTTGATGGTGTTCAGGGCGGCGCGCAGGGTGTCCACCGCTGTTTTGGTGTCCCCTGTGACCAGATAGAAATCTTCCAGATATTCCTCTGCAAAGATTTCAGTGGCCTCTTCCGTGTTTCCCCGCTGCGCGGCCGGGATGATATCGTCGGTGATATGGGCGCGCATCTTTGCCCAGCCGCTGATGGTGGTGGCCAGAGCGGCGGTGATGTCGGTGGCGCGCTCCAGGTTGTGGCAGGATGTGCAGGTGAAGGAAGAGGGTTCCGCTGGTTCGGACAGATCGGCCTGCATTTCGGCAACAACCGCATCGAGTTTGCTAAAGGCGTTTTCCAGGGAAGTCTGCCGCTCGGAGTCATGGTCCTGGATCTGCAGGAGAACCAGACTGTTGATCAGGTTGATGTTGAGGCGGGCCCGGGCGATTTTGTCGATATGACCGCTTTTCAGCTCGATCCCCTGATAGACCCGACCGCCGATCTGCACCTGGCTGATCACGTATTGGGCAAAGATGGTGCCCACGCCGACAACCACGAGGGAAAAGGAAACCAGCAAAAGAAGTTTTATCCGCAGGGAGAGGCTGTTAAAGCAAATACGCATTCGTTGCTCCTGTTCTGGGGGATGAAGACACGTGAGCCACACCGCGGCCAAGGGTTGTTCCTTGGCCCAACCCGGAGGGAAAAGTATGGCCCCGACTCATATGGTAGAGCAGAATGGGGAAAAAATGGCAATGAAAATGGCGCCTTTTTCGGGCGGGAAAAAGGGGGAACAAGGAGATAGGGCGCTCAAGCGCCGGGTCCGATTTTTTGGCGGGCGACGGCCTGCCGCGCTGCCTGCATGGCCTCGATGACCAGATGGCTTCCTTTGAAGGGGGGGACATCCGTGCCAAGGATCAGGTCGACAATTTCCGTTGGCGCCATGGTTTCCGAGGGCGAGGCCGGCGCATAGCCGGTTTCCTTTTCTTCCACCCGGCGCAGGAGGCCGCCGTTCACCAGCTCCGTCAGGATGCTGTTAATAATTGTTTCCGGTTGCTGGAGTTCCTCGGTCAGGTTGGCCGGCAGGGTCAGGCGGCGGTTTTTGAAATCGGTGTATACCGCATCGACGATATTGAAGGCAAGGGCCAGCCGGGCCACGGGGGAGAGGTTGTCCGGGCCGGGCCGGTAGGTTTTCCAGACCTGGCAGGAAAAGGCCATTTCCGCGCCGGCCAGGAAGATGGTCCAGCCCATCTGCAGCCAGATCAGGAAGAGGGGCAGGGTGGCGAAGGAGCCGTAGATGGCGTTGTAGCGGGCAACCCCGATCTGCGTCCTGATGAAGAGTGCCTGGATGATGAGCCAGAAGATGCCGCCGAAAATACCGCCCGCAAGGGCCGGCATTGTTCTGACCTTGGTGTTGGGCAGAAAACGGTAGAGGATGCTGAAGGTGGCAATGACCAGCAGCAGGGGCAGAACCTGGAGCAGGGCATGTTCGAGCCATGGGGTCAGGGGCAGAAGCTCCCGCGTTTTTACCAGCAGAGCCGGGCTCTGGAGGGTGGCCTCGGTGGCCAGGGCGAGGTTGATGGCCAGCGGCAGCAGGATCATCAGGGCAAGATAATCCATGAATCTGCGGCCCAAGGGGCGTTCGCTTTCCGTCATCCAGATGGCGTTCAGCGAAGATTCGATGCTGCCGAGGACGACCATCACGGCAAGGACCAGGCCGATGACGCCAAAGGCGCCCAGGGCAACGAAATCGGTTCTGTCCACATAGTCAAAAATCCGGTCCACGGCCTTTTTGAGGTGGGCGGTGAGCGCGGCTTGTTCCTCTGCCATTGCCGGCGATTTCAGCTCCTTTGCCAGCGGGGTGAGGGCCAATTCCTCGTCGTAGATCGTCGCCTGTTCCTGGGCCGCAAGCCGGCTCTGGATTTCCAGCTGGGCGATGAGGCGGTAGGCCGCCTGCCGGGCTTCGTTGCCGCCGCCAAGACCTTTGAGCACCGCAGTGCCCAGAGCCAGCATCGGCACCAGGGAGAGGACCACGATAAAGGTCAGGGCGCTGGCGCGCAGGGGAATGCTGTCCCGGCCGAACTCGCGGAAAAAGATGAGCAGCACGCGCAGGCTGGCGCGGAGGTTCCGTTGCCAGCGTGAATCCGCCGGCTGCGGGAGGCGCCAGAGCCATTCCTGTGCCGAGGCGAGGCGGATGGCGACCGGGGTCCGGCTCTTTTGCGATGTTTCAGGCAAAATCGGCATCTCCCTGAGGTGAAAAACCCATTACAATCCGAAAATCCCCTTGATGAGATCCCCGGGGCTCTCCTGTCGCGGTTTTGCCTCGCCGCCGCTCCCTTCCTGTTCCGCCGGCGGGGTGCCGAGTTTCTCCAGGAGCTTTTTCTTGATGACCTCTTCGGTCCGGGAGAGAAGCGCCTTTTCATCGAGGCTCGGCCGCGGTTTCTCCACGGTGCCGGTCAGGTTCAGGCGCAGCACGGTTTCTCCCTCCTCGTTGGCCAGATACTTGGCAATGGCAATCCGTTGCCTGAGCTTTTCGCTTAAGACGGGAGAAAGGGTGAGGGTGACCGGCAGAGCCAGGGCGCCGTCCAGGCCGATGGTTCCCTGGGTGGCGATTTTCAGATCCTGCGAATCTGCCCGGGAGTCCAGGCCGATATTGCCGTCCCGCACCCTGATGTTGCCGGCGGCCCGCTCAAAGCTCAGATCCTGCAACTCCGGCAAGCCCACCAGGGCGGCAACGGTGCGACTGATCTCATTGTTGCGGAACCAGCCCTTGCTGATGCTGTAGGTGCCGTCCGCCGCCAGTTTCCGCTTGATCTCCTCCCATTCGGTTCCGGCGCCGCGGAAGCGTATTTCGCTGGCCAGGACGCCGCCGAACATCTCTTCCGCCTCGGGCTTGAGCGCCTTGCGCAGGGCGCTCAGCTCAATTCCCTCCGCTTTCACCTCGCCCTGATAGATCAGGGTGGGCGTATTGAGGTCAAGGCGCAGCTCCCTGGCGGCGACCGTCCCGCCAACGGCCTCCGCCCTCAGCTGGCTGATGGTGAAGATGCCGTTGCGCAAGGCATAGGCAAGGGCGATATTTTCCAGGCTGAGCGTGTTGTAGAGCGCCTTGCCCACGGTGATTTTTCCTTCCGCGCCCAGGCCGGCAGGTTTCTGCGGGACGTCGGCCGGAGGCAATTTCTTTTCCGCTTCCTGAGCCGCCCTGGGAAGCCCGGCGAGCAAGGCGAGGAGATGGTCGAGGTCAAGCGCCTCGCTGCTCAAGTCGAGACGGATTGCCGGGGCGGCCGCATAGTTTTTTATCTCCCCGCTGAGATGCATCTTCTCTTTGTCCAGGCTGAGATCGCCCTGCAGAACAAGATTCTTATCGTCGAAGCTGCTGGTGCCGACAAGATGCGGCTGCAGGGAACCATGCACCGCATCGGCCTGAAAGCCGAGTTCTCCCTTGTAGGTGACGGCGGCGAGATCATGCAGATCCACGGCGAGTTTCAGGTCGGCGTTCACCTGGAGCCGCGGCAGTTCGTTTTTATCGTCGCTCACCGCGATTGCGGCCCTTTCCACCCGGATCTGCTCAACGGTCAGGGCGATGGGCAGGGCCGTCGCCCCGGCGGCGGGGACCGCTTTTTTCTCCTCGTTTTTTTCCCGCAGGAACGCGAGGGTTTCAAAGTTGAATTTGCCGGCTGTGTCGCGATGGATATGGATACTTGGCTCCTGAAGAACGATTTCGCTGACCACCAGTTTTTTTTGGAGAAGCGGCAGCAGGTCGTAGCGAAGGACAAAGGCCCTGGCTCTGGCAAAATCGTCTTTGCCGTCCAGCTCCTTGACGGCAAAGTCCTCCACCGTGATGCCGTGGAGCAGGCTGACCTTTATGGCGCCGATCACGACCTTTCTGGCCAGGGCATTTTCCACCGGCGGAATGACCAGGGCCTTGATCCGGTCATCGGTGAGATAAAAGCGGATCAGCAGGGAGAGGGTCAAGACGGTTATGAGAACAAGGCCCAGGAGGGCGAGGAGGATGGTGGCGGTTTTTTTCATGGTGGAATCTCCACGATGGTTCTTTGCTGCCTTGTCGCAAGGGAGGGAGGGCTTGTGAGAGAATACTGCCTTCAGTCTACCACGCTGCCTGGCAAAATTATAGAGGGAAATCCGGGCAGAGCCGGGGCGCCGGGATGTTCGCCGCCCCGGCTCTGCCCGGCCGAAATTTTTCATTGGTTGCCGCGGGGGGAATCTGGCACACTGTAATTGTGCTGAAATGAGACGCCGGCCTCCCCTGGTCGGAATGAGGGGTATAATCTCGACCTGCCCAGTACCGCATGCTGCTTTGGTTTGTTCTCTCCTTGATGACTGCCCTTGCCGTGGCCGGCCGTGATGTCTCGGTGAAGATTTTTTTCCCCAGGTTGCGCCTGGAAGAGGTGGCCGGCCTGGAAATGTTCTGGGGCCTGCCTGTTTTTGCCGTGGGCCTGGCGCTGATTGATTGGCCGGAGCTCGACGCGGTGTTCTGGTGGAATTTCCTGATCTCTTTTCCGGTAAACGTCCTGGCCTATTTCCTTTACCTGCGTGCCATCACCCTAAGCCCCCTTTCGCTGGTCATTCCTTTTCTCGCCTTTACTCCGCTCTTCATGATCGTCACCGGGCTCGTTTTTCTTGGCGAGCGGATCAGTCTCTGGGGAGGGGGTGGCGTTTTCCTGATTGCCGGGGGCAGCTACCTCTTGAAAAGCGAAGAGAAAGACAAGGGTTTCTGGGCGCCCCTACGAGCCCTTGGCCGGGATAAGGGCTGCATGTGCATGCTGTCTGTCGCCTTTCTCTATTCCTTTGGCGCGGTGATCGGCAAGCAGGCCATCCTCCACTCATCCCCCCTTTTCTTCGCCAATCTTTTTTTTCTTCTCTTTGGCCTGGGGCTGCTCGCCTGGCTGGGTATTCGCGGCAGGGTCAGCCGCCGTCTCCTGATGGGCGAGTGGGAGAAGGGCTTGTGGCTGGGCGGTTTTCTGGGCATGCATGTCATCTGCCATGCGCTGGCCATCAGCATTGCCACCGCGGTCTATATGATCGCCGTGAAACGCAGCAGCATACTCTTCACCGTTCTTGCCGGCTGGCTGCTGCTCAGGGAGGAGCCTCTGCCCGGCCGGATCTGCGGCGCGCTCTTGATGTTTGCCGGCATGCTGCTCATCCTCCTGGTCGGATGAGGTCCGTGGCCCGCCACCCCTTCACGGACCGGGATGGCCGGTATTCTTGAAGGGGCGGTAAAGAGGGTCGCCGATGAGCACCATTTTCCAGGAGAGATAGGGGGAGCTCAGGGAAAAGCACTCGGCCAGGGTGAGATCGCCGCGGATGAGGAGGGAGAAAAAGAGCTCCGGAATCGGAAAGGCCTGCACATAGGGCTCGCTCACCGGACCCAGGGTGGCGGCAATCCCTTTTTCCAGCATCATCTTGCACCAGGCCGTGCTCTCCCTATCCTTGAGGGTGCGGCATTCCCCGCTGGCGATGTGGTAGCCCACCGAGCCCGGTTGCCAGGCAAAGGCGTCTACGTACTTGGCCAGGCTGTACCAGCCGCAGTAGAGAGCGGCCGGCAGCCGCCAGCCGGCGGCAAAGAGTTCCGGCTTGCTGTCGAGCTCCACCGGAAAGCCTTTTTCGGAAAGCAGCCTGGCCGTCTCGTGCAGGGACTTGTCATAAAAAGCGTAGCCGCTCAATTTCTCCTTGTTCTTCGGGTGCTTCCACTGGGCGTCGAAATAGGCGGTGCCGCGCAGCCCTGTTTCTTCGGCGCGGATGCTGTCGTCAACAATCCTTTTCGCCACTTTTTCGTCCGGGCCGTCAATCCTGCCGGTAAGGAGCAGCCGTTCCTTGGGCAGGGCCGCCTCCTTGCCCTGCCCAAGGAAGAGGGGGTTCATCTGCCAGCCGGGCAATGGGTAGTTGCCCAGCCGGACGAGAGCCAGCTCCGAGTCCAGGGCCGCCTCCTGGTCGGCGCCGCTTAAGCGGGCGATCTCTTTCCTGAGCGTTTTGAGAACGCCTTGCGCCCTCTTGTCCTTCGCCTCTGGCCCGATTTTTTCCAGAGCGGTCTTTTCCGCTTTGAGTTTTTTGATCTTTTTCTCGTTCTCTTCCGGGATCGGTGGCGGCAAAATTCTCAGGGGAAGCCCATAGAACAAGGCCAGACAGGTGATGGGGCTGTCCGGATGGCTGTCGAGAAACTCCCGGAGCGGAGCGGCGATCTGCCGTTCATATTCTCCGCGGCTGATGTTTTCTTTGCCGGTGGTTTTCAGAAGCAGAAAATTTTTTTCAGGGATCTGCCGGCGTTGCTGATAATACCGGGCAAGCTCTACGCCTTCCCGCACATTGCCGTTGGCAACGAGAAGAATCTCTTCCGGTCTGAGGGCGTAACAGCGGGCAGGGGACAGCCAGTGGAAGAGCGCGACAAACGTAAGGGTGATAAGGGCAACCCGGTGAATTCTGCTGGTCTTTGCGTGGCTGGAGTCCATTTTCTCCTCTCGCGGCGGTGGGGGGCTCACCGGCAGGAGCAAGGCGACCTGCCGGAATCTGGGCGGTTTTTTTCGTATCACCAGACTAGCAGATGCAGGGGAAAATGGATATGGCCAAGATCTGTCGGCAAGGCCGGCCGAGGGAGGGACTCCTGATCTTCGTTTTCTTCGCGCGGGCAAGAAAAAGGGGGCCGCAAGGCCCCCTTTGCGTGCGGTTTGAATGCAGGCTTACAGCTCGAAGAGCAACTCGCTGTAAGTCGGCACCGGCCAGAGATCGCTGGGCAGGATGGCTTCAAGGGCATCGATGTCGGCGCGCAGGTCGGTCATGGCGGTGAAGACCTTGTCGCGGTAGGCAGCGCCTTGCTTGTCAACCTTGTCGATGGCCTGGGCCTTCCTGGTTTCCTCTTCAAGCTTGGCCAGCTTCCTGGCGGCGGACTCGAGCAGCTTGCCGACATCCGCCAGCAGGTTCTTCTGCACGGAGCCGTATTTGCCAGCCGCCGCCGCGGAGGCGCCCAGTTCGGCGACATAGCGGATGACCGCCGGGATGAACTGACGCTTGGTCATCTGGATGGCGGTCCGCGCTTCGATGTTGATGTGCTTCGCGTACTGCTCAACATAGATGTCGTAGCGGGAGTGCAGCTCTTCCTTGGAAAGGACATTGTATTTGCCGAACAGTTTGATCGCCTTGGGGGTTACAAAAGCCTTGAGGGCGTCCACGGTGTTGCGGGTGTTGGGCAGGCCGCGTTTCTCCGCTTCCTGTGCCCATTCGGCCGAGTAGTTGTTGCCGTTGAAAATGATGCGGCCATGCTTTTTCATGGCTTCGGTGAGGATCGCCAGGATCTCCTTGTTCACGTCCTTGGCCTTTTCCAGGCGGGCGGCGATCTCATCCAGGGCTTCGGCGGCGATGGTGTTCAGGGCCACGTTGGGACCGGCGATGGACTGGGAGGAGCCGACCATGCGGAATTCGAACTTGTTGCCGGTGAAGGCAAAGGGCGAAGTCCGATTGCGGTCGGTGTTGTCCTTGGGCAGTTCGGGCAGGGAGTCCACCCCGATCTTCAGGGTCTGGCAGGCGCCCTTCTTGCAGATCTTTTCGCCCTTGGCCAGTTTTTCCAGCACGTCGGAGAGTTCCTGGCCCAGGAAAATGGAGATGATCGCCGGCGGGGCCTCGTTGGCGCCCAGGCGATGATCGTTGCCGGAGCTGCCGCAGGTGGCGCGCATGATGTCGGCATGGGTGTCCACCGCCTTGATCAGGGCGGAAAGGAAAACCAGGAACTGGGCGTTGTCCTCGGGGGTTTGGCCCGGATCGAGCAGGTTGATGCCGTCATCGGTGGAGAGCGACCAGTTGTTATGCTTGCCGCTTCCGTTTACGCCGGCATAGGGCTTTTCGTGCAGCAGGCAGACCATGCCGTGGCGCAGGGCCACCTTCTGCATGGTTTCCATGACCAGCTGATTGTGGTCGGTGGCCATGTTGGTGGTGGTGAAGACCGGCGCCATTTCAAACTGGGCCGGAGCGACCTCGTTGTGCTTGGTCTTGGAGGTGATGCCCATCTTCCACAGCTCGATGTCCAGATCCTTCATGTAGGCGGAGACCCGGTCCTTGATGGCGCCGAAGTACTGGTCTTCCAGTTCCTGGCCCTTGGGGGCCGGGGCGCCGAAGAGGCTGCGGCCGCAGGTCATCAGGTCGAGGCGCTGCAGGTAGTATTCCTTTTCCACCAGGAAGTACTCCTGTTCGGCGCCCACCGTGGAGATCACGGAGGTCGAGGTGGTGTTGCCCATGGCTTTCAGCACACGGAGCGCCTGTTTGGAGACAGCGTTCATCGAGCGGAGCAGCGGGGTTTTCTTGTCCAGGGCCTCGCCCTTGTAAGAGCAGAAAGCGGTGGGGATGCAGAGAGTCACGTCGCCGGCGGCATCCTCCTTCAGGAAGGCGGGGGAGGTGCAGTCCCAGGCGGTGTAGCCGCGGGCCTCGAAGGTAACGCGCAGGCCGCCGCTGGGGAAGGAGGAGGCGTCGGGTTCGCCCTGGATCAGCTGCTTGCCGGAAAACTCCATGATCACGCCGCCGTCGGCGGTGGGGGAGATGAAGGAGTCATGCTTCTCGGCGGTGGCGCCGGTGAGCGGCTGGAACCAGTGGGTATAATGGCTGGCCCCCTTTTCGATGGCCCAGTCCTTCATGGCGTTGGCCACCACCGAGGCAACCTCGGGGGCAAGGTTGGAGCCGGTATCGATGGTTTTGCGCAGAGCCTTGTAGGTTTCCTTGGGCAGGCGCTCCTTCATGACCTTGTCATTGAAGACATTGGCGCCAAAGAGCTCGGGCACCGGGATAAGTGCCTGGTCATAGTCATTGCCGCAAGAGCAGTTGCAGTTATCACACATTCTGTTTTCCTCCTTAAATACTTTGATTCTGAAGGGTAGATGAAAATTCCCCATGCCCTGTCGCAAAAAAAAGAGAATGGGAATATGTTTGCCTGCCACGCGGGCCGGCGTTGGTCCCTTGCTGCCTCCCCGGCCCGAAAAATGCCGGGTCTTCCTGCCGTCGGACGGTTCCGTTACCAGGCAAGCCGCGTTCCCGTGGCCGGTTCGCTGCCGGCAATATACAGGAGCGCCCTGGATATTTCCTCCTGAAAGGCGGAGTTGTTGATTTTTGTCGAAAAGCCGTCCTGGGTGTAAAAGACATCCACCACCTGATCGCCGTTGGTGCCGATTTTCGCCCGGTGGATATTGATCTCGAAATCCGCCAGCGTACGGGTGATATCGTAGAGCAGGCCCGGGCGATCATGGGCGTACACCTCGATGATGGTATAGAGAGCGGATGCCTCATTGTCCAGGACGACGCGGGGGGCGGCGTGAACCGTCTTGCCGTTGCCGGGCCGGTAGGTGGCGCGGAACTTGTCGACCAGACGGTGGGTAAGGCCGAGGCGGTTTTTCAGGGCCAGATTCAGGTCCTCCGCCAGGGCCTGCCAGTTTTGCCGCCCGTATTCCTGTTCCACGGCCGGCCGCACATTGAGGACGTCAACCGCAGTTCCGTCTTCCCAGGTGAATATCTGCGCCCGCACCACATTGAGGCCGTGCAGGGCCAGGGTGCCGCAGATCTTGGCGAGCAAGCCGGTGCTGTCGTGGGCCATGATCAGCACGGACCAGGATAAGCCATCGTCGGAATGCTCCATGATGGCTTTTTTTCTGTTTCTGAGTTCGCCGCGGAGTTTGAGGTGGTGGGCGACTTCTTCCGCCTGAAAGCTGAGCAGATACTCTTCCGGCAGGATGGAAAAATCAACGGGCTTCGTTTCCCCGAGCAGTTTCCGGATTCGGGCGAGCATCCATTCGGCGCCCTGCCGTTTGTCGGGAATTTCCAGATCCTTCCGGTCGAGCAGGTGGGAAATCTTGAGTGCCAGCTCCATGACCAGGGCAGCTTTCCACTCGTTCCAGGCGGTGGGTCCGGTGGCCTTGGCGTCGGCAATGGCAAGCTGATAGAGCATGGCCAGGCGTTCCTGGCTGTCGATCTGTTCGGCGCATTGCAGAATGAAGGCGTCGTCTTCCAGGTCGCGGCGCAGGGCGGTCACGGTGAGAAAGAGATGCTTTTCCACGAGAAATCTGAGACAGGCGGCTTCCGCCGCAGGCAGACCGAGACGTTTGGCTATTCCGCTCACCAGCTCGCCGCCCCGCAGCGAATGGTCTTCCTGGTGGCCTTTGCCGATGTCATGCAAAAGGGCGGCCAGGGTGAGGACATGGGGTGATTCGATGCCGACGAATGGTGTCTCGGCAAGGCTCAGTTTTTTTAGTTCCGCCACGGTTTCAAGCAGATGCCGGTCCACGGTGTAGATATGGTAAATGTCATGCTGGGCCAGGGAGTGAACCCTTTTAAACTCGGGGAGATAGGCGGTGAGCAGGCCGGTTTCCAGCATGACGGAAAGAACATTCCGCACGTCCTGCGCGTTTTCCAGGATGTCGAGAAAGGCCTTGGCCATTCTTTTGGAATGGCGCAGCTTGTCATCGATGAGGTGCAGGCTGGCGGTGACCATTTTCCTGCTGCGGTGGTGGATTTCCAGGCCGGTTTTCCCTGCATGGGCGAAAAGGCGCATCAAAAGATAGGGGCGTTTGTTGATGAGCTCCTGGGCGGTGAGGTGCAATCGTTCATGGCGCACGGCGATGCCCGGTTCGATGGCCTGCTCGGCCAGGGGTGCCCGGGGAGAGCCCAGGGTTTCATCGACATGCTCGAAAAAGAGATCGGTGGTGGTGGCAATGGTCTGCAGGTGCCGGTAGACATCCTGCATGAATCGCTCCACGCCGAGGATGCCATTGGCGTCATGGTAGCGGAAGGCCTTGGTCATCTCTTCCTGGTGTTCAAAAAAGAGCTGGTCGTTTTTTCTGCCGCTCAGATAGTGGAGGCGGTTGCGGATTTTGATCAAATGGTTTGCCGCCTCTTCAAATGCCTCTTTTTCGCGGCGGGACAAAAGTCCTGCTTCGGCGATGTCCTCCAGGGTCTGCATGCCGAAGAGGGCCTGCGCCACCCAGAACATGGCATGGATATCCCTGAAGCCGCCGCGGCTTTCCTTGATGTGCGGTTCCAGCTGGTAACTGTGCATGCCGTAGCGCTGATGGCGTTCATTGCGGTGATGCATCATGCTCTGCAAAAAATTCCGTCGGTGTCCTTCGATGATCTCCTGCCGGAAGGTCTGTCTCAGTTCGGTAAAGAGTTTTTCTTCCCCGGCCAGGGGCCGGGCGTCCAGCATGGCCACCTGAAAAAAGAAGTCCTGCCTGGCATCCGCCAGGCAGGCTTCCGGAGTTCTGACTCCATGTCCGACCTCAAGCCCCGCATCCCAGAGGGGATAAAAAAGAGCCTCGGTAACGGCGGTGAGCCGATCCTCAACCCGTGGCTCATGGAGGAGAAGGAGATCGATGTCCGAATAGGGGAAAAGCTCCCTTCTTCCGTAGCCGCCCAGGGCGATGAGGGCCATGCCGCTTTGCGCTTCGGGGCAGTTGGCAAAACAGTCGCCCAGGTAGTCATCGATGAGCTGCGAGTGCTTATGGAGGAGGGCCTGGCCACTCAACCCTTGCCGCCAGAGATATTCCAGGGCGTCACGTTTCGCCCGCAGCTCGACATCCATTTAAATCGCCTCGGTACCCCGTTCGCCGGTGCGTACGCGGATGACATCCTCAACCGGCAGGATGAAGATTTTGCCGTCGCCGATCTTGCCGGTGTTGGCCGCCTCGCGGATCCTGGTCACCACCTCTTCGACCTGGGAGGTTTCCACGATGATTTCCAGTTTGACCTTGGGGATGAAGTCCACAATGTACTCGGCCCCGCGGTAAATTTCCTTATGGCCCTTTTGGCGGCCATACCCTTTGACTTCCGAGATGGTCATGCCCTTGATGCCGATGGCGTTTAAAGCCTCTTTCACGTCGTCCAGCTTGAAGGGCTTGATAATGGCCTCGATCTTCTTCATAAAACGCTCCTTTTCGTCAATTGACGCAACCGTTCAACCCCACGATGGCATCGTTTATTGTCTGGCGTTATCTACAGGGAGTAGCCGATCTCACTGTGCTGGGTGAGGTCGAGTCCCTGGACCTCTTCCTCGGTGCTTACCCGGAGACCGACCAGGGCGTCAACCACTTTGAGGATGATAAAGGTTGCCACCACTGAGTAGACGATGGTCGTAAAGGCGTCCATGGCCTGAATGCCGAAAAGCTGAGGGTTTCCGAAGAAGAGTCCGTCCTTGCCGCCGGGGTTGACCGCGGTGGAGGCAAAAAGTCCGGTGGCCAAGGCGCCCCAGAGGCCGCCGACACCGTGTACGCCGACCACGTCCAAAGCGTCGTCATAGCCGATTTTGCTCTTGGCAAGAACGGCGAGATAGCAGAGTACGCCGGCGACCAATCCGATAACGATCGCCGAGTTGGCGCCGACAAAACCGGCGCCGGGGGTGATGGCGACCAGGCCGGCGATGGCGCCGGAGGCCGCGCCCAGGGTGGTGGGTTTGCCCTGCACCAGCCATTCCGCGGCAAGCCAGGAGAGAAGAGCCGCGCCGGTGGCGACCTGGGTGGTGAAAAAGGCGTTGGCGGCGATCCCGTTTGCGGCCAGGGCGCTGCCGGCGTTGAAGCCGAACCAGCCGAACCAGAGGATGCCTGCGCCAAGAACGGTCATGGTCAGGTTGTGGGGGTGGAAGGATTCCTTGCCCCAGCCTTTACGTTTTCCAAATACCAAAGCCGCGACCAGGGCGGCCGCCCCCGAGTTTATATGGATTACGGTGCCGCCGGCAAAATCGAGACCGCCGTGGCCGCTCATCCAGCCCCCGCCCCAAACCCAATGGCAGACGGGCAGATAGACCAGGGTGCTCCAGAGGACGGTGAAGAGCAGAAAGGCGGGGAATCTGACCCGTTCGGCAAAGGTGCCGGTGATCAGCGCCGGAGTGATGACCGCGAACATCAGCTGGAAAGCGCAGAAAAGCAGATGGGGAATGGTCGCGGAATAGGGGCCTGGTTCCAAGCCCACGCCGGCGAGGCCGGCAAAGTCGAGGTTGCCGATCAGGCCGTTCACATCAGGACCAAAGGCCAGCGAGTAGCCGTAACATACCCAGATAATGGAAACGATGCCGAGGCAGATGAAGCTCTGCAGCAAGGTGCTCAGAACGTTTTTGGCGCGGACCATGCCGCCGTAAAAAAGAGCCAGGCCGGGAGTCATCAGCATAACCAATGCGGTAGCCGTCAGCACAAAGGCTGTATCACCAGTATTCATGTTCGAATCCTTTATTCCCCTCAGGTTGTTTGAAAGATGAAACAAATTTCCGGTTGTATTGCGCAATGGGACAGCGTGGCCGTGCTTGTTGAAAGCAAACTTTATGCCAAAAGGGTTGTTTTGTTTTAACTTGTTGACAATAAAGGTGTTTTGCTATTTTCCAGGGGAATGGGGCATGGTTTTTTATTACAAAAGGGTAAGATTATTATCTGTGTATTACTTTTTTGTTGTTTTTTTGGGTTGTGTTTTGCGGAAAAAAGGAAAGGGTGGGAGTGATCGAAAGGGAGGGGGATACCTTTGTGCGATATTGTTGACGCAGGGTCAGCTGACAACGTAACGATCGAAGATAATGGATTCGATGGGTGCCCCTGGCCATTGTTTTTCAAGCCAGGCTCTGAGTTTTCTGTTCATTTCGCCCCGGGCCAGGGAGAATCTGCGCAGATCCTCAACCGGGTGGTTGAGGTAGAATTGGTAGATGATGTCGCGGACAAATGTCTTCTTGTCGGCGGGCGGCTCTTCCTGGGCATCGAGAGCGGCGACCAGGGTTATGTCCACCATGACGAAGGTGGTGGGTTGTTCGCCGTCCTGCGGGGGAACGGAGATCAGGAAGGAGGGGAAGGGCCATTTCTTGCGAACTTTTTCAGCAAGAGCCGGTTGATGTGGGGCGTCGCCGGCAGAACCCGGAGCACCATCAGGTTGAGTGAGCGCGCCTGCACCGCTTTGCGGCTGTGAATCGGCCGGTTGCGGGGCTGTTGCCAGGTCCGGCCCTCCGCTGCTCATAAAGAGGAGAACGCCGAGGAGGACCGCCGGGAGAAGATAAGCTGGAATCCGTAACGGTAAGGGCAGGGCTTGCAGGCGTTGCCACTGACTGCTTATCAGGGCGGCAAGCCCTGCGAAAAGGGAGGATGCGCTGGCTTTGAGGGCGGAGGGGGGGGCAGCGGCATCCCTGGCCGGCCGTTGCTGGTCGGGGATGCCGGCCAGGCTTTCCGCCAGGGAAGCGGCAAGGTCGGTCTGTGGCTTCCTGGTGCCGGAGGTTTGGGCTTTGTCGTCCTGGAAGAATCCTTCTTCCTCTTCTCCGCCCTCGGCGAAGAAGACATCGTCTTCCGCCTGGAAGGCGGATTCCCAATCCTCGCCCCAGTTTGCTTCCTCATGGTCGGCCGCGTCTTTAGGGGGGCTGGCAAACGGGTCTTCGGATTGGGGGCGCTCTACAGCCATGGTTCGGATCAGCCGAAAATCTTGGTCAGTTTCTCTGCCAGGGTTTCCGCGGTAAATGGCTTGACAATGTACTGGCTTACCTTGGCCTTAACCGCCAGGATGATGTTGTCCTGCTGCGCTTCCGCCGTAACCATGATAAAGGGGGTGTTGGCCATGCTCGCATCGGCGCGCACCGCCTTGAGCAGGTCAAGTCCGGTCATCTTCGGCATGTTCCAGTCGGAAATAATCAGGCCGATTTTTTCTGATTTGAGCACGTCAAGGGCGGTGGTGCCGTCATCGGCCTCGATGATGTTTTTAAACCCAAGCTGGGTGAGGATGTTTTTCACTATGCGGCGCATGGTGGCGAAGTCGTCAACCACGAGAATTTTCATACCAGGATCTGCAGCCATGTTACCTCCCTGAACAGCCTTGCCAAAGCATAACCCCGAGCATGGGGGCTGCCTGTTTCGTTGGAAAAAAATGTACTTTATTGTACCTGCAACATTAGGATTTGCAAATAAAAAAAGATAGTTACCGGATGGGGTTTCCGGTGCCCTCGGGTTGCGGCGGAGCGGCTTTGGGAAATCGCGCCCCGATCTTCAGCTGGCCAGGGCTTTTTTCAACTTTGTCCGCAGGCGGAGCATGGCCTTGCTGTGCATCTGGGAGATGCGCGACTCCGTATAGCCGAGAACCTCGCCGATCTCCTTCATGGTCAGCTCATCCTGATAGTAGAGGGAGACGGTCAGCTTTTCTTTTTCCGGCAACTCATTGATCGCGGTGGCAATGAGCTGCCGGATTTGCGATATGTTGATGGCGGTATAGGGATCCCGGTCATCCATGGCAAAGTATTCCGCCAGGGTCGGCTCGTTGGCCTCGGCTGATTTCTGGCGGAGAAATTCGATGTCCATGAAGGTGACGGCCTTGGTCTCGTCCAGGAGTCGATAGAAGTCCTCCATTCCCAGGCCAAGGGACTTGGCCGCCTCATCGTCGGTGGCGGGGCGGCCCTGCTTCTTTTCGATATCAGCGTACACCTTTTCCAGGTCGGTGATTTTTCTGCGCACCGAGCGGGGCACCCAGTCCAGGGCGCGCAGTTCGTCGAGCATGGCCCCTTTGATCCTGAACTCCGCATAGGTCTTGAACTGGACGTTTTTGGAAAGATCGAACTTGTTGATGGCGTCAATGAGGCCGATGATGCCGCAACTGATGAGATCGTCCACCGAAACCTGGGAAGGCAGACGGGCCGCCAGACGTGCCGCAATGTATTTGATCAGCGGGGTGTAGGTAAGGATCAGCTCGTTACGTTTTTCAGCGTTGAGCGGCTCCGACTGGCTGAAAAACGTATTCGTGTAGTCCTTGAATTTTGGCGACTGTTGTTTGTTCATGGCTGGTGCGTTCATGTGCAAAGTGGGTTCCGCTGTCATGTGTAAAAAGTATATTACAGATCAATCAGTCCCTGCCAGAAAAATTTTATATTCCCATCGGCTTTAACCTCAGGTTCTTCCTGCGAAATCTGTTTTGCCAGCTTGCCGAACATCCTGCTTGCCGGCGTGTCTGGATAGAGATCCGACACCAGGCGCTGTTCCCGGACGGCCAGGGGAAGTTTGCTGTCGTAGGGGATGTGGCCGAGATAATCCAGGGAGAGGGAGCCCAGGAAACGATCGGCCACGATGCTCAGTTTCCTGAACACCGCCAGGGCCTCTTTTTCGGAACGGGCAAGGTTGACGAGAATGCGGAATTTTTTCACGTCGTGCCGGCTGGAGAGTACTTTGACCAGGGCGTAGGCATCGGTGAGCGAGGTCGGCTCCGGGGTGAGGATGATGATGCGTTCCTGGGCGGCCAGGTTGAAGTAGATGACATTGTTGTTGATGCCGGCCGCGGTATCGATGAGCATGATGTCGATCTCCTGGGCCAGGGCGTCCATCTCGGAGAGGAAATAGAGACGCTGGTGTTCGGTGAGATCGGCAAGTTCCATGATTCCCGAACTGGCGGGCAGGATGAGCAGGCCGGCCGGTCCCTGCACCAGCACTTCCTGCAGGCTTTTTTCGCCCATGAAGACATGGTGCAGGTTGTAGCGCGGGGTAAGGCCCAGGAGGATATCCACATTGGCCAGGTTGAGATCGGCGTCAAGAACCAGTACCTTTTTTCCCCCCCGGGCCATGGCGAAACCCAGGTTGGTGACGATGTTGGTCTTGCCGACCCCGCCTTTGCCGCTGGTGACGCAGATAACCCTGGGCGGCGATTTGGGGGCGCTGCCGGGCCGCCTGGTTGCTTTTCTCTTCTGACTTTCCGAATGGGTCATGATTCGTTCCAATGTTTCCGCCTGGTTCATGGTTCGCGTCCTGTTGTTTACTGTGTCCATCTGCCCAAGGATTCGGCCGCGAGTTCCGTGGTCGCGGCCTGCCAGCCCTGTCCGAAGAGGGTCTGGAGAAACTCTTTGCTGGCAAGGAGAAAATCCTCCGGAACCCTTTGCCCGGTGCAGAGGCAGGAGATGGGCAGCGGAGAGCTGGCCAGCTGCTGACAGAGCGCGGCGTAGGCCCTTGTTTCATCCAGCTTGGTCAGGGCCAGGCCATTCACCCGCAGGGGATCGTAGGTCTTGAGAATATGTTGCAGGTCTTCCTTTTTGTAGGTGGCGCTTAAGACCAGATAGGCGGCCAGGCCGGGAATGGCGGCGAACCATTCGGCAAGTTCCTTGATGTGGCCCGGATCATAGGGGCTTTTCCCGGCCGTATCGATGATGATGAGATCCTTGTCCTGATGGCGGAGAAGGGCGGATTCCAAATCCCTTTTGCGCAGGGCGATCTCGCAGGGCAGGCGCATGATCTTGGCATAGGTGCGCAACTGGTCCGTGGCGCCGATCCTGTAGCAGTCCATGGAAAGGAGGGCAACCCGCAGCCCTTCGTGGATGCTGTACCAGGCGGCGATTTTCGCGGCCGTGGTCGTTTTGCCCACTCCGGTGGGGCCGACCAGGGCGACCACGTTCGGGCCGCCCTGCTTTTCCACCCGCAGGGGGATGATGCGCAGCTGGTCGATGATCTTGTCGCGCCACTGGGCAACCTGTTTCGGATCGGGCCGGGCCCCTTTTTTGCCGGTGTCGCCGATGGCGGGTTCGTGCGCGCGGCCATCGATCTCGGTCCTGGCGCAGTACTGCCGGCGCAGAAAGCTGGCAAACCGGGCGCGCAGGTCGTTGGCCTCGAAGTGGATCTTGTCCTCCGTGCCAGCCTGACTGGCAATCTTGGCGGAAAGGCTGCGGGCAAACTGGTCCTCTTTTTTTTCGCTTTTCTGCTGGGGGGCGCGCAGGGTGTGGTAGCCGTAGCCGCTGTTCGCCGCCCGCGGGCTACAGGCCTCCTCCGCCTTGGGTTCCTCCTCCGGCGGAGGCACGATCAGGGGCTCCTGGTCATACTCCATGGCCGCCACCACTTCAACCCGGGGCCGGCCCCGTTTGGCGCCGCCGTGCTCCTTGAGGGTCCGGGTGGAGAGAATCACCGCGTTTTCCCCCAACTCTTCCTTGACCATGGCCATGGCGCTGTAAGTGTCCGCGGCCTCGAAACGTTTGATTCGCATCGCAACTCCTGATTAGATTCCCTATCTGCGCGGGTTGATTTCCACTGTGCCCAGGGACTGCAATTTGGTCTGGGTCGTCAACTCATTATGGGAAAGCACCATGACGTGGGGCATGAAGCGCTCCATCAGCCGCCGGAAATGGCGCCGGACAATCGGCGCGCAGACAATGATGGGCTGGTAGCCCTCGCCGGAGACCTTTTCCACCAGATCCTTGGTGGAGGCGAGAATGCGCTGGGCCAGGTTCGGCTCCAGGTTCAGGAAGGCGCCCTGCTCGCTTTTCTGGATCGACTCCCGGACCATGTCTTCCACCTGGGTGGAAAGGGTGATCACGGAGAGGGTGCCCTGCTCATCGGTGTAGGCGCCGACAATGGAACGGGCCAGCTTCTGGCGTACATATTCGGTGAGGATATCCGGATCCTTGCCCATGGGGGAAAAGTCGGCGAGGGTCTCGCAGATGGTGAGCAGGTCGCGGATGGAAACCCGTTCCCGCAAAAGGTTCTGCAGCACCTTCTGCACCGCGCCCAGGGTGAGCAGATGCGGCACCAGTTCCTCCACCACCTTGGGGTGGGTCTTGGCCAGGTTGTCCAGGAGCTTCTGGGCGTCCTGCCGGCCGAGGAGTTCGTCGGCGTGGGTGCGGAGCACCTCGGTGAGATGGGTGGCGATGACGGTGGAGGGGTCGACCACGGTGTAGCCGGCCACCTGGGCCTCATCTTTTTTCTCCTGGCCGATCCAGAGGGCCGGCAGCTGGAAGGCGGGCTCCATGGTGGGAATGCCTTCGATCTTGCGTTTGGCCATGCCGGAATCCATGGCCAGGAGGTGGCCCATCATGATCTCGCCGCGGGTGACCTCCACGCCTTTCAAGAGCAGGACGTATTCATCGGGTTTGAGCTGCAGGTTGTCCCGCACATGCAGGGGCGGGATGATCATGCCCATGTCCATGGCGAACTGGCGGCGGATGGCGCGGATCCGTTCGAGCAGATCGCCTTCCTGGGATTCGTCCACCAGGGGAATCAGGCCGTAGCCCACCTCCAGTTGCAGGATGTCGAGGGGAAGCAGGCTTTCCACGGTTTCCGGCGAGCCGGGCGGCGGGGCGGCGGCCTCCTTTTTTTTCTTCTCCTCTTCGACATTCTTCGCCTCGGTTGCCTCCGCCCCCTTCCGGAAGGCCAGGAGGGAGATGGCGCCCATGGCGATGCCCAGGATGATGAAGGGGAGGTGCGGCAGCCCGGGGATCAGGCCGAAGAGGAAGATGATTCCGGAAGAAACCGCCAGGGCCTGGGGCTGCATCCCGAACTGCTGCATGAATTCCTTGCCCATGCTGACGTCCGAGGCGGCGCGGCTGACGATGATGCCGGCGGAGGTGGAGATGACCAGGGCCGGAATCTGCGAGACCAGGCCGTCGCCGATGGTGAGCAGGGTGTAGGTCGTCGCGGCCTGGCCGACCCGCATGTTCTCCAGGACCGCGCCGATGAAGAGGCCGCCCAGGATGTTGATGACCATGATCACCAGGCTGGCCACCGCCTCGCCGCGCACGAATTTGCTGGCGCCGTCCATGGCCCCGTAGAATTCCGACTGGCGGCTGATCTCGCTTCGGCGCCGTTTGGCTTCGGCTTCGTTGATCAGGCCCGCGTTGAGGTCGGCGTCGATGGCCATCTGTTTGCCGGGCATGGCGTCCAGGGTGAAGCGGGCCGCCACCTCGGCGATACGGCCCGAACCCTTGGTGATGACGATGAAGTTGATCAGGACCATGATCAGGAAGATGATCAGGCCGACGGTGAAGTTGCCGCCCACCACGAAGCTGCCGAAGGCCTGGATGACCTGGCCCACCGCCCCGACGCCCTCGTGGCCGTGCAGGAGGATGAGGCGGGTGGAGGCGATGTTCAGCGAAAGCCTGAACAGGGTGGTGATCAAAAGCAGCGACGGAAAGGCGGAAAAATCCAGGGGGTTGGTATTGTACATGCTCATCAGGAGGATGATGAGGCCAACCGTGATATTCAAGGAGAGGAGAAGGTCGAGCAGGATGGTGGGCAGGGGGATGATCATGACCATGAGAATGGCCACGACGCCCACCGCCACGAAGAGACTCGACATCTCGAGTTTTACCGCCTTGAATGCTGAGAGGGTTTCCGGTTTGTCGGCCATGGGATTACAGACTGTAAATCATGAATGAAAAATGAGGAATGAAGGATTGGGAAAAACCCCGGTTTCCCTTCGCCGCGGCGCTGGTTTTCATTCTGCTTTCTCCATTCTGCGTCATTGACTGTTCATTGCCTTTCCCCAGGAGGTCAGGCGCCTTTTTTCCTGAGATTGTATACGTAAGCAAGCACTTCCGCCACGGCCTGGAAGAGATTCTCCGGAATGGTCTCGTTTAAGCCCACGCTCTTGTATAGGGCCTGGGCCAGCGGTTTATCCTCCACCAGGGGGATGCCGTGTTCGGCGGCGACCTCCCTGATCTTTTGGGCGATGACGCCGGCGCCCTTGGCCAGCACGGTGGGAGCCGCCATGTTCAGGGCATCGTAGCGCAGGGCAACGGCCAGGCGGGTCGGGTTGGTGATGACCACGTCCGCCTTGGGCACCTCCGCCATCATGCGCTGCCTGGCCATCTGCATCTGGATGGAGCGGATTCTTCCCTTCACATGCGGGTCGCCTTCGGTCTGCTTGGCCTCGTCCTTGATCTCCTGTTTGGTCATTTTCATCTTTTCCATGAACTGCCAGCGCTGGAAGGCATAGTCAGCCGCGGCGAGGATGGCGATGATCAGCGCGGATTTCAAAAAGATCCAGAAGGCGACCCTGCTCATGAAGACCAGGATTGGCAGCGGTTCCTGATCCATGAGGGGCAGGATGCCGGGCATGGCTTTCATAATCTCCGTATAGGCCACGTAGCCGATGATCAGCAGTTTGGCGATGGATTTGACCACGTTTGCCAGGGTCTGCTTGGAAAAAAGCCGGGCAAGGCCCTGGATCGGGTCGATCTTGTCGAACTTGGGCGCGATTTTTTCCGTGGTGAAGAGCACTCCCACCTGGGCATAGTTGGCGACCAGCGCCACCACGAAGATGGCCAGCATGACCGGCGCCAGGATCAGGCCGGTGTGCAGCATGCTTTCCCTGGTGATCGTCGTCATGTTGCCCGGGCTGACCTCGATACTGTGCAGGTTGCCGAGATAGTGCCTGAGCAGCATGTACAGGTGTTCCATGATGAACCCGCTTGAGGCGTAAAGGGTGAGCAGGCCGGCGAGCAGCACGGCCGCCGAGGGCACCTCCATGCTTTTCGCCACGTCCCCCTTTTTCCGCGCCTCCTGAATCCGCCGCGAGGTGGGCGCCTCTGTTTTCTCCTGTCCGGAAGACTCGTCAGCCATCGTTCAGCCTCCCATCCCCATGCCCAGCTTGGGCAGCAGCCGCGCCATCATCTCGAAATTCGTGATCATCAGCGGCAGAAAGTACCCCAGCGACAGGCCGGCAAAAATAAGGCCGATGGCAATGTTCATCGGCAGGCCGACAATGAGGATCGGGATCTGGGGCACGGTCTTGGCGATGATGCCCATGGCCACATGGGAGAAAAACAGGGCGGCGCTGGCGGGAGCCATGATCTTGATGGCCAGGACGAACATGTGGGTGGCGCCCTGGATGATGGCGGTGAAGGTGGCCTGGGGCAGATGCAGGCTGCCGGGTTTGTTCCAGGCGAAGCTTTCCGCCAGGGTGGAAAAGAACATGTGGTGGCCGTCGATGGCGAGAAAGATCAGGATGGCGGTGAGGTTCCAGAGCATGCCCACCGGCGAGATCTGGGTGCCGAACTGGGGGTCCATGACGCCGGCCACGCCCATGCCCATCTGGATGCCCACCATCTGGCCGGCGGTTTCCACCGCGGCGAAAACAAAACGGGCAAAGAGGGCCAGAATGGCGCCGAAGACCACTTCGCTGATCACCAGAACCACAAAGCCCAGCGGCGAGCCGTCGAGCAGGCGTGGGTCAACCTCGACCACCGGCACCAGAATCAGGGCGGTCAGCAGGGAAAGCAGGATTTTGATCTGGGCGGGCAGGCTGCGGTAGCCGATCACCGGCATGAAAAAAAGCAGCGGCGCCACCCTGGTCAGGATGATGGCCAGGCGCAGGGTTTGGTTGAGGGTCCAGTTGAGCAGCGCGGTTTCTACCATGGGGTCCGATCTCTTCGCTAATGGATGATATTCGGGATGCTGACGATCAGATCATGGGTGTAGTCCACCAGCTTGCTGACCATCCATGAGGAGAGAAAGAGGGTCGCGAGCATGACGGCGACGATTTTCGGCACAAAGGTCAGGGTCATTTCCTGGATCTGGGTCACCGCCTGAAAAAGGGAGATGAGCAGGCCGACGGCCATGGCCACCAGCAGCAGGGGGCCGGAAAGCAGGATGGTGAGGGTGACGGCGTTCTGGGAAAGGGTGATGGCTTCCGCGGCGGTCATGATCACACTCCAAAACTTTTCACTAGGGAGCCCACGATCAGGTACCAGCCGTCCACCAGGACGAAGAGCAGGAGCTTGAAGGGCAGGGAGACCATGACCGGAGGCAGCATCATCATGCCCATGGAGAGCAGGATGCTGGCCACCACCATGTCGATGACCAGGAAGGGTAGAAAGAGCACAAAGCCGATGGTGAAGGCGGTTTTGAGTTCGCTGATCATGAAGGAGGGGATGAGGATGCTGGTCGCGACCTCATCCTTGTTTTTCGGCTTGGGCGCCTTGGCCAGGGAAAGAAAGAGTTCAAGATCTTTTTCCCTGGTCTGCTTGAACATGAAGGCACGTACCGGTTTCGCCGCCTCGCCCAGCGCCTGCTCGGCGTTGATCTGTTCGGCCATGTATGGCTTGATGGCGCTCTCGTTGATCTGGTTGAAAACCGGGGACATGATGAAGACGGTAAGAAAGAGGGCCAGGCCGATCAGAACCTGGGTCGGCGGCATCTGCTGGGTGCCAAGGGCGCTGCGCAGGAAGGAAAAGGCGATGACCAGCCTGGTGAAGGAGGTCATCATCAGCAGGATGGCCGGCGCCATGGAGAGGACCGTGAAGAGAAGGAGAATCTCGATGAGCACGGAAACCTGCTGCGGGGTCTTCGCCTCGGCCAGGCCGATCTGCAGGGTGGGAAGGGTCACGGCTCCGCATTTCTCAGGAAGCAGGAGGACGCCGGCGGCAAGCAGGGCCAGGAGGGTGAATTTCGCCGGCAGGTCTCCTGCCAGGGCAGTGGTTTTAGCGCGCATCGGAGGAGTTCTCCTGGTTTTCTTTGCTTCCGCTCGCCCCCCTGGCTTTTCGGAGGAGCGCGGCAAAGGAGGGCGGCAGCCCGGCCGGCTTTAAGCCGCCTTTGACGGCGGCGCGCAGGATTTCGTTGTCCGGGAGCCTGGCCAGGAGATTGATCTGCCGGTCGCTTATGCCGACAACCAGAAATTGGCCGGCAACTTCCAGCACCGCCACCTGTTTCCTGGGGGCCAGGATCTGCATGTCAAGCAGCTTGATGAGGCGGCCCTGCTGCGGGGAATTCTGCGCCAGCCCCATTTTTTTAATCCAGGCCAGCAGGAGCAGCATCAGGCCGATGACGAGGATCAGCGCGCCGATGGTTTTAAAGATGGTCGCGGTCAGAGAAAGCGTCTCGGCATTGCCGGCAAGGAGAAGAGGCGAGGAGGCGCCGGCCGCGGTCTGTTCCGCCAGAAGAAGGAGCGGGTCGGCAAGGTCCCGGAGCAAGGCGGCCGCCAGGGCGGCCAGCAACGTCCGTTGGGAACCCGCCAACGCGGTTTGTTTTGTCAGATGCTGATTTGTCATCGCGGTTCCATGCTTTTTTTGCCTTTCCGGGAGCGCATCCTTCCGGCGGCTGCCGAAAATTCCGGGGCAGGGCCGGCGACCGCGGGTTTATCCCGGTTTTGCGCGGGAAAGGGCGGAGAGTCCGACGTCGCCCCATTGTTCAGCCCATGTTTTTGATGCGGTCCGCCTGGCTGATTATTTCCGTGATCCGCACCCCGAAGCGCTCGTTGACCACGATAACCTCGCCCTTGCCGAGCAGCTTGTTGTTGACAAAGATTTCCACCGGTTCGCCGGCGGCCTTGTCCAGTTCCACCACCGAACCCTGGGTCAGCTGGAGCATCTTGTTGATGATCATGCTGGTCCTGCCCAGCTCCACCGTCACCTCCAGGGGAATGTCCAGGAGGAAGTCCAGGTTCTGGGTGCCGGCAGGCGCGGTGGCGGCCCCGTCTCCCAGTTCGGCAAAGGCAGGGGTCTGGGTTCCGGCGGCATCCTGTTCGGACAGGGCGGCTGCCCAATCGTCTCCGGCTGCATCGCTATGGGCTTTGTCGTCAGCCATGGGTTTCTCCTCGTGATTTCAGATCGTTCCGTGATGGGCGCTGGTGTCGGCAGCGGCCTGGTTCTTTGTTTTTCAGTCTCTTTCCGGGTCCAGCACTTTCTTTTTGATGAGCAAGGCATTATTGCCGCGATGTACGCCCGGGGTACCCATGTATTTCCGCTCTCCCTGGACAAAGACGGGGAGCAGGGCGTCGGTGCGGCGTTCGAGCTGGATGATGTCGCCGGCCTCAAGCTCCATGACATCCCCGGCGGTGACGGAAGCCTTGCCGAGTTCCACCCGGACCTGCACCGGCACGTTTTTTATGTTCTCGGTGAGGATCCGCTTGATGATGATGTCTTCATCGCTCTGTTCCCGCTGGAAGGTGGTGAGCAGCTTGCCCTTGACCGACTCCAGGTTGTTCATGGGGATGCAGACGGTGATGCTGCCCACGGCCCGGTCCATGTCCACATCGTAGCGGGTGATGATCACCACGTCTTCCGGCTGACAGATTTTCGCGAACTGCGGGTTGATTTCGCTCCTGATGTACTGCACCTTGAGGGGTTGCAGGTTGTACCAGGCCTTTTCCAGGTCATTGAGCAGCAGATTTACCACCCGGCGGATGAGGCGCTGCTCGATGGCGGTGAAATCGCGGCCCTCGATGCGGATGTTTCTCGCCCCGGTGCCGCCGAGAAAGTTTTCCACCAGGGTGAAGACCAGTTTCGGTTCGAGCACGATGAGGGCGTGGCCGCGAAAGGGCGCCATCCGAAAGATCTGCAGGCTGCTCGGTACCGGCAGGGTGCGGACAAAGGCGCCGAAACGCTCCAGTTCCATGGGCGCGGAGGTCAGATCGATGATGCGGCGCAGGGTGGTGGAGAGCGAGGTGCGCACCGAGCGCATGAAGGCGTCGGAGATCGCCTCCATGGCCGGCATCTTGATCTGGACAATCCTTTCCTGCCGGGTGAAGTCATAGGGCTGATAGCCCAGAGCCTCCGCATCAATGGGCTCTTCGGGCTCCTCGATCTCGCCGCCTGAAATTCCCTTGAGTAGGGCGTCAACCTCGTCCTGGCTGAGAATCTGTTCCATGGTGTCTGGCTGCCCGTGATGGCGTTATTGGCAAAAGATGCAGAGGCCTGCGCCTACTGCACGACAAATTCCGTGAAGTAAATATTCTTGACGCGGTCCGGCCGCATGATCTGATTGAAGCGTTCGAGCAGCTCGTCCCGGACCCGGATCTTTCCTTCCGGGGTCATGACCTCCTCAAAGCCCAGACTGGTGAGCATCACGATCACCATGTCGCGCAGCTTCGGCGTCACCTTGGTGGCTTTGTCCAGGGCAAGGGGATCCTCAAGCTCGATCTCGATTTTCACCTTGAGGTAGCGTTTGCCTTTCGGGTCCGCCAGATTGACGACAAAGGGTTCGAGCGCCAGAATCTCACCGATCACCGGCGGCGGAGGCTTGCTGGGGTCATCCTTGCCGGCCTCTTCAACGGCGGGTTTGGGCGCGAGAAATTTGGTGTAGGCGAAAAAGCCGCCGCCGCCCAAGATCATGATGGCCACGCCGAGAGCGATGAAGAAAAACAGTTTTGATTTTTTCTTGGGCCCCTGCTCCGCTGCTTGGGCATCTTTTTCATCAGCCATGGAATCGTTTCTCCTTTTGCAAAGGGAACGCCAAAAAAAAATGAGGCGCTTCTACTTCGCCTTGACTATAAAGCAAGCATCGTGCCGAAGAGAAAATTCTTGTTTTAATTTAGCTGTAAATTGTCGTTAATTCAATGGATTTCTGAGGAATCGCGGGCGGAAGGCCTGCTTGCGCCGGACAAGGCATCTCCTCATTCCTTCGTCATAATTTTGACATGGATGGCGGGAGCGTCAAAAAAATATGCGACGCGAGAAGGGGTTCCGGAGTTTTCCGCCCGAAAAATCAGAGGTTGCGGGAGAGCGGAAAGCCAGGGCGCCGGAGCCTCTGTTCCTGTGCGATTCCTCTTTGTCTTGTGGAGAAGGTGATGGAACTGAGGGAGAGACGGGTGAGTCTCGCGGCCTGCCGCCAATATGATCGGAAACTGATCAGGAATGAGATCGAACAGCTTGCCGCGGGCCTTGATTTTTCCTGCCCTGCCGGCAGCAGGGTGCTGCTCAAACCCAATCTGGTTTCCGCGGTGCGCAACAGGAATCTCGCCTGCACCCACCCCGAGTTCATTGCCGCGGCCGCCGAATGGTTTCTTGAACAGGGGGCCCGGGTTTCCATCGGCGATTCGCCCGCCTTCGGCACGGCAAAGGGGGTGATGCGGGTCTGTGGCATTACCGAGGCGCTGAAAGGATTGCCCGTTGCCCTGATCAACTTCGAGGAGCCACGCCCGGTCCGTCTCGCCTCCGGCCTCGTGGTGGGAGTGGCCCCGGCCGTGTTGGAATGCGATCTTTTGGTCAACCTGCCCAAGGTCAAGGCGCACGGTCAGCTCTATCTGTCCCTGGCGGTGAAAAACTATTTCGGTTCGGTGGTCGGCTTTCGCAAGCCTTGGCTGCATGCCAGGCATGGCGATATCGATAACCGCTTCGAGGCCCTGCTCGTGGATCTGCTTGGCGTTCTGCCCGCAGGGCTGTCGCTGGCCGACGGCATTGTCGCCATGCATGTGGACGGGCCGGTGAACGGTCAGCCTTATCCCCTGGGGCTTCTCGCGGCAGGCGTCAATCCGGTTGCCCTGGACACCGCCCTGATCGCGGTACTCGGTCTGCCGGCGGCGGCAAGCCCCCTCTGGCGTGAATGTGCGAGGCGGCGACTTGCCGGCTGTACGCTCGCCGAACTCGCCTTTCCCCTCCGCCGGCCGGAGGAGCTGGCGGTCACGGGGTTTCAGGCGCCCAAAAAGTTGAAGCCCGTCAGTTTTCATCCCTGGCGTCTTTTGACCGGGGCGCTGAAAAGGGTGCGGGCCGGCTGGCGGGACGGGGAATGAGCCAGCCAGGCAAAGGCTGAAAGTCCTCTTTACATTCTGTTGTGAAAATTTTATCGTGGCAGGCACTTAACTGTGATACACCTTTTATCATAAAGGACACGAGAGAGGTATTCGTCCATGTACAATCTGCAGGGAAAAGTTGCCCTGGTAACCGGCAGTTCCCGGGGAATCGGCAAGGCCATCGCGGTGCGGCTCGCGGAAAACGGCGTCGATCTGGTGGTCAACTATGTGCGCCATCGCCAGGATGCGGAAGCCACCGCCCGGCTCATCGAAGAAAAGGGAGTGCGTTGCCTGGTGGTCAAGGCCAATGTGGCCAACGACGAAGACCTGGCCGCCATGTTCGAGCTGATCAACGTCGAATTCGGTCGCCTTGATTATCTGATCAGCAACGCGGCCTCCGGCGTTCTGAAACCTGCTCTGGAGCTGAGCAGCCGCCACTGGAACTGGGCCATGGATATCAATGCCCGGGCTCTGCTTTCCCTGACCCAGCAGGCGGTGCCTCTGATGAGCAGGGGCGCCCGGATCATGGCGGTTTCCAGCATGGGTGCGGTGCGGGCCGTGGAAAATTATACGGCGGTGGGCGCTTCCAAGGCGGCCCTGGAGTCGCTGGTGCGCCATCTTGCCGTGGAGCTCGGTCCCCGCGGGATCAATGTCAATACGATCAGCGCCGGCGCAGTGGATACCGAGGCCCTGAAAAAATTTCCCAACCGGGAGCAGATCCTGGGAGGGGCCCTCGCCAGGACGCCGCTGGGCCGGCTCACCACCCCGGAGGATGTCGCGGACGTGGCGCTGTTTCTCTGCAGCGATCTTGCCACCATGATCCAGGGGCAGACCATCGTCGTGGACGGCGGTTATTCCATCAGGGCCTGAGCCGGCGGAGAAGAACACAGAACCGAGAATGCAGAATTTGCCGGGGAAAATTTTCAAGAACGCGAGCTCCCGCATTCCGCGTGCTCCATTTTTACCCTGGCGGCTGTGAGATGAGCGGCCTTTTCCACGCCACGGCTCCCCTGGTGCTTGCCTCCGGTTCGCCCAGGCGCCGGGATTTTCTCGCCGGTCTGGGCCTTGCCTTTATCGTGCAGAAGGCGGATATCGACGAAAGCCCGCGGGCCGGAGAAAAGGCCTGCGCCTTTGTGGCGCGGCTGGCCGGGGAGAAAGCCGCGGCGGTTGCCGAGCGGCATCCAACCCCCTGGGTCCTGGCCGCCGATACCGTGGTGGTGGCGGATGATCAGATTCTCGGCAAACCCAGGGATGCGGATGAGGCCCTGGAGATGCTCCTGCGCCTTTCCGGCCGCTGGCATGAGGTCTGGACCGGCTTCTGTCTCAGGCAGGGGGGGAGCGGCCGGCAGGTGGCCGTTGAGGTGCGCACCAGGGTCCGGTTCATGGCCCTTGACCCCGTCCTCTGTTCGGCGTACGTCCGGACCGGGGAGCCCCTTGATAAGGCGGGCGCGTACGGCATCCAGGGGAAAGGCGCCTTCCTGGTGGAAGAAATTGAAGGCTCCTATACCAACGTGGTGGGCTTGCCCCTGGCCGAGGTTCTCGCCGAGTTGCTTCGCTTCGGGGTCATCGCGCCAAACAGCGATGGCATCGTAAAACAATCCTGACCCGCCGGTCCGGGAAGATCCTTGAGGAAGAACGCTTGTGAGGCATTTTCCGTCGTATGTCTGATGCCAATGACAGAGAAGTCGCTGCCAAACCCAATATCTTCATCGCCAGGCAGCCCATTTTTCGCAGAAACCAGAGGGTATTTGCCTATGAGCTTCTCTTTCGGGCCGGACAGCAGAATTTTTTCGACCCGTTACAGGACGGTGAAGAGGCAACCTCCAGAGTCCTCACCAACTCCTACCTTCTGATTGGCCTCGGCAAGCTCACCGGCGGCAAGAAGGCCTTTATCAATTTCACCGAAGACATGCTTCTCAATGGCGTTCCCGCGCTGTTTTCCAAGGCAACCACCGTGGTGGAGATCCTGGAAACCGTCGCGGTGACCCAGGAAGTGGTCACCGCCTGCCAGAAACTGGCCAAACGGGGCTACGTCCTGGCCCTGGATGATTTTTTCTACGAAAAGAAGTTCCTGCCGCTCCTGGAATTGGCCAAAATCATCAAGTTCGACATCCGGCTGATGGGGATCGATGAGCTCAGGCGTCAGGTTGAGGTGGTTGCCAGGCCGGAGCTCAAGCTGCTGGCTGAAAAAATTGAGACAGCCGAGGAGTTTGAGCTTACCAAGGAGATGGGGTTCGATCTCTTCCAGGGCTACTTTTTCAGCAGGCCGAACATCGTCGAGGGGCGCGATATTCCGGGTTCCAAGCTCCAGTATCTGCAGATTTTGAAGCACATCCAGGATGAGAATTATGATTTCGGCAGGCTTGCCGAACTGATCAGCCGTGACGTTTCCCTGGCCTATAAGTTGCTCAAGTATGTGAATTCCGCTTACTTTGCCCGGATGCAGGAGATCCAGGCGGTGCCGGATGCGGTGGTCATGCTGGGGGAGATCAATATCCGGAAGTGGCTCTCGTTGATGATGCTCTCGTACATGGCCGACGACAAGCCTTCCGAGTTGCTGCGCATGGCAACCATGCGCGGCTGCTTCTGCGAGTTGATAGCCCAGCGGCTGTTGCGCTGCCCGGCCGAGAGCGGCAAGTATCACACGGTGGGCATGTTCTCCCTGTTGCCGGCCCTGCTCGACCGGCCCATGGCCGAAGTCCTCCACGAGCTGCCCCTGGCTCCGGTCATCAAGGAAGTCCTGCTGCGCAAGGCCGTAAATCCCATGCGTTATACCCTGGCCCTGGTCCGCGATTATGAGCGGGGCAACTGGGATTCGGTGCTGCGCCTGGCCAAGGGGCTCAGGATCGAAGCGACTTCCCTGCCGGTGCTCTACGATGAGGCCCTCGATATCGTAGAGCTCTTCGAATTCACTGATTAAGGGCGTACATCTTTGAGAAATCGCCGATGCCGAGGAAGAGCCGGGCAATGGCGGTGAGCAGGTTCAGGCGGTTCTGCCGCACCTTTTCATCTTCCACCATGACCATCACCTTGTCGAAAAAGCTGTCCACCGGTTCCTTCATCCTCAGGATCACGGTCATGGCCCTTTCGTATTGCCCTTCCGCCAGCAGGGGGGACACCTCCCCCTTGACGGACTGATAGGCGGAATACAGCTCCCGTTCCGCAGCCTCCAGGAAGAGGGCCTCCCGGACCGCGGTTTCCTTGTTTTCCTTGATGATGTTGATCACTCGCTTGAAGGCGCCGGACAGTCTGGCAAAAGCCTCCTGGTTGCTGATGGCCAGCAGGGCGTCGATGCGGCGCCGGCAATCAACCGGGTCGGCAAAGGAAACCGAGGTGACCGCTTCCACCGCTTCCGCCGGGATGCCCTGGCTGGTAAGGTCGTTGACAAAACGGCCCCTGATGAAATCGAGCACGTTTCTGGCCGCCTCCTCGCGAGGGATGGTCAGCTTGTCGCCGTAAAGCGTCAGGGCCTTGGCGATCGCTTCCGGCAGGGAGAGCGGAAAGCCCATGGCGGCGGTTATATTGAGCAGCCCCAGGGCGAGACGGCGCAGGCCGAAGGGGTCGGTGGTGCCGGTGGGGGTCTGGCCGATGCCGAAGCAGCCGGCAATGGAGTCCAGCCGGTCCGCCATGCCCACCAGGGCGCCGGGGATGCTGGCGGGCAGGGCGCCGCCGGCCCGGACCGGCAGATAATGCTCGCGGATGGCCTTTGCCACCTCATGGCTTTCGCCGTTGAGCAGGGCGTAATCCTGGCCGATCACGCCCTGCAGGGTGGGGAACTCGCCGACCATGCTGGTGAGCAGATCCGCCTTGGCAAGGTGCGCGGCCCGTTCGGTCTGGGCAAGATGAGCCGGCGCGAGCTGTCTGGCCAGCAGGCCGGCCAGGGCCTTGACCCGCTCTGTCTTTTCCAGCATGGTGCCGAGCCTGGCCTGGAAGATGACGCCGGAAAGGTCGGGAACCCGGTCGGCCAGGGATTTGTGCTGATCTTCCTTGAAAAAGAAAAAAGCGTCTTCAAGCCGGGCGCGGATGACCCGCTGGTGGCCGTCGGCGCCCAATTTGGCATCTTTCACCCTGGTGTTGTTCACGGCCACGAAGTGGGGCATGAGCCTGCCGCTTTCGTCAACCACGGCGAAATATTTCTGGTGCTCGCGCATGGAGGTGATCAGCACTTCCTGGGGCAGGGCCAGAAAACGTTCCTCAAAGGTGCCGCAGATGGCAAAGGGTTTTTCCACCAGATTGCACACCGTGTCCACCAGTTCCTCGTCGGGGAGGATCGTGCCCCCCACCTGCCTGGCGGCCCGGGTGATTTCGGCAAGCACCGCCGCCCGCCGTTCCGCGGGATCAACCACGACTTCGGCGTTGCGCAGGGTTTCCAGGTAGTCGTCGAGCCCGGAGGCGGGGAAGGGGCCGCGGCCCATGAAGCGGTGGCCCTGGGTGCTGTTGCCGCTGGTTGTCTGATCCAGGGTAAAGGAGATCGGTTTGCCGTTGTAGACGGCGAGCAGCCACTGGATCGGCCGGGCAAAACTGATGCGGCCCTTGCCCCAGCGCATGGATTTCGGGAAATTGAGGCTGGTCACCACCTCGGGCAACAGTTCGGCAAGCAGTTCCGGGGTGGAGCGGCCCTTTTCCGCGACCCTGACCATGAGATATTCGCCCTTGGGGGTTTGGGCAACCTGCAGGGCCTCGATATCGACCCCGCGTGATTTGGCAAAGCCGATGGCCGCCTGGGTGGGCTGCCCTTTCTGGTCAAAGGCGGCTTTTTTCGGCGGCCCCAGCACTTCCTCTTCCCGATCCGGTTGTTGTCCGGCCAGGCCCTTAACCGCAATGGTCAGTCGGCGCGGGGTGGCCAGGGTCCGCAGGGAGGCAAAGGGCAGGGAGAGGGAGCCCAGCTTTTCGCCCATGATTTTTTCCAGCTGCTTCATGGCGGGCATGAGATAGCCGGCCGGGATTTCTTCGGTGCCGATTTCAAAGAGGAGTTCATCTTGCATGACTGGTGTCTCGTTTGTAATGATCAGTGGGTTGCCGGGGATTGGCCCGGGCTTTGGTTCAAGGTGTTTTGCTCCGGCCATTCCAGGGAGGCGAAGGTGCTGTAGCCTTGCGCGAGGTTTTCCACCAGGACGGAAAACCAGCGGATCTCCGGATGCTTCTCAAGTTTGCCGCCCAGGGCCTGGGTGAGGCTTTCCACGGAAAGGGAAAGCTCCGGGCCGCTCTCGCTGACCGGCCAGTTGAGTCCGTGGCTGGTCACCTCCTCCACCAGGGTGATGATCTCTTCGATCCAGATGAAATGCCGGAAGCGCAGCTGGATGGTGGCCCGGCCCCAGTGCCCGAGTGAGCGGGGCAGGCCGTTGTTCACCTGGGAGGGCAGGGGGGGGGAGATGGGCACCTGGACTTCCAGGATCAGATCGTCGGTTTTTTGCAGGGAGCCATGCATCCTGCATGGGTATTCATGGATCTCCACGGATTTTCCCTCTCCCGACGTCCTTTTCAGAAAGTAGGGAAAGGCGATTTCCATGTGGGCCGCCTCGGCCTGCAGCCTGGCTTTCATCTCCTCAAGGATCAGGTGGAAGCTTTTCAGGTTGATTTCGCCGTGGAAGCGGTTGAGGATCTCCACAAAACGGCTCATGTGGGTTCCCTTGAAGTGGTGGGGCAGGTTTACGTACATGTTGACCGTGGCCACGGTTTTTTGGGTTTTCTGAGATTTGTCCAGAACCGTGACCGGGTAGGAGATGTTTTTTACCCCCACCTTCTTGATGTTGATGCGCCTGTAGTCGCGCTGGCCTTGGATATCTTTCATTGCGGTTCCGCTCACCTGCGTCTTTGTTCGCCATCCGTAAAAAAAATAAGCCTCGGGGCCGGAAAGCCGGGGCCGGCGCCTTCCGGAGAAGGGCGGAACGGTCTCGGCTCAGGGGAGGCTTTGCGCACAGGGGTACCGCAACTGCGCACTACTTGCTGAGATGCTTCTTTACAGCGGCCTTGAGTTCGTCAAGGTTGGAGGACTTGACGATATACTCATCCGAGGCCCAGGAGGCCAGATCCTGCTTGTACTCCTGGTAAGCGGAGCTGAGGATGACCGGCAGGGTGGGATTTTTTTCCTTGAGCTGGCGTAATACGTCAATGCCGTTCAGCCCCGGCATGTTGATGTCGAGGATGACCAGATCCGGGGCGATGATTTTCAGCTTTCCCAGGGCCTCTTCCCCGGACAGGGCGGAATGCACTTCGTAGCCTTCCTCTTCCAGTTCTTCCCGGTAGAGGAGATGGATGCTGTCTTCGTCGTCAACGAGCAGTATTTTTTTCATTGAGCCCCCCCTTTGTAGTTGCTCAAGATTTTGAAGCGGTTTCCGGCAAGGGTCAAATTTCCGCCTCTTTTAGGTAACGGGCAGCCTCTTCCGGCGGAATGGGGTTGATGTAGAAGCCCGAGCCCCATTCAAAACCGGCGATCATGGTCAGTTTCGGCATGATTTCAAAATGCCAGTGGTAATGCTCCAGCGGTTGCGAGCGCAGCGGTGCTCCGTGCAGGACGAAGTTGTAGGGGACATTGGGAATGCATTTGTCCAGGCGGCGCATACACTCGGAAAAGATCTGGGACAGCGCGACAAAGTGGGCATCGTCCATGGCCAGGTAGGAGGAGGCATGCCGTTTGGGCAGCACCCACATTTCAAAAGGCGAGCGTGGCGCATAGGGGACGATGGCGATGAAGAGGTCGTTCTGCGCGACAACCCGCAGATCCTGATTGATCTCCTGGCGGATGATATCGCAGAAGATGCAGCGTTCCTTGTACTTGTAGTAGGAAAGGCTGCCCTCCAGTTCGGAGCTGATCATCCTCGGCAGGATGGGCAGGGCAATGAGCTGGGAATGGGAATGCTCAAGAGAGGCGCCGGCCGCGGCACCGTAATTCTTGAAGACCATCACGTAGCGAAAGCGCGGATCCTGGCCGAGGTCGACCAGGCGGTCCCGGTAGGCCCAGAAAACCTTGACCATCCGCTCCGGTGGCAGGGTGGTGAAGGTTTCGGCGTGGTCCGGGGTCTCGATGATGACCTCGTGTGCCCCGATGCCGTTCATCCGGTCATAAAGCCCCTCGCCTTCCTTGTTGAGGTTGCCTTCAATAACAAGGGCAGGGTACTTGTTGGGGACAACCCGCAGATCCCAGCCCGGTCTGTTGGGCTGGTGTCCGGCGGCGCTGCTGTAGCTCAGGACCTCGGGAGGGGTGGTGTTCTCGTTGCCTGGGCAGAGGGGGCAGAAGCCGCCTTTGGCCGTACTTTTTTCCACAATGAAATCAGTGGGCCGCTTCCCTCTTTCGGTGGAAATGATAATCCAGCGGCCAATGATCGGGTCTTTGCGGAGTTCAGGCATCGTCGGCTATCCCTATAAGCCTTTCTGGGCTCGTTCGTGGTTTTCCTGATGGGTTTTGCACTCGATGCAGAGGGTGGTGACGGGGCGCGCCTCAAGGCGCTTCACCGAGATATCGTCTCCGCATTCGTCACAGATGCCGTAAGTCCCCTCGTCGATGCGTTCGATGGCTTCCCGGATTTTTACAAGCAGCTTGCGTTCACGGTCACGAATGCGAAGCTCGAAGCTCCGGTCGGATTCGGCACTGGCCCGGTCGGTGGGATCGGGATAGTTGTCGGTGCTGTCGGTCATCTCATGGATGGTTTTTTCCGCTTCCTGCAAAAGATCCTGGCTCATGGCCTCGAGTTTTTGGCGAAAATAATCAAGTTGCTCTCTTTTCACTCTGTTACTCCCTTGGTATGGCTGAGGCAAACTGCTTTTTCAGCGAGGTGCATCCTTGTCGGCATCGCGGACAACGCGTTGCCGACGGTTATTCCTTAACAATACTTCCGGTTATCCATCCGGCCGCGGGCATCATCCTTCGTTTCGCGCATAGGTTCCACTCTTGCCGCCGGTTTTCCTGATGAGCCTGATGTTGCTGATGATCATGCCCTTGTCCACGGCTTTGCACATATCGTAAATGGTCAGGGCCGCCACCGAGACGGCGGTGAGGGCCTCCATCTCGACGCCGGTCCTGCCGGTGATGCCCACGGTTGCCCGAATCTCAATGGAGCTGGTCGCCTCCGAGAGGTCGAAATCGACCGTCACCTTGTTGATGGCCAGGGGATGGGCCAAGGGGATGAGCTCATCCACCTTTTTTGCCGCCATGATGCCGGCAAGGCGCGCAACCCCCAGGACATCGCCTTTGGCGATATTTCCGGATCGCAGCAGGGCAAACGCTTCCGGCGAAAGGGTGATGGCTCCCGCCGCCATCGCCTCCCGCACCGTTTCGTTCTTGGCGCCCACGTCGACCATCCGGGCATTGCCGGCATCGTCAAAATGGGTGAGCGGATTGGGCGCGGTTTCTTGGTCGCTCATTTTCTCTGACCCGGCGGGAAGAATCAAGACTTTTCCTCGGCAAGCATATGGAGAATTTTCTTGAAAAACCCTTCTTCCTCGTGGGATTGCCCCTTTTCCTTTTGCAGTCCCTCGAACTCGCTTAAAAGCTCTTTCTGTTTTTTGCTCAACTTCTTGGGGATGATGACCTTGATGCCGACGAACATGTCCCCTTTGCCGCCCCCCCGCAGGGAGGGAACCCCTTCGCCCCTGAGGGTGAAAACCTGCTCGGGCTGTGTGCCTGCCGGGATCTCCAACTCTTTGCTGCCGTGGATGGTGGGGATGGTCACCTTGGCGCCCAGGGCGGCCTGCACCATGCTCAAGGGGAAATGGCAGTGGATATCGTTGCCTTCCCGGTGGAAGAAATCATGGGCTTCCACATGGAGAATCACGTAGAGATCCCCGGGAGGGCCACCCTTGCGGCCGCCTTCGCCCTCCCCCCTGAGGCGCATGCGGGCGCCGGTATCAACACCGGCCGGAATTTTCAGGGATACCTTCTTGCTCTTCCTGACAAGGCCGGCGCCCTGGCAATCGTTGCACGGCTCGGTGATTATCGTTCCTTCGCCGTGGCATTTGGGGCAGGTGGTCTGCACCCGGAAAAATCCCTGCGCATGCACGACCTGGCCGTGGCCTTTGCAGGTGGAGCAGGTTTCCGGTTTGTGGCCCGGCCTGAGCCCGGTTCCTTCGCAGGTCCAACAGGTGTCCAGCTTGGTGATCTCGATCTCTTTTTCCGCGCCGTGCACCGCTTCCATGAAGGAGATATGCAGGTCATAGCGCAGGTCGTTGCCCTGGACAGGGCCCTGCCTTCTCTGTCCCGAACGGCCGCCGAAGCCGCCGAACATGTCGCCGAAGATATCGCCGAAGCTGGAGAAAATGTCTTCGAAGTTGCCCGGGCCGCTGTAACCGCTGTCCTTCAGGCCGGCAACCCCGTAGCGGTCGTAAATTTTCCTTTTTTCAAGGTCGCCGAGCACCTCGTAGGCTTCGGCGGCTGCCTTGAATTGCTCCTCAGCCTCTTTGTCCCCCGGATTCTTGTCCGGATGATACTTCATGGCCAATTTGCGGTATGCTTTTTTTATCTCCTCCGCGGACGCGTCGGCGCCGACGCCAAGGGTTTTGTAAAAATCCTTTTCCATTGGTCAGTTAAGAAGCCTGATCCGTGAGCGTGTTCGCCTCCTGGGCGACCGGCTCTTTGACTTCCTCCGCATAGGCGTTGTAGCTCTGAATGGTTTTGAAGTTTACCAGGCCAGACGCAATTTCCCGCAGGGTGCAGACGATTTCCTTGTTTTTGCAGCGCACCAGAAAAGGAGCACCCTTGCGGTGCTGTTTGATGCGCTTGACCGCGAGATGGATAAGGGAAAAACGGTTTTCGTTTCCGATCTGGCTGAGGCAGTCTTCCACAGTAATACGTGCCATAGTTGCAACTCCTCCTTGGGGAGAACTGTTTGAGCTTATTGCGGCAGATTAAACCGAAAAAATATAATCTATCGCGACTTTTTAGCAATGTTTTTTTCGCCGCGCTCCGGCGGAAGCCCGCCAGATCGGTATTTCCGGCTTGGAATTTTTTCCTGACCGCGTAAGCAGGAGGCCATGCGGCGTCTTGCTCGGGCAAGCGAACGGTGGCGGTTTGCGCCTTCCAACCAGTTGAATTTTTGGTTTTTTTGTCCTGTGGTGCTGTTTTTGGGAAAACCGCCAATTCTTCAGGACCCAGCCGCGCAATGGGCTGCGCGCATGGGTAAGAGATCTTGTTCGTGTTTTTTGGCACAGAATATGCTTGTTGACAATGCAGCAGAGAGAAAAATGGGCGAACGGCTGCGGGCAGGAAGAAAAATATTCCCTGTCCGCTCGCCAGGAGCGCTTTGGTTGCGGTCCTGGCGGGAAATTTTTTCCAGGGTCCGCCTTTTGAATGGAATGTCATTTTGCTGACATGGGCGCAGGCGGGCCTGGCGTCTGCCGCAAGGCAAGGGGAGGTGTTGGTTATGAGAATCGTGGCGGTGCTGCTCTTGCTGCTGAGCTGTTTCGGTTGTTCCGGTGGAGTCTATACGGAACTGGCCGAGGTGCAGATGCGTCTCGGGTCCCCGTCTGGCGCCGGCGGGGAGAGGGTGCCGGTGATTTATCCGGGCAAGCAGGCGCTCGACCGGATGGACCCGATGGTCCAGGCCTTTGGGCCTTCCTGGCGGAACATGGAAGACGAGTATCCGGCATATAATTTTAATCCCTGATGCCCTGGCAAAAGCGAAGGAAGGACAAGGACGGGGAGTTCAAGGCGTTAACCGGTGGGAATCCCGTCTTGGGAGTCCACCAATCCTTAATCGGGTATGGAGGGTTTGCAATGCGAAAAACAATAATCATCTCCGCGCTTGCCGCGCTCTTTACGGCAAGTCCGGCCACTGGCGATGACTCGGGAGCTCCGGCGGCCGCTGGCGGCAATCCCGTGATATCTGGCGGCCAGGTTCGGCCTGTGCCTGTCTATCGGCCTTATTTCTACAACTATCCCCACGCCCTGCCGCCCGATTATGTCTTCCGCACGGCCCGGGTTTTTTCGCCCCATAATCTGGCCCTGCCTCTGCCCGGTGGCGGCAAGGGGGCCGGCGGAGCGGGCGCGCTTCCGGATCAGGGCGCGGCGCTGAAAACGGCAATCACGCAGCTCGGCAAGGCACTGCTGGTCAACGCCAGAGAGGATGTTGTCGACGAGTACGTGGTGGCGGTGAGCACCTTCGTGAACCTGGACAACCTCTATGCCACCTCTTCGCTGGGGCGCTACCTCGGCGAGCAGTTCATCGGTGAACTGCAGCAGGCAGGGGTGGAGGTGGTGGAGGTGCGTAAAACCCCGGGAATGATGATCAGCGAGCATCACGGCGAGTACGGGCTCTCCCGGGACATGGATGAATTGGGCTTTGTTCAGTCGGCGCAGGCCATGGTGGTGGGCACCTATACGGTGACCGAGCAGGAGGTGCTGGTGAATGTCCGGTTGCTGCGTAATGAGGACAATATGGTGCTTTCCACGGCAAACGCCGTTTTGCCGTTGGGCTCCCTGACCGCGGGGATGCTGGCCAACGAAAGCATGCCGGCGGTCGCCATCGGCACCTCCAGGGTGACGGTCCGGCAGTTTCCGGAAAAATGACGGACCTTGCAATGGTTGCGGGACACCAACTTGCTGTCAAATTCCCGACAAGGAGAAGGCGGGGTATGAAAGAGTTTCTGCGGATCGAGAGGGCGGGAAGGCTGGCAGGGATATTGCCGTTGGGACTGTTGCTGCTTTTTCTGGTTGGCTGCGCGCCGAGGGTGAACAACGGCGGCACCGTATCGGTGGTCACCCCTGATTTCTTCGGGGTCGGGGAAGAGCTGGCCCTGCAGCTCGCCTCCGGCATGCAGGGAGGCGGTCGCGGTCAGCGCCTGCTGCTCACCACCATTGTCGAGCTTGACAATCTCTATGCCAGCAGCCGGTTCGGCCGGACCCTGAGCGAAGCGCTTTCGACCAGTCTTTTCCGCCATGGCTTCGCGGTGGTGGAGATCCGCAAGGGGGCCGAGCTGCTGATCCGGGATAACAGCGGCGAGCTGATGCTCACCAGGGATGCCGCGCTTCTGGCCAAACAGCAGCAGGTCGCGGCCGTTCTCACCGGCACCTACTCCCTGACTCCGACCACGGTGATACTCAACCTGAAGCTGCTCGATGCCGGCTCGCAACAGGTGCTTTCCGTGGCCGGTCTTGAGTTGCAGCGCAGCCGCACGATCAATCATCTCCTTGCCGCCGGCAGCCAGAGCGGCAGCGATGCCTTTCTTTCCGCCTATGAGCGTTGAGGAGCGACCATGCATAAATTGATCATTGCCGTGTTTCTGTTTTTTGCGTTCTGCGCCTGCGCGCCGAAACAGAACAATTGGGCCTCTTCCCCGGTTCCGGTGAAAAAGAATTCGCCGGTGGTCTATATCTACCCTGAGGTAAACACCTACCAGGAGATGACGGTGGGGGTGCTGCCTTTTCAAATGCCGGCCAACATGCGACCGGAGCAGGGGATTGGCGTGGCCATGCTTTTCAAAGATGTGCTTCTGGGCAAGCAGGCCTTTCCCAGGGTCCTGCGTCTGGAAGGGTCCTATGACGATCTTCCGGCCGCCCTGGCCGCCGGAAGCAAGGCCAAAGTGGATCTGGTCCTTGCCGGCAGGGTCAACTATGCCCTGGAGGGGAGCCAGTTCGGAGGCGGCAGGGTCGAGGTGGCCACCCGGCTTCTCAATGTGCATACCGGCAATACCGTCTGGTACATCGAGCAGTCCATGGATCAGCCCATGGATTATCCGGACAGCTCCACCTGGAGCCGCTTTGTCGCCTCCTTCAACCCGCCGGAGACCAGGGATTCCCAGGTCGGGCCGGTGGTCCCCAATATGCTCGCCCAGATCGCCTTTGACATGGGCGAGGTCATCGCCGGCGCACGGACGGTGGCGCGGTGACAGGTCGATGCGGTGCCGGGAGCAAAGGCCCCACCTCTTTTCGCCAGGATTTTTCGGGCTGCCGAGGTCGGCGTGTTTGCATCGTCGGCCACTGACGGTCAGGCAACAGGCGTCGTATCGGGAAGGACCGCGGTATGCGTTGAATCGTGCGGGAATTTTGCCGTCCGGGAAATGGTTGCCCCCGGCTGTCGCCGGATCACCCCTTCCAGTCGAGGGTTGCCGTGATGGGGTAGTGGTCCGAGGGGAAGAGGTTCCCGTGGCGCGCGCGGTCGATCTGCGCGGCAAGCACCCGGAAATGGCCGGAGATAAGGATCCAGTCGATGGCCGCCATTTCCTCCTGCCGGCCATAGGCATGGAAGGTGGCCCCATCTTCCGCCTGCGGCTCAATCTGCCGCAGGGCGTCGCGCAGTGTGCCGTCGCCGGTCAGGAGGCGGTAGGCGTCTGAGTCCCTGTCGGCATTGAAGTCGCCGGTGACGATGAGCGCGGTATCCCGGCCGATCCGGTCGAGCCAGTGGCGCAGAACCCTGGCGTCTCCGTCGATGGCCGTTGGTTCGTAGTCGAAATGGGTGTTGACCTGGGTAAGCACCGCCCCGGTGTGCCGGCAGGAGAGCCTGGCCCAGGTCACCGTGCGGGGATAGTTGCTTCCCCAGCTCATGCTGCCGGGAACTTCCGGGGTCTCGCTCAACCAGAAGCAGCCGGTGTCGAGAAGATGGAAGGCGGAACGGCGGAAGAGCAGGGGCGCCATCTCCAGCGCGGTGCCTCCGGGGCCGCTCCGATGGCTGCCGAGGAAATGATGGTCCGGGAGATTGGCGCGGACAAACTCGGCCTGCTCGCCGTCGAGACATTCCTGGAGGCCGAGGAGGTCGGGTCCGAAGGCGTCAATCCTTTCCAGGGCAAAAGCCTTGCGCCTCTGCCAGTGATTTTCGCCGTCGTCGGCCAGGCCGACCCGGATGTTGAAGCTCATCACCTTGAGCATGGCTGAAATCTCTCCATTCTTCAGGCGGTGGGATTCTTGACCCGTTCCAGGGCCGCGCGGATGCCGGTGAATTGCTCCGGCCGGCCTAAGTCGGGGAAGAAGCCCTGCTCCACGCAGTCCCGATAGCTCCACTCCGTGGCGCTCTCGGTCCGGTAGGTCCAGAAGAACCAGCCCGCGTATTTCTCGAAGGTCAGCAGCTGGGCCGCGGCGTAGCCGCGGTAGGCCGCAGACATCTGAAAGGCGTCCATTTCCTCCAGGGCATGGTTGAAGGGCCCCTCCGCCCAGAGGGAGACCACCTTCAGGTTCAGCCCCAGGCTCCATTCGCCGCAATAGATCTGATAGCCCGCCTCGCGGATGAGTTCGTCCGCTTCCGTGCGCCACTCCACGGCGCTTTTCGTGATGTGGCCGAAAATGTCCAGGTTGATGTCGTGCTCGACAAAGCACTGATAGCGGTGGATGTCGAGGGCCACGTTCCTGAACTCCGGCTCCTGGAGGAAGCCTGCATACTCCTTGAAGCTGCGGAAGCCGTCGTGGAAGACCACCGTCACCCGCTCGGCTGGGCAATGGCGGCGGATACGACGATAGGCCTCGCCGGTGAAGCGCTTGAGCAGGTCGGTGGGGATATCCCAGCGCGGCTCGTTGAGCGCCTGGATGCCGTGCAGGGCCGGTTGGTCGGCGTAGCGCTCGGCCAGCCGCTCCAGCACCGTCAGGGAGTGCTCGATGTACTCCTCCCTGGTGTGCCATTCGCAGACGCCGAGGATGCCGCCGTTGTCGAAGCCGTTCTGGCAACCTGGTGCTGCGTGAAGGTCGAGGACCACCCGCAGGCCGAATTCCCCGGCCCACTCGAATACCTTGTCGACCACGGCAAGCCCTCCTTCCACAAAGGGATAGCGCGTCTCCTGGTAGCTGCGGTGATAGGGGTAGTCCTTGCCGAAGAGCCAGTGGCCGACCGGCAGGCGCACGGCATTGATGCCGGCGCGTTTGAGCCAGGCGAAATCGTCGCGACTGATGAAGGTATGCCAGTGCCGGTGCAGGCGTCGGGTTGCCTCGGCCTCGCCCAGTTCGACGCAGTAGGAGGTCTCGTCGGTGGCATCTAAGCCCGTAAACAGGCTGGGGGTGATCCACTTTTCCAGCACCAGCCAGCCGCCGAGATTGACGCCGCGCAGTTTGCTTTCGCCTTGGTGAACCGTTTGCATGGTCATGATCGCTCTTCTGGGAAAAATTTTTACAGGACCAGGCGGCGCGCGTAAAAAGAATCGCCGTTTGGCAGGTGGGAAATCGCAAGCAGGGTGGCGTCGGGGATCTGTTCGCAGATCAGGCGCAGCATCCGTTCCTCCTCGGCCGGGTCCAGGGAGTCGAAGGCCTCCTGCAGGAAAATCCACTGGGGCCGGTTGAGCAGCAGGCGCACCATGCCCAGGAGCTGCTGCTCTCCCCGGGCCAGGGTGTGCAGCCAATTGTCCTTCTGGTCGAGCTGGCCGATCAGGTAGTCAAGGCCCACCAGACGGAGCGCCTCTTCCAGCTGTTCCTGGGTGTAAACCCGGCGGGAGGCCGGATAGCAGATGGCGTTGCGCAGGGTGCCGGTGGGCAGATGCGGCCGGGGCGGCATGAAAAAGAGGCGGCCCTGGCTGGGGAGTTCGATGAGGCCGCGGCCCCAGGGCCTTATCCCGGCAATGGCGCGGAAGAGCTTGGCCCCGGTGTAGGTGTTGCCGGTGACCAGCACATGCTCGCCCCTGCCGATCTCCATGTTGAGGCCCTGGGCCAAGGTCGGGCCGTCGTATTTGGCGATGCCGAGGTCGCGGAAGGCCAGGACCGGCCGGTCGGAGCTCTGCACTCGGATCCAGTGGTCCGGCTTGGCCAGCTCCTCCTCCACATTGTCCAGCACCTTCAAGAGGCTCAGGATGCGTTCCACCGAGGCGCGCCACTCGGCGATCCCGCCCGCGTTGCCCACCGGCCAGGAAAGGGCGCCGACCATCTGCTGGAAGGCCTGGGCGGCCTGCATCATGGCGCCCAGGGTGATGCTGCCCAGGATGTAGCGGGGGGCGGAGATCAGGATCGGAAAGGCCATGTTCAGCGAGGAATAGCCGGTGCTGAATATCTGGATATTCCGCCAGGCAGCGGTTTGCACGTTCCAGACCTTCCGGATCTTGCAGAACAGCTCACGGAAAAGCTGCCGTTCAAAGCGGTCGGCATGGATCAGGGCGATGGCCTGGCTGTTTTCCCGTGCTTCCACCAGGCTGGCGCGGAAGTCCGCCTCCGCCGACTGCCGGGCGTTGGTGGCGGCGGTCAGGGGCCGGCTCACCCGCCAGCCAAGCCAGGAGGCCAGCGCCGTATAGATGATGGCGATCCAGACCAGATGCCCGTAGATGGGAAGTTGCCACGCGCCCAGGTCGAGGGTCACCACCCCGGAGCGGGACCAGAGTACCTGCGTGAAGCCGATCAGAAGCAGGATGCAGTAAAACAACGAGTGACCCAGGGCGACCGCCGACTCGCTGGCGACCCGGCAATCCTCGGCGATGCGCCCGTCCGGGTTGTCGTGCTCCCCTGGCAGGTGCGAGATCAGGTAGTGGCGGCCATCCCGCATCCAGCGGGAGAAGACATGGTCGGTCAGCCAGTCGCGCCAGTAGATCTGCAGATTGCGCTTGATGACCAGATGCGAGCCGGTCACGGCCATGTCGGCGACGAAGATGATCGCCAGTACGCCGATCTGGGTGACAAGACCGCGCATGGAGTGCTGCTCCAGGGCGTTGAACAAGGCCGCGCTCCATTGGGTGATCACCACGGCCAGGAGCATCTGCATGATGGTCAGGAGGGCCAGAAAGAAAACGGTGCCCCGAATCTTCAGTTTTTTATCCGAGCGCCAGAACAGCTTCGACAGGCGAAGAAATTCAAAGAGAAAATCGAGGGAGTTAGGCATCTGGGCTCAGGGGGTAATGGAGGAGGTGACGCCGGTCGGCTGCGATGGAATCCTGGGCGGCGAAAGGCGACGGCGGGCGGGGGGGAGAGGGCGTACCCGATTGATTTTCGCGGTCTTTCCCGGATGGCGGAAATCGTCCGCAACGGCTTTTCGGTTGTACAAATCGTTTCTCGGTTGGCATCCGGCCATATCAATCCGCCCACGGTCCCACGACAAGATCACACTGCAATTCCTACATAAAGAGGGGAACTCCGTCAACATCTTCTTGCAGGTGCCGGAAAAATCGTCGTGCTGCCCCGGCCCGGGCCTAGCCGGGAAAATGGACAAAGCGCAGGGTCATGATGGAACGGGCCGGGCTCATCGTGCGGGCGGCCCGGTTCCTGTATTGCAGCGCAAAGGGCACCGCCTGCCCGGTGCGGTTCATGACCACCACGGCGATGCTCCCATCCGGATTGTGGAAGGCCGTGGTTTCGAGCTCGTCGGCCGTGCCGGCATGCAGGATGCGTTGGGCGCCAGGGCGGATGTAGCGGGAGAAGTGGCCGAGATAGTAGAACGAACTCTGATAAAGGGGCTCTCCTGCCCGGGTATCCACCAGGATGGGCGCGCTGCAGTAATTGCCGACATGGTTGGGGCCCCCGCGCTCATCCAGCATGAGATTCCAATCCACCCAGGCAACGGTCCAGCGGTTGAGGTCGTTGATGAGCGAGCGTCCGTAGCGTTCGCCCACCTCCCACTCGCCCGTATGCGGGCCGCCTTCCTGGCACCCTTCGCTGAAGAGCAGGTGTTTGTCCGGAAAGGCTTCGTGCAGGGCGGTCAGGTTCTCGAAATGATCCCCCATATACCAGTGAAAGGCAGTACCCCAGACGTATTGCGCGGCCAGGGGGTCATCGTACACTATCCTGGCGCGCTCGTAGATCGCATCCCGGTTGTGGTCCCAGATCAGCAGGCGGAGATGGTCCAGTCCCTCTTTCCGCAGGGTCGGCCCCAGATAATCACGGACGAAATCGCGCTCTTCCTCGGCGGTGTACAGGCAGGAATCCCAGGATTGGCTGGCTTCCGGTTCATTCTGGACGGTGAGGCCCCAGAAGGGGATGCCTTCTTTTTCATACTCCCGGATGTAGCGGCAATAGTAACGCGCCCAGACCTCGCGGCATTCCGGCCGCAACCGGCCGCCGCCATTCATCTGCCCGTTGGTCTTCATCCAGGCCGGCGGGCTCCAGGGCGAAGCGAACAGTTTCAGGCCGCCGCTTTGGCGCAGGGCTTCCTTGAGCATGGGCAGAATGGCGGCCCGGTCACGCTCGATGGAAAAGTGCTGCAGGGCAAAATCGCCGTCCACTTCGGCACAGGCATAGTTCCCCAAGGCGAAATCGCAGCTGTTGATATGCGTTCGCCCCATGGTGTAGCCAAGGCCGTCGTGCGGGTCGAAGTACGCCCGCATGACCTCAGCCCGCTTTTCTGCGGAAAGCTTTTGCCAGGTAACGGCGGCCGCTTCGGTGAAGGCGCCGCCAAAGCCTTCCATCGTCTGAAAACGCTTGCGCGGGTCGATGGTGATGGCGTGTGTTTCCGGCCGGATCGTCTCGAAAGAGACGGGAGGCTGTTCGCTCAGGCGGGATGAAGTATCTTTCGCGGTGAGCGAGATATGGACGATCTGGCTGGGCATGCATTTCTCCGCGGGAAGTATCTCTTGCCGGGCAATTCCGGTTCAGGCGGCATGGCGCTCAGGACGGACAAGCGCTTGCCGGGCGGATACGCATGGGAGCATCCCGGCCTCAGCCCAGCGGCCCCTGGCCGCCCTGGCAGGCGGCCGCCATCACCTTGAGCCCCATCTGCAGATGCTCCTGGGTGTAGGTGAGGAAGATCTCCTCGGCGCTGTCCTTGCTCTTGATGCCGCCCTTTTTGAGGGGCAGGTCGGAGACGAGCATCATGGCGCCGGTGGGCACGTTGAGGGCGTAGCCAACGGCGAAGAGGGTGGCGATCTCCATGTCGATGGCCATGATGCGGTGCTTGTAGATGTAGTCGATGAACTCGTTGTCAAACTCCCACATCCGGTAGTCGGTGGTCATCAGGATGCCCGATTTGGGCACGATCTTCAATTCGCTGGTGATGACCTGTTCGCAGATGCGGTTGACGTGGATGGAGGGAATGGCCGGCACGTCCTTGGGCAGATAATGGGGGCTGGTGCCCTCGTCGCGGATGCTGGCGGTGGGGATGATGATGTCGCCGATTTCCAGGTTGTCGTCGATGCCGCCGCACATGCCGAGCATGAGCACGCACTTGATCTCGTCCAGAAAGGAGAGGCAGTGCATGACAATGCCGGCCGAGGGCGAGCCCACCCCGTGATTGATGATGCTCAGGTTCCGTTCCCGGTCATGCACCGCGCTCCAGTGGCCGCGTTTGATCTCGTTGCCGGTGATGCGGGCGAAATCATCGATATAACGGTTGAAGTTGCAGAGCAGGATGTGGGTGCCGAACTCCTTGACGCTTGAGCCGGTATAGCGCTCCAGGGTGTGGCGGGCGTAGCTGTCTGGCCTGAGCAGTGAGGTCATCCTCTCCCCCTTGCGGGTTATTTTTTCTCAAATGGATTCCGCAGGAGCATGGTCTGCTCGCGGCCCGGCCCAACGGAGAGGACGTAAGCCGGGGTTTCGGTGAACTCCTCGATGCGTTTCACGTACTCCCTGGCCTTTGCCGGCAGATCCGCAACGTTTCTGGCCTGGCTGATCTCTTCGCGCCAGCCGGCAAGCTCTTCGTAGATCGGGATCAGCCTGGCGTAGGCCTTGATGTTTCCGGGCATGGCGGAAAGGGTTTTTCCCTCTGCCTCATAGGCGGTGGCCAGCTTCAGGCTCGGTTGGCCGCTCAGGACATCGAGCTTGGTGATGGCCAGGCCGTTGATGCCGTTCAGGCGGACAGCCTCGCGGGCGATGACGCCGTCCAGCCAGCCGCAGCGGCGTTTGCGTCCGGTGGTGGCGCCGAATTCGCCGCCTTTTTGCTGCAGCTCGTCACCCACCCCGTCGAAAAGCTCGGTGGGGAAGGGGCCTTCCCCGACCCGGGTGGTGTAGGCCTTGAGGATCCCGATGACGCAGTCGATATGGGAGGGGCCGAAGCCGCTGCCGGTGCAGGCGTTGCCGGCAATGGTGTTTGAGGAGGTGACAAAGGGGTAGGTGCCGTGGTCGATGTCGAGCTGGGTGCCCTGCGCCCCTTCGAAGAGGATGTGTCTGCCGGCCTTGCGGCCTTGGTCCAGGGCCACGGAAACATTGTCGATGAAGGGGGCGAGCTGTTCCGCGTACCGCATGAATTCGTCGTAGATCTTGTCAACGGAGAGGGCCTCGCCGCCAAACCTCTTGGTGATGAGGAAGTTCTTCTCCTCAAGGTTTTCCTGGAGTTTTTCCCGGAAGAATTCCCGATCCAGGAGGTCGCCGGCCTTGATGCCCTTGCGGAGAATCTTGTCGCCGTAGCAGGGGCCGATGCCGCGGCCGGTGGTGCCGATTTTCTTGCCGCTCTTAAGGGCCGATTCGCTGCAGGAATCGAGGACCCGGTGGTAGGGCATGATGAGGTTGGCGCGCTCGCTGATCATCAGGCGCTGGGGATTGACCGGCAGGCCGCTGGCGGCGAGTTTGCTCATTTCCTCAAGCAGGACGCCGGGGTCGAGGACCACGCCGTTGCCGATGAAGCATTTCTTGTTTTCGTAGAGAATGCCGGAGGGGATGAGGTGAAAGACAAATTTTCTGCCTTCGACCACCAGGGTGTGGCCGGCATTGTTGCCCCCCTGAAAACGAACGACATAGTCGGCATACTCTGTCAACAGGTCGACAATCTTGCCTTTTCCTTCGTCGCCCCATTGCGTCCCGATGATTACCACATTGGCCATCTTTCTTCTCCTTAAAAAGCGCGAAAAAATCAGTGAAAAAATATGTATCAGCAAGCCGTCCCGGAATGGCGGCATCGATTTGCTACGGATTACCCATTACAGCCACAGGCACCATAGTCAAAGCAAAATAAAAAGTCAATTAAGATGGTCTGGCCGGATGGTCTCGCTGCTCCGGCGAAGGCCGGCCGGCCCTGCTTTTGTCATCGCGTCGCGCTTCTTGACACCCCTTTGCAAATGCCGTAGATTGCAGCTTCTGATCCTGTTGAGCCGTTTGTCCGCATCGTGCGGGCGGCCGGCGTTTCCTCCGTTTTCCGCAGAGGCTACTGGTATGTTTGGCATCGGGCTTCCTGAATTGATTCTGATCATGGGCATAGCCCTTATCGTGGTGGGGCCGGAGAAGCTTCCCGAGATGGCGAAATCCATTGCCAAGGGGGTGCTGGAACTCAAGAAAACCGCCTCGGCCCTCAAGGACAACCTGGACCAGGAACTGAAGGATGAACTCAAGCAGGATCCCTGGCAGCAGAAGGTGGGGGAGGAGTATCCCCAGCTGCCCTCCACCTCGATGATCGAGGGCGGGACTCCGAAGATTGACGCGGTTGCCTCGCCCGTGCCGGCCCCTGCCGAGGAGACGCCGGAAGCCCAAGGCGGGAACAAGGCAGGATGAGCGTTCTCGCCGGCCATTTTTCCCTGCATCTTACCGAACTGCGGCACCGGGTTCTGGTTTCCTTCCTGGCGATTCTGGTCTTCACGGCCACGGCCTATGCCTTCTCCGACCATCTTGCCCGTTTTTTCATGGCGCCGCTCATCAAGGGACATCCGACCCTGGCCAAGCTCGTTTATACCAATCTCACCGAGGCCTTTGTCAGCTACTTGAAGATTTCCCTGCTGGTCGGGCTCATGGCCAGCTTTCCGGTCTGCTGCCATCAGCTCTGGATGTTTGTTTCCCCGGGTCTGCACCAGCATGAAAAGCGGGTGGCCCGGCATGTGGTGTTCTGGGGCACTTCCCTTTTTGCCGGCGGCGTGGTCTTTGCCTACTTTGTGGTGCTGCCCCAGGCTCTTTCCTTTCTGCTCAGCTTTGCCACCGAGCGGCTCATCCCCCTGCCCAAGCTGGACTCCTATCTCACCTTCGTGGCCAGGACAGCCCTTGCCTTCGGTCTTTCCTTCGAGATCCCCTTTCTCATGGTCATGGCCACCAAGGTCGGCATTGTGGCCAGGGGCTACTTTGCCCGCCGCCGCAAGTACTTCTACATCGCCATCGTGATCCTCTCCTTCCTGCTCACCGTGGGGGATATCTTCTCCACCGTTCTGCTCGCCCTGCCGCTGTTCGGTCTTTACGAGGCAGGGATTCTCATCAGCCGGCCGTTCAAGGGGAAGGAGCCGGCCAGCCGCGAATAGCTCCGATTATCCTCACTCTTGGCCCAGCATGATTTTTCATGGCCGAGGTCTGATGGCAAGCAGAAATAAAAAAGGCCGGTGCGCTGGCGCAACCGACCTCTCTTCGGTTTTCGGGGGTGCAGCCTACCTGATTTCAACCCCCTTTGTCCGCAGGTGTTCCTTCACCGCGGAGATGGGCACTTCTCTGCGGTGGAAGATCCCTGCGGCCAGGGCGGCGTCAGCGTTGGTTTTCTCGAACACCTCGGAGAAATGCTCCACCCGGCCGGCGCCGCTGGAGGCGATGACCGGAATGGAGACCGCCTCCTTGATCTGGCGGATCAGCTCCAGATCAAAGCCGCTATTGGTACCGTCTTTGTCGATGCAGTTTAAAAGGATCTCTCCGGCCCCCAGCTCCTCGCAGGCCTTGGCGAGTTCCAAGGCGTCCACATCACGGCCTTCCCGTCCACCCTTTACGGTGCACTGGTACCAGCAATTTAAGGAAAACAAAATGGAAACTTGAGTCTTTTCAAGGTTTTGCGGTCGAATTAAGGCCATTCTCGCTGTCGCACCCAACCATCTCCCAACTGGAGCAGGTATGCATTTGCCCATTAATAAACATGAAAATTCTTTCGGGAGATCGGGCGATGAAATTTCACCCACCGGCGGCCCAACCCACCCATAGGCCATGGGGTATTCATCTGTGTTGCATAGTTTCTTTGTTTTTGTTAGGAAATAAAAGTCTCCGCCCCATGGGCGAAACTCATAGCGTCTTCCTTTGTCGGGGTGATGCGGTAATAAGGCCGCCTATGTGAGTTAGTATACAATTTTCTACTTATCAACCTCTTGAATAGTGACGTGAAAATCAATGAAAGCAAATATAGCTAGCCGACTAGGTACGGGGACCCCCTTTCTTAAGGATTTGATTACGGGGGTCAAAAAAGGTGAAATAAAGGTGCCTCAATTTCAAAGGAAATTTGTTTGGAAAGAAGAGCAAGCCCTCAATTTGCTTGATAGTATTGCCAGCAATTATCCTGTAGGGAGTTTATTGCTTTGGAAGACCAGTAATAAATTGGCAGCGGAAAGGAATTTAGGGGAATTTAAGTTGCCAGAAACTGATGATCTTACACCAACAGATTATGTCCTTGATGGGCAACAACGACTGACAGTCATTTATTCGGGCGTGTAAAGAATTTTGTGTAAATGTTTTTTGTGATCAAAATTCCGGCAGCCTGTCTTCAAACATGATGCTGAATTGATTCAGCGCCGATTTCCAGTTTTTGATCGGCATCGTCCATCGTTTCGAAATATTCGTCAGCGCCAGATAGAGCAGCTTGAACATCGACTCGTCATTCGGAAAAGAGCCCCGGTTCTTAGTGACCTTGCGCAGGGACATGTTCAACGATTCGATGGTGTTGGTCGTATAGATCACCCTGCGGATCTCCGGAGGATAGGCAAAATACGGGATGATTCGCTGCCAGTTGTTCTGCCAGGACTGACTTATCCGAGGATGGGTAGCATCCCATTTTTCCCCGAAGCTGATCAGGTTTGCCTCGGCCTGTTCTACGGTCGGGGCGCTGTAAATCTCCTTCAGGTCGTCCGCCATTTCCTTGCGCTGTTTCCAGGAAACGAAATTCAGGCTGTGCCGCACCAGGTGCACGATGCATAACTGGACCTGGGCGGCGGGGTACGCCGCTTCGATGGCCTCCGGAAAACCCTTGAGCCCATCGACACAGGCGATCAGGATATCCTTCACGCCCCGATTTTTCAGCTCGGTCAGGATGGCCAACCAGAACTTGGCGCCCTCGGTCTCGGCGGCCCACATGCCGAGAACCTCCTTCACCCCAGTCATCGTCACGGCAATCGCCAGGTAGACGGCCTTCTTGATGATCTGGCCGTTGTGCTTGACCCTGATCCGCACCGCATCCAGATAGACGATGGGGTAAACATCTTCCAATGGCCGGTTCTGCCAGAGCCGGACCTCTTCCGTGACGGCGTCGGTCACTTGGGAGATCAGGGTCGGTGAAATCTCAACGCCGTAAATCTCCTCCAGATGGCTCTGGATATCACGGGTGGTCATCCCACGGGCATACATGGAGATGATCTTGTCATCAAACCCCTTGAAGCGGGTCTCTCCCTTGGGAACGATGATCGGCTCGAAGGAGCCGTTCCGGTCACGGGGAACCGCGACGTCAATCTCGCCAAAATCTCCCTTGAGCTTTTTCTTGTAGCTGCCGTTTCTGGAGTTGCCGCTGTTTTTCCCAGCCGGAGCGTTCCGGGGATAGCCGAGGTGATCGGTTATCTCGGCCTGCATGGCCCGCTCCAGCAGGGCCTTGGTCAGTTGTTTCAGTATGCCGTTCTCGCCGATCAGGTCTTCCGGCTTTTTGTAATCCGCAATCAATTGGTCAAGCAATTCTTTGGAAATGGCCATATCTCTCTCCTTGGTTGGGGGCGAACTTTTCTACCCCCGGAATGGCCATTTACACAATCCTTTTTACACCCTCCCTGTTGAGTTTGAGGAAATAAAAAAGCCGCAGTGACCGAAATGGCCAGAGGGGCTGGGTGAAAACGTGTTGGTTTGGTCAGAAGAGGAATTGAGAGGACTGATCAATCAGAACAGAGGGGAAATTGGAAAGTCATCATCCGCCGTGTTTTGATTCCTTGCCGGGTAATTAAATTTTATCGCTGCTATGACAAGTTGGGAATTTCCCCGTTTTCTCCTTGGCAAAATCACCAAATCTCTCTGAGAGAGAAAGGAAGTATTTGGGGGAGTATTCTGTATTTTTGATGACGATAGATACGGAAAAAATACGGAAAACAATGCATTAGGTAAGACAGTATACGTATTGGAGTAATGGTTATTTTTTGTGTAATTTAGACATGTTGGCTGCTTTTTGAAGTGTGGTTTCCCGTTAATGCATTAGACCTGCTGTCGTTAACGGCCTAACATAATGGTATTCCTTTTGCTTGCCTTTTCTTAAGGGAAAATAATCAGCCAAACCTGTTGTGAGGCAGGGACGGAAAGCCACGGGTCTTTTTGATGGAAAGAAAGCCGGGTTGCCAGCGAAATGGTAGTCCGGCTTTTTTGTGCTTAAGAAACGTGGAAGAAGAAAAGGGGAAAACTATGAAAAAAATAATCATCGGTTGGGGAGTAGTAGGCGCCATATTTTTACAGGGAAATGCGCAGGCAGTCTTAATCGACCGGGGAAACGGTTTGATTTATGATGAAGATACAAATCTCACATGGCTACAGAATGCTAATCTTGCAGCAACAAACACGTTTGGGGTTGCTGGGATTAATCCTGATGGGAGCATGGATTGGCTCACTGCTCAACAGTGGATAAGCGCAATGAATACAGCAAATTATCTAGGTTACAACAATTGGCGGCTTCCAGCCACTGATGTTTCCACGCTTTTAAATGCTGGCCCCACTTATGATGGATATATTTATAATTGTACAGATATTGAGTTAGGCCACATGTTCTATGTCGAATTAGGCAATCAAGCGCCACTAACTAAGCTGGGGGTGTTCCAGCCGGGACACGGTCTGAATAATGTAGGACCTTTCGACCAATTGCTAGCCGAGTCTTATTGGTCTTCCACTGAATGGGCTGGGTCACCTGCTGACACCGCATACCGGATGGATTTTGCCGAAGGCGGGTTAGATGAAACGTGGAAATTGTTTAGCTTCCCTCATGCTTGGGCGGTACGCGATGGGGATGTTAGCCCAGTTCCAGAGCCAGCCACAATACTTCTTTTCGGAAGCGGGTTGGCAGTACTAGCAAGGAGGAGGGTAAAAACAACGAAGCAATAATGCAAATGTGAATATTGTCGGTACGCTCGGTGCTTGAGAGAAGCGGAATTTGCATAGGTGACGGAGGGTAGGTCAATGAAGTTAGGCAAGCCCATGCTTAAAAATTTCAAAAAAATTGGCAAAAAAGCGAAGAAAGTGGCCTCGGTGACTGCTGTTCTTGTGGGAGACTTGAATGGCGACGGTAAAGTTGACGAAGAAGATGCAATGATTGCGGCCCAATGGGCCAAAAAAGCTGTTTCCACAATAGGCTCAGAGGCAAGTAAACTTGGCAAAAAAGCGATCCGTTCAGACTTGGTCACGGATGCAGCATCAGGAGCGGCTATTGGTGCAGTAGCTGCGGTTCCAGTTCCTGTGCTTGGGCCGATGGCCGGTGCGGCAATTGGGGCGGGGGTGGGGATTTTTAAAAATCTCACTAAAAAAGAGCGGCAAGAGGCAGTGGCGAAGAATGTTTATGATGAGTTGCTAAAGCTTGCCGAACTGCGAGAAAAAAATATCATCTCGGAAGATGAGTTTGAAGCACAAAAAAAGAAACTTCTCGACCTCCGCTAATAGTATTATTTGGTGGCTAATAAGGATTTAATATGGGATTAAATTCAGTAAAAAACCTAAATAATAGGTTGTTTTGGAAAATATTCATAGGAAAAAGCGATTGCGAGTTAAGAAATGCAGGTATTTGTGAAATCACATTTGATGAATTCAAAAATGACGGGTCCTATGCAAAAGCTAAAACCGGAAGAGAAGGGACCAAATGGGTATATGCCAAAGACTCATCTAGACGGTGGGTGGAACTTGAGCTCAAGGCAAAACGCCTGAACGGAGCCATGCAATCACAAAACGAGTTATACAAAATCATAAAGAAAAACATCCAAACACAAAAAAGGAACTCCCTTAAAATAACGTGGGATGAAGAAGATAGATTGTCGGTGAATAGAAAAAGTGATGGAGGTGATTTAAGAATCAAAGTTTATTTAGCGGACTTCGATGACAAAAAATGGATAAGCACGATGGTATTGTTTATTCAAGAAATGCAACCTATGCTCATGGGTAAGCATTAAGCCAAGTAATGGGACACATCATGGTCCATCTTGCTACCGTCAAGATCTTAGGGCGGTTGTTGCAATCAAATAAAATTATAGAGGACTTTTGGGATGGGGCTACTCAGTAACCTTAAGCCTTTTTATGTCTATTCCCTCATGGATGGAAATAATTTGGGAATTTTTTATATTGGTAAAGGCCAAGACGATAGAGTCTTTCAGCATGTTAAGGAGGTAAAAAGAGGGATTGCTGAGACAGCAAAACAAAACAAAATAGCAGAGCTTGAAAGCTCAGGTAATTATGTCAAACAAACAGTTATTGGCAGGTTTGACTCAGAAGAAGAGGCTTATGCTGTTGAATGCATTTTAATACATTGGGTGTACGGTTTTGACAATTTAACCAATATAACTAGTGGTCATGGCGTCAAGTCTGTGCGACCCCATAATAATTTTGGATATATTCCCGGACTTGAAGAAGACTTTCAAAAACCATTTTACGTTTACATTTTGACGGATCCCAAGACAAATCAGGTTTTTTATGTTGGTAAGGGGAAAGGGAAAAGATACTCCCAACATCAAAAAGAAGTTGAAAGTGGGATTGTTGAAACAATCAAACAGAAAAAAATAGAGCATATAATTTCTCAAGGTCAACAGGTTAAATCTTTTATTGTGGGAAGATTTAAAACCGAGCAAGAAGCATTAGCGGTAGAGAGTTTATTGATCCACTGGGTATATGGTATAGATTCATTAACAAATGATATTGGCGGTCACGGAGTAAATTTCATTAGGCCTAAAGGCCATTACGAAGAATTGCAAGGGATAGATGAGCCTGAACTCAACTACTGCGTTAGGACAAAAGAAAATAGAGAAAGGAATGACATCATTCCATATCTCACTGAAATAAGAATGTTGATTGAGTCAAGCTGTAATATAAAATTCGACGATATTCATACACATAATGACAGGCATACGTATCTAGTTAAATTTATAAAAGGTGTAAGATTGACGGTTGCGTGCCATCATTCTGCCAGAAAAGCGGCGGCTGTGACTATTGAATCTCTTAATGGAAAAAAGGCCAATAAAGAAAGAGTCCGTTACATTTGTGACAACAGTCGGTTGGAGTGGAAGGACAATGGGCGCTATGGTCGAATTATGCCCGCAGGAACACATAGCGATCCTATGATTATATTGGAAAAATTCAAAGAAACTTTAGCAGAAATAGAAAAGGTCAGAATATAAAACCGTGCACAACAAATCACTGCTGCGCAGGAAGAAGTAATATTTCTGATTACAGATAAGTGAGAGAAGGGCAAGGTCGTTATAGACTTTGCCCTTTCTCGTTTTGAAGTAGCAGTATTCTTACCTCACCTCAACACCTTTCTCCCGCAGGTGCTCCTTCACCGCAGCAATGGGTACCTCCCTCCTATGAAAGATGCCAGCGGCCAGGGCGGCGTCAGCGTTGGTTTTCTCGAACACCTCGGAGAAATGCTCCACCCGGCCGGCGCCGCTGGAGGCGATGACCGGAATGGAGACCGCCTCCTTGATCTGGCGGATCAGCTCCAGATCAAAGCCGCTATTGGTACCGTCTTTGTCGATGCAGTTTAAAAGGATCTCTCCGGCCCCCAGCTCCTCGCAGGCCTTGGCGAGTTCCAAGGCGTCCACATCACGGCCTTCCCGTCCACCCTTTACGGTGCACTGGTACCAGCAATATTCCTCGCCGTTGGGGCCTGGAAAGGCGGTCTTGATGGTATGGCGTGGCGTGTCGGCGGGGGATTTTACGTAAACCCGGCGTGGGTCCACGGAGATGACCACGGCCTGATTGCCGTAGACCCGCGAGATCTGTTCGATGGAACTTTGGCCGGTTTTCCGGCCGGTCTTGCGGTACTCCTCGACAATTTCCACCGCGTCGCTGCCGATGGAGATCTTGTCGGCGCCGGAACGGAAGTATTCCGAGGCGACATCCAGGGCCGAATAGTGCCTGCCTTCCGAGTCGGTGAACTCGCGGATGCCGCCGCCGATGGTGAGCGGCACGAAAACCTGCTCCGAAGTGCGTTCCAGCACTTCGCGCATGGGCTGATCCTTGAGGGGGAAGGCCCGGAAGGCGGTGATGTTCAGAAAAGTCACCTCGTCGGCGCCTTCCTCGTAGTAACGCCTGGCCAGTTCCACCGGTTTGCCCAGGTTGCGCACCTCGCCCTTGTCCCGGACATCATACTGGTCGCCCTTGGTCACCACCAGGTCGCCGGCGTCGTTGCTCCGCACATCCAGGCAGGCAATGATGCGTTTGGCGATCCTTGTCTCTTCCGGCGGGGCGCTTGTCAGGGACGCGCTTTTTTCCGTAAGGGCGGTTGCGGTGAGGAAGTTCCTGAGGATGGTGAGCCCGGCCCGCCCGCTTTTTTCCGGGTGGAACTGGCAGGCGGTCACATTGCCCTTCTGGACGCTGCTGATGAACTCTTCCCCGTAGTCGGTGGTGGAGAGGATCCATTCCTCATTGCCCGGTTCCGCCGCGGCCCGGTACGAATGGACAAAGTAAAGTTTTTCGCGACCCAGGCCGGCGAACAGGTTTGATTCCTTCCGGATCCTGACCCCGTTCCAGCCGATCTGCGGCACGGCGAGGCCTGTGTCGCGAAAGCGCCTGACCTGTCCCTTGATGAGCCCGAGCCCCGCCACGCCCAGCGCCTCTTCGCTTCCTTCAAAAAGAGTCTGCAGCCCCAGGCAGATGCCGAGGAAGGGCCGGTCGTCCCGAAGATAGCGGAGAAGCGGGTCGACATAGCCGCACTCGCGCAGGCGATCCATGGCGCTGCCGAAGCTGCCCACCCCGGGAAAGATCAGTTTTCCGGCATTGTTGATATCGTCCGGGCTTCTGACGTCCTTGACCTCAAAGCCGAGCTTTCTGATGGCGTTGCGCACGCTGCGTACGTTGCCGGCGCCGTAATCGAGCAGGGTAATCATCATCACTTCACCTGAAAGGTTTCCGGGCAGGCGTGCCTGGGAGGATTTTCGCGCCTGCCGCATGGGGATGTCCAAAATTTTATATCATAGACGACCGGACCGGGAGAAACAACACGGAATTTGTTTTCGCAGGCAGAGAAGGGGATGGCGGGGGATGGGGCTGGCCGGGCCGTGTTTCTCCGTGGGATGCTCCATGATAACGGCTTGTTTTTGTTTGCTTTGTTTTTTTGTTTTTGTCTATACTGTTGCGGGGCGGGAATATGGGATGCTTGGGGGATGAGGTGTATTGAAGCCATCGTTACTGGCGGGCAATGGTTTGGGCTGCCGCCGGAGCCACCCGACCGGGGAAGGAGTGAACAGGGAATGGGATTGCGAAGCTGTTGTTCCGTGCTGAAGAAGGGGTGGCCGGTTTTCCTGTTTGTCCTGCTCGGGGGCGTGGCCGTGAAGGCGGAGACCGGGAATGGCCTGCAGTTGGCTGACTGCGCGAAGTGTCACGCCTATGAGGTCGAGGCGATCAATGCCAAGGGCGGAAGCCACCGAAGCAAGGTCAGCTGCCTCGATTGCCATCAGAGCGCCCATCCCCCCAAGGGAATCGCGGTGATCCCGCCCTGTTCGCAATGCCACTCGGGTTCACCCCATTTTTCCCTGACAAGCTGCGGTCAGTGCCATACCGTGGCGCACATGCCCATGACCTCCCTTGAGTTTCCCGGCGGTGCCAAGGCGGAATGCCTTAGCTGCCATGAGAAGCAGGGCCGGGATTTTGCCGAGGTGGCGAGTCGGCATGCCGTTCAGTCCTGTGCCTTTTGCCATCCGGTCCACAAGGAGATTCCCGGCTGCCTGCAATGCCATGGAGCCCATCTGGACGCGCAGACCGTGGCCGACTGCCTCTCCTGCCATCCTGCCCATTCGCCGAGCCGGGTTCTTCCTCCGGGCAATACGCCGGGCAGGTTCTGCGAGCCCTGCCATGGCGAGGAGGCCAGGAAAATCGGCAAGACAACACGCCGGCATGGCACCCTGACCTGTGTGTACTGCCATGCCGGTCAGCATCCTGCGCCGCTGCCGCAATGCCAGAGCTGCCACGGGACGCCCCACCCTTGGAAAATGCTCAGTCAGCACAAAAACTGTCTGGAGTGTCACATGGATCCCCACGCCCTGATCTGAATGGCATCCGGGCCGCGGCATTCGGCGCGGAAAAGGAAGCGACAACAAAGAGGCCCGGACGGGGAAGCGTCCGGGCCTCTTTGTTTATTTTTGTCGGGTGAAGCGGTTATTTGTTCAGGTCATGGGCAATGCCGTGGCACTGTCCGCATTGCGGGAACTTCGCATGCATCGGTCCCGGATGGGGATTGTCGCCATGGCAGCCCTGGCATTTGGGAATCATCTTGTGCCGTTCCTGATGGCAGGTCGCGCATTCGAGGGTGGAGTGCTTGGCCGGGTTTGCCTTGATCTGCTTGTAGACGCCGTCATGGCAGGCTGCGCAGGCGCTGGACGGCGTATTTTCCGGATAGGTGACCTCCAGGGGCATGTGGGGCTTGTGGCAGGTCAGGCAATCCTTCTGTTCCTGCCCCGTGGTGTGGGGCGCATGGCAATCCGTGCAGTTGGGGATCACCTTGTGCTTCTCGCGATGGCAGGTGCTGCAGGCCACGGCGGTATGTTTGCTTGCATGCTGCTTGAGCTGGGCGATCTGTTCGGTATGGCAGGTGAGGCATGGCTCGGTCAGCCCGTCGCCCAAGGTGATGGCCAGGGGGGTGTGGGGATTGGTGTGGCAGCCGAGACAATCCTTGAGTTTGAAGTGATCGCTGCCGTCATGGCACTTGTTGCAGGCCGGGATGATGTCCATGATCCGGGGCGGATGCCCCTCGTGGCAGTCCACGCAGGTGACCTGGGCTTTGTGGGCGCCGCCGCTGTCGGCAATATCCTGGGGAGCCTTGTCATGACATTTGACGCAGTCGCCGGGGAGAAGTTCCGCGGCCTGGGTGTTTGCGGCAAGCATGAGCGAAGCGCCGAGCAGGCTGCCTTTGAGCAGCCAGGACAAGAATGAAGGATTTTGGGTTCTGGGCATGATTTTTCCTCTGAGGCTGAGTGGTTCAATGTGCATTGTCGGGACGACCTTGGGTCGCCTCCTTCCGCCGTTGATTTGAACCAGCCTAGCAGAACATCCGGCGCTTGCCAATCCTGTTCGGTTTTTTTTCTCATTGGAAACAGGCGTTTTTTGCGCCAGGTTGCCAGGGATGCTTTTCAGGATGGTCGCGGCGGCGAGGCGCGGAGAAGAGGAACGGCTGGGATCAGCGCATTTCCTGTTTCAGGAGGCAGCAGGAAATGCGATGGACGGGGCTGCCGTCCGAGTTGTATTCGATGTTGCCCGGCTGCAGCAGCTTGTTCATCACGCAGCCTTCGGGAATGTTGAGGGAGAAGAGTTTTTTTTCGGTGATCCCCTGGTTTTCAATGAGTTGATTTTCTTCAATGCGATAGCTGTGCAGGGGAAAATCCTCGCACAGGGGGCAGAGGTAGACCCGGCCGTTGGGGAAGATGAAGTAGTTTTCCGCCACATTGCCCGCGCACTGGAATACCTCATCACTGTCCAGGAACACCTTGGGATAGATGACATGGATCCCTCGGCGCGCCGCGTCGCGGGCCACTTCCGGGATCACCCGCAGCCACTCCTCCGGACTCACCTGCAGATCGGTCTGTTTTTCCTTGGCGGACTTGCCGCGCAGGCCGATCACCTGGATGAAGAAACGCTTGCAGCCGAAAGCGGCGAGCAGTTCCGGCATCCGGTGCAGGTGGTCGATGTTGAGTCTGCTCACCGTGTAGATCACGCTCACGTCAAAGCCAAGCTGGATGGCCTTTTTCAGGTTCCGCGTGCAGGTGGCGAAGACCCCTGCGCCGCGCACCGGGTCGTTCACCGCCGGCTCGGGACCGTCGAGGCTGAAGCTGAGCACCGCTTCCTCCGGCCGGATTTTTTCGAGCAGGTTGTGGTGGAGAAAGCCGTTGGAATCCACGGTGATCGTCCTGTAGCCCAGGCTCCGGGCATAGCGGATGCCGTGGGCCAGATCCGGATGCAGGGTGGGCTCGCCGCCCAGAAAGATCACATTGCTTTCCTTGTCCGGGTTGTAGAAGAGGGTGAGCCACTCTTCCATGGTCTGCCGGGAAACGGTGCCGGTCCCGTGTTGGGCCGGATTGATGTAGCAGTGCCGGCAGGCGAGGTTGCAGGCGGTGAGCAGGTGGAAGAAGATGTTGCGTTCCCGCGCTTTGAAATGGAGGGTTCTGGCAAGGGGCTGGGTCATGGCTGCGCCAGGGTGTATTCTTCCAGCAGGCTTCCCTGCCAGTAGTTGTTTTCGGCCTTGCGGAAAAAATCCTTGAAAAGTTGCAGGCTCTCCTGCCGGAGCACGTGGGGCAGGATGTTCACCTCCGGCGCCATGGCCCGGTATAGGGGGGCGAGCTGGTCCAGGTTGAGGCCGGTGCCGCCGCCCATGGCGTCTTCGTACGCATAGACGAAGGTGCGCACCCCGTTGAGCAGCAGGGTGCTGTAGCACATCAGGCACGGCTCCATGGTGGAGTAGACGGTGAGGCTGCGCCGGTCGATATCCGGCCTGCGCTGCAAAAGATCCCGCAGGGCGACAATCTCCGCGTGGTCCAGCTCGGTGGCCTCTTCGTTGAGGCTGTGTTCGCGCTTGCCGGTGGCCACCGTTTCGCCTGCGGCGACGATAACCGCGCCGACGGGGAATTCGTTTCCGGCCAGGGCCTCGCGGGCCTGGGCCAGGGCCAGGCGCATGAAATGCTCGTGATTCATGGAAAACCTTTCTGGAAGTATGGTTTCTACTTACCAGCACGCCCCGGTGGCGTCAAGGCGGAAAAGGCAGGCCCGCCCGGCCGGACAGGGGAGAGGGCCATCCGGGTGCGGATGAAGGAGGTGTTGAAAAGCTTCAGGAAATGAGGTAGTGAGTAGTGAGTTTTTATCTGGTGGCGGAACAATAATGTGCATCGCGGTCGCGCCGGTCTTCGCCGCGGCGGACACCGGCGCAGTCCGAGGAGAAAATCATGAGCACGGATGAAGTGAAATGTATCCCCTATGAGTTGGCCAAGAAGCTGGTCGGAGCGGTGATGGAGGAGGAGCATCTCCATGAGACGAACCGCAGGGTTCTCACGGTTTATGACAGTAACGAGCAGGAGATCTGCTGGTTCGATGCCGAGGATATCATGGCCGAGATGGCGGCAAGCGAAGGCGGCATCCCCAAGAAGGCGGACGACATGAAGGCGAAGGCGGTGGAGATGATCCTGCACCAGATTCCGGAGTGGGCGGTGGAGGATCTGCTCGCCAAGATGGAGAAGAAGAAGGGCTGAGGATGAAGGTGGAAGGCTGAAAAAGACCGACGTCGCCGGCTGACCGCTGACGGCTATTCCACTCCCCGCGGCATGGGCGGGATTTCTTCGCCGCCCAGCAGGTAGCCGCCGTCCATGCGGATGACGGCGCCGGTCATGAAGGTCGCTTCCGTCAGAAGAAAAAATACCGCCTTAACGATTTCCTCCATGGTGCCGGTGCGTTTGAGCAGGGTGTGTGTGCGGATCGCCTCCTGTTGGGCGGGCCTGAGCAGGCCCCAGCCCCGGGTTTTCTCGGCATGTCTGGTTTCAAAAAATCCCAGCATCAATTCGTTCACCCGCACCGAGGGCGCGCCTTCTCTGGCCCAGGTCTCCGTCCAGGAGGAGACGGCGCGATTTGCCGCGCCGTAAGCATCGTTGAAGATGAGGGCGGCCGGACCGCTCCGGCCGACAAGGCCGGCTATGGAGGAAAAGGTGATCACCGCCGCCTCGGGAGCTTCCTTCAGCAGCGGCAGCGCCGAATGCATGACCCACCACTTGGCCCGCAGGGTGGTGGCCATCTCAAGCTCCCACTGGGCCGGCGTATAGGCGCCATGCACCACGGGCATGCCGCCGCGTTCGATGTTGTTGATCAGGATGTGCAGGGCGCCGTAGCGTGCGCGGATGGTGGCAAGGAGGGCGCTGATCTGATCCGGGTCGCGCAGGTCTATCCGGAAGGCGGCGTGGTCGCCGGGGAGCTGCCGCAGTTCTTCCTGCATGGCCGCCGCTTCCTCGGGCCAGTCGAAATAGGTGAGCAGCACCGTTGCCCCCCGTCCGGCCAGGGCAAAACCGATGGCCTTGCCGATGCCTTTTGCTCCACCGAGAACAAGGGCGACCTTGCCGTGCAGTTCCATCAGGTGTCCATGTCCTGCGGCAGGTTCAAGAGAAGGCGGCTGCCCGGCTGAATGCGGTCGTTCTCAAGCTGATTCCAGCTTTTGATGTCCTGGGGCGAGAGTTGGTATTTTTGGGCGATGGACCAGAGGGTGTCGCCCAGCTTGACCAGATAGGTGGTGGCTTTTTTCCCCTTGGCCGCCTTGGGCTGTTTGGCAGCGGACGCGCTCTTCTCGTCGGATCTGCTCTTCTTCGCGCTTTTTCCCGATTGGGGGCGAGGGGCCGCCTGGCTTGTCTTCTGGGGCGCCCCCCCCCGGATGTAGAGGGCGAGTTCCTGGCCGACCTTGATGCGACCCGGATCCTTCAGCTTGTTCCAAGTGGCGATCAGGTGGGCGGGCACGGCGTAGCGTTTGGCGATGCTGCCGATTGTTTCGCCGTTCTTTACGGTGTGCAGCACCAGATCCTCTTTTGCCGGCTGCCTGGCGGTTTCCGCCTTGGCCAGCTGTTCTTCGCTGAGAAGCTGAAAGGTCGTGGTCTGGAAGGGGATGCGCAGGTGCTGGCCCAGGGTAAGCCTTTCGTGGCGAAGGTTGTTTGCCTTGAGCAGGGTGGTTTTCTTCAGGTTGTATTTCTTGCAGATCCTGGTGATGGTTTCCCCTTTGCCGACCACATGGTCGCGGTAGTCGATGCTTGCAACCTCCCTGACCCGCGGGAGATTTTTTTGCACCAGCTCTTTCTTGCCCAGGGGGACCCGCAGCGGGTAGCGGGCGACATCAGGGGGAGTGATGGCCTTGCACAGCTGGCGGTTGAGGTCGTAGATCTCGTCGAAATCGGTGCCGCAGGCCACGGCAACCGCTTTGAGGGAGGTCCAGCGGGGCACATGGACCGTCTCAAAATCAAGGGGTTCCTCGTACTCGATGTCCGTAAAGCCGTATTTTTCGGGATCCTTGGCGATCATGATGGCGGCAATGAGCTTGGGGACATAGTCCTTTGTCTCGCTGTGCAGATAGCGGCCGCTGGCGATTTCCCAGAAATCGGTGGAGTCTTCTTCCCTGATGGCCCGCCGGATTCTTCCCTCGCCGGCGTTGTAGGCGGCGACCGCCAGGTGCCAGGAGTCGAATTCCTCATAGAGGTTTGAAAGATAGGCCACGGCCGCCTGGGTCGATTTTATCGGGTCGCGTCGTTCGTCGACGTATTTGTTCACCGTCAGGCCATAGCCCCGCCCTGTGGCCCGCATGAACTGCCAGGGGCCGACGGCTGCGGCGCTGGAGTAAGCGCGCAGGTTGTAGCCGCTTTCAATGAGAGGAAGGTAGGCGAGATCCTGGGGGAGTCCCGCCTCGGCGAGCTGTTTTTTCACCATGGGCAGGTAGCGGCCGGCGCGGGAAAGCCAGCCGCCGAAAGCGTCATGCTGTCGGTTCTGGAAAAAATCCAGATAGTACTCCACCTGTTCATTCATGGTGACCGGAAAATCGTAGAGAGATTCGGTCTCCGCCTCCGCCGGTCCGGGCAGTTGTCCCTGCCAGGGGTTGAGCCGGGTTGTTTCCGGAACGACAAACGGTTCGGGCGCGCTCAGCTTGGGCGGGGAGGGATCGTTCCAGGCGATTGGCGGGGAAGAATGGTCGGTCGAGAAGGTGTCCGGCGGGGGGGCAAGAGGGGCGCAGCCGACGGCGGCGAAGAGCAGGGCGGCAAGAAGCAAAAGCCCTGGCCGCCTCATCGCCGGGGGAAACGGTTCTTGTAAATCTTCTGGATTGTGCAAGCCTTGTTTCCCCTGATCGTGTAATATGCTACATTCAGTTCGGCACCTTTTGGGGCCGGGTGCCGTCCAAACTATTTTCATAGTGAGATGGAGCGGTTGTCAAACATTTCTTATAAAAAACTATCAAAATCCGCCCAGATAATACTCAGCCTCTTTTACTGGACAATATCTTTTCCCGCAACGAAAAAACTTGCTTTTGCTTGCGGCTGTAAGGCCTTTGTGAAATATTTGGCTGGGTTAGCGGGATTTCCCTCCGGCGGTATTCGTCCTCTTCCTGTGAACACGTGATGCTGAAAAAAATCTTTTTTGTTGTAACGGCCGTCGCCTTTCTTTCTCTCCTCGCGGGGGCGGGGGCATTGTATCTGCTTGTGGTGCTGTCTCCCGGCGAAGCCATTCGCCAGGAAAACATCGAAAAGATTCTGGCCATGGAAAGCCCGGTTTACTATGCGGACGGGATCAACAAGGTGGGGGTCTTCTTCGAGGAGGCGCACCGGCAATACGTTCCCTATGCGGAGATCCCCCGGCATTTTGTCAAGGCCATCGTTGCGGCGGAAGATCATGCTTTTTTTGAGCATCCAGGCATCGACCTGCCCGGGGTGCTACGGGCCCTGCTGGCGAATATCCGTGCCGGCCGAGTCGTGCAGGGCGGAAGTACCCTGAGTCAGCAGGCCGCGAAGAACTTGTTCAAACGGCAGGGGCGCTCGCTTGCCGCGAAACTCAAGGAACTGCTCTATGCCCTCCGGCTGGAGTATCATTACCCCAAGGAGAAGATCCTCGAATTTTACGCAAACCAGTTCTATGTGAGCGGGAACGGGCGCGGTTTGGGAGTGGCGGCCCGCTATTATTTTGACAAATCCGCCTCCGACCTTGATCTTCTCGAGTGTGCCTTTATCGCCGGCAGTGTCAAACGGCCCAATTACTACAATCCCTTCCTGAAAGCCGACGAGGCCGCGGTTGCCCAGACCCGGGAACGCGCCCAGGCGCGGGTGCGCTACGTGTTCAAGCAGATGTACAAGCTGGGCATGATTTCTGCGGAGGAGTACCAGCAGCAGATCGCCCGCCGGATCCCTTTCCGGCAGGGGCGGATGTATTTTTCCCTGAACACCGTCATGGATCTGGTCAAGGAAGGCCTGGCCGAGCCCGAGGTGGAAGAGGCCCTGGCCCAGGCGGGGATCGACAATGTCGCCACCTCGGGGATTCGCATCTACACCACTGTTGAGAAAGATCTGCAGGATAGTGCCATGTACGGCCTGCGCAAGGAGTTATCCCGCCTCGATGTTTCTCTTTCCGGCTATGATCAGGCAGGGCTGCAGCAAATTTACCGGAAAATGCCTTTTGGCAAGGACAGCGAGCAGCAGCGGCGCGGGTTTCTGGTGGGGGAGGTGACCGAGGTCGACGCGGAAAAACCGCAGCTGACCGTGGCCCTTGACAGGCAGAATGGCCGCCTCGGTCGTGTCGATGCGGCGGGGATCCGGAACATCGTCTCTCCGTGGGTCCGTTACGAGCGCAATGCCTGGGCCGAGGCGAACAAGGCGGACACGGCGCGGTTCCTGAAAAAAATAACAAAGGGGGATCTGGTTCTCGTCAGTATCCGCGCTGAAGACGGCATCTCCGGGGAAGCGTTGCTCGACCTGGAGAAATACCCGCGGCTGCAGGGGGCGATTCTTGCCCTGAAGGATGGGACGATCCGGGCCATGGTCGGCGGCATGGACAACAAGTTTTACAACCGGGCGGTCACGGCCAAGCGCTCCATGGGCTCGGTGATCAAGCCCCTTGTCTATCTCGCCGCCCTGCAGCTGGGTTGGAACAATCTGGATATCCTGAACAACGAGCGCAATGTCTTTGTCTATCAGAACACCCCTTACTTTCCCAGACCCGACCATAACAGTCCCCACAAATCCGTTTCCATGAGCTGGGCCGGGGTTCATTCCGAGAACCTGGCCAGCGTCTGGCTCCTGTATCATCTCTGCGACCAGCTTGTTCCGGCCCAGTTTGCCGAGTTGATTCGGCACCTGGGGCTTGCCCAGGGGGAGGAGGAATCCTATGAGCAGTATTATCTCAGGATACGTGACAGCCTCGGCGTATTGGTGAATCAGGAAACCCTGCGGCAGGCCGCCTTTGAAAAAGCGGTGGAGCAGGTGGAGCCGGATTTGCTGTTTGAGGGCAAGGCCGAAGAGCACGCCGCGCTGCAGAATCTGCATTACGGCAGTGGCTTTGATAAATTCAGCGAGGAAAATGACCGTGAGCTTGGCCGGGCGCTGCGGGCCAATGAAAATCGGACCGTGGCCGAGTGCCGGTTGCGGCGCAAGATTCTGAAAAACAACTACCTCCGTTATCAGCGGCTCCGCGAGAACTTGAGAGGGTTGGCCGGGAACCGGGAGTTGCCTGGAGGCGACGAAGCCTTGCCCCTCTACGTTGAGACAAAGAGCGGGCGCCGTATCTACGCGGAAGAAGGGCCGGCGCCTGGCTGGGAAAGAGTCTCCCGGCACCGACTGGCCGGCATGCTTGCGGAGCTTTCCCCGGAACGACGGGAACAGTTCTGGGACGATGTTCTCATCGAAGGGGTTTTCACCCCGCCCACCCTCGCCTTGCTGGCCGATGCCCTGCAGGGGGAATATGAGCGGTTGAGCGCTCTGCCGCCGTACAGCGGTGAAGTGCTTTTTGCGGTTCGCGATTTCAGGATCCTGGCCGGCTTGACCTATTTGACCGGGCTGTGCCGGGAACTTGGTATTGCAAGCAAGCTCGATCCTGTTTTATCCTTTCCCCTGGGATCAAACGTCATCAGTCTCCTGGAGGCGGCGCGCGCTTATGAAGGGCTGCGGAGCGGCAAGGTTTTCGGCCGCGGGCGACCCGACGCCGGCGAGGCGATATCCATTATCGGCCGGATCGAGGATTCCGACGGGGAGGTGATCTACGCCCCGGAGGAGCATGTCCGCAAGGTCGCCGAGCCGGAAACCGTGCTGCAGGTGGCGGACATCCTCCGGAATGTCGTCCGCTTCGGCACGGGAAACTATGCGCAGCGGAATGTGCGGCTGCACAGCCCGGACCCGGAGCGGGAGGAGCAGCTGCGCGCCCTTGATCTGCTCGTCCCGGTTTTCGGCAAGACCGGCACGGCCAATCGCTTCACCAATGCGGCTTTTGCCGGCTTTGTGCCCGGGCTGGGCGAGGATGGCAGGCTTGTGCTCGAAAACGGCTATGTCCTCACTTCCTATGTGGGGTATGATGACAATGCGCCGATGGAGAGAAGGACAATCCGGCTGTCCGGGGCGAGCGGAGCGCTGCCGGCCTGGGTCAGCCTGGCCAACGCCATCTTTTTTGCCGGGGATTATGCCGCCAGGCTTGATCTTGCCGATCTCTCCTTTGCCGGGGCGGGAGAAGTGCCCTTTTCCTATGGACAATTGGGGCAGACGAGTGTGCGGGTCGGCGACGAATTGGGCGGCCTCCCGGCGTTCCGGGACGGTAATGCCCTGGTCACCACCTTTGGCGAAAGGGTGGGGGATGGCGAGATCAGGCTGGCCAGATTTTTTAAGCCCTACTGGGATGTTGAGGAGAATTGAGAATGCAGCGGTATTTGCTGAAATCCGGATTTTTGGTGCTGGCGCTGACGGCGGCCCTGGCAGGCGGCTGTGCCTCGGGCCCCACGAGGGTGGCCCGGCCGGAAGTCACGCCGGTCGTGACTGGACAAGGGGAAGATGGCGGCAGGGAGGCCAGCGCGGGGGCCGGAGTAGGGGTGGGAGGCGAGATTCCGGCCCAGGAACACGCGTTTTCCGGCGATGCGCTGGCCTCCCTGCGCGCCCATGTTGCCGGCAGATATGCCCTGTATCAGGCAAAGGCCAAGCAGTGGTCCGAATTGGAAGAGGGCATGCTGGCCATGAATATTCCGGAGGAACGCCCCGCCGGCTGGGCCGAGTGCCGGGGGCGGCTCGATGCCCTGCTTGCCTCATACGGACGTTTGGCGGGCGGTCCCGGAGGGGGCGCCCTTGATTTCCAGCTCCTTGCCGCCACCACCGCAGCGGATATGGAGTATCTTGTCGGCGGTTGCCAGGCCGTGTACATGAGCGGCAAGGAAGGCGTGGAGCATTGGCAGGGCGTTTTCGGGCAGAGGGCGGCCGAGGAAATGGAGAAAACGATTATCGACGCCGTGGGAGGTGCGCGGTACGACGAGGCGATCGGCGCCTACCGAGGGCTTGGCGCCCTTTATCCACAGCATCCGCCGGCCCCCGAGGTGATTGAGCAGATTGCCATCGCCCTGCTCCACAAGGGGCAGCTTGTCGAGGCTCTTCAGGTTTTGCAGGACACGCTTGGACGGGAAAAGCCGCGTGATCTCACCGGCCTTAAGATGCTGTACGCGGACTTGCTCCTCGTTGGCGGGCGGACCGGCGAGGCCCGCAGGCTGTATGGCGAACTGGCGCGTTACTACGGAGGGCAGCAGGGCGACCGGCGCTGGGTGGATGAGCAGCTTGTTTTGCTGGCGGCCGGGGCGGCTTCTGGGGAACAGATGCGTTTATATGCCGGTTTGTTGCGGGATTATCTCCTTTTTGACGGCAGGCAGGTGCCGGCGGAGATGCAGGACACCCTGACGCTGTTGGAGCGCACCGCTCCTGGCAGTCCGGTGCTGGCCCGGGCCCGGCAGCTTGTCGCCCTTGCGCAGGCCCGGGCCGGTACCTGGACCGGCACGCAGCTTGCCTCGGTTGAGGCACTGATTGCTGAAAATAAATTCTCCGAGGCCGCCGCGCTGCTCGATGCTCTCCTGCGGGAGGATCTGGCCCCGGAAGCACGTCAGCATGTGGAAGAAATCCGGGCAAGGGTGAAGGGCGCCGAAAATCAGGACACGGCAACGCTGAATTCCGATCAGGGGGAAACTCTGCTCGGCCAGTGGGAAAGGGCGATGAATCTCCTGGGGTTGCGCCGGTACGACGAAGCGATAGAGGCGTTTTCCGCTCTGGCCGGAACCGACTATGAGGAAAAGGCCAGAGCAAAGATGGCGGAGGCCGTCAATCTGGCGGCCAATGAGATGCGCCATCGGGCCGCCGCCCTTTTCGTAAAGGCGAAAAAAAGTAAAGACGTCGGGGGGCAACGGCAGTTGATGCTGGAGTCCCGGGCGCTGCTACTGGAAATTGTAAGAAAATACCCTGACAGCGAGATTCTGGATAAGGTGAGACTCAATCTGAAAAGCATTGCGGAACAGATCCCCGGTGGGATGGACAATGCCGGCGATCTCGTGGCCCCTCCGCCTCCGGGGACGGAGAATGCCCGGGGTGGCGCGGGCAGCTGGCAGTGACGCGGGTGTTGTTGCTGACGCGGGCGGCCCGTTGTTGCATGAAGGGAAATGGCTTGATTTTTCATAGGGTTGTCGGGATGCTATCCCTTGATAGGCCTGCGAAAAACACTTGCAATCTTTGTCAATGTTTGGGCAGTATATACAAATAATCTGAGAATTGTTCCTGTTAAAATGATACGGTAAAAGTACAGTCATTTCAGGGTGTTGTTGCGCGCTTAAGGAGTGCATTTATGGCAAATGGCGACAAGCCGTTATCCGAAATACTGGATGAAATGGCCTTGAAAATTTTAATGATCGAGCCGGGCGATCTTTCGGTGGTCGGCGAGTTGCTTGATTTGATCGAAAAGCTGTTGCCCGGTCAGGCGGCAGAGGGGATCCCCGAAGTTATTCAGCAGATGGGCGCCGCCTTCAAGGGGGCTCTTGAGCGGATCATCATGGGCGAGCTGGCCGACTCCGCGGAAAATTACGATCTGCTGGGACAGTGCGTGACCCAGATGCAGGAAACGATCCGCAAAGAGGGGGTGGCCGACGAAAAGATCATCGCCCTGTTCCGTGAAAACCTGGGCAAGACCGGATATGCCATGGACGCCAATGCCTTTTCCCGGCCTGGTTCCGGAGGGGGGGGGGAAGAGGCCCGGGCGGAGGTCGGTGCCGGGACAAGGAGCCAAGAGCCGGCAAAGACCCAAGCCGAGGCCGTGCCGGCGCCGAGCGGCAAGCCCGCCGAGGCCGTGCCGGATTTTCTGCAGGATAAAGACCTTCTGGCCGGTTTTATCGAGGAAGCCTTTGAGCATCTCGAATCCATCGAAGTCAATGTTCTTGAGCTGGAACAGAGTCCGGATGATATGGATATCATCAATAATATCTTCCGGCCCTTTCACACCATCAAGGGTGTTTCCGGCTTTCTCAACCTGAAAACCATCAACAAGCTTGCCCACGCCACGGAAAATTTGCTGGATGACGTGCGTAATGGCAAACGGGCCATGGATTCCGAGGTGATCGATATCGTTCTGACCGTCGGCGATGCCCTCAAATCCATGGTGGCGAATATTAAAGACGTGTTGGAACATGGCCCGGAGCGGTATCAGGATACCGATATCAGCGGTTTTATCGCGGAGATCACCCAACTGCAGCAGGGCGGAGGAGGCGCGGCACCCGAAACTCCAGTCGAAGCCGCGTCCGCGGAAACGGCCGGCCCGGCGCCTGCCGCGATTCAGGAGGAAGAAGCGGAGGAGAGCGAGGAGGAGGCTCCCCTTGCCGTGCGCCCTTCCCCCCAGGTTCCGCAGCCCGGGGCAGGCAACGGCCGGCCCGTCCCCTCGCTCGGGGCGCAGTCGCGGCCGGCGGCCGCCGATGCGGGCCCGAAAAAACTGGGCTCTTCCATCAAGGTTGATGTGGAAAAGCTGGATGCGCTGGTCAACGCCGTGGGCGAGCTGGTCATCATGCAATCCCTGGTCCGCCAGAACAAGCTGGTTTCCCGCATCGCCGATCCCAAATTGACCAAGGATTTTTCCCAGCTGAGCAGGATAACCTCCGAGCTGCAGCGCACCGCCATGTCCATGCGGATGGTGCCCATCAAGCAAACCTTTGACAAGATGATCCGCCTGGTCCGGGATCTCTCCAAAAAAACCGGGAAGAAGGTGGATTTGATCATGGAGGGCGCCGAGACCGAAATCGACCGGAACATGGTTGATTCCATTTACGATCCTCTGGTCCACATGATGCGCAACTCGGTTGATCATGGCATCCAGATGCCGGCGGAGAGGATGAAATGCGGCAAGCCCGAAACCGGCACGGTTTTTCTGCGCGCCTATCAGAAGGGCGGCAGCATGGTCATCGAAATCGAGGACGACGGCGAGGGGCTCAATACCCAGAAGATTCGCAAGAAAGCCCTGGAGCGTGGGCTGATCAGCGATTCGGACAATCTCAGTGATTTTGAGCTGAACAATCTCATCTTTCTCCCCGGTTTTTCCACGGCGGACAAGATTACCGATGTCTCCGGCCGCGGAGTGGGCATGGATGTCGTGAAAAAGGCGGTGGAGAAGCTGCGCGGCAAGGTCGAGGTGCAGAGCCAATCAGGGAAGGGCTCGCTGTTTATGATCCGCCTTCCCCTTACCCTTGCCATAATTGACGGCATCATTGTCCGGGTGGGCGGCGAGCGGTATATCATTCCCACCATCGCCATTCAGGAATCCATGCACCCGGAACGGAAGAACTACAATACCGTGCATGGTCGCGGCGAGACCTTGCTGGTGCGCGGCGATCTGGTTCCCATTATCAGGCTCTATGAGATTTTCGGCGTGGAGCCGACTCATTCCGACCCCTGTGAGGCCATCGTGGTGGTCGTCGAAAATGAAGGCCGGCGGCGCGCTCTCATGGTTGACGAGCTTCTCGGAAAGGAGGAGGTCGTGATCAAGAGTCTCGGCGGCCTGCAGGATGTTCAGGGCGTTGCCGGCGGGACCATCCTGGGTGACGGCCGGGTTGGTCTTATCCTTGATCTGGCAGGCGTCATCGCCAGTGCCGCGAACTGATCCCTTCGGGGTCAGGGGCCGCGGGCGGGGTGCTTTGGTGGTGTCTTGTTCCTTGTGAATTGTGTGGAAAGACCATACGGTTTTTTGAAAAAGGAGGGTGTTGATGGAGGCGGCAAGCGTAACAGCGCAGGGTGTGGGCCAGGGGTGCAGCGAACTGGCGGGGAAATATCTTACTTTTTCCCTGGGCAAAGAGGACTACGGCGTCGGAATCCTCAGCGTCAGAGAGATCATCGGGGTGATGGAAATCACCGCCGTGCCCCATACGCCAACCTATATAAAAGGCGTGATCAATCTGCGTGGTCGCGTTATTCCTGTTTTGGACCTGCGTCTGAAATTCGGCATGAGTCCACAGGAGTACAACGAGAGAACCTGCATCATCGTTGTCGAGGTGCAGGGACAGACGGCGCCGGTGCAGGTCGGGATGGTCGTTGACTCCGTGTCGGAGGTTCTGAACGTGGCGGCCGGTGAAATCGAGCCGCCGCCCTCCCTTGGCACATCGGCCGAGACGGAGAATATTCTCGGAATGGCCAAGATTAAAGGAGAGGTGAAGATCCTTCTTGACGTGGACAAGGTTGTCGGCGAAGGGCTTTTGAAACAGTTCGAATCGCAGTGAGAAGTTGTTGCAATCACGCGACCCTGACATCCATGGCCATTGTTGGGTGATTTCTTGCGTTGTCGTTGCGGGCCTGGCGTTTTTCGAGGTTTTTGCGTGGTCAATAAAAATTACCGCCGCTGTCCGCGGGCGGTTCCGCGAATTTTCCGTCCGGGCAAATGGAGCACGATGTGGCGTTGAACAGTGACGGATCATTCGGTATTCGCTACCATCAGCTCACCGATGAGCAGTTCAAGAAATTCAGTGATCTGGTTTACGAGAAAACCGGGATTTATCTGAAGCCGGAGAAGAAGGAACTTCTCAACGCCCGCCTTGGCAAAAGGTTGCGGGCAACCGCGATAAGCTCATTCAAGGACTATTATGACTATGTCATCCGCGACAAGTCCGGCGAAGAGCTTATCCATCTCATTGACAGCGTTTCCACCAATTTCACCTCTTTTTTCCGAGAAAATTCCCACTTCGAAATCCTGACTTCCAAGGTCTTGCCCGGCTTTGTTCTGGAGGGCAGAGGAAAGAACAAGGAGGTGCTGCTCTGGTCTTCTGCCTGTTCCTCAGGCGAGGAGCCGTATACCATGGGCATGGTGGTGGAGGACTTTGCCTGCCAGCATCCCGGCTTCAGGTATCGGATCATGGCGACCGACATCTCCACGCGGGTGCTGGCCCATGCCAAGCAGGGGGTCTATGCGGATGACCGGATTACCAAGGTGCCCAAGCCGTTGCTGAAAAAATATTTTCAGCGTGGGGTCGGAAAATCAGAGGGATATGTTAAGGTAAAGGACAATCTGAGGCGCGTGGTGCACTTTGAGCGATTCAATCTGATGGGTGATTTCCCTTGGCGTGACAGCATTGACGTTATCTTCTGTCGGAACGTGATGATTTATTTCAATCGGGAGACCCAGCAGGAGCTGGTCAATAAATTCTATCAGGCATTAAGCCCCGGAGGGTATCTTTTCATCGGCCATTCGGAAAGCATCACCAGTCTGAAGCACAGTTTTACCCAGATTGACGCCACGGCGTATCAAAAACGATGAATCCTTTTGTGGAAAGGTGTTGTTCCTTGCGCAATAAGGGGTACGGGATCACGAACGCATGAAGATAGTTGTCGGCATTTCAGACATGAAGGTCAGTAACAAGCCTGAGGATGTCTTGATCACATACTCGCTGGGTTCGTGCATCGGTCTCGTCATCTGGGATCCGGTGGCCAAGGTCGGCGGCCTGTTGCACTACATGCTTCCCGACTCTTCCCTGGACAAGGAGAAGGCGGTGGTCAAGCCCTTCATGTTCGCGGACACCGGCATTCCGAGGTTGTTTAAGGAAACCTACAAATTCGGGGCCATGAAGAACCGCCTGATAGTCAAGGTGGTTGGCGGCTCTCAGATCATGGACAACGCGGGCGTTTTCAATATTGGCAAGCGGAACCATGCCGTCCTTCGGAAAATTTTCTGGAAAAATCAAATCATGGTCGCCAAAGAGGATGTGGGGGGCTCCGGGAACAGGACCGTGAGTCTTGAAATCGGCACCGGCATTACGCACTTAAAGGTTTCTGGAAGAGGAGAGTTTGAGTTATGAGCCGTTTGGAAGAAATCCTCTCCCTGGTAAAGCATGTTCCTCCTTTTCCCAAGGTGGCGCAGCGTGTTTCCGAGATGCTGAACGATCCCGAGGTGGGGGCCGCGGATCTGGCCGAGGTAATCCAGTATGATCAGGTCATTACCGCCAACGTTCTGAAGATCTGCAACGCGGCTTACTTCGGGTTGCCCCGCAAGGTGGCCTCCCTTGATGAAGCCCTGGTCGTGGTGGGGAACGCGACGTTGAAGGATATCATCATCACCAGCAGCAGTGCGCGGTATTACAAGGGGGCGGCAGGAGAAGGCTACAAACTTGAACAGGGTGATCTCTGGAAGCATTCCGTCGCCACCGGCATCATGGCCAAGGAGCTTGTCAAGCATGTGAAGGATGTTGATCAGGGCAGCGCCTATACCGCCGGCCTTCTTCATGATATCGGCAAGAGGTTTTTGAGCAGCTTCGTGGCCGACGAATTCAAGAAGATCATGATGAAGGTCGTGAAGGACGGCTGCTCCTTTGTGGAGGCGGAAAAAGAACTGTTGGGCGCCTCCCACGCGGAGCTGGGGGGGATGATTCTCAGGCAGTGGGAGTTCCCCAGGGAGATGGAGCTGGCTGTGCAGCAGCATCATGATCCGGATGCCCTGGAGAAGGAGCCGCTCACCGCAGTGGTTGCTTTGGCCAACGCCTTGGTTATCAGTATGGGCATCGGCGTCGGCGCGGATGGTTTGTCAACAAAGCTGCAGGGGATCGGACTGAAACGATTTGCCATTACCCCCATGCACCTTGATCTGTGCATGGCGAATCTGCTTGATGAAATTGACCGGGCGCAGGAGTTGTTTCACCTGTAAGCGGGACTGCCGGCCTTGAGGCTGGCAATCCCTGATGGTTGCAAGAGGTAACCTGAGAATAATGTTTGTTTGGTAGGAGAGGGAAATGGCTTTCAATATTTTGGTGGCAGATGATTCTGAGACCATGCGGGCCGTGATCAAGAAGACAGTTGGTATGTCCGGCGTGCCTGTTGGGGAGTTTCATGAGGCCGCAAACGGCAAAGAGGCCCTGGCGATTCTCGAAAAAAACTGGATAGACGTCATCCTCTCCGACATCAATATGCCGGAGATGGGAGGGATGGAGCTTCTCAAGGTGGTGAGCGCCGATGAGGATCTTAAAAAGATCCCTCTTATTTTCATCACCACCGAGGGGAGTGATGCCCGGAAGGAGGAGGCGAAAAAGCTCGGGGTTGCCGGTTATGTGAAGAAGCCGTTTCAGCCCGAAGCCATCAAGGCCATTTTGTACGAAGTGCTGGAAAAGGCCTACGAGCATCGGATGACGGAGCTGTCCGACGAGGGCGGCGGCGATGACCTGGATTTTTAAAAGCCGGGAGCTGGCGGGCGCGGAGCAAAAGGAAACAAGGGATCATTGGCATCACCGTATCTGGCAATGCCTGCAATCAGAGTTGGGAAGGTGGCGGAATGGATGAGCGGTTGCGAAAGACGATATTTGAGACGTTCTCGGAGGTATTCGAAACCATGTTTTTTACCTTCCTTGAGCCTCTTGCCGAACCGCCGGACAAGGAGACCCTGGGGGGGAACGGCGGATACATTGAGGCAACCATCACCTATTCCGGCGGCCATACCGGCTGTTTCCGTTTCTTTTTTCCCCGGGAGCTTGCCAAGAATATCACCGTGAATTTTCTCGGGATTGACGAAACCGATGTGCAGGATGCGCAGATCAGGGACACGGCCGCGGAAACGGCGAACATGGCCATCGGCAGCCTGCTCGGCAAGCTGGATCCCGGGGGAAAGGCCTCCCTTGCCATCCCCGCGACCAGGGAGCTTGCGGATTTCTCCCCGGAGAGTCTGCTTGGCGAGCAGGGTTTGTCTCTGTTTAATACCGAATTCGGGGTGCTCTGGGTTGTCGGCAACCATGCTTGAAACCGGTGAAAGGAAGGAAATTTCCTGAGACAAGTAGCGAAATAGCGACGAATGCCATGAGAAAAATACGTGTGTTGGTGGTGGATGATTCCGCGGTGGTCCGCAAGGTCTTCAGTGAGGAGTTGTCCCATGAGAAGGATATCGAGGTCGTAGCCACTGCCCCGGATCCCTATGTGGCCAGAGACAAGATCGTGGCCCTTAAGCCGGATGTGGTGACCCTTGATATCGAAATGCCCCGGATGGACGGTATCACTTTCCTGCGGAAATTGATGAAGTACTTTCCGTTGCCGGTCATCATCGTCAGCTCGTTGACCCCGACCGGCGGTTCACTGGCGCTGGAGGCCATGGAGAGCGGCGCGGTTGATGTAATCTGCAAGCCCGGCGAGGCCTATTCCGTCGGTGACATGAGCGCCCAGCTGGCCGAGAAGATCCGGGCTGCGGCCCATGTCAATATGGCCCAGAGGGCAAGAAATATTGCCGCGGTCCGCCCTGAGGCGCCAAAGCTTTCACTTACCAAAACGACCAACAAGATTATTGCCATCGGTGCTTCGACAGGTGGCACCGAGGCCCTCAAGGAGGTGCTTACCCAGTTCCCGGCAAACACCCCCGGGATCATGATCGTTCAGCATATGCCGGCCAATTTTACGAAAAGCTTTGCCGAAAGGTTGGACAGCCTTTGTCAGATCCGGGTCAAAGAGGCTCAGGATGGGGATTCGGTGGTGCCGGGCACCGCCCTCCTCGCGCCGGGAAATTTCCATATGGTCATGCGCCGGAGCGGCGCCCGCTATTATGTCAACATCAAGAGCGGACCGTTGGTCTGTTACCAGCGTCCTGCCGTGGATGTTCTTTTCAACTCGGTTGCGGCCTATGGCGGCGCCAACGCGGTCGGTGTCATCCTGACCGGGATGGGTAAGGACGGGGCACAGGGGATGCTGAAGATGAAAGAAGCCGGGGCGCAGACCATTGCCCAGGATGAAAAATCCTGTGTCGTTTTCGGAATGCCCAAGGAGGCCATCGAGGCCGGGGGCGTGGACAAGATCGTCACCCTCCGCGACATCCCTGGTGAAGTCATGAAAATGCTTTAACAGACTGTCGGGAAAACCCTTTTCCGTCAGTCTTTCAGTAGTGCGGAGATGGAGAGCCCCTTGCGACCGGCGCGTTTGTTGGCATCCCGTTGGAGGGTAACGCAATCCCGTCATTCTTTCAGCCGCCTTGCTCCGGACTCTGATACCGCTCTCTGCGCGGCAATGTCATGGCAGTGTTCTTATCAACGGGTTGAGCGGATTTGTTCCTGCCACGCCCGCAGCGGTCTGTTTTTCCAGTGCAAGCAGATATTGTTTCAGTGGCAAACCGCCCGCATACCCCCCCAGTCCTTGTGCGCCCACCACCCGGTGGCAGGGAATGAGCAGGGCGAGGGGGTTTGCATTGCACGCCTGTCCCACGGGCCTGGCATATCCTTTTCCGCCCAAGGCCACGGCCAGATCACCATATGTCCTTGTCTCTCCATGGGGGATTGCCAAAAGAAGTTCCCAGACCTTTCGCTGGAATGGCGTGGCAATGCGGAGAAATGGGGAGGGAGGAAGCATGGTGAGTCGCAGTTCTCCGGCGAGAATCTGCGGAAGCGATTTCCCCAAGGGGTGATTCTCCGGGGGGACGATTTTTACCGATTGCCGTGATTCTTTTTCCAGCCAGTCGCAGGATCGGGAGTATTTTTCCCGGGAAAAAGTGTGAATGATTGGGGTGCTGCCGGAATAAATCGTGAAGAGGGGGGTGTTTTGCAGCCAAAAAGTTGCCGATATGAAGTTCATGGTTTGCTTTGACCTCTTCCTGGGTGGTGTATCCGGATATTGCAGGAAACACTAAATATTTTTTTAATTGAATTCCTCGCGTTTTCGATAAGAACTGTAGCGGTGGCGGGCAAGATCGTGCATGATAACGTCAAGCATATACGCGATTTTTAGCAAGCGATGACAAGCGGGATGATCGTGCTTAGAATAACATAAAATCAAGTTGATATGTCGATAAGTTCAAAAAAACCTTGATTTTTGAGGCAAGTATATTTTATAGAAAAAAAGAGATATCGTTTTTCTGCGGTGTAACCTGTTTTATTTTTTACAATTTTTCCCTGACGATGAGATAGGGCATGAACCGGATTCTCGCCAGAATAATATGCTTGGCCTTCCTCCTGTTTTTCGCCGCGGCTCCCCTTGCCGCCGCACAGGATGTTGCTTCTTCCCTCAATGTGGTAACCCTCCAGTCGAAACATAAATTTGCCCCTGATGAAGGAAGCGGCGTCTCTGCCACTGAAGAGGATCGTTTTGCCGTGGTGAATCTGGCTTCTTCGGAGCGGTTCAAAAAGAAGCCGGATGTTGTCAGGGGGGTGCAGGGCTCGCCAGTCGCGCTTCGGGCAAAGCTTTCCTGCCGAAGCGCGTATGTGATGGATGCCAAAACCGGCAAAACCATTTACGCCCACATGCCCGACCAACCCGGGCAGCCTGCCAGCACCATCAAGGTTGTTACCGGTCTGATCGCCATAGAGAGCCTGAAGGATAAAGAACCGGTTTATGCCAGCAGATATGCGGTGAACATGCCGAGGTCAAAAATGTATATGCGGCGCGGGGCATCCTACAAGGCGACGGACCTGATCAATGCGGTGCTGCTCGCCTCTGCCAACGATGCAAGCGTGGCGCTGGCGGAAAAAGTTGCCGGCTCCGAGCAGGCCTTTGCCCGTTTGATGACCAAGAAGGCGCAGGCGCTTGGCGCGAAAAATACCATCTGCAAAACAGCAAACGGCCTTACCAGGGCGGGGCAGCAGTCCACCCCGCGGGACCTGGCGCAAATATTCAACAAGGCCATGGAAAACCAGGAGTTCGCCGACCGGATGGGGCGTACCGCCGTCAAGACAAGCGACGGGAAATTGCTGCGGACACATAACAAGGCCCTGTGGACCGTTGACGGCGCAGTGGGCGGGAAAACCGGCTACACGCACGCGGCCAGGAAAACTTATGTCGGGAAGTTCCAGCGGGGTGGGCATGCGCTGGTGGTTGCCATCATGGGCAGCGAGGCCATGTGGGACGACATCGCGGCCTTGGTCGAGTATGGTTTTACGCAGCAGCGTAAGAGCGGGGTGATGCAGGTTGCGGAGAATGTCGATGACGGTGAAAGCGTACGTGTTCCTCTTTCGAGCCGGAAAAAACTGGAACAGGAAATTGCCGATTTCACCGTTTTGGCCGAGCAGAAAAAAAAGGCTAAACTCTAATTTTCTGTCTGAATATCCAACAGCAAAAGCAAAAGCCGACAGGTTCTGCCTGTCGGCTTTTTTTATGTCTCAGGACTGTGATGGGGAGCGGGCATGATTTCAAAAGAACGGGCACGGGCGGCAAGTTTCGACCCGGAGGCACAGCAGTTCCGGAAAGGGAATTCCCCGGGAAAGATCGCGGAACTGGTCAGGCGATTTGCGCAGTATCGGCAGACGACCCGGGTGTTTGTCACTCCCGCGCCCATCCTCAAGCAGGTGAGGATCAACGCCCTGCTTGACGGCAAGGAGTTGCTCATGCCTGCGCAGGGGCTCAAGGAAGGTTTCTTGCTGCTCAGGCCCTATCAGGTTCCTTTCCGTGACTTGGGGTATGCGGTAACCTACAAGGGGCTGGCGCAGTATGGCCTGAAGGTCGGCGAGGAAGAATTGCGCAAGATGCCCGCGGGGCTGCTCTTCACCGAGGTCGCGGCAACGGACCGTTCCGGCGGGTTTGTCGGGGATGGCAAAGGTCTGTTTGATCTCACCGTTGCCATTCTCGCCGAGTCGGGGGCTTTGGTGCCGGAGTCGAGAACATTTGGCGTGGTGGGAGAGGCCGCCCGGATCCTGGCCGAAGAGATCGAGCTTGCTGCCTGGGATGTGCGCCTGAACGGCTTGGTGACCTCGGAGGAGGTGCTCGCCGCAAGTGAGGAGCCCCCGCTTGGCCGGCGTTTGCTGTGGGCAGAGCTGCCGGCAAAAAGGATAAAAAAAATAACCCCGCTCTGGAAGCTTTCGCAACGGTGAGGCTTCCGTGCCCACGCGGTTATTGTTCAGCCCTTGTTTCGTTTGAATATCGGCTCAAGGCCGCACAGCTCGGCGTAGAGGCCAATTTCCCCCTGCAATTCCTGCACGTAAGGGCAATCCCAAACAGCCAACAGCTTGCGCCGCACGCAGTACGCTGTCCTGCCTTCCGTGTCGAGTTCAGGCGCTCGTTCGAGGGCGTAGGGAAAGATCTGCGGCCTCCTGCACACCTCGGGGCGGTTCGGGTAGATGGTGCAGCCGCCGCTGGCCGGGTCGAGGTTGGGGCAGCTGCTCTTTTTGGGCAGGATCAGGCTCCAGTTGTGTCGCCAATGATACAGCGCCAACGGGGCAGAGAAAAAGGGTTTCCCCCCGACCCTGAAGGGCGGTTCGTGGTAGGGGTCGGTCTGGCGGCTTGCCGCCGTGTCGAACCTGGGGATCTGGAACTGCGAGATTTCCGTTGCGGTCAGGGGAATTTCAAAGAAGTCCTGGGCCATCCCCCCGGTGGGACCAACGCAGCAGAGGGCGCACCCGCAGGGGCCGCAGAGCAGGCTGTTGATTTCTTCCAGCTCCTGTTTGAGGATTTCCTGGCAGGCCATAAGCTCGATACTCTCAAAGCTGTCGAGCTGTTCCCGGTCTTCGTTGTAAACGAGAAAGTCGACCGGGCCGGGGTGTTTAAGATGCTCAAAGAGCTGAAGCGTCGGAAGATAACGGAGGAGTAAGGCTTTCGGGTCGTGGTAAACGGCGGTTTCCATTTCCACCGGTTCGTTCAGTTCCTCAAGGATGGGAGCGATGCGTTCAAAGGGGCCGGTGAGGTAGAGAAGCTGGAGGATACGGACCAGCGGCAGGACGGGTTGCCCGAGCCGTTCGATGCCTCGGCTGAATTGTTCGTTTTTTGTCTTGACCATGATCAATGACTAATACCGGCTTCCGACAAGCAATGCAAGCCTGAGGAATAGGTTAAAGGCACTCCTTGACCAGTGTCGAGAGAAAAGGTAGTATGGCCGGTGTTTTGACGGGAAAATGATCTTACACAATGGCGAGGATGGTATGGATGAGTTTCAGAAGCAGGCATTAACGGAACATCTGGCAGACCTGCGGCAGTGCCTCATTTATTCGCTCATCGCCACGGCGGTGGGATTTGCGGTGGCCTACTCGTACAGCAAGGAGTTGGGGGAGTGGCTTTTTGCTCCTCTTTTTGCCACCATGCCCGAGCATGCCAGCCTGATTTTCACCTCCTACCAGGAAGGGTTTTTTTTTACCTGAAGCTTGCCTTGGTGGCCGGGCTTCTTCTGGCCAGTCCGGTCATCTTTTATCAGATCTGGCGTTTTGTCGCCCCCGGGCTTTACAGTCATGAAAAGCGGGTGATCCTGCCTTTCAGCCTGCTTTCCTCCATTTTTTTTCTCGGTGGTGCCGCCTTTGGCTATTTCGTCGTCTTCCCGCCGGCCTTCAAGTTCCTGCTCGGCTATTCCAATGATTTTTTAAGCCCCATGCCGGCGGTGAGGGAGTATTTTTCTCTCTGCCTCCGGCTTCTCATCGCCTTTGGTGTTATCTTCGAGCTTCCCATCTTCATGGTGCTTCTTGCCAAGATGGGCATGGTCAACGTCGCCTTCCTGAACAGGCACCGGAAGTATGCCATCCTGCTTTCCTTTGTCATCGCCGCCATACTCACCCCCACTCCGGACGTTATCAATCAGTGCCTCATGGCGGTGCCGCTCATCGTGCTTTATGAGGTGAGCATCGGTGCTGTCTGGTTGTTCGGCAAAAAACGGTTGTCCGGATTTGCAGAAGTGGAGAAGAGCGGCTGACAGCCCGGGGGGCGCCGTAAGGTGGGGAGAGGGACGGGAAAAAGCCAGCGCGTCAAACCACCACGTTGATGATTTCCCCGCGGGTTTGCTGCTGATTGGCCCTGCTGGCCCGCGTCTGTTCATTCACCGCTTCCCTGACTCTCTGGTCCGCCTGCTGTTTTTCGCTGCGGGCTTCGTCGACCCTGCGCTGGGCGCGTTGCTCTTCTGCCTGCGCATCCCGGATACGCTGGGAGGCGGAGCGTTGCTCATTGCGGGCCTCACGGACTTTCTGGGTGGCAACCTGTTTTTCAGTGGCATACGTGCGCAGGGATGCCGAGGCGGAGGTCTTGAGGGATTGTGTGATTTCAGGAGCCATTTTTCCACCCATACAAGGCTGCTCGGCAACCGTTTGAAAGGGATGGGGATCGAATATTTTACTGATGTTAAATTATTATATGCATTGCAGTGGAAAATGTCATTGGAAAATCGAGGGAAACAGGATTGAGGGTGCTGGGTGGGAAGGGTATCATCGTGTCAAAATAATGACTCAACTTCATGGTGTTGGCTGTCGATATGTTTAACGGTAATGATGGTCGCGGGGAGAACTTCCTGATTTTCCCCAGGGAGCTGAGGGTGGTTCTTTGTTGGCATAATGTTTGCTTTTGTTCATGATCGTGAAAAGAAGGGGGGAATATTTTTCCTGCTTTACATATGGTGAAATCCGAAGCCGTTTTAATCTTCGATGCGATGCAAAAAGAAAAGGGATATTTATGAAGGCTGTCATTTTGTGTGGTGGGCTTGGTACGCGTATCAGTGAAGAAACAGTTGTGCGCCCTAAGCCGATGGTGGAGATTGGCGGCAGGCCGATACTTTGGCATATCATGAAAATTTTTTCCTATCACGGTATTCATGAATTTGTCATCTGTCTCGGCTACAAAGGCTATATGATAAAAGAGTATTTTGCCAACTATTTCCTGCATATGTCTGATATAACTTTCTGTATGACTGAAAATAACATGAAAGTGCATCACAACCATGCAGAACCATGGAAGGTGACGTTGGTTGATACCGGAGAAAACACGATGACCGGCGGCCGGTTGAAGCGCGTCAGGGATTATCTTGATGATGAGGATTTCTTTTTTACATACGGTGACGGGGTCAGCAATGTCGATATTGCGGGCCTGCTTGCTTTTCATAAAGAGCAAAACACCCTTGCCTCGGTCACCGCGGTGCACCCTCCCGGACGATTTGGGGTGCTGGGAATGGACAAAAACAAGATAACGGAGTTTGTGGAAAAACCGCATGGCGAGGGTGGTTGGATCAATGGTGGGTACTTTGTTCTTTCGCCAAAGGTGATTGATTATATTGAAAATGATACAACAACCTGGGAGCGCGCACCTCTGGAGCGGCTGGCGCGCGAGGGGCAACTTTCCGCTTATAAGCACCATGGCTTCTGGCAATGCATGGATACGCTCCGCGACAAGGAGTACCTCGAAAAGATATGGAATTCCGGGGGGGCTCCTTGGAAGGTGTGGGAGAAGTAATGGATTTTTGGAAGGGGAAAAGAGTCTTTCTTACCGGTCATACCGGGTTCAAGGGCAGTTGGCTCGCTTTATGGCTGGGTCAGCTCGGTGCGGACGTGGTTGGGTATTCCTTGCCGCCGGAGAATGCGTTAAATCTTTTTGAGGCTGCCGCTGTAGCCGATGGGATGGTTTCTGTCATCGGTGATATCCGTGATCTGGGCAGGCTTGAAAATACGCTTCGCCAGTATAAGCCTGATATTGCCATCCATATGGCCGCGCAAGCCTTGGTGAGGCCATCCTACAGAGATCCCGTCGGCACATTCTCGACAAATGTTATGGGGACGGTGTCGTTTCTTGAGGCAATTCGAAAAACCGCAACCGCGAGAGTCGTCATCAATATCACAAGCGATAAATGCTATGAAAACCGGGAGATGATTTGGGGATACCGTGAAACGGATCCCATGGGTGGCTACGACCCATACTCCTGCAGTAAAGGCTGTGCTGAGCTTGTGACAAGTGCCTATCGTGATTCGTTTTTTGCAAAAGCGGGGATTGCGTTGGCGTCGGTACGGGCTGGCAATGTAATCGGAGGTGGTGATTGGGCGCAAGACCGGCTTCTCCCGGACATCATGAAGAGTTTTGTCGTTGGTGAGCCTGTCAGGATTCGTAATCCCCAGGCAATCAGGCCCTGGCAGCATGTGGTTGAGGCGTTGGGAGGGTACCTGCTGCTTGCCGAAAAAATGTGGGAAAATGGGGCCGCCTTTTCGCAAGGCTGGAATTTTGGGCCCAACGAAGAAAGTGCGCGTCCTGTGGGCTGGATAGTAGAGCATCTCTGCCGAAAGTGGGGCGGTGGAGCCCGCTGGATAACAGATAATGGGGAACATCCCCACGAGGCCGGTTATCTCAAATTGGACTGCAGCAAGGTGAAAACCTATCTGGGCTGGGCGCCGAAGCTTTCCCTTCCTCAAGCCCTCGATTGGGTTGTGGAATGGTATCTGGCCCACCATGAAGGACAAGACATGAAACGGGTCACTGAAGAGCAAATATTGCGTTATATGCGTTGGGAGAGGAAAGATGGGTGATCCCTGTTGCCGATTTTGCGATAAACGGCTTACTCACACGTTTGTCGACCTGGGGATGAGTCCCCTGTCCAATGCGTATGTCAAAGGGGAGGACTTGCGGAAGAGGGAGATTTTTTACCCCCTTCATGCATATGTTTGCGAGAGATGTTTTCTGGTGCAACTTGAAGAATTCGAGTCTCCAGAGCAAATATTCTCTGAGTATGCGTATTTTTCCTCTTATTCCCAAAGTTGGCTTGAGCATGCAAGGGTCTATGTTGAGGAGATGAGCAAGCGTTTTGGCTATGACAACAGGCATCAGGTTGTCGAGATCGCCAGCAATGATGGCTATCTGTTGCAGTTTTTCCAAAAGAAGGGGATTCCGGTTTTGGGGGTTGAGCCGGCGGCTAATGTGGCAAAGGTCGCCCAGGAAAATGGTATTTCGACTGTGGTGAGTTTTTTTGGGGTCGAGACGGCTAAAAAGCTTGTGGGTGAGGGCACACGCGCTGATCTTTTACTTGGCAATAATGTCCTGGCTCATGTGCCGGACATTAATGATTTCGTGGCGGGGATGAAAATTTTACTGAGACAACGTGGGGTTATTACCATGGAATTTCCCCACCTCCTGCAACTCATGCGGCAAAATCAGTTTGATACAATATACCATGAACACTTTTCATATCTGTCTCTTTCCACTGTTATGCGGATATTTGCTCATCACGGCCTTCGTGTATTCGATGCGGAGGAATTGTCCACCCATGGTGGCTCTCTGCGGATTTATGCAAAACATGCCGAAAATGACATGTTTCAAGAATCAGCGAGGCTCCATCAGCTGCTTGCCGCAGAGGAGAATGGAGGACTCGGCCGCCTGGAAACTTATAAGGAATTCGAGGGGAAGGTTCATAAGGCGAAACGCGAGCTTCTGCAGTTTCTTGTTGCTGCCAAAGATGCCGGTAAGTCTGTAGTGGCATATGGCGCAGCGGCAAAAGGGAATACCCTCTTGAACTACTGTGGAATTCGTGGCGATTTCATCGATTATGTCGTTGACCGCAGTCCTCACAAGCAGGGGATGTTTCTTCCCGGAACACATATTCCAATCCATGATCCTGATAAGATTGCGGAGACAAAACCGGATTATGTTCTCATTTTGCCTTGGAATCTAAAAGATGAGATAGAAAGGCAAATGCGCCTGATCAGGGAGTGGGGCGGAAGATTCGTTGTCCCCATTCCCACAGTGCAGGTATTCTGATGCTGTTTGTGGAGACGCCCCTGCGGGGTGCTTATGTTATCGATATCGAGCCGGTGAATGATGAAAGAGGTTTTTTCGCCCGTAGCTGGTGCCGGCGAGAGTTCGAGGCGCTCGGGCTCAATCCGCGGTTGGTGCAATGCAATATTTCTTTTAACAGGAAGAAGGGGACGTTGAGGGGAATGCATTATCAGGTTGCTCCCCATGCGGAGGCAAAGCTTGTCCGCTGTACACAGGGGGCAATTTATGATGTGATTGTCGATTTACGCCCTGATTCGCTCAATTATAGAAAATGGTTTTCCTGTGAATTGACAGCCGAGAACCGAAGAATGCTTTATGTCCCTGAAGGTTTTGCCCATGGTTTTCAAACCTTGCAGGATAACACGGAAGTTTTTTATCAGATGTCGGAGTGTTACTTTCCGGAAAGTGCAAGGGGATTCCGTTGGGATGATCCGTCTTTCGCTATTGGCTGGCCCGAGGCGGGGCGGATAATTTCACCCAAGGACCTGCAGTATCAGGATTTTGACAAATGAAAAAAGTTCTCCTCACCGGTGCGAGCGGTTTTGTCGGCAAGAGAACTATTGCGCCGTTTTTGGCAAAAGGCTTTGAGGTTCACGCGGTTTCATTGACGCGAAAATTAGGCGATTTGCCGGAGGGGGTTTTTGAGCATTGTCTGGACCTCTTTGACGGGAATGCCGTACGTGCCTTGCTGGCAGAGTTGGCTCCTTCCCATCTTCTGCATCTGGCGTGGTATGCTGAACCCAAGAAGTACCAGCATTCTCCTGAAAACTACCGGTGGGTCAGGGCAAGCCTTGACCTGCTGGAGGCGTTTGCCCTGGCAGGCGGAAGGCGGGTTGTCATGGCGGGAACCTGCGCCGAGTATGACTGGGGCTATGGCTACTGTACGGAGGCTCTCACTCCTCTTAATCCATCTTCACCCTATGGAATCTGTAAGTACGCCTTATCTTCTCTGGTGCCGTCCTATTGCAGAACCCAGGGGCTTAGCAGTGCATGGGGGAGACTGTTTTTTTTATACGGGCCCGGAGAATATCCGGAAAGGTTGGTGTCTTCGGTGATTACTTCCCTCCTGCGGGGGGAGGAGGCGCGCTGTACGCATGGTCGGCAGTTGAGGGATTTTTTGTATGTGGACGATGTGGCTTCAGCTTTTGTCGCATTGCTGGACAGTGAAGTCGAAGGGGCCGTGAATATCGCCTCCGGACGGCCCGTAGCGCTGCGGGAAATTATTTACGCGGCAGCCGATATCGTGGGAGCGCGACACATGGTAGCTCTTGGGGCCTTGCCTGTTTCTCCTTCCGACCCTCCTCTGCTGGTTGCAAACTGTAAACGTTTGGCGGCAGAAGTGGGTTGGATACCCCGCTACGATCTGGTCGAGGGTCTCATGGAAACCGTGGACTACTGGAAAAGGCACGTTGGGCATGAAAGACCATAGCTGTAACTGCCCCGTATGCGGCACTGGGTCTGTGAAAAGTTTTTTGCAGCGTAAGAACGTGCCTGTGCTCCAGAATCTTGTTGTGCCGAGCCGGGAAGCCGCAACCCGTGTGCCGCGTGGGGATCTTGACATGATGGTTTGCCTCGACTGCGGCTTCATATACAACGCCAGCTTCAGCGAGGATAAGTTCAATTATGGGGAGGATTACGACAATACTCAGACCCATTCCCCTTATTTCCAGAATTATGTATCGAAATTGGCGGATGACCTGATCAACCAAAAGAGAGTTGTGCGAAGCCACGTCGTCGAGGTCGGATGCGGCAAGGGGGATTTTTTGCGTTTGCTGGTCAAGGATCCGGAGAATGGCAATACGGGTGACGGTTTTGACCCGAGTTACATTGGACCGGATAGCGTTTGTGACGGCAGGCTGCATTTTCGCAGAACCCTCTATGATGAAAACTGTGCAAGCGTGCCTGCTGATGTGGTGGTGTCAAGACACGTGATCGAGCATATCCGGCGTCCGCGGAGCATGCTCAGCGCTATCCGCAGAGCTCTGAAAAACTCGATCAATCCGAGGATCTATCTGGAAACCCCCTGCGTCGAGTGGATTCTCCGCAATAAAGTGATATGGGACTTTTTTTATGAGCATTGCTCGCTGTTCACCAAGGACTCGCTTCGGACCGCCTTGGAAGGCGAAGGGTTCAGGATGAGCGAATGCAGGCATGTCTTCGATGGCCAGTACCTGTTTACGGAAGCGGTTTTGTCCGGGAAGGGCGAAAGTGTTCACAGGCTCGCAGGCGATATACCCCGGTTGGCGGAAGAGTTCGGGGTGGAAGAAAAAAAATTGATTGGGGGCTGGGGGGAGCGGCTCCGGTCGCTGGCGGCCAAGGGGAAGGTTGCGATTTGGGGAGCCGGGGCGAAGGGATCGACTTTTGTGAACATGCTCGACCCCCAGGGGCTGTATATCGACTGCGTTATCGATATCAACCCTCAGAAGAAAGGGAATTTTATTCCTGGCACCGGGCATGCCATCCTTGGGTACGAGACGCTTCCTGCTCGGCAAATTGATTATGTTGTATTGATGAATCCAAACTATCGGCAAGAAATAAAGGGGCTTTTGGCCTCCTGTGGCATCAATGTTCAACTGTTTGAATGAGAGGGCGCATGAAGCTTATTATCGATACTTCCAAAAACACGATTGTAAAGGATGCTGATGGAGTAGAGACGTGTTTTGACCTCTACGGCAAAGAGGCGTTTGAGTTGCTCTCCAGGCAGTGGGTGAAAACCGGTTGGAGCCAAAAGTACCAGTACACCTTCAGCTGGATGGGGCGCCCGATTATTCAGCTTCCGGAGGATATGCTGCGGATGCAGGAGGTGCTCTACAGGGTGCAGCCGGATGTGATCGTTGAAACCGGAATAGCGCATGGCGGGTCGTTGATTTATTATGCCAGCCTCTGCCGGGTGATGGGGAAAGGTCGGATTATCGGGGTTGATATCGAGATTCGACCGCATAACCGGCAGGCAATTGAAGAGCATCCTCTGTTTCCGCTCATCACCCTGATTGAGGGCAGCTCCACGGCCAGCGACGTTGTCGCGCAGGTAAAATCCCATGTGAAACCCGGAGAGAAAGTGCTGGTCATCCTCGACTCGAATCATAGCCGGCAGCATGTGCTGGCTGAACTTGAAGCCTACCACGATCTTGTGACGTCTGGTTCATATATCGTTGCCACTGATGGGATTATGTTTGATCTGTTTGATGTGCCGCGAGGAGCCGCCGAGTGGAAGTGGGACAATCCCGCGGAGGCGGCTGTCGAATTTCAAGCGAAGCATTCGGATTTCGTGCTGGAGCAGCCGCCGTGGCTTTTCAACGAAAGCGAACTTTCTGAAAACATTACCCATTGGCCGAAGGCCTGGTTGCGAAAACAGTGATATCGCCGCCCGGTGTGGAAAAGGCGGAAAGGGTTTCGCAACGTATTTGTGGAAAGAGTCCAAAGCAGATGACGATTGATCCGACAACGATACTGGTGCCAACATGCAATCGCGCGGGAGACTTGGAAAAACTGGTCCATTACCTGGCCGGCAATTTCAACCATTCTCTTGTCCGAATTATTGTTCTGGACGGCTCCGACCGGAAAAACGAGAGAGCGGCAAACCAGTCAAGCTGTGCGAGGTATTCCGTTGAATATCTGAGGTACGGGCCCGAGGTTTCCTATTTGCAGCGCATATTGAATGGACTCAATGAGGTCATCACGGAAACCGTTACCATCCTGGGGGATGATGACATATTAAATCCCAAGGGCTTTTGGGAAAGCGTCTGCTTTTTGCATAAATATCCCGACTATGCCATAGCTCATGGTCAATACGTGGGGTTTAATTTCAGTCCGCAGGGCGACCTGAAGCATAATAAAACGTACGGGTCGAATTCCGTTGAGGAAAGCTCTCCGCTTGCGCGACTGTTTTCTTTTTTCTCCGCGTATACGGCGCCAACCTATTACGCCGTCAATCGGACGCAACTATTGAAAAAAAGCTTTGCGGAGATCGTTGCCAACGGCACACCGTTCGAAGATTATGTTTCCTTCGAGATCCTGGTGAGCGCGATTCCTCTGCTGCACGGTAAACTTAAAAGGCTGGAAAGCTTCTATCAGGCCAGGCGATTCGTCCCTGCGCCGCCTGATAAGTATGTCGTGTACGCAAAGTATGTTCTCGATGAAGGATTTTCAGAGCGATACAATAAACTGAAAAAATCCATCATCCGGTCTTTGCCGGCAGCTGACAGGTATGCTTCTGAAAAGGTGGCCGATGCCGTTGATTTTGCTTTCGCCGCCTTTTTTGGGCAGAGGATTACCACTGCGGAAATGCTGGCCCGCTTTCAGGCGTTAAAAATCAGCAACTGAACTGTACCGGTGACAAATGCAAGCAGACCTCCCTGTAATGTTGGCAAAAGTTCAGTATCTCGAAGAAAGTGGGGCAACCGAGGAGGCGAGATCCTGCTATGAGAGTCTCCTTGAGCAATTCGGTCAGGATAACCCCATTGTTCCTTTTCAGACGGCGGGTTTTTTGTTCAGAACAGGTGATTATGCCGCAGCACTTGAGCTTTACGTGCACTGCCACAAGGCAAAATTCATGTGTTCCGATATCGAGCAGATAATTATGGGGGCTTATTATCAGCCCAATGAAATGGTTTTTCAAAAGCAATATAATGAAAACGTAATTGCTTTTTGTGGCTCTGATGATTGCAAATTTGACTCTTTCCCGGATTTTTCGGCGTTGGTTTACAGATTCATTCCATACTCGGAAAGTAGGTATGCTGTATTTGATTCTTCAGTTGGAAATTTTTTGTTTGATATTGATTTTTCACCCAGGGCAAATGGTAAAGTAAAGGAAGAGCCTACTGTATACCTGCTCAAAAATGAATTTTCCGTCAACGAAATTGGAAAATACCTCAACGTGCAGTTTACAGGTGATGCATCTGAATATGTTGCAGCCTCATTCCCTCTGTATCTGGTTTATGAAAGTCGTGAACGGTTCGTGGAGTTTTTGCAGGTATCCCCCTTTTCGTCGATTATCAGAGATAAACGAGCGATATTTCTCTTCGGGATTGACCAAGTCTCAAAATATTTTGCGCAACAGGATATATTGTTTCCCATTTTTTATGTAAATATGAAAGACGCCCGTGAGCCGATCTTTCAATGTGTGGAGAAGCTGCGGCAGAAAATGTTTGCCGCCGGATCGGTGGATTATCAAAATCTTTTGTTGTTTTTGAAAAAGGATTTTTCTTAGCAGTCTCTTGAAAAAGCCATCCCTGACTCTTTCAGTGCGGCAAAATTCGGCTACACATCCCGTGTCGTCGGTCGCCCGTTTTTAAACGGGCTGTTAGGATTTCTGACCAGAGGTAATATCATGTGTTCTGATAATTTTCCCCGAACATACATCATTGCGGAAATGGCCTGCTCCCACGAGGGCGACCCGGCCTTGGCCAAAAAAATCATCGATGGGGCGGGCCGCGCCGGGGCCGATGCCATCCAGTTTCAGATCTGGTCGCTCAAGGACATGGTGGTGCCGCAGCATCCGAGTTATGAGCTGCTCTCCCGCATCGAGCTGAGCCAGGAAGCCTGGGCGGAGCTGGCCCGGTATGTCCGCAAGCAGTATCCCGGCATGGAGATCATTGCCTGCATCTATGAAACCAAGAGTCTTGCCTTTGCCGAGACCATCGGGGTGGATGCCTACAAGATCCACTCGGCGGATCTTTCCAACCCGCTCCTATTGGACGAGGTGTCCAGGACCGGGAGGCGGATTGATCTCAGTGTCGGGGCCTCGACCCTGGTTGAGATTGAAAACGCCATTGTCTGGATCAGGGCCGCCTCTCCAGAGACGCCCATCTGGCTGATGTACGGCTACCAGAGCTTTCCCACGCCCACCAATGGGATCCATCTGCGCTATATGATGAAGCTGAAAAATCTTTTCGAGCTTCCCATCGGCTATCAGGATCACAGCGATGCCAATGCGGATGGCGCCTTCTGGCTACCGGCCGCCGCGGTTGGCATGGGGGTGGATATCCTGGAAAAGCACATCACCCATGATCGCGGCTTCAAGGGCATCGATCACGAGTCCGCTTTAAATCCCGACGAATTTGTGAAGTTTGTCGATATGGTCCGCGAGATCGAGGCGGCGCAGGGCATTGCGGTGCCAAAGCCTTTCAGCGAAGCCGAGGCCAAGTATCGCAAATATTCCAAGAAGAGCCTGGTGGCGGGAAAGGATCTGGCTGCCGGCAGCGTCGTCGGGAAAGAAGACCTGCTCTTCATGCGGGCGGAAACATTGGGGTTGCCACCGGATCAGGCGGAGAGGCTGGTGGGGCGCACATTGAAGAAACCGGTGGCCAGATACGCCTGCCTCACAGAGGAGGATCTCCAATGAAGACCGCCATTCTGGTGACCGCCCGTCTCAAGTCCACCCGTCTGCCTCTGAAGGCCATCAAACTCATTGAGGGCCGTCCGCTCATCTGTCACCTGCTTGATCGTCTCAAGCTGGCCAGGCGGCCCCAGGAAATAATCATCTGCACCTCGCCGGCGGAGCAGGACGACCCGTTGGTGAAAATCGCCCGGGAGGAAGGGGTGAAATTTTATCGCGGCCACCCGGACGATGTTCTCTTGCGTTTGACCAATGCCGCCGCGGAAAACAATGTTGATCTGGTGGTGAGCTGCACCGCGGATAATCCCTTTGTCGATCCGGTGTATATCGACAAGCTGGTGGATTTTCATGTTGAAAACAACAATGATTTCAGTAATATCAGCGGTCTTCCCTTCGGGACCTTCAGTTACGCCCTCTCCTATCCGGCCATGGTCAAAGCCTGCGAAATCAAGGATGAGATGGACACCGAAGTCTGGGGCGGCTACTTCACCCAGACCGGGCTTTTCAGGTGCGGAACCTTGGCGGTGAAGGAGGCACGTCTCCGCAGGCCGGACCTGCGGTTGACCGTTGACACTCCGGAGGATTTCGCCTTGATTTCGGAGATTTTCGCCCACTGTTACGAGCCGGGCAAGGTTTTCAGTCTTGAGCGGATCATCGCCCTCTGCGAGGAAAAACCGGAGCTCCTGGAGCTTAACCGGAACGTCGAGCAGAAGCCCGGCAAGCCCATCGCCCTCAAGGTATAAAACCAACAGGGAAGAGGATGCCTTCTTCCCTGTCGGTTTCTTCTGTTTTTTCGCGTCAGTCTCCGTTTCTTTCTCCGAATATTTCCGAGAATTCCGTTTGCGCTTGTTCAAAATCGCTCATTCGGCCGATATCGAGCCAGTACTCCCGGATGGGGAAGACCGCTGCCTCCTGCCTGTCGGCGATGAGGGTCTCGAACAGGCTGGGCATGTCAAAGAAGGAATCGGTCGGGATGTGGGCGAGCACGCCCGGGTCCAGCACGTAGATGCCTGCGTTGACAAAAAAGCTCTGCACGGGTTTTTCGGTGATCTCAACCAGACGCTGCTTGTCGACCTTCAAAACGCCGTAGGGGATCTGCAGGTCATACTTGAAGGCGCACATGGTGGCGGCGGCCCGGTGATCGATGTGGAAATCGAGGAGCTGGAGAAAGTTGACCTTGGTCAGGATGTCGCCGTTCATGACGAAGAATGGCATGTCCGGTTTTTCCGGCAGCAGGCCGAGCGCCCCTGCCGTTCCCATGCGCTTGGTCTCGCGGATGTACTTGATGGAGACGTTCCAGCGCGAGCCGTCCCCGAAGTAGTTCTCGATCATCTCGGCCTTGTAGTTCACCGAAAGGTAAAAGCGGTGAAACCCGTATGCCGCAAAGCTTTCCAGGATGGTCTGCAGCACGGGCTGGTTGCCCACCTTGAGCAGCGGTTTCGGGCAGTTTTCCGTAAGAGAACCCAGGCGGGTTCCCAGGCCGCCTGCCATGAGCACCACGGGATTGTCCTTTGGGGTGGGGCGAAGGAGTTCTTCGAGAATTTCAAGGCCGACCACCCGGTTTTGGTTGTCCACCACCGGCACCTTGGAGATTTTCAGGAGCCGCATGGCCACCAGCATGTCTTCCCTGCTTTCGTCGGCCCTGAAGGCGGTGGGCCTTTTGTTCATCACGTTTTCGACGGGATCCTCAAGGGAGCCGCCCTTGAGGATGGCGCGGCGGATATCGCCATCCGTGACGGTGCCAAGCAATTTGCGGTCTTCGTCGGTGACCAGGGCTATCTGCAGGGCGATTTTGTCGATAAGGCGCATCACCTCGATGATGGACATCGAGGGCGGAACCAGGGATTTTTCCCAATCTTTATGCATGGATCACCTCATTGCTGACGCTGGTGCGGAAGGTCATAAAATTCTTTTTTTATGATGCCGTCCAGATCGTACTCTTTGAGTATTTTACAGATATTCCTTGCTGTGTCAGGCCTTTCATAAGGGTTTTCCGTCTGGCGGGCCCTGGCCCTGAATTCCGGAGACATGCCTTCGGTCAGGGCACCGGCGATGGCGTCCCTGGTCGGGGCGCAGTCGATGACGCTTTTCGCCCGGATTCTGCCCTTTTGCCGGTCGCCGATGTTGACGGTCGGCACCCCGAAGCTCGGCGCCTCGATGATGCCGCTCGACGAGTTGCCGATCACCAGGGCCGCGTGTCGCATGGCGCTCAAGTAGCGCAGTTGGCCCATGGAGGTGAAGGCGATGGCGCGGGCGTTGTCTTGCGTATACCGGTCGATGAGTTTGTTGATGATCCTGCCGTCGGTGTCGGCGTTTGCCTTGGTGAAGATGAGCGCAAGGCCGGGCAGGCTGTCGAGGGCGGCGAGAAGTGCGCGGAATTGTTCTTCGCACCCCTGCGCCGCCAGGGTCACCGGGTGGAAGGTGACGAGGGCGTAGTCGGTGTTGAGGGGAAAGTCTATCGCCCTTGCCAGCGCCTCTTTGTCCAGCAAGCGCAGCTTTCTGATGTTCTCGATTCCCGGTGCCCCGACCTGAAAGACCCTGGCCGGATCCTCCCCCAGCTGAATCACCCTTTGCCGGTACTCCTCGGTGCTGGTGAAGTGGAGATGGCTCATTTTGCTGATCGCATGGCGGAAGGCCTCGTCCATGACGCCGAAGGAGAGCTCGCCGCCGTGGAGATGGGCGACCGGGATCTTGCAGATCACCGCGGAGGCGGCCATGGCGAAGGCTTCGAAGCGGTCGCCCAGGATAACCACCAGATCCGGTTGCAGGCGGGTTATGGTTTCGCTGTAGTTGATCAGGCCAAGGCCGGTGGACTTGGCAATACCCACGGGTGTGTCGGAGCTGAGCAGTATTTCCGCCCTGGCATCGATTTTAAAGCCGTCATTCTCGATTTCCCGGTAGGTGTCGCCGAATTCCGGCGAGAGGTGCATGCCGCTGGCGAGCACCTGCAGCTCCAGTTCCGGAGATTCGGCGATCTCCCGCATCAGGGGCTGAAGCAGGCCGTAATCGGCGCGGGTGCCTGTGAATACGCAAATTTTTCGCATAATTGTCTATAGGGTTATGAGTTCGTCTTTGCCAAAGTCGCGGGGGGCCGCCCTGCCGATCACCTGATCCCACTGCATGGGGGAGATCCCGGTGCCGGGCCGCTTGACCGTGAGATTTTGATCGTTCAGGATTTCTCCCTTGCGGATCGCTTGCGCCGCCACAATGCTTTTACGGGCAACGGCCCGGTTGTGCAGCTCCGAGGGGGTCGGCTTCTTTTCCTTCCGGCCCAGGGCGGTTTCGATGTGGCGGATGGCCTGGACCATCTGCCTCAGTTCCGCAGGCTCCAGGGAAGCCTGATGGTCAGGGCCGGGCATGGTCTTGTCCAGGGTGAAGTGTTTTTCTATGATCTCGGCGCCCAGGGCCACCGCGGCGATGGGTACCTCGATGCCCAGGGTGTGATCCGAATATCCTACCCTGAGGCGCAGATCGTTGCGCAGGGTTTCCATCACCCTCAGGTTGACGTCTTCGTAAGGGGTTGGATACTCGGTGTTGCAGTGGAGCACGGCGAGCCGTTCCGGCAGGGTGCCTGCCTGCAACAGGGCTGCCACCGCCGCCTGCACTTCGGCCAGGTCGGCCATGCCGGTGGAGAGGATCAGTTTTTTGCCCAGGCCGCCGAGTTTTCGCAGGTAGGGCAGGTTGGTGAGTTCCCCGGATGGAATCTTGAATGTCGTAAGCCCCAGGCCTGCCAGGAAATCGATGCTTTCCAGATCAAAGGGGGTGGACATGAAGAGGATGCCGTGCGCGGCGCAGTGCTTCTGCAGGGCAATGAAGTCTGCCTGGGAAAGCTCCAGTTTTTTGAGCATCTCAAGCTGGGATTCGTCGGCGCCGGTGGTTTTCTGCTGGTAGGCGGCCTTGGGAGCCGAGGCCGCCACCAGATTTTCCGCCCGGAAGGTCTGAAATTTCACCGCATCGGCGCCGGCTGCTGCCGCGGCCTCGACAAGTTGCCTGGCAAGCCCCAGGTCGCCGTTGTGGTTTACGCCTGCCTCGGCAATGATGAACACCTGATTCTGCGTGGGTTTCATGTTGGCCTGACCCTGCTTGCCTCCGGGAGATCCCGGTACACGTTCATCCCTCCGGCCACAAAGGATTTTGCTCCGATGGCGATGTATTCCCTGGTCATTGCCCGGCTGCCGATGAAGGTCTGCTCGCCTATAACCACCCCGCCGTTGATGATGGCGCCGGTGGCGATGTGGCAGTGATCGTGGACAATCGCGTCGTGCTCGATCAGGGCGTGGGAGTTGATGATGCAGTTGTCGCCGATGCTGGCGGCGGCATTGACCGTGGCCCCGTGCATGACGATGCTGCCTTCGCCGAGGCGGGCATGGGCGGAAAGGTAGGCCCTGGGCGAGACGATGCTGGCGAGCTTCGCGCCGGCCTCTTTGAGCCGCTGGAAAATGGCAAGCCGGATCGCCGGGCTTTTGATCTGCCCCACCGTGACGAGAAAGTGATGATCGGCGGCAAGCGCGGCAATGTCTTCGTCCGTGCCGATGAACGGATAGCCGAAGATCCGTTTCCCCGCCAATTCAGGCTTGTCGAGGATGCCGGCGATGGCATAGCGGCCTTCCTGCTCGACGACATCGATGCAGGACTTGCAGTGGCCGCCGCCGCCGATGAGAATAAGGGCTTCCTTCATAACCGTACACTGCTCGGGATGTTGACTATTCTCTCCGCCAGCCAGGTTGCGTTGGCGAGCGCGTCTGTCTGGCAGTGGCCGTAGATGGCAAGTTGGTTGAGCAGGGTCCAGGCCGGGCGGGTCTGTACGCCGGCCTGGTTGCTTTCGGCAAGGAACAGGTCGCGGGTCGCGAGGTTTTCAAGCAGGATGGCGTTGAGCCAGTAGTTTGCCTTCGTGTCTTCAGGCTCAACGACAAAGGCCATTGCCTGGCGGTTGAAAAATTCCCTGTATGCCGTTGCCAGTTCCCGCTTGTCGGCGAGGAAACGGTCGAGATTCTCAAGCTGGGCGCAGGCCAGAGCCGCGTTGAGGTTCGGCATCCGGTAATTGTATCCCACCTCGTCATGCTCGTAGAGGTAGGGATGCGGTTTTTTGGCCGTGGTGGTGAGATGTTTGGCATGCGCGGCCAGGGCCTTGTCGTTGGTGACGATGGCGCCGCCGCCCCCGCAGGTGATGGTTTTGTTGCCGTTGAAGCTGTAAGCGCCGAGAACCCCGAAGGTGCCGGTCTGTTTGCCCGCCCGGGTGCTGCCCAGGGATTCGGCCGCGTCTTCAACAAGGGTCAGGTTGTGGTTGCGGCATATTTCGACAAGCGCCTCGATCCGGCAGGGAAGGCCGAAGGTGTGCATGGGCACGCAGGCGCTTATCCTTCTGCCGGTGCGTTTGTTGCGGCAGGTGCCGTCGCGCTGCTCGGTGTGTTCTTTGAGAAAGGCGTCGAGGGCGGCGGGGGAAAGGCCCAGGGTGTCGCGGTCCACATCGAGAAAAACCGGCTGCGCCCCGCAGTAGGAAATGGCGTTTGCCGTGGCGATAAAGGTGAGGGGCTGGGTGATGACCTCGTCTCCTGCCGTCACCCCTGCAACCAGCAGGGCGGCGTGCAGGGCCGAGGTGCCGTTTACGGTGGCGACCGCATACCCTGCGCCGGTGTAATCGCGCATCATCTCCTCAAAACGATCGACAAACTTGCCGACAGAGGAGACAAAGGTCGAGTCGATGGTGGCGGCGACATACTCCTTTTCCCGGCCGATGAATCTCGGTTCGTGCAGGGGGATGAAATCCCGGCCCGGAAAAAGGGAGCGGATCTTGGCGATGACCTGATCAAACATTGTAGATGTGCGCCTTGTACATGTTGAGTCTTGCCGGATCAGCGAACCAGTTGATGGTTTTTTCAAGGCCCTGGCGGAGAGTGTGCTCCGGCTTGAAACCGGTCAGGGCGTGGATTTTCCCGTTGTCGCACCAGAGGCGGAAAACCTCTGATTTTGCCGGCCGCAACCGCTGCTGTTCGGTGATGATCGTAACCTTGCTGCCCATGATCGACTTGATCTCGTCAACCACCTGGGCCATGGTCACCTCGTAGTTCGAACCGATGTTGACGGTTTCGCCGATGCACTGGTCGCATTCCGCCAGGGCGATGAAGCCGCGGCAGGTGTCGGTGACGTAATTGAGATCGCGGGTGGGGGTGAGATCGCCAAGCTTCAGCTGCGTTGCGCCCTTGGCGATCTGGGTGATGATGGTGGGGATGATCGCCCGGGCGGATTGGCGGGGCCCGTAAGTGTTGAAGGGCCGGGCGATGGTCACCGGCAGTTCGAAGGCGTTGAAGAAGCTCATCGCCATGCAGTCCGCCCCGATCTTTGAGGCGCTGTATGGCGATTGCGGCTGCAGGGGGTGCTTTTCGTCGATGGGCACATATTGGGCCGTGCCGTACACCTCCGAGGTGGAGGTGTGGATGACTTTTTCGCAGCCGTTTTCCTTGGCGGCCTGGCAGATGTTGAGGGTGCCCTTGACGTTGGTGTCCACATAGCTGTCCGGCGCCACATAGGAGTAGGGGATGGCAATCAGGGCCGCCAGGTGGAAGACGACATCAACGCCCCTGGTGATGTGTTTGCAGTAATGCGGGTCGCGGATATCGCCGGTAAGCACTTCGATCTCATTCAGGCAGTCGATGTCTTCCAGCCAGCCCCAGTAATTGAAGGAGTTGTATTGGCTCAGGGCTTTTACCCTCGCTCCTTTTTTGGCCAGCATCTCGGTGAGATGCGAGCCGATGAAGCCGTCCGCGCCGGTGACCAGAACTGTTTTGCTTGCAATATTCATGGGATGTATATCTTCGCTGTCTGCGCCAGTTGCTGCCTGGCTTAATGGATGCTGCGCTGTCAACTATTGCACGCCGGTTGTCGTCGTGTCAATCGTTTGCATCTTGTTTTTCAGGTGGAGATAGGCTTCCTTGGCAGCTTCAAGTTTTCCGGTCGCCATGTAGCAATCGCCGATTTTCTTGAGCAGGTTGATTTTTTCCGGAAGATGCAGATAGCAGCGTTCGTATGCGGCCACGGCATCGTCGTTCTGGCCTGCGGCCTGCAGGCTGTCCCCGATCTGCTCCCAGTATGCGGCCGCGGCCCGGTCGATTTCAATGGCCCGGTTGAGGGTGGCGATGCCGTTGGGAAAGTCCCCCAGAGCAAAGCAGGTTTCCATGCACAGCAGCAGCAGGCTTGAATTGTCCGGGGAAAATTCCAGCGCCTTCCGGAAGCTCGCCAGGGCTTCGCGCAGCATGTTCTCCGCGGCCTGTATTTTGCCGAGACTCGCAAAGAGTTCGGAGGTGAGTTCCGGGGTAAGGTCAGCGGCTATCGCCTCATTCCTCAACAGATAGTCATGCCACTCGGCGGCGAGCGGCGCCGCCTCCTCGTATTTTTCCCGGGCGAGGCAGCTGCGGATCTGTTCCAGATCCTTGCCGAGGGCTTCCGCCAATTCCTGGCGAAGCGCCGGGTGATCCGGGGCATATCGCAACCCCTTGCGGAGCATGTATCTGAGACTGGGGGCGCGACCTGCCTGTTTTTTAAAGTACTGGACAAAGGTGAGGTACTCGTCGCCAAGCCGCCGGTGGAACGCCTCGATACCAGAAGCAAGTTCCGGGGAGAGGGAAACGGCCCTGTCGAAGCATTCCGCTGCTCTCTCGTGTTCGGTGCGCTGGGAGAGAATGCAGCCCAGTTGAAAAAAGGCCTCCCCGCAATCGGGCATGTCCGCGCAAAGCTTTTCCACCACCGGCAAGGCCAGGGAATAGTTGCCGGAGTCGAGATACAATCGCGCCAGGGCAAGGCGGGCCTGGGCGGCCTGATCGGCATCGGCGATTTTTTTGAGGCAGGCGACCTCCTGTTCATGGAAGGTGAGGAGCGTGCTCAGGTTTTCCGTGAAGAGGTCCAGGGTTTCGATTCTGATTCTGTTGATTTCAAGGAAGCGGTCAAGATTTTCCTGCAGCCATTCCGAATAGGTATCCGGATTCCTGGCAAGAAGGGAGATCGCCTGCCGCCGCCGTTCACTCTCCTTGAGGCCTTCCATGGTTATCTCTTCAAGCAGACGCCAGATTTTTGTCGCGCCGTCCAGCTTCTTGTGCAGGGCGTCGATTTCGTTAATCGTCCTCTGGATCTGTTTCGGAAGCATGGTAAAGGAGCGGACAGGCGCCCCATCCTTCTTGAGACGTGTAAGTTTGGCGAGCACCGTTCTGCTGAGGGTATCCGCCTTGTCGATATGTTTGCGGAGCGCGGAGGTCTCCTTCAGGATTTTGCGGAATTCCGCGTGCAGTTTTTGCGGGCTGAGAGGAGGGATTTCCGATGTGCATGCCCTTATTTTTCCGATGGGGTTTTCTTCCCTCGCACACTCCCTGTCCAGCGCTTCCTGCAGGGTGATGGTTTCCGTGCCTTCAATGTGCGCCCCTCCTTCCGTGGCGTTGATATAACGGATATCCGGGGTTTTGGCGATGATTGACTCGAAATGATGCTTCATGCTCAAGAAGGAACGGTCTGTTCGCAGCATGGATCCGTCTATTCCCAGTACCGTCAGGCCTTCCGTCTGGGATGGCCCCGTTTCCTGGGGGTTGCTGTGGAGAACGGAACCTTTTGCATGGCTGGTTTTTCCCGGATAGGCCAGATCCTGGCCGACAAAAATGATGGGATTGCAGCCAAGGAGATGGGCGGCAATAAGATTGAGGTGTGCCACGGTGCTTGCCCCGGTGGTGAAAAGCGTACCGCCCAGCAACGAGTTGAGCCATGCCTCCAGAGGATTTGCCGTAAAGACCCAGAAGGTGTGTTCCGCCGGAAATATTTTCGGGGTTTTCCGGTTGACCCAGGAGGAGCAGATGAGCGAGATGCCCGTTGCCCCCGGGGCCACATCGGCAAATTTTTCATAGGTGAGGTTGTTGGGATCAATGGAGGTGAGGAAATGGGGGTGGATCCCATTGTTGAGCAGGGCGGGAAGCACCGTGTCCACCGCGAGGATCACCGCCTTTTTCTGGGCGCTTTTGAGCAGGTGGATATTTTTGTCCAGGGAAGGCCCGCCCGCCACCAGAATTGCCGGCGTGCCGGCAAAGGTGTTCTGCAGCGATTCAAGCAAAAGATCGTGATGGATGGTGGTGATATGCTGGAAGCGGTTGGTGAGGAAATCCCGGCCCAAAGCCCGAGTGGTTGTGCCGCCGATATTGAGTGTATTGATATGGGCATACACTTGATCCTTCAGTTTCTTATAGGTTGTCTGGTTGGAATTGAAGGATGCGCGGTGGTAAAAAATTTGCGAGGTTTCAAGCTGGATGGTTCTGCTGGCCGGGGCGAGCGTTTTATTCATGTCGATATCCGCTCCCACGCTTAAAATGAGTCTGGGGTCGGAAAGGAGTTCGGAAAGATCCATATGGCGGAGGGCCTGCAGGAATATGCCGGGTTCCAGTTCAAAAATTGCCAGGTATTGCAGATGGTGTCTTTCCCGCAAAATTGCTGTGGGTGTATAGCCGAGTCCCATGCCAAGGAGAGCCACGAAGCCGGTGTGCTCTTCCGGAATCTCTCCCAGGAAAAAAGAGATTTCTCCCTCGGGATGCTTTTCGTCATGCAGTTTGACGACGTTCCCTTCCCCGTTATCGATGTCAAGGCAGAGTTTGCCGTCTGCCGCGGGGAAAACTTTGCCCAAGGGCTCGGGGGGCGTGGTGGTGAGCTGCTGCCAGATGCCGGGATGGTTTTTTCGCAGTAAGGCGAGGTTGGCTTCGAAATAATCCGGAAGTCCGTTTGTCATCATGCTCTCATTCTTTTGTGTTTGGGCGGTGTTTGAAATCTGTTTCCGAGAAAGTAAGCAATAATCATGCCATGTTTGCAGTGGCCCGTCTGGAAGGCCGGGGGGTGCTCTTTCCCGTGCGCGCCGTCCGTTCTCTTCCGGGGGGGCCTCATCATTACACTATAGTTGATAGTTTTTCACGGAGGACTTTTTTTGCGCTTTTTTCCGAAAAAAACCGTCAATGAACCCGTTTGCGCCGTCAAAAAAATGATGGCGTCCCGCGCGGTTTTTCCGTTCTTTCGGCGGCGTATTCCGCTGGTTACAGGCCATACCATGGGGAGAGGGATTTTTTTCATTCCGGCAAATAAACTGTTCAAGTAATCCCCCTCCGGGTCGATACGTAATGTGAATTGGAGTGGAATCTCAAGGCTGGCTAACGGCACAGAGAGTCGAGGAGGTGATGCTTCGAGCCGCGCAATACATGAAGTAATTATTTTAGTGCAGGCAGGAATGGCCCTGCCTTATCAAGACAACGGGGAAAGGATTTCCCGCTGGCAACTCATCATGGAGGAATTACATTATGGCACTTCGAATTAACACTAACGTGGCCGCGTTGAACGCCCACAAGAACATGATCAAGAACGACAATGGTCTCTCCTCTTCACTTGAGAAACTGTCCTCTGGTCTGCGTATCAACAAGGCTGCCGACGACGCTTCCGGCATGGCCATCGCCGACTCCCTGAAGTCCCAGGCTCTGGGCCTCGGCCAGGCGATCCGGAACGCCAACGACGGTATTTCCATGGTGCAGACCGCTGATGGCGCCCTGGAAGAGTCCATCAACATCGTCAACACCATCAAGACCAAGGCGATTCAGGCTGCCCAGGACGGGCAGACCACCGAGTCCCGTAAGGCGATCCAGTCCGACATCAACAAGTTGATGGAAGAGTTGGACATCATCGCCAAGACCACCGCTTTCAACAACCAGAAGCTTCTTTCCGGCAACTTCACCAACAAGAAGTTCCAGGTTGGCGCCTACTCCGGTGAAACCGTCAGTATCTCCATCGGTTCCACCGAGTCCACCAAGGTCGGCCATATCTCCACCTCCAATCTGACCTTTGGCGGTGAAGGCACTGCCAAGCTGAACCTGTACAGCAACCTGCAGAACCAGACCTACTCCCTCAACTCCGTTGAGATCGCCTACGACAACACCCGCGACCACAGCCTGGCCGCCGTTGCCGACGCCATCAACAAGTTGAGCGACGTGCTTGGTATTTCCGCGGAAGCATCCGTTGTTTCCACCGGCAGCAGCAATGTCGCCGCCGGCACCACCGATTCTTCCTTCGCCATCAACGGCGTGACCATCGGTTCCTTGACCGTGCAGGAGAACGACGCCAACGGCGCCCTCGTTGCCTCCATCAATGCCAAGACCGACCAGCATGGCGTTCTTGCCTCTGTTGATTCCGCTGGCCAGCTGACCCTGACCTCCACCGACGGCCGTGCCATCCAGGTAACCCAGGATACCAACACCACCGCGGTTCTGGGCGGCTCCAGCATGTCCACTCTGGGCGAGATCAAGCTCAAACAGGCTGGCGCAGGTGAGATCGTCATTACCGACCAGGAAGCCCAGGCCGGTATTGCCGTGTCCTCTGCCGACGGCTTGGTTGCTGTATCCGGTGTTTCCGGTGCCACGACCTCAGTATCGGTTATGACCGCCGGGACTTATCTTGCCTCTGGCACCGCGTTGGCTTCCGGCACTGTCGTTCAGGGCGCGTTTACCCTGGAAGGCGGGCCCGTGGCCGGTATGACCACCGACGCCAACGTGGTTGGCGCTGGCTCCATTATTATTTCCGGTTCCACCATTGGTTGTGGTTCCACCCTGACCGGTGATGTGAAACTGAATGCTGATGCGGCCGCGACTGTTGGCGACTCAACCCTCGCCGCGGGATCTCAGCTGATTTCCGGAACCTATGTGGAATCCGGCTCGATGTTCGCTGGCGATGTCACCGCCTTCTTGTCCGGTGCAGCCGATGGTTCCGTGGTACTCAGCGGCGGGAATACCTATGTAACCAGTGGCGCCAGCGTTAAAACCGGTGGCTTGACTCTGGCGGCATCGGCAACCGTTGCCAGTGGTTCGACCATTGAAGCGGACTCCATCCTGAAGAGTGGTTCCAAGATTGGTCAGGATCTCGTCACGGAGGGCGCCACGACTCTGAGTGCCGATATGACGGTAACCAGAAACAGCTCCATCGAGTCCGGGTCAACACTGGCGACCGGATCTTACTTTGCCACGGCGTTCATGAGTGGTAATGGTACGGTGACGGCCAATATGACCCTCGAAGTCGGCAGTGAGCTTGGTGCTGGTTCCATCATCGCGAACGGTTCTTCCCTCGGTTCCACCTATGCCTTGCGGGAAGACGAGACCGTGGCGGCTGACAAGAGCATGGTTCTCGCTGCCGGATCGCTCATTGACAGTGGCTCGACCATTGCGGCCGGCACCACTCTGACCAATGATATCTACGATGAAAATGGTACCGTCTTTGCGGCCGGCACCACTTTGACCCGTGATATCGTTACCGGCAGCGGCGTAAGGCTTGAGAGCGACATGGTCGTGAAGGGCGGATCCATCCTGCAGGCTGGCACCCAGATTGCCGTGAACAGCGCTCGGGTTGCCGACACCGTCGAATCCGCCACCTCCGCGGCCCAGGCCTATCGGCTCTCCGACGTGGATGTGACCACCCAGGAAGGGGCGCAGATCGCCATCGCCATTGCGGACTCTGCCCTGAAGTCGTTGGACAAGACGCGGTCCGACCTCGGTTCTGTACAGAACCAGCTGACCAGCACCATTGCCAACATCTCCACCACCAGGGTTAACATCTCCGCGGCTGAATCTTCCATCCGCGACGTTGACTTTGCTGAAGAATCAGCCAACTTCTCCAAGATGCAGATCCTGACCCAGGCAAGCTCCTTTGCCATGGCCCAGGCCAATGCAAGCTCGCAGACTGTTCTCAGCCTGCTGCAAGGATAAGCTGGCCGTATCGTTGGTGGGGTTTATCCCTTAACCAAAACTTGGGGGGCAACAGCTTTCGGGCTGTTGCCCCTCTTTTTTTGCAAAAATAATTAAGAGTGCCCGGAAAGGTGCCGATACGGTATTTGAAGGAATGTGTTTTTACGCGAAAAATAGTTCCCAAACCGGGCTTTTTCGCATCTGCCAAGGAGGTTGTCAGTCATGGCCAGCGGTTCGGTATCAGCACTGGGAGTCGGCTCGGGCCTGGAGTTGCAGAGCATCCTCGATCAGCTTCGCGAGGTGGATGAGCAACTCATCACCAGGAAAAAGGATGCCGTCACCGAACTGACCCAGCAGCTCGACAAGTTCACCGTTGTCAAGAACAAGCTGCTGGAGATGAAAAGTTCGGCACTGACCCTTTCCCTCTCTTCAACCTTCCTCGGCCGTACCGTCACCAGTTCCGACGAAACCGTGCTCACCGCCACGGCCGCCGACGGCACCACGGCCCAGAGCGCCACGGTTTCCGTGGGAAGATTGGCAAGCCAGAGCACCTTTATTTCGGCCGGGGTGAGCGCGACGGACGCCAGCGTGAATACGCAGGGCTCCGATCAGGCCTTTGTCTTTAAGCTGGGCTCCGGCTCCAATGTGACCATAACCGTGCCGGATGGCACCACCCTGACGCAGCTGGCCACCCTCATCAATGAGAGCGAGGATAATCCCGGGGTCACCGCCACGGTGATCAACGATGGTTCAGCCATCGACCCCTACAAGCTGGTTCTGCAGACAGAAGGCACGGGGCGGGATAACGAGATCAGCATTTCGGCGCAGCTGCCCGATCTGGCCATGGCCGTGCAGGGGGAGAGCGGCGATAACCTGAACGCGGAGCTCACCGTGAACGGCATCCTCTACCAGCGGCAGAGCAACACCGTCAGCGATGTGCTCACCGGGGTGAACCTGGAACTGAAGGGCGTCGGCAGTTCCTCCGTTGCGGTGAGCAATGCCGATACGGATTTGACGGATGTGATCAAGGGCTTTGTGACTGCATACAATGATACGGTGCAGGAGATCAAGGCCAATACAGGGTACGATCAGGAGACCGAGAAGTTCGGGTTGCTGGCCCGCACCACCATGCGGGATCTGCCCTACACCCTGCAGAACATGATGACCCGCACCATTACGGCGGACAGTGCCGGCAAGGTGAAGACCATGTTCGACCTGGGCCTCGAGTTCAACCGCGACGGTACCATCAGCATCGACGAGGAAACCCTTTCCGCCGCGGTTACCGATAACCGGAGCAGCGTGGAGGCTTTTTTTCTCGGTGACGCCGAGGAGGATATCGAGGGCTTTGCCGATTACGTCAATGAGACTCTCCGCGGGTTGACCGGCGGCACCGGCCTGGTCGAAGCGGAGAAAACCGCCGCCCAGACCCGCATCGACAGCCTTGAGCTGCAAATAGAGTCGGAGACGGAGCGGCTCAACAAGCGGTATGACATGCTGACAAGGCAGTTCGTGGATCTGGACAGCTATATGAACAAGATGACTTCCTTGTCTGATTATCTCAGCAGTCAGTTTGACAGTCTGGGCAAGTTGTTGTCCGGCTCAAAAGACTGAGGATAGGCGCAGTGCATATATTCAAGTTCAACAGAGGAGGCATTACATGGTCGGACAGCAGGTCGTAAGTGCTTATCGGAAAACAGAGAAGCATGCCGAAATTCACCCCGTGAGACTGATCCATATGCTGTATGAGCGGGTTCTGATGCACCTTGAGCAGGCCGAAGTCGGGATCAGGGAAAATAATCCGCGCAAACGCGGGGAGAACCTGAGCAAGGCGATCGCCATCGTTACCGAACTGAGTGCTTCCGTCAAGTCCGAGGATGAATCCGAGGCGGCCCAATTTTTGCGGGGCCTGTATGGCGCCATTCTCATGGAGCTTCCCAAGGCTTCCATGGCCGGAGAAGAGAATGTGAAGATCCTTCGACAGAGTTATAATTACTTGAAAAGGCTGAAGGATATCTGGGAAGATACCGCCATGCGCGAAGAGGGTCTTGGGGTCGCCGCCCAGATGGGAAGAGAGCGGGAGGGACATGGGGTTTCTGCGCCTCAGGTGGCAATGGCAGGAGGACTTTCCGTTTCCATCTGAGAAGCGCGTTCCGGGAGGGGGATCTGCTCCCTCCCGGGGTAGAGCCGGTGGGGGAAATACTATGGGCGATTTTTCCGAGAATATGCTCTGCGGGGCAAGAGAGGATGTGCTGACGGCAGTGGCTGCCTTTGCCCGAATGCAGGCGGAACACCTCGCGGCCTTGGCCGAGGGGAACTGCAAGAATTGTCTTGCCTGGCAGAGCGAACGGGAAGAAAGGTTCATGGCGCTGGCGCTGGCGCTTGAATCCGTGCACGGCGGGGATTTTCCGGTGGAAAAGGTGTTTCTTGCCGAGCTGCGGGAAATGATCCAGGAGTTGCTGCGCAGGGAAAACGCCTTGCGCCGGAGCGTGGAGGCGAAAAAAAACGACCTTCGGGCCCAGCTCGATGCAATGCGGAGAGGAAGGGGAGCATTGCAGGGGTATAGCATAAACAGAGGCTTGGTCCCCCGGCCAAAGTACCTCAGCAACAGGATGTAGTAGGGGAACGTGGATTATCTGGTAGGAGGTTTGTCATGGATGTCAGCGTAAACAGCGAAGTCAAGGGAATTGGCGTAGCAACAACGGTGGTGCCCGCCGTTGAGCGGGAAGACCGGGTAAAACCCCAGGTTGCCCCGGTGGCCGGCGGTACGGAATCGACCAGATCGGCTCTGGGCGAGAAGGAATTGCACCGCAGAAGCCGGGAAGAAGAGAAGAAGCAGGGCGCGGTCAATGCCGAGGAGCTGAAAAAAGCGGTCGAGGAGATCCAGAATCGCCTGGACGCCATGGGCACACGGCTCAATTTTACGCTCAGCAAGGAGCCCGAGGCGGTCGTGGTCAAGGTCACCGATCGGCAGAGCGGCGAGCTGGTCAAACAGTTTCCTTCCGAGGAAGTGTTGAAGCTGCGCAAAAAACTGCAGGAGTTGAGCGGGCTGCTTTTCGACGAGCAGGCATAACCCACCCCGCTTTTCCCGAGTCGAGATCGGCGCTTTTCGGCCTGTAACCTCCTTTTTAAGGAAAGACGGTTATAGCGGACGCCCCAGGTGCGTCCACCCAAAAACTCCCTGTTTTTCCTTCTCCATTCCATGGTAAAGATAATGACGCAATGAGCCCCCTGAACGGGGCTTTTTTGTTGTTGGCAGCTTCGGGAAAGCGTGGCGTTCCTTGGGCGGGAAAGGGAGAGCGCGTTTCGGTTTTTTCCCCGACTTTTTTCCTTGACAATTCCCAGGGGCTTTCGTATACCTGTCCGACAAACTGAATGTGTGTTCATTGTGCAATTGTGCATTCTTCCAATACTATTTTTAATTACTAAATGGACAAAAGGAGACTCGATCATGTCTAAATTAGTAGCTCCCCATGGTGGAAAAGGTCTGGTTTGCTGTCTGCTGCACGGTAACGAGCTTAACGCCGAGCAGGAAAAAGCCAAAGGCCTCAAGAAGATCCAGATCAGCGCCCGCGCCAAAGGCGACCTCATCATGATGGGCATCGGCGGTTTTTCTCCGCTGGACGGCTTCATGACCAAGGCTGATTGGAAAAGCGTTTGCGAAAACTTCACCCTGGCCAACGGCACCTTCTGGCCCCTGCCCATCACCCTGGACGTCTCCAAGGCTGATGCCGATGCAATCAATGTCGGTGACGAGATCGCCCTTGAGCGTGACGGCGTGGTTTACGCCACCATGAAGGTCAGCGAGAAGTTCGAGATGAGCGAGTCCGACAAGAAGTGGGAGTGTGAGAAGGTCTTCAAGGGCAAGGGCGAGGAGTCTGCCGACGACAAGTTCTGGGAGATCGCGCTCAAGGATCACCCGGGTGTACAGATGGTCATGAACCAGAAGGAATTCAACCTGGCCGGTCCGGTAAAGGTTCTTTCCGAGGGTGAATATCCCGCCGAGTACAAGGGTGTATACCTGACCCCGGCCGAGACCCGCGCCATGTTCGAAGAGCGCGGCTGGAAGGACGTTGCCGCCCTGCAGCTTCGTAACCCCATGCACCGTTCCCATGAGTTCCTGGCCAAGATCGCCATCGAGGTGTGCGACGGCGTACTGATCCACTCCCTGATCGGCAACCTGAAGAAGGGCGACATCCCGGCCAACGTTCGCGTGAAGGCCATCGATTGCCTGGTTGAGCACTACTTTGTAAAAGACAACGTCATCCAGGCCGGTTACCCCCTGGATATGCGTTATGCCGGTCCCCGCGAGGCCCTGCTCCATGCAACCTTTCGTCAGAACTACGGCATCACCAAGATGATCATCGGCCGTGACCATGCCGGCGTTGGCGATTTCTACGGTCTGTTCGAGGCCCAGGAAATCTTCGACCGCATCCCGCATCCCGCTGACCCGGGCAAGGCCCTGCAGTGCCAGCCGCTGAAGATCGACTGGACTTTCTACTGCCACAAGTGCGACGGCATGGCTTCTCTGCGTACCTGCCCGCATTCCAAGGAAGATCGCGTTATCCTTTCCGGCACCAAGCTGCGTAAGGCTCTTTCCGAGGGCGCCGAGATCGTGCCTCACTTCGGCCGCGACGAGGTTCTCGTGATCCTGAAGGAGTACTACCAGAATCTGACCGAAAAGGTTGAGGTGAAGATGCAGGGTGCCGCTTCCGGCGCCAAGATGTAATCTGATCCTGCTCAGATAGTTATTGCGAAAAAAGGAGATGCCGCTTGTCGGCATCTCCTTTTTTTTTATTGCGAGAGAATTGCGGGAGGTTCGGTTGTTAAAGAACCGAGATCTCCTTACCGTCCTTTGAAAAGCTGATCTTGGCTTCTCTTGCCAGCCAGCCCAGGGCGGCGTTGATGAGCGATTCGTTGTTCTTGCGCGCCTTCATTGTCTTGATGATTTTCTCCACCGAGGTGGTGCCGTTGCTGGAAAGATACTGAAAGATGTCGCCGGCCAGAAAGCCGATGCTGCTTTCCACGCTTATCTCCCTTGCCGGTTTGGGAGAAGAGTTCTTTGCCGCCGCGCCGCCGGCCTTCTTTTTGGTCAGGCTGTCCACTTCCTTTTTTACCTTGCTCACGGTTTGCTCGACCGTTTCCTCGACCTTGTGCGTTGCCTCTTTTACCAGTTTTTTCGCCGCTTTTTTCAGCTTTTCTCCGGTTTTTTCCACCGTGTGGCTGGAGCGGGCCAGGGCTTTTCCCACTTTCTGCGAGGTTTTGGTGAGTGGTGATTGTTCCTTCTTTGCCGCCATTTGCTCTCCTCCATTTCGTTCATGACTGACCGGGTGAATAAGGATAATTTCAGTCTAGCGATCTCGACGTCCTTGTCAAGAAGGTTGCAATCTTATCCATTTCTTTATAGGTTTGATCGGTTGTTATCTGTTCATCGATACGTGCGGGGGTTTTATGAAGAAGATACGGGTAGGGCTTGATGATCGCGCCTATGACATCCTGATCGAAAAAGGACTCCTGGCCGCAATCGGCCAGGACCTCAAGACGCGGGCCATTGCCAAGCGGTATGTGGTCGTGGCCGATTCCCATGTGGCCGAAATTCTGGCTCCGCGGCTCATGGACTCCCTTGCCGGAGCCGGGCTGCGGGCTGACCTGATCACCTTCCCCAGGGGGGAGGAGAGCAAACATCTGGCCACGGTTGCCGCGCTGGCGAGCAACCTTGCTCGCCTGGGCGTGGACAGAAAGGACGCGCTGATCGCCTTGGGCGGCGGGGTGACCGGCGACATTACCGGATTCCTTGCCGCCATCTACATGCGCGGCATCCCTTTTGTTCAGATTCCCACGACCCTGCTGGCCCAGGTGGACAGCTCGGTGGGCGGCAAAACCGGAGTCGATATTCCCGAGGGCAAGAATCTGGTTGGAGCCTTCTACCAGCCTTGCTGTGTCTATATCGACAGCAGCGTGCTGCACTCCCTGCCCCAGGCCGAGCTGCTGAACGGTCTGGCTGAGGTGATCAAGTACAGCGTGATCCAGGATGCCGAATTCTTCCGTTTTCTTTCCGAAAACCGTACCGCCATCCTCGCCCGGAAGCTGCCGGTTCTTGAGGAGGTCATCGCCCGGTGCTGCACGATCAAGGCCAAGGTGGTTGCCGCAGACGAACGTGAGGCAGACCTGCGGCGTATCCTCAATTTCGGTCACACCCTGGGGCATGCCGTGGAAGCGGCATCCCACTATGCACTGGCCCATGGCCTGGCAGTGGGCATGGGCATGGTCGCGGTTTGCGAACTGGCAGCCCTCAAAGGAATTTTTTCTAAAGACAAGGCCGCGGCGGTGCGCAGGCTGATCGGCGATTACGGCCTGCCGGTCACGATTCCACCGGAGTTTTCCCCGGTCCAGGTCAAATCCTTCCTCAAGACCGACAAAAAAACCGTGGGAGGCAGGCCGTTCTTCGTTCTGCCCACCGAAATCGGCAAGGTCATCATCACCGACGATGTGGCAGAGGAATTGATCGATAAGGTGTTGGCAAAGCGCTAGATCTTCAAGTTTATACCGCGCAGCGGAAGCCGACGGTATTTGCCCAGTATCTGTTGCTTTCGATCTGGCGATGCGCCGCGGTCACGATCCCCGAGCTGATCCAGGATCCTCCTTTTAATATATAGACGAGATCCCTGCTCTTGCCTGGGCTGCCTGCAGTTCCAGCCTGATAGGAGGTTGCGGTCCACTCGGCGACATTGCCGAGAAGGTCGATGATGCCGAAGGGGCTCATGGCCTTTTTGCCGAAATGCTCCACTGCCGTGGTTGCCCCCAGGCAGGCGCCTTCGAAGTTGCCGAGTCCCTCCTGCCACTCCTTGCCCCACGGGAAAAGCTGGCCGTCTGCTCCCCGGGCCGCCGCTTCCCATTCCTCCTCTGTGGGAAGGCGCTTGCCTGCCCAGGCCGCAAAGGCCATGGCATCATTATGACTCACCTGGACCACCGGGTGGTTGTGCTTTCCTTCCAGGCTGCTGCCTGGTCCGGCGGGATGGCGCCAGTTTGCCCCGCTCACGTGGCGGGCAATGGTGCCGCTGGTGAGGGTCAGGGTTTCCCGCCCGGTTTCCTGGTCAATCCTCTTTGTAAAGCGGCCTTCGTAAACGATGCCGTAGCCGGCCTCTTCCGCATCGGTGATATAGCCTGTTTCCCGGACAAAAAGATCGAAAAGGTCATTGGTCACCGGCGTCTGGCCGAGGTAGAAATCCGGAATGGTCACTTTCTTTTGGGCCTGCTCCAATGACCTCGGCAAGGGACTGCCCACAATGTAGCTTCCGGACGGGATCTTGATGAACTTGGGCATGAAGCGATCCAGGATCTGGTTGATGAATTCCTCCTGGGTTTCACGGAGCAGCTCCCGCTCCTCATTGAGCGCCTCGTTGGCCTCGAGGTACTTGGAGAGCACCTCAAGCGGGCGCGGCGTGCCTGGTGCTTCCTCCGGTGGGCCGGTCTCCTCTGTCCCCTCAATCACCTGGATTTCCTCGCCCTCGGCAAGCTCGATCTCCTCGGCCCCTGGGGCGGCATCTTGGCCCGGTTCCTCGGCTTGTTCCGTGGGCAGTGCTTCCGCAATCGTCTCCCCTTCGAGGATCTCCAGCTCCTCGCCCTCGGCAAGCTCGATCTCCTCGGCCCCTGGGGCGGCATCTTGGCCCGGTTCCTCGGCTTGTTCCGTGGACAGTGCTTCCGCAATCGTCTCCCCTTCGAGGATCTCCAGCTCCTCACCCTCGGCAAGCTCGATCTCCTCGGCCCCTGGGGCGGCATCTTGGCCCGGTTCCTCGGCTTGTTCCGTGGGCAGTGCTTCCGCAATCGTCTCCCCTTCGAGGATCTCCAGCTCCTCGCCCTCGGCAAGCTCGATCTCCTCGGCCCCTGGGGCGGCATCTTGGCCCGGTTCCTCGGCTTGTTCCGTGGACAGTGCTTCCGCAATCGTCTCCCCTTCGAGGATCTCCAGCTCCTCACCCTCGGCAAGCTCGATCTCCTCGGCCCCTGGGGCGGCATCTTGGCCCGGTTCCTCGGCTTGTTCCGTGGGCAGTGCTTCCGCAATCGTCTCCCCTTCGAGGATCTCCAGCTCCTCGCCCTCGGCAAGCTCGATCTCCTCGGCCCCTGGGGCGGCATCTTGGCCCGGTTCCTCGGCTTGTTCCGTGGACAGTGCTTCCGCAATCGTCTCCCCTTCGAGGATCTCCAGCTCCTCACCCTCGGCAAGCTCGATCTCCTCGGCCCCTGGGGCGGCATCTTGGCCCGGTTCCTCGGCTTGTTCCGTGGACAGTGCTTCCGCAATCGTCTCCCCTTCGAGGATCTCCAGCTCCTCGCCCTCGGCAAGCTCGATCTCCTCGATTTCGGCCGCAGCTTCATCTGTCGCGAAAATCTCGAATTTTTCCCCTTCGGCAAGCTCGATTTCCTCGACCGCTTCCCCGCTTTCGCCCCCTGTCGGTTTCCCTGATTCCGTTGCCAGGCCGGTTTCCGAAGTTGGGGCGGGGGGTTCCATGTCTGTCATCTGCAGGAGAGATTTGCGGATGCCCTCGAGTTCGTCCAACAGGTTCCGGGCCTCTTCTCTGTTTTCCTGTGTTACGGTGTCGGCGAGGAGCTTTTTGAAAGCATCGAACATGTCGTGCAGAAGATGCGGCGAGTCGGCGGAAAGCCCTAACTGTTTGAGGAGATCGTCCTTGCGCTCTTCGGAAACGATAAAGACATTGTCCCGGCCCAGGATGATGCCGGCAGGGTTTTTGCCGGCTTTGTCCAGATCCTTGAGAGACTTGTTGAGACCGGATTTGAGGCTGCTGAAGTTTTTTCTTTTTGCCTTGAGTTCTTCCTCGGAGGAAGTCCCATACAGGCGCTGGATCAGTTCATCGGTGGGAATGCTGCTGATGGTCTGCAGCTTCTGCTCGTCCGTGAGATAGGAGCGGATGAGTTTCGCCAGCTCCGCTTTGAGGGTTCCCGGCTTCAGCTCAAGATTGGTCAGCGTTTCATCAATGCCCTGCAGGGTGAAGAGGGAAGGCATGGGTTCAGGTCCGTATTAATTGTATAAAATCGTTATGAATTATATACTACCTCATGGCAAGGCGGTTCGCAGGAATTTATCAGGCTGCGGCATTGATATCCGGGTTGCGTATCGGATCTTCCAGTTGGCGTAAACATTAATTTCATTTGGCAAACGATCGGTTTGGCAGGGCAGGATAAAGCCGTGCCGCAAAGTGGAGGAGCAGATGGCAAAATCCGTGGTCATCGTGGAGACGGCGGCGAAGGCAAAAACCCTGGAAGACCAGCTTGGGGAGGAGGTGGAAGCCATTCTGATCCAGTCGCCTCCGGCAAGGGTTTCTCCTCTGCCAGCCGCGGAGAAACTGCGCCGTCAGGTGCCGCGTTTTGCCTTTGCCCTGGAACCGAAGGAGAAGTCCTTTTGGGATCGGCTCATCTCCTGTCAGGGCCGGGAGATTTATCTCGGACTGGATACGGATTGGCGTGGAGAATTCTGGGCCTGGCTCATCAATGGGTATTGGGCAACGGTGGGCGGGGGGGGAGAGCAGTTGAACCGACTGGGGATTGCGGGTTTGGCCGGCGAAACCCTTCGCGATTCCTTCCGTCGGGTGGAGCCGATGCGCGACCAGAGGGGCGCCGCCACCTATATCCGGATGCTGTTCGACTCCTATCTCGGCAAGCATCTGCAGCGGCTGCTCGGTTCCCGCTCCGGCCCCAGCGGGCTCGCCCTCAATTACCTGAGCCTGACCACCCTTTTTCTTCTGGCGGAAAGGGAGACGGAGATCCGCATGTATACCCCTGTCTCCAAATGGCGACTCAAGGTGAAGGTCTCCACCGGCAGGGGAGAGAGTATTCTCGGGCTGGAAGAGGCGTATGGGATCACCGACGACAGCTTTCTGCATAACGAAAAGGAGGTGCAGGCAGCCATCTCCCTCTTCAATAACGAAACTTTTCGGCTTGGCGAAAGCGTGGCTACGCCGTTTGCCGTCCCACCGCCGGCGCCGTATCGCCTTGAGGATCTGCTCCACGACTGCGTGGTGCAGGGGGGCTTGAAGCCTCTCGCCGCCATGGTGGCCATTCGTAACCTCTGCCACGGGGTTGTCATCGGGGGCCGCGGGCATGGCCTCATCACCGCCTTTTTGCCCGTGAACCACGAAGCTGTCGCCGGTCTTTTCCCGAAGATCCGCGAGCAGATCGGCCAGCGACTGGGGGCGGGCAGCCTGGGGCCTGAGCAGCGGTATGATGAGTTTGCCGGCATGATTCTCCCCACCCTGCCGGAACTCGGTCCTGATGAACTCACCGGCAAGCTGGGGGAGGCGGAAGAGCGCGTGTACCGGCTTGTCTGGTCCAGATCCCTGGCGAGCCAGATGTCCGAGGCAAGGGGCGAGGTGGTCCAGTTTTCGGTGGAGGCGGGAGAGGATTGCCTTTTTTCCGGCAGCGGCAAGCGGCTGACCGATAAAGGGTTTCTGGCGCTCTATCAAGGCAGCAACGAGCGGGAGCTGTTGACGCCCTGCCCCCTGGCCGAAGTGGCAAAGGGCGCGGAGCTGCAATGCCTGCAGATCATCCCGGAAAAAAATATCGGCCTGCCCCCGGAGTATTTTACCTTTGAGACGCTGGCCGGCGAGCTTGCCGAATTTTCCCTGGCTCTGGACGGGATAACCGTGGCCATGCTTCAGCAGATGCTGGATTGCGGCTATCTTCGGATGATGCCGGACGGCTCCTTCCGTTGCGCCGAAAATGCCGCCAAGCTTATCACCGTGATGCACAAGGCTTTTCCGAGCATGAAGGGGATTCATTTCTCAGCCTACCTGGGCCAGACCATCGACGAGGCGGCCACCGGCCGGAAGCCTCTGGCCATGGCCCTGCAGCAGTTTGAGCAAACCCTGCTCATGCGGGGCGAGGTTCTGGTGAAGCTTGCGGTGCCGGTGACCACCCAGAAACGGGGAATCAGTTCCCGCAGCATCATCAGGACGCAGGAGGAGGGCGCGCCAGACAAGGCCGCTCCTGTGGAGCCGCCGTCTCCCATATCTGCCGGCGCCCGACCGGAGGAGGCGCCGGCACCCGCCGCAGTCGTTCCCGGGGAGGCGGTGAGGCAGGAAGAAATGGTGGTGGCGATCTCCGAAGGGGCGGCGGCCTTGCCCTCCGCCGAAGAGGCGTCCGCGGGGAGCGAGGCGGAACCGGCGCCTCCTGTCGCCGGTTCCGAGGAGGTTTCTGTTTCTGGCCGGGAAGGCGAAGAGCGGACTTTGGCGGTGGAGGCCCCGGAGTTTGGGGAGGCCCAGATCCCTCAATCGGAGAATGCCGCCGTGGAGGCAATTTTCGCCGAGGCCCCGACAAGCATTGCCGAGGTTGCCGCGGTCGAGGAGGCAAGGGAGGAACCTGGCCAGGTACGGGAAATTCCGCCCGCCGGAGTGCCGGGCAAGCCCTGTCCGGACTGCGGCCGGCCGCTGCTGCTGAAGGAAGACCGTTTCGGCAGGTTCTGGTACTGCTCGGGCCATCCCGAATGCCGCCATTCCGAATCGTACGGCAAGGAGGGGGGGGCGGAGATGCTCTGCCCCCTGTGCGGGACCGGCAATGTGGTGACCAAGCATACGCCGACGGGCAAGCTCTTTTATGTCTGCCCGGAACAGGATTGTGAGTTCATGGCCTGGGCCAGGCCGCACAGCATTCCCTGTCCGGCCTGCGATTCCCCCTTCCTCGTTGAAAAAATGGCCTTGAGCGGCAAGGCGATTCTGCGCTGTCCGCGGGCCGGCTGCAATTACATGCAACCCCTGGCGGGCGGAACGGCGGAAGTCGCGGCCGCTCCGGCACAGTCTCCGCGCAAAAAGGTGCTGGTCCGGCGGGTTGGTGGCGTTGCCGGAGGAGCAACCAGGAAGGTGCGGATCGTCAGAAAGAAAAAGTGAAACCGCGTCTTCCGGCAGCCGGCGAGGATCCGAAAAAGCAGCGAGCAGGAGATGGGGCGCTCTGTTCGGCGACGAACTTTTTGCCGCCGTCGTCCAAAAAGCCGGGAAAAGAGGCAGGCAACCGGGGGCCGGCCCGCGGTGAAGCCCGTACGGGCCGTAGGGCAGGGCGGCCGGCCTTATCTGCTCAAGGTCTCCATGTAGGCGAGAATTTTTGCCGCCAGTTCCCGGCTGTCGATGAGAAGCGAGAGCTCGTGGTTGTATTTGAGAGCCGATTGGCTGAGGTTGTGGCTGCCCACGATGCAGTAGCGATTGTCCACGACGATGAGTTTTGCGTGGCTGGTGCGGCGCGCCGAGTCGAAAAGGACGGTCACCTTGCCCCTTTTCAGAGCCTCGGCCACCTGTTGGTTGGCCTTGTTGATGCTTTCCTCATGTCCTGAGTATTCCAGAATAACCCGGACCTGGACTCCCCTGTTTGCGGCGGCAATGAGAGCATCTACCAGGCGGCCGGGCCGGTTGTCTTTCGCGTCGCTCTTCTTGAAGAGGAACATGGCCAGGTCGATGCGCTCCCTGGCGTTGTTGAGCAGAGACTCCACTGCTGCAAAATAGTCTTTGTCGGCCAGGATGGTGATTCCGCCGGGAGGTGGCGCTGGCAACGGGGTGTTTCTGCCGCCGGCCGCCCCGGCAAGCCGGGGCGGGATGAGCAGCAGGCAGAGAAAGACCGCAAGGATCGCGGCCTTTCTCTGCTGGGCGGATGCGGGAAGAATCAGTTTGGCCACCAGGATACCCCCATCCTGCGGATGAGGTTGAAGCCGCCGCCCAGCACCAGATTATTGTTAAGGCCGAAATGGTCCAGGGCAATCTGGGTTTCCGAGGAGCGGGTGCCCGCGTCGCAGATGATCAGCATGGTTTTATCCATGGGCAGTTCCTGGTGGCGGTTTCTGATCTCGATGTAGGGGAGCGAAATCCATTTCTCCGGTCCGTATTTTTCGACAAAGGCCTTGGCCTCGTTGGGATGGCGGATGTCCAGGGCCACCCACTCCGGATGGCCGCCAAAGTCCTCCATCCAGGCCAGGAAGTCCCTGGTGCTCACAGAGCGGAGCCTGCCGGCGGCCAGGTTGTCGGCGACATTGGCCGTGGCGTTCAGGGCATCGAGGGCGGTGGCGAAGGGCGGGGCATAGGCCATTTCCAGCTGGCTGACATCGTCGATGGTTGCGCCTTGGGAGATCATGGCGGCCGCGGCGTCGATCCGGGCCAGCACCGCGTCGCTCATCGGTCCGAAGCCCTGGCAGCCGAGAACCTTTCTGCTCTTCAGGTCAAAGACCAGACGCAGGGGAATGACCGCCTGAGTGGGGAAGAAGTGGGCCCGGTCCGACTGGGCCGTGGTGACGGCGGCCGCGGCAAAGCCTTCGGCCAGGGCGGCGTCCAGGGAGAGGCCGGTGGCGGCGATGCAGCGCTCGAAGGCCTTCATGGTGAAGCTGCCGATCCAGCCCTTGTATTTGGTGGGAATACCCGCGATGTTGTCGCCGACGATTCTACCTTCCCGGTTGGCCAGCGAGCCCATGGGCGCGATGCCGCCCTTGCCGGTGAGGATGTTTTTCACCTCGATGCAGTCGCCGGCGGCATAGATGGCTGGGTCCGAGGTCTGCAGCCGGTCGTTGACCACGATGTTGCCCATGGCCGAGACGAGCAGTCCCGCCTCCTTGGCCAGTTCGCTCCTGGCTCGGACGCCCACGGCCATCACCACGATATCGGCCGCCAGGGTCCGCTTCGGAGTGACCACCCTGGCGACCTTGCCGTTTTCACCTTCAATGGCTGAGGCTGCCTCGCCGGTGAAGACCTCGACCCCGCTTTCGCGAAGGTGGGTTTCCAGCATCCTGGCAAAGTCCCAGTCCACCAGGCGGGGCATCACCTGGGGCATGAATTCGAGAATGGTGGTTTTGATCCCCCAGAGATCGGAGAAGGCCTCGGCCATTTCGATGCCGATGGCGCCGCCGCCGATGACCACGGCATTGCTCACTTCGCCTTTGGCGATCCGCTCTTTGATGGCAATGGCCTTGTGCAGGTCGCTGATGGTGAAGACTCCGTCAAGGTCGGCGCCGGGGATGGGCAGCACGTTGGACTTCGTGCCGGTGGCGATGACCAGATTGTCATAGGGAACTTTATCTTTCCGGCCGGTATGCACCTCTTCGACATGCACGACCTTTTCCTTGCGGTCGATGGCAAGCGCCCTGGTGTTGGTCCGGGCGACAACGCCCTTGGCGTTCAGGAAAAAGGTTTCATCCCGGGTCATGTGGAAACTGGTGTTTCTCAGTTCCTTTTCGTCGGAGACATCTCCGGAGACATAATAGGGAATGCCGCAGCCTCCGTAGGAGATCAGGCTGTCCTGGTCGATGATGGTTACTTCCGCATCGGGCATGAGGCGTTTGATGCGACAGGCGGATTTGGGGCCGGCTGCGACCCCGCCGATGATCACGATTTTTTTTCCCATGGCAGTCATCCTTATTTGTACAGGTTAATAACTGAGCGGTTTCTCATAAACTCAAGGTGTAGCCGATTTTGGTTGCGAGGCCGACCTGTGGCTTCCGGGGGAGGCTCACCATAAGTTCGCGTAACCTATCGCGAAAAGGTGCTTCTGTCAAACGTTCCCTGCAGATTGTTAAATGTTTTATTGTTTGCTTAAGTTCTTGCTTGACAGCCGAGGGGCAGGGGAATATTGTGAGCATATGCACATAACCGGGCGTGGATTTTTTTATTCCCGATACCACTTTGACCGAAAAGGAGGATCCCATGAACCGCGACGATCTGTACACCGCCGAAACCGACAAGACCCCAGCGCAATTTGCCAGCGATTTCGACAAGGTGCTCGGCAGGTACGGCTTCATCATCAATAACAGCGAGACCATGGATATGGGCAAGACCTTCAGGGCGCACGGCGCGGAGGCTGGGGAGGGCTTTGATCTGCACATGATCCAGATCTGCAAGCCGGAAAAGGCCTCGCAAAGTCTGGCCGCCAACCCGGAGCGTTCCGTTCTCATGCCCAAGTTCGTCATGGCCTTCAGTAAGGCCGGCAAAACCCAGCTGCGCTTCCTGAGCTATAACGGAACCGACATCAGGGCTGTGGTGGATGATCAGGTGTTTCCCGGTTCGCTTTCGGAATCGTTTCAGAAAATCCGCGAGATGATCGACGAGGCAAGGTGAAGTGGCGGCAGGGCCAGGGGGGGGGGCAGCGTCCCGCCCCGTTTCCGCTGAACCATAATTGAAAGGAATGACCATGTGGAATTTTCTCATCAAGATCAATAAACGGCTGGTCGTCGCCATTCCGGCCATGATGGCGGCCGGCTACCTTTTCGGTCTGGCCGCGGGCCCGGAGGTTCTGAAGATCCTCAAGGGACTGATCGTCCCGCTCACCTTCCTCATGGTCTATCCCATGATGGTGACCTTGAACATCAAGGCCCTGCGGGACGGGATCAAAAACGTCAGGCTGCAGTTTGCCGCCCAGTTCATCAACTTTGCCATCATTCCTTTTGTCGCCTATGGGCTCGGCCTGCTCTTCTTCAGGGAGCAGCCGTACATGGCTCTTGGCCTTTTGCTTGCTTCCCTGTTGCCCACCAGCGGCATGACCATCTCCTGGACCGGTTTTGCCAAAGGCAACATGGCCTCGGCCGTGAACATGACCGTGCTCGGACTTACCCTCGGTTCGCTGGCCACCCCATTTTATGTGCAGTGGCTGATGGGGGCCAGGGTGGAGGTGGATCTGTTCCTGGTGGTCAGGCAGATACTTTTCATTGTCTTTCTGCCCATGGCGCTCGGCTACGCGACTCGGCAGGCGTTTCTGAAAAAGTACGGGCCCCAGGAATTCAAGAAAACCTGGGCGCCCCGCTTCCCCTCTCTTTCCACGGTGGGGGTGCTCGGCATCGTCTTTGTGGCCATTGCCCTGAAGGCAAAGGGTATTGCCGCGCAGCCGGAGATTCTGGGGGCGATCTTTGTGCCGCTTCTGCTCATCTATCTGTTTAATTTCGGATTTTCCACCGTCGTCGGCAAGCTGTTTTTTGTCCGGGGCGACGCCATAGCTCTGGTTTACGGCACGGTGATGCGCAACCTTTCCATCGCCCTGGCCATCGCCATCAATGCCTTTGGCGCCAAGGGCGCGGAAACCGCGCTCATCATCGCGGCTTCCTATATTATCCAGGTGCAGTCCGCGGCCTGGTACGTAAAGTTCACCGATCGGATTTTCGGGCCGCCGGCAAACGATGAGTAGACGGCGAAGTTTGCAGAGAAAAGAATTGTGGGAATGTACCCTATAGGAGGACGTATCATGCGGAAAAAACGTATCGCAATTCCTTCCAACAATCCGGGCGGCCTCGCCTGTGAGCGCTCGGAGCATTTCGGCCATTGTGATCTTTTCACCCTTGTCGATATTGAGAACGGCAGGATCACCGGGGTAAACACCGTTGCCAATGTGGAGCATGGGGCAGGTGGCTGCATGGCGCCGGTGGGAATGCTCAGGGAGCATGGGGTGGACGCCATTGTCGTTGCCGGCATGGGCGCGCGCCCACTGCGGGGATTCGCCGATGTCGGCATCGATGTCTATTTTGCCGCGCAGCAGGCCTTTGCCATGGTCGAGGATGCGGTGGCAGGCATGCTCGCCGACAGGCTCATCCTCATGGAACCCACCCAGGCCTGCCAGGGTCAGGGCAATTGCCACGGGCATTGATCCATCTCATTGCGGGGGGTTGCAAAACAGCGTTTTTCACCCCCCCGCAATTCTCACTTCTTCGGTTTCGGGGCTGCTGTCTTCGATGATGAGGGCGGCCCCTTCCACCAGGGCCTTCGCCACTTTCTGGCGGGCAGCGGTAAGAATGCGCTGCACGGTGCCCCGCGAAATCCCCATGCTTTTTCCGGCTTCCGCCTGCGTCAGGCCGAGTTGATCGCAAAGGCGCAAGGCTTCCAGCTCGTCATGCTGAAGGTGAATCTGGGCCAGCTCCGCGAGCGGAGTGCGGGTGGGTTTGAAGGCCCGGCCGCAGACCCGCCCCTGGCAATGTCGCTCTTTTTTCGGTCTTGGCAATGCAAATCCCCCCCGCTTCTGATAATTACGACTGTACTGTACAGGAAAAAAACGCGGAGATAAACAGCTACCTGCCGTCGAATCGTGGCGCGGGAAAATGAGAGGAAACAGCGGCCGGACCGCGTGAGAACGAGGCGGTGGATGGTGGCGGAAAATCCGCATGCAACAAGGCGAACAGGGCAGGGAGCCTGGAAAAAAACAGGCGGATAAATCCTGTCATTTTTTGTTGACAAAGGCTGCGCCACTGGATATGGTCGTGTTCTGAATAACTATTCAGGTTTTATACGTGGGATACAATCGCCCTGCCTCGAAGGCCGCTTTCGGCTCTCGCAAACGGTGATGAAGGGCTTGGCGAGCGGGTTTTTATTGAAAACTTATTCAAATTACTTCAGTTAAGGAGGAATCGACAATGCCCAAGCATGCTACGCCTTTGTTGGATGAGCTCGAAAAAGGCCCATGGCCGAGTTTCGTCTCCGACTTGAAACGTCAGGCAGAGACAAAACCCCAGTGTTGGGACATCCTGGGTCAGCTTGAACTGTCCTTCAAGGACAAAATCACTCACTGGAAACACGGCGGCATCGTTGGTGTATTCGGTTACGGCGGCGGTATCGTTGGGCGTTATTCCGACGTTCCCAAGCAGTTCCCGGGTGTTGCCCATTTCCACACCGTCCGTCTGAACCAGCCTTCCAGTAAGTTTTACAGCAGCGCCAAACTGCGCGACATCTGCAACCTCTGGGAAAAGTATGGCTCCGGCATGACCAACATGCACGGCTCCACCGGCGACCTGGTACTGCTCGGCACCACCACCGACAACCTCGAGCCCCTGTTCTACGATCTGACCCATAATCTGAACCAGGATCTCGGCGGTTCCGGCTCCAACCTGCGTACCCCCTCCTGCTGTCTGGGCCGCGCTCGTTGCGAGTGGGGTTGCTATGATACCCAGGATCTTTGCCACAGCATGACCATGCATTACCAGGACGAGATCCATCGTCCGGCGTTCCCCTACAAGTTCAAGTTCAAATTCTCCGGCTGTCCGAACGACTGCGTTGCTGCCATCGCCCGTTCCGACTTTGCCGTTATCGGCACCTGGAAAGATGATATCCGTATCGACCAGGCTGCCGTGAAGGGCTACATCAAAGGGGAATTCGCTCCCAATGCCGGCGCGCATTCCGGTAAGGACTGGGGCAAGTTCGACATTAAAGCCGAGGTTCTTGACCTGTGCCCCACCGGCTGCATGTGGATGGAAGGCGATACCCTCAAGATCGACAACGCCGAGTGCACCCGCTGCATGCATTGCATCAACGTAATGCCGCGCGCTCTGCGGCCCGGTGTTCAGCAGGGCGCTACCATCTGTGTCGGCGCCAAGGCCCCGATTCTTGACGGCGCCCAGTTCGCCACCATGACCATTCCCTTTGTCGAAGTCAACAAAGACTCCGAATACGAAGAGATCGTCGAGATTATTGAGAAGATCTGGGATTGGTGGATGGAAGTTGGCAAGAACCGTGAGCGTGTTGGTGAAACCATCATGCGTATCGGCCTGCCGACCTTCCTGAAGGTTATGGAAGTAACCCCGGCTCCGCAGCATGTGAAAGAGCCCCGCTCCAACCCCTATGTGTTCTGGTCCGAGGACGAGGTTGAAGGCGGCTGGGATCGCGACGTTAGGGAATTCCGTAAGCGTCACGCTCAGTAATGTGAATGGAATAAATACAGCTAACTAGAACTTACACGTTACGATATAAGGAGGTTTATTATGGGTTACGATCCAGCGAATCCGATGGCCGACAGAATCACAGACATCGGTCCCCCACATTACGAGCAGTTTTTTCCGCCCGTCATCAAGAAGAACTATGGCAAATGGCTCTATCATGAGATCCTGCAGCCCGGTGTTCTGATGCACAAGGCAGAAGGTGGCGACGAGGTATACACCGTCCGCGTTGGTGCCGCCCGTCTGATCAGTATCGAATTCATCCGCGAGGTTTGCGACATCGCGGACAAGCATTGTGAAGGGTATGTCCGCTGGACCACCCGTAACAACATCGAATTCATGGTTGACGCCAAGGCCAAGGTTCAGCCACTGCTGGACGACCTGAAGAGCCGTGGCAACAAGTTCCCGGTTGGCGGTACTGGCGCCTCTGTCAGCAACTGCGTTCACACCCAGGGCTGGATTCACTGCCACACCCCGGCCACCGACGCTTCCGGTGTTGTTAAGGCCGTTATGGACGAGCTGTTCGATTACTTCACCAGCATGAAGCTTCCTGCCCAGGTCCGCGTTGCGCTGGCCTGCTGCCTGAATATGTGCGGCGCCGTGCATGCATCCGACATCGCTATCCTCGGCATCCACCGCAAGCCGCCGATGATCGACCACGATGCCATCACCGGCCTTTGCGAGCTGCCCCTGGCCATTTCCGCATGTCCGCTGGGTGCCGTTAAGCCCGCGACCGTCAAGAACAGCGCCGGTGAGGATGTGAAATCCGTTAAGGTAACCGCTGAGCGTTGCATGTTCTGCGGTAACTGCTACACCATGTGTCCGGCCATGCCGCTGGCTGATCCTGATGGTGACGGCATCGCCATCCTGGTTGGTGGTAAAGTTTCCAACTCCCGCAAGATGCCGATGTTTTCCAAGCTGGTTATCCCCTTCCTGCCCAACACTCCGCCGCGCTGGCCTGAGACCGTTAGCGCAGTGAAGAACATTCTTGAGACCTATGCCAAGGATGCGCGCAAGTATGAGCGTATCGGCGAGTGGGCCGCCCGGATCGGCTGGGAGAAATTCTTCGAGAAGACCGGTATTCCCTTCACCATCAAGTCCGTTGACGACTACCGTCTGGCTTACGATACCTGGAGAACTACCACCCAGTTCAAGTTCACCAGCCATATCAGATAATGGTGTGAGTATCATGTAGATCAGAAGGTCAGCAGCTCCTCTGAGCTGCTGACCTTATTCTGTTCTGAACCAGTTTGCTTGCTTAAACCCTTTATGAAGGAGTAAGTGACATGGCATTAAGCAAAGAAGAGCTCAAAGCAGCAATCCTTGAGAAAGCCATAAAAGCCCCCAAACCCCAGCTCTATGTTAAGGATTTTTATGCTTGCGATCCCGAGTCAAAACCCCGTGACGTGAAAAACGCAGCCAACGAGCTGGTGAAAGAAGGCAAGATGGACTTTTGGTCTTCCGGCAGCACCACCATGTATGCTGCGAAAGGACGTGCCAAGAACGAGGAAACCCGCGGCTGATTTTGCAACGGTTTCGGTTTGTTGAAAATGCAGAGGGTTTCCTCTGCATTTTTTTTTGCCCTGGGCCGGGTGGAGGATAATCTCCTCAGGCACGGCCCGGGGCATGAAGACATTTTTTCAATCCGCCAGGGGATGGGATGGGAACGTTATTCGAGCTTTTTGCCGCTGTTGATCAGGCTTTTTCCAGGGTGCGGGAAGCGCATCCCGGCGAGGTTCGCTGCGGCAGGGGATGCGAAGATTGCTGCCATGCGGTTTTTGATCTTTCCCTGGTTGAGGCGGTCAATCTGAAAAAAGCACTGGCGGCACTGCCATTGTCGGCGCAGGCGCAGGTACGGGCGGCAGCGGAAACAGCTCTTGGCCTCTGGCGGGGAATTGTCGACCAGGCCAAGGATCCGGCGAAAGAACGCATCCGTTGTCCGCTTCTCGGGGAGGGGGGAGTCTGTCTCTGTTATGAGGCGAGGCCCGTCAATTGCCGTACCTATGGGATTCCCACCGTCATCGGCGGCAAGGGGCATGTGTGCGGACTGTCCGGCTTTGAACCCGGGAAATCCTATCCCACCGCCAATCTTGCAGCCCTCCAGCAGGTGCTTTTCGACCTCTCGGCACAGCTGGCCGGCGAAGAACGAGGCCGTCTGCGGTGGCCCATCGCCGCCGTCATTCTGGGACAGGCGGGGATAGAGGATCTGGTCTGAGACAAAAAAAGTGGGGAAGAACCGGGGGAGGCCCCACCTTTGGCGGTAAGGCCCGTTGCCTCAACCTTTTTCCACTTCCGCCGCCTTTTTCAGCAGTTTTTCGGCAATCTTTGCATGCCGGAAGTTCTTGTGGATTGAAGCCGCCATCCGGTAAGAGTCGGCAGCCTTGGCGCGATCCCCGCAGAGGAGGTAGATTTCCGCCAGAGTTTCCAAGGTGTCCACCGAACCTTGCGGATTGCGGAGAGCCCCGTATTCATCGAGCACATCAAGATACAACTCGATGGCCTTCTCGTAATTCTTGGCGTCATACATCAGCTTGGCCTTTTTCTTTTCAATGGCAAAAAGGCTGAAGCGATCGGTGTGCTTTTGGCAGACGGCATAGGCGCGGTCGTAGTGACTGAGAGCCTTTTCCACCTCCCCTCGTTCGGCGCAGATGTCGCCGAGTTTATCGGAGGCATTGGCTATCCCGTTGTCGTCTCCGTCATGCTGAAAGCCGAGAAGGGCGTTGTGGAAGGCATTTGCGGCCTGGGAGGCGTCCTTGTTCTTCAAAAAATCGATGCCGGCCTCATAATCCTTTTGGGCCTGGCTCTTTTCTTCCTGTTTTTCGTCGGTGGCTGCTTGTTGCTCGTTCATGGTTCCTGTCTCTTGTTGTTGCGCAAATGCTGCAATGCTTCCTGGGCAAGTTGGCCCACGGTTGTCGCCATGGGTTTGCCTTGCTCGTATACAGTGACCTTCGCATCGTCGCTGATCAGTTTTTCGATTTCACTTTCAACCTCGGTGGCGAGGATCCTCCCGAAGAGGCGTACCGCATGTCCCCTGGTGTAGGAGTCTGCGTGCTCGATGTACGGAAAGAGGCTGTAGAAAGGGGTGGCCCGGACGATATCGGGCCGCTTTTCGGCAATGGTGCCAAGTGCCCAGAGAACCTGCACCCGCGTGGATGGAACCCCGCGATACATGAGCATGTGCCTGGCAAAGGCGCCATAAATGTCGGCCCGGGCCGCGATGATGGCGCCGATGGTTTCGAGCAGTCCCCAGTGGGTTGCGGCCGAGTCGGAACAGGCCTCGTAGAGCCGGTGCAGCAGGTCGCTGACCGCTCCCGGCTTGCGGGTTGACAAGCGCCTGCAGACCTGGCCGATGACATATGCGCAATGCCAGCGTTTTGCCTCGTCGGGATCATAGAGAAGGCGCTGCATGAAGCGCAGGGTTTTGAGGTCGTCGAGGGCGAGATCGACCAGGGAGTCGATATCTCCGGCCTCGACCATTTTTTTCACATCGAGCTTGTTGGCTTTTTTCAGCACCCGCTTGGGATCACGGACCGGTTCCATCTCCGGGATATCGCTTGCCGCGGCTTCCGGAATGATGGCCGCGTCCTTTGCCTTCCTGTGTTTGTCGAGTTTCTGGGAAAGGGCGGCCAGGTCCCGGTTGAGGCGGACAAAATAGAGCACCCCGGACACCTTGCGGCCGTCCACGTTTTTGGTCTCGTAGACTTGATGGGTCTGCTCGTCGTAGTTGTCGATGCGACCGGTGAGGTAATCCTCGTCCGGGAGCAATTCCCAGGCAAGATCCCAGTTGTCGTCGCAGGCGTGCACGATGGCTTCGACCATGGCGGCGCCCACATTGAAGCCGGTGGGGTCACAGGTGTATACCGCCCCGCACTGGCAGGTGCCCATGGTGAATTCATCCATCTTCCGCTGCACCGGTTCCTTGGGAACCCCCACATACTGGCCGCAGAACGGGCACCAGGGGCGGACCTTGATCTGTGCGTCCTTAACCATCTTACAGCTCTTGCTCCACTGCGGCAACGAAGCGGGGGTCGGCCTTGTAGCCCAGCGCCAATGCCTTGTCCAGGGCCTTTTTCGCTCCCTGGTAATCCTCGCCGTAGTAAAGGGCCACGGCAAGATTGTTGTGTGCCACTCCGAGGTCGGGTTCGAGTTTGATCGCTTCCTTGGCAGCCTTTGCCGCCAGGGTGAAGTCGCCGGCCATCACCTGGGCGGAAGAAAGATTGACCCAGGCCATGTGCATTTTCGGGTCGTTCATGGTGGCCTTGGTGTAGGAATCAACGGCCTTGGCGGCTTCGCCCTTCTGTTGCCAGATGAGGCCCACGTTGTTGTGTGCCTGGGCGAGTTCGGGGTTGATGCGCAGGGCGGTCATGTTTGCGTCCAGGGCCTTGTCGAGGTCGCCCTGTTCGAAGTAGAAGGCGCCCAGATTGATGTGGGCCTCCACGGAATGCGGATCGATGGCGATGCACTGCTCGATCTTGCGCAGCGCATCCGCCCGGCGGCCGGCCTTGCGATAGACCAGGGCCAGGTGATGGTGCGCCATGACGTTGTCCGGCAGTTCCTGGCATTTTTGCTCAAGCTCGGCAATGATCTTGCTCAGATCCTCTTGTTGTTGCGCAGACATGGAAAAGACCTCGTCGGAAATGGGTTGAAATCGTTAATCCGCTTTGTTGCTCGGGGAATAAAGCAGATGATGTTTCGAAGAAGAGATGGTACGGCGTGCGTTCCTCGTCGCTGGTTAAGGGCTATATTAAGCATGGGCTGCCCGGTCCGCAAGTGGGGAAAATTACCATATGGGGAAATTTTCGTCAAAATCTTTAGGGGCTGTCCGGCGGTGGGGCCGCGCATTCAGCATCTTGACAGCACCGGCGGGAGGTGGTCTTTTGTTGACGACCGGCAGGCGGTTTCTGAACAGTGTTTTTGTCCGCCGGAAACAGGGTGCTTGTTTTTCGGCGCTGTTGTTGAGACGCCGTGCGCGTGGTTTTGGCTCTCCCGCCGGACGCAGGAAGTATATTGTGGGAAGTGTTATGGTTATGAATGATACGGATGCATTCCCCGCCGCCGGCGGGGGCGCGGCGAAGGGACTGGTGGTCGGCGGCCTTGGCGGCGGCGCCGGCAAGAGCGTGGTGGCGGTGGGCCTCGTCGCCGCCCTTGCCCGCGAGGGCCGAACGGTTGTTCCTTTTAAAAAGGGGCCCGACTACATCGATGCGGGTTGGCTTGCCCAGGCTGCCGGATATCCCTGTTACAACCTCGATCCTTACCTGATGACTCCGGAATCCCTGCTGCACTCATTTTATCTCCATAGCCAGGGGCGTGAGGTGGTTATCATCGAAGGCAACCGCGGGCTCTACGACGGGGTTGACGCGGAGGGAACCTACAGCACGGCTGAACTTGCCAAGAGCCTGGGACTTCCGGTTCTTCTGGTGGTGGACTGCACCAAGACAACGCGGACCGTGGCCGCCATGGTTCTGGGATGCAAACTTCTTGACCCGGCGGTGAAGATCGGCGGGGTTGTCCTGAATCGGGTGGGGACCAGGCGACATGAAGATATCGTCCGGACGGCGGTTACGCGCTACACGGGCATCCCGGTGCTGGGCGCGATTCCGCGTTCAAAGCAGGATGTTTTTCCCCAGCGCCATCTCGGGGTGACCCCATGCCCGGAGCATGGGGCGGCCGAGGAGGCGGTTGCTCTTCTGGCGGATAAGGCCCGGCAGTATCTGGACCTCGCCGGCATCGCGCGGATCATGCAGGAAATTCCCCCTGAAATCCCGGGTCGGACGGAGGCGGTCCGTTCCGGCGCAGGCCCTGTGCGGATCGGCATCCTGAAGGATGCGGCCTTTCAGTTTTATTATGCGGAAAATCTTGAGGCCCTGACCGCGCTCGGCGCGGAGCTGGTGGAAATCAACGCCCTGCGCGCCCCGAATTTACCCGCTCTGGACGGCCTTTACATCGGTGGCGGTTTTCCCGAGACAAGCGCCCGGGAACTTTCCGCCAATGTTTCCTTTCGGGCCTCCCTGAAAAGAGCGGCCGAGGCGGGCCTGCCCATTTATGCGGAATGCGGCGGCCTCATCTATCTTGGCGAAAGCATGGTGCTTGAGGGGGAGACCTTTCCGCTGGTGGGCGTTTTTCCGGTGGAATTCGGCCTGATGAAAAAACCGCAGGCCCATGGCTATACGGTGCTTCGCGCTGAGGGCGGGAATCCCTATTATCCTGAGGGGACCGAGATCAAGGGGCATGAGTTCCGCTACAGCAAAATCCTGCGCTGGCAGGGCAGTGACGCCGACCTCAGTCTCGTCATGCAGCGCGGGGTCGGCTTCGTCAATGGGCGGGATGGGCTGGTATATAAAAATGTCCTTGCCCTTTACACGCATGTGCATGCGGCAGGTACCCCGCAATGGGCCGAAGGCCTGGTGAGACAGGCGGCGCGTCATCGAGAGGTGCAGGCGCGGATCTGACCGTCTGGCCATTGCCGCGAGGCCATGGCGGGCAGGGTATTACGTCTTTACCGGGGAGAGAGCGTGCAGCAGCATACCCACAAGGTTCTTCTCAGGCAGCAAAAGGAAGTCACGGTGCGTTGCCCGAAGTGTGGCGACTCCAAGACACTTGCCATGGAGAAGTATGGCAAAGAGCGCTGGTTGAGGATCATCTGCGCCTGCAAGTTTGCCTTTGACGTCGAGTTTGAGCACCGGAACAGGTTTCGGAAGCAGACCGCCCTCTCCGGTTACATGGAAAGGGTGGGCTCACGGATACATAACACGGACAGGCTGGCAAAGGTGCGCTGGGAAACGCAATCCATTCTCAGGCCCAATTGCACCATAGTCAATCTTTCCGTGGACGGAATCGGCATACGGGCCGGTGGCTCGCACGGGATCAGGAAGGATGACATCCTGAAGGTTCGCTTCCTGCTCGATGATTCCGTCGGCACCATCATTGAAAAGCTCTATCTGGTTGTCTCGGTGCAGAACGATTATCTCGGTTGCCGGAATCACCAGCCGGATCAACAGGATCAGAAGCTCGGCTTCTACGTCCTCTCCTGAAGGGCAGGCAGCCGCGCGGGGGGGGGCGCCCGCTCGGAATTTGCCGCGCGAGGCCTGCGGGGGAAACGCGGTGCTGGTGAGGATCAGTGGCTGGTGTAGGTGCCCAGTACCTTTGCTTCGATCTTCAGTTTGGTGGCGCCGTCCGGTTCCGGTTTTTCCCAGTGGATAAACTGTGCCACCACCCGCGCAAAGGGGCCGTTGTCTGTTTTGCATTGCTCGCAAATACTTTCCGCCTCGTCGCGGTAGATGACCACCTTGCTGGCGGGTTCTCCCGTTTTGTCCACGGCTGCCATTTTCTTGCAGCCGCAGTCCAGGCGGATGACGGCGACGCCGATGCCGTCGGGGCTGCCTTCGAGGATCCCGGCGATCATGGCCTCTTCGTTTTTCTGGGTCTTGAGCTCAAAGCTCACGGTTTTTTCTTTTTTCTTCTTCGATTTGATCTTCATTCTCTGGCTCGGTGTCTTGTCAAAAAAAGAGACGGGCAAAGCTGGGTACGCTGCGTTCTCAAGTTGGCTGGTATCCTAAAAGATCGGGCCGGACAGGTCAACAGGATTCGTTGCTTTTCCCGCAATGCCCATCTCCTTTGGGCATTGCGCTTTTTTATTGACAAAAAAATGTTGGTGAATTAGAGGGAGAGGGAATTCGAGTTTCGGCCTAAGAAACAATGGGTACGAAGTTCTGCCTGAAATATGCGGCAGCACTATCCTGTTTGTCAATTTTTGTTAACCTTATATGGAGGAAGAATTATGTGGCAGATCGACGTAGATAAGGACAAATGTGCCGGTGATGAGGAGTGTGTAAACGCTTGCCCCGCTCAGGTTTATGAAATGGTTGACGGCAAGGCCGAGGCTGTTAACGCCGACGAGTGCCTTGGTTGTGAGACCTGTGTAGAGGTTTGCCCCGAGGGCGCCCTCACCGTTACCGAGGTGTAATGTAGTCTTTTGCAGAACATTCTGTGAAGATTGTAGGCCTATCCCCGACCGTGGGGGTAGGCCTATTTATTTGGCCGGTTCGGAGAATGCCCTGCCGGGCAGGCAGCCTGTCTTGAGCGGGGAGTGAGGGAGGCGGATGCGCTGGTTGAAGAGATTCAAACCGAGTGCGAGTGTAAGGACCCATCTGGCGGTTGCCGCTTTGATGTGGAGTTTTATCGGCTTTTATCTTATGCTCAGAGGCTGCCTGCTGACCCCTGCCGTAAACGGCTGGCTGTTCGCCGCAGCCCTTGTCGGTGGCTCGTTCAAGGCCCTGTTCGTTCTTGACAGGGCCGCGCGAAAGAATATTGCCAGAATCACCTCCCGGCAGGATGGCGCTTGTCTCGGCGGCGTCTATTCCTGGAAGATGTGGGGCCTGGTGGTCTGCATGATGCTTGGCGGGCGCCTGTTGCGCGATTCCGGCGTGCCGACCGTTCTCATTACCGTCCTCTATGTCGCCGTTGGCTGGGCACTGCTTCTGTCGAGCAGGCTGCTGTGGCGGGCACGGTTCTCTCTTGCTGAAAAAATCGCCTGAAGCCTATGGGAAGCCTCTCCTGGAATAGAGTTGAGATAGATCTTGCCGCCCTGCGCCATAATTTTCGCCAGGTGCGTCAGTTGGTGGGGGGCGCGGTGCGGATCCTCGCCGTGGTCAAGGCCGATGCCTACGGGCATGGCCTGATCCCCTCGGCAAAGGCCTTTGCCGAGGCGGGGGCGAAGGCCTTTGCCGTGGCCGAGGTGGAAGAGGGCGTTTTGCTGCGGCAGGCCGGAATCGCCGGCCAGATTGTGGTCATGCTGGGCGTCGATTCGCAAGGTGTTGACGAGGTCATTGCCCATGACCTCACGCCCGTTGTCTATGATCTGGCCACGGTGCGGGATCTGTCCAGGGCCGCGGCCGCCGCCGGCCGGCGGGTGGGTGTGCAGGTGAAGGTGGACATGGGCATGGGCCGTCTCGGCATCCTGCCCCATGAATTTCAGGCCTTCATGACCAGGCTGGCGGAGTTTCCCCATCTGTATCCGGCCGGCGTACTCAGTCACTTCCCCAAGCCCGACGTGGAAGGGGACTTGGCAACGGAGGACCAGTGCGCCGCCTTTGCCCGGCTGCTTACGGAGGTGCCCGGATCTGGGAGCGGCGGGCCGATAAGGCATATCGCCAATTCCGCGACCATGCTGCGTTACCCGGCCATGCATTGTGATATGGTGCGGCCGGGCATTTCCCTCTATGGCTGCTATCCGGTCGGTTGGCTGGGCCGCGCCGTTGCCTTGTCGTTGCGGCCGGCCATGCGTTTCCGCACCCGGGTGCTGCAGGTCAAGGATGTACCGGCCGGGCAGGGCATCAGCTACGGCCATGCCTATGTGACCGACCGTGCCACCCGGCTGGCGGTTTTGCCGGTGGGTTACGATGACGGCTATCTGCGCAGGCTTGCCGGCAAGGCCGAAGTGTTGCTGGCCGGTCGGCGGGTGCCGATCCGGGGCATGATCTGCATGAACGCCTGCATGGCGGATATCACGGGAATTCCCTCGGTGCAGCCCGGCGATGAAGCCGTGCTGCTCGGTCGCCAGGGAGAGGCGGCGATCAGCGCCGATGACCTGGCCAAGTGGTCGGCCACCATCAACTACGAAATTCTCTGCCTGTTCGGTTCCTGCAATCGGCAGACCTACGTTGACAGCGAAGCGCGATGAGAGCGCGTTTGTTCAAAAAATAATGGGTTGAATCGTCATGATCAAGACACGTCTGAAACAACTGATGGATCAATGTTTTGCCGAGGGAGTGGCGAAGGGACTCTGGAGCGATGCGGCGGCCGGCGGCTATTCCCTGGAAGAGCCCAAGCATGCTGGGCAGGGCGATCTGGCCACCAATCTGGCCATGGTCGTCGCCGGCAAGGACAAGAAAAATCCCCGCCAGGTCGCCCAGCAGTTTGTCGAGATGATCGCGCCCCATAAAGACCTTCTCGACAAGGTGGAGATCGCCGGCCCCGGTTTTGTCAATTTCTTCATCAACAACAGTGTCTGGCAGTCGGTGCTGCCGGAGGTCGTCCGCCAGGACGCCGACTTCGGCAGGAGCACCGTCGGTGGCGATAAGAAGGTGCTGGTTGAGTTCGTCAGCGCCAATCCCACCGGCCCCTTGAGCGTCGGGCACGGGCGGCAGGCCGTGCTGGGCGACGCCATCGCCAGGCTGCTTGCCGCCACCGGTCACCGGGTGACCAGGGAGTATTACTACAACGATGCCGGCCGGCAGATGCGGGTGCTGGGCGAATCCACCCGGGCCCGTTATCTTGAGGAACTGGGCCAGCCCTTTTCCTTTCCCGAAGACGGCTACCAGGGCGAGTACATCCGGGAGATCGCCCGGGAACTGGTCAGGGAGAAGGGCGATTCCCTCAAGGATGAACCGGACGTCACCCCCTTCAAGAACAAGGCGGAGCAGGTAATATTCGACGACATCAATTCCACCCTCAAGCGCCTTGGTATTGTTTTTGACAATTATTACAACGAGCATTCCCTCTACGAAAACGGCCTGGTGGAGGATGTGGTCGCCACCCTGCGGGCAAAAGACCTTGCCTATGACAAGGACGGCGCCGTCTGGTTCAAGAGCACCGAGTTCGGCCAGTCCCAGGACCGGGTGATCATCAAATCCACGGGCGAGCCCACCTACCGGCTGCCTGATATGGCCTACCACCGGGAGAAATTCAAACGCGGCTTTGACTGGATGGTGGACATCTTCGGCTCCGACCATATCGCCACCGTGCCCGATGTTCTGGCCGGAGTCAAGGCCCTGGGCTATGATCCGGCCAAGGTCACCGTGGTTCTCCACCAGTTCGTCACCCTGATGCGCGACGGCCAGCAGGTGAAGATGTCCACCCGCAAGGCCACCTTTATCACGGTGGACGAGTTGATCGACATGGTCGGCGTGGATGTCACCCGCTTTTTTTTCCTGATGCGCAAGGCGGACAGCCAGCTTGAGTTCGATCTTGGTCTGGCCATGAAGGAAGGACAGGAAAACCCGGTCTTTTACGTGCAGTACGGGCACGCCCGGTTGAGCAGCATCCGCAAGCAGGCCGAGGCAAAGGGCATCGCCGCGGGCGTGCTTCAGGCCGCGCCTCTCGCCAGGCTTTGCCTGGAGGAGGAGACCAACCTGCTCAGGGCCATGGCCGCCTATCCCGGCCTGGTGGAGAGCGCGGCCATGGAGCTGGCGCCGCACCGGCTTGTTTTTTATCTGCAGGATCTTGCCGCCCAGTTCCACAGCTACTACAATAAAACCCGGATAATCAGCGAGGACGAGGAATTGACCCGGGCCCGGCTCTGGCTGGCGGATGCCTTGAGAATTGTCTTGCGCAACGGGTTGACCCTCATCGGCGTCAGCGCGCCGGAGAGCATGTGAGCCTGAAGGGGAGAGGGGGCGACGATTCCTCTCTGTTGCCCAACGATGGGGTAATCCTGTAAATGGCACAGCAGACGCAGAAGAAAAAATTCACCATCCGTTTTGAACTGGGGCTCTTCGGCCTTTTCAGTCTGGTTGTCGTCTGTTTCTGTCTTTTTTTCTGGATGTTCCTCCTTGGCCTCTGGGCCGGGCAGACGGTGTTTTCCCCGGCCGCCGGCGGCAAAGCCCCCTTCGCCCAAGTCATCTCTCCGTTTCAGGACAACAAGGGCGCGGTTGCAATCCCCTCTTCCGCGGAGGCGGAAAAGGACGTGGTGGATGAACCTCTGCCGGCAACGGTCGAGGCTGAATCGAGCGAGCCTTCTTTCTTTGCCCTGCAGGTCGCCGCCTTTCGTGAGGCCGAACGGGCGAAAAGCGATGTGGAGCAATGGCGGGCACGCGGGTATGATGCTTTTGCGGTCCCGCCCGAAGACGCGGATGACCCTTTCAGTCGGGTCTATGTGGGAAAGTTCGACAAACTTGCCGATGCCAACCAGCTTGCCGCCCGCCTGGAAAAAGAGGAGGACGTGAAGACCTATATCGCGCTGCTGCCCGCCTCAAGGCTGCGGAGTCCCTGATGAATTCTTAATTTGTTTTTTCTTTTTGAGTGGTTATGGTAGAACAGTGTTTCATGGCGTCCGGCTCCTCTTTGGCCGGTTTCGCCGTGCGCCAGCAGGAGGGAGAGAGCGTTTATGATCCGTGATGCCCGCATGAGCGATGTGAAGGTGATGTATGCTCTCTTGCAGCATTTTGCCAACAAGGGGTTGCTCCTGGGCCGTTCGCTCAGCTCTCTCTACGACCAGCTCCGTGACTTCAAGGTTTTTGTCCGTGACGGCGAGGATGGCGAGATCCTCGGCATCTGCGCCCTGCACGTCTGCTGGGAGAATTTGGCCGAGATCCGCTCCCTGGCCGTGGCCGAAGAGCATCAGGGCAAGGGGATCGGCAGGCGTCTGGTGGAGGCCTGTCTGACCGAGGCGGATCATTTCGGAATCAACCGGGTGTTTACCCTCACCTATCAGCCGGAGTTCTTCAAGCGTCTCACCTTCCGCCACATTGACAAAAACGAGCTTCCCCACAAGGTGTGGAGCGATTGCATCAATTGCCCCAAATTCCCCGACTGCAACGAGGAAGCCCTGATCTGGGAAAAATGAAGGGCCTGCCAAAGGAGCAAAGGTTGACGGCCTCGCGGCAAAGGGCGAAGTCGGTCACAGGTCCTCAACGATAGGTAATGGTCCGCGACATTAAGCAACGGCCTGGCAGACACCGCCGTTGTAATGGCGATTTCGAGAAATGGAGCAGGGGCTGATTATTTCTTCCTCCTGCGTTGACCTCTTGGGGTAAGTGTATGTTCGGTACTGTATTGAAGAAGGTTTTCGGCAGCAAGAACGAGCGGGTGCTCAAAAGCATCCAGCCGCTGGTGGCGCGCATCAACCAGTTCGAGCCCGAGGTCGCCAGGCTCGACGACGCCGGGCTTGCCGCCATGACCGTCACGTTCCGCGAGCGTCTTGCCAAGGGGGAAACCCTGGACAGCCTCCTGCCCGAGGCCTTTGCCGTCTGCCGGGAGGCGGCGAAACGGGTTTTGGGCATGCGTCACTTCGACGTGCAGCTGATCGGCGGCGTGGTTCTTCACCAGGGCAAGATCTCCGAGATGAAAACCGGCGAGGGCAAGACCCTGGTCGCCACCCTGCCCGTTTATCTGAATGCCCTGCCCGGCAAGGGCGTACACGTGGTCACGGTGAACGACTACCTGGCCCGGCGCGACGCCGAATGGATGGGCGAGGTCTACCGTTTCCTGGGCCTTACCGTCGGCTCCATCCTGCACGAGATGGATGACGCGGCCCGCAGGGCCGCCTATGCCTGCGATGTGACCTATGGCACCAATAACGAGTTCGGCTTCGACTACCTGCGCGACAACATGAAGTTCGATGTCGGCGATTTTTGCCAGCGCGAGTTCAATTATGCCATCGTCGACGAGGTGGACTCCATCCTCATCGACGAGGCGCGGACCCCCCTGATCATCTCCGGACCCGCGGAGATGTCCACCGAGCTCTATGTCAAGGTGAACCGGATTTTCCCCAAGTTCAAAAAGGACGAACACTACACCGTGGATGAAAAGGCCCGCTCGGTCTCGCTCACCGAGGAGGGCGTGGCCCTGGGCGAGAAGCTGCTCAACGTCGACAACCTTTACGACCCGCGCAACATCGAATGGCTGCATCACTTGAACCAGGCGCTCAAGGCCAATATCCTCTTCAGTCGCGACGTGGATTATCTGGTGCAGGACGGCCAGGTGGTCATCGTCGACGAATTCACCGGCCGGGCCATGCCGGGGAGGCGCTTCAGCGACGGCCTGCATCAGGCACTGGAAGCCAAGGAGGGGGTCAAGGTCGAGCGCGAGAATCAGACCCTTGCCTCCATCACCTTTCAGAACTATTTCCGCATGTACGCCAAGCTTGGCGGCATGACCGGCACTGCGGACACCGAGGCCGCCGAGTTCAAGAAGATCTACAATCTCGACGTGGTGGTGATCCCCACCCACAACACCATGGTCCGCATGGATTATGCCGATGTGATCTACAAGAACGCCAAGGCCAAGGAGCGCGCCATCATCCGCGAGATCAAGGAGCTGCACAAAAAAGGCCAGCCGGTGCTGGTGGGCACCATCAGCATCGATGTTTCGGAGAAGATTTCCGCCCTGCTCAAGAAGGAGGGGGTGCCCCACGCGGTGCTCAATGCCAAGCAGCATGCCAGGGAGGCCGAGATCGTGGCGGAGGCGGGACACGCGGGCAAGGTGACCATCGCCACCAACATGGCCGGCCGCGGCACCGATATCAAGCTGGGCGAAGGCGTTGCCGAACTGGGCGGCCTGCACATCCTCGGCACCAGCCGGCATGAAAGCCGCCGCATCGACAACCAGCTGCGCGGCCGCGCCGGCCGCCAGGGCGATCCCGGATCCTCCCGTTTTTATCTTTCCCTGGAGGACGATCTGCTGCGCATCTTCGGTTCGGACCGGATTTCCGGCCTCATGGATAAACTGGGCATGGAGGAGGATGAGCCCATCGAGCACACCATGATCAGCAGGGCCATCGAAAACGCCCAGCGCAAGGTGGAGGGCCATAATTTCGATATCCGCAAGCACCTGCTCGAATACGACGACGTGATGAACAAGCAGCGCGAGGTCATCTACCGGCAGCGCCGCGAGGTGCTGGCCAGCGAGGACGTGCACGAGGTCATCGCCGACATGCTTCCGGACCTGGCCGCCATGATCGCCGGTGAGTTCATCGAGGACAGGATCCCCTCGGAAGATTGGGACTGGCCGGGGCTTGGCGAGCGGATGCAATCCCTGCTCGGCTTCAGTCCGAACTGGAGCGAGGACCAACGCCACGAGCTTACCCCGGAAAGCTTCACCGACCTGATCATGGCGGCCCTGGAAAGCCGTTATGCCCGGCGGGAGGAGGAGATCGGCGCGCAGAACATGCGGCATCTGGAGCGGGTGGTGCTTCTGCAGATCGTGGACAGCCACTGGAAGGAACATCTGCTCAACATGGATCACCTGAAGGAGGGCATCGGCCTCAGGGGCTATGGGCAGAAGAATCCCCTTGATGAGTATAAAAAGGAAGGATTCAATATGTTCATGGAGATGATCGGAGCGGTGAAGATGCAGACCATCAGCACCCTGTTCCGGCTGCAGCTTGTCCGCGAGGACGAGGTGGCCGCGCTCGAACGCGAGCAGCGCGCCCAGCGGCAGCCCATGCAGATGCGCCATGGCGGCGGAGATGAGGATGCGGATGCCACCGTGAGCCGCGACGGCGATAAGATCGGCCGCAACGCCCCCTGCCCCTGCGGCAGCGGCCTGAAGTACAAACGCTGCTGCGGCGTCGGCAAGGCGTAGCCGGAAGGGAGGCGGGGAGGGGTTCCCCCTTGCCCATTGAATACGGGTGAAACGATGAGCGAGACGCAATTTCAGGTAAAGGGTTTTAAGGCAGCCGCGGTCAGATCGGGCATCCGCGGCAAGGATCGACTCGATCTTGCCCTCATTGTCAGTGACAAACCGGCTTCCGTGGCCGGGGTTTTCACCAGCAGCCTGGTGAAGGCGGCCCCGGTCCTGCTCGATATGGCGCGGCTTAAGAGCGGCAAGGCCCAGGCCATTCTGGTCAATTCCGGCATCGCCAACGCCTGCACCGGCGAAGAGGGCATGCGCCTGGCCAGGTTGACCACGGCCATGGCCGCCGATGCCCTGAATATTTCCGAAGAGCTGGTGCAGGTCTGCTCCACCGGCATCATCGGCCAGCAGCTGGAGCTGGCCTGCTTTCAGCGCGGCATCCCCATGGCCGCCCGCGGTTTAAACGCGGCCGGGCTTGACGAGGTGGCGCAGGCGATCATGACCACCGACACGGTGAAGAAGACCGCGACCCGCACCGCCCTCATCGACGGCAAGCCGGTGAAGCTGGTCGGCATGGCCAAGGGCGCCGGCATGATCATGCCCAACATGGCAACCATGCTGGGTTTCATCCTCACCGACGCCAAGATTTCCCACGAACTGTTGCAGCGGCTGCTGAAAAAGAGCGTAGCCGCCACTTTCAATGCCATCACCGTGGACGGCGACACCAGCACCAATGATACGGTGCTGCTGCTGGCCAACGGCGCGGCCGAGCACCCGCCCATTGTCGACGAGCGGCCCGAGGCGGTGGCCTCCTTTGCCGAGGCGCTCACCGACCTCTGCCGGGAGCTGGCCTTCATGATCGTCCGGGACGGCGAAGGCGCCACCAAGCTGGTGACCGTGCGGGTGCTGGGCGCGCGAAGCGAGGCGGAAGCGGAGCAGGCCGCCCGCACCGTGGCCAATTCCAATCTGGTCAAGACCGCATTTTTCGGCGAGGATGCCAACTGGGGCAGAATCATCGCCGCCCTGGGCCGCTCCGGCGCCATCTTTGAGCAGAGCAGGGTGGATATAGCCTTTGACGAGGTTTTCATGGTGCGGGCCGGCCTCGGCCAGGGGGCGGAGGTGGAAAGAAAGGCCACGGCCGTGCTCAAGAAGCGCGAGTTCACCGTGAGCATTGATCTCCATGCCGGTGGGGCGGTAAAAGAGATTTACACCTGCGATTTTTCCCTCGATTATGTGAAGATCAACGCCGATTACCGTTCTTAGGGCAAGATAAAGCCATCCCGCGCAAAAGGCGGGATGGCTCTGGGCAACAGCCAGGGGGTGGCATGCGGAAAGCGCTTTTTCTCTTCCTCTTGGGCCTGGTGGTCGCCATCGGCCTGCTCCATCTTTTCACCCCCGGCCATCTCATTTTTTATCACAATACCTTCCGCCGGCTCAGCTACTTCCCCATCGTTCTGGGCGGGCTCTGGTTCGGCCTGCGCGGCGGCCTTTTTTTCTCAATCCTCTCCTCCATCGCCTTTATTCCCCATGTTCTCATGTATATGGGGCAAGGGCCGCAAGCCTACCTGAGCGAGCTGACCGAGATCATTCTCTACCTGGCCGCCGGCGCCCTGGTCGGCATGATTTCCGGTCGGCAGATGCGGCTCAGGGAAAAATACCAGCAGCTCTCGGAAAAGCTGCAAGCCTCCTACGGCCGGCTGCATCAGGAAACAGGCCAGCTCCTTGAGGCTGAGGCCCAGCTTGCCGCGGCCCAGAAATTTTCCGCCCTGGGGCGGATGTCCGCCTCCCTGGCCCATGAGATCAAAAATCCCCTGGCCTCCATCCGTGGGACCGCAGAGATCCTCCAGGATGAATTTCCGATGGGCCATCCGAAACGGGAATTTGTGGAGATCCTGCTCAAGGAGACGACGCGTCTGCGCGACACGGTGGAGGAAATCCTCCGTTACTCCCGGGGAGAGGGCCGGGAAAAGATCGGACCCCTTGAGCCGCTTTCCGGGGTCATCTCCCATGTCTGCGCCCTGCTTGAAAGGCAGCGGCAGAAAAAGGGGGTGACCCTCTCCCTGGCTGCTCTTGAGGAGGGGCATGATTTCCTGGTGGAGGGCGCCAGGATTTCCCAGGTTCTGCTCAATCTTCTTTTGAACGCCCTGGATGCCGTTGCCGGCCAGGGGCGGATCTGGATCATGGTGGAGCGGGGCGAGGCCGGCCGGAAAGTGGTGGTCTGCGACGATGGCCCCGGGGTGAGTAATTCCGAAAAGGAGAAGATTTTCGAACCTTTTTATTCAGGCAAGGAGGAAGGCACGGGTTTGGGGCTGCTTATCAGTCGAAAAATTGTGGAAAGTTACGGCGGCAGCCTGACCGTGGCCGATCACGAGGGCGGCGGCGCCTGTTTTGCCATGTATCTGCCGGAAAGGAATGGTTCCGCTTTAGAATGGACGACCTGAGGGAGGCCGACAATGACAGCACGGATACTCCTGATCGATGACGACGAAAGCCTGCGGCGGGTTACCGAATACAACCTGACGAGCGCAGGCTACAAAGTGCTTGGCGCAGCCTCCGGGCAGGAGGGGCTTGCGCTTTTCAAGAAGCATGCTCCTGATCTGGTGATCACCGACGTGCAGCTTGGGGATCTGAACGGCCTGGCGATTCTCGCTGCGGTAAAAAAGGAGTCGCCGGAAACCCCGGTCATGGTCATCACTGCTTACGGTTCCATCGAGATGGCGGTGCGGGCCATGCAGGAGGGGGCCTTTACCTTTCTGGCCAAGCCCTTTGACCGGGAGGCGCTGCGTCTTTCCTGTGCAAAGGCCCTGGAATTGAAGATGCTGCAGGAGCAGAAGGAGCAGCTGGCCGGGGAAATAAGCCGGCTCACCGGCACCGAGGGCATGGAAACGGCCAACTCCGCCATGGCCGAGCTGCTTGCCACGGCGGTGCGCGCCGCAAACAGTGAAGCCACCGTGCTGATCACCGGCGAATCCGGCACCGGCAAGGAGGTGCTGGCCAGGCTCATCCATCAGCACAGCCCCCGGCGGCAGGGTCCCATGGTGGCGGTCAACTGTGCGGCCATCCCGGAAAATCTGCTGGAGAGCGAACTGTTCGGCCATCGGAAGGGCGCTTTTACCGGAGCGGTGGCCAACCGCAAGGGACGTTTCCAGATGGCCGCCAAGGGAACCCTCTTCCTCGATGAGATCGGGGAGTTGCGCATGGATCTGCAGGCAAAACTGCTGCGCGCCATCCAGGAGAAGGTGGTGGAGCCGGTCGGCGCCGATTATACGGAGCCGGTGGATGCGAGGCTGGTGGCGGCCTCGAATCGCGATCTCCATGCCGCCATCGGCCAGGGGAGTTTCCGGGAGGATCTCTATTACCGACTGGGGGTCATCGTTCTCCATATTCCGCCCCTGCGCGAGCGGCGGGAGGATATCCCGGGCCTGGTCGTCCATTTTCTCAAGAAACTGAATGCTCCGGCCGGGGTGCGTTTTTCCGCCGAGGCACTGGCCAAGCTCACCGGCTATGCCTGGCCCGGCAATATCCGTGAGTTGCAGAACGTGGTGGAGCGTTCGATTATTCTCCGCAAGGGTCCGGTCATAGGGCCGGGGGAGATGCAGCTTGGTCAGGGGCAGGCCCCGGCGGCGCCGACCCCTGGTTTTATCCCGGAAATCCCGGCCGAGGGGATCTCTCTTGAAGGGGTTGAGGAGGAGTTGATCCGAAAGGCCCTGGCCAGGGCCGGGGGCAACCGTTCCGAGGCCGCCCGTCTCCTGAAGATTCCCCGCCATGTTCTCATCTATCGTCTGGAAAAGTTTCAGATCTGATTTTTCGTTCCGAATCCACGTTCCGAGGTAAAGAATATTCATCATCCGGATGGAGAATATTCTTTACATTCGTTCCCCCCGCTTCTGCTATTCAGCGGATGTTTCCGTAAAAACCTTGTTATGTTGAATGGTTATCGACCTATTCCCGTTTCCGGCATGCGACTTGCTTTACTTTTGGCAAGAGCGTGGGCGGCAACGTTGGGTTGTGGCGAAGAGCATCCAGGGAAGGCCATGAAGATTCCGGGCAGGCAGGGCATAATCCGCAGCATCGTCTGCGGGATCATTTTCTTCCTTGCCGGCGCGGGTGCCGCGACAGCGATGACGGCAAAACTGAACGTCCTTCTCGATGAGCAGTTTTGCAACGCCTGCCTTCCGTTTCTTCGTGATGAACTTGCCAAACAGGACGGCCTGGTGTCCATCAGCGCCGATCAGGTCCGGGGCCTGCTGCGGATTGAGTACCATCCGCCCCTGCGGGAAGAGGAGATTGTTCTGACCCTGCGGAGGCTCGGTTTTGCCGCGAAGGTCGTGCCGGCGGCCGGGTCCGCTATTTCGGAAGCGGCTGCTGCCTGCTTTGCCTGTGAAGTCAATGAGTGCGGGGCGACCGCCGCCGCGTGGAAAAAGTTGCTGGGAAAATTTTTCGGCAGCAGGGAGAAACCATGAGGAAACAAGGAGTATGACCATGAAGAGATTTGCACTGACAGTGCTCCTGGCCCTGGCGGCCATGAGCCTCCACGCCGGGGCTGGATTTGCCTTCTGGGGCGACCGCGCAACCAGCCTTGCGCCGGTCAACGGCAAGCTGTTTATCCCCCTTGCCTCGATAAGTGACGGCAGGGCGCACTACTTCAAGGTGGAGGCAGGCGACGGCCTCAAGGTGACCTTTTTCACCCTGATGAGCAATGACGGGGTGCTCCGGGCGGCCATCGACGCCTGTGATGTCTGTTTCCGCTCCGGCAAGGGCTATCTGCAGGATGGGGATTTCATGGTCTGCCAGAACTGCGGGATGCGTTTTGCCTCGGCCAGGATCAACGACGTCAAGGGCGGCTGTAATCCTGCCCCCCTCACCCGGGTGGTCGAGGGCGACAAGCTGGTGATCAGCATGGCCGATATCAACCGGAACAGCTGGTATTGCAGATTCAAACGCTGAGAGGCAGGGGAGGCAGCATGGGGTACGATCTTGAAAAATATCGGGAAAAGCGGGAGAGGGTGCTGGGGGTGCGGAAGCGGGGCATGGGATTCGGTGCCGTTGCCGCCATGGTCGCTCTGACTATCCTGGTCGGCCTTTCCGTTGTGGTCATCCCGAAATCCATCGCTTTTTTTACCTCCCGTCACCTTGAGGATGCCATTTTCAAGCTGGAGGGCGAGGGCGGCTGGCAGGATTCCCTGCTGGCCGAACTCAAAACCCAGGAAGGCATCCGCGGGGTCGAGAAGGACGCCAGGGGAACGAGGCTGGTCATTACTTATGACCATGCCGCCACCGGGGCGGCGAAATTTTCCGCCTTCTTCGCCCGGAAAGGGATAGCGGCGGTCCTCCTCAATCAGGTCAGCCACAGCCAGCGCCTGCACACCATGGAAAAAGAGGCGGAAGGCGGGATGGGGCAATAATGGAGGCGACGCCGGCGGAGGGCCGCCCGGCGAGCGGCTTGTCGGAATTTTTTCAGAGAACGGGGAAAACACGTGAAGCTCTCAACCATTTCCTGCAACAATCTCAGGCGGCGCAAGGGGAAGATGATCTTTCTGGTGCTGGGGCTCCTGATCGGCATCGCCACCATCGTCACCCTGCTTTCCATTACGGAAAGCATGAGCCGCGATATCGAAGACCGGCTGGACCGCTTTGGCGCCAACATTGTCATGGCGCCGAAAAGCGAGAACCTGAACCTGAGCTATGGCGGCATCACCGTGGGCGGGGTCAATTACGAGGTCAGGGAGTTCGCCGAGAAGGATCTCGTGAAGATCAGGGAAATAGAAAACCGTGAGAATCTGGGCGCGATCGCTCCCAAGGTTCTCGGCGCCATCCCCATCGCGGGCCGGCAGGTATTGCTGATGGGGGTGGATTATCAGGTCGAGTTTCTCCTGAAAACCTGGTGGCATCTCCAAGGCGCGCAACCGACCTCGGCCGGGGAAGTGGTCATCGGCTCCGAGGCCGCCGCCGCCCTTACCCTCAAGGCCGGGGATTCCCTCTCCTTGGGCGGCAAGAGCTTCCGGGTGGCGGCGTTGCTTGAGCCGACCGGCGCCGCGGAGGACGGTCTTATCATCGGTGATCTTCACGCGATCCAGGAGGTGCTGGGCAAGGAAGGGCGGGTTTCCCTGGTGGAGATTGCCGCCTTCTGCCGGGAATGCCCCATCAGCGAACTGGTCCTGCAGATTGCCGAGAAGTTTCCGGCCGCCAGGGTGACCGCCTTGAAGCAGGCCGTGCTCGCCAAGATGCAGTCGGTGGAGATGTTCAAGACCTTCAGCTACGGCATCGCCGCCCTGGTGATCTTCGTCGGCTCCCTGCTGGTTTTTGTCACCATGATGGGGGCGGTCAACGAACGTACGCGGGAAATCGGGATTTTCCGGGCCATCGGCTTCAGGCGGGGGCACGTGATGCAGATCATTCTGCTGGAAGCCATGGTGGTCGGATTGCTTGGCGGCATTCTGGGCTTTGTTTGCGGCAACCTCATTGCCTGGGCGGTGCTTCCCCTGGTGCTCCCCAATGGCGCCTTTGCCGGCGTCAACCCTGGCCTGGGCACCGTGGCGGTCCTGCTGTCCGTGTCGTTAAGCCTCCTGGCCAGTCTCTATCCGGCGCAAAAAGGGAGCAGGCTCGATCCCAGCGAGGCCCTGCGGGCACTATAGGAGAACGGCAATGAAGAACATGACGGAACGCGTGGGGCATCTCATCGAAATCAGGAACATCGGCAAGGAGTATCCGCTTGAGTCCGGCAGGGTAAGCGCCATCCGGCGGATGGATTTTTTCATCGACGACGGTGAGTTTGTCAGCATCATGGGGCAGTCCGGCTCGGGCAAGAGCACCCTGCTCTCCATCCTGGGCGGCCTGAACCACCCCAGCCGCGGCCAGGTGCTCATCGATTCCCTGGATATCTATGCCTTGAGCAGCGAACAGCGGGCCGATTTCCGCAGCGAGTACATCGGCATCATCTTTCAGTCCTTTCAGCTCATCCCCTACCTGACGGTGCTGGAGAACGTCAAGCTGCCCATGGCCATCACCGGTATTGCCTCGAAACAGCAGGAGGAAATGGCGCGTCAGGTTCTTGGTAAGGTCGGTCTTGCCGCCAAGACCGGCCGCCTGCCGGATCAGCTCTCCGGCGGCGAACAGGAACGGGTGGCCATTGCCAGGGCCATTGTCAACCGGCCACCGATCCTGCTGGCCGACGAGCCCACCGGCAATCTGGACAGCGAAACCGCCGGCGAGGTCATGCAGATCCTGCGGCAGCTCAACGCGGAGGGACTGACGGTGATCATGGTCACCCACAATCCGGAAACCTGTCGTTATTCCGGGCGGACGATTCTGGTTCGGGACGGGGTTTGCCTAACACAATGAATTGTTTTGGAAATTTTGTAAAAAAACAGGAGGAATTTTCTTTGACATGCTTTTGGGAAAAATTATAGGCTGTATTGAGACCTGAGCTCAGTCGATTTTTTCTGCCTGCAGGGTACCCGTTGGCGTTGTGACGTGTCACGACGCCGACTTTTTTCATGGAAACCAAACAGCGAGGAGGATTCCCATGGGGAGTGGAATGAGGAAGATCGGCATGATGTGTTGCGCTCTGTTGACGGCCGTCCTGTGTGCCACGGCGGCGCAGGCGGAAATCAAGATCGGCGTGCTTGCGAAACGGGGAGCGCCGCAGGCCATGACCGACTGGGGGCCCACCGGCGAATATCTCACCGGCAAACTGGGGGACAAGGTGACCATCGTTCCCTTGAAGTTCGAGGCCATCGACCCGGCGGTGAAGGGCGGCCAGGTCGACTTCGTTCTGGCGAACTCCGCCTTTTTCGTCAACCTGGAAGACAGGTACAAGGCCAGGGCCGTGGCCACCATGATCAACTCCCGCGAAGGCAAGGCCCTGGATAAGTTCGGCGGCGTCATCTTCGCCAAGGCCGGCAGCCCCATCAACACCCTGGCCGACATCAAGGGCAAAAAATTCATGATCGTGCAGAAAACCTCCTTCGGCGGCGCCCACATGGCCTGGAAGGTTTTTGTGGACAACGGCATCGACCCTGAAAAGGATTTCGCCGCCTTTGTCGAGGGCGGCAAGCATGACAACGTGGTGCTGGCCGTGTTGAATGGCGCCATGGACGCGGGCACCGTCCGTTCCGACACCCTGGAGCGCATGGAGGCGGAGGGCAAGATCAAGATGGGCGATTTCAAGATCATCAATCAGGTCAAGGATGACTTTCCCTTTGTGCACAGCACGCCGCTCTATCCCGAATGGCCCATGGCCGCGGTGGCCCACGTGAAGCCCGAGCTGGCCGCCAAGGTGGGCGAGGCGCTCAAGGCGATGCCCGCCGACTCCCCGGCCGCCAAGGCCGCCAAGGTGGTCGGCTGGGCCAGTCCGGCGGACTACGCAATCGTCCGCGATCTTCTGAAAAAGATCAATGTGGGCGCCGGAGACTGATTGTGCCGGTGGTTATGAAAATCTTTTAACGCAAAGACGCAACAGCGAGGTTGATCTGAAACATTATCTACGTTCTGTTGCGTCCTTGCGTCGTATTTTGCGATTTTTCAACTCTATTTTGTAAAGGAACCGTGAAAGAATGGCAGATGCAAGAAAGAGAGGCATTGCCGCCAAGTTCATTCTGGTGGTATCCATCCTGGCCCAGGTTTTAATGGCCGTCCTCATCGCTATCGTCATCTATACCTCATACACTTCCCAGGCAAAGCAGGCGCAGAGTTTTGTCGGCCGTCTGCAATTTGAGCAGGAGCAGCAGAAACAACATCTCGCCGCCGAGTTGCGGAAGAAGGGCGATTCCGTCGCGTCCCTGCTGGCCCAGACCGGTTCGGCCCTGATTCTGGGCTATGACTTTGATTCTCTTCTCAACTTGGCCAACAACACCATAAAAGATGAAGATATTGTTTCCGTGATTTTTTTCGGAAAAGAGAATAATGCCCTTGCCCAGGCAAAAGGTGGCGAGGCCGCCAAGGAGGTGTTGCGCAAATCCATAACCTTTCAAGGTGAGACCATTGGTCTTGTCGAGGTCGGTTTGAGCTTTGCCGCGGTGGATAAAAGCATTGCCGAGGTTTCGAGCCGGATTGACGAGCAGGTCAAAACCACGAACGCGGAACTTGTTTCCGCCTCATGGCGGCTCGGGATCGTGGTTCTGGTTGTGGCCGGCATTATAGTTATTACCCTCTGCAGCGTCATTTATGCCTGTCTCTCCCATTTCGTCATCAAGCCGGTGGGCAAGGTCATTGCCGGCCTGGATGATTGCGCGGCCCAGGTGACCTCCGCTTCGGGCCAGCTTTCCGGCGCCGCGCACAGCCTGGCCGAAGGCGCCTCCGAGGAGGCGGCCTCCCTGGAGGAGACCTCGGCCTCCCTGGAGGAGGTTTCGACCATGGCCCGACGCAATGCCGACAACGCCTCCGAGTGCAACTCCCTCATGCGGGAGGTGAACGCGGTGGTCGACAAGGCCAATCAATCCATGGCTGCCCAGACCGCCGCCATGGCCGAGATCTCCAGGGCCAGCGAACAGACCTCGAAAATCATCAAGACCATTGACGAGATTGCGTTCCAGACCAACCTGCTCGCCTTGAATGCGGCGGTGGAAGCGGCCCGGGCCGGAGAGGCCGGCGCCGGGTTTGCCGTGGTGGCGGATGAGGTGCGCAATCTGGCCATGCGGGCGGCCGAGGCGGCCAAGAATACCGCCACCCTCATTGAGGGAACGGTGGTCAAGGTGAAGGAGGGCGAATCCCTGGTGCTGCGGACCAACGAGGATTTTGCCGAGGTGGCAGGGTTGGCCACCAAGGTCGGCAGCCTGGTCGGCGAGATTGCCGTGGCCTCCAATGAGCAGACCCAGGGCTTGGATCAGGTGAACACGGCCATGACCGAAATCGACCGGGTCACCCAGCAAACCGCGGCCAGCTCCGAAGAGGCGGCCAGCGCCTCCGAACAGTTGAGCGCCCAGGCCGAGTACATGAAGCATTATGTGGAAGATCTGGTCGTGCTGGTGAGCGGTGGGGGTAAATCCAGGGCAAGTCGGGCAAAAGCGCAGGGCCAGCGGCCTGTCCCCGCCCCGACCAGAAAAGCCGGCCCCCCCGCCCTTACTGCGCCGCCGAAAAAAGAAGGAACGACGAAGGCTGTCCCCAAGGCGCTACCTTCCGGCAAAGCAGGGAAGGGGACGGCCGCTGAGGTGATCCCCTTTGATGAGGAGGAGTTCGAGGATTTTTAACAGCCCTCGCGACACGGGCTGTAACCGATAAAAAAAGGCCGGGGCGGGAGTCTCCGGCCTTTTTTTATCGGTTGTATTTTTCCTCGCAGGAGAGCAGGATTTCCTTCTGGGCATCGGCGAGAACCTGCCTGGCTTCGGCCACGTCCCGGCTGATCTGGGCGGCGAGTTCGGCGGGGCCGGAAAACTTTTTTTCACCGCGCAGGAAGCGGAGCAGGTTGATCTTGATGGGTTTGCCGTAGATATCCTGGTTGAAGTCAAAGATATGGGTCTCGGCGGAAAGCTTTTTTCCCTCAAAGGTGGGGTTGTAGCCGATGTTGAGCACCCCGCCATAGCATTTGCCGTCATAGACCACCTGGGTCACATAGACACCCAGGTGCGGGCAGAGATCCTCATCGGAGATGGCGAGGTTGGCCGTGGGGAAGCCCAGGAGCGGGCCGCCACGCTGCTTGCCCATCCTGACCTCCCCCCGAATCTGGTAGTGGCGGCCCAGCAACTTCCGCACGTCCCGCATCCGTCCCTGGGTGACAAGCTGCCGGATCTTGGTGCTGCTGGCCAGCATCTCGTCCACGTAAAAGGGCTCCACCACCGTGACGTTGAAGCCTTTCTGGAGGCCCTGCGCCTGCAGAAACGGGATATCGCCCTGGCGGCTTTTGCCGAAGGCGTAATCATAGCCAACCACCAGCTCCCTTACGCCGATGGTCTTGCGCAGGACGTCGTCCACAAAGGTTTCCGCCGGGGTGGCGGAAAACTCCCTGGTAAAGGGGATGATCACCAGCTTGTCGATGTTGGCCAGCGCGATCAGTTCTTTTTTCTGTTCGGCGGTGGAGATGAGCTTCAGGCCGATTTCAGGACGGACCACCTTGAGCGGATGCGGATCAAAGGTGATGGCAACGCTGGTACCCTTGTTCTGGTAAGCCTTGCTCACCACCTCGGAAAAGAGGATCTGGTGGCCCAGGTGGACGCCGTCGAAGTTGCCGATGGTGACAGCGGCATTGCGGAAAGGTTCTTTAATGTCGCTGAGATTTGTGTAGATATCCATAATGGGCAGGGGCTCCGTTTTTTGGGTGCCCATACAATAGGCGACAACCCCGAAAAGGTCAATACGCCGTGCGCGGAGAATTTCCCCGCAGGAGCCTTTGCCGGCCGCACCGTCCATGGCCGACCCAACTCTTCGGCATCGGTCCGTGGACAAACTTCGCGGCCATTCCGCTCAGTTCTTTTTTTTTCTGAAAAGCGCTGTGAATTGTCTTGACAAACCACGGTGCAAAAAATTAATATCGCCTCTCACGAAGTGCCGAAGTGGCGGAATTGGTAGACGCGCTAGGTTCAGGGTCTAGTGGGGTTACCCCCGTGGAAGTTCGAGTCTTCTCTTCGGCACCATGCACATAATAAAGCCGTAACCTTTTTTGGGGTTACGGCTTTTTTATTGTGGCCGCCGCGGGCGTGGCGATTTTTCCCCTCAGGGGGATGGGTTCAGGATTTTTTTTTCGTAAGCTCGGGCCAGACGATTTCGATTTTCGCCTCTTTCCGCAGTTCCTGCTCCCATTCCTGCAGCCTTCTGTCCTGGGCAGGCACCCGGAGGGAATTCTCAATATTGCCCCGCACCTCTTCCAGGGTCATCTGGCGTTCCGGGGAATATTCCTTCATCTTGATGATGTGGAGGGTCTTGGCGGTCCTGATGATTCCGGAAAGGTCGCCCTTTCTCATCTTTTTCGCCGCCTGGTAGAGTTCTTTGTCCCTGTCCTTGTCGATATCGTAGGATCTGACAATGAAGGTGCCGTCCAGGGAAAGCTTCCAGGGGTTTTGTTCTTTCTCCTCCCTGATCTTCTTCAGCACCTCGGTCGCGGTTTTCTGGGAAGCCTCGTCGCTCTCCTGCTGCAGGAAGAGCACATCGATGACCCGCATCTTTTCCGGGGTCACATATCTGGCCTTTTCCTTTTCATACTCCTTTTTTACGGTTTCTTCCGGAATGCTCACCTTGTTGTATACCTCACGGGCATAGGCAAGTTCAAGGGTAAGACTTCTCGTGATCTGGGCCTTCAGGTCCGCCTCCGTGACCTGTTCCTTGGCGAGAAAGTTTTTGTATTCCTCCTCGCCGCCAAGATTTTTCTTGAGGTTCTCCAGGGCGGCGATCACGTTTTTCTCGTCGGCCGCCAAGCCGTCCTTCTGCGCCTTCTGGAAAGCCAGATTGAGCAGGATCAACCGATCCAGAGCCTGTTGCTTGACAGCCTCCTGGTCCGCGGCGTCTTTGTCCTTGGCGCTGATCCGGTTCATCATCTTTACCAGGGAATCCATGGTGATTTCCGCGCCGTTGACCTTTGCCACCACTATCTTCTTCGCTGATTCCCGCTGGCTGTTTTTCTCGGTTTTTACTTCGCCCGCCCCAGGGCTTTCCTGGGCCAGGGCATTACCAACGGACAGGGCCATGCCGCTGTTGGCAATGGTCAGACAGAGGAGCGCGGCCGATGCGTAGACAAGCCGTTTGGTTTTTCCCAGTGGTGAAGCTGATGTTTTGCGAGCCATTCTTTTCCTCTCCTTATGTGGATTATGCATGCGTGCTGCATTGGGTACAACGACAGCGCATTACCGGGCACGGCGAGGCATGATTCCGCCTCCGTGAAGATGACAGCAAATTCCATACCATGATGAATTCTTTGATTTTACAGGGAATGAAAAAGCAGCCCCGCTTGGATCTGGTGAAATCCCCAGGGTATTTTTGGGTATTTGACCAACCGTCCTATTGGCAAATATAGATAATTATTATCAAAAAAAGTGGGGGCTCATTATACGTCTCGTAAAGGTGGCAAAATATGCCCGTTTTTTTCGGCAGGCACGCAATTTGCTCCATCACCCTGCGTCTTCGTCTCAACATCTTTCCGCCCTGAGGTGGGAATACAAGGATAAGGGGGTGAAATAACAGATAATAATGAGTGTTAACCGTTAAGGAAATGACCTGATTTTAGGCAATGATGAGGAGTGAGAGATTGTTTGTTCTCAGAGGAATGACAAGGATTGAAATCTCATAAGGAGGTATCATGAAAGCTCCACGTTTTCGAAAAATAATGGCGGGGGTTTCTGCCATGGCGCTCTTGGGCGGACTGGCAACAGTCGCCGGGGCCCATCAGAATGTTCCGCTTTTAAATGCGGCAGGGCAACCTGTCGCATCTAACGAGCCATACAGTCCCAAAGCCACCTGCGGTGGCTGTCACAACTACGGATCCGAACCAACTTCGATAACCCACACCCAGGGTGTCATTGATTCCACCAACAGCGTCTACTGGCAGAGTTACGACGTGTCGTTCTTTGACCATGGCGTTTCCAAGGGCAGGCATTCGAACCAGGGCCGGAACGAAGCCTACTCCACCCAGATGCGAACAGCCTTCGGCGACCCGTTCTTCACCAGCTCGCCGGGCATGTTCGGCAAGTACTGACCGCCTTCCAACCGCCAGTTGGCGGCTAAGAATATCGACCCCTTGGGGGATGGCGTACAGTGGCAGTCCGTTGAAAGCGGTACGCAGGACTGGGTAACCTACTGCGGCGTCTGCCATGTCGGCGGCGGCCAGATGGAATATGACCGGAACATGAACGATTACGGCACCAGTTCTCCATCCGGCGACCAGTACACCTACGAGTATCCCAGCCTGCAATTCCCCAACGGCAGGCTCACCACCATCGATCAGGCCGGCGGCCTGTCCGCCACCAACAAGGCGGAACTCGATTGTCTGCTCTGCCACATCAAGACCACCGATCCGGCCGGCACCGGCAATGGCCGTGCCTGGTTGCAATCCATGGGCTGCGACAGCAACAACCCCATGGGGCCGCTCAATGACCCGACCTGCAGCGGCACCAGCGCCTATCCGGGCGTCCCTGCCGCCGGCACGTTCACGCCGGGCACCAGTTACGACATGTACAACAGAAACCTTGCCTTAAAGACCAAGTCTTACAGTTACGCGGCCTCTCTTGGCCTCGGCGCCGTTGTTTCCGGCTGGAATGCCGACGGCACCATCGCCTCGATCAGCGGTGTTCCCTCGGCCATTCCCGGCAGCAATATCGCTCCGGTTCCCGAGAGCGCCAACTGTTCGGTGTGCCATGCCCGTGATGACAGCACCGCCGGACTTCCCGGCATGATGCAGATGAAGTTCGGTTACGGCAACTTTGCCCTGGTCAGCCCGCCGGGGACGGCCCTCGATACCGATAAGGACGCCAGCGATCCCGACAGATCCAACGATCTGCTCTGGTTCGAGCTTGGCTGCAAAACCGGTATGGGCAAACGGGCGCACAAGATCGGCCAGGGGCCCAACGCCAACTGGGGCATGAGCATGTTCAACGCCATGTTCGGCCTTGGCAAACAGCCTGGTGACCCGGTTGTGACCGAAACAATCGCGGCCCAGAATCAGCCCTTTGCCAGCATGGGCATGACCGTGAACGTCAAGGAGAGGATGCCGGACGCCGACGTGCACGACATCAATCCCGATACGCATCAGCCCACCGGCATGAGCTGCGGCACCTGCCATTACACCCTGGGCTCCGAGAACAAGTATTCGGGCGGCACCCGCAACCCGGCCTATGACGTGACCGACGACCAGACCGATGCCAACAGCCGCGTGTTCGCGGCCGGAGACCATCACGGCGTTCCCTATCCCGAGGAGACTGTCCGGGCCATTGACCATCAGTTCGCCCAGGCCGATTCCTATCCGGATACCAAATCCAAAAACAACCTTGACGGCACCGTTTCCTGCGAGAGCTGTCATACAACCAGGGACAACCCGAGACTCACCGACAACGGCGGGACTCTCGTTTCCCCGACCCCCACCCATCAGGGATTTCCGGCGGTGCATCTTGAGAAGATCGCCTGCGCGACCTGCCATATCCCCGAGGTTTATGCAGCGCCCGGTCGTCTGAAATACCGCGACTGGACCGCAGGTCAGTATAAGGGCGGCTTCCGGAACATGCTGGACTGGAACTTCGACCTGATCACCGGTTCCCACAAGACGGTGCCGGTACTGCACCAGTGGCTGACCAAGGAAGGCGAGCAGAAGATCTACCCCGTGCTTCCGTCCGTCATGCCGATCTGGGTTAAAGGCTCCACCAACTCCGGCCTGGACACCGGCAGCGAGATCGCCGGCGGCGCTTACCAGACCACCAATCCGCTTGTTGCCCCGGTCAAGGCCAGAAACAGCATGTATGCCGCCATGGCCGTGAAAGCGCAGCATCCGGAGTTCGATATCCGCCTGAACGGCGGCAACATGGTTCCGCTCTTCGACGGCTTCAGCCTCTCCGATTCCTGGGAGGTCGACACCAAAGCGGAGATCGACGCCTTCACCTCAACCAGCCTCATTGTTGACGGCAGCCAGTATGCCAACAAGATGAAGCTGTTCCAGACCAACTTCGACGTGACCCACGGCGTTGCCCCGGCCGAGTGGGCGCTTGGTGGTGAAAAGCGCGGCGGTTGCCTGAGCTGTCACTCCAGCATCGATCCCTACACCAGGAACGCGATGGGTATGCCCACCGGTGAGAACCCGAACTACTCTCCGTATTCCGTAGGTTTCTTTGAAGGGTATCAGCAGCCCCTGGAAGGCGCGGCCTTTGGTATCGGGCAGTACGACATGATCAAGAACTGGTTCGCCCTGTTTGCCGATTTCGACTGCACCATGATGTGCGGCGGCGGCCAGCAGCCGGATTCCACCTACTTTGATCAGGCCGGAAACCCGATTTCCGACGCTGCCTGCGGCGACCCCATGGGCATGGGCTGGACCACGCTCGGCGACTGTGTGGACTTCATGTCCAACACCTTCGACAAGGCCATGGGTTTCCCGGACGGCACTGCGAAGATGATGGGCATGTATGACGGTATCGCGGGTCTCCAGGGCTTCACCGTCCGGGAAACCCTTTCCGGCCTGACCAATGGCTGCAACCCCTTTGCCGGCCCGGCCAGCATGAGCCCGTTCCCCGGCTACAGCGTCAACAACTGCATGCCGAGCAACAATCCCATGTTCAACATGGGCAGTTGCGAGGGTGCGGACCCGATGAACGGCATGCCCGGCCAGTGCGATTCCATGAGTTTCCGCGCCGGCGGTGCCTGCATGGCTGATACCGATTGTAACGGTGTAGCCTTCAGCGCCGAGGAATATGCCGCCAACCCCAACGGTCTGCTCTACCAGAGGAGCGAGGCCCGTTCACACTTCAAGATCGCTCTGCAGCAGTCCGGTTCCGGCACTGCCGCCAAGGTGACCTGGCCGATCAGTGTCGAGAAGAATCCCGGCAATCCCAACCATGTGAATTCCTGGGATCAGGCACAGACCAGCTGCAAGGATATGTACGGCATGCCGGCCCCCTGCGGGGACGGGATGTTCATCAACACCACGGTTCATGCCAATCAGCTTCTTGGCTATGATTCCGCCATGCTTGCCTTCCTCATGGCCCCGAAAACCAGAGACAAGTTCGCCATCACCGCCTCTGCGGGCGCTGGCGGCAGCGTGGCTCCGGTCGGAACCGTCGATGTGAGCGCGGGCACGGACTACACCGTATACATCACCGCCGATGCCGGCTACCAGATCGCTGATGTCCTGGTGGACGGCGTTTCCGTCGGCGCGGTGGGCTCGTATAAGTTCGAGTATGTCACGGCCTCCCACACCCTCGCCGCTTCCTTTGTGGCGAACCCCAGCTACACCATCTCCGCCTCTGCCGGTGCCAACGGCACCATCAGCCCGGTCGGCGATACCGTGGCCCTGGGCGGGACCGACGTGACCTACACCATCACCCCGGATGCGGGTTACAAACTGGCAAGCCTGACCGTTGACGGCCAGCCGCAGACCCTGTGGAACAGCTACACCTTCCACAATGTCTCCGGCAACCACACCATCAACGCCACCTTTGAGCAGGATGTGACCTACGTCATCACCGCCACCGCCTATGCCGGCGGCACCATCAGCCCGGCCGGCTCGGTGGCGGTGAGCAAGGGCAGCGATCAGACCTTCACGATTACCCCGAATGCAGGGTATAAAGTGGGTCGGGTGGTTGTTGACGGCAAGTACAAAGGTGCAATCACCAGCTACACCTTTACCAACGTCATCAGCAACGGCCATACCATCAAGGTCTGGTTCTATGTTCAGTAAGTAACCGCTGAACTGTTCCGGTTTTCAAGTGAAGGGGCTGGTCCTTGCGGGCCAGCCCCTTTTTTCATGCCTGCCCTTTCCAAATCACTTTTTGTACTTACTTTCTCTGTTCATGCTTTCTGGGCGTCTGCGCGAGGCAGGCCAAGGCATCCGGCCTTGCCATTCTTTTCTTTCCAACCCTATCCGGACGAGCAATGGTTCCTGAAGAGCAGCAGATGACCGCGGTGGTGACAACCACCGCCGAGGAAGAGATGGTCCATCTTGCTTCCCTGGTTTTGTCCGCGGCCGGCATTCCCCATCAGGTGGAGGCAAGCGAGGCGGGATGGCTGCTGCTGGTGGCCGAGGAGATGCGGCCGCTGGCCGCGGCGGAGTTGGGGCTTTTTCTTGAGGAAAATCGTGACTGGCCCCCGGCCCGGCCCTTTGCGCCGGCCGAAGAGAAGGTCGTCGAACAGGCCCCCCCGGTCTTGCCCGTCATCGGTGCCCTGGTCGTTTTCCATTTCATCACCGGCGCCTGGAGTACGCACAACCGCTGGTTTGTCAACGGCGTTCTCGGTCGGGAGCAGGTCCTCGAAAACGGCGAGTGGTGGCGGCTCCTCACCGCCCTGACCCTGCACGCGGACAGCGTTCATCTTTTCGGCAATGCCGCGCTTGGCGGCGTGCTGGCCTACTTTCTCTGTCGGCATCTGGGCAGCGGCGTCGCCTGGTTCGCCGTGCTTTTTTCCGCGGTGGTCGCCAACCTCGTCAATGTGTTTCTGCACGACAATCTGTACAGTTCCGTCGGTTTTTCCACCGCGGTCTTCAGCATGGTCGGCATGTTGAGCGGCATGCGGCTGCGCCGGGTCGGCGATTGGCAGGAGCTGGTGCTGGCCCTTGGCAGCGCGGCGGCGCTTCTTGCCCTGCTGGGAAGTTCGGGTGAGCGCACCGATCTGGGCGCCCATTTCTGGGGGATCGGCGTGGGCTTTGCCGTCGGTCTTTTCCTCGTCGCCGCCGGACTGGCGAGGGGACGATCCCTGCGGCCAATCTGGCAATGGTTGCTCTTCCTCTCCTGCCTGCTCGGCGTCCTCGCCGCCTGGCTCCGCGCGCTTTCTCTCTGAAAAGGGTTGCAATGCCCTGGTAAATAGTCAAGACTGTTGCCAATCGAGATTGCAATTTCCGTCCACCTGAAAAAGAAAAAAGGAGTCAGCCAATGGCCTGGGACGATCAACAGCCTCCCTGGGGCAAGAAGAAAGGGCCGCAGAGCCCGGAAGAACTCATTGCCGCTCTGATCACCAAGCTCAAGGATGCCTTTGAAGGTCGCGGCGCCAAAGGTGGCCCCCCCGGCGAGGGCGGCGGCGCTTCTCCCGCCGCAAAACCCGGCGGCGGGTACGGTCCTTTCGGCAAGCTTGCCCTGATCATCGGGATCTTCATTGTCGCCAATATTCTTTTCACGGCCTTTTATACCCTGGAGCCCGGGGAGCGCGGCGTGGTCCTGCGCTTCGGCCGGTATGCCAAAACCGCGAACCCCGGCCTGAATTTCAAGATGCCCTTTGTCGATGAGGTCATCAAGGTTGATATCGAGAATGTGCGCAAGGAGGAGTTCGGTTTCAGGACCCAGGTTCCCAGCCAGCGCAGTCAGTTTCAGAAACAGGGTTTTGAGGCGGAATCCCTGGTGCTGACCAGCGACCGCAACGTCATCGACGTCGAATGGATCGTCCAGTACAAGGTGCAGGATCCCATTCTCTTCTGCTTCAAGGTCAAGGACGTGCAGCAGGCGGTGCGGGACGTTTCCGAGATGGCCATGCGGCGTATCGTCGGCAACATGACCTTCGACTATGTGCTCAGCAACCGCGAGGTTCTGGCGGGTCAGACCCAGCGGGAAGTGCAGGATGCCCTTGATTCCTATGGAGCCGGGGTCAAGATCGTCACCGTGCAGTTGCAGGATGTGAATCCGCCCGATGCGGTAAAACCGGCCTTCAACGAGGTCAACGAGGCGGATCAGGACATGAAGCGCCTGGTCAACGAGGCGGAAGAGGCTTATAACCGCGAGGTGCCCAAGGCGCGCGGCGAGGCGAAAAAACTGCTGGAGGATTCCCAGGGATATGCCGTGGAGCGGGTCAATCTCGCCAAGGGCGAAACCTCCCGCTTTCTTTCCGTGCTGAAAGAATACCGGGCCGCCAAGGATGTAACCCGGCAGCGCTTGTATCTTGAGGCCATGCAGGCCATGCTGCCCAATGTCACCGAGATATACGTGGTCGACAAGGAGCAGCGCTCCATTTTGCCCTTGCTCGACCTGACAGGCGCGGGACGACCGAAGGCCCCGACGGCGACACCTCGGTGACGGCCGTCGGCAAAGCGAAAGAACGAGAAGAGGAGAAGTCAGTGAATACGATACTTCGTGGTTTTTTGATAGTGGCTGTGGCGGCTGCCGGCATCGTGTCGATGAACGGGTTCTTCGTCCTGCCCGAGGGCAAGCAGGCGGTGCTCACCCAGTTCGGCCGGCCGGTGGGTGAGCCCATCACCGAGGCCGGTCTCAAGTTCAAGACCCCCTTTATCCAGGACGTGACCTATTTTGACAAAAAGATCCTGATCTGGGACGGCGACCCGAATCAGATTCCCACCAACGACAAAACCTTTGTCTATCTGGACGTCACGGCCCGCTGGCGGATCTCCGACCCTTTGGTTTTTCTGCAGGCGGTGAACAACGAGAACCGGGCCCAGTCCATTCTCGACGATATCCTCGACGGCACGGTGCGGGATCTGGTGAACAAAAATGATCTGGTGGAGATCATCCGCAGCTCCGACTGGAACACCGAAGCCATGGGGCAGAAAAGCAATCTGCCGGAGGAACAGGTCCGCCTCGGCCGCGACAAGATCACCAGGATGATCCACGAGGCGGCCTCGAAGGTGACGCCGCAGTATGGCATCGAGCTGGTGGATGTGATGTTCAAGCGGGTGAATTATATCGAGTCGGTCCAGCAGAGGGTGTATGACCGGATGATTTCCGAGCGCAAGCGGATTGCCGCGGAAAAGCGCTCCACGGGCGAAGGGCTGAAGGCGGAGATCATCGGTAAGTTGCAGCGGGAGTTGAAGGAGATCAGCTCCGCCGCCAGCCGTGAGGCGCAGGAGATCAAAGGCAAGGCGGATGCGCAGGCGGCGAGGATCTATGCCGACGCCTACAATCAGGATCCGGAATTCTATGCTTTTTCCCGAACCCTTGAAACCTACAGGGACACCTTGGGCAACAACACCAGGATGGTGATCTCCTCGGATTCGCCCTTTTATCGGTATCTCACCGATCTGAAGTAGCCGTTTACGCGAGGTCCGCGGGGCTGAGCGGATAGGCGGGCCGGTGTTCCTCCGCGTCAAAGGGGATCCGGCCTTTTTTATCGAGTTCGGCAAGCAGAGCCGCGAGCTGGGCCTCGCTGTTCAGGCGTTCCCTGCCCAGGACCGTAAAACGGCAGGGGCAGGAGGTGAGCTGGCCGCCGCACCAGGGGCAGATCTCCACCGGACAGCCCAGGGTGTGCGGTTCCCCGTGCGCGGCATGGCAGACCGGGCAGAGGTTGTTCTGGAGATGAGCCGGGACATAAACCGGAAATTCCGCCAGGTCGGTATATTTTTTTAGAAAATCCGCGCGGCTTTCAAGGCCGAAGAACCGGAGGACCTCCTCCTCCGCGATCCCCTCCGCGAGAGGCCCCAGGAACTCCGCCCTTTCGCCGTTGGCGAGGTAGAGGTAGTCGCCGAGATTGGTGCTGGCGCAGACAAGGAAGGTGCCCCCGCGACTGTCGAGAAGGCGCAGGATGGCGATGGCGTCCTCCAGTCCTTCCGGCAGGTAGCTGTAAAAATTGTGAAACACATTGAGTCCCACGGAATCGGTGGCATATTTTTTCACCAGGGCGGTGGCTTCGGTAAGCCGGGCAGGCGGCACCGCGTACTGCATGAGAAGCTCTATCTCGGCGATGCGATTGCTGAGCGGTTGCATACTGTTTCCTCCGGCGGTCAATATTCAGGCGAGGGGGCGAGCCGGGAAGAGATCGCGTTGATCCATTGCCTGGTCTCTTCGGCGATGTCTTTCGCGCCGGTGAGCGCGGTGACCACTGCCAGTCGTCTTGCGTCCAGGGCGGTCAGGGTCGGGATGTGTTCCTTCTTGATGCCGCCCATGACGGTGAAGGGCAGATCGCAGAGTCGGCTGAACTCCGGAATCGCCTCCGGGCCGAGAAAGGAGGAGAGGCCGGCCTTGGTTTCGGTGGCAAAGAGGGGGCCGATGTTGAAGTAGGAGGCGCCGCGCGCCCTGGCGCTGGCCGCCTGTTCCCTGGTGTTGCAGGAAACGCCGATGATCAGCTCCGGCGCGAGTCTTCTCACCTCCGGCGCCGGCAGATCGCTGTTGCCCAGATGCACGCCGTCCGCTCCGGTAAGGAGTGCCACGTCCACCCGGTCGTTGACGATGAAAAGGGCGCCGGCCGCCCGGGTTTTCTGTCGGAAGATCCTGGCCTTTTCATAGAGAAGCAGGCCGTCCGCCTCCTTGTCCCGGAGCTGGACGATCCTGGCGCCGCCGGCCAGCACTCCTTCCAGCCAGTCAAGGTCGCTGCGGCCGTTGGCCAGTTTTTCGCAGGAAACCGGATAGACGGTGACCTCGCGGATGAACTTTTCCATCCGTTGTTGATGGGTGAGCGGTTTTTCTTTCATCGTGCTGGGCTCGTTGCTTTTTTCCCGCGCAGGCCGCGGATTTCTTACGTCTTGAAAAAAAACGCAATCCAGGTATAGTAAACGATTTGTTGCAATATTTCATTATGGTTTTCTCTTTCCCCGGCCAGGGGAGTTTGCGTTCAAGGACTGTTTGCCGGCGCGTTTGCCCGGGGGTGGGTAAGGCAAATGCATAACGTGCGCTGCTGGGGCCGGCGGCAACGAAGAGGCGGAATTTATGACGGACAGATTTATCATTGAGGACAAGGCGGAACTGAAACTCGCGGGCAAAACCTTTCATCTGCCCATCGTCGTCGGCAGTGAAGGGGAGCGGGCCATCGACATCCGCGGCCTCCGCTCGCAGACGGGCTACATCACCCTGGACAGCGGTTTCATGAACACCGGCTCCTGCTGCAGCAATATCACCTTTCTGGACGGCGAGCAGGGGATCCTGAGCTATCGCGGGTATGCCATCGAGGATTTGGCGGAAAACTGCACCTTCGTCGAAGTCGCCTATCTGCTGGACCACGGCAGCCTGCCCACCCAGCCGGAACTGAGCAAGTTCAGTCATCTGCTGGGCAAATACGCCATGATCCACGAGGACATGATCCGCTTTTTCGACGGCTTCCCGCCCAACAGCCCGCCCATGGCCATTCTCTCCTCCATGGTGAATTCCCTGTGCAGCTTTTATCCGGAGATGCTGGAGAATCCCCTGGAAAATATCGACAAGATGGCGGCCCGGCTCATTTCCAAGGTGCGGACCATCGCCGCCTTTTCCTACAAGAAATCCATGGGCCAGCCCCTGGTTTATCCGCGCCATGACCTGAGCTACTGCGCCAACTTTCTGAACATGATGTTCGATTCGCCGGTGCAGCCTTATGCAATCAACGACACGGTGGTCAAGGCCCTGAACAAGCTGCTGATCCTGCACGGCGACCATGAGCAGAACTGCTCCACCGCCACGGTGCGGGTGGCCGGCAGCGCCCGGGTCAATCTCTACGCTTCCATTTCCGCCGGCATCAACGCCCTGTGGGGGCCGCTGCACGGCGGCGCCAATCAGGCGGTCATGGACATGCTCAGCAAGATCCATAAGGAGGGCGGCAATTACAAGAAGTACATCGAGCGGGCCAAGGATCCGGACGATCCGTTCCGGCTGGTCGGTTTCGGGCATCGGGTCTACAAGACCCACGATCCGCGTTCGCGCATCATCAAGAAGGCCTGCGACGAGGTGCTGGACGCCCTCAATATCTCCGATCCGCTTCTTGATATCGCCAAGGAACTGGAAGAAGTCGCCCTGAAAGACAGTTATTTCGTGGAGCGCAACCTCTATCCCAACGTGGATTTTTACAGCGGCATCATCTACCGGGCCATCGGCATCCCCACCAATATGTTCACGGTGATGTTCGCCCTGGGGCGCCTGCCGGGCTGGATCGCGCACTGGAAAGAGATGTGGGATGATCCTGACTGGCGGATCAGCAGGCCCCGGCAGATTTACATCGGTCCCAAGCGCCGGCCCTTCGTGCCGCTGGAGAAGCGGACCGGCAAGGAATAGCAGGCTGTTGAAACGACGGCCGGCTTCCCCCGTCCTGGCGGGGATAAGAAGCATGAAGAGATACGCGCGGGCTGGCCGGAAGTGGCTGGCCCGTTTTTTTTCCGACGGGAGTCCTCTTAAAAAAAATAAAAAAAGTCTTAAAGTTTTCTCTTCCGCCTGTCGATAACGAAACACGGGTCGCCCTGTTTTTTGCTTTCCGCTGCGCCTACAGTGACGGTTGTGAGGAAGATCATGCGTATCAACGCCCTGCTTTCCGGCATGAATTCATCTCTGGTCGGGATCGGCAATGCCGTTCCGGTGCCCCCCGGGGAGGAGGGAGCCGTCCGTGCCCGACAGGGCGGGGCGGCTGAAGACGTGTTTGAACGGGGCCAGTGGTGGAAGAATCTGGCCAACGCCGTCGGCCCCGCCGCCTCGCGCGGGGTAAAGGCCTATGCGGAGCAGGCCGGTCTGCTCCAGGCCGACGCCGTCGGCAGGCAGGGCGATTCGGGCAGCGAGGGCAACGCCCCCCCGGCAGGAGCAGGTCGGGCAGAATCCGCGGGCCAGGGCGAAGAGGCGGAAGGCCGGCCCGCCGGCGCGGCCAAGGGGCCTGCTGGCGAGCCTTTGAGCCAGGGGGAACGCCTTGAGGTTGCCAAACTCGTCCAGCTCGACACCAAGGTCAAAAACCACGAAATGGCGCATCTTGCCGCGGCCGGACCCTATGCGCGCAGCGGCGCCAATTTTCAGTATGCCAAGGGGCCGGATGGCAAACGTTATGCCGTTGCCGGCGAGGTGAGCATCGACACCGCCAGGGAATCGACTCCGGAGGCAACGATCAGCAAGATGCAGACGGTGCGAGCCGCCGCCCTGGCTCCGGCTGATCCCTCCCCCCAGGACCGGAAGGTTGCCGCCAGCGCTTCCGTTGCCATTACCCAGGCTTCCCATGAGTTGCAGATGGTGCGCCTGGAACAGGCCAGGTCGGCTATGGAGGTCGAGGAGGCAGGAGGCGCGCCGGTCGGGTCCGCATCAGAGGATGAGCCTGGTGCCGGCGACGAAGGGCGACAGGCGGTTTCGGCGCAATCGTTCCGTCCCACCCGCAATCAGCGGGCCGCGGCCGCCATCATGGCCGGTCTGTGGCGTTCAGCGCCCCAGGTGAAGATCAGCGCCTAGCCGCTCCTGGCACAGGGAGCCGGCCACGGCCGTCACCGCGCTTTCCCTCCGGTCTTCACAGGCTGCCGCACATGGTCAGGTAATTTTCACATTCCCGCTTACAGGCAAAGGGACAGGGTTCTTTGCTGAACCATTTTTTTCTGGGGCACCAGTAACGGTCCTTGTAAGGTTCGTTGCAGCCGGTGGCGGAGAGTTTTTGCCGTTCCCTGGCCCCGAAGCGAACCACATTGCCGAGAATCGAAAACCGGATGATTGCCATTCCGATCCCTCCTGCCGCTGTGGCTGAATTGCGCAGCCTTACCCCCCATCATTTACTAACCCTATCGGCAATATTGCAGGATCGGTAAAGGACTTATTGACTTCTGGGTTCCCCTGGTGTTAATAGTTACCCTTTATCCTTGCGCCTGGGCGATTTTTTGTTGCCACAAGGAAGGTTCCATTCTCCTGAGACCTCTGAAAATCCCTCCTGCCGCACGTGAACAGTTAAGATTTCTGTAAGGGAGATAAGGTACATGCGTACTGATATCTTACATATCGGAGCTGGCGAGCTGACCTACGAAATACGCAATATCGTCAATGTCGGGGAAAAGCTGCAGAAGCTGGGCGCCAAGGTGTACTGGGAAAACATCGGCGACCCCATTGCCAAGGGCGAGGAGATCCCCCTCTGGATGAAGAAGGTCGTCTCCGACCTGGTCATGGAGGACGCCACCTACGGTTACTGCCCCACCCGGGGCATCCTCGAAACCCGCGAGTTCCTGGCGGCCGAGACCAACAAGCGCGGCGGCGCCCAGATCGGCCCGGACGACATCATCTTTTTTAACGGCCTGGGCGACGCGATCAGCAAGGTATTCGGCTTCCTGCGCCGTACCGCCCGGGTGGTCGTGCCCTCACCGAGTTACACCACCCATTCCTCGGCGGAAGCGGCACATGCCGGCGACCGGCCTGTCACCTACCGGCTGGATCCCAATAACTACTGGTATCCCGATCTCGACGATCTGGAAAAACGGATCAAGTACAACCCTGCCGTGGCCGGCATCCTGATCATCAATCCGGACAACCCCACCGGCGCGGTCTATCCCGAGCAGATCCTGCGCGGCATGGTCGCTCTGGCCAAGAAGTACGACCTCTTTGTCATCTGCGACGAGGTGTACCAGAACATCATCTACAACGGCCAGAAAACCCTGCCTCTTTCCGATGTGATCGGCGACGTTCCGGCCATTGCCATGCGCGGCATCTCCAAGGAAATGCCCTGGCCCGGTTCGCGCTGCGGCTGGATCGAAGTCTACAACGCCGACCGGGATCCGATGTTTGCCAAATATGTGGTCTCCATTCTCAACGCGAAGATGGTGGAGGTCTGTTCGACCACCCTGCCGCAGAAGGCGATTCCCGCTCTGCTCAGCCATCCGCAGTACCTGCCCTATCTCAGGGAACGGATCAGCCGCTATGAGCGGATGTCGAACATCGCCTATGAGGCACTGAAGGATCTCGACGGCATCCAGGTGAATCGCACCAACGGCGCCTTTTACATGAGTGTGGTTTTCAAGGACGGGGTGCTGAACGGCAGCCAGACGCTGTTCATTGACAACCCCGAGGTCCGGACCCAGGTGGAGAGCCTGGTGGGCGGCGCCAATGTCGCCTTTGACAAGCGCTTTGTCTATTACCTCCTCGGGGCCACCGGCGTCTGCGTGGTGCCGCTCTCCTCCTTTGCCACGGAGCTCCAGGGGTTCCGCATTACGCTGCTCGAACGCAACGAGGAGCGTTTTGCCAAGATCTTCAAGATCATTGCCAACGGTATCGCCCAGTATTTGAAATCGTAACGTCGTTGCCGTAAGGATAAACGAAAAAAGCCCCGCATCCCAAGGAAGCGGGGCTTTTTTCGTTGTGTCGGCGTCGGCGGATGCTTACTTTTTCTTTTTAGTCACCGGGCTCTTGATCACCGGCGTGGCAGCAGGTTTTTCCGCCGCTGTTTTTTCCCGGGCCGTGCGGCGGCCCACCATTTCGAGCAGCCGCTTGTCCAGGCGGGTGAGGTGGCTCATGGCCCGCAATTTCTCCGCATCTGTTTCGCCGTTGATGTTGATGATGATGAGGCGGTTTTCCCCCAGCCCGTACTGGTTGTCGAGGTCGAGAACCGCGCCGATCACCACCAGCCGGCCGCTCGCAATCCGCTGCCGGTAGCGCTTCACGGCCTCTGTCACCTGATAATCGATGTTTTTTTCCACCAGCGGGGCATCGCCCTTTGTCCCTGCGCCCAGGACAGGTTTTTCGCCCAAGGGCAACCGCAGGGGATCGAGGTCGCGGCGCAGATCCTGGTCAAGATCGCGGTGTCCGTTCGTAAAAAGGCGGAGGCTGTCGCTGTCCGTGTTGCCGGTGATTAAAAGCACCGGGGAAAGAAGGATGTTGACGCCGTAGTCGATGGCGCCCAGGGAGAGAGAAAGCTGGTTGGCGATATTGCGCACGCTGTAGACCCTTTTCTCCGGGTCAGGATAAAAAAGGCTGGACTGCACCCGGGCATCACAATCCGCCAGCCAGATCAGGTGCGGGGTGATGGCCTCCTTTGCCTCCCCGCCTGCTCCGTCGCGGCTCACCACCTGATCGTTGTGGCGGACCATGTTGTCGGCCACCGAATAGGGAGGAATCCCTGCCCGGACCTTCCTGACCGGCAGCATCCTGGCCTCGGTTGCGCCGATGAGAGAAACAAGGATAAGAAGGGTCAGGAGGGGAATTTTTGGCCGCATGGGGGTGTCCTGTCGTAGGGTAATTTCCGCAGTTTCGTATTACTGAACATTATCGGCTTTCCGTGCCATGACTAAAACTTTTTTAGTCCCGCGTCGGAGCAGGGAAGGGTGATTGTTTATTTTTGTTTTTAAAGTTAAAAAAATCAAATGGTTGCCTGTTGTCCGGCCGATTGGGTCCTGTCGCCCGCAGGTGGGGACAATTCGCCGCCCCCTGCTTGACAATGAAAATATCCATACTTATTGTTGGTCTCAACTTCACACGTCTCTGTGGAAAAAATCAAATTATTGCAACTGGATACATAGAGGTTTGCGAAAAATCCCCAGAGGGATGCGTTTGGCCTGAAAGGAGAGAAGAGTGTCTGAACAAGAGGAAAAAAAAGAAGTCCCTGAGGAGAAGCCTGGCGAGGGAGCACCTGAGGCAGAGGCCGCTTCGGCGGCGGGCGCGGCCCCTGGCGATCCGGCGGCGGAGCTTGCTGCGGCAACGGAGAAAATCCGGGAGCTTGAGGATCGGATCCTGCGCATGGCCGCGGAACAGGAAAATTTCAAGAAAAGAATGCAGCGGGAGCGGGAAACCTCTCTGAAGTATGCCGAGGAGAATATCCTCCGCGAGCTGTTGCCCTCCATCGACAACCTGGAGCGTGCCCTGGGGCATGGGGATGATACCGATGCCTCCGCGTTGCGGGCCGGGGTTGAGATGACCTGCAAGGGCCTGGTGAACACCCTGGAAAAATTCGGCCTGAAATCCCTGGACGGGGTGGGCCAGCCGTTTGACCCGAATTTTCATGACGCCCTGGCCACGGAGCACAGCGACGATGTGCCCGAGAACATGATCCTGCAGGAGTTTCAGAAGGGGTACATGTTCAAGGACCGTTTGATCCGGGCGGCCAAGGTCGTGGTTTCAAAGGGCAAGGCAAGCGAATAACAACGATGCTCGATACCGTTATTTAAGGAGAATATGATTATGGGTAAGATTATTGGTATTGACCTGGGAACAACAAATTCATGTGTCGCGGTGATGGAAGGCGGCGAGCCGAAAGTTATCGCCAACGTCGAAGGCAACCGGACCACCCCTTCGGTGGTCGCCTTTTCCGCCAACGGCGAACGGCTGGTCGGCCAGGTGGCCAAGCGGCAGGCGGTGACCAATCCCACCAAGACCCTCTATGCCATCAAGCGTCTCATCGGTCGCAAGTTCACCGATGCCGAGGTGAAGAAGAGCATCGAGATCAGCCCCTTCAAGATCGTGGAGGGCAATGACGGCGATGCCGCCGTGGAGGTGGACGGCAAGAGACTGGCGCCGGCCGAGGTTTCGGCCATGGTGCTTACCAAGATGAAGCAGACCGCCGAGGAATACCTGGGAGAGGCGGTGACTGAAGCGGTCATCACCGTGCCCGCTTACTTCAACGATTCCCAGCGTCAGGCCACCAAGGACGCGGGCCGCATCGCCGGCCTGAACGTGCAGCGCATCATCAACGAGCCCACGGCCGCGGCCCTGGCCTACGGCCTGGACAAGAAGGGTGAGGAGAAGATCGCGGTTTTCGATCTGGGCGGCGGCACTTTTGATATCTCGGTCCTTGAGATCGGCGACGGCGTTTTCGAGGTAAAGTCCACCAACGGCGATACCTTCCTGGGCGGCGAAGACTTTGACCTGCGCATCGTCAACTGGATGGCCGACGAGTTCAAGCGCGACCAGGGCATCGACCTGCGCGGGGACAAGATGGCCCTGCAGCGCCTGAAGGAAGAGGCGGAGAAGGCCAAGATGGAGCTTTCCACCACCATGGAAACCGACATCAACCTGCCTTTTATCACCGCGGACGCCTCCGGGCCCAAGCATCTGCAGATGAAGCTCTCCCGCTCCAAGCTGGAGAGTCTGGTTGAGGATCTGATCGAGCGCACTGTCAAGCCCTGCCAGATTGCCCTGAAGGACGCCGGAGTTACCGCCGCGGACATCGACGAGGTCATCCTGGTCGGCGGCATGACCAGAATGCCCAAGGTTCAGCAGAAGGTCAAGGAGATCTTCGGCAAGGATCCGCACAAGGGCGTGAATCCGGACGAGGTCGTCGCCATCGGCGCCGCCGTGCAGGGCGGTGTTTTGAAGGGCGATGTCAAGGACGTGCTGCTTCTCGACGTGACTCCGCTTTCCCTGGGCATCGAGACCCTGGGCGGCGTCATGACCAAGCTGATCGAAAAGAACACCACCATCCCCACCAAGAAGAGCCAGGTCTTCTCCACCGCCGCCGACAATCAGCCGGCGGTCTCCATTCACGTGCTGCAGGGTGAACGGGAGATGGCGGCCTACAACAAGACCATCGGCCGCTTCGAGCTGGCCGACATTCCGCCCGCTCCCCGCGGAGTGCCGCAGATCGAGGTGACCTTCGATCTGGACGCCAACGGCATCCTGCATGTGTCCGCCAAGGATCTCGGCACCGGCAAGGAACAGTCCATCCGGATCACCGCTTCCAGCGGCCTTTCCGAGGATGAGATCAAGCGGATGCAGAAGGATGCCGAAGCCCATGCCGACGAGGACCGCAAGCGCAAAGAGGCTGCCGAGACCAAAAACCAGGCTGACTCCATGATCTATGCCACCGAGAAAAGCCTCAAGGAGCTTGGCGACAAGGTGGATGCCGAGCTGAAGAACAAGGTGCAGGCCGAGATCGACAGCCTGAAGAAGGTCATGGAATCCAACGATGTCGAGGCGATCAAGAAGGGCATCGAGTCCCTGACCCAGGCCTCCCACAAGCTGGCCGAGATGATGTATGCCCAGGCCACCAAGGATAAGGGCGCGGGCGGCGGCACTGCCGGCGGCGGCGAGGCCGGCGGCAAGAAGGACGACGACAACGTGGTGGACGCCGATTTTGAAGAAGTGAAGTAACGCTTGATTGGGTACTTGGTGAAAAAGGGCCGGCGGGGTTTTCCCGCCGGCCCTTTTTTTTACCCGGGGTGCTCCGCCCGTTCCCGCGTCGGTTTTCCGCAATAATCTTTTGCCACTCCCGCGCCTTCCTGCTAGAATTTTGTCAGCTGGATCCCTTTGTTCCGGGCTCCTCCCATTCTCCATGAGATTTTCCGGCAATCCCGGGCAGGAGAGACTTTATGCAAGATGTGCTCACGACCTGTGTCTATTGCGGCTGCGGCTGCGGACTCTATCTGGGCGTGGAAAACGGCCGGGTGGTCGGTGCCCAGCCGAGCCGTAACCATCCCGTTTCCAGGAACAATCTCTGCGTCAAGGGTTGGCATCTGCACGAGATCATCCACGCCCCAAGCCGTCTCACCCAGCCGCTCATGCGCAAGAATGGTCGCCTGGTGCCGGTTCCCTGGGAGGAGGCCCTGGCCTTCACCGCCGGCGAGTTGTTGCGCATCCGCGACCAATACGGCGGCAGCGCGCTCGGCGTACTCTCCTCGGCCAAATGCACCAACGAGGAGAACTACCTGCTGCAGAAATTCGCCCGGGCCGTGCTCGGCAGCAATAACATCGACCATTGTGCCCGCCTCTGACACGCGCCCACGGTGGCAGGTCTTGCCACCACCTTCGGCAGCGGGGCCATGACCAACTCCATCAATGAGATTGAAAACGCCGAAGTGATCCTGGCCATCGGTTCCAACACCACCGAGGCGCATCCGCAGGTGGCGCGGCGCATGCTCGCCGCTGTGGATCGCGGCGCCAGGCTGATCGTGGTCGATCCGCGCCGGACGCGCCTTGCCGAGTGCGGTTATCTCCATCTCGCCATCCGGCCGGGCACCGATATCCCCCTCCTCAACGCGATGATGCGGATCATCATTGACGAGGGGCTTGCCGATGATCTCTTCATCGAGATGCGTACGGAAAACTACCACGCCCTGCGCGACATGCTTTTTCGCCTTGATCTTTCCGAACTGGCCGGGATTTGCGGGGTGAAACTTGCCGATATCGAAAAAGCGGCCCGGCTCTATGCCCGGGCCGGCAAGGCGGTGGTCTGCTACTGCCTGGGTATAACCCAGCACGTCTGCGGCACGGAAAATGTCCAGTCCATCGCCAATCTGGCCATGCTGGCCGGGCATGTGGAAAAAGAGGACACCGGGGTCGACCCGCTGCGCGGCCAGAACAACGTGCAGGGTGCCTGCGACATGGGGGCACTGCCCAATGTCTTTCCCAGCTATCAGTCCGTTTCTGTTCAGGATTATCGCGAGAAGTTCGAGCGGGCCTGGGGGGTGACCCTGCCGCAGACTCCTGGCCTTTCTCTGGTGGAGATGACCCATGCAGGGCCTGGCAGCACGATCCGCGGCATGTACATCATGGGCGAGAATCCCATGCTCAGCGACCCGACCCTGTCCAGGGTGGAAGAGACCCTGCGCGGCCTGGAATTTCTGGCAGTCAGTGATATCTTTCTCACCGAAACCGCCCAGCTTGCCCATGTGGTCTTTCCCGCCGCCTCTTTTGCCGAAAAAACCGGAACCTTCACCAATTCCGAGCGTCGGGTGCAGATGGTGCGGCAAGCGGTGGCGCCACCCGCGGAGTGCCGGAGCGACGCGGAGATTATCATGGAGCTTGCCGGCCGCCTGGGTTACGTGATGGAGTATGATTCCTCCGCCGAGGTGATGGAGGAGATCGCCCTGTTGGCCCCCATCTACGGCGGCATGTACCACGACCGTCTGGAACAGGGGTGGGGCCTGCAGTGGCCCTGCTGGAACCGCGAACATCCGGGTACGCCTTTCCTGCACAAGTATTATTTTACCCGGGGCCGCGGTCATTTCGTGCCGGCTGGCCACAGGGAGCCGAGCGAGCTTCCCGACGCGGAATACCCGCTGCTGCTGATGACCGGTCGCATCTATCACCAGTATCATACCGGCACCATGACCAGAAAGAGCGAACGGTTGAATCGGGAGAGCGGCGAGGCGCTCCTGCAGATCAATGGCGAGGATGCCGCCGCGCTTAAGATCAGAAGCGGCGACCGGGTGCGCCTTGCCTCCCGCCGCGGCGCCATTGAGCTTGCCGCCGAGATCAGCGGTCAGGTGGTGCCGGGCATGGTCTACACCACCTTTCATTTCAGCGAAGCGCCCATCAACCTCCTCACCGTGGACAAGCTGGATACCGGTTCAAAGTGCCCGGAATACAAGATCTGCGCGGTCAGGGTGGCAAAGGTCTGAGAATGCTTGACCGCCCCTTGAAAAACGGACTGTCGGCGGCACAGGGATGGCTTTTTTAACGGAATGTCAGGCGAGCAGTTGGAGGAATATGCACGACAAGTACATATTGAAAAAAGATTACCTGAAGAGCTTCCTGCGCAAACTCATGAAGGAGCATCGGCTGGTGGCGCCGGTGAAAAACCGGCATGGAGACGTGCTTTTTTCGGTGGTGGACGATCTGGACGGGGTGGAGCTTGCCGTCGGTTCCCAGCCGCAGAACTCGCTCAAACAGTTCTTCTTTCCCCAGCAGGAGGCGCTCTACACCTATGAGGATTCCGGGGCAGGGTATGAGTTCCGGCCCGTGCAGGCCCCGGATGCGCCCACCATTTATTACGGAGCGCATCCCTGCGACATTTCCGCGATTCTTTACATGGACGTGGTTTTTTCCCAGAATGGCCGGGATAATTTTTATCTGCGCAGGCGGAAGGATTCCCATCTGATCGGCCTGAACTGCGGAGTCCCCCCTTCGGAAAACTGTTTCTGCAATGCCACCGGCCACGGCCCTTTTCTGGAGTTCGGCTCCGATCTCATGCTCACCGATCTGGGAGACCGTTTCTTCGTGGAAACCGGCAGGGCGCAGGGGGCGGCGCTGGCCGGCAAATGGCGCCGATTCTTTGAGGCCGCCAGCGAAAAGGAGGACAACGCCAGGTACCAGTCCTTTCTTGAGGCGCGCGGCAGCTTCAAAAGGCAGGTGCATGTCGAGCAGGTGGTCAGGCAGCTTGCCGAAGGCAAGGTGGCGGAAGAGGTCTGGGCCGCTCTTTCCCTGCGCTGCCAGGATTGCGGCGGCTGTGCCTATATCTGTCCCACCTGCACCTGCTTCACCATCAGCGACCAGCAACGATCGGCGGTGAGCGGGGTGCGGTTGCGCTCCTGGGATGCCTGCACCTTTGGAGGCTTCACCAGGATGGCGGGCGGCCATAATCCGGTGACGCAGAAAATCCAGGCCGTCCGCCAGCGTTTTCTGCACAAGCTCCGTTACGATGTGGAAAAATATGGCCGGCCGGGCTGCGTGGGCTGCGGCCGCTGCCTGGGCATCTGTTTTGGCGGCACCGATATCGTCCGTTTCGTGGAAAAGGCCTACGAAGGAAGTCTGTGAGGCCGGTCAGAAGGGAAGAAAGGAAGCGTATTCCATCACAATCAATCCGGTTGCAAGCACCAGGGGAAGCCATGCAGACAGTTGCCGCGGATCTCTACCTGCCCAGGCAGGCGAGGATCGACGAGATCGTCAGGGAAAATTCTCAGATCAAGACCTTTGTCCTCTCCTTTGTCGATCAGGAGCGGAACCGCTCCTTCAGCTACCAGAGCGGGCAGTTCATGATGGTTTCGCTCCCCCACCTCGGCGAGGCTCCCATCTCCTTTTCCTCGACTCCGACCAGACCGGGCAGCATCCAGTTGAGCGTACGCCGGGCCGGCAGGCTGACCCGGGCCCTGCACGAAATGGAGGTTGGCGGCCGGGTCGGCCTGCGCGGCCCTTACGGCCGTCCCTTTCCCCTGGCGGAACTGGTGGGGCATGACCTGATCTTTGTCGCCGGCGGCATCGGCCTTGCCCCTCTGCGCTCCGTGGTGAATGCCTGTCTGGATGAACGGGAAAAATACGGGCGGCTCACGGTGCTTTACGGCAGCAGGACCCCTTCCGACCTCGCTTTTTCCGCCGATCTCGGCCTCTGGAGCCAGAGCCCTGGTTTTGATTGCCGTTTGACCGTGGATGCGACGGAGCCGGGCTGGGGCGGGGCCGTGGGGGTGGTGACCAATCTCCTTGCCGAAACCGATATCAGCCCTGAGAAGACCGTGGCCCTGGTTTGCGGCCCGCCCATGATGATCCGGGCGGTTCTTCGTCTTCTCAGCGAAAAGGGGTTGCCGGACGCGCAGATCATCACCACCATGGAACGTCACATGAAATGCGGGGTGGGCATCTGCCGCCATTGCCATCTGGAGGGTAAGCTGGTCTGCGTGGACGGGCCGGTCTTCACCCTGGCCGAGCTGAGGAGACTTTCGATCATGGAGCTTGCCGGCTGAGGCAGGCCCTGTTTCCCGTTTTGGAATTGCCGATGCCGCGGCAAAGCCTCGGACAACCGGTTTTGCGCTCTCCTTCGGCAACGCCTCCTGTAGAAAAAGGTTGCCGCGGCCGTCTTTTTTTTTTAACATCCACAGCTTTCAAGGCAAGGAAAAGCGCATTCGGCGTCTTCTTCCGCGGAATCCGTCGCTTTCCGTAAGGTCATTTCCCTAAAGAGCGTACCATGAGAATCCTATCCGGCATTCAGCCTTCCGGCCAGCTCCATATCGGCAACTACTTCGGCATGATGCGCGCCATGATCGAAAACATGGATAAAAGCGAACTCTATGCCTTTATCGTCGATCTGCACGCCCTCACCTCGGTGCAGGAGGGTGAGCGTCTGGCGCGCGGCACCCTGGAGGCTGCCACCGACTTTCTCGCCCTGGGTCTCGACCCGGAGCGGTGCACCTTCTGGGTGCAGTCCGACGTACCCGAGGTCACCGAGTTGAGCTGGATCCTCTCCACCCTCACCCCCATGGGGCTGCTGGAACGCTGCCACTCCTACAAGGACAAGGTGGCCAAGGGCATCGCTCCCAGCCACGGTCTTTTTGCCTACCCGGTGCTGATGGCCGCCGATATTCTGCTCTTCCAGGCGGAGAGGGTGCCGGTGGGCAAGGACCAGAAACAGCACCTGGAGGTGGCCCGCGACATCGCCATCAAGTTCAACAATACTTTTGGCGAGACCTTTGTCCTGCCGGAGCCGGCCATCGATGACAACCTGGCGACCATCCCCGGCCTGGACGGCCAGAAGATGTCCAAGTCCTACGGCAACACCATCCCGATTTTTTCCAGCCAGAAAGAGTTGAAGAAAAAGGTGATGGCCATTGTCACCGACTCCACCCCGGTGGAGGAACCCAAGAATCCGGACATCTGCAACCTCTACAATATTTACAAGCTGTTCGCTCCGGCCGACCGCCTGGCCGAAGTGCGCGGCCTCTATGTGAACGGCGGCGCCATGTATGGCAAGATCAAGCTTGAGCTGGTTGATATCCTCTGGGAGTATTTCCGCGAAGCGCGGGAACGGCGCGAGCTGCTGCTGGCCGATCCCGGCCAGGTGCGGGAGATTTTACGGCATGGGGCGGTCAAGGCCCGCGGCCAGGCGATCAAGACCCTGGATCTGGTCCGGGAGAAAGTGGGGCTCAAGTACTAGGCCCAGTCGAGGCCTGCGTCTTCGTCTTTCTGTATTTTCTTCGTTTTTTTCCCCTGGCTTCGGCAGGCAATGGGTTCTCCCGGATGGTTGCGCGGGTTTTTCCTTGCCTGTCCCGGAGGCCGCCGGCGCCTGTTTCCTTCCGGACTTTTCCCCAGATCGCGGAATTCCATGCACCATCGGGGCTGAGCGAACTGGCCATCCTTGCGGTGTTTTCGCTGTTTGCAGCCCCGTCTTTCTCTTCTTGACTCCGGAGAATCTTTTCTGTGAAATCAGAAAAGAGGAAAAGCCGCCGGGGAAGAGAACAGCTCTTTCCTTCCGGACGTTTCTCCGGGCAGGGAGTGGATATGAAGATACAGTTCCGATTGCTGCTGGCCTTTGCCGTAATTATCCTCATCATGCTGGTCGGGAATTTTTTTGCCATTTCCTTCAGCAAGCGGTCCTTGGGCGATTCGATAGGCCAGAGCCACGTGGTTCAGGCCCGACAGATCATGGAGAACATCGACCGGGAGATCTACTACCGGATCGAGGAGATAAGGGGCTATGGCAGAGATGTTCTCCTGCGGGAAGCCCTGGAACGCTCCAACCGGGAAATGGCGGAACTGGCAGACAGGGAAGCCCTGATACGGCAGCGGGAGCAGGAATGGCTTGCCGCGCCCAGGGGAACCGTGACGCCCTTCATGGTCAGCCTGACGGAGTCCCCCCTTGCCGAGGAACTGCGGGAAAAGAAGGCGTTTTACACCCAGGAATGGCTGAAGCACCCCGTTTATCCAGAGATGGTTGTCACCAACAGATACGGGGTCGTTGTCGCGACAACCGGCGGAACCTCCAACTATCTGCTGGCGGACAGGGAATGGTACCGGCAGGCGACCGGCGAGAAGGAATTCTGGCTGGGAAATCTGCGATACGACAAAGAGGCAAGGGTGTTTTTTTGCGACATCGTCGTGAAGCTCTTTGCTGAAGATCGGGAATTCGCCGGGTTCTTCAAGGCGGTCCTCAACCTGGAGACCATCCTGTCCATCCTGAGGCGGGATGCCGAACAGCATGCGGGGCAGTCCGGACAGGAGCAGTATGTCTTTGTGAAACTGCTGACAAGGGATGATCGCCTTATCTTTACCTGTGAACCCGGATATGAGACCAACCAGGATCTGTCCGGCCAGGATTTCCTGCGCCGCATCGGGCGGGAGAGCGAGGGGGGATATTTCGTCTCGGCGGGCGACAGAAAGGGAGAGGGTACGGAACTCTTCGCTTATGCCCGCTCCGTTGGATACCGTGATTATCCGGGCCAGGGCTGGCTGGTGATTTTTGAGCAGGATTTCGAGGAGGTATTTGCACCGGTCAGTTCCTTTGTTCGTCACATGTGGGCCATTGCCGTCGTGATGGTGTTGGTTGCCATCCTCTTCACCCATTATTTCTCCCGCTCATTTGCCGGCCTGGTGGCGAAACTGGGGGTGACCACCGAACAGCTCCGGCGGAAGATCCTCGAACAGGAGCAGACCGAAGAGTCGCTGCAGCGGGGGAGCAAGGAGCTGGACGCGCGGGTCAAGGAACTGAACTGCCTGTACGGCATCCTGAAACTCGTCGAAAAGGAAAATGACCACGTCGGGACGATACTCCAGGGCGCCGTGGACCTGATCCGCTCTTCCTGGCGGGATCCCGCCCTGGTCTGCGCGCGGATCAGGCTGGAAGACCAGACCTGGCGGACGGCCGATTTCAGGGAAACGCCCTGGCGGCTCTCCCGGGAGATAATGATTTCCGGCGCGGAAACCGGCGTCCTGGAGGTGTATTGGCTGGGGGAACATCCCGGGAGTGACGAGGATCCCTTTCTTAAGGAGGAACGGTATCTGATCAACGCCATTGCCGAGCAGCTCGGAAACGTTTGCGAGCGGATCAAGGCGACAAAGGAAAAACAGCAGATGCAGGCCTTTGTTTTTCAGCAGGAGAAGCTGGCGTCGGTGGGGCAGCTTGCCGCGGGGGTTGCCCATGAGATCAATAACCCCATCGGCTTCATCACGAGCAATCTCGGCAGTCTGAAGAAATATATCGCCAAACTCGTGGAGTATGTTGCCGCCGTCTCGGCGGATATGGAGCGGAGCGAGCTGCGGCAGCTGGAGAAGAAGTTGCGCCTCGACTTTGTTGTCAAGGATATCCGTGCCCTGGTCGATGAATCCATTGAGGGAACCGAGCGGGTCAGGGAGATCGTCCAGAACCTGAAAAGTTTTTCGCGGGTGGACGAGGTCAAATTCAAGGAAGCCGATATCAACGAGTGTCTTGAGAACACCATCAAGATCATCTGGAACGAGCTCAAGTACAAGGCAAAGGTTGTCAAGGCGTTGGGTGAGGTGCCGCCGATCAGATGCTACCCGCAGCAGCTCAATCAGGTTTTCATGAACCTGCTGGTCAATGCCGCGCAGGCCATAGAGAAGGAAGGCGTGATAACACTCAGGTCCTGGCGGGAGGGAGAGCACGTCTTTGTCTCTGTTTCGGATACCGGGCAGGGGATTCCGGCCGAAAACGTCAACAAGCTGTTCGAGCCCTTTTTCACCACCAAGGAGGCCGGGAAGGGAACCGGCCTGGGGCTCAGCATCGCCCATGAAATCATCAAAAAACACCATGGCCGGATCGAGGTGGCAAGCGAGGTCGGCAAAGGTTCCACCTTTACGGTGGCCCTCCCCATCGGCGGGAACGCCTGAGGCACCGGGGGGCTTCCGCAGGGCGCTTGCCCGACGGGGAATCCTTTTTCAGATCCGGAGTATTTTCCCGGCAGATCCTTTTTGATCCGCTCTGGTCCCGGGAGGGAGCCGGGCTGGTGCGTCCTCCCTTGTGCCAAGGCAATCAGGACGCCGGCAACCGCCCGCTCTCCGCTAATCGACGGTGAAGGCGGTGGGCTGTTCCCCGGAAAACCGGGTGCGGAGGCATGTCCGTGCCGTTGGCCCCACGGGTCGGCAGACCGAGGCACTCTCCTGCTGGGGAAATCCCCAACTTCCTCCGCGGCAGGTTGGTTTTTTCGCCGGTCAGGGCTTTTTTCCCATATCCCCGTCCGCGCCACTCAAGGACTCTTCTTCGCCTTATTCCTCGCAGCGATGCGGCCTGTCGGGCTGGGACCCTCTTTTTCGGCACGATGGCATGTATCTTGCTTTTCCTTGTGGGCAGAGGGAAACAATGCCAACAGCCCGTTGAAAAAATGGCTGTTGACGGCACAGGGAGGCGAGATGATGAGCACCAGGGAAGCAATCAGGATTCTGATCCAGAGCCCCATATATTTCAGGCTGGGGGTTGGCGAGCGGCTCGCTCTGGTTCAGGAATTTTGTGAACGATTCACGACGCTGCCGTAAAGCGGCCTTCGCTGCCTGGTTTCAGGCGGTTTTGCCATCGCGAAGGCCCTTCCTTCCCGCTTGGGGCGTATAGCAGATCCCCAGGCGTCACCCAAAGGCTTCCGTTCATATGGATCATGACGGGGCCTTTTCCGTTTGCCGAATCCGGCCTTCCTGCCGCTACATATCCAGTTCCGGCGGAACGGCGATTGCGTATTGGACGATCTTCCGGCGCAGGGTGTCTTTGGAAATGCCCAGTTCCCGGCAGGTCATCATCTTTTTCCAGTTGTTGCGCTTGAGCGAGCTGGCGATGGCGATCTTTTCGATTTCCGTCAAAGGCAACGGCTTCATGAATTCGAGACCGGTGGTCTCCTCCTTATCCTTGGGGGCAAAGGGCGCCGGCAGGTGTTCCGGCCTGATCAGGCCCCCCGGGCAAAGAATGAAAGCGTATTCAATGATGTTCTGCAGCTCCCGGACGTTGCCGGGATAGTCGTGATTCATGAGCTGGCGCAAGGCTTCCTCGGACACCCCGCCGATATCCCTGTTTTTTTCAATATCCAGCTTCTGCACGAAGTGGTCGGCCAGAACCGGTAAATCCTCCATGCGTTCGCGCAGGGGCGGCAGGGTGAGCTTGACCACGTTCAGGCGGTAAAAGAGATCATCCCGGAAGGAGCCTGCCTGGACGGAAACTTCCAGGTCGCGGTTGGTCGCGGCGATGATCCGCACATCCGCCTTCAGCGTCTGGCTTGAGCCCAGCGGTTCGTAGGATTTGTTTTCCAGAACCCGCAGCAGTTTGACCTGCATGGCCTGCGAAATATCGCCGATCTCATCGAGAAAGAGGGTTCCGCCGGCAGCCGCGGCAAAGCGGCCTTCCCGGTCTTTTTTGGCGTCGGTAAAGGCGCCGGCCTTGTGACCGAAGAGTTCCGCCTCAAGGAGGGTGTCGGGCAGCGCGCCGCAGTTCACCGCCACGAAGGGCCCCTGGCGCCGGTCGCTCATCTCGTGCAGGGCGCGGGCCACCAGTTCCTTGCCGGTCCCGGACTCGCCCAGGATCAACACGTTGCTGGCGCTTCGGGCGATCTGGGGCAGAATGTCGAAAATTTTCTGCATGGCCGGACTTTTGCTCATGATGTCGCCCAGGGAATTGCGGCGGGAGAGGCGTTGCTGCAGGTAGTTGATCATGCGCAGGTCGCGAAAGGTCTCGACGCCGCCGATCAGGTTGCCCTGGTTGTCGTACATGGGGGCGGCGCAGATGCTGACCGGAATCTGTTTCGCCTCGCTGTTCTGGATATGGATGCAGCGGTTGGTTTCCGGCTTGCCGGAGCACATGCTGTGGGCGATGGCGCAAGTCTCCCCGCAGATGCTGGCGTGGAAGATGTCGCTGCACGGTTTTCCCAGGGCCTCGGCCGCGGGCACCCCGGTGATTTTTTCCGCGGCCCGGTTGAAGGAGGTGATCCGCCAGCGGGTATCCACGGTGAAGACGCCATCGGCTATATTGTCCAGGATCAGGGAGCGGTCCATGGTGGCGTTGACATCCCGGAAAACTTGGACGCCGCCGGTGATCTTGCCTTGCGCGTCGCGCAAGGGCGCGGCGCTGATCGTGGTGGCGATGCGCTTGCCGCTGGCATGGGTGATGAAAACCGACTTGTTCTCCAGGGGCTTGGAGCTGGCGATGCTCTGGGCGAGAATGCAATCGTCGCCGCAGGAACTTGACTTGAATACCTCGCGACAGGGCTTGCCGATGGCGTCTTCCTTGCGCCAGCCGGTGAGGTTTTCCGCCGCCCGGTTGAAGGAGGTGATCCGCCACTTGTTGTCCACGCTGAAAACCCCGTCCACGATGCTGTCCAGGATAAATCTGAACGGCGTGAAGTCCTCGGAGGCGCCGAGCTTAAGGAGCGAACGGGAGATGGTGGAGACCGGAACGCACCAGTCGGTTTTGTATGCAAAAGCAAGACCGCAGAGGATCTTCTTGTCGTCGATGGGTTTGACCCAGCGGACCTCGGCCCGGACCAGATGGTCGCTCAGGGCAGGATCCTCCGGCCAGAGTTCGACAATCATCTTGGGCTTCAGCGGGATCGGCGGTTCCGTTTCCACCTGAACGCCCATGGGATGGACATCGCGGCTCACCGCCTGCCAGACCTTGTGGGAGGGGTTTTCGTGCAGACGGAACATGAGGCTGAGCGGGGCCCGGTGATGGGTGCGTCGTTCTTCCTGAAGGTTGCTTGCGCTTTTCATACGTCCTTCCCCCTTTTTTTAGTGCGTTTTCCCCCAAGCCCCCAAAAAGCAGCGCCGTTTTTCTGGAAAATCATCCTGGCGGGGAGCGCACCAGCGGTTCAGCGCCGGTGCCGGCAAGGCATTTTTTTTGGGCATACCTATCCGTTGTATGCAGAATGCAATAATCAGGCCAGCTTCCAGGGCAGGCTGAGGGGCAGGGAGGCGGAGAGCGGAAAGAGATCAGGCGGAATCGGGCGGATGTTTTTATTTTTTTGAAATTACATTGTTTTTTTGTTTCCGGATTGTCGGGCAAGGGGCGGCTCCGGTTTGCATCCGGTTGCCCGGCGGAATGGGGGCCGTTGTAGCGGGCGGCCGGGATGGGAATTACACCAAAAATCTGCTGGGGATTTCCCCAGATTTTCCCCGGCTGGGGGGCGAAGGTTGTTTGCGCTGGGTGTTACGCGGGGTCTTCAGCCAGCAGTTTGCCGGGAAGGATGGCATTGTCTCCGTAGCGGGCGCTGATGGCGTCAATGGCCCGGTAGAGCTCTTGGCATTTTTCTTTTTCCTCCGGATCCTGAAACAGGAAGAGCTGGGTTGTCCCTTTGTCCGCGAAACCGGAAAGGGAGATGCCCAGGAGGCGTATGGCGCGGCTGCCGACCTCGGTCCTGGCAAGAAGAGTGCGGCCGGTGGCATAGAGGGTGTGGTCGTCATCAATGGGAGCGGCCAGGGTGAAGGCCCGGGTGATCTGGGTGAAGTCGTGGTATTTGACCTTAAGGGTGACGGTCTTGCCGCGTACCCCGTGGCGGCGCGCTCTTCTGCCGACCTTGGTGCAGAGGGCCAGCAACTCCTGTTCGATCCGTTTCCGGTCGCGCAGATCGGTGGCAAAAGTTTCCTCGTTGCCGATGGACTTGGCTTCGCGCTCCGGCTCCACTGGGCGGCTGTCGATGCCCCGGGCCGAGTCGAGGAGGAAAAGGCCTGCTTTGCCGAACCTGCCCGTCAGGACCCTGGGCGGCAGTTTGTGAAGATCGCCGATGGTCTTGACCCCAAGCAGGGAAAGGATTTCCCGGGTGACCCGCCCCACGCCCCAGAGGCGGCCGATGGGCAGGGGGGCCAGAAATTCTTTTTCCGCGCCGGCGGGAACAATGGTCAGTCCGTCGGGTTTGTTGAGATCGGAGGCGATCTTGGCCACCAGCTTCGAGGAGGCAACCCCGGCCGAGACGGTGAGGCCGGTGCGTTCGCGGACCAGTCGCTTGATCTCCCTGGCAATCTCCTCGGCCGGCCCCATGAGGGCGCGGCTTGCGGTGACGTCTAGAAAGGCCTCGTCCAGGGAGAGCGGTTCCACCAGAGGGGTAAAGCGGGCAAAGATTGCCATGATCCGTTGGGAAATTTCCTGATACCGCTCCATGCGCACCGGCAGAAAAACGGCGTGGGGGCAGAGTTTTTTTGCCATGGCGATGGGCAGGGCAGAGTGGATGCCGTACCCGCGGGCTTCGTAGGAGGCGGCCGAGACCACGCCCCGGTCGGAACAGCCGCCCACCACCACGGGTTTGCCGAGAAGCTCGGGATTGTCGAGTGTTTCCACCGAGGCATAGAATGCATCCATGTCGAGGTGGATGATGCGGCGGGAGGGATGGGCGGCCATGTCGCTCTTTGTGCTCACCGGGGGAAGGGGGAGATTTTTTTCTTATGATATCCTCTTCTTCAACCGATGCAAGGAAACATTGCTGAACGCCCGGAAGGGGCGCGACCGCAAGGGCCTTGGCGGGAATCGACCGGCGCCGTTATGCCCGCCGAAAACGTGGCCTCCTGCCGCGCCAACCAGTGACCGGGACGCGAAAGAGAATCAGGCGGCCTTTGGCGGGTTGTTGGTCCGGAATCAAGTCGTCATAATCTTGACGATATGCCGGTTTTTCCAGGCCAAGGGCAGGGGAAGAGGGTAGAATTTTCCTCCCAACCGGGGGAGGGGAGGGGGCCGGGGGCGGAAGGGGTATTTTTTTGGATAATAATTTTTATACTGTTATTATAAATATTTACATGATTCTTGTCGCGGTATCTGTCGGTGCGGTCAGCCCTGTTTGCAAGGCTGTTCCCCGTACTTGGCACGAAACTGGCAAAAGTACAGGGCAAACAACTTTTTCAGCAAAGGAGCTGTTGCAATGAACGCCGCGATTTCTCTTCCCGACAGAGAAGAAACCCAGAATATCAGTCTCGATCATCTGCTGGTGGAACTGAACAGGTACCGCCAGCAGTCAGAGTGGCTCCGGCAGGTGAATGCGCTCCATGCCCGTCTGGCGAGCGCCACCGACCTGCGGGGCATGATCGAGGCCTTTTCCGTCTGGTTGATGCCCCAGGTGGAGCATGACCTCATTGCCTACCGCAGCATCGAGCAGGATCGTTTGCACATCGTCTGTTCCGGCCATGGGCCGGACCGGCGGCTGGCCATGCAGGCCGCCCAGGAGGTTTTTGAGAAAATAGACTGTCAAAGGGATGACGCCTGTTGCGAGTGGGGACCCTATTATGTCCAGCAGTGGACCATGACCTTTGCCACCGGTCAGGGCTGCCTGATGCTGTTGCGGCGCAGCAGTTGCATCGAGGAAGGCGAGGGACAGATCCTGCGCAATGTTCTTGAGATTCTCGGCGAATCCCTGCAGCGGGCCATGGACTATGAAGATCTTTTCGAGCAGGCCCGGCGCGACATGCTCACCGGCCTTGACAATCGGCGGGTTTTTGAGGAACGGATCGGCCCTCTTCTGGAAACGGCCCGGCGCCACAATCACCCCATCACCGTGGCCAGCATGGATTTGGACCGTTTCAAGCAGATCAACGATACCCTGGGCCACGCCGCGGGCGATCACGCCCTGCGGATGGTTGCCAATACCATGGTCAAGATGGTGCGAAACAGCGATCTGCTGGTGCGCATGGGGGGCGACGAGTTTGTCCTGGTTCTGCCCGATACCGGCCTGGACGCGGCCAGGATTCTTGCGGAGCGCCTTTGCAGGGCCATTGATAATCTCGCCCTCAATGCCGGCGACGGCAGCAGGCTCGGGATCAGCGTCGGTCTGGTCCAGTGGCGGCCGGAGTTTGGCAGGGAGGAGTGGTTGCAGCGGGCCGACGAGGTACTCTATCAGGCGAAGCGGACCGGCCGCTGCAAGGTGTGCGTCGAGGAGCGTTGAAACGCCGCGGTTGCGACTTGAAAAAAATCAGGCCTTCTCCGAGGGAAGCAGAGGAAAAATCTGCTACAATCGGATATGGCCTTTTTTTTTGACGTTTTACCGCATGGGGAGGAGGGAGCATGGCTGACTATCGGATCAAGGTGCTCAACAGGATTGCTCCCGAAGGTCTGGCCCTTTTCTCGGAGCGCTTTCAGGTAAGCGCCGAAGAACCGGATCCGCACGGCATTCTGGTGCGCAGCGCCCAGGTGGACACCGCGGCCTACCCTTCCCTGCTGGCCGTGGCCAGGGCCGGCGCCGGCGTCAACAATATCACGGTGGCCAAGGCGACCGGCCAGGGCGTCTGCGTTTTCAATACGCCTGGCGCCAATGCCAATGCGGTGGCCGAACTGGTCTTCGTCATGCTGGGGATCCAGGCCCGCAATATCCATCACAGCCTCGCCTTCTCGCAGGAGCTGGCCGGCCTTGCCGACAAGGAGATCGCCGCCCGCATGGAGGAACGGAAGGCCGCCTTCAAGGGTTTTGAGCTGGCCGGGAAAACCCTGGGGGTTCTGGGGCTCGGCAAAATCGGCATCCGGGTGGCCAACGGCGGCATCACGCGGCAGATGCGGGTCATCGGCTTCGATCCCTTCCCGGCCCTGGAGAATATCCACAATCTCTCCCCGGAGGTTTCGCTGTCCCGCTCCCTCGCCGAAATGGTGGCAAAAAGCGAGATCCTCACCGTGCATACCCCACTTTCCGAGAAAACCCGCGGTCTGGTGAACAGTGAGCTCATCGGCCGACTGCCGGCAGGAGCTATCCTGGTCAATTACGCCCGGGGTCCCATCGTCGACGAGCAGGCAGTGCTGGCCGCTCTGGCCGGCGGGCGGCTGGCCGCCTACATCACCGATTTTCCCTCCGCCGCCACCCTGGGGCATCCGCGGATCATCGCCACCCCGCACCTGGGGGCGAGCACCGAAGAGTCGGAAGAGCAATGCGCCTGCATGGCGGCCAGGGAATTGCGGGGCTATCTGGAGTATGGCACCATCACCCACAGCGTCAATTTTCCCACCGCCGAATCAGTACCCGCCGCAAATGTGCACAGCCGTTTCATCATGGTCAACCGGGACGTTCCCGATATGATCGGCTTCGCCTCCCACGCCATCGGTGGCAGCGGCATCAATATCGCCAGCTATCTCAACGAATCAAACGGCACCATCGGCTACAACATCATCGACCTGGAATCCCCCATTCCCCCGGAACTGGTGGCCTCGATCGAAGCGCACCCCGGGGTCATCCGGACCAGGGTGATTCCCTTCCGGCCATAGGAGGGTGGTGGGGAATTATCTTTTCACCATCCCGATAGTTGTCGCGGCCGGGAACTTTTCACGCTACCCTGCGGTCTCAGGGAAGTAACCTCTGCTGACGGCAACATCCTATGGCATCTTGGCAACAGGCATATCCACGCTTTCGGCGTATCCTCCTCGTTCTGGCGACGGTCTGCCTGCTTGCGCTCCTCAGTGGCCGGGCCATCCTGTTTTCCGTCGTCAGGAACAGCCTGACCGATTATCTGGCCAGGGAGCACCACCTTGCCCTGAGCGGGATGGAGCTGGGTGGCAGTCTGGTGGCAGACCTGCACCTGGCCAAGGTCCGGCTTGCCCGCACCGAGGCAACCACCCCCCTGAGGGAACTCAGCCTCGATTCCCTGCGCCTTGAATATTCCCTCCTTGACCTGTTTCGGGGTCGGGATGCCTTTCTGGCCGGCAGCCGGATCACCCTGCGGGGGGCAACCGCGGTTGTCGACCTTGCCGGAGAGTCCGGGGCGGATTCCATCGTGGCCCTGCCGCCCTTATTTCTCCCGCCCGTGCTGCCCCGGTTCACGGCCAGCGATTTGTCCCTGACTCTTGTCCGTGGACGCTACCAGGCCGGCTTCGGGCAGTGCGCCGTGTCCATCGGCTCTGCTCTGCCCGGACAGGGGCAGCCTCTGGTTCTTGAAAGCCGGGCGATGATTTTCTCGGTAAACGACGAAAAAGGCCCCAGCCATGCCGGACGGCTGGAAGCCCGCTACCGGCCGCAATCCTTGCGCCTGCAGGCAATAAGGCTGGATGGGGAAGCGCTTGCCGCCAGCGGCGAGATTATTTTCCCGCGCCAGGGGACACCGGCAAGCGTTACCCTGACCCTGGGCGCCTGGGGCGGCGAACTTGCCGTGCAAGGTCGTTTCGCTTCGGAGCGGAACGACCTTGCTCTCCGACTGAGCAGGCTTGATCTGGCGAGATTCGCTTCCTCCGTTCTTCCTGCGGCCCGGCAGTTGCGCGGCAAACTCTCCGTGGATTTTACCGCCGGGCAGGACGCGGACGGTCCGTCCTCCTCCTTTTCCTCCGCCGGGCAGGGTACCTGGCAAGGCCGGGAGTTTGCCGTGAAGTTCAGCGGCACGGCCACGGCAAACGAGTTTGTGCTTTCGCATTTTGCCGGAGTGCTCGGAAAAAACAGGCTGACCCTCGACGGGGCGCGGTTCCCCACCGCCGCCTTTGCCGACGGGGAGAAGCAGCTGCCCCGTACTCTCAGAGTGGCGGATTTTTCCCTGAGCCTTGCCGATCTTCCCGCCCTCTGGCAGCTGGCCGGCAGGGATCCTGCTCAGTTGCGGGCATTGCCTGCCGGGCATAGCCTCTCGCTTGCCGGCAGCATCGGCGAGGGGCGGCTGGTGATCAGCAGGGGGGCCTTTCTGAGTCGGAAAAACACTCTTACCCTGCTTCGGGCCAGCCTGGATCTCCCGGTGCAGGGTCAGTCGGTTTATGGGATGCCCATTGCCGGCACGGTGACCTTTGCCCTGCGGGATCTTCGGGAGATTGCCGTCCTGCTCGGGGAAGAAGCGCTGGCCGGAAGCCTGCGGGGCTCCATCTCCCTCAGCGGCACACTCCGGGAGCCGGTGGGCAGCATCAAGGCCCGGGGCCAAGAACTTCTGATCCTGGGCATGCCTTTGGCCATGGCGGAGCTCGAAGCCCGGGCGGACAGAAAGCAGATTGCAATCCTCACCCTCTCGGCCCGAAACGGCGAGGATCTTCTTGCCGGCGGCGGGGTGTATTCTCCCCAGACACGGAGATTCACGGCCCTGCGCGGGGAACTGCGGGTCGGGGAGCTTGCCCGCTATCAGGCGATTGAAAAGGCCCTTGGTTTTGCGGTAAAAGGCTTTCTGCATGCCGAGGTGAGCAGCGCTCGGGCGGGCGAACAGCAGGGCAACCTCATCCTGCGGCATGCGGAAATTAACGGTCTTGCCGTTTCGAGGGCGGAATTCGAACTGGTCACGGACCGGCAGGAACTGCGTTTCGAGAAGGCGTTCATCGACACCCCCCACGGTAGCCTGCGCCTGATCGGCAATGCCGAGGCGGATTGGCCGGCGCAGAGGCTCCGCGCCCGGGTCCGGCAACTGATTCTCACCCGGGGCGATGCCACCTTCCGGGTCCAAAGGGAGTGGTCGTTCAGGGTCTCCTGGGGCGAGCGGAAAAGCGTGGAGATTGCTGATCTCCTTCTCCATGGCGAGGCCGGCGCCATCGTTGTTGCCGGCCGTCTGGGTGAATCGCCCGCGGATACCCTCACCGTCGAGGTCAGAAATCTGGCCGGCGGCCAGTGGTTCGCCACCACCCTTGGTCCCGGCTATTCTCTCAAGGGGTTGGACCTGACCATGGTTTTCCGGGGAGAGCCTGGCGCCGCCAGGGCCTCTGTTCAGGCAACGGTGGCAGCCCTTGCCTGTCCTCAACTGAACGAGCCCTTGCGGGGAGAATTGCGTCTCACCTATGGCCCGGGCGGCTTCCGCATCGAGCGCCTGGCTCTGCGCGGCGCCCATGGCCATGATCTGAGCCTCACCGGCAAGATTCCCTATGAGCCGTTTTCGGAAAATGGCTTTTTGCCGGGCCCGCTCTCGGTCAAAGGGCAGATCCGGTTGCCTGACCTGCGCGGAATGGCTGGGGAGCTGCCCCGCCAGCAGACGGTGACCGGCGAGCTTTTTGCCGATCTTGATTTGTCCGGCTCCTGGCAGGAGCCCGTGGGCCGGGTACATCTCAGGGCCAAAGAGCTTACCGTGCCGCAATTGCGGGGGCTGCTCCCCCCCGAGCCGTTCGACCTTGACGGCGCCCTTGTTCTGCGGGGAACAAGGTTGACCCTTGCCCGCGCTGAATTCCATTCCGCCTCCTGCCGGGGGGAGCTCTCCGGCGAATGGCGGCAGTTGCCCGCTCTTGCGGAGTTTTTCCGCCTGCCGCCGGCGGAGTTGCCCGGCACTCTTGCCTTGCAGGGCGCCCTCGACCTGGCGGACATCGGCTGGCTCGTGGCGGACAGCAAGACGCTCCGGAGGTTGAGCGGGCGGGTGTCCTCCGCCTTTTCCCTCGGCGGCAAGGCCGCGGCCCCCATATTTTCCGGCGCTTTTACCCTCAGCGAGGGCGGCCTTCGTTTTGCCGATCCGTCCTTCCCTGCCCTGGACGGGATCGTTGCCAAGGCGGATTTCGTGGACGACAGCATCCGGGTGCAGAGCATGGAAGGGCTGCTGGGCGGCGCGCCCTTCAGCCTGGCAGGCACCATTGTTCTGGCCGGGGAGGAGAGCCGTTTCGATTGCCGGGGCAAGGGGAAAAACCTTCTTGTTTTCCGGGATGCGGATTTGAAGATCCGTGGCGACGCCGACCTGCATCTCACCGGGCCGTTGAGCAGGATGACCCTTGCCGGCAGGTTGGTCGTCACGGATGGCCGTTATGCGAAGAATATCGATTTTCTCAGCCTTTTCAAGGGGACGGCCAGATCACGCGGCGGCACCGGCCTGCAGGCCTTTTCCTTGCCCGATCCGCCTTTCCGGGACATGCAGCTGGCCATCGAGGTCAGTGCCGACCAACCCTTTTTGGTCAGGAACAATCTGGCCAGGGGGGCGGTCCGGCCGGCCTTTCTCCTCACCGGCACCGGGGAGGTACCGGTGCTGGTCGGCCGGCTCTTTGTCGAGCCGACCCGCATCACCCTGCCTGCCGGCCGCCTCACCATCGAATCCGGGGTGATCACCTTTCCGGAAAACGATCCGGACCGACCCATCTTCGATCTTGCGGCAAAATCGAGGCTGGCCGGCTATGATATCACCATGCAGCTGCAGGGAACGGCCGAGGAGCCGGTGATCAGCCTCTCCTCGCAACCGCCCCTCTCCGATGAAGATCTCCTCATGCTGGTGCTCACCGGCCGGCTGCCGCTCGCCAGCGGCCGCAAGAGCATGGCCGGGATGAATGTGGCCGTCTATCTGGGCAAGGGGTTGCTGGCCAACTGGTTCGGCAACGGGGAAACCGACGAGTCGGTGCTGGACCGTTTTGATCTGGAAGTCGGCCGTCAGATCACGAGCAGCGGCGAAGACACGCTGGAGGCGCAGTTCCGGGTGGTGGAAGGGCTGCTTCTTCCCGGCGACCGGATTTTTATCACCAGCGAACGGGATGTGTATGACAACTACAACGTGGGGGTGAAGATTGTCTTCCGTTTCAAATAAGAGGTGGCTTGCGGCGGGAAAATCTCCGCGCCGGCTGCCTGTCGTGCTGTGCTGGCTGCTCCTGTTCCTGGCGGGACTGGCGGCAGGGCCGGGGAGGGCCGTGGCACTGCCGGCGGAGGGAGAGGCAGGCAGGGAGTATCGCCTGCGCTTCTCCGGCAATCAGACGCTTTCGGAAGATCGGCTGCGGCAGGCGGCCGCCGAGGAGCTTGCGGGCCTGACCCATACCGACTATGCGGCCGCCATGGCGGATGACGCCGCCTTTCAGATGGAATTGGCCTATAAACGGGAAGGCTATGCCTTTGCCACGGTTTCTTATCGGTTCCTGCCCGCCGCGGAGGACGCGGACCTGGAATTTGCGGTGAGCGAGGGGCCGCAGGTGGTTGTGGCGGACGTCAGGCTTGCCGGCAACACCGCCTTTGGCAACGACGAACTGCTTGCCTTTTTCGAAGGGGGAAAGAGCGGCTTTCTCGGTCTGGGCAAGCTGCTCTTCGTGGAGACGGAAATCCGGGACGCCCTGGTCGCCATCCGCGATCTTTACCTGAGCGAGGGTTACCCCCAGGCCCTGGTCGGCGAACCGGTTTTCAGCTTCTCGGCGGACAGCAGCAGGGTCACGGTGCAGTGCACCATCCATGAAGGAATCCGCCGCACCATTGCCGCGGTGACGTTTCGCGGGGAGCCCGGTCCGGAGGCCATGGGACTGCTTGAAGATATTCCCGAAGAACTGATCGGCAAGCCCTATGTGCCCCGGCGCAAGCTGCTGCTGAGGAGCCGGGTGCGGGAAATTTACGGCAATCTCGGCTTTCCCGCCGCGGAGGTCAGGGTCGAGGAAAAGACCGGACTCAATTTCTCCGAGGTGGAACTTGAGGTCACCATCGCCAGCGGACCGCGGGTGACCATCGCCGCCATCGAGATCCGCGGTAACGAACGGACCTCGGAAGCCTTCATCCGTGACCGCCTCACCTTGCACCCCGGCGACCTCTACAGCGCGGAGGGAAAGCAGGCCAGCTTCAGGCGACTTTACCAGACCGGCCTTTTTTCCAGGGTGGCCATAGAGTTGGGCGAGGGAGAGAGCGATACCGGGCGGGTGCTTGCCGTTACGGTGCAGGAGGCCATGGCCCGTGAGCTCTTTTTCCAGGGCGGCTGGGGCTCCTATGAGTTGCTTCGCGGCGGGGCCGGCTACCAGAACAACAATCTCTTCGGCAGCGGCCGGATTTTTCGCCTGGAGGCGGGCGGCTCGGTGAAAAGCGCTTCCCTGCAGGCCAATGTCACCGACCCGTGGCTTCTCGGCAGCGACATCACCGCCGATTTTCCCGTCTATTTCCGGCGGCGGGAAGAGCCTTCCTTCACCCGGGAGGAAATGGGCGCCTCCCTCCTTTTTTCCAGGGATTTTTTCCGGAATGTGGCCGTGACCCTGGGCTATCTCTACCGGGAGAGCAACATCGTCGACATCGCTTCCGAATCGGTCACCGAGGTGCCTGAGAGCGATTATACCACGGCCAGCGCCAAGCTCCAGGCCACCACCGACAACCGCGACGATATCCTCTTTCCTTCCCGCGGGCACAAGGCCTTTGCCGCCGCGGAAATCGCCGACCCATCCCTGGGCAGCGGCATCTCCTTTTACCGCTTCAACCTGGGCCTGAGGAAGTTTCTGCCGCTCTCGGCAAGAAACACCCTGGGTCTGCGTTTTGACAGCGGCCTCATCCTGCCCGGCCGCAGTCAGCTCACCATCCCCATCGGCGAGCGGTTCTTCAACGGCGGCGAGAATACGGTACGCAGCTTCAAGGAGGCGCAACTGGGGCCCAAGGATGCGGCAGGTGAACCCCTGGGCGGCGATGCCTTCAATGTTTTCGCTCTTGAACTGCGCCGGCGGCTCACCGACCGCCTGGCCGCCTCGGTGTTTCTCGACTACGGCAACGTTTCCCCGAACCGGACCCGGGATGAGTTGGGCGAGTCGCCCTTCAACGACCGTTCGGAGGTCATCGACGCGACATTTAGCGGTTACTTCAAGGGGTTCCGGCCAGGGCTGGGCTGCGGTCTGTTCTATCTCCTGCCCGTGGGGCCAGCCCGCCTCGATTTCGCCTGGAATCCGGACCGGGACAAGGATCGGGGCGAGGAGGAGTACGTCATCCATTTCAGCATCGGAACCGCCTTCTGATACCCTTTTGCCGTCACGGCCGGCCTACTCCTTGCTTTCCTTGCTCTTCTCCGCCTGGGAAATGAGCTTTGCCGTGACCCGGTCGGCGATGGCCTTGAGGAGCTTGTCGCCGGCAAAGCCGGCGCAGAGGAAGAGCAGCATGTAGAGGTAGTGCTCTCGGCCCGCCCGCGCCTTCATGGTCACCGGCGTGACCTTCACCTCTCCCTCGGTCGTTGCCGGTGTCGGGGTTGGCGCGGCGATCTCGGGGACGGCGGGGGTGTCTTGCCGGCCCCTGACTTCGCAGGTGGTGATTATTCCCGGGTAGGGAGGTTCGATGGCAACCAGGAACTGGCTTTCCACCGCCCAGAACACCGCCAGGGCGGCAAGAAGGCCCATGAGTGGGCGGACCAGCAGATAGTAGAGGGTGGGGGTCCAGAAATGCCCCTTGGGCATGGACTCCCGGGCGCCGGTGAATACCCCGCTCATCAGGCCGCCCATGGCGCCGAGGAGCAGGACTTTGTCCAGGGAGAGGCAGGGGCCTCCTTTGCGTTCGCCGACAAGGAAGAGGGCGGTGAGCAGGGCAAGGGCTACGGTGTAGCTTACGGCCAGGAATTTTTGCACCCAGAGATCCCAGAACTGGTCGTCCACGATTCCGTTCATCGAACGGTAGATGTTCAGGAAAAGCTGCCTGGTTTCCCGGAGTTCCGCCTTGGCGACATGTTCGTCTTCGAGGGCGGCGAGCCGGACCCGGGCCAGATCCGCCCATTCTTTCCTTATCACCTCGGGCATGGTCATGGTGGATATCTCCCGTTTCAGGCGCAACCCGAAGCCGAGGAGTTCCTCCCTGCTCATCAGGAGGATCATCTCTTCGCTCACCCGGTGGAGAAGCTGCCAGGCGGCGATGGTCCTGGACCGGCCGCCGGAGGGGGGGAACAGGAGGGCGCGAATCTCCCGCAGCTTGTCCTCGCAGAAGCGCAGCGCCCTTTCGCGGCCATCTCCTTCTCCGGCGGCGCGGGCCTCCTCCCGCTCTCTGCAGAGCAGATCGACGCGGTTCGCGTACTCCAGATACTTGCTGATCAGATTCTCGATGCTGGGGTTGAAGAATCTGTCCACAAGGCGCAGATGTTCCGCGCATGGATATTCGTCCCTGCCTTTATTCTGCCCTGCTTTTTCACTCATGCCTTTGCTCCCTCGCGAAAATTCGTTCAGACAAGCCGGTTGTTATCCAGGCCGATGGCCTGGCGGTGGCGTTCCCACTCGTCGTCCAGCAGCAGGAAGTAGCCGAAGAGCTGGTAACGGTACTCGGCAGGATCCACCGAGGAGCGGAAAGGGGTGAAAAGGGCGGTGGAGTAGATGAGCTGGCCCAGGAAGAGTCCTTCGGCGATCTCCACCAGTTCGTCAAGACAGGTGCCGATGGGCGCCGGCCCGCCGATGAGAGGGAAGCGGTAGTGGAACTGGAAGACCTTCTTGCCGCGGTTCATGGGCAGGAGGGAATCCCGATCCGCTGCGCCGAGAAACATGTAGCCCTGTCTGACAAAGGGCGAGGGACAGGCGGCGGCCAGCTTGCGGATGGAGGGAAGCAGCGGGCCATAGTTCATGTCCAGGGCCCGGAAGACGGTATCCGCCGGCAGGATCCGATCATCCTGCAGATTCATGCCCTGGAGCCAACGGCAATCCGCCTCCTGGCGCCAGAAGTCCCTGTCCCGGCCGTTCATACCGTTGTCCCAGGGGCCGGCGGCGAGATGCTCCGCATGGGCGCCCGGCTGTGGCCAGTAGCCATCCCGGCTGCGGCGCACCAGATCGTAATGGGGCCAGCTTGCCGGATGGGCGGCCAGTTCCGCCACCCGTTCCGGATAGCGTTCGGCAAGATCCTGACTTTCGTCCAAAAACATGCTGAGCTTTCCGGGGCTAATCCGCTGGAAGGATTTGCCGGCCCAGGGGAAAATGAATCTGCCGATATTCGCCCACACCGCGTTCAGCACGTTCGGGCCGCCGTCTTCCTTCTGCAGCAGGCAGGCCAGCGCGCCGGGAAAGAGGCTGTCCGTGCCGAGCATCCGTTGCCAGTCCTCCCGGAAGGTGTCGCCGAAGCCCAGGTGCAGGTTCAGGGTGGCGCCGTGGTAGTGGTCATAACCACGGCAGGGTTCCTCCTTCCCGTACCAGAGCACTTTTTCCGGGGCATCGAAGCGGCTGTTGTAGCCCCGGCCCCGCCCCTGAAAGAGACCATCTTTGATCGTCGGCGCGATGCCGCAACGGAAGAGGCGGTTCAGTTTTTCGAAATGGCGCAGGTGGTCGTCCAGGCTGCTTTGTCTTGCGATTTCTCCCTGAATCCGTTGCAGCATCTGCAGAATCGACTCTCCCTCCGCAAGGAGTTCGTGGATGTCGGCGTCCTCCTTTTTCGGAGACGGCTCCAGGCAGAGGCTGGTGAATTTTTTATGAAGCCGTTCGTGCTGTTGCCAGCCCGCTTGCCAGTCGGCTATCTCCCTGCCGCTTGCCAGGGAAGGGGCCGCTGTTTTCCTTGTTTCCTGCGGCCGGAATCCGAGTTCGGCATAGCCCGCCTCCCCGGGCCGCGGCCTCAAATGGGGAAAGGCCGCCTCGGCGTAGGCCTCCCTGGCCAGGGAGCTATCGATCATGAGAAAGAAGCCGTTGTTCTGGTAGCCGTAGGGGTCCTCTCTTTTTCCTCCCAGGAGTTCTTTGACATGATCAAGGGGAGAATGACGGCCGGGCCGGTAGGCTTCGCCGAGGTCGATTTTCGGGGAGCGCTCGCCCAACAACGAGATGGAGAAGGAGCCAAGGCTGTAATGGCGGGTGGCCATGACCAGTTGGCCGAGCCAGATGCCGTCGGCGATCCGGACCAGTTCGTCCACCAGCCGCGTCATGGGATAGACCGGTTCGAGCCTGGGCCAGCGGTAGTTGAGCTGATAGACCGCCTTGCCTTTCAGTTCCGGCACCAGCGAGCGGCCAGGCTGGGCGAGGAAGATGCCGCCTGTTTTGGTGTAGGGAATGACCCGTTCCTTTTCGAGATTGCGGGAAAGGAGCTCGCCGGCAAAGCCTGCGGCCTCTTGGTTTGTGGGCCTGTCCTTGAGGCGCCAGAGTCGGGTGAGCGCTGGCAGGGCGATGCCCTGGAGAAGATTCGGGTCCGCCGTCTCCCGGAAGAAGTTGCGGCCGATGCGGGTGGTCTCCGGGCTGTATCCCGCCACGGTATCGGCATCGTGGTCGCAGCGGGCGGCGAAGGTCTCCCGGCGGATCGGCTCGAAGGTCTTGCCCATCCAGAGGCCGGTCCCGGCAAAGGCGGCGTTCCAGCAGGTCGCCATCCACTCGATGTCAGCGGCCAGCGAGCGGTCCCTGTCGAAGAGCCGGGCCGTTTCCCGGAAGTAATCGCTGTCGCGGATGGCCATCGGCACTCCGATCATGGGCCCGTCCGGGGGCGCGCTTTCTCCGCAAAGAAAGAGGGTGCGCAGTTTGGCGAAAACCGCATCCCACTCCTGTCTTCGGTCGTTGTCGGCCAGGAGACGCTGCCAGGGGCCCAGCATGGCGAGCGGCCCGTCTCCCCACTCCTCCCTGAGAATCCTCGCCAGATCGCGTTCGAGCGCCTGCCGCTCGTCCGGCGAGGCGCCGGAGAAATTCCCCGGCTCAAGATATCTGCTCATATTTCCCCCTTGTTTCGGATCTCCCTTGGCTGCGGACGCTCCTGATTACGCCGCGCAGATGCCGTAGCGCGGCAGGATTTCATGGGACACGGTCAGACGGTGCTGCTGCAGGGCGTCGTGAAAGAGCTTCCAGTCGCTGCGAAGAAAATCCGGCGTGTAGCTGTACACCGGCATCTCCTGGCTGGTGCCGAGGGCGGCGGCCTTCCAGGAATTTTTGCCGTCGGCGGCATAGGAGATCGAGGCCGGGCCGAAGCTGAAGGTCCCTTTGGCGATCTCGGCGAGCCACGCCTTATGCCGTGTGTTTCCGTCCTCGTCCTTGAGGTCCAGGAAGAGGGTCTGCATGTTTTTCTTGTCCGCCTCGGGAAGTCCGGTTTCCTTGCTGGTCGGATCGCCGTGGCGTCGATAGCGTTGCATGGCGCGGCACATGGCCTCGGCAGCGGCGGCGAAGAGGTCGGCGTTGTTGCGCACGATTCGTTCACCCTGACCGTTGCTGTATTCCCAGGATAAAAAGGGCATGTCCGGAAAGACCAGGGCGCGGCCGTGGCCCAGGGGCGGAATGGTGTCATCCAGGAGGCAGCCGATAAATTTCTTGAGTCCTCCCTTGAACACTCCGCTCTTGCCTGTTTCCTTCATGCTCTCCACCTCGTTCACCTCGTGCAGCACCCCGGCGAATCCCTGGTGGGCCCAGGTGTCGGCGTAAACATGCATGGCGATGCCCAGGCGGTGCAGGGCATACGGCTTTGCCTGGTCGGCGGTGACGCTGGCGAGCATTTCCGCGGCCACCGGGCTGTCCGGCCGGCAGATGATTTTGTTGATGAAGGAACCCTTGGGATCCTTGCCGGCCGGCCGGCCGCCGTTGCCGGGCAGAAAATGGAAGGGCAGCCAGACCAGATGGTTCTCCTCGTTCTTGAGATTGCGCAGATCAAGGCTGGCATGGGCCGAGCTGCAGCGCAGGTACATGGCTTTGTTGTCGAACCAGACCGGGCCGCTGGCGGTGGCGTCGTCCACATACTGGGCAGCATAGGCGACGGTGGCCGCTTCTTCTGGGCTGAAGCCGGCGCATCGCGCCGCGACGTAGGTTACAGCATGGTGGAAATCGATCTGCATGGCTCTTCTCCTTCCTTGGTTGTTGAAAGATTCCGCCGGGAGGATCCTGCGCTGCTTCCTGCCCGGGGAAACGATTTTTTGCGCGGATCAGCTCCGTGTCCGGCCAGGGCCCGGAAGAAAAACTCCCGCAGGCTTTTTTCCTCCTCCTGATCCATGAAGGTTCCGGGCAGGTCCGCTGGTGGCGCCAGGCCGATGGCCCGCCGTTTTTCGCCGCCGCCGGGGTTGTAGGGCAGGAGCTCGCAACGGCGAAAGCCCTGCGCCTTGAGGAAATTCGCCAGGGCCAGGAGATTGGCCCGGGTTGCGGTTCGGCCCGGCACCAGGGGAATGCGGGGAACGATTTTTTCCCGGGCTTTGCTGGTCAGGCGGCGGAAGGTGTCATGGATGAGGCGGTTTTCCCTGCCCGTGAACCGGCGGTGCGCTTCTGTATCGCAGAGCTTCAGGTCGAAGAAGATCAAGTCGAGCAGGGGGAGAAGCCGCTCGATAAATGGTTCAGCCTGGAAATGGCCGCAGGTTTGGAGCGCGGTGTGGATGCCCTCGCGGGCAAGAGCGGAAAGCGCCTCTGTCAGGTAGTCCAGATGCAGAGTGGGCTCGCCGCCGGAGAAGGTGACGCCGCCGCCGGAAACCCGGTAATAGATGCGATCCCGCAAAAGCAAAGCCACCAGTTCCTGCACGGGATAGTGGTTCCCCGCCCGGCGCAGCGCCGCGGCCGGGCAGGCATCGGCGCAGAGACCGCAGCCGGTGCAGCGGGAGCGGAGCAGGCGCTCTTCGCCCTCCGGGGCAATGGCCCCTTCCGGGCAGGCCTGGCGGCAGGCGCCGCAGCCGATGCAGAGCCTGGGGAAAAAAGCCACCTCCGGTCCCGGCCGCATGGACTCCGGATTGTGGCACCAGTCGCAGGCCAGAGGGCAACCCTTGAGAAAGACCGTGCTCCTCAGGCCCGGCCCGTCGTCCATGGCCAGCCGGTGAATGTTGAAGATGAGCGGCCGCTGTCCCTTCATGCCTGTCCCGTTGCCTTGAGTTGGAGGCGCCGCGCCAGGTAGGCAAATTTGTAAAGGTAGTTGAGATTGCCGTTGAGGGAGATTTCCTGGCGGAGCATGGAGCCCAGAATGTCCGGTTTGGGGGTGAGGAGAAAGTCCATGAGCGCCTTCCCGTCCTTGAACTGGATGGTGATATGCGGGTTTTGCACCGTGCCGCCGGTCACTTCGAGATGACCGTGAGCAAAGACCGCGCCCGCGGTGACGCCGCCGTCTTTGCTCACGAAGAGGTAGCTGCCGTGGAACCCGTCGATATTTTTCCGAAAATCACGGTCAAAGCGCAGGGCCAGGGACATGAGCCTGAGCAGGGTCTCGAGAAAGGTGTCCGCGACTCCGTCCTCGACGCAGGCCTGGAATTGGGCCATCAATGCGTCCAGCATGGGATTGCCCGTGGATTTTTGGGGTCGCCGCAGGGTGAGTTTCCGGGGCGCTTCGCCCGGCGCGGATTCGGTGGGCAGCATGGCCCGGGCCTTCGGCGGGAAGGGGACGGCGCTGCCCGCGTCCAGCTCGTATGCGGTCCGGGTGATGATTTCGTCCTGCATCGCCTCGTTCAGGTCCTTGAAATAGGCGGAATAGCCGGAGACGCGGACCAGGAGCTCGGGATAATCGTCCGGGTGCGCCTTGGCGTCGAGGAGCATCTCGTAGCTCATGATGTTGAATTGGATGTGCAGGCCGCCGGAGCGGAAATATGCCTCGATGGCCTGGCTGAATTTATTCCGTTCTTCCTCGCTGCGCAGCGAGGGGTACTTGAGGTTGAAGGCGACCCCGCCGGGAACCAGGCGCGAGTCGATATCGGCCACCGCGTGCAAACAGGCGGCCAGGTCCGTGGCGGCATGGGAAACCGGGGTGATGCCGCTGGCGAAAACGCGGTTTGCCTTCCTGCCGTTGGGCAGGGCCCCGCAGAGTTTGCCCTGGCCTGCGTGGTTGGTCATGGTCCAGTAGGCAGGGCGGTAGCGGCCGCCCCGATAGTTCTCGTGGGCCTGGTAGGTGTCGAAGAGGAACCGCACGAGATTTTCGCTATTCTTCCGGGCAACGGGATGGTCGGAGCCGAATTTGGGCGTGCGGTTGACCAGCCAGGCGTGCATTTCCTCCTCGCCCGCGAAATTGGCCTCCAAGGCTTTGAGCAGACGGGGCAGGCTGTATTTCCGGTCGCTGAACACCGCCTGCTCGATGGCGTTCAGCGAATCCACCGTGTCGGCGAAACCGATGTGGGTGGCGCCGGAGGAGTTGTAGAGGGCGCCGCCGAAGATGAGATCCCGCCCCTTGCTCAGGGGCCCTTCGAACAGCGCCGAGAGCAGCGGCGAGGGCAGGTATTGTTGGTGTATGCGGCCCATCTGCTCGTTCAGCCCGATGGCCTGTCCGATGAGCCAGCCGAGCTGGGAGGTGAAGGCCTTCCAGAATGAGTTGAAATCCTTAAAGGATTCGGCGGAGCCGGTTCGCGGTCCGATCTGCTCGTCGCCGGTTACCGGCCGTTTGCCGTTGTACAGGGCAAGCTCCAGAGCCGAGACCAGATTGAGCATGATGGAGCTTGAGGCGTCGTAACTCCGGCCCGCCGCGGAGAGCTCAACGCAGCCGATGACGGCGTAATCCCTGGCATGTTCGCGGCGTACCCCCTGATGTTCCAGGGTTTTGATGGCGGCGAGATCGTTGTAGAGGGCGGGCACCGCCTTGGTGCTGGCGATCACCTCGGCCACTCGGCGCAGGTAGGTGGCGCTGTTTTTTTCGTGGTGATAGCGGGCGTTGACGCTGGGGTCACGGGTCTTGAGGAGTTCGGTGGCGCGGAGCATGAGATAGGTGAGGTCGTTCACCGCATCCTCGCCCGCCTGGTCGATGCCGCCCAGGGTCACCGCCGGTACCGTGCCGGCGCCGCCGAAGAGCTCCTCGCCGGTTTCCGGCACCAGATTGGTGTTGTCGTTCAGTTTCAGCCAGAAGCAGCCGATCAGCTCCAGCGCCTCCTTTTCGTTCAGGGTCTTTGCGGCCAGATCGCCCAGGAAGTAGGGCAAAAGGAGCTGGTCCAGGCGGCCCGGGCTCATGGCCATGTTGATATTTTCCGCATGGATGCCTATCTGCAGCAGCCAGATGGCGTTCAGCGCCTCCCGGAAATTCCGGGCCGGCTCCGCCGGCACCCGGGCGCAGACCCCGGCCATGGCCATGAGATTCGCCTTCCGGGCCGGATCAAGCTCCCGCCTGGCCAGGGAGGCAGCCTCCCCGCTCAGGTTTTCCGCATAGGCGATGAGGCCGCGCAGCGCAATGGGCACGGCCTGGTAGAAGGCGAGCCGGCGCGTTTCCTCTGGCGAGGGGTTGTCCTTTTCCTGCAATGCCCCGGCCTCTTGCTCCGCCTCCATGATGATGGCGTTGAGCCCCTTGGTGAGGGCGATCTGGTAGCAGGGAACCGTGTGGGAAATGGCCCCGGCCTTGCTGGCGATGAAGAAGACGATCCGTTCAAAAAGCCGCATGCCCGGCGGGTTGCCGAACTCCGCGCGGGTGCGTTCCAGGATGTTTTTCTCCAGCCAGTAGGGAAAGACCTCGAGATTCAGCGCCTCGGCGTCTTCTTTGGCAAGGCGCTGCGGGTTTTTCTCCCTGGTGCTCATGACATCGAGTTCCGGCCAGATGGTCATGCCGGTCAGTTCCGGGTAAACCGGCGCTCCGAACCGTTTGGAGGTGGTGGTGCCGGCGAGCAGGTTGTCGTCGGGGAAGAACGGCGTCTTGTTGCGCAGGTAATGGGCCACTGCCCGGGCGTAACGTACCTCCATGGGCTCGCCGGCGTCGGCCATGTCCTTTAGGAAGGCGGTGACATGGCGGGCCCGTTCGATGCAGACCTCGGCCCGGGCCGCAAGGCAGTCCCTGCGCAGCGAGGCAAGGCGGGGCATGGTGTCGAGGCCGTGCGCGGCAAGGCTGATATCGGTGAGGGTAACCATCTGTTTCTCCATTCTCTTTGGCAGGCAAGGGGGCAGGGCATAATGAACCGCCGGTCCTTCCGGTTTGGGGGGAACACTTTTTACTCCGCGGGCCGCACCGCCATGACCGCCGGCACCAGATCCTGGATCGATCCGACGGCCTTGTCTATTCTGCCGGCCAGGATCGTGTCGTCCTCCGATTCCGAGAGGGCGGCCCTGAGATCGTGCAGATCACGGATGGTCCGGGTGGCCGATTCGATGACCGTGGTGGCCCGGGCAAGCCGGATCGACTTGGCGCCGGCGTTGGCCTCTTCGCTGACGGCCTTCACGGTTTTGCTCAGGCGGGCAAGCGCGGCGGTGCGGCTGGCGATGCCTGCCAGGGCCTCGTCCATCGCGGTCCGGAAAATGTCGTTGATCGCCTCTCTCGCGATCTCATCCAGTTCTCCGGCGATGGCGTTGGGCGAGCGCGTGATGAAGCGGTTGAGCTCCTTTTGCGCTTCCACCCGCGTTGCGACCTCCCCCGACAAAATGCTTTCCGAGGCCTTGTCCAGCAGCCGATCCAAGGCAGCGGCCCAGTCCGCAAAGGTGTTCAATGAATCCCAGTTGATGCTCATCGGTTTTGCTCCTCATGGATCAGGGTTCTGATTTCCATGACCGCGGCAGCCAGGAGGCGGGTGTTGGGGGCAAGCCCCTCTTCGACCGCCGAGGCCAGCTTGCCATGGATATTCGCCCACTCTCTCACCGCGGCTCTTGATTTTCCAACCAGCAGGATCTGGCCGTTGATTCTCTCTTCGATGGCCGCCAGCTGCATGACCAGCGGTTCGTAGCGGTCCCGGGTCAGATCGATCAGCGCATTGATATCCTTGAGCTGTGTGATCAGGTCCGGGGCGGACGGCTCCGCGGCCAGGGCCTTTTCCAGCTGCCGGCGCCGTTTTTCCAGCTGTTCGCGGAAATCGACGATCCCGGCGTTGTTTTCCAGGTCCAGCAGACCCTGCTGCGCCGGAACGGTCGCCTGGGCCAGCAGGGCTTCCAGGGTGTGGAAATCGGCCATGAGAATCTCGGCCATGGCCTGGACGGCAGGGTCCGCCTTTGCCACCGCTTTGGCAAAGGAGCGGCTGGCGCGCACCTCGGCGGCGATGCCGTACAGGCTTTTGGCCATGGCCACGTAATTGCCCGGCAGGGTCGGCGCTGAAAAGGCGGTCAGGAAGCCGTCCACCGCGCTGGCGAGGCTGCCGGCGCTCTCGCTGCCTGTCCGGCCGGCCGTCGCGATGTTGGCGAGGGAATCGGTGTAGTTGACCATGGCCTTCATGGCGGCGACCCGCACTGCCAATTCCTTGCTCAGCTGGCCGACCTCCTCCGGCCGCGCCCCGGCTTCCAGAATGGTCCGGCGGATGGCGGAATCCGTTTCCAGGAGAGCGGTGTGCAGTTGGGCCGTGGCGTCGGCAAAGGGCTGCAGGTCCGGAAGCGCGCAGGCCCCGAGCAGCAGGGAGAGGAACACACAGAAAGCGGAAAAGCTGACAGTTCTCGTTCGCATAGGCACCCCCTCGCGCGGTACGTCCCCCCCGGGCCTGCACTGGCTTGCTCCTGCGGGCAATGAAGGGAGCCGGACACGAATGTTCCGCTCCCTCTGTTTTTCTTTTCTTACTCAATCAGTGTGACAGAAACCGGAGCAAAGTCAAATGGTTTTGCCGCCCCGATCCGGCCGGCGCGGATTGCGCCGAATCAGCTGGTATTGTTAGGTGAGGTGGGCAGGGGGAGGTCCGCGGGGAAGGGGCGCGCGATATATCCTCCAGATATTTCAAGAGGTGGAACGCTTGGCAAGTTTTTTGTGACGCCCGCCAAAATTACCTGATATCATACTTGGCGAAAGAGTATTCCCCCATCACGGTCTGTTTTTTCCGGAGGCAACAATGAAAATCACCTTCCACGGGGCGGCGAAAACCGTCACCGGCTCGCAGCATCTCATCGAAGTTAACGACAGGCGCATCCTCCTCGACTGCGGCCTGTTTCAGGGCAAGCGCAAGGAGGCATTCGAGCTGAACCGCAGCGGCTTCTGCGACGGCAAGAGACTGGATTGCCTGGTTCTTTCCCACGCCCACATCGACCACTCCGGCAACATCCCCTGCCTGGTGAAAAACGGCTTTCGCGGCGATATCATCTGCACCTCGGCCACCCGCGATCTCTGCGCGGTGATGCTCATGGACAGCGCCCATATCCAGGAGCAGGATGTCGCCTTCACCAACAAGCTGCGCAGGCGCAATCAGCAGCGGGAGTTTGAACCCCTCTACAGCAAGGAGGATGTGGTGGCGGCCATGGATCAGTTCATCGGCATGAGCTATAATCGCAGGCGGGAGATCCTGCCCGGCGTGCATCTCACCCTCACCGATGCAGGCCACATGATGGGCAGCGCCAACGTGATCCTCGATATCCATGACAGGGAGCGGAATCGGGAGGTGCGTCTGCTGTTCAGCGGCGACATCGGCAGGCCGGACATCCCCATCATCAAGGATCCGGCCGTGATGGACCAGGGGGCCGACATCCTGATCATGGAAAGCACTTACGGCAACCGCCGCCATCCCCCCTATCCCGAATCGGAGAAGGAGCTGGAGCGCATTGTCAACGATACCTATCAGCGCGGTGGGTCGTTGTTGATCCCGGCCTTTGCCGTGGGCCGGACCCAGCAACTGGTTTACGCCCTGCACAAGCTCTTTTTGAACCGCGATATCCCCAACCTGCCCATCTACGTGGACAGCCCCCTGGCCACCAGGGTCACCGACATCTTCCGCCTGCATCCGGAAACCTACGATCAGGAGATCCGGGAATTCCTGCTCAGGGACAACCACAGCAACCCCTTTGGTTTCGACACCCTGCGCTATACCCAGACCGTGCAGGATTCCAAGGAACTGAATTTTTTGCGGGAGCCGGCAGTGATCATCAGCGCCAGCGGCATGATGGAGGGCGGCCGGATTCTGCACCACCTGCGCAACCGGATCGGCGACCGGAAAAACACCATCCTAGTCACCGGCTGGCAGGCGCCCAACACCCTGGGCCGCAGGATCGTCGAGGGCGAGGAGACGGTAAAGATCTTCGGGGAGGAGTTCGCGGTACGCGCCAAGGTGGAGGTGCTCACCGGTTTCAGCGGTCATGCCGACCGGGATGGTCTTTTGGCCTGGGCCGGCGCCATGCGAAAAAAACCAGGCAGGACCTTCGTGGTGCATGGCGAGGAAGATGCCGCCCTGGCCCTGGCCGAGAGCCTCAAGGCCGATCTGGGCTTTCCCCGGGTGGAGATCCCGGAGCCGCATCAGAGTTTTGAAATTTAGGGTCGGGCCGTTTCCTTTTCCCGGTCCTGTGCCATGAACCCCGGGGGCGGTTGCGGGGTGCGGATATGAATATCCCGTTGCGGATAAGGGATTTCGATGCCGTGTTCGTGAAACCGTTCCCAGATCCTGAGAAGAACCGCGCTTTTCACGTTGCCGATGCCGTTGATCGGGTCATTGATCCAGAAGCGAAGCTCCAGATCCACGGAGCTGTCGCCGAAGCCCCGCAGCAGGCAGACGGGCAGCGGTTCGCCGATCACCCGATTCGTGCGCCGCGCCGCCTCCTCGCAGAGACTGATGGCGCGCCGCACGTCGCTCCTGTAAGAAATCCCCACCGGAATATCCAGCCGAATTATGCTGTTGCTGAACGACCAGTTCTCCACCTTCTGGGTGATGAGGTCCTCATTGGGGATCAGGAATTCCTTGCCTTCCCGGGTGACCAGCGAGGTGTAGCGGGCGCCCAGCGAATTCACCCAGCCGTAGGTGCTGCCGACGGTGATGATGTCCCCGGGCTTGATGGATTTGTCGAGAAGGAGGATGATGCCGCTCACCAGATTGGAGATGATTTTCTGCAGGCCGAAACCGATGCCGACGCCCACGGCGCCGGTGAAGATGGTGAAAGCGGTCAGGTCGATGCCGACCATGCGCAGCGCCACCAGGATGGCGATGGTGACGAGGGTGATTTTGCTCAGTTTGCTGAAAAGGACCTGGACGGACGGCGAAAGGGTGGGGCTTGCCTGCATCCGTTTTTCGATGAGTCCGGAAACGAGACGGGCCAGCCAGAGCAACAGCGCCAGGATGAAGATTCCTTCCAGCACGGTGAGAACGGAAACCTTGACGGTGCCGAACCCGAGGGCAATGCGGTCGAGCAGGCGGATGGTCGGGGTCAGCAGGCCCATGATGTTCAGGGCCGCCAAGGTCCAGGCGATGACGGCGATGACCTTTGCCCAGGCGGCATTGATCAGGAGCGAAGAGGCGATTTCGATCATGATCCAGGCGGCCAGCAGATTCACGACGATGTTGAGCAGATGGTGGGGCCATTTCGTTTCCGCGGCGACCGCCAGGGCGAGGCCCTGCAGGCAGAGCCAGACGAAAGGGAAGGCCAGGGGCAGGAGGTCGGGCAGCAGGTGGGTGAAGCGGTTTTTCGGCAGGTTGCCGCCGGAAAACCGCTTTTCAAGCCTTTTGCCGATGAGGTAGGCCGTGAGCATGGCGCAGACGATGATCAGGGCCTGGCTGAAGTTATCGGCGGTCAGAACGTATTTCAGGAGCCACGCCTTGAGGCGCAGGAATTCCGTGCGGTAGAAGTCGGATTGCAGGAGGGTTTTCATGGCGGTGCGGAGCCTTGTTCCATGGGCAGCGGGATTGCGGACGGCGTGTCAGCTGAAAATACTCTGCAAGTATATCAGGAAAACGAGCAGGAGCAGAGAAAAAAGCGTCACCGGAATGCCGACGGCGGCATGCTCCCGAAAGGTGATCCGGACGGCGAATTTCCTTGCCTGTTCGATGACGATGAGATTGGCGATGCTGCCGATGACGAGGAGGTTGCCGGCAAAGGTGCTGGAAAGAGCCAGCACGTACCACTGCGCGGGCGCGGCGGGATCCAGGAAATGGACCAGCAGCATGGTGGCCGGCACATTGCTCACCAGATTGCTGAGCAGGGTGGAGATGCCGGTGAGGGCATAGAGGTCGTTGAGTTGAAGGCCCTGTTTTGCAAGGCCGGAGAGGAGAGACGCCGGGAGGTCGCGGCTGGCGATGCCGTGTACCACGATGAAGAGGGCGCAGAAGAGGGTGATGAGGTGCCAGTCCACCAGCTCCAGGATCCGGCGGGAGTGCATTTTGCGGCTGCAGAGCAGGATGCCGGCCACGGTGATGGCGGAGAGTTCGCGGGGGATCGGGGTGAAGAAGAGGCCGACCAGAATCAGGACGGCGACAATGCCCTTGGCGCTTTGCCGGAAATCGAATTCGGGCCATTGTTCTTCCGGGGTCGGGGACTGTGTCGCCTGGCGCGCGGCGAAGCGGCGGTGGTAGATGGTGGCGATGATGGCGTAGGCGGCTGCCAGGGCCAGCAGGGAAGGGGGCGCGCACCAGAGGAGAAAGTCGCCGAAGTCGAGGCGGCCGACCTGGCCGATCAGCATGTTCTGCGGGTTGCCGATGATGGTGGCCGCGGAGCCGATGTTGCTCGCGCAGGCAAGGCCGAGCAGGAAAGGAACCGGATTCAGGCCGGCGCGGAGGATGGCCAGGGTCAGCACCGGCGTGAAGGCGAGACAGACGATATCGTTGGCCAGCAGGGCGGAGAGAAAGGCGGCCAGCAGCATGGAGCAGAGCAGGAAAAGACGCGGGCTGGCGAGCAGACCCACGGTGTGGCCGGCGACCCAGGTGTAGAAGCCGCCCAGCCGCAATTGCGCGGAAAGGACCATGAGGGCGTAGAGGAGGATGATGGTGGGCAGGTCGATGGCCCCCATGGCCGACGGGAGCGGCACCGCTCCGCTTACCACCATGGCGATGGCGCCCAGGAGGGCGATGCCGGTCCGGTCCAGGGCCAGGCCGGGGATCCGGCCTACGGCCACGCCGAGATAGGTGACAACGAAGATGAGAACGGCACTGTCTGGCATGGGGCTCCTGTCGGCGTAAAAACGCCGCATTGTAAAGAGCATTGGCCGTGCTGTCAATCGGGGTCTTTCTCGGAAAGGACAATGTCTCCCCGGCTGGGGCGGGAGAAAATAAAAAAGCCGGGTCATTGCTGACCCGGCCCCAAAAAGGAGGGAAAGGCACGAAGTGCTTATTGCCGGGTTTTCCTTCTTCTCATCCGCGAACCGGCGAGCCCGGCCAGCCCGGAGCCGAAGAGCAGCATGGTGGCCGGTTCGGGCACGGCCTCGTTCTCATGCAGGGCAATGGAGGTGTCGATCCGGAAGCTTGACTGGGTCGTGTGCCGCTCGGCGAAGAAGAGGTCGAAATCGTAGAGTTCGCCCACGGTCAGGCCGAGGGTGTCGAGAGCGACGCTGCCGGAGGCGGCGCTATGCACCCCGCCAAGATCAATTACCAGCTGGTCATCGATGAAGACCCACAGGTCGTCGTCCCCGGTGAAGGCAAAGGTTTCGCCGCCCTGATAGGTGAAGCCGGTGTGCAGCTCAAAGGTGAAGTGGTAGTTGTGGCTTCTCCCCTCGTTGCCCAGCAGCTGGTTGTCGATGGGAAAGAAGGCATTGTTGGTATAGGTGTACACGCCCGGGTCGGCAGTGATGGTGTTGTCCAGGGTCAGGGTGAGGTTTTGCGCCATGTTGACCCCGGCGACATCGTTGTACCACTCATCGTAAATCGAGAGCGCTCCGGGCATGGAGGCGGTTACCTTGCCGGTGCGCACGGGATTCTTGTCCGCGCCGAGGGTTGTTTCCACCAACCCCGTGACCACGCCGTCTATTGCTCCCTCCATGTGCGGATGGCTGGAGCTGAAATCGCGGATGGTGCCGGTGAGATTGATGGTTGTCGCCTGCGCGGTCGCGGCGGCGACCGAAAGGCCCGTTCCCAGGACCAGGCCGATGAGAAGTTTCTTTTTCATGTTTCCCTCCTGTAATCTGTCTGAGTTGTAACTCCGTGAGTTTGTCTCCCCTCTTTGTTGTATCAAGCAAAATGCATACCGTTGCGGCTGTTTTTTGTTATGTCTAATTGTTTCAGGTGGATATGTTTTTCAGGCTGGGCCATCCATCCGGCAGGGGCTCTGTTTTTCCAGAAAGAAAGGCGGTTTTTCCGGAAATTCGAAAAACAAGGAGGGGGAGTGCGGGCGCCGGTTTTGGGGGGAGCGCGCGGCCATCCCGTTGTCCGGCCGCCCTTGACAGTCTCCGGAGGCGAGCTTACGGTTTCGGTACCCAAGCAGGGGGCCGGCGTGTCCTGATCCTTTCGGCAAAGGGGCGAACGCGGTTGGTTTCGGCCCCTGCTCCCAGCAAAATACTTGTTCTCTTTTTGGAGGAATGGATTGTATGCAGTTTGAAAAATTCACCGTGAAATCCCAGGAGGCCATCCAGGCGGCCCAGAGTCGTGCCCAGGAGCGCGGCCATCAGGAGTTGCAGCCCGAGCATCTCATGCTGGTTCTTTTGGAACAGACCGATGGCGTCGTGGTTCCGGCCCTGCAGAAGATCGGAGCCAATCCCGCGATTCTCCGCCAGGAGATGGAGGCACTGCTTAAAAAACTGCCCCAGGTGAGCGGCGGCGGCTCCGGCCAGATCTATGCCTCCAATCGCTTCCGATCCCTGCTGGACCGGGCCTTCAAGGTCGCCAGGGAGATGCAGGACGAATATGTGAGCCAGGAACATCTGGTGCTCGCCATGCTCGACGAGCGGGAGTCTCCCCTGGCCCAGGCCTGGAAGCGCAGCGGCGTGAGTCGCGAGGAATTCCTTCAGGCCCTGGTGGCCATCCGCGGCAGTCAGCGGGTCACCGACCCCAATCCCGAGGAGAAATACCAGGCCCTGGAGAAATATGCCAGGAATCTCACCGACGTGGCCAGACAAGGCAAGCTCGATCCGGTGATCGGCCGGGACGACGAGGTGCGGAGGGTTATCCAGGTGCTCTCCCGTCGGACCAAGAACAACCCGGTCCTGATCGGCGAGCCGGGGGTGGGCAAGACCGCCATTGTCGAGGGGCTGGCCCAGAGGATCGTCAACGGCGACGTGCCGGAGAGCCTGCGCAACAAGCAGGTGCTGGCCCTGGATCTTGGCTCCCTGGTGGCCGGCGCCAAGTACCGGGGCGAGTTCGAGGATCGGCTCAAGGCGGTGCTCAAGGAGATCCAGAAGCGCGAGGGCGAGGTTATTCTCTTCATCGACGAGATCCACACCCTGGTGGGCGCCGGCGCCGCCGAAGGGGCCATGGACGCCTCCAACATGCTCAAGCCCGCCCTTGCCCGCGGCGAACTGCACTGCGTGGGCGCCACCACCCTGGACGAATACCGGAAGCATATCGAAAAGGACGCGGCCCTGGAGCGTCGCTTCCAGCAGGTCCTGGTCCAGGAGCCTTCCCTGGATGACACCATCGCCATCCTGCGCGGCATCAAGGAGAAATACGAAGTGCACCACGGGGTGCGCATCAAGGACTCCGCCACCGTGGCTGCGGCCACCCTGTCGAACCGCTACATCACCGACCGCTTTCTCCCGGACAAGGCCATCGATCTCATTGACGAGGCGGCCAGCCGGCTGCGTATAGAGATCGATTCCATGCCCACCGAGATCGACGAGGTGGAGCGCCGGAAGATCATGTTCGAGATCGAGCGGGAGGCACTGAAAAAAGAAAACGACGCCGCCTCGAAGGAGAGGCTTGCCAAGATCGAGGCCGAGCTTGCCGATCTCAACGAAACCCTCACCGCCATGAAGGCCCACTGGACCCTGGAGCGGGATATCATTCAGCAGATCAGAAAGATCAAGAGCGATATCGACGAAGCCAGGGTCGCCGAGCAGCAGGCCGAGCGGCAGGGGGATTTGAGCAAGGTCGCCGAGATCCGCTACGGCAGGATCGTGGAGCTTGAAAAGCGGCTTGGCGCCGAAAACAGCCGACTGGCCGAGATCCAGAAGGACCGGCAGATGCTGAAAGAGGAGGTGGATGAAGAGGATGTCGCCTCGGTGGTGGCCAAATGGACCGGCATCCCGGTGGACCGGCTCCTGGAAGGGGAAAAGGAGAAGCTGGTTCATGCCGATGTCGCCCTGGCGAAAAGGGTGGTCGGTCAGGAGGAGGCCATCGCCGCGGTTTCCAACGCCGTGCGTCGGGCCAGGGCCGGGCTCCAGGATCCGAACCGGCCGCTTGGCTCCTTCATCTTCCTGGGTCCCACCGGGGTGGGCAAGACCGAGCTGGCCCGGAGCCTGGCCCATTTCCTCTTTGACACCGAAAAGGCCATGATCCGCCTGGACATGAGCGAGTTCATGGAGAAGCATTCGGTTTCCCGGCTGATCGGCGCGCCTCCCGGCTATGTGGGTTACGAGGAGGGCGGCTATCTCACCGAGGCGGTGCGGCGCCGGCCCTATTCCGTCATCCTTTTTGACGAGATCGAAAAGGCGCACCCGGATGTCTTCAACGTGCTGCTGCAGATCCTTGACGACGGCCGGATGACCGACGGCCAGGGCCGGACCGTGGATTTCAAGAACACCATTCTCATCATGACCTCGAACCTGGGCAGCCAGCTGATCATGGATCTTGGCGAGGAACGGCGCGCCGAGATGAAGGTCAGGGTAAACGAGATCCTGCACGCCCAGTTCAAGCCGGAATTTTTGAACCGGATCGATGAAATCATCATCTTCCATGGCCTGAAAAAGGAGCATCTGGCCCGGATCATCGACATTCAGGTGGAGCTGCTCACCCGGCGGCTGGCCGAACAGCACTTCGGCGTGGAGCTTACCGAGTCTGCCAAACAGTACCTGATCGAGGTGGGCTACGACCCGAGCTACGGAGCAAGACCGCTCAAAAGGGCGATCCAGCGGCATGTGCAGGACGGCCTGGCCATGAAGATTCTGGAAGGGAGCTTCTGCGAGGGAGACAGGATCATCATCGACCGGGGGGGCGACGGACTGGTGTTTGTCAAGGGCTGAGATCTTTCCTCCCTGCTTCTGGGGCCGGCCGGGGAATGCTCCGGCCGGCTCTTTTTTTCAGGGCATTGCCGTGCGTGGCCGGATGGGGGAAAATCGATTTCTTCACCCAATAACGCGAAGACGCCGCGAAAAAATGCTCGAAATCGGTGGTTTTTTGCGTCTTCGGAGTCTCGCCTTTTTCGCTTTCCTCCGGCTTTGCGTTATTTTTTTCACGTAACAGTGGCGGGCGGCCTCTCCCCCGGCTACGGAAATCTGGCGACAGCAGGGCGATTGTCGGGTAGAGTGTGAAAAAAAATATACAGAAACCCAATAAAGGATAACGGTTTGTTCTATGGATACAGGTAAGGATCCTGCCGAGATAGTAAGCCTCGCCGGGCAGCGGGCCGCCAACATTTATGAGGCCCGTGGCTATTGCTGTGCCGAGGCGGTCATCGCCATGATGAACGGAGCATTTCGCGGTGGACTCGCGCCGGAGCTTGCGGCCCAGCTTGGTTCCGGCTTCTGCCACGGCATGGGCGGCGCCGGCTGCACCTGCGGCGCCCTGGCCGGGGCGGAAATCGCCTTGAGCCTCTTTCTGGGGCCGCGTCAGCCCCATGGCATGAAGAAGAAGGACTTTGAAAAGGTGGCCAGGGAAATGCACGACCGCTTCCGGGATCGTTTCAGCGCCACCTGCTGCCGGGTTCTGCTTAAACGGCGCAAGGAAAAACAGGGGGCAACCTGCAAGGAGCTGACCCAGGGGGGGGCCGAACTTGCCGCGGCCCTGCTTCTTGAAAAGCGGCCGGAGCTGGCCGCTCACGCTGACCTTGATTTTCTTGCCCTTCGGGAATCAAAGATGGGAAACCTGGCCAGGAAGCTGCTCGGACAGGGATGATTGTCTTCAGCAGATCTCCAGCCGCCCCTTGTGGATGGCGGCCAGGCCCCCTTCCCGCGGCGGCAGGTAGCGGACCTTTTTGGTCGCGCCGCTGAGATCGTGTTCCTGGAGGGTGAGCTCCGCCTCCCCGCAGAGAATGCGGACACTGGCATTCTTGCCGCCAACCCGCGGTTCGTGCAGGGTTGCCAGCAACCCCTTGCCGATCCGGTCGCTGAGCAGCTCGGCCTCTTTTCGCAAGTCGGCATATTCCTCCGCGCCGTTGCTCAGGATGGCCAGTGCCCTGTTGTAGTCGCGCAACGCCTCGTGCAGTTTTTCGATTTTTTTCGAGATGGAATACTCAAAGACCTTCTCTTCCACCTTTTCCTTGAACAATGCGGCCTGGGTCAGGGTTTCCTGGTCAATGGCCTGTACGGTCTGAAAGCTTCTGACGAAATTCTGTTTGAGGGCAAGGCAGAGGTTGTGGAGTATCGTGCTTTTCTGGATGATGCCGTAATGCTCCAGCTGGCCGAGCTGGTTGAGGATCTCCGTGGCCGCCTCCTTGGCCTTGCCGCTCGCCTCGGTCCTCTCCGACTCGAGATGCTCGAATTCGGGCAGGATTCGTCTCACGGCCTGAAAGAGCCTTTCCCCGAGGATGACGGTGCTCCTGCCGGAAAAGGCATTGCCGAGGCAGGTCAGCGTGATTGCGCTTACCGTGATGTTGGTGATTGCCGCGTTTTTTTCGAACACAACTTTGTCGCTGGCGGAAAGCACTGCCTGGGCGGCATTTTTCTTGACCACGATCGTTGCGCCGGAGGCCTCGGCATTGGTGATGCTGCCGGTTTCCACCTCTTCTTTTGCCTTGACCAGGCATCTGTTGGTGATGAGATCCGCTTTCACCCGCTGGGCGCAGATCTCCTTGCCCTCGATGCAATCGGAAACATGGATGAATCCCTCCGAGATAAGGGAGAAGTTGCCGCGGACGCTGCCGATGATTTCCAGGCTTGCCGCGGTTTCGAGATCCCCCAGGGAATAGTCGATGTCGCCGGTGATCTTCAGATTTTCCGAAATGCTTACCTGGGAGAGGGTGGCGGGATCGTCCTTCACTTCCAGGTGGTAGACGATGACCCCGGATTTCTTGGCGATGAGGTTGAAGGAGGGGGCGGTCGGTTCGTCGTTGTCCCGGTAGATGTTCTCCTTAGTCCAACGTACCTGTTGCCGGCGGCCGGGGTCGGGCCGCAATGGTTTGCCGAAGCAATCGATGCCGTAACTGCCGTCGGTTTTGTCGTAAATCGTGGCGATGAGGGCGCCATGCTCGATGTTGGGCACGCTGTTGATCTTCTTCCAGTCGATGGTGCCATCCTCGTTGATGGTGCCCGACCGTTTCTGCCAGGGGAAGGCAAGGGCGGAATAGCCGTTTGTCCCATGGACGGCGGGTTCGCCGCGTATCTCCAGAACGGGGGGCGTGGCGGAAAAATCGACAAGCACCCGGCGGCAGGGCAGCCCCCTTTCCGAAGGGATGCTGAAGGAGGCCCGTTCGGAATATTCGATTTCCATGATCTGGTCCGGGTTCAGCGGGATATTGAAAAATTTTTTCAATACCCAGGCGATGGCGGTGGCAACTTCCTGCGGGGAGTCCGGCCCTGTCTTGGCGGGCAGGCGCAGGGTCGCTTGAACGCCCTGGGCGGTGACGGCGTTGGAGGCATGGATTGCCTGGGCAATCGAGGAGACGCGACTCATGGGCTGGTTCTGCCTGGAGGGAATAGGAAAGCGGTTGTTCAATAACTTATAACGAGAGTATCACAGGCAGAGGAAAAAATCATACCTTTCGAAAAGAGGTTGGCAAAAAAAATCAACACGTTATTAAGGGATGGTGTCTCCTCTGTTTTTCCGTTTTGCACTGAACCCTTTTTCTCCGGCGAATCATGCGCGCTCTTTCCCAGTCCATACGTATCAAAGGTCTTTCCATCACCCCTCCCCTTGTGCTGGCGCCCATGGCCGGGCTTACCCATTCGGCCCTCAGGCGGCTCATCCTCGAACTGGGCGGGGTGGGTCTGCTCTCCACGGAGATGCTGGCGGCCACCCGGCTGCCCATGGAGAACGCGGCCCTCTCCCCCTATCTGGTCCGCACCGAAGCGGAGAGGCCTCTTTCCTATCAGCTCCTGGTTTTTCGCGAAGCGGACGTGGCACCGGCCATTGCCAGGCTCCATGCCCTGGGCGCGGACGCCATTGACCTGAATCTGGGGTGCCCCGCGCCCACGGTGCGGCGCATGGGCGCGGGCAGCCGGCTCATGGAGGCGCCGGCCACGGTGCGGGCCCTGGTGGCGGCGGCGCGCCGGGAAACCGATCTGCCCCTTACCGCCAAAATCCGGCTGGGCGAGAGTCTGGACGAGAAAAAACTTCGCGATTTCTGCCTGATGCTCGCCGGCGAGGGCATCGAGCTGCTTACCGTGCATGGGCGGCTCCGCGGGGAGCCATTCAGTCGCAGGCCGCGCTGGGCTTGGATCGGCAAGGTGAAGGGCTGGCTGAACATCCCGGTCATTGCCAACGGCGGTATTTTCTCCTTGGCGGATGCGGGAAGCTGCCTGGCCGAATCAGGAGCGGACGGGCTGATGATCGGCAGGGCCGCGGCCCGCACCCCCTGGCTCTTCGCCGAGATCGCCCGCGAAGTGTATGGGGCGGACCTTGCCCTGCCAGTGGTGAGGAAGCCGCGGATCTATCTGCGCTATGTGGAGCTGCTCGCCGAGAGTTTTCTGCCGGAACGTCGCCTGGGCCGGCTCAAGGAGTTCAGCCATTACTTTGCCGCAAACTATCGGTTCGGACATCGTCTGGCCTCGGCGGTGCAGTCCAGCGGAACCGTGGCGGAGGCAAGGGCGCGGGCCGTGGAGTTTTTCCGGCGCAACGATCCGGAGAATCTGCCCGATGAATTCGCTTAATGGCGGGAGAGAAGCTCGAAGATATCCTCTTTGAGATCGGCAAGGTCATCCACCCCCAGATGGAGGTTGTCCAGGGTGGCCGCATGCCGTTCCGCCCACTCCTCCAGGTCCCATTCTCCCTCGATGATCCGGTGCACCTTGCCGATGGAAAAATCGTAGAGGTAGGCGAGATAGTCGGCCATCTGGATCAGGGCGATGAGCTTGAGGGGCACGTTCTTGTGTCCGGAGGGATTTGAGGCATGGTGGTGGATGATCGCCTTGCAGACCTCCTCCGGCACGGACCAGGACTTTGCCAGAAGCCCGCCGATCACGCAATGGTCCGAGCCGATGAGCCTGTCCTCCTCTTCGATGATGTCGCGCTTATGGCTCAGGGCAAAGGGGACAACGGGCCGGTAGTCGGCGCTTCTTTTCAGCAGAATCGGAATGGCGATGTCGTGAAAAAGCCCGGCCATGTATGCCTGATCCGGGGTAATGCCTTCGGCGAGCAGGAGGCCGCGGATGGACCTGGCCAGAGCCTCGGCAGCCACGGCGCAATGGAGGGAATGTTCCCAGAAGACCTTCTCTTCTTCGCTGTTGCCTCCGAGTTTCTCCTGCAGGCAGGCGGTGAGCACCACCTTGCGGAAGTTCTCGAGCCCCATGAGGGTGAGGGCCTGGATGATGGAATCCACCTTCTTGGCCAGGCCGAAGAAGGGTGAATTGATCACGTTGATCACCCGGGCGGACATGCTGGCGTCCTGACTCACCAGGCTGGCGATGCGGGGAAAGCTGGGATGCTCCTGCCGCAGCTCCTTGTTGATTTCGATGACAATGCCGGGCTGGGTCGGCAGGGTGATCTTGCCGACGATTTTTTTTGCCTGGCAGAGTCTGTGTTCATCAAAGGATAGGGTCATCGGCTCCTCTCTTTTTTCAGGAATGATTCATTCTACCCGCCTTGGGGAAAAAGTCTACCTTTTCGGCTGGTTATCCAAGAGAAGAACCGCATTTTTTTTGCCGCCGCCACTGTCGGAAAAGAACCCCGTAGACAAGGGCGTTTCCCAGGAGAACCAGAACGCCCAGGCCGATGAACACCGGACGGGGCACTCCCTGGGGAAAGAGCAGCTCCGGGTAGACGAGGGGCATGAGGTAATGGTCGATGAAGCTTTCCTGGTAGCCTGCCAGATCGCCCTTTTCCCGGAAGCGGTTTTCAAGGATGGTCAGAGGGCAGAGCGTGCCGGCAATCTCGATGCCGGCTCCCCAGAGGGCGGCGGGAATCTGCAGCCAGGCGAGCCACGGCCGGCGCCAGGCCAGCAGGGCTCCGAACCCGGCAAAGAGGATGAAGAGGAGGTGGAACAGGACGCAGATGTCGGCGAGTACCCGGTAGATCATGGCCGGGAAGGGTCCGTCGTCCGGGCGGATCCGCGCCGCTGCCGCCATTTGTAGAGTTCGTGCCCGCAAAAGAGCAGCAGGGGGAAGGGAAAAAGGATCCAGAGATCGGCGAGCGGCACATGCGCGGTGTTGAACACCTTCTGCACCGGAGCCACGTTCAGGAGCAGCCAGACCCAGCAGAGTTCCGCGGCCATGGCGAGAAGCAGCAGGCGGTTCGCGAAAAACCCCACGCTGAAGGCGGAGAACTCCCAGCTGCGCAGAGTCCAGACGTTGAGGAGCTGACAGGAAACGGCGCCGAGCAGGGTCATGGTCATGGCCTGCCGATGCAGGAGGGGGTCGACAAGATCAACGGTGCCGTACCGCCAGCCGTGCAGGAGCAGAAAAGAGAGAAAGGCGGCCATGGCGGCGGCGGCTTCGATGGCGCCCAAAAAAAAGTAGCCGCGCTTGAATACCTCCCAGTCGAGGATCTTTTCCCCCTTGCCCACCGGCGGCCGGTTCATGATGTTTTTTTCCGGCCCTTCGCTGCCCAGGGCCAGGCCCGGCAGCATATCGGTCCCGAGATCGATGGAAAGGATCTGGATCACCGAGAGGGGCAGGGGGATCTTCAGGAAGAATTGCAGGATGTAGGGGACGATCTCGGGCACGTTGGAGGCGAGGATGTAGGTGACGAATTTCTTGATGTTGAAATAGACGGTGCGGCCTTCCTCGATGGCGGTGACGATGGAGGAGAAGTTGTCGTCGAGCAGCACCATGTCAGCCGCCTCCTTGGCCACCTCGGTGCCGGCAAGCCCCATGGCGATGCCGATGTCGGCCTTTTTCAGGGCCGGGGCGTCGTTGACCCCGTCGCCGGTCATGGCCACCACCTCGCCGTTGTTCTGCAGGGCCGTGGCGATGCGCAGTTTTTGGCCGCTGGCCATTCTGGCGAAGAGTACGGTTTGGTCGGCAAGGATCCGTTCCAGCTCTCCATCGCGGAGCTTTTCCAGCTCCTGGCCGGTGATGACCCGCTCGAAATCCATGCCGATTCGTTGGGCAATGGCCGCAGCGGTGCGCGGGTTGTCGCCGGTGATCATCATGGTGCGGATGCCGGCGCTCTTGCAGGTGGACAAGGCCCCGTACACCTCGGCTCTGGGCAGGTCCATGATGGCGACGAGCCCGAGCAGGGTCAGCTCTTCCTCGGCTTCCTTTCTGCCCCGGGCAATGAGCAGGACCCGGAAGGCCTGATTTTCAAAGGCGTCCGCCCGGGCCAGGGCCGCCTGCCGTCCGGCCTGGTCCAGGGGCTGTTCCCCGCCGTCGCCGGCCAGGAAGGTCGTGCATCTGGGCAACAGCACTTCCACCGCGCCCTTGGCGAAAAGCCAGGTTTTTTCCCCTTCCTGATAAACGCTGGACATCATCTTGCGTTCACTGGTGAAGATGAATTCCCGTTTCTTTTCCATGGCGGGCGCCGTGATTCCCCTTTTGCCCGCCGCCGCGACAATGGCCAGTTCGGTCGGATCCCCGCGCAGGCCTTCGGCGTCGATGCTGGCCCGGCAGTTGAGCAGCCCCGCTGTGAGCAGAGCGGCGAGGCGCTGCTCGCTGCTGTCGTTTGCCTGGGCAAAGGAGAATTCGCCCGCCTCGCGATAGCCTTCCCCCGAGATGCCCACCTCCTCGCCACCGGCGAGCCAGATGAGTTTGAGGGTCATCTCGTTTCTGGTCAGGGTGCCGGTCTTGTCGGTACAGATCACCGTGGCACTGCCCAGGGTTTCCACCGAATCGAGATTCTTGATCAGAGCGTTGCGTCTGGCCATGCGCTGGCTGGCCAGGGAGAGGGAGAGGGTGATGGTGGGCAGCAGCCCTTCGGGCACGTTGGCGACGATGAGGGAGAGGGCGAAGATCGAGGCCATGAGGCTGCCCTTGCCCGAGAAGAGACCCAGGGCAAAGAAGACGCCGCCCATGAGCAGGGCGATCATCGTCAGGATCCGGGTGATGTGGATGATCTCCCGCTGCATGGGGGTGAGGGTGGTGCGCACGTTCTTGGTGAGGCTGGCGATTTTGCCGAACTCCGTGGCGCTGCCCGTGGCGCTGGCCACCGCCAAGCCGCTGCCGGCAAGCACGGTGGTGCCGGCAAAAACCATGTTCCTGGCATCGAGGGCCCTTTTCGCCTTGCCCGGCTCGGCGCTGCGGGCGGCGGGCGCGGATTCGCCGTTGAGGGAGGCAAGATTGAGGTAGAGGGAGCTGGCGGCAAGCAGGATCCCGTCCGCCGCCACCTTGTCGCCCTCTTCCAGGAGCATGAGGTCGCCGGGCACCAGATGCTGGGCCTCGATTTGCGCCACTTCGCCGTCGCGCCTCACCGAGACCAGGGTGGGCATCAGCCTGAGCAGGGCCTCCATGGCCTTGTCCGCCCGGTATTCCTGCCAGAAGGTGAAGGTGGCGTTGATGACCACCGCGGCCAGGATCGCGTAGCCCAGCATGTCGCTGCCCTGGCCGGGCAGGTAGTGGTCGGCGATGAAGGAGAGCAGGGCGGCCACTTCGAGCAGGATGGCAAAAAACTGGATGTACTGACCGCAGTAGGCAAGCAGGTAATTTTTTTTCGCGGCCCGCTCCAGGACATTGGGGCCGAATTCACGCAGGCGTCTGGCGACCAGAGCGGAGGAGAGGCCGTTTTCCGAGGTCTTCAGCCGCCTCAGGAGCGCGGATTTTTCCAGGTTGAAAAGCTGCATCACCTTTCATCCCGGCTATAAAAGGCAATGGTGTTCACCGGCGTGTAACGGAAGAGGCGGGCAATGGGCTTTTCCCGCCAGAAGAGAGAAAAGCGCGACAGCCTTCTCCCGCCGATGATCATCAGGCCAAACTCGTGGTGCGCCACATGGTGGAGGATCTGGTCGATCTCGTTTGCCGCCAGGGCATGCTTGAGACGCAAGGGTACGGCCATGAGCGCGAAGCCTTTGGCGTAATGGCCGAGCCGTTCGTTGATTTTCTGGAACAACTCCCTGGTGGCGCCGATGTCCAGCCGGGCCAGGCGACGGTTGCCGGCCAGGGTGATGCTGTAGATCTCGGTTGCCGCGGCGAAGGTCTTGGCCATGGCGGCGGCGAAGACGAATTTTTTCACGGAGAGGCGGTCTTCCTTGATGGGCAGCAGGATATTCTCGGCCAGGAAGGCCGCGTCCACATGCGCCACCCGGACAATGGCCAGGTCGACCGGCAGGGGGAGACGGCTGAGCTTGTCGCTGAGGGAGTTTTCAAAAAAGCGTTTGCGCATCCTGGTGCTTAAGAAGAGGATGTCCGCATTGGTTTTCTGGAGATGGGCCTGGATGGCCGGGGCCGGTTCCCCCTGCAGGAAGAGGCGTTCAACCTTCACTTGGTACTGTTCGGCCGCTTCCTCGATGGCCGCCATGCTCGTTTCCACCTCTTCCCGGCGGTCGTCGGGATTGAGGACATGGAGCAGGGTCAGGCTGTAGTCGAAGAGGGCGGCGTAGCGCAGGGCATAGAGCGCCGCGATGTCCGAGGTGACGAGGCCGTTGACTGCTGCGATGACCTTCATGCGACTCCCCCCTGTTGAGTGTGGCCGGCCACGGGGGCAGGGGACAAGGAACCGCTTCTGCCGGAAAGAATGCGCCGCGACCAGGCCGCTGTTTTTTATTGTAGCGGAAAGGCCGGGTCTGGAGATAGGGGAAAAATCAGGCCAGGGAGGGGAAAAGGTTTTTGATGCCGTTGGTGATGAACTCCACGGCAATGGCGGCGAGAATGAGGCCCATGATCCGGGTGACGATGTTGATTCCTGTTTTGCCCAACCGCTTGGCGATGTAGGGCGCCGCCGACAGGGACAGGTAGATGGAGACGCCGATCAGGACAATGCCGGCGCTGCTGAGCAGGTAGCCGAGCATGCTTTTTGCCCGGTAGGCATAGACGATCACCGTGCTGATGGCGCCGGGTCCAGAGAGAAGCGGGATGGCCAGGGGGACCACGGCGATGGTTTCCCGCTCCGCGGTTTCCTCGGCCTCGTCGCTGGTGTGCGCGGCCCGGCTGGTTTTGGCCTGGAGCATGGAGGTGGCCATGAGCAGGAGAAGGATGCCGCCCCCCACCCGGAAGGAACCGATGGAAATACCGAAAAAGCGCAGGAGGAATTCGCCGGAGAGCAGGGCGACCAGCAGGATCGCCACCACGGCCACCGGGGTGATGCGCACGATCTGGTGCCGTTCTTCAGGCCGGTAGCCGTCGGTCAGGCTGATGTAGATGGGAATGGCGCCGATGGGGTTGACGATGGCGAAGAGGGTGATGATGAACTTGATATGTTCGGAAAGATCGGTCATGTCGTCTCTTTGCCTGTAGTGTCCGCCTGTCTGGAGATGTTTTTTGCCCCGGCCGCCTTGTTCGCATTGTATCGGAGAAGGGTGATTCCGCAAACAGTGATCCAGCCCGGGCGGGAAAAACAGGGGAGCTGTTCCGGCCTGCGGCGGCGGAGTCGGCGGACAGAAAAAAAGGGTCCCTGCTCGCACAGGGACCCTTGGAGAATCAAGCGATCAGATGAATTTACAGTGATTCCACATTGGCGGCGGCAGGTCCTTTCTGGCCATCGACGATGTCGAAGCGGACACGTTCGCCTTCCTGCAGTGTTTTGAAGCCCTTCTTCTGGATTGCGGAGTAATGTACAAAGACATCCTTGCCGTTATCCTGGGCAATAAATCCAAAACCTTTTGACTCGTTAAACCATTTGACAGTGCCTTCAAACATAGTGACTCCTTCGTTCCCTCATTGGAACACTTACTTGAACCCGCAGTATTTTCCCGCCGGCAAAAAAAAATACCGCACAACCGGATTTTGGTTTGTGCGGTGAACTTTTTATCCAAGCTAAAAAATACTGCACAATACGCTAACTAATTTTTTGATACCAAAAAGGTTGGAGAATAGCAAATAAAATTATTGAGGGGAAAAAACGAATGATTATGGGCGGAAATCAGGCCTTCTTTTCCAGGGCCAGCAGGAGAAGGGAATGTTCGCCGTCGCAAAAGGGAGCCAGCGCGTAGGTGCCGTACCGTGCTGTCGGCGTAAACCCGTGGTCGCGGAAAAGCCGCAGCCACTCTTCGGCGCCGTGGCCGAGGATTGTATAGGAATAGCGCCAGTCTTCGTCGGGCAAGTCCTTGCGAAACCGCAGGCGATAGCATTCCTCCATTTCCACCAGTCCTGAGTCTGGACGGCAGCGTTTGCTGATTTCCTTGATGAGCTTCGCCCCCTCCGGCAGGTCGAAAATCTGGAACTGGAAGCGTTTTTTCCCCTTCAGCTCGCGCAACTCCGCATCCGGGACATAGAGCTGCAGAAGCAGTTTGCCCCCGCTGGGAAGGAGGGGGGTGATTTCCTTCAGGCAGCGGCGTATCTTCTCGTCGCTGCCGAGAAGATTGAAGGTGTTGTACGGGGCGATGGCGGCGGCAAAAGGCCGGGAAAAGGCAAGCCGGCTCATATCCATGCAGGCATAGAGAGGAGCCGGTCCCGTCGTCGCCTCCTTCCGGCCGGAAGCCTCCCTGAGCATGGCCCAGGACAGATCGATGCCCGTCAGCCGGTGTCCGGCCCTGGCCAGTTCCCGGCTCATCCGGCCCGTGCCGCAGCCAAGTTCGAGAACACCGCCGGCCGCGGCAGGCAGATGCCGCAGATAGAAGGCAAGGTCTTCGCGGAAGCGGCCCAGCTCCACCTCATAGAAAAAGGTGTAGCGGTCATGGGCATAGATGCGGTCCTCCCGGATTCTGGAAGCAGTGCTCATGGGATCAGGGCGACGGCCTCATTCTGCCGGCCAGGGGAAGCCGTTCTGGTCGAAGCGCCAGTCGGCAAAGGCAAACATGTACGGGTGGTCGAGCCGGGTAAAGTGCCACTGGTTGCGGGTATTGAAGCGGATCAGCTCGTGCATCGCCGTAATATCGAGTTGCCAGCCGGCTTTTCCGCGCCGGAAAAAATAGGGAGGGGAACGGCGTTCTTCCGGCGGGAAGCGGACCACCGCCACCGCCCCGTCCGCAAAGGATTCCGCTTTGCCGATGACCGCAAGCAGGGCACGGTGTTCGTTGGCCTGCTGGCCGTCGGTGACAACCCATTTGCGGAAAAAGGTCCGGCTCTCTTCGGTGTACACGGCCAGCTCCGGATCCTTGACCCGGTCGCGGAGAACCTCGAGATAGACCAGGAGGGTTTCCCGGGGAGAGGGTTGCGGGGAATAGCTTGCGGCCGCCTTCTCCTTTTCGAGGGGCTGGCCCGCTTTGTCGCCGATCCCGGCGGCAATCTTCGCGCCTGCTCCGCCGGAGGGGTGCCGGAGCAGGCCGGGCCGGAGCGTAGCGGTGTCGATTTCCCCCCCCTCTCTTTCGATCTGGGCAACCAGCAATTCGATGGTCGCCTCAATCCCGGCGCCAACCATGCCCTGCTCGAAAAAGGGAAGCATCTGCTCGGTTTCGAGGCGGGCCACGAAGAGATCCGTGAAAAGGCCTTCCAGTTCGTAACCGACCTCAAGGCGCACCTGTCTGCCCACCGGGTCGATGAGGAAGAGGAGCTCCCGTCCCTGCCGGCGTTGGTCGGGGCGGGCAAGGGCCGCGAAGAGCCGTACCGCGCTCTGGTCGATATCCCGGGCCGGTTTCGGCAGGATCATGGTGGTGAGTCGGATGGCATAGGCCTCTTCCACGTTTTCGCAGATGGTGATCAGTCTTTCTTTTGCCGTGGCGTCGAGCAGGTTTGCCGGATCGATGATGGCCTTGTCCGCCGGGACGGCCACCTCGGAGCGGCTGCAGCCGCCCGCCGGCAGGGCGAGGGCGGCAAGGAGCAGGAGCAGAAAGGCGCGCAGGGATCGCCTGATTCCTTTTTGCCCGGCAGCCGGTGGGATCGCCATGGGGAGTGCCGCCGGCTGATCGTTCGGCCGCCTGTTCAAAACGCGGCGGCCCCCGGTGTCCGCGGGAAGGGAATGGCCTCGCGGATGTTGCCCATGCCGGTGACAAACTGGATGAGCCGCTCGAAGCCGAGGCCGAAGCCGGCATGGGGGGCGGTGCCGTAGCGCCTGAGATCCAGGTACCACTCGTAATCGGGCTGGTTGAGGCCAAGCTCCCGAATGCGGGCGAGCAGCGCTTCGTAGCGTTCTTCGCGCTGACTGCCGCCCACGATCTCGCCGATGCCGGGAACCAGGATGTCCATGGCCGCCACGGTTTTGGCGTCGTCGTTCACGCGCATGTAAAAGGGCTTGATGCTCTTGGGATAATCGCTGACGATGAGCGGCCGCTTGAACAGCTCTTCGCAGAGGAACCGTTCATGCTCCGACTGCAGGTCCGCGCCCCAGGCCACCGGAAAGCTGAATTCGCGGCCAGAGGCAAGCAGGCGTTCCACCGCCTCGCTGTAGGTGATGCGGGCGAAGTCACGGGAAAGCACCGCCTCAAGGCGGGCCGGCAGATTTTTGTCCACGAAGCCGGCAAAGAGGTTGAGGTCGTCGGCGCAGTTGTCCAGGGCGTAGCAGACCAGATACTTGATGAATTCCTCGGCCACGGCCATGTCCCTGGCCAGATCGCAGAAGGCCATCTCCGGTTCGATCATCCAGAACTCGGCCAGATGCCGGCTGGTGTTGGAGTTTTCCGCCCGGAAGGTGGGGCCGAAGGTGTAAACGTCGCCCAGGGCAAGGCAGTAGATCTCCGCTTCCAGCTGACCGCTCACCGTGAGGCTGGCCTGGCGTCCGAAGAAATCCTGACTGAAATCGGCGCGGTCACCTTTCCGGGGGAGCTTGTTGAGGTCCAGTGCGGTGACGGTGAACATTTCGCCGGCGCCTTCGCAGTCGCTGGTGGTGATGATGGGCGTATGCACGTACTGAAAGCCGCGTTCCTGAAAAAAGCGATGCACGGCAAAAGAGAGGGCGCTGCGGACTCGGGCCACGGCGCCCAGGCTGTTGGTGCGGGGACGCAGGTGGGCGATCTCCCGGAGAAACTCGAAGGAGTGCCGTTTTTTCTGCAGGGGATAGGTTTCCGGATCAGCCCAGCCGTAGACGACTATTTCGGCAGCCTTGAGCTCCACGTTCTGTCCCTTGGCCGGCGAGGCGGCAAGGGTGCCGCTGATTTTCACCGAGCAGCCGGTGGAGAGGCGGAGCACTTCCCGCTGATAATTGGCAAGGGTCGCCTCGGCAATGACCTGGAGGTTGCGGACCGAGGAGCCATCGTTGATCTCCAGAAAGGAAAACTCCTTGCTGTCCCGGCGGGTGCGGACCCAGCCGTTGATTTCCACGGCCTGGCCGATGGGTTGTTTGTCCAGCAGGGAGGCGATGCGAAAAGAAGGTGTCATGAAAATCCTCCGGGCTTGCGGGCAGGACGTCATTGTCCGTTGCAAAATCACAAAGTATGTATAATCATGGATTCTTTGCAATAGATTTTTTGCGGCGGGCCGCAGGGGAGGGAGCCCGGAAATATCGAGACGCTGGGAGAATGGGATGACAGAGACGCTCTACCGGTTGGAACCGGAACAATGCGCGCTGCTGGTGGTGGATGTTCAGGAGCGGATGATGCAGGCGATCCCGGATCGTGACGAGGTGGTGAAAAATTCCGTTCTTCTCATGAAGGCGGCCAACCTCCTCCGCATCCCGCTTGTGGCCACCACCCAGTACGTGGCCAGGATCGGCGAACTGCTTCCGGAGATACAGGCGGAACTTGGCGGGGTGGTGCCCCTGGACAAGCTGGAATTCGGTTGTTTCAACAACGCGGCAATTGCCGAGGCGATGAGGAAATTGCCCCGGCAGATCAATACCATCGTGGTCTGCGGGGTGGAGACCCATATCTGCATCTACCAGACGGTGCTGGGAGGGCTGCTTGCCGGCTACCGGATGTGGGTGCCGGCCGATGCGGTCAATTCCCGGACGGGGAAAAATTATCAGACCGGCCTCGCCCGGATCGGTGCCGTCGGCGGCGTGGTCGCCAATACCGAGATGATCGTCTACGAGTGGCTGCGCAAGGCGGGGACTCCTGCCTTCAAGGCCCTGTTGCCCTTTATCAAATAAAAGGGCTGCCTGGGGTTTCAGAGGCCGTTTCCTTTCCTGGAGACGGCCTTTTTTATTGATAAAAGAAGATTTTTTGCCTGGGTGTGTTGATTGTTTCGCGCAAAAACAGGTAGAACATAAAAGAACCGGGATGGCCCGGGATAAAAACAGGGGGAACGGGGCACCATGGAAGCGCGGGAAAAAGCGGGCAGCGAGGACGAACGGCGGCAACATGAGCGGATTGCCAAGAATCTGGCCGTCCGCTACACCAGGCTGGAAGACCTTCTTGATGAAGCTTCCCCTGAAAATGGCGAGCTCCTCGATCTGGGCGGCGGCGGCCTCTGTTTTCTCGCCGAGGCCCCCATTCCCCTGAGCACCCAGTTGGTCATTGTCCTGGAGTTTCCGGGTTGGCACGCGGAAAACGGCAAGTGGGTCGCCACCAAGGTCGAGGATGATGTGGGGGTCTTGCAGGCGGTGGGCCAGGTCTCCTGGGTGGCGGCCAGCCGTTCCAGGTCGGGCCGCTATGAAATCGGCGTTCAGTTTTCCGGGATGCTCGCTCCCTGAGCCCGGCTTGCCAACCGTCAATAATCGGTAAAGAAAAGCGACGGGCTGCCGATGGGGATCTTGCTGGGAAAGTAAGCAAGGCAGGTGCCGTTGAAAGTCGCAGGAGGAAACGATGTCCACAGCGAGCAAGTCGGAAGTCAATCTTGAGATAAGTACCGGGTTCTTCCGGATTTCCACGGACAAGGTGGTCTACAATATCACGGTGCTCGACGGGCCGGAAACCGGCGCCAACCGGGTGGCGAAGCAGATCGTGGCCGCGGAGGGGCGGCGGGCCCAAGGCGGCGCCCCTCCGGAGTCGTTGCCGGAAATCGATCTGAACAAGCTTTCCTCCGGGGTGGGGCCTGACGACTACTACAAAAAGATCTCCACGGACATCTTCAACGATATCGGCAAACTGGCCAAGAGTCTCAGCTCGACCATGGGAGAGATTCCCGCCGAAGACCGCCGACTGAAACGGGTCGAACTGGACGAGGCGGGAGAAAAGATCGAGGATGCCAAGAACCAGCTCCACGACATCGTCTCCATGACGGAAAAGGCCACCATGGAGATCATGGATCAGGTGGAGAAGGTGCAGCGCCAGACCGACGGGGTCAAGGAGCTTCTCTCCCTGCTGAAAAATCATCCCGCCTTCCAGGTTACCGGTGAGGAGCCAGAGGCGAGCGGAGGGGTGCCCGGGGCCGCGGTCACCCTGCAGGCCTTGCAGGAGAAAATTGCCCAGGCCAACAGCCTGGTGGCTTCCCTGCAGGGGGAAGAAGGCGCGGGGGATGACCAAGGCCGGCAAAGCGGGGAAGAGCCGGACGATCAGAGCGAAGCCCTGCCCGGGCCTCCCGACGAACCAGAGCCCCGGCTGGTGACCCGCAGCCGTTATCTCTTCGCCATCGACACCATCTTCCAGACCATGTATGAGCTCTGCACCAACGAGACCGTGAAAACCCATATCAGCGGCGCGCGGAAAAAGGCTGGCGAGATCTTTGCCAACGACGCCTTCATCGAGAGCCTGAACGACAAGGTCAAGGATCTGGCGCCGGACAGCGACAACTTTTTCACCGTGCCGCTTTCCGATGTGCTGCAATCCCTGCTCGCCGCCTGCGCGGACAGCAAGATCCAGAATCTTCTCAAGAAGATGGATCTGAACCAGAAGGAGATCTTCCTGGATCAGAGCCTGCCTTTGGAGGTGCCGCCCGCCGAAGAGATCGAAGAGACCCTGTCTGTTTCCACCGATGCGGGGCCGGAGGATGCGGATGCCACCGTTCTGGAGATTCCGGTGCTGAATTCTTCCGCCCGGGGCGCCGATCCGCGGGTGGCCGAGCTTTCCGTGATGCTTGCCGAGAGCCAGGGTCTGCTTGCGGAGCTTGAGACGGAGCTGGTCGCGCTGCCTCCCTGCCGGGAGGCGGAGATGAGCATGATGAGCATGGCGGACCAGAAGGAGATTTTCAGCAAGATCGAAGACGCCTTCCATGTGACCGCCTCCATCACCGAGGATGTCACCCGGATCACCGAAGCCCTGAGTTTCCAGGATCTCTCCGGGCAGCAGATCCTGAAAATCATCAAGCTGCTCACCGACTTCCAGGTGCAGCTCCTGGCCATTGTCGTTTCCTTCGGCTCCCAGCTGAAGCACAAGGAGGAGCATGCCGAGATCTCGGTGGAGGAAAGCAAGCGCCTGGCCCAGGAGGATGTGGACAAGTATCTCAAATCCATGACCACCGAGCAGGTGGGCGGGGAAGGAACCCTGGATCAGAACGCGGTGAACAGTCTTCTCGCGGAGATGGGTTTTTAGCCGATTTTTGCCATTCCGAGCCAAAGGCCAGCCTTTGCGCTGGCCTTTTTTATTTGCGCGGAGCCAGATTTCTGGAGATGAAATCTCCGGCCAGCAGCGCCACCTCCCGCTCCCGGCCGAGGAAGAAATGGTCGGTCCCGGAAAGTATCCGGCATTCGCCGGCGGCGGCCAGGCCGATGTCCGCCGTGGCCAGGAGAAGATCCTCTGCCGCTTTTACGACCAGGCCGGGCATGGCAAGGGTGCGAAGGCGGCTGAAGTCGTGTTCGTCCAGGGGCGGGGCGATGGCGGTGTAGCTGCGGACCGCGCCGTCGAGGGCGGCCAGGCCGATGAAGGCGCCGAAGGAGTAGCCGACCAGATGTACGCCGGCAAAGTAGCGGCGGCAGTAAGCGAGCACCGCGGCGGTGTCGGCGATGACTTCGGTAAATGTTCCTCCCTGATCAAGCCGATGCCAGTATTCAAAGAGGGGCAGATCCGGCTCCGGCCTGAAACTGTTGCCCACGGCCCGGTAGTCGAAGATGAGAACGGGGAGGCCCAGGGCTGCGCAGTGCGCGGCCACGGCCTGCACCACGTTGTTTTCCATGTTCCCGGCCAGGAGCGGATGCGGCGGGCAGATGAGCACCCCTGCCGACGGCGTCCCGCCCTCCTGGTAGAAGAGGCTGCCGGCAAGCGTCCCTTCCGGGACGGGGATGGAAACCGCCAGGCAATGCAGGAGCGCGGCCATCAGTAAACCCCCTCGCTCTTGCCGGCAATGGCCTGCTGGATCGGCGCCACTTCGGTAAGGGCATTGCCTTCGGCATCCGCATAACAGGCCGTGTCCCGTTCCAGCAGGTTGATAAGAAGGAAGGAGGCGTCCAGACGGTGCGCCACCACCCGGCCACGCTCACCGGCGGACAGGGTGACGGTCAGGTCCGCCTGCCCGGTTTTGCCATCTGTCGCCAGGGGAACAAGCTGTAGCCAGAGGGCAGGGTCGTCCCGCAGATAGACCGGGCTCTGGCCGGGCATTGGTGGTTGATGCTCAAAAAGCACCCCGAGCAAGCTGTTGCCGTATCCGGGCAGCACCACGGCGCCTGGGAAAAGTTCGTGGCGGATGGTATCCGAATCGGCGACGGGCAAGGCCATGCCGCCCAGGTGGATGCCGCGGATCCGCTGCCGGGCGCTTGCGCTCATCCGGGCGGCCAGGGCAAGGAGCAGGGGCGGGGTGATGAAGAGCACCTCGATCTCCTGGGTCTCCACGATGTTCATGGCCTGGTCCAGGACATGCTCCAGGTAGAGCGTAAAGCCGAGGGAGCCTTTGGCCTGGCGTTTGATCCAGCGCACGTCGCAGTCCACGGAAAAAGGTTCGAGACTGCCCAGACGCCGGGCCATGGCCCGGGCGCTCTGGCCGATGATGTGCGGGCCGGAAGGGCCGACAAAGAGCCAGTCGCCGCCCTTGGGAAAATTGCGGACCGCGGCGGCCCGCTCCCAGGAATCGAGAAAAGCGGCGGCAAATTCGGCGGGCCGGTAGACCCGACGGCAGGGCGCGCCGGTGGTGCCGCCGGTTTCGGCAAGGAGCATCCCGGCCAGTTCGCCATGGAACCGTCTGGGGATAAAATCCCTGAGGGGCCGGGTGCGCAGGGCCTCTTTGTCCATGGGTCCGAAGAGGTACAGGGCCTCCCTGCTTCTGATTTCGCCGCGGGCGTCAATACCCAGCCGCTTTTCCTTCTCCAGCCAGTAGGAAGTACCGAAGCGTGGGTCAAAATGGATGTTGATGATCTCTTCGATCAGGGGGCCGGACAGGGGCATTGCTTATCCTTTTCTGCTCGGCAGGCTCAGGAGCAGGGCCGGCAGCAGGATCAGGTCGCAGAGGATGGCGTAGCCGAGAGCCAGGCTGATGAGCAGGCCGAAGTTTCGCAAGGGAATGAAGGGGGAGATGAGAAAGCCCAGGAAGCCGGTGCCCGCCACGATGGAGGTGGTGAGCATGGCCGGCCCCACATGGTTGAGGACCGCGTTGAGCTTCAAGAGGGGGTCGGCCTGGTCGTGGCGGGCTTGCCAGTTGTGGAGAAAATGGATGGTGTCATCCACCACCACCCCGAAGACAATGGAGGCCACGGTGACGGTGGCCACGCTCAGGGGAATGCCGACGAGGCCCATGCTGCCGAGGATGAAGAGGACCGGGACCAGATTGGGGATCGCCGCGAGGATTGCCAGGGGCAGCGAGCGCAGGGCCAGCCCCATGATCAGGGAGATGCTGACAAAGGCCAGGGCGAAGCTGACGAGCAATGTGGAGAAAAGGGCGCGCTGCCCCCGGGTGTAGAGGGGAACCGTGCCGGTGAGGTAGGGGGTTTCCCGTGGGCCGAGCTTTTCCGAGAGATCAAGTTCGATGGCCTCCACCAGGGCCAGGGTTTTTTCCGAGGCAAGGGTGCGGGTCAGGATGGTGACCCGTCTGGGCGCGCCCTGGCCAAAGCCGGGCAGGAGAGGGGTTTCAAGCACGGCGCCGTTGGCGGTGGCCAGGGGCAGGACAACCTTGCCCGCCGCATCAAAGGTGAGGAAGAAATGGCTGATCTCCGGATGCCTGTCAGCCAGGGCGAGCAGGGCCTGCTGCAGGGTGGGGCCCGCAAGCCCGACGCCGTCCAGATCGATTTCCAGCGGGGTCAGGCCGAGGCCGGCCGCCTCGATGATCCGGTAATCCTCGACAAGCACCGCCTCGGGTCTGAAAAAATCAAGGATCAGGGAACCCCTTTCCAGGCGCTGGATACCCCAGGCCGAGAGAAGGAGCAGGCCGCAGACCGCGCCAAGGATTACCCCCTTGCAGCGGAAGAGGGTTCCGGCCCAATTCGGCTTTGGCCGTTGTCTCTCGCTTGACGCGGCGCCAGGCTGGGGAAAGATCGGGATCAGGACGAGCGGAGAGAGCAGGGAAAGGCCCGCACCCACCGCGCCCCAGAGGCCGAGCTTCTGCACCGGGCCGTAGGCGCTGCTCAACAGGGAGAGAAAGCCGAGCATGGTGGTGGCGGCGGAAAGGAGGCAAGGCGCCGCCACGGTTGCATAAAGGGAAAAGGCGGCTTCCGGCGCCTCTTTTTTCAGGAAATGGATGGCGTGGGCAATGCCGAGGATCATGGTCAGCGGCGGCAGGGCCAGGAGGATCATGTTCAGCGGCTCCCGGCAGAGGGCCATGAGGCCGGTAAGATGCAGAGCGGGCAGCAGGCCGCAGGCCACGGCCAGCGAGCTTCGGCGCAGGTCGCGGAGAAAGAGGCAGACCCCGGCGGCGAGGATGGCGATGACCAGGGGGAAAAGAGTGCGGGTGGAGGCGGCGGAGAGACTGTCCAGGGCATTGGTGAGATACCAGACTCCACCCAGGTGCATTGGCTCGTTTGGCAGCATTTCCGCGGCCAGCCGTTGGATTTCCCCGATGAGGGCGGCCAGCGCGGCCGGGTTGCTCTTGGCCCGGGGCGTCACCAGGAGAAGCTGGCCTTTCCCCTCGCCGTGATCGAGGGTGAAAAGGGCACTTGCCTCGACCGCCGGGATCTTTTTCGCGGCCAGCTTGAGGCTGCCGGCCCCGGCCGGCGTGGCCTTTGGCAGATAAACGACCAGCGGGTCGCGCAGCCGGTGGCGCTGGGAATAATCGAGAAAGTGCAGCCAATGCGGGTCGTCCGGCGTCTGCCAGACCGCGATGGAGTTGTCCACCCGCGAGCGGAGGGAGGCCAGGGCGAGGAGCAGGGTGCCGGCAATGAGAAGGAGAAGAACGCTTCGGCGATGGCGTTGCAGGATGCGGGCAAGGGCAAGAAAAGGCTGCTGCATGCGCCGTTACCGCTTCGGGGCCAGGGAAGCGACCCAGGGTGCCACGAATTTCAGGCCGGCAAAGCTCATGGCGTGGTTGACCCTTTTTTTCACCAGCTCCTTGGGGCCGTCGGCCAGCACCGCATCCAGGGAGGCGCAGAAGTGAGCGAGCTCCTCCTCGCCGACGATCAGGGGCGGGTAAACCCGGAGCACGGCCCGGTTGTTCAGCATCAGGGTGCCCAGGATTCCGTGCTTCTTGAGAAGGGCGGCGGCCACCATGCCGGGCAGGTGCTCGCGCAGCACGTTTTTCAGGCCTGGCAACTGCAGGGGCAGATAGCTGACCTGATCGATGATGGCTTCCTGGAACTCGATGCCGAGCATGAGGCCGCGGCCGCGGATCTCCCGGATCCATTCAGGATATTTCTCCTTGATGGCCAGGAGCTTCCGCTTGAAAGCCTCCCCCAGCCTGGCGGCCCGTTCGGCCAGTTTTTCCTCCTGATAGACCTCAAGGGCGGCCAGGGCTGCCGCGCAGGCCAGGGAGCGGCCGCCGAAGGTGGAGGTCTGCACCAGGCAATCATGGGGATTGTCGTAGGCCTGCCGGTATACCGGCCCGCGGCTGATGGTGGCGCCGACGCTGGCCAGGCCTCCTCCCAGGGATTTGGCCAGTGCCAGGATATCCGGCACGATCCCTTCCGCCTCGCAGGCAAAGAAGGTGCCGGTCCGGCAGAAGCCGGTCTGAATCTCGTCGAGGATGAACAGGACGCCGTATTGTTTGGTGATCTCCCGCACCGCCTGCAGATAGCCCGGCGGCGGCACGATCACCCCGGCCTCTCCCTGGATCGGTTCGAGGATCACCCCGGCAATGGCGCCGGCCCCTTCCTTGGGCGCGTTGGCGAGCAGGGTTCCGATGGCCGCCGCATCCCCGTATGGGACACTGTGGTTGGCAAGCAGCGGGAAATGCCGACGCAACCTGGCATTGCCGGTGACCGAGAGCGCCCCCAGGGTTTTTCCGTGCAAGGCCTCGTTGGCGTAAATGAACTGACTCCGTTTGCCCTTGAAGTAACGGGCCGCGATCTTCAGGGCCGCTTCCACCGCCTCGGTGCCAGAATTGCAGAGATAGACCTGATCAAGATCACCGGGGGCGAGGAGGCTCAGATTGTGGGCCAAAGCGGCGACATAGCGTGAGAGGAGCTCCTTGGAAAGATCGACCCTCCTGGCCTTGAGCACCTCGCTGATCGCCGCGCCGACCCTGGGATGATTGTGGCCCAGGTTCAAGGCGCCGTAGGAGGAGACAAAATCGAGGATCCTGCGGCCGTCCGCCGCGGTGATCGTCGCGCCTTCCGCCGAGACCGGGTCGATCTCCGTGTACTCCCCCATCTCGAGCAGGGTGACGAGCCCCGGGTTCACATGTCTGCGGAAGAGCGCCACCGTTTCGGCATAGGGCCGTTCGCTCACCTCGCTTAAGGGGATCCAGTCTTTGTGCATCGTGGGTGCTCCGTGCGGAAGATGGGCGAGCCGTCTTCCGGAAAGGGGTAGAGCCTGAAGAACTCCTCCAGGGCCGTGGCGGTGCGCAGGGCTTCCTTGAAGTTGCCGGAAATCTTCGTCCTCCCCGTGAAAAAGCTTTTCTGGGGGGAGAGTTGTGCCCGGGCCACGGCGAGAAATGTTTCGCTGTCGGTGCGATAGCCGAAATCTCCCGCCGCGCTTTCCGGCCGTACTCCCGAGAGGATGCCCCCTTCGATGGTCAGCGACCAGCTGCCCCGCTCCTTGACCGCGATCCAGAATACGGCGGAAAGGCTGGCCAGGTTGGGGATCAACCTTTTGCCCAGGAAAGCGGGCAGATATTCGTTGAAAAAGGCATGTACGGCCCGGGTGTTTTCCATCTTACGCTCCCCGGGCCCTGATGGCAAGAAAGGCGGCAAAGGCCCGGCCGAGCGCCTCGCTGTTCGGGGTGGGCAATGCGGAACCGCCGCAGAGGTCGTCAAGATTCTCCCGGGAAAAACGTACCCGCAGATCGAGATACCCGGCGTAGGGCTGGGTTTTTTTGGCCAGGAGCGCCTCCATGCCGTTGGCGGCGGAGGCGGCAAACTCGGCGCTCTCGGCAAAACAGGCGGCGCGAAGGCCAAAGGCGGCATTGAATGCCTCTTCAAGCAGGTCGTTGCCCACCGGCCGGGGCGCCACCAGTTGCAGCACCCTGCCCGCGCTTTCGGGAAGCGATGCGGCCCGCATCAGGGCTTCGGCCACATCCTCGGCAAAGACCAGGGGCAGGTGCGCCCTGCGGTTGCCGAGCACCCGCAGGCACGGGATCCCGTGCAGGCCTTTTTTTGCCGCCCCCTCCCGCAGCCGGGCCACGGCATCGAGAAAGAGAAAGGGGCCGAAGGTTTTGCCCGAGGCAGGAGTGGGTTCATTCTCGACGACGATGCCTGGACGGTGGATGGTCACGGGCAGCGGCGAGCTTTGCATGGCCTCTTGCAGAAAGGATTCGCCCAGGTTTTTGCTTTCCTCGTAGCCGTTGCGGAACTCCTGGCCCAAATTCAGGTTATTTTCACGGAAAAGCCCCTGCCAGGTGCCGCAGACAAAGGCGGTGCTCACATGGTGGAAGGGCGCTCCGGCCTCTTCGGCCAGCCGCAGGGCGTGTTGCACCCCGGCCAGGTTCACCGGCAGATAGCTGGCCGCGTTTTTATCCTTGAAGTCGGTGCGGGCAGCCAGGTGGAAAAGTATTTTGGTCTGACGGCGCACCGCGGCCCAGGTTTCCTCGGCAAGGCCGAAGGCCGGCAGGCTGACATCGGCCTTTTCCCAGGTGAGCAGCGCTTCTTCTCTCCTGCCAAGGCCGGGCAGCAGCGGCGGCTTGCGGGAGAGGGCGATCACCTCGCAGCCTGCGTCCAGATATTTTTTCAGGAGGGCGCGGCCGACGATGCCGCTTGCTCCGGTGATGACGATTTTCTTCCTCATCGGTCCAGGCTCTGCCTGTCGGCCTGCTCCCGCCACAGGGCAAGGAGCGCTTCCTCTTCTGCCGAGGTGGGGGCGTGGTTCACCAGGGTGTCAAGGCTCTGCCGCATGTTGGTCACGTAGCGTTGGCGCAGCTCCCGGGAGGGGATTTCAAGCGCCTTTTTTCCCCAGCTGGAGCAATGTTCGCAGCCCTTGCAGCCCAGCCGGCACTCGGGCAGTTTGTCGTGGAAAAAGTCGAGGAAGCCGGTGAGGGCCTCGTTGGGCAGATGGATGGCCAGGGGCGGCAGCAGGCTGCCGTCGGCATTCTTCCGGAAATTCAGCCAGTGCGGCCAGCCGAGCAGGTCGAGGAGATCGCCTTCGTAACGGGCGGCCAGATAGGCGCGGGTCAAGGAGAGAATTTTTTCCTCGGGCATGCCGCGGCCGGCCAGTTTGAAAAAGTTGATGCCGCTCTTCTCCCAGAGCCGGGTGTCTTCCGGCCGCAGCCACGGGCTTTTCAGAAATTCGCCCGGAGTGGCGATTTTTTTTAAAAAGCACCAGTTGAGATAGAAGCCGTTGTACGGAAAGCCGGGGACGCCGCTGCTGAAGCTGGTTTGCGAGCCGTGCGCCGCCACGCAATAGTGGTTGAATTTGTAATGGCACTGGTAGATGCAAACCGGGTTGGCGATCACCTCCAGGGGGACCGGGCTTTCCTGGGCGGCGCGTGTTAAAAAACGGAAGTCGCGGTTCACCTCCACATCGAGGACGATGCGTTTCGCGCCGGCCTCCACCGCCTGCTCGATGCCGCGCATGGCTCCCACATAGCCGATGGTGGAGGTCACCACCTCAAGGGCGGGAAAGCGGATGGCGATGATATGAGCCAGGTAGGGCACGGCCACGGTCACCGCCCCTACCCCGGCATCCACGAGAAAGCCGAGAAGATCGAGGAGTTCGCGGCGGCCCCGGCTGGTATACTCGTAATTGGCATAGCTCGGCGCGTTGAGCAGGTAGTTGAAGATAAGGCCTTTGTCCCGCGCCCCCCGCACATGGCCCACGAACTGCGCTTCGGAAGGAGCGGGCAGGTATTTCGCCGGTCTTGCCGAGTTGAAGGGGACGCTCTGCAGGGAGCCGTAGATTTCATACACGCCGCGGCCAGCCGCGGCGAATTCTCCGTTGAGGCTGGCCAGGCCCTCCAGAAAGGAGGGGGTGAAGGTGGTGGGTACGGTGAGATTCATGGGCGGCAGCCTGGGCTGAGTTGGATGGACCTGGGACGCTGGTTCGCGCGTGGGAAAGAGCGCATAGTAGAGAGTGGCGGTCGGGATGTCAAGGCGGAATCGCGGGAGAGAAACAGCTCTTCAACGGGATTCCGGCCGGCTGAATCGTGCCCGCGCCAGCACCAGTTCCGGTTCGTGTGCCAGGCTGCCGAGAATAAGCTCGACAGCGGCCTGCGCGGCAGGATTTTTCGTCGGGCCGGTTTCCGGGCTCAGGGGGACGGCGAGGAGGCGTGCTTCCCCGGCAGCCAGGGGTGTGTCGCCTGCGCTCAACGGGATTTGCCCCCTGGCCAGGATTGCCTCTTCCCGGTCAAGGAGGGTAACCTGCAGGCGGGCCGGACGATTACGGAAATAGCCGGCCGGCAGCCTGTGGGGCAGGAGGTTGGTAACGGTTACGCCGAGGGTGTCGGCCCGGTTCGGCTGCCAATCGGCAAGGGCAAGGCGCACGGCGCTGTTCATTTCGGCGAGGTGGGTAAAGGCAAAGGAGTGACGCCGGGTGGGGCGCGCTTTTTCAAAGGAGACCAGGATCCTGGAAAAGAGGTTGCTTCCCTGGGTGGCTGTCCGGAAAACCCGGGGCATGTGGCATTCCTGGCAGGTCGGGAGGGCAGGTCCGGCTTGGCGGCTTGCCTGCCAGTCCGCGTAGGCTTCCGTATGACAGGAGCCGCAGAGGGCGGCCCCGCGGAAAAACTCGGGCTCTGCCTGGATGGGGTGCGGGTTGGCCAGGGCGGAACCGGCTTCCGGACCGAGCATGCGGCCTTCCCGCAGATGGCAGGCCAGGCAGGAGACGCCATCGGCAAGGTTGTAGCGACGGGGGGCGGGCGGCTCTCCGCCGGCCGGCACCGTGGCAGGCACATGGCAGCCCAGGCAGGCGTCGTCCACCCCTTCGGCCAGGATCGCCTGATAGCGGGGATTGCGGTATGCCTGGGCATGGGCCGAGCCCTGCCATTCCTGATACTGCTCGATATGGCAGCCGCCGCAGTCCTGGGCTTCGGGGCCGTGCGGGTGCAGGCCGTTGTTTTCCACCGTGGTGAGATGGGAAAAAGGGGAACAGGCGGGCAGCAGGAGACCCAGCAGGGTAGCGAGAATGAGGCGGCGGTATGTTGTCCTGTCCGGCATGGCGGTATTCCCTTCCGTTCGGGTATGCCTGGCAATGGATGATTGTTGCCGGGATGGGCAAGCAAATAAAAAAGGTCAGCCCGGGCAGGCTGACCTTTGGATTTCCTGGAGGCGGCGAGCGGAGTTGAACCGCTGAATAATGGTTTTGCAGACCACTGCCTTAGCCACTTGGCTACGCCGCCTTTCGAATGGGGGCAATCTTAAACAGAGATCCGGTTTTTGACAAGGGAAAATGTGCACTGATCCCAGATCAAGGCCTGCCGCGGCTGAAAAGCATGAACAGAGGGAGATTGGCGGTGATTCCATTGCCCTTTTCGCCAAATACAGGTAGAGTTGATCTTGTTTTTGAAAAACGTGAGGAGAAAAAAACTTGCCCGTGTGTGCTCAACCGTACCCGCAAAAACAGTGACCACTCTTCCAGCCACCCCGGAAAATCAGGAAGGTCTGCGTCGGCTTTCCGCTCGGCTCGGCTATCACTTCAAGGATCTCACCCTGCTCGCGACGGCCTTGATCCACACTTCCCATGCCTTTGAGCAGGGGCGGGAGCCGAAGAAGGACAACGAGACCCTGGAATTTCTCGGCGATGCCGTTCTGGATCTTGCCGTCGGCCATGCGCTTTATCGCCACTATCCCGAGATGCGGGAGGGGGATCTGACCCGGCTGCGGGCAGCCTTGGTCAACGAGCGGCACCTGGCCGAGATGGCGAGGGCGGTCGAACTCGGTGCCCATCTGTTGCTGGGCAAAGGGGAGGAGGCAAGCCGGGGCCGGGAGAAGGCCTCGATCCTTTCCTGCGCCTACGAAGCGGTGGTGGGCGCAATCTTTCTGGACGGCGGCTATCCGGCCGCCACCGCGTTTGTGGAGCAGCATTTTATCCCCTGGTTTGCCAGGCGGCAGCAGACCATGTTTCTGGCCGATGCCAAAAGTTCGCTGCAGGAGCTGCTGCAGGAGCGCTTCGGCGAGACCCCGCGCTATGCGCTTGAGGGCGCGGAAGGGCCGGACCACGACAAGGTCTTCCATGTGACGGTGCGTTTCCGCGATGAGGTGTTGGGGCATGGCAGCGCCCGCAGCAAGAAGGAAGCGGAGCAACTGGCCGCCGCAGCGGCTCTCCAGAATCTTCCGGACCCTGGCCCGGGCAAGGCGTAAGCCTCCTTGTCCGATCCAGGCAGGGTAAGGCCATCATGAGTCCCCCCTTTGTCATCCCCATCTTCATAAGCCATCAGGGCTGCCCGCACCGGTGTCTCTTTTGCAACCAGCGGAGCATCACCGGCATGGGCGAGGAGCTGAACAGTCCCGCCCAGGTGCGGGAGATCATCCGCGGCCAGCTGGCCTGGCCGCGCCGCGGGAAGCAGGCCCCGGTGCAGGTTGCCTTTTACGGCGGCAGCTTCACCGGGCTTCCGCGGGGCCGGCAGGAGGAACTGCTCGTGGCGGTGCAGCCCTTTCTGCGAAGCGGCCAGGTGCAGGAGATCCGGCTGTCCACCAGGCCCGATTACGTGAGTCCGGAAATCGCCCGCTTTTTGTGGGAGCACGGAGTGCGGACCGTGGAACTGGGCGCCCAGTCCCTGGCCGATTCCGTGCTGGCCCTCAGCGCCCGCGGCCATACCGCGGCCCAGGTGCAAAGCGCCGTCCGTGCCCTGCGCACGGTCGGCATGAGGATCGGCATTCAGCTCATGCTCGGTCTGCCGGGCGATACCACGGCCCTGGCGGTGAAAAGCGCGCAGGCGGCCGCCGCCCTTGCCCCGGATCTGGTTCGCCTTTATCCCTGTCTGGTGATCGGCGGCAGCCCGCTTGAGATCTTGTACCGCAACGGCGGCTACCAACCCCTGGGCCTTGCCCGGGCCGTGGCCCTGGCCGGCCGCCTCTGGCGGATTTTCGCCGGGGTGCGGATTCCGGTGGTGCGCATGGGGTTGCAGCCTTCCGCGTCTCTGGAGGCGGGCCTGCTGGCCGGTCCTTACCATCCCGCCTTTGGCGAACTGGTCCTCTCCCGCCTTTTCTTTACCAGGGTGCGCGCCCTGCTCGCCGGGCGCGCGCGGCATGCGTCCCATACCCTGATCATCGCCAGGGCCGACGAATCGATCCACCGCGGCCAGGCCAACCGCAACGTGCGGCGCCTCGATGCGCTCGGCCTGCTTGCCGGGGTGAGCACCGTGTATTCCGACACCCAACCGCGCCAGAGTGTAACACTCCGACTTTCCTGAGAAAAGATCGCCTGGACAAATTGTCGCACCTGAGGTAATGTCTTGATCTCGTGGTGGGGGGAATGATCTGCAGGGAGGATGACAATGGTATTGCCGCAACGGATTGTACGGGCGCTGACTGCCGGCGTCCTGGGGGGGCTGGCCAACAGCCTGGCCATCTGGGCTTTTGGCGTTCTGGGGGTTACTCCGGCCCTGGGCTTTAACTACGTGCCGGAACTTACCCTTGCCTGGCTGATGCCCAGGCTGGTGCCCAGCGCTGTCTGGGGACTCATGTTCCTGCCGCCTTTCTGGCAGGAGGATCTTCTCGAGAAGGGGTTGCTCCTGAGCCTGCCGCTCTGGCTGGTGATGCTCCTGGTCGTTTTCCCCCAAAAAATGCAGGCCGGCATGTTCGGTTTCGGGCTGGGCTGGGGCGCGCCGGTCTGGGCCTTTTTTTTCACCGGCCTCTGGGGCCTGATGGCGGCGCTTTTTCTCAAGTACGGCTGGCGGGAACAATAAATTTTCCCGACAATTCTGAAATGAAAAATGGGGTTCGGCGGTTGCCGGGCCCCATTTTTTTATGGCCTGCCGCCGCTTGCCGCCGCGGTTGCCCGTCCCCTGGTTCAGCGGCGGCGGTTCGTTACCGGCTCCCGGCGGCGTTTTCGCCGAGACAGGCGCCAATGGCTCTGGCCAGGTTTTCCACCGAGAGCGGCTTGAGGAGAAATGCGCTGATCCCCGCCTTGCTCACCTCCGCCTCGGTCACGGAGTCACTGAAGCCGGTGATGAGGATGAGGGGCAGGCCGGGGCGGATGGCCAGCAGCTTGCAGGCGAGATCGTAGCCGGAAAGCTCCGGCATGGTCTGGTCGCTGATGACCAGATCGTAGCTCTCCGGGGCGCTGGCGAATGCCTGCAGGGCGGCGACGCTGCTGGTGTAGGTTTTTACGGTGCAGCCCATTTTTTCGAGTATTTTCCTGGCCATGTTGACGATGGTGAGTTCGTCGTCGACAAAGAGGATCCGGGCCTGAAAGCGGGGGAACTTTTTGAACGGCGCTTCTGGCTGTTCCCCCTGATCGGCGTCGTTTTCCGCCAGGATCGGAAAGAGCAGCTCAAAGGTGGTGCCCAGACCCGGCTCGCTCTGCACGGTGATGCCGCCGCCCAGGTCCTTGACGATTGCCTGGACCGTGGCCAGGCCGAGGCCGGTGCCGCCCGAGGCGGCCTTGGTGGTGAAATGGGGCTCGAATATCCGCTTCAGGGTCTGGCCGGTCATGCCGCAGCCGGTATCCTGAACCGTGAGCTTGAGGTAATCGCCGGTGGCGAGTCCTGGATAATCCGCGGCATTGTTGAGGTCGATCACGGTCTCGGCAAGTGCGATGCTGAGCAGGCCGCCCTTTTCCCGCATGGCGTGATGGGCGTTGGTGCAGAGATTGATGATGATCTGGTGGATCTGCATGATGTCGGCAAGGACCGGCCGGCACCGGGTGTCGATGTTTTCCCGGATCTCGATGGTGGTGGGGAGGGTGCCGCGCAGAAGTTTCAGTGTTTCCTTGATCACGAACTGCAGGGCGACTTTCTTTTTATCCTCGGTCAGGGTGCGGCTGAACACGAGGATCTGGGCGACGAGTTCCGCGGCCCTTTTCCCCCCCTTGATGATTTCCCGGATGTTGGCGGCGGCCTTGCTTTCTGCGGGCAGATCGCTCAGGGTCAGCTCCGCGTAACCGAGAATGGCGTAGAGGGTGTTGTTGAAGTCGTGGGCGATGCCGCCGGCCAGGGTGCCGATGGCCTCCATCTTCTGGGATTGCCGTAACTCGCCGATCAGACGTTCTTTTTCTTTCTGGGTCTGTTCCTGGTGCAGGGCCAGGGCATAGATCTGCCCCAGCCGTTCGATGGCGGCCAGATCCGCCTCGCCATAGCCGTCCCTGCTGTTGGCCAGGGCAATCTGGCCGACGATTTCATCGTCGAAACGGATGGGCACGGCCAGAAAATTGCTCAGGGCAAGATGGCCGGCTGGCAGGCCGCGGGCCGCCGGATGGCTGGTCGGGTCGTTGCTGAAAAAGGATCTGCCCGTGTTGAGGGCATGGCCCCAGAGGCCCGGATAGCGGCCGTCCGCTCCCAGGGGAAAGCTGAGGGTCTTCGCCGTGGCGGCGGCGGGGCCTTGCCGCGTCATCATCTCCGTGAAGGTGGTGGAAATAAGGTTTTTCGTGTCGCGGTCGACAAAGCCCACCAGGCCGTGGGCGCTGCCGGTGATGGTTTTCGCCTGGCTGAAGATGATCTTGGCGATATCGGCCAGGACTATGCTTTCGGCCAGGAGCTTTTCCGAGATCATGGCCAGGGCGGTGCGGATGGCAAGCTCCCGCTGCAGCACCTTTTCGGCATGCTTCCGCTCCGTGATATCGGTGGCGACCTCCAGGCGGACCAGCCGGCCGTCCAGCCAGCGGATCGCCTTGTCGTTCAGATGATACCATTTGCCGGTGGCCGCGCTGAACGTCTCCCAGGTAAAGGGGTCCGCCGGTTCGCCGTCCCGGGCGAGGAGCCGTTTCCGGGCAAGGTGTTCCGCGGCTGCTCCATGGGTTGTCCGCAGGGCCTGTTCGCTCGAAAGGCCCACGACATCGCCGTATGTCTGGCTGACCTTCCGATTGGCGTAAAGGATTTCGTCGCTTTCAAGATCCGCCACATAGACCATGGCTTCCAGGCTGTCCAGGACGCGGATCAGGCGCTGGTGCGACTCGGCGAGCCTGGCGTCGGTCCGGAGCTGTTCCCTGATATCCCTGGCCGCGGCCATCAGGGTGGGTCTTCCTTCCAGTTGGACGATGCGGGCATCGATTTCCACGGGCAGATCTCCGTCCGTCTTGTGCCGCAGGCGCCAGCGGAAGAGAATGTTTTTCTCCCTGCCGAGCCTTTTGAGCAGTTCTTTCCCCTCTCCGACCAGTTCCGGGGCGCTGAGTCCCTTCGGGGCAAGGCGGAGAAGTTCCGTGCGATTGTAGCCGAGCAGCCGGCAGGCGGTTTCGTTGGTTTCGATCAACCGGTCCGGAAGGCCGTGCTCGGTGAGATGGAAAACAAAGAGGGCGTCCCGGCTGCCGTTGAAGAGGGCGCGGTAGCGTTCGCCATAGGAGTGGGCCTTCTGTTCCCAGCGCTCAAAAAGAAAAAGCAGGGCGGCAAGCCCTGTGCAGAAAATCACCCCGCTGTCGAGAACGTATGCCCAGAGGATGTGGCGGGGCGCAATGAATGGCGAGGCCAGTGTTTCCGTCCCCCAGAGCGACAGGGCGCAGGCCAGGAGGATGATCCCCGGGGAGGATTGTCCCTGGCCGCCATGCCGGAAGAGGACGAAGGCGCTGCCCAGGAGGATGGCGGCGTAAAAAAAAGAGATCGGCAGCAGGAACAGGAAGGGAACGCTGATGAAGATGGCGCCGGACATGGTCCAGAGGGCGAAGAGCGAGAAAACCAGGGCGGCATGCCAGGAATAGTCCGTCTCGCTGGTCAGGGAAAGGGCGGCGGTCAGGATCAGGATCGTGCCGACGGCCAGGGCAAGATGGCTGGCCACGCTGAGAAGGGGGGAGCCGCCCTGCCAGATGATGGCCGTGTCCCCGAGGAGATGGAGGCAGAGGAAAAACCAGCCCAGGGCCCAGCGCAGGGAGGGGTTGTCCCTGCTTTTCCGTGAGACAAGAATGAAGGTGGCCAGCAGCAGCAGATAGGCGAGCAGGATGGTGATGGCTGCCGGCGGGAACCAGGGCCGCATAGGATTTTTCTATCTTGAGTGTTTTGGCTGACATTATAAAAAATACGTGATGTCGGCTGGTTATCTCCGGCGGATCCCTTTGGGGCCTCGCCGTTGCTCCGGGGTGTTCAGGGCGCTGCAAGTACGGCTCCCTCCTGACCGACGCGCCGTATTTTAGCGTATCCCGGCTGTTTTAAGGCGGCCATCCACAAAGTATATCATGCATTCGGTTCGCAAAATCAAGCAGCAATTCTTCCGGCCCGGGCGAAGCCGGAACGGACAAAACCGGTTTGCCGCGGGCCGCGGAGGATTTATTCCCCCGGACCCTGTTTCTTTTTGGCGGAGAAGAGCTGACAGTGGATGCCCGAACTCGCGAAGACCACCTTGGCCGGATACTCGCGGGATTTGAAGCCCATGGCCCTGCAGCCGTAAGGGTGCGCCGGTTCGTAGGTGATGAAGAAATGGAGACAGGCAAGACAGTTTGGCAGGCTGGTTTGCTCCTGGCGCATGGCCTCTCCTGTTCAGGCGGTTTTTTTTGCCTGCCGGGCCACGGCGGCGAGGCCGCGCAAAAGGACGAAGCGGCCCAAGGGCACCACCGTGCAGGGGAAGCTGCCGACAAAGATGGGATTGTCGCAAAGGCCGCCGGAGAGATAGAGTTTTTCCGGGCTGCCGGCGAAGCGGTAGGCGTTGAGGGCGATCCCCTTGACGAAACGGGCAACCGCTTCGGCCACCGGCACGCCCGAGATCACCGCGTCAAAGATGTCGCTCATGCCGAGGACCCCGCAGGTCACGGAAAAAGTGTGTTCCGGCGCTTCCATGCGGCCATGGTCCAGGTCGTAGTAACGTTCCAGCAGTTCGATGGTAAAGCCCATGGAGGCGCCGCATTCGGCGTTCCAGCCCATGTCGGCCAGCTTGTGGTTTTGGTATTTGATGAATTTGATGTCACGGCTGCCGCAGTCGAGGAGCACGTAATCCCCCTCGGCGATCAGCTCCTCCCCGCCCCGGGCAAGGGCGATGAGTTCGTTGACGTAATGGTCGGCGAAGCGCTTGCCGTTGTGGCCGGTGGCCAGATCCACCCGCATTTCCCGGGGCAGTTCCTTGGTGGGCAGGATGTAGGGGGCCGCCCCGTTTTCGTCCAGATCAAGAAACTTGCAGTAGGAGGTGCCGAAATCGCCCAGAAGCATCAGCCCACCCCCGACAGTTCCAGAAAGGCCTGGATCTTCGCCTTGGCGCTGCTGCCGGTGTGCGCGTCCACGTCAAGATAGAGGGCATGGGGATGCTTTTTGGCGAGATAACGGGCCAGGGCGGTTTTCGCGCAGAAGGACTGGGCAAAGAATACCGTGGGCACCCTGGGGTTGGACATCGCCTCCAGGCCGTGATCGGCAGGGGTCTTGTTTTCCATGCAGCGCGCCCAGCCGTAAATGTGGGTCGTCTCCGGGAAGAGCGAGAGGATGGAGAAATCCCTGGGCGGCACCCCCCAGAAGCCGGCGGTGGGCAGGCAGGCCGGCGGGTTGCCGGTGTACGGGGCGGCGGACTTCACCCCCTTGGTGATGGCGAGCATCTTGGCGGTGAGAGCCATGCGTGCTTCCGAAAGCGGTGTGCCGTAGGGCCTGTTGTCGGTGTTCGCGGTGCGGATCACCGGAATGGGCAGGATGTCGGCGAGCACGGAAGCCGTGTAAAGGGCGCAGTCGCATTTGCCCGGTCCGGTGTCGATGTAGATGGCATCAAGCGTAAGATGCAGGGCATTGACCACGGCGGTGCGGAGAATGGCGCAGTAGACCCTGGGCAGATAGGGGCTCGCCGTTTCGAGATCTTCCCGGACCAGGGGCTCGTCCAGGTCATGGATCGTGACCCCCTGCTCGTTCAGGGCGGCGATCACGGAGAGCGGCGGAATGCCCACGATGCCCACCTTCTGGAACCGGTGCATTGTCTCACGGATTTTTTCGGAATTTTCTGGCATGCATCCTACCGGTTGTGGTGCCTGATGAGAAAGATGCCCAGAGCGCCGGCCAGGAGGTGGATGGCCCAGGAGGCAACGCCTGGCGGAAGATAGGCGGTCCTGGCCAGGGATTGGCTGGCGCTCCAGGCGCCCCAGGCGGCAAAGGCCATGGCGCAGCTGACCGGAATGGCGAGGGCGAGGTCGCGGCCCCGGGTTTTATGCACCATGAGCAGGACCGGGATGCCTACGAGCAGCAGGGGAATTCCCAGGAAGACATAGGAAAAGCGCCGGTGAAACTCCAGCCAGGCGGCGCCGCCCGGTGACTCGCTGGCCAGGGCTTCCGCGAGGAGGGCGCTGTAGGAGAGCTGCCTGATCTTATACTCCGGCATGAAGAATTCATCCGGTGTCTCGCCAAAGGGATAGGTGAGGGCGCGGAAATGTTTGACGCGGAACCTGCCTTCGGCAGTGCGTTCCTTGAGCTGGCCGTTTTTGAAGTGCCAGCTGTTGTCTTTGAATGAGGCCCGATTCGCGGTGAGCAGGGTTTTTAAGCCGTGCTCCGCGTCAAAGCCGGTGTAGGTGAAGTTCCTGAATTCGTTTTTGGCGGGGTTGGGACGGACAAAGGAGAAGATGCCGTCCTGCCCCCGGAAATAGGTATAGCCGTTGCGGATGATTCCCTTGGGGATCTGCCGGTTGACCTCTTCGTACCAGATCCGGTCCGTGGCGGTCATGGTGGGCGGGAGAACCCACTGGCCCACCATGACGGTGAGCAGGGTGAAAAAGGCGGCGGCGATGATGAGTGGCCGGATGATCCGCACCACGCTGATGCCGCCGGCCATGAGGGCCATGAATTCGAAATGGTGGTTGAGCACTCCCAGGGTGATGATGCCGGCGAGCAGGAGGCAGACGGGGATGAGCTGCTCGTACATGAAGGGCACTTTGAGCAGGAGGTATTGCACGGCCAGCCCCACGCTTTTCTTGGCGGCGAGAAAGTTGTCCACCCGTTCGAAAAAATCCACCAGCAGATAGATGGTGAGCAGCGAGCAAAGCACCAGGAGGAGGTTCTTGCTGAATTGGGTGATGAGGTAACGGTCCAGCAGCTTCATCATCATTTCCCCCTGGCCTTGCCGCCGGGCAGGCGGGCGATGAGTTCCAGGCCGCGGCTGAGGAGGCGGTCAAAAAAGAACCGGCTCGATTCGTTGGCCACCTGGCGGGTCAGGAAAAAGGTGAAGAGGGCGATCAGCACGTTGGGCAGCCAGACCCCGACGAAAACGGGCCATTTGCCGCCTTCGCAGCCCGCTTTCCCAGCGGTGAAGAGGATGTAATAGATGATGAAGCAGGCGAGGCCCAGAGGCACTCCGACGGGCCGGCGGCCGGGCCGGGAAAGCATGGCCAGCGAGAGGCCGAGCACCGAGAGGATGAAGCAGCCGACCGGCAGGGCCATGCGGGTATGGTACTCGATGAGCAGGGGCAGGCCCTTGTCGCTCTTCGCGCCGAATTTTTTCGCCATTGCCAGAAGCTGCGCCTGGGTCATGCCGTTCTTGCCGACATCGTGTACCGAGGTGCCGGCGATCTCCGCCGGCGTGGTGATGGGCAGGTTGAGCTGGTAGCGGTCGAAATGGATGGTCTGGGTCACATCGCCGCTGGCCCGGTTCATGGTGCCGTCCGCCAGGTTGAGGCGCAGCTGCATCGCCTCCATCCTGGTGGTGAGGCTGCCGCTTTTCGCGACAATGGTGAGGGGCGTTTTTTCATGGCGCAGATCCGAGAGGTAGACTCCCTGCCACTGCTTGCTGACCGGATCGACGGCGTCGACATAGAGCACCACCTTGCTCAGTCCCTCGCTGAACTGCCGGGGCTGGATGCCTCTGTCGATCTTTTCCTTGGCCAGCTTGAAGAAAAGATTTTTCATGGCCACCGTGCCTTGGGGGATCAGGGAGACGGCGGAAAAGTAGGCGAGGAGGGCGGTGGCCAGGGAAACGGCGATCACCGGCGGCAGCAGACGGAGCAGGCCGATGCCGCCGGCCTTCAGGGCCATCACTTCGTTGTCGCCCACCATGCGGGTGATGGCGATGATCACCCCCATCATGCTGGCCATGGGGATGGAAAAGAGCATCAGTTTGGGGAGGATGTAGGCGCACATCCGCAAAAAATCGGCCGCGCCGATGCCGAAGCCGAAAATGCTGTCCAGCAGCGGGACAAGCCGGCCCAGGAAGAGGATGCCGTTCAGGACAAGAAAGCTCGCGAAAAAGGGGGCGAGGATCTCGGTGGCGATGTATGTGTAGAGCAGGAGCGGCATCGTGCTGAAACGGTTCCGGAAAATGTGTTTTAAGTTTGCCGGGGCCCAGTGGGGACCGGAATTCTGAAATGTATCACAAGTTGCGGGGGGCGGCATCTTTTATTTCCGGAAAACCCAGTGGCCGCAGGGGCTCCGGCCGGTATGCCCCTGGAAATGCTCAGCGGGGGAAGAGAGGGATTTTTTTTGCCAGGGCATATCCCGCCATCACCAGGGCGAGGCCGAAGACATTGCTGAGCGACAGGTAGAGCAGGGCGCTTTTCCACTCCCCTGCCTCGTAGAGCTGGGTCGTTTCCCTGGCAAAGGTGGAGAAGGTGGTGAAGCCGCCCAGGAAACCGGTGAAGATGAAGAGGCGCCACTCGTTGGCCAGCCGGGTTCCCTCGAAGGCGCTCCAGAGAAAGCCGATCAAGAGGCAGCCGGCCAGGTTGGCCGCCAGGGTGCCGAGTGGAAACTCCGGCCCGTTCGGCCGCTGGACGAGGAGAAAAACAGCGTAGCGCAGCAGGGCGCCCAGGCCGCCGCCCACGGCAATGGCCATAATCTTGAGCATGGGATATCCTTATGTCAGTCCGTCGAAAAAGGCATCCCTGGCTTTTTCAACCGCTGGTTGGCCAAAGAAAATTCGGCGCCACATCCTGTGCCGCCAACAGCCCGTTTTCCAAGGGGCTGCTCTCCATAATGTTTCCCAACCAATACCATTGCGCCGGCGGAACGTCAACGGCATGGGGGCGGGAGGGCGGACATTTTTTTGCGGACTTTTTTGTCCCTCCGGCATAGTATGTGCGGCATTGAGAAAACGGAACAATGCTTTTTTACGGAGTATGACCATGTCTTTTCCCATTGTGCGCGTCATCCCGGTTGAAGCCTCCCCACCCAGCCTGCGGGATAACACCGGCGACATCGACCGCCTGAAAAAGGCTTTGCTGCCGTCCCTTGACGGCGTTTCCCCCCTGGTGCCCTATCCGCGGCTGGCCCCGGTCGCCACGGCTTTTCGGGCGGCCGGCTTCCAGGGGCTGGCTCTTCTCAACGATATGCCGGGCGGCCCCCTGCTGGTCGATTTCCTGCCGGCCGCGCCGCGGATTGTCGCCGGCATGGCCCTTGATCTGGGCACCACCCACCTGGAGGCGAGCCTGCTCGATCTGGCCTCCGGCAAGGTCATGGCCAGGGCCAACCGGGAAAACAGCCAGATCCGCCATGGCGCGGATATCCTGAGCCGGATTCATTTCGCCGGCAAGGGCAACGGCCTGGCCCGCCTCCATGCCGGGATCATCGACGACGTCAACCGGCTGGCCGCGGAGCTGGCCGGCGCCGCCGGACTTGAGCCCGCCGGCATCCGGGCCCTCTCGGTTTCCGGCAACACCACCATGGTGCATTTCTTCCTGAACATCGACCCGTATCATATCTGCCGGGAGCCCTATATCCCCATGGTCAACGCCCCGGATCCCTGTCTGGCCGCCGACCTTGCCCTCGCCATCCATCCGGCCGCGCCGGTCTGGCTGCTGCCCAGCGTGGGCAGTTATTTCGGCGGCGACCTCATTTCCGGGGTGCTGGCCAGCGGCCTTGACCTGGGCGAGCAGACCAGCATGCTCATCGACGTGGGCACCAACGCCGAGGTGATCGTCGGCAACCGCGAATGGCTCATCGCCTGCGCCGGCGCCGCCGGCCCCGCCCTGGAAGGCGGCGTGGCCCGCATGGGAATGCGGGCGGGCCCGGGCGCCATCGAGCATGTGGCAATCGAGCCGGAAACAAAGGCGATCCGTTACGCCACCATCGGCAACGCCAAGCCCAGGGGCATCTGCGGCTCCGGCATCATCGATCTGGTGGCCGAACTCTATCTCTCCCGGCAGATCGACATCCGGGGCAAGTTCCGGCCGCAGGCCGCGGGGGACCGCCTGCTTGAGGGCGACGAGGGCAGGATGTTCGTGGTGGTGCCGGGAGAAGAGTCGGCGGATGGCCGGCCGGTGGTGCTTTCCCAGGTGGATCTCGACGCGCTCATGCGCTCCAAGGCGGCCATGTACGCCATCCTCACCACCCTGCTCAATCAGGTCGGGGTCGGCTTTGCCGAACTGCACCGCATCTATGTGGCCGGCGCTTTCGGCCGCCATATCGCCCCCAGGCAGGCCATCGTCCTGGGCATGCTGCCGGATCTGCCCCTTGCCACCTATGAGCCGGTGGGCAACAGCTCCCTGGCCGGTGCCGAACTGGTGCTGCTCGATGACGGCGCGCGCTCGCGCTGTCTGGCCCTGGGGAAAAAAATCACCTACATCGAGCTGAACGTCAATCAGGAGTTCATGATCCGTTTTTCCGGTTCCCGCTTCATCCCCCACACCGACCACGGCCTCTTTCCCTCGGTGCCGTTTTTCGAGGGGGATTGAGGCGGTCGGCTAAATTTTGAATTTTTTCCCTTGATGTGGTAAAGAGTGTAATTTCTTTGCCAAGAATGCCCCTGGGCATGGGTCGCCTTTTCGGGCGGTGAGGTGCGTGCGTGAACGAAAAAGAGAATCCGGAACTCCCGAAGAAACGGCTGTCGAACAAGAAGAAGACCGCCAAGGAGCGTCTGCAGGAGTTCTGGTCCATCTTCAGCAAGGAGGATGACGTCCTGGTGGTGATCAATGCCGACCCTGACGCCATCGCCAGCGCCATGGCGGTGAAGCGGCTCCTGCGCTACCGGGTGAAAAACGTCACCATCGCCTACCCCAACGAGATCCGCCGCCTCAACAACGTGGTCATGATGGATCTGTTGAAGATTCCCATGGAGCGGCTGCACACGGTCAAGGTCGGTGAGTACACCAAGAAGGTGATGCTCGATTCCCAGCCCACCCACCTGCCCGCTTTCGAGAATATCCAGTTTGACGTGGTCATCGACCACCATCCCGCCACCAAGGGTTGGGTGGCGACCTTTGTCGACATCCGCAAGGAGTGGGGGGCGACCGCCTCCATGCTGGTCGAATACCTGCGGGCCGCCAGTTTGAAGCCCTCCGTGGCCCTGGCCACCGCCCTTTTTTACGCCATCAAGGTGGATACCCAGAATTTCGAGAAAAAGGCCACCCTCTCCGACGCCATTTCCTTTCGCTACCTCTTCAACCACGCCAACATGAATCTGGTGCGCAAGATCGAGCTTTCCTCCCTCAGGCGCAGCGAAATCAATTATTTCAAGAGCGCCCTCAATGAGATGAAGGTGAGCAAGGAGCGTCTTTACGCCCATCTCGGCCGGGTGCCCAGCCCGGACGTCCTGGTGCTCATCGCCGATTTTTTCAATCAGGTCCATGACGTTGCCTGGGTCTTTGTTTCCGGCCTGCACAACGACAAGCTGGTGGTGATTTTCCGTTGTGACGGCTACAAGAAGAACGCCGGCCGCCTGGCGGAAAAGATGTTCAACGAGATCGGGTCCGCGGGCGGGCACCGGCAGGCGGCCCGCGCCGAGGTGCCGCTCAGGAACCTGCCCGGGGAGATGCAGGATTTTTCCACCCGCACCCTGATGCGCCTGACCACCAAACACTTCAAATAGCCCCCTGGAAAATATTTTTTCAATTCTCTCTCCTTGTCTTGCTTTTTGGCGGAACGCTTTTCATAATAACCGGGAAGACGGCTCTTTTTTCGCAAAGGCAGGGTTTCATTCCAGTTTACAACCAGGGGCTCCATGAAACTAAAACCGAAAGTTCTGGCCATGATCCTCGCCGGCGGCCGCGTCGATGAGCTGAACGTGCTCACCGCCTACCGGCCCAAGTCGGCCGTCCCCTTCGGCGGCTTCGCCCGGGTGATCGACTTTCCCCTGAGCAATCTCATGCACTCCGGCCTCGAACTGGTGGCGATCCTGAGCCAGTACCGGAGCTTTTCCCTGATCAACCATATCGGCATCGGCGCGGCCTGGGACATGACCGGCCGGCATCGCGGAGTCTTCATCCTGCCGCCCTTTCAGGGCTCGGGCCAGAGCAGCTGGTACCGCGGTTCCGCCGACGCCATCTACCAGAATCTCGATTTTGTCCATTACCACGATCCCGAAACCATCCTCATCCTCTCCGGCGACCATGTCTACCAGATGGATTACCGGGAAATCCTCACCTATCACAAGGAAAAGGACGCCGATCTCACCATTGCCTGCCTGCAGGTGCCCATGCCCGAGGCGAGCCGCTTCGGGGTGGCGGAGATCGACTCCGAGGACGGAGAGCGGGGCGGCCGTGTCCTCCGCTACCAGGAGAAACCGACAAGCCCCAGTTTCAACTGGGCCTCGCTCACCGTTTACTGCTTCAAACCTTCCGTGCTTTACGAAGTGCTGGAGGATAATGCCCGCGAGGACGAATCCTTCGAATTCGGCCGGGACATCATCCCCAGGCTCATGGCGGCCCAGCGCAAGGTTTACGGCTTCAAGTTCTACGGCTACTGGGGGTATACCCGGACCATTGCCGAATACTGGCAGACCAGCATGGATCTGCTCGGACCCGCGCCCAAGGTCGGCCTCGCCAACTGGGGCATCCGTACCAACCTTGAACACCGGGCCCTCCGCGATTACCAGCCGCTCAAGGTGGGGGATCAGGGCAGCATCGACAACAGCCTGGTCTATAACGGCTGCGTGGTGGAAGGGCGGGTGGAAAATTCCATCCTCTTTCCCGGCGTCCATGTCAAGGCCGGGGCGGTGGTGAAGAATTCGGTGCTCTTTTTCGACAACCTCATCGGCCACAACGCCGTGCTCGACAAGGTGGTGAGCGACGTCAACGTCAAGATCGGCGCGGGCGCCCGCGTCGGCGCCGAGGGGGCGCCTGGCGGCAAGGAGGTGACGGTGCTGGGCTGGAACAACAGCATTCCCGACGGCCTGGTCATCGGCTCGGGCTGCACCCTGCACCCGAATCTGCGGCCGGAAAGGCTGGCCGCCGAAATCAAGAGCGGCGAGGTGGTCCGATGATGAACCGAGACGATACCCTGGTGCTTCTCCTGGCCGGCGGGGTGGGCAGCCGCCTGAATATCCTGGTCCAGACCCGCGCCAAGCCGGCCGTGCCTTTTGCCGGCTTCTACCGGATCATCGATTTTTCCTTAAGCAACGTGATGAACTCGGGCTTGAGTCAGGTGGGGGTCCTCACCCAGTACAAGCCCCTTTCCCTGATGCGCCACCTTGGCACCGGCGAGGCCTGGGACTTTACCGGCCGCACCCGGGGGGTGAAGATCCTGCCGCCCCGCACCGGCTTCAAGGATTCGGACTGGTACAAAGGCACCGCCGACGCCGTGCGCCAGAATATCGACTTCATCCGGGCGCACCCTTCCCGGGAGATCGTCATTCTCTCCGGCGATCACATCTACCGGATGGACCTGGACGACATGCTGCGCTTCCACCGCCGCAAGCAGGCGGACGTGACCATCGCCATGATGGTGGTGCCGCTTTCCGAGATCCATCAGTTCGGCGCCGGGATTACCGACGAGGAGGGCCGCATCGTCGAATGGGAGGAGAAGCCCAGGGTGCCGCGCACCGATCTGGCCTCCATGGGTATCTATGTCTTCGATACCGAGTACCTGCTCCGGATCCTCGAAGAGGACCGCGAGGAGGTGGATTTCGGCATGCATCTTATTCCCAAGGCCATCGAGCGGGACAATGTCTTTGCCTATCCCTTCCGGGGCTACTGGCGGGACGTGGGCACGATCCAGGCCTACTGGGAGGCCAACATGGACGTCATCCGCTCCGGATCGGAGATTTCCCCCCAGGCCTGGGGGATCCGGCCGAACCCCTATGCGGACGGCCTTGCCTCCGACCGTTGCCCGGCCCGTTTCGTGAGCGGCTGCCAGGTGCAGGGCTCCATGATTTCCGCCGGCTGCGTCGTCGAAGGCCGGGTGATCAACTCGATGCTTTCTCCCGGGGTCAAGGTGGGAAAAGGCGTGCTGGTCAAGGATTCCATCATCTTCCATGACTGCGTGCTCGAAGAGGACGCGGTGGTCGATCTGGCCATTCTCGACAAACGGGTTCTGGTCGGCCCGGGGGCGGTGGTCGGTTCCGGCGAGGACAGGGAGACCCCCAACAAGGTTTACCCAAAGCATCTCTACACCGGCATCACCATGATCGGCAAGGAGGTGGTGGTGCCCGCCGGGGCGGTGATCGGCCGCAACTGCGTGGTGGAACCCTACCGCAAGGCAGAGGATTTCCCGAGCCTGCGGCTCGCGACCGGGGAAACCATCTGATCGCACAAGGCCGGGCCCCCTCGGGGGGCCGGCCAGGTATTCAGCAGTGGCGCGGGACCCTTGCGTCTCCCCCCGGCCGGTCCAGGCCGGGAAAGTGTTTCCGGAAGAACCCGCCCTTGCGGCCGCGGCGGTTGCTGGCCAGGCCGTGGAGAAAAATCGCGGTCAAGCCGGGGGCGGCTCGCAGATTCCCTCTTTCTGGGCTATTTTGCTGCGGATTTTGAGCTTGGAGAGGCCGAAGCGGATGATGGAGGACATGTCCTCGGAAGCATCCACGCTCTTGCTGATCAGGCCCAGCGCCTCCTGTCTGTTGAGATTCATGATGGGGCCATAGTGGAGGAGCAGCTCGCTCAGCTCCAGGTCGGATCCGTAGCAGATGATCCAGGTGAGGCGGTTGCAGAAGGCGGCCACGTTGAGCAGATAGATCTGGGAATCGAATTTGTTGGTGGGTTTGGGCGGGTTGTCCGTCATGCTGAGGATGATTTTTTCGGAAAAATTCCAGAAGCGGGCGATCTCCATGCCGATTTTGGTGAAGGTCAGGTCATTGAGCACGGTTTTGGCGGCAAACTCATCGGAGTAGCCGCGGTCGATCAGCTCCTGGGCCTTGCGGTAAAGTTCCGGCATGTAGACCAGGATGATGATCTTGCCCAGTTCGTGGAGCAGGGTGCAGATGAAGACCTCCTCCTCCGGCACCTTGATCTTCTTGACCGTGCAGAGGATTTTCGCCTCGGTGGCGCTGACGAAGCATTTTGCCAGGAGCTTGCTGATCTCTTCCTTTTCCACCCCCGCCTTGAGAAAATCCTCGAACAGGGCCAGGGTCACCGCCAGTTCCTTCAGGGTGTTGATGCCCACCGCGGTGATCGCCCGGCTGACGCTGGTGACCGGAACTCCCCTGCTGTAATAGGCCGAGTTGACCACCTGCAGGAGCTTGGTGGTAAGGGAGGCGTCCTTGAGGATGACGTTGGCGATCTCCTGCGCCGTGCTCTTGCCGTTGTGCAGCAGGCTGATCAGTTCCCGCACATGGTCGCCCATGGCGGGGAGTTCGCTCATGTTGACCTTGCTGAAGACATCGGCCAGGGTTTTGTTGGCATCTCGGCTGCTCGGCATATTCATGGCTGTTGCCGCGGTTTTTTCTTTCTTGGTCAGGAGAAAGCCTACGGCTGCTGGTTTTTTCCGGCCCGGGCACGGCGGCCCGCGGCGCGGTTCGTAAAAAAAAGGAGGGCGGACGTCGGGCGTGCGCAACCATACGATTGTACCCGTTCTCTTGTCAGGCCGCAAAAAAAATGTGTAACAGCTGGTCCCGCCAAAAGAAAAGATCGCAACGATCCGCATGTCCACCATTCCCGAAAAGAGGCGCGGGCGAGGGCGGGGAAGGCTTGTTTATTTCTTTTTGAAGAACCCGGGATGATGATCCTTGGCGCACTCTTCGCAGATGCTGTGGCTGAATTCGACCTCGGCGTGGCTGCGGATGTAGCTTTCCAACTGATTCCAGTAGCCCTTGTCGTCTCTGATTTTTTTGCAGTAGGAGCAGATCGGTAAAAGCCCGCTCAAGCGCTTGACCTTGGCCAGGGCGGATTGCAATTCCTGGATGAGACGGTCCTTGCCTTTTTCCGCCATCTTGCGCAGGGTCATGTCCCGGGCGATCTCCACCACCGCGATTACCTTGCCCGAGGAGTCCCTGAGCGGGGCGGCGGTGATTTCCACATGTTTTTCCCCGTGTTCGGTGAGCATGATCTTTTCCGCGCTGTGGATCTTGCCGTCGGCAAACACCTTTGCCGCATGGCAATCGTCGCAGCGCTTGTTCTGGAACTGGTAGGCGGAGTAGCAGGTCTTGCCCGCGTTGTCGCCCCAGAACTTTCTGGCGGTTTCGTTCTCGTACCGGATAACGAGTTTTTCATCAACGATGCAGAAGGGATCACCCAGGCTGGCCAGAACCTCTTCCGCCTGGGTCAGGATGGACCCATGGCTGCAGAAATCGTTTTCAGGGCCTTCGGCGCCGCCGTTTTTGCTCGCGTCCTTGATGATGACGGCGCAGAAACCCGGCGTCGGGGAATAGACCTGGATGTCATAATAACGGTCCTTGCCGAGATGGTAGCCTTTGAAGACCTTCTGGCTGCCTGTGGCGGCCGCCTCGCGAAGGAGTTCGGACAGAGGCAGGGCGTGGGCGAAGTCCCGGGGCAGCTCCTTGCCGTCGATATCGGCGTGGTTGAGGCCGAGCAGGTCGCAAAACGGCTTGTTGACGATGGCGCCCTTGAACCCCCTGACGGCGTTCTTGCCGTCACGGAGTATTTCCACGGCGAGCAGGCCGCAGCAGATGTTGTCCGCGAGGGAGGCGTAGAGCTTATGGAATACATCCGGGGCGGAAGGTGGTCCAGAGGGGGGTTGCAAAGAGCTCTCCTGTATTCGTTCGTGTCGGTCGGCAAGATTTTTCTTCAAGGGGCAGCGCGTTGCTCTGTTACGCCAGTCAGGTGAAGCTCTTCGATCGTGTTTGCTGCTCTCGTTCTTTTGTCATCCCCCCCCGGGATCTGTGCAAAGACAATGGGATCGCCAAAAGCGATCCTGATGGAAGCCGGATCGCTTTTGTTAATACTGAATAAGGGAGGGGATGGCAATACGGAAAAAATACGGGGTTCCGGGCGGTTCTTTTCAGATAAGGGAAGAGAGGTGGGAGCGGAGGTTCATTTTGCGGTTTTTGATGCCCAGCTTGATCCGGAGTTTATCGCGGTAAAATTCCACAGTGCGGGCGGATATTTCAAGGAGAGTGGCCATCTCCTTGGTGGTTTTCCCCTGCTTGATGAATTCCGCCACCTGCAGTTCCCTCGGGGTGAGGCCGGAAAGGCGGGAGGAAATGGAAGCGGTGAAGGTGGAGTTGATTTTTTCCAGGTTTGCCTGCACCACATTGAGGTAGAGATCCATTTCGGTGTCGTTGATTTTCGCCCTGATCTTTTCAAGATAGGGAAAGACCAGGCGGTGCAGATTTTCGTGGATCGTGCGCTCGTGGGCGGCGATGGCCTCGGTGCTCTGCTGGAGCAAAACCTTGAGCGCGTTGTTCACCTCGGTGAGTTCCCTGGTCTTATGTTCGAGCCGGAGGGCCAGTTCTTTCTGGGAGGTGATATCCCGGCAGAGAAGGGAAATTTTTGTGATTCTGCCCCGGCCGTCCCTCACCGGGGTCATGGTGATGTCATACCACTTGCCGTTTTGCCGGTTGGCGCTCCGGTGGGGGGTGCCGGTGGCCAGCAGCTGGCGGACCGCCTCCCGGCGGGAAGCGGCAAGCTCGCTTGGCAAAAGATGCCAAAGATTCCGGCCGCGGAGCTCCCGGGCCGGGGCATCGAGGTCCGCGGCGGCAACGGCATTGGCTTCCAGGATGGTGCCGTCCGGGGCAATGAGGAGGGCGCCATCTTCGGCGCCCAGGAACAGCACCTGCGCCGCTTCTCCAGGTTCCCGCCCGGCCAGGGCGCCTTCCCGCCTGACGCCGAGGTTGCGGGTGAGCCCGCGCACCCCGATTACCTGATCAGCGGTAACCACGGGCAGGCAGTGCGTTTTCGTGTCGATCAGGGTGCCGTCTTTCTTGAGGCCGCGTCCCCTGAGCTCGTAAAGAGGGTTTTTCTCGCGCTTGAGTCTGTCGAAAATCTTCCGTTGGGCGGCCCGTTCCTCGGCCGGCAGTACCAGGGAAAAGGGGTTGCGGCCAAGGAGCTCTTCGGGCAGGTAGCCGTATACTCCCTCGCAGCCGGGTGAACAGGAAATGAGTTTGCCCTTGAGGTCGGTTTGCCAGAGCCACTCGCGGCTCAAGCCGGCAAGCGGCTCAAAGCCTCTCTGCTCCGGGAGAATACCCATGCTCATGGCGTAGCCCTTACCTGAGGCCGGCGATGAAGGGGCCCACGGCTGCCGGCCCCTTTTCTTCGACCAGGCGGATGGTGGCGGTGCCGATGACGGCAAGATCCGCCTTGCCGGTGAGTGCCGCCACGTCCTCCCTGCTGCTGATGCCGAAACCCACGGCGAGCGGCAGGTCGGTGGCCCCGCGGCAGCGGGCCAGATAGTCGTTGAAGGGCCGGTCGAACTCGGTCTTGCTGCCGGTGACGCCCCGGCGGGCAACGCAGTAGATGAAGCCCTCGCCGTGCCCGGCCAGTTCCCGCATCCTTTCCTCGCTGCTGGTGGGGGCGAAGATCTGGATGGGGGCAAGGCCATGCTCGCCGCAGAGGCGCAGGTACTCCGCCCCCTCTTCCGGAGGCAGATCGGGGACGATGAAGCCCTGCATGCCGATTTCCTTGGATTTTTTAATGAAATCACCCACCCCGTATTTGAAAAGGATGTTGTAATAGGTCATGAACAGGAAGGGGATTTGGTGACAGGCCGCCATTTCCGCGGCAAAGTCGAGACACTCCCGCACCTTGACGCCGGCGGCGATGGCTTCCTGGTTGGCCCTGAGGATCATGGGGCCGTCCGCCACCGGCTCGGAAAAGGGGATCTGCAGCTCGATCACGTCCACGCCGTTTTTCACCATCTGCCCGATCACCTCGCGGTTCACGGCAAATGAGGGGTAGCCCAGAACCAGATGGGTCATGAGCAGGATATCCTTTTGGGCCTTTCTGGCCCGGATGGTGTCAGTAAGCTGCATATTCGGCCCCCTTTTCCCGGATGAACGCCTTCCAGGAAGGATCGTCAAAGGCGTGGGCAATGGTGAAGATGTCCTTGTCGCCCCGGCCGGACTGGTTGATGATGATGGCCTGGTCAGGGGAGAGCGAACCCGCCTCCTTGAAGGCCTGGACAAAGGCGTGCGCCGATTCCAGGGCCGGGATGATGCCTTCCTTCTTGATGGTCAGGTCCAGGGCCGCCATGACCTCCTGGTCCGTGGCCGCCTCAAAGCGGACCCTGCCCTTTTCCCACAGGTCGGAGAGGATGGGGGAGACTCCGATGTAGTCAAGTCCTGCCGCCACCGAGTGGGTGTCGAGCATCTGACCGTCGGAATCCTGCAGGAACATGGTTTTGTAGCCCTGGGCCACGCCCGGGGAGGCGTCTTTCGAAGCAAGGCGCGCCGCATGCTGGCCGCTGGCAACCCCCTTGCCGCCGGCCTCCACCCCGATCAGCTCCACATCCTTTTCGTCGAGAAAGCCCTGGAAGATGCCCATGGCGTTGGAGCCGCCGCCCACGCAGGCATAGACCCTGGCCGGAAGTCCGCCGAAGGAGTGCAGGATCTGTTTCTTTGCCTCCTGGCCGATGATGGACTGGAACCAGGCCACCATCTCGGGAAAGGGATGCGGCCCGCAGACGGTGCCCATCACGTAGTGGGTGGTGTCCATGTTGGAGACCCAGTCGCGGAAGGCCTCGTTGATGGCGTCCTTCAGGGTTTTCGAGCCGGTGGTCACCGGCACCACCGTGGCGCCGAGCTTTTCCATCCAGAAGACATTGGGGCGCTGGCGATGGACATCCTCCGCCCCCATGTAGATCGTGCATGCAAAGCCGAATTTGGCGGCCATGGTGGCGGTGGCCACCCCATGCTGGCCGGCGCCGGTTTCGGCGATCACCCGTTTCTTGCCCATGCGCCTGACCAGCAAGCCCTGGCCCATGACGTTGTTGGCCTTGTGGGCGCCGGTGTGATTGAGATCCTCGCGCTTGATGTAGATCCGGGCGCCGCCGAAGTGGCGGGAGAGGTTTTCCGCGTGGGTGAGCGGGGTGGGCCGGCAGGAGTAGGAGCCCATCAGCTCCACATATTCCCGCCAGAAGGCGGGGTCTTTCCGGAGTCCCTCGTAAACCTCGCGCAGATGGCGAAAGGTTTCATAGAGCACCTCGGGGATAAAGGCCCCTCCCCACTGTCCAAAATAACCGGGTTTGTTCATCGTCGGTTCCTTCGCTGTCGGCGCATGGCCAGGTTCTGCCGGGAAATTACGGAAAAGAGATACGATACACGATCCGGGGCCGGTTCGACAAGTATTCTCGCGAGGATTTTGGTGGCTGCCTGCCGCGGCCGGCTGCATTGTACTTGACCGGACCGCCGCTGATTCCGGTTTCCCCGGGCGGAGGCGGACCGTTCGGAAAACCGCTTGACGTTTTCATATAAATGTATATTTATATCATTATGGACGTCGATCTGTTGAACTTCGAAAGGAGGCCTGACCATGCAAGAACATCTTTGTCAATGCCAAGCGACTTCGGACGAACAGGGGCCAACCGTGGCCATGAACGTGGAGATTCCCGTCGCCCTCCTCGATCAGCTCAAGGAGGCGGCGACGCTTGAGGGCAGCAGCCCGGAGGCTCTTCTGCTCTGCTACGCCCGGCAGGGGCTGCTCGGCAGCGGGGCGCTCCTGAAGCGGGGGAAGTTCGTGGAGCATGCGCGCGGCGTGCTGGAGGGACATGGGGTGCAGGCCGATGCCATTGAGGCGATTTTCAGCAAATTCCTTTATTGATGGGCAGGAGCGGCTTGATTGCGCGACGTGGGCATGGACAACCCCGGACATGAGATGAATCTGCAGAGCCTTGCCTTTCTCGCCAAGTGTCTGGCCGATGAAAACCGGCTGCGCATCCTGCTTTGCGTCAGCGAAGGGAAGAAGCCCGTCTCCCGGATCGTCGAGGAGGTCGGGTTGTCGCAACCCCTGGTGTCCCACCACCTGAAGGAGTTGAAGCGCTCCCTTCTGGTGGAGGTCGAGAGGAGCGGTCCCTTTGTTTACTACACCCTTGCCGACGCGCGGATTCTTGCGATACTCGCGGAGCTGGACGGGCTGGGAAGGGATCTGCTCAAGAGAAAAACAACCTTTGCGTGAGGAGCGTTGTCTGCGGGTATGGACGATATTCAAAAAATAGCGGACCGGATGGCTCCGGAAGAGGCCCTGACCAGCATGGCCGCCGTGGCCAGCAAACTTTTTCCCCTGGTGAGCGAGGAGATTCGCCTCCATTTCGTGGTGGGCCTCATCGGCGAGGCCGGCACCGACAAGGTGGCCAGCCTCGTGCAGCTCTGACTGGCGGAATGCATGGGCGAAGGTGTCGACCCGACCAAGATGTGTCAGAGCCTGGTGGATAAAGTTGCCCAGTCCAGGCAGCTGCGTTCGGTCACCGATCCGGAACTGCTGGTCCTCTTTGAAGACTGGCTGGAGGAGCTGGAAAACGAGGTTCTTCATTACCTGGCGCGGCATCCGGAAAGCGATGCGGCCGAGCTTGCGAGCCGGCTGGGGCTTTCGCGCAGCGGCGCCGCCTTTCTGCTTGCCAAGCTGCGGCGGGAAAGACAAACAGACGGAAAATAAGGAGGAGTCATGCGGGTGCGTTTTTTTCTGAACGAGCCGAACGGCAAGACCTGAGGCCATTTCCTGGAGATGATGCCCAGGTTGGGCGCAAAGTACGATATCGAAATTGAGGTTGTCGCGAAACCCAGGGCCGAGTACCAGACCGATGCCTATTTCGAGCTGGACCTGCCCGTGGCGCCGGCGGTAATGGTGGGCGAAGAGATCATCGCCGAAGGCAAGGATGCGGCGGAAGAGGAGGTGGAGGCCGCCATCCGCCGCCATCTCCGCGGGTAGGCGCCCTGGCCGGTACGGGAAGAAGGGGGAGGGCGCGGGGCGAATCGTCCGGAAAGAATCCGAGGGGGTGGGATGCGTAAAAAAGTTCTGGTGCTCGGCGGCTCCTTCGGCGGCCTGACCGCGGCATTCGAGGTAAAAAGGAGGTTGGGGGAGCGGGCCCGGGTGACGGTTGTCAGCAAGGAGGACCGTTTCGTCTTTCTGCCCTCCCTGCCCTGGCTGGTCACCGGCCATCGGCGGGCGGAAGATTTGAGCCTGCCGACAGGCGCCATTCTGGCCCGGCGAGGCATCCGTTTCGTGCAAGGCGCGGTCCGCGGCGTGGATCCGGCCACGATGCGCGTAACAACGGAAAATGGTTCGCACGATTACGATTATCTTGTTATTGCCACCGGGCCGCATCTGGCCTGCGAGGAGATTGCCGGTCTCGGGCCTAAAGAGGGGTATACCCACTGCATCTTCACCATGGAGCATGCCCGGAAAGCGCGGGAGGCCTGGCTGCGGCTGCTGGAAAAGCCGGGGCCGCTGGTGTTGGGGTCCACGCAGCTGGCGAGCTGTTTCGGCCCCTATTACGAACTGGCTTTCGGGCTCGATCACGAACTGCGTCGTCGCCGCATACGCCATAAGGTGCCCATCACCTATCTCACTTCGGAACCATGCCTCGGGCATATGGGCATGGGCGGCCTCGGCTCTTCCAGCCGCTTTGTCGAGGACGAATTCGCCAAGCGCGACATCAGGCACGTGGTGAATCAGGCTGTGGAGGGCGTCGAGCCTGATAACGTCCACCTGGCGGACGGGAGCAAACTGCCCTTCACGCTGGCCCTGCTGGCGCCTCCTTTCAAAGGAGTGGCAGGGGTTGCCCATCTCGGAAATCCACGCGGGTTTATCCCGGTGGATTGCTGTTATCGCCATCCACAACATGCCAATATCTTTGCCGTGGGCGTGGCCGTGGCCATGGCGCCGCGAGAGCCGACGCCAGTGCCGACCGGGGTGCCGAAGACCGGATACATGACCGTGCGGATGGCCAAGGCGGCGGCCTTCAACATTGCGGCGGATTGCAACAACAGCGCACCTGTGGCGGTGGACGACCCCGACGTCCTCTGTCTCATGGACATGGGGAACACGGGCGCGCTGATGTTCGCCCAACCGATTCAGCCGCCTCGGCAGCGGTCGTTGCTCAAAAAAGGGCGTTGGGTGCCATGGGCCAAGGCCGGATTTGAACATTATTTCCTATGGAAGATGCGGCACGGCCTGAGCCGATTGCCATAACCTGGAAAGCGCAAGCAAGAGGAACCATCATGTCTGCGAGCGACTGTACTTCTGCGGAACCCGATAAAAAAAAGCAACTGTGGCTGAGTCTGTTTTTCCTGGCCCTGCTGGCAGGAGGCTGGTTTTATTACCCGCTGGGTTATTTTCTGCTGATCTGCATGGCCGGGGCCATGCTCATCGGCGTTGTCAGGGGGAGATACTGGTGTGACTGGCTGTGTCCGCGGGGGAGCTTCTGGGATACCGTGCTCAAACGGTTCAGCCTTCGCAGGCGGGTTCCTTCCTTTTTTCGGCATCCGTTATTCCGGACCGCCTGGCTGGTGCTTCTGATGAGCATGCTGGCTCTTCAACTGCCGCCGGTCTGGGGCGATTTCGAGAAGATGGGCAAGCCCTTTGTGATGATTCTCACCATGACCACCGTGGTGGGCGTGATTTTCGGCGTCCTCTATCACGAACGCGTCTGGTGCATGTTCTGCCCCATGGGGACCATGGCCAACATCCTGGGCAGAGGGAAGATGCTTCTCAGGGTTGCGGAAGGCTGCACCGGATGCGGCGCCTGCGAAAAGGTATGCCGGATGCAGATCAATCCCGGCTCGTACAGGGAGCAGGGTCTGGTGACCGACGGCGATTGTCTGAAATGCTCACGCTGTGTGGAAAATTGCCCGCAGCAGGCTCTCGGCTTCAACGGGTGAGTGTCTGCTGCGGCGGCCTGAAGAAAACAATCAAAAAAACAGGGAGGCGTGTCATGATCGAGCTGACCGTATTTCACAGCGGCAATCCCGGCTGAACCACTTGCCAGAAGGCCACGGGCGTGGCCAGGGCAATGCAGGAGCGGTTTGGGGAGCGACTGGCGGTGAAGATCGATACCGTCAATTCCCCGGCGGCCGCCGCCTATCCCCTGAAAGGGGCTACAAACGTCTTCATCGGCATGGAATGGGTGCCCCTGGACGTGGCGACATCCCCGGAACGCATGGCATTATATCTGGAAAAAAGGCTTGCCGGCTGAGTCCGGGCCTCAATCGATCTTCGCCAGGGCCTCGGGCAGCTTGAGCCGGCAGGCGGCGGCGAAGTCCTCGGGGAAATGGCCGTTGATCCACCGGAGCTGCGCCTCGGAAAAGGCGCCCATGGAGTGGGGCAGCTTTGGCAGCAGCGCGTAGAGAAGGCGCTGGTCCCGGTCCGGGTTGTCGATGCGCTTGGCAAATTCGATGCTGGTCACCAGCCGGGCGCCCAGGGCCGCCAGGATCTGCTGGCCGATGAGCAGGGCCTTGTCCAGGGAGGCGCGGGTCGTGGCGTCCGCCTCCAGGATGTTGCCCGTCTCCTTCACCGTCATGATCTGCAGCTCCCACTGCGAGGTCTGGGCCTTGGGAACAAAGAGCATCACGTTCTCATCCTCATGGACAATCAGGCTGTCATTGCCGTTTTTCTTCCCGTCCATCCGTCTGTTGCCCCGAATTGCCGCCAGGTAGGCGCTGAAGAAAGGCCGGCCGTTTTCCTGCCTGTATCGTTCGGTAAAGTCGGCGATAAGATCGCCGCAGCCGTAGCTGGGCATGGTTTCGTCGGTAGAGAGTTCGCCATGCCGCCAGAGGGGAACCTCCCGCGGCAGCATGGCGAATTGCTGGTGGATCTGCTGGTGGGAGGCATGGAGCCGGTAGCCGCTCGCCGCGAAATCAAAGCCGTAGTTCCAGCCCCAGAGGGTGGCGTTGAAGGGCAGAGGCGCGGCATCCTGCCTGGCAAGGGCGACCATTATCCGTTTGCGCAGGCTCTCCAGTTCGCTTTCCGTCATGGCCTTGCGCGGATCAGGCAGGGGGAGCGACAGCTGCTCGGCCAGGCGGAAATAGGTGCGCTGGTAGTAGAGGTGGCGCAGGCCCCGCATGTCGGTGAGGGAAAGTTCCGCGGTGCGGTAGCGGATTGCGTCATCCGCCATGTTCGCCGCATAGTGGCCCCAGGGGATATAGCTGTTCCGGCGCAGGTATTCGAAGATGTGGCTGCCTGAGCCCGAGAATTCGCCGACGATTTCGCTGCCGCCCTGGACCCCGGGCCTGAGAACCATGACCCGTTTGTAGGCATCCGGCAGGTGGATGTTGTTGACCAGGGCCTCAAAGAGGTCGTGGTTGCGGATGCGCGGCCGCGGCCGGCCGTTTTCGTCTTTCTCGTACCGCAGGCCGGCGGGCTCCCCGCCTTCGCCGGGGAGCGGGTCGCAGCAGAGTTTCGCAAGCAGGACAAGATCCTCCGGGTCGGTGGAGGTGGCCGCCAGGGTCAGCAGCACGGTTTCGGGCAGAACCCGGAATTGGGCTCCGCGTTCCCGGGCGTCCCGGGAGGGACAGATCCTCTCCAGCGCTTGGTGCATGGAAACCGAAGGCGGGTCGGGCAGGCGGATCGCGGCCGGATCGCAAGCCCTGCTTTCCGCCCAGGATTTGCAGATAAAGGTGGCTCCCCGGAAGGGAAAGGGGTTGGCGATCTCGTAGATCCAGTCCGCCTGGGCAACCTCGACGGCGCCATCGGGGAAGTTTGCGCTGTTCAGATAAGGGCTGCCGTCGGAAAGAACGCCCAAGGGGCCCAAGAAATCGTTTTCCCGCAGGTTGGCGACCGTGTAGCTTGGCTTGTGCAGGCCATGGCTGAAATGGCCGGCCGGATGCACGCAGGAGCGATGTGTCATGACAAAGCCTCCCAAATGGGGATACAGTACTCAGGGATTTCTGCACACACTACAGGAAAAAGGCGCAGAAAAAAAGAGGCTCCCTGGAAAGGGCGATTGAGCAAAGCCTTTTTAACGCAATGGCGCCAAGGCGCAAAGAAAATTATTTTTACGTCTCTCTCTCTTTTTTACGCTGCCTCCCATCCTGCCGCTTCCCTTTGCAATGAAATTTGCTAATATGGGCTCAGTATCCGCTAGGGGCAATCTGTTGTAACGGGTAAGTTCTTTATCCTTCTCAGGAAAAACAATACCCCCTTTTTCCGTGACGCGAGTATAGTCAGGTGATGACCACTTTTTTTCAGAAGTTTTTTGCCCGCGGGGCGGCCAAGCCTCTGCCGGCTCCGGACGCCATCTGCGCCGCCCCTTGTATCTTCACCGATGTGCTTCGGGATATTGATACCGGCCTCATCATCCTCGACACCATCCAGAAAAAGGTTTTTTTTAAAAACAAGCACGCGGTGCGGATTCTCGAACCGCTGGCCGCGGCCCAGGATTACCATGGGCTGTGCGTCATTCTCTGCAATGATTTGAGCAACCTGCAAAAGCCGGGGCGCACCCGCGGCCGGCAGACCATCATCCGCTATGAGCACCGGGTGCTCGGCTATACGGTCTACCGGATCCCCGGGGACGAGCGCTATGTCTCGGTTCTTATCCAGGACATCACCGACAGGCACCGTCTGGCCGCCATTGACGAGGCCTCGGAGATGATGAACAACATCAGCTGCCTTTTTTCCGGGATTCGCCATGAAATAGGCAATCCCCTGAACTCCATCAAGATGGCCCTGACGGTTCTCCAGAACAACCTCAACAAATATTCGCCCGAGGAGATCGACGTCTACTTCAACCGTATCTCCGGAGAAATCTCCAAGATGGAGGCGTTGCTCAAATCCTTCAAGAACTTCAGCATGTTTGAAACCCCCAAGACCAGCGACGTGGATCTGGCCGTCTTTTTTGACAATCTCATGCATCTGCTGGGCGCGGATATCCGCAACAAGAACGTGGAGGTGCGCATCAATCTCGCCCCGGAAGCCCAGCGGGTGCTGGTGGACACCCGTGCTCTCCAGCATGTGATCATGAATCTTTTCGCCAACGCCATCGACGCCATGGTCGGGGTGGCCCGGCCGAAATTGATCGTCACGAGCCGGAGCCGGGGGGATATTGTTCTGCTTTCCGTGTCCGACAACGGCTGCGGCATGTCCGAGGAGCTGGTGCGGGACATCTTCAAGCCTTTTTTCACCACCAAGCCCCACGGCACCGGCCTTGGCCTGGTGATTTCCAAGAAGATGCTGGCCCAGATGAACTGCGGCATCGAGCTGACCAGCGAGAAGGGGAAAGGCACGGTTTTCACCCTGACCCTGCCGAAAAGCGAAATGAAGATGCAGCGGAGCACGGAATAGCCACGGGATGGAGAAATTTCCCTTTCTTCTGGCTTGTTGAATGAAATTGGTGTGTTATGATAAAGTCATTGTTCGGGTGGGAGTGTCGGAGGGACTAAGGGCCAGACCCAACCTGCCGTATGCCTGACAAGCTGGAAAACCGTTGGCGGCGCGCGTTGTTCGCCGGCAACTCTTTATTGAGAGAGATCCTAAGGAGGGACAGATGGGGATTCGTTCACGCTTCATGGTTATCTTGACAGTTATTTTCGGCGTGGCCACCGTGCTGATCGGGGTGGCCAGTTACAAGTTCAGTGAGCGGAGCGCCCTTACGGAAGCAAAGAGCAAAGGCGAGTTGATCTTCAATTATATCCTCGCCAACAGAGATTTCTACAAAGAGAAGCAGCGGCCTCTGATCATGGAGGTTTTTGAAAAGGACCGCTTTTATCCGGAACTGATGTCCGGCTTTGTCCTCACCCGCGGCACCTTTGACATCTTCAAGAAGAATCTTGCCGGCTATGATTTCAAACAGGCCACCCTGGACCCCCTGCATCTGCCCAACAAAGCGGACCAGTGGGAGCGGGAGCTGATAGCCGTGTTTGCCGGGAATCCCGAGATGAAGATCAGCGAAGGGTTGATGAAAAGGGGCGACGAGAGCTTTTTCTACATGGCGAAACCCATCAGGGTTTCCGAGAAGGACTGTCTGCGCTGCCATGGCGACGTGAGCGACGCGCCGAAGGATCAGGTGGAGATTTACGGAACCAGGAACGGCTACAACTGGAAGATGAATGATACGGTGGCCGCCTACGTGGTCTATGTTTCGGTGGAAAAGGCCCTGGCGGACGCCAGGAAAGGCGCCATGGTCCTCTACCTCATCGGCGCCGGCTGCCTGCTCGTCGCCCTCATCGGTATCTGGGTCTTCATGGATCGCTTCATCGTCAACCCCATCGTGCGCTTGAGCGGCAAGGCCGAAGAGATCAGTCTCGGCAAGAACATCGAGGAAAGCGTGGGCATCAAGCGCAATGATGAAATTGGCGCCCTGGCCAGCGCCATCGAGCGGTTGCGGATGAGCATGGTCAGAATTCTCAAGCGGTAACAGGCCCTTGAAGAACGGGCTGCCAAGCGAGGGCAAATGGGGGCGGGGCCAAAGGCTTTCCGGCGGCTGCCCGCGACGGCGACAAAGCGTAAGGGGGGTGTGCCATGGATACGCGCTCAGGGAAAGGAAGAGGAACGCTGCTGGCGTTTCTCGTGCTGCTTGCCGGGATCTTTTGCACGGGCAGCAACGGAATTGCCGCGGACTGCAAGGCGATTGCCGAAAACCTCAGGAAGGAGCAGAGCCTGGTCAAGAAAAGGGACCTGCTTGCCGGCGCCATCAAGGAGTGCGCCGGGGACCCGGAAATCAACTACATGTACGGCTACTCCCTGGAGCGGCTGCGCAAGTATGATGAGGCCTTGAAATATTACAATAACACCACGGCCCTGGACAAAAAAAATGCCAAGGCCTTTTTCAGCATGGCCGATATCTATCTGATCCAGGACAAGGTGGCCGATGCCGTGGCTGCCTATGAAAAGGGGCTCTCCCTTGCGCCGGGCGACAGAAGGGCGGAAAAATCCCTGGAGTCTGCCCGCATCAAGCTGAAAGCCCTGCGCGGCGAGTCGGTAAGCTCCGAGGAGGCGGTGGCCGTCCTGATGGCCGAAAAGTCCAGGGACCGGGAGGTGAGCCCTGTCGAGGCGACGATTCTCCGCCTGCTGGTTCTTTTTCCCGGCGGCTCGGCGGAGCTGCCGGAGGAGGGGGCTGATCAGCTCAGTCTGGTGGCGGCGCGGGCCCTGTCGAGCCCCGAGCTGAAGGGCGCCGTCTTCGAGGTTGCCGGCAACACGGATGATTCCGGGGACGCGGCGGGCAACATGGATCTTTCCAGGAAGAGGGCCGAGGTGGTCCGCCATTTCCTGGTAAAGAACTTCAATATCGACGCCAGGAGGCTCCAGGTGGCCGCCCATGGCCAGAGTCAGCCCATTGTCCCCAACACCACCGAGCAGAACAGGAGCATGAACAACCGGGTGGAGTTCAAACGGATCAAGTGAAAGAAAATTTTTTCGCTGCCGCGGTCGAGAGGGGTGGCGTGTTTTGCGGAAGAATAAAAAAGGGGCCGATCCGGCCCCTTTTTTATTCTTCCGCGCAGCAGATGGCAGGGCTCACAAAAGCCTGGCGGTCTGCGCCTTGAATTCCTTTTCCAGGGCAGGGTCGCCGATCTCCTTGCAGAAGGCGGTCACCAGCTCCGGGAAGCGTTCTTTTTTGCAATCCCCTGCCTGCAGCCATTTTTCCATGGTTTCCCTGACGATCATGGCGGCAATGGGGCCGATGGCCCGGGCCAGGGCATCCTGAAAAACCGGGATGGCGCTCTTTAGGGGCTCTTCCTTCTGCGCCTCGGCAAAGCTTTTGCCCCCGGGCTTTTTCGCGGAAACCGACTTCTGGGCGGCCTCGGGGTTGGCCCGGACCTTTTCGACTCCCTGGGCCAGTTCGCCGATGAGCATGTTGCTGGTCATGTTGATCAGGGGGAAATTGGCGTCCGGCTCGCAGAGTACCACAAGGGACGAGTCGGTGTGCAGGTGCTTGGCCAGCACCATCGTGTCGTCAAAAAGCATCTCCACCGAATTGACGCTGAGGCGGCAGGAGGCGTTCATCTTGAAGATGCGTTCAATCGAGGCTTCCATCTGCTTTACGGTCTCATGGCTGAAGTCCGGCGGCAGATCGGAGAAAGTGAGATCGGGTTTGCCGATATAGACGAAAACTCCCTTCACGCCGGGGAGCATCTTGATTTCCTGCAACAGTTCATCCATGGTGAGCGCTCCTTCTTAGGCCTGGGCTTCGGCAAGGGCCTGGGCAAGGCTTGCCGCGATTTTTGTCGGGGAAACCTCAGGATGCACCTCGATCCCCACCGAGAGTTTCGGGCCGGGAAGGATGAGCAGCTTTTCGCCCTTTTCCTGGGTGAGGATGATATGCTTCGGGAGGTTTCCGTAGCCGAGGATGGTGCGGATCTTGTCGGCGGCCACGGAAACATAGGTGACAAAGGGTTTGAATTCCTTGTTGTCGATGTTTTTCTGGGCCAGCACCGAACCGTCGCCGGCAATGAGGACCATGCGGGCGACTCCGGCATTGTTGTTGAGCTTGTGTTCGAGCACGCTCCTGGGGTCGCCGCCGAACTCCCGGGGCAATTCCGGCGGAGGGGGTGGAACGGTGGCGAAATCAAGATCGTCAAGCTGGTCAAGCTCGTCGGCAAGGGAGGCCGCTGCCTGTCCGTCGCCCTCCCGGGCCGACCGTTCCGCCTTCTCGTCGCTTAGGCGGGCGCCTTCGATGAGGATGAAGCCCAGGGGCACTTCGATGGTTCGTTTGCGGTTCTGGCAGAAGTTGTAAATTTCTATCTCCGCCTGTTCCCAGCTGATGATTTCAAAGGCGGCGTCGAGTCCTTCGATGGGTTCGGTATAGGCATTGATCAGATCGCCGTTCTGGAAAAAGAGCAGGCCGGTGCGGGCGCCGGCTTTGGCCGTGATCGTGCAGGTCTTTTTGTCCAGCTCCAGGAGTTGGAGAAAGGAGGGCAGGGAGATGCCGCTCACATGCCCCTTGGCACCGGCCTTCAGGCCGTCCTGGATCTTCTGGAGGAGCAGGCCGAAATCGATTGGTTTTTCGATATACTGAAAGGCGCCCATGTTCATGAGGCGGTCTTCCATTTCCGGGGTGCCGAAGGCGGTCATGGCGATGACCGGCACGATGTTGCTCAAGCGGCTGATCTGGCTTACCAGTTGAAAGCCGTCCATCTCCGGCATTTTCAGATCCGTGACCACCAGGGAGATGGGCTGGCTTTTCAGGATGGCAAGGGCCTCCTTGCCGTTGCCCGCGGTAATGGCCTGGAATTTGTCGGTATGTTCCTTGAGCATGTCTTGCAGGCTCAGGATAAATCCCTGATCGTCGTCGACGATTAACACTTTTTTCATGGATTCTGCCCCCATTCAATGCAGTTTATGCGAGTCGGATACAAAAAACGTTACTTGATGCAGGCCGCCCGGACCTGGAAAAGGTCGGTATGGCCCTGCAAGACCTTGCGGATGCCGTCCTGCTTGAGGGTAAGCATACCGCCTGCCATGCCTGTCTCGCGGATTTCCGCGATGGGGGCGTTCTTGACGATCAGGAGCTTGAGCCGGTCGCTGACGGTCAGCAGTTCGTGGATGGCGAGCCGGCCGAGGTAGCCGCTGTTTTTGCACTTGCCGCAGCCCACCGGCCGGCAAAGGGTGGCGGTTTCGATGTCCGCCATGGTCAAGGGAGCAAGCGGGTGGGGGCCGTACTCGCTCACGAGCAGCTCCTGTTCCTGGGCGTCGGGGCGGTAGGGCGTCCGGCAGTGCGGACACAGGCGTCTTACCAGGCGCTGGGCGAGAATGCCGAGCAGCGAGTCGGAAAAATTGAACGGGTCGATTCCCATGCCCAGGAGCCTGGTCACCGTTTCCGGCGCGGAGTTGGTGTGCAGGGTGGAAAAAACCAGATGGCCGGTGAGTGCCGCCTCGATGACGATTTCCGCGGTTTCCGGATCACGGGTCTCGCCGACCATGATGATGTCCGGGTCGGCGCGCAGGAAGGCGCGCAGGATCCTGGCGAAGTCGAGGCCGATCTTCTTTTCCACCTGGACCTGGCGGAGGCCGTCCTGGACGATTTCCACCGGATCCTCGACGGTCCAGATCTTTTTGTCCGGCCGGTTGACGTAGTTGAGCGAGCTGTGCAGGGTGGTGGTCTTGCCGGAGCCGGTGGGGCCGACCACCAGGATGAGCCCGTAAGGCAGATCGAGGAGGCGGCGCAGTTCCACGAGGTTTCTTCCGGAGAGCCCCATTTGATCGAGGGGCAGCGCCGAGCCCGAACCAAGAATACGCAGCACCATGTCCTCATTGCCGCCGTGGGTGGGCAGGGTGGCGACCCGCAGCTCGATCTTGCCCCTGCGGGTTTTGAATTTGATCTTGCCGTCCTGAGGCAGGCGTTTTTCCGAGATATCCAGCTTGGCGAGGATTTTCAGGCGCGAGATCAGGGAGCGCTTGTAGGTATGCGGGATGTTTTTGTAATGGCTGCAGGCCCCGTCGATGCGGAAGCGGATGGAAGTTCCCTTCTTGCCGGGCAGGGATTCGATATGGATATCCGAGGCGTTGCGCGCCACCGCGTCCTCGATGATCTTGTTGGCCATCTGCACGACCACGCCGTCCGCGGCGCTGCCGCTTCCCTCGTCCTCGTCGCCCTGGTCTTCCACCTCGTCGAGAATCTCCAGGGATTCGAACACATCCTGGTTCGGCTCATCCGTGGAGTATTTGCCATAGAAGAAGTCGATGAACTTGTTGATGTCTTCCTTGAGTCCGACATTGAACCGGAAGGCGGCGCCGTGGAGGACGGAGCGGATATTGTCCTGCTTGCCGAGATCATTGGGGTTGTCCGCCAGGACGGTGATGAGCTCGCCTTCCTCGGCGATGGGAATGAAGACGTTGGACCGGAAGTAGCTCTCCTTGACCCCCTGGATGCAGCGGGGGACCTCGGGCATTTCCGCCTCGATGAACTGGACAAAGGGGCAATCGTAATATTCGCTCAGGGACTGGCCGAGTTGCCTTTTGTCGATGCCGAAATCGCCGCGCAGGACATTGTCCAGGGTATTGTTGTGCTGGCGGGCCTTTTCCTTGGCCGCGTCGAACTGGGCCGGGGTCAGGTGGCTGTTGCGGATCAGGCCGTAAAACTGTCCGTACTTGGTGGTGGTCTGCGAGAGGGTCGAGAGCCGTTTCCTGGCGTCGTGAAAGGAGGGATCAAGGGCAACGATTTCTTCCAGAGTCCTGATGGTGCATGGGATGGAGCCGGTGCGCTCATAGGTGATGGCCAGCAGGTCCAGGAGCTGGAGGCGTTCCTCCCTGCGGTTCAAGCCGCTTTTTTTGCAGGCCGCCTCAAAGTGCTCGATGGCCTCAAAGGGTTTGTCCATCTGCAGGCAACATTCGCCGAGTTTGGCATGCACCGCGGCCGGGCGATACTGGCTGTTGAGCAGGGCGCGGAACTCGTCGGCCGCCTCGGCATGAAAGCCAGCGACCATCAGGCCCAGGCTGTTTTCAAAGCGGTCCGCCTCACTGAGGGCGCTTGGCCCGGCCTTTTGCCCGGGGCTGACGCTGACGGTGCCGGATTCGGTTTGCAGGGCGACCAGCCGTTCTTCCACCAGATCGCGGAGAATCGGCTGGTCGTCTCCCACCAGGCCAATGAGGGATTCGTAAATGGAAAGGGCTTCGTCGATGAGCCCCTGCTTGGCATAGAGATCCGCTTCGCTGAGTCGCGCCTCGATGGCTTCCTTGCCGGCCGCGGTGATAGTCGTGCTCATGGAATAAGGATCAGACGCTCCTGAGCGTTATGACCGAAATATTCCGGCCGTTGATCTGCAGTTGCCCCGCGAAAAGGGAGTCCGGATCCTGGCCGGCGGTCCAGGGCGCGTTTGCCGGAACATCGATTTCCTCGCTGGGGCCTTCCAGCCAGAAGGCCATGCCGCATTTATCCTTGAAGGCGATGAGGAGAGTGGTGTCGGCCCGGGAGGGCAGGGCCGCCACCGGCACGCTCATGGTTCTGAGGGTTGCCTCGTCGTACTGGCGCAGCGCGCCGCGGACCGCCAGGCCGATCTTTCCGAAGAACCCTTTTTTGAGATTCCCGAGGGCATAGAAGGGGCCGGCCTGCTTTTTGGCCGGTGTCGCCTCGTAGGCAATCTGCTCGGGAACGAAGGCGATGGTTTTGCCATCCCAGGTGGCGGTGGCCAGGGTCTGCCAGGGGCAGGCCCGCGGCGCCGTCGCCGCGTCGGGCAGGGATTCGGCGGGTGGTTGGCTGCCCGGACGGTAGTCGCCGGCCAGGGCGGAAATCAGAATCTGCTTCTCCTTTTCCAGGCGTTCGCGGAGTTCGGTATGGATGGCATGGAGCTTCTCGTAGCCCGGGGTTTTGGCGAAAAGGTTTTCAATGGGGATGATTCTTTTTTCAATGCATTTGCCGAGCACGGTGATATGGGCGTTGACAGCCTCGCCGAGCCCGGCCGGCGCCTTGCCGGAGACCGCGGCGGCCGGCAGCTCCAGACCGGGATCCTCCGCTTCCGGTTTTGTGTCGGAAGCCGGCGCGGGACGCGGTTTGGGCGGCGTCTTCACCGCGGGCGCGGCCGGTTTCGCCTGGGCCTTTGCGGCGGCGGGCTGGGCAAGTTTGCTGTAGTCCCTGGGGATGTTGGGCACGGCCGAGCGCAATTCCGAAAGGGTGGGATCGATGAGGGTTTGTTCGAGCAGGGATAGATCCGCGGCCTGCGTCACCGCCAGCAGGGTGTGCAGCCCTTCCTTCAGGGTCTTGGGCGCCGAGGTCGGAACGTTCTGCGGAGCGACGGACATGACCTCAAGGATGCGGTCCATGAGCGCGAAGACCTCGGTCATGGCGATTGCCTTGTCCAGGTCGAAATTGTTCTGGATTTCCTGCAGCGCCGCCCGGCACTTGTCGATGTTGCTTGCCGAGATTTCCCATTCCAGGGAGAGCAGGGCCTCTTCAAAGGCGGTGAATTCCCGGGGGGGCTCCGAGGCGGTCGCGCTTGCCGCCGCTGCGCCGGGCGGGACGGCGGCCGACGGCGCCCTTTCCTCCGGGGCAGGGCCAGCCTTGGCGGCGGCGCCGGCATCCGCGGCCGGCGTATCCTGGCCGAGTCCGGCAAAGGGGGTAAACAGGTTGTCAATGGCTTCGTCGATTTCGCTGTGAAAATCCTTGCCCGGGGCTTTATCGATCATGCAGGTGTTCTCCTTGAAAAACCGCCTAGAATCCAGCCGTCACGGTGGCTTGTTTATTTTCTTTCATGCAGCAGGTGCTTGTTGGCGACATAACGGACCGTCTGCTTGCTGATTTCGCGCAGAGTCTCGAAGACCCCCATGCCGGTTACCGCGGAGGCCTCAAAGGTTTTCACCTTGAGGGTGGTGTTGAGGTCCGCTTCGAGTTCTTCGACGGTGAGGGTGGGGATGGGGGTGCCCACCAGATCCCTTTTATTGTATTGGATGACCAGGGGCATTTCCTCGAGCTTCAGCCCGTAGTCGAGAAGATTCTTGCGTAAATCCTCCAGGCTTTCGATATTGCGGTCGCGGCGGACCTGCAGCGGGTCGGCGACAAAGACCAGGCCGTCGACCCCCTTGAGGACGAGTTTGCGGGTCGCCGCATACATGACCTGGCCGGGCACGGTGTAGAGCTGGATGCGGATATTGAAGCCCTGGATCGTGCCCAGGTTCAGGGGCAGCAGGTCGAAGAACAGGGTTCGGTCTCCCTTGGTTTCGATGGTCAGCATCTTGCCGCGGGTGTTGTCAGCCATGGAATTGTGCACGGTGAGCAGGTTGGTGGTTTTGCCGCACCGGCCGGGACCGTAATAGACGATCTTGCAGTGGACTTCCCTTTTGCTCAGGTCGATGAGGGCCATGGTTCACCCCTCGAATATTTTCAGGATGGTGTTGGAAAGATCGGCCACCCGGCAGCGGACCAGGCCCAGGGAAACATCCTCGCCGAAGATGGTGATGAGGATCAGCTCGTCCCCGATACGGCCGAAATGGATGTTGCCGTTTTTCCCCTTGTGGAACAGGAGGGAGAAATCCTCTTCGCCGATCAGCTTGGCGATCTGGGAGGTCGCTCCGAGATTGGCCGCGGCCAGGGCGGCCAGGGAAATGGCGTCAATATCGTTTGCGTCCTGCCCGCAGTTGGAAAGAATGTTGCCGGCGCCATCAATGAGCAATGCGGTGCGGACCCCGGCCTGAATCAGCGAGCCTTCAATGGCGGTTCTGGCTTTTTCCAGAATTTCCGCCGTGAGGATGAAATCTTGCATGTCCCGATCACTCCTGCGGTAGGTTGGGGATTGTTGTTGCGGCAACAGCCAGGCGCAGGCCTCGGGAAAAGGGAGGCGGATTCGACCTGAGGTGTTTCGTTGTCTGGTGAATAACCTGTTTATCCTGCTGAATTAAAGGAAAAAACACGTTTATACCGTGTACATGGAAAAACAAACCCTGTCAAGCGGAAAGCGTGTGGGAAATCTCGGCTCCGGCCGCCGGCAGCCCTGATTTGCTGGGGGAACCAGGGGGGGCAGGCAAGAGGCCGGAGGGGGTGTGCTCTTTGCGAGGGAGGCATGCTGGATTGTAAGGAAAAGCACGTTATTACAATGGGAAAGTCCGCGGGCGAGAAAGTATTGCCCTGGGAAACCGATTATGGTAGATTGCAAAGTTGAGTGTTTTCCGGATGGGGTGTCCGCGCGGCTTTCGCCGGGGAAAACCTCCTTGCGACGGCCGGTTCCCGGCCTCGTTCCTGATCTTGCCAAAGGTATTCTACATTATATATACAGGCTGAACTTGCGGTTCATGTCCTGGAAATTGCTTTGTTCATGAGGTGATCGCTTGAAAAAGAAGATCTTAATTGCCAACCGGGGTGAAATTGCCCTGCGCATTATCCGGGCGGTGCAGGAGCTGGGGCATGTCGCCGTGGCCATTTACGAAACGCCGGACAAGGACGCCCTGCATATCCGGACTGCGGATGAGGCTGTCTGGATCGGCAATGGCCCGCGGGCCGACTACCTGAATATCGACAAGGTGATCACCGTCGCCAAGCAGCATGGGGTGGACGCCATTCATCCCGGCTACGGCTTCCTGGCGGAGAATCCCGATTTCGCCAAGGCCTGCGAGGATAACGGCATCATTTTCATCGGCCCCTCCTCCCAGGTGATCCAGGCCCTGGGCGACAAGGTCACCGCCCGACGGATCATGCAGGAGGCGGGCATCGCCATGGTGCCCGGCACCCAGAACCTCGCTGCCGGCGAGGCCGGGGTTGCCGAGGCCAAGGCCTTTGCCGACAAGTACGGCTATCCGGTGATGCTGAAGGCCACCGCCGGCGGCGGCGGTCGCGGCATTCGGCGGGTGGAGAACGAAAAACAGCTTGTTGACGAAATTCCCGTGGCCCGGGCCGAGGCCAAGGCAGCCTTCAACAACGACGCCGTCTATCTGGAAAAGGTGGTGATCAATCCCAAGCATGTCGAGGTGCAGATCATTGCCGACAAGGAGGGCAACACCGTCCACCTCGGCTCCCGCGACTGTTCCATCCAGCGCCGCAACCAGAAGCTCGTTGAGATCGCCCCCTCCCTGATCCCGGACAAGGCCCTGGTGGACCGGATCTGCCAGACCGCGGTCAAAGCGGCCAAGGCGGCCAACTATTTCAATGCCGGCACCGTCGAGTTCCTGGTGGACAAGGACTGGAGTTTTTACTTCATGGAGATCAATACCCGCGTCCAGGTTGAGCACACGGTCACGGAGATGGTCACCGGCATCGATATCGTCCGGACCCAGATCAAGCTGGCCTTTGGCAAGAAGCTCGCCTTCAGCCAGGATGACGTGAAGATCCGCGGCTATGCCGTGGAAATGCGCATCAACGCCGAGGATCCCCAGAACAATTTCATGCCGGAAGGCGGCAAGACCGTCAGCGTCTACCGTTCGCCGGGCGGGTACGGGGTGCGGCTGGACGGCTTTGTCTACCAGGGCTTCACCATCCCCAAGGTGTATGACTCGCTCCTGGTCAAGATGACCGTCTTCGGTTTTTCCTGGAACGAGACCGTGGACAGGCTCCTGCGTTGCCTCCACAATTTCGTCATCACCGGGCCCAAGACCACGATTCCCTACTACGTGAATCTGGTGCAGGATCCGGATTTCAAGAGAGGCGATTTCGACACCTCCTTCATCGACACCCATCCGCATCTGGTCGAGTATGACGAGCAGGTGAGCGAAGGCAACAAACTGGCCCATCTGATCGCGGAGATTCATTACAAAGGGGAAAACCCCTACGCCATCTAATTAATAATTATCTGTTGGTTCCGGATGGGGCAAGGCGCCTTCCGGCCGATTGTTGAGCAAGATAGGAGTCGTCATGGAACGCATCGTTCAAGGCATGGGTATCACCGAGGTACTCAAGATTATGCGGCAGGCGGACGGGTATTATATCACCAATACCGCCCGCGACATGTCGCAGTCCGATTACAAGAACAGGATTCTGCTGCACACGGATCTGCTGGCCGCGCCCTCCCGCGAGGAGGCCGGGTATTTCTCCCTGGAGATCACCGGCGGGGCATCGGTGCACGTGGATATCCTCAGAAAGCAGGTGGATCCCTTCCTCAAGCTGGAACTCCTGCGCGAGAAAATGCCCAAGACCATGTTTCAGACCCTGTGTCGCGGCATCAATCTCTTTGGCTACCGCCCCTATCCGCAGAACGTCATCCGTTTTGTCGTCAAGGAGTTTGCCAAGTACGTGGATGTCTGGCGGGTATTCGACTTTTTGAACCACGTGCCCAACATGCAGGCGGTTTTCGAAGAGGTCCAGGCCGCCGGCAAGATCCTGGAGCCCTGCATCTGTTTCTCCACCGGCCCCGAGCACACCAACGAGTTCTACGTGAAGAAGGTCCGGGAGATCCTCGATGTCACCGGCGACGAGATCCTGCTCTGCATCAAGAATCACGGCGGCCTCGGCTCGCCGAAGCGGATCGGCGAACTGGTGGATGCGATTCTCCAGAAGTATCCGGAGATGATCATCCACTACCATGGCCACAACACCGACGGCAACGACATCGGTCGCATCGTCGCCGCGGCCATGGCCGGCGCCAAGATCGTCGACGCCTCGGACCACGCCTTCACCGGCTACTACGGGCCGCCCCCGATCCTGAGCGTCATCCACACCCTGAAGGAATATGGCCGCAACGCCGTGGGCGTCAACGAGGACGCCATCATGGAAACCTCCGAGCTGTTGCAGCCGGAGCGCAAATACTACGAGTATTTCGAATCGCAGATCAAGGGCTTCGACCCGACGGTGCAGATCCACAAGCTGCCGGGCGGCGCCATGGGTTCGAGCCTCGAACAGGCGGCCAAGGGCGGCTTTCTCGACAAGATGCCGGAGATCCTCCACAAGGAACTGCCCAAGGTGCAGGTGGAGCTTGGCAACTACTGGAGCGTCACCCCCGGCTCCCAGATCCTCTGGACCACGGCGGTGAGCAACGTGCAGGGCGGTGAGCGTTACGGCAACTGCTCCGGCGACCTCAAGAACCTGCTGCTGGGCAAGTACGGCCCCTTCCCCTTTTATCAGCCGCCCGACTGGATTTATGAAAAGGCCTTTGGCCCGGACTGGCGGAAGGTGCTGGCCGAGGAAGGCGGCATGGAGGCCATCGGCGACATCGATATCGAGCAGGAGCGGGCCAAGCTGGCGGAGAAGCTGGGTTACGCGCCCACCGAGCAGCAGCTGGTCACCTATCTCCAGCATCCCAACGATGCGGTGAGTTTCTTCAAGTTCGAGGAGAAATTCGGCAAGGTCCATGTCCTGCCGCCGAGCATCCTTTTCCGCCGTGGCGGCTTCAAGCTGGGCGAGATCATCACCTTCAAGGATCATACCGGCAAGGAGCACATCATCGAGATCGGCCCCATGCAGGAGAATGACGACGGCAAGGAAACCAACGTCTATCTCAACGTGGACCATCACCAGCGGGTCTTTGTCTTTGAGAACGCGGTTGCCGAGGCGGGCGAGGCCAAGGCGGTCAAGCTGAGCAAGAAGGAGATCGAGGATCTCGCCAAGGCCGGCGACGTGCGCGCCCCCTTTGCCGCCAATGTCTGTGAGGTGTCGGTGAAGGAAGGTGACGAAGTCAAAGCCGGCGACAAGCTGGTCATCCTTGAAGCCATGAAGATGCAGACCCCGGTGGTCAGCGTGGTGGACGGCGTGGTGGCCAGGATCGTCGCCAAGGTGGGCGACGCGGCGCAGCCGGGCGACGAGCTGGTCAAGGTGACGCCAAGCAGCACCTGTTGAACGTTGCCCTCAGGGCAAGCGTAAAAAAAAGCCCGGCCGCCGGAGAGTGGCCGGGCTTTTTTTGCTTTTCGGCAGGGCATGTGCCTGCTGGGTGCCATGCGCTTTCGTGACGCCGGGGCGCTATGGCACAAGGTTTCAGGCTTTTTTGTCGCCGTGGGGCGATCTTCGCGGCCTGGCGCCTTTGCGTGACGGCTTATGGTTTTTCGGGAATCCTCAATTCTCGATCTGGATCACCGAGTTTTCCGAGCCAAACGGGTTGCTGGCGCGCTTCTCGTTGCCGGGATCCGTGCACCAGTTGCCGTCCACGATAAACCGGTACTCGTAGCGGCCCGGCTTGAGCTGTACCTTTTTCTTGCAGGTGCCGTCCTTGAATTTGCGCATCTGAAAGCCTTCGGCCTGCCAGCCGTTGAAGTCGCCGACCAGGAAGACTTCCCTGGCCTCGGGCGCGGTGATGGTGAATTCGATGGCCGGCGCGCTTTTGCTTTTTTTGGCCGTGGCCGTTTTTGCCGTACTTGTCTTCGTGGTTGCCATGTGTTCCTCCCTAGCTGCGGATATGCGGTCGGTTGTTCTGCCTCGTGAACAGGAGGAGGCAGGGAAACAATCCCTATTGTGGAGGAAGTTCGGGAAGGATGTCAATTGAAATGTTGGTTAGGAGAAGGAGAGGCGGTTGAATCCCCCCTCTGGATACCAGGGCCGGCTGGCGTCGAGGCCGTCAAGTTCCAGAATCAGCACCTCCAGGATGAGATAGACCTTGGTGCCCTTGCGCACGCAGGCGGTGAGGGTTTCGCCGTGGTGGCCCAGGGCGGCGTGGAGATGGATCTTCGGTTCTGTCTCGTCCCAGAGGATGGATCCGGAGCCAAGGGTTTCCCGGGCGCCCGTGATCTGCGCCCAGACAGGTTCGGGCGGCATGACCGGTTCCCTGGGGCCGGTGACCACTCCGGCCTCCCGCAGGCCGCCCAGGATGTGGAACCAGGCGCAGCGGATGTTTTCCTTTCTGATCAGCTCCTGCAGGCCGGCAAGAAAATCATCTCCTTCGTCGAAACGGACGGAAAAGACCCGTTTGATGGTGCCGCTTCGGTATTCCATGCTCTTCCTCACTTTTGTCGCAATGGGATAAAACGCCATTGCAACGGTTGCTGTTCCGCCGCTTTCCCGCGGTGTTTTTTGCTTTATTGGCCCGGGCCGCTCTGTTTCAGGGGGACTGGAAGCGCATCAGGAAGCGGCCGTTTTTTTCGTTTTATCCGCAAAAAGCTGCCGTTCCTGGGCGGCCTGCAGTTGCCGGAAGATCTCCTTGCGGTAAACGGGTTTCCTGGTCGCCGCGTAGCTCAGGGCCGATTTTTTGAGACCTTGCGCATCCGCGTCCGGGAAACGGGCGACCGCCATGGCGATGGCCTCGGAATCCCAGGCCTCGGTGAGCTGCCCGCCCGTGTGCAGCGCCTCCTCCCGAGCGTAAAGCGCCTCGCTGATGATGTCTTCCCGCAGCTGTTCCAGCTCGTGAAATTCGCCGGCCTGTTTGAGGCGGGAGCCCTTTCTCTCGGTGAGAAAGGAAAGGATCTCCTGGACGTCGATCTGCCGCAGTTCCTTGGCGATGAATTTGATCTGCCGTTTCAGGGAGCCGGCCTTGAGGCCGTGACAGTTTTTGATTTCCGTCCTGATCGGCTCGTCGCAGGGCAGTTTCTTCAATTCGGCAGGAGAAAGCTCGGCCAGTTCCCTGGCGATCTCTTCGATGTTTTTCGCCAGCCGTTTTTTTTCGGAGCGGCTCACGTAGATGTCCTGCCCGCCGCTCTCCTGGGTTCTTGATTTTTTAGTTGCCATGGAACTTCCCGCTACAGTAGTATTTGCCATCTTTTCTTGTTCCAGGAGAGTATCACCACCCGCAGGTTTCATAAACAAAAAAAGGGGACCCCCATGATTTCCCAGTCTTTCACCGTGACCCAGCCCACCCGCATCCGCTTTGGCGTCAATGCTATCAACGACCTGCCCACCCTGGTGAAGGAGCTGGGCGGCAGCAAGGTGTTTTTCGTGGTCGATCCCGGCCTGGTCAAGGCAGGGCTGGTGGAGAAGATCACCGCCCCGCTCACCGCGGCCAAGATCGGCTTCGAACTCTACGACAAGGTCGATCCGGAGCCGGGCCTGAAACTTGCCGACAACGGGCTGAAGCTGGCGAAAAAGGCCAAGTGCGACTGCGTGGTCGGCGCCGGCGGCGGTTCGGCCATGGACGTGGCCAAGGCGGTCAGCATCCTGCTCGGCAATGGCGGCAAGGCCGAGGATTATCTGGGCCTGGGCAAGATCAAGAAGCCCGGTGTGCCCAAGATCATGATCCCCACCACGGCCGGGACCGGCGCCGAGGTGACCTTCACCGCCGTGTTCATCAACGAAAAGACCAAATCCAAGGGCGGCATGAACGGCGATCCCCTCTATCCCGAGGCCGCCATCCTCGATCCGGCCCTCACCGTCTCCATGCCCCAGCACATCACCGCCACCACCGGCATCGACGCTTTGACCCATGCCCTGGAGGCCTTTGTCTCCACCCAGGCCCATGCCATATCCGACATGTACGCCCTGGAGGCCATCGACCTCATCAGCCGCAATCTGGGCGTGGCCTACGCGCACGGCGGCAATTTGGAGGCCCGGGCCAACATGCTCCTGGGCAGCCTGCTTGCCGGCAAGGCCCTGGCCACGGCCGGCGTTGGTCTGGTGCATGCCATGGCCTATCCCCTGGGCGGCATGTTCGGCATCCCGCACGGCCTGGCCAACGCCGTGCTCCTGCCCTACGTGATGGCCTACAATCTCATCGGCAACCCGCAAAAGTTCGCCCTGCTGGCCGAAGTGCTGGGCGCCAAGGTGGAGGGGCTCCCCCTGCGCGAGGCCGGCGAGGCCGGAGTGGAAACCATCTACCGCCTCAATCAGGATCTTGGCATCCCCTCCAGTCTTGCCGAACTCAAGATCCCGGCCAAGAAGATCCCCGAGATGGCCAAGATCGCCCTCACCGTTACCCGGCCGGTGGAGAACAACCCGCGCAAGCCCAGTCTGGAGGATGTGATCCGGGTCTACGAAACCGCCATGGAAGGCTGGGGCTGAGTTAGTGAAGAATGAAAAATGAAAAGTTAAGAGTTAAGAGTTAAGAGTAGGAGCGGCTTGAGCCGCGAAAGAATTGCGAGAAGAGCCGCAGACAGAGGAGCGCATTATGCCTGGTTTTGAGATATTCGGCGAGGAAGAGAAGAAGGAAATTCTGGAGGTGCTCGACACCGGGGTGCTGTTCCGCTACGAGTTCCCCAACGAGCGCAAGGGGATCTACAAGGTCCGCACCTTTGAGGAGAAGTTTGCCGCCTACTGCGGGGTGAAGCACGGCCAGGCCGTCACCTCGGGCACCGCTGCCCTCAAAGTGGCCATGGCCGCCCTGGGCATCGGCCCCGGAGACGAGGTGATCACCCAGGGTTTCACCTTTGTCGCCACCTGGGAGGCGATCCTGGACATCGGCGCCATCGCGGTTTTCGCCGAGGTGGACGAGACCCTGAACATGGACCCGGCCGATCTTGCCAAGAAGATCACCCCGAAAACCAGGCTGATCGTGCCGGTGCACATGATGGGCGCCGCTGCCCGCATCGAGGAGATCAAGGGGATTGCCGACAAACACGGGATTCCGGTCCTGGAAGACACGGCCCAGGCGGCCGGCGCCAGCTTAAACGGCAAACGCCTCGGTTCCTTCGGGGCCTGCGGCACCTTTTCCTTCGACCCGGTCAAGACCATGACCACCGGCGAGGGCGGGATGATCATCACCAACGATGAAAAGCTCTGGCGGGAGATGAGCGAGTACCACGATCATGGCCACGACCACGTGGCCAATCCCGGCGGCCGGGGCGGCGAGGGCCGCAGCTTCATCGGCTTCAACTACCGGATGATGGAACTGCAGGGCGCCATCGGCCTGGCCCAGTTGGCCAAGCTCGATGGGATCGTCGCGGCCCAGCAGCAGAATAAAAAAGCAATGAAGGCCATTGTCGCCAGGCTGCCCGGGGTGACCTTCCGCACCATCCTCGACGAGAAGGGGGACAACGCCTCCTTCCTCGCCTTTTTCCTGCCGGACAAGGACAAGGCCCAGGCGGTGAAAAAGGCATTGGCTGAAAACGGGGCGCCGGCAGTCTACTTTGCCGAAAACACCTGGCATTACTATCCCAAATGGGAGCATCTGCTGGCCGGCTCGACCCTTGCCAGGTCGGGCTGGCCCTTCAGCGAGCCGGGCGGAAAAAAACGGGTGGTCTACGACGCCCAGGTGTTGCCGCAATCAGCGGCCATCATGGACCGCCTGCTCGTCTATCCGGTGCCGGTGAAAGCGCTTTCCGCGGAGCGGCTTGGCCAGATCGGGGCTGCGGTGGAAAAGGCGGCGGCCGCTCTTTCCTGAGCAGGCGAAAAGCTGTTTGTGTGAAGGAAAAATCCCGTTCTCCCAGGGTTGGAGCCTGGGAGAACGGGCAGAGTAACCGACCAGCCGGAGCACTTTGTGGGATGGCTCGAGATTTTTTCTGATCGGGGCGCTCTCGCTAAAAGAGATTGAAAATAAAGAAAAACCGCTTGGGATGAGGATTATCCCAAGCGGTTTTCTTTTATTAGAAATTCGCCTCAAAGGTCAGGTAGACCTGATCCATTGAATCGATGGGGGCATAGAACTGGGCCGAGAGAGGGTCGTTCTGGATATCGTCGATCCTGGCCGGGGTGCCGAGCCACATGCCGCTGTAGGTGTAGTTGTAGTCATAATGCTGGTAGCCCAGGCGGATAAAGGCCTTGCCGTATTTGGAGATGGCCTCGCCGGCCGGGAGGTCGTAGATGCCGTAGACTTCGTAGACATTGCCGCGGGTCGCCAGCTTGGCGGAATACATATCATCGTGGCCAGGCGCAAAGGCCAGCCAATTCTTGGTGCCGTGGTTGTACTCCGCGCCGATCTTGAGGCTGGTGTCAGGGATGTCGTAGCGTGCGCCGACAAAGATGCTGTACCCGTCTTTTTCTTCGGGAGTTGTCCAGAAATCGCCCAGCAGAGAGATGCCCATCTCGTCCGTGGCCTTGGGATCGGTATGACTCCAGCCGCCTGTTACAAAGTAGTTCAGGTTCTTGTGTTTATCCATGAACACCGCGGCGGTCTGGAAGATATTGCCCATGTTTATCCGGTCGAGGTATTGATTGTCGGTGGTGCCGGGGTACATTGTCTCTTGCGCCAATTCAAGCGGGTTGGGGAAGTAGGTGTCGCCCGGCACGTTGAAGATGTTGAAGGCGCCGAAGGACTGGATATTGAAAAAGCGGCTGCCCCTGCTGTAGACATCCCAGTTGAACCCGGCGAAATCCACATCGCTGATTCCGGTATTTTCTTCCTGCGGGCCGGCCTCGAAGCCACGTCCATAGCAAAAACGTATCCGGCCTGGGGCATCGGTGAGGTTGCCCAGGTTGTTGTAGGCATAGCCAAGGGAAACCCCGTCAAACGGGTAATCCATGTAGGCAACCGGGGTGGCCATCCGCTCGTCGCTGTTCATGCGCAGATGGTTGGGCGGACCATCGGTGGTGGGCCTGCGGCCGATGGAGAACCAGATCGGAGCGCCGCCGATGTTGTTCCAGTTCATGAAGGCCCGGTCAAGGATCAGCTTGTTGTCGCCGGGCTGACGGCCTGCGGTGCCGTCAAAGGAGCGGGAGTTCAAGAAATAGGGGCTGTCGGTGTCATGGATGCCGTCCTCATTGGTTTCCGGGGTGGGGGAATCCTGGCTGCCCCAGGCCTTGTAGCCCACGATTCGGGCCTTGATCTCGACATCCTCGGTGGCCTTGGCCCGCAGGTTCAAGCGCAGCCGGGTGGTGTACAGGGTGTCGTTGTCATAGGTGGCGGCCGGGGTCGGGGTATAATTCATCAGCCCAAACACCGCCTTTCGATCCGCCGGAGAGAGACCCTTCATGATGTCGACAAGATTGGGAACACTTGTTAATGCCGGGCCTACGTCGGCAATCTGCATCCCCATGTATGGGTTCAACGCCGCGCCAAAAGCGGCATTTCCCGTTGCCGCGGCGACAACGCCCTGCAAGGCCTGCTTTTCCGCCGCCGAAACGACGAGGCCGTTGGAGTTGAAGGTTATGACGCCGGTGGTCGGGTTGGTTGTGAAGCCACCCATGATGGCGCCCACATAGGCATTGGTCAAGGTGCCGGGAGAGGCCACGGCATAGCGAGTTCCGACCGTGCCGAAGCCGACAAAATCCTGCACCCCGCTGCCGACATCCGTGGCCTTATAATAGGCCGCGGTGTCCGCGGTGTGAAAATCCACCCTGTTCCGCATATCGCCGGACCACTGAAAGCGGGAGGCCAAGTCCCATTTGTCGGATTTTTCCTCAAACGCGGTGATGGTCTCTTTTTGCGCCACCATCTGATTGCGAAGTTCACTGATTTGTTTTTGAAAATCACGGGTCAATTGCTCGATTTTGGCGTCAAGCTCGGCGTTGCTCACGCTTCCAGCCCCCGCGTGAGCGGCAACCGGGATGGCGAAAATTGCCGACATGGCAAGAGTTGAGATTTTTTTGACCATCTTTTTTCTCCTTTTTTTGTTGATTGTGGTGGTTCCCGCTTCCATAAAATCGAGCTGTTCTTTCGATGGTGAGGAGCTTGAGCCGAGGCTTTTTATCCGCAGGCAAATCAGAAGGGCGGTATCCCAATTTGATAAAAATGAACATTCATTCTTGTCTGGAGGAAAAAAAATATCAGGCCTTCATCGCGCCGGAACCTCGGCCGGTTCGATGGATCTGATCTCTTTGTTTTCGATGCCTTCCTGAATGGTTTGACGGATCAGTGTCGGTGCGTTTCTCCGGTACAAAGGCATACGGCCAGGGGTGCATCGGTGAGGTTGCCCAGGTTGTTGTAGGCATAGCCCAGGGAAACGCCATCAAAGGGGTAATCCATGTAGGCAACCGGGGTGGCCATCCGCTGCGCTGGAACCTTTTTACCGGAATCAGATTGTGATCGCCCCCGGACCGGGAGCAGCCAAGGCTTATCAGCCGCAGCTTCTGGCGGTCCTGGGATCCCAGGTGTCATAGGCCGTGCTGTACAGGTAATCATTCACCAATGTCAATTCTTCGGCGGAAAGCCTCTCCCAGGCGCCGTCCTTGGCGCAGCGCACGTTTTTCCTGAAAAACAGGGCGTTCCAGCCCCGCATGGTCCGTGAATCCTCATTCAGGTACCGGGCGCCTTTGCCGTTCCCTCGGTAATGGCAACTCTTGCAGTTGCTTTTATAGAGTTTATGCCCGTCAAAGGTGTTTTTAAACTCCATGGCACGACTGGTCTGGGTCGCCGGATCAAACCGGTAGACCGTCTCTCCGGCAAAAACATGAGCATGGGACAGTACTGCCAGGGATGCCACCATCACAACAATGACCGCGATCTTTTCTTTCATCTTTCCACCTCCTGTGCTGCGTTTTCGACAATCCAGACGACAGGTGATCTTGTTTTTGCTCCAGCGTCCCGTTTTACTGGTTTCCAGAGGGGCTGGGCGGCCCCTTGTGAACTATTGCAGCTTGTTATTACACGGGGTGGAAAAGATTTCAAGAAGAAAATGAACATTCATTCTTGCCTGAAGGGAAAAAAATATCAGGCCTTCACGGCGCGCCAGGCTGATTCCCAGATTTCGTCCAGCAGGCTGGGGAGCGGTTCCTGTACCATGCCTATCAGCCGGAGTTGAATGAGTCGTGTCATGCCGCCAAACAGACTCGGCCCGGCAACCACCAGAGCCAGGGGTCTGATCTCTCCGTTTTCGATGCCTTCCTGAATGGTCTGGCGGATCCGTGCCAGTGCTTTGCCGGCACAAATGGATACAACCGAGGGCATGATCTCCTTGTGTCTGGCAAAGATTATGAAATCAACAAGTTCGGGAAAATCTTCGGTGAGTTGGAGATAATACGCCATGATTGCGCGACAACGGTCATGCGTATTGGCATTTTGGGCAATTATTTTCTCGATGTTTGCAAAAATATCTTCAGAGATTTCCTGATAAAGCGTTTGCGCGATTTCTTCCTTGTTTTTGAAATAACGATAGACAAGGCCGATACTGACATCAGCCTGTTCGCGTATATCATGAACGGAGGTCTTGAAATACCCCTTGCTGTGAAACAGCTTCAAGGCGGTGTGGAGAATACGGTCCCGCCTGTTTTTCGAGCTGTTTGTGTAAAAACTCATGGAATAACCTCAAGGGATAAGGGCAATGGCATGGGGAATTTCTAAATAAAATTCCTCTGAATGTCAATCTTTGTCGTTTTCCGCGTCAGCCGACCAGGGGGCAGTGGGCCAATCTCCTGACGGGCAAAGGGGGGATGGCCTTGGGGCGGAGAATCTCGCCCTGGCCTGCGGCGGGTTTTCGCCCCGCAAATGTGTCGGCATCGTCTATACTGGAATCAGGATATTTCCGGATGAGGGCTGACATGCGCCGTGGCATTGAGTATTTTTCCTTTTGTCTTTCCGTTGCCGTTGTTTTTTTCAGCGGCCTGAAATCCTACGCCCTGGCAGCCGGCCCCGAGGTGTGGCGGCAGGATTTCGTCACCCTGCCCCTGGTCGGGCAAATCCCCCTGGCCGATCTCTCCCTGCCCGCCCTGGCCGTGCTCCTGGGGCTGGCGGACGGCTTCAACCCCTGCGCGATGTGGGCCCTGGTCTATCTGCTCTCCCTGCTCGTCACCCTGCGGGACCGGCGCAAGATCCGGCTCCTGGTCGGCTCCTTTGTCCTGGCCTCGGGGGTGCTCTACTTTCTCTTCATGACCGCCTGGCTCAACGTCTTTCTCATCCTCGGCTATCTGCGGCCGCTCACCATGGCCGTGGGCCTGGGCGCCCTCGTCATCGGCCTCTGCGATCTGCGTTCCTTCGCGGTCACCAGGGGCGGGCCGGTCTGCAAGGTGGGCGGCCGGGGGCTCAAGCAGAAGACCATGGGCCGCATGGAGCGCCTCGTTGCCGCGCCCCTGTCCCTGGCCTCCTTTGCCGGCATCATCGTCCTGGCCTTTCTGGTCAACAGCATCGAGTTCGCCTGCTCCGCGGCCCTGCCCGCCATCTTCACCCACGCCCTTTCCCTGCGCGAGCTGCCCACCCTTTCCTATTACGGCTATATCCTGCTCTACGACTTTTTCTTCATGCTCGACGACCTCATCATCTTCACCCTGGCCGCCGTGGCCCTCGAAACCACCATGGGCAGCGGGTATGCCAGATACGGCAAGCTCATTGGCGGCGTGGTTCTCGTTGGCCTTGGCCTCACCATGCTTTTTGCCCCCGATCTGCTGCGGTGAGTGAGAAAATATCGCGGCCAGGCGCGGCCTGGGATTGACGAAACAGGCGGCGCGTGGCATAAAAGGAAAAAGCGTGGGGCTGTAGCTCAGCTGGGAGAGCGACGCGTTCGCAATGCGTAGGCCAGGGGTTCGATCCCCCTCAGCTCCACCAGGAAAACACAAGGGAAATCAGGTGATCATGCCTGGTTTCCCTTTTTTGTTTTGGGCCCAAAATCGCCCATTTCCCTTGGCGCAATTGGATTGTTTTGGTATATTTTTGGTATGACTTTCGAGTTCGATTCGGCCAAGAGCGGCGTAAATAAAGAAAAGCATGGAATCGATTTCCTGGAAGCGCAAGCTTTGTGGGGTGACCCGGATTTGCTGGAAATTCCTGCCAAAACTTCTGGTGAGCCACGATTTTTGGTGATCGGCAAGATAGCCGGAAAGCACTGGTCCGGTATCATCACCTATCGGAACAATCGAATTCGAATTATTTCCGTTCGTCGCTCTCGAAAAGAGGAGGTAGCCCTGTATGAAAGCTAAAGAATTCGACAAGAAGTTCGAAGAAGGGGAAGACATCAGTGGGCATCTCGATCTTTCCCGCGCCCGGCGTGTCAATCAGGAACTGAGGCGTGTGAATGTCGATTTTCCGGTATGGGTCATCGAGGCCCTGGACAGGGAAGCCAAAAGATTGGGGGTGTCCAGGCAGGCCCTGCTGAAGATCTGGATTGCCGAACGGCTGGGAAAAGCCGCCTGAGATCCAAGCCTGGAGAGATTGAAAATAATTTCCCCTGCGAAATCGGCAGGTTATGGCAACGCGTAGGCCAGAGGGGCGATCTCCCTCAGCTCCACCCAAAAAAAATACAAGGGAAATCAGGTAATTGTGCCTGGTTTCCTTTTTTCGTTTGGGGCCAAAAACACTGCTGTTTTGTCGCAAAATGTCCCAAGGTTGTCCCGCCCGACCTCAAAACCTCTTCTCCCTGATGCTCTCCCGCAGCCGCCCGGTATGCTCACCCGGCACTCCGCATTCATCAAAAACACCCTCCCAGTCCGCCAGCTTTTCAAACACCTCAGCAAGCACCCGGCGACACCGTTGCGCCGACAGGCAAAACCGCTTGCCCTCGTTGAGCAAATCCTCGCGGGTGAACATGCCTTCCTTGCCGTTCACCCGAAGGATATGCGTCTCCTGGTGGATGTTGGGGGTGATGTCGTAGCCCGGGGAGAGTTGCCAACCCGAGGCTGTATGCAGCATTAGTCAGATTTTCATGAATCCTCGGTCTTCAGGCCGGGGAGGAGGAAATTTTCGTAGCCGCGATTTTTTTTTTGATATGGGACACCATTTGTCCCAGGTGGGGTGGTATGCTCCATTCAAATCTGTTTTCCTGATCCGATTACCGAAAGAATACTGGGCAGTCAATTGTTTCTTGTTTGATTCACCTTGTTAGGATAGTTTGGCTGAAACGGTGTGCGGGGTATGGGGCTGGTGGAGGTAGAGAAATGAATATGAATGGCGAGGCAATGGTGGAGGGTTTTGGGGAGGGGGGTTCGGCGGGTTCGCCATGACGGCGAATGGGAGGTAGCGGTGGAGGATGTCTGCGGGGCATTGATGGGTTCTCCGGATGCGCGGCATGCTGGAGGAAGTTGCGGCAGAGCTCTGAGGCGGCGGTGGGCGAAGTCGTGACCTTGTGTCACGGGTTGGATCTGCCGGCACCGAGCGGCGTTTCGCTGCGGACTGATTGCGTTACCCTCGAAGGTCTCTTCCGCATCGTTCAGGCCATTTCCTCGCCCAGGGCGGAGGTGGGGGCGGTGAATTTGGAGGAGTGCAGGAGAGGGAAATGGATACTGAAATGGTTTCGGGAAAGAATGGTTAGGAGTAATGTGACTGAATGAATTACTTTTGGGCAAAAACAACCGCTGACGGTGCACCGGGTATCTCGGTTTACGAGCACATGATCAATGTGGGATGCGTGGCGCGCTGCATTGCGGAAGCCGCCCCGGAGTTACTGAAGCGTTTTGGATTGCTTTCATCACTTGTTGGGGCGCTGGCGGCTCTGCATGATCTGGGCAAGATTTCGCCCGGTTTTCAGCAAAAGTGTGAGCAATGGTTGATCGCAAACCACCTTGCAACGGCGGCTAAAAACGGGAATTGGGTCGGCGGAACAGAGACAGATCACGGGAGGGCGTCCCATGCGGCGATTCAGGACTTTTTGCTTGAGGTTGGTTGTGCGAGAAATGCTGCGATGCATATTGCTACTGTCCTCGGGGCACATCACGGAAGAATCAAGTTTCGACCGGAGCCTCGCGGCATCAGACCACCGCTGATTGCCCCGCTTTCCGAAGAACGAAGCGGTATCGATTGGCAGGCCGAGCGTCTCCTGTGCGCCGGCAAGGTGTGGGATTATTTCGGTGTTCAAGAAGCACCGGCAGGTCTTACCGAAGATGCCGTCGCCATCTGGTGGCTTGCCGGATTGACAACAGTGGCTGACTGGATCGGCTCCGATGAACGGTTCTTTTCGCCAATTGCCGAAAGTAACGACAGCGATCCTCTTGTTTGCGCCAAGGAGGCCATTGGCGCTATCGGTTTGATTCCTCCGGCCATAGTTCCCGGTCTGTCATTTGAGCAGCTTTTCGACTTCACTCCCAACGACATGCAGGCCAAGACCCTGGCCGCCATTACCGGTCCCGGTGTGTATGTTATCGAAGCACCCATGGGTATGGGCAAAACAGAAGCAGCTCTTGGTGCTGCTTATCAGTTGCTGGCGGCGGGTAAGGCCAGCGGCATTTACTTTGCCTTGCCGACCCAGGCCACCAGTAACCGTATCCATCTGCGCTTGAACGAGTTCCTGAATCGCATTGCGCCCACGTCAGGTGCCAGCCGTCTTATCCACGGTAATTCCTGGCTTATGAACAGTGAATTTCGTGAGTATCAACCTGCCAGGAACGCCTCAGAAAAAACGGAGAATGATGCCCGCAGCGGTCGGGATTGGTTTGCTTCAACCAAGCGGGCGTTGCTTGCTCCATTCGGTGTCGGCACGGTTGATCAGGCTCTGCTAGGCGTCGTGGCGGCCAAGCATTTTTTCGTCCGTCACTTTGCCTTGGCCGGCAAGGTGGTAATCATCGACGAAGTCCACTCCTACGATGTCTATACCGGGGCCTTGGTCGATATTTTGATCAAGATGCTTGAGCGGCTTGGTTGCACGGTAATCATTCTCTCCGCCACGCTGACCGGTAAACGCCGCACCCAAATACTTGCCAACTCGGAAGACTCGAATACACCGGAAACACAATCCTATCCACTGATAACTGGACGTACCGAGCAAAGCCCATTCCCACCTGTTTCCGCAACTCCACCCGCTTCAAAAAAAATCATGCTTGAGTTTGTCAAACCGGATACGGCGCTGGATGACGCCATTGCGGTTGCAAGCGCCGGTGGAACCGTAATTTGGATTTGCAATACCGTCGATGCGGCCCAGCAGCAGTTCCTACGCCTGCAACAACAGGCAGGTAGTCGTTTCAAGCTGGGCTTGCTGCATGCGCGCATGATTTTCAGCCATCGCGAGAAACGGGAAGAAGAATGGATGCAACGACTCGGCAAGGATGGCGCGAATCGCGGTGGTTCGATCCTGGTTTCAACACAGGTGGTTGAGCAGAGCGTTGACCTTGACGCCGACCTGCTGATTACCGAGCTGGCCCCGACCGATATGCTGCTGCAACGGCTTGGCCGGCTCTGGCGGCATGAGCGGGAAGGGAGGCCGGTAGCGGCGCCGCGTGTCTGCGTCATTGAAGAGGAAAAGATGCTGGGTGAACTCCTGGAAATGCCGCCAAAGGCCACTGTCAGCGCCCTGGGCGGCAAAGCCCGCGTTTATGCGCCGTACGTGCTGCTGCGTACGCTGGAGGTGTGGCAAAAACAAACGGACGGTATCACCATCCCGGGGCAGATACGCGAACTAATAGAACAAACCTATTGTGACCGGGACGATGAGCCGGAGTCGTGGCAACAGCTCTACAACGAATGGTTTGGCACCGACTCCGCCAAAAAGTTTAAAGCGCAGATGAGCACCAACATCTGGCAACCGGCGCTTAACGATCAGGAAGGCGTTCAGACAAGGCTCAACGAACTGCCGACAATCTCTCTGATCCTTTGTATGGAGCACTCGAAAGATCATGCGCACTGTGTCGATGGCTCGATAGCTCATTTCAACGGTGAATTCAGCTACGAAACCGCTCGGGCACTGCACAGGAATCTGGTCAGGATGTCGTTGCATCATTTCAAACCGTTGTCTGGCAAGGGGCCATTTGGTGAGTACCTGCACGAAGCGCATGTCGTCGGCATTGTAGGCGCCGATGGCATGGTTCAGGTCGATGGTCTGAAAGATGGGATTTCGTTGCGGTACACGGAAGAGTTGGGACTCGTAGTGAATAAATCCAGGTGAAGGAGGGGATATGAACGTTGCGTTTGACCCGTGGATACCGGTGGTGAATGCCAACGGCGAGCGGGAACTGGCAAGTCTTTGCAGCGTACTGGTCGAAGGCGAAGAGTATGTCGATCTGGCAGTACGGCCGCACGAACGGGTAGCGCTGATGCGGCTGTTTCTCTGCGTGGCCCACGCGGCTCTGGACGGACCGAAGGATTACGACGAATGGTGCGAGGTGCCGAAACGCTTGCCGGAGGCAGCGCGAGCCTATCTGGAAAAGTGGCGAGATGCGTTCGAGCTGTTTCATCCAACCAAGCCATGGTTACAGGTGGCTGATCTGAAACCGTCCAAAGAGAATGACGAAAAAGCGTTTACGCCGGTAGCAAAGCTTGATTTCGCTTTGGCAAGCGGAGCGGCATCCACCCTGTTCGATCACGATGGCACCAAAAATGCCGAAAGGACGTTCGAGACACATCAACTGGCATTGGGGTTGCTCTCAATTCAGAATTTTTCTACCTGTGGGCTGCTGTCTCGCCCTCTCTGGAAAGGAGTTGCAACACCCGATTCTGCTAAAGACGCGCCTTGCATTACTTCGTCCATGTATCATGTGTTTCTGGTGGGAAAAGATCTCATGGAAACGCTGTGCGTCAATCTCTGTGATTTTGACGAGTTGTCGCGGTTGATGAATGATTCGGACCATCAGCTTTGGTACGGAAAGCCTGTATGGGAACAAATGCCAAAAAGCCCTACGGAATCTGGCTCTACGGAAACAGTCCTCGGTCGGCTCGTTCCGATTTCAAGGGCAATCAAGTTGTTCGAAAACAGCTCCAAAATGCTGTACGGGGAAGGCTTACGTTATCCGATCTATCCAGATTTTCCACGAGAGTTCAACACCTCGGTTGTCAGCATAAAGACCAAAAAGAAAGAAGAGAGATTTTTGGTCGGGGCAAAACTCCATATTAGGCCCTGGCGGCAGTTGGACGCCATTCTTCAATATAACCTTCCATCCAAGACACTTTCCTGCGCCTTGAACCTTGGGCATTTGGACGAACAAGCCATTGATATTTGGGTGGGGGCATTAATCAGGAATCCCGGTAAGCAGGACATCTTGGACTCGGTTGAATCCCGATTTCATATTTCGAAGAAGTTCCGTACGGAGAGAGGCTGCACGACCTATTCTAATGAAGTTCAGAAGGCGCAATCAGTCGCCAGAATATTGGATGACGCAGTACAGCTTTATCGAAACGAATTGGATGTCAGCGATGGTAAGGGGCTTGGCTCATCGGTAGTAACGCATTTTTGGACATCCATTGAAAACAACCTGGGCATGCTCATGGGCATCGTTGAAGCTCTTGATACGGAAGAGTTTCCAACAGCCCAGGATAAATGGCGTTGCAGACTTTATAGCGCGGCCCGTGACGCATATGTAGTTGCCTGTGGCCAGGAGACACCTCGCCAGCGCCGGGCCTTTGCCAAAGGATGGCAAAAGCTGACCACAACAAAAGATGAACCGGAAACGGATAGCACAGAGAGCAAGGAGGTCAATCAATGAGCGCATTTCTGGAACGGCTCCGCAGGTTCAAGGAGGATCGCGGGATGATGGCGAACCTCCGTTGCATCCTTGTGGAGAGCAAGAAACATCGGGCCTGGCCCGTGCTCAGCCGTATCGGGGTTGAGGTTGGCAATGAAGCGGCCGCCTACGTGGCCGGTCTGTATGCCACGCATCCCGAGGAAATAGAGCAGGGTAACTTTGGTGCAACCTGCAAACGCATTGAACGGGAGCGGAATGAAAAGCGAAGCGACGACAACAAGCTCACTCCCACCGAGCGTCGCTTTCAGCAGATTCTGGCGTCCGACCGCCATGAGGTGTTCGAACGGATCATGCGCATGGTGAAGATGGCGAAATCGCACGGAGTGCCTGTCAATTACGCACAACTTGAAAAGGATCTCCATTACTGGTCCGACCGCACCAAGACGGAATGGGCTACGTCTTTCTGGACGCCGGGGGTCACCCCCGCCGAGGAGGGCGCATGAATTGGCTCGCCAGAGTGGACATAAGCGCAGAATCGGCACGTGCTGAGCGGATGTTCGACAACTACGCCTGGCACAGGAAGATTTGGGAGTGCTTTCCTAATATGCCCGATGCCAACCGAACTTTCCTTACTCGTATCGATCCATTGGAAGGCGCCTTCAGGGTTTGGGTGCTAGCCGCCGTAGAACCGGTATGCCCTGCGTGGTGCCCGGCGGAAAGTTTTGCTCTCAAGGAAATATCCCCCACGTTCCTGTCGCACCGCTATTACGCCTTCGACCTACGTGCCAACCCCACCAAGGCACTGGCACAACGGGATGAGCAGGGACAGCCCCTTATGACAGCAGCCGGCAAGCGTAAGCGGGGCAAGCGGGTGCCGCTGGTAAAGCCGGAAGAGTTGAAAGCGTGGCTGGTTCGCAAGGGGCAGGTGCGCTGTAGGGGCATGGCAACAAAGCAAGACATTCCGGGCGGCTTCCGCGTTGTCGAGGAGCATCCGCTGGATATCAGCCCGATGGTGGAGAGCTACTTCCGTAAAAAAGAACAGAATGCCTATCACGGCGGCGTCCAGTTTCGCGGCGTGCTGGAAGTAACCGACCGGGAGCATTTTATACAAACCTATCAAGCCGGAATTGGCAGCGCCAAGGGGTTTGGCTTCGGCCTTCTGCTGCTGGCTCCAGTCAATCTTTAACCACAACAACCAACTCAGCGAAAAGGAGATAACCGATTATGAAACACCTGGAACTGCACATCATTCAATCCGTACCCGTGGCCTGCCTTAATCGTGATGATCTCAACTCCCCGAAAACTGCCGTGTTCGGCGGCGTCCAGCGGGCGCGGGTTTCCAGCCAGTCGTGGAAGCGAGCTATCCGCGAACTGGCAAAAGAAATCGCTCCGGAACAGTTCAAGGGGGAGCGTACCCGCCTGATGTACGAGCCTCTTGTCAAGGCAATGAAGGGAGTCGGAACTTCTGATACCGACGCTGGCGACGGAGCACGGAAGATTGTCGATGAGCTGGTAAAGATCGATAAAAAATCAAAGGATAAAATAAAATCTACTACTCTTTATTTCATGTCGCCGCTGGAGTTGGAAACACTTGCCAAGGCATATGCTGAAACAAAGGATGCAAAGAAAGCGCTCAAGGCTGTTGATGCCAAGTCATTGAAGGACGCTGCCGATATTTCCATCTTTGGCCGCATGGTCGCCAATGACCATTCCCTGACCGTCGAGGCGTCCGCCATGTTCTCTCACGCCCTGTCTACCCACAAGGTCGATAACGAAATCGACTTCTTCTCGGCGGTGGATGATCTGCAACCCAAGGAGGAAGCGGGCGCTGGCATGACCAGCACCTTGGAGTTCAACTCTGCCACCTACTATCGTTTTGCCGCCCTCAACCTCGATATGCTTGCCGATGCCGAGCACTTGGGAAGCCTTGACAGCGCAGAGCGGCAGAATGTGGTGCGGACCTTCGTTGAGGCCACTATCAAGGCGGTGCCGTCGGCCCGTAAAAACACCATGAACGGCAACACCCTGCCCGTGTACGTGCTGGGTATTGTGCGGGAGAAAGGACACCCGATCCAGTTGGTCAACGCTTTTGAAACGCCGATGAAATCATCACAGGGTTACACCTCCAAATCGGTTGAACTGCTGAAGGATGAGTACGCGAAACTCAAGAATACCTGGGGCGTCGAGGCTGTCTTTGAGCAGGCCATACCAGAGGTTGGTTTTAAGAAATTCATCGACGGGATGGTGGCTCATGTCATCTGATAAATCCTTTCTGGCCCTGCGGCTGGAAGGGCCGCTCCAGGCATGGGGCTTCGACAGCCAGTACAACCGCCGCAACACCGGTTTGATGCCCACCAAGAGCGCAATTGCCGGCATGTGTTGCGCGGCGCTCGGCTATGGTCGTGGTACGAAACAGGAGCAGGAGTTTCTTGTTTCTTTCTCGAACGTGCGCATGACCGCTATTGCCATACCACGCATCATACACAAGAAGGACAAGCAGTATGAATTGCCGGTACGGCGGATGCAGGATTATCATACCGTTGGTGGTGGTTATAATCCGAATGATCCCAGGGTACGAGGCAGTATCACCGTTTCGGCCGAGGATGGTAAGCCAAGGGCAAAAAATGGCCAGGCGTTGGCGGTGCTGACCAATCGCCAATACTTGGTGGATGCTGGCTTTGGTGTAGTGTTGGAAGGTTCGACAGAATTGCTCGTGAAGATGGCCAGAGCACTGGAGAATCCGGTGTGGGGTCTATGGCTGGGGCGTAAGGCATGTATTCCCTCTGCGCCGGTCTTGGCTGGGTTGAGCTCTGAGCGGGACGAGGCTTTGAGCCTTCTCATTGGCACGAAACCGCTGGAATCCTTTACGAGGCAGGAGGAGGTGGAAAGCTTTGCCGAAGGGCGGGACAGTTTGCCTGATGTGGCGGTATCGTTTGTTACGAATCGGCGGGTGTTTTCGCCCCGTAGAGTGGTAACGAGACAAGCCGGGGAGAAGTAAATGAAAATCCGAAAGGACATACTGACATGAACCACGATCTTGGCGAAATCATCCTCTATCAGTCCGAAGACGGCACCAGCGCCCTTGATGTGCACCTCAAGGACGAGACTGTCTGGCTGTCCCGACAGCAAATGGCCGAATTGTTCGGCAGGGATTATAAAACTGTCTCGAAACACATCAACAATGTGTTTAACGATGGGGAATTGCGCAAGAAATCAGTTGTCGCAAATTTTGCGACAACTGGAAGCGACGGGAAAATATACCAGGTAGAGTATTACAACCTTGATGTTGTCATCTCGGTCGGCTACCGGGTCAACTCCAAACGCGGCACCCGATTCCGCATCTGGGCCACCCAAGTGCTGAAAGACCACCTGGTGCGGGGCTACACCCTCAACCGGCAACGGCTGGCCGAAAAGGGCGTTGCCGAACTGAAGCAGGCCATGGCCCTGCTGGCCACTACCCTGGAAAGCCACGAACTGGTCAGCGACGAGGGCCGGGCGGTGTTGGAGGTGGTGAGCCGCTATGCCCGCACCTGGCGGCTGCTGCTTGAGTACGATGAGGAGCGGCTGTCGGTTCCGGCGGCTCGGCAGGGGGTAAAGCCGGGTCTTGGGCTTGATGAGACCCGGCGGGCCATTGCCACTCTGAAAAAAGAGCTGGCGGTACGGGGTGAGGCCACTGAACTCTTCGGCCAGGAGCGGGGACACGGCCTTGCCGGCATTCTTGGTGCCATCGAGCAGAGCTTTGCCGGGCAGGATCTTTACCCAAGCGCCGAGGAAAAGGCGGCGCATCTTCTCTATTTCGTCATCAAGGATCACCCCTTCAGTGATGGCAACAAGCGAATCGGCTCGTTCCTCTTCGTGCTCTACCTGCGGCAGAACGGCCTTGCCGGTTTCGACAACCGTTCCCTGGTGGCCCTGGCCCTGCTCACCGCGGCCAGCGAACCGGGGCACAAGGAACTGCTGGTGCGGCTGATCGTGAATCTGATTGGAGAGGAAAGGGAATCATGAACGAACCGATCCTCCCGCCTCTCAAGCCCATCCCCATCAAGGACCGCATCTCAGTGGTCTATGTCGAAAGGGGCAATCTGGATGTCCTTGACGGCGCCTTTGTGGTAGTGGATGTGGCCGGGGTCCGCACCCACATTCCGGTGGGGTCCGTGGCCTGCCTGATGCTGGAGCCGGGGAGCCGGGTTTCCCATGCCGCGGTGACGCTCGCTGCCAGGGTCGGTTGCCTTCTGGTCTGGATCGGTGAGGCCGGCGTTCGCCTCTATGCCTCCGGCCAGCCGGGCGGCGCGCGGGCCGACCGTTTGCTGTATCAGGCAAAGCTGGCCCTGGACGACGCGGCCCGACTCAAGGTTGTTCGCAAGATGTACGAACTGCGCTTTGGCGAGAAGCCGCCTGAGCGGCGCAGCGTCGAGCAGTTGCGCGGCATCGAGGGCGCCAGGGTCCGCAAGATGTATGAGCTTTTGGCCCGGCAGTACCGGGTACCCTGGACGAGGCGCAATTATGACCATACCAGTTGGGGTAGCGGCGACACCCCGAATCGCTGTCTGAGTTCGGCTACCGCCTGCATTTATGGCATCTGCGAAGCGGCGATCCTGGCGGCCGGCTATGCCCCGGCGGTAGGTTTCATCCACACCGGCAAGCCGCAGTCTTTTGTGTACGACATCGGAGACATCTTCAAATTCGAAACCGTGGTGCCGGTGGCCTTTCGCATTGCCGCCAAAAATCCGGCGAATCCGGAAAGAGAGGTACGGCTTGCCTGTCGGGATGCGTTTCGGCAGAGCGGTTTGCTGAAACGTATCATCCCGACCATTGAGCAGGTCTTAGCTGCCGGTGAACTGCAACCGCCACGCCCCCACGAGGAGGCGGTGGAGGTTGCCATTCCGAACAAGGAGCAAATGGGTGATGCTGGTCATCGTGGTTGAAAACGTGCCGCCAAGGCTTAGGGGGCGTCTGGCGTTGTGGCTCTTGGAGATACGGGCTGGCGTCTATGTAGGCAAGGTTTCCCGCCGGGTTCGGGAGATGATCTGGAACAACGTGCGGGAGGGCGTTGGCGACGGAAATGCAGTGATGAGTTGGACAACCAACACGGAATCCGGTTTTGATTTTCTCACCATCGGCGCCAACCGCAGAATTCCGGTGGAAATGGATGGAGTGCGGCTCGTCTCTTTTTTGCCGGAGGCAGACATTGCAGGGTCGTCATATGATGAGCATAAAGAGTAGAGAGATTTTCGGTGGATTTTTGCTCTTTGAAAATTAAATAGAATTACAAGGATTTAAAGGAAGTGCGTTCCCCGCACTCGCGGGGATGAACCGTCCTTTAATCTTCTAACTCCTTATCATCGTAAGCGTTCCCCGCACTCGCGGGGATGAACCGGCCCATCCAGGGCGGTGGGTGTGTACGGTAAAGCGTTCCCCGCACTCGCGGGGATGAACCGAGAATGTCGGCAAGAAGAAAGAAACCCACTACGCGTTCCCCGCACTCGCGGGGATGAACCGGTAGAGGCAGTCTTTGCCGGTTATGGGGTGGCGCGTTCCCCGCACTCGCGGGGATGAACCGCTGGCAGCGGAGATTTTAACAACCCGGGCCAGGCGTTCCCCGCACTCGCGGGGATGAACCGTCGTGATCGATGACAATTATCTCACGGCGCAGGCGTTCCCCGCACTCGCGGGGATGAACCGCCGGGAACGGTTGCGCCATTATTTTACACCGGGCGTTCCCCGCACTCGCGGGGATGAACCGGTAGATGTTTTTGAAAGTCCATTACTAACTCTGCGTTCCCCGCACTCGCGGGGATGAACCGCAAGAGCAGGAGATCAGCGGGAAGGATGGTGGGCGTTCCCCGCACTCGCGGGGATGAACCGGTAGTTGTCCATGAAATGGTCCTTTATGCCGTGCGTTCCCCGCACTCGCGGGGATGAACCGTTGATTCCCCCCCACATATCGTGTCGGCCTTCGCGTTCCCCGCACTCGCGGGGATGAACCGATGGCATTTTCGTTTCTCCTTATTGTGGGGCCGCGTTCCCCGCACTCGCGGGGATGAACCGGTGGCGCTGGACGATTTCCGCCAACGGAACGCGCGTTCCCCGCACTCGCGGGGATGAACCGAAACAGATTGGGAAAGGATCGAGGTCGATTACGCGTTCCCCGCACTCGCGGGGATGAACCGGCCCGCGGATCATCGTTGATGATCATGGTGCGGCGTTCCCCGCACTCGCGGGGATGAACCGGTGCCAGCAGCAGCGGAAATCAAAAAAGGATAGCGTTCCCCGCACTCGCGGGGATGAACCGGAGACCACTGGCGCTTCATAGTATGAGGTCATGCGTTCCCCGCACTCGCGGGGATGAACCGTTCCCAAGCCCGTCAGGAGGTGATTATTTTCTGCGTTCCCCGCACTCGCGGGGATGAACCGGTCCGGTTCCTTTGCCAGCCAATCCCACCAAAGCGTTCCCCGCACTCGCGGGGATGAACCGTCGGCAGATCGCCGCCATATGGTGCGGCAATCGCGTTCCCCGCACTCGCGGGGATGAACCGGCCACCCTTTTCAATTCGTGCCATCAACGCCTGCGTTCCCCGCACTCGCGGGGATGAACCGATGTTCTGTGTTGCTTTGTCCTCATGGGTGAGGCGTTCCCCGCACTCGCGGGGATGAACCGCAGGTCTTCACAGATAATTATCCTCATGGCGTGCGTTCCCCGCACTCGCGGGGATGAACCGCCCATTTACAGATCCGCACCGGCCTCCCTCCGGCGTTCCCCGCACTCGCGGGGATGAACCGGTATCCCCGTTGATGGGGGCCTGTCAGTAACCGCGTTCCCCGCACTCGCGGGGATGAACCGTCCGGGGTGTAAAACGTGTTGTCTGCCAGCCGGCGTTCCCCGCACTCGCGGGGATGAACCGTACATGCAGCGCCTGTATGGCTACGGAATCACGCGTTCCCCGCACTCGCGGGGATGAACCGGAGGAAGTCCATGGGTTTCTGTGGGGTGTTGTGCGTTCCCCGCACTCGCGGGGATGAACCGCAGGTGGCGAGAAGTGCCCGGCCCGGTGGAAGGCGTTCCCCGCACTCGCGGGGATGAACCGCCGTCTCCCATCTGGGAAACAGGAGCAGCTTTGCGTTCCCCGCACTCGCGGGGATGAACCGGTGAAAGGGAATCTGGCCGGCTCGGCAACGGAGCGTTCCCCGCACTCGCGGGGATGAACCGTTCAGCACGGTTCTGCCGGAAGATCAACGGGCGCGTTCCCCGCACTCGCGGGGATGAACCGGCGGGATGGCGCAGGGGCCTTTCCTTGTGTGAGCGTTCCCCGCACTCGCGGGGATGAACCGCTCATGGAGGGCAAGCTCCAGGGCGCAGATCCGCGTTCCCCGCACTCGCGGGGATGAACCGTCTGGGATACCTGGCATCGAGATCTGGGAAGGGCGTTCCCCGCACTCGCGGGGATGAACCGTGGCTTCAAATGCTACTAACAAAAAGCTGGATGCGTTCCCCGCACTCGCGGGGATGAACCGGGAAGGGTCAAGCGCTTCCTCGTCCAGATCGCGCGTTCCCCGCACTCGCGGGGATGAACCGCTCGCCTCCCCTTCCCCCACCTACAGCCTGCAGCGTTCCCCGCACTCGCGGGGATGAACCGTTCGGGTCCGGTGTGGTAAAAAAATAATCGTGGCGTTCCCCGCACTCGCGGGGATGAACCGGCTCTTGGTGTTCGTATTCAGCAACAAAAGCTGCGTTCCCCGCACTCGCGGGGATGAACCGACTAATGGTGAAACCGGAGAGGAACTTACCCGGCGTTCCCCGCACTCGCGGGGATGAACCGAGACACTTATGGCAGTAGCTTCTTTGCCGGAGGCGTTCCCCGCACTCGCGGGGATGAACCGAACAGGATCGCGATGAAAATGCCTGATATTGCGCGTTCCCCGCACTCGCGGGGATGAACCTAAGGATGCGGCTGGTCGCCGTTTTCATCCCCAGCGTTCCCCGCACTCGCGGGGATGAACCGGCAACGTATACAGCGGTTGGGCGGGGTATTGAGCGTTCCCCGCACTCGCGGGGATGAACCGATGGTGTTTTTGGGTTTACTGTAAGGGGGGGAGCGTTCCCCGCACTCGCGGGGATGAACCGCAACAATTCTGCGTCTCCTAACGGATTCCCTGGCGTTCCCCGCACTCGCGGGGATGAACCGCCGTTGTCCTGCGTGTCGGCGCTGGCGAGCAGGCGTTCCCCGCACCCGTGAAGATGAACCCCGCGTTCCCGTCCTTCGCTGGCCCTTTGCTAAACAGAACCGCAACAAAGGTGATGCCCATGTTTGTCGATCTTTTTTTCTACCTGATTGGCGGGGGAGTTTTTTTGCTTCTTCTCTTCGGCGCCGAACTCCTTACCAGACGCTTTGTCAATTTTTTGCTTTACGGCGATTCCGCGGGGCCTTGCGCGTCTTCGATCGGCCGGTCCCCGGATTCCTGGGGCCGCGCCCCGCGCGTGGATTGAAATCCGTTCCGCCCTGCTTGAGGAACGATCGGTCAAGGGTTGGGCGGGAAGTTTTCGCCAAACTGACCGAGAACGCCGACCAGGCCGTACAGGAGGAATTTGAGGCCGAACAGGGCGAGGATGGCCGTGCTCCAGGATGGCTCTGAGAAGAACGGGCCGGTCAGGAGGAGACCGAGCAGTATCTGAAAAAGTGCCGTGATCATGGTTGCGCCATAATTCCTTTCAGGGAGAAAGCAGCGGGAATATAGGCCACCTTGCCCTGGCTTCGTCATTGCAGGCCAGAAGTGCCGCCATTGAGCGCCTCGCTGGAATCCATCCCCATGGAGATATCCATGGCGTCCCCTCTCTCTTCACCATCTGACCGTATTCACTTGGGCCGGGCCCCGCTGCACGGTGCGGTGGTACTCCACCGCCGGCTCGCCGAAGGCCATGGCGTAACCCAGGCTGTGGTCTTGCGGAATGCCGAGTTTGGCCGCCACTTCGGGGCAGGCGGCCAGGGCCATCATGCAGATGCCGTCCCAGACCGTGCCGACGCCTCTGGTGTGGGCGTAAAGCTGGAAGGTGGTCAGGGCGATGATGGTATCCTGGGCCGGGCAGGGCGCGGTCGCCGGGGCACTGGTGATGACGAGATGGGGCGCGCCCCGAAAGAGGATGTCCTTGCCTTCCTCCTGCCAGGCCTTGACGGTCCAGGCCAGATACTTGCCGGCCAGGCCGTCCGGCAGGCCGCCGGCCGCCCTCAGCCCGGCGAGCCCTGCTACCAGTTCCTCCCGCAGCTTGTGGAGTACGGTCCGCTCCTTTACCACGGTGAAGAGCACTGAACAGGCATTGACCCCGGTGGGCGCGTGGCAGGAGACTTCCAGCAGTTCGTCGATCAGGGCCGGGTCCAGATCCCGGTCATGGTAGCGGCGCACCGCCCGTCTGCCCTTGATCAGGGTGGCGAGGCCTGCCGGCGCCGGCAGATTGCCCCGCAGCGTCGTGCTCGCCCCGGGATCCCTGCCCAGGATGGAAACGGCCGCGGTCGGGCAGACGGCCAGGCAGTGCTGGCAGCGCAAACAGCCGGCTTCATTGCTGATTTTCGGATACGGGTCCAGGGCGATGACGCCGGCCGGGCAGTCCAGGGCGCATTCGCCGCACTGGATGCAACGTGTATCATCGATGCGAAAGTCAAGCATGCAAATCCTCCTCGTGTGGTGCTGGTTCAGTTTCTGGTCAGCGCCTCATGCACCTTGAAGGCGAGTTCCCTTTTCACGAAAGGCTTCGGGATAAACAGAACGCCCTTGTCGAGAATTCCCTGATGGGCGATGACGTCGGCCGGGTAGCCGGAGATGAACAGGCATTTCAGGCCGGAGCCATCGGCCCGCAGGCGGGCGGCCAGCTCGCCGCCGTTCATCTCCGGCATGATGACGTCGGTGATGAGCAGGCGGATATCGTCGCCGTGTTCGGCGGCAAGGCGGATCGCCTCGCCGGGCGTGGCCGCGCTCAACACCTTGTAGCCCAGGTCGGAGAGCAGGCTTCGGCCCAGGTTCATGACCATCGGCTCGTCCTCCACCAGCAGGACGGTTTGCCCGCTGCCCAGGGGGAGTTCCTTTTCCGGCCGGGATTCCGTTGCCGTTGCCTCGCCGTGGAAACGGGGCAGGAAAATCCTGAAGGTCGCGCCCTGGCCCGGCGCGCTTTCCACCGTGATGAAGCCCTTGTTCTGCCTGACGATGCCGTAGACCGTGGCCAGGCCCAGGCCGGTGCCCTTGCCCAGTTCCTTGGTGGTGAAGAAGGGCTCAAAAAGATTGGCCTGGGTTTCCTGGTCCATGCCGCTGCCGGTGTCGCGCACGCTGAGCAGCACGTATTCGCCGGGCACGCAGTCGTTGTGCGTCCCGCAAAAGGCATGGTCGATAATGACGTTTTCCGTTTTCAGGGTGATCGTGCCGACTCCGGCGATGGCATCCCTGGCGTTGACGCAGAAATTCGCCAGGATCTGGTCGATCTGGCTGGGGTCCATCCGTATCCGCCACAGGGACACGGCGGGAAGCCAGGCAAGTTCAATGGCCTCGCCGATCAGGCGGCGCAGCATCTTGAGGATCCCCTCCACGGTTTCGTTGAGGTCGAGGACCTGCGGGGCCACGATCTGTTTGCGGGCAAAGGCCAGCAGCTGCCTGATGAGATCGGCGGAGCGGCGGCCCGCCTTGGCGATCGCCTGGAGTTCGTCATGCAGGGGATCGGTGGGACCAAGTTTGTCCAGGGCCATTTCCGTATGGCCGAGGATCACGGAAAGCATGTTGTTGAAGTCATGGGCGACCCCGCCCGCCAGTCTGCCGATGGATTCCATCTTCTGCGCCTGACCCAGCTGCCCCCGCAGCCGTTCCCGTTCCTCCTCGGCCTGCTTGCGTTCGGTGATGTCCAGCGCCGTGCCGCGCAGGCCGGTGATGGTTCCCCGGGCGTCCCTCCTCGCTTCGCCGCGCGCCAGGATCCATCTCCGCGCGTCGTCCGGCCGTTTCCACTCCAGTTCCAGTTCGTAAGGTTCCCCTGTCTGCCTGGTCCTGGCCAGGGCCGCCTCCATGCCCCGGGCGCTCTCGGGGGTAAAGAGCCGCGCCAGTTCCGCAAGGGAGGGCGTGGGTCCGGCCGGGTCAATCTCCAGGATCCGGGCGAGTTCCTTGGACCAGACAGGGGTGTCCGCGGCCGCCTCCCATTCCCAGCTGCCGATGTGGGCCATGCGCTGGGCCTCCTCCAGGTGAGCCTCCCTTTCCCGCAGCATCGCCTGGCTTTTCGCCAGGCTGTCGGCCATCTCGTTGAAGGCCCTGGCCAGGGTCCCGAGTTCGTCGGGCTTCGCGGCCAGTTCGCTGCGGGCGTCCAGGCGGCCGAGGGCAAAGTCCCGGGTGGTGGCGACAAGGCTTTGGATGGGGGCGAGCAGGGTGCGTTTGCCGAGCAGCCAGGAGATCCCGAGGGCGAGTCCGGTGCAGAGCAGCATCAGCAGCAGATTCCTGGCCAGAGCCCCGTTGGCCGGCTTCAGAATGGTGGCTTCCGGGATGGCGGCCCAGACGTACATGTAGGGCGCGTTTTCCGGCGCGAGGCGGACCTGTTCGAAGGCAAAGATCCGGCGGATGCCGTCCGAGCCTTGGTCGATGAACTGGCCAGGGGTCATGCTTTTCCGGGCAATGTCCCAGTTTTCCCTCCGGATCGGCTTGCCGATGGGGTTGGTCTCTTTTTTGACGGGATGGTAAAAGAGGCGGATCCCCTGATGGTCGGTCACCGCCACGAAGGAGTTCGCCGGTAGCCGGGAAACATCGAAGAAGCCGGCCAGGCGGTTCAGCCGCAGGATCGCCGTCAGCACCCCCCTGATATTTCCCTTCTGGTCGAGCACGGGGTAGGAATAGGGGAAGACGGGCGTGTTCAAGCCTTCCCTGGTGACGATATACTCGCCGACGCTGAATTTTTTGGCGGAGACGGTGTCGCGGATATGCTTGCGGTCGGCCAGATTGATGCCGGTGACCAGTCTGTTCGAGGCGAGAACCTGCCCGGCGGGATCGGTGAGGGTGAGCCCGAGATATTCGGGGTTCTTCGCGGCCACGGCCTTGAAAAGAGCGCTGCTCGCCCGGGCGTCCAGCCGTTGGACCGCCGGGGTCTGGGCCAGGGTGGAGAGGGTCTGCCTGACCGAGACGGCGATGGCCTGCTGGGCCTCGGCCAGGCTGTGGGCGAGCAACTGGACGTCGTCCTCCGCCATCTGCAGGGAATGGCGGCGCTGTTCCATGCCGGTATAGAGGAGAATGAGCAGGGCCGGCAGAACCGAAAGCAGCACCAGGAATGCCAGCTTATTGCCAATGGAGAAGTTGAGAATTTTCATGCCAGGTTCTCCCGGGGCGGTCGCATGGAAAAGCCCGAGGGTTTGGGATTGGCGGTGGCGCGGCGGGAAAGTGCCCCGGTGCGCGGCTGCCCGGCTTGGGCATCGTCAGTCTATCACAATGGAAGGCGGTTGCAAAGAGGCGGTACTGCTTCCGCCCCGGCGGCCGCTGCTTCCGCCGGCACTACGCGGCCGGGCGCGGAATCAGCCGCTTGCGCTTGCCAACAGAGACTTACGCCTTGCCCGGCAGCAGATAGACGTCGAAGCGGCTGTTTCTGCCGTCGATGGTGAACCCGGGAGCGGGGCCGGTCAGGGGCGGGGCCAGACGGGGGCGTTTCACCACCACCCTTTTCGTGGCGACCGCGAGGGCGGCGGCCAGCAGGCTGTCGCTGTCTTCGTCGTCGCCGACCAGCAGGCGGACCAGGCGCATCTCTTTTTTCACCAGGGCGCTTTTGCCGCGATGCGGGTACATGGGGTCGAGGTAGACCACCTCCGGCCGTTCCCGCCGCCAGCCTGTCAACACGGCGAGGCCGTCGCCCACGCGCAGGGTCAGGTTGCCGGTGGCGATCCCGGCGAGGAGCGGATCCGCCGCCGCCCGGGCAAGGCCGTCCGCCAGCAGGGCGGCGACGATGGGGGAGCGCTCCACCAGATGCACCCTGCAGCCGAGGCTGGCCAGGATAAAGCCGTCACGGCCCAGGCCCGCGGTGACATCGAGGACGGAAAGCGCGGCGCCGCCCTTGAGGCCGACGGCCCGCGCCACCGCCTCCTTGCGGCTGCCGGAGTGACGGCGGCGGTAACTCAGGGCCTCGGCCGCGAAGTCGACAAAAAGGGGACCGGGGGCAGTCCTGCCGGTCTGCCGCAATTCCAGGCGTTTCGCGGTCAGGACCAGCAGGAGGGGGCAGGCGTCTTCCGCCGGGCCAACCAGGGGCAGGCCGAGCTGGCCGGCCAGGGCCCCGGCTTTGGCGGCAAGCCCTTCCTCGTCATAGCTCACCGCGACAGGCAGCAGGGGGCTGGGGATGGTCATGGCCGCAAGGCTCCCGGCCCCTGGTCGGCAACGCTTTTTCCCAGTGCACGATTTTCGAGAGATGGTATATTCATAGGGTTTTGGGCGCCGCCTTGCGCCAAATGCATACCGAACACATGGCAGAGAAGATAATGGATACCCAGCATAAAGCACAACCCAAAGTTGTCGCCATCATTCCGGCCCGTTACCATTCCAGCCGGTTTGAAGGCAAGCCCCTGGCCAGGATCGCGGGCAAGCCCATGATCCAGCATGTCTATGAGCGGGCCCGCGCCGTGGCCCTGCTTTCCAGGGTGGCGGTGGCCACCGACGACGCGCGCATCGCCGACTGCGTGCGCGCCTTCGGCGGGGAAGTGGTCATGACCCGGGCCGATCATGTCTCCGGCACCGACCGTCTGGCCGAGGCCGCCGGTCTGATGGGCATCGCCGAGCAGGACGTGGTGGTGAACATCCAGGGCGACCAGCCCCTTTTCGAGGCGGAGGTGATTTCCCAGGTGGCCTCGCCGCTCCTCGAGGACCCGTCCCTGCCCATGTCCACTTTAATCTACAAGATCGTCCGCCAGGAAGAGATCAACGATCCCAACCATGTGAAAACCGTCTTTGACAAGCACATGAACGCCCTCTATTTTTCGCGTTCGCCCATCCCCTTCCAGCGCAATCCGGAGGAGGCGGTGACGCCCACCTACTACAAGCACCTCGGCTTTTACGCCTACCGCAAGGGTTTTCTCCTCTCCTTTGTCGGGCTGCCGGAAGGGGAATGGGAGCGTTTTGAAAAGCTCGAACAGCTGCGCGCCCTGGAGTTCGGCTTCACCATCCGGGTGGTGCTCACCAGGCACGACTCCATCGAGGTGGATACTCCCAAGGACCTGGAGCGGGTGGAGGAGTTGATCCGGCGCAATTAAAAACCGCAACGCCATGGCGCAAAGGCGCGGATGCCGGCCCTTGCCCAAAGAGGGAAACGGCGATCCCGCTGGGTCGCCGCATAATTTTACAAGACCATCAAATGTGAGGAATAGACCATGCGAAGAAACAAAATAACCATCATCGGCGCCGGCAACGTCGGCGCCACCGCCGCCCATTGGGCCGCGAGCCGAGGTCTGGGCGATGTTCTGCTCCTGGATGTCGTGGAGGGCATTCCCCAGGGCAAGGCGCTCGATCTTTCGCAGGCCGGGCCGGTGGACGGCTTCTGCAACCGGGTCGCCGGCGCCAACGACTTTGCCGAGATGGCCGGTTCCGACGTGGTGATCATCACCGCGGGGTTGGCCAGAAAGCCCGGCATGAGCCGGGACGACCTCCTGGCCAAGAACGTGGCCATCGTCAAATCCTGCGCCGAGCAGGTGGCCAGATACGCCCCGGACTGCGTGCTCATCGTGGTCACCAACCCCATCGACGCCATGGTCTATACCGCCTTCAAGGTTTCCGGCTTCCCCAGGGAGCGGGTGATCGGCATGGCCGGCGTACTCGATTCGGCCCGTTACCGTACCTTCCTGGCCGAGGCCCTCGGCGTGGCGCCCCGGGACGTGAGCGCCATGGTCATGGGCATCCACGGCGACAACATGCTGCCGCTCGTCCGGCTGGCCAATGTTTCCGGCGTGCCGGTCAGCGACCTGCTCAGCCAGGAGGAGCTGGCCGCCATCGTCAAACGGACCCAGCACGGCGGCGCCGAGATCGTCAACCATCTCAAGACCGGCAGCGCCTTCTATACCCCGGGCCTGGCGGCGGTGGAGATGGCCGAGGCGGTGCTCACCGACAGCAAGCGGGTTTTGCCCTGCGCCGCCTATGTGGAGGGCGAATTCGGCTTTTCCGACTGCTTCCTCGGAGTGCCCGTGGTACTGGGCGACAGGGGAATGGAGCGGATCATCGAATTCAGGCTCAGCGACGAGGAGAAAAAGGCCATGGCCGAGTCCGAGGCGGCGGTGCGCAGGCAGATGGCCGCCACCGGCTTATGAGTTGCGCTCATTTTCCAGGGTTGGGAGGGCTTGCTGATTGACCGAAACGGCATCAGTACAGGAGATATTGACCAGGACGGCCGAGGCGCGCTTCGGCCTTCTTGATTTGCTGCCGGAAGGGGATCTCGCCGAAAAGCTGATCGCCCTTGCCCTCGGCGGCGCGCCGGCCGCGCCCGGCCACCTCGGCGGCGAACTCTGCCGCCTGGCCAAGACCCTGAACGCCACGGAGACCAGGGATGTCCGCGTCGTGGTCTTTGGCGGCGGCACCGGCCTTGCCAATCTTCTCGGCGGCGACAGCCGCGGCGCCCGCTGGCCCAAGGATCCCTTCCGGGGCATCAAGGAGATCTTTCCCAATACCAGGGCCGTGGTCTGCGTGACCGACGACGGCGGCTCCACCGGCGAGCTGCTCAAGGATCTGCCCCTGATCGCCCTCGGCGATATCAGGCATGTGCTGCTCTCCTCGGTGCGCAAGCAGAAGCTGCAGAAACAGTACGGCCTGGATGACCGGGAGGCGGCAAGGATCTGCATCCAGCTCCATCGCCTTTTCAATTACCGCTTTGACGCCAGACCGCATTCGGTGGCCGATCTGCTCGCCGGTGCCGGGACGGATCTCGATCTGCTGCCCGAATTCATGCGCCGCGCCTTGTATTGGCTGCTCGACGAACTCTTCCGCAACGCCCTGCTTGCTCCCCAGCTTGCAAGGCCCCATTGCCTGGGCAATCTTCTCCTTGCCTCCGCCATCTATCAGCACGGCGACGGGCGGCACGGACCGGGCGAGGGGCGAATCGGCGGCGAAACCATTCTGCGGGGCATCGGCTTTCTGGCCGACCTGATCGGCGCCAACCAGGACGCGGTCTATCCCTGCACCACCACTCCGGCCCACCTCAAGATCCTCTATACCAACGGCGTGCTGGTGAGCGGCGAATTCAAGTCCGGCCAGGCGAAACGCGGCTATCCCATGGAGCGGGTCTTCGTGGAATTCGCCCGGGAGCCGGAGGTGCCGGCGCAGGTGCTGGCCGCCATTGCCGAGGCGGATATCATCCTCTACGCGCCGGGCAGCCTCTTCACCAGCATCGTTCCCATCCTGCAGGTGCCGGGGATTGCCGAGGCGATCCGCGCCAACAGCCGGGCTCTCAAGCTGCTGGTCGCCAACCTCTGGGTGCAGACCGGCGAAACCGATATCGCCCACGACGATCCCCGCCGCCGCTTCCATGTCTCCGATCTCATTTCCGCCTATCACCGCAACATTCCCGGCGGGGTGGCGGATCTCTTCGAGCAGATTCTCATTCTGGGGCTCAGGGATATTCCCGGCTCCATCCTGCAGAACTACGCCATCGAGGACAAGGTGCCCATTTACCTGGATCGGGAAAAGGTGCGGGAGATGGGCTTTGCCCCGGTGGAGGCGCGCCTTTACTCCCAGGATGATATCGACCGGCGCCGGGTTATCCAGCACGATCCCGCCTCGCTTGCCGAGGCGGTCCGGGTCATGTGGGCGATCCGCGAGCTTCTGCCGGCAGGCGGCCGGAAGATGCTGCCGCCCCCCCTCCTCTGTCCGGGCGTGCTGCTGAACCCCAAGGGCCAGACCCCGGACGCGCGTTTTGCCGAGATAAACCACCGGCTGGCGGCCCTGGAGATCGCTCCGGACCTCCGCCCGCTTTTAAGCGCGATCTTCTGGAACCACTGGGATATTCCGGTCTGCCACCTCGATTTTCTCGCCGGCGTGAAGTTGCTGGACAACGAGGAGTGGCAGGGGGCGCAGGAGTGGAACACGGTTTTTGCCTTTTATGACCCCGGGGACCGCTTCATCAAGATGCGGCGGGAGGTGGTGGAGGAGCCCGCGCGCTTTGAGGTCGGTCTGCTCATCGCCCTGGGCCAGTCCCTGCTCGGCAACTACGCGGCGGAAAAAAGCAGGGTGCCGGTGCTGCGGGACGGCGAGCAGCTCGGCTACGAGTTCCGTCTTCTCCTGCGGCCGGAGGCGGAACTCAGGGCCTATTTCACCGGCGAGGAACTGGACCATTATCTGCCCCTTGTCCGCATGCGGCGCGCCGCCGGCAACCCCCGCCTCTATACCCGGCTGGTGAACGGCGAGGAGGGCTTCACCCCGCCGGGCCTCTTTTTCGGTCTCACCTATGCCTGGTACCTGGACAACCGCTATGCCTGCCATGTGGAATTCAAGATGTCCATCGGCAGGATGACCCTTTGCAATCTGATCCCGGAGCAGAAAAAGGATGCCGGCCGGCGGCGGGAGGTGATCGATTTCTTCCGCACCATCGTCTTCAAGGACAACGCCAGCCATTTTCGGCCGTAAGCCTGTTTTTTCGGGAGTCCGGCGGCAGCCGGCAAGGCGGCGGCGGGTTACTCCCCAAGGTTGGCCGGGCAGCGGAAGCGGAAGGTGGTGCCCTGTTCCGGCGAGGAGGAAAAGCTGATCCGGCCCTTGAGGTATCGCTCGCCGAGCAGTTTGATGCTGTAAGTGCCCAGGCCGCGGTCCGGGCCCTTGGTGGAGAAGGAGCGCTTGAAGATCTGCATTTTGACCTCCTCGGGCATGGCCCCCTGGTTGTGCACCCAGAACTCCAGGTCGTCTCCCTGCCGGCCGCAGCCCAGGCGGACCACGCCCTCGCGGCGTGAGGCCTCCAGGGCGTTCTTGGTCATGTTGGTCAGGATGCGGTGCAGGATCCCCTGGTCGGTGACAAGCTCCGTTGCCACGGCATCGTTGGCGATTTCCACCCTGCCGCTGTGGCTGTTGGCGTTGTAAAAATCCGCCACCTCCTCAAGCAGGGCGATACTCGCGCAGGGGGCGAGCTGGAGACGCAGATCATTGTTTTCCGCCGCCGCAAGCGCCCGCTGCGCCTCCACCTCGTCGGCCAACCGGTGGGTATAGCTGTGGAGCACGCTCTGGAACTGGGTCTTTTTTTCCGGGGTCAGCTTTTTCTGGCAGAGCATGCGGCTCAGTCCCACCATGCCGTTGGCGATGTTGGCCACATCGTGGAAAAAGATGCGCTCCAGTGCCCGCCGTCGTTTTTCATGGGCGATGTCGGTGAGAAAGAAAAGGAAGAGGTCCTGGCTGTCCGCCGGGAAGGGGGCGATGTGCACGCGAAAGTCAAAGGCCTTGCCGCTCGTCTCCTGACTGATCCGGCACTCCTGCGCCTCGCCATGCAGGGAAGGGCCGGCCTTGGCCGCGCCGCAGGTGGCGCAGAAGTCGGTGGAGCCGCAGCCGAGGGTGCTCTGCATGGCATGTTCGCAGGCCAGCGCGTCTCCAGGCCTCTTGCCGAGAACCTCGGCGAGATCGGCGGCGCCGATGAAGCGCAGAAAGGGTTTGTTGGCAAAGACGATCTGCCGGTTGCGGTTGAGGACCAGGACGAAGTTGGGAAAGGCGTCCAGCACCGCCCGGAGCTGGCGGTTGTCGCGGACCTCTCTGCTCCTGGTTTCGATCTCGGTGCGGGAAGAACGCGGGAATCCGGCGGTCGCCGCGGGGCAGGGTGTGTCGGTCATCTTCGGAAAAAATCGCTTTTCCACGGGGTGCCTGCTTTTATTCGGAGTGATTCTGTCCTGTAATATAGTTGCATCGGCCATGCCCGCAATGTTTTTTTTTTTTTTGCAGAAACGCGCACCGGCGTCATACCCCCCGTTTTTCCTCCGGCCAGAGCAGGGTGTGCAGTTGCAGCTGCAGCCGGGCCGGCAGGGCATCCTCAAGCAGCCATTCGGCGAGGGTGGCCGGCTTCAGCCTCGCCACCACCGGCGAGAAGGTCACCTTCACCCGTTCCGCCAGCCGCTGTCCGAGCAGCATGGTCCGGGCCCACTCGTAATCCCGCCGCGAACTCAGCACGAACTTGATTTCATCATGGGGGGCGAGCCGGTCGAGATTGGCCGGCTCCATTTTCTCCTGCATGCCGCTGTCCGGGCACTTGAGGTCGACGATCTTGACCACCTCCGTCGGGACCCGGCCGATGTCGATGCTGCCGTTGGTTTCGAGCAGTACGGTGCGGCCCCCGGCAAGCAGCGCCGCCATCAGGTCGTAGACGCCTTCCTGGAGCAGCGGTTCGCCGCCGGTGATCTCGACGAGGGCGCGCGGGTATTTTGCCGCCCCGGCCAGCAGGGCGGCAAGCGGCATGACGGTCGCCGGCTCCTCGTAAGTGTACCTGGCGTCGCAGTAGGAGCAGCGCAGATTGCAGCCGGCGAGCCGGAAAAAGAGGCAGGGGTAGCCGGCAAAGGATGACTCGCCCTGGAGGCTGTAAAATATCTCGGAAACGGAAAGTTCCGGTTCAGTCCTCACGGTAGGTCACGCAGCAGTTGTCGGTTTCGCAGACCGTGACGCTGTAAGGCCGGTAGCGGTCGGTGGTGAGGCTTTCCTTCAGGCAGGCGAAGATATGGGCGGCGATGTTCTCCGAAGAGGGATTCTTATCCCGGAAGGCGGGATGCTCGTTGAGGTCGCGGTGGTCCAGATCTTCCATGATGACGTTCACCGCCTTCTTCAGGGTCTTGAAGTCGATGCCCATGCCCAGCTCGTCAAGCTCGGTGGCGCGCACCGTCACCTCGACCTTCCAGTTGTGGCCGTGCGGCCTTTCGCAGTTGCCGGGGTAGTTGCGCAGATGATGGCCTGAGGAAAAATGGGTGCGGGTGAAGATATCGAACATGGGAACAACCTCTCCTGCCTGGCATGGGTTTGTGGTGGCCGCTTTCCGTGCCGGCGAAAATGTCCACTTGAAAAGCGGCCGTTTTTTGACTATGTATGACACGTTCTTCCGGTTGCTTCGGAAGAGCAAGGATGAAAGATATTCGTTCCCCCCGGGGAAGTCAATCGCTTCATAACCAGAGAGAGCATTTGCCGGTGGCCGGAGGCTGTTGCCGCCCATGCCGGCATGGAGAAAAAATATGGCTTTGATCGCGCCCCTTCGCGGCTTACGGTACAACCTGGAAAAAATTTCCCAGATGGAAGACGTGGTGACCCCGCCCTACGACGTTATCGATCCGCAGGCGCAGGCGGCCTTTGCCGCGAAGAACCCCTACAACATGATCCACCTGGATCTGAGCAAGAATTTCAGCGCCAGCGAGCTGACCGATGCCCGTTACCAGCAGGCCAGGGATACCTTCGGCGCCTGGCAGCGGGAAGGGGTGCTGATCCGCGAGAAAGAGCCCGCCATCTATCTTTACCACGTCGATTATGCCCTGCCCTCCGGCCGGCGGCTGACGCGGAAGGGGCTGCTCTGTCTGGTGCGGCTGGCCGAATTCAGCGAGGGCGTCGTCAAGCCGCATGAAAAGACCTTTGCCGGCGTCACCTCGGATCGGCTCCGGTTGCTGGACACCTGCCACGCCCAGTTCAGCCCGATCTTCTCGCTTTATCCCGACGCGGAAGGGCGGGTCATGGCGCTGCTTGAGTCGGCCTGCCCGGTGGAGCCGCTCTGCGCCGCCGCGGACCACGACGGCTGCGTGCACAAACTCTGGGCGGTGAGCAATCCGGAGGTGCTTGCCGAGGTGCGCGAGCTGTTTAAGGAAAAATCCCTTTATATCGCCGACGGCCATCACCGTTACACCACCGCCCTGCAGTTCCGGGCCCTGATGCGTGAGCGTCTCGGCGAGGTTCCGGCGGACAGCCCTTACAACCATACGATGATGTACCTCTGCGGCATGGAAGACCCGGGCCTCTCGGTGCTGCCCACCCATCGGCTGGTGCACCTGCCCGGCATGGTGGCGGTTGCCGATCTTGCCGCAAAGCTGGGCCGGGGCTTCAGTCTCGAAGAGATCGCCGGCGGCAGCCGCGAGTTCCTGCTGGGCGAGGTTCTGAACCGCATGGATGAAAACGCGGGAAGGGCGACGATGTTCGGCCTCTACCATCCCGGCGAGGATCGCTGCTTTCTTCTCACCCTGCGGGACGGGGTGATGGACAGCGAGTTCGCCGGCAAGCAGCCGGCCTGCCTGCGCGAGCTCGACGTGGTGGTGCTTTCCGATCTCATTCTTGCGCGATTGCTCTCCCTCTCCCATGAAAAATGCGAAAAGGAAAATCTGGTCGATTACTACAGCGACCCGGACGACGCCCTGGATGCCTCGGTCAAGGAGAGCGAGCGCAAAGGGGACCGCAGCCCGGTGCTCTTCCTGATGAACTCGACCCGGGTTTCCCAGGTGAAGCGGGTGGCGGACCAGGGTCTGGTGATGCCGCACAAATCCACCTACTTCTATCCCAAGGCCCTGACCGGGCTTCTGCTCAACAAGATCGTGCCCGAGGAGAAGGTGCTGCCCTAGCGGCCGCTCTCTTTTTTGATGGACAGTTCGGAAGCCGTCGGCGAACAAAGTTTCGACACCCTCTTCGCCGGCCGGCTCCATTGCCGGCAGCACCGGCGCGGCTACCGGTTTTCCGTCGACGCGGTGCTGCTCGCCCATTTTCTTGTCCCGAAAAAAAACGATCGCATCCTCGATCTTTGCGCCGGCTGCGGGGTGGTGGCGCTCATTCTGGCTCATCGCTGGCCGGAAGCGCGTCTGACTGCCCTTGATGTGCAGCCGCGGCTTGCCGAACTGATCCGCATCAACAGCGCGGAAAATGGTTTTGCCGAAAGAATTCAGGTGGTGGAGGGGGATTGCCGGCGGATGGGCGGGCTGCTGCCGGCCGGCGGTTTCGACTGCCTGGTCTGCAACCCCCCCTACCGGAAGGTGGCCGGCGGGCGCCGGAATCTCCTCACGGAGCAGGCCGTGGCCCGGCACGAGATCCTGGCCGATCTTGCCGCGGTGGTGCGGGCCGCTGCCTTTGCCCTGAAGACCAGGGGGCGGGCGGCCTTTGTCTATCCGGCCTCCCGGGCGGCAGGGCTTCTGGCCTGCCTTGTCGAGCACGGCTTCGCCCCGAAACGGCTGCAAGTGGTGCACAGCTATCCCGGCGATATCGGGCGGCTGGTCCTGGTCGAGGCGGTGAAAAACGGCGGGGAGGGGATGAACATTCTGCCCCCATTCCATGTCTATGAAGAGAAGGGCGGCGACTATACGACCGGGATGGCGGCCTGTTATGCCCCCTGAACCGGCCGGCCGCCGCCGACCGCTGGCGGGCCGCCGCATGCTTTTCTCTTTTTTCCCCCGGCCCGCCTGTGTTACCTTAAGTTCAGCGGCGGCTACTGATTCGTAAACAAAGGCGGCATGAAAAATCTCTTTTTCCCCACACTGCTTTCAGGAGCGCTTTTTTTCGCGGCAGGCTGCGCCTCGGTGCAGGTGGCGCCCACCGACACGCTGGGGCCGGACGTGTATCTGATCAGCGGTCGGGGCACCTCAAGAAAGATTCTTGCCGAAACCGTGAACAGCGCCCATGAATACTGCGGCAGCCAGGACAGGCACTACCTCTTCGTGAAGAACATCTTCAAGTACGAACGAAGCCTCGGCATCGATCTGATTGCCTATGATCTCTACTTCAGCTGTGTCGAGGCCGGAGACCCGCGCCTCAAGGAGCGCAAGGGGCTGGTGCCCCCCGCGGAAGGCAAAAGAGGGAGAGTGCCCGACTCCGGAGCCCGGATCGGCGCGCCGGAAAAAGATCGGCCCGGACCGGAGAGGGGCGGCGACAGCGTGCCGGCTGAAAAGGCCGGGACCGGAGAAAAGCCGGCCCCGGCCAAGACCGATGGCGGCGGCAAGGAGCCGGCTCCCGCCGGGACCAGGGAGCCGGCGGCGGCCCAGCCCGTTCCGGCCGGGGAAAAGTCGGAGATCAGTCTTCCCAGGAAGGTGAAGGAGCCGCTGGGAATGGAGACCGTGCCCGCGCCGGAGCCGTCCGGACCGGGGAAGGGAATGGCGGCGGAAGGAGGGAAAACCGCCCTGACCAGCCCGGAAGAGCAGTTGCGCAAAAAGAATCCCGGGCCCGGCGAGCCCGAGGACCTGCGCAAGGACGGCGCCCCCCTCAACGGCGCGGACAGCCCCATTATTGAAGAGGTTCTCCCCCAGTAGCCTCCGGGCAAGGGGCGCACGGGGGGCCGGCTTCGTGAGTATGGAAAAAATACGGGACCGTTTTTGAGATTTTGACGTTTACCAGGGATTCGGATGGTTCGAGGGTTGACTACGCACCGGGAGGAAAGGCTATGAAGAGGGTGGCGGTTGTTATCTGTCTGTTGCTGGGGGTCTTTTCCTGGGCCGCGGTCGGCCTTGCCGACGACGCGCTCAATGTGCAGAGTTCCTGGCTCAAGGCGAAACTGAACGTGGAGCCGGTTGCCGAAAACAAGGTGCTGGTCTCGGTTCTCAACGAGGAGGGAGAACCGGTCCTGGGGCTTACGAAAGCCGATTTTCTGATCAGGAAGGGACCCAAGACCGCGCAGATCCTCTCGGTGGAGGATGTGAAGGAACAGCGGGAGGTCGGACTGAACCTTGTCCTGGTGGTGGACAATTCCTATTCCATGAAGCTGCGCGACGCCATCGATCCGGTGCTCGCCGCCCTGAACGACTTCCTTTCCCTCATCCGGCCCATCGACAACGTGCATATCGTCACCTTTGTCGACCCGCGCAACGGGTACGGCGAGGTGAAGCCGGGCCAGATCAGGGTCACCACCAAGAGCGAGCAGGGCAACGATCCGGCCCTGCTCAGCCAGATTCTGCGCAGTAGCTATTTTCCCTCCCAGACCGAGGGGACCTACCTCTATGACGCCATGCAGGAAGGGTTGAAGATCATCGGCGCCATGCCGGAAAAGAGCCAGAAGTTCATGGTGGTCTTTTCCGACGGGGAAGACATCAACAGCACTGTCAAGGCGAACGCGCTTACGGCCGCCGCCGCCTCTCTCAGGAACTTCACCTTTTTTGCCGTGGATTTCATGGATCGGCCCGGGCTCGACCCCTTTCTGCACTCCTTTGCCCAGGCCCATAACGGCAGAATCCGCAAGGCGAAGTCCGCGGAGGATTTCCTGCCCATCTTCAAGCAGTTCTCCTCCACCATCTTTCACCGTTACGCCGTGACCTTCCGCTTCCTCGCCCCGCCCACCGGCGTCCTCAACGGTGAGCCCGCGGCGGTGAACATCGAGGAGGTGACCATGGTGGACAGCTCGCCTCTGCTCAATTATGTCTATTTCGAGACCGGAAAGAGCGAGATTCCAGAACGTTACGTCACCTTTGCCAGCCCGGAAATGACCAGGGATTTCGCCGAGGAGAAGCTCACCGGCACCATGGAGAAGTATCATCATATTCTGAACGTGCTCGGCAAGCGGTTGCAGCAGCACCCCGAGGCCCGAATCAGCATCGTGGGCTGCAATGCCAATGCCGGGGAGGAAAAGGGCGGGATCGCCCTGTCGAGAAGCCGGGCGGATGCGGTATTCGCCTATTTCAAGTATGTCTGGGGCATCGACCCCGCCCGGATGGAGGTCAAGGCCAGAAACCTGCCGGAGGCGCCCAGCACCGGTCGGGTGGCGGAGGGGAGCGTGGAGAATCAGCGGGTGGAGATTTATTCCGATACGCCGGCGATTCTCGACACGATCAAAAGCACCTATGTGCTCGAACAGTGTGACGCCGCCGCCGTCCGGATTCTCCCGGCCGTGCAGGCGGAGGCCGGGGTCGAAGGCTGGCGGTTCAGGCTGCTGGGCGGCGAAAAGGAGCTGCTGACCCGGGAGGGGATCGGCGACGTGCCCCTGGAGTTCTCCTTTGCCACCGAATCGCTGGGGCTTCGGGAAATAGCCGCGGCTGGCCGACTCAGCGCCGAAATTGAAGTGAAGGACCGGGAGCAGAACGTATTCACGGCCAAGAGCCAGGCGCCGATTACGGTCAACTTCATCCGGCGGGAGGAGCGCATCGCCCAGAAGCTTGAAACCAAGGTGGTGGAAAAGTACGGCCTGATCCTCTTCGAATTCGACCGCACGGACCTCAAGGACCGCAATCAGGTCATCGTCAACCGGGTCATCACCAGAATGGCGGAACTGGCCTCGCCGCACATGGAGATCACCGGGCATACGGACAGCATCGGCAAGGAAAAATACAACCTGGAGCTGTCCGAACGCCGGGCTGCCGCGGTATACGATGCCATGCTCAACACCGGCCTGGTTGCCGAGGAGGAGGTCGGCCATGCCGGCAAGGGCCCCAATGATCCTCCCTACGACAACGAACTGCCCGAGGGCCGCGCCCTGAACCGGACGGTGATCATCACCCTCTCCTACACGGAGTGAGCGGCGTTTTTTTTGCGACATCATGCTGATCCGAGAAGGGGCCCTGGCGGCCCCTTCCTTGTCGGTCCGCCGAAAAAGCCGTCCCCTGTTTTTTCAACCAGCGGTCGGGCAAAGACGCTTCGGTAACCATCCAGGATTCCTTGCCTTTTCCCGAACCTGCGGCGCTCGGCGACAGATCCCCGTGCCGCCCGCCCGTTTTTCAACGGGTCGCTGTTGGGGCGCATTTTTCCCAGCCCGGGAAAAAAAATCAGGGCGTATCCGCGATCCTCTCCGCTTTTTCTCCAATTCGGCCGCAGGCATGCTGTATAATGCTTTTGTGTTTTTTTGAGTAAATCCAGGCCGGGCGGGTGAAAATTCATGCAGAAACGTATTCTCGTTGTCGACAACCATCCGGTTATCCTCCGGCTGCTGAGCAATTTCCTCGAAAAGGAGGGGCACGAGGTGGCAACGGCGGCGGACGGCCTGGCCGCCCTTGACGTCCTTGAGGATTTTCTGCCGGATGTGATCTTCACCGATCTGGTCATGCCCAACATCAACGGCGAAAAACTCTGCCGGATTCTCCGCCAGCGGCCGCGCTACGCCGATTGCCTCATCGTGATCCTTTCCGCCACCGCGGTGGAGGATGCGGTCGATTTTCTGAGCTGGGGCGCCAATGCCTGCATTGCCAAAGGGCCTTTTCAGCAGCTGGCCGTCTTCGTGAAGGAGATTCTGGCCAGACCCCCCGCCGAGGTGGCAGCGAGCCGGGAGGCCGTCATCCAGGGCCGGGAAACGGTGCATGAGCGGCAGATCACCAAGGAACTCCTGGCCGCCAATCACCACAAGGAATCGCTCCTCTATCAGATTTCCGAGGGTATTTTCGAGATCACCCTCACCGGTCGGATCATTTTTGCCAATCAGGCGATCAAGCAGATGTGCCGGCTTCCCGAGGTGACATTGCTCGGGCAGACCCTGGCCGATCTCTTTGCCGATACCGCGGAAGAGGCCGCGCTCATCAGTGATTTCATCCGCAAGGCCGCCATTGCCCCCCAGCAGTCCTCCATGGAGGAGCCTTTTCAGTTCTGTCGGCATCAGGTGGTGCTCCACTTCGTGCCGCATCCGGTCACGGACAACCCTTCGATCATCGTGGTGGTCAAGGATGTCACCGAGCAGAAGGAGGCGGAGGCCGCGCTCCGCGCCTCCCGCAATATGCTGCAGTCGGTGCTGGATACCATTCCGGCCCGGGTTTTCTGGAAGGACCGCAATCTCAGATATCTTGGCGCCAATGCCAATTTTGTCCGCGATGCCCGGCTTGGCTCCCCGGAGGAGCTGATCGGCAAGGATGATTTCGATCTGTTCCGGCGCGCGGATGCCGAGGCTTACCGCCGGGACGACGCGGCGGTGATGGAATCCGGTGAGCCCAAACTGGATTTCGAGGAATCCATGCTGCATGCCGACGGCGTCCGCCACTGGCTGAAAACCAGCAAGATTCCGTTGTGCGAGGCAACGGGCGCGGTCTATGGCGTCCTGGGCACCTATGAGGACATCAGCCGCCAGAAGCAGACCGAGGGGCTCCTGCGTCTTGAGGAGGAACGGCTCGAAGCCCTGCTGGAACTGAGCCGGCACCGTTTCGCTTCCGAGAAGGAACTTTGCGACCATGCGCTGGCCGCGGTGGTACGCCTCACCGGCAGCGAGGTCGGCTATCTCCACTTTTATGACGAGGCCCGGCAGCTCCTGGGACTTTTTTCTTGGTCGCGCAATGTCCCCGCCGGCTGCTCGGCCGGCGCGACCTCCCATTATCCCCTGGCCCAGGCCGGAATCTGGGCGGACGCCATCCGAAGGCGCAAGCCGGTCATCCACAATGACTATCCCGCCTGTCCGGAGCGCAAGGGGCTGCCCCAGGGCCATTTTCCCCTCAGGCGTCATCTCTCCATCCCGGTCTTTGATGACGGCCGGATCGTGGCGGTGGCCGGGGTGGGCAACAAGGTGGCGCCCTACGACGAGACCGATGTCCGTCAGCTCAATCTCTTCATGAACAGCATGTGGGGAATCCTGCAGCAACGGCGGGCCGACGAGGAGGTGACCTTCCGTTCCCTGATGCTTGACAGCGCCACGGATTCGGTGCTGGTCCACACCCTGGACGGTCGCCTGGTCTATGTGAATCAGGCGGCCTGGGTCAGCCGCGGCTACAGCCGGGAAGAGCTGCTCGCCATGAAGATCTCCGAGCTGGACACCCCGGAAGCGGCCCAGGGGATCAGCCGGCATGCGCAGGATCTGATCACGCATGGGGAGGCGCTCTTCGAGTCGTGCCATCGCAGAAAGAACGCCGACCCCATGCCGGTGGAGGTGCAGGCCCGCCTGGTGTCCTTCCGGGGGGAACAGCTGGTGATGTCCGTGGTGCGCGACATTTCCGAGCGGAAGAGGGTGGCGCAGGATCTGCAGGATTCGGAGGAAAAATATCGGCTCCTCTTTGAAAAGGGCATGGACGCCATTCTGGTGGCGGACCCGGAAACCGGCCTGATCGTCGATTGCAACGCCGCAGCGGAAATCCTGACCGGCCGCGGCCGCGAGGAGCTGCTCGGCATCCACCAGCGGGAACTGCACCCCCCCCACGAGCATGCCGGCCGATTTTCAGAGACCTTTGCCAGGCATCGCCAGGCCCCGCCGGGCACCGCCTTTGAGGCCCAGGTGCTCCGCAAGGATGGCGAGGTGCGCGAGGTGGCCATCAAGGCGGCGGCTTTTGCCTACAAGGGCTGCCAGCTCATCCAGGGGATCTTCCGCGACGTTACCGAGCGGAAAAGGGCCCAGCGCCAGTTGGAGCTTGAAACCCAGCTGAATTCGGGCATTGCCGAACTTGCCGAGATTCTGATCGGCAGCGAGCCGGAAATCAGCGAGGTGGCCGAACTGGTCCTGCAGCTTGCCCGCCGCCTCACCGGCAGCAGCCAGGGCTATGCCTCGGAGATCGACGCCGGGACCGGCGCCAACGTCGGCCATACCCTTACCCCGATGCTGGGCGAACAGTGCCGGGTGGCCGCGGCCGGCGAGGTGATCCTGCCGAAGGGTCCCCAGGGGTACCGCGGCCTGTGGGGGCATGCCTTGAACACCCGGCAGGGATTTTTCACCAACAGCCCCGAGGAGCATCCCGCCTATGCCGGGGTGATGCCGGGCGGCCATATGCCGGTGGAGCGCTTTCTTTCGGTGCCGGCCCTGGTGGAAGGCAAACTGGTCGGCCAGCTCGCCCTGGCCAATCCGACCAGGGATTATACCAACCAGGATCTGACGGTGGTCCGCCGGCTGGCCGATCTTTACGCCCTGGCCATTCAGCACGATCGGGCCGGCAAGGCGCTGCTGGCGGCCAAGGGGGATGCGGAAGCGGCCAATCAGGCAAAGAGCGAGTTTCTGGCCACCATGAGCCACGAGATCAGAACCCCGATGAACGCCATCATCGGCATGGCGGACCTTTTGAGCTACACGGAGCTTTCCGAGGTGCAGCGCGAATACGTGACGATCTTTCGCAACGCCGGCGAGGATCTCATGGATCTCATCAACAACATTCTCGATATCTCCAAGATCGAGGCCGGGAGCCTCTCCCTGGAAGCGGTTGACTTTGATCTCAATCTTTTTCTCGGCAAGATCTGCGAGCTTTTCGCCATCAAGGCGCACAGCAAGCATCTGGAGCTTGTTTCCCGCATCCGGCCGGAGGTCTTTCCTTATCTGATCGGCGACCCGTACCGGCTGCGGCAGGTGCTGGTCAATCTGGTCGGCAATGCCATCAAATTCACCGAGAGCGGCGAGATCCTGATCTCGGTGGAACGACTCGAAGAGGATGAACAGACCGTGACCCTGCGGTTCGCGGTGCGCGACACCGGCATCGGTATCCCGGCGAACAAGCAGGAACTGGTTTTTGAAAGTTTTGCCCAGGTGGACACCTCCACCACCCGCAAATATGGGGGCACCGGGCTCGGGCTCGCCATTTCGAGAAAGGTCATCGAGCGGATGGGGGGGCGGATCTGGCTTGACAGCGTGCCCGGGCAGGGAAGCACTTTTTTCTTTGCCGTTCCCCTGCGCAAGCAGGCGTTGAGCGAAAAACGGCAGGTGGGGCGCGAGGCGGCGCCGGCCATCGCCGGCATGCGGGTTCTGGTGGTGGACGATACCGAGGCCAATCGCCTGGTTCTGCGCGACATCCTCACCGGTTGGGGCGCCGAGGTGGTTGAGGCGGCCAGCGCGGCCGAGGGGTTAGCCAGGCTGGCCGCGACCCGGCAGGAGGGCAATCCCTGCCGGCTTATCCTTCTTGATTGCCGGATGCCGGGCATGGACGGGCTGGGCATGGCCGAGGCGATCCAGGGGGATGCGCGGCTGCGCGGGGGCAGCGCGGTGATGATGCTGACCTCGGACAGCCGCAGGGAATTGGTTGAGCGGGCCAGAACCCTGGGCATCAGCGGATTTCTCACCAAGCCGATCCGGCGGGACACCCTGCTCAAGGCCATCAACCAGGCGGTGGGCAAGGCGCCGGAGGCCGAGGCCGGCAAGGCGGCGCCGGCCCGGGCCGCGCTGCCCGCTCTTTCCATCCTCCTGGCCGAGGACGATGCCATCAACCAGCAGGTCGCCTCCCAACTGCTGATGATCCACGGCCAGCAGGTCGAGATCGTCGCGAACGGCCGGGAAGCGGTGGCGCGCAGCGCCGAGAAGGATTTCGATCTGGTCCTGATGGACATCAACATGCCGGTCATGGACGGCATCGCGGCCACCATGGAGATCCGGGAGCGGGAGGAGCGGCAGGGGGGGCATCTGCCCATCATCGGTCTCAGCGCCCAGGCCTTCAGCGAAGACCGGCAGAAGGGGCTTACCTTCGGGATGGACGGCTATGTGACCAAACCCTTCGGCAGCAGGGAGCTGCTGGCGGAAATCAGACGGGTGCTGGGGCTTGCCCCCGGGCTGCCGGCGGCGTCGCTCCGGGACAGGCCCCGACCGGCGGAAGCCCCGGCCGGCCCCCAGGAAAGCGACCTGGATTTCGACCGGCCCGAGGCCCTGGCCGTGGTGGATGGCGACACCAGCCTGCTGGTGGCCTTGGCCGCCATGTTCGTGGCCGAACGGGAGCGGTACCTGGCCGCCATCGGCGCGGCGGTGAAGAATCACGATGCCGAGGCCCTGCGCATGGCGGCGCACAAGCTCAAAGGCGCGGTGACGAATTTCGGCAAAGGCCCATGCCATGCCGCGGCCTTTGCCCTGGAGCAGGCTGGCCGGCAGGGGAACTGGCAGGAGGTCGGCCCGCTGGTGCGGCGGATTGAAGAGCATGGTCTTCGCCTCGCGGAGGCCCTTGCCGAATTCATTGCAAAGGAGAAGGCATGAAGATTCTGGTTGCCGATGATGACCCGATTTCCCGGGTGAAACTGGAAACCATGCTGGGAAAATGGGGATATGAAACGGTTGTCTGCCATGACGGTTTTGCGGCCTGGGAGCTGATCCAGAGCGCCGGCTGCCCGCCGTTGCTGATCCTGGACTGGATGATGCCCGGTCTCGACGGCGTCGAGCTGTGCCGGCGGGTGCGGGCTTTGGGCCGGGAGCCTTATGTGTATATCCTTCTGCTCACCGCCAGGGATGCCAAGGATGATATCGTGCGGGGCATGGAGGCGGGGGCTGACGATTACATCACCAAACCCTATTACCCCCATGAGTTTGAGGCACGGGTCCGGGCCGGCAAGCGCATTGTCGAGTTGAACCTCGAACTGCTCGCCGCCCGCAACGCCTTAAAACAGCAGGCAACCCACGATGCGCTGACCGGCCTTTTCAACCGGCCGGCCATTCTCGAACACCTGAACGGGGAGCTGGCCCGCAGCCTGCGCCAGCAGGAAAGCGCCTGCGTGGGGATCATGGATCTCGACCATTTCAAGCAGATCAACGATACATACGGCCATCAGGTGGGCGACGAGGTGTTGGGCGAGGTGGCCCGGCGGCTGGGACAGGCCCTGCGCCCCTATGACCGGGTGGGCCGCTACGGCGGCGAGGAGTTTCTCGTTGTCATGTCGGACTGCGACTGTGCGCAGATCTGGAAGCATTTCGAGCGGCTGCGTCTTGCCCTGGCCGACCGGCCCTTTGCCACCAGCGCCGGGTCCATCCCGGTCACCGCCAGCCTTGGGGTGGGAATTGTGCCGCGGGCCCGGTTTGTCGATGCCCGGGCCCTGATCAATCTGGCCGACCAGGCGCTGTACCGGGCCAAGGCCAATGGCCGGAACCGGGTGGAACTGGACAGCCTCTGAGCCTTTCCCGGCCAGGATAGAAAACAGGAAGGAGGCCCGTGGCGGGCCCCCTTTGCGCGGGAAATGGGAGCGGGATCTTCCCGACGGCTTCCCCGCTGTTTTTCAGGCCCCGATCCGGAGGTGATGGCTTCCGCGCCGTTATTTGCCGGCCGGCGCCGGCCGGAAGGTATTTTCCACCAGCGGTCTGGCATCGGTCTGCATCACATGGCAGAGGGTGCAGAAGTAATGGCTGGGAGCCAGGCTTGCCATCTCCTTGCCGGCGCTGTCCAGGAAGTGGGTGCGACTGATGCCGGCCGCGGCCGTCGCCCGGTCCTTGCCGTGACAATCCAGGCACTGGTTGCTCTCCTTGTCGATCCTGTAGCCTTCGATGGCGTGGGGAATGAGCGGCGGCTGTTCCGCAAAGTCGCGTTTGATCGGTTTTTGATCGGGCAGCGGTTTCTCAACCTCAGGCAGCTGGTCGGGGGCGGTGATCTCCCCGGGGCCGCGCAACGATTGCGGTTGCGCGGCAGAGGTCGAGGCAGGCAGGATGGCCAGGCAGCCGACGATGCTCATCAGGATCAGGGGGGTGTGCTTTTTCATCATGGTAACTCCTTTTGCGGGGTTGGTCGCTGTCAGAAGGTTTTGTCGTCCTCGTTATAACCGGCTGCCGAAGGAAAAAACCCTTTCGGCGCAAACATCAATGCATCTGCCGCAGTTGGTGCAGTTTGCCGCGGTGATCACCGCGGCCTGGTCGTTTTCCCCCTTCAGTGCCGGGCCGATCACCTGTGGTTCCGGGCAGACGGCGTAACACTCCAGGCAGTTGCTGCAGTTTTCCCGTCCGTCGGCCCGGACCCGGATAAGGCTGAACCGGCCGAGCAGGCTGTAAAATCCGCCCACCGGGCAGAGGTGGCCGCACCAGCCGTGCTTGCTCACCAGAAGATCAAAGAAGAAGATGGCGAGGGGCAGGGTCCAGGCCAGGCCCAGGCCGAAGATGAGGCCGCGGTGCAGCATGGTGACCGGATTGACCACCTCCCAGGCCAGGGACCCGGTAACGGCGCTGACCAGCAGCACCATGGCGATCAGCCAGTACCGGCTGTTGCGGTTCAGGGGTGATCCCTCCCGCAGATTGAGGCGCCGCCGCAGCCAGGCCGCCAAATCGGTGACCGGGTTGAGGGGACAGACCCAGGAGCAGTAAGCCCGGCCACCCATCACCAGATAAAAGCCGGCAATGAGCAGAGCCCCGCCAAAGGCCGTGCCGCCGACCACGGTCCCGGCCGCCAGGCTCTGCAGCAGGATAAAGGGATCTGTCAGCGGCACGGTGTCGAGAAAACGGCTGGCCGCCAGGTTGCCCTTGAAGATCCAGAATCCGGTCAGCGGGCCGCTCAGAAAGAGGGCGAGCAGCGTAAACTGGCAGGTCCGCCGCAGCAGGAGCCAGCGGTGGGCGGCAAGCCGGCTTTTTTTCTCCCCGGCCATTGCGCCGGCATGGCGCCCGGCGCTCATGGCTTCCACTCCGGCGTGATGGGGGTGGTGAACTCGGGCATCCGGTCGGGCAGATCCAGCTGTTCCGGAATCAGACTCTGCCCGGCCTTGCTCTTCTCCTCCCAGCCCAGCCGGTAGTGTTTGCCAAGCTCGCCCCTGGCCAGCTCGACGGGCAGCACCTTGATGGCCGCTTTTTCCAGCACACAGGATTTTTCGCATTTGCCGCAACCCGTGCAGTGTTTGGAATGGACCTCCGGCAGAAAGAGGGTGTGTTTACCGCTGCGCTGATTGTGCAGGGCGTTCAAGGTGATGGCCTTGCCGATGAGCGGGCAGCTGCGGTAGCAGACATCACAGCGCAGGCCGAGGAAGTTGAGGCAGTTTTCCCGGTCGATGAGCACGGCCAGTCCCATGCGCGCCTTGTAGATGTCGGTGAGTTGCGGGTCCAGGGCGCCGGTGGGGCAGGCGCGGATGCAGGGCCGATTCTCGCAGAGCTCACAGGGGATCCGGCGGGCGGCAAAACAGGGGGTACCGGTGGCTGCCTCCTCTTCCGGCCTGGCCAGGCGCAGGGTCTTGTAAGGGCAGGCTCGAACGCACTGGCCGCAGCGGATGCAGGTGGCAAGAAATTTCCGGTCCGGCAGTGCCCCCGGCGGCCGCAGGGTGTATACCGGTCTGGCCACGGCCTGCCTGTTTCCGTACAGGCCGAGAGCCAGGCCGAACAGGGCGGCCCCGCAGGCGGTGCGCGCCGTTTCCAGCAGAAATTTTCTCCGGTCCTGGCCGGCTGTTTCCCTGTTGCGCCTCATGGCCCTTGTCCTATGCCTTGCTGACCTTGACCGCGCATTTCTTGAAATCCGTTTCCTTGGAAATGGGGCAGGTGGCGTCCAGGGTCAGCTTGTTGATCAGGCGGCGCTCGTCGAAAAAGGGGACAAAGATCGACCCTGCCGGCATTTTGTTGCGGCCCCGGGTTTCCACGGTGGCCAGGATCTCGCCGCGCCTGGAGGTGATCTTTGCCGCCATGCCGCGGCTGAGTCCACGTTTTTCCGCGTCCTCCGGGTGCATGAACACCACGGCACTGGGCGCGGCCCTGTACAGCTCCGGCACCCGCTGGGTCATGGAGCCGGAATGCCAGTGTTCGAGGATCCGGCCGGTGCAGAGCCAGAGGTCGTATTCCTGGTCCGGGGATTCGGCGGGCGGTTCGTAGGGCAGGGCGAAGATGTTGGCCTTGCCGTCCTGGTTGCCGTAGAAGACCACCCCCTCGCCGGCCTTGACATGGGGATCATAGCCCTCGCGGTAGCGCCAGAGGGTTTCCTTGCCGCCGATCACCGGCCAGCGCAGGCCGCGCGCCTTGTGGTACTGGTCGAATTCGCCCAGCTCGTGGCCCTTTTTGGGGCCTTCCAGGCTGAAACGGCGGTATTCCTCGAAGAGCCCCTTCTGGAGATAAAAGCCGAAGTGCTCCATCTCCGAATTGGGGTAGGCCTTGCCGGCCAGGTCCTTGATTGCCTGCTTGGGATATTTGTTCACCACGCCGTTGGCAAAGAGCACGTCGTAGAGGGTTTTGCCTTTGTACTCCGGTTTTTTGGCCAGCAGCTCGGCGGGCCAGACCTCTTCGACCTTGAAGCGCTTGGCGAATTCCACCACCTGCCAGAGGTCGGACCGAGATTCGCCCGGCGCCTTGATCTGTTGCCGCCAGAACTGGGTGCGGCGTTCGGCGTTGCCGTAGGCGCCTTCCTTTTCCACCCACATGGCGGTGGGCAGAATCAGGTCGGCGGCCATGGCGGAGACGGTGGGATAGGGGTCGGAGACGACGATGAAGTTTTCCGGATCGCGCCAGCCCGGATACATCTCGCCGTTGATGTTGGGGCCGGCCTGCATGTTGTTGTTGCAGAGCTGCCAGTAGCAGTTCATTTCCTTGTCGCGCAGCTTGCGCTGCATCAGGACCGCGTGGAAGCCGATCTTGTCCGGCAGGGTGCCTTCCGGCAGCTGCCAGATCTTTTCGCTGAAGGCGCGGTGCCCCGGATTGTCGACCACCATGTCCGCCGGCAGCCGGTGGGCAAAGGTGCCCACCTCGCGGGCCGTGCCGCAGGCCGAGGGCTGGCCGGTGAGGGAAAAGGGGCCGTTGCCCGGCTCGGAAATCTTGCCGGTGAGCAGGTGGAGGTTGTAGACCAGATTGTTGGCCCAGGTGCCGCGGACATGCTGGTTGAAACCCATGGTCCAGTAGGAAACCACCTTGATCTTCGGGTCGGCGTATATCCTGGCCAGGGCCTCAAGCTGCTCCTTGGGAACCCCGGAAAGCTGGTGCGCCTTCTCCAGGGTGTATTCGGCCACAAAGGCTTTATACTCCTCAAAATTCATGGGCTCGGCGGCCCCGGCTTTGGCGGCGTTCTTGGCCTGCTGTTCCCGCGGATCGTTGGGCCTGAGTCCATAGCCGATGTCGGTTGCGCCCCGTTTGAAGTTGACCGATTTTTTGACAAAGGCCTCGTTGATCTTGTTGTTTTCGATGATGTGGTTGGCGATATAATTGAGAATGGCCAGGTCTGATTGCGGCTTCATGATCAGCCCCAGGTCGGCCAGCTCGAAACAGCGGTTCTCGAAGGTGGAGAGCACCGCCACCTTGACATGGGGGGCGGTGAGCCTGCGGTCGGTGAGGCGGGACCAGAGGATGGGGTGCGCCTCCGCCATGTTGGAGCCCCAGAGGACAAAGGCGTCGGCATGTTCCAGATCGTCGTAGCAGCCCATGGGTTCGTCGGAGCCGAAGGTGCGCATGAAACCGGCCACGGCCGAGGCCATGCAGTGGCGGGCGTTGGGGTCGATGTTGTTGGAGCGGAAACCGGCCTTGTGGAGTTTGGCCGCGGCATAGCCTTCCCAGATGGTCCATTGGCCAGAGCCGAACATGCCCACCCCGCTGGGGCCCTTTTTCCGCATGGCCTCTTTCCATTTGGCGGCCATGGTGTCAAAGGCCTGTTCCCAGCTCACCGGGGTGAAGTCGCCGTTCTTGTCGAACCTGCCGTTTTTCATACGCAGCAGGGGGCGGGTCAGGCGATCTTTGCCGTACATGATTTTGGAAAGGAAATAGCCCTTGATGCAGTTCAAGCCCTTGTTGACCGGCGCATCCGGGTCGCCCTGGGTGGCCACCACCCGCCCGTCCTTGCTGCCGATCAGGACGCTGCAGCCGGTGCCGCAGAATCGGCAGGGCGCCTTGTCCCAGCGGATGGCCGGATCCTCTGTTGCGGCAACGGCCTTGCCCTCCGGCAGCGAGATGCCGGCCGCCAGGGCGGTGGCCGCGATGGCGTTGGCCTTGATGAAATTACGCCTTGTCAGTTCCATACACTTTCCTCCTCCTGCGCGAGATTCCCGCTGATTATTGCACTCGAAATTCAGACACGTCCACAAGGGCTCTTGTCCTGTAACTTTCTGATCCGTCTTCCCGGGCCGAATGGAAGTCTGCCGGGGAACAAGGGGATAAAACAGGTTATGTCATGCCGTTGGATCTTCTTCTTCGCAATGCTGGTAGACCATGGCCGCGGACAACACCCCCTCGACATCGTGGAGCTTTCGCAGGGTTTCGGAGATCACGGCATCGTGTTGTTCAAAAATGGTGACGACAAAGCGGTTGTCGTTTGTGCGGGCGTGGATTTCGAGTCCGGGGAGGTTGCGAAGCGTCGCTGCGACCTGATCCGTGAAATTCGGTTTTGCGTGGACGAGAACACCGGCGATATGCATCTTTTCCTTTCCTCCTCCCGTGTTTTCCATTGAAATTCCCAGGGCGGACAGCGTGCGGCTGATGGCTTTCCAAGTATTCCTGGATACAGGATAGCAACAGGCGTGCCAGGAAAGTCAAGCATTGAATTTGCGTGGAAATTCAATGTTCCGAATTGGGGAGTGTTACCGAGTGGTTACCGTTTGGCAGGGATGGATGTTACCGTTTGGTGGCATGGTGAGGCCGGGCCGGCCTTCGTGAGGGTGGGTCAGGAGGTGATGCTGATGGCCTGAACCGGGCACACCGCAAAGCAGGCCCCGCAGCCGTTGCATTCGGCCACGACCAACCGGGGCAGGGTGTGTCCCCCTGGCGCGGGGCGAAAGAGGATGGCCTGCCGCTCGCACTGCTCGCCGCAGGTTCGACATTGGATGCCGCGCACATTGAGGCAGGTTTCGGCAATGACGGCCTTGCGGCGCCAGGGGAGAGCGCCGGGCAGGGCAATCAGGGCCTGGGGCAGGCATTGCCGGACGCATTCCCCGCAGAAGGTGCATTCGCCCCTGCTGAAGTTCACCCGCGGAAATCCGGCCCGGTCGGGCTCGAGGATCTGTTGCGGGCAATGGCTGAGGCAGGCCCCGCATCTGGTGCAGGACGCGACAAACTCGTTTTCCGGCAGCGCCCAGGGCGGCCGGATGGGGAGGGGCTTTCCTCCCCGCAGGAAGAGGCGGCGGCTGAAATCCTTGATCATGGGAAGGCCTTTTTTCAGGGTGAGAGGTAATTTGCGACTCTATTCCGCCAATTACCGGAAAATGCTGCGGCTTGTCAATATGTCCAAACAAGCCATGGAGTTCCCTTTTGCTATTATTCCATGATTTTGGTAATTTTTTAAGAGAGTCGGCGGTCATCGGGGCATTGTCCGTCAACCTCGAGGCCAGCCGGCCCTGTTTCTTTCGTGCAGCAAAAGATTTCTCCCGCTTGAGGATGCAAGCAAATTCATTATGACCAGGAGCGCATTATGAAGAAGAAAGAAATGTTCTCTGCTTTTGCGATATTGCTCTGCTGCACCGGTTCTGCGGCAGCAGGGGAAGGGCCGGACGAATTGTGGGAGGTTCGCTCAAAAACCGAAATGCCCGGCATGCCTTTTCCCATGCCGGCGCAGACCGTGACGGTCTGCATCCCCAAAGGACAGGAAAAGGATCCTTCCAAGTCCATTCCCCAGGATCCCAATCAGCAGTGCAAGATGACCGATGTCAAGGTTTCCGGCAACAAAATGACCTGGAAGATGGTCTGTACCGGCGAAAATCCCATGACCGGCAACGGCGAGATGGAATACGGGCCCGGTCATTACAGCGGCAGGATGCAGATGCAGGGCAAGCAGGGCGGCGAACCGTTCGAGATGGCCACCTCCTACGAAGGCAAGAAGGTCGGTTCCTGCAAGTATGAGGAGCCGAAATTCACTGCCCCGCCGAAAGACGGCTCTGTCCCCGGCGGCAGCGGCGAGGGATCGGGTGATCCTCTCCTCGACGGTGCCAGGAAGATGAAGGAGATGTTCGGGTTCTAAGCCCCTGGGCAAGCCCGGCCGGGCTGGCCTAAGGGTGCTCCGCCCCGATCAGCTCGGCCAGATGGCTGTGGGCAAACTCGATGCTCGGGTCCAGGGAGAGGGCGAGCTGGAAATACTTGATCGCCTCCTCGGCCTTGTCCAGCTTCTTGTAATTGACGCCCAGGTTGGCGTAATCGATGGCCGAGGCCGGGTTCAGCTCCACGGTGCGGTTGAAGTGGCGGATGGCGGTTTCGTAGTCGGCCAGCTTGAAATGGCAGAAGCCGAGCAGGTTGTGGATGTCCGGCCGCTCTTCGTCGTACTCCGCGCCCCTGTTGAGGGCGGCGATGGCCTGTGCGTATTCCCCCATGTCCTTCAGGCAGTCGCCCAGGTGGGAATAAATGTAGGGGATGTCCTCCTCCTCCGGGTTTAAGGTCAGGGCCCGCTCAAGGTGGGCCACCGCGCTCGCCAGCTCCCCCTTGGCCTGCATGTTCTTGCCAAGGTAGTATTCCAGATAATAGGCATCGGGCAGAAAGCGCTGCATCTTCATAAGCTGGGCGAGCTGCGCGTCGGGATCGCCGATCCGTTCCGCCGCGAGTTTCGCCGCGAACAGGCCCACGTTGTTGATCATGGAACGCTCCCGGAAATGGCAACCCGGGACGATGGTGTAGATGGTGGGGATCTTGAGTTTCTCGTGCATGGTGTTCACCACCAGCACCTCAAGGCCGAGCCTGGCAAGGGCGGCCAGGCAGTTGTCGATCTCCACCTTCATGTTGTCGTCGGCGAGCTTGGGCAGATCGTGGATGGAGACGGTTCCGCCCGGATGGGTGAGGTAGCGCACCTCTTCCATGGAAAGGGGCTTGGGCAGGCCGCTGGCCACATAGTTGGCCCTGGTGTTGAAATCGCCTGCCAGTTGCGCCACCTCGGTCAGTGCCCGGATCAGGGCCTTTTCCGGGTCCGGGGTGGTGCCGGCCGTGTAGACGATCTCGCTTGACTCCGGAAAGGTGGAACGGTCGATGGCCAGCGCCGCCACCGTGGGGATGCCGGTATCGAGGCTGAAATCGTTCATGTAGAGTTCGATGCCGTTTTTGCGGAACTTATCGATCAGCTCGCGGGCCACCGGGTCGGTGACGCTCTCCGGATCGATGGCCGGGGTGACGAGCCTGCCGTGGTTCACCACCGCGCAGACGTGGCGCTCGACGATCTCGCTGATCCCCTGGAGGATCGCCTCCTCGTAGGTGTTGCCGGCGGAGGGGCCGTTGAACTCGTTGATCGCGTAAAACCAGCTGAAGGGGACCAGCAGCAGCTCGCCGCTGCCCAGGTTGGTGGCCCAGGTCCACTGGATGGGAATGTCCTCGATGAGCCGCTCCAGGGTGGCGATGTCGGTTTTTTCGTCATGCACCGAGAGCAGCAGGCGCACCAGGGGCAGCAGGGGCTGGCCCTGTTTTTTCAGGTTGGCGTAGGTGTCGGTGATGAAATTCGCCTCGTTTTTCTTGAAGGCAAAGAAGCTGAAGCGCTCGGCCAGTTCCATGCAGGCGCTGGCCTGGGACTGTTCCGGCGAGCTGCCCTTGCCCATCTGCTTCTTGTTGCCGATCACCATTCGGGCATCCTTGCCGCAGACGCTGAAATAAACCGGGATGTCCAGGCGGCCGTTGTCGATGCGGCGCACCTCCTTGAGGATGTCGAGGTTCACTTCCTTCAGACGCTCCTTGAAGCGGTTGACCGTTTCCATGGGGCTGCAGACCTTGTCCTGGTCCATGGTGTAGTGTTTGTAACAGTCCTGGGGGCGGATGGGGGATGGTCTCATGGCTGCACCTGTATCTTAAATCGTAAAAACAATAAAATATGCCGGAGGAACGCTGCGGATTATTGCCGACAACGGGACGGTTGTCAAGAGGAAGGCGCTACCACAATGTGGGATATTTTGGCTAGAAGAGAAGAACCAGGAGCCAGACCGCCACGACATTGGCCAGGGCCAGAAAGACGGCGGCGGAGCCCATGTCCTTGGCGCGGCCGGACAGGGGATGGATCTCGCCGCCGAAGCGGTCCACCACGGCCTCGATGGCGCTGTTGACGATCTCGGTGATGAGCACCAGAAAGAGGGCGGAGAGGAGCAGGGCCTTTTCCGGGCCGGTTTTTCCCAGCCAGAGGGCGAGGGGGGCGAGGAGGAGGACCAGGGCCAGTTCCTGCTGGAAGGCCTTTTCGTGCCTGCAGGCCGCCGCGAGGCCGGCCATGGACCAGCCGAAGGCGTTGACGATCCTGGTAAGGCCGCTGCCGCTTTTCTTATTCATTGAGATACGCTCCGTTGCCGCCCCGGCGACTTGCTTCCCGTGGGCCGTGGTCAATTATCCCTTTTCGGAATCCGATAAAATTGCGACAATGACAGTACCATAAAAAATATTTAGTCGAGAAGAATATCTTTTCGGACGCTAACAGGAGGAGAGGCAGATGGTCGGTATTCCAGTCTGCAAGGAGGTGCCCGGGTTTTATCGGATCATTCCCCTGAAACCACTTCGGCGCACGCCCGGTGTTTTTTTCGACAACGTGCCCATGGAGGCGCTGCCGCGCATCAACGCCATCGACCGGGTGATCCACGAAAAAAGCGCGGTATCTCCCGGCCCCATCGGCATGACAGCGCGGCCGTGGTACATGCATCCCCACCAGGACGACAATCTCATCGTCCTTTTTGGTACGCGCCAGGTGGATATCTTCCTGGCGGGGCACGGCCTGCAAAGGTTTACCGTCACCCCCGGCCGGATCCTCCAGGAAGGGGAGGTACTTTTCGACGGCCCGGCCATGCTGGTCTGGCCCAGGTATGTGTTCCACCGCATCGTCAGCGGGCCGGAAGGCTCGGCCTCTCTCAACTTCGCCGTGCATCATGAGGGGCTCGACATGCGGAGCAATTTCAACATCTACGACCTGGATGTGGAAACCGGCAAATACAGCGTGCTGCGGGAAGGATTCCGGGACCAGGGCGTCTGAGGGGGGATGCGCATGGAAAACAGCCCTTACGCGGATTCCGGCAGCTGGCGCGCCTATCTGGCTCCTTTTCTGAAATGGTGGCCTCAGGTCAGCCGGAGAACCATGCGCGACGACCTGCTCGCCGGCCTCACCGGCGCGGTGGTCGCCCTGCCCCAGGGCGTGGCCTTTGCCACCATCGCCGGCATGCCTCCGGAATACGGCCTCTATGCCGGGATGGTTCCGGCCATTGTCGCGGCCCTGTTCGGCTCCTCCTGGCTTCTGGTTTCCGGCCCCACCACCGCGGCCTCCATCGTCCTTTTTTCCTCTCTGAGCAAGTATGCGGCGCCGGGCAGCGCCGAGTACGTGCAGCTGGCGCTCACCCTGACCATGATGGTCGGCCTGATTCAATTGGCCATGGGATTCGCGCGGCTGGGCGCCCTGGTCAACTTCATTTCCCATTCGGTGGTGGTCGGCTTCACCGCCGGCGCGGCAATCCTCATCGCCGCAAGCCAGCTCAAGCATCTTTTCGCGGTCTCCGTGCCCAGGGGCGGCCATCTGCACCATACCGTCCATGCGGTGGCGAGCCAGTGGCAGGACTACAACCTCTATGTGTTGGGGGTGGGGCTGCTGACCATGGCCTCCGGGCTCATCATCAGGCGCCTGAGCCCCAGGTTTCCCTACATGATCGTTTCCATGCTGGTCGGCTGTGCAGCGGCCTTCGTCATCTCCCGGCGGGTTGGGGTGGAGGTCGCCGCCATCCCGGTGGTCGGGGCCCTGCCCTCTTCGCTGCCGCCCCTTTCCGCCCCGCATTTTACCCTGGCAAACATCAAGATGCTGGCCCCTGCCGCGGTGGCGACCACGCTGTTCGCCCTGACCGAGGCGGTTTCCATCGCCCGCGCCCTCTCGGCCAAGACGGGGCAGCATCTTGACGGCAACCAGGAGTTCATCGGCCAGGGGCTTTCCAACATCGCCGGCAGTTTTTTCTCCGGCTACGTGGCCACCGGCTCCTTCAACCGGAGCGGCCTCAACTTCCAGGCCGGCGCCAAAACCCCGCTGGCGGCGATTTTTGCCGGCGGCTTCCTGATGGTGGTGGTGCTCCTCGTCGCCCCCTGGGCCGTCTATCTGCCCAATGCCGCCATGGCCGGCATCCTCATTCTCGTGGCCTGGGGACTCATCGATTTCCACCACATCAAGCGGATTTTGCTGACCAGCAGGCAGGAGAGCGTGATCCTGGTCACCACCTTTCTGGCCACCCTCTTTCTGGAGCTTGAATTCGCCATCTTCCTCGGCGTTCTCCTCTCCCTGGTCCTCTATCTCAACCGTACCTCGCATCCCCGGGTCTTGAGCCGGGTGCCGGACCCCCGCCATCCCATGCGCTCCTTCACCACCGATCCGTCCCTGCCCGAGTGCCCGCAGCTGAAGATCGTCCGCATCGACGGTTCGCTCTTCTTCGGGGCCATCAACCATGTTCAGGAGAGGCTTGCGGCCATGCACCGCACCCAGCCCGAGCAAAGGCATCTGCTCCTGATTTTTTCCGGAATCAACTTCATCGACATGGCCGGCGCCGATTTTCTCGCCGAACTGGTCAGGACGGAAAAGGCGGAGGGCGGGCGCCTCTATCTCTACGACATCAAAAAACCGGTCTGCGACCATATCGAAAAAGGCGGCTATCTGGATGCAATCGGGGCTGAGAACATCTTCGAATCCAAGGATGAAGCCATCGCGGAAATCTTCACCCGCCTGGACAAAGAGGTCTGCGCCCGCTGCACCAGGCGGATCTTTCTGGAGTGCATGACCCTGCCGCCGCCCGGCCCTGGCAAAGGGGACACGGCCTCGGCCTGACCGCGCGAACCGCCATCCCCTTGTCACTCCTCTTTTCCGGGGCCGTCTCCCTCTGCCCTGGCATTTTTCCCTCCCAGCGGCAATTTTTTTGCCGCTGCGACAATTTGCCATATTTGTCTGCTGCTAACGCGGTGCTAACATATGCCACAAAGTAGGATGCCATTTTGTGGTACATATCGACATATTCGCCTCTTTCCCCAACCGGGATGGGGCGTTCTTCACGGATGACCCAGGTTGAAAACGGGGGAGGCTTCCGGGCATGACGCCGCGGGGAGAGACTTTACCCAACAATACGGAGGAAGAGTCGATGAAGTCTGATGAAAGCATGGACAGCAAGGGATTGTCGCGCCGGCAGATGGTAATTGGTGCAGGGGTTCTTGCCGCGGGCACCGCCCTCGCCCAGTTCAGCGCCTGGCCGGGTATTGCCCAGGCCAAGGGGGGAGCCGCCGACAAATGGCCCTGGCCCTATGAGAAACTCGATCCCGCCAAAACCGCGGAGCTTGCCTACAACGAATGGTACAGGGTGTTCTGCGGCGCTGCCGTTATCAGCAGCGTGTTCAGCCAGCTGCGTGAGAAGGTGGGCGAACCCTACACCTCCATCCCGGTCGATGCCTTTGTCTTCCTGGAAGGCGGCATGGTGGGCTGGGGCACGGTCTGCGGCTCCAATGCCGGCGCCAACATCGTCGCCAACCTCATCATCGGCCCACGGACCGCGGGCGCCGAAGCGGGACATCAGATCGGCTCGGACATGATGCAGTGGTACTCCGATACCCCCCAGCCCGTTTTCATGCCCAAGGAGCCCAAGGTAAAGGGGGAAATCATCAAGACCACCGCCGAATCCCCCCTCTGTCACGTTTCCGTGGGCAAGTGGATGAGCGCCGCGGGTAAGCCGCTGGGCAGCCCCGAAAGAAAGGACCGTTGCGCCAGGGTGGCGGCCAGCGTCGCCTATCATCTCGTCGAGTTGCTCAACGACTGGAAGGACGGCAAGTATACCCCCACCAGCGATTGGGCGCCCGGCAAGGAATTCGGCATCACCGGCCAGCCGAACTGTACGGAATGTCACGGTTCCGATGTTCCCACTCCTCCCAAGGCTCAGAAGACCTGATCCCGGTTTCCTCCCCGGCGCTTTCGGTCCGACGACCACCGGAAGCGCTGTATGTCGTACCAAAAAAAAGGCCGCCCGCATCAGCGGGCGGCCTTTTTTCGTCGGTTGCGGGCGGGAGGTGGTCAGGATGCCTTGTTCTGCTTTTTGGCGGCTACCCGTTTCTGCTGCCAGTAGCGGACTTCCCGTTCCGTTTCAAAGATATTGAGATCCATGCCCAAGCCGTCGCCCACGGAGAGGAACATGCGCATCACCCCGAAATTCAGGGGCTTTTCCGCCAGAAACGCCCAGGCGCCGCAGGAGCAACGCGGGTGCCCGCTCTGGAAGGCGACCAGCTCCTTGACCTCTTCGTAGTTCAGGTTGAGCATGGCGCCGCGCAGATCTGCGATCCCGTCGTAATGGGGCTGATAGGCCGGGTCGGCAAAAAGGGTTTCCAGGAAACCGAGCATATCCCGCAACAGTATTTCGCCGTGAAATTCCTGGGTGATGAATTTTGTTTCCGGGTCGATCCGGTACTGGATTTTCATGGTTCCTGTCATTTAAATGGACCCTGGCTCCGCCCATCTGAAGACAACCCTGCCTTCCTTGTCCTTGAAGGAACCGACGATGATCATGACCAGATCGATGAGGGTCCAGATACCGATGCCGCCCAGGCTCAGGAGCATGAGGATACCGGTGCCGGTTTTGCCCACGTAAAAGCGGTGCACGCCCAGGGCGCCCAGAAAGAGGCAGAGCAGCAGGCATGCCAGGCGTGACTTGGGAGAGGTTTGCGTTTGGGGCATAGGCGTTTTTTCGGCCAGGGGGCAGAACAGACTTTTATGATATGGAAATGTGTTAGGTGGTAATTATTATCAATAGGTCATTGCTCGGCGTTTTGCAATAAGGAGTACTCCCTATTTTTTATGGAATGCGGCGCCGGGCCTGGCCGCGTGCGGTCCGCTAAAACCATTTTTTCTTGAAAAACACCGCGATGCCTATGGCGGAAAGGGTCAGGGAAATCACCATGGGAATGAGAAAGGCATGCGGAGAATGCTGCCAGGGCAGTTCGACATTCATCCCGTAGATGCTGGCGATCAGCGTGGGCAGCATGAGGATGATGGTGATCAGGGTGAGGAATTTCATCACCACGTTGAGGTTGTTGGCGATGATGGAGGCAAAGGCGTCCATCATGCCGCTCAGGATGTTGCTGTAGATGTCGGCCAGATCCTGGGCCTGTCGGAACTCGATCTTGACGTCGTCGATCAGATCCTTTTCGTCCTCGGTCAACTCGCGGCCGTGGATCCGCCGGAAACGGTCCCAGAGCGGTTCGTTCGCCCTGAGCGAGGTGGTGAAGAAGACCAGGCATTTTTCCAGGTTGAGCATGCGGATCAGCATTTCGTTTTTCATGGAACCGTGGATGGCCCGTTCCGCCGCATCGGCTTCGTCGCGGATCTGGCGCAGGAAGACAAGGTACTGCCGCGCCACCTGCAGGAACAGGGTGGCAAGGAAGGATACCCGGTCCGCAGGCGAGGGGAGGCGGCTGCGGCGGCCGGCGAGGAGGTCGCGCCAGAGCATGGACTCCTCCGAGCAGACCGTGACGATGTGTTCCGGGGTGAGGATAAAGGCCAGGGCGATGGTGACATAGGGCGTGTCCGAGGCGGCATTGTGGTGCGGGATGCGGATGATCAGCAGGCGGCAGGCGTCATCCACCTCGATGCGTGGTCGTTCGTCGCGGTCCAGGGCGGCCAGGAGAAAATCCTCGGGGATGTGCAGACCGTCCCTGAGTTGGGCGATTTCCGCCGGGGTCGGGGCAAAAGCCCGGACAATCTGGCTTTCGGCAAGGGAGGCGGCATCCGCGAGGCCCCCGGCCTTGTGTTTCATGTAGGTGAGCATGGGCGCTGCGTCCTTTCCGGTTGGCGCAGCAACGGCGCACTGGGTCGGGTTTTCGTTGAAACGGGTCTTGGCAAACGCGCCTATTATAGCATGCGGCCTGCTTTCCCTGAAAGCAAAAGAGGAGGTTCCAGGCAAGAATGCCGCCGGAAACCCGAAAGGGGCGAGGCGGCCGGCGAATCCCCAATCCGGAATGGGATTCGCCGGTTACGCCGGGGCTGGGCCTGCCCGCAAGGGGCAAGGCATCCGGAGCGGCATTCCTATTGAACCACCCAGCGGCCGGTGTTGTCCCGGCAGGCAACGGAGACCACCTTTTCCGGGCGGCCGTCCACGGTGGCGAGAATCTCCGCCTCCCGGCAGACCTGGCCGGAGGGTTGCGTGTAGGCAGGTTTCGGGGTCACGCTGTAGGAGCGGTTGGTGTCCGGATTGACCCATTGGGTGGTCTGGTTGGAGGGGGAACTCTCGTAGACCTGATTGAGGCGCGCCTGGTCGTACTTGTCCATTTCGTTGCCGACGATATAGCCGAGCAGCCCGCCCACTGCCGCGCCGATCAGAGTGCCTTCGGTATCGCGGCCGATGGCCTGGCCGGCAAGGGCGCCGACGCCGGCGCCGATGGCCGCGCCGCCGGTGCCCTTGGAAGGGGTGGTGCCGGCGCAGGCTGCGCTGAAGAGCATACAGATGAGGGCCAGGGTGGTCGTCGCTGATCGGTATTGTGTTTTCATCGATTTCTCCTCGGGGACGGAAGATTGGTGTGAAGCGGCCAGGGCCGGATGCGCGAAACTTTTTCCCATTATACCAGAACAAAATGCCGGACCCCATGCCCGTTTTCTTTTTTCCCGTCCTTTCCGTGGGGCCTGGTTCAGGACCTGCGCGCCGGCCCGGTCAGGAAGCGCCGGTGTGCCCAAGCGCAGACGGTCAGTCCCAGGAGAAGGCCGGCCAGGTTGGCCATCAGGTCGAGCAGGGAGAAGGAGCGGCTGGGGATGAAGTATTGGCATATCTCGATGAGCATGGAATAGGCAAAGAGCAGGAGCAGCTTGTTGAGCCGCAGCCGGTCCTGGGCAAAGGCCAGATCCGTGGAGAGGTAGAAGAGGAAATAGCCCGCCGTGTGGATGAGCTTGTCGGAGACGACCTCCATGGCCCCGGACGGATAGGGGCTGAGGCTGGCGTAGGTGGCATAGGCAAGGAAGAGGGAGAACTGCAGGAGCTTGAGGGTTCCGGGGAGGCGCGCCCCGGGCATTGCCCGGGAAATCATGAGGGCAGCCTGGGCCAGGCCATGTTTTCCCACCAGTGTTCCTTTTCCTTCCAGTATTCCAGGGTTTGGATCGCGCCGTTGATTACCGAATGAATGGGGTCGGTGGCGACCCGCACCGGCAGGTTGGTCCGCGCCGCGATCAAGGAATCCATGCCGGTGATGCAACTGCCACCCCCGGTGAGGCAGATTCCGGTTTCGCATATCTCGCAGGCGACCTTGTCCGGCAGCCTTTTGAAGCCGCTCTCGATCATTTTGAGAATTTTCAGGACAACCGGGCGCATGGCCCCGATCACCTCCCTGCTCGGCACCTCAACGGTTATCTCCCTGCGTTTGATGATGTCCATGCCCTGCACGGCGAGAAGATCGGCGGCGCTCCCATCCTGGGCCTGCATATATCTGACCTCGTGGGTCAGCCGTTGGACCTCGTGGTGGAAGGGGCTCACCTTGTGCCGGGCGATGATGGCATTGCGGATTTCCCGTTGCAGGTCGGCGCAGGCGGTGCGCACGGCGGTGGCGAAAACAAGACGGCCATCCCGGATCACCGCCATGTCGGTAACGCCCTCGCCGATGTCGATGAGCATCTGGGCATAGGGCAGGGAAACATCCACGCCGGCGCCGATGGCGGCGGCCCAGACTTCCGGGATGATGGCCACGTGGCTGGCGCCGGCATGCAGCACGGCTTCGGCAAGAAGCTTCCGCTCTTTTTCAGAGGTATCGGTGGGCGCGCAGGCCAGGGAGATCGGCTGGCGGAAGCCGCGGTGGGCGCGTTTCACCAGCGGCCTGAGCAGGTTGACGGCGTTCTGGACATCGACGATGACACCCCCCTTCAGGGGGGAGGAGACCAGCTTGCTGTTCAGGTAGCCCAGGTATGGATCGGAATCATGGCCGTTCTGTCCGTCGCTGACGTGGCGGATCAGGGAAGGTTCTTCCTCGAAAGCCCCGCGCTCGGAGGCGTAGATGCGGGTATTGGCCGTGCCGAGGTCGATGGCGATATTCGGATGGCTGAACAGCTGCTTGACTATGGATAACATGGGATTTGTTTTTCCTCTGCGTGTTTGCCTGGAAAGAACATTATCCCAATGTACACATATTTCCTCGTGTTATCAAGAGGAAGCAATGCGGGGCAGGGGTCAGGCCGTTTTTCGGCGGGCCGGCCGTCACTTGAATTTTTCATCAGGGTCGGGCAGCTCGATCACCACGTTGCGCAGGGCATGGCTCTGGCAGGAGAGCCGCCAGCCCGCCGCGATCAGTTCCTCCCCCAGCCGGGCGATCTCGGCCGGCCGCACCGGGCTGAGGTGCTTGCCACCTTCCAGCACCTTGAAGCGGCAGCGGCCGCACTTGGCCTTGCCGCCGCACAGGGTCTGGATGGGGATATCCTGCATCAGGTAATTGTTGAGCAGGCTGAAGGCCGGGTTCACCGTGACCAGCAGGTCGCGGTTTTTGATATGGATTTCCGGTCGGCTGCTCATATCTCCTCCTCCCGGTCCTGACTCGCCGGGCCCCGCCGCAGGGTCAGAACGGTGATTTCGCCCGGGCAGTTGAAGCGCAGGGGCGCGCCCGAGGCGCCGACCCCGCGGCTTGTGTAACCCTGCATTTTCCGGTGCCGCCAGGGGCCGGCCGCCGTATGGCGCGGTGCCCTGCTGTTGGTGTAAATCGGCTTGCCGGTGGGCAGGCGGATCTGGCCGCCGTGGGTATGGCCGCAGAGGTAGAGATCGACCTGCTGAAGGGCCGCCTCCTCGTATGCCTCGGGCGAGTGGGCCAGGAGAATGGAAAAACCGTTGGCCGGCACCAGGCCGCAGGCTTTTTTCACCTCATGGGTCCTGTAGTAATGGGGGTCGTCGATGCCCACCAGCCAGAGGCTTTCCTCCCCGCGCCTTACCTGCCAGGCATCGTTGACCAGCATGAGCATGCCCGCCTCTTCCAGGTCCGGAACCATCTCGATGCAGTCGTGGTTGCCCAGGACCCCGAAGATCCCTTCCCGGGTTCTGATGGGACCGAGAAGCCGGCGCAGCTCCCGGAGGCTGGGGGCGATGGGTCCGTAGGTGTTCATGCGGATGTCGCCGCCCACCAGGCAGAGGTCGAAGCCCCTTTCCCCGATGCGCGCGAGGGCGATGTCGGCAAGACCCGGCAGGCCGTCGAGGTGAAGGTCGGTGAGCAGGAGGATGGTGAGGCCGTCAAAGGAGGGGGGCAGGTTTGCGAAGAAAAAGGTTTGCTCGCTCACCTCGGGCCGCAGAGCATTGCCGATTCCCTCCTGGTAGCGGCCGATGAGTTTGAAGAAACTGCTCACCAGCACCCGGTTGTAGAGAAAATTCGAGAGATTGAGCCAGGCATGCCAGCGCACCAGGGGCTGGTGGCAGGAACGCCACTCGCGCAGCCGCACGGTGGAGCGCACCACCCTGGGGTAGTTTTCCATGGGCGGTTTGTAGAGGATGTTCTTCCAGAAGCGGGCGCCGAGGTGGGCCACCGGCACAAAGCAGGCCAGGGCGAGGAGGATCTGCCAGTAGGCAAGATCGAGTTGGTCGCCGAGGTAAAGGGCGGGAAGCAGCCCCTCGAAGAGCTGATCCAGGCCGAAGACCGGCTCGCCGCTTTGGTAATGGAGGCGACGCTTGAGAAAGCTCGAGACAAGATCGCCGAGCATGAGGAGAAGGGCGGCCAGGGCTGCCGTCCGCCAGGAAACTCCGAGCAGGGGAGCGACGGCGGTGCAGCCGGCAAGGCAGGCGACGATGCCGCGGATGGTCTTGTGGGAGCCGAAGAGGGGCCTGCCGTCCAACCAGATATGGTTGTTGTCCAGCGGCCGGGAAAAACGGTCGGCCAGGGCCATGCTGGCTATGGGGGGCAGGAAGTTGCCCCAGAAAAGAAAGGCGAGCAGGATCAGGGTGTCGGCCATGGGTACCTTCGTGTGCCTGTTCAGCGCAGGGGCGGGTTGAAGTAGCCGAAGCGCAGGTGGGGAAAGAGCTTTTTCAGCCGCCGGTGCCAGGCGAGGATGCCCATGGGCTCGCCGTCGGCAACAAACTTGACCGCGTCGAAGTACCAGTCCGGATCCATGTTGAGGTTCCTGAGCTGAATGAAATCCGGCCTCAGCTCGGCAACCAGGTCGCAGAGGGCGGCGAACTCCGCCGGGTCGTCGGTGAAGCCGGGCAGAATGAAGTAGTTCAGGGAAACGAAACGGTGGTGCTGCTTCATGACCCGGATCGACTGCTTGACGTCCGCGAAGGTGAAGCCCTTGGGCCGGTAGTAGCGCTGGTGGTAATCGGGTCGGGCGCTGTTCATGCTCACCCGGATGGAATCGAGGCCGGCATGGGCCAGGCGGGCCACTGCCTCGGGCAGGCTGGCGTTGCTGTTGAGGTTCACCGTGCCTTTGCCCGTCTGTTTCCTGATCAGAAGGATGGCCTTTTCAATGGTGTTGGCCTGGAGCAGGGGTTCGCCCTCGCAGCCCTGGCCGAAGCTGGCCACCCCACCCTTGACCTTGTTGAGGTGGGGCACGGCGATCTCCGCGATCTCCTTGGGCGTCGGCACGAACTTGATCCGTTCCTGGGTGGAGGGGCAGCAGCCCGAGGGCTGCAGGGAGATGCAGCCGATGCACTGGGCGTTGCAGGCCGGCGAGGTGGGCAGGGGCGCCTCGAACTTGTCGAGAAAGTAGTTGATCGCCGCCGGGCAGCGGTAGGTGAGGCAGCACTTGCCCAGATGCTGGATGAGCCGGTTCTGCTCGTTGTTCTTGAGCCGGTGTTCGGTGCGGCGTCGCAGGTTTTCCGGTTCAAAGCGTTTCGTCTCCTGGCGCTTGTCCGGATCGCTGCGAAAGGCGCTGACCCAGAACCGGCCGTCCAGCCAGCCCACCGCCGTGTAGGCGAAAAGCGGCAGATGCGCCAGGGCGCTCGCCGATTTTTCAAAGGCGGCCCAGTGGATGGCGGTGTGGGCCGGGGCCATGAAGGCGGCCACCGCCTGGATGCCCGCCGCCGGGTCTTCGGGGTTTTCGGCGAGCAGCAGCGGTTCGCCGCTTTCCGGGTCGATGCCCACCGGGTTGCGGCCGGGCAGGACAAAGATATCGCTGCCTTCTGGCAAAGGGATGAGTTCTTCCGGCCTGGGCCGGTAAAAATGGGAGCCGCTGCGGCCCGCCATCAGAAGTTCCGGGAAATCCTTGATCTCGCCCGCCGCATTGGCAAAGAGCAGGCTGGGTGTTTTTTCGGGATGTTTTACGGGCATGGTCTCTGGCAATGGTTTTCTGGTTTCGGCGTTCTGCTTTTCAGGGCCGGCCGGGTCTCTTTTCGTATCCTCTATCCTAGATCAGTTTTTTGCGATCAACAACCCAACTTGACGTCTCTTGCTTCTTTTCTGATGGACAGAACGGCAACCCTCTGAAAATAATGAAAGAGTGACGCCCAGGCAAGGTCCTTCGGCCTGCATCGGCAGCGGCTTTTGCAAATCCCGCTGCTCCCCGGCCCGGCGGGATTTGCAAAGAGTGATTGAATTTCTGTGATAATTGTGTATTTTGTCCCTCTTCGTTTTTGGTACTTTTCCTGAGGAGGATATCAGATGCAGCAAGGTGCGGATTCTAAGGCCTGGAATATCGAAAAGGCCAGGGAGCTGTATGGCATCTCCCGCTGGGGGTTGCGCTATTTTGATATCAACGGCCGCGGCCAGGTCACCGTTTCTCCCCTGAAAGAGGAGGGCGGCACCATCGCCATTGTCGACGTGATCAAAGAGGCGGTGGACCAGGGTCTGCATTTTCCCATGCTGATCCGCTTTCAGGATCTTCTCCGGAACCGGGTGGAGCGGATCAACAAGGCCTTCCAGGATGCGGTGGCCGAGCTGGAGTACAAGTCGTACTACCGAGGCGTCTATCCCATCAAGGTGAACCAGCTCCGCGAGGTGGTCGAGGAGATCATCGACGCGGGCAGCCGCTTCCACCATGGCCTGGAGGTCGGCTCGAAGCCGGAGCTCTATGCGGGCCTCGCCTTCCATGAAGACCTGGAAAGTCTGATCATCTGCAACGGCTACAAGGATTCCCAGTACATCCGCACCGCGCTCCTCGGCCGCAAGCTGGGGAAAAAGATCGTCCTGGTGGTGGAAAAGGTCGAGGAACTGGCCAACATCATCCGTTACGCCAGGGAGTTGAAGGTGGAGCCGCTCATCGGCATCCGGGTGCGGCTGATGACCGGCGGCAAGGGCAAGTGGGAGAAATCCACGGGCGAGGATGCCAAGTTCGGTCTCTCCACCCACGAGATCCTGCAGGTTTCCGCCATGCTCAAGGATGCGGACCTTGCCGACTGCCTGAAGCTGGTCCATTTCCACAGCGGCTCCCAGATCCCCGACATTCTCACGATCAAAAAAGCGGTGCGGGAAGGGGCGATGTTTTACGCCAAGCTGAAAAAGCTCGGCCACGCCCTCGAATATATTGACGTGGGCGGTGGGTTGGGCGTGGACTACGACGGCAGCCGCACCACCTTCCACTCCTCCATCAACTACTCCCTGAACGAGTATGCCCGGGATATCGTTTACAACATCATGGATGTCTGCGACGACCAGGGGGTCGAGCACCCGGTGATCATCACCGAATCCGGGCGCGCCCTGGTGGCGCATCATTCCGTGCTGGTGGTGGAGACCTTCGGTCACATCAAGAAGATGCCCCAGGAGGAGACTCCGGCCCGGCCGACGATCAGGCACAAGCTGGTGGAGGAGGCGTGGTACAATTACACCCATGTCAATCCCAGCAACCCCCTGGAGGCCTACCACGACGCCCTGCACAACAAGGAGGAAACCCAGGTCCACTTCGAGCTGGGCCTGATCGACCTCGATGTCAAGGCCGAGGCGGAGAAGCTTTTCTGGCTGACCAGCGCCAGGGTGCTGGCTTTCTTCAAGGATGCCGAGTATGTGCCCGACGAGATCGTCGAGCTGGAGAGCAAGTTCTCCGACCAGTATCTCTGCAACTTCAGCGTCTTTCAGTCGCTTCTCGATCATTGGGGCTACGGCCAGCTTTTCCCGATCATGCCGCTGCACCGGCTCAACGAGGAGCCGCAGCGCAAGGGGACGCTTGCCGACATCACCTGCGATTCCGACGGCACCGTCTCGAAATTCATCAACCTTTACGAGGAAGGGGTCGATACCCTGCCGCTCCATGATTTAAACGGCAGGCCCTACTATGTGGGGGTGTTCCTCACCGGCGCCTATCAGGACATCATGGGTGATCTGCACAATCTTTTCGGCCGGGTGAACGAGGCGCACGTCTTTCTGGATGAGGATGAGGAGTCCGGCTACTACATCGAGGAGACCATCGAGGGCACCACCATGGAAAAGGTGCTGGCCCTCGTGCAGTATGCCGGCAACGATTTGAAGCGGAAGATGAAGAGTCAGATCGACCGCGCCATCAAAGGCGACCGGCTCCGGCCCAACGAGGCGATGCGCCTGCTGGGCGAGTATGAAAAGGGCTTGAAGGGCTATACCTACCTCGACCTCAAGAAGGTGAGGAAGAAGAGCTGATCAAAAAAAACAACGGACCTGGGAGAATCGGGAACTCACGCAGGTCCACGCCACAGGCGCGAGGCGGCCAGGGAACAGCCGCCGATTCCGTCAGTCCAGGGGACGGATGACGTGCAGCACCGATTCAACGGCCTGGTAGATCTCCAGGTCGTCGCCGAACACGTCCTGCACCTTGTCGTTTTCCACCAGATCCTCGCAGATATACTGGGTCACGTAGAGGCTGAAGACGTTCGGGTCCACCACCAGCTGCCGCACCGGGGCGATTTTGTACTGCATGTCAAACTCTTCCATGGAGGAGAGCTTCTCGAACAGGTCGGCGAAGATCTTCCGGATCGCGCTCTCGTCGGTGATTTCGATGATATGCTTGTCCAGCAGGCGCTGGACCATCTTGGTGGCCAGCTCTCCCGCGTTCTTGTAAAGCATCTGCATCATGAAACGGCGTTCGCGCTCGCGTTTGCGGTCGATGGCGCCGCCTGCCTTGTCGTTAAATGGTCTGCTGTGACTGCCCATTCCTCTCCTGCTCCTGTGCTGAACGTTATCAATGTAATATTATATGCTAAATACCGGAAATTTCCATAAAGGGAAAGCGTAAAGAGGAGAGATCTTGCATTCCGACGCAAATGCTGCATGAAAACAGGCCGCGATCCCTGGCGTTTTCACAGGGTTTTCGCGGGACGGGCGCCCTGCGTATTCTTTTTTCGTGGGGTGAGATCATATGAGAAACAGCAGCGGCACAACCCGGTTCACGCAGGTTCCACCGGATGTTCACCTTTTTCTTGCCGCGCAAGGGAAGTCGGTCCAGGACCATGCGCGGGCAGATGTGCGCATGCGCAAAGGGCGGCTCCGCGATGGCTACCCGCAGGCTGTACGGGGCACGGCCCGCGTTGGGGTTGGGTTTCCGTCCGCTCGGGATGCCGCAAGAAGCGGCTTTGTCGGCAAACAGTTTCAGCTTCCCCTTCTGGGAACTCCAATCGTGAAGACCGCGTCATGAGGAGATGATCCCAGCGGAAAAACCTGCTTTTGAAGACCTGACCCAATTCGCCTTGTTCCTGTCCATGGAAGCCTGACTGTTTTTTGGGGGTTGACGAACCAGGGATTATTATCCATGTTCGATTGTTATCAGGTGGTTGGCGATGAAAAAATATTACGCGGTACGGGCCAATATTGTGCCATGCCGTCACCAGTACAAAGCATATTAACCCGTCCGGCACAGCACCTGTTGGGCAGTGACCGAGGGTGTAAAAAGGATTGTGTAAATGGCCATTCCGGGGGTAGAAAAGTTCGCCCCCAACCAAGGAGAGAGATATGGCCATTTCCAAAGAATTGCTTGACCAATTGATTGCGGATTACAAAAAGCCGGAAGACCTGATCGGCGAGAACGGCATACTGAAACAACTGACCAAGGCCCTGCTGGAGCGGGCCATGCAGGCCGAGATAACCGATCACCTCGGCTATCCCCGGAACGCTCCGGCTGGGAAAAACAGCGGCAACTCCAGAAACGGCAGCTACAAGAAAAAGCTCAAGGGAGATTTTGGCGAGATAGACGTCGCGGTTCCCCGTGACCGGAACGGCTCCTTCGAGCCGATCATCGTTCCCAAGGGAGAGACCCGCTTCAAGGGGTTTGATGACAAGATCATCTCCATGTATGCCCGTGGGATGACCACCCGTGATATCCAGAGCCATCTGGAGGAGATTTACGGCGTTGAGATTTCACCGACCCTGATCTCCCAAGTGACCGACGCCGTCACGGAAGAGGTCCGGCTCTGGCAGAACCGGCCATTGGAAGATGTTTACCCCATCGTCTATCTGGATGCGGTGCGGATCAGGGTCAAGCACAACGGCCAGATCATCAAGAAGGCCGTCTACCTGGCGATTGCCGTGACGATGACTGGGGTGAAGGAGGTTCTCGGCATGTGGGCCGCCGAGACCGAGGGCGCCAAGTTCTGGTTGGCCATCCTGACCGAGCTGAAAAATCGGGGCGTGAAGGATATCCTGATCGCCTGTGTCGATGGGCTCAAGGGTTTTCCGGAGGCCATCGAAGCGGCGTACCCCGCCGCCCAGGTCCAGTTATGCATCGTGCACCTGGTGCGGCACAGCCTGAATTTCGTTTCCTGGAAACAGCGCAAGGAAATGGCGGACGACCTGAAGGAGATTTACAGCGCCCCGACCGTAGAACAGGCCGAGGCAAACCTGATCAGCTTCGGGGAAAAATGGGATGCTACCCATCCTCGGATAAGTCAGTCCTGGCAGAACAACTGGCAGCGGATCATCCCGTATTTTGCCTATCCTCCGGAGATCCGCAGGGTGATCTATACGACCAACACCATCGAATCGTTGAACATGTCCCTGCGCAAGGTCACTAAGAACCGGGGCTCTTTTCCGAATGACGAGTCGATGTTCAAGCTGCTCTATCTGGCGCTGACGAATATTTCGAAACGATGGACGATGCCGATCAAAAACTGGAAATCGGCGCTGAATCAATTCAGCATCATGTTTGAAGACAGGCTGCCGGAATTTTGATCACAAAAAACATTTACACAAAATTCTTTACACGCCCCAGTGACCGAATCCATTCACACCGGCAAGGAGATTTTCTGCAATGGACATTCCTCGGATCTTCAACATCACCGAAAGTGCTCACCGCATCCACAATCCGATCACACCCGAAAAGCTCGCTATTCTCGGCGCGGCGCTGCGGCTGGAATCGGAGGCCAGAGTGCTCGACCTCGGCAGCGGTTCGGGGGAGATGCTGTGTACCTGGGCGCGCGATCACGGCGTCATCGGCACCGGCATCGACATGAGCCAGTTGTTCACCGAGCAAGCGAAACTCCGTGCTGAAGAACTCGGTGTCGCCGATCAAGTCTCGTTCATCCATGGCGATGCTGCCGGCTATGTCTCTGACGAGAAGGCCAGTGTGGCAGCCTGTGTCGGCGCCACCTGGATCGGTGGGGGCGTCGCCGGCACCATCGAACTTCTGGCGCGGAGCCTGCGCAGCGGCGGGATCATCCTCATCGGCGAGCCCTACTGGCGGCAGTTGCCACCGACGGAAGATGTTGCCAAGGGGTGTCTTGCCAACGCAATCTCCGACTTTCTCATGCTTCCGGAACTTCTCGCGTCTTTCGGCCGTCTTGGCTACGACGTCGTGGAAATGGTTCTGGCTGACCAAGATGGCTGGGACAGGTACGAGGCGGCCAAATGGCTCACCATGCGCCGATGGCTCGAAGCCAATCCCGGCGACGAGTTGGCGAAAGAGGTGCGAGCCAAACTGACCTCGGAACCCGCGCGCTACGCCGCTTACACGCGTGAATACCTGGGCTGGGGTGTGTTCGCGCTGATGACGCGGTGATGGAGGGATTCCCGGGCGACTCAGAAAGGTTGCGGGGACATCCATGATAAGTAAAGTCAAGGGGAAAACTCCGAATCGGGTCTCCGAATCGGGGTCAAATCTTTATTCTTGACGCCAGATATTCCCTCCTCTAAGATCCTGGTATGGCACGACCTCTTCGCATCGAATACCCAGGCGCTCTCTATCATGTCACCAACCGGGGCAATGAGCGCAAGCCCATCTGCAAGGACGACACGGACCGGCAGGAATTCCTTGCCCTTCTCGCCCGCTCCCTTGCCGTCTACTCGGTCAAGCTCTACAGCTTTGTTCTGATGAACAACCATTTCCATCTCCTGGTGGAGACTCCCTTGGGGAATCTCAGCCAGTTCATGCGCCACTTCAACATCAGCTACACCTCGGCTTTCAACCGCCGCCACCGCCGCTCCGGCCATCTCTACCAGGGAAGATACAAGAGCTTTCTGGTGGATGGTGATGCGTATCTTTCCCTGGTTTCCCGTTATATCCATCTGAACCCGGTCAAGGTGGGCGGCAGCAAGAATAAGCCGCTTGCCGAACGGCTTGATATCCTTTGGGCCTACAAATGGAGCAGCCTGCCAGGCTTTGTCTCTCTGAAAAAACGGTGGGCGTTCGTCGATTATCCGGTGGCCCTCGCGGAGTTCGGCGGCGATATCGCAACGGGCCGGGCAAAATACAAAAAGCAGCTTGCCGCGGACCTGGCGGAAGGCCTGCCGGTGCGGGAACGGATCGTCGCGCAGAGTCTCTTGGGCAGCGATGATTTTGTGCAACGGATCAAAAGCGGATATCTTGATACGGAAACCACCCGCGAGCAACCGACCCTTGCCGAGGGGCGAAAATATCTGGCCCAGGACGTCATCATTGCTGCTGTCTGCAAAGTGACCGGAAAAACCAGGAAAGAGATACTGCAAACACCCGGACCGTTACGCCAGATGGCCATGGATCTGCTCTACCGGCTGGGCGGGATGAAGAACCCGGAGATAGGGAGGCTGATGGGCGTGCACTACAGCACCGTCAGTCAGGGCAGAAAGCGGTTTCGACAACGGCTTGACACGGACAGGAAGCTGTACGCCCTGTACGCAAAAACAGAAAAGGCCCTGTAGGCCCGTTGTCAAAAAAAACCTGCGGCCCTGCCCAGGGGAGAAGGGCCGGGCAAGGCCGCAGTCGCCCAGGCGGTGGAGGAGGGGCTGCCAGTGCCGAGGGCGATCACTGGGCGCGGACCTTTCCGCCAATCATAAAGGCCGCGCTCACCAAAAAAAGATTCTTCACAATGTACTGACCTTCCAGGGACAACCCGAAAGGCGGTTGGGTAAAGCAAATTTCCGGCAGCAGAACCAAAGGCAACATCGTCCCTGGCAACTGGAGAAGCAGGAGCAGGAGAGCGACGCGGAGCAACGGCCTGTAGAGCAGACACAACCCCACGCTCACCTCCCACCAGCCGAGCACCGGCAAAAAAATCCGGGGCGAAACCCAGTAGACTGTCCGCTTGATCAGCTCCTCCTCCGGGCTCATCCCCAAAGGCTTCAGCAGACCGAACCAGATGAAGATGAGGGCGATGGAGTACCGCATCAGGGGCTGGCAGTACCTGTCCATCCCCGCGGAAATCCTGAGATCGAGCCGATCAAGCCAGGTGTGCATCCGCGCCGGCCTCCGTTCCCAAGGCTTTCCTGGCAAGGGAAGTCCAAGCGGCGGTGACATACGCTGATTTGTACTCCGTGTACCGCGTGTCATAGGAACATTGCGGAATGTGGGCATTGTTCAGGATAAAGCTTTCCAGCCGCCTGATCTGGACCTCGGAAAGCTCGCCAAAACGAACCTGCCTTTCCCGGATGAAATAATCGCTTGAGAAAAACCGGGAACACACCGCATCGGCCACGATCTCGAAGGGAATCCCCTGGATGTGCTCGCCGTGGTGGGTAAAGAGGATTCCTTCCCTTGGCGGCTCTGTCGGCGGGTGGTTATCGGCAATGTATGAAAACGACACCCCGCCCATGCTGATATCGAGCACCCGGCCAACCCCCTGATGAAAGACATACATCTCCCGGCGCGGGGCAAACCGGGGAAATTTCCCGTGGTGCTCTTCCGACTTTTCCATGACCATGCCTCCTTTTTTACTGCCTATTTTTTGGCCCGACCAAGCGAAAGTACTACCACTGTAACGATCCCCAATGATAAATAAAAATGAATAATATAAATATTTAACACGAATTTAATTTATGATTTCTTGCCGGGAAACAGCATGGCCAACCATTATCCTGGAGGCGCCCCTGATGAGCATTACCCTGAGACAATTGGAAATCTTCGTCGCCGTGGTCGAAACCAGGCAGGTGACCAAGGCAAGCGAGAAGCTGTTCCTGACCCAATCGGCGGTGAGCATGGCTTTGAGTGAACTGCAGAACCAACTGGGCGGCCCTCTTTTCGACCGGCGGGGCCGCACCCTGCTGATCAACGACCGTGGCCGCTATCTCCTGCCCTTTGCCAAGGAGATCCTCTGCCAGATCAACAACATCGAAACCCTGATGAGCGAAAAAAAGGACAAGGTTGTCGGCGCCCTGAAAATCGTGGCCAGCTCCACCGTCGGCAATTATGTCCTGCCCTATCTGATCGGCGCCTTCAAGCAGATGCATCCCTCGGTCTCCATTGATATGGATGTCTGCAACACCGGGCATGCCGAGGAACTCATCGTCGGCGGCGGCATGGATCTGGGGTTTGTGGAAGGCGAGGTCAGCAATGACCAGATCGCCACCCTGCCCTGGCTGCAGGACGAACTGATGGTGATCGCCAGCCCGGTCAGCGGAATCGGCGCCCAGAAGACCTTCCGGGTTCCGGAGGATCTGGAGAGATGCGAGTGGGTCATGCGGGAAAAGGGCTCGGGCACGGCCCAGATCTTCAAGAAAAAACTGGGCCGCCATGTAACCGGCCTCAAGGTGACCATGGAGCTTGGCCATACCGAGGCCATCAAAAAGGCGGTGGAATCCGGGGCCGGGGTCGCCTGCCTCTCAAAGCTGGCGGTCTGCCGGGAGGTGGAACAGGGATGGCTGGCGGGATTGCCCGTGGAGGGCGTCGACATGAAACGGACCCTGCAGATCATTCAATACAAAAAAAAGGCCTCCACCAACCTGATGGATGAGTTCATCAACTTCTGCGCCCTGCTCAACGAGTGCAGCCAGGGCTGCGCCTGTCTCTCCTCGCCCAGGAAATTACAGGATCTGCTGGCAAAATCCTGTCAGCAGCCAGGGGCGTGACAGCGCGTGACTGGCTATGTTTCGCACCCTGCTTCAGGCTTGATACGTGGGGTGCCTGGGAAACAGAACCGTATCCGGAGTTGACGGACTGAAATGGGGGCGGGCGATTCACGCTTGAGATAATCAGGTCCGACTTCCATTTGCCTACTCCTTATTAAGCCCCAATCCCATTGGCAATTATATTTGCCGTCTCCATTTCCACCTGGCCATATTCTGGCCAGCAGAGTTCGCCACATTCTGACCGCTTGGTTGTTTATTCCCAATCCTGAACCGGTGCAAGGTATTTTGCTTGGGTATTTTTAGCCCTGGAGCGGTGGGGTGGTTCTCTCTCCGGGCAAGATGGGGGGCAGGGTTGGCACCGCTTTTGCTCAATAGCATGCCGACTTCCGCCACAGAAGCCGGGCGGGCGCAGGATGCGCCAGGCAACGGAATGGCGTTATTCCGGCCCGTTGTTCCGGGCGTCTGAAAAAGGATTGTCGCCAGAAACGGTGCCCCGGATCGACAGGGACGGGAGATCCGGAGCCGGTAGTCTGAAAAGGGGCGCCGGCGGGAGAAAGGAGAGTGGGGGGATGCATTCGGTATCGCCTCAAATGAGACAATTTGCATGTGGAGGTGCAGTAATGAAGAAGATCATTTCAACGGCAGCGGCATTGGGTATTCTGACCATGGCCGGCATGGCCCGGGCATCCGTCATCGACGGCTGGGACATGTCCCTGACCAGCCCGTCGCCCACCCAGCAGGAGATCGCCATTTCCAGCGGCATCCCCTTTGCGTTCGATCAGTTCAACTACGTGGAGCCGGGCTCCCTCACCGATCCCGACACCGGGGCGGTGGCCAGCGACGGCTTCATGCCCAGCGGGCGGGTCTTGTACTCAACCGGCAGGACCGACATCTTCACCGACGCCACCATGGCCGCCCAGAACGGCGCCATGACCTGGAAGGAGCGCGATACCCAGGGGCCCGGCCTTTCCGTGGTGACCGGCGATGACGTCACCGGCGCCAACTGCATCATGTCGGCGGGCTGGATGCCGGAATCGCCATGGGGCACCGACATCAAGCAGTGCTCCGATCCCTGGCAGTCCTCAAATCGCTTCAAGATGGTGGGCTATGTGCTGGACGGGCCGGTGGACCTGACCTTCAACGTCACGGACAACGGCCAGACCGATGTGTACCGCGTCCTGCAGAAATACGGCAACCAGACCGGCAGCCGGGTTACCGGCTTCAGCATGGAGCTTGGCTTCATGGTCGGCGGCCAATTCATCAAGGCAAGTCCCGGCGACGGCATCGCCTGGGCCGCAAAAAGCGGGCAGATCTACTCCGACCTGGCTCCCACCCACAGCGACATCATGAACCAGGGCGAACTTGGCGCCCTCATGGCCCACGGCCTGTTCGGCGCCCCGGACAAACATCACCTCACGCCCGGCTACTTCAACCCCTATGTGCGCGCCAACTTCGGCATGCTGGCCGGCGAGACCAGTATCGTGACCACCGGCATGGCCCAGGTGCACCGCGATCTGTTCGGCGAGTGGCTGCCCAGCGACCAGATGAAGGGCGGCATGTTCTTTGACGATGACGGCAATCCTTATACCGACAATATCCTCATGGCCAACTGCACCGGCGCCTTTGACGAGGAGGCGGCCCTTGCCGGCGCGGCCAATGCCGGTTGCGACGGGATGTGGGTCAGTTACCGCCAGTCCTATGCGGTCGGCGTAAATTCCGACGGCACTTACAGTATCCCGGCCCCGGTGGGCACCGACCTCAGGCCTCCCATTGCCGTGGACGCCGCCACCATCAGCGCCTGGATGACTGATCCCCTCTGGATTCCCGGCGATATCGACGACCTGGCCAACGTCAACATCAACGCCTTCCTTTCCGTGGGCCGAACCGCATCCTGGCCCACCAGCGACGGCGCGGGCAACGCCAGCTTCACCATCCGGATCACCCCGACCTTTGACGTGGAAGCGGCACAGGCCGAGCCGGGACTTTCCGATCCGGCCGCGTTCGTCGTCTCCATCAACGCGCCGAGCAGTGTGATCTGAAGAGGATTCGCGGATTTCGCAGCCGGAAATCCCGGCAATAATGCTACGTTGACGATACAGCAAGAAAATGGAGGATAAATATCATGAAGCTTTTCAAGACAATAATGCTCGCGGCAGTGTTCGCCTGCGCGATCACGGGTATTGCAGCCGCCGCCGGCACGGTGAACAAGGGGCAGACCGTCACGGTGAGCGCCAATGTGAAGAACAGCACCAGCCGGTATCTGAAGGCAGCGGTCAAGATGAAGGCGTATGACGGCGCGGGCGGCGAAGTTGGCAGGCTCTGCAGGGAGGTGTATCTGGCCGCCGGGAAAACGACCACGGTGAGCTATCTGTGGCAGGCACCCGGCTATGCCACCGGTCTGTACTGGTCCCCCAGGGTTGAGATCAACGGCTCCTGCCTGAACGCGGGAGGCGGCACCTATGCGGTTTACGATGACGATGATGATCATTACGGCGATCATGATGATGACGATGATCACGACGACGACGATGATGACGGCCACCACCATTGACAGCCCGTTAAAAACCGTGCGGTCGGCGGCAACTGAAAAAGGCCGGGGTATCCCGGCCTTTTTTCCGTTCCCGGGAGGTGCCTGTTCAGCCCTGCAGGAGGCTTAGCACATTCTGCTTGTTCATGTTCCTGGTCTGGGCCAGGGCAAAGGACTTTGCCTCGTTCAAGACCTGCATCTTGGTGAAGTTCATGATCTCCTCGGCCAGGTCCACATCCGAAATGGTGGAGGCGGCGGAGAGCACGTTGACCTGGGTGGTGGAGAGGTTGTTGATGGTTGAGGAGAGCTGGTTCTGGGCCGAGCCGATCCGGCCGCGGCTGGCGTCGAGCTGGGTCAGGGCCTGGTCGGCGATCCCGATGGCGGCCTGGGCGCCTTCCGCGCTGGTCACATCTATGTCAGTCAGCATGCCGCCTTCCGGGCCGCCCAGCTGGCCTGGCCTGGCCGAGCCGATGGAGAGGGTGATGGTCTCGCCGCCGGTGGCGCCCACCTGGAACGATTTGTTTGTGAAGGTGCCGGACAGCAGCTGCTGGCCGTTGTAGGTGGTGTTCTGGGCGATGTTGTCGAGCTGGGAGAGCGATTTGTCGATCTCGCTCTGCAGGGCCTGGCGGCTTTCCGCGCTCTGGCCGGCGTTTGCCGCCTGCAAGGCCTTCTGGCGGATCGACTGCACCAGGGCGGTGGATTCGTTCAAGGCGCTGTCGGCGATCTGGGTCATGGAGATGGCGTCATTGGCGTTTCTGATGGCCTGGCCGAGCCCCTGGCCCTGGCTGAGCAGGCTGTTGGCGATGGCAAGCCCGGCGGCGTCATCCGCTGCTTTGTTGATCCGCTTGCCGGAGGCGATCTTCTCCAGCGAGGAAGCCAGGGTTTTGCTGCTTTCCCGAAGCTGGTTGACGGCAAAAGAGCTGCTTGAGCTGTTGATTGAAATGGCCATGGCGCACCTCCCTTTTATCTTTCAGAATATACCCATTGTGCCGGCAAAGTCAAGGGCGGTTGTCTGTTGTAATTTCCCGTTATTGTGAATTTTTTCTTCTCTTGCCTGTTCCTGTGACACAATGCCTGTTTGTTATTGCGAGCGGCGGGCAAGCTGTTCTTGTTGCCGGTGATCTCAGCCAGGAGGGCCTGCTCTCTTTTTTGCGCAGCCGGAATTCCGGGTCGCCGGTCAGTACCGCGGCCTTTGCCTCAACCCGGATTCACCGCCTTTAAAAAGACCCTGAGCGGCGCGGGATACCCCTCCACGGTACGGCCCGGGTCTGCCGGATCTATGAAATCGCGGTAAGACTCAAAGGGCATCCATTGGGTTTTGCGCTGCTCCTCGCTGCTCATCGGATGGCTGGCAAAGATCTCCACCTCGGAAAATCCGGTCCTCTTTAGCCAGTTTTTCAGGCAGGCGGCCGTGGGCACGAAGTAGGTGCCAGGCACCTTGGCGTAACGCTCCTCCGGGAAAAGGGCCACCGGCATTTCTCCCGGGATGGCCTGGGATTCGAGAATCAATACGCCGCCGGGCCGCATGGCTTGCCGGATGTCGCGGAGCATCTCCACCGGCGAAATGCGGTGGTAGATGATGCCCATGAGGAAAACCACGTCGAAGCAGGCGGGAAAGAGGGGGACGTTCTCCACGCCCAGCAACTCGATGTGGAGATTTTCGGCCCCGGCGAGATGGCGGAGGGTCCGGAAGCAGTAATAGTGCTGGAGCATGGGTTCAAGGCCGATGACGCAGCGCGGCCGGTGCGGCAGCATCCGGAACATGTAATAGCCGTTGTTGCAGCCGATGTCGGCGACGATCCTGCCGGCGAGATCCGGCAGGGCCGGAAGCAGGCGGTTCCACTTGCGGAAGCTCTGCCATTCCGCGTCGATTTCAGTGCCGAAGACATTGAAAGGCCCCTTGCGCCAGGGCATGAAGGCGCGCATGGCCCCGAGGACAAGCTGCTGGTCCGCGGCCGGGAGTTCATCCTGCCTGCCGATGATGACGGCGTCGCCGGAAAAGTCGGTGTGGCGGGCTTGCAGGTGCAGCACGGCTTCGTAGGGCGTGCGAAAGCGCAGGAAACCTTTTTTGGCCTGGGCCAGGCGCTCCTGGTTTTCCCGGCGCAGGCGGGTGATGGTCTTGCGGTCGGCGGTGGGCAGCAGGTCAAGGTAATCCATCTTCTAGACTCCGGCCTTGCAGCGCTCTTCCTCTCCTTGATAGCGGGCAAAGCCGACGATCCGGCGCAGGTCGGCAAAGGAGAGGGGCGGCTGGGGCTGGCGGCCGTCTTGCAGTTCCCGCAGCGCCTGCTGCATGGCGTGGATCGCGTGATTCAGCAGGGTGAGCGGATAGGCGGCGATGGTAAAGCCCATTTCCGCGAGCCTTGCCGGCGGCAGGAGCGGTGTTTTCCCCCCTTCCAGCATGTTGGCCATCTTGGGGCCGGGCACCTCGCGGCAGAAGACGCGCATCTCCTCCTCGTTTTCCGGCGCTTCGAGAAAAACGATGTCGGCGCCGAGATCGGCAAAGGCCTGGGCCCGCCAGAGGGCTTCGCCAAAACCGTGGCAGGCCCGGGCGTCGGTGCGGGCCATGATCAGGATCTCGCAACCCTCTTCCCGGCAGGCCACCGCCGCTTTGATCCGCTGCAGGGCTTCCTGCCGCGTCACCACCATTTTCCCCTGCGTATGGCCGCAACGCTTGGGCGAGAGCTGGTCTTCGAGCATGATGCAGGCAAAGCCGGATCGGGCGTAGCCCTGCACCGTGCGCCTGACGTTCATGGCGTTGCCGTAGCCGGTATCGCCATCGCCGATCACCGGGATGGTGACGCCGGCCGTGATGTTGCGGCCCTGGTCCACCATTTCTCCGTAGGAAATGAGGCCGGTGTCGGGCAGGCCCAGGCGGGTGGCGGAGACGGCGAAACCGCTCATGAAGGTGAGCGGAAAACCGGCCGCTTCGATGAGTTGCGCCGAGAGGGCGTCAAAGCAGCAGGGCATGAGGAGGAACTCCTTGGAGTCCAGGAGTTGCTTCAGTCTGGCGGCTGGGGAGTCCATGGTTTCCTTGCGTGGCAGCCGGCTGCGGCCGGGGGTTATTTTCTGGGCAGCTTGATCTTTTTGTCTTCCTTGAGATCCTTGTTCTCGCGAAAGAGCAGAAAGGTCTTGCCGATGATCTGGGCGATGCGGCTCCTGGTTTTCCTGGCCAGGAGCTCGGCCGCCTCCTCCTTGCCGTGGGGGCAGCCGTCCTGCATCTTCACCTTGACAAGTTCATGGGCGGTGAGCACCGCTTCCAGGGAGGCGATCAGGTTATCGGTGATGCCTTCCTTGCCGATCATGGCCAGGGGCGAGAGGTGGTGGCCCAGGCCGCGGAGATGGCGGGCCTCCTTGCCGGTGAGGTACAGTTTGTTGCTCATGGTTGTCGTGCCTTAGAAGAGGGTTGAGAGAATTTTGTAACCGCCGACATAGGTCCCTATCATACTGCCGAAACCCGGGAGGAGAAAGGCGAGGAAGACGCGGAGAAGCCGGTTGCGCCACCAGCCGCGCAGGGTGGCCATGTCCTTGAGTACGCTTTCGAATTCCAGCACCACGGGCGGCTGCATCATCACCTGGATAAAGGCGGTGACATAACCCGCGCCGATGACCGGGGTGAGGCTGGTGATGGGCGCGGCCACAAAGGCGCCCAGGATGGTGAAGGGATGGGCCAGGGCCAGCATGGCGCCGATGGCCGAGGGGATGCCGTTGGCCAGGATCCAGTAGAGGAGATTCTCGCCGGCCACGGCTCCGCCCTTGTTGATGAAGATGAGCGCCAGCGAGCCTATGATGATGGCGGGGATGGCCCAGCCCAAAGCCTTCCAGGCCGGGGAGACCGGCGGGATTTCGCTGATGGCCTCGATCTGGCCGCCGCGGTCTTCGCCAAGAGCCTGCCTGATGCCGGCGACATGGCCGGCCCCCACCACGGCCACCAGCTTTTCGCCCCTGGCCGCCTTGATCTTTTCGGAAAGATAGGTGTCCCGCTCGTCGATGAGCACCCTTTTCAGCTCGGGCATGGCCTGGCCCAGCTCGTTCATCAGCTCGGAGAGCAGGTCGCTTTCCTTGAGCTCCCGCAATTTTTCCTCGGTGACCTCGGTCTCCTCGAACATGCTGGTGAGCAGGGTGGCCACGAGGTAATTCTTGCGCCAGAAGGAGGTGGAATGCCAGGCCCGGCGCAGGGTGACCCGCACATCCCGGTCGCAGAGAGCCACGGCCAGGCCATGTTTTTCCGCCTCCTTCACCGCTTCGAGCAGTTCGGTGCCGGGCTGCACGCCCATCTGGTCGCCCATCCGTTTCTGATAGGAGGCGAGGACCAGATTGATGAGCAGGGTGGCCAGCTGCTTTTTGCGGATGATCTCCTTGAGGTCGAGAAGCTCCCAGCTTTTGCGTCTGGCCAGGGCCTCGTAGCGTTTTTCGTCGAGTTCCACGCAGACGCAATCGGGCTTTTCCGCCGCGATCACCTGCCGGACAAGCTCCACGGATTCCCGGGAGATGTGGGCGGTGCCGATGAGAAAGATTTCCCGGCCGTCCAGCCTGAGGCGATGGACGTCCGGGGGATAGGGGGTGGCCGCGGCCGTCGTCTGTTCCGTCATGGTGTTTTTTTTAGAACCGGTATTGCAGGCCGGCGGTCAGGAGATGCGCGGCTGCGTTGTCAAAGGTGCCGTTTGGCCTGTTGGGGTCAAGACTGGTGACGGTCCTGCTCTCCTTGTCGTCGTACAGATAGGCCGCGCCCACCTGCAGATTGTCGCGGTACTGGTAGCGGAGGCCCAAGGAGTATATTTTGGCGTCGGAGTCGGGCAGCTCGAAACCCAGGGTCTGGTCCGGCGCCGGGGTTTTGTCGATGGCAAAGCCGAGCATGGCGGTGAGCCTGTCCGTGCAGCGGTGGGTCAGACCCATGCGGTAGGCCTCGGCATTGACCCAGTTTTTGGCCTTGGGATCGTCAAAGACGGCGGTCAGGACCGCGTGGGGCAAGGTGCCGGAATAGTTGAAATCCAGCTTGTCGTAAGCGTTCCAGTAGGTCTTGTCATAGGTGAACTCGGCGGTGGTTTTGCCGTTGTTGCAGGTGTAGGCGGTGGCCAGGGTCAGTACGGCCGGGGCCGGAACGGAAACGGAGGTGAAGCCGTCGTAAAGCCCGATTCCACTCAGCGAAAGCCTCGCGTCCCCTTCGATGTCCAGATCGACCTTGGAGCGGTAGGTGGCGGCCAGGGAGAGATTCTCCACGGGCCTGTAGGAGATGGCGAGGTTGTAGCCGTATTCGGTGGTGTCGCCATCCATGTCACGTTGCACATCCACTGGCGCGGGCAGGTAAACCGTGCCGTTGCTCTTCACCTTGCCTTCGGCATGGAGGGCGCGGAGGCCGGCGCCGATGGAGAGCCTGTCGCTGATCTTGCAGGAAACGGTGGGATTGAGCTCATAGGTCTTCAAGGTAAACTCCTCGGCTGATGTTCGCGGGAAGGAGTTGTCCCAGCGCTTGGAAAGGCCGTAGGGGTACACCACGGAGAGGCCGAAGCGGAAGTTGTTGTACTGGGGCGAAACCACGTGCAGGTTGGGCAGGGCGAAGTCCTCGCTGCGGGAGCCGCTGCTCCTGGCGGCGGTGGCGGCGTCGACATATTCGATGCTGGCCAGATGGATCCAGGTGAGGCTGGCCTCGGTCTGCCAGCTGTTTTCCAGCCAGCTCATGTTGGCCGGGTTGTAGTAACTGGCGTCGGCGTTGGGGGTGTGCGCCACATAGGCGTTGCTCAGGGCCACGGAGCTGACGGACTGCTCCGGGATGCGGTAGCCCGAGGCAAAGGCGGGGCCGGCGGCAAGCACGGCGGCCAGGGACACAACGGCGATCTTCTTGTTCATCTCCTCTCTCCTTGTTGTCTACTTCGCGCTGGTATAGAGATAACGCTTGATTTTGTGGGTCGCGGTTTTGGTGAAGGGCTCCCGATGCTCCACCACCCCGGCCAGCTGCGAATAGGCGGGGAGCTGCGCGTTGACCTGTTTCTTGATGGCGGTCAGGATCTCCTCGATATGGGCGAGCTGCCGGGTCTGCCCCTTGCCGCGGGTTTCGGCGTCGATCAGTTCGTAGTCCAGATAGATCTGGGCCTCCAGCCGATCATTGCGCTCCACCACCAGGGATTCGACCACATGCTGGAAGGCATTGATCTTCTCCTCGATGGCCTCCGGATAGATGTTTTCGCCATGGGAAAGAACGATGACGCTCTTGGAACGGCCCTTGATGAAGAGGTTGCCGTATTTGTCGAGATAGCCCAGATCCCCGGTGGCAAGCCAGCCGTCCTGGTCGATGGTTTCCGCGGTGGCCCTGGGGTTGTCGCAGTAGCCCTTCATCACGTTGGCGCCCCTGACCAGAATCTCGCCCAGGCCGGTTTCCGGACTGGCGCCGACGATGCGGACCTCCACCCCCGGCACCGGTTTGCCGGCCGAGCCCACGGCGATGGTGGAATCCTTGTAGGGACCGGCGCTGACCAGGGGCGAGGCCTCGGTGAGCCCGTAGCCCACCAGATAGGGAAAGCCGGACTCGGCAAGGAATTTTTCCACCTCGATGTTGAGGGCGGCGCCGCCGATGGCGATGAACTTCAGCTTGCCGCCGAAGAATCTGTGCAGTTCCCGGCCGATTTTTCTCAGGATTCTCCCGCGGATGACGGGCAGCCTGAGCGCCGTCCGGATGAGGGGATTGCCGCTGATGGCCGGCAGGATCTTCTTCTTGTAGATCTTCTCCATGACCATGGGCACCATGCACATGAGGGTGGGTTGCTCTTCCCTGCAGATGCGTTCCAGGATGGTCGGAGTCGGGGTTTTTCCCGCGTAGATGATGCGGGAGCCCGTGGCCAGGGGCACGAGAAAGCTGATGGTGAACTCATAGGCATGGGACATGGGCAGGACCGAAAGAAAGGACCAGCCACGGATTGTCTCCTCGGCGAAAATCGAGAGGGTGGAACGGACGTTGCTGAGGAAGTTTCCGTGGCTCAGCATTACGGCCTTGGAATGTCCGGAGGTGCCGGAGGTGTAGATGATCGAGGCGAGATCCTCCTCCCTGACCTGATTGTTGGCCGCGGTCCGCAATCGTTCCGGCAGCGCTTCCGCCCTGGCGAGGAATTCCGTGAACGGGATCGGCGCGAGAATGCCGTTGGGGTCGGCGGCATCGTCCAGGGTGACGATGGTTTTCAGCTTTCTGTTCTTCAGGTCGTAGAGTTTTTCCAGTTGCCGCTGGGCGGTGAAAAGCATCCTTGCGCCGGACTCGGTCAGGATGTGTTTGACGTCCGGCTCCGAAAAGTCGGGGAGAATCGGCACCGCCACCGCGCCCAGCCGGACGACGCCCAGATAGGCGACTCCCCACTGGGGGGAGTTGTCCGCCAGAATGGCCACCCGGTCGTTTTTCCGGATGCCGAGGTCCTTGAGCAGGGCGGCAACCAGGCGGATCTTGGCGTGGAAGTCGGCGTAACTCATGGCCGGCTGGAAGGCAAAGCCCACTGCCGGCTGATTGCCGAAGGCCCAGGCGCTCTGCTCCATGAGCTGGTTGAGTGAGGTGACGGTGGGAGAGAGCATACGATTCTTATGGATTCTCCTCGCCCTGCATCAGCCATTTCTGCATGGTGAGAAAGAGTTTTTCAAAGTCAACGGGCTTGGTCAGATAGTCGTTCATGCCGGCGGCAAGGCATTTTTCCCGGTCGCCCTTGAGGGCATTGGCGGTCAGGGCGATGACGGGCAGAGAAAGATGGAGCTCCTCCCGGATCGTTCTGCAGGCGGTCAGGCCGTCCATCACCGGCATCATCACGTCCATCACCACCGCATCATAGGCGGCGTGGCGCAGGCGCTCGACAGCTTCCCGACCGTTGCCGGCTATATCAACCATAATTCCCATGTTTGTCAAGAGCTGAGTCGATACCTGCTGGTTGACCCGGTCATCTTCCACCACCAGCACCTTTTTTCCGGCCAGGGGCCTGATGTTGTCCGTCTGCCCTTTGTCCGGGCCCACAGCAGGGGGGGAGGCGGCCCACTCCTCCGGGGCGAGGTGTCTCCGGACCGCCTCGAACAGGTATGATTGCTTGATCGGCTTGGTCAGAACCGAGACCCCGGGATGGAAATTGATCCTTTCCGGAGCCAGGTCAACCCCCATGGCGCTGAGGATGATCACCGGCAGGGGCTGCGTCTCAGCGCGCGGCGCAAGCTGTTGCAAAAAGTCGGAGACCGCGAGCCCTGGCAGGGAAGCATCGAGAACCAGCAGGGCAAGATCCCGCCCCTGCTCGGCCGAGGGCAGCCGGGTTGTCAAGCCGGCGGCTGAATCGACGGGTTCCGCGACGCAGCCGAAGCCGGCCAGCATTTCCCGCAGGCTTTGCCGCAGAATGGGGTGCTGGACGGCCAGCAGAACCCGGCTGCCCCAGCGGTGCGGCGGGAGACTCTGCTCTTGCTGCAGTTCCCTGGGTTGCAACTGCAGCTGGATGGTGAAGTGGAAGATGCTGCCCTGGCCGGGCGCGCTTTCCGCGGAAATCTCGCCGCCCATGAGGGTGACGAGTTGTTTGCTGATGGCCAGCCCCAGGCCGGTGCCGCCGTAGAGCCTTGCCGTGGAAGTGTCCGCCTGGGTGTATTCGTTGAAGAGCTTCCTGATCTGGTCGTGGTTGATGCCGCTGCCCGAGTCCTTGACGGAAAATCGCAGGCTTGCCCAGTCGCCCGTCGTTTTTTCCAGGCGCACGCCAATGACGATTTCGCCGCTCTCCGTGAATTTCAGGGCATTGTTGGTCAGGTTCGTGAGGATCTGCCGCAGGCGCAGCGGGTCTCCCACCACGGCGCAGGGCACCGCCCTGTCCAGCGAGATGATCAGTTCGATCCCCTTTTCCGCCACCTGCTTGCTGAACATGTCCGCCAGGCCGTCGAGGGTTTCCCGCAGGTCAAAATTGGTGCATTCGAGGTCAAGGCGGCCGGCTTCGATTTTGGAGAAATCGAGAATGTCGTTGATCAGGGCCAGCAGCGACTGGCCGGAATCCTGGATGATCTTGAGATACTGCCGCATCCGCGGCGTTTCCGCCCCCTTGGCCGCCATGTTGGCCATGCCGAGAATGGCGTTCATCGGGGTTCTGATCTCGTGGCTCATGGAGGCAAGGAATTGTGATTTCGCCCTGCTGGCCGCCTCGGCCCGCTGCTCGGCATTCTTGCGGTCGAGAGCCTCCTGGGCCAGATCCTCGTTGAGGTTGTTGAGGTCTTCAGTCCGTTCCTCCACCAGTTTTTCCAGGGAATTTTTAAAGAGTTCCAGTTCACGGAAGGATTTTTCCAGGTTGTCGTGGGCATCCCGCATCTCCTGGGCATATTCGCTCTGGAGCTGTTCCTTTTCCTGTTTCATGAGGTAGAAGCGATCCGCCAGGCCCATGGAGAGCAGGATCACCTCCCAGGCGGAGCCGATCTGGATGCCCCAGTTGGTGATGAAGGTGTGGGGGAGAACGCCGAAGGTTTTCAGGGCATAAACCGTCACTCCCAGGAGGAAAAGGGACCAGGCCAGGAAATAATAGCGGGCCGGCCGGTAGCCTTTGAGCATGCAGAGAAAGCCGGCGGCGATCAGGGCGAAGACCGTCAGGCTCATCAGGGTGGCGAGGCGGATGCTCAGGTTGTAGCTGAAGAACAGGGTGATGACGCTGCCGAGGATGGAAAGAATCAGGCAGGCCCGCAGGATTGCATCCAGGCGCGGGACGTTCCGGGGGGTGTCGAGGATCTTCCTGGTGAACTGGGTTGCCCAGATGTAGGCGAGAAAGATGAAAAGGGGCGTGCAGTTGTTCGCCCACCAGATGCGGTTGGGCCAGAAATACTGAAAGGCCATGCCGTTCAGGCTGAGCTGGAAAAGCATGTAGGTCAGGACAAAAAGAACGTAATAGAGAAAGGTGTTGTCCTTCAGGCTGATAAAGATGAAGAGATTGTAGATCATCATGACCAGCAGGATGCCGTAGTAGATGCCGAGCAGGGTCTGCTCGCTGCTGATTTCACTCGCCAGGTTGGCCGGGGAGTGCAGGGTGACCGGCAGGTTGAGGGAGCTGGTGGTGATACAGCGCAGGTAAAAGGTTTTCTGCTGCCCGGGCCCCAGGGTGATGGGGAAAATATTATTCCGGTACTGGATCGCCCTTTCCGCGAAGGGGTATCGGTCGCCTCCTTCGGAGATCGTGTATCCGCCGGATTCGTCTGGCTGGTAGAGTTCCATGTGGTCCAGGAGGGGATATTTTATCTCCAGGTAGTATTCGATCGACCGGGGTAAGGTGTTTGCCAGGGTGAAGCGCGCCCAGACCGCGGCGTTGGTGAAGCCGAACCCCGGGGAGTCGCTGTCCGACCGGGAGAACCGGCCGTCGTGTTCCGGACGCCGGATCTGGGCGATGGTCAGTTCCGCGCCCGGATCCTGCAGGAGTTCCAGGTGGCGGCCCAGGTGGTAGGTGCCCTGGTCGGCGGTCAGGCTGACGGCCGGGGCGCTTGCCAGAGAGAACTCCGGCTGGAAAATGACAATAATGGCAAGGAGAAGGATGCTTGGCGAAAAATGACGGTTCGGCATGGAGATCCTGGCATCGTTATCGGGAAAATCGCGGCCGGCCAATGCCTTGCGCCGGGCGGCCGACCGCTTTGCCGTGGCGTGATATTGATTTCAGTAGGTTAAACACGGAATTGAGCCAAAAAACAACAAGTTTGTCCAGCGCCTCCGCATGGGATCGTCGGGGCCGCCGTTTGTTCCCGGTCAGGGATATTGACAGGCGGCGCCGGGGGGATTATTATTAGAACGAATATTCGTTCTAGTGGGGGAATTCTTTTTTAACATCCTCTGTGCGAGGGGGCATGGCGAAGAAAACGGATCCGCAACAGGGAAGCACCGAGCGGCGTGAGCTGATTCTGATGACGGCGCTGGGCCTTTTTACCAAACGCGGCTATTTCAATACCTCTGTGCATGATATTCAAAAAGAGGCCGGGGTGAGCATCGGTTCGATCTATCACCATTTCAGGAACAAGCAAGCCATCGCCAAGGCGCTTTACGACAGCCTGGTGGACGGCATGGCCGCGGTGATGACCGATATCATGGGCCGGTACGGCTCCACCCATGACCGGTGCCGGGCGGTTGTCGCCTACCTGTTCGACCTCACCGAGGCCAACCCGGCCGCCATGCAGTACATGCTCTACGCCAAGCATCGCGAATTCATGCCCGATGAGAAGCCGGTCTGCTCCTCGCGGCCCTTTGAGATGATGAAACAGATGGTCAGCGAGGGAATCGTGGCCGGGGAGATCAGGGATTATCCCGCCTATATCGCGGCAACCAGCATATTCGGCGGCGCGATCCGCATGGTCTATCTGCGTCTCGACGGGGTCTTGCGGGAGCCCTTGTCCGCTTCGCTCGACCCGGTGTGGGAATGCGCCTGGCGGTCCGTGGCGGCCTGATGGTGTTGGCGATTTTTTTAACGGCTGTTCGTTCTGTTCCGGCAAGGGGGTTCGCTTCTTGCCCTGCAAGTCAAGGGAGGTTTGCCATGCAAGGTTTTCCGGGTAAAAAAATTGGAATTTCCATGGCCCTTTTGCCGCTGCTTCTGGTCGCCGCCTGCGGCTCCATGACGGCGACGGGCGGCAAGGTGGTCGATCTCGGCAACGGCATCCTGCAGGAGCCCCATGGCGGCAGAATGTGGCAGAAGGAGCGGAGCGGCAATTTCACAAGCTATGAAGAGGCGAAGGCCTACGCGGAACGCCTTGAGCTGGGAGGATATCACGATTGGCGGCTGCCCACGATCTATGAGCTTTACGACCTGCATTATCTTTTCGACCTGCACAAAGCCGATGCCATCAGGATAAAACTTGAGGGCAACTACTGGTCCGGCGAGAAGGATGGCGAGGGGATGGCGGGCAGCTGGGAGATCGGCGATCAGTGCGAGCCGGAGCGGAAGTATTACCCGCAGGCCAAGGGGTATGTCCGTGCCGTCCGTCCTTGAGGCGGGCGAAGAACAGTTGCCGGTCCGGGCGCCAGGTGGCGGTTTTCCCGGTGGCCGAAGCCGGCATGAGCTGTTGGTCGGAGAGCGTTTTGTCGGAATGTGCGCGGGCTGTTAACCTAAAAAAAGGGAGGTGTGAAATGAACAAGCGTGTCATGACCATCATTGCGGGGGCGGTCTTTTTTCTGCTCCCCGGGACCTCTGCCCTGGCCGGCGAAACGGTGTACCGCTTCGATCCCGTGACCCAGTCCAGCCGGGCCCTGGTCTTCGGCAATCTCTGGGCCGGTTACCAGGCCTACAGGGAAAACTGCAAAAGCTGCCATTTCCGCGGCAACGACCAGGGCGCGGTTTTTCTCAACGAGGATTCCCGGACCATGCGCGGCTGGAACAATATCTTCTTTAAGAGGAATGTGCGCTGCGCGAAAGACGGTTCCTGGGATTCGCTGAGCGAAGAGGATCTGCGCAAGGTAAACGATTATCTTTACAGCAAGGCCTACGACACCTGGAATCCCAACAGCGCCACGAGCTGCGGCTGATAAGCCGTGAGCCTCTCCCGGTCCGGGAGAAGGGAAATCAGATCCGCGTATAGCGCCAGCCGTACGGCCGTCCATCCCGGTAGGGGAGGTGGCCGTGGAAGATGCGCGGATCATCGTCAAAGACCAGGGGCAGAAAGTATCTGTCTCCCTCCCACATTGGCAGCGAGCCCAGCGATGAGACGGGGTGCCAGGAGAGCACCCCTTCCTCGTTTTTTTCATACGGCGTGCCGCTGAACCGGTCGATCCGGAAAATGAAGCCGAACCAGTCCTCCCCCTGCGGGCCGAAGCCGGTCCAGTTGATGGTGCCGCGCAGGACGATCTCCTCGCAGTCGATTCCCGCCTCTTCCAGTATTTCCCTGCGGATGCAGCTGACCACATCCTCATCCGGCAGCATCTTGCCTCCCAGGCCGTTGTATTTGCCGAGATGGGCGTCGTCCGGCCGTGCATTGCGGTGAATCAGAAGGGTCTGGCGCCGGTCCGGGGAGAGGATGTAGCCGAGGGTGCCGATTATGGGTTGATACACTTGGGGCTCCTTTTTTTCTGGGACAAAATCATAAACCGGTTATACAATAGCCTTTTCAATCGCCGGCCTCTTTTTATACACTTGGTGTCGCGGCCGGCTTGGCAATCTCGTGCGAACCCGCGCGGCTCTGGCCGCGTGTTCATCGTTTTGGGGAAAGGATGGCAATCTTAATAGTTGACGACACTCCCGTCAATCTCATGCTGCTGGAAGAGATGCTGCAGGAGGAGGGGTACGCGCCGATTCACTGCGTCCGCTCCGGCGAGGACGCCCTGGCCCTGCTTGCCGAGGCGGCCCGGGTCGAGGCCGCTCCGGAGCGGATCGACCTGATCCTCATGGATGTGATGATGCCGGGCATGGATGGCATCGAAACCTGCCGCAGGCTGAAAGCGCAGGAGCACAGCCGCGACATCCCGGTGATCATGGTCACGGTCCGCGACGACGAGGAAGCCCTGGCCCAGGCCTTTGCCATCGGCGCCATCGACTACATCGTCAAGCCGGTCAGGGAGGTGGAGCTGCTGGCCCGGGTGCGCTCCGCCCTGAAGCTCAAGGAGGAGATCGAACGCCGCAAGGAGCGGGAGCGGGAACTGGTCGAGCTGGCCAGGCAGCTTGATACCATCAATCGTCGCCTGATGCGGCTGGTGCAGATCGACGACCTCACCGAGATCGGCAACCGTCGCTATTTCGAGGAGATCCTCATCAAGGAGTGGAATCGGGCCCGGCGGGACGGGGTGCCTCTTTCCCTGATCATGATCGACGTGGACGATTTCAAGGCATTCAGCGAACGGTACGGGCAGCGGAAGGGGGACGAATGCCTGCAGCTGGTGGCCGGCGCCCTGAGTTGCGTACTCAAACGGGCCGGGGATACCGTGGTCCGTTACGGGGGAGAGGAATTCGCGGTCATTCTCCCCAATACCGCGAACGATGGGGCTCTGGCCGTGGCCGGAGAATTTCGGAAGAACGTGGCTGCCCTGAATATCCGGCATGAAGGCGGGGAGAACGGGGGATTGCTTACGGTGAGCATCGGTCTGGCCACCGCTTCTCCGGCAAGATGCTCCGACATGCAGGGGCTGCTGGCCGCGGCGGACGGCGCTCTTTATCTGGCCAGGAGCGAAGGGCGCAACCGCATCAAGATCGCACTCGAGTGCAGCTGAGCCGATTCCTTTTCCCTGCGCCATGCCGATGCCCTCCCTTGCCCCCCTCGAACTCGCCGCCGCCCTGGGCGTGCTCTTTTTCGCGTATTTCATCCGCGGCATCGCCGGTTTTGGCTCGGCCCTCATCGCCGTGCCCCTGCTGGCCATCTTTTTTCCGGTTACCCGGGTCGTGCCGCTTGTCGTCCTCTGGGACTGGCTTGCCTCGGTGAGCCAGGGGCTGCCTCACCGGCGCCTGGTCCGCTGGCCCGATCTTTTGCCTCTCCTGCCCTTTACCGCCCTCGGGGTCGCGACCGGCCTCTATCTGCATACGGTGCTTGCCGCGGGCAGCCTGACCCTGGCGCTCGCCGTCTTTATCCTGCTCTACGCCATCTATGCCCTGCTGCCTTTCCCGCCTCTCCGGGGCGGACGCTGGCTCGCCGGGCCGGCGGGACTCTTTGGCGGCACGGTGGGTTCCCTCTTCGGCACCGGCGGCCCCTTTTACGTCGTGTATCTCACCCTGCGCGGGCTTTCGAAAACCGAATTCCGCGCCACCGTGGCCACCATCTTCGTGATCGACGGCTTCTGCCGCCTGGTCGGCTTTGCTCTGGCCGGCCATTACGATCGTGCCGCCCTCCTCGTCTGGCTGGCGGTGCTGCCGGTGGAGTTCCTGGCCCTCCGGCTGGGCGGGAGGATCCACCTCACCATCAGCCATGCGGCCTTTGTCCGTCTGGTCAGCCTTATTCTTCTCGGCAGCGGCCTTACCCTGCTGCTGAAATCGTTCTGAAGGAGAATGAACGTCATGGATACCTTTGCCCGGCTGCAGGAGTATTCAAGAGAGCTGGTGGCCCTGCACCATGCCGTGGCCCTGCTCCAGTGGGATCAGGAGGTGCGGATGCCGCGCCGGGCCGCGGAGGGGAGGGCGCAGCAGTTTGCGACCCTGAGCGGCCTCATCCACCGCAAGGAGGTGGCCGGGGAGCTTGGCGCTCTTCTGGCCGAGGCGCAGGGGGAAAAGGATGGCTGGCCGGTGGAGCGACAGGCCCTGGTGCGGGTCATGCGGCGTCGCTACGAGCAGAGCGTCAGGCTGCCGGAGCAGTTCGTGGCCGATTTCGCCCGCCTCACCTCTCAGGCCCAGGGCAAATGGCTTGAGGCCAGGGAGCAGTCCGATTTCGGCGTTTTTCAGCCGCTGCTGGAAAGGCTGGTGGCCATGGCGCGCCAGCAGGCGGAATACCTCGGCTATCAGGAGCATCCCTACGACGCGCTTCTCGATCTTTACGAAGAGGGGCTTGTCAGCGCCAAGGTGGAAAGGGTTTTTTCCGCCCTGAAAGAGCCGCTCAAGGATCTGGTGCGCAGGCTTGCCTGCCGCTTTGAGCCTCTGGTCTTTGCCGAGCCCTTTGTCCTGCAGGAGCAGGAGCGGTTTGCCGAGCATCTGCTGCTGGCCATCGGTTTTGATTTCGAACGGGGTTGCCTGGCCCGCTCCGCCCACCCCTTCACCACCACCCTGGACCACCATGACCGGCGCATCACCAACCGTTATGCCCCCCGGGGGCTTGATTTCATCTTCGGCGCCCTGCACGAGGGAGGGCATGCCCTCTATGAGCAGGGAATTGCCGAAACCTTTGCCAACAGCCATCTCGACGACGGAGTCTCCTTGGGCATCCACGAGTCGCAGTCGCGGTTGTGGGAGAACGTCATCGGCCGCTCTCCCGCCTTCTGGCAGCATTTTTTCCCGGAATTGCGGAACTCCTTTCCCGCCCAGTTCCGCGACATGGAGCCCGAACGCTTCCTGCGGGGCATTAATGCCGTGCAGCCGGGCCCCATCCGGGTGGACGCCGATGAGGTGACCTACAACCTCCACGTCCTGATCCGCTTTGAGATCGAAAAGGCCCTGCTCGAAGGCAGCCTCGAAGTCGCGGCCCTGCCGTCGCTCTGGCGGGAGAAGTACCGGCAGTATCTCGGGGTGGTCGTGGATTCCGACGCAAACGGTCTGTTGCAGGATATTCACTGGGCCCACGGCAGCTTCGGCTATTTCCCCACCTATACCCTGGGCAACCTCGCCGCCGCCCAGATCTGGCAGGCATACCGGCGGGAAGAACCCGATGTGGACCGGACCATCGCCGTCGGCAACCTGAGGCAGGTCCGGGAATGGCTCACGCAAAGGGTCTATCGCCACGGCAGCGTCCATCCCCCCGGGGAACTGCTGTTGCGGGTAACCGGCGAGGAGCTTGACGAACGGTATTTCCTCCGGTACCTCGAAGAGAAATTCGCCGCCCTGCTCGGCTGAACAGGCGCGGTGGGAGAGGCGGCGACATGGCGGGGCAGGAGATTTTGCATACCCTCTGGCAGGGCCTGGGCTGGCCGCTTGCGCGATTGGTCTTTTTCATGTCCCTGGGCCTGCTGCTCGCCAATTTCATTGAGGCCCTCAACTGGACGCATGGGGTGGCCCGGTTGGCCTCGCCCCTGATTCGGCTCGGCAATCTCTCGGACATCTGCGGCGCCAGCTTCTCGGTCTCTTTTTTTTCCTCGGTTTCCGGAAACGCCATGCTGGGCGAGGCCTACGAGCAGGGCAAGATCGGCAAGCGGGAACTGGTGCTGGCCAACCTCTTCAACAGCCTGCCCACCTATTTTCTCCATCTGCCCACCCTTTTTTTTATCACTGCCTCCCTCCTCAAGGAGGTGGCCTTTGTCTATGTGGGCCTCACCCTGGCGGCGGCCTTTCTCCGCACCCTTTTTGTCCTCGGGCTGGGCCGAATCCTCCTGCCGCCCCGGGAGGAGGGCTGCGTCACCTGCCGGCTGAGCGAGAAAAAAGCCAGGGGCTGGCAGGAGGCGCTGCTTGGCGCCTGGCAGCGGTTTCAGGCGAGGATCCGGCGGATTGTCCTCTTTACGGTGCCCATCTACATCCTCTTCTTCCTGCTGCAGCGATACGGATTGTTCTCCAGTCTGGAGAGTTTCATCGCCGAGCATCTGGCCTTTCTTGCCTGGCTGAAGCCCGAGAGCCTCTCCATTGTCGTTTTTCACATCGCCGCGGAATTCACCGCCGGCCTGGCCGCGGCCGGCGCCCTGCTCGCCGCCGGCACTCTGCCGGAGCAGGAGGTGGTTCTGGCCCTGCTCGCCGGCAATATCCTTTCTTCGCCGGTGCGGGGCGTCCGTCATCAGTTCCCCTTTTACGCCGGCATCTTCACCCCAGGGCTTGCCACGCAACTCATTGTTTACAATCAGATTTTCCGGGCGGTCAGCCTGATTCTGGTCGCCGTGGTTTATTCCCTCCTCTGAAACAGGGTGGGGCTGAAAAAATTTTCCCCGACTTTTCCCTGTTGTTGCGTTGTTTTCCTTTTTTTCGCCGGTTCGCCGGTTCGCCGTCCTGCCGCGGGGATGCCGATTTTCACGGCGAATTCCGGAAGGAAAGGGTATATTGTCGCCTGGTTCATCGCGTTTGTCTACAGGAGGCGTTCCCGTGTTCGTGCACCATTGCTTTCGGCTGTTTGTCCCCTTTCTTCTTTCCCTCGCAACGATTTTTTACGGAGCCCCCCAGGCCGTCGCCGGCTCGGATCCATTTCCCGTCTATGACTGCATCAGGGATAATGTCGCCTTCTGGCGCGATATCTATGCCAGGTACAGCAATACCCAGGGCGTGGTGCACGACAGCCGCAACCTGGGGATCGTCTACGAGGTGATCGAGCTTGAGGGCGTCTGGGAAAAGGGCGCCCGCAAGCGCGACCAGCAACGGATCGAGCAGGCAAAGGAAAAGTACGCCCGGATTCTCACGACCCTGGCAAACTCCGGGGCGTGCCCGCAGACCCGGGAGGAACGGCGGGTTGTCTCCCTGTTCGGCCCGCAGGCGACTCCGGAGGATTTTCTCGCCGCCAGGGATTATCTTCGGGTGCAATCGGGCCAGAAAGATCTTTTCCGCGAGGGGGTGATCCGTTCCGGTTCCTATCTCGGCGAAATCAAGAACATTCTCGGCCAGTACGGCCTGCCGGAGGAGCTTGCCTACCTGCCCCATGTGGAGTCCTCCTTCAACTACCAGGCCTACAGCAAGTTCGGCGCCGCCGGCATCTGGCAGTTCATGCACGACACGGCCAAGCAGTATATGACCGTGGACTATGCCATTGACGAGCGCCGCGATCCTCTGTTGGCCACCCATGCCGCCGCCAGGATGCTGAAGCGCAACTACGAACGGCTGGGCAGCTGGCCTCTGGCCATCACCGCATACAATCACGGCCCCAACGGCATGATGCGCGCCAAGGAGGCGCATGGCAGCTACGAGAAAATCTATAAGGAGTATGCGAGCAAGAGCTTTGGCTTTGCCTCGCGGAATTTTTATTCGGAGTTCCTGGCCGCCAGGGAGGTGGCCAAAAACTATAAAACCCATTTCGGTTCGCTCCGGCTCAACCCGCCGGTGAACAGCAAGGCGGTCACCCTGCCCAACTATGCGCATGTCAATGATCTGGTCAAGCACCTCAAGGTGGACATGGCCGCCTTCCGCGCCCTGAATCCCGCCCTGCGCGAGCCGGTGTACAGCGGGCAGAAGCTGATCCCCAAGGGCTATCAGGTGCGGGTGCCGGAGCAGGGCAAGGTGCTGCAGATGGCTGCCAGCATTCCCAAGACCATCCTCAAGGAGGAGCAGACGCGCAGCAGCATCTATATGGTGCGGCGCGGGGACACCACCAGCTCCATCGCCAGGCAGCACGGGCTCACGGTTCAGGAGCTGGCGCAGGCCAATCAGTTGGACCGGCGGGCCACCATCTATGTGGGGCAGAACCTGAGGATTCCCAGGCCGGAAGCACGGGTGGCGCAACTGGCCGGCCGGGACAGGAAGAAAAGTCCCTCCTCGCCGCGCCTGGCCAGCCTGAAACCGCCGGCGCCGCCCGTTACCCCCAAGGTTGCCGCGGTACCCGAAATCGTAGCCCAGGCTGGAAAGGCGGCCCCGGGGAAGGCCGCCGCGCCGCTTGCGCCGGTGGTGGCCGGGCCGGCCAAGGTATTTCCGCCTGAGGCCGCGCAGGCCCCGGTGGTTGCCTCCCCTGCCGGCGGCGAGGGAAGTGGCGGAGAGCGAAACGGGTCCCTGGCGGCCGCCCCGGGCCTTTCCGCGCCGGAAAAAAGCGCGATCCCGGCCGGGGAGTCCCTGGCGCCGCCGGCGAATCCCGCGGTGGTGCTGGGCAATTTCGCCGTGGAGCAGATGGGGAAAAAGAATGGGATTGTCTACGGCATCATCCGGGTGGAAGCGGAGGAGACCCTTGGCCATTATGCCGAGTGGCTTGGGGTGCGCGCCTGGGATATCCGTCGTCTCAATGGCTTTCGTTATAACCAGGATCTGAAGATAAACCAGCAGCTCAAGATCCCCCTTGCCAAGGTGGGCAAGGAACGCTTCGAGGAACAGCGTTACGAGTACCACAAGGAGATGGAGGAGGATTTCTTTGCCGCCTACAAGGTGGAGGGATCCCGCGAGTACCGGGTGAAAAAGGGGGATAACATCTGGGCCTTGTGCCAGGGCGAATTCGAGTTGCCCTTCTGGCTGATCAAGAAATACAACAACGGCGTCGATTTCAATCAGCTCAAGCTCGATCAACCGCTTCTGGTTCCCCTGGTCGAATCCCAAAGTTGACGGTTTCGTAACGCCCCGGGGAAACAGGGGGCCGCGACGAAAAAAAGAGTTACAGAACAAAAGCCGATGGCGCCGCGTGTTGCGGAATCCGCGCCCCGGCAAAGCCGCTTTCCGGACTTTCATCATGCCCAGCGAAGCAAAAACCGTGTATCTGCGGGATTACCGGCCCCCGGCCTTTTGGGTCGCGGAGGTGGTCCTGCGGGTGGATCTTCATGAGGAGCGCGCCCTGGTTCGCGCGGCTCTTTCCTGCCGCCGCAATCCCGGCGCCGGGGAACAGGACGGCCCGCTGATTCTCTTCGGCCAGGAGCTGGTCCTGAAAAGCATCGTCCTCGACGGTCTGCCCCTGGCCCCCGATCGCTACCGGCTCGACGGCGAATCCCTCACCATCGCGGAAGCGCCTGCGGAGTTCAGCCTTGAGCTGGAAACCGAGATCTATCCCCAGAACAACACCTCCCTGGAAGGGCTGTACCGCTCAAGCGGCAACTTCTGCACCCAGTGTGAGGCGGAGGGATTCCGCAAGATCACCTATTTTCCCGACCGGCCCGACGTGCTGGCCCGCTATACCGTGACCATCACCGCCGAACAGGCAAGGTATCCGGTCCTCCTGGCCAACGGCAACCTGCGGGAAAAGGGCGCCCTGGCCAACGGCCGTCACTATGCCACCTGGCATGATCCCTTTCCCAAGCCCTCCTATCTTTTTGCCATGGTTGCCGGCAAGCTGGTGAAAATCTCCGACACCTTCGTCGCCGCCTCCGGCCGCCGAATCGCCCTTGAGATCTATGTGGAGGCCCATAACCAGGACAAATGCGGCCATGCCATGGCCTCGCTCAAGAAGGCCATGCGCTGGGACGAGGAGGTCTTCGGCCTGGAATACGATCTTGACCAGTACATGATCGTGGCGGTGGATGATTTCAACATGGGCGCCATGGAAAACAAGGGACTCAACATCTTCAACTCCAAGTATGTGCTGGCCCGGCCCGATACGGCCACGGACAGCGACTACGAGGGGATCGAGGCGGTGATCGCCCATGAATATTTCCACAACTGGACCGGCAACCGGGTTACCTGCCGCGACTGGTTCCAGCTCTCCCTCAAGGAAGGTCTCACCGTCTTCCGCGACCAGCAGTTCACCGCCGATATGCTCTCGCCGGCGGTGAAACGCATCCATGACGTACGCCTGCTGCGCAACGTGCAGTTTCCCGAGGACAACGGACCCATGGCCCATCCGGTGCGGCCCGACTCCTACATCGAAATCAACAACTTCTATACGGTCACCGTTTACGAAAAGGGCGCCGAGCTGATCCGCATGCTCCATACCCTGCTCGGTGGGGAGCGATTCCGGCAGGGGCTTCGGCTCTACCTTGCCCGGCACGACGGCCAGGCAGCCACCACCGATGATTTTGTCCAGGCCATGGCCGAGGTCTCCGGCCGCGATCTGGACCAGTTCAGGCGCTGGTACAGCCAGGGCGGCACCCCGCGGCTTTCCGTGGCCGGCCACTACGACGGCGCCCGGCAGGTCTATACCTTGAACATCCGGCAACAGACCGCGCCCACCCCCGGCCAGCCGGAGAAGGAGCCGCTCCATATCCCGGTGGCCCTGGCCCTGCTTGGCGCAAACGGCGAGGAGCTGCCGCTTTTCTGTCCGACAAGGCAGGAGGAGGCGGCCCGCGGCCTCTTTGAGCTGCGCGGGGAGGAGGAACGCCTGGTTTTCAGCCGGGTGGAGGAAAAGCCGCTGCCCTCGCTGCTGCGGAATTTTTCCGCGCCGGTGAAGATCGACTACCCATACAGCGACGCGGAACTCCTCTTTCTCCTCAACCATGACCAGGATCCCTTCAACCGCTGGGAGGCCGGGCAGCGTCTGGCCGTGCGCCTGCTCCTCGGCCTGTGCGCGGACTTCCGCCAGGGCAGGGAACTGGTTCTGGCCGAGGACTTTATTGGCGCTTTTGCCCGGCTCCTCGCCGAAGCGTCGGCGGGGAGGGACAAGGCCCTTTTCAGCCAGCTTCTCACCCTGCCCTCGGAAGAGTACCTGGGCGAGCAGATGGAGGTGGTTGACGTGGAGGCGATCCATGCCGCCCGCCTCTTTGTCCGGCAGGCCCTGGCCAAATCGCTGCGGCCCTTGTGGGAGAAGGTGTACCAGGACAACCGGAGTCCGGAGCCATACCGCTATACCCCTGAGGGGGCCGGGGCGCGCGCCCTGAAGAACCTCTGCCTTTTCCATCTGATCAGTCTGGAGGATGCGGAAGCCACTGCGCTTTGTCTTGCCCAGTTTGCCGAGGCCGACAACATGACCGATCAGCTCGCCGCCTTCAGCGCCCTCTGTCATTCGGCCCGGCCGGAGAGGCAACAGGTGATCGCGGCTTTCCATGCCCAGTGGCGGCACGACACCCTGGTCCTGGACAAATGGTTCAGCGTGCAGGCCACCGCCCCGCTGCCCGAAACGCTTGCCGAGGTCCGCTCGCTGACGGCGCATCCGGCCTTCCAGCTCAAGAATCCCAACAAGGTCCGCGCCCTGCTCGGCGCCTTTGCCGGCGCGAACCCGCTCTGCTTTCATGACCCTGCCGGCCGCGGCTATGCCTTCCTGGCCGAGCAGATCATCGCCCTTGATCCCCTGAACCCCCAGGTGGCCGCCCGGCTCACTGCCCGGCTCAGCCGGGGCAACCGCTATGACGAAAACCGCCGGGCACTGATGCGGGCCGAGCTTGAACGTATCGGCGCCGCGCCGTCCCTTTCCAGGGATGTCTACGAGGTGGTGAGCAAGAGTCTGAAGTGAATGGGCGCGGGCTCGTCCCTGCCACGGGCTGGTTGTTTCCCATGGTGACTCATGTCCTTTTTTAACAACCCGATAAATGGAGGCCGACCGTCTGCATCGGGTTGTTTCGTGTTCTCATCTTTCAAGCGATTGCAAGAACTTCCGAAAACAACTATAACCTCCCCATGTGCATTGAGAAAAAATTCGATATTCCTTTCGTCGCCGCATTGGCTTTGCGAGAAAAGCAGATCCAGCAAAATTACCGGCCGATCATCGCCGTGCATAAGTGGTTTGCCCGCCGGCCCGGCACACTGTTCCGCGGGCTTATTCTTTCCGAGTACAGTGATCGCCCGCTCCGGGATGCCTTCTATTCCGCCAATGATTTGCAGGGAATTGCCATCGCCGACCCGTTTATGGGAGGCGGGACGCCGCTTGTCGAGGCCAATCGCGTCGGTTGCGATGTGGAGGGCTATGACATCAATCCCATGGCATACTGGATCGTCAATCGGGAAATCGAACACCTGGATCTGACCGGGTACCGTAAGGCGGCGGAAAAACTCGCCAGCGATCTGGAACAGCGCATTGGTGATCTCTACCGTACCCGCTGTCTGGGGTGCGGTTCTCCCGAGGCCCATGTCAAATATTTCCTCTGGGTGAAAGAACAGACCTGCCGGGGCTGTGGCTCTGTATTTGACCTGTTTCCTGGTTATCTGCTGGCAGAGGACCGGCGCCATCCAGAAAATATCCTGATCTGTGCCGCCTGCGGTGAGTTAAACGGCGTGGCCGACCGCAAAAATCCGGGCAAATGCGACTCCTGCGGGTGGCAGCTCAGCCTCTCCGGTCCGGCGAAGAGAAGCAAATGCCCCTGCCCGACATGCGGAACCGTCAACTCCTATCCCGTCCCGACCGACGGCCCGCCGCGCCACCGCATGTTTGCGCTTGAGTACCATTGCCGCCGCTGCAAGCTGACGCATCGGGGCCGATTCTTTAAAAAACCGGACGAGAATGATCTGGGCAATTACATCAGGGCCGCGGCCATGCTTGGCGAGATCGGAACGCCCAATGTCCCTGAAGAGGTAATCCTTCCCGGTGACGAAACCGACCGCCTTCTGCGCTGGGGGTATAAACAATATCGGCAGATGTTCAATGACCGGCAATTGCTCGGCCTGGAACTGAGCTGTCGGCTGGTCGCGGCTGAACAGGACGAACGATGCAGAAACGCCCTGATTACCAATCTTTCGGATCTGTTGCGCTACCAGAACATGCTCTGCCGGTACGACACCATGGCCCTCAAGTCCCTCGATATTTTTTCCGTGCACGGCTTTCCCGTCGGTCTGGTGCAGTGCGAGTCCAACCTCCTCGGCATCGCCAACGGCGGCGGTATGAGCGTGGGGAGCGGCGGCTGGTCGAACATCATGGAGAAATATCTGAGGGCGAAGAGGTACTGCGAGCAGCCGTTCGAGACCCGACAGAGCGGGACCAGGAAGATCCGGGTGCCGATTGCGGGCGAATGGATCGGCGACCGCCGCAACGGCGATTCCACCACCGAAACGAGGGCCGTTCGTCTCTTCTGCCAGAGCGGCACTGCCGCAGATCTGCCGCCGGCGAGCCTTGATGGAGTTTTTACCGATCCGCCCTATTTCGGCAATGTCCAGTATGCCGAGCTGATGGATTTCTGTTACATTTGGGTGCGGAAGCTGGTCGGAGCGGAAAATCCGGTATTTCAACCCCATTCCACCCGCAATCCCGACGAATTGACCGGCAACATCACCATGGAGCGGGGGCTGGGGCACTTTACTGAAGGGCTTGCCGCTGTCTTTCGCAACATGGCCCAGGCACTGAGACCGGGGAGACCGTTGGCTTTCACTTACCACCACAACAAGCTGGAGGCCTACTATCCGGTGGCAGTGGCTATTCTGGACGCCGGCCTCACCTGTTCCGCCTCTTTGCCCTGCCCGGCGGAAATGGGAGCCTCGATCCATATCAGCGGCACGGCTTCATCTGTCGTTGACACGGTTTTTGTCTGCCGGGCAACGGGAAGTGTTTCGCGCAGGACACTGGCAACAACCATCGACGAATTCGTTTTCCTCATATCCGGAGATCTCGACAAACTCCGGGAAGGAGGTTTGCGACCGACGAAAGGGGATATTCGCTGCATCGTTTTCGGCCATCTGATCAGGATGGCCATCTGGAACCTGCGGAAGGATTGGGATGCAAACCTGTCGGTCCAGAAAAAATTGCAGATCCTCGGACTGCATGTATTGTCTTTGCCGCGGCCGGCAGCCATCGAGGAGCCACTTTCGGTTGCGGAATCCCCTCTTCCGCGGTTGGCCGTGAATGAAAATTTTACGGATTATGAAGATGAAGCAGGGGAGTGCCGTTTTTAACGTGAGGGAGACCATGCCCAAGACCAGACCTTTCGAGTTGCCGCAGGAAGAACTCGCACAGCGCATTGAAGAGATGGTGAGCGCCACCATCGTCGACCTTTCGTCGGAATTTCTCCTCATGCCGACCGGAAGCGGTTTTACAAAGTATAACGATTTTCAGGCAGCCTACGAGGTGCTGAAAAGAAAAACGGCAGGTTTTACGAGTATTTCGTTCGATACGGTGCAGGCTGCTCTGCTTGAAAACAGCCTGTCCCTGGGAGTGCTGCGCTCGATCCTGGGTTTGACCGCTCCAGAGTGGGCGGAACTTGCCAGAGTCGAGCTGCAGAGCGACATCACCCAGGGGGCGGCCCGCAATATCGATAGGGGTTGCCGGACAATCGGCTATTACTTGCATCTGTCCCACCGGCGGTCGGCAACGAAAACCCTGCAAAGGATCAGCGACCTTATTGCCGTCGCGGTTGAATATATGAAGAAGGGCGCTCCGCCTGAACAGGAGGGAGTTCTGCATCGGTTGGCGAAATTCGATACGACCTATGGGGAGGAATCTTTGGCGCATGCGGCAAGAGAAAACATCCCGTATGCGGTCCTGCTCTATGAACGATATTTAGGGCGTCCCTTTGCCGCCCATCGTGATGCCGTATCCGAACTCGTGGGCGAGGTAATGGAAAACGCCATCGAGCAACGGCTGCGGGATGCAGGCGTTTCCTACCGCAAGACCGGGCGGGCCGAAAAAATTCCTGGGTTTGGCCAAGCGCCTGATTTTTGCATTCCTGATGAACTCAACCCGGCGGTAATCATCGAGGCCAAAGTCACAAGTGACGACGGAACAGCCAGAGATAAGGTGACAAGAATAAAGGAACTCGAAACGCAAAGGAATAAGCATGTCCAATCGGGAAAATCGAGATACGAGGTGGTCGCCTGTATCGATGGCCGAGGCTTCAGGCAGAGAAGAGCGGATATGCGTGATCTGATATTGCGTCTGAACGGCAAGGTGTTCACCGCTGCGACGCTCGATCATTTGATCCGGAACACCATGATCAAGGATTTCGTAAGTAAATGACAGATGGCGGATGTTCCTAAAGCGCTCAAATTGATTGAAACAGGCAGGAACGCCCATGAACGGGGCGGTTTTACAGATTTTTTCGTGCGGTGTCTTCAATCTTTCCCGGCAACTTGCGATCATCTTCGTGAGATGTTGGTTTTGGGATTTCGCTGGCAGCCTTTTTGGCGGGCGTTCCCGGCTTTGGAAAAGGGGATGACCTTTTCCCGGAAACTGGCTACATTGCTAACGATGAATCGGGAGAACAATCCTCACGTGGAGGTGCTTGCATGGATATTTCAAGAACAATCGCCGAGATGAAAAAGAACCCGGCCTTTGCCGAAAACGTCGGCATGGTGCTGGTGCACAACGGGGTGGTCCGCGCCTGGTCGCGCAAGACCCGGGAGGGGGTGGTGGCGCTGGAGGTCACCCCGGACCAGCGGAAGATCGAGGCGATCCGCCAGGAGTTTCTGAAACGGGAAGGGATCTTCGATATCGTCATCGAGGCAAAGAGCGGTCGGTTCCAGCCGGGCGACGATCTTCTCTTCATTATTGTCGCCGGCGACATCCGGGAAAACGTCAAGCCCGCCCTGGCCGATCTTCTGGACCGCGTCAAGGCGGAGGCCGTTTCCAAGCGGGAAGTGATGCTGGCCTGATGGCCGGAAGTTCATCCTTGCAAAAATGCGCGAATCCGGTTACTAAGGTGCCGCGGGCCGATTGGGTTCGGTCCGGGAGCCACCGCTTATAAATGATACAGGGAGAAGAAGGGTATGTACTCCGCCTCTGACTTTCGTAAAGGACTCAAGGTTCAGATCGACGGCGAACCTTATATTATGACGGATTTTCAATTTTCCAAGCCCGGCAAGGGCCAGGCCCTCTATCGCTGCCGCCTGCGCAACATGATCACCGGCAACGCCTTTGAGAAAACCTACCGCTCCAACGACAAGCTCGAAAAGGCGGCCCTGGAGGAGAGGACCATGCAGTACCTCTACAAGCAGGGCGACGACTATGTCTTCATGGACAACACCTCCTATGAGCAGCTGGAGATCTCCAAGGCGCAGCTGGCCGACTCCATCAACTTTCTGATCGACAACATGGAGGTGGAGGTGCTGCTCTATAACGGCCGGCCCATCGGCGTCACCCTGCCCAACTTCGTCAATCTGGTGGTGACCCAGGCCGATCCCTGGGTCAAGGGCGACACCAGCGGCTCCGATACCAAGCCGGTCACCGTGGAAACAGGCTATGTGCTGCAGGTGCCGCCCTTCATCGAAGAGGGGGAGAAGATCCAGATCGACACCCGCACCGGCGCTTACGTGACCCGGGTAAAGCAGTAAGCTCCCTCCTTAAGCCCGTCGCAAACCATGATCAGCAAACACGGCCTGCAGACGCGGGCCGTTCTTGTTCAGGCCCTCCGCACCTTTTTCAGCAGCCGGGATTATCTCGAGGTGGAAACCCCCCTCCGCATCCCGGCCCCTGCCCCGGAAGCGCACATCGTCCCCGTGGCCAGCGAAGGCTGGTTTCTGCAGACCTCGCCCGAGCTCTGCATGAAGCGGCTGCTCGCCGCGGGCCTCCCCAGGATTTTTCAGATCTGCAAATGTTTTCGCGCCCAGGAGCGCGGCAGCCGTCATCTGCCGGAATTCACCATGCTGGAATGGTACGCGGCAGGCCGCGATTACCGCGATCTCATGGTCGAATGCCAGGAACTGTTCCGGCACCTGGCCCAGGCGCTGGGCCGCGGCTCCAGCCTGATGGTGCAGGGCAGACACCTTGATCTGGGAGGGGAGTGGGAGCGGCTTGCCGTGGCCGAGGCCTTCCGCCGCCATGCGCCCTGCTCCGTGGCCGAGGCGCTGGCAAAGGATCTTTTTGACGAAATCCTGGTGGAGCACATCGAGCCGCGGCTCGGCATGGAAACGCCAACCTTTCTCTATGATTATCCGGCTGAACTGGGGGCGCTTGCCCGGCTTAAGCCCCGGGAACCGACCCTTGCCGAACGCTTCGAGCTGTACGTCAACGGGATCGAGCTTGCCAACGGCTTTTCCGAACTCACCGATCCGGCCGAGCAGCGGCACAGGTTTATGGAGGAGCGGGCGCGGATCGAGGCCCTGGGCCGTAAGCCCGGCCCCATGCCGGAGCCGTTCCTCAAGGAGCTGGCGACCATGCCCGCGGCGGCAGGCATCGCCCTGGGCGTGGACCGCCTGGCCATGCTCTTTGCCGGCGCCTCTTTCCTCGACGAGGTGGTGGCGTTTTCTCCCGAGGAGTTGTAGGCGCTCAGCGGACGGCAACGGCAGTGTGCCATCCGCTGAGCCGGTCTTTGCTCCCTGGCGGATATTTGATTTCCGGTCCCACAGGGGAGGGCCGGGGTTAATTCAGGTAAAAGTACGCCTTGATTGTATGTCCAGCCGAGGTGACATTGTCAAATGTGTAACTGGTTATCGCGCCCTTGGCTTTTCCGTCAACAACCACCCGTCCCACCCGGTAGCCGGCATCCGGAGTAATGCTGAAGGTCAGACTGCCCCCCTTGCTTACGTCCACCGGGCCGGCCGGACTGATGGTGCCGCCGGCATAGGCGGTGGCCGTGATGGTGTAGGTCAGATCCTGGACAAAGGTGGCGTTGATGGTATGGTTGCCGGAGATATCATGGAAGGTGTAGCTGTTCCACAATACCTGCGGTTGGCCGTCAACGGTGAGGCTCGCCAGTTTGTACCCCGTATCCGGGACGATGGAATAGGTGAGATCGGTCCCGCCCATGGCCATGGTAGTCCCGGCCGGACTGATGGCGCCGCCGGCACCGGCAGTGGCCGAAACCGCGTAGCCGGGATTCGCGGCAAAGGAGGCGGATATGGTATGCGGCGCCCCGACATCGCTGAAGGTATAGGAACGCACGGCGCCCACCGGCACGTCATCGACCAGGAGCGCCTCAACGGTATAACCGGCAGCGGGAGTGATCGTGAAGGTCTGGGTTGCTCCCTGCGCCACCGAGACGGCGCCTGCTGGCGTGATACTGCCGTTTGCCCCGGACGTGGCGGTTATCTCATGGCTGATCACCTGGAAATACGCTTTGATGCTATGTCCATAAACGACATCCGTGAAGGTGTAGTTCGTGATGGCCCCGAGATTCCTGCCATCGACCAGCACCCGGCTGATCACATAACCGGGGGCGGGGGTGATGGTGAAGGTCTGGCTGCCGCCCTCGCGCACCACCACGTCCTCGGAGGGTGAGATGCCGCCCCCGTTGGAGGTGGTGGCCATGATCACATACCCGTCGGGGCTGAAGGAGGCCGTGATGGTATGGTCGGTGTGGACATCGTTGAAGGTGTGGGACGTCACCGCGCCCATGGATTCTCCGTCAACCAGCACCTCGGCGACCAGATAGTCGGGGTGCGGGGTGATGGTGAAGGTTTGCCCCGAGCCATATTCCACTGCCATATTGCCCTGGGGGCTGATCGTCCCTTTGGGGCCGGAAGTCGCCGTAATGGTGAGCGAGCCGATCTGCAGCCCGGTCACCTTGGCAGGGGTTGTCGCCATCGCACTGTTTTCGATGCCCAGTTGACCATACGCGTTATCGCCCCATGCCCAGAGAGTGCCATCCGCCTGCAGGGCCAGGGAATGCGCTGTTCCGGCGGCAAGAGAAAGCCAGCCGTTGTCCGCGCCTATCTGGACCGGGGCAGTGGCCGTCAGCGCATTGCCGACGCCAAGCTGTCCGTGCGTGTTGTCGCCCCAGGCCCACAAAGTTCCCCCGGTTTGAACGGCCATGGAATGGAAGGCGCCGGCCGCCGGGGAAACCCAGTTGTTCCCGCTTATCAGTACCGATTCCGTTTCGTTGAGGCCGGGATATCCGTTCAGCTGGCCATGGGTGTTTTCTCCCCAGGCCCAGAGGTTGCCGTTTGCCTGCAGAGCCAGGGTGTGGTTGGCCCCGGCCGCCACGGAAATCCAGGTAAAGCCGATCAGGGTCGGAGTGTGGCGATTGGCAAGGTCGCCGGTCGACAACTGCCCTTCGCCGTTTCTGCCCCAGGCCCAGACCGAGCCATCGGCCTTCAGGGCCAGGGAGTGGCCGGCGCCGGCGGCAACGGCGATCCAGTTGCTGTCCGTGGTTATCCTGGTTGGCGCTGTCCTCTCAAGAATATCTCCGGTACCCAGCTGCCCCTGGAGGTTGTCTCCCCAGGTCCAGAGCGAGCCGTCGGCCTTGAGGGCCATGCTGTGCCCGTTACCGGCCGCCACGGCGGTCCAGTTGTTGTCGGAACCGATTTGGGACGGTTCGAGGCGCGCCATGGTATCGCCTGCGCCCAGTTGGCCAGAACCGTTGGCGCCAAAGGACCAAAGGGTGCCGTCCGCCTGGATGGCCAGGGTATGCGCCTGCCCCGCCGCGGCGGCGGTCCAGTAGGAGCCCATGCCGATCTGGGTCGGGATTGTCCTGCCGCTGCTGTCTCCGGTGCCAAGCTGCCCGGCGCCGTTATCCCCCCATGCCCAGAGGGTGCCGTCCGATTGCAGGCCTATATTGAAATTCGCCCCGGCGGCAACGGCGGTCCATTTTTTTTCCTCCGAACCGACCCGGGTCGGCAGATAGCCGGGGGATGTATCTCCGGTGCCCAATTGCCCTTCAAGATTCCGGCCCCAGGTGCTGATGGTGCCGTCGTCCTGCAGCGCAATGACATGAAATCCTCCGGTGGCAACCGCAACCCATGTATTTTCCTGGCCGATCTGTTCCAGAGAGTTCAGGTAGCCCACCACACCAGTACCAAGCGGATAACCGCCATTGTTGCCGGTTTCCCAGAGCGTTCCGTCGGCGCGCAAGGCCGTGGTGAGAGCCGTGCCGGCTGAAACGGCGACCCAGCTGTTTTCGGTGCCAACCCGGGTGGGAGTAAGCCTGCTGATGGTGTCACCCGTGCCCAGAACACCATGGTCGTTCATTCCCCAGGTCCAGAGGCTGCCATCCGCTTTGATGGCAACGGTGTATAAAAATCCGGCAGCAACAGCCCTCCAGTCTGTCTCGTTGCCAACCTGGGTCGGCGAGATTTTGTCAACGGTATCTCCGCTGCCGAGTTGGCCATCGACGTTGGAGCCCCAGGCCCAGAGGGTGCCGTTTGCTTTCAGGGCCACGCTGTGAGTCGCCCCCGCTGCAACCGACAGCCAATCGTTATCCGTACCGATTCGGGTGGGGACATTTTTATTAAGATAAGTTCCCGTGCCCAGCTGGCCCTCTCCGCCGCGGCCCCAGGCCCAGAGGGAGCCATTCGCTTTGAGGGCCAGGGTATGGAGCTGATCGGTGCTGACGGATATCCAGTCGGAATCGGTGCCAACCTGGGTTGGCGCGGTTCTGTCGCTGGTATCTCCGGTGCCCAGAGTGCCGTAGGTTTTGTGCTGCGCGCCCCAGGCCCAGAGGGTGCCATTGCGACGGATGGCAAAGGAGTGATACAGCCCGCATGTCACGGCGAGCCAATCGTTTTCCATGCCGATCCGGGTCGGCACGCTTCTGTCGGTGGTGTCCCCTGTGCCCAGCTGGCCGAAGTTATTTTGTCCCCATGCCCAGAGGGAGCCGTCGGCCTTGACCATGAGGGTATGATAGAGATTGGCGGCAATCCGGCCGTTGCCGATCCTGCCGGCATGTTCGTTTTTTGCCGCCTGCGCCGGTAAAACCAGCATGAGCATCAGGAGGGGAACCAGGAGCAGTCCCCGGCCGCGCATCCATTGGTTTGTTTCTTCTTCTGTTTTTTTCATATTCTCTCTCCCTTGGTCATATTCTTTGGCCCCATCCCTAAAAAAGTAATGCCGTTAAAAAACGGCAAACCTCCCTGGCAGTGTTGAGAGCAAAATATGGGCCAGGGTGATGATGGGGGCTGGGCGGAGCATACTCGGGGGGCTACCGGAAAGCGTGTGGCTGACTGTGGTGATTAATCTGTTGAAAATCAATAAGATATTCTCTGGTTACGTTCTCGGGCCGGACGAGAGAAAGATGTTTGGCAAAGGGGGAGGAAAAAGATAACGACGGCGGATTGGGTTTTTTCCCCAATATTATGGTGGTGAAATACCCAAGGGCAACAGGGCTCTTTGTTTTTTTGCGATGGGAAAAGGGGGATCTGTGGGGCGGGATTTTACGCTTCTATTTCCCGTCGCACAGCTTTTGGATCAGTTGCAGGTCGAGCCAGGCCGCCTTTTTCAGCTCCGGGTTTTTCAGGAGGAAATCCGGGGAGAAGGTGGGCATCAGCGGTGTGCCCTTCAGGTCGTGGAACCTGCCGCGCAGATGGCTGAGCGGTTTTGGGGAGTGGAGCAATTTTTGGCTGGCCAGCGGACCCATGGCGCAGATGACCCTGGGGCGGAAGGCGGCGATCTCCCTGAGCAGGAAGGGAAGGCAGGCCTCGCCGGCGGCGGCGTCCGGCGGCTCCGGGCCATGGCACTTGACAAGGAAGGTCAGGCGCACGTTCTCTCTGCCCATGCCGATGGCTGCCAGCATCTTGTCGAGCAGGGCTCCGGCCTCGCCGCTGAAGGGGATGCCCAGCCGGTCATCCTCGGCCGAGGGGCTGTCGCCGACGATGAGAAGCTTGCCTTCCCGCGGCCCCGGCGGGCAGATTCCCTGGCCGCGGCTTTTGTGGCGCGGGCAGCGCCGGCAGGAGGCTACCTCCTCCGCCAGACCGGCAAGGGAGGCCGGGAGCGTTGCCGCACGAGGGGGCTGCGGTGCCGTCGCCTTGGTCCGGGCAACGGGCGGCGCGGGTTTGGGCGCCTGCGCTTTTGCCGGAGCCGCTTTTCCCTGGGCTTGGAGGAAGATTCGCAATTCCGGGGAGGCTGGGTATTCCTCAATGCCCAGGCAATGGTGGAAACGGAGCACCTTCCGCACCCCGAAGAGAAGCTCTTGGGCGCCAAGGGCGGAAAGCGGCTGTTCTGGCCTGGTTGCCTGTCTGGTTTCGTTGGTCATTGTTTCCGGCTTTGCAAAGTGTTTTTACATCTTATCCCCGGCAGGCGCAAAGGCCAATGCAAAAAAACAATTTCCGTCCCAGCCTGACCCGCTTGTGCATCCGGAAAAATTTCTCTACACTGTCTCTACACTGGATGTATCTCTTCTCTCGGGAATACCGCAGAACGAGGACACGGATTATGGATACCCTCACCGCCATCGAGACCAGACGGGCTGTTAAGCATTTCGATCCCAAGCATCGGATGGGCGAGGAGGAAATCGAAAAGCTCCTGGGCCTGGCTCTGAAATCGCCCACCGCCTTCAATATCCAGAATTGGCGGTTCGTGCTCCTCCGCGACCCGGCCCACCGGCGGGAGGTGCGCAAGGCGGCCTGGGACCAACCCCAGGTCACCGACGCCTCCCTGCTTGTCGTCCTCTGCGCCAATCTGAAAAGCTGGGAGCAGAACCCGGGCCGTTACTGGGTGAATGTCCCCAGGGAGATGCGGGATTTCATCGTGCCGGCCCTTGCTGCCTACTATCGCGGCAAGCCCCTGGTGGAGCGGGACGAGGCCATGCGCTCCTGCGGGCTTGCCGCCCAGACCCTAATGCTGGCGGCCAAGGCCATGGGCTATGATTCCTGCCCCATGGACGGTTTTGATTTTGAGGCGGTGGCCAAGCTGATCAATCTGCCCTCCGACCATGTCATTGCCATGTTCGTCGCCATCGGCAAGGGCACTCAGGAGGCATGGCCGCGGGGCGGTCAGCTGCCCCTGGACGAGGTGGTGATCGTCGATCGTTTTTAATTGTCTGACAGGGAGGAGCGACCATGCAGGAATTTCGGTTATGTCCCGCCTGCGGCTACGGCCGGGGGTTTCATCTGTTTTTCAAGGCGGAGGCCGATGGGGTCGGCCTGGGCCTGATCTGCCCCAACTGCGGCCAATCCTTCAGCCTGGGCTGGAAGGAGAAGGATATCTCCCTGCCGCTCATGCCGGTGCCGGAGACGGTCTTTGCCGAAAAGCAGTGAGCCGGCTGGCGGGAATAACTTTTTCGCTTACGGCACCCTGCAGCTTGCCGAGGTGATGACCCTGGCGACCGGCAGGATCCTGGCCGGAGAGCCCTCGGTCCTGGAGGGCTTCCGTCGCTGCGCCATCAGGAACGAATCCTATCCAGGCCTGCGCGGGGAAGCAGGCTGTCGCACCGATGGCATCCTCTACCGCGAGGTGGACGAAAAGTTCCTCGTCCTTCTCGATGCCTTCGAAGGGGAGCAGTATGAACGGCGGCAGGTGCTGGTGCGGACCGCGGATGGCCAAAGCCTGCCGGCGCATGTCTACGTCACCGCCCCGGATTTTCTTTCCTGCCTCTCCGGGGAAGGATGGGAACTTGCCTTTTTCCGACGGAAGCAGCTTGCCGCCTTTCTCGCCTCCCATGGGGGCTTTCGCCCCTGAGCCGTTGTTTTTACAGCGGCACCGTAATGGAGAGTTCCTTCCCCGTGCCGGACCAGAAGCCGGTCTTGCGCTTGATGCGCACCGTAACCGGCATGCCCTTTTTCTTGTACAGCATGATGATTTTCAAGTCGTCGATGTCGGCCACCGGTTCGTCATCCACCGCCAGGATCACATCCTTTTCCCGGATGCCTGCCTCCTTGCCCTTGCCCTGTTCGGAGAGCCCGGAAACCACTACGCCTTCCTCGCCGTCCGTGAGCATTACCCCGAGGACCGGGGGAGGCGGCAGTTCATCCGGCCTGCAGAAAATCAGATAGTCCGCCTCTTGCGGATTCGGCTCCGCGTCCTCGGCATTGAGGATGACGGCCTGGCGGATCCGCGGCAGGCGGCGCGCCACCCTGGGCGGGATCGCCGTATCCTTGACGGTATGACCCTGGCCGGCAATGACCACCATTCTCTGCTCCGGATTCGCGCTGAGGTAGTTGGCCACCGACTCGGCCATGGTTTCGTCCCAGAGGGCCTGGGCCTGGAAAAAACCGTTCACCTGCTCGGGCGTGGCGCCATGCTGGCCGTGCATGGTGAAGACGTCGGCAATCCGCTCCCGGTAGCCGGCAATGCTTAAATCCCGGTCAGCGGGCACCTTGGCGAGGTCCTCTTCCGTGAGGGCGGTGGTGGAACCCTCCTTGAAGATCTTGCTGACCCGCTCCTTTTCCTGGTTCAAGGCCACGATGGGGATCTGTTTTGCCCGGGCGAAGTTGATGATGTCCCGGTAAAAGCGGTAATCATAACCCCACCTGCTGAAGTAGCTCGACTTCTTGAGAAATTCCCATTCGTCGAATTCCCGGGCCAGGTAGCGGTCAAGAACCGGCTGCATGTCGCGGCTGAACATCTCCATGCCGATGGCGAGCTTCGGGTTTTCGGCAAAAAGGGCGCGGATGACCCTGAGCTGCAGGAGATGGTCGGCATAGCGGGTGTGATTCTCCCCCACATAAACCACCTGTTTGTCGGCAAGTTGGCGGGCGATGTCGGCAAAGGAAAGCGATTGCGGCAGGGCGAGGCCCACGGGCGGAGGATCGATGGCAAGGTGCTGGCCCTGCTCTGTCTCCGGCACACCCTTTTCGACGACGCGGCCCTTTTCGAAACGGAGAAAGCCGTATTTGCCGTAGTGGATGAGCTTCTGGCCGGCAGCCGCGGTTTCCCCGGCATTTGCCGAAGAGATCAGCACCGCGACCGTGGCGGGGTTGAGGGGGTTCTGCCGCGCATCCAAGGTAAAGCCGGTGGGCGGGGGCGGCGGCCCGGCAAAAAGGGAGCGGGCCAGCCGGCTGGAGGTGCCCAGGAAAAGGACGGATTTTTCAGCCACTTCCTTGTCCGTCACTTCGTTTGCCGGTTTGGTCGGGCATTCCATGGCCGAAAGTATTTCGAGCAGGGGGGCATAGGCCTCTTCTTCTTCGGCGGCAGGCAGGATGGCCAGCTTCTCCCGGGCTCCGGCGAAACGGGACCAGGTCGGCGGCAGCTCTTTTTCGGTAAGCTCCCGCATCAGATCGTAATCGGGGTCAAGGACCAGCAGGGTGGGCGAGTCGTCCAGGGAGAGCTCTGTCCTGGATTCCGTCTCGGTGAGCACAATTTCATGCAATTCGCTGCCGGTCGGGGTGATGATCTTCAGCGGCACGGTCAGTTGGTAGGGCTCCTTCTGGAGTTGTTTGACGGTGAGGGCAAGCCGCGGCCGGCCCTCTTCTTCCGTGAGATCCTCCACGCTTACCTTGAGCCTGGGGAGATCGGCGCGGTTGAGCCACTGGCTGAAAAAGGCGCTGAGATCCTGGCCGGAGCTTCTGGCGAAACTCTCTTCAAGATCCTGCCAGCTTGCCCGTTTGAAGCGCAATCGCGCGCAGAAATCCCGGAGGCCGGCGGTAAAGGCCGCGTCGCCGATTCGCTTGAAGAGCATGTGGAAGAGCATGCTGCTCCTGCCATAGCCCACCGCGCGCAACTCCTTGCCCAGGGGGTCGAGATGGCTGACCCCGCCGGTGAAATCCCTGAGGGCGATGGTGTTTTCCGGCCCCACATAACTCTGGTAGTTGATGAGCTGCTGCCGGCGAAATTCCTCATCCTCGCCCCTGTCGTGGGCAAAGGCCTGGTCGGCCAGATAGGTGGTCAGGCCTTCACACCAGTTGCCGGAGGCATAGTCGATGAACACCGAGTTACCGAGCCAGCTGTGCAGGATCTCATGGCCCAGGGAAGTGTCGGTGATAAAGGGCAGGCGCACCACCGCCTGGCCGAGCAGGGTGAAGGTGGGCATGGCATAGCCGGTGGGCAGCCGGTTTTCGACAATGGCGAAGCGCTTGTACGGGTAAGGGCCGAGCAGTTCCTGGTAGCGCGCCAGATAGGCCAGGGCCTTTCGGCGGTACTCGGCGGCAAGCTCCTGGTCCTCGGCAAAGAAGTAGGAGTAAAGGGTCTGGCCGTTGCCGAAGGGCTCCCGGGTCACGACATAGGGGCCGGCGATCAGGTCGAGACCGCCCAGCGGGTGGGGAAAGTGAAAGCGGACCTCCTTGCTTTCGCCGGCAACGGTGCTGGTGGTCTCCTCCGCTTCGGAAACGGCTTCGAAATTTTTCGGCACTTCGGCGGTGAGGGTAAAGAGGCAATCGAGATTAAGCCGCGGGTGCCAGGCGCCGGTGAGGGCGATGGCGTCGGGGCCGATGAGCCCGTCCGCGCTTACGCCCGGCGCATAGGTTTTCTGGTAGCTGAGTTGAAGGATCTGTTCCTCGTCCCTGGCCGGCAGCAGGAGATGCTCCGCCGTCGGCAGCGGGCCGCCGTTCAGGGTCAGGCTGGAGACCGCCAGCCCGGTGAGATTGAGGGAATACTCCTGGCCGGCAGGGAGAATGAGCCTTGCCGTGCCGGTCAGGGTGTGGCGCGGCAGATCGAAGCTGACATGAAGTTCCTGGCGGGGCGGGTATGTCTGGCCGGCATGGACTGCTCCTGGCATGGCGGTCAGCAGCAGGCAGGCAAGGAGGACAAGAAGCGAAAACGGCCGCTCATGCCGCGACCGGCCGCAGGTTTTCCTGTTCGCATAATCTGTTGAGGGAAGCCAGAGCTGTTTCTGCACGGTATTGACCTCGTAGTTTTTTTGGCATTTTTTTACTGAAGGCCGGAAAGAGCCCGAAATTGATATTGGAGGGCTGGAAGTGGCTGGGATCTGTTTTGGTCAGGTGATTGCTCAGGGCGCCCAGCGCGGTTTCGGCTGGCAGAACAAGGCAGGACGACCCCGCGGCAAGACGGGCGGCGTTGATGCCGGCCAACAATCCCATGGCGGTCGATTCCACATAGCCTTCCACCCCGGTGATCTGGCCAGCCAGGAAGAGGTCGGGCCGGCGGGCAAGCTGCAGGGAGGGAAGCAGCACCTTGGGGGCGCAGACAAAGGTGTTGCGATGGATGCTGCCGAGGCGGGCGAACTCCGCCTGGCCCAGACCGGGGATCAGGCGGAACACCGCCTTTTGCGCCGCATAGGTGAGCTTGGTCTGGAACCCCACCATATTGTACAGCAGCCCTTCCTTGTTCTCCATGCGAAGCTGCACGACGGCGTACGGGTCACGGCCGGTTGCGGGGTCGGGCAGGCCCACCGGCTTCATGGGTCCGAAGCGCAGGGTCTCCTCGCCTCGCTCCATCATGACCTCGATGGGCAGGCAGCCCTCGAAGTATTTCCGTTCCTCGAACTCCTTGAGAGGCACCTTGTCGGCCGCGCGCAGGGCGGCAATGAAGGCCTGGTATTCCTCCCGGTTCATTGGACAGTTCAGATAATCACCCGGGCCGTCATCGTAGCGGGAAGCCCGGTAGATGATGCCCATGTCCAGGGAGTCGGCGTGGATAATGGGAGCGATGGCGTCGTAAAAGGCCAGGTGTTCCTCGCCGGTAAGCGCTGCCAGGTCCTGGGCCAGCGGGGTGGAAGTGAGGGGGCCGGTGGCGAGAATGATGGGGGCTTTGCCCGCCGGCGGAATTTCGACGAGCTCGCGGCGGTGCAAGCTGATCCGTGGATGGTTTTCAATTTTTTCCGTGATGAATCTGGCAAAGAGAGCGCGGTCCACGGCAAGCGCCTTGCCGGCCGGCACCCGGGTCTGGTCGGCCGCCGCCATGATCAGGGAGCCCAGGCGGCGCATCTCCTCCTTGAGGAGCCCGACCGCGGAGGATACATCGGCCGCGCGCAGGGAATTGCTGCAGACCAGTTCGGCGAGACAGGGCGATTCATGGGCCGGGCTGTACTTTTCCGGCTTCATCTCGAAGAGGGCCACGGAAATGCCGCGTTGAGCAACCTGCCAGGCGGCCTCGCAGCCGGCCAGGCCGCCGCCGATGATGGTGATTTCAGTGTTCACGGACTTGAGGGATCGGCTGTTGGATATTGTGCGGAGAAAAGACTCATTTTCATTAGACACCCGAAAGGGAAAAAGGTTCTTCCGCCGTCAACATCCAACAGCCGCGGGGAACAAAGGCGGTTCAGCGAATGCCCAGTTCCTTCTTGATGGCGTCAACGACCACATCGCTGGAGGTGCCGGTGATGGTTTTCAGCATGCCCTTCTTCTCATAGAAGCCGGCCAGAGGGGCGGTTTTTTCGTTGTAGGTGTCCAGGCGATGGCCGATGGCCTCTTCGGTTTCATCCTCGCGCTGCACGGCGGGGCTGCCGCACTTGTCGCAGATGCCTTCCTTCTTGGGCGGATTGCTCTTGATGTTGTAGATGGCCTGGCAGGCGGCGTTGGAGCAGGTCCTTCTGGTGCAGAGGCGGTCAAAGATCACGTCGCGGGGCACGTCGATGGCCACGACCATGTCCAGCTTGATGTTCAGCTTGTCGAGAAGCCCGGTCAGGGCCTCGGCCTGGGGAATGGTGCGGGGGAAGCCGTCCAGCAGAAAGCCCTTGGCGCAATCGGGCTCCTGCAATCTTTTCTCCATGATGCCCATGATCAGGGCATCGGGAACCAGGTCACCGCGCTTCATGTAGCCCTCGGCTTCCTTGCCCAGGGGGGTGCCGGCCTGTACGGCGCCGCGAAGGATGTCGCCGGTGGAGATCTGGACGGAGCCGTCGATGGCGGTGAGCATTTTCGCCACGGTACCCTTGCCGGCGCCAGGGGCGCCCAAAAGAATCAGTTTCATGGTGTTTCTCCTTGTTTCGGATATTGAATGGATGGGATGATAACGGGGTTGCGCGAGCGCAATGATTTTGCGCTGTTTTCTTCGCCGGCGGCAGCACCAGGCCGGGCCGCAAATATACACGATTTATCCATCCGATGATAGCGCAAAACGATTCTGTTTTGCAAAGGCGATATTTTTCGCGAAAACCAAGAGTCATTGCCATGCTCTTATTTTTTGTGAGATCATGGAGGATCGACGGCATCTTGACAAGCCGGCAAAAGGGATTATTTTTTTAGTCAATCAGGGGATATATCCTTTTAAATCAAGCTGTTAACTGATTTTTTTAAGGAGGCTTCTTATGGCAATTGTACGGTTTGGCGATCAGAAATTTTTCAGAAATCCCTGGGCGGATTTTGAAAGAATGCGTCGGGAGCTGGATGCCCTCTTCCAGGGAGGAGTGACGGATTTCGGCGGGCGGCTCGTACCCACGGTCTTTCCGGCCTTAAACATCTCCGAGGATGCAGCCAATCTCTATGTGCGCGCCGAAATCCCGGGGGTGCCCGCGGAGCGGATCGAAATTTCCATGGAAGGGGATACCCTGACCATAAGCGGGGAACGGCAAATCTGCCCGGTCGAGGAGAAACTCTCCTACCACCGGCGGGAACTGGAGTGCGGTCGTTTCAGCCGCGCCGTAAGCCTGCCGGCCAAGGTGCAGCCGGACAGGGTCGAGGCCACCGTGGTGGACGGCATCGTCACCATCACCCTGCCCAAGGCGGAGGAGGCCAAGCCCCGCCAGATCAAGGTCAATGCCGGCTAAGAGCGGCGAATTCGCGGGTAAAAAGCTATTGCTTTTCAGGAGGTAAGGCTTATGACGGAAAAAGAGATGCAGGTTCAGCAGAAAAAAGAAGTGCAGCAGGCCGGGGAGCCCACCACGGAGGAGAAGTTTTACGTCCCTGCCGTGGATATCTTTGAAACGGTCGAGGCGGTGCATGTTCTCGCCGAAATGCCCGGCGTGGCCAAGGATGGGGTGCAGGTGCAGCTCGAAGAGGGAACCCTGACCATCAGAGGAATGATAACCTCCCGGGAGCAGGAGGGGGAAACGGTGCTCATCAGGGAGTTTGAGCGAGGCAATTATCTGCGCCGATTCAGCGTCGCCGAGAGCATTGATCAGGAGAAAATCCAGGCAAAGATGGCGGACGGCGTCCTCACCCTGGTCCTGCCCAAGGTGGAACCTGCCAAGCCCCGCAGGATCGAGGTGAAAGGGGCCTGAGCATTTTTCTTCTCTAAATGCAGGCAAAGGCCGTCCTTCAAGGGGCGGCCTTTGCCTGTAGTTATTTTTCCTCCGTGATCTCGATGCATTTTTCCGGGCACATGGCGGCGGCCAGGTGCAGGGATTCGCTGCATTCCACCTTTCCATCCCTGGGTTCCGCCTTTCCCAGGGCCTCGTTCATCCGGAAAATCTCCGGGCAGATTTCCACGCAGGTTTCACAGCTGTTACAGCGGTAGGTGTCGATGGTAACGTGGCAGATCATGGCTGCTCCTTGTGGGGGGCAAAGAAAAAAACAAAGGCCATTTCCGGGAGGGGGAAATGGCCTTTGTCCGTCGCCAAAGGCGACTTAAGGAAGGAGAGGGAAGAAACAAGGTGAAAAAGTTTTGAAGAAGGAGGGAGCTTCTTTTTTCTCACGTTGCTTTTAATTTTAAGACCACCCGTGTCCGGGAAAAGTTCCCGCTTTTTTTAAAAAATAATTTTTTCTTTAAAAATCCTCGAATTCCTTGTCGTCCATGGGGATGATATCGTTGGGGTTGCGGCTTTGCGCCGGTGCCTTGATTGCTTTTGCGCCGGGCGTCGCGGGCAACGTTTTTACTTTCACCGGCGGGGAGCCGGGTTTGGCAGCCGCGGCAGGGGTACCCTGGAACCTGCGCTCATCCCGGGCCGGGGCTTTGGGGCCTTGTTGGCGCGAATAGCCGGAGAATTGAAGCAATTCAGCGACAGCACCCTTCATCATTTCCGACTGGGCGGAAAGTTCTTCCGAGGCGGAAGCGGATTCTTCCGCAGCCGCGGCGTTGGCCTGGGTCACCTGATCGATCTCGTGGATCGCCTGGGTCACCTGATCGATGGCCCTGGCCTGCTCGGAGGCGGAACCCGCGATTTCCGCGATGATGGTGCCGATGCGGGAGGTGGAGAGGGAAACCGCGGAGAAGGATTCGCTCGTTTCGCTGACCAGTGCGGAGCCGGTCTCCACTTTGTGCATGGTGCCTTCGATCAGGGTCGAGGTATTGCGTGCCGCCTCGGCCGCGCGCATGGCCAGGTTGCGCACCTCGTCGGCCACCACCGCGAAACCGGCGCCGGCCTCCCCGGCCCGGGCAGCCTCCACCGCTGCGTTCAAGGCAAGCAGGTTGGTCTGGAAGGCGATCTCGTCGATGGTCTTCACGATTTTCTGGGTTTCCCTGCTGGCAGCGGAGATTTCCTCCATGGAGGTGGTGAGTTTTTTCATGGACTCGTCGGCGGCGCCGATCACCTGATTCGCCTCTTTCATCAGATTGTCGGCCTGGCGGACGTTATCCGCATCCTGTTTGATCATGGAGCCGACCTCTTCCAGGGAGGCGGAAGTCTGCTCCACGGCGGCTGCCTGCTCCGAGGCGCCTTCCGCCAGGGATTGGCTGGAGGAGGAAACCTCGGCGGCCGCGGCGGTCACCTGGGCGGCGCCGTCGCCCAGGGTAAGACTGATCTTCCCGAGGCTTGCGGAAACCCCCCGGCTGAGAAAAAAGGCCAGCAGCCCGCCGCAGAGGAGGGCGGCCGCGCCCAGGCCCAGGGCGATCCGGCCCAGCAGGGTGGCGGACTCCTTGGTTTGCATGGTTTCCTGCCCGGCCGCCGCCTTGACGTCATTGAGCAGTTCGTCCAGGAGAGGCTCCATGGTCTTGGCGGTTTTCCGCACGGCAAGGACGGTGGCCATCCGTTCATTGCCGACCGGAGCTGCGAGCATGGCGTCAAAGGCTTTCTCGTAATCGGCGGCCAGGGTCTGAAGTTTTTGGGTTGCTTCCAGCAGCTTGTCATGGCCGGCCTTTTTCGCCACTGCCGCGATGGTGTCCATTTCGTCCTGGAAATTGGCGATGTCGTTGTGCGCCTCCTTGCTCAGGAGTTCATCGTCGGCGTACAGCAACATTTTTTCGTTTTGGCGGCAATGGATCAGGGAAATCTTGGCGGCGCCGGTGTGCAGGGCGATGGTCAGCTCCTGTTCGATGAGGCTGGTGAATTCCGTCGTGGTCGAGGAGAGCGTGAACTGATAGATGCCGGTAAGCAGCAGGATCAGCAGCAGCATCACTGCGAATCCGGCGCCGATCTTTTTGCCGATAGTTGTCTGTTTTCTGGCCATCTCTTCCCTTCATGTTAACGTGGTTTGATAATATTGTGGCGCCCTGCCGGCAAAGGGACGGGTGCCGCCTGGAAATCTGGCGGAGTTGTGTCCTTGCCGGCAGGGCGTCGCCGGAAAGTGCGTTTCCGGCGCAAAGCGGAGCGTTATTTATTCCAGGGGAAAACCGATGTAGTAAACGCCGATGATTTCGCCGCCGGCGTTTTTGATGGGCTCATAGCCGGTGTCGTAAAGTTTGCCGAGAATGTCGACGATTCCGTAGTATGCCTTGTCCTGGCGAATGGCCGCGATTGCGGGACCGCTGGGGTCGAGCGGGGTGCCGATGGCGCGTTTGCCATCTTTCATCACATTGGTGCTGATCCGGACAAAGGCATCCCCTTTCTTTACGAAGAAGGTGGCCGTGCCGCCGAATCTGGCCTTCAGGGAATCGACAAGCTCATAGTTTTCGTTCATCCTGTTGGCGCCGAAGAAGAGCGAAGAGCCGTCACTGGTGGGGGTGCCGAGTTTGGCGGCGTCCTCTTTCATGGCGGCCATGGCCGTTTTGATCTTTGGCGAAAATTCCGTTTCCGCCGCGGCCTGCATGGCCCCTGCCAGCATCAGTCCGAGGGTGATCAGCACCAGCACCGGTTTCATCATGGGTTTTCCAACAACTCGCATCGCATACCTCCTGTTTGGTTTATTTCCTGTGTACCCCTCACACCCTTTTGTCGGCGGATTTGTATTGAACCGACACCGCCATGGTAGCGAAAAAAAGAGGGGAAAGTCAATGCGGCTTTCCGACGCAGATAGGAAAAATTCTCTTTTGCAGGATCAGCGGTCTCTACAGGAAAAGGAGATTGATCAGCCCGATGAGAAAGCCGAGAAGGCCGCCGAAGAGGTTGATGTACCTGAACTGTTCCTCCATGATGGAAAGAAGCAGGCCCTCCAGGCTGAGGATATCCAGGGAGTTCACCTTGCGGGCGACCACCTGCTGGATGTTGAGGGAGTCCACCAGGTCGGGAACCTCGCGGATCAACAGGGAGCTCACCTGATCGAGGAGGTAGTCGCTGATGCCGTTTTGCACCTCTTGGGGCAGGAAGGCGGCAAGCGGGCCAATGGGGGCGGCAAGCAGTTTTTCCTCAATCAGTTCCACAACCAGGGCGTCCAGAAGGCGTTTGCTCTTCGGGGCGCGGAGGAGGGCGACAATCTCCCGGGCGGTCCACTCCCTGCCCCGGGTCAGCGCCTCGGCGCCGAAGAGGTCGATGAGGATTGCGGCAAGGGGGCGTTCCTGTTGACCGGCAAGGCTCTTGTCGATGAGTTCCCGGAGCGCCTTGCCGATTGCCGGACTCCTGAGTCCTGCTATGAGGAGGTCGGCAAGCCAGGTGCGGGCCTGGCTGATTTTTTCATCTTCCACCCCGGCCAGCAGCTCCCGCAGCGGGGTGGCCAGGAATTGCCGGGTCTTTTCCCGCAGGAGCGCGGCGACTTTTTCCTGCACCGCGTCGTCCAGCAGCCAGCCGGCAAGGTCATGTCCCTTGTCCGCCAGGTAGGCGCGCACCTTCTGGTCGATCAACTCCGGGGAGACAAAGCTGCCGAGCAGGGCGGCCATGGGGCCAAGGGAACCGGTGAATTTCTGGATGGCGCCGGTGATGGCGCGGGCAATGCGATCCTGCATCGCCGGTTCGCCGAGGTGTGCGGCAAGCTGGCGCAGGAGCCTGGGCGTTTCCGCCTCCAGCCGGGCAAGCAGCGCCTCCTGCAGGGCGGCCGGGAGAAGATCCCGCGGGCGTCCTCCCGTTTTGAGAAAGGTGGCGAGCTTCTCTTCGACCAGATCCCGGACCAGCGCATGCAGGCCCGGGCTGGCCAGGAAGCGGTCAAGAGTTTCCTGCGCCATGGCCCCCAGGTGCGCGCGACTCGCAAGGGGAAGAATGTCGCCCGCCTCCCGGGCCAGGAAGAGATCCAGTTGTTTTTGAATCGAGGCGCCAAGGAGAGCGGCGACCTGCTCGCCGTCCAGATGGGCGTGGAGATGCTTGAGAAAGCGCCAGCGCAGAATCTTGATCCCCACCGTGAAATAGGAGCGGAAACGCTCCGGAACCAGGCTTGCCACCGGGCCCAGATCCCGGGCCAGGGTCTGGGCTATTCTGTTGTCGAGCAGTTGCTGAAGCTCGAACTGAAAGCCTTCCTGGCCGAGGGCATGGCGGACATCCTCGCTGGTGAGCAGGTGGCGGCCCACCATCTTGCCGATATTTTCGGCAAGTTCATGGCGTTTTGCCGGAATCACTCCAGGCGTCATCGGCAGGCGCAGGCCGAAAATCCGCCAGGGCGTGAGTGGCCGGAAGAGCATGCGGATCGCCACATGGTTGGTGGCGTAGCCGATGAAGGCGCCCACCAGGGGAGGGGCCAGATAGGTGAGAAGGGACATGGCTCAGATCCTGGGGCGCGGAAAGGAAAGCATCAGTCGCGGCTGATCACCCGGCCCAGGGTTTCATCCACGGCCAGGGCCTGGCGCATTCGGTCGGCGAGGAACTCCTCGCTCAGATAGAGGCGGTTTTCTTCGATGATTTTGCAGAGGGCCGTAATTTCGCAAGATTCAGCAAGTTCGTTGATTTTGCGCAGATTTTCGACAAAACTGTCGACGATGCGGCGGCCCTCGCCGCCGGTGGCCATGATTTCCGCGTAGGTACGCGGGTTCTGGCTGTGCACCCTGGCCATGGAGAGAATGGAGTAGAGCGAGGTCAGGGTGGAATGGCTGCCGATCTGATCCGGCGCGATCCTGTTTTCCTTGAGGGCCATGGCCAGGGCCACGGAGATGGAGGTGGGCAGTTTCTGGCTCACGCCCATCATCAGGTCGTGTTCGCCGGGAGTATCGATGGAAATGATGGTGCCGTGCTTGTAGAGAAAGGCCTCGAACTCGCTGCTCAGCATGCCGGAGCGGGGCGTGCGCACCACCGAGGCGTTCTTGTCCTTCATGCTGGCGGCCTTGGGGCCCCAGAGGTTATGGACCAGGAGCACCTCGACGCCTTCCCGGGTATGGGCCAGGGCGGTATTGATCACGTTTTCCGCCTCGCCGGCCAGGAGGATCAGGGCCTGATTTTCCCTGAGCAGGGGGCCGAATTCCTTGATGCTGGCCGGCGTTGCGCTGATCGGTACGCAGATCACCACCACGTCGACCTGGGGGATCATTTCCGCCGGCTTGATTTTGCTGCTGCGGCCGGTGATCACGGTTTCATAGCCTTCGCTTTTCAAGCGGTCGGCGAACCAGAGGCTCATTTCGCCGCTGCCGATGAAACCGAAACGCTTGATGTGCTTGGGCCGCATGTCCACTCGGGGGTAGCTGCCCAGTACCTTCACCGAGCCGGGTTCCTGGATGACCTGGGTTTCAATGCGGGTAAGGGCCTGACGGACCCCCTCATCCTCCATGTGGCCTTCCAGTTCAATGAAGAACCGCAGTTTCTGGCTCTTGGGGTCGGTTTCGGTCTGCATGTCCAGCAGGTTGATGCTGCGTTTGGCGAACTCCCCCAGGAGGTCCATCAGAATGCCGACCCGGTCCTTGATCGGAGTGGTGACGAGGGCCGTGGCGTCGTAGCCGCTGCGCCCGGCAGGACTCAGGCCGAGGACGACGTAGCGGGTCTGGTTGTGGGGGGCGATCTCCCGGGCGCGAATCTTGAGGCCGTAAGCCTTGAGCGCCTCTTCCGTTTCGATTATCCCGTGGTCGCAAAGTCCCTTGCCGGTGATTCCCGCGACGGTCGCATCCAGATCGGGCGCCGCCACCAGGGTTGCCTGGGGAAAGGTCGTGGCAATATACTCTTCGCACTGGCGAAGAACCTCGCTCTTGCCGAGCAGGGTGGTAAGTGGCGTGTCGGTGTCGAGTCCGCCCAGGGAGAGATGGCTGGGCAGGACGATGTTGTCCCGCCAGAACCCTTTGCCTGCGGATCTGATCAGGCGGCCGGTCTCGTGGTTCTGCCCGGTGCGGGTATTGTAGAACGGCAGCAGGGCGAAATCGGCCTTTCCCTCGGTGAATGCCTGCATGACCGCGGTAAGGCTGGCAAAAAGGCTGATCGCCGCGGCAGGGTTGTATTGGCGGGCGGCCTGCCAGGCATGGGAGCCCCGTGGCCCGAGGGTGGCTATGGAAACCATGGTGAACTATCCGTGCATAAGGTTTATAGTGGTGTTTTCCGGCAAGTCGCGAACGCCCGGGAAAGACGGGATAATTGGCAGGCGGGAGCGATTCCCTTCTTTTAGTGTTTTAGCACTGTCGGGTCAATAGCTTTTCTGGAAAAATGTCGGGCAAAAGCAGCGTGGGCAAAGAAAAGAAAGAACAGAACCCCGGCGGTTTGGCCGGGGACGGCTCGGTGGCGGAATACCTCTTGAGCCTCAAGTCCTCTCCCCGCTTCGGGCGGCAGGTGGTGCACCACCACCAGGCCGCGGCCCGGAAGGCGCGTTATGGCGAACCGGAATCCGCCTGGTCCTTCGAGCTTGCCGAGGCCCTGGTGGCCCTGGGCATCGGCCGGCTCTACAGCCATCAGGCCAAAGCCATCGATCTGGTCCGTCAGGGCAGGCACGTCATGGTGGCCACCCCCACGGCCAGCGGCAAGAGCCTCATCTATAACCTGCCGGTTTTCGAGGCGGTGCTGGCCGACCCCGCGGCCAAGGCCCTTTATCTGTTTCCCCTCAAGGCCCTGGCCCAGGATCAGCTCCGGGCCGTGGAGGAGCTGGCCCGCGGTCTGCCGCCGGGACTCAGGCCGCCGGCAGCCATCTGCGACGGCGACACCCCGGCCTACCAGCGCAAGAAGCTGCGGGAAAATCCGCCCCGGATCCTGATCAGCAACCCGGACATGCTCCATCTCTCCCTCATGGGCTACCACGAGAGCTGGGCCGCTTTTTTTGCCGGGCTTAAATTCGTGATCCTCGACGAAGCCCATACCTACCGGGGGGTATTCGGTTCCCACCTGGCCTGGGTGCTCAGGCGGCTTAAGCGGATTTGCCGCCTTTACGGCAGTGCGCCGCAGTTCATCCTCTCCTCCGCCACCATCGGCAATCCGGCGGAGCTGGCCCGCGATCTCACCGGCTTCTCGGTGGACCTCATCACGGAAAGCGGTTCCCCCCAGGGGCCGCGTCATTTTCTCTTCATGGATCCCCGGGACAGCGCCGCCCATGTCGCCAGCCAGCTGCTGGAGGCGGCCATGAAGCGGGGGCTGCGCACCATTGTCTACACCCAGTCGCGGAAGATGACGGAACTGGTCGCGGTCTGGACCCAGGAACGGCTCAAGGGCCTGGCGCACAAGCTCACCTCCTACCGGGCCGGCTATCTGCCCGAGGAACGGCGCGAGATCGAGGCGAAAATGAGCGACGGCAGCCTCTACGGGGTGGTGGCCACCAGCGCCCTGGAACTGGGCATCGATATCGGCGCCCTCGATATCTGCATTCTGGTGGGCTATCCCGGCACGGTGATGCAAACCTGGCAGCGCAGCGGCCGGGTCGGCCGCAAACTGCGGGAATCCCTCACCATCCTGGCGGGGCAGGAGGATGCCCTGGACCAGTTTTTCCTGCGCAATCCCGAGGAATTTTTCCGGCGCGGGGTGGAGACCGCGGTGCTGAATCCGGAAAATCCGGTGATCCTGGCCAGGCATCTGCTTTGCGCCGTGGCCGAGCGGCCTCTGGCCGCGGACGATGCCCTGCTGGCCGAGCCCGGCGTCCGCGAGGCCATCGAAAGGCTTTGCGCCGAGGGTGCGCTGCTGCTGGGCGCCGACGGCAGAAACTGGTTTACCAACCGGAAGTATCCGCATCGGGAGGTGGATCTCAGGGGCAGCGGAAAGTCCTTCACCATCAGCGAGGCGATAAGTTCCGAGCCCCTGGGGCGGATCGACGGGATCAGATGTCTCAAAGAATGCCACCCCGGCGCCATTTATCTGCATCGGGGACAGACCTGGCTGGTGCTCGACCTCGATCTGAACGGTCACAACGTCACGGTGGCGCGCCGGAATGTCAATTACTTCACCCGGGCCATGAGCAATAAGGAAACCGAGATCCTCGAGGTCTGCGGCAGCCGCGAGTTCCCCCATTTCAAGGTTTCCTGGGGCAGGCTGCGGGTGACCGACACCGTGACCGGCTTCCAGCGGCGGCTGGTGCAGGGGCAGAAGCTTCTCTCCGCCGAACTGCTTGATCTGCCGCCCCAGGTTTTTGAAACGGAAGGGCTCTGGCTGGAGATTCCCCGGGCCCTGCAGCAGGATCTGGAGCAGGCCCGGATGCATTTCATGGGCGGCATCCATGCCCTGGAGCATGGCGCCATAGGCATCTTTCCCCTGGTGGTTCTTTGCGACCGCAACGATGTCGGCGGCATTGCCTATCCCTTTCACCCCCAGCTCGGCCGGGCCGCGGTCTTTATTTATGACGGCTATGCCGGCGGCGTTGGCTTGAGCCGTCAGGCCTTCCGCGAGATCGGCGAGCTGCTGCGTCTTACCCTGCGGACCATCGAGAGCTGCCCCTGCGAGGTGGGCTGTCCCTCCTGCGTACATTCCCCCAAATGCGGTTCCGGCAACCGGCCCATTGACAAGGCGGCGGCGAAAAAGCTGTTGAACGGCCTGGTGCATGGGGATTATGCCGGCGGCGGGCGCGGGGAGGTGGGGCTCACCCTTGGCGAAGCGGCGGAGACGGATGCCGGGCCGCAGGAGGCGGTCGCCAAAGCCCCGCTTGTCGTCCAGGCGGCGCGGCCGCTGCGTTACGGGGTTTTCGACCTGGAAACCAAACGTTCGGCCGCCGAGGTGGGCGGCTGGCAGCATGCCGCCAGGATGGGGGTCAGTATCGGGGTGCTCTATGATTCGGGAGAGGACCGCTACCTGATTTTTGAGGAGGAACGGATCGGCGAGCTGGTTGCCCGCCTCAAGGAACTGGATCTGGTCATCGGCTTCAACAACAAGCGTTTTGATAATCTGGTGCTCTCCGCTTACACCGGCGAGGATCTGGCCGGCCTGCCGACCCTGGATATCCTGGAGAAGGTCCGGGACCGCCTCGGCTACCGCTTAAGCCTCGACCATCTGGCCGAGCATACCCTGGGCATCAAGAAATCGGCCAACGGCCTGTTGGCTCTTGCCTGGTACAGGGAGGGGGCTTTTGACAAGATCAGCGAATACTGCCGGAAGGACGTGGAGATCACCAGGGAGCTGTATCTCTTCGGCCTGGCAAACAACCATCTGCTCTTCCGCAACAAGGCCGGCATGCTGGTGCGCTGTCCGGTTTCCTTTGCCGTGGTGAAATCCGGTTAAAAGACGGTGGAGGGAATGCAGAGGGGTTGATGCAGGACGTTTGCCACCCGGCTCAAGACCTCTTCCGGGATAAACGGCTTGTCGATGTATGCGGCGCAGCCGCGGCGGCGCAACTGCAGCATCAGCTCGTTGTCGCCATACCCGGTGATGACCATGATCGGGATGGCGATGCCCGCCTCCTGCAGTTTGTCGATGAGGCCGATGCCGTCGAGTTCCGGCATCTTGAAGTCGGTGATGATCAGGCTGATCGCCTGGGAGGAGGGCTGCTTGCGGACCTGCTCCCAGGCGTCGCGGCCGTTGCTGGCCATGAGCACATTGAAGCCGGCCTGGCGCAGGACGATGTTCAGTGCCAGGCGGGTGTGCTTTTCATCTTCCACAATGAGGATATGTTTTCGGGCCATGCTCTTCCTGCCTCATATCCAGCGCTTTTCCGGAACGGGTCCGGATCAGCCCGGGATCTTTATTTCCCCTCTCTTATTGCAAATGTGTTCTCTTGATCGTGCCGGCAAGGTTTTTGGCCGCCCTCGGAACGAGGTAACGCAAAAAAACCTCGCCGGTGCTGGTGTTGAAAAGGATCTTGTACCCCTTGCTGCCGCCGGTTTTTTCCACGCTTGGCCGTAAGCCGAAGCGATTCAGGCTTTCATGCGCGGCATTGATGTTTCGCTGGCCGATGGCCATATCGTCCAGACCTTCATGCACCGGCGTCAGTACGCATGCCCCACCGAAGAGTTTGACGGTGAGATCCTGGGCGGCCAGGCCGAAACGCTGCTTCAGCGAATCGAGCATATGGGCGATGGCCGTGTCCACATAGGGAAAATTACCGGCCAGGGGCGTTTTCAGCTGCCGCGGCAGAATCGAGTGGCAGATGGCGGCCACCTGTAACCGTTCGCTGTGCAGGCAGACCGCCACGCAGGAGCCGAGGATGGTGCCGATGAGAACGGCTCTGTTGGTGACGAGCAGTTTGCCCGGATAGAGATTGATGAGCGGCAGGTCCGGCTCGGTTTCCAGCCGGGAAAGGTGCCCCGGTTGGTCGGCCCAGAATTCCGCGGCAAGGTGCGGCGCAGGCAGTATGTCGTCTCGGTCGCTGGTGTGCATGGTCCGGCCTGGCATCCTCCTGCCCGGGTGCGATAAAGCCGGCAATCCATACCGACGAAAGTGGTTTCCCCTGGCTGAAATCCATGTCGAGGGCGGCAGGAAAAAGCCTACTTCCTGCCAAGCCTCCGAGGAGGACTTGGCAGGAAGTTTTGGATCGGCGAGGGGGGGGGACCGATCCAAGCGGCTACTTGGCTGGAGCTGTACTTGCGCCCCGGAAATTTATGGGAAAGAGTCTGAACCCGGCGGCGAGCCAGGGTCCGATCTCCTGTCAGTGCGTATTGCCCGTGACCAGGGCATAGGCATCGTCTTCCGAATCGACCAGAGCCCCGAAGATGAGCGGGGAATCTTCCCGGTTCGTTTCCGCGGAAAGGATGCAGATCTGTTCGGCAATGTTGTCGTCGCCGGGAAGGAAGTTTACTCTCAGGTCGAGGACGGGCACGGTCTTGCCGCGAAAGTTGATGACGCCCATTACCGTATCGCTGGAGAGGGGCAGGGCGGTCGCCGGGACTATGCCAAGGATGCCCGTGATCCTGAGTGCCCCGTCAAGATAACCATTTCCCTCGGAGGGAATGGAGGTGGTCATTTTTTTTGCAACGGAAATCCCCATCTGCTTACCTCCAGGCCTTGTTTGGGTTTGGACTGCGGGTACGTCTTTATCTGGGGTTTGCCTTTTTTTATTGAAAGAACCATGCCAGGGCAGGGAGTTTTTTTTAACTTGCTGATTTTCCGCGTTAAGAATTGGCTTTGTGGCTGGGGCGCAACAGGGAAAGAGCCGCAAGGAAACTTGACGTTTCCGCGGCGCCGGAGGCGGAATGCTGATCCTTTCCAGAGAAAATCGGGAAATAAGGAAATGTTGATAACTAAGGAAATGTTGACGGGGTTTGACGCGGGCTAGCGCAAAGGCGTGTTCTCCGGAGCGGCGGCGGGGGGAAAGAGCGCTCTGGCCCTGGTCCCTTTTCCCGGCTCGGAGATGAATTCCAGCTTGCCGCCGTGCTCTTCCATGATGCCGGCGGAGATGGAAAGCCCGAGTCCGCTGCCGCCGTTGTCGCGTTTGGTGGTGAAGAAAGGATCCTGGATGCGCTTGAGGTTCTTGGTGGAGATGCCGCAGCCCTGGTCTAAAACCTCCACAAAGGCCCTGTCGCTTTTCCCGTCGTACCCCGTGGAGATCGTGATGCTTTTTTCCGGGCCGGGCAGGGCCTGGTAGGCGTTCTGGATGAGATTGATGACGACCTGTTCCGCCCGCTGGAAGTTGCCCTTGACCGGCGGAATGTTCTCCCCGTAGGCCACGGTAAGCCGGTGGGTCGCCTTTTTTAAGGGACTGGCCAGAAGCACCAGGGCGGCCCTGACCACGTTGTTGAGTTCAACGGTCTGCTCCATGTCCGAGATCCCCTGCCGGGCGTAATCCCGCAGGTTCAGAACGATCCTGCGGATCCGTTCCGAGCCGTCGAGAATGCCGGAAAAAAGCTCGGGAATGTGCTCGCGCATCTCGGAAAAAGGGATGCCGGCCACGGGAAAATCCCCCTCCTCCCGGTAATGCCTTTCGAGGATGGGCTGGAAATCCTCCCAGGCCCGGAGCAGGATGGGGGCGTTCATGGTGATGAAGTTGTTGGGATTGTTGATTTCATGGGCCACCCCGGCGACCAGGATGCCCAGGGAGACCATCTTGTCCGCCTCGATGAGCTGCTGCCGCCGTTCCTCCGCTTCCTTTTCCGCCTTTTTTCTGGCCTTGATGTCTTCCTGCAGCTGTTCGTTGATGCGGGCCAGTTCGGCGGTCCGTTCCTCCACCAGCAGCTCCAGATGCCTCTGGTATTTGTCCAGCTCCTGTTCGATGTTTTTCCGCTCGCTGATGTCGATGAAGCTCACCATGCCGGTCTGGCGGCCGTCCAGGCTGATCAGGTTGACCAGAAAATCAAGCCAGCGCACCTCGCCGAATTTGGTCAGGATCTTGACCTCGTAGCGTCTCGGCAAGGCCTGGCCCCGGATGAGCTGCCGGCCGTATTCCCTGACCATTTCCAGATGATCCGGGTGGATAAAGCCCCAGTTGCGCATGGTCCGGCATTCCTCCACGCTGTAGCCGGTGATGGCTTCCAGCACGGGGTTGGCAAAAATGATTTTGTCGTCCCGGTAGAGAAAGATGCCGACCTGGGTGGACTGCATCAGGGTCCGCAACTGGGCCTCGCTCTTCTGCAGGGCAAGCTCGGCTTTTTTGCGTTCGCTGATATCGGTGAAGACCAGAACGGAACCGGCGACCTCTCCTTCCTTGATGATGGGGGAGCTGATATATTCGATGCTCAGCTCGCTTCCGTCCCGGCGGCGCAGGGAGGCGCCGGCCATCTGCCGGGCAGGAGGGTTCCAGAGAGGCGGGGAATCATTTGCCGGCGGCTCGTCGGGAGGGGGGGTGGGGAGGAATTGCGAAAAGGCCTTGCCCGGCACATCCTCCGGGGCGACGCCGAGCATTTGCATGGCGGCGGGGTTCATGAGGGTTATTTTCCCTGCCGCGTCGAGTCCGACAATTCCTTCCCCGGCCGCATCGAGAATCATCCTGTTTTTTTCCGTTTCCGCGGAGAGGTCCCGGGCGGCGGCCTGCAAGGCAAGCTGATTTCTGCGCAGATCCCTGAGCAGGGCCAGGCGCTCCATGCCCTTGCTCAGGGAAACATCGAGTTCCAGCATGGCGACCGGTTTCTGGATATAGTTGATCGCCCCGAGCTTCATGGCTTCCACGGCAATGGAAACCTCCGCCTGGCCGGAAACCACGATGCATTCCAGGTCGGGCTGGACCGCCTTGGCCTGCTGCATGAGGCTCAGGCCGTCCATGCCCGGCATCATGATATCGGTGATGAGAAGATCAAAACGGGATCCTCCCAGGAACGCGAGGGCTTCCTGGCCGCTTCCCGCGGTTTCCGCCCCGTAGCCGAGGCGCATCACCTGCATGGCGAGCAGTTTGAGGACAATGGGCTCGTCGTCGACAATAAGTATGTTCCCTTTCGAAGGCGTCATGCGGTTCCGGGATGGGCGGGACGGGGTACAGTCACTGCAGGCGCTTGAGCCGCTGGTTCAGGGCCTGGGGGCTGATGCCCAGGAGAGTGGCGGCGGCCCGTTGATTGTTTTCGGTGCGCTGCAGGGCTTCCTCGATGAGAGTGCGGGTCGCTTCCTTGAGGGAGGGCAGCGAGTCCAGTTCGGCGGCCCAGGTTCGCCGGCGGCCGGGGCTTGCCGGCTCTTTCCGCGTGGCGGCGGCCGGGGCGCCGATGTTTTTTTTGAAGATATCCAGGGAGAGGACCTTGGCCTGGTGGTTGCTGACGGCATCAAAGACCATGGCCCGCAGTTCCCGGACATTGCCCGGGAAATTATAGCTGGCGAGGAGCGGCAGGAGCTCCTTGGGGTAGGTGGGCTTCTTTTTCCTGAATTCCTTCGCCGCTTCCGCGAGGAAAAAATCCAGCAGGACCGGCAGGTCGTTTTTTCTCTCCCGCAGGGGGGGGATTTGCAGGGCATGGGTTTTGAGCCGGTAAAAAAGATCGGTCCGGAACCGGCCCTGCTCCTGCTCCCTGGCCAGGTCGTGATGGGTTGCCACGATCACCCGGGCGTCCGAACGTTTTGCGGTGTCCGCCCCCAGGGGATAATACTCGCGTTCTTCGAGAAAGCGGAGAAGCTTCACCTGGGAGGCCTCGCTCAAATCCCCGATTTCATCGAGAAAGAGCGAACCTCCGGCGGCTCGCTCCACCAGGCCGGGCCGACTGCGCTCCGCCCCGGTAAAGGCGCCCTTGACATGGCCGAAGAGGGTGTCGGCAAAGATCTGGTCGTCAAGGCCGGCAACATTGACCACCACATATTCGCCCTTCCGTCCGCTCAGATCATGGATGGCCCGGGCGATGCTCTCCTTGCCCACCCCGGTTTCCCCGGCGATCAGCACGGGCTGGCGGCCCTCGGCAATGGCCTCGCAGTAGCGGAAGAGGGTGGTCATTTTCTCGTTGTTGGTGATGATATCCTTAAATGCCTCGGGGTGGGCCAGTTTGTCGGCGAAAAAACTGCTGGCGAGCCTGGTGTTTTCCCTGCGGAGATTGCGGATCTCAAGGGCCCGCCGGATGCCGGGCAGGAGCCGTTCGATTTCCACCGGCTTGAGCACGTAATCAAAGGCGCCGTTCCGGATGCATTGGACTGCGGTCTCCACCTCGTTGACCCCGGTGACGATAATCACCGGAATCTCCGGATGACGTGCGCTCACTTCCTTGAGGATTTCCTGGCCAGAGACATGGGGCATCATCAAGTCCAGGAGGATGATCTCAATGGGCCGCTGTTTGAGGATTTCGTGAACCTCGCGGCTGTCCTGGCAACGGAGGATGTTGTTGATGCCGTGCGAGCGCAGGGCGATATCGAAGCTCGCCAGCGTGTGCGCCTCGTCGTCGACCAGAAGGACGGGATGGAGGGGGTATGCCATGCCGGGTTTAGGTTCCATGGTGTTTTGTCGTCGACGGGGCGAGAGTCGAATCTTGCCTGTTCATGCCGGGCATCAGGGACGCTGGTCTCGCAAACACCCGATGATCGTGCGCAGCCGACGGAGAAAAACAGCGCTGGGCGCGGTTGATCCCTTGCTGGCGCTGGATTTGGCGACGCTTGCAAAATAGTAACACAGAAGGCGGGGCCGTGGAAAGGTAAAGGAGGGCTGCCGCAAAAAAGGGGCAGTTGAACTGCCCCGGCGGCTTCTTCGTGCCGAGGACGGAGGTCAGTTCGGCCAGAGAAGCTTTGCGGAAATCCAGCCGCTGGTGCCGTCCTCGTGCTGCACCTTCACCCATTCCCCATCTTTTTCCAGGGGAGTGAAGACAACGCCGTACTTGACCGTGGCCACAATCTCATAGTTCAGCCCGGGGCCGACCCGCATGTTCACGGTGTCGGACTTGACCACCAGGGTTTTTTCCTTGGCGAGAAGCGGGGCAAAGACCCAGCCCTTGTCGCCTTCAAAATCAACGACCTGTGCCCATTTTCCCTTGCGGGAGACGACCTGCAGGGGAAAGCCCTTGAAGAGCTCCCAGAGGACCTCCTTGTTGGTGTCCGGGCCGGAACGGACATTGACGCCGTCCTTGAGGACGCTGACGTATTCCGCGGCAAAGGCCGGCGGGGCGGCCAGGAACAGTATCGCGCCGGCAAGGCAGGAAAGGATGAAGCGGGTCAGGATGGGGACGTTTCTTGTCATGGTGGGAACTCCTGAAAAAATCCGTTCTGGGTGTGGCAAGTCGAAAAAAAGCCGGGCCGCGGGGCGCCGGGGAGATATGGTTTACAAGGTAGCATCTCCGGCCGGGCAAGTCAACCCGGTTGGTGAGGCAAACCTTGTGCCGGTGCAGGCTGCCGGGGAGGGACACCAGCGGGACCGGGCTATTGCCCGGGTTGTGCGATGATGATCGGCCCGTACCAGGCGGTGACGCTGTCGCCGGTGTTGTCCGTGTCGGTCATGATGGCGATGGCGCCCACCCGGGGCGGCTCGCCGCCGAAACAACGCTTGAAGTCCTCGTAGATATTCCTTTCTTCCGAAACCCATTGGCCTGCCTTCGAATCCCCGCTTTCCACGGCGATCATCATGGCGTTGGCCGTAAAGGCGTTGGGCACGGCCATCCCCACCCGCAGCTTGTTTGCCCAGATGTAGTTGAGCGCCCTGGTGTTCCAGAAGAAAAAGGAGGGAAAGACCACGTAAACCCTGGCGGCGTAATCGTCGCCCGCCTTGGTGCGCGCATCGCCTTTTCCGATGGTGTGTTCGATCTTCCAGCTCCACTTGAGCAGCGGCTTTTCGCGCGGGTCATAGTCGATCCTGTAAAAAAGCCCGGAAGCGGCCGCCTGGCTGGATGCTTTAATGGAGGTTTGCCTGGCGGTTTTTTCTGCCGTATAATAGGTCTGTCCCGCGAACGATTTGCTCTGCCATTCGGCGGAAATTCCGTTTTCGTAATTGTCCAGAATCCGCTCCCGCGTGCTGCCATGCACCACCGTGGCGGCGGAGGCAAGGCAGAGGGCGAAGAGGGGCAGCAGACGGCACGGTGGGTTTTGCATGCGATCTTTCCTGGTGGTTGGGGGGCTGGCGCAAGTATGGCCGTCAGTATACCGGAGAAAATGCGCTTCCGCCACCATCGGGCAGGGTGGGGCGGGGAAAAACCCGGGCCGGCCCGTTATTTTTGAGGAAAAGCGATGAATACTTCTTCGGAGCACTCCCGCTTCAGCAGACATCCGGCGGTGGAGGCATTGCTGGCCAAGGTTGTCCGGGAAATCGAAAACTGCGCGGAAAAGGAGATGGCCCAGGTGCCGGCCCCGGCCATCGCCGCGCTCACCGACAGGGTTGTCCAGGAAGTCCGCCGTTTCGCGGAAGGGCAGGTGACCCACATCTATGAACTGGTGAAAATCGGCCTCGGTCTCTCTTCGGAAAAGAACATCGACCGCCTTTTCGAGATGATCGTCAGCGAAGCACGGCGTTTCACCAACGCCGACGGCGGCACCCTCTATATTAAGGATGAGGACCGGCAGGAGCTTGATTTCACCATCGTGCAGAATGACTCCCTCAAGGTATTCATGGGCGGCAGCGGCGAGAGCATTTCCTGGCCCTCGGTGCCGCTGCGCACCCGGAACAATCGGGATAATCACCGGAATGTCTCGGCTTACTGCGCGCTGACCGGCAAGGCCGTCAATATCCACGACGTTTATTCGGCCAAGGGCTTTGATTTTCAGGGAACAAAGGATTTCGACACCTCCACCGGCTACCGTTCCCGCTCCATGCTGGTCATCCCCATGCGGGACCATGAGGACGAGGTCATCGGAGTTCTGCAATTGCTGAACGCCAGGGATCCGGATAGCGGCGCGGTCGTTCCCTTTCCCGAACACGAGGTGGACATGGTGACCAGCCTGGCCTCGGAGGCGGCCATCGCCTTGACCAATATGCGTCTGGTCCGGGGGTTGGAGAATTTTCTCGATGCCTTTGTCCGAACCATCGGTGACGCCATTGACCAGAAATCGCCCCACACCGCGGGCCACATCTTCCGGGTGGCGGATTTTACCCTGCAGATTGCCGCGGAGGTCGACAGGGCCACCACCGGTAAGTTCAGGGAGGTCTCCTACAGCGAGGACGAGCTTGCGGAGATCAAGATGGCGGCCTGGCTGCATGACGTGGGCAAGATCACCACCCCGGAACATCTGATGGACAAAGCCACCAAGCTGGAAACCATTTTCGACCGCATCGAGCTGATCCGCCACCGGGTCGAGCTGATTCAGCGCGCCCAGTGCGCCTCCGCGCCCCGTCGGGAGGAGAGGCCGCCTCAGTTGCCGGGGAAAAAGGAGGAGTGGCTGGAGATCATCGATTTTCTTGACCGGGTGAACCTGGGCAGCGAGAGCCTTTCGGCGGAAAGCATTGCCCGGATCCGTCGGCTTGCCGAAAAATCCTATGAAATCGCCGGGACGGTGGTGCCACTCCTTGCGCCGGACGAGGTCGAAAATCTCTGCGTGCCCCAGGGCACTCTCACCCCCACCGAGCGCAAGGTCATGATGCATCACGTGGAGATGACCATCAGAATGCTCGAACGCCTGCCCTTTCCGCGGAAATTACGGCGGGTGCCGGTTTATGCCGGCATGCACCATGAGAAGATGAACGGCGGCGGGTATCCGCGCGGCCTGGACGGGGAGGAGCTGCCACTGCCGGCGAGGATGCTGGCCCTGGCCGATATCTTCGAGGCGCTGACCGCGGCGGACCGCCCTTACAAGCGGGGCAAGATGCTTTCCGAATCCATGACCATCCTGGCAGGCATGGTGGCGCGGGGGGAACTGGATGGTGATCTCTGCGACCTGGCGGTCACCTCGGGGTTGATCAGTCGTTTCGCCCGGGAAAATCTGGCCCGGCGGCAGTGTGACGACTTTTACTGGCGCGGGCGCCGCTATCGCGTATCGGAAACAAGATAGATGAGAAATTCCTTGTTGCCCTTGGGGCCGAGGACAGGCGAGGCAATGATGCCCACGGTTTTGAGCTTCAGGGCCTGAGCAAACCCCGCGATTTCGGCAACGACCTGCTCGTGCAGCTCGCTGTCGCGCACGACCCCGCCCTTGCCCACTTTGCCTTTTCCCACCTCGAATTGCGGTTTGATCAGGGCCAGGACCTTGACTTTTTCGGGGAAAAAGGCAAGCAACGGCGGCAGGAGGAGCCTGAGAGAGATAAAGGAGGCGTCGATCACCGCCAGGTCAAGAGGCTCGGGGATGTCGCCGGGTTGAAGGTTTCTGGCGTTGGTGCGCTCCATCACCACCACCCGTGGATCCTGGCGCAGCCTCCAGTCCAGCTGGCCGTAGCCGACATCCACGGCATATACCCTGGCTGCGCCGCGCGTGAGTAGGCAATCGGTGAAACCGCCGGTCGAGGCGCCGATGTCGGCGCAGGTGAAGCCGGTGGGCTCGATGCCGAAATGGTCGAGGCCGGCCGCAAGTTTCAAGCCCCCGCGGCTCACGTAAGGACAGGTCTTGCCCTTCAGCTCGATGGCGACGCTGTCGGCAAAGAGCGAGCCGGCCTTGTCCGCCACCTGGCCGTTGACCAGAACCAGCCCGGCGGCGATGACCGCCTGCGCCTTTTCGCGTGTGGGCGCCAGGCCGCGGAGGAGCAGAAGCCTGTGGAGAGGGAGTTTCATGCGCTTGCGGGCGGAGCGGAATGCGGAGGCGGCGGTATCGGCAGTGGCAAGGTTCCGGCTCCGTTCAGCCTTCCGAGGCGTCGGCCTTGCGGATCATCTCGCAGAGTTCGTCGGCCAGGCGGTCGATGAGCCCGGCATCCTTGCCCTCCACCATCACCCGGATAACCGGCTCGGTGCCGGAGGGGCGGACCAGGATGCGGCCGTCCTGGCCCAGGGCCTTTTCCATCTCGCTCACCTTCCTGCCGAAGCCCGGCACCCGGCTCACGTTGATTTTTTCGGCGGTGCGGACATTTTTCAGAACCTGGGGGAAGCTTTCCATGATGGTGGCCAGTTCGGAGAGGGGCTTGCCCTTTTTGATCATCACCGCCAGCAGCTGCAGGGCGGCCAGGATTCCGTCGCCGGTGGTATTGTGTTCCATGAACACCAGATGGCCGGATTGTTCCCCGCCGAAGTTGTAGCCGCGCTGGCGCATCGCTTCCACCACGTAACGGTCGCCGACCTGGGTGCGCACCATGGCGCCGCCCAGTTTCTGCATGGCCACCTCCAGGCCGAGATTGCTCATCACCGTGGCCACCAGGGTTTTTTTTCGCAGTTTCTTCCTGGCCATGAGATCAGCGGCGCAGATGGCCATGATGTGGTCGCCATCCACGATGTTGCCCTTCTCGTCGGCAACGATGACCCGGTCGCCGTCGCCGTCCAGGGCGATGCCGAGGTCGGCGCCCAGCTCCCTGACCTTTGTGGCCATGTGCTCCGGGTGCAGGGCCCCGCAATCCCTGTTGATGTTCGTGCCGTCCGGCTCAACGCCCAGGCAGGTGACGGTTGCGCCCAGTTCCTCGAAGACATGGGGGGCGACGCCGTAGGTGGCCCCGTGCGCACAGTCAAGGACGAGATGAAAGCCGTCCAGGGTATATTCCTTGGGGAAGGTGTTCTTCAGGAAGACGATATAGCGGCCCCGGGCGTCATCGATGCGGGCTGCGCGGCCCACCTCTTCGGCGACCGGGCGCAGGGCCGCCATCTTCTGGGAAAAGATCAGATCCTCGATTTCGAGTTCCTGTTCGTCGGGCAGCTTGAAGCCGTCCCGGGAGAAGATTTTGATGCCGTTGTCCTGAAAGGGGTTGTGCGAGGCGGAGATCACCACGCCGGCGTCCGCCCGCATGCTGGTGGTGATAAAGGCGATGCCCGGCGTGGGCAGTGGGCCGACCAGAAGCACATTGACCCCCATGGAACAGATGCCTGCCGCCAGGGCGTTTTCGATCATGTAGCCGGAAAGGCGGGTGTCCTTGCCGATGACGATCCGGTGGTCGTGTTTCATGTCCTTGACCAGAAAGGCTATGCCGCGGCCGATCTGCATGGCGATTTCCGTGGTCATGGGATAGTTGTTCGCCACCCCCCGAACTCCGTCGGTTCCAAATAATCTTCTCATCGTCTCTGTTCCTGGCTTATGAGTAAAGGTGCGGACATGCAGGCAGTGCGTCGCCGGGTCGTTCGGCGCTGGTGCCGGCGGGACGGCAGGGGATTCCGGAAAAGGGGATGATCATTGCTTCTTTTTCCCGCCGATCTCCACGGTGACCGTGGAGGGGATGGTCTCAATGATCCTCACCGGCTCCGAGGCCACCGCCTCCAGCGGGACTTTATGGGTGCCGGCCGGGAGCTGTTCCGTCTGGATCCGGACCTCGACCAGGCTTTCCGGTTGATCGGTGATCCTGCTCAGCGGCAGGATGATCCGGGCGCTTACGGTCTGCGGCCGGATTTCGATGCGGCGCTGGTGGGTCGGGCCGTCAACGGCCTGAACCGGCAGGTCGGAGATCTTTTTCTCCAGGGTTTTTTCCTTGATCACCACGTCGGCGGTGACCACGGTTTCGCCGATCAGATCCAAAATTTCCTGCGGCAGTTCAAGGGCGACCTGGGTGGTCACCGGGCTCTTTAAGCCGTTGATGTCAATGGCCTTGGTTCTCAAGAGCTTCTCTTCGCCCACCACGGTTTTCGGGCCGGCAAGCTTGATGAACTTCGGTTCGAAGTGGACGGCCGCAAGCTCGAACCCGCTTGCCGGGGTCCCGACGGTTTTCGCTTCGATGGGCAGGTCTTTTTCCACCAGTTCGTCGATGAGCAGGGTGATGTGGGTCGGCTGGATGCGCAGCACATTGATGCCGCGGGGAAAGTGGATCGATTCGGGGTCGTTCCGGATCACGGTGGTTCCGGGGGCGGCCTTGGAAAGATTGATGGTGCGGGAGATGTGCTGCCGGTTGATGCCGTTGATCAGCCCCCGGGGACCGCTGATCGTCACCTCGAGCTGTTTCTTGAACTGGTTCGAGATGACCAGCTCCCTGGGCAGGTTGACGATCTCCACGGGGATGAAGACGTTGGTGTCCACCTTGTCTTCGCCGACCACGAAATACCAGAGAAAGATGGCGAAGAACAGGGAGATGAGCTTGAGAACCCAGTTGTTCGGCCAGTTGAGGAAATTCGGCGAAGGGGTGCGTCCTATGATCTGTTTAACCAATTTTTCCATAGATGCGGTGTCGAGTATTCCTTGGTGACGAAGATCGCGTCCAGGCGGCTCCGTAACGCGTTTTCGTCAAGGTCCGTGGTCATGGCCCCATGCTGGACCAGGGATATTTTCTGGGTTTCCTCCGAAATGACGACGATCACGGCATCGGTCTCCTCGGAGAGGCCGATGGCGGCCCGGTGCCGGGTGCCGAGCTGTTTGCTGATGTATGGGTTTTTGGTCAGGGGCAGCAGGGCGCCGGCCGAAAGAACACGGCCGTCGCGAATGACCACCGCGCCGTCGTGCAACGGTGAAGTGGTCTGAAAGATGCTGATCAGCAGCTGCCTGCTCACCACGGCATCAAGGTGGTGGCCGGACTCGATGTAATCCTTGAGGCCGGTTTCCCGTTCGATGACGATGAGGCCGCCGATCTTGCGGTGAGCCATGTACTGGGCCGCCTTGACGATTTCCACCAGGGCATGGATGGTGTCGGCGTCGGTCTTGGAGAATGGCGTTTGCCCCACCTGGGTCAGGGCGCGCCGGATGTCGCGCTGGAAGATGATGATGACGATGAGGAAGATGGAGCTTAAGAAGGTGCCCAGCAGCCAGTAAAGGGTGAGGAATTCGAATTCGCGGGCCCCGAAGTAGACCACGATGAGGACGACGATGCCGGCCAGCATCTGGACCGCCCGGGTCCCCCGAATGAGGAGCATGATCCGATAGATAATGAACGAAACGATCATTATATCGATGATGTCCTGCCAGCGGAGTGACTGTACGATATCAAACATGTATGCCGCGGTCCCGGGGGCAGAGAAGCCCCGTTAAAAAAAAATCAACGAAGAGGAGGGTGATTGCATCTCTTACAAATTAAACGAAAAACAGCCGTTTGGGCAAGGGGCATGTGAAAAATTTTGAAAAAAATTGGGCAGATTGCTGGATTTTGCCTCTTCGTTTCCGCGGAGGATCGATGGCAAAAAAATCGGCGGAGCCGGGAAAAAGAAAAAGGGGAAAATGGTTGGCCACTTGTTGCTTGACATGGTCAGGGATTTGTTTTATGATCACAAAATTTTCCAGCATTTCCCTTCGGTATCGCGTCGACGGGAGGCGAAAATCCACCGTAATCGCATGGATTGACGATTACGGTTTTTTGATTGTGGATAAGAGGCTGCCCAGTTGCAGCATGTTTTCGTTTCGCAGCAAGATTACCTTCAGAAAGATAGGAGTTGAGAATTGGCTAACCATAAATCAGCATTGAAGAGGAATCGCCAAAACCAGTTGCGCCGTCTTCGCAACCGGGCCAACAAGAGCAGAATGAAGACCGTTATCAAGAATGTTCTTGAGGCCATTGCCCAGAATTCCGCCGAACAGGCCCAGGCCGCATTGAAGGCCGCCATCCCGGTTATCGAGAAAACCGCGGTGAAAGGCGCCATTCACAAGAAGAATGCTTCCCGCAGCGTGTCTCGTTTGACCAAGCGGGTGAACGCCTTGGTAAGCAGCATGCAATAAGCGCTCCCGCTGCAGCGGCCAAAGCCCTGCGGCAATTTTCAGGCAACGGAGCAGAGCGCCGTTTGTCCGAGGAGTCTTCCGGTCGTTGCTTCCCCTGCCTGGCGCAGGGCTTTGCATGTTCTTCCGACAAGATGTTTCACCGTGATTGCTAAACCGAAGCCATGGGACGCCTGAGTCTCCATGGCTTTTTTTTTGAGATGAGGAACCGACATGCTCCGTCCTTCCCCGCAAGAGTTTGCCCAACTGGCCATCGATGCCGGCCTGATCCCGGTATATCGGGAAATAGTTGCCGATCTCGATACTCCCCTGACCATCTTTGCCAAGGTGGCAGGCGAAGAATCCCATGCCTTTCTTTTCGAAAGCCTGGAGGGCGGGGAAAAGTGGGGACGTTACTCCTTCATCGGTCTTGATCCCCTGGTGACCTTTGAAAGCCGTGGCCAGGAGATCAGCATCGCACGTGGGGGCAAGGTGGAAAAACAGCAGGGAGATCCCCTGGCCGCCTTGAAGGCATTGCTTGCCTCCTTCAACGCCTGCAACGCCTCCATGGCCTGTGATCCCGATCTTTTGCCCCGATTCTTCGGTGGCGCCGTCGGCTTTCTGGGCTACGACATGGTCCGTTTCATGGAGCGGCTGCCGGAGGTGAATCCGCCGCTGCCCCATTTTCCTGACAGCGCCTTCATGGTGCCGCGGATCGTTCTTATCTACGACAATCTGCGCCAGACCCTCACCGTGGTGAATCTGGTCGAGACCGCCGGCAGGGAAGAGACCGCCACTCTCTACGAAAAAGCGAAAGCCGAGGTGGAGGAAATCATCTGCCGTCTGAAAAAACCGCTGCCCACCGACTATGTCGGCGTTTCCGGAAAGCAGACGCCCTCGACCCACGCCTTCAGCTCCAACATGAGCGAGGAGGCCTTTGCCAGGATGGTTCTTGCCGCCAAGGAGTACATCCGGGCCGGCGATATCATCCAGGTCGTGCTGTCCCAGCGGTTCCACAGCAAGACCGAACTGCCGCCCTTCAAACTTTATCGGGCCCTGCGTCACATCAACCCGAGCCCCTATCTCTTTTATCTCAAGCTTGGGGATCTGGTGCAGATCGGCTCTTCCCCCGAGATCCTGGTGCGCCTTGAGCAGGAGAATATCGAGCTCAGGCCCATTGCCGGCACCAGAAAGCGCGGGAGGAGCGAAGAGGAGGACCGGGCCCTTGAAAAGGAACTGCTCGCCGATCCCAAGGAGCGGGCGGAACATCTCATGCTGGTCGATCTCGGCCGCAACGATGTCGGCCGGGTGGCGCGCTACGGCTCGGTCGAGGTCCGCGATCTCCTGGTGATCGAACGTTACAGCCACGTCATGCACATTGTTTCCGGGGTACACGGCATCCTGGCGCCTGGCAAGGATCAGTTCGACGTGCTGCGTGCCTGTTTTCCGGCGGGTACGGTGAGCGGCGCCCCGAAGATCAGGGCCATGGAGATCATTGAGGAACTCGAACCCGAGCGGCGCGGACCCTATGCCGGCTCGGTCGGCTATTTCGGCTTTTCCGGGAATATGGATTTCTGCATCACCATCCGCACCTTTATCATGAAGGGCGAGGACCTTTGGGTCCAGGCCGGCGCCGGCATCGTCGCCGACTCCGTGCCGGCCCTGGAATACCAGGAGACCATCAATAAATCCATGGGCCTGCGGCGCGCCGTGGAGCTTGCGGAAAAAGAGTTCTGAGCGCCGCGGCCGGGCTTGCGGCGCATTGCATTCAACCACGAGGACTGGCATGATCGTCATCATTGATAATTATGATTCCTTTACCTACAACATCGTCCAGACCCTGGGCGGGTTGGGGGCGGATATGAAGATATTCCGCAACGATGAGGTGGACGTCTCCTTTATCGCCGGGCTCAAGCCCGACCGCCTCCTCATCTCGCCGGGGCCCTGCGATCCTGCCCAGGCCGGGATTTCCATCGAGGCGATCCGTTATTTCAGCGAACGGATTCCGGTGCTGGGCGTCTGTCTCGGCCATCAGTCGCTGGGCGAGGCCTTTGGCGGCAGAACGGTCCGGGCCGGCCGGCTCATGCACGGCAAGACCAGCCCCATCAGCCATGACGGCTTCGGGGTCTTCACGGGCCTGCCCAATCCCTTCGAGGCCATGCGCTATCATTCCCTGGTGGTCAGCGAGGAGAACTTGCCCTCCTGTCTCATGGTTTCGGCGCGCTCCGACCAGGGCGAGCTCATGGGCCTCAGGCACCGGAGTCTGCCGGTGGAGGGGGTCCAGTTCCATCCGGAATCGATCATGACCCCGGCCGGTATCACCCTGCTCAAGAATTTCATTGATTCTGCCTATCCGGAAATTCTGAAAAAACAACGGCGGGAGATGCAGGGATGATCAAGGCGGCCATCGGCAAGATTGTTACCGGCGTTCACCTGAGCGAAGAGGAAATGGTCGCGGTCATGGATGCCATCATGAGCGGCAACGCCACCCAGGCCCAGATCGGCGCTTTCATCACCGCCCTCCGGATCAAGGGGGAAACGGTCGCCGAAATAGCCGGCGCGGCCAGGGTGATGCGGGCAAAGGCCACCAAGGTTCACGCCTTTGCCGACGACCGTGTTCTGGTCGATACCTGCGGCACCGGCGGTGATGCCTCCGGCACCTTCAATGTTTCCACCACCGCCGCCTTTGTCGTGGCCGGCGCCGGCGTGCCGGTGGCCAAGCACGGCAACCGTTCTGTTTCCAGCCATTGCGGCAGCGCCGATGTCCTTGAGGCACTCGGCGTCGATTTGACGCTGACCGCCGAGCAGATCGGCCGATGCATCCGGGAAACGGGCATCGGCTTCATGTTCGCCCCGGCCCTGCATGGCGCCATGAAACATGCCATCGGTCCGCGCCGGGAGATCGGCATCCGGACTATCTTCAACATCCTGGGACCCCTGACCAACCCGGCCGGCGCCAATGTGCAGGTGATGGGGGTCTTCGACCCCTCCCTCACCGAGACCCTGGCCAGCGTACTGGGCAAGCTCGGATCCAGGAGGGCTCTGGTGGTCTGCGGGGAAGGAAATCTCGATGAGATAACCGTCACCGGCAGCACCAGGATCTCCGACTGGGCAAACGGTTCGCTCACCACCTACAGCGTGCATCCCACCGAGCTGGGCATGGCCACCGCCACCCTGGCCGATATCAGGGGCGGCGTCACCGCCCCAGAAGCCGCCGCCCAACTGCGGAAGGTTCTTGCCGGTAATCCCGGTCCCTGCCTTGACATGGTCCTGCTCAACGCCGGCGCCGCCCTGATGGCCGCCGGTCGCGGCGAGGATTTTGCCGCCGGCGTCACCCTGGCCCGGGAGGCGGTGGCGAGCGGCGCTGCCCTGGCCAAGGTCGATGCTCTGGTCTCTTTCTGTAAGTCGGTGAAAAAATCATGATTCTCGATACGATTGTGGCGCGGAAAAAAGAGGAGGTCGCCGCCCTCAAGGCGAAGGGGATTGAGGAGCCCGGGATGACGGTGGAACCGCCCCGCGGATTTATCCGGGCCCTGACCGCGTATCAGGGCGTCGCCGTCATTGCCGAGGCGAAAAAGGCTTCTCCCTCCAAGGGGGTCATCCGGCCGGATTTTGATCCGGTTGCCATTGCCAGAAACTATCTGGCCGGCGGCGCCCAGGCCATGTCGGTGCTCACCGACGCGCATTTTTTCCAAGGCTCCCTCGCCTATATCCCTCTGGTGCGTGCGGCGGTGCCCCTGCCGGTACTGCGCAAGGATTTCATCATCGATTCCATGCAGATCCGTGAGGCGCGCGCCTTTGGCGCGGACGCCATTCTCCTGATCGCCGCCATTTTGTCGCAGAGTCAGATCGAGGAGTTTCTGGCGCTTGCCAGCGAACTGGGCATGGACGCGCTGGTGGAGGTGCATGACGAGGCGGAAACCGAAAAGGCGGTGGCGGCCGGCAGCAGGTTGATCGGGGTCAACAATCGTGATCTGCGCGATTTTTCCATGGACCTGAACACCACCTTTCGGTTGCAGAAGCTGATCCCGAAAGAGATTCCCCTGGTGAGCGAATCCGGGATTCGCGATTGTCAAGACATGCGGAAACTTGCCGCCCACGGGGTACGAGCCGCCCTCATCGGCGAGTCCCTGATGCGGGCCGCCGACCAGGCAAAGGCTCTGCGGAAACTGCGCGGGCAATAGCGGGATGTGCCCGAGACGAATATCTTTTCGGGCGCGGTGAAGATTAACTCAAGTAAGGAGCGGTGCATGAACGCCCGGACGCGTATCAAGGTATGCGGCATGAGGGAAATGACGGAGGTTGCCGAGGTGGTGGCGGCCGGGGTGGATGCGGTCGGTTTTATCTTTGTGGCGCAAAGCCCCCGAAATATCGACCCGGAGAGGGTGCGAAAGATTGTCAAGACCTTGCCGCCCTTTGTGGATGCGGTTGGCGTTTTTGTGGATCAGGAGGCAGCCGAAGTCAATGAGATCGTCCAGTACTGCGGCCTGACCAAGGTCCAGTTGCATGGTTCCGAGTCGCCGGCTTATTGCGCCGAGATCAATTGCCGGGTGTTGAAGGCTTTTCGCATCGGTCCATCCTTTGATCCGGCCGGGTTCATGCCCTATGCCGGCGAAGTCTCCGCTTTTCTGCTGGATACGTATCATGGGGAGATGGCCGGGGGGACCGGGAAGACCTTTGACTGGAGTCTTCTTGAAAAAATGGAGCTGCCGGCGCCCATGGTCATGGCCGGCGGTCTGACCCCGGAGAATGTCGGGGAGGCGATCCGGCAGGCGCAGCCCTTTGCCGTTGATTTCAATTCCGGGGTGGAGCTGGCGCCGGGCCGCAAGGATCTTGACAAGGTGCGCGCCGCCATCGCCCAGGTGATGGCGGCGGACAGGCGCCGTCAGTCTCAGGCATAAGCGGCGATTTTCCGGTCTGTTGACAAGGAAAAAGCCCCTGTCGCTGGAAAAGCGGCAGGGGCTTTTTGGTTTTTGGGTTTTCCCGATATTCCGCTTAGTCCGGGAAGGCGAGCTTCACCACCTGGGGTGTTTCGCCCACCGTGATGGAGAGGCGCAGTTCTTTTACGCCGTCAGCCTCTTCCCCCTTGATGCCGGGGAAGAAGAGGACGCCATAGGCGATCTGCTGCGGGAGAATCGGGGCATTCTGCAGGGTTTTTCCGGCAAGGTCGTCCTTGATCTTCTCGCCGGTGGTGGCGTAACTCTTGGCGCCACCCAGCATGGCCCCGCCGGCTGCGCCGATGACGGCGCCGGTACCCATGGCTTCGCCGACATTATTGCCGGTGGCTACGCCGACGGCCAGGCCGGCCAGGGCGCCGGCCGCGCCCATGAGCAGCGAGGGCTTGGCCGCTCCCTTGGCGGTTTCGCCGATGTCCACCTGGCCGGAGGTGCGCTGGTATGTCTTCTCCAGGGTGAGAATCGGCCAGGCCTTGTTGTTGCGGTCGACCAGGAAGGTCTGGGTCGGGTTGACCATCACCCGTTCATGGCTGTCGTTCTGGAAGGTGACCTGGACGGGGAGCAGGCCGGCGGCCCGCGCATCAAACCCGAAGGAATCCTTGGCCCGGTTTGCGTCGGTGAATGCCAGCGCGGAAATTTTCAGCCCGTTCTCAAGGGTGATGCCGTTGTTGGCATCCGGCAGATTCAAGGGGGCGACCCGATCCTGATAGGTGCAGCCACCGAGCATGCCGAGAATGCTCAACATGGTGGCGAGCCAGCCCAGGCGTTTGGAAAAATGCAGGGTATGTGTCATATGCGTTCCTCTGGGCAAAGGTTCAGTTCAGGCGCAGACCAAAGAAGCGGGTATGGCCATCACGTTTTACAAAGAATGATACTACCGACTTTTCTTTTACGCCTTTCATTTTTTTCAGGAAGCTCTGCACGTCCTTGACCGGTTCCTGGTTCACTTCGAGGAGGAGATCGCCCTTGCGCAGACCGGCCTCCGCCGCCGGGGAGTCCGGTTCCACATTGGTGATCAGCACTCCGAATTTGTCGTCGATGCCAAGGGAGGCGGCGATTTCCGGGGTGAGATCCTGCACCTGCATGCCCAGCTCCCTGGCAAGGCCGTTGTTTGGCTGCTCCATGGCAAGCTGTTCTTCCTCAAGCTTGGCGATGACCACCCCGACTTTTTTCTTCTGTCCCTTGCGGATCAGGGTGACGTCCACCTTGTTGCCGACCGCGGTCTGGGCAACGAGGTTCGGCAGCATGCTCATCTGGGTAATCTCTTTTCCGTTGAAGTCGAGGATGACGTCGCCAGGCTTGATGCCGGCTTTTTCAGCGGGGCTGCCCGGCGAGACCTCCCCGACCAGGGCGCCGATGGGCCGGTCGAGGTGGAACTGGGCGGCAAGTTCCGGTGTCACGGGCTGGATCATGACCCCAAGCCAGCCGCGCACCACCGAGCCGTGCGCCTTCAGCTGGGTGACGACGTTTTTCGCCATGTTCACCGGGATGGCGAAGCCGATGCCGATGTTGCCACCGCTCCGGCTGTAGATCGCGGTGTTGATGCCGACCATTTTGCCGTTCATGTCATAGAGGGGACCGCCGGAATTGCCGGGGTTGATCGAGGCATCGGTCTGGATGAAGTTTTCGTAGGGTCCGCTGCCCAGAGAACGCCCTTTGCCGCTGACAATGCCGGCGGTGACCGTCTGTTCGAAGCCAAAGGGATTGCCGATGGCCATGACCCAGTCCCCAACCCGCAGGGTGTCGGAATCACCCATTTCGGTGGCGGGCAGTTCACTCTTGGGTTCGATCTTGATCAGGGCGATGTCTGTTTTCGGATCACGGCCGATGATCTTGGCGTCATACTCCTCATAGCTGGTGAGACGGACGTTGATGGAATCCGCATTGTCAACCACATGGTTGTTGGTGATGATGTAGCCGTCCTTGCCGATGATCACCCCGGAGCCGAGGCTGGTCCGCTTCATTTCCCGCTGCGGCTGTTCCGTGCCATCCGGGGCGGGCAGGCCGAAAAAGCGGCGGAACATCTCAGGCATTTCCTGGTCCTGATTGAAGAAAAACTCATGGGGATTGCGGGGGGCCTTGACCACCTGGGTGGTGTAAATGTTGACCACGCTCGGGCCAAGTCTTTCCGCCAGGTCGGCAAAGGTTGCCGGCGCCGATCCGGCCGCGCCGGAAAGGCCTGGCAGGCCGGCTACCCAGGCGCCGGCGAGGAGAAGGGCGAAGAGCAGGGAGTGGATGCTGCGCTGTGGGGATCGTGCTGTGGCTTGTTTATAAATCATGGGCATGCTCCTTTGTAAGGATATGAAAAGGAATCGGTATGCGAGTCTCAATGGGATGTTTCCCGTCTGAATGGTCGATAAGAGGGAGGTCGGTAACGCCGTGCATAATCGAGCAACATGAACACATTGTGTATGCCATCTTTTCAAGATGTCAAGCAGAGATGCCCTTGGCTTGGCCCGGCGATGACCGGCGCGGAACTCCTGACAGTGCGCGGCATGGGAAGTTGCGGGTTTCCTTATTTTAAAAAAAAGGACCGCAGCAGCGGGGGTGCGCTGCGGTCCCGAGAGGGCCCTTCTGGGGAAGAAGGGGTTGGGAAGAAATGATGCTACGGAAGATGCGCATCGTAATTATTAGACAGTGCCGGGGCGGGAAATGTTCCCTGAAAAAATGCCGGAAGAAATTTTTTATTGAAAGCGGATGGCCGCGGTCAGCATTTTTTTCCCGCTGCCGAACTCCGGTTGCGCGGCCTCTGCCGGACTCATGGCGAAACGGTATTGGCTCATGATGGCCTGAAAGTGGCCGAGATCCGCGGGCGGCAGATGGATCAGGAGAACGCCGGGCGCCATCTGGTGCACCTGCCAGGCATGATTGCGCATGGCTTCGACCATGCGCAGGCGGTCATGTTCGGACGTGTCGGTTATCAGAACGCCGAGATCAGGGGAAAGCAGGCGGCGGGCATTCCGATGGGCGTCCAGGTGGGTCGCCAGGGCGGTGGGCGCGGGGCGGAGCCCGTTGATCTGGCCGGTCAGGGAAGAGGGCTGGTACAGCCTGCGGTCGCTGTGGGCCACGGCCAGCATCCGTTCCGGACGAACCAGCCGGGCGGAACGGGAGGCAGGCGCATCTCCGGACCGGGCGGCATAGGTCTGGGCGGAGGGCGGGGATTGCGGGGATTCGACGACGCTGTTTTTCACGAGAAAGCCGGCCATCATGGCGATGGTGAAGGTTGCCGCCGCCACCGGGATGGACATGGAAAAATTCGCTTTTTTCAGCAATTGCCAGAGCCGCGGCAGCATTCCCTGCCTGCTGAGCTTGGCGTGTATGCCGGGCAACAGATCCGCCGGCGGGTTGACCGGCTCCAACCCCTGCACGAGCTGGACGGTCTGTTGAAATTCCTGCCACGCTCCGGCGCAGGATCCGCATTCGCCAAGATGGTTTTTCAGCAGGAGCAGATCCTGCCGGTCGAGGCTGTTGTCCGCATAGTCGGTGAACAGGTTTTGGATTTCCGTGCATTGCATAGGCAGGCCGTTTCTAAAAAAAATTTTTCAGGCGATCTTTCAGGGCCAGTCTGGCCCGGTTGAGTTTGGACTTGACGGTTCCCATGGGGATGTCAAGGATTTCACTGATTTCATCGTAGGAAAGGCCCTGCAGGTCGCGCAGGAGCACTATTTCCTTTTCCGCCGGCGGCAGGGAGGCAATGGCCCTGCGTACCATCCGCGAGGTGTTGTTCCGTTCCAGGTCTTTTTCCGGTGTCGCCCCGGTGCTCAGATTGACCCCTGTTTCCGGATCATCAATGGGCAGACTGCTGAAAAACCCCCGGCGGACCAGTTTTTTATAGCGGTTCCGGCAGTGGTTCGTGGCAAGCTGGTAGAGCCAGGCAACGAACTTGCTGTCGTCGTTGAGTTTGCCAATCTGCCGGAAGACGGTCACGAAGATATCCTGGGTGAGATCCTTTGCTTCGTCCTGCTGTTTTACGTATCCCAGGGCCAGGTTGTATATTTTGCTCTGGTAGAGGAGCACCAGGCGGTTGAATGCCTGATTGTCTCCCTGGCGCAAGGCGCGGACCAGTTCCGTTGTGTCGCTCTGTTGCATGGAGAGATTTGCGCCAGGAGGACCTGGGGCAATTTGTTCCTCTAGTGGTTAAGACAATCGTTTTTTGAAAAAGTTCCTGTCGATTTCATCGGGGGAATGTTGCGACCTTTTCCGGGGAGCAAGGGGGGAGACAGGAACGGCTTGTCAGATTTAACAGGAAAAGAAGGAAAAGAACAACTGGAAAGCGTGGCGCGGCTTTTGTTGGCCCCACATGCGGCATCTGTTGAAAGAGCGTCATTCTCTATGGTATTCTGCCAGGCGTGGCACAGAGAAAACAGCCCCGGGGGCGGGGCATGAACGGGGGCGGAACAGGCATGATAGAAAAGATTGTCGCGGATCTGAAAAATATTTTCACCTTCAAGGATACCACCGGAGAGGGGGATATCGTTCTCCTCGTCGCCGAAAGCCTCATGTACGCCGTTGTCACCGAGATCGAACGGGACACAACCAGAAAAGACGAATGGTGGCATGTGGGCATGCAGCTTCTCTCCATCCCGCCCCAGAAGTTCACCTGGACCCTGCGGGAACCGCAGTTCACCGGCCAGGAGATCTTCACCATGGGGGGGGAAGAGCGATTTGTAAAGGCCATTGACTTCGGGGTTGGCGGAAAAAAAGTGAAAAAGAAGGCAATCGGCGGCAAGGAAGAAACGAAAAGGAAAAAAGGGCCTGTCCTTACCTTACTCAAGTAGCATGTTAACATGCAAGGTTGTTTGAAGGCCCGGGCGGGGTCAGGCGCTCTTGCGGTATTCCTGTCTGGCGGAAAAATCGTTCATCCTTTCCAGCAGTTGCCGGTAGCAGCGCGGGCAGTAGCCGTGGGAAAGCTTTGCCCCGGCGGGGGTGGCCTTGCTGACCCAGTGGTTCCGGTTTTTTGTTTTTTGGCAAACACAGCAGATGACGTGCATGTCGTATTCCTCGAGTTTTCCTTTACCATACTGATCGGCTGGTTTAAGGGGAAACTTAAATAATAAAGGTGCGGCGCGACGGCGCGCGCGACTTATTTTATGCGCAGGGCGCGAAGGGGAACGGGGGCGATGAATTTTTCGGAGAAAAAAATCACCATAGCCAATCAGTGCGGTCTGCACGGCCGGGCTTCGGCGAAACTGGTTGAGGCGGCCCGTTGCTTTCAGGCCGAGATCCGGCTGGTCCGGGACGGGGAGGAGGTTGACTGCAAAAGCATCCTCGATGTGATGACCATGGCCTGCACCAAGGGGACCCCCGTTAAAATCAAGGCCCGGGGGGCGGACGCCGAAGAGGCCCTTGCCGCCCTCGGCAATCTGGTGGAGAACAAGTTCGGCGAGGATTGATTTCTTCGGCCGGATAAGACGTTCATGACCAACAACCACTCCCGCACCATTTACGGCATCGGCGCCTCGCCCGGCATTGTCATCGGGCCGGTGCTCTACCTCGGCCGCAGAAAGAGCGGCCGCCGCGGCCATCGTCTGCTTGGCGATGGCGAAGTGGAGACGGAGCTTGCCCGCTTTCGTGAGGCGACTGCGCGGGCCGAGGCCCAGCTCGTGGCGGTGCGCGCCACCTTCAACGGCAATCTGGCCGGCTATGCCTCCATCATCGACAGCCATATCCTCATGCTGCGCGACCGGATGCTGCATGGCCGCGCCCTTGCCATCATCGCGGAAGATCGGCACGACGCGGAGTGGGCCCTCGAGGAGGCCCTGGCCGAGGCCCGTCAGGCCTTCGCCCGCATTGAGGACCAGTATCTCCGGGAACGGGTCCATGACGTGGAGCAGGTCGCGGAGCGGATTTTCCGCTGCCTGGCCGGCGATGAGGAACAGCGTTTCGCCGGGACCGGTGAAAGGCATATCGTCGCGGCGCAGGATTTTGCCCCGGAGGATATCCTGCGGATGGCGGCGGACAAGGTGCAGGGATTTTTCACCGAAAAAGGGGGCGAGACCTCCCATAACGCCATCGTGGCGCGGACCCTCGGCATTCCCTCGGTGGTGGGGGCCGATGATGCCCTGCGGCAGGTGGTCACCGGGGAGCTTGCCATTCTCGACGGCGGCAGCGGCCGGATCATCCTGCGGCCAAGCCCGGAACAAATCGCGCAATATCGGGAGTATCAGCGGCAGCAGCGGCAGTATGGCGAGCAGGTGGCCCTTTACACCCACCTCGCCGCCGAAACCCGGGACGGCATGCGGCTTACCATCGAAGCCAACCTGGAGATGGCCGAGGAGGCGCCCCAGGCCTTGAGCTATGGCGCCGCCGGCATCGGTCTTTTCCGAAGCGAGTATTATTATCTCGGCAAGAAGGAATTGCCCGGGGAGGAGGCGCTTTTTGAAGTGTACAGAGGGCTGCTCTCCCGCCTTTCCCCTTTTCCGGTCACCATCCGCACCCTGGACGCCGGTGGCGACAAGCTGATGGCCGGCGTGGGTTCTGTCGGGGAAACCAATCCGGCTCTCGGCCTGCGCGCCATTCGATTTTCCCTGCGCGAGCCGGAGATTTTCAAGGTGCAGTTGCGGGCCCTGTTGCGGGCCGGCGTGCACGGCAAGCTGCGCATCATGTTTCCCATGATCGCCTCTCTCTGCGAAATGAAGAGGATCAAGGCGCTGCTGGCCGAGGTCAAGGAGGAGTTGATAAAAGAGGGCATCGCCTTTGCCGGCGAGACCCCCATCGGGATCATGGTCGAGGTGCCCAGCGCCGTCTCCATTGCCGATGTCCTGGCCCGGGAGGTCGATTTTTTCAGCATCGGCACCAACGACCTCATCCAGTATGCTCTGGCCATTGATCGCGGCAACGAGCATGTCGCCCATATGTACGAACCGTTGCACCCGGCGGTGCTGCGCATGATCAGACAGGTGGTGGAGGCCGGCCATCAGGCCGGAATCGAGGTGGGGCTCTGTGGCGAGATGGCCGGCGAAATCAGCTACGTCCCTCTTCTATTGGGCCTGGGCCTCGATCAGTTGAGCATGCATCCCCTGGCCATTCCCTTTGTCAAGAGAATGGTGCGCAACACCATGGCCGAAGAGGCGGAAGGGCTCTGTGCGCAGTTGCTTGCCTGCGTCTCGGCCCAAGAGGTGCACACCGTTCTTGCCGACTATCTGTCCAGGCATTACCCGGAGGAGTTCGGCATCGGCGGCATCGGCCATCTGCGTAAGTCGTGCTGCACCGTGCTTTCCGGCGACGGTCAGAACCCGACCCCGCAGGGCTAGGAGGAGAAATGGCGCGCTCGACAGGAGAGAGGGAGATCATCGCCCGTATTCGGGAAAAGGCCGCAAACCGGCCGGAAGGACTTCTCACCGGCATCGGCGATGACTGCGCCGTCTTCCGCACCGGCACGGGGCTGGTCAATCTGGTGACCACCGACACCATGGTTGAGGGGGTGCATTTCGATCGTGCCTGGCATCCGGCCCACGCCCTGGGCCGCAAAGCCGCGGCAGTCAATATCAGTGATATCGCCGCCATGGGCGGCACCCCCCGCTACGCTCTCCTGTCATTGGGGCTTACCGCCGACACGCCGGCCAGCTGGCTTTCGGAGTTCATGGCCGGATTTCTTGCCGTTCTCGCCGAGTGCGGGGTGACGCTCATCGGCGGGGACACGGTGCAGACCGGCCATGAAATCATGCTTTCGGTCACCATCCTCGGCGAAGGCATGGAGACGCGGCTGCTCACCCGGGCGGGCGCCCGGGTCGGTGATCAGGTCATGGTCAGCGGCTGGCTGGGCGAAGCGGCGGCGGGGCTGGCGATCTGCCGGCTGGCCCGGCAGGAGGAGGCGCGTTGGCAACAGCTGGTGAAGGCCCATCTCACTCCGGTGCCGCAGGTCGGCCTGGGCCAGGCCCTTGCCGAAAGCGGCCTGGTGCATGCCATGATGGATCTGTCCGACGGTCTGGCCACCGATCTTGCCCATATCTGCGCGGAAAGCAAGGTCGGCGCAGTGGTGACGGCCGAGGCTGTTCCCCTTTCTCCGCAGCTTGCGGCGGCGGCTTCGTTCTGTGGCCATCCGGCCCTTGACTGGGCGCTTTCCGGTGGCGAGGATTATCAGTTGCTTTTTACCGCGGCGGCCGAGGCGGTTGGCGCGCTCAAGGGGCTGGCCGCGGCGGCGGGCGGCATTGTGCAGGCGGTGGGTCGGATCGTGGAAGGAGGCGGTGTTTTCCTTGAACAGGGAGGGGAGCTTCGTGAGATCAGCTATGCGGGGTACGAACATTTCAAATAGGCGGGGGAGGGTCGCGGCGACCAGGGTGTTTTTGCCGGTCGCCCTGCTGCTGTGCTCCTGGCTTTCTTCCGCCCAGGCCCGGGAAATTCACCTGAAAAACGGCAAGGTGATCAGGAACGTGGAATGGGTGCGTCTGGAGGCCGGCATGGTGCGCTACGGCCTCCATGGCGGCACCGTTGCCATGGAGGCCGAGCTGGTGGAAAGGATTGTCTCGGACGGGGCTCCGGTTGCCGACGAAAAGGCGGCCACCCAGCGGGGCGAGGCAGGGGTGGCGCTTGCCCCTGCCGGCGATGACCTGGCCGCTCAGCTTGTCGCTTCGGTCAAGCCGAAGACTCCCATCGAAGAGGCCGGCCTCGCCACCGTTGCCCTCAAGAGTGAATTGAGCTTCGGTTCCGGCTTCTTCATCAGCCCGGACGGTTATATCCTCACCAACCGGCACGTGGTGCGGGGCGATGCGGCCAGCGACAAACAGGCGCAGGCCAATCTCGCCGAGTTCCGGAAGAAGCTGGCCGAGTACAGGCAGGTTCTTGCCGAGGAGGAGGGGAAGATCGTTCGTTTTCAGGCAAATCTGACCCAGGAATGGTCCCTCTTTCACGCCCAGGAGAAGCAGGCGCGCGCCGGCGACAAACAGCTTTTCGCGGCCCGGCGCGCCGCCCTTGAGGAACGGAATCTCACCCTCCAGGAGTGGCAGGCGGCATACCAGCGCAAGTTCGACAGGTACCGCGTCCAGGAACAGGATTGCGAGAAACAGGAGCACGCCCTGCGTGAGCGGCAGGAGAAGTTCGCCCTGCTCAACAGCTTTGAGGTGGTTCTCGTCGACGATCGGCGCCTGATCGCAAGCTTTGTCACGGCCAGCGCGGAGCATGACCTCGCCCTGCTCAAGGTGTCCGGCTACCGGACCCCCTTTCTGCAGCCGGGAAATTCGCGGAACGTGGCCCAGGGTGCGCCCCTTTACGCCATCGGCAGCCCGCTGAAGATGAAAAATTCCGTCACCTCCGGGGTGCTGTCCGGCTTCCGGGATACCCTGCTGCAGACCAATGCGGAAATCTATCCCGGCAACAGCGGCGGCCCCTTGGTCAATGAGCAGGGGGAGGTGATCGGGGTCAACACCATGAAGCTCATCACCGAAAAATTCGAGGGGCTCGGGTTTGCCATCAGCATCGAAACCGCCCTTGCCGAATTCGCCAACTACCTTGCTGAAAACAAATAGGCCGCTGCCAAGCCCCGCCGCCCGGTGCGGGCGAAGGCGGCGAGGAGAGCAACCTGCCATGATCGCGGAAAGCCGCAGCCGGATCTTCCATATCACAGTCGGCTCTGCCGAGGCAGGAACGGCAACGGAGATCCTTGCCCGTCACGCCGGCCTTTCCAAGGGCAAGATCAAGGATGCCATGGGTAAAGGCGCGGTCTGGCTGCACAGCGGCAAAAGAGGCCGGAAAAGGCTGCGTCGGGCCTCGACGCCGCTCAAGCCCGGGGATGTCCTCGATTTTTTTTATGATCCGCAGCTCCTGGTCCTTTTGCCGCCGTCAGGGCAATGCCTGCACGACGCCGGCCATTACAGCGTCTGGTTCAAGCCCGCGGGCCTGCTGGCCCAGGGCACCGATTACGGGGATCATTGCTCGCTGCTCCGGCAGGTCGAGCTTCATTTTCGCAAAGCGCGGCCGGCCCTGCCGGTGCATCGCCTGGACCGCGAGGCCAGCGGGCTGATGCTCATCGCGCACGACAGCGGGGCTGCTGCCAGGCTTTCCGCGCTGCTTCAGGAGAACCGGATTGAAAAGGGGTATCGGATTCGGGTGAAGGGCAAGCCGACGGAGCGGGAGGGCGCGGTCGATCTGCCCCTGGACGGAAAGGAGGCGAAGACCAGCTATCAGGTCACCGCCTATGATGAAAAAAGCGATACCGCGACGGTGGAGGTGCGTATCGCCACCGGCCGGCTGCATCAGATCCGCCGCCACTTCGCCCTCCTCGGCCATCCGGTTCTCGGCGATCCCCGCTATGGTCGCGGCAACAAAAACAGCGCCGGCCTGCAGCTTGTCGCCTACTCTCTGGCTTTTCGCTGCCCCTTCAGCAACAAGGAAATCCGAGTCCGCCTTGCGGAGGATCTCATCCCCTGGGGGTGACCAGGGGGCGGACATAGCCGGTCCCGCCGAGAAGGCGCATCTGTTTCTGGATGTGCCAGGCCCGGTTGGTGATGTAGCCGGAGGGCTGGCGGACGCTCGAACGCAGAGGACTGGGGAGGATGGCGGCCAGAATCGCCGCTTCCGCCGCATTGAGCTTTGCCGCAGATTTATGAAAATAGGCCTGGCTGGCGGCTTCGATGCCGAAAATGCCGGGGCCGAACTCAGCCACGTTCAGGTAAACCTCCAGGATCCGCTGTTTGGACCAGAGCCCTTCCAGGAGCACGGTGAAGTAGGCCTCGATTCCCTTGCGCAGGAAGCTTTTTCCCGGCCAGAGAAAGAGGTTTTTGGCAACCTGCTGGGTGATGGTGCTTGCCCCGCGCGGATTTTTCCGGCGCTGGTTCGCCTGCCAGGCCTTGTTGATGGCTTCAAGGTCAAAGCCCTGGTGGTCGAGAAATTTCTGGTCCTCGGCGGCAATCACCGCCAGGGGCGCGTGCAGGGACATCTTCTCCAGGCTGACCCATTCGTACCTCTGCTGGTAATGCTTTTGACTGTTTGCCGCGGCGGCGAACTGCCTCTGCACCATCAGCGAGCTGAACGGCACCGGGGCCCAGCGGAAAAAGGCGGTGAGCGCGATGCTGCCGGCAAGAAAAAAGAAAAGCCATTTCAGGAGCAGGGCGCGGAGCGAACGGAAACGGAAGGAGATCCCGGCCAGCCGGAGCGGCAGGGACACAGGGGGGAGAACGCCGGTGGCGTTTTCTGGTACAACTTGCATACTTGCCTGACAGGGTCCGGCATCATTGCTGCCGATCCTGCCTCCATTCTGACTGCATGTGCCTGCCGTTCCCTCTGCAACCATTGTAAGGGTGGCGCGGCGTGTTTTGGGGCTTCTTCTCCCCTGGTGGGGAATCGTGGTATCTAACCGATTTTTCGTCTTTCTGCAAGTGAATTGGCTGCGGGCTGATTTTTCCCTGTTGCCACGCCAGGTTATCCCGCTTTGTCTTTCGCCTCCCCGGACAAAAAAACAGGCTGAGCCGTTTCGTTTCCGGTTCCGCCTTGTTTTTCAGGGCGTACGCCTCGGGCAGACCCCCTTTCCCTTATTCAGTTGACAGGGCGATCCCCCCCCTTTCATAATCAGGGGAAGAGGTTGCGCGCAGAAGATCCATCACACCATTTTCATCAACAGGGAGGGGCTATGGCGGAAAAACCATGTTGTCTTACGCTGCACGATTCCATTCTGGTTGCCTATGACGGCTCGAAATACAGTGAAAGCGCCCTGGCGCTTGCCATTGAGATGGTGTCGGCCTGCGCCGGCAAGTTGTGTCTGGTGCATGTGGTTGACGCGAACGTGGAATATATGGCCATCAGCGTCGGCCTTTCGGAGAAAATGGAAGAGGAGGGGGCGAACATTCTCGCCCAGGGGCTGAAAAAAGCGGAAGAGGCCGGGGTCAAGGCGGAAGGAGTCGTGATGCACGACGATCAGCCTTACCGGCCCATCGTCGAGGAGGCGAAGAGGCGGAAGGCCTCCCTCATCGTCATGGGCACCCACGGCCGCACCGGCCTTACCCGCCTTCTCCTCGGCAGCGTGGCGCAGCTGGTCATCGGCCATGCTCCTTGCGCGGTGATGGTCGTGCCAAGCTGAATCACGCTCTGTCGTACCGGTTGTGCCCCGAGAAGCCCCAGACGCCGACGCCGGCCGCCCGGGGCTTTTTTCATGCGGGCTCGCCGGGACCTGATTCCGCCACCTTCGACGGCAGGGCGGTGATGTTGCTGATGATCTTGTTCTCGGTCCTGGCAAAGCCGCTGACCAGCGACATTGCCACCGCCGCGCAATAGGGGATGGACTGGACCAGAAGCATGATGATCCAGATCAGCAGGTCGGCGGTGTCCGAGCCCTGGCGCACCGCCACGGTGATGGCGGCGAGCCAGAGGGCCAGCATGATCAGGCCCTCTTCCCGCGCGGAGAGCAGGGCGCGGAGCACGGCATGGGCCTTGGCCTGCTTGGGGGTGCGGAAAAAGGGGATGCCCTTGGTGACAAAGCCGAGGAGGATCGCCTGGGAAATGGTGTGGGAAAGCGAGAGGCCGGCCAGGGCCGAGGCCAGGGTCTGGGGGATGGTGGCGCCGATCCGGGTCTGGTAGAGATAGAACATCTTGCCCACCTTGAAGATGAACAGGGTCAGCGGCAGAGCCGAGAGGATGACCAGGGGCGGATCCACCTTGAGCGGAAAGAAGACCATGCCCAGGGACCAGAACAGGGCGGCAACGGTGAAGAAGAGGTTGAGGCTGTCCGCCATCCAGGGCAGCCAGCCGGCGATGAAGTGGTAGCGCTGCCCGGAGGTGAGGCGGCTTTCTTTCCGGTTTAAAAGAGCGCGGGCATGGTGCTTGAGGATCTGCACCGCGCCGTAGGCCCAGCGGAAACGCTGTTTTTTGAAGTCGATGAAGGTGTCGGGCATCAACCCCCGGCCATAGGTCTGCGGAATATAGGTGGCTTCATGGCCGCGCTCGAATATCTTGAGCCCCAGTTCCGCGTCTTCGGTGATGCACCACTCGGCCCAGCCGCCAACCTCCTGGAGCACGGACCTGCGGACCATGGTCATGGTGCCGTGCTGGATGATGGCGTTGCGTTCGTTTCTGGTCAGCATGCCGATGTAGAAAAAGCCCTGGTACTCGGCATAGCACATGGCCTTGAAGAGGTTTTCCCCGTCGTCGCGGTAGTCCTGGGGGGCCTGGGCGATGGCGATGGCCGGGTTGGTGAATTGGGGGGCCATGTCCTTGAGCCAGTCCGGAGTGACGATGTAGTCGCTGTCGATGACCGCGACCACTTCCGCCTCGGGGGCGGTTCGTTCCAGGGCGTAGTTCAGGGCGCCCGCCTTGAAGCCGGCGAGCGGCGCCACATGGAAGAAACGGAATTTTTCCCCCAGTTTTTCGCAGTGATCCCGCACCGGTTCCCAGGTGGCCGGGTCCTTGGTGTTGTTGTCGATGACCAGCACCTCGTAGCGGGGGTAATCGAGCTCGGCCAGGGCGTTCAAGGTCTCGATCATCATATCCGGCGGTTCGTTATAGGCCGGCACATGCACCGAGATCATGGGCAGCTTTTCCCGGGGCACCCTGGGGAGGGTGAAGGGCCGACGCCACTGGGAAAGCCAGGTCGCCTCCGCCCATTCGTGGGCCTCGGCCAGCAGCACCACCACCACGCCGATCATGCCGGCCACCATCATCAGGCCGACCATGATGGTGGCCGGGGTGAGATACTGCCGGGTATAGGAGTAGACCACCCAGACCGCGCCGGTGGCCGCGGCAAAGGCGATGGTGGCGAGGAAGCTGCGGCCCCTGGTGCGCAGGGTTTTGCTGTCGATCAAGAGCAGGGCGAAGGTGATGACGGCGATCACCAGGGAGATGCCGGCGAGGACGCGCCATTCCGGGATCTTGATGATCGGGGAGGTGAAGGGGAATTTGGGGTTCCTGTTCACGTCATAGACCCCCCAGTAGGCGCCCACCGCTCCTTCACTCACCCTTTTCCAGGGCTGGTCAAAGGCTTCCATGATGAAGTAGATGTATTTTTCCTGTTCGGCCCTGGCCAGGAAGCGGCGGAGGAAGGCGGCCTGATTGGCCGGGGAGGCCACGGCCGCATGCCGGGTCCGGCCGTTGCTGGGCCAGCCCACCTCGCCGATGACGACCGGTTTGCCGGGGAAGGTGTTTTTCAGCAGGCTGACGTGGTCCGCCACGTAGTCGATGGCCCGGTCGAGCTCGATGCCTTCCCAGTAGGGCAGCATGTGGGTGGTGATGAAATCGACGTGCTCGCCGAGCTCCTTGTTGTGAAGCCAGACGTGCCAGGGTTCCGCCGTGCTCACCGGCACGTTCAGTTCCCGGCGGACCCGGTCGAGATACGCGCCGATCTGCTCAACGGTGAGATCCCTCCGGAGCACCGCCTCGTTGCCGACCATCACCCGGACCACGTTCTGGTAGTTCTCCTTGGCGATGCGGATGGCGCTGGCGAGTTCGGCCTCGTTCCTCTCGGGATCGCTGGTCAGCCAGATGCCCAGGGTGACGGTAAGTCCGTGCTTGCGGGCCAGGCGGGGGATTTCCCCCAGGGTTCCTTCCACGGTGTAGGTTCGGATGGCATGGGTCTTGTCGGCAAGCAGGGCGAGATCCTCATCGATCTCCTCCAGGGAGGGCAGGATGTTTTCCGCCGCGCTCTGGTCGGCCCGCATGGGCGAAAAGGAAAAGCCCTGGATGCGATCCGGCCAGTTCGGCTCCTGCTCGGGCTTGTTGAAAAAGGCCCAGATGCTGCTGGAAATAACGGCGATGGCAATAACGATGAGGATATTGGCCCTGGTCATGGCAGTTCCCTGTGAGTATGGTGCGTCCGTGCCGGGGGAGGGGGATTTCCCGCCGTGCCTTTTTATGGTAGTAAATTACGCGGGAAAAGAACAACGTGATTTTTTTCGCCCGCCTCTGCGGCAGCCCACAATACGCCCGGCCGGGGGAAACTGTCAATTCCCTTCCGAGGGGGAACGCATTTTTTTGGGAGCAATGGCTCGCAACGCCCTCCAGGTCATTCTTCTCAGGGAAATTTCCGTCGGCATATGGTACCTTTTGCCAGACCATCGGAAAACCCACAGACAGGCAGGCAGGCAACAATGGCATTCCAGCTCGAAACCTCATATACGCCGGCCGGCGACCAGCCCCGGGCCATAGAGCTGCTGAGCCGCGGCATCGGGGACGGCGTCCGGGACCAGGTGCTCCTCGGCGTCACCGGCTCGGGCAAAACCTTCACCATGGCCCAGGTCATCGCGAAAACCGGCCGGCCCGCCCTGGTGATGGCACCCAACAAGACCCTGGCCGCCCAGCTCTATTCCGAATTCAAGGAGCTCTTCCCCCACAACGCGGTGGAGTATTTTGTCAGCTATTACGACTACTACCAGCCCGAGGCGTATATCCCCCAGTCGGACACCTATATCGAAAAGGATTCCGCCATCAACGACGCCATCGACAAGATGCGCCATTCCGCCACCAGGGCGCTCCTGACCCGGCGGGACGTGATCATCGTCGCCTCGGTCTCCTGCATCTACGGCCTCGGTTCCCCGGATGAATACAGGAACATGCACCTCTTTCTCAAACAGGGAGAGGAGTATCCCCTGGAGGAGATCAGCCGCCGGCTGGTCTACATGCTCTACGAACGCAACGATCTCTCCTTCCATCGCGGCACCTTCCGGGTGCGCGGCGATGTTCTGGAGATTTTTCCGGCCTACGAGGAGGATCGCGCCGTCCGGGTGGAGCTGTTCGGCGAAACCATCGAGGCGATCAGCATGATCGACCCGTTGCGCGGCAAGGTTCTGGAGCGTTTTGGTGAGCTCACCGTCTTTCCGGGCAGCCATTTTGTCACCTCCAGGGAACGGTTGCAGGTGGCCATGGCCTCCATCAAGGAGGAGCTTAAGGAACGCCTTGCCTTTTATGAAAAGGAAAGGCGGCTCCTGGAGGCGCAGCGGCTGGAGCAGCGCACCATGTTCGACCTGGAGATGCTCCAGGAGCTTGGCTATTGCCACGGCATCGAAAACTACAGCCGCCACCTCACCGGCCGTTCACCCGGCGAACCGCCGCCCACCCTGCTCGATTATTTCCCCCCGGATTTCGTTCTCTTTGCCGATGAGTCCCATGTGACCATCCCCCAGGTGCGCGGCATGTACCGGGGGGACCGCGCCCGCAAGGAGACCCTGGTCGATTTCGGCTTCCGGCTGCCCTCGGCCCTGGACAACCGACCTCTGATCTTCGAGGAGTTCATGGCCCGCATCAGGCAGGCGGTTTATGTTTCGGCCACCCCCGGCGATTTCGAGCTGGAACGCTCCGGCGGGCGGATCGTCGAGCAGATCATCCGGCCCACCGGCCTCATGGACCCGGAAATCTCCGTGCGGCCGGCGACAAATCAGGTGGACGACCTGCTGGAGGAGATCCGGCTCAGGGAGGAGCGGGGCGAGGCGGTGCTGGTCACCACCCTGACCAAGCGGATGGCCGAGGATCTCACCGAATATTACGAAAAACTCAAGGTGCGGGTGCGCTATCTCCATTCCGACATCAAAACGCTTGAGCGGATGGAGCTGATCCGCAATCTGAGGCTGGGCGAATTCCAGGTTCTGGTCGGCATCAATCTTCTCCGGGAGGGCCTCGATATTCCGGAAGTCTCCCTGGTGGCGGTGCTCGATGCCGATAAGGAGGGTTTTCTGCGCAGCGAGCGCTCCCTGATCCAGACCTGCGGCCGGGCGGCCCGCAATCTGCGCGGCACGGTCATCCTCTATGCCGATACGGTCACCGATTCCATGCGGCGCACCATCGAGGAAACCGAGCGGCGCCGGGCCATCCAGGCGGCCTACAACGAGGAGCATGGCATCACCCCGGAGAGCGTCCATTCGCGGATCAAGGAGCTCATGGAAACGGTCTATGAGCAGGATTACGTGACCGTTGCCCCGGAGAGCGGCGAGGGAGTGAAGGAGTACCAGAGCCTCGCCGAACTGCGCAAGGAGATCAAGGTCTTGGAAAAGGAGATGCTGGCCGCGGCCAAGGAGCTGGCCTTCGAGGATGCGGCCGAGCTGCGGGACCGGATCAAGGGGTTGCGGGAACTGGAGCTGCAATGGCTATGAAGAAAAAAGGATTCGTCTATCACCTGTTGCTGGCGATCGTGCCGCCCCTCTATTCCCTGCTGAGCCGGGTTCTTTTCGCCACCTGCCGGGTCACGGTCTCCGGGGAGGAGCACCGCCTTGCCTGCGAGGCCGGAGGGCGGCCCTTCATCGCCGTCTTTTGGCACTACAGCGTCTTCAACATGATCGAACTGCACCGGGATCGGGGCAAGGGCTGGGCCGCCATGGTCAGCGCCAGCGACGATGCCGAATTTGTCGCCCGCATCCTCGCGCGCAAAGGCTATGTCACCGCCCGGGGCTCCCGGAACCGTGGCGGCCTGAGCGCCCTGAAGGGGCTTGTCGCGGCGATGAAGAGTGGCTGCCGGGTGGTCATTGTCGCGGATGGCTCCCAGGGACCGCCGCGTCGGATGCAGGCCGGCGCCTTGCTGCTTGCCGGCAGGATGGAGGCTCCGATCCTGCCCATGGTGATGGCGGCTGACCGCTACTGGGCCTTCCGCAGCTGGGATAAAACCCTGCTGCCCAAGCCCTTTGCCAGGATTCATCTCCGTTATGGCGAACCCCTGCGGGTCGAGGCGAAGGCGGATGGCGAGGCGCTTGAAAAGGCCAGGCTTGTTCTGGAGGGGCGTCTGAACGGTCTCTATACCCAGGCCTGGCAGGACTTTGGCAGGGAGAGCCACGATGGGCTGCGGCTGGGGGGAGTTTAGGCTCCGGGATTTGCTTTTGGGCCCGCGACGAGAAAGCCGGAACGGCCCCTCGGGCTGTTCCGGCTTTGCACAGAGTTGCGGATTTTTTCAATAGCTGCTGCGGGTCTGGGTCCGGGTAACCTTCTGCGCCCCGTCAGCCTTCTTGTTGGTCTGCAATCTCTGCTGGCTCTGGGTCCTGGTTTTTTTCTGGACCACGCTTCCGCTCTTGGCGGCCGAGGCCGGACCGGAAAAGGAAACGATCAGGAGCAGTGCCGCGGAAGCGACCATCATCTTTTTAAGCATTGAAATACCCTCCAAAAGTTTGTGAGATGAAAAAAAGCGACTCCAAACTAGCAAACGCAGGGGAGGGGTAAAGGGTTCCCTGATCCTTAAAAAAAATATCCCGGCGCGGCAATCTGGGGGTGACTCACATCCCGATCTGGAACATTGCTTCAAGGTCATGACGGGAAAAGGCCTGGAACGCGAGCATGGTTTCTGTTTTCAGGATGGAATGGATGCGAAGCAGTTTCCTGGTGACGAGATCGGCGAGATCTTCATTGCCGGGGACGCGGGCGATTGCGATGATGTCGTACCTGCCGCTGACGGAATACGCCTCGGTGATCCCTTCCAGTTCCGCCAGTTTTTCAGCCACTTCGTTGATTTTCGTTCTTTCCACATTGAGGAGAATAATTGCGGTGACCATCTGCGCTCCTTATCGATGTTTTTTCTTTTTTCCATACAACCCGGAGGGCCATATTCCGGGGAACGGCCCGGCCGGCGGCCGCTTATGCGCTTGCGTTTCTGAATGCCTGGACCAGATACTCCGGCTGCTCGGTCGCAAAGGGCATCCGGTATTGGTCGAGAAATTCTTCGCTGAATGGCGGGTAGTCCAGGTACACCTCCTCGCAACCATACTTTGCGAAGATGCGCCTGTATTCCGCCGCGGTGCGGTTGTGGACCGGGATTCTGATCCCTTCCTTCAGTTCCATGAACCCTGCCCCTCCACTGCTGAACCCTGAAAACACGCGGCTTCCGGAGTTCGCTTTCAGGAATTCCGGGTTGAACACGGCGTGAACGGTCAAGGCGCCGGGCTTGAGGAGGGAGGCGATGCGTTCCGTGGTCGAATCGATGTCTGCGATGAATTGCAGGACCATAATCGAGGTTATCAGTTCATACTTGCCGTTCCGCGCCGCCTCCGCGCCGGAGGCGGTCAGGGTCACCTCCGGCGGGGTGTTGCGCCGGGCGCTTTCGAGAAGTTCCGCTGCCTCGTCATAACCCGTCACCGCAAAGCCCATCTCGTGCAATTTCCGGCAGAACAAGCCGCCGCCGCAGCCAAAGTCCAGGGCCTTGCCGGAGAAGCGTCCGGCAAACGCCCTGTCGATGCAGGCGATGAGGGAGGGCCAGGCAATGCAGATATTGTCGGCGGCGCATTCGGGGATGGTGTCCTGATCCCAGCCGCGCCCGAAGATGTCGGTCAGTTGATTCCACTGGTTCATGTTTTTCGGGCTGCGCCGGGCATACCCCTCTCCTTCTCGTGATTTCGGCGGAAGCCAGGGCGCGGCGGCGGTTCTTGCCGGCCCGCCGGCCAAGTGAATGGAGCAAGGCTAACCCATTGCCGTCAGGATTGCACGGGAGAAGATGTCTGAAACGGCGCATAATCCGTATATCCCTCGGCTCCCGGGGTATACCAGCGCGTCATGTCCTCGGCGGGATTGAGGGGCCAGTTGTGCCGGAACCGCTCGGCCAGGTCGGGGTTGGTGATGTATGGCCGGCCAAAGGCGATCAGGTCGGCGGTGCCCTCGGCCAGCCTCTCCTCGGCGGTCTGTTGCGTGTAGCCGCAATTGCCGATGATGATTCCCTGGTAGATGGGCCTGAATTCCGCCAGGGTCATGGCTTCGCCCTTGGCGTGGAAGCCGAAGGCCAGTCCGTCCATGATATGCAGATAGCCGAGGTTGAGCTTGTTCAATTCTTTTGCCGCATGGAGATAGGTTTCCCGGAAGTCCTCGCTGCCCATATCGTTAAAAACCCCGTTGGGCGAGATGCGGACGCCCACCTGTTCCGGGGGCCAAACCGTAAGCACCGCGGCAAGCACTTCCTGAAGAAAACGGAACCTGTTTTCCAGGCTGCCGCCGTACTGATCATTACGGCGATTGGTTTTGGAATCGAGGAACTGGTTGATCAGATAGCCGTTGGCGCCGTGCACCTCCACCCCGGAAAAACCGGCGGCCATGGCGTTTCGGGCCGCCCGTCGGTAATCGTCCACCGTCGTCCTGATTTCCTCCACGCTCAAGGCCCGCGGCGTCTCGTACTGCTTCCTGCCGAGGGGGGTATGGATAAAATCGCCGTTCAGTTTGACCGCGGAGGCGGAGACCGGGAGGTTGCCGTCATGAAAATCACTGTGCGAGGCCCGGCCGCAATGCCAGAGCTGGAGGAAAATCGGGGTGCCGGTGGGTCTGACTTTGTCGGTGACCTTGCGCCAGCCCGCAACCATCTCATCGGTATAGATCCCCGGCGAATCGATCCAGCCGATGCCCTGCCGGGAAACCACGGTCGCCTCGGTGATCAGCAGGCCGGCTGACGCTCTCTGCAGATAATACCCGGCCATCAGGTCGTTGGGCACCCGGGCCGCGCCGGCCCGCCCCCGCGTCATTGGCGCCAGGGCGATCCTGTTTTTCAAACGAAGATTTCCCATGGCGAGCGGTGCAAACAATTTTCTGGTATTCATGGTATCCCCTCCTGTTAATCCGTTTGCGTGGTGGCGGGCGCCGGCCCTGCTTGAAAATGCGCGCCAGGGGTGGCGGCCGATTTCCCGCCGTTCTGAACAGAGAGCGGCGAATCATTCGCCTTGGATGAGGCGGATCCACTCGGCGGTTTTCAGCACGTTGCCGAAGCGGCTTTGCGTCACCAGTATGGCGCGGTGCAGTTCTTCGTCCGTCACGGCGCCGGCCTCGTTCCTGAACGACAGGGTTCCGGTGGCGTCGGCGAGAAACTCGACGGCATAGCCGAGATGAAAGGCGCGGCGGGCGGTGGTATCGCAACACATTTGCGTCATGTATCCGCACACGGTGAGCGTATCGACGCCGTTGCCCTGGAGCCATCCTTGCAGTTCGGTTTCCGTGAAACTGTCCGGCCAGTTTTTTTCAATCAACGCGTCCCGGTGCCGCTTCTCAACGCCGGCATGAAGCTCCCATTCCGGACTGCCTTTCCGAAAGACGGGCGACGTCTCCGACCTGGCCGTATGCCGGATCACCACCACGGGGATCCGTTTCCCGGTCGCGGCGTCCATGGCCTCTAAAATATTGTCCAGGCTGCCGGGCGGATGGGTCACCCGCAGTTTCCCGGAGAAATACTCATTCTGGACATCGATCACCAGCAATGCGCGCCTTGTTTTTCCTGTTCTTTCAACATAGGTCATGCGAGTACTCCGGCAATTCCATTGTCAGGGAATGGCCCTGCCTTTCGTGGATGCCTTTGAAAATCCCCCTGTTCGACAAAGTCAAGAGGCAGGCGCGGACGGATGGCAATAATGTCATAATCGGAAATGCGGCCCGTTTCCCGCAAATGTCAAGGAGCGGGATTTGTTCTCCACGGTGACGCATGGGAACCGCCTGGGGCGGACCCGCTTCTCGGGTGGGGTGCGGGGTCCGAAGAGAAAGGTTCCGGCTGCCCGATTAGGCGTTGCGCCTCTTTTCCCCGACTCTTGCGTCGAATTTCTCTTTGTTGATGACAAAGCGCTCGTGCCGTCCTTTGGATATCCGATCGACGCCGTCATGGGCCTCCACCTCAAATACCAGCTTTTTGCCACTGACCTCCACAAGCTCGACCTTTGCCGTAACCTCAAGGCCAGGAGGCGTGGCGGCTTCGTGACTGACATCGATATGGGTTCCGACGGTCTGTTCCGCAGGCCAGTCAAGATGGGGGTTGATCGCCTTGATGCAGGCCCATTCCAGGAACCCGACCAGGAAACCGGTGGCGAAAACATCCGGCATCGCCACAAACTCTTCGGATTCCGGGTACAGCGCGGGAACGATTTTCGAAGAGGGGACCACGAAACGGTGTTCATGGGTGATGCCCGGTCTCAGTGTTTCTTTCATCTGTGCCACCTGTCGTGCTTGGGGATCTGTGCGAAAAGGGGTGAGCTGTTATCCTTGGCGGGTCTTCTTTGCCAGAGGGCTCGGGCCGTTTTTGACCGGCTTTCCCCCTTGCCTGCGAGCGGTTGCCCATGCGCAGCTCTTCTTTTTCGCGTATCTCCGCCCCGGCAACCTGGACCCGATACTCTATGTCTACCTGACGAAATGGAGCGCCACAAGAATTTTATTCTTTGGCGATGTCCGACCACCGGAAGGAGGGAAAAGGAATGAGGAAGCGGCCCGGGAGGGGGCTGCCGGCCGGGGCGGCATAAAAAAAGGGGAGAAGGGCCTGCCGGCCCTTTTCCCCCTTTCTGCCATCGGCAAAAGGTCCTGCTGCTTACGGCTCAGGCAAGTTCTTTCATGATGGACTCGGTTACCGCCTTGATGGAGGTGGAGCCATCCACGGAGATCACCTTGGCGCCGCCGGCTTTCTTGAAGTAATTGACCGCGGCCATGGTGCCGGTCTTGGTGTCGTAGTAGATGTCGTGACGCTTGTTGATGGCGTCCTCGTCCTGGTCGTCGGCCCGGGCGCTCAACTCGCCGCCGCAGACCCGGCAGACCAGCTTGCCGTCTTTTTCCACCGGCTTGATGGCCTCGAAGGCGATGTGGTTGGGATGGTTGTTGTCGTTGGCGCAGAGGCGGCGGCCCATGATGCGGTCCTTGGCGATCTGGCGGTCGAGGACGATCTCCACCACGTAGCTCAGGGGCATGTTCGCCTCTTTCAGCGCCTTGTCAAGGGCCTCGGCCTGGGCCAGGGAACGGGGGAAGCCGTCCAGCAGCCAGCCTTTGTCCTTGGATTTTTTCAGGGTCTCGAGAACCATGGGGATGGTGATCTCGTCGGGAACCAGATCGCCACGCTCGATGAAGGCCTTGGCCTTCTTGCCCAGCTCGGTGCCGCCCTTGATGTGCTCGCGGAAGATGGCGCCGGATTCAATATGATCGATCTTGTACTTGTCCTTGACAATGGCGCCCTGGGTGCCCTTGCCGCTTCCATTTGGCCCGAAGGCCAGAATGTTTACCGCCATGACGATTCTCCTTTATCAATGCAGTGTATGTTGGTGGGAAACGCTTGCCGCGCCCCGGTCCATGGACGTGAATGAGTATTCACTCAAGGCAAAATAGGTACTGACTATATCCCAAAAAAAAGATTGAGGCCAGAAAAAATATTGCCGCCCGGCTTCATCCGGGGCGAGGGGGGCGGGCGCGCCGCGCCGGCCGCCGGAGGCGGTCAGGCGGTAATGGCGGGCACGGGAGAGGAGGTCCGGGAGCCGGTCGTTTTCCGGGCGCGAAAAGGAGAAAAAATCAGGGGGCCGGTCGGTTCAGGCCGCTTGGTGCAGGGCGCAGAATTCCTTAACCAGCAGCATTCGGGCGGAAAGTTCCATTCGGAAGTAAAAAGGACTTTGCATGAGGACTTGGATGGCTCTTCTCTGGGTCATGGCTTCACCTTCCTTGGCAGCGGTTTCATTCCCCTCTATTCCGGTCGTTTACTTATCTCATCGGTCTTTTTTTCCGGAATCTTCATGAAATAAATATCGCGCCGGCGCGCCCTGCTGCAACCGGCATCCCCGGCCAGGGCCTTTTGCCCGGGAGGGGCATTTTGGTTTTGTTGCGCGTTTCCCGCCGATACTATTGGAAAAACGCTTGATAATGTGGTTACAATACTTTCGCTGTCGCCGCAATGGCGAGTCGCCTGGAGAAAATGGAGGGGTGCCGAGGTCGCGATGAAAAAGATTTTTTTCTGTGTTCTCCTGTTGAACGTCATTCTGTTCATCGGCACCGGCGGCTACATGTTCATCGAGAACGCCTCCTTTCTCGACAGCCTCTACATGACCGTGATCACCATCGCCACCGTCGGCTACAGCGAGGTGGTGCACTTGAGTCCGGCGGGCAAGTATTTCACCATCGGCCTTATTCTGGTGGGCATCAGCTTCGTCCTCTATCTGGTCGGCGAGATCACCGAGGCCATGATCGAAGGAGGCCTGCGCAAGATCCTGGGGAGAAACAATATGGAAAAAAAGGTGGCGGCCTTGAAGAATCACTACATCGTCTGCGGTTTCGGTCGGATCGGCAAGGTCATCTGCAAAAATCTCAAGGAGAGCAGGCTGCCCTTTGTCATCGTGGAAAACGACCCGCAGGAGGTTGAAAAGATCGACGCCCTGGGCTATCTGGCCCTTTTGGGCAGTGCCTCCAACGACGACATGCTCCTGAAGGCGGGCATCAAAGAGGCCAAGGGGCTGATTGCCGTGGTTTCCTCGGATGCGGAAAACGTCTACATCATCCTCTCGGCCAGGGGGTTGAACCCCAACCTCTACATCATGGCCCGCTCCAGCGGGGCGGACGGCTCGGAAACCAAGCTCCTGCGGGCCGGGGCCGACAAGGTTATCTCCCCGTATTTCATCGGCGCCTGCCGCATGGCCCAGCTGGTGGTGCGGCCCACCGTGGTGGACTTTCTCGATCTCACCGTGCACGGCGGCGAGTTGGGGCTGCGTCTTGAGGAGCTGCGGGTTTCCGCCAACTCCTCCTTTGCCGGCAAGCCCCTCATGGATTCCGGGTTGCGCAAGCTGTACGACCTTATTGTCGTCGCCATCAAGCGCGAGCACGGCGAGATGCTGTTCAACCCCAACCCGCAGACGCTTATCCTGCCCGGCGACATCCTCATCGTGCTGGGCGAGCACCAACATATTGCCGAGCTTGAAAAGCATCTGTGATTTCGGTAGCATGAAGATAAACGGGCCCGCATCTTGGGCGGGAAGCCGGCAGGCGCCACGGGCGGCCGGCAAAAAAAACAGGGCCTGCCTTATGGATTTTTCTTTTGGTACCGATAGGGTGAACAGGTGCAGGTGGGGATGGGATTTTTCGTGAAGAGCAGACGGTAGCGACCATGCCAAGCGACAAGCTTTTTAAGGGCGGAGTGGAGGTGCAGAACGGCGCCTTTATCCTGCGGGTGACCAAGGACCGGCTCCAGGCCGTGGTGACCCCCAAGGACGTCAAGGCGGGCGTGCCTCTTGATCATGACCGGCTGCGCGGCGAGCTTGCCGAAAACGAAATCAGCGCCGGCCTCCTGCCGCAACCCGAGCCGATGGGCGGCGGGTCCTACTGCGTGGCCAGGGGAAAGCCTCCCGTCCCCGGCGAGGACGCCAAGGTGAAGCTGCACGTCAAGCCGGCGGTGGTGCACATTCCCAAGCGGATCGATCCGGACAAGGATATGGTCGATTACCGTGAGCTGGGCAGCATAGTGAACGTGGCCAAGGACCGGCTGCTTCTGGAAAAGATCCCCTTCACCATGGGCACGGCCGGGTTGGATGTTTTCGGGATCGGCATTCCCGCCAAGTCGGGCAAGGACCGCAAGCTCAAATTCGGCAAGGGTGTCTATCTCTCCCCGGACGAAATGAAGATCTTTGCCGAGTTGGACGGCAAGTTCGTCATGGCCGAGGGGAAACCCGCGGTTTTTGCCGAGCATGCGATAACCGGCGACGTGGACCTGACGGTGGGCAACATCGCCTTCGGCGGTACCAGCCTGGTCATCGGCGGCGAGGTGCTGCCCGGGTTCAGCGTCAAATGCCGGGGTAACATCGCCATCCGGGGCGGGATCAACAATGCCTTTGTCATGGCCGGCGGCACCCTCACCGTGCAGGGCGGGGTGGTGGGCGAACAGACCGTTCTCCGGGCCAAAGGCGACATCATGGTGGAGTTCGTGGAAAACGGTCCCCATCTCGAAACCGCCGGCTCGCTTCTGGTCAACGACGTTCTGGTGCAGGTGGAGGCCAAGGTCGGCAAGGACGTGATCGCCACCAAGAACAAGGGCACCATCATCGGCGGCAAATTCATCCTCGCCGGCTCCATGCATGTCAAGGATCTCGGCTCCGAGGCGGAGATCGGCACCGAGGTCAGCGTCGGCATCGTCCCCTCGCTGCAGGCGAAGAAGCTGAAGCTCGACGAGGATCTCAAGCTCTGGTCCGACCGTCTCAACGAGGTGCTCAAGAACATCAGCGCCCTGGAGAAGATGAAGAAGGACGAGGGCGGGAAACTGCCGGAAGAAAGGGCGGTGCTCCTCAGGAAGTGCCATGCCTTCATGCCCAAGGCCATGGACAAGGTCAACGATCTCACCGAGGAGGGCAAGACCCTCGAGGTTGAATTCGAGCAGATGGTGAACGAGGCGATTTTTGTCTACGGCCGGCTGTTTCCCGGGGTCGTGGTCCGCATCGGCAGCCTGGCCCGCACCATCACCGTGGAAGAGAGCCAGGTGGTGGTGTACTTCGACAAACCGACCCACCAGATCCTGGTCCGCAAGATGAGCCGCGAGGAGCAGGCCTCCATGCCCTCGCCGGAATCAAGCGCCCCCCACTGATTGTTCCCGCCGGCACATCGAGCCTGGAAGCTCAGTTGTCCGTGACGATCGCCTGTCCGCGCGAAGTGAAGGAGATTCCCTGCTGTGATTCCGCGCCGATCATGATGGACTCGATGAGCGGCGGGTTCACCGCGCTGTCCGAATTCCAGTTCACGATGAAGTTGGCTCCCGAGCCGCCTGTTTCGTCCCTTTGCGGAACAACGTAGCGGATTGATTCAAGGGGGCCGAGGGTGAGCGGCTTTTCCAGGTAGGTTCTGATCAGTTTTCCCCTGGTCTCATAATAGGCCACTTTGCTCAGGGTGACAGGGTGTTTGGGATCGATGTTTCTGATGCTCAAGGTCACGGTCAATAGAAACGGACGCTCGCGGTTGCCGTAGTAGATATGGGAATAGGCGGGAACATAAACGGACTGTCCGTCGCTCAGGGGCGGGCACTCCCCGGCGCGGGCCGGTCCGGAAAGGGCGGGGGCGGTGAGAAGCAGGGAGAGGAGCAGGAAGAGGCGGCCTGTCTTTTTCATGAAATCTCCTTGGCGAGTTCCGCCGTCATGGGTTTTTCCGGACTTCTGGCCAGATCCTGAAACGCCTGCCGCTCCTGCCGGTTTCCCACCACCGCGACCAGATCGCCCTGGGCAAAGGCATAGTCCGCCTTGGGATTGGCGTGAAAGACCCTTTCGTGCACCACTCCCACCACCGAGGCCCCGGTCCTGGTGCGAACCGCCGCGTCCTTGAGGCTTACCCCGACGAGGGGGCTCATGGCCACGATTTCCACCCAGGAGATTTCCAGCAGGTTCTTGATGGTGTTCAGCCTGGTGAGGAGCTGGTAATTCCGTTCGGAATACATCGGCGCGTAGAGCTGTTGCCGCACCTCGTCGGTGTACTGCTGGATCACGGGCACGGGAATTTCCAGGTGCAGGAGCGCCTGCCTGGCGATCTCAAGCCCCGCTTCCATCTCCGGCAGCACGACCATATAGACGCCATTCTCGTATAATTTCCGGGTTTGCGCAACCCCCTCCGCCCTGGCGACGATGTGCAGGCCCGGGTTTAAGCGGTGGGCATGCTTGACGATGGCCTGGCTGACAACCACCGAGGGAGTGGTGATGAGCAGCAGTCCTGCTTTCGCCACCCGGGCGGCCTCGATGGCGGTGGGCTGGCTCATGTCGCCGAAGATCACCGGGAAACCGGCGGCCTTGCATTCGAGCATCCGCTGGTGGTTCAGCTCGACGATGACGCAGGGAACGGCGAGTTGGCTCAGAATCCGGGCGATGTGCTGGCCGACCCTGCCGCCGCCGGCGATGACCACATGGCCGGAGAGGGTGTGGCCGGGAAGGTTTTCCGTTTGCAGGGGTTCGGGTTTCAGGAGCCGTTTTTTCAGGGCGTAGAGCGGGGCGGTCAGTCCCGAGGCAAAAGGGGTGGCGATCATGCTGAGAACCGACCCCGCCAGAACCAGGGAATAGAGATCCTGGTCGATGGCTTTTGACTCCAGGCCGACCCTGGCAAGGACAAAGGAAAATTCGCCGATCTGAAAGAGGCCGAAGGCGACCGCCAGGGGCACCACGTTGCCGTAGCCGAACAGTCGGGCCAGGAGGAAGAAGATCGCGCCCTTGGCCAGGCCCACCACGAGAAAAAGGGAAAGAACCCTGTCCCAGTTGGCGAAGAGGTAGGCAGGGTCGAGCAGCATGCCCACCGAGGTGAAAAAAAGAAGGCCGAAGATGTCACGCAGGGGGATGATGTCGCTCAGGGCCTGATGGCCGTAGTCGGATTCGCTGAGGACCATGCCGGCGACAAAGGCGCCGAAAGCGAAGGAAAGGCCGAAGAGGTGGGTGGCGTAGCCGATGCCCAGGCCGATGGCCGTGGTGGAAAGAATGAAAAGCTCCCGGGAATTCCACTGCGCCACATAGCCCAGCAGCCAGGGGAGCAGCCGGGTGCCCAGATAGAGCATGAGGAGGAGGAAGATCACGGACTTGGCCGCGGCAACGGCGAGCAGGGGAAGACCCGCTTCCGGATTCCCCAGCTGCGGCAGGATGATCATCATCGGAATGACGGCAAGATCCTGAACGATCAGCATTCCGATCATCACCCGGCTGGAAAGCGTGCCCAAAAGCCCTCTGCCGGTAAGGGTCTTCAGGGTGACCATGGTACTGGACAGCGAGATCAGGGCGCCGAGCCAGATGGCTTGGGGCAGGGGAAAACCGAGATGTTTTCCCAGGGCAAAACCGAAGCCCATGGAAAGGATGATCTGGATGGGGGTGCCGATCAGGGCGATGTTCCGGACCGGTTTGAGTTCGCTTAAGGAGAATTCCAGGCCCAGGGCGAAGAGCAGCAGAGCCACGCCGATCTCGGCCAGCATTTCGATTTCATGGATATCGCCGACCGTGATACCCCCCGTGTAGGGGCCCACGACGATGCCGGCCAGGATGTAGCCGAGAATCAGGGGCTGCCTGAGGCGCTGGGCGACGAGCGCCCCCAGCAGGGCCGCGACCACGATGATGACGATATCGGCGGTGATTCCCATGGCCGGCGGAAGTTTCGCTGCTCAGACTTTCGGCAGCAGGGCCACCATCTCCCGTACCGCCTGGTCAAGGCCGACCAGGATGGCGCGGGCCATGATGGCGTGGCCGATGCTCAGTTCCTCGATGGTGCCCAGGTTGGCCACCCGCTGGCTGGTCAGGTAGTTGAGGCCGTGGCCGGCATTGACCCTGAGCCCCGTTTCGTAGGCCTCTTCCGCCGCCGTGGCGATGAGGGCAAATTCCTGGTCCCGGTCTTGTTCCGTGCGGGCGTCGCAGTAGCGGCCGGTATGGATCTCCACGAAGGTGGCGCCGATTTCTTTTGAGGCCTTGATCTGCCTGGAGTCCGGGTCGATGAAGAGGCTCACCGGGATGCCCGCCTTGCCCATGCGTTTGATCACGGCAGCAAGCTTTTTCTTCTGGCCGGCCACGTTGAGCCCGCCTTCCGTGGTGAGTTCCTGGCGCTTTTCCGGCACCAGGGTGATCAGGTCCGGCTTGACATCCAGGGCGATGCCGATGATCTCCTCGGTGGCCCCCATTTCCAGATTGAGCTTGGTTTTTACCGTCTGCCGCAGGAGGCGCACGTCGCGGTCCTGGATATGACGGCGGTCTTCGCGGAGATGGACCACGATGCCCTGGGCGCCGGCCAGTTCGCAGATACCGGCGGCCAGCACCGGGTCGGGCTCGCTGATGCCGCGGGCCTGTCTCAGGGTGGCGACGTGGTCGACGTTGACGGCAAGATGGATCATCTCTCCTCTCCTTTCTTCCTGTAGCAGTTTTTCGAAAATTTCTTTTTCCAGCGCCGCCATGGCCTTGGCCTCTTTGGCGGAACGTTCGTGGTCATGGCCCAGCAGGTGCAGAAGGCCATGGATCAGCAGGATGGTCAGCCGCTGGTGGAGGGTGACCCCGTCCGTGTGCGCCTCGCGGAGGGCGGTATCGACCGAGATGATCACGTCGCCGAGCATCTCCTGGGCAAGCCCGCCCGCCTCGCCGTCGTGCAGGGCAAAGGCCAGCACATTGGTCGGCCCCTTCTTGGCGCGGTACTGCTCGTTGAGGCGCGCCATTTCGGGGTCGGCGAGGAGCAGGATGCTCAACTCGCCGTCGGCGCGGCCGCAGAGGCGCAAAAGTCTTTCCCCCCGCTTCCTGAGCTGGGCAAGGCTGACGGGCGGCGTCTGGCATTGGCTGGTGATCAGAACGGGCATCCGCGTCCTCAGTGTTTGGCACGCCCGGCCCGGGCGGTGGCCGGCCGGCTTCCGCCGCCATCCTGTCTGGCATAGGCCCGGATGATATCCTGGACCAGCCGGTGACGCACCACATCCACATCCGAAAAGTAGTTGAAGGAGATGCCCTTGACGTTTTTCAGGATTTTCACCGCGTCCACCAGCCCGGAGTGTCTGGGGGCTGGCAGGTCGATCTGGGTGATGTCGCCGGTGATCACGGCCCGGGAGTTGAAGCCCAGGCGGGTGAGGAACATCTTCATCTGCTCTGACGTGGTGTTCTGGGCCTCGTCCAGGATGACAAAGGCGTTGCTCAAGGTGCGGCCCCGCATGAAGGCGAGCGGCGCGATTTCGATGAAGCCCTCCTCGATGAGGTCGGTCACCTTGCCCCGGCCCAGCATCTCGTTCAAGGCATCATGGAGGGGGCGCAGGTAGGGGTTGACCTTCTGGGCCATGTCGCCGGGGAGAAAGCCCAGACGCTCACCCGCCTCCACCGCTGGTCTCGCCAGGATGATGGAGCGGACCTGCTTGCTGACGAAGGCGGAAACCGCCATGGCCACGGCGAGATAGGTCTTGCCGGTGCCGGCCGGGCCGATGCCGAAGACGATGTCGTTTTCCCGGATGGAGTCGATATAGGTTTTCTGGTTGATGCTCTTGGGCGAGACAATCTTCTGCTCCGCCGTGATGTAAACCTTGTCGAGGAAGATCTCCTTGAGGTTGGCGCCGGGCGTCGCCTTGAGGATGCGCAGGGCATAGGCGACGTCCGCCGGGTAGACCGGGTAGCCGGTCTTGATCAGCTCGCGCAGCTTGTCGACCACCGAAACCGCCAGTTCCACGTCGTGCTTGGCGCCGCTCACCGTGAGCTGGCTGCCCCGGGCCGCCAGATTCACGCCGGTGGCATCCTCGATGATGGCAAGATGCTTGTTGAGGTCGCCGTAGATCAGCAGGGCGGTATTGTTGTCGGCAAAGGTAATGTCGCGCTTGATCAAGAACCCGCTCCGCTTACTTGCCGATCCTGGCCAGTTCCTGCTCGATCATCTTCTCGACGCTCTCCAGGTTGCGATCCTTGACCCGGCGGCCGTTGAGGAAAAGGGAGGGGGTGCCGCGCACTCCGGCCTTGCGTCCCTCGTTGATGTCATTTTCCAGCTGCTGCCTGGTGCCGGGGGAATTGCGGTCGCTGTTGAACTTTTGCAGATCCAGGCCGAGCTGCTTGGCCGCCTCGACGTAGCGGGCATCGGAAAGGGCCTTCTGGTTTTCAAAGAGCAGGTCGTGGTACTGCCAGAACTTGCCCTGGTGATGGGCGGCCAGGGCGGCCAGGGCCGCGGGTTGCGCCTGCTTGTGGAAGGAAAGGGGGAACTGTTTGAAAACGATTTTTACCTGCTTGGGATACTTGGCCAGGAGGGCTTCGTTGAGCAGCACGGTCTTGCTGCAGTAAGGGCATTCGAAATCGCTGAACTCGACGATGACCACCGGCGCATTCTCCGGCCCGAGGAAGGGGGCGCCGCTGATGTCGATGTTGACCGAGAAGTCGATGGTCACCACCTGGACGGTCTTGTTTTTGCTGCTCGCCAGATAGAGCTTGTCCTGGATGTTGGCCGGCTGCAGCCCGGAGCTGGCGATGCGGTCCATGCCGGGGTCGACGCTGATCGTTTCGGTGAGGGCTCCGTTTTCGGCGAAGATATAGAGTTTGCCGCCCTCGCCAAGGACAAAGGTCCACTTGCCGTCCACCGAGGCGGTGACGTCGAGGGGAGCGGTGGCGGTCTTCAGGGTGGTGGCCACATCCCAGTCGATTGCCGCGAAAGTGGGCGATGCGAGGGCCAGGAGCGTGAAAAAGAGAAGAAAACCCTTGAAAATACGTTGCATGGCGTTGGTCATCTGCGTGTGCCTCCTCGGTGCGGCGCCGGAAATAAATCGGGCGCTGGAAGTATCTTTTCGGGCAAAAACCCTGCGCTGTACAGCCGGCAAACAGGGCTTAGATTATATCGGCGCGCGAAATAACGCAAGAACGAGTAAGGGCTTTGCGAAAGAAATTGGCCCGGGCAAACGGCGGAGGCCGGGGTCGGTTGCCGCTCAGAGCCGCTCGGCCAGGAAAACGGCCAGATGTTTTGCCTTGGCCGGGGATTGTTCCTCGGTCAGGCCGGCGCCGAGATGGAGGAGGCAGCCGCTGCAGGTGGTGACGACCTCCTCGGCGCCGGTGGCGGCGATCGCCGAGAGCAATTCCCCGCGGATGGTCCGGGCAAGCTCGGGTTGGGCAAGATGAAAAAGGCCGCCCTGCCCGCAGCATCGCGGGCCGTCGGTCGGCTCGCGCAGGTCAAGGTTGCTGATCCCTTGCAGGACGGCGCGGGGCTCGGCGCTGATCCGGGCATGGAAACGCAGATGACAAGGATCGTGGTAAAAAACGCGGCAGGGCCTGGGAAAGCCAGCGAAACGAAGGCCGGCAGCCGTGGCGACAAAGGAGGAAAATTCAAGAAGCCTGCCGGCGAAGGCCGCGGCCCTGGTCCGCCAGAGCGGATCATCGGCAAGAAGCCGCGGGTAGCGGCGCAGCTGGCTGTAGCAGGAGGCGCAGGAGGTGAGGATGGGGAGATCGCCGTCGGCAAATGCGTTGATATTTGCCTTGGCCAGCCGTCTGGCCGTGACAAGGTCGCCGGCGCTTTCGGCGGCAAGGCCGCAGCAATGTTGCGCCGGCGGCGAAAACAGGGATTGGCCGCCGGCCAGGGCGATCTTTTCCGTGGCCCTGGCAATGCCCCGCTGGAGATGGCCGGCGTAGCAGCCGGCAAAGTAGGCAAGGCCGCGCGGCGGCGCCTGCGCGGTCGGCCTTTCGTCTCCGGCCGGGTGAAGAGCCGGCTCGGTCTCCGCCGGCAGGCCCAGGCGGATTCTCAGGCCGCTTTCCGCGGGCAGGCGCGTAAGCAGGGGCAGGCCGATGGTGCTCAAGATGGAGAGCAGGCCCGGCGAGGCCAGGGCCCGCTGGGTGACGGCGCGGAGAAAGACGTTGCGGCCGGCGCTTCTTGTGAGATGCGAGCGGGCTTCGCTGAACCGGTCGGCGGGGTCGAGCCCGCGGCTGCAGACCGGGCGGCAGGCCCCGCAGAGCAGGCATCTGGAGAGAATCTCGGCATAGGCTTCCGAGGCCTCTGCCGGATCGAAGCGGGTGAGCAGGTGCAGGCGGCCGCGGGCTGAAAGGGATTCCCGCTGCCCGGCCCGGAAGACCGGACAGACAACGGTGCATGCCCCACATTTTGCGCACTGCCTGGGTTTATCGCTCATGGTGATGGCCTGCGAAAAAACGGAGAGGCCATTGCCGGCAAAGGCCCTCTCCGTTTCCGCTTCCGGCTTACTTGCGCTGCCAGAGCAGGTAGGCCTTGATAAAGGGATCAAGATTGCCGTCGAGCACGCTGTCGACGTTGCCCACCTCGTAGTTGGTGCGGTGGTCCTTGATCAGGCGGTAGGGCTGCAGCACGTAGGAACGGATCTGGCTGCCCCAGGCGATTTCCTTTTTCTCGCCGCTCAGCTCCTGGTGCTGCTCCTTCTGCGCCTCGCGCTCCTTTTCGTAGAGCCGGGCCTTGAGCATCTTCATGGCCGTGTCCCGGTTGCGGTGCTGGCTCCGTTCGTTCTGGCACTGCACCACGATGCCGGTGGGCAGATGGGTGATGCGGATGGCCGAGCTGGTCTTGTTGACGTGCTGGCCGCCGGCGCCGCTGGCCCGGTAGGTGTCGATGCGCAGATCCTTTTCGTTGATGTCCACCTGGATGTCGTCGTCAAGCTCCGGAAAGACAAAGACCGAGGCGAAAGAGGTGTGTCTGCGTCCCCCGGCGTCAAAGGGGGAGATGCGCACCAGCCGGTGGATGCCCATTTCCGAACGGAGCAGGCCGTAAGCGTTGTGGCCGGTGATCATGATGGTGACGCTTTTGACCCCGGCCTCGTCGCCGGGCAGGTAGTCGAGGATCTCGGTGGCGAACTCCTTTGCCTCGGCCCAGCGCAGGTACATGCGCATCAGGATGCTCACCCAGTCCTGCGCCTCGGTGCCGCCGGCGCCGGCATGAATGGTGAGCATGGCGTTGCTGGCATCGTGCTCGCCTGTGAACATGCACTCAAGCTCCACGGTTTCCACCCGTTCGATGAGTGCCGTAAGCAGCAGGTCAACCTCTCTGGCCGTGGCCTCGTCGCCCTCGCTCATGGCCAGGTCGAGCAGAAGTTCGGACTCATCCAGGTCGCTCTGGCAGCTCTCCCAGCTCTGCACGATGTTCTGGACATTGCCCTGCTCCCGCTGGACCTTCTGGGCCTTTTCCTGATCATCCCAGAAGCCGGGGGCCAGGGTGAGCTGCTCCAGTTCCTGAAGCCGTTCTTTCTTGTGATCTACCTCAAAGATGCTCCTTCAAGGAGAGCAGTCTCCCCTTCAGGTCGTGGATTTTCTGTTTCAGTTCTGCGGACATGTTCTTCTCCTTATTTAATGATGTGAGTGCAGAAGGTCTTTTCTTTTGCGGACGAGGAAGCAGAGGCCCACTGCCGCGCCGGCGCCGAGACAGGCCCAGGGGAACAGGTGGCCAAAGCGCACGTAAGGGCTTTTCCCCGCAAGCAGCACAACCTCCTCGCTTTTGGCATACCGGCGGAAAAGGGGGGATGCGGCCCGGATCCGGCCCAGCGGGTCGATGAAGGCGCTGATCCCGGTATTTGCCCCCCGCACCAGGCTCTTACGCGTTTCCACGGCCCGGAATACCGCCATGCTCAGGTGCTGCCAGGGCGCGCTCGAACGGCCGAACCAGGCGTCGTTGGTGATATTGACCAGAAGATTCGCTCCGTTTGCCGCCTGCCTGCGCGCCAGTTCCGGGAAGATGCTCTCAAAGCAGATTAATACTCCAATTCTGCCGTTCTGGCAAGACAGGGGCTCCCCGGTGACGCCCGGCGAAAAGTCGCCCAGGGTCTCCACCACCGGCGACGCAAAGGCCAGAAGGCCCCGCAGGGGAATATACTCGCCAAAGGGCACGAGGTGCTGCTTGTCGTAGCGGCCGGCCACCGTTCCTTCCGGGGTCAGGAGAAAGGCGCTGTTGAAGTAGCTGGGCGCCGCAGCGAGGCTCTTCCGTTCCCGGTGCGGCGCGCCGGTGAGGAGCGCCACCCCGTACGGATGGGTGAGCTTGCTCTGCAGGCTTGAAAAGAGCGGATTTTCATAGGGGTAAAAGGGCAGGGCGGTTTCCGGCCAGACAAGCAGGCGCGGTTTTTTTTCGGCAATGGCCTCGCGGCTCAAACGCAGATAGGTTTCCACGGTTTCCGCCTGGAAGGCGGGCAGCCATTTCTGGTTCTGGGGGAAGTTGCCCTGCGCCACGGCGACGGTCATCCGTTCGGCCCCGGCCATGGCCGCCGGCAGGGTGGCAAGGCGCCAGGCGTTATACGCAAAGGCAAGACAGAGAATCAGGCCTGCGGCAAGAAGAATGGCGGGGCGGCTCGCTTTCGTGCCGGCGCGAGGAGAAGAGGAAAAAAGGGCCGCGGCCAGGCCATTGGCAAGAACGATGAGGAAGCTGACGCCATGGTGGCCGGCAAGATCGGCGATCTGGATGACCAGCGGCAGGCTGTGCTGGGTGTAGCCGAGGTCGAGCCAGGGAAAGCCGGTGAAGAGCAGGCTGCGGACAAGGTCGAGGCCCACCCAGAGTACCGGGGCCGCGACGAGAAGCGGCAGTGTCCGGGAAAATCCTGCGCAGAGGAAGGAAAACGCCGCCAGAAAACAGCTCATGTACACGGCCAGGAAGAACAGGGCCAGGCAGGCGAGGAGCAGGGGAACCTCGCCATAGGTGGCCAGGACGATGACGATCCAGTAGAGGAGCGGGCCGTAATAGGCAAGCCCGCAGAGAAGCCCCAAGGCCGCTGCCTGGCCGGGCGTGTGTCGGGGCAAACGGATGAAAAGGGGCAGCAGGGCGACCCAGGCCAAAAGCGGCAGGCCGCCCTGCTCGCCGGGGGAGGCGAAAAAAAGCAGGGCGCTGCTTGCCAGAGCAAAGGCGCAGGAAAGGGCGAAGCCGCCCTCCTGCCGCCGCGGCGGGGAATGATGGCTGGTCATCATTGGGGCTTGCGTTGGATCTTTACCGTATTGATGCGGCGCTGGTCAGCGGAAACAACCTCAAAGACCAGCGTGTTGATCAGCATGGTGGCGCCCGGCGGCGGAACCTGATCGAGGTGATGGATGATCAGGCCGCCCACCGACTCGTATGGGCCTTCCGGCAGGGTGACCCCGAAAAAGTCCTCGATCTCTTCCAGGTTCACCTTGGCGTCGGTGAGGAGGACATGCTTGTCCACCACCTTCCAGCGTTTTTCCGTCGTGTCGTATTCGTCGCGGATCTCGCCGACAATCTCCTCGAGCACGTCCTCCAGGGTGACCAGGCCGCGGACGCTGCCGAACTCGTCGGTGACGATGGCCATGTGGATTTTCTGGGTTTGGAAGTCCTTGAGAAGATTTACTATTTTTCTGGTGTCCATGACGAAGAACGCCGGCTTGATAAGCTCGGAGGCGTCCGGCATGGGCGCGGCCTGCAGGCAGCAGGGCAAAAGATCCTTGGCGTGGAGGATGCCGATGATGTTGTCCGGGGTTTCCCGGTAGATGGGAATGCGGGTGTAGCCTTCCTTGATGATCAGCTGGATGAGCTGGGAGACCGGCGTCAGATCCTCCGCGCTCACCATGTCGCTGCGCGGGGTCATGATCTCCCGGACCAGGGTGCCCCGGAACTCCAGGATGGAGCTGATCATTTCCCCCTCTTCCCGGCTGATCAGGCCCTGTTCCGCCCCTTCGTCGAGAATGTCCTGGATTTCCTGTTCAATGTCTTCGGCGCTGTCAGGCGCGCGATTGATGCCGAAAAAGTTGAGGATGCGTTTAAAGGGCGAATCGCCTGCGTCGGGAGAGGAGGAGTTGTCCATAAAGAGTCTTAAAATCCATTTCAAAGCAGGAGTCGGACGCCGCGAGGGAGGGCCGGTTCGCTCCAGGGTTGCACACGCTGTTTTTCCTTGATTTTAGCTTGTTCTGGCTAAAGGAAATAGCAGGGGGTGTCAAGAAAAAAAATTGACGTTTATTGTTAAAATCGGTATAAGAGCCACACTTTGTACATGCTAGACAATGTACGTATCCCAAAAAGGACTCGATTGCAGAGCCACTATACCATATGGAAAAATGGTATTTCAATAGAATGCACTTCACGTTTTGGGGGGCATTTCTTCAGAGGAGAGTTCATCCTTATTAATTTGCCCCTGTTGATGATTGACTCGTAAGCCATGGAAGGCAGCCACTGCTTCGCGGCATGAGCTGTCGGGTTGCCGAGCGCAAACCGTTGGCGGCGTGATTTTCGCGAAGCCAATGCAACGTGTAACGGAAAAAAAGGAAAAATAGCAGAAACGGTGTCCTGTGCTTTTGCTTTTTTTTCCTTTTGTTTTATGGGGATACGGTGATCTTTGCCGCTCGCCCCGCAACCGAATTCGAGGGTTCGCTTGAAAGAAAAGGTTTTGATTGCAAATCGGGGCGAGATCGCCCTGCGGATCATGGAGGCCTGCAAGGATCTGGGCCTTGAGTATGTGGTGATATACACGGCCGCGGACGAGGAGTCCGAGCATGTCCGTCGTAATCTCGACAGCGCGAGCAATATCCGCCGGGCCTGGCGTGTTGCCAGCTACACCGATCCCAACGACATTCTCGCCGTGGCGGACCATACCAAGTGCACGGCCATCCATCCGGGCTACGGCTTCTTTTCCGAGGATTTCCGCTTCGCCCGTCGGGTCACGGTGCGGAACCGGCCCCTGACCTTCATCGGCCCCAAGTGGGAGGTGGTGAAGTCCCTGGGCGACAAGATCAATACGAAGCGGGTCGCCAACAAGCTGGGGATTCCCACCATTCCCGGGACCGATGGCCCCATCTACAACGAGATGGAGGCCGAGGACATCGCTCTCCGTCTGCTCGAAGACCAGAAAGCCATCGATATCAAAAATCCCTCCATCCTGGTCAAGGCGGCGGCCGGCGGCGGCGGCATGGGCATCGAAGAGGTCTACCAGATCGAGCATTTCCGCCGCATCTACCGGCAGGTTCAGAACTATGCCAAGCGGCAGTTCGGTGATGGCGGAGTGCTCATCGAGCAGCGGATCCGCGACTTCAACCATCTCGAGGTGCAGATCCTCTGCAGCCGGCACGGCGAGCGGGTGCACTTCGGCACCAGAAACTGCACCATCCAGTCCACCGGCCGCCAGAAACGGCTGGAGGCGGCGCCCTGCTTCGACGACTCCTGTTTCGCCTATGATTTCGACGCCAGGGAGGTGCAGGACAAGGTGGTTGAATACTCCTTGAAACTTGCCTCCCATGTGCGCTACGACAATGTCGGCACCTGGGAATGGATCGTCACCCGGGACGGCAAGCCCTACCTGCTTGAGGTCAATACCAGAATCCAGGTGGAGAACGATGTCTCCGCCCGGATCAGTTATCTGGGCAACAAGCACCCCAATCTGATCCGCGAGCAGATCCGGCTGGCCCTGGGCGACAAGATGGGCTACAGCCAGAATGATATCGAGTTCCGCGGCGCCAGCATCGAGTTCCGGATAGTGGCTGAGGATACCTACCGGGGCTTTGCGCCCTGGATCGGGACCATCTCCCGCTTTTCCTATCCCAGGCACGACTGGTCCGCGGTCTACACCCATGTGCCCACCGATCGTTCCTACAGCATTCCCAGCGACTACGACCCCAACCTGGCCCTGGCCCTGGTCTGGGGCGAGAGCATGGAGGAGGCCAAGGAGCGGGGCAGGCAGTTCCTTTCGGAGGTTGCCATCGAAGGCAGCAATGCCTCCGGGGGGCAGATCATGACCAATCTTCCCTATCTGCAGGAAAATATAAACAGGCTGCTCACCTTTTGATGGCCGTGCGCCAACGGTTTCGGCGGCAGGGCGCGGACATTTTGCCGGTTGGGCAGGGAGCGCGCCCCGGGAAACAACAAAGCAATGACCGTTGTCATCGTGTTTTTTTTACGATCGCAACCAAGGTAGATAATACATGGAAGACTTACGAAAGCGGCTTGTAAAGATAGAAGAACGCATCAGCTACCTGACCCAGATCAAGGATGGCAGCGAATGGGGAAATCTGTCCGGCTTGCGTGAAAAATTCGTTCGCCTGCGCGACAAGTTCTACGACCTCAAGGAAGAGGAGATGGGCGAGGAGATCCGCGCCTTTGAGGACTCTCTCGCCTTTCTGGAAGCACGCTGCGAAGAAACCTTGAGCGCCATGGAAAAGGTGCGCATCGTCCGCAATCCGCACCGCTTTACCCTCAAGGACATTCTGGAAAATGTTTACGAGGATTATACCGAACTCGGCGGCGCCGAAGAGATCAGCATCGATCCCTCCATGGTGGCCGCCCGGGCCAGCATCATGCGCCGGGTCAAGAACAAGTCGGTCATGCAGCAGGTCATGGTCATCGGCCACGAAAAGGGGCATGGCGAGGAGTTCCGCAACGGCGGTTGCAGTAAGCCCTGGGGCAACGAGAAGGCCCTGCGCTACATGAAGGTCGCCGAGACCGAAGGAATTCCCATCCATTTTTACATCTTCACCCCCGGCTCCTTCCCTGTCGAGGATTATCCCGGCGCCGGCCAGCAGATTGCCCGCAATCTTTACGCCATGTCCAAGCTCAGGGTGCCGATGATTTCCGTCACCTCCGAGGGCGGCTCCGGCGGCGCCGAGGCGGTGGGCATGGCCGATATCCGTCTCATGTTCTCCCACGGCTACTATTCGGTGATCTCGCCGGAAGGGGCCGCGGCCATCGAGGGCAAGATCCGGGAGGGCGAAAAAATGCCCAAGGAGCTGGTGGAGGCCTGCGCCGAAAATCTGCACATCACTGCGGAAGAGAACCTCAAGCTCGGCACCATCGACCGCATCATCCATGAGCCGCCCCTGGGGGCCAAACGTGATGATTTCGGCTTTTTCCGCCAGCTCAAAAGCGAGGTGATCCGGGCCACCGACGAGGTGGTGCTCAAGACCAAGAGCCTGCGGGCCTTCCGCGCCTATGAGCTGAAGATGAAGAAGGCCGAGGAGCATGTGGCCGAGGAGCCGCATATCGAGATATCCTGGGATCTCAATGAGGACGAGGAGAAACGGCTCTTGAGCTTCCGCTCGAAAAAATACCGGGCCATGTCGAAGAGCGGTTACACCTACGAGGGCTCCACCTGCTCGACCTTGTGCCAGACGGCGAGGAAAAACCTGGCCAAGCTCTATTACAGCTTCCGCTATGACGTGCTCAAGAGCCAGCAGAAGCAGGTGAAAAAAGTGTTTCAGGATGTCTCCGGCGAGGGCTCGGTCCTCATCAAGCAGGTGGCGGCCCCCTTTTCCGCCGCCTATGATTTCATCGCCAAAAAGCCCGGCGCCAAGACAGGGAAGCTGATCGCCCCCGGCGGCAGCGGTGAGGATCCCATCGAGTTCGGCGATGTCTATACCAGCCCGCTCGCCAACGAGGATCGCACCGTAACCTGCCCCAATGCCGAAAAACAGGGCTGCAAGGATCTCTGGGTGCCTGATCTTTACGGCGAGTTCTGCGGGGTGTGCGAAACCTGCGGCCACCATTTTCCCCTGGAATACCAGTGGTACCTCAAGCATCTCTTTGACCCGGATTCCATTCGCGAGTTCAACGGCGAGATCTGCTCGGGCAACCCCCTGAGCTACCCGGGCTTTGACAAGCGCCTGCAGGCCGCCATCGCCAAAACCGGCCGCCGTAGCGGCATCATCACCTTTGACGCCCGGGTCATGGGGGTGGATCTGGTGGTGGCCATGCTGTACAGCGATTTCCGCAACGGCACCGTGGGGAGCGCCGAGGGCGAAAAATTTGTCCGGGCCTGCGATGCGGCCAAGATCAAGCGGAGGCCCCTGCTTTCCTATGTGCACACCACCGGCGGCATCCGCATCCATGAGGGAACCCTCGGGGTCGCGCAGATGCCCAAGTGCACCATGGCCGTGCGCGAGTATATCGATTCCGGCGGGCTCTACATCGTGGTCTACGACAACAATTCCTACGCCGGGCCGGTGGCCAGCTTTCTCGGCTGTTCGCCCTATCAGTTCGCCATCCGCTCCAGCCGGGTCGGGTTTGCCGGGCCGCGGGTCATCCGCGACACCACCGGCACCGATATCCCGCCCGATTATCATAACGCCCGCAATGCCTTGCGGCGTGGACATATCCAGGGTATCTGGGACCGCCGGGAATTTCGGCGCAATCTGCACAAGTCGCTGCTGACCATGGGTGGCGGCAATCTTTACTATCGATAACGGTCAAGGGTAACGGGTACCATGACGCAGGATATAGATTTCGACGCAATAATCGGCAAGTATCGCTCCGATCCCTTTGAGTACATGGATGTGCACACCATCCATACCGGACAGGTCCGCTTCAAGGTGCGGAAGGATTCCGAGGTGGAGGGGCCCACCGGCGAGTGGCACCACATCCCCGGCACCCTGCTTTACGAGATGCTCCGCGAAGGGAATCAGAAGAAGATCTTTTCCACCAGCAACGGGGTGGTCTCCTTTATCCGCGACGATCTCGAAGGGCAGTTCGTCGAAGCGGGCGAGAAGATCCTCACCATCCGGCATCCCCTGAAGAAGCGGGAGATCATCGAAAATATTCTCCGCCAGGTGCTTGAGCCCTTCAACGCGCCGGAGCGGGCCAAGTATTTCTTTTCCCTGGACCTGCAGGCAAAGATCGACAAATACGGCCAGCGCGCCGTCTCCATCCAGCCCGGGGACGAGGTTCTGACCATGTCGCTGATGAAGCGCGACACGCCGGTCTACTATACCGGCGAGCCCGGCATCATCCATTCCGTCTACTTCCAGCCCGGGGTCAGCGTTTCCCAGGGCGAGCCGCTGCTGGGCATCTGCTCCAAGGAAAAGCTCCCCTACATCCAGAAGATCATCACCCGCGTCAAGGCGGAATGGGAATAACCGTTTCCCGCTGAGGGAGCCCTTTCCAGTCGCAGGCACGGCGGCCGGGGATGCATCTGCCGCCCCCGGCCGCCTTTTTTCTTTACTTTTCCGTGAGGCCTACTCCGTGGAGCGCCTGTCCTACCAGCGTATTCAGCAATGCATCGCCGAGGAGGAGATTCCCCTCCGGCTTAAGCACCATCCCGCCGAGGTGGTCGAGGCCGTTTACCGCTATGGCGCGCCGGTGGCGAGCCGCATCGAGCAGCTGCCCAGGGCCGGACGGCTGATGTCTTTGGCGAGAGAGCGCATCGACGCCCATGAGGAGCGGGACCATTCCTTTCCCAGCGGCATGCTCCTGATCGCCGATGCGCTTACGGAGAGTCGGGGACGGTTTCAACGCTCCTGGTTCGCCCCGCCCGGCGGCCTCTGGCTGACCCTGGTCATGGCCAACACCCTGTTGCCAAGGAGCATGGCCCTGTATCCCATGGCGGCCGGCGCCGCCTGCTGCGAGGCGATCCGCGGCTGCGGGATCGACGCGCAGGTCAAGTGGGTCAACGACGTGCATCTGGCCGGCCGCAAGATCTGCGGCATTCTCAGCGAGTCTTACCGCAGTCGCAGGTTCGGCGATGAGTATGTGCTCATCGGCGTGGGCATCAATGTCAATAACGTCGATTTCCCGGCCGAACTGGCCGATCTGGCTCTTTCCATGAAGGCCGTTCTCGGCCGTGACCTCGACCTGGCCGCCTTCGCCACCCGGCTGCTCGCCAAGTTTTCCTGGTACTTCGGCCTGCTCTGCCACGACGAGGCCGAGGGGCTGGCCGGAGATGATTACGGCGGCGAACAGGGCGCGGGCGGCCTTCTTCTCCCTGCCTGGCGGAACCTGAGCGACACCATCGGCCGCACGGTCCGCTTCGGCTTCGACGTGCAGCGGCAGCCGCAATATCTGGCCAAGGTGATCGGCATCGCCCCGGACGGCGGCCTGATCCTGAAGCAGCTTGTCAGCGGCGAAGAGCTGATCGAGCATTCGGGGGAGATCCTCTATGTGGACTAGGATACGGCTGAAAAAAACTTTTTCAGCCGTATCCTGAATGGGGATGGGGCGTACGCCGACCCCATGACGTTTCTTCTCAGCGGAGAGGACCATGTCGCAGCCAGTCAGTGTCATCATCCCCACTTACAACCGGGAAGGCTTTCTGGCCAAGGCCATCGACTCGGTCCTCGCCCAGACCTTTCGCCACTTCGAACTCATCGTGGTGGATGACGGCTCCACCGACAATACCGCCGCCCTGGTCGCCTCTTACGGCAGTGCGGTCCGCTACCTCTTCCAGGAAAACCGCGGCCCGGCCGCGGCCCGGAATCACGGGATCAGGGAGGCCCGCCATGGGCTGCTCGCCTTTCTCGATGCGGATGACCATTTCGTCCCCGATAAGCTCGCCCTGCAGACGGCCGCCATGGCGGCGCGGCCCGAGTTCCTCATCTCCCATACCGGAGAGGCCTGGTTCCGCAACGGCAGGCACCTCAACCAGAAGAAGAGGCATCGCAAGGAGAGCGGCGACATCTTCGCCCGCAGTCTGGAGTTGTGCGTGGTGGGCATGTCCACGGTCATGGTCCGCCGGGTTCTGTTCGAGCGGATCGGCATCTTCGACGAATCATTCCCCTGTTGCGAGGATTATGAGCTCTGGTTGCGGGCCAGCATCGGCCATTTCTTCCTGCTCGTCGACGCGCCCCTGACCGTCAAGCATGGCGGCAGGCCGGATCAGGTCTCGGTGCGCTACCGGGTCGGCATGGACCGCTTTCGCATCCGGGCCATTGAAAAACTGCTTCAGCGCGAAAATCTTTCCTCTGACCAGCGCCTTCTTGCCGGCGCCGCCCTCGCCCGCAAGGCGGCCATCTATGGCAACGGCTGCCTCAAGCATGGCCGCGGCGAGGAAGGGCGCCGTTATCTGGCGCTGTCCCAAAAGTATTCTCCCGCCGTTCCCTGAATCGTTCCCTGCTTAAAAAAACTTTGACCCCTTTCTTCACTCCTCACTATAATCAAAAAGAGCGATTGGGAATTCCCATGCTCTGCTTGGAAGGTTGGGGGATTTTCTCAGGAAGGAAAAGGAGCTGGAGATGGTCAAGGAAAAAATTCGCAATCTCGGTATCGCCGCCAAGCTCAATATCGCCATTGTCGCCGCGGTCCTGCTGCTCATGCTCGGCATGACGGTGGCGGTGAATTCCTCGGTGAGGAAGGCGCTGGGCAACCAGGGCGCAACCTTTGTCAACACCCTGAAAGAACAGCAGAAGCAACAGGAAAAACTGCTGCGCGGGGATCTTGTCCTCAAGGGCAAATCCTTTGCCGACATGCTGGGCAGGACCGGGCAGGATCTCATCGTCAACTACGAATTCGCCTTTCTCGAGCAGATCGTCCAGAGCACGGTCAATGATCCGGATATCGATTTTGTGGTTTTCTATGACAAGGACGGTGCCCCGATCACCAGGGGCAGCGTCCGGCCGGAGTCTTTCAAGGCCGCAAACGTCGTTGCCAAGGAGATCCTCATCAATGAACAGAAGGTCGGCGCGGTCGAGCTTGGTCTCAACTATGACAATGTCGAAAGGAATATCAAGCAGGCCGCCGCCCGCAGCGACCAGGCCATCGCCGAGGCGCAGGCCGCCGAAAAGACAGCGGCGCAACGCATTGTCCGGAACATTGTCCTGTTTGCCCTGGCGGTCATTATCCTCATCGGCCTGGTCGTCTATGCCACCATCGGTATCATTGTCAAACCCTTGCGTGATGCGGTGAGCAAGGTCCAGCACATCGCGCAGGGCGATCTGGATGTGGAGATTGCCGGCGAGAGCGGGGATGAAATCGGCCGGATGCTCGCCGCCATGCGGACCATGGTGGAAAACCTTCGCGCCACCGCGCAGATGGCGGAGAAGGTTTCCACCGGCGATCTGGCCGTGCAGGTGCGGCTTCTCTCCGAGCGGGACAAGCTGGGCAAGGCTTTGCTCAAGATGGTGGAGAGCCTCCAGGGCACGGCAGCCAAGGCGGAGCAGATCGCCTTGGGCGACCTCAATGTCCGGATCGATCTTCTTTCCGCTCAGGACGCGCTGGGCAAAGCTCTGGCCAGGATGGTGGAAAGCCTGAAAAGCACGGCGCAGGAAGCGGAGGAAGTGGCCAACGGCAATCTCGATGTCAAGGTCGTGCTGCTTTCCGACCGGGACGTTCTTGGCCATTCCCATATGAAAATGGTGGAAAGCCTCAAAGGCAAGGCGCGCATGGCCGAACAGATTGCCCTCGGCGATCTGTCGGTGGAGATAAATCCCTCTGGCCAGGATGTGCTCGGCAAAGCCCTGGCCCGCATGGTGGAAAATTTGCGGAACATGGCGAAAACCGCCGAAAAGATTGCCGAAGGGGATCTGCGGGTGGAGGTGAAGGTGCTTTCCGAGAAGGATTCCTTTGGCATTGCCCTTGCCGCCATGGTGGAAAAACTCAAGACCATCATCCGTGATGTGCGCATGGCCGCGGATCAGGTCGCCTCGGGCAGCCAGGAGCTGAGCGGCAGTTCCCAGCAGGTTTCCCAGGGAGCAAGTCAGCAGGCTGCCTCCATCGAGGAAATTTCCTCGGCCATGGAAGAGCTGGCCAGCACCGTTGCCCAGAGCGCCGACAGCGCCCGGCAGACCACCGCCATTGCCACCAAGGCCGCGGTGGACGCCGAGAAGGGCGGGCAAGCCATGCGGAAAACCGTGGAGGCCATGGAGCATATTGCCGTAAAAATCGAGATGATCGAAGAGATCGCCCGGCAGACCAATATGCTTGCCCTGAATGCCGCCATCGAAGCGGCGCGGGCCGGCGAGCACGGCAAGGGCTTTGCCGTGGTCGCCTCCGAGGTCAGAAAACTTGCCGAGCGCAGCAAGGTTTCCGCCCAGGACATTCGCGAAGTCGCCACCTCCAGTGTGCAGATCGCGGCCAATGCCGGCTCCCTGATCGAGGCCATGGTGCCGCAGATCCAGAGGACCGCGGAACTGGTCCAGGAGATCGACGCCGCCAGCACCGAGCAGGCAAGGGGGATCGAGGAGAATTCCAAGGCCATCGAGGAGTTCGATCAGGTGATTCAGGCCAACAGCGCCGCTGCCCAGCAGATGGCCTCCACCAGCGAGGAGCTCAATGCCCAGGCCGGCCATCTTCAGGAGATCATGACCTTCTTCGGGCTGGACGATGCCGAGGGAAGAGGCGTTGCGCTTACCCGGCAAGGTTCCGCGGCCGTGGGCGCGGTCCAGCCGCGGCTGGCTTCGGCCGGCCGCCCGGCGGGGCAGACCGACCGGCAACCTGGGCCGGGGGTCCGTATCGCCCTGGGCGGGCAGGTTGACGGCGATTTCGAGCGTTATTGAGGGGGCATTCTCCAACCGCGAAAGCAGGAGGGGTTTTTCGTTTTTTTCGTAATCTCAGGCTGTTGTGCGCGGTCTGGACCGCGCCATGCGCATCTGTATTCTCCTTTTCGCGTTTTTTTTTGTGTTTGACATCACTCCCGGAATTCACATAGCATGGCTATGGGTGTTTATACCTAGGGGGTGTGCCGTCTCCTCCCGTGATCGGGATTCCCTTTTGGGTCATCGTGTTCGATGTGGCAGGCGCGCATTGCGCGGCCTTTTTAGAGAGGCAATACAAAATTGAGGCTGGGTTGGCCATGCTGAAAAACATGAAGGTCGGCACGAAGTTGCTCGGCAGCTTTCTGGTGCTTGCGGCAATTGTGGCGGTGGTGGGCGTGTTCGGCAGCGCCAAGCTGCGGAGTCTTGACGCTGCCGATGGCTTTCTCTACGAGAAATGCACGCTTCCCCTTGGGTATCTCGTTGATCTTGGCTCCGGGTTTGAACGGGCCGCTGCCAATATCGGCCATATGGCCTATCAAAGAAATACCGAGCACCTGCAGGCGGTGGAAGGGGACATGCGGGACGCGGATCTGCTTCTGCGGGAATACCGCAATACCCTGGGCGGCACCGAGGACGAGAAAGCATACAACGAATTGCTCACCTCCTGGTCTGCCTGGGGGAAATTTGTCGAGCAGCAGAAGGAGTTGCTGCGGGCCGGCAGGTTTGACGCAGCCCTTGCCCTGCAGACCGGGGAAGGAAGCCGGCTTCGGCTGCAGACGAGGGAATTGATTCACCAGATGAACGCTCTTAAGGTCGCAACCGCCAGAAAAATCGCGACCGACAACGCCACCTTGGCGAGCCGGGCCTCGCAATTGATCTATCTCCTCATAGCCGCCGGCGTCCTGGCCGCTTTGACGATCGGTTTCATCATAACCCGGGCAATCACCAGGCCGGTCGCGGTATGCCTGGATGCGGCCAACCAGCTTGCCGCGGGACGAACCGACATAGCGCTTGCCGCCGACGCCAGGGACGAGATCGGGGAACTGCAGGCGGCCATGGCGAAAATGATCAGGGCCATTCATAGCCTGGTCAGCGATGCGGATCTGCTCGCCAAGGCGGCCATGCAGGGGCGGATCACCATCCGAGCCAACGCCGCCGGCCATGAAGGCGATTATAAAAAGATCATCGAAGGCGTCAACAATACCATTTCCCGCCTGGTCGGCCTGCTCGACTCCATGCCGGCGCCCGCCATGATCATCGACAACGATTTCAACATTCTTTATATCAACGAGGTGGGCGCCAGGGCAGGCGGCAAAAATCCCGGCCAGCTCATCGGCGGCAAGTGTTTTGATCATTTCAGGACCAGCCACTGCAACACCGATAAATGCGCCTGCGGGCAGGCCATCCGGGGCGGGATGGGCGCGAGCGCCGAAACCGACGCCCATCCGGCGGCCGGCGTGGATCTGGATATCGCCTACAGCGGCATTCCGCTCCGTGACGAACAGGGTAAGGTCATCGGCGCCTTTGAGGTGGTTTCCGACCAGACCGCGGTCAGGAAGGCGGCCAGGCTGGCCAGGAAGGTTGCCGATTATCAGGGTGCCGAGACCGAAAAGGTGGTCGCCTGCCTGAAAAAACTTTCCCAGGGCGACATCACCTGCACCATCAGCCCCGCGGCCGGGGATGCGGATACCATGGAGGTATACAACACCTTCAAAATCATTGCCGATTCCTTCAATGCCAGCGTGGCAACGATCAACGCCCTGGTCGCCGATGTCAATATGCTTGCCGGCGCGGCGGTGGAAGGAAGGCTCAACACCCGGGCCGATGCAGCAAAGCACCAGGGCGATTTCAGGAAGATCATCGAAGGCGTCAACAACACCATCTCCCGTCTGGTCGGCTTGCTCGATTCCATGCCCGCGCCGGCCATGATCATCGACACCGATTTTACCATCCGGTACATAAACGAACTGGGGGCCAGGGCCGGTGGAAAAAGTCCTGCTCAACTGATCGGCAGCAAGTGTTTCGACCATTTCAAGACCAGTGACTGCAACAGCGACAAATGCGCCTGCGGGCAGGCCATCAGGGGCGGAAGGGTCGCAAGCGCCGAAACCGACGCCCACCCGGCTGTAGGCGTGGATCTTGACATCGCTTACAGCGGCACGCCTCTTCGTGACGAGCAGGGCAAGATCATCGGCGCCTTTGAGGTGGTTTCCGACCAGACAGCCATCAAGAAGGCGGCGAGGATCGCCAGAAAGGTCGCGGACTATCAGGATGTTGAAACCAATAAACTGGTGGAAACACTCAACAAGCTCGCCATCGGCGACCTCAATATCTCCCTGGAAACGGAACCTGCCGACGCTGATACCGAGTCGGTGAAGAAGGTGTTTGAGGGGATCGGCGGGGCGGTGGGATACCTGGTTGATGCCCTGAAGGATATCACCGGCGCGGCTCGCGAGATCGCCGCCGGCAACCTCACGGTGAAGCTCAGGAAACGGAGCGAGGTGGATGAACTGCTCCAGGCCCTTGAGGATATGGTGAGCAAGCTGAAGGAAATCATCACCGACGTCCGTGGGGCTGCCGATCAGGTCGCCTCCGGCAGCCAGGAACTGAGCAGCAGTTCGCAGCAGGTTTCCCAGGGGGCCAGCGAGCAGGCCGCAGCGGTGGAGGAAATTTCCTCCTCCATGGAAGAGCTGGCCAGCACCGTGGCCCAGACCGCCGATCATGCCCGCCAGACTGCGGCCATTTCCAACAAGGCGGCGGATGACGCCGTGGCCGGCGGCAAGGCCGTTACCGAGACGGTGACCGCCATGCAGCATATCGCGGAAAAGATCGAGCTGATCGAGGAGATCGCCCGCCAGACCAACCTGCTGGCCTTGAACGCCGCCATCGAGGCGGCCCGGGCCGGCGAGCACGGCAAGGGCTTCGCGGTGGTGGCCTCGGAGGTGCGGAAACTTGCCGAACGCAGCCAGTATTCCGCCCAGGAGATCAAGGGGGTTGCCTCGGCCAGCGTGGAAACCGCGGCCAATGCCGGCCGACTCATCAACGAGATCGTGCCGCAGATCCAGAAGACCGCTGAGCTGGTTCACGAGATCGACGCGGCCAGCAACGAACAGGCCCGGGGCATCGACGAGAACGCCAAGGCCATCCAGCAGTTTGACCAGGTGATCCAGGCCAACAGCGCGGCCGCCGAGGAGATGGCCTCCACCAGCGAGGAACTGACCGCCCAGGCGGCGCAGTTGCAGGACTCCATCGCCTATTTCAAGATCGGCAACGAGGCGGGCGCGGCGCGGCTTACCCTGCGGAAGCCGGCAAAAATTCCGCTGCCTTCGCCGGGGCCGGGCCGGCGTCCGGCCGGCCCGAGCGGTAAAGGGATAAAACTTTCCCTGCCGGCGACGGGTGATGATGGCTTTGAGCGGTACTGAACGAGCTGGCTGAAATCCCGTTAACACCCCACGAGGCGGGGCGTTTTTATGATCTGATCCGCGCGGAGGCTCTCTCTCAATTTTTGGGGGGTGGCGGCGAGGCGTCCGGCGGGTTGTTTCCGTTGGCAGTTTTAAACAAAACCGGAGGATCCGATGGGTTTGACAGGGTGGTTTGACAATCAGGGAATGGCGAAAAAACTTGGGGTTGGTTTCGGGTTGATCGGGATTATTTTTGTCCTCTGCATCGGACTCATGCAACAGACCCTTTCTTCCGCCAAGAGCAACTACGAAAGGCTGCTCAACAAAGAACAGGCCATGAAGAGTTACGCGCAGACCATTGATATCTATATGCTGGAGGCGCGGCGCTCTGAAAAGGATTTTCTCAATCGCCTGGACCTCAAGTATAGCGACAAGGTCAAGGAATCGGTGGAAAAGATCAGGAAGGACGCCGTCGCCTGGTCCGCCCTTGAGGCAGAAGGGGGCCATGGCGACGATCTGGAAATGGTCAACAAGGTTGTCCAGTACACGGATGAATATCACCGGGCATTTTCCGAGGTGGTGGAATCCTGGAAGGAGAAGGGGCTTGACGAAAAGGCCGGCCTGCAGGGCGAGTTCCGGGCCGCGGCCCATGCCCTGGAGGGAAATGTTTCCGACAACCGGGAGCTTTTGGCAGACTATCTCATGATCCGCCGGCACGAAAAGGATTACCTGCTGCGATTGGATAAAAAGTACGTGGAAAATGTGGACAAGGCCTTGGGCGTTTTCGTCGAGTCCGTCGCCAGGCAGCGTTTCTCCCCCGAACAGGCGGCGGGGTTAAAAAAGAACATCGCCATCTATAAAGACGCTTTTCATGCCCTGGTTGCCGCGGATGCAAAACTTGCCGGGAAAATCGAGGAAATGCGGGCAGCGGTCCACAAGATCGAGCCGGTGCTCGAGGAGGTCGTGCGCAAGACCGAGGAGGAGGTCGCCAGAGTTTCCGTTGAAACCGCAAAGGAGATAAACACCAAGAGCGTTGTTGCTCTGGTGGTCGCCCTTGCCGGCGTGCTGATCGCCCTGGTGGTCGCCTACGGTATCACCCGCTCCATCACCGTCCCTCTCCATAATGCCATGCGGGTGAACGAACAGCTGGCCTTGGGCGATGTGGAGATGAAGATGGAGACCGACCGCAAGGACGAGATCGGCGCCATGCTCGCCGCCATGCACAAGGTGGTGGAGAATTTCAAGGCCACTTCCGCCATGGCGGGCCGCATTGCCCTGGGTGACCTGGATGTCGAGGTGAGGATTCTTTCCGAAAAGGACGTGCTGGGCAAGTCGTTGGCAAGGATGGTGGAGAGCCTGAAGAAGACCGCGGCCAAGGCGGAGCTCATTGCCGAAGGCGATCTGCGCGTCAATGTGGAGCTGCTTTCCGACAAGGATACCCTGGGCAAGTCTCTTTCCGCGATGATCGACAAGCTGCGTCAGGTCATCACCGACGTGCGCGCGGCCGCCGACCAGGTCGCCGCGGGCAGCGAAGAATTGAGCGGCAGCTCCCAGCAGGTTTCCCAGGGAGCCAGCGAGCAGGCCGCCTCGGTGGAGGAGATTTCCTCCTCCATGGAGGAACTGGCCAGCACCGTGGCCCAGACCGCCGACCATGCCCGTCAGACCGCGGCCATCGCCAACAAGGCTTCCGCCGATGCCGTGAACGGCGGCAAGGCGGTTACCGAGACCGTCACCGCCATGCAGCATATCGCGGAAAAGATCGAACTGATCGAGGAGATCGCCCGCCAGACCAACCTGCTGGCCTTGAACGCCGCCATTGAGGCGGCCCGGGCCGGCGAGCACGGCAAGGGCTTTGCCGTGGTGGCCTCGGAGGTCCGCAAGCTTGCCGAGCGCAGTCAGGTCTCCGCCCAGGAGATCAAAGGGGTCGCTTCCGCCAGTGTGGAAACCGCGGCCAATGCCGGCCGACTCATCAACGAGATCGTGCCGCAGATCCAGAAGACCGCCGAACTGGTCCACGAGATCGACGCGGCCAGCAACGAACAGGCCCGGGGTATTGAGGAGAACTCCAAGGCCATCCAGCAGTTTGATCAGGTGATCCAGGCCAACAGCGCGGCCGCCGAGGAGATGGCCTCCACCAGCGAGGAGCTGACCGCCCAGTCGGCGCAGTTGCAGGACACCATCGCCTTTTTCAAGGTGGAAGAGGGAAGCCGGCTCAAGAAACAGGTCCGGGCCATAGCCCACGCCATGGGCACTGCGGCCGCAAGAGGCGAAAAGAAACCGGGCAGGAAGGGCGGCGGGGTGAAAATCGCCCTGCCGGAAGCGACTGAAAGCGATTTTGAACGTTATTGATATTTGGGGAAAAGGGTTTTGGGCGGGAGGGGCGGTGCGGTGGGCGCTGCCCCTCTTTTTTTTTCCGGTTTGACTTTTTATTTTTTCAAAACCTATAATCCTGAATGGACAAGATGTTTGTTGGGGGTGTCACGGTTGTGTTTCCTTCGAACCCATACAGAAAGAGGATGAGCCATGAAGAAAGGAATCGTAGCAGGTGTGGTTGCCGGTGCCATGCTGTTCACTGCCGGAGTTGCTCTTGCCGGGGAGAAGGCGCCTCAGAAGGTTGTCGATCTGGCCAACGGCGAGCTTGTCAATCTGGGCGCGGATCCTGTCGTTGTTGAGGCGGTGAAGGCGGAAAACGCCAAGGGGAAAAAACTTGATCAGGTCAAGGATTTTGATAAGAAATGGCAGGCGGCAGCCGGGGTCGTAGACTACATGCAGGCCCTGATGAACAGCCCCTGCGGCAAGCGTCTCAAGGAGATTCAGAAATCAGCGCCCTATTATGCCGAGATCTTTGTCATGGACAATCTGGGTGGCAATGTCTGCATGACCGACAAAACCTCGGATTACTGGCAGGGCGACGAACCCAAGTTCACGGAATCCTATAAGGGTGGAACCGGTGCGGTCCATATCAGCGATGTCAAGTTCGATGACAGCACCCAGGCCTATGTCGTGCAGGTATCGGTGCCGGTCAAGGACGGGGCCGCCACCATCGGCGCCATCACCTTCGGCATTGACGTGGACAAGCTGAAATAATCTGGTTGCCAGAATATGGCCGCCTTTTCACATGGAAACTGATGCGAGGTTCTGTCAATGAAACGTTTGTCTGATATGATGGTCGCCGCCAAGCTGACCCTCTGTTTCGCCGCGATGATTCTCTTCATGGCCGTGATCGGCGCCACCGGTTATACAGGCCTCAGGCATGTCGATGGGCAACTCTTCGATATTGCCGAACAGAGACTTCCTGCCATCAACTACCTCATCTCGGCGGACCGGGATCTGCAGCAGCTTCTCGTTTCCGAACGGTCGATGATCTTCGCCAATGTCGAGTCCGAGGTCTTTGCGCATCTGGTCAAGGATTACGAGGAGAATCTGGGCCAGGTCATTGAGCGGATGGGCAAGTACAAAGCCCTGGCCGACACCGCCAGGGAAAAGGATCTGCTGGCGAAATTCGACAAGTCTTTTCTCGAGTGGCAGGGGCTTTCCCGGAAGGTGGTGGACGGCCGAAAGGAAGACACCCGTGAGGGACGCGCCCTGGCCATTGATCTGACCCTTGGCCCGACCATGGAAAAATTCGAGGAGATGCGCGGCTTCATAGACCAGCTCCAGGATCTCAATGATTCGTATATCGCCGCGGCCCGGCAGGAGGCGTCCTCCTCTTACAGGCAGGCAGTCACGGTGCTGGCTGCGGTCATTGCCGGAGGTGCGGTCGTTGCAATCCTGCTGGCCATTGTGGTCAGCAGGAACATCACCGTGCCCCTCGGCAGGGCCGTGCAGGTGAACGAGCGTTTGGCCCTGGGGGATACGGAACAGCAGATCACGGTGGACCGAAAGGACGAGGTCGGCATCATGCTTTCCGCCATGCAGAAAGTGGTGGAAAACTTCAAGTCCACCGCCCGGGTTGCCGGGCAGATCGCCTTGGGCGATCTCGATGTCGAGGCGAAGGTTCTTTCCGATAAGGATGAACTGGGCAAATCCTTGGCGAAGATGGTGGAAAGCCTGCGGGAAACCGCCAAAGAGGCCGAGGAGGTCGCGGCCGGCAATCTTGATTTTGAGGTGAAACTCCTTTCCGGCAAGGATGCCCTCGGTCACGCCCATCAGAAGATGGTGAAAAGTTTGCGGGCTAAAGCGGAGCTGGCCGGGGAGATTGCCCGGGGCGACCTTTCCCTCGATGTTGCGCCCGCGGAAAAGGATGTGCTGGGCAAGGCCCTTGCCCGGATGGTGGAGAATCTCAGGCACATGGCCGAGGCGGCGGAAAAGATCGCGGCCGGCGATCTGAATGTGCAGATCAAGGTGCAATCGGAAAGGGATGCCTTCGGTCTTGCCCTTTCCGCCATGGTTGAAAAGCTGAAAAACATCATCCAGGATGTGCGCATGGCCGCTGATCAGGTTGCCTCCGGCAGTCAGGAGCTGAGCAGCAGCTCGCAGCAGGTTTCTCAAGGGGCCAGCGAACAGGCTGCTTCGGTGGAGGAGATTTCCTCCTCCATGGAGGAGCTGGCCAGCACCGTGGCCCAGACCGCGGATCATGCCAGGCAGACGGCAAGCATCTCCAATAAGGCGGCGGCGGATGCGGTGGCCGGCGGCAAGGCGGTGGCCGAGACAGTGACCGCCATGCAGCATATCGCCGAAAAGATCGAATTGATCGAAGAGATCGCCCGCCAGACCAATCTGCTGGCCTTGAACGCCGCCATCGAGGCGGCCCGGGCCGGTGAACACGGCAAGGGCTTCGCCGTGGTGGCTTCGGAGGTGAGGAAACTCGCCGAACGCAGCCAGTATTCCGCCCAGGAGATCAAGGGCGTGGCCACCAGCAGCGTGGAAACCGCAGCCAATGCAGGGAAGCTCATCAACGAGATTGTCCCCCAGATTCAGAAAACCGCCGAGTTGATCCATGAGATCGACGCGGCCAGCAACGAGCAGGCCCGCGGCATTGAAGAAAATGCCCGCGCCATCCAGCAGTTTGATCAGGTGATTCAGGCCAACAGTGCAGCGGCCCAGCAGATGGCCTCCACCAGTGAGGAACTGACCGCCCAGGCCGCCCAGTTGCAGGACACCATCTCCTTCTTTGATCTGGAAACGGGCGGGGGAAGGCTGGTTCCAGAGGCGCGAATGCCGCGCAAGGCGCTTTCCCCTCCCGGGGGGAAGGTCGGGAAAAAAAACGTCGAAAAAACACGGGGAGTGAAATTGTCCCTGCCGGAGGTTGGTGAAGGCGACTTTGAACGTTATTAAGGATTTCAACTGCTTGTGTGGGTAAGGAAAGGGGTGGCGCCGAGAAAAGGCACACCCCTTTTTTCTCAAGAATCTCCACTTTTTCTTTTAATTTGACATCTCTTTTTTGCTTCACCTATAATTTTTTGAGAGTGTGCAATATCTCAATGAAATTACAAACTGTTTTTTTGTTTTGCAAATTGGTCCGAAGCTGTTCGGCCGCCGTGGAGGTGCATTGTGAAACTCTCTGATTTTAAGATCGGCCGGCAGCTCATGTCCGGTTTTCTGCTGGTTGTTCTCATTTTCGTGGTATCGGCTGGTTACCAGATTGCCAATATGAACCGACTGGCCCGGCTGCAGGATGAAGGAGCCGGCCGGGCCGCCGACTCCATCAAGATCGGGCAGATCGCCACCAGGGCCGAAGGGGTGTATTCGATTATCGCCGACGCCGTCATCAACCGGCATCTCGACGAAACGCGAAGAAATTTTTCCCAAGCACGCAAGCAGGCGGAGTTCGACAGCGCCGCCGTCGAACAGCTGGCCGACACCGACATGGAAAAGGTGGCGGCCCGGCGTTTTGCCACGAACTACCAGGCCTTTCTCGATCTTTTTGAAAAACAGATGCTGCCGCTCCTCGAACAGGACGGGGACCACACGGCTGCCATTCGGGAACTCGACGGCAACATCGATTCCCTGCGGGCTGAAACGCTTGAGGATCTCGACCAGATCGTCAAATCGTTGGCAGCGGAAACCGTGGAGGCGGATGAAACTTACGACAGCGTACGCAGTGCCACCATCCGCATGGCCGTGATCCTCGCCATTCTCGGCATGACCATCGCCCTGGCCATTGCCCTGTATATGACCAACTCCATCACCCGGCCCCTGGCGGAAGCAGTCGAGATAAACAGGAAACTTGCCGAAGGGGATCTCTGCGTCGAGATGCAGGTGAATCGCAAGGACGAGATCGGTCAGATGCTTTTCGCCATGCGGGAGATGGTGACGAAGCTGCGCACCATTGTCAATGATGTCCAGGAGGGGGCGGGGGGCGTCCTCGCCATGGCCAACGACGTCAACACCTCTTCCGCCCAGGTTTCCTCCATGAGCCAGCAGCTCAGCTCAAGCTCGGAAGAGCTTTCCCAGGGAACCACCGAGCAGGCCGCCGCGGCCGAACAGTCTTCCTCGGCCATGGAAGAAATGGCCGCCAATATCAAGCAGAATGCCGACAACGCCCAGGAAACCGAACGGATCGCCACCGAATCGTCCGGCAAGGCCGCGGAGAGCGGCAGATCCGTGGAAGCCACTGTGCGGGCCATGCGGGAGATTTCCGAAAAGATTTCCATCATCGAGGAGATCGCCCGCCAGACGGATCTCCTGGCCTTGAACGCCGCCATCGAGGCGGCCCGGGCCGGAGAGCACGGCAAGGGGTTTGCCGTGGTGGCCGCGGCCGTGCGCAAGCTGGCTGAAAGGAGCCAGAACGCGGCGGGCGAGATCAGCACTCTTTCCTCATCCAGCATCCAGGTCGCGGAAAAGGCCGGCAATCTTCTTGCCGCCCTGGTGCCGGACATCCAGAAAACCGCCCAGCTCGTCCAGGAGATCAGCGCCGCCAGCGCCGAACAGAACTCCGGAGCCGAGCAGGTGAACGGCGCCATTCAGCAGCTTGATCAGGTGATCCAGCAGAACGCCCAGGCCTCGGAAGAGCTTTCCGCCTCGGCGGAACAACTTTCCGCCACCGCGGAAACCATGTCGGAAAGTTCGGCGAGAATGGCTGACGAATCCCAGCGTCTGCAGGAGATCATCAGTTTTTTCAAGACCGGAAACGAAACGCGGACGCATGCGCTGCCGTATGCAAGAAAGGCGGCGGGAGAAAGAAAATCCCAACCTCCACAGCCGCGCTTGCCCGCTGTCGCCAATGGCCGTCTGACCTCTCCGGGAGTAAGAGTATCCGGCGGCGTGAATCTGAATCTGTCCGGAAAGGGAAAAGGCAAGGAGGGCGAGGAGGGCGATTTCGAGCGGTATTGAGGAGAGGTGAGCGCGTCCGGCAAGCGGTTGATCTTATATCAGGGTGAGGTGAAATGAAGAAGAATATCCGCAACAAGATGCTGCTGGCCTTCGGCGGTGTCTGCCTGGTTCTGGTGGTCCAGCTCCTGGTCAACGGTTTTTTCCAGAACCGGGTGGTCGCAGGCGTCGAGCTTGCGCGGGATAAAGGCTATGGCGGCAATGAGCTGGCCATGGGCATGAAGATCGAGATGCTCCAGGTGCTGGAAATTCTCACGGACGCGAGCGCCGTGCGAACCCCCGAGGTTCTGCAAAGCGCAGGCAAGGATGCCGGGGAACATGCCGCCAGGTTCCGCGAGCATGGCCAGGCCCTGCTGGCGCTTCATCCCGATAACCGCCGTGATATCGAGGAAATGGAGGCATTGTTCGCGGAGCTTCTGGAAAAGGGCAAGCGGACCGCCGAATTCTATGTGAAAGGGGATTCGGCCGCCGGCGGGAAGGCCATGGATGAATTCGATGCCGCCGCCGAAATGCTGGGCAAAAAGGTGGACCAGCTGGAAGAGGAAATGGAGGAAGAGGCGGCAAACGACATTGCCCGTGCCTTGTCCACCATCCGGCTCTCCGGGCTCATCGGCATCATGCTGGCTCTTGCCATCATCGCCTTCACCGTGACCCTGGCCTTTGTTTTTTCCGGCCGGATCGCCGCGGCCCTTCAGAAGATGGTTGTGCTGGCCGAGGCCATTGCCGATGGCGATTTGACCAGGGAGCACGTGGTGCTGTGCCAGGAGGACGAGATCGGCCAGCTTTCCCGGTCGTTGGGGCGCATGGAGAAAAAGCTCAAGGAGATTATTCACGACGTGCGCATGGCTGCCGATCAGGTGGCTGCGGGCAGTCACCAGTTGAGCAGCAGCTCCCAGCAGATTTCCCAGGGCGCCAGCGAGCAGGCTGCCTCGGTGGAGGAGATTTCTTCCGCCATGGAAGAGCTGGCCAGCACCGTGGCCCAGAGCGCCGATAATGCCCGGCAGACCACGGCCATTGCCACCAAGGCCGCCAAGGATGCCGTGGAGGGCGGGAGGGCCATGGCGGAAACGGTTTCCGCCATGCAGCATATTGCCGAAAAAATCGAAGTCATTGAGGAGATTGCCCGCCAGACCAATCTGCTGGCCTTAAATGCCGCCATCGAGGCGGCGCGGGCCGGCGAGCACGGCAAGGGATTTGCCGTGGTGGCCTCGGAGGTGCGCAAGCTTGCGGAACGGAGCCAGGTCTCGGCCCAGGAGATCCGCGGCGTGGCCGCGGCAAGCGTGGATACGGCGGCAAGTGCCGGCAAGCTCATCAATGAGATTGTGCCCCAGATCCAGAGAACCGCGGAGCTGGTTCAGGAGATTGATGCCGCCAGCAATGAACAGGCAAGGGGGATCGACGAAAACGCCAAGGCGGTTGAGCAGTTTGATCAGGTTATTCAGGGAAACAGCGCCGCCGCCGAGGAGATGGCTTCCACCAGCGAAGAGTTGACCGCCCAGGCGGCGAATCTTCAGGAGACGATCGCATTTTTTAAGATCGACGAGAGAGGGAAGGCTCCCGGGAATGGAAAACACCGGGGCGGTGGCCCACTGTCCTTACCGTCGGGGAGTTCTTACGGCCCGGCAGGAAGGCGGCCGTTGACCACTCCTCCGCCCGATCAGAATGGCGGGGCCAGGATTGCTCTTGGCGAGCAGGGCGACTTTGAACGCTATTAGGCGGCATGTGGTGTGCTGGGTGCGGAATCTTTTAACTAACGTCGAGGGGCGAAGGTGAGTTATGGCTGATACGGAATACGCGGAGGTATTTCGCGAAGAGGCTGTCGAACTTCTTGAAGAGTTGGAAACCTCGCTTTTGGAGCTTGAAAAAAATCCCGCCGATCTGAAGATAGTGAGCCGGGTTTTCCGGGCGATGCACACCATCAAGGGGTCCGGGGCAATGTTCGGCTTTGACGATATTGCCGGCTTTACCCATCATGTGGAAACAGTGCTCGACAAGGTACGGGACGGCGCGGTTCCGGTCACCAAGGATCTCATCGATTTGACCCTTGCTTCCCGTGACCACATCTATGCCCTGCTTGATGCCGCGACCGGCGCCGGCGAAGCAGACCCGGCCGAGGGGCAGCGGATCATCAGCGCCTTGCAGACCCTGGTTGGCGGCGGACCCGCTCCGCAGAAAGCGGCGGAGGCAGCATCGGTTGCCGCGCAGCCGGTTGCGGAGGAGGAAAAAGATCCCACCGAAGGGACGCTCACCCATTACCGGATCCATATCAAGCCGACAGAGGAGTTTTTTGTGGCCGGCAGCACCATGGAACAGCTTCTTGAGGAATTGCAAACCCTCGGCGAATGCACGGTTTTTCTCCATGAAAAAGGCGCGGATGATGAGAAGTCGGCCGGCCTCTGGGAAATTCTGCTCACCGCCGACAAGGGGATCAACGCCGTGGAGGATGTCCTTGTCTTTGCCGAGTCGAGTTGCGAGGTGAAGGTAACCGTTCTTGCCGTCGAGGGTGAGGATGCATTTGAGGAGCATAAGAAGCTCGGCGAAATCCTGGTGGAAAAAGGAGCGCTTTCTCCTGATGACCTGAAAAAGGTTCTTAACCGGCAACGGCCCCTGGGCGAATTGCTGATTGAAGAGCGGCTGGTCTCGAAAATCCAGGTGGAGGCCGCCCTTGCCGAGCAGAAAATGGTCAAGGAGAGCAAAACGAAGACCGAAGCAGCCAAGGGAGCGGAAAGCATCCGGGTCGCCTCGGAAAAATTGGATCACCTCATCAATCTGGTCGGCGAGCTGGTTGTGACCCAGGCCCGGTTGACGCAGGTTGCCTCCCAGAACAAGGATCCCGATCTGGTGGAGCCGGTGGAGGAGGTGGAGCGCCTCACCGCCGAGCTGCGCGACTGTGTCCTCAATATCCGCATGCTGCCCATCGGCACCACCTTTGCCAAGTTCAAGCGGTTGGTGCGCGACCTTTCCGCCGAGCTGGGCAAGGAGGTGGCCATGCTCACCGAAGGGGCGGAGACCGAGCTTGATAAAAACGTGATTGACCAATTGGGCGATCCGTTGGTCCATCTGATCCGCAACAGCATCGACCATGGTATAGAATCCCCGGAGGAACGGCTCAAGGCGGGCAAGCCGCGCAAGGGCACCATTACTCTGGCCGCCGGCCATTCGGGAGCCAATGTCGTCATCACCGTGAGCGACGACGGCAAGGGCCTGGATGCGGAAAAAATCAGACAGAAGGCCTTGGAAAAAGGCCTGATCCGGGCCGACGAGGATCTGAGCCAGCAGGACATCTGCAACACCATTTTCATGCCCGGGCTCTCCACGGCCAAGACGGTAACCAGTGTCTCCGGTCGGGGCGTAGGCATGGATGTGGTCAAGAGCACAGTGGATTCCCTGAAGGGTTCGGTGAATGTCACCGGCAGTGAAAAGGGCAAGGGCACAACGGTCACCATCATGTTGCCGCTTACCCTTGCCATTATCGACGGCCTCCTGGTGAAAGTGGAGGACACCTACTTTGTCATGCCGCTCACCCAGGTGGAAGAGTGCGTGGAACTCGGCAAGGAGGATATCGCCAAGTTCCACGGCCGACGGGTGCTGCCGGTTCGCGACCAGCTGGTGCCCTATGTGCGCCTGCGGGACTTTTTCGCCATTCCGGGCGAGAGGCCCGAGCTTGAACAGATGGTCATTACCCGCATCAATGGCGAACGGTTCGGGCTGGTTCTTGACGACGTGGTGGGGGAGCACCAGACGGTTCTGAAATCGCTGGGCTGGATCTACCGCAATGCCACCGGCCTTTCCGGCTCGACAATTCTTGGCAACGGGCATGTCGCCTTGATTCTGGATGTTCCTGACGTGATGAAGTGGGCCCAGCGCGAAGAGTATGCGGCCCTGAACAGCTGAAAGGATGGGGGGCTGCTGCCTGCTTATCCCGCATTGCCGGAGAGCCGGCATCGTCGGCATTGAATACGAAAAGCAGTCAGCGGGAAGGATGATGGCCCTGTCGGGACATCCGAACCCAAAAGGGCCGTGACGCTGACGCAAGGAATGACAGCGAAATAACCGTTGGCATCGTTGTTCTGCTACGATGCCGGCAAAAAAGGAACAGGGAGAGGGCATATGGCTACGAAAAATGAGAATGTCCAGCAGCAGGCGACTCAATATCTTACCTTTACGCTCCGTGAGGAAGGGTTTGCCATCGAAATTTCCAAGGTCAGGGAGGTTCTGGACGTTACCACCATGACCAGGATCCCCAGGATGCCCGATTATCTGAGCGGCGTCATCAACCTGCGCGGCAACGTGGTTCCGGTGATGGATCTGGGCCAGAAGCTGGGAATGGGGTCGATCTCCTACACCAAGAACACCTGTATCATGATCGTCGAGCTTGAGGTCGACGGCAGCATGGTGGAGATGGGGGTCCTGACCGATTCCGTGCAGATGGTTCTGGATCTCAATGCCTCCGACATTGAATCGGTTCCCAAGATGGGCACCAATCTCAATACCGAGTTCATCAAGGGCATGGGCCGCCAGACAGAAGAGAAGTTTCTCATCATTCTCGACATCGACAAGGTCCTGGCCAGCGAAGGCGAACTTGCCCTGCGGGATCTGGACAGCGCGGCCATTGCCAAGGCGGCCGAGGCCATGCCGGAGGAAGGCGCTGTTTCCGAAGCATGAGTTGACTGCCGACAATGCCGGGCTCTACCCAGGGAACATCGATGGATTGGTCGACGGGCGCGCAACCTGCGCTGAGTGATCGGGATTTCAAGCGCTTCAGCGCCTTTATTTATGATGCGTGCGGCATCAAGCTGCCCCCCATCAAAAAAACCATGCTCTCCGCCCGCCTGCAGAAGCGGTTGCGGCAGCTCCACATCGAATCCTTTTCCGCCTACCTCGATTATGTCCTGAGCGCCGAGGGGCAGAGCAAGGAGCTGTGCCACATGATCGATGTGGTCAGCACCAACAAGACGGATTTCTTCCGGGAGCCCAAACATTACGAGGTGCTGACCGGGGTAGTTCTCCCCGAGTATGTAAACCGGCTGAACAACACCGGCCGCAAGGTGATCAGGGTCTGGAGCGCCGGCTGTTCCAGCGGCGAGGAGCCTTACACCCTGGCCATGGTTCTCGATGATTACCTGTCCCGTTGTCCCGGTTTTGACTATTCCATTCTTGCCACCGATATCTGCACCGAAGTCCTGGCCAAGGCCCAGGAGGCGATCTACGCCAACGATGCCGTGGCGCCGGTGCCGGGGGCTTTTCGCAACAAATACCTGATGCGCGGCAAGGGGGATTACAAGGGATTCCATCGGATCGTGCCGGAGCTTCGCCGCAAGGTGACCTTCAAACGGCTCAACTTCATGGACCGGGATTTCGGCATCGAGCAGAAGATGGACATCATCTTCTGCCGAAACGTCATCATCTATTTTGATCGCAAAACCCAGTGCGAACTCTTCGAGAAATTCTACAGGCAGTTCGCTCCCAGGGGGTACCTTTTTACCGGCCATTCGGAAACCCTGGAAGGTATTGTGGACCGGGTGGATCGGGTCGCTTCGGCGGTGTACCGATGCCGGTAGCGAAAATAAATCCCCGGCAAGGGGATCTGCCCGTGGTCAATCTCCACCCCGGAGAGCTTTTTATCGCCACTGAGCCGACCCTGATCACCACCATTCTTGGTTCCTGTATCTCGGTCTGCCTCTTCTGCCCGCGGCAGAAGGCGGGCGCCATGTGCCATGGCGTGATGCCGGAAAGGGCGGATCTCGCCCAGGAGGACAACTTCCGTTTCGTGGAAAGCTCGGTCCGATACATGGTTGAGGTGCTGACCCACGGCAATCCTTATTGCCCGAACGCCGGCTTGGTGGCCAAGGTCTTTGGCGGCGCCGACGTGCTTGAGATGCGTTTCGCCGCGGCGGGCAAGGTCAACACGATCGGTTCCTTGAACATCAAGGCGGCCAGGGAGGCCCTGGCCAAGTTCAACGTCAACGTGGCCGTGGAAAAGGTGGGAGGGGTGCATGGCCGCAAGCTTTTTTTCTACACCCATACCGGAGATGTCCTCCTGAAACGTATCCCGCGTTCATTCGACTAAACAGGGAGTCATGGGCAAGAAGATTCGTGTACTGATCGTTGATGATTCCGCCGTGGTCAGGCAAACCCTGACCGATACCCTGCAGTCCGATCCGCAGATCGAGGTCATGGGGGCGGCCCGGGATCCTTATGTGGCCGCCGACCTCATCGCCAGGGAGGTGCCGGATGTCATCGTCCTTGATGTGGAGATGCCGCGCATGGACGGCATCACCTTTTTGCACAGGGTGATGAGCCAGCATCCCATCCCGGTGGTGATGTGTTCCACCCTGACCGAAAAAGGAGCGGAAACTACCCTCAAGGCCTTGGAGTACGGGGCGGTGGATATCATCCAGAAGCCCAAGCTCGGCACCAAGCAGTTTCTTGAGGAATCAAAGATCCGGATCTGTGACGCAGTCAAGGCCGCCGCCAGGGTCATGGTCCGGCGGGTCGCGCCGGCCAGCCATCACCGGGTGGAGAAAAAGCTCACCGCCGATGTCATGCTGCCGCCGCCTCCGACAAAGGCCATGGTGCAGACCACCGAACGGGTGGTGGCGGTGGGCGCTTCAACCGGCGGCACCGAAGCTCTGCGGGTTTTTCTCGAGGCTCTACCGGGGGACTGCTCCGGCATCGTCATTGTCCAGCATATGCCGGAGGGATTTACCAAGGCCTTTTCCGAACGGTTGAACGGGCTCTGTCGCATCCGGGTGAAGGAGGCCCAGGACGGCGATTCGGTGCTGCGGGGCCAGGCTCTTATCGCTCCGGGCAACAAACATATGATGCTCAAGCGGAGCGGGGCGCGCTATTTTGTCGAGATCAAGGACGGGCCGCTGGTCTGCCGGCATCGACCCTCGGTGGATGTGCTGTTTCGTTCCACTGCCCGTTATGCGGGCAAGAACGCCATCGGCATCATCATGACCGGCATGGGCGATGACGGCGCCAGGGGGATGCTGGAGATGAAGCAGGCCGGCGCCCACACCATCGCCCAGGATGAGTCCTCCTGCGTGGTATTCGGAATGCCCAAGGAGGCCATTGCCCTCGGCGGGGTCGACAAGGTGCTTCCCTTGGAAAAAATAGCGCCCCAGATCGCGGGAATGTAAAAAAATTGATTCTCTATTTGGTAATCTGTACAATAAGATAACATTGATTTACGGGTAGCTGCCGCCTCCTGCAAATCCGAGGATCTGATGGGATCGCGCGCATTTTGTCCCGAGAAAAAGCAAGAAGGAGAGTTATGGGTCTCTTAAAGGATTTTGCTCAAAAAGATATGATCGAACAGATCACCATCCTGGACGAGATCAAAGAGTCCAAGCAGGCGCAGGCCATCCCGGAGCTGTGGGATCTTTACGCCAATCCCCTTGGCGACCAGGCTGTCGACGAAATGGTCTATCATACCCTTTTTGATCTTCTGGCCGGCCAGGAAGGGGAGATTGTCGCCGGGTTCGCGCATCCCTCCGAATCCGTGCGGCTCATGTGCATCCGCCGGGCCGCGGATGGCGGCTCTCCCGCCCTGAAAGACGCCCTGGTCAAACTCCTCGCCGCCGCGAACAGCAATGAACTGGTTTCGGAAATTATCCGAGCGCTTGTTAACTACAAAGACAGTGCGTTGATCGACACTTTTCTGCCGTTTCTGAGTCACGATGACTACTCCGTGGTCGCCTGGGCCATGCGCGGACTTGCCGAACTCCACGACAACAGGGTGCGTGACGCCCTGATGGAGATGGTCTCCTCCAGCAACGAGGTGAAGGGCACAGCCACCGGATGTGATTTGCGCACCGCCCTGGCGGTGGAAAATCTTGCCCGGTTTTCCGATGAAAAAACCTCTGCTTTTCTCATCGGCTTCATCCATCATGGCAATCCTTCCTTCCGCAGGGTCGTTATCTCCGCCCTTGCCGACATGGGGGAAGCGATCCTGCCTGCCCTGGAGCGTTGTCTCGACTCCGGGGACAAGGACGAAAAGATCATGGCCGCCAACGTCATCGGCATGACCGGCAGGAAGCAGGGGGCGGATATTCTGGTCGCCCATCTTGAAAAGGCTGGAGAAGCCAATCTGAAATTCGCGATTTATGAGGCCCTGGGCCGGATCAGTTCCATGCGCAGCGTCATCGGCCTGACCGACGGCCTTGCCGAGGAAGAGGAGCTCGTCCTCATTGCGGTGGTTACGGCTCTTGACCACCAGTGCAACCCCGGCGTCGTCAAGATACTCAACGCGACCATCGCCAGAAACGATGCACAGGCCAAGCGGGTGTTGAGTGCCATTGTCACCACCCATGCCCGGCATCTTTTCGCCGCTCTCTATAAAGACGGGCAGCAGCGGGATGCCGTGCTCCTGGCTATTCAGACCTCGGGTGACCAGGATGCCATCGGCGCCTTCCGGGCGGAGCTTGAGAAAATCGGCGGGAGTGAGGCTGCCCAGGACATTGCCCGGCTGCAGGTTGAAGGCGCAGGCGCCGGAGGGAAACGGATTCTCGCCGCAGATGACTCCAAGGCCATGCTTTTCTTCTACAAGGGGGTCGCCGCGGATCTGGGCATGGAGCTGGTCACGGTGGAAGACGGCAAGCAGGCTTTTGACTACCTGCAGATCGACAACGAGTTCGACCTGATCATCACCGACATGAACATGCCCAACATGGACGGCATCGAATTGACCCGCGAGATACGAAGGAAGCAGGAGCTTGGCAAGGTGCCCATCCTCATGGCCACCACCGAATCGGAGAAATCCCAGTCCGACCTCGCCCGGCAGGCCGGAGTCACCGATTTCATCACCAAACCTTTTTCCAAGGACGATTTCAAGGCAAAGATCGGCCAGATGTTTGCCTGAGCGAAAGCCCTTCTCTTTTGCCGCGACTGCCCGGAGCCTGCCCTGTGCAGGCTCTTTTTTTTGTGCCAATGCATGGGAATCAAAGCAGCCAGGGCAATTTCCGCGCAAATGCGCTTTGAGGGCCGAGAAAGACCTTTTTCGCCCGTCCGGCAAAAAGACGCATGCCCCCTGACGGCCCCGTCGCGCCGCGTTCTTTTGCAGGTTATTTTGTTTGACCTCCATGCCTTTCTTCCGTAATATTTACAAGGCATTCCCGTCGGCATCGGAGATAAGCGCGCTCCTGACGCTGTTTTAAGTATGGTGCCCTGGCGGCCCGTTTGCGGATACGTAAGGGTTTATTCTTACGGGACCGCATCGCCCGCAACCGTGCGCTTTATTTTTACTGAGGATCCGCAATGACCAAACCGCTTGGAATTACCGTCAGCCGGCACATCATGGACAGCCAGCGCCTCCATCCCGAGGCGACCGGCGATTTGACCGGCCTGCTCAATGAACTGATCGTGGCCGCGAAAACCATCAATGCCGAGGTGAACATGGCAGGTCTTGCCGACATCCTCGGCATGTCCGGCAAGACCAACATCCAGGGCGAGCATGTGCAGAAGCTCGACGAACTGGCCAACAACACCATCAAGCGCAGGATGGCCCGCTGCGGCTACATCTGCGTGATGACCTCGGAGGAGGAGGCGGATATCATACCGGTGGCCGATGGCTACGAGGGCAAGTACACCCTGGCTTTCGACCCCCTGGACGGCTCCTCCAATATCGACGTGAATGTCAACATCGGCACCATTTTTTCCATCCATCGCCGCAAGTCTCTTCACGATCATCTGCGGCAGGGGGAGGAGTCGGACCTGTTGCAGCCTGGACGCGAGCAGGTGGCTGCCGGTTATATCATTTACGGTTCAAGCACGATGCTGGTGTTCAGCACCGGCGAGGGGGTGCATGGCTTCACCCTGGATCCCAGCGTGGGCGAATTCTACCTTTCCCACCCGGATATCACCATTCCTGCCCGCAGCAAGTACTTCAGCGTCAATGAGGGAAATTATAATTTCTGGGCGCCTGAGATGCGGCGGTTCGTGGAGTACCTGAAGGAGGACGACCGGGAGAGCGGGCGGCCATACAACGGCCGGTACATCGGCTCGCTGGTGGCGGATTTTCACCGCAATCTCATAGCCGGCGGCATCTTTCTCTATCCGCGGGACAACCGGAACCCGGCCAAACCCCACGGCAAGCTGCGGTTGCTCTACGAAGCGTCGCCCTTGGCCTTTATCGTCGAACAGGCCGGCGGCCGCGCCATCACCGATGACGGGGTGAATATCCTTGATATCAATCCCACCTCCCTGCACCAGCGTGTGCCGCTTGTGATCGGCAGCCGGGAAGAAGTGGATCTTTTTGAGGAGTTTTGTGCCGGGAAGCGATAGGCGGCAGCCAAGGGATGGATGAAAAAAAAGCCGGGGCGTTTCATGCCCCGGCTTTTTTATTTGTCCTGCACCTTGGCCCAGGTGTCGCGCAGGGTGACGGTCCGGTTGAAGACCAGCTTTTCCGGGGTGGAGTCCGCCCGGTCCACGCAAAAATAGCCCTGGCGCTCGAACTGGTACAGGCTCTCCGGGACTGCTCCGGTCAGGCTCGGCTCCACCAGGCAGCCGGTGAGGGTCCGGAGGGAATCGGGGTTGACAAAGGATTTGAAATCAGCGCCGCTTGCGGCATTGTCCGGGCTTTCTTCGGTGAAGAGCCGGTCATAGAGCCGCACCTCGGCAGGCACTGCCCTTTGGGCGGCAACCCAGTGGATGGTCCCCTTCACCTTCCGGCCGTCCGGGGCGTTGCCGCCCAAGGTCTCAGGGTCGTAGGTGCAATGCAGTTCGGTGACCTCGCCGGTCTGGGCATCCTTGACCACCTTTTCGCACTTGATGAAATAAGCATAGCGTAACCTGACCTCCCGACCGGGAGCCAGGCGGAAAAACTTCTTCTGCGGCTCCTCCATGAAATCCTCCCGCTCGATATAGACCTCGCGGGCAAAGGGGACGGTTCGCGTTCCCATCTCCGGTTTCTGGGGATGATTCTGGGCCGTGAGTTCCTCCTCCTTGTCTGCCGGGTAGTTGGTGATCACCACCTTGAGCGGCTCCAGCACCCCCATGACCCGGGGCGCGCTTTCGTTGAGGTCTTCCCGGACGCAGTGCTCAAGGAGCGCCACGTCCACCACGCTGTCTTTTTTGGCGATGCCGATTTTTTCGCAGAAGCTCCGGATTGCCGCCGGAGGGTAACCCCGGCGGCGAATGCCGGAAAGCGTCGGCATCCGCGGATCATCCCAACCCGAAACAAAGCCTTCGTTCACCAGTTGCAGGAGCTTGCGTTTGCTCACCACCGTATAGCTGAGGTTGAGCCTCGCGAATTCGATCTGACGCGGGTGGCAGGGCACCGGCAGATTGTCCAGGGTCCAGTCGTAGAGGGGGCGATGGTCGGCGAACTCCAGGGTGCAGAGGGAGTGGGTGATCCCCTCCAGGGCATCGGAGATGGGATGGGTATAGTCGTACATGGGGTAGAGGCACCATTGGTCGCCGGTGCGGTGGTGGCTGGCATGCAGGATCCGGTAGAGGACCGGGTCGCGCATGTTCAGATTGCCGGAGGCCATGTCGATCTTGGCCCTGAGCACCCGACTGCCGTCCGGGAATTCGCCTGCCCGCATGCGCCGGAACAGATCGAGATTTTCCGCGACGGAACGGCTGCGGTATGGGCTGTCCTTACCCGGTTCGGTGAGGGTGCCGCGATACCGGCGAATCTCGTCGGCGGAAAGATCGCAGACATAGGCCTTGCCGGTTTTGATCAGATGTTCGGCATACTCGTAGAGCTTGGCAAAATAATCCGAGGCGAAGTAGAGATGCTCTCCCCAGTCAAAGCCCAGCCAGCGGACGTTGTCCTTGATCGATTCCACATACTCCACCTCCTCCTTGGTGGGATTGGTGTCATCGAAACGCAGGTGGCAGCGGGCGTTGCTGTTCTCCCTGGCAATGCCGAAGTTCAGGCAGATCGACTTGGCGTGGCCGATGTGGAGGTAGCCGTTGGGCTCCGGCGGGAAGCGGGTGACGATGCGGTCATGCTTGCCGGTTTTCAGGTCGTCGGCAATGATGGTGCGGATAAAATCCTTTGCCTGAATCTCGTCGCTGCTCATATGCAAGTACCAGATATTTTTTGCCGGGAAAGAATCTGAAAATGAAAAACCTCGTGTTCTTTGCCGGCGATTTTTATGCGAAGTATTTCGGAGTGTCTCTAAGGCGGGCGACAACCCGGTCCCTGCCGATCAGGCCGAACACCTCGAACATGCTCGGGCCCTTGACCTGACCGGTGATCACCGCGCGGGCGCCGTTGATGGGAATGCCGGGCTTGACCCCGACCTCCTCGGCAAACTCCCGGGCAATGCGTTCGGCATCGTCGTGGGTGATCTCGGCAAGCTGAGCGAAACGGTCGGCCAGCCTCGGCAGCCATTCCTTGAGCTCCGGATATTTGAGGAGATTTTTGTTTAAGGCGGTTTCATCCATGGCAAAGTCGTCGGCAAAGAAGGCGCGGCCAAGGGAGGCGAAGTCCCTCAGGGTGTGGAAACGCTCCCTGAGCAGGTCCAGGGTTTTCAGGTACCACGCTTTCTTTTCGCCATCATAGCTGTCATCCCAGAGCCCTTCCTTGATGAAGATCGTTTTCACCAGGGGGCCGATTTCCTCAATGGGCATGGTGCGCAGGTAGTGAGCATTGATGTTGATCGCCTTGGGATCCGTGAAGAATTTTGGGTCGTCCTTGCGGTAGTTGAAAATGGAGTTTGAACGGGTGATGCCCGCCAGAGAAAAGGCCTCGATCAGCTCCTCCCTGGAAAAAATCTCCCGGTCGTCCGAGGTGGACCAGCCCAGAAGAACGAGGAAGTTGGCCAGTGCCCAGGGGATGAAGCCCTGCTCGCGGTAGAACTGGACCGAGACGATCTCGCCGTGGCTTCGTTTCGAGATTTTTGCCTTGTTGAGGTCAAGGGTCAGCGGCATATGGGCAAAGACCGGCAACGGGGCGCCCAGGGCCTTGTAGAGGAGGATCTGCCGCGGGGTGTTGCTGAGGCCGTCCTGCCCTCGGATGATGTGGCTGATGCGGTCGCGGATGTCATCCACCACGTTGCAGAGCAGATAGAGGGGCATGCCGTTTGAGCGGACAATGACGAAATCCTCGATATCCTCGTAGCCGCGTTCGACCCGACCGTAGACCTGATCGTCGAAGCCGACCTTGCCGGCCTCGCGTGGCACCTTGAAGCGGATGACGTAAGGGATTCCCTGCGCCTCCTTGCTCCTGACCTCTTCCGGGCTCAGGCTGCGGCAGGTGCCGTCATACTTGTAATCGCCCTTGGCGGCGGCGGCCGCTTCCCGTTTGGCGTCCAGCGTCTCCTTGCTGCAAAAACATTTATAGGCGTTGCCGTCAGCCAGAAGTTTCTGGGCGGCGGCCACATGTTCCTTGGCATGTTCCGACTGGAAATAGGGGCCCTCATCCCAGGTCACCCCGAGCCACTCCAGACCATCGATGATTCCCGCGATGGATTCCTTGGTGGAACGCTCGGCATCGGTGTCTTCGATGCGTAAAACCAGTTTCCCTCCGTGCTTCCTGGCAAAAAGCCAGTTGTAGATAGCGGTTCTGGCCCCGCCGATATGGAGATAGCCGGTTGGGCTCGGTGGGAAACGGACTCTTACTTCAGACATGGAAATTCTCCTTCAGGAATCGGAAACGCGGTGACTGGCATGACCATGCGCAATGGGGATCATTCATGGATGTGCTTTTATATATCGTTTTGCCACGTTATTCAATAGGATGCTGCTGAAAAAGCATGTGGAACGCAAGGGAGGCTTCTGATGGGAATCATTATCAAAAGCAGTTGCTTTCCTGGAAAACAGCATTATAATATGTAATGATCGTAAGTCATCTGGCCCGGATTTTTCCGGGAGTCCTCAGGGAACAGGGAGGTGGAATAATGCTGCTCGACCCGACCGCCACTTCGGTGCAAACCAACGTGAAAACCGACCGCTCCAACGCTGCCCCGCAGGCAGATTATGCGAGCAGGGCAAAGAACACACCACGCCAGGAAGCCGGGCAAACCAGCCAGACCTCTCCGGACGTTATCACCAGCATTTCCGCCGCCGCCCTTGAGGCATCACGGGCAGTAACCCAGCCCGCGCAAACCGCGAATCAGAACAGGGCGGAAGAGACGGTGCGCGAGTCGGAAAGGCGTGAGCCGCCTGCCCGCCAGCAACAGGAACAGATGTCGCGCAGTGAGCAGCAGCGGCGGGGAATCGATCTGGTTGCGTAAGCGAAACCAAAACTTAAAAACCACCAGGGCCGATTCGCGAGAGTCGGCCTTTTTTGTGTTTAAAATCCCAGTTCCTTTAAAAAACGGGGATTCTTGCTCCAATCCTTCTGCACTTTGACCCAGAGTTTGAGCAGTACCTTCTGGTCAAGGAGCGCTTCGATGTCGAGGCGGGCGGCGTGTCCTATCTGCTGCAGCCTGGTGCCTCCCTTGCCGATGATGATCCCTTTCTGGGAGTCCTTTTCCACATGGATGGTGGCATGGATTGTCACCAGATTTTTCAGCGGGTTTTCCTTGAAGCTTTCAATGGTCACCGCCGTGGAATAGGGGACCTCCTGGCCGGTCTGCAGGAAAATTTTTTCCCGGATGATCTCGGCGACGATGAACCGTTCTGTGGCATCGGTGGGAATGTCCTCGGGATAGAGGCGGGGGCCCACCGGAAGAATCTTGCACAACTCCTCGATGAGAAGATCGGTTCCGTCTCCTTTGCCGGCCGAAACGGGCAGGATGGCGTGGAAGGGGTAAAGCTCCCGGTAGGCGGCGATCATGGGCAGGAGTTTTTCCTTGTCAACGAGATCGACCTTGTTCATGAGGAGCAGCACCGGTTGCGTCACCCCCTTGAGGCATTCGGTGGGGGTGTCGCTTTTGCCGGGCAGAGGCATGGTGACGTCCACCATGAAAACAATGGCATCGACTTCGGCCAGGGAATCCAGGGCGATTCTTACCAGTTCACGGTTCAGGGGGCTTCTTGCCTTGTGGATCCCGGGCGTGTCCAGGACGACGATCTGGTAGGTGTCGCCGTTGACGATGCCGAGAATGCGGTTCCGGGTCGTCTGGGGCTTGGGCGAGACGATGGAAATTTTTTGGCCGAGCAGACTGTTCAGCAAGGTGGATTTACCGACGTTTGGCGGACCGATCAGGGCGACGATGCCGGATGTTACCGGATGAGGGGAGTTGTTCATTGGTGGTTTCCTGGTGTTGGCAGAAGGCGTAAGCAGTACCGCGCCCGGCAGGGAGCGGGAGTTTTTTGCGTTATCGAAACCATCGGCGCCGATGATCCCATTCCCATCCATTTCTGATATATCATCCAAGGTGCAGCGCATTCATAACAGTATTTATCAATTTCCGCATCCCTCCTTGTCGAAAAGAGCGATCCGGCATGGCGGCGCGATGTCCCTGCGCCTGGCGGCGGGCTTTGGAAAAGGGTGACAAACCCGGCAATACTTAGTATACCTTGCTCATTCTTTTTTATCGATCCAATGTGCGCAGTCCGAACCCCCAACGTGTATTTTCGCTTGGTTTTCGGGGCGCTTTTTTTGTTTAGAGAGTACCCCATGACCTTGCCAGGAAATATCATCGAGTACATGGAGCAGGGCAAATTCGTCTGTGCCGTGGTGGTGGATGAAAGCAACAAACGTTTGCGTCTCATCAACCAGAACGGCAGGGAGGTGAATCTGCCCCTCTCGCGCCTGCTCCATTGCTCAAGCAAAAGACAGCCCGCAACCCTCGGCCGGGACGAACAGATCCGCCTGCTCAGGGAGGCCGACCAGTCCAGGGAGGCCATGATGGGCCGGATTGCCCTGGAAGAGATCTGGCAACTTGCCAGCGAGGAGGAGGGCGGCAGCTTTACTCCCGAATTTCTCGCCGGCCTGGCCTTTGGCGGGGATGCCGATGATGATCAGGTTGCCGCCTTTCTGCGCTGCATCTTTGTCGACCGCCTTTATTTCAAGTACAAGGAGGGGCGGATTCTCGCCCATGCGCCCGAAGTTGTTGAGCAGCTTCGTCTCAGGCAGGAAAAGGAAAAACAGCAGGAAGCCCTGATGGTCACCGGCGCCTCAGGTCTCAAACGGCTCTGGGAGGGGCAGCCGCTCCCGGACTGGCCGGAACGGGACCTTTGCCTTGTCCTGCTCCGCGACTACTATCTCTTCGGCAATGAGGCGCCGGACGGGGCCATTGCCAGGGAGCTCCTCAAGAAGTCCGGGCTCACCGGCCCCCATGATGTGTATCATCTCCTGATCAAGGCCGGGATTTGGCGGGAGGATGAAAACGTGGCCCTGCTGCGCTACGGGATCCCGGTCGCCTTTGCAGAGGATGTGCTTTCTCCGGCCCGCATCCCCGAGCCGGACCCTGTCGAGCTTCTCGTGAAAGGACGTCGTGATCTGCGCGAATTGCCGTTGCTCACCATCGACGGAGAGACAACGCGGGATTATGACGATGCCCTGCATATCGCGCGCAAGGGAGACAATTTTCTCGTGGGCATCCATATCTCCGATGTCGCCCACTATGTGAAGCCCGAGGATCCGGTTTACCGGGAAGCGGCCCGGCGGATGACCTCCCTCTATTTTCCCGAGACCCAGATTCCCATGCTGCCCAGCGAGCTCTCCGAAGGGGTTTGCAGCCTGATTGCCGGCAGGGCACGGGCCGCCCTCAGCGTCCTGGCCGAGCTTACCCCCCGGGGTGAGGTGGTTGATTTCGAGATCGTCCCGAGCGTTGTCGAGGTCAGGCGTCAGCTCAGCTACCCCGAGGCGGACGGACTCATGGAAAAGGACCGGGAGCTGCGTGATTTCTTTCGTCTCAGCGAGCAGCTCAAGCAGCGGCGCATCGAACGCGGCGCTTTGCTTTTGCCGGTGCCAGATGTCAATATCGGCGTGGGGGTGGACGGCAGGGTCGCCGTGACTCTCTCTCCGGTGGATACCCCCTCCCGCAGCCTGGTGGCGGAATTCATGGTGCTGGCCAATGCCCTGGCCGCTCAATTTGTCGCCGATCGGCAGGCCCCGGGCCTGTTTCGGGCCCAGGGCGAACCGCATCAGCGCCTGGTGGGGGCGACGGAAAAGGATCTTTTTTCCGTGCTCAGACAGCGGAAGCAGCTCAAGCCCGGCGAGCTGCTTGTCCATCCCAAGCCGCACAGCGGGGTGGGGGTTATGCAGTACACCACCATCACCTCACCCATCCGCAGGTTCCTCGATCTGGTCATGCAGCATCAGCTCCACGCCCTGCTGTCGGGCAGGGGCGCCCGGTTCAATGCCGATGAGCTGGCCGGCATTGCCGGAGATATCAACACCGTCCTCGCCCGGGTGAATCAGGTGCGCCGGGTGCGGCACCGTTACTGGCTGCTCAGATATCTGGAAGGAAAGACCGGCGGCAGGGTGAGAGCGCTGCTCCTGAACAAGGGACCCAAGCGGGTCACCCTGATTCTTGAGGACTGTCTTCTCGATGTGGACATGCCTTCCAGCCAGGGCGTGGCCGCCAAGGCGGGAGATATGGTTTCGGTGCGGGTCGGCCGGGTTGATCCCCTGGACGGCCTTATCCGCCTTGAATGGTAGGGCTCAGTCGTAGATGACGCAGGTCCAGCGGGAGAGGATCTCCTCGGTTTCCGCATCCAGCTGGTCCGCCACTTCGTGGATCTGGTATTCCTGGCCGCATCGGTTGCAGCGCATGCGGACTCGCCGGCATGCGCGGGCCACTTCCAGCTTTCCTTTGCATTTCTTGCACTGCATGGTCTGCCTCTGATTTACTGCAGGAGGGTGTGTCTGGTGAAAATGGATTCGAGCTTGTAGCCCCTGGCCGCCAAAGCCTCGGCGCCGCCTTCCAGGCGGTCCACCACGGTCACCACCAGGCCGACCTTGAAACCCTGCGCTTCCACCCGCTCGATGACCTTGAGCAGAGTGCCGCCGGTGGTCACCACGTCTTCCAGCAGGGCCACGGTGCCGCCTGCCGGCATGTTGCCGAGTCCCTCGATGTACTGCTCGGTCCCGTGCCCCTTGGATTCCTTTCTGACGATAAAGGCCGGGATCGGCGCCTTTTCAAGATGACTTACCAGCGAGACCGCCGTGACCAGGGGGTCGGCGCCGAGGGTCATGCCGCCCACCGCATCGATCTTTTCCGCGTTGTCGCGGATGACCTCAAAGATCAGCCTGCCGCACAGGTAGGCCCCTTCCGCGGAAAGGGTGGTCTGTTTGCCGTCGATGTAAAAATCGGATTCCTTGCCCGAGGAAAGCTTGAATTTCCCATGCCGGTAGGATTTGGCCAGCAGCAGTTTCTTGAGTTGTTCTTTTTCGCTCACGGAACGGTCCTTTGTCTTCTGGTTATTGTTGTTGCCTGCGAACTCTTTCCACGGCGCCTCCGCGTCCTTTCGGGCGCGGAGGCGGTGACGGCTCACTTCATCTGTTTGAAATAGGTGGTCAGGTTTGCCTTGGCGGTGATTTTCGGCACCAGCAGCCCTTCCCTTGAGGTCATGGCGACCATCACCCCGGGGCCGTGTCCGGCCAGGACGCAGCTTGCGTGCACGACGATGCCGATGACCACGCCGCCGGTTTTGTAGATGCGGCCGTAGGTGGCGTCCGCATCCAGGATGGCGACGAAATCGCCCAGCCGCAGGTCGTCCAGACCATACTCCCGCACGGTGGGGGCATCGAAAAGCTGGATGTCGTAATCGCCGCTGTGGCTGTGGCTGGCGCCGATGCCGGAGCCCATGATCCTGGCCGGCACCTGATGGGTCACCGGCACCTGCAGCTTGCCACCCTTGAGTTCCTTAAGGGGCATTGCCGCAATGAGGCCCGGATCCATGTTCATCACCTTGATGCCCGGATAGTCCGGCAGGTTCAGGCCGCAGCCCTGCGCCTTGATCTGGATTTTGTCGCCGATGGTGAGTTTTTCCATGACCCGCGGCTCAAAATCGACGAGCACATGTTCGATGCCGCCGTGCTTGCCGGTAACCCTGCCGGTCTTGCCCTTGGCATCGCCGGAAACGACCCTGGCGACGTTGCCGACGCAGGAAAACTGGTTCAGGGCGCGGTTGGGGCCGGGTTGCCCTTGAATCTGCGTGAAGTTGCTGATGGAAACCGCGGGTTCCACATGGTCGCCGAATTTCTCCCCGGCCAGGTCGCCGATCCGCAGGTTGTAGGTGATGCCGCCCACGCCGGGATAGACGTCGGAGTGACCGTCGGGGTTGATACGGTACGGGTTGATGCCGCCCTGGGGAGAGGTGATTTCACCGATCACGGACTGGCAGACGAGTTTGTCGCTGTTGGTTCTGATCATGACGCCTCCTGAAGGTTGGGGCCGTGTGAGAAACGGTGGGGTCAGACGTTGAAGCGGAAGTTCATGCAGTCGCCATCCTGGACAATGTACTCTTTTCCTTCCAGGCGCAACAACCCTTTTTCCTTGGCCGCGTTCTCGCTGCCGCAGGCGATGTAGTCCGCGTAGGAGATGACCTCTGCCCGGATGAACCCCCGTTCGAAATCGGTGTGGATGACCCCTGCCGCCTGCGGCGCCTTGGTGCCGCGCTTGATGGTCCAGGCCCGGGTTTCCTTTTCTCCCACCGTGAAGTAGTTGATCAGTCCCAGCAGTTGGTAGCCGGCCTTGATCAACCGGTTGAGTCCGGGTTCGGCAAGACCCATGTCGGCCAGGAAATCCTTGCGCTCTTCCGGGGCAAGCCCGCTCAGCTCCTCCTCGATGGCGCCGGAGATCATGACCACCGTGGCGTTTTCCTCATCCGCCGCCTTGCGCAGGGCATCAACCCACTGGTTGCCGGTGTTGATTTCCTCCTCGCTGACATTGGCCACGTAGAGAACAGGCTTGGCGGTGAGCAGGCAGAGCTCCCTCATCAGCTTCTGCCCCATCTCATCCAGTTCCAGCAGGCGCGCCGGTTTGCCGGCGTCGAGGAGGGCATGGAGCTGCTCCAGGATCACGAGCTGTGCCTTGAAGGTCTTGTCGCCTGACTTGGCCTGGGATGCGGTTTTCGCCATGCGTTTGCCCACCGTGTCGAGGTCGGCCAGGATCAGTTCGGTGTTGATCACCTCGCGGTCGCGCAGGGGATCGATGCTGCCCTCCACATGGACGATGTTGCCGTCCTCAAAGCAGCGGATCACATGGGCGATGGCATCCACCTGCCGGATGTGGCCGAGGAACTGGTTGCCCAGACCCTCGCCGCGGCTGGCGCCGCTCACCAGGCCGGCGATATCGACAAACTCCATCTGGGCGTTGACCTTGGTCTTGGTTCTTGCCAGTTCGGCGAGCCTGTCCAGGCGAGGGTCCGGCACCGGCACCATGCCCACGTTCGGCTCGATGGTGCAGAAGGGGTAGTTGGCCGATTCGATGCCGGCCGAAGTGAGAGCGTTGAAAATGGTCGATTTGCCGACATTGGGCAGGCCGACGATGCCACAGCGGAAACCCATGGGAATATCCTTGCTTGCGATTTCATCAATAAAAAATGGTCATCTTGGTGATGACCATGAAAAAACTGTGCGCACTATATAATGACTTCTTTCCAATGCGGCAAGGGTTGTTTACAATTGGGAAGTCATTTAACCACCCAATCCCCTTCAGTTAGGCGCAACAGGCATGGCCAGAACAGAGAAATTGACCCGCATCGACTCCCTTCTTGCCGAGCTTTTCAAGAAAAGGCAGTGGGAAAGGCGGCTCGGCCTCCATGCCATTTTTCGGACCTGGCCGCGGGTGGTGGGGCGGGAAATAGCGGGGCGGGCGGCGCCCCAGGTCATCCGGGGCACCGTGCTCTGGGTCGCTGTATCGGATTCGGTCTGGATGCAGCAGCTGCACCTGCAGAAACAGCAGCTTCTGGAGTACATCAACAACAGTCTCGATGGTCCGGAAACCATCAGCGACATCCGCTTTCAGCTCGATGTGACGCTCGGCCAGGGCAAAGAGGATGAGAACGGCCCGGCCGCGCCGCCTGCCCTCAAGCCAATTGACCCGGAGCAGAGAAAGGATTTTGAACGTCTGCTTGCCGGTCTCCCCGATGAAGAGAATCGGAGGAGGCTTCTCTCCCTCTGGATCAAAGCGCACCAGCGGCCCCTGCCCGAAAAGGAGTAGCGGCCTCTTATTCCATCGCTCCTTTCTCCTTGCCTTTCACCAGTTCGACCAGCTTGCGCACATACTCGTTCAACTGCTGGGATTGAAATTTCATATCCTCGGCGATCCGCGAGTCCTGGTCCGCGTCGGCGGCGTTGTGCTGGGTGACCTCGTCGAGTTCCTGGATGGCCTTGGCAACCTGGGTGATGCCGGTGGACTGCTCTTTCGAGGCGGTGGTTATTTCGTCCAGGATCTGGGCGGTCTTCTGGCTCTGTCCCTCGGCGCGGTTGAAGGATTGTTCCGTGACCTGAACAAGCTTGACCCCGTTGTCCACCTTGGCGTTGGTTCCCTCCAGGAGCAGGGCCGTCTCCCTGGCCGCCTCGGCGGCCCGCATGGCAAGATTGCGGACCTCGCCCGCCACCACGGCGAAACCGGCGCCCGCCTCGCCGGCCCTGGCCGCTTCCACCGCGGCATTCAAGGCGAGAAGATTGGTCTGGAAGGCGATTTCATCGATGGTTTTGATGATCTTGGTGGTTTCCTCGTTGGCGGCGGAAATCTCGCCCATGGCCTTGCTCAACTGATCCATGGCGGCATTGGCGTCGCGCATGACCCTGTTGGTTTCCGTCATCAGATCGTTGGCCGCCGCGGCGTTGTCGGCGTTCTGGGTGGTCATGGAGGCGATTTCTTCCAACGAAGCGCTGGTCTGCTCAAGGGAGGCCGCCTGCTGGGAAGCGTGGTCGGCCAGGGACTTGCTGCCCGTGGCCGCCTGGCCGGAGAGCGAGGCCACCATGATGGCGCTGTTGGTGAGATCGGTGATGATGCTGTTGATGGGCCGGCTCACCGTCTTCTCCATAACCAGATAGATGATGGCGCAGGTGGTGAAGAGGAGAAAAATGGAGCCGAGGGCCAGAATGAGATGGAGTCTGCGGATGATGCTGTTGAGGGTGCTCAGGTCGTAGAGCAGGGAAAGGCTGCCCCCGATTTCCCCCTCCTGCCAGTCATGGTGGCAGCGCAGGCAGTCCGCGTCCACGATCTGGGGGGCGATGATGCGGATATGGTCGGAAGTGATCTCCTCGATGCCTTGATGTTCGCCTTCAAGGAGCTGCATGACCTCGGGGGAAAGGGTTTTCCCGGCCATCGCTTCCCCGGAGGAGGAGAGGTTGACCTTGCCCTTTCTGTCGTACAGCGAGACATCGATCACTCCCTTGATGTTCTTCTGGCTGAAGAGGAGTTTTTCGAAATTTTTCATCTGCCCCCGCTCCAGGGAGCCCTTTACCCCTTCTTCAAAGGAGTTGAAGAGGATATGGACGGATTCGATGTAGGATTCCGTCATTTTGTGTTTCACGTAGCCGCTCAGGAAAAAGGTGCCGCCGAGCAGGGTGACGGCGAGCACCGCCAGCACGGCGATCATGATCCTCGGGGTGACTGCGTATTCGGCGAAAGTGTTTCTTGCCATGGGGGACTCCAGGTTAAGCAGTTGTCACTGCCTGTTCATTGATCCGGTAGAACGGGATATTCTTCTTGCGGGCAAAGTTGGGCGAGGCGCAGCCGATACAGGGGGCATTGCTGTCGATGCACCAGGTGCGGCCACCGTTCCACCAGCGGGTCGGGCAGTCGGCATAGGTGTCGGGGCCCAGACAGCCGAGTTTGAAAAGACATCCCTTCTCCCCCAGCTTTTTTGCGAAGATTTCCTGCTGGAAGTCGTGATACCGGGGGCACAGCTCATGGACCTTGCGGTTGAAAAAGAGTTTCGGCGCATCGTTGACCAGTTCCGGCATCCCCACCTTGACCAGATGAATGATGGTATGCCAGACCCAGTCGGGGTGCACCGAGCAGCCGCGGATGTTGATGACCGGCTTGTTGATGCCCCGTTTGCCGTAGAACTCCTTGACGCCGATCGCGCCGGTCAGATTGCCCTCGGCCGCCGGGATGCCGCCGTCGCAGGCGCAGGCCCCGACAGCCACGGCGCCGCTCATGGTTTTGGCAGCCTCTTCCAGGTACTGGGCAAAGGTTTTCTGCCCTATCATGCAGGCCTCGGGGATTTTTTCAGGGATGGCCCCCTCCACCGCCAGAAAGTACTCTCCGGCCTGGCCGGAGATGTATTGTTCGATGAGGTCCAGGGCCTTTTTGCCGGAGATGGCGGAAAGATCGGCATGAAAGGCGAGCTGGGAATAATCGGTGATCAGGGCGAGTGGCGAGGGAGATTCCGCCTGCAGCAGGGAGATGGAGCAGCCGGTGCAGGAAAGGCCCTGGAGATAGATAAGCTTGGGCACGGAATCCGGGGCAAGCGTGTTCAGCGCCGCCGCGACCGGCGTCGGCATGCCCTGCACCCCGAAGGCTGCGCTCAGGGTGGCGGCCATTTTTAAGAAATCGCGTCTGTCTAGCATGACTCCTCCGTCATCTGAAGTGAAGGTCTGGCGGGTTGCGCCTCAATGGACCGCGCAGGCGATGCAGGGATCAAAGGAATGGACGATGCGGACCGACTCGATCTGTTCTTCCGCATTATTTACCCTGGTGCCGACCAGGGCCGACTCCATGGCGCCGGGCCGCCCCTGGTCGTCCCGGGGAGAGGCGTTCCAGGTGGTCGGCACCACGCACTCGTACTTGGCAATCCGGTGGTTTTCGATGCGGATGTAATGGAGGAGCGCTCCCCGCGAGGCCTCGGTAATCCCGAAGCCTTCCCCGGATTTTGGCACGACGATATCCGCCATGGTGGGGGCGCCAGGAGTCAGGCGCTCCGTCTCGGCCAGTAAAAAGTCGGCGATAACCGCCGCAAGGATGGCCCGGGAAAGGTGGCGGCCGAGCACGGAGTTGAGGTTGGCCGGCGTTATTCTTGCCGTTGCCGCGAATTTGTCGACCAGGGTGCGGACCGTTTGATTGTGACCCTGGTGATAGTCCACCAGGATGCGGGCGGCAGGCCCGACTTCGACCATTCTGCCGCCGTAGCGCGGGGCCTTTGCCCAGGAGTAGGCCCCCTCCTTGTGGGGCGCCGGCGTGAGGGCGGAGTCGCGGATCGCGAGGTTGCTGGCCGAAGAATATTTGGCGTACTTGATGTCCTGGGTGATCTGTTTTAGGTCAACGGGCGAGATCTGCCCGTCAAAGAGCGCGCCGGGGGCCAGGAGCCGTTCGCTGTTCCGGGCCGCGGTGAGCGGCAACAGGCCGTAGGAGAGAAAGCCGCCCCTGCTGGCTCCGATATGCCAGTATTCGGGAAAGGCCGCGGCCACGGCGGCGACATCCGGGATATACTTGTCAAGGATAAACTGGCGCACCTCGCTGATCAGTGACTGGTACGAGGCGATGAGGTCGATGCGGGCTTCCTGGGTGCAGCCGCCGGGGAAGATGCCGGTGGAATGGGGAAACTTGCCGCCGAAGATGGCGGCCGCCCGGTTGGCCTTTTTCTGGAGCTCCATGGCTTCGAGGTAATGTTTCAACGCCCCGATGTTGATTTCTTTGTCGGTGATATATTTGCCCGAGAGGCGGGGAAGGAAGGGCGCGGCCGGAAAGGGCTTGTTCCTGTCCAGTTCCGCCTTGACCCACTGCCTGACCTTGAGGAGATCGCCGTCCTTGCCGTTATATTGCAAAATCGCGGTCACATCGACGAAATCAAGGGCCGAAAGCTGATAAAAATGGAGGAGATAATCGTAGAGGTGGTTTGCGCCCTGGATGAGGTTGTGCAGGATTCTGCCGTTGGGCGGCACGTTGAGCCGGTACGCATCTTCCTGGGCATAGGAGGAGGCGATGGCATGGGCATAGGGGCAGACCCCGCAGATGCGCTGGGTGATCTGTTGGGCATCGAGGGGGTCGCGGTTTTGTAAAAAAACTTCAAAGCCGCGGAACATTTCCGCCATGCACTGCGCGTCGGTGACGGTTCCGTTTTCAACGGTGGTGCGGACGTTGAGGTGCCCTTCAATACGGGTTACCGGACCAAGGTCTATCTTCATGTTTCTATCCCTTTCCCGACCAAAACGTGGCTGCCGTTTCAGGTCGTACCTTATTTATTCTGTGATCTCATTGGGATGGGCTATGCCCGCAGCATTGAAAAACATCATCGGGTGAACACGGTTTTTTTGTCAAGCAATAAGACGCAACAGCGATACGGCGCCACGTGATTTTCAGGAAAAGAAGAATTTTGCGCGAAAAAATTTTACTCGGACCGGCCAAGCGCGATATCCTAATGTGCAGTCTCGATTTGGTGGTTTTTCCCCTTCCTGGAGCGGCAATGAATTTCAATCCCGTGAAAACAAAAATTCTCGTTGTCGAGGACGAGGCGGTCCAGCGCAGGATTCTGCGGCTGCAGCTCGAAAAGCAGGGTTATGAGGTCCATGAGGCCGAGGATGGGCGGCAGGGTCTTGACCTCTGTCTGGCAAACCCGCAGATCAGGCTGGTCGTCACCGACCTGATGATGCCGAACGTGGATGGCTTTGATCTTATCAAGGCGATTCGGGGCCAGGAAACCAACTATACATACATCATTGTCTTGACCGCCCGCGAGGATAAGGAGTCAGTTGTCCGCTCTCTTTCTCTTGGCGCGGACGATTTCATCACCAAGCCATTCTTCCCGGACGAGCTCAACCTCCGTCTGGGAGGGGCCATGCGGCTTCTGAAGCTGGAAAGCCATGAGGAGCTCGTTTTTTCCCTTGCCAAGCTTGCCGCCTACCGGAGCGGGGAAACCGGTTCGCATCTCCATCGGGTCCGCGAGTTTTGCCTGCTTCTGGCCTTGGATCTTCACGAGCACCATCCCGAGTTCGGTCTGACCAGAACCGTTGCCGAAGAAATCGCCAAGATGGCGCCGCTCCACGACATCGGCAAGGTGGGTGTTCCGGACAGCATCCTTCACAAGCCCGGCAGGCTGAGCAGGGAGGAGTTCGAGCTGATGAGGGGCCATGTCAGGCTGGGTGGGGATCTCCTGCGCGAGATATACGAAGAGACCGGTGCCCCCTTTCTTCTGCTGGCCCATGAGATTGCCATGTACCATCATGAACGCTGGGACGGCAGCGGTTATCCGGACGGGCTTGCCGGCGAGCGGATTCCCCTGCCTGCCAGAATCATGGCCCTTGCCGATGTGGTGGACGCCCTGATCTCGAAGCGATGCTATAAGGATGCGCTTTCCTTTGTCGAGACCAGGGCAATCATCCTGGCTGAAAGGGGGCGTCATTTCGATCCGCGGTTGGTCGATGCCTTTTTTCGACAGGAGAAGCAGTGGCAGGCTGTGGTGGAGAAGTACGGGAACGATCTGGGCGCATCGCGCGAGGTGGGCGTGGCGGCAAAGGGGAAGATTTAAGCCGTGCTGCTCGTGTCGGGGGAGGCAGGGGCGGATTCCTCCAGGGCGCGGATGGCGAGATAGCTCTCCAGGCGGGCAAGATCCGAGCCGTTAACGATGAACTGGACACCCAATTCCGTGGTGTCGTTGCCAAGATCCCTTACCCGCCGGACATAAGCCTCAGTCGCCGTGATCTTTTCCTCATAATCTCCGAAGCCGAGGCGCAGGGTCAGGGTCAGGGGGTTGATGGCATCGCCTTTCCGGATATGCTGGGAAAAATTGCCCACAAGCTTTGCCCCTTCGATGCAGATGTTCTCTATTCCGCCGTGGTTGAGATACTGGCTTCCCTGGCGGGTAAAGGTGGCAACCGAGCGCGGACTCGTCACGAAGCGGGGGTGTTTGCGCCGTTGGACATGGATGATCGAGCTTGGCAGCAGGACTCCCAGCTGGCTGTTGGTTTCAAGGAGCGGTGGGGAGGAAAAGCCACGCATCATGGCCCCTGCCCGCGGCTGATAGAGCAGGAGGCAGGCTTCCCTGCTCATGGGAAAGGCGGTTTCCTTGTGCAGTAGAAGGAGGGTCTGTTCTCCTTCCTTAAAGATTTCCGCCGGGATTGTCCGCTGTGGTGATTGGCCTTTCTGGTAGAGGATCACCGGTGTTTTTTGCGTAATGATTCTGACAAGTTCTTCCCGGATCACCTGAGGATCGTCGGACCAGAGCTGTTTCATGCGGCAAAGGCCTCGCGGCGGACAAGGGCGTTTTCGGCGCGGTTGGCGGCGCCCGATATTGTTGAAAATAAGTATAGCCGGAGGGGGTGATGTCTGTAAAGGGCTGATTGTAAGAACATTTTCAGCCTTGGCTTCTGTTCAGAAGGTCTTTTCCGTGTCCAGCAGCAGGGTCACCGGCCCGCTGTTGACAAGAGAAACGTCCATCATGGCCTGAAATCTGCCGGTTTCCACCTGAATCTGTTTTTTTCGTACCTCGTCGATGAAGTACTCGTAGAGGCGGTTCGCTTCTTCCGGTGGCGCGGCCGTGGAGTAGGAGGGCCGTCTGCCCTTGCGGCAGTCGCCAAGGAGGGTGAACTGGGAGACGACCAGCATCTGGCCGCCAACGTCGAGGAGAGAAAGATTCATCAATCCTTTGTCGTCCTCGAAGATGCGCAGGTTGGCGATCTTGCCCGCCAGGAGTTCCGCCTCTTTTTCCGTATCTGTCCCCCCTACCCCCAGGAGAACGAGAAGACCCGGGCCGATGCTGCCGCAGGTTCGCCCTTCAACTGTCACCGAGGCCCTGCTTACGCGCTGCACGACTGCTCGCATTGGCTTTGCTCCTTTCGCTTACGGGGATGGAGAGAGATTGCCGAGCATGAACTGCAGGATGGACGCTGCGGCCAGGCTCGCGGTTTCGGCCCGGAGGATGCGCGAGCCCAGGGAAACCGGGATAAAGCCGTTATTCCGGGCGTCTTCCACTTCGGTGGGGCTGAAGCCTCCTTCCGGACCGATGAGAAAACAAACGGCGCGAACTTCGCTGGGCCGTTCGGTCAGGATTTCGGCAAGAGGTTTTTCCGTCTCCTGCTCCCAGAAGAGGAGCTTGAGGTCATAGCCCGATATTTCCCGGAGGAGTTCGGCGAGTTTGCGGGGCGGTTCTATCTGCGGCGGCAGGGCGCGGTCGCATTGCTTGCATGCCTCGAGGGCAATCCGCTGCCAGCGATCGCCCTTGGTGTCGCTCCGTGTTTTGTTCACCCCGTGCTCGGACCAAAAAGGTCGGATGGCGTCTATTCCCAATTCCGTCGCTTTCTGCAGGATGAATTCCATTTTCTGCCCTTTGAGAAGGGCTTGCCCCAGGTCCACCCGCACCTTGGCGGGCTTGTCCTTGCGCTGGTCGATAATCGTTGCGCTGACAAGGTGTTTGCTGATGGTGTCGAGGCGGGCCCGGAAGCGCATCCCCGTCCCGTCGAAAAGGGTGATCTCGTCGCCAATGGCTAGGCGCAGGACGGAGCGAAGGTGGTGGGCCTCGTCTCCGCTCAGGTGGGCTGTCCCCTCCGAGATCTCTTCCGGGCGGATGAAAAAGCGGTGGATGTTCATGGCACGCTATGGTTTCCGGAAAAGCAGGGCGCTCCACTCGCCTTCGCTTTTCGTTTCCACATGGGCAAGTCCCATGGTGGTGTAGGTGGTGCGGATGTTCTCGGTCTGGGGGCCGGTGAGAATCCCGGCGAGAATGAGGTGGCCGCCGGCGGCCAGGTGAAGGCAAAGGGGGCTGGCGATTTCAAGCAGGGTGTCGTGGATGATGTTGGCGATCACCAGCGCAAAGGTTCCCGGGATATTTTCCAGATCCGTACCGCTGGTCTCGATGGCCTCCTTGAGGTTGTTGCGTTCGATGTTTTCAATGGCCACGCCGACCGCCTCCGGGTCGTTGTCCGTGGCCACCACCTTTTGGGCGCCGAAAAGCGCGCTGGCCATGGCGAGAATGCCGGTGCCCGTTCCCACGTCCAGCACGGATTGGGGAGGTGCGTCCGTTCCGTGAAAGAGTTTTTCGATGAAGGAAAGGGCAAGCCTGGTGCTGGCGTGGTGGCCGGTGCCAAAGGCCATGCCCGGGTCCATTTCGATGACCTTTTCCGTGTTCCCGGCGGCATAGGGTTCCCAGGTTGGCTTGATCACAAGGTGAGCGGTGATGGGAAAGGGCTTGAACCGTTCTTTCCAGGCCTTGTTCCAATCAACCTCCTCGATCACCTCGGTTTCCAGGCTTGGCTGCAGGTTGTCGGGGAGAAAGGCGGCGAGGCGGGTGAGGAACTCTTCCATTTTTGTAAGTTCGTCTGCTGCGTGTTCATCGTTTTTGAGATAGCTGATGATCTTTTCCCGAGGCGTGGAGCAGGCGCCGGCGGTTATCGGCACCTGCTCCACGCCTCCGGTTTGCTCGCTGAGAAATCCGGCGATGATGTCCGCGCAGGTTTCCTCGGCGGTGATGGTAATCCGCAGCCAGGATTTCACTGGGGTTGTGCTGGGGGTGTTCGCCGGCATAAGGCTCCCGTGGTAATTTGTTGGGGTATGGCGTTGGGGAAAAGGCACAAAAAAATAGCCAACCGCTGATCAAGGCCAGTATAGTGTGCGGTAGTGTACTGGATGCGGATTGCTCCGGCAAGTGCAACTTGAACCCTCCTCCTTGGAAGGGATATATACATATAATAAGATAAGAGCAGCCGGTTTTGCCATGGATGAAAAAAAGCTGAAGGAACTCCTTGAGAAGGTGCAAAGCGGAGCCTGTGATGTGGAGGGCGCCATGGCTGCGCTCAAACATTTCCCCGCCGAGATGCTGCATTGCGCCCATGTTGACCATCATCGCAGACTGCGAACCGGCATGCCGGAAGTGGTTTATGGTGAGAACAAAAGCGCGGCCCAGATCAGCGAAATCCTGCGGAACCTTCGGCAATTTTCCCCCATGGTTCTTGCGACCCGTGTTTCTCCGGCAAAGGCGGACGAGGTATGCGCGGAGGTCCCTGGCCTTGTGTACCATGAGCAGGCGCGGATGCTGACCTCGGCCCTTGCTCCGGACGAAAAAGGGGGCGGGACGATCCTGGTCCTTACCGCAGGGACCTCGGACATTCCCGTGGCCGAAGAGGCATATGTTACTTCCCTCTCTCTGGGGAACAGGACGGAAAAATTTTACGATGTCGGGGTCGCCGGCATCCACCGGCTCCTCTCCCGGCGGGATTTGTTGGAGAAGGCCGCCATCCTCATCGTGGTGGCCGGCATGGAGGGGGCGTTGCCCAGTGTGGTCGGCGGCCTGGTGGATAAGCCCATCATCGCCGTGCCGACCAGCGTTGGCTACGGGACGGGTTTTGGCGGCATTGCCGCCTTGCTGGGAATGTTGAACAGCTGCGCGCCGGGGGTGGCGGTGGTCAATATCGACAATGGTTTCGGCGCCGCCTGCCTTGCCGCCAGCATCAACCGGCAGATAGCTGCTCGGGCTTGAATCGGTTTTTTTAACGTCCCGGGGAGTATGGCAAGCCTTGGCCGCCCGCAGTGTCGTCGCCGGGCGACATGGGCGGTGGACGAGAATTCAAAGAGATAGATTGGTATTGCAGACTCGGGTGCATTTTTTTGCCAATCCTGCAAATATAGCTGTTGACAAGGAGGGGCTCTTCGGCTAATTTGCCCCCCGAACGATAACCTGACACCGACTCTGGGGCATTTGAAAAAAGTCAGGAAACATCTTGACAGCCCCCAGGTGTTCCGGTTATCTTTTCTTTTTTATCGCCCACCATGTGGGTGGCCCGGTTGCCGGGCGCAGCGATCATTGAAAACTGAATAGTGAGAATAAGATGGGCCCAAGAAGTCCAGGGTGAAAGCCCTGGCGAGTTTTGTAAAAAGAGAATCAAAAGCTCTTGAATGAGAAGAATATCAGCTTACGGGTTGATAAGATATTTCAAACTGGAGAGTTTGATCCTGGCTCAGATTGAACGCTGGCGGCGTGCTTAACACATGCAAGTCGAACGAGAAAGGGGCTTCGGCCCTGAGTAGAGTGGCGCACGGGTGAGTAACGCGTAGGTAATCTACCTCTGCATTTGGGATAACAGTTCGAAAGGACTGCTAATACCGGATACACTCATGGAACGCGAGTTTTATGAGGAAAGGTGACCTCTCCTTGGAAGTTACTGTGCAGAGATGAGCCTGCGTCCCATTAGCTAGTTGGCAGGGTAAAGGCCTACCAAGGCGACGATGGGTAGCGGGTCTGAGAGGATGATCCGCCACACTGGAACTGGAACACGGACCAGACTCCTACGGGAGGCAGCAGTGAGGAATATTGGACAATGGGCGCAAGCCTGATCCAGCGACGCCGCGTGAGTGATGAAGGCCTTTGGGTCGTAAAGCTCTGTCAGCAGGGAAGAAATGCTGTGTAGTTAATATCTGCGCAGCTTGACGGTACCTGCAGAGGAAGCACCGGCTAACTCCGTGCCAGCAGCCGCGGTAATACGGAGGGTGCGAGCGTTAATCGGAATTACTGGGCGTAAAGGGCGCGTAGGCGGCCGATCAAGTCAGATGTGAAAGCCCGTGGCTTAACCATGAGAAGTGCATCTGAAACTGGTTGGCTTGAGTATCGGAGGGGAAAGTGGAATTCCCGGTGTAGAGGTGAAATTCGTAGATATCGGGAGGAATACCGGTGGCGAAGGCGACTTTCTGGACGAATACTGACGCTGAGGCGCGAAAGCGTGGGGAGCAAACAGGATTAGATACCCTGGTAGTCCACAGCTGTAAACGATGTGCACTAGATGTAGGGGAGTGTTGACCTTTCCTGTGTCGCAGCTAACGCATTAAGTGCACCGCCTGGGGAGTACGGCCGCAAGGTTAAAACTCAAAGGAATTGACGGGGGCCCGCACAAGCGGTGGAGTATGTGGTTTAATTCGACGCAACGCGCAGAACCTTACCTAGGCTTGACATCCCGGGAATTTGCTGGAAACAGTGAAGTGCTTTCATTAGAAAGAGCCCGGTGACAGGTGCTGCATGGCTGTCGTCAGCTCGTGTCGTGAGATGTTGGGTTAAGTCCCGCAACGAGCGCAACCCTCGCCTTTAGTTGCCAGCATTCAGTTGGGCACTCTAGAGGGACTGCCGGTGTCAAACCGGAGGAAGGTGGGGATGACGTCAAGTCCTCATGGCCTTTATGTCTAGGGCTACACACGTACTACAATGGCAGGTACAAAGGGCAGCGACACAGCGATGTGATGCGAATCCCGAAAAGCCTGTCTCAGTCCGGATCGGAGTCTGCAACTCGACTCCGTGAAGTTGGAATCGCTAGTAATCGTGGATCAGCATGCCACGGTGAATACGTTCCCGGGCCTTGTACACACCGCCCGTCACACCACGAGAGTCGGTTGTTCCAGAAGCGGTTGAGCTAACCTTCGGGGGGCAGGCTGCCAAGGAATGGTCGGTAATTGGGGTGAAGTCGTAACAAGGTAGCCGTAGGGGAACCTGCGGCTGGATCACCTCCTTTTAAAGGATGCACGTTACCGGTAACGGTAATGCATACCTGGTCAACCCTGTCTTACATCACTATTCAGTTTTGAGTGATCGCTGTTTTGTTCAGTGACACCAGACGTAGAGAAAACGAACGGGCCTATAGCTCAGTTCCGGTTAGAGCGCACGCCTGATAAGCGTGAGGTCACTGGTTCAAGTCCAGTTAGGCCCACCACCAGACTGGTAACGAGTGGGGGTGTAGCTCAGCTGGGAGAGCGCCTGCCTTGCACGCAGGAGGTCATCGGTTCGATCCCGTTCACCTCCACCATTAGCAGTAATGGAAAGGGATGAAGGTTGAAGAGTAGAAGTCTATGGGAATAGGCTTTTAGTTTTGAGCTTTCAGCTCAGGCAGAGAGATTCTGCGAGTAGATCTTTGATAATTGAATATTTTGTTTTTGTTGTACCCAAATAGCTGAGATAAGAAATGATCAAGCGTTTTTTGGTCAAGCTACTAAGGGCAGACGGAGGATGCCTGGGTACCGGGAGGCGAAGAAGGACGTGGTAAGCTGCGATAAGCTTCGGGGAGCTGCTAACAGGCTTTGAACCGGAGATTTCCGAATGGGGAAACCCACCTGAAGTAATGTTCAGGTATCGTGCACTGAATACATAGGTGTAACGAGGCGAACGCAGGGAACTGAAACATCTAAGTACCTGCAGGAGTAGAAATCAATTTAGAGATTCCGTAAGTAGTGGCGAGCGAACGCGGAGAAGCCCAAACCATGCCATTTATGACATGGGGTTGTGGGGCCCCGACATGGGATTGTGGATGGATAGCAGAAGGGCATGGAAAGGCCCACCGCAGACGGTGATAGTCCGGTATGCGAAATCCTGAAGCACCCTAGGGTGTCCCCGAGTACCACGAGGCACGTGAAACCTAGTGGGAATCTGGGAGGACCATCTTCCAAGGCTAAATACTACCCGGTGACCGATAGTGAACTAGTACCGTGAGGGAAAGGTGAAAAGAACGGGGGGACCCGAGTGAAATAGAACCTGAAACCGTCTGTCTACAAGCAGTGGAAGCACTATGTAGCAATACAGTGCAACCGCGTGCCTTTTGCATAATGAGTCAGCGACTTATCCTATGCAGCGAGGTTAAGCCGAAAGGTGTAGCCGTAGCGAAAGCGAGTCTTAATAGGGCGACAAGTTGCATGGGGTAGACCCGAAGCCGGGTGATCTAGCCATGGCCAGGGTGAAGCGAAGGTAACACTTCGTGGAGGCCCGAACCGATATAGGTTGAAAACTGTTCGGATGAGCTGTGGCTAGGAGTGAAAGGCTAATCAAACTCGGTGATAGCTGGTTTTCCTCGAAATATATTTAGGTATAGCCTCGTATGATGACTGACGGAGGTAGAGCACTGACAAGGCTAGGGGTCCCCACAGGATTACCAACCCTTATCAAACTCCGAATGCCGTCAAGTTCAAGTACGGGAGTCAGACTGCGGGAGATAAGTTCCGTGGTCAAAAGGGAAAGAGCCCAGACCGTCAGCTAAGGTCCCTAAATGCATGCTAAGTGGTAAAGGATGTGGAACTGTCCAGACAATCAGGAGGTTGGCTTAGAAGCAGCAATCCTTCAAAGAAAGCGTAATAGCTCACTGATCGAATGGGTCTGCGCCTAAAATTTAACGGGGCTTAAGCATGCTACCGAAGCTACGGACCACGCGCAAGCGTGGTGGTAGAGGAACATTGTGTTCGCCTGAGAAGGTACACCGCGAGGAGTGCTGGAGGTATCACAAGAGCTTATGCTGACACGAGTAGCGAAAATGCGGGTGAGAAACCCGCACGCCGAAAACCTAAGGTTTCCTGTAGTAAAGTTAATCTGCTCAGGGTTAGTCGGTCCCTAAGGCGAGGCCGAGAGGCGTAGTCGATGGGAAACAGGTTAATATTCCTGTACCATTTTATCAGCGTTTGAGCGAAGGGGGGACGCAGAAGGGTAGGTCAGCCGGGCGTTGGTTGTCCCGGTTTAAGCGTGTAGGCGGAGGATCCAGGCAAATCCGGAACCTTGTTAACGCTGAGGCGCGACGACGAAGCGGTTTACCGCACTAAAGTGATTGATCCCATGCTGCCAGGAAAATCCTCGTAGCGAGCTGATAGAGTGACCGTACCGTAAACCGACACAGGTAGGTAGGGAGAGTATCCCAAGGCGCTTGAGAGAACTCTAGTTAAGGAACTCGGCAAAATAATACCGTAACTTCGGGAGAAGGTATGCCCTCATTACGTGAAGTAATTCACTTATGGAGCGGAAGGGGGTTGCAGAGAAACGGGGGGAGCGACTGTTTACTAAAAACACAGGACTCTGCGAAGTCGAAAGACGCAGTATAGGGTCTGACGCCTGCCCGGTGCTGGAAGGTTAAGGGGAAGTGTTAGTTTCGGCGAAGCACTGAACCGAAGCCCCAGTAAACGGCGGCCGTAACTATAACGGTCCTAAGGTAGCGAAATTCCTTGTCGGGTAAGTTCCGACCTGCACGAATGGCGTAACGATTTCCCCACTGTCTCAACTAGAGACTCAGCGAAACTGTAACACCGGTGAAGATGCCGGTTACCCGCATCAAGACAGAAAGACCCCGTGCACCTTTACTATAGCTTGGCATTGGAGTTTGAAATGATTTGTGTAGGATAGGTGGGAGACTGTGAAGCAGGGACGCCAGTTCTTGTGGAGTCAACGTTGAAATACCACCCTGATTATTTTAGGCTTCTAACCACGACCCGTAATCCGGGTTTGGGACAATGTCTGGTGGGTAGTTTGACTGGGGCGGTCGCCTCCCAAAGTGTAACGGAGGCGCGCGAAGGTTCCCTCAGGCTGATTGGAAACCAGCCGTAGAGTGTAAAGGCATAAGGGAGCTTGACTGCGAGAGAGACATTTCGAGCAGGTACGAAAGTAGGTCTTAGTGATCCGGCGGTCCCGTATGGAAGGGCCGTCGCTCAACGGATAAAAGGTACGCCGGGGATAACAGGCTTATCTCCCCCAAGAGTCCATATCGACGGGGAGGTTTGGCACCTCGATGTCGGCTCATCGCATCCTGGGGCTGGAGCAGGTCCCAAGGGTTTGGCTGTTCGCCAATTAAAGCGGTACGCGAGCTGGGTTTAAAACGTCGTGAGACAGTTTGGTCCTTATCTGATGTGGGCGTAGGATATTTGAGGAGAGCTGTTCCTAGTACGAGAGGACCGGAATGGACGAACCACTGGTGCTCCTGTTGTCTCGCCAGAGGCACGGCAGGGTAGCCACGTTCGGAAGGGATAACCGCTGAAAGCATCTAAGCGGGAAGCCCACTCCAAGATAAGATATCCCGTGGGGTAACCCACCTGAAGGCTCGTTGCAGACCACAACGTTGATAGGCCAGGTGTGGAAGTGTGGCAACACATGGAGCTTACTGGTACTAATAAGCCGTGCGGCTTGACCATCTCTTTTTATAAAGAGAGACCATCATTCGCTTGATCATTTTTTATATATCCGGCAAACGGGACAACACAAAATATTCAATTATCCAGGTTTTTTATATATACCAGCCATGTGGCCATGGTGACCGGTGGCAGCAGCCGTTGGTCGGATCCAACCGCAAGGCACCCGAATTTATGGATTTTCGGTGGTAATAGCGAGAGTGAAACACCCGTTCCCATTCCGAACACGGAAGTTAAGCCTCTCAGCGCCGATGGTACTGCCAGGGAAGCTTGGTGGGAGAGTAGGTCGCCGCCGATCCTCTTTTTTTAACCCTTCCCCTCAAAAGGAAGGGTTTTTTTTTGCCCGCTGGGCGTAAGTGTTCTTTCTTGCATACGTTGTCTGTTTTCGCAACTGGGGAGGAGATATGAACAATTCTGCTGTGATTGGCATTGTTTTAGCGGCAGGCAAGGGGACAAGAATGAAATCGGAGAAGCCCAAGGTTCTCCATGAGGTTTTCTTTGCCCCCATGGTTCATCACGTTCTTGACGCCCTCTCACCTCTATCCCTTGCCAAAACCATTGTCGTCACGGGGCACATGCACAGGCTTGTGGAAGAGGCGCTTGCCGACTACAGGCCAGCCTTTGTCTTTCAGGAGAAACAACTCGGCACCGGCCATGCTGTCCTGGCGTGCCAGGAAATGCTTTCATCCCATGCCGGCCCGGTTCTGATCCTTTGTGGCGACACCCCGCTCATCAGGCCGGAAACCCTGCGGGATTTTTTGGAAAGCCACAGGTGCAATGCTTCTCAATTGACCATCATGACGACGGAAGTAGCCGATCCGAGCCATTACGGTCGTATTCTTTCCGATTCCGCTGGCAATGTTCTCAGCATCGTGGAAGAAAAGGACGCCGGGCCGGAGCAGAAGAAGATCAGGGAAATCAATGCCGGCATTTATTGCGTCGATGCGGAGCTGCTGCTTTCTGCGCTCGTGCGGGTCGGCAGCGATAATAAACAGGGAGAGATTTACTTGACGGACATCGTCGGCATCGCGACCGCCGATGGAGTCAGGGTGCAGAAATATGTGTGCGAGGACAGCGGCGAGATATTGGGGGTCAATTCGCGGAGAGAGCTTGCTTTGGCACACCAGGCATTGCAGGCGCGCCACCTTGATTTTCTGATGGATTCCGGGGTAACCATTCCCCAGCCCCACAATGTTTCAATTGCCAAAACGGTTGTAATTGGCCGTGATTCCGTTATCCAACCCTTTGTTTTCCTGGCTGGGAAAACTGAAATCGGTTGTTCGGTAACCATCGATTCTTTCGTGAAGATCAACGACTGTCATATCGGCGATGGCTGCCAAATCGGCGCTTTTACCCATCTACGGCAGGAGAAGGTCCCCCCCCGAACGCAGATTCACTCCCCGCGGATTTGAGCAAAACTCTCAGCACCCTTTGCGTCGAGAGTGGTTTCCAGTGGTTGCCAAGCTCACTCTCCCCATACAAAGACCTTGACTTTCCTTTTGCCGAGGGATTAAATCGTAGGTCTGTCATCCGGCATTTTCCCCAGATGTGTCGTCCACTTTGCCGGGATATCTTGCTTCTTTTTGCCGCATCCAATTTACCTTGAGAAAATTAGCTATCCCCTTTGAATTATGGGAGAAGAGGAGTTCGTCATGGATTATGAGCAGGACCTTAAAAAGCTTGAAACCAATGTTGAGCGGTTGCTCAGCACCCTTGATACAGCCCAGGATGACCGGGTGAAATTGAAGGGTGATATTGCACGCCTTGAGCTGGCCAGGAAGGAACTTGAAGATGACGTGAAGCGTTTGAAGGAGGAAAAGAATCTTATCCATCAGCGCGTGACGGCGTTGATCGCGGCCATTGAGAAATGGGAGAAAGCAGGCGCCTCTGCCGGAGAAACCGCAGCCAAGGCAACTGCCGCGGTGGCAGGAAAAACGCAATCAGATCCGGTGCAGGGAGTTCTTGTTGGAAACTGATTGAAAACATATTGCCTTCAGGGTGTTATTCTGGTAACCCTTTCATTATTGGTGCATCGTGGAACGGTTGGTCAAATTTAAGGTGCTCGGCCAGGAATATCCGCTCTATACCGATGCCCCTGAGCAAGATGTGCAAGAGATTCTGCTCTTGGTGAAGTCCCAGCTGGAAAATGCCGGACACAACTCAGCGCATGTTTTGCCCGCAAACAAGATCGCCGTTCTGACGAGTTTGAATATCGCCAGTAAGTATGTGAAACTCAAAAGAGAATACGACGAATACAAACAGCGGGTTGAAGAGAAGATAAATTTACTCAGCGAAAGGATAGAGAAAAATTTTTAGTTGAGTACTAAGATTCCCCTGCCTTGCTAGTGATCTGGCAGAGTGTCTCGAGCCAACATTATTATTTAGAGCGACTTCGCTTCTTCTGGAAAGGAATCCGCTCCGGTGGAATTCCTTGAAGGGAGTACGAGTACCGCCCACCTAACGAAGTTAGGTTCGATGTCACTGCCAGACACTTCAATGGCGGGGGATTTATAGCCAATTATCTGCGCCGGGAATACCGGGGCGTTTTATATAGTTTTATTTGGGCAAAGGTCTTCTGATGTGCGGGAATCTTCGCAAGTATTCCTCAGGATCATGAAGATGTGAGAATTGTAATGTTCACTGCGTGGCTTCTTGTCAGGCAGGACTTGTGAATAGGGATTTTTTCGGTTTTTGGTGCTGTACAATCACACGACAGGAACGATTTTCCCCTCTCTTTTGGGGATATGATAGTAAAAAAGACAAAATACGGTCGTCTGAGGAAACAGCAACCCATCCCTGGTGGGCTGCTTGAAGCGGAAATCCCCCCTCACAGCATTTCTTTCTCCCCCCGAGCCCATAAAAGGTAACGGCTGTTGGGCTGTTATCATCTCGAGTCGGCAGCGCTCCCGTTTTCAGGGACAATGCCCCTCTCTTTCAGCATGAGCGCGTCATCGCCCATGGGCGGCGGTAGCGCTTTTCAAATAAATTCGCGCAGGAGGTTGGCTCCGTGACAGTACAGATAATCTTATCAGTTGTGTTTGGCATATGCGGCGGTGTCGGAATCGGTGTCTTGTTGCGCAAGAAATTCATCGAGGACCGGCAGGCAAATCTTGAGGAGCAGGGCAGAAAGCTCATCGAGAGTGCTTTGTCCGAAGCCGAGCAGATCAAGAAGGAAGCCTTGCTGCACAGCAAGGATGAAGCCTTTGCTCTCAAACAGGAAGCGGAAAAAGAGATCAAGGCGATCAAGAAGGACGTTGTTGAAGAGGAAAAGAAGCTCATTCAGAAGCTTGAGCAGATTGAAAGAAAGATCGATATCCTGGACAAACGTGAGATGGAGCTCCTGAAAAAGGAGCAGTCTTTTGCCAGGGAGGAAGAGGCCCTGGGGCGGAGGCAGAAGGAAATCGATAACATCGTCGAGGAACAGCGCTTTCAGCTGGAAAAGATTTCCGGCATTTCCTGCGATGAGGCCAAGAAACAGCTCATCGAGAGTATTGAGAGCGAAGCGCGGATGGAAGCGGCCAAAATGGTCGTCAAGATTGAAAACGAGATGAAAATGCAGGCCGATAAAAAGGCCAAGGACATTATCGCCCTGGCCATTTCCCGTTATGCCGGCGACTATGTCGCGGAAAAGACCGTTTCCGTCGTGCCTCTGCCCAACGAGGAAATGAAGGGTCGGATCATCGGCCGTGAAGGTCGGAATATTCGCGCCATCGAGGCTGCAACCGGCATTGATATCATCATCGATGACACCCCGGAGGCGGTAATCCTTTCCGGCTTTAATCCCGTGCGGCGCGAGATTGCCAGACAATCCCTTGAGCGGTTGATCACCGACGGCCGCATCCATCCCGCCCGGATCGAGGAGATCGTGCTCAAGGTTGGCGAGGAGCTTGAGGTGACCATGCGCGAGGCCGGCGAACAGGCGACCTTTGACGTGGGCGCGCACGGTGTGAACTTGGAGTTGATCAAGCTCCTGGGCAGGCTGAAATATCGAACCAGCTATGGCCAGAACGTATTGCAGCATTCCCTGGAGGTCGCCTTTCTCTGCGGAGTAATGGCGGCGGAACTCGGCATCGATGTGAAACGGGCCAAGCGTGCCGGCCTGCTGCACGATATCGGCAAGGCGGTTGACCACGAAATCGAGGGAAGCCATGCCAGCATCGGCGCGGATCTGGCCAAGAAGTATGGGGAGGCCTCTGACATTGTCCATGCCATTGCCGCCCACCATGAGGATGTGCCGCCGGAAAGCGTGCTCGATGTGCTGGTTCAGTCCGCAGACGCCCTTTCCGGGGCAAGGCCTGGGGCGCGCAAGGAAATGCTGGAATCCTATGTCAAGCGGCTTGAGGATCTTGAAAAAATCGCCAACTCCTTCAAGGGCGTTGAAAAATCCTATGCCATTCAGGCGGGTCGCGAGGTGCGCATCATTGTCGACAGCGGTATGATCAATGATGCCGAGGCAATGATCATCAGCAAGGATATCGTCAAGAAAATCGAACAGGAGCTGACCTACCCCGGTCAGATCCGGGTAACGGTGATTCGGGAAACCAGGGCCGTAGAGTACGCAAAATAGGATTAATCTCAGAAAGCTTGATGCCGAATTTATGAAGATTTCACTGGAAAAACAGGTAGAACTGATTGAGCGGGGGGCTGTGAACGTCATCTCCCGGGAAGACCTGCTCAAAAAACTTGCAAAGTCCAATGCCAGCGGGGTGCCCCTGAAGATCAAGGCCGGCTTTGATCCCACGGCGCCAGACCTGCACCTGGGTCACACGGTGCTCATTCAAAAACTCAAGCACTTTCAGGAGCTTGGGCATGATATCTATTTTCTGATCGGCGATTTTACCGGCATGATCGGTGATCCCACCGGGAAATCGGAAACGCGCAAGCCCCTGACCGTGGAACAGGTCAAGAAGAATGCCGAAACCTACAAGGAGCAGATCTTCAAGATCCTCGATCCCAAGAAGACCCGGATCGTTTTTAACAGCACCTGGCTCAACAAGCTGACGTCCCATGATTTTATTCGCCTGGCCTCCCATCTCACCGTGGCCAGAATGCTCGAGCGTGAGGATTTTAAGGTGCGCTTCGAGAACGAGCGGCCCATCAGCATCCATGAGTTTCTCTACCCGTTGATTCAGGGCTATGACTCGGTTTCCCTCAAGGCGGATGTGGAGCTCGGCGGTACGGATCAGCTCTTTAATCTGCTCATGGGCAGGGATCTGCAGCGGGTCTGGGGGCAGGAGCCGCAGGTGGTCATCACCATGCCGTTGCTTGAGGGGTTGGACGGCGTCAATAAGATGAGCAAATCCCTGGGCAACTATATCGGCATCGCGGAAAAAGCCGATGACATCTACGGCAAGGTCCTCTCCATCTCCGATGCCCTGATGTTCCGTTACTACGAGTTGCTGAGCGACCTTACCACCGAGGAGATCGCTGTGTTAAAGCAGGAGATGGAGGCCGGCCGGCTGCACCCCAAGGCGGTGAAGCAGCAGTTGGCGCGGGAGTTGACCGCCCGTTTTTACGACTTTCAGACCGCGCAGCTTGCCGAAGAGAACTTTGAAAAGGTTTTCAGGCAGCACGAAAATCCTGAGGATATGCCCGAGATCATCCTCGCTTCCGGAGCAGAAGGGTTCTGGTTGCCCAAATTGTTGGTGGAATCCCAGCTGGTGGCCGGGACCGGGGAAGCGCGGAGGATGATTCAGCAGAATGCAGTGACCATTAACGGCGACAAGGTGAATGATGTCGAGCATATGGTTCCGGCCGCGGGCGAGGTGATCCTCAAGGTCGGCAAGCGTCGTTTTTGCAAGGTGCGCTTCAGCTGAGTGGTAATGTTTTAAAATGAATCATAAAAAGGCGTCTGCTTGAATGCGGCGCCTTTTTTTATGGTTTTCACGAGTGGTTGCCTGACGCACTCTTTGGTAATTCCCTTGATTTTTCTACCTTTGCCGTAGGATGATTATCCATGTTACATCCAGCCGCAACGAATTGATTGCCGGCACGCCGTTCCATTCACCATCCAGCAAGGAGGATTTCATGAAAACGAACAGTATTGTCGTGTCCGTATTGGCATGCCTGTTGGCCGCAACTCCTGTTTTTGCCCAGGATGCTTCACATCATGGCGGAGCGCCTGAAAAACCTTCCCAAACAGCTACGCCGCCCGCGGGTGATGGACAGGGGATGATGATGGGCTCCGGTCTGATGGGGGGAGGCATGATGGGAGGAGGCATGATGGGGGGAGGCATGGGCATGGGGGGAGGCATGGGCATGGGGCCATGTGGCATGGGCGGGATGCTGCCCGGACTTGGCGACCTCAGCCCGGAAAACCAGCAAAAATATCTGAATGCAACCAAGGAGCTGCGCAAGAAACTGAACGACAAGCAGTTTGAATACGCCGAAGCGGCCCGTAACCCCAAGGCGGACAGGAAGGAGCTGTTGAAGAAGCGCAAGGAAATGTGGGAGATTCAGCACAAGATCCATGAACAGGCCTGGGAGTTCATGGGCGAATGATCGCAAGCGGGGATGCAGAAAAAAAGGCGGGTAACGGCATCCCGCCTTCTTTTCTGCAGTCAGTCAGGGCGCAGGAAATTGGGAGTCAGCCGTTCCCCCATTTCTCCTGGATTCGCCGAACCGCTTCCCGGACGTTTTCCCGCGAGCCGAAGGCGGATAGGCGAAAATAGCCTTCGCCGCTGGGTCCGAAGCCGCTGCCCGGAGTGCCAACCACATGGCATTCATTGAGGAGCTTGTCGAAGAAATCCCAGCTCGCCAGACCCCGTGGGGTTTTCAGCCAGATGTACGGGGCGTTCACTCCGCCGTAGCAGGTGATCTTGGCCGCGCTCAATCCTTCCCGGATCAGGCGGGCATTTTCCAGGTAAAAGGCGATGGTCTCCCGCACCTGTGGCCAGCCCTCGTCGGAATAGACCGCGGCGGCCGCCCGCTGGACAGGGTAGGAGACGCCGTTGAACTTGGTGCACTGTCTGCGGTTCCAGAGCCTGTTCAAGGCAACTTTTTCGCCGGAAACCGTAAGGGACTTGAGCTCCTCCGGCACCACGGTCAGGCCGCAGCGCACTCCGGTGAAGCCGGCGGTTTTGGAGAAGGAGCGGAACTCTATGGCGCAGCTTTTGGCGCCGGCAATCTCATAGATGGAGTGGGGTATACCTGGCTCGGTGATGAACGCCTCATATGCCGCGTCAAAAAAGATGACGGAGCCGTTGGTGTTGGCATAGTCGACCCAGGCCGCAAGTTCATCCCTGGTCGCGACCATGCCGGTGGGATTGTTGGGGTAGCAGAGATAGATGATGTCCACCTTTTCTTCGGGGATGGCCGGGGTAAAATTGTTCGCCTCGGTGCAGGGCATGTAGACGATGCCTTCGTAATAGCCTTTGGCATCGGCCTCGCCGCTGCGGCCGATCATGACATTGGTGTCGTTGTACACGGGGTAGACCGGATCGCAGATCGCCACCTTGTTGGCAAGGGAAAAAATATCCAGGATGTTGGCTGAATCACACTTGGAGCCGTCGGAGATAAAGACCTCGGAGGGATTGAGATCGACGCCCAACGGGTTATAGGACTTTTCGATGATGATCTTGCTCAGCCAGTCGTATCCCTGCTCCGGCCCATAGCCGTGGAAGGTTTCCCCACGGGCCAGATCGTCGACGCCCTCATGGAAGGCCTTGATCACAGCCGGCGCCAGGGGCCTGGTCACGTCGCCGATGCCGAGGCGGATCACCTTGGCTTCCGGATGACTGTCGACAAAGGATTTTACCCGGCGTCCGATTTCCGGGAAGAGATACCCGGCCTTCAGTTTCAGATAGTTTTCATTGATTAATGTCATCGCATTCTCCAACCATTCGTATTTACGCCAAAATACAGACGCGGTGCTTGCCGGCTCCCGCCAGCCGGGGGGCCGCCAAGTTCAGGGCTTGCTCGCGGCCATCACAGCGGAAGTGGTCCGGATTCGCCACGGTGCCTATGTGCAGCGTCGAAACGATTTAAGATTCAGTTTTCATTCTCCTTGCGGCCTGCACGGATTTCCGCAAAGGGTCTAAAAAAAATCCTGCCTTGCAGCCATGCAAGGCAGGATCGGTGAAACAGGCTTTGGTCAAGCCAACGATATTCTACTTCTTTTCAGGCTCAAGGGCCTTGGCGCGGCCTTCCAGGAATTTCCAGGATTTTTCCACGTCCTTCTGGCTCATCACCATAAGTTCCTCTGCGTGCTCCGGGTTCATCAGCTTCAGAGCCCGGTAACGGTTTTCATTCAAGGCATACTCTGCAAAAGGAATGGTCGGCGCCTTGCTGTCGAGGTGCAGCGGGTTCTTGCCTTCATCCTCCAGGGTCGGGTTGTAGCGGTAGAGCGGCCAATGTCCGCAGGCAACCGCTTTTTTCTGCTGGTCAAGTCCCTTGGCCATGTTGATGCCGTGGTTGATGCAGTGGGCATAGGCGATGATCAGGGAAGGACCATCATAGGCTTCAGCCTCGGCAAAGGCCTTGACCACCTGCTGCGGGTTGGCGCCCAGGGCGACCTTGGCCACATAGACGTTGCCGTAAGTGGAGAAGATCATGCCGATGTCTTTTTTGGGCATCTTTTTGCCGCCGGCGGCGAACTGAGCCGTGGCTGCGCGCGGGGTGGACTTGGACATCTGGCCGCCGGTGTTGGAGTAGACCTCGGTGTCCATGATCAGGACATTGACGTTCTCGCCGGAGGCAAGGACATGGTCCAGACCGCCGTAGCCGATGTCGTACGCCCAGCCGTCGCCGCCGAAGATCCAGACGGATTTCTTGACCAGATAGTCGGCGATGGGCAACAGGCGCTTTGCGGTTGCCGACTTGCTCTTGGCAAGGGTGTCTTTCAACTTGGCAACCCGGCCGCGCTGGGCCTCGATCTCGTCCTGGTTCTTCTGGGAGGCCTTGATCAACTCATCGGCCACCTTCTTGGTGATCAGTTTTTCCTCAACCGCCTTTTCGAGAAGCTCGGTGGCCTGGGCCGCGAACTTGTTCACGGTGTTGCGCATGCCAAGCCCGAACTCGGCGTTGTCCTCGAACAGGGAGTTTGCCCAGGCCGGACCACGGCCATCGGCGCGCTTGCAGTAGGGGGTGGTGGGCAGGTTCCCGCCGTAAATGGAGGAACAGCCCGTGGCGTTGGCTATCAACATCCGGTCGCCGAACATCTGGGTGGCCAGCTTGATGTAGGGGGTTTCGCCACAGCCGGCACAGGCGCCGGAGAACTCGAAAAGGGGCCGGAGCAGCTGGCTGCCCTTGACGGTGGAAGGATCGATATCCTTGTTGGCCACCTCGGGGAGCGCCAGGAAGAACTTCACGTTGGCGGCTTCCTGCACACGGAGTTTTTCGTTGTTCTCCACCATCTTCAGGGCTTTTTCCTTGGCCGGGCAGGCATCGACGCAGAGGGTGCAACCGCAGCAGTCTTCGGTGAAGACCTGGACGATGGCCTTGCTGCCCTTGAACTGGGCACCCACCGCCTCGGCGCTCTTCATGCTCTTGGCGGCTTTTTTGAGGTCCGCGGATTTGACGATCTTCAGGCGGATGGCCGCATGCGGGCAAACCAGGGAGCAACGGCCGCACTGGATGCAGTTGGCCGGAATCCACTCGGGCACATGCACGGCGATGTTGCGCTTTTCATACTGGGTGGTGCCGGTGGGCCAGGTGCCGTCATTGGGCATCTGGGAGACCTTGATCTGGTCACCCTTGCCCTCGATCATCTTGGCGGTGACTTCCTTGACAAAGTCGGGAGCCTCGGCGGGAACGACCGGCGGCTTCGCATGACCGTCAGCGCTCTTGGGCATCTTGACCTCGACGATGTTGTTCACTGCCGCATCAACGGCGCCGTAGTTCATGTTGACGACCTTGTCGCCCTTCTTGCCGTAAGTCTTCTTGATCGCGTCCTTGATGGCCTTGATCGCTTCGGCTTTGGTGAGAATGCCGGAGATCAGGAAGAAGGCGGTCTGCATGATCATGTTGATGCGGGCCCCAAGGCCGATGGCTTCGGCAAGGCTGATGGCATCGATGATGTAAAACTTGGCCTTCTTGGCGAGCAGGTCCTTCTGGACCACGGCGGGCAACTGCTTCCAGACCTGATCCTTGTTGTAGGTGGTGGTGAGCAGGAAGGTGCCGCCGGTTTCCAGGTTGGAAAGCATGTCGTACTTGTCAAGGAAGGTGAAGTTGTGGCAGGCCACGAAGTTCGCCTTGTTGATCAGGTAGGGGGCCACGATCTTGTTCTTGCCGAAACGCAGGTGGCTGGTGGTGATGGAGCCGGACTTCTTGGAATCGTAAACAAAGTAGCCCTGGGCGTTGTTGGGGGTTTCGGTACCGATGATCTTGATGGTGTTCTTGTTGGCGCCGACGGTGCCGTCCGCGCCCAGACCGAAGAACATGGCCCGGTAGACGTCCTTGCCCTCGATGTCGAATGAGGAGTTGTACTTGAGGCTGGTGCGGGCCACGTCATCGTCGGGGCCGACACAGAAGTGGTTCTTCGCTTTCTTGGCCGCCATGTTGTCGAAAACCGCCTTGACCATGGCCGGGGTGAACTCGGCGGAACCCAGGCCGTAACGGCCGCCCAGGATGGAGGGGGCCTTCTTCAGGGTGCCGGCCTCAACCGCCTCGCCAACCGCTGCGCGGATGTCGAGGTAGAGGGGTTCGCCGGCGGAACCCGGCTCCTTGGTGCGGTCGAGCACGGTGATGCGCTTGACCTTCTTGGGCAGGGCCTTGATCAGGGCGGCGGAGTCAAAGGGCCGGAAGAGGCGGACAACCACCAGGCCGAGCTTCTTGCCCTTCTTGATGAGGTGCTCGACCGTGGCGGCCACGGTTTCGGCGCCAGAGCCCATCATGATGACGACGTCCTCGGCATCCGGGGAGCCGTAGTAATCAAAGAGATGGTATTTACGGCCGGTGAGTTTGGCAAATTTGTCCATGGTCTTCTGGACGATGCCGGGGGTGGCGTTGTAGAATTTGTTGACGGTCTCGCGGCCGGTGAAGTAGACGTCGGGGTTCTGGGCGGTGCCGCGCATCATGGGGCGGTCCGGGGAAAGGCCGCGCTCGCGGTGGGCGACGACCAGATCCTCGTCGATCATCTTGCGCATGTCGTCAAAGGTAAGCTGTTCGATCTTCTGGATCTCGTGGGAGGTCCGGAAGCCGTCAAAAAAGTGCATGAAGGGGATGCGGCTCGCCAGTGCCGCCTGGGTGGCGATCAGCGCCATATCCTGGCACTCCTGCACGTTCTGGGAGCAGAGCATGGCCCAGCCGGTTTGGCGGGCGGCCATGACGTCACCATGGTCACCGAAGATGGAGAGACCCTGGCAGGCGATGGAGCGGGCGGTGATATGGAAAACGGTGGGGGTCAGCTCGCCGGCCAGTTTGTACATGTTGGGGATCATCAGGAAGAGGCCCTGGGAGGCGGTGAAGGTGGTGCAGAGCGCGCCGGTGGTCAGGCTGCCGTGCAGCGCCCCCGCGACGCCGCCTTCGGACTGCATCTGGGTCACAACCGGGATGGAACCCCAAATGTTCTCCTGCCTGGCGGTTGCCTTGGTATCGGACTCCGCCGCCATGGGCGTAGAGGGGGTGATGGGGTAGATCGTTATGATCTCGCTGGTGGCATAGGCCACGTGGGTACATGCCTGATTACCATCAATGGTGACCATTTTCCGGGACATAGACTCATCTCCTTCCATTTTTCATTGGTTAATATGTTGTAAAATTCCGGTCAGTTATCCCCTGTTGTAATCCATGGGCATGGACAGGAGGTGACCAAAATCGCTTAAACGAATGATTGCCGGAGAAAGGTGGCACAGCGCTTAATGCACAAATACGAGGAGATAAAACGTGTCGTTTCCCCTGGTTGGCCCGGCGAACTTGCTAATCTAAACGAAGTTTGCAAGAATATCCAGATTTTTATTTTACGGATTGGTTTTGCGTGGTTTTCATGATCAGCTCGGGAGATTTGAGCAGCACCTTGGTGTCCGGCGGCACCGACTGGGTAAGCCAGGTGTTGCCGCCGATGACCGAGCGGGCGCCGATGACGGTATCGCCGCCCAAAATGGTGCTGCCGGCATAGACGGTGACATCGTCCTCCAGGGTGGGGTGGCGTTTGCTCCGGCGGTCGAGATCGCCGGTATCGTCACGCCTGAAGGAGAGCGCCCCCAGGGTCACCCCCTGGTAGAGCTTGACCCTGTTGCCGATGATGCTGGTCTGGCCGATGACCACGCCGGTGCCGTGGTCGATGAAGAAGGAATCGCCGATAACGGCGCCGGGATGGATGTCGATGCCGGTGATGCTGTGCGCGTGTTCGCTCATGATCCGCGGCAGGATCGGAACCGCAAGGTTGTTCAGCTCGCTGGCGATGCGGTAGACCGTGATCGCGAACATGCCGGGGTAGCTGAAGATGATTTCGTCGTAGCTGCCGGCGGCGGGGTCTCCTTCGTAGGCGGCGCGGACGTCGGTGGCGAGTATCGCCCGCAGGCGCGGCAGGGCCTTGATGAAGTGGAAGGCTGTTTCCTTGCCGGCCCCCTCGCAATGGGAACAGCTGTGTTCGTGGCGCAGGCATTCGTGGCGGATGGCGTGGGTGATTTCCCTGGCCAGCCTTTCATAAAGGCCGGAAATCTCCAGGCCCAGCTGGTAGTTGAGGCTTACCCGGTCGATGCCCTGGTTGCGGAAATAGCCGGGGAAAAGAATGTCCCGGCAGGAATCGAGGATTTCGATCACATGCTGACGGCTCGGCAGCGGTTCCGATTCAACGTGTTCAAAACAGGCATTGTCGTAACAGGTGGCGACCACCTGATCGACTATTCCGGGAAGCTGACTCCGGAAATCACTCTTGCTCAGCTGCTCCTTGGGGCAGGCTTCGTTTTTGGCATGGGGAATTGCTTTTGCAGGCGCCACGGTCATCCTCCGGAATCATTACAAACAAACGGGAAAGAAGCATATCTCATTCGCGATGAATTCACCTTAGCAGTGATTGCCGTTTCCGACAAGAGCGGGCTCCGGGCGAAGTGGGGCCGTGAAAGGCGGTGGCGGAGAATTATTCAGAATTTCCTCGGCAATATGGTATAGAGAGTGTGTGGTTCGGCCGTGGGCGCCTGCCAAGGTTCAAGGCGGTTGTCGCGGGGCGGCCCCGGTCCTGTTTTTTCAACCGCCTGCTGGGGAAGCAAAGTGGAAAACGGAGTGAACACAGATGCCGCGCCGGTGATATCGGCCCAGGGGCTCGGCAAGTATTTCGGGGCGCGCCGCGTTCTCGACGGGGTCTCCTTTACCCTTTCCCAGGGAGAGAGCGTGGGTTTTCTCGGCCCCAACGGCGCGGGCAAGACCACCTGCATCAATATCCTCCTCGGGCTGGTGAAAAAAAGCGTCGGCGAGGTCCGCATCCTCGGCCTGGAGGTGCCCAGGCACCAGCGCGCGGCCAAGTTCCGCATCGGCGTGGTGCCGCAGGCGGACAGCCTTGACCCTGATCTTTCCGTGGAAGAAAATCTGCTCACCTACGCCAGCTATTTTCGGGTGGAGCGGCGGCTCGCCAGGGAGCGGACAGAAGAGCTGCTCCACTTTTTCGCCCTCTATAACCGGCGCAATGAGATCATCGAACATCTGTCCGGCGGCCAGCGCCGGAGGCTGCTGCTGGCCCGGGCCCTGATCAACGAGCCCCGGCTCCTTATCCTCGACGAACCCACCATCGGCCTTGACCCCCAGGCCCGCCATCTGATCTGGGAGCGTCTGGAAGTTCTCCAGGAGCGGGGTACCACCATGCTGCTGACCAGCCATTATCTGGACGAGGTTTCCCGACTGTGCGGCAGGGTGCTTATCCTTGATCATGGCCAGATTGTGGCCCAGGGTCAACCCCAGCGGTTGATCACCGATCTGGTCGGGATCGAGGTGTATGAGGTGGAGGGAACCGCAAGCGAGCTCGACGCGCTGGCCATGGCTTTTACCCGGTGCAACGCCAGCATGGAGAGGGTGGGGGATCGCCTTTTCGTCTACACGAGGGAGGATTGTTCCCGGCTGGAAAAGGTGTTGGCCAAGGCGCGCAACTGGCTGCGACGGCCGGCAAACCTCGAGGATCTTTTCATTCAGCTCACCGGCCGGTCCCTGCGGGAATCATAGTATTTTCCCCCAAGCCTGGGGGCCGGGACAAACGACGCCCGCCCGCGGGAGGGAATCGGGCAGGAGAACATCGTGAACAGCGTATCTTTTTTGACAGTGTGGCTGCGCAATGCCAGGGTCTGGCGGAAACATATGCTGGCCACCCTGATCGGCAACCTGGGGCAACCCCTGCTCTTTCTGCTGGCCATGGGCTATGGCCTTGGCCGGGATCTCGCGCCCATCGAGGGCCTCAGCTATCTGCAGTTCATCGCCCCGGGGCTGGTTGCAAGCGCGGTCATGTACAGCGCCGCCTTTGAGACGACCTATGGCTCCTATACCAGGCTTGCCGTGCAGAAAACCTACGAGGCGATCCTCATGACCCCGCTGGGCCTGGCGGATCTGGTGGTGGGGGAGATTGTCTGGGGTGCGAGCAAGGGCCTGCTGGCAGGCCTGATCATGCTGCTCTGTCTCCCTCTTTTCGGGGTTTTTCCTTCCCCCTGGACCCTGGCCCTCCTGCCGGTCCTCTTTGTTTCCGGGATTTTTTTCGCGGCAAGCGGCCTGATCATGACCGCGCTGGCGACCAATTATGACTTCTTCAACTATTTCATCTCGCTCATCATCACCTCTTTGTTTCTTTTTTCCGGCATCTTCTTTCCCCTGCGGAATGTGGCCCCCGCCGCCAGGGCAGTGCTGGAGCTTTTGCCACTCACTCCCATTGTCAGCCTGGCGAGAATGCTCTGCTACGGCAACCTGCAGGAACCGATGCTTTTGAAGATTGTCGGCTCTCTGCTGATCGCCGTTCTTGCCACCTTCCTGGCGGTGATCCTCGTCAGGCGGAGGTTGATCCGCTGACCGCTCAGGCATTGTCCTCCGTCGATACCACGGGGAGCCTCAGGGTAAAGGTCGCGCCTTTGCCCTCTTCGCTGGCGACAATGATGTCGCCTTTATGATTTTTTACGACAATGTCGTAAACGATGCTGAGGCCCAGGCCGGTACCGCTGCCCACCCCTTTGGTGGTGAAGAACGGATCGAAGATCTTGGTCAGATGTTCCTGGGGAATCCCCTTTCCTGTATCGCTGACCGAGGCAAAGATCCATTTTCCGTCGTGCCACGTTTTCACCGTGATCGATCCGTGCTCTTCAATGGCCTGGGCCGCATTCAGCAGAAGGTTCATGAAAACCTGATTCAGCTGCTGGGGCATGCATACGGTGCGCGGGATGTCGCCATACTCCCTTATTATCTCCGCCTTGTATTTCAGGTCGTTCCAGACAATGTTGACAGTGCTGTCGATGCATTCGTTCAGGTCGGCCAGTGCTTTTTCCGCCTGATCGACGCGGGAGAAGTTTTTGAGCCCCTGCACGATCTTCCGAATCCGCTCGGCGCCGTCCAGGGATTCCCTCACCAGCTCCCGGCCGTCGTTGAGGATGTAAGCGATCTTCAATTTTTTCCGTAGATCGTCGAGTTCCTGGCTGTTCTCCTTTTCCTCCCGGAGTTTTTTCTCAACGTTTTCCAGATAGGAGGCAAGACGGTCGATGTATTTGCCGAGGGTGCCCAGGTTGCTGGCGATAAACCCCATGGGATTGTTGATCTCGTGGGCGACTCCTGCGGCAAGCTGCCCGATCGAGGCCATTTTTTCCTGCTGCAGGATCTGGGACTGGCTTTGTTTCAGCAGGTCGTAGGCCTTTTCCAGCTCTTTCTTCTGTTGGACTATCTGATAATGGGAGGCTGCCAGTTCTTCCGCCATTTTGTGGGCATCCTCAAAGGCCTTCTGCATGGAGATTTCCGTCTCAAGCCGTTCGCTGATATCCCTGAAGGTTTCGAGAACCCCGAGAACCTTGCCGTTGGCGTCGACGAAAGGAACCGCGGCAACCCAGCAATTGAGAGGGCCCGCCAGGCCTTCCTTGACGATTTCAAACTCAAGACGCTTTTTCCCGGCCTTGATCAGGGCAAGCGTGCATTCAGGGGTATGGCAGCGTGGTCCCCAGAAATTATCGTAACATTTATGGCCGATGATGTTGTCAGGGCTATGGCCGGTCATCTGACAGAAGGATTTGTTAACTTTTATCACGTTGAAGTTGTTGTCGATTATCCGGATTCCCTCGGTGGCGAGATTGAAGATCTGGGCAAGAAAACTGCTGGCGGCCCGGTGTTTCATGTCCAGGTGTTCGCGTTCCCGCCAGGCGACATTGGCTTGCCGATAGAGGAAAATGGTGGTGCCGAAAAACAGGAGCGTGATCCCGGCAAGCGCGTATGAAACCTTGCGGTGTATCCCCAGATAAAATTTTCTGTTCAGATTGCTCGCCTGGTAAAAGTATGTCACCGTCCAGCCATCGGTCCCCTGAACAACGCTTCTGTGATAGAGATATTCTTCGCCATCGGGGAGAACGGCCTTGTTTGCATTCCGCGCAAATTGGACATGAAGCGGGGCGGAAGCCCGGGCGGGCGGTTTTTTTTCAGCGGGAAGGGGGATTTTTTTCCCCGGCGGAGGGGCCTTGAGTGTTTTAAAAAGCCAATCGTTGTCGCTGCTTGCCAAGACCGTATCGTGTTCATCCGTTAAGGCCAGCTCGCCGAGGATATTGGCCAGCAGTCTGTCCAGGTCGGCAGTTGACATTTTGATGACGGCAACGCCAACAACCTCTTGTTCAAGAAAAACGGGATGACTGAAATAGATGCCCTTGCCGCCGGTGACCGGGTCGACAATCACGGCGGTATCGACCCGTCCGGCAACGGCTTCTGGGAAATAGACAGATGTTGCACGGCTGTCGCCGTGGCTATTCTCCGGGGCATCCTGGTCACTTATGGCGATGATCCTGCCATTCTTGTCCAGCAGATAACAGAGTGAGGCATTGAGGGCATTTCGGTAGTTTCTGAGGGATGTGATGGCCGCGGCCGCCGCTGCCGGCCTTGTTTTTTCGCGGTAGAGCGCCAGGCTTGCCTCCTCTCCGGCAAGCGCCTTCACGCCGTGCCGGGCAGGCGCAATGAAGAAATTTATCTTGTCGCTGAAATAATTCGCCGTATCCTGCACCAGGGCCGCGGTCTCCGTATATGCCGCCTTGCGGATTCCGTTGAGATAAATGAGGACGCCAGCGGTTAACGTTAAAAAGAGAAGAACCACTAGAGAAAAAAATATGAGACGAAATCTCATCGGCCACCTGAGGCTTGTGCGCACTGCATGGGTGTAGGGTAATAAGGTGCGGAATGTGCCGTTGTAACGACGTTAATCGTATCACAACCGTTTCGTGCCTGTCCAGAACTGCTTCCACGGAGTGAATTGTCATCATGTCGTGCCGCTTGCTGTTTTGTGAAGATTTTACCTATACTGAAATCACCTTTCAGTTCCTGGTGGCGGGGGCGAGATACGCGTGAAGAGGGTGGTTATGGGAGCGGAGCAGGATAATCTCCGGGACGGTCATGCCTTGAGCGCTTTACTGCGCAAAGTCGAGGCGGCCAAGGAGGAGTGGGAAAAGGCCATGGACTGCGTGACGGACATGGTCATCCTCACCGACGAACAGAACAACATCAGAAGGTGCAACCTCGCCTTCAGTGTATTTTGTGAAAAGAATTTTTCCCAGCTCCTCGGCCGGAGCTGGCCGGAGGAGGCAGAGGCCGGCGGGCTGCGGGAAAGGGATGGCGGCGGTGAGCCGGAGGGCGCGGTGGAAATGATCCATCAGGGTTCCGGCCGAGTCTACCACCGTCGGATGTATCCCCTGGTTATCAAGAAGGAGCGGATTGGCACCGTTGTTGTTCTTCAGGACATCACCGAGCGGACCGCCGCGACGCAGAAGCTGCTGGAGCACAGAACAGCCTTGCTGGGTGCCCTTGACGACCTTTCCGGCATGTTTGAGCGCATTGCCGGACAACAAAAGTTCGGGGCCTATTTTTCCTTGCCTCCCGGGATGGGACAATGCTGGCAAAGCATGCAATGCGGGCAGACGGATTGTCCCTGTTACGGGCGGGAGCCCATGTGCTGCTGGCGGATCGCCGGGACGCAGTGTCTGGGGGAGGCACAGGGGACTCATGCGCAAAAGATAGGTGACTGCGAGCGGTGCAGGTTCTATAACGAATCGATCACCGATCCCGTGCATCTGATCGGCGAAAAATTCAATCGCATGATGTTTATCCTGGAGGCAAAGAACCAGGAACTCTCCGAGGCCTACGACAAGCTGAAGGCATCCCAGTCGCATCTCCTCCATCAGGAGAAGATGGCCTCCATCGGGCAACTTGCCGCAGGGGTCGCCCATGAGATCAATAATCCGGTCGGCTTTGTCAAAAGCAACCTCGGCACCCTGGCCAAGTATGTCGGACGCCTGGAGGCGTTTTTGGGCGCGCAGGCCGCGGTCCTGGATCGGGCCGGAAATCTGCCCGGCGCCGAGGAGCTGCGACGGGAAAGGGAGAGATTGAAAATCGACCATGTGCTTGCGGATGCCGTGGAACTCATCAAGGAGTCGCTGGACGGTGTTGATCGGGTGCAGGGCATAGTGAGGAATCTGAAAAGTTTTTCCAGAATCGACCAGGCTGAGGTGGTGAAAGCCGATGTCAACAGGTGCCTGGAAGAGACCTTGAACATTGTCTGGAACGAATTGAAATACAAAACCTCCGTCCACAAGGAGCTGGGGAACCTCCCTCTTCTGCAATGCTATCCCCAGCAGCTCAATCAGGTCTTCATGAACCTCCTGGTGAATGCGGGGCAGTCCATTGAGGGGCACGGGGATATTTTTATCAAGACCTGGGAGGAGGGCAACAGGGTCATGGTGGAGATTCGCGATACGGGTTGTGGGATTCCGCGGGAAAATCTCGGCCGTCTTTTCGAGCCCTTTTTCACCACCAAGGAGGTGGGAAAGGGCACCGGGCTGGGTTTGAGCATTGCCTATGACATTGTCACCAAGAAACATGGCGGAACGATTTCCGTCAAAAGCACGGTGGGAGTGGGATCAACCTTTACAGTCGAACTGCCTTTGTCGGCCGGAGAAAACTAGAAGAAATGGTATCTGACGGTTTGAACGCAAGAAAAACGAATATTTTGCTGATCGAAGATGAGCCGCTCATTGCCGAGGTTATCACCGAGGTAATCGCCTGTTACGGTGGCGAACAGTTTGCGGTCGCGCGCGTTGCCGACCTTGCCGGAGGATTACGGGCACTGGCGCGGGGGGAAACGGACCTTGTGCTGCTTGATTTGAATCTGCCGGACAGCACCGGACTTGCGACCCTCGAAAAGGTGCATGCAACCTCGGCGGATGTTCCCGTAATAGTTCTAACCGGCCTGAGCGATGAATCCTTTGCCACTCAGGCTCTGCAGCTCGGTGCCCAGGACTATCTCATGAAAGGGGAGATGGACGGCCCTCTTCTGCTGAAGGCAATGCGCTATTCCCTGGAGCGTAAACAGTTTCAGGACGAATTGAAAAAAAGTCAAGCCCAGATGATGCATAATGAGAAGATGGCCTCGATCGGGCAGCTTGCCGCCGGCATTGCCCACGAGATCAATAACCCCATTGGTTTCATAGCAAGCAATCTCGGCTCGCTGAAGAAGTATATCGCCCGTATTCTCGAATTTGTCGAGATCCTCGCCTCCCGGGAAGGACAGGGGGATAACGCCCTGGAAACACTGGCGCAAAAACGAAAGGAGCTGAAGATCGATTTTATTCTCGAAGATGTGAAAAGCCTGATTGACGACTCCCTTGAGGGCACGGAGCGGGTGAAGAAAATCGTCCAGGATCTGAAAAGCTTCTCAAGAGCCGATCAGGATCTGGTCAAGTACGACAGCGTCAATGACATACTGGAAAGCACCATTGGCATGGTCTGGAACGAAATCAAATACAAGGCGACCCTGCACAGGGAGTTTGCCGAGGTGCCGAGAACAAAATGCAATCCGCAGCAACTCAGCCAGGTTTTCGTGAACCTGTTGATGAACGCGGCGCAAGCCATTGAGGAACGTGGGGAAATCACCGTGAAAACCTGGGCGGACGACGCTTCCGTGTTCGCAAGCGTCAGCGACACGGGATGCGGGATTGCCGAAAACGTTCTGCCGCGGCTTTTTGATCCTTTCTTTACCACCAAGGAGGTCGGAAAAGGGACGGGGCTGGGTTTGAGCATCGCCTATGACATAATCACCAAGAAGCACCATGGCGAAATAGATGTCAGGAGCACGCCGGGGATGGGAAGCGTGTTCACGGTCAGAATCCCGATCATTGAGGAGTGAATCCATGCAGGAAGCGGTCAGAATTCTCTGCGTCGACGACGAGGTGAATGTTTTAAGGGCGCTGGAGCGGCTTTTTCTTGACGAAGAGTACGAAATATTGCGGGCCTGCAGCGGCGAGGAAGGGCTGGAGATTTTAGAGGCGGAGCCGGCCGTGCAGGTGGTTCTCTCCGACTACCGCATGCCGGGGATGAACGGTGTCGATTTCCTGAAAAAGGTCTGCGCGTTGCGACCGGATACGGTCCGCATCGTCTTGTCCGGCTATGCCGATACCGCGGCCGTCGTGGAGGCGATCAATGAAGGGAAGATTTACAAATTCATCCCAAAACCCTGGAATGACGATGAACTGAAGGTGACGATTTCCAAGGCCCTTGATTTTTATTTCCTGCAAAAGAAAAACCGGGAGCTCACCGAAGATCTCAGTGCTTCGAACGAGGAACTGCGCCTGCTCAATGAGAATCTTGAACAACTGGTACGGGAACGCACCGAAGAGTTGCTTTTCCAGAACAGGGTGTTGCGCCACAGCCAGTTCATTCTGGATGCATTGCCGGTGGGCGTCCTCGGTCTCGATGTCGACAACGCCATTGTCCAGTGCAACCATAGCGCCGGAGAGGTCATCGGCACGGCGTGCGGGGTCCTGACCGGGACAAGGGCGCGGGAGGTTCTGCCCCGGGCGCTCGTTGACCTGCTGGCGGAACTTAAGGCGGGAGAGACGATGTTGGCCCAGGTGGATTTTCCCTCCGGGGCGATGGTGGTCAGGGCGAGGCATATGAAAGGTGAAGAGGGGCAGGAAGGAACCGTTTTGGTTCTTGAACCGGTGGGGCGTTAGCCCGACCCCCTGGGAACGGGCAGTCCCGCAGTTCTGGAGGTCGCAACAATGGCAGTCAATACAGAGGAAATCAGTCCGGAACCGGGGAAGATCCTGTTTGTCGACGACGAGGTGAATATTCTTCGCGCCCTGAAACGGTTGTTCATGGACGATGCCTTTGCGGTGTTTACCGCCTCTTCCGGCAAGGAGGCTTTAAGGATTCTGGAGTCGGAAAAAGACATCGGAGTCATTGTTTCCGACCAGCGCATGCCGGAGATGAGCGGCGTCGAATTTTTGGAACAATCCCGAAGGCTCTCCCCTCTCTCGATCAGGATACTTCTCACCGGCTATGCCGACATCAATGCCGCCGTCGATGCCATCAACAGGGGCGGTGCCTTCCGTTACATGAATAAGCCCTGGAATGACGAAGAGCTTGTCCGCACCGTGCAGTCCGCCCTGCAGAATTATTTTCTGATCAAGGAAAACCGGCGGCTCAACGAAATCGTCAAGCAGCAGAACGAGGAGCTGAAACGGTGGAATACCGAGCTTGAAAAGATGGTTCAGGAGCAGACCATGGAACTGCAGGTCCGCTATGACGAGGAACGCAAGTTCACTGAACGGCTCCGGAAGAATTTCAAGAGTTCGATCATGGCCTTTGCCGGTCTTTTGGAGCTGCGGGATAAGCGCATGCGCAGTCATTCGCGTAATGTGGCGGAGATCGCCGCCAATGTCGGGGCCAAGCTGGGCATGGGGGCCGAGGAGCGGGAAGTTCTCCTGGTCGCCGCCCTCCTGCATGATATCGGCAAGATCGGCATTCCGGACATCATGCTGCGGCTTGAGGCATCCGACATGAGCATCGAGGAGCGCGAGGAGTACATCAAGCACCCGGTGCGCGGCCAGGCGGCCCTGGCCAGCATCAGCGATCTGGACGAAGCAGGGGTGATCATCCGCCATCATCATGAGCGCTTTGACGGGGAAGGGTATCCGGACAAACTCAAGAAGAAGGAGATTCCTCTGGCGGCCAGGCTGATCGCCATCGCCGATTTCATCGACAACCGGGTGAGGAAATACGAGGGAACCGCGGGGATCGACCTGGCGCTGCGGCAGGCCCTGGATGAAGCAGGCAAACGATTCGACCCCAGACTGGTGCCCGGGGTCTGTGACGCGGCAAAGATATTTTACCGGAAAAACCTGCCCAGGACCGATCACCTGGAACTGGAGATCTATCCCCGGGATCTTGCCGAAGGCATGGTGGTCAGCCGCGACGTCTTCAGCGGGACAGGCATTCTTCTGCTCGGCAAGGGGGCGGCTCTCAACCGGACCAACATCGAGATCCTGAAGCGTTACTATGAGCTTGATCCGGCCTCCCATGGCGTTTTTATCTCCATGAAAGGATGATGGCCGCCGGCAAGGCTGACGGTCAATCGGCAATTGCCGGTTTTTCGGAATCCGCTGAAGCCGCGCTTAAGGCAACGGCCGGGATGGGCAGGATCAGGCCGCTTCTTCCTGGAGATTCCAGGATTCTTTCAGGGCCTGATAGTCGGTGAGGATCTTGTCGCGGATGGCGGGCAGATTCTGACGGTGCACGCCAAGGGCCTGCCAGACCGTCACCGGAATTTTTTCCGGGGTCATTTCAATGCTGTTGCCAAGCTTGAGAACCTTGCTCATCTGGTTGCCGATGAAAACCGCGCGGACCACGGTGGCAACGTCCCGATCCTCATCCAGGGTGGAGGGGAAATCGCCGTGATGGTGCTTGATGGCATGCACATACGCCTCCGGGAAATTCCAGATCTGGGCGAGAAGCCCGCCGACCTTCTGGTGGGTGAAACCCAGAATATCCTTTTCCACCTCCGAGAGCGGGGAGTGCATCTGACTGACCATCTGCAGGACTTCGTTCATTTTTTCCGGCATCTTGTGGGCAAAGGCGATAAGGCCGATGTCGTGCAGGATGCCCCCCAAAAAAGCCTGTTCGGCGAGGTTGACGTCGGCCTGTGCGTCCAGAACGAGATTCTTGGCCGCCACCGCGGACCCCAGACTGTGATGCCAGAGCCCTTCCATATCAAAACAGCTTTCCATCTGGGACTTGAAAAGTTTGTATACGGAAATGGTCAACGCCAGATTCTTGATGGTGCTGAAACCGAGAACGGTGACGGCCCTTTCAATGGTTTTCACCTCCTTCGCCAATCCGTAATAGGCGGAGTTCGCCAGCTTGAGGATCTTGGAACTCAGGGCGGGATCCCTCTTGATGATTACGCTTAAGGATTTGGCATTGAGGGCCGCCTTGTTTTCCGCTTCGTTTATCTGGTTGGCCACGGCGGAGAGGGTCGGAAGATCCTGAAGGGTTTTTACGAACTGGATGGAATTCATGGGTGTGTGGGCAATGCGTCTTTGGTTGCGGACATGCCGTTTCGGCTCCATTTGGTTGTTGATCGCGCCTGCTGTATTCCACCATATCACGAACAGTTTTTCATAGCAAATTGTTGCGGCGGGTAGGGCGGATAACGTCCAGGGAACAAAGCGGGTTTCGTCACGCCCCTTCACTGCTTCGCCGGCATCTTTCCAGAAAGTGATCGATTTTTTTGCGGTTAAGCATGAAGCCGGCGAGCAGATCGTCGCCGATCTTGAGGGTTGGCACGCTGCGGACGCCAGCTTTCCGCGCCCGCTCCGGATTGGTGATGACCTCGATGCGTTCGATGACAAGGTCAGGGATCTCGGCGCAGATTTTTTTCAGCACCCGATCCACATAGAGGCAGCGCGGGCAGAGAACGGTCCGGTAGAATTCTATTTTCATCATAGGTGGTTGCTGCGCGGCGGAGGTGCTTTCACCGTCTCCCCGCTTCACTCCTTCTTTTTGCGGATGGCCATGATGCTTTCATAGTGCTCCGGGTAATGTTTTTTAAGGCAGTCCGGGCAGACCGAGTGGCTGAACTCGGCATCGGTGTGACGGCTGATATACGCCTCCACCTGTTCCCAGTATCCCTGGTCGTTGCGAATGTTTTTGCAGAAGCTGCAAATCGGCAGGATTCCCTGCAGGGTCTTTATCTCTTCCAGGGCGGCCCGCAGTTTCGTGATCAGGTTTTCCCGCTCCTGATGATACCGCTCCTGGGCTTTCCGGGCAAGGATGTCGAGACTGCATTTTTCGATGGCGGCAGTGAGCTTGCCGACATCGATGGGCTTGAGGACATAATGGTCGATTCCGGCCTCGATTGCTTCCAGGAGGTAGGATGTCTCGCTGTGGGCGGTGGTGGCGATGATTCTTGCCCCCGGGGACAATTCGCGGATCGCCCGCGCCATCCGGAGTCCGTCCATGACCGGCATGCGGATGTCGGTGATCACCAGATCCGGAGCGAACCTGCGGAAAAGCTCCAGGCCGACCTGGCCGTTTTCCGCCACCAGCACCTTGCCGGCCCGCCGTTTCAGGATTTGTTCCAGTTCCCCCCTGGTGAGGTCGTCGTCCTCCACGTAGAGGATTGTGAGGTCATTGCCTTCGAGTTCGGTCATGATTCATTCCTCGTCGGGGTGCCGTGGCTGCTCTCCGCAAAGGGCAGTTCAATGACAAATACCGCACCCTGCCCGCTGTTGCCGGCGGTCAGGGTGCCTCCCATGTGCTCCATGATCACCTTGGACATGTAAAGTCCCAACCCCGTGCCTTTGTCAGGGGCCTTGGTGGTGAAATAGGGTTCGAAGATACGGTCGACTATTTCAGGGGAGATGCCGCCGCCGTTGTCTTTCACCGCGATGATGACAGCGGCCCCGGTGTGCTGGAACTCCAGGTCGATTCGACCCGGTGGCCGGGTGGCTCCGGAGACGGCTTTTCCGTGTTCGATGATGGCGTCGCGGGCGTTGTTGAGGAGATTGAGGATGACGTGCTGGAACTCGTTGCGATGGCCGGTGACCGTCATTGACTCGCAGGCGATGAATTCGGTCTCGTTTTCGTAGACCCTGCCATGGGTGGTGCAGGCCAGGCGAAAGGTGATGCCGTTGGCCGCCAACTGCGCGGACATCAGGCCGAGCACATCGCCGACAGCCCGCATCGGATCGAACTCCGCCTTTTCCTTGTCCGGCCGGAAAAAATTGCGGAAGTCGTCGATGGTTCCCGACATGTGCTGAATCTGGGCCATGGCCTTCTGGGCGGAATGTTCCAGGCGCTCTGGAGCCATTTCCCCGAAACTGTAGGCGTCCCGGATATTTTGGATGATGAGGGCGAGCGCGTTCAGCGGTTGCCGCCACTGGTGGGAGATGGCGCCCAGCATCTCGCCCATGGCCGCGAGCTTTGATTGCTGGAAAAGGAGTTGTTCTCCTTTGCGCCGGAGGGCCAACTCCTTTTCGACCCGTTGTTCCAGTTCATTGGTGAGGGCTTGCAGTTGCGAGGTTTTCTCCCGAAGCTCAAGCTCGGTATTTTTACGGCGGGTGATGTCCGCATGGGTTCCCGACATGATCAGCGGTTTGCCGTCCTCGGTTCTGGAGGCCAGCTTGCCACGGTCAAGAACCCAGATCCAGTGGCCCGCCCGGTGACGCATCCGGCATTCGCACTCGTAATAATCCGTTGCACCGGAAAAATGTCTTTCAAGCAACGCCTCCGAGACCTTGAGATCGTCGGGGTGCGTATGGGTCAGCCAGGTCTGGATGCTGAGGGGCGCAAGCTCCGCAAGTCGGTAGCCGATGATCCCTGCCCAGCGTTCATTGAATGTCACTTCCCCGGTCTGCACGTTCCATTCCCAGGTGCCGACATTGGTGCCTTCGATGATATGGTCGAGGCGCTGGCGTTCCCGGACCAGCTCGGCGGTACGTTTTTGCACGGTTTCTTCGAGATTCAGGCTGTACTCGTTGATTTTGCTGAAATTTTTATCAATGCTGGTTGATGCTTGCTGGAAATTTTCAATGAGTTCGGCGAGTTCCATGATTTTTGACTGGGGCCAGCTGATGGGCTCGCGTTTTTCGATCCTGGCCGGGAGGTTTTTGGAAACACGGGCCAGGTAAAGAATCTGCGCAGTCAGCATCCGGCTGATGATCGCGGCAAAAGCGATCATAATCGCGGCGAAGCCGGCGACGATGGAGAACCCCAGAATCGTGGATTTATAGAAATAGTGCTGCACCGGCGCGATCGGGTATTCCGTTTGCAAGGTCCAGGGCGTTCCCGAAACCGGCAGGGTCGTCGCGTAGTATGCGCCCTCCCATGCCTCCATGACGCTGATATGTTTTCTGGCGCCGGGGACGGTGAGGGTGACTCCCGGGGCAATGGCGGAAGTCGTTCCGCCCCTGGTTTTTACCAGGGGGGCGAGGGATCTTCTTGTCTCATCGGTACTGATCACCACATTGCCGTTTCGGTCGACCACGGTGTAGATGAACTCCTTGCCCTCGCGGGCCAGGTCAAGCAATTTCCGCATATGCCGGAGGTTTATGGCGCCCAGGCCGAAGTGGGAGAGCTTGCCGTCGCGGAGGATGGGGACGCTGATGGAAAATGTCGGGGCAAAGATCCCTCCCCGGCCCAGGAAAACATCGGAAATCGTAGGCCGCAGGGTGCTGCTCAGTTCCTTGAACCAGGCCCGGTCCGCGAAGTTGATGCCGATGGTTGGCTGGCCCTTTTCGTTCACCGGTGGATGGAAGGCGACGGTGGTGGCGGTGGCGTCGCCCAGGAATACGTTGTGGAAATCAGGGAACAGGGCGTGGATGCGCGCCACCTCTTCCTGCAGTTTTTCAGAGGGGGTCAGGGGGTGGCTGGAGCCGAGTTCGCCTATGACGCGAGCCGCATTGACATGGACGGCCACCCAATGGGCCACGGAATTCGCGGTCAATTGCGATTCGGCCAGGATGTCGCGGGCGATCCGTTGCTGGCTTGCGGAAACCTCGCGATGTGCCTGAAAAAGGAACATCCCCAGGGAAGGAACCATCAAAAAAATGGCGGCCATCTGGAAGATGAGCTGCTGAAAGGGAATCCGTCCTTGGAGCACGGGGCCGCCCAATCTGGGGACGATTGGGAGGAAGGAAAGAAGGAGCCAGGCGATCAGGGCATTGAAGAGTCCGTTCAGCGTCTGTTTCAGAATAATGGTCGTGGTGTGTTGCGCGCCAAGATCCATGACTGCCCCATAGAAAAGGGCGATCAGGGGCGAGCCGAGGAACAGCCAGTAGAGGGCGTCGATCAGAAGGATGTTCGATCTGCCCTGTTTGAAGGCCAGGCCGATCCAGAGGGTTTCCAGGGTGAAAATGAATATGGCGTAGGGGTGGTTCCAGGGGAAATAGGTGTAGAGCGAGGCGACCAGCGCAACGGATGCGCCATGCCAGACCCCGAGTCGGGCCGCGGCGAGAATGGAAAAGATGCTGCCGAAGATGAAGGAGACGCCGAAGGAAACAGGCAGGGCGAGGGCGTTGCCGGCCAGCCCGAGCACGGCAAGGAGGGCGGCAAGACCCGTTCTTTTCAGCTGCTCGCCAACCTCGCTGTTCCCACGCCCGATTGCCGTCGTCATCATACCCTCATGGGAAGGTGCATCCTGTTTTATCCTTCGATCATGGCCTTGAGGTAGCTCTGCTCATCCTGGGGCGGGATGAAGATATCCAGATTCTTGTTCCAGCGGCTCACATAGTGCTGGGTCAGAAGTTGACGCATGGCGTTTTTCAGCTGGGTCAGGGTGGTATGGGACTGGATGAAGTACTCGCCGTAGCTGCTCTCCGTCACCACCGTCGACTTCAGGATCTTGCTCCCCTTGACCGGCTCCTTTTCGAAGTTGACGATGACCAGCGCCCTGATCACGGTTTCGCGCTTGAGAAGGTTTGCCGGCGGTATTTTTGAGAAGTGGATGATGGGAAAGGTTTTCACCAGCGTGTCGGTGAGCTGCTGGATGTCCACCAGATCGATGGGCAGGAAGTTTTTGGTCAGGTGGAGGTTGGTTTTCGCGGAAAGAATGCCGTTGACCAGGAGCCAGACAATGAGGCGGACCATGTTGTCTTCCCGTTTGATCACCGATTCCACATTGCGCTTGACCGATTCCTGGTCATGTTCGCCCTGGAAGGCGTAATAGTAGAAAACCCCCTCATACCTGGTGATATGGATGGTGATGTGGTTCTGCGCCATCAGATCCCGGGAGACGCTGCGGATATAATCGATTTTGTTTTCCTTCTGCTCGTAGAAGGTGAACAGCTTGCGGCCGAGGATGGAGATGTCGCGCTCGGTGATGGTGAGCCCGGTCTCCACGCCGAAGCTCTTGAAGATCCAGCGCAGCCGCTTGTAGGTTTCGATGAGGTAATCGTGGACCTTGGCCCCGAAGGCGATCAGCTCCTTATATTTCCAGTCGCGGAAGCGGAGAAAATGGGCGTAGTTTTCCGGCAGCAGATTCCAGGCTTGCATCATGTTCATGGTCGCCTTCAGGTGGCTGCGTTCGCCGAACTTGGTGTTCTGCTGGGACTCCATGCCTTCCAGGGCTTTCAGGAAAAGGCATTCCTGGATGAGCGGTGCCCGTTTCTGCTCGGTCTTTTCCTGCTGATAAAAGGCGACGATCTCCCGGGCCAGAAGGATGTACGGATCAACCTCGGCCAGTTCGATCTTTCCCTGTTCCTCCTCTGGCAATTTTTCCGGGTAGGTGACCAGGCACTTCACCCTGTCGGAGAAGAGCGGCAGGGTTTTTGATTCCCGGCGCAGGAGCAGTTCCAGGTAGGCGAATTTGATGACCGACTTGAAGGGGCTGTCCAGCGCCTTGTTCATCTGCCAGAGGCAGGCCCCGAAAATCTCCGATTTCGGGATATCGGAGAGGTAGCCGAGATCGACGAAATCGTCGGGATTGATCTTGTTATTGGCAATGAGGTTCTTGACAAAGATACGGTACTCCCCTTCGGTGAGCCCGGGAGGGATGAGCCACCAGAGCAGCATTTTCCCGGCAACCAGGATATGGGTGCGGAACAGCTCGTCCTTGAGAAGCGCCTTGATCGCCGAGCCGGCCGACTCCTCGTCCGCCTCGCTGGCAAAGGAGTTTTCCCTGGTCTGATCGATGTCCATGAGGAAAAAATGCACTTCCAGCCCGCGTTTGAGCATCCACTCTTCCACGGCCTTGCATTTTTGCAGCAGGAGCGCAAGCCCCTCTTCCCCGATTTCCTCCTTGCGGATGCTCACCCAGTAGTCGCAGTCGGAGATTTCGGACTGGGCGATGGTGCCGATGCTGCCGATGGTTTTTAAAGAGTGGATGCAGGGGGTTTCCGTGTGGGGGGAGGGGGTGTCGATGCGCATTGCCGTTGAGTTTGGGAAGTACCGGCGGAAAAGCTCGTGGCTCATCTCCTCTTCAGGGTTAAAGGCATGAATGCCGTAGGGGCAGTTCTGGTTTGCCAGATAACCGGGCAGGTCGGGATAGTTGCTGTGCAGGAGATAGGGGATCACCTTGAGCAGGAGGTTGCTCTGGTGCGTGTCGAAGAGCGCGGCTTTGGCCTTTCTTTCCTCGTTGTACTTCCGGTAGCTGGCAATCTTTTCCTGAAAGGCGCTCATGGGCTGTCGGTATACTCTTCCTGTGCCTGCGATGAGGCGTTTTCGTTATGAAGCCTGCCGGATCGCTTCGATCATCCGCACCGCCTGGACGGTTTTTGCCACATCGTGCACGCGGATGATCGAAGCCCCAAGACCGGCGCAATAGGCGGCAATGGCGGCGGAAGCCACGTCGCGTTCCTGGACGGGAAGATCGAGGATCTTGCCGATGAACGCCTTGCGGGAATGGCCGACAAGGAGCGGGCAACCGAGGCTCTTAAGCTTTGGCAGATGCTTTAAGAGCGTCAGGTTATGATCTATAGTTTTGCCGAATCCTATGCCCGGGTCAATGATAATTCTCGCGCGGGAAAGTCCCGCCGCCTCCGCCCAGGCAATCCTTTCCGCCAGAAATTCCTTTACCTCGGCGACCACATCCTGGTAGGCGGGCGCAACCTGCATGTCCTTGGGGGTTCCCAGCATGTGCATGATGATGACCGGGGCCTGGTGGGCAAGGGCGACCCGGATCATCTCCGGCGCAAAACGGAGGGCGCTGATGTCGTTGATGATATCGGCGCCGGCCGTCAGGGCAGCCTCGGCAACCTCGGCCTTGGTGGTGTCGATGGAGACGGCAATGTCGGGCGCCAGCCGTCGGATGCAGGCGATGGCGGGCAGGACGCGCCGCAGTTCTTCCGGGGCGGAAACCGGCTCCGCAAAAGGGCGGCTTGATTCGCCCCCGACATCGATGATGTCGACGCCCGCCGTGAGCATGGCCCGCACCTGGGCGGCAAGGTTCGACTCGGCCAGAAAGCTGCCGCCATCGGAAAAAGAATCAGGAGTGACATTGAGGATCCCCATGATCAGGGAGCGGGGACCAACGACAAGGGTTTTGTTTTTCAGGGGAATCTGCACGGCGGCCTTGAAAAGAGAGAGCCCTTTGAGGAGGGATCCTCAAAGGGCCTTGGATTGATGTCTTTGTTACGTCTCTGCGCTCGGGTCTCCCTCAGGAGGCGGCCATGGCCCCGTCGGCTTCCTGGGCTGCCCCGCCGCGCATGAGCACCTCGATATCGTCAAGGGCCAGGGTTTCCTTTTCGAGAAGAGCGGCGGCCAATGCCTTCAATATTTCGATATGCCCGGCAAGGAGCTGATGCACCTTCTCGTTGGCGGCCAGCACGATGTTTTTCACTTCGTCATCAATCCGGATCGCGGTTGTCTCGCTGTAGTCGCGGTGCTGGGCGATCTCGCGGCCCAGAAAGATCTGCTCTTCCTTCTTGCCGAAGGTCAGCGGCCCCATTGTCTCGCTCATCCCCCACTCGCAGACCATCTTGCGGGCCATCTGGGTGCAGCGTTCAATGTCGTTGCCGCTGCCGGTGGTGATCTCGCCGAAGACGATTTCCTCGGCCGCCCGGCCGCCCAGCAGGATGCAGAGATTGTTCAGGAGATAGGACTTGGAGTAGGTATGTTTTTCGTCCACCGGCAGTTGCTGGGTGAGCCCCAAAGCCCGGCCACGCGGGATGATGGTCACCTTGTGGATCGGGTCGGTGCCGGGCAGCAGCCTGGCCACCAGGGCGTGGCCGGCCTCGTGGTAGGCGGTGATTTCTTTTTCTTTTTCGGTGATGATCATGCTGCGGCGCTCAGCGCCCATCATCACCTTGTCCTTGGCCTGCTCCAGGTGCTGCATGGTGATCTTCTCGGCGTTGCCGCGGGCGGCGAGCAGAGCCGCCTCGTTGACCATGTTTTCAAGGTCCGCCCCGGAAAAACCCGGGGTGCCGCGGGCGATGATCTCCCAGTCGACATTGTCGGCCAGGGCTTTCTTGCGGCCATGCACGGCAAGGATTTTTTCCCGGCCTTTGACGTCGGGGACCGGCACCACCACCTGCCGGTCGAAACGGCCGGGCCGGAGCAGGGCGGGGTCGAGAACGTCCGGCCGGTTGGTGGCCGCGATGATGATGACGCCCTCGTTGGACTCGAAGCCGTCCATCTCGACAAGGAGCTGGTTCAGGGTCTGTTCGCGTTCGTCGTGTCCCCCGCCCAGGCCGGCGCCGCGATGGCGGCCCACCGCGTCGATTTCGTCGATGAAGATGATGCAGGGCGCATTCTTCTTGCCCTGGATGAAGAGGTCGCGCACCCGGGAGGCGCCCACGCCGACGAACATCTCGACAAAGTCCGAACCGCTGATGGAGAAAAAGGGCACGTCAGCTTCGCCGGCTATGGCCTTGGCGAGCAGGGTCTTGCCGGTACCCGGGGAGCCGGCAAGCAGCACGCCCTTGGGGATCCGGCCACCCAGGCGGGTGAATTTTTTCGGGTCCTTGAGGAAGTCGATGATCTCGGAAAGTTCTTCTTTGGCTTCTTCGATTCCGGCCACATCGGCAAAGGTGATCTTGCTCTGTTCCTGGTCCATGAGGCGGGCCCGGCTCTTGCCGAAGCTCATGGCCTTGCCGCCGCCCACCTGCATCTGGCGCATGAAGAAGATCCAGACCCCGATGAGGAGAAGCATGGGGAACCAGGAAATCAGCACGGTGACGTACCAGGGGGTTTCCTCCTGCTGCTTGACCTTGATATTAACTCCGGCCTTGCGCAGGGTCGGGATCAACTCGGAGTCCATGGGGATGATGACCTTGAAGGTCTTGCCGCCGCTGGATTCGCCGGTGACCTCATCGGCCTGGATGGATACCGCGGTCACGGCGCCCGACTCGACGCTGGTGAGAAAATCGCTGTAGCTCATTTCGACCACCGAGGTCTGCGGCTTGTTGAAGAGGTTGAAGAGCAGGATCATGGTAAGGCCGATTACCAGCCACATGGACAAATTTTTATAAAAGCTGTTCAAACAAAACCTCCCTGAGCACGTGCCTGTTGCAGAGTGTGACTTGCGGAGTCTGCCGCGGGTTCCTTGTTCCGTCGAAAGGGAAAGACCATGGAATGGGCGGAGTTGATTCGATATCTTTCCAACAATAAGTCAGTCGGCCGAGAAAGTCCATAGATGGGGGGACAATCCCTCATTTTTTCAAGGCCACGGAGTGCGTCCGCGTCCCGGCGGAGCGGGGCGCGCTATCCGCGGGGCTCTTTACTGAAAATACTCCTGCACCGATTTGGCCTCCATGGATTCCTGCTGCATGGTGCCAATGGCCTTGACCATGGATTCCGCCCCGGCGATGGTGGTCGTATAGGGCAGATGGTAGTTCAGGGCGGCCCGGCGGATGGTATAGGCATCCTCCGTGGTCCTGGTGCCCAGCGAGGTGTTGACGATCCACTGGATCTGCTTGTCCTGGATCTTGTCCAGGATGTGCGGCCGGCCCTCGGAAATTTTAAACACGCTGGCGCATTCGATCCCGTTTTCCGCGAGAATCCTGGCGGTGCCGCGGGTGGCGAGGATCTTGAAGCCCAGGGCGATGATCTTCTTGGCAATGGGGACAATGGCCGGCTTGTCGTTGTGGCGTACGCTCAGGAGCACGTTGCCCTCGGTGGGGATCCTCTGGCCTGCCGCCAGCTGGGATTTGGCAAAGGCAAGCCCCAGGCATTCGTCCATGCCCATGACCTCGCCGGTGGATTTCATTTCCGGACCCAGCAGGGTGTCCACGTTGTCGAAGCGGTCAAAGGGGAAGACCGCCTCCTTGACCGCATAGTGGGAAACCTCCACCTCCTCGGTGAGACCCAGTTCGGGCAGGGTCTTGCCGAGCATGACCATGGTGGCCAGCTTGGCAAGGGGCACGCCGGTGGCCTTGCTGACAAAGGGCACCGTCCGCGAGGCCCGAGGGTTTACCTCCAGGATGTAAAGGGTGTTGTCCTTTACCGCATACTGGACATTCATCAACCCCTTGACCTTGAGCTCGCCCGCCATGGCCCGGGTGGCGTTCTTGATGGTTTCGAGCATCTCCTTGGAGATGGAATGGGGCGGCAGTACGCAGGCGGAGTCGCCGGAATGGATGCCCGCTTCTTCGATGTGCTGCATGATGCCGCCGATGATGGTGTTTTCGCCATCGGAAATGGCGTCCACGTCGATCTCCACCGCATCCTTCAGAAACTTGTCGATCAGGATGGGGCGTTCCGGGGAGACATCGATGGCCGAATGCATGTAGGAGATCAGGTCCCTTTCGTTATAGACGATGCGCATGGCTCGGCCGCCCAGCACGTAGGATGGGCGCACCACCACGGGATAGCCGATCTGGCCGGCGATGGCGGTGGCTTCGTCCGCGGTCTGCGCCGTACCGTTTTCCGGTTGCCGCAGGTCCAGCTTGTGCAGAAACTGCTGGAAGCGTTTCCGGTCCTCGGCGCGGTCGATGGAGTCCGGCGAGGTGCCGAGGATGGGTACGCCGGCCTTGGCCAGGGGCACGGCGAGGTTGAGCGGAGTCTGGCCTCCGAACTGGACGATGACGCCGTCGGGCTTTTCCTTGTTGATGATGTGAAGAACGTCTTCCCTGGTCAGCGGCTCGAAATAGAGCTTGTCCGAGGTGTCATAGTCGGTGGAAACCGTTTCCGGGTTCGAGTTGACCATGATCGATTCAATGCCCATCTCCCGCAAGGAAAAGGAGGCGTGTACGCAGCAGTAGTCGAACTCGATGCCCTGGCCGATGCGGTTGGGGCCGCCGCCCAGGATCATGACCTTGCGGCCGGAGGTTTCCCGCGCCTCGTCCTCCAGTTCATAGGTTGAATAATAGTAGGGGGTGTATGCCTCAAACTCGGCGGCGCAGGTATCGACCAGTTTATAGACCGGCTGAACCTGTAGTTTTTCGCGCAGTTCCCAGATGTCTTCCTCCGAGGTGCCGGTAAGATACGCAAGCTGCCGGTCGGAATAGCCGAGTTCCTTGAATTCCCGGAGCGACTCCCGATCAAGGCCGTTGAAGCCCTTTTCGCGGATGCGCGTCTCGGTGTCGACGATCTGTCTGAAGTTGTGCAGGAACCAGGGGTCGATGAAGGAGAGGGCGTAAATTTTTTCGATGCTCATTCCACGGCGCAGGGCTTCGAAGACCTGGAAGAACCGCTTGGAGTTTGGTTTGCGCAGGCCGTTTTCCAGGTCCTGCTGGTCCAGCTTCTCAAGATTGAACTTGGGATCGGCGCCAAAGCCGCTCACCCCGATTTCCAGCGAGCGCATGCCCTTCTGGAAGGCCTCCTTGAAGGTGCGGCCGATGGCCATGGTTTCGCCCACCGACTTCATGGCCGTGGTCAGAAAGTCGTCGGCCTCGGGGAACTTCTCAAAGGTGAAGCGGGGGATCTTGACCACGCAGTAGTCGATGGTGGGTTCAAAGGCCGCCATGGTTTCCCGGGTGATGTCGTTCTTGAGTTCGTCCAGGGTGTAGCCCACGGCGAGCTTGGCCGCGATCTTGGCGATGGGGAAACCGGTGGCCTTGGAAGCCAGGGCGGAACTCCGCGACACCCGGGGGTTCATCTCGATGATCATCAGTTCGCCGTTTTTGGGATTCACGGCAAACTGCACGTTGGAGCCACCGGTTTCGACACCGATCTCCCGCATGATGGCGATGGCGGCGTTGCGCATGATCTGGTATTCGCGGTCGGTCAGGGTCTGGGCCGGAGCCACCGTGATGGAGTCGCCGGTGTGTACGCCCATGGCGTCGATATTCTCGATGGAGCAGATGATGACCACGTTGTCGGCTCTGTCGCGCATCACCTCAAGCTCGTATTCCTTCCAGCCCAGCAGGCTCCGTTCCAGCATGACCTCGGAATTCATGCTCAGGTCGAGGCCGGCCTTGCAGTATTCCTCCAGTTCCTGGGAGTTGTAGGCGATACCGCCGCCGGTGCCACCCAGGGTGAAGCTGGGTCGAACAATGATGGGGAAGCCGATCTGCTCGCTGGCGGCCTTGGCCTCTTCAAGGGTGTGGATGATGGCGCTTTCCGGCACCTTGAGGCCGATTTTCCGCATGGCGGCCCGGAAGGAGTCGCGTCCCTCCGCTTTCTTGATGACCGGGATGTTGGCGCCAAGCAGCTCCACCCCATATTTGTCCAGTACCCCCAGTTCGGCCACCTTGATGGCGGTGTTCAGGGCGGTCTGGCCGCCCAGAGTGGGCAGCAGGGCGTCGGGCCGTTCCCGTTCAATGATTTTGGCCACCATCTCGGGGGTGATCGGCTCGATATAGGTGCGGTCGGCGATCTCGGGATCGGTCATGATCGTGGCCGGATTGGAGTTGATCAGGACGACCTCGTAGCCCTCTTCCTTCAGGGCCTTCACGGCCTGGGTGCCGGAGTAGTCGAACTCGCAGGCCTGACTGATGATGATCGGGCCGGAGCCGATGATGAGGATTTTTTTGATGTCGGTTCTTTTAGGCATTTTCGTATGTCACCGTTAAGGTTGGGTCGGTTGGGTCTGTTGTCGCTATCTCCGCATCATTTCGACGAATCTGTCGAAGAGGTACAGGGAGTCGTGGGGGCCGGGCGCGTTTTCCGGATGGTATTGCACGGAAAAGGCCGGAAACTTCTTATGGCGCATGCCTTCGACACTGTTGTCGTTTAAGTTGAGATGGGTAAGCTCCACCTCGTCCTTGTCCAGGCTGTTCATGTCGACACAGAAGCCGTGGTTCTGGGAGGTGATCTCCACCTTGCCGGTGGTGAGGTCCTTGACGGGCTGGTTGGCGCCGCGGTGGCCGAATTTCAGCTTGTAGGTGGTGCCCCCGTAGGCAAGGCCGAGCAGCTGGTTGCCCAGGCAGATGCCGAAGATCGGCTTCCTGCCGAGAAGGTCGCGGATCACCTGGATGACCCCGGGGATACCGGCCGGGTCGCCGGGGCCGTTGGAGAGAAAAACACCGTCCGGCTTCATGGCCAGGATCTCGTCCGCGGTGGCCGTGCAGGGAACAACCTGGACGCTGCAGCCCCTTTCGGACAGCAGGCGGAGCTGGTTGTATTTGAGGCCGTAATCAATGGTCACCACCCTGTGTTTGCCTGGGCCGGCGGTGGAAAAGTCGCTGCCGGGAACCGGCGCGTCGTTCTTCCAGCCATAGGGCTCCTTGCAGGTCACCTCGCGTACCAGATCGCGGCCGACAAGGCCGGGGGAGTTCTTTGCCTTGGCGACCAGGGATTTCGGATCAAGATCCTCGGTGGAGACGATACCCTTGAGCGCCCCGGCCATTCTGATATGACGGGTCAGCGCCCTGGTGTCGATGCCTTCGACACCGAGAATATTGTATTTCCTAAGCAGATCGGCCAGGGTGCCGGTGGCCCGGAAGTTGCTGGGGATGGCGTTGTATTCCTTGATCAGGAAGGCCTCCACCTGCACCTTCTCCGATTCCATGTCTTCCGGATTGATGCCGTAATTGCCGATGAGCGGGTAGGTCATGGTGACGATCTGTCCCTTGTAGGAGGGATCGGACAGAACCTCCTGGTAACCGCTCATGCCGGTGTTGAAGACGATTTCGCCGGAGGTCTCGCCGGCGCCGGTGAATGATCTTCCCTCAAAAATGGTGCCGTCTTCAAGGGCGATAAGTGCTTTCATAGAAATACCCTAAACAATAAATTAGTTGGTGTCCGCAGTCCGCACGAAACTATGCGCATTGCGTTGCGCTTCTATAACCTCTTTGAGGAGTGCGACCTGTTTTGCCGCGGAGCCTTCCTGCCTTTTGGCGACCTTCATGGCGCTTCTGCCGGCCACGGCATACTCTTCCGGTCGGTCGATATAATAGAGCAGCCTTTTTGTCAGCTCCTGGTGATTTTTCACGCAAAAGCCCGCCTGCTCCGATTCCAGGAGCGCCTTGGCATCCAGAAAATCCTTCATGCAGGGTCCGTAAAAAACCGGTGTTCCCCAGGCCGCTGCTTCCAGGATGTTGTGACCGCCGCGTTCCACCAGGCTGCCGCCGCAGAAAACATAGGTGGCTATGGAGTAAAGACCTGCCAGCTCGCCCATGCCGTCCACCAGGATCACCTCGGCCAAACGGCCCTGCTCGGAAATCCGGCTCAGGCGTTCAATGGCGATCCCTTTTTCGCTGAACAGTTTTTCCACTTCATCAAGACGCCGCAGGTGCCTGGGCGCCACCACCCAGATCAAGTCCGGCAATCGCTGCTGCAGGGAGCGGAAGACCTCGATGAGCATCTCTTCTTCGCCGGTGTGGGTGCTGCCCGCCACCAGGACCGGCTGTTTGGGGTGAAGCGAAAGCAGCCGTCGGTAACGTTCCGCCGTTCCCCGGTCAATGCCGCGCGCAACCTGATCATATTTTGCGTTGCCCAGGATGCGTATCCGGTCCGGCTTTGCCCCAAGGGTCCGGAAGCGTTTTGCGTCTCCTCCCTGAATCACGGCTATTTTGGTGAAACAGGAGAGCAGATCCCGCATGAATCCCTTTATTTTCCGGTAACCGGCAAAGGAGTTCTCGGAAAGCCGGCCGTTGAGCAGGAGCAGTTTTACGCCGCGACTATATGCCTGCCGGATGACGTTGGGCCATAATTCCGTTTCCAGACAGATGTATACCGTGGGCCGGATTGCGTCCAATGCCCGGTTGACAACGCCCATCAGATCGAGGGGGGCGTATATGCAGGTGACCTCTGCCGGCAACTGGTTTACCGCCACGCTGTAGCCATGGCGATTTCCCGTTGAGAGGATAACGGCGGCCTCCGGAAGCTGCGTGCTGATCTGGGCGATCAGGGCGCGGGCCACCTGGACTTCGCCGACCGAGGCCGCGTGAATCCATATGCGCTGGGATTTTTCCTCGTCAAGACGGAGATCCTCAAAAAAACCCAAGCGTTGCCGAATCCCCTGGCGATGTTTGCCGGTGGCGAAAATGTAAACAAAGGCAAAGGGGGAAACGACGATGAACAAGAGCCAACCAACGAGCTGATACAGAAGATATAACAAGGATGAAGTTGCCCTTTATGTGCGAGAGAAAATGCCGTTTCCGACCCCTGGATAAAATCACAACATTAAAACTGATTGCGGGGGGTAAGTCAATAGGAATTCGGGGCTGATCCGCGCGGGGAAGGGGACGGTGACCGCCCGCGCGGATCACGGTTTTCCCGCTAAAAAACGCCCGCGATTCTGGTCCCGCATTTCGGGCAGGCGCCCTCGGCGCTCACGAGCAGTTGGCTTATGGAAAAGCCGATGCGTTCGATCAGCAGGGTTTTACACTCAGGGCAGTAGGTGTTTTCGCCTTCGCCGCCCGGGATGTTGCCCACATAGACAAAGCGCAGCCCCTCGGCAAGGCCGATCTCCCTGGCCCTGATCAGGGTGGAGTGCGGGGTGGGTGGGCGGTCGGTCATCTCATAGGTCGGCCAGAATCGGGTGACATGCCAGGGAATATCCACGGAGATGGATTTGATGAAGCGGGCGATGTCGAGGAGTTCCGCCTCGGAATCGTTTAAGCCGGGGATCACCAGGGTGGTTACCTCCACCCACACCCCGAGTTCATGCATGAGCTTGATGGTGTCCAGCACCGGTTGCAGCCGCGCCTTGCAGACCTCCCGGTAAAACTTGTCGGTGAAGGCCTTGAGGTCGATGTTGTTGGCGTCGAGAACAGGGGCGAGTTCCCGGGTCGCCTCGGCGCCGGTGTAACCGTTGCTGACGAAGATGTTCCTGATCCCGGCCTCTTTTGCAAGCTTTGCGCAATCATAGGCAAATTCGTAAAAGATGGTGGGTTCCACATAGGTATAGCTGATGCTTTGGCAGCGGCTCTCCCGGGCGGCGGAGACCACTTCTGCCGGGGTGCGCAGGGTGCCGGGCAAGGGGCCGGGGGAGAGCCTCGGGTACTGGGATATCTCGTAGTTCTGACAATGCTTGCAGCGGAAGTTGCAGCCGACCGTGGCGATGGAGTAGGAGCGGGTGCCGGGCAGAAGGTGGAAGATCGGTTTTTTTTCGATGGGGTCGATATTTTCGCTTACCAATCTGCCGTAGTTGAGGCTTTTCAGAACCCCACCCTGGTTTTCGCGAACCTGGCAGATGCCGCGCTTGCCATTGGGGATCCGGCAATGATGGTTGCAGAGATGGCATTGCACCTCCAGGGTTTTGCTGTCGATGGTTCGGTAAAAGCGTGCGTCCTGCATATTCCCCCCCCCTTGTTGTGACGCCAACGGCGCCTGGGATGTCGAGCTGTCGCCTAATACATATATATTAAGTCATAAAGGGGAAACGGGGGTCAACACAAAATGGATCAATCTAATTTGATGAATTAGTGTCTTTTTTGCGGTATTGCTCGAAAAAAACAAAAAATACCGTTGACGCGGGAGGCCACATCGGCTATTTTCCCGCTCTCTCGACGAGGGAAGCTGTTCGCCGGAATGCACGGCGAGAAAAAACAGCAGGGTGAAAAAATACCGTTGACTTGTGAAAAGACATCGGCTAACTTCCCCCTCTCCCAACGAGGGAAACCAAGTTTGACTTCCGGTCAAGGTCTTGGCGCAGCGATCATTGAAAACTGAATAGTGAGAATAAGATGGGCCCAAGAAGTCCAGGGTGAAAGCCCTGGCGAGTTTTGTAAAAAGAGAATCAAAAGCTCTTGAATGAGAAGAATATCAGCTTACGGGTTGATAAGATATTTCAAACTGGAGAGTTTGATCCTGGCTCAGATTGAACGCTGGCGGCGTGCTTAACACATGCAAGTCGAACGAGAAAGGGGCTTCGGCCCTGAGTAGAGTGGCGCACGGGTGAGTAACGCGTAGGTAATCTACCTCTGCATTTGGGATAACAGTTCGAAAGGACTGCTAATACCGGATACACTCATGGAACGCGAGTTTTATGAGGAAAGGTGACCTCTCCTTGGAAGTTACTGTGCAGAGATGAGCCTGCGTCCCATTAGCTAGTTGGCAGGGTAAAGGCCTACCAAGGCGACGATGGGTAGCGGGTCTGAGAGGATGATCCGCCACACTGGAACTGGAACACGGACCAGACTCCTACGGGAGGCAGCAGTGAGGAATATTGGACAATGGGCGCAAGCCTGATCCAGCGACGCCGCGTGAGTGATGAAGGCCTTTGGGTCGTAAAGCTCTGTCAGCAGGGAAGAAATGCTGTGTAGTTAATATCTGCGCAGCTTGACGGTACCTGCAGAGGAAGCACCGGCTAACTCCGTGCCAGCAGCCGCGGTAATACGGAGGGTGCGAGCGTTAATCGGAATTACTGGGCGTAAAGGGCGCGTAGGCGGCCGATCAAGTCAGATGTGAAAGCCCGTGGCTTAACCATGAGAAGTGCATCTGAAACTGGTTGGCTTGAGTATCGGAGGGGAAAGTGGAATTCCCGGTGTAGAGGTGAAATTCGTAGATATCGGGAGGAATACCGGTGGCGAAGGCGACTTTCTGGACGAATACTGACGCTGAGGCGCGAAAGCGTGGGGAGCAAACAGGATTAGATACCCTGGTAGTCCACAGCTGTAAACGATGTGCACTAGATGTAGGGGAGTGTTGACCTTTCCTGTGTCGCAGCTAACGCATTAAGTGCACCGCCTGGGGAGTACGGCCGCAAGGTTAAAACTCAAAGGAATTGACGGGGGCCCGCACAAGCGGTGGAGTATGTGGTTTAATTCGACGCAACGCGCAGAACCTTACCTAGGCTTGACATCCCGGGAATTTGCTGGAAACAGTGAAGTGCTTTCATTAGAAAGAGCCCGGTGACAGGTGCTGCATGGCTGTCGTCAGCTCGTGTCGTGAGATGTTGGGTTAAGTCCCGCAACGAGCGCAACCCTCGCCTTTAGTTGCCAGCATTCAGTTGGGCACTCTAGAGGGACTGCCGGTGTCAAACCGGAGGAAGGTGGGGATGACGTCAAGTCCTCATGGCCTTTATGTCTAGGGCTACACACGTACTACAATGGCAGGTACAAAGGGCAGCGACACAGCGATGTGATGCGAATCCCGAAAAGCCTGTCTCAGTCCGGATCGGAGTCTGCAACTCGACTCCGTGAAGTTGGAATCGCTAGTAATCGTGGATCAGCATGCCACGGTGAATACGTTCCCGGGCCTTGTACACACCGCCCGTCACACCACGAGAGTCGGTTGTTCCAGAAGCGGTTGAGCTAACCTTCGGGGGGCAGGCTGCCAAGGAATGGTCGGTAATTGGGGTGAAGTCGTAACAAGGTAGCCGTAGGGGAACCTGCGGCTGGATCACCTCCTTTTAAAGGATGCACGTTACCGGTAACGGTAATGCATACCTGGTCAACCCTGTCTTACATCACTATTCAGTTTTGAGTGATCGCTGTTTTGTTCAGTGACACCAGACGTAGAGAAAACGAACGGGCCTATAGCTCAGTTCCGGTTAGAGCGCACGCCTGATAAGCGTGAGGTCACTGGTTCAAGTCCAGTTAGGCCCACCACCAGACTGGTAACGAGTGGGGGTGTAGCTCAGCTGGGAGAGCGCCTGCCTTGCACGCAGGAGGTCATCGGTTCGATCCCGTTCACCTCCACCATTAGCAGTAATGGAAAGGGATGAAGGTTGAAGAGTAGAAGTCTATGGGAATAGGCTTTTAGTTTTGAGCTTTCAGCTCAGGCAGAGAGATTCTGCGAGTAGATCTTTGATAATTGAATATTTTGTTTTTGTTGTACCCAAATAGCTGAGATAAGAAATGATCAAGCGTTTTTTGGTCAAGCTACTAAGGGCAGACGGAGGATGCCTGGGTACCGGGAGGCGAAGAAGGACGTGGTAAGCTGCGATAAGCTTCGGGGAGCTGCTAACAGGCTTTGAACCGGAGATTTCCGAATGGGGAAACCCACCTGAAGTAATGTTCAGGTATCGTGCACTGAATACATAGGTGTAACGAGGCGAACGCAGGGAACTGAAACATCTAAGTACCTGCAGGAGTAGAAATCAATTTAGAGATTCCGTAAGTAGTGGCGAGCGAACGCGGAGAAGCCCAAACCATGCCATTTATGACATGGGGTTGTGGGGCCCCGACATGGGATTGTGGATGGATAGCAGAAGGGCATGGAAAGGCCCACCGCAGACGGTGATAGTCCGGTATGCGAAATCCTGAAGCACCCTAGGGTGTCCCCGAGTACCACGAGGCACGTGAAACCTAGTGGGAATCTGGGAGGACCATCTTCCAAGGCTAAATACTACCCGGTGACCGATAGTGAACTAGTACCGTGAGGGAAAGGTGAAAAGAACGGGGGGACCCGAGTGAAATAGAACCTGAAACCGTCTGTCTACAAGCAGTGGAAGCACTATGTAGCAATACAGTGCAACCGCGTGCCTTTTGCATAATGAGTCAGCGACTTATCCTATGCAGCGAGGTTAAGCCGAAAGGTGTAGCCGTAGCGAAAGCGAGTCTTAATAGGGCGACAAGTTGCATGGGGTAGACCCGAAGCCGGGTGATCTAGCCATGGCCAGGGTGAAGCGAAGGTAACACTTCGTGGAGGCCCGAACCGATATAGGTTGAAAACTGTTCGGATGAGCTGTGGCTAGGAGTGAAAGGCTAATCAAACTCGGTGATAGCTGGTTTTCCTCGAAATATATTTAGGTATAGCCTCGTATGATGACTGACGGAGGTAGAGCACTGACAAGGCTAGGGGTCCCCACAGGATTACCAACCCTTATCAAACTCCGAATGCCGTCAAGTTCAAGTACGGGAGTCAGACTGCGGGAGATAAGTTCCGTGGTCAAAAGGGAAAGAGCCCAGACCGTCAGCTAAGGTCCCTAAATGCATGCTAAGTGGTAAAGGATGTGGAACTGTCCAGACAATCAGGAGGTTGGCTTAGAAGCAGCAATCCTTCAAAGAAAGCGTAATAGCTCACTGATCGAATGGGTCTGCGCCTAAAATTTAACGGGGCTTAAGCATGCTACCGAAGCTACGGACCACGCGCAAGCGTGGTGGTAGAGGAACATTGTGTTCGCCTGAGAAGGTACACCGCGAGGAGTGCTGGAGGTATCACAAGAGCTTATGCTGACACGAGTAGCGAAAATGCGGGTGAGAAACCCGCACGCCGAAAACCTAAGGTTTCCTGTAGTAAAGTTAATCTGCTCAGGGTTAGTCGGTCCCTAAGGCGAGGCCGAGAGGCGTAGTCGATGGGAAACAGGTTAATATTCCTGTACCATTTTATCAGCGTTTGAGCGAAGGGGGGACGCAGAAGGGTAGGTCAGCCGGGCGTTGGTTGTCCCGGTTTAAGCGTGTAGGCGGAGGATCCAGGCAAATCCGGAACCTTGTTAACGCTGAGGCGCGACGACGAAGCGGTTTACCGCACTAAAGTGATTGATCCCATGCTGCCAGGAAAATCCTCGTAGCGAGCTGATAGAGTGACCGTACCGTAAACCGACACAGGTAGGTAGGGAGAGTATCCCAAGGCGCTTGAGAGAACTCTAGTTAAGGAACTCGGCAAAATAATACCGTAACTTCGGGAGAAGGTATGCCCTCATTACGTGAAGTAATTCACTTATGGAGCGGAAGGGGGTTGCAGAGAAACGGGGGGAGCGACTGTTTACTAAAAACACAGGACTCTGCGAAGTCGAAAGACGCAGTATAGGGTCTGACGCCTGCCCGGTGCTGGAAGGTTAAGGGGAAGTGTTAGTTTCGGCGAAGCACTGAACCGAAGCCCCAGTAAACGGCGGCCGTAACTATAACGGTCCTAAGGTAGCGAAATTCCTTGTCGGGTAAGTTCCGACCTGCACGAATGGCGTAACGATTTCCCCACTGTCTCAACTAGAGACTCAGCGAAACTGTAACACCGGTGAAGATGCCGGTTACCCGCATCAAGACAGAAAGACCCCGTGCACCTTTACTATAGCTTGGCATTGGAGTTTGAAATGATTTGTGTAGGATAGGTGGGAGACTGTGAAGCAGGGACGCCAGTTCTTGTGGAGTCAACGTTGAAATACCACCCTGATTATTTTAGGCTTCTAACCACGACCCGTAATCCGGGTTTGGGACAATGTCTGGTGGGTAGTTTGACTGGGGCGGTCGCCTCCCAAAGTGTAACGGAGGCGCGCGAAGGTTCCCTCAGGCTGATTGGAAACCAGCCGTAGAGTGTAAAGGCATAAGGGAGCTTGACTGCGAGAGAGACATTTCGAGCAGGTACGAAAGTAGGTCTTAGTGATCCGGCGGTCCCGTATGGAAGGGCCGTCGCTCAACGGATAAAAGGTACGCCGGGGATAACAGGCTTATCTCCCCCAAGAGTCCATATCGACGGGGAGGTTTGGCACCTCGATGTCGGCTCATCGCATCCTGGGGCTGGAGCAGGTCCCAAGGGTTTGGCTGTTCGCCAATTAAAGCGGTACGCGAGCTGGGTTTAAAACGTCGTGAGACAGTTTGGTCCTTATCTGATGTGGGCGTAGGATATTTGAGGAGAGCTGTTCCTAGTACGAGAGGACCGGAATGGACGAACCACTGGTGCTCCTGTTGTCTCGCCAGAGGCACGGCAGGGTAGCCACGTTCGGAAGGGATAACCGCTGAAAGCATCTAAGCGGGAAGCCCACTCCAAGATAAGATATCCCGTGGGGTAACCCACCTGAAGGCTCGTTGCAGACCACAACGTTGATAGGCCAGGTGTGGAAGTGTGGCAACACATGGAGCTTACTGGTACTAATAAGCCGTGCGGCTTGACCATCTCTTTTTATAAAGAGAGACCATCATTCGCTTGATCATTTTTTATATATCCGGCAAACGGGACAACACAAAATATTCAATTATCCAGGTTTTTTATATATACCAGCCATGTGGCCATGGTGACCGGTGGCAGCAGCCGTTGGTCGGATCCAACCGCAAGGCACCCGAATTTATGGATTTTCGGTGGTAATAGCGAGAGTGAAACACCCGTTCCCATTCCGAACACGGAAGTTAAGCCTCTCAGCGCCGATGGTACTGCCAGGGAAGCTTGGTGGGAGAGTAGGTCGCCGCCGATCCTCTTTTTTTAACCCTTCCCCTCAAAAGGAAGGGTTTTTTTTTGCCCGCTGGGTGGCCCCGGCCTCTTCGCCCCCGCCTGCTCCCCGGCCGAGGTCAGGCTGCGTGGATACGCAGTTGCCTGCCCAGGAGATCCGCCTCGCCGACAATGGCTTCCAGGTCGCTGAAATAGAGGCCGCCGAACTTGTCACCGCAATCGGGGCAGCCTTTCAGCCAGAGCACATGGTGCCGATAGCGCATCCTGGCCATGGGGCGATAGAGCCACTGGCTGCTGGCGCACTCAAAGCAGTAGAGCAACGTCCATTCATTGCCCACCAGTGCCTGGGCGCATTCGTGACACACCGGGATCACCAATTCCCGGACCGCGACGTCGCTGACCTCATTTTCGTGGTAGCCCAACGGCATCACGAGATAGTCGGAGGCGGGAAAATCCTCCCTCCTGGTGCCGGGGCCGTGGTTGAGTTCGCAGCATTCCTCTCCAAGTTGCGCCAACAATGCCAATCTGTCTATCTCGTGCATGTGCCACCTCCCGTTGTCAGTTCGCACCTGTCGGGGATATCTCGGCGGGCTTGTCTCTGTTTCTTGCAATTTCCAGGCCCTGTTGAAAGTTTTTCCGGTTTCTGGTCGTTGTTGTCTTAATGTGTCGATAATTCAGCGCCTTGGCGATGTTTTTCCGTAAGAACGGACAAATTCGTTTGCCGATCTTAGGGGGTTTTTTCCGGAATTTGGTGAAATTCCCAAGTGTTGAAGCTGGTGAAATTCCCAAAAATAGGAAGTTGTATCCTGGCGGCCCATGCAAAAAAGAGATATTTTTGCCTCTGTCGCGCTGGAGAGGCTAAGTCCTGTTATTTTTCTTGCCGAGCTGGTATGGTCCGGCTACATTCTTTTTTTGCAGATTACTCCCTGAAATACGTCGATTATGCCGGTAACTTCCTTTCCCCAAACCGAGCCATCCCTTGGTCTTCTTCTGGAGAGCCGGGAAGAGGGCATAGCCCTGGTTGATAATGAAGCGCGCTTTGTGTATCTGAACAGCGCCTATGTCCGCTTCATGAAAGAGGTCTTCAACCTGACGGTGGCGCCAGGAGCCCGGCATCAGTATGTTCTGCCCAATGGTCAGCGTTCCTGGGCCAATGACCTGTACCAGCGCGCCTTGTCGGGTAAACGATTTACCGTTGATTTCAGCCGCGGTTCTTCCGGAAGCGGAGCCTGTTTTTTTGAGCGATCCTTCAGCCCGGTGTACCAGAACGAGCGCTTGTGCGGCTTTTCCGAGATTATCCGCGATGTGACCAGGGAGAAGCAGAAAGAGATCTGCCAGCGCGAGGAATATGCGTCCCTTGAAAAGCAGATCGTTTCCCGGACCAGCAGCTATCAGGAATACAACGCCATTCTTGCCCAGGAGATCGTTGAACGGCAGCAGGCCGAGGAAGATCTCCTGGAAAGCAGGGAGCGGTTGGCGCAGATTCTTCAGGGCAGCTCCATTGCCACCTTTGTCATTGACGAAAATCACACCATCACCCATTGGAATAAGGCATGCGCCCGCCTCACCGGGTATCCGACCCATGAGATGGTTGGCACCCAGAACCAATGGAAGGCTTTTTATCTTTACCAGCGGCCCACGCTGGCCGATCTGGTGGTGCAGGCAGCCAGGGAGCCGCAGATCGCCAGGTTTTACGCCGGCAAGTACCGGCCTTCCTCCCTGCTCACCGGCGCCTATGAGGCAGAGGATTTTTTCGATTTCGGGGCGGCCAGCAAATGGCTGTTTTTTACGGCGGCGCCCATCAAGAATCGCGCCGGTGAGATCATCGGCGCCATCGAAACCCTGCAGGATGTGACGGACCGCAAACGGATGGAGGCGGAGATCCGGCAGATGAACGATGAGCTGGAGGCCAGGGTGGAAGAGCGCACCACCCAGTTGCGGCTTACGCACGAGCAGTTGCTGCATGCGGAAAAGTTGAGCGCGGTGGGCAAGCTCGCCGCTTCCATCGCCCATGAGTTCGGCAACCCCATCATCGGCATCCGCAATTTTCTAAAGAGTCTGCGCAAGGAAATCCAGCTCGGCGAGACCGATACGGAAATGTTGGACCTGGCCATCACCGAGTGCGGCCGCATCAAGGATCTGATCAGCAGCTTGCAGGATTTCAACCGGCCCACCACCGGCAAGTTCGCCCCGGTCGACCTGCACCGGATCATTGAGGATCTGCTTCTTTTCAGCAACAAGAAGCTCAAGGACAAGCACATCACGGTGGAGCGGGATTTCGCCGTTGAATTGCCAAGGATCCAGGCGGTGGCGGATCAGATCAAGCAGGTGCTTCTCAATGTCATCGCCAACGCCGAAGAAGCCATTCCTGGGACTGGCGGCACGATCCGCATCACCACCGAGGTTGTTGGCGAAAATGTGCGGATCAGCATCCAGGACTCCGGCAAGGGGATCAAGGCGAAGGACATGGATTACATCTTCGAACCCTTCTATTCAACCAAACCGGCTGTCGAGGGCACCGGCCTGGGGCTTTCCATCAGCTACGGGATCGTCAAGAGGCATGGCGGCAGCATCGCGGTGAAAAGCAGACCCGGCAAGGGGACGACCTTCGCGATTGTTCTGCCCATTCACGGGGCTCCCCGGCTCGACGATTCCCTCACCGTCTTCCGCTAGAAGACCAGGCGGCATCTTTTTCGTTGCCCCTCCGGTCCGGTTGCTCCTTTTACTTCCTGGGTATTTTGCGCTTTCTTTTTCCCATTCTTCCCTTTATTGTGACAATATGGCCTAACCTTTAAATGTGTAAACAGCTTTTCGCCTGACGTTCAGAAGGCGTGGAGGGGCTTGGCGTGGATGTGAATCGCTTTTTAAAGAAGTTTCCCCTCCCTGCCGCGTGGCGCATCTATCCCGTGGTCCTGCTGGTGACGGTTTTGATTGTTCTGGTCATCGGGCATGGCTTTTATACTTCGACCCGAATCACCAACCTCTATTCGCCTCTGATCGACGCGGCGATGGAAATCAAGCTTGAGGCGACCTTCGGTCATCTCTGGCTCGAAGAAATCCTTTCCGGGGACCGGGATGCGGAGCTGAAAACCGTGTACGCTCACTACGACAAGGCTGACTGGTATGCAAAGGCCATGCTTAACGGAGGGCAAAACGAGGAGGGGTTATTTCTTCCCTTGAAGGATCCGGTGCTGCGGAAGGAGATTGCCGAAACGCACAGACAGCTGCAACGGTTTGTCGAAATCACCAAGGAACGGGTCGCAAACCATCGTGAGAATCAGGCGGGGAGCGGAATCGACCGGCAGTACGACCATGTTTTCGCCAATTTCATCCGACAGGCGGACAAGGTGGAGACCCTGCTCCAGAATCGTGTCCAGCACGAGTTGGTACGTTTCAAGGCCGTGCAGATGTTTCTGGTTGTTTTTTCCATTGTCTTTGCCATTCTTTCTTTTTTCTTTTTCAGAAAAATCGAGAAAAATGACCGCCTGCGCCGGCTTGCCATTCAGCAGATGAACGTCCAGTTGCAGCGGGAAATCGTCGAGCGGCTTGAGGCGGAAAAGGCGCTGCATCGCAGTCAGGAGCTTTACCGTCTCGCCCAGAGGGTGGCCAAGGTCGGGAGCTGGGAATTGACCGTGGCGACTGGGGAGCTGATCTGGTCCGATGAGGTGGAGCCCATGTTCGGCATGCAGCCGGGAGAGTTTGCCGGCACCTATGAGGCGTTTCTGGAATGCGTGCATCCGGAGGACCGTCCGTTGATCGTCGAGCTGGTGGCGGTCGCCATGGAGAATGATATCCCCTATGAGGTGGAACACCGTATCCTCTGGCCGGATCAGACGGAGCGCTGGCTGCAGGAAATTGGCCTTGCCTTCCGGGATCGGGAAGGCAGGCTCGTCCGGATGGTGGGCATGGTCCGCGACGTCACGGCGAGAAAGAAGGCGCAGCAGGAACGGGAGAGCCTGATCGTCGAGTTGCGGGAAGCCCTTGACAATGTCAAGACCCTCAGCGGCTTTTTGCCCATCTGCGCCTCCTGCAAACGGATCCGTGATGACAAGGGCTACTGGAACCAGATCGAGGCCTATATCCGTGACCATTCCGAAGCGCAGTTCAGCCACGGCATCTGCCCGGAATGTGTCAAAAAGCTCTATCCCTTCCTCTCCCTCGACGAAGAGGGCAAGGTGGTGGAGAGCATCCCCAAGTCCCCCTGAGCCACGATTTCTTCTTGTTCGCCCTGATCTTTCCCGTTGTCCGGCCCCATTGCGGCTTTTTGCGGCAGGATCATTTGCCGCAGCCACACTCCCCGTGTTTCTTGCCCCTGTTTTTCCTGCGCAGGCCGGCCCGGACTGAGCGGGTCAGGGGAGCGGCCGACAGGGCAAGGATGAGAAAGGCCGAGGCTAGTTGGAGCGGGTAGGGAATTATTTCGCCGGCTTGCCCGAGGGTCGCCTGCGCAGAGATTCCCGCCGCGCGATAGAGCCAGTCAACGGCCAGACCGCACAAGACCGAGACCACGGCGATACAGAACAGATAGAGGGCGGTGGATCGTTTGCCAAGCAAACCCACCAGCATCGTCAGTGAGGCGATGTTGGTGGCCGGGCCCACCAGGAGAAAGACCAGAGCCGCGCCGGGACTCACTCCCTTCAGGATCAGGGCGGCGGCAATGGGGGTGGAGGCGGTGGCACAGATATAGAGGGGAATCCCGAAGGCCAGCATGAGCAGCATGGCGGAAATCCCTCCGGTCAGATAGCTGGTGATGAGGTGGTCCGGCACCAGCACGGTGATGAGGCCCGCCAGGAAGAGGCCGGCAAAGAACCAGCCGGCCAGATCTCCCCAGAGTTCGCCAAAGGCATACCCCATGCCCGCCCGGATTTTTTCGGCAAGGCCGTGATGGGCAGCGTGTTCTTCCGGAGAACAGTTTGCGCCATTGCAGCAACCGTCAACCGCGCAACTGAGATCCGGCGTCATCAGCCGCGGCCTGGGAGGGTTCATGATGTTCTCGCTGATGCCGGCAACCATTGCCGAGATAAAGGCGGCAACCGGCCGGGCCACGGTCATGATCGGGTCGAGGAGGGCGTAGGTGATGGCGATGGAGTCCACCCCCGATTCCGGGGTGGAGACCAGGAAGGCGGTGGTGGCGCCGTTGTTGGCGCCCTGTTTTTTCAAGGCGGCCGCCGCGGGCAGCACCCCGCAGGAGCACAAGGGCAGGGGGATGCCGAAAAGGGCGGCCTTGAAAACCGATTTGAAGCGACCCTCCCCGAGATGGCGTGCAACATAGGCCGGGGAAAGAAAAACCTTGAGCAGCCCGCCGATGGCGATGCCGAAAAGGATGTATGTCGAGGCATCGAGGAGCAGATCCCAGGAGGCGGAGAGAATGGCAGTGAGAAATTCCATGGCTTATTCCTTGATATGTTCCAGCGCGACCCGGACAAGCTGGCCCACGTGCGTGTCGGCCAGCCGGTAATAGAGAACCGGGCCTTCCCGGCGATTGGCCACCAGGGCCATCTGTCTGAGCAGCCGCAGCTGATGACTCACCGCGGATTCGCTCACTTCGAGAAAGGCCGCCAGATCGCAGACGCACATCTCTTCCTTGAGCAAGGCCCAGAGGATTCTCAGACGGGTCGGGTCGGCAAAGGCCTTGAAAAACTGGGCAAGCCGTTCTATCTCTCCGCCGGGCAGGAGAGCATCCTTTGCGCGCCGCACCCTTTCCGTATGGATGATCCGGCATTGGCACTGATCGAGCGGGTTTTGCATGATACCTCCGGATGATATATGAGTATATGTTCATATATTGCCATTATCAGGGGTCTTGTCAAGGGGGAAGGTGAAGGCGGTGGGCGCGCAAAAAAGCAGGGCCGCACAGGTCTGCTTGCGAATATCCGGTCTCTTTCGGTCGCGTGCCGCAGGCGCCCGTCCCGTTCCGGCTGTTTTTGGGCGAATACACCGGAAACGCCTCGGTGGTCCCTGTTCGCTGCCATACCCTGCTTCAGCGATTTTCCCGCTGATCGATCTCCGGATGGATCAGGGCGGCGATGATCCCGAGGGTTCTGGCAAAAGTCATGGGCGAAGGGCTGCAGACCGAAGCCGGGTCGAGGACATGCACCCTTCCGGCCCGCGCCGCCTTCAGGACCGGCATCCGCTGCCACTTTTCTTTCTCCTCGCCTGCGATGCCCGTTTCCGAGCCCATTATGGCGATTACGATCAGATCGGGGTCTGCGGCGATCACCTTTTCAGGGTTCAGCACTCCGGAGCGCTGGTCGGCGGCGATGTTGAGGCCTCCGGCCAGGGCGATGAAATCGTGGGTGAAGGAACTTTCCAGCGAAGCAAAGAGCGGCCTGGTCCCGACCTGGAGGAAGACCTTTTTCCTGGGAAGGTGCGCCACTTTTCTCTGAACCGCCTCCACCTCGCCCCTGGCCTGATCAATGATGCGCCGGGCTTCTGCCGTTGCCCCCAACAACTGACCAAGCTCGCTGAACTGGCCGCAGATTTCCTTAAACGAGGCTGGCTGCCTGAAGCGGACAACCCGCAGTCCCAGGTTTTGCAATTGCTTGAGCTGCTCCGGCCTGGTCAGGGCGGTGGCCAGGATCAGGTCCGGCTTGAGGCTGATGATCTTCTCGATGGAAACCTGCATCACCGAGCCGATTTTTTCCTTGTGCCTCGCCGCCTCCGGCCGGACGCAGTAGCTGGTGTCGCCGACAAGACGGTCGCCTGCCCCGAGGAGATATACATTCTCGGTGTTGAGCGGCCCTAAGGAGACGATGCGCTTGGCCTGCGGCAAAGATCCTTCGCATTTTCCCGGGGAAGGGGAGAGCAGGATGAATAGGCAGAGCAGGGTAAAAATCCCTGCCTGCCCCATGGTCGAATGGGTTTCCATGCTAGAATTCATACCTGTAGCTGGCGAAGAACGCGCGGCCCGGTTTTGGAAAGCCCTTCTTTTCGTAATACTCCTCGTTGAAGAGATTATCCGCCTTTACGGTGAGCCGGTGGTTGCTCGGAAACGAGAAACCGATCACCAGATCCGCCACCGTGAAGGAGGGATACTCCACCTCCGGGTACCCGGCCGTGTTCCAGTCCGTATCCTTCATTCTCCCCTGCCGGCGGCACTGCAGTCTGGCGTCGAAAGCCCCGCCGGCATACTGCAGGCCGTAATTCACGGTGTGCTTGGCCACGTTGTGGATATCCCGCATGATGGCCGGACTCTCTTCCTCTTCCGCGGTGAGCATGTGAGTGGAATTGACGAAGAAGACAAGGGAGCGGTGCCAATGGAGAGGGGCGCCGATGTCAAGGGAAAGCTCGGTTTCAAGCCCCGCCATTTCCGCGCTGAGGCTGTTTTCGTAGGTCGTGGTGGTGGTGCTTGTCACGCTGATGATCTTGTCCCGCACATCGGTATGGAAACAGGTGAGATCGCAAGAAAGCCCCCAATCGCTCCGGTCGTAGCCGGCGCCGAAATCAAAGGTCGTGGAGGATTCCGGGTCAAGATCTGGATTGCCCTGGATCACCATGGTGACACCACCCACCGCCTCTTCCGAATAGCCTGCCAACTGGGCGGCGGTGGGTGGCACAAAGGCCTTGCCGATGGTGGTGTGGAAGCGTACGCCCTGTTTGAAGAGATAGTTCAGTCCGGCACGGGGACTGAAGGTGGAAAAGTCTTCCGAGTTGGGGGTGAAATCGGTTTTGTATGGGGTTGTTTTTGTTTCGACGGTAAAGGTATCGTGGCGGCCTCCCAGGGTTGCGGTGAGCCGCTCATCGAGGAGTTTCCAGACGGTTTCCAGATAGCCGCCCCAGTTTTCCCGGCCCTCGTCCGGGGAAGAAGGGGCTTTTCTGGTGCCGTCCTGGTTGTAGCCGCGTTTTTTCGAGTTGATATCCTGATAATCAATGCCGGCGATGAAGCGATGCCGTTTCCAGGCATATTCATCCTTGAGCTGGAACCCGAGCCAATCGGTATCCGCTTCATGGTCGCGGTGGGGCGCGACCTGGACCGGCACACTCCAGCCCGTGTAATGCTTGTGGTTTTCCGTTGTTTCGTTGGTTTTGAAGGCGGTGAGGTCGATCCGGTTGTCGGCACCCAGATTTCCGCCCAGCCGCAGGTCAAGGCCGTACCGGTCGATATCCTTATGGCCCGACTTCTTATCCCCGTCCGCGAGATCGCCGGGGGTTTCGATGTCCAGGCCCTGGTAGAGGTCGCCGCTTGCGTCAAGCCGCCAGGTCTTAGCAAGGGCTTTTCCGAGACGGAGGGCGCTGTTCCGGGTTTCATAGCCGGTATGCGCCCTGGTCTCGCCGTTTCCCATCTCATAGTCGCCGACCTGCGCAAAGCGCCTGGCCGAGAGGTCAAAGTCAAAGCCATTGCTCGATGCCCCGCCCATGGCTGTCTGCTGGCTGTTGGCCTGAAACGAGCCAAAGCCGATTTCGGCCATGCCGGTAAGCGGTCCGGTGCTCTTTCTGGTGATGATGTTGACCACCCCGCCCATGGCCTCGCCACCGTAAAGCGAGGAGGCTGGGCCTTTGAGGACTTCGATCCTTTCCACATTGTCCATGGGGATGGCCGCGAGATTGGTCGCTCCCGCCGGCCTGCCGTTGATGAGGATCAGCGAGTGCCTGGTGATGCCGAGGGCTTCGGGCCGGAAACCGCGGATGCCGATGCCCGCGAGAGCTCCGGGATATTCGACAACGCCCACCGAGCTGTTTTTTTTGAGCTTTTCGCTCAAGGTGTCGCCGGTGGTGAGTTCAAGGTCCTGGCCGTCGATCACCTCCACCTTGGCCGGGATGGTCGCGACCTTTTCCTCGCTGCGGGTGGCGGTGACCACCACCTCGTCCAGAATTGCGGTTTCTTGGGCAAAACCAGATGTGCTGAGGCAAAGGCTCAGCAGGATAAGGGAGCAGATTCCTTTTTTCATGCCCGGCCTCCTGGGAGACAGCGCCGCATGGCAAACTGGAAAACATTCCAGTCCCTGACAGACAGCAGGGTGTGTTTACAGAAACTTCTTTCGCTTGTGACCATATCCCGTTCTCCTCTTCTCTGCGCCGCATGAGCCAAGCGGCACATTGTTTGTGAGTCCGGGCAAAAAAAATCCCCGGACCAATGAAAATTGATCCGGGGATTCCCTGGTGTTCCCGCGAATAAGGTGAGCATTCCGCCCCTTGTCCGCGGGGGCAGGCTCTTATTGTTTTTCAGACAGGTCTTCTGACTCCCGGTTCGTCCTCCTTTTGCGCCTTCCCAACCTCGTCGCGGTCAGTGGCATACCTGCAAAATTCGTCCCCGGTCACAGCGGCGGGCCCGTCCCGGATTTACACCGGGTTCCCTATTAAGCTCGGTTAAGAGCATCTGAAACAGGTGGGCAAATTAATAAATGGCTTGGCAAAGAGCAAGCGGAAAAAAGGATGGGCCTCCCCAATGATATGAGGTTTTGGTCGGATGGTGAAATAAAAGTTTCGGAAAAACAGGGTATTGCGAGAGCTTCCTAGTAGCACGAAATTTATTTTTTTCACATTTTTCTTGAAACCGGAATTTGTTTCCGTTACGGTGCTACCGTTTGAAAATTTGTGTCACTGCGGTTGGGGCAGGTGGCGCGGCAGGCAGCCGGCAGCCAGGAAAGGAGAAGCCATGTTCGATTTGAGCAACGAAGAGGGGAATTCCCGTGCCCTCGATGTGCCGGTATCTACTGCCGGCCCATCTTGCTTCTCCGTCGCGACTGATAAGAGCTCAAAAATGGTCTCGGTGCGCTATCGATACCGGCGGCTGTTTTTCTTGGGGGTTTCCCTGGCGCTGCACGGGGCGGTGTTCTCGGTTTTTGCCGCATTTCCCAGGCCGCAGCAGAGCAAGGTCATTGAGATCAGCTTGCTTGAGCTGCCGTCCTCTTCCTCTTCGTTGGTTGGCCCTTTGGCCATGGACGCGCCTGCGTCTCCGGTCGGAGAAGCAAGGGCGGAAGAGAAAAAGTCGGTCAGCGCCCCCATCGCGAGGAAGTCCGTTTCCAAGGAAGCCCCAAAAAAACCGCCCCGGCCGGCGGATCGGCAGAGTCTTGCATCGGAACCTCAGCCGCAGGCAGCAATGTCAGACAAAATCGAGGCCGAAAATGAGGGAGAGGGAGCAGAGGCTGAAGTTGCCGGGGGCACGGAAACAGAGACCGGGGCGGCGGACGGTGGGGCCCTGGAAGATTTCCGCCCGGGAGCGGGAGAAGCTGGAGGAGTTGGAAAGGATGGCTTCGGGCCTGGGAATCTGAATAGCATGGGCGGTCTTCATCCTCTTGCCCAGTATCTGCAACTTGTTCGGGAGAGGATCGCCAGTTGCAAAAAATACCCTCCCCTGGCCAGACGAAGGCAGCTTGAAGGTCGGGTGGGTATCCGCTTTCTTCTTGCCGGCACTGGTGGAGCACAGGAGATCAGGGTCAGCGCAAGCTCCGGCCAAGAGATCCTCGACAGGGCCGCCATCAGGGCCGTGCAGGACGCTGCCCCCTTTCCGCCGCCGCCGGCCGGTCTGCTCGCTGGGGCTGTCGTGGTCGAACTGAACATTGTTTTTAATTTGTCGTGAATTTTTCCGCACCGGAAAAGAAAGATGAGGAGAGGGGAGATGAAAAAAGAAGCAGGAACAAAGAGATACCCGGGTTGTTGCGCCGCGCTGATTGGGGCCTTGGCCATGGCGCTGCCCGGCGGGCAGGCGCGAGCCGATGAGGATCAGCCAGGGACGACCGCGTACATGCTGGACCAGATCGTGGTCACCGGCACCAAGACCCCCCACGCTCTGCGGGATACGCCGGTGGAAACCCTGGTGGTCGACCGGGAAGAAATCGGCAAAACCAATGCCCAGAACACCATGGATGTCCTCAAAAGCATCCCCGGCGTTTCCGTATCCGCCCATGACGACACCTTCGGAACCTATACCTGGAATGCCAGGATGCGGGGACTCAGCATCAACGATGGCTACGCCCTGGTTCTGGTGGACGGCCAGAGGGTGATGGGGTCAGGGCAGAGCGGCGGCATGGGGGAATACGGCATCGGCCTCAACCAGATTCCGGTGGAGATGATCGAGAGGATCGAGGTGGTGAAAGGCCCCGGTTCAGCCCTTTATGGCAGCGACGCCATGGCCGGGGTGATCAACATCATCACCAGGAGAACCCCAAAGAAGCAGGTGGCCGGCGCCGGCGTTGCCCATGGCTGGTACGATGTCAAGGAGCGGCTCAAAAACGACGTGATCGAGGAGGCTTTCGCTGAAAACCGCAATCAGTCCCAAGCCTATGCCTATTTCGGGGACCGGCCCCTGGAAAAGGTCGGCTATCTCCTGCAGTACAGTCAGGAAAGCGGGGAGGACAACGGCCAGCGCCGGATCGACTCCGACCGCCATTCGGTGCTGGCCAAGGTGGATGTCGACCCCAGCGAGCGCCTGCGTCTTTTCGCCAAGGCAGAGGCGAGCGATTATGAAAAGGAGGACGACCGCAAGGAAAAGAGCTACCGGCTCGCTGGCGGTGCGGACTGGCAGGCGGGCGTGGCCCACTTTTTCTCGCTCAAGGGCTACACCTACAACTGGGACTTCGACCACGGCTATCTCGACAACACCTATGGCCACAAGACAGGGGATATCGGCTACCGCCAGGTGGAGGGGCAATACACCTGGAGTGCAGATGAGATCCACACCCTGACCACTGGCGCGGAATTCCAGAATCAGGCCATCGATTTTAGCATCGACAACGCGGACGGCAGCACCATCGGCGTCGATCGGGGCATTGAGATCGCGAGCCTCTATCTTCAGGATGAAATGATCCTGCCCGGCGGGGCGTTGACCCTGGTGCCAGGCGTTCGCTACGACGATCACAGCGTCTTCGGGGATGAGGTCAACCCCAAGCTCAGCGCCATGTACCGGCTCTCTGCGGCAACCAGCCTGCGGGTCTCGGCGGGCCGGGCATTCAAATCTCCCACCATCCGCCAGCTTTACTACGATGCTCCCTACGCGCATGGCTCCTATTATGTGCAATCCAATCCGGACCTCAAGCCGGAAACGGCCATCGGTTATTCGACGGCGGTGGAGCATTGGCTCAAAGAGGGCAGCGCCATGGGCAGCGTCGGGTATTTCCGCAACGATATCAGGGAGATGGTGGCCCGCGAAGATACCGGCACTCTCCATAACGGCCTGCCGCTTCAGATTTATCGGAACGTCGAGAAGGCCACCACCCAGGGCATAGAACTTCTTGCCAGATTCTGGCTGGCGGACAGCCTTTCCCTGGCGCTCGCCTATACCTATACCGATTCGGAAAACAGGGAAAACGGCAAGAACCTCACCCATACTCCGGAGCACCAGATGGGCCTGACCCCGGCCTACGGGCTGAAGGACTACGGAATAGGGATGAGCGCCACTGTTTCCCAGGTTTCACGCCAGTATACCAATACCGACAATACCGCCGAAATCGGCGGTCATACCGTGGTGGACGCCAAGGTTTACAAGCTCTTGCGCGACACTGCCAAGCTCTCCCTGGAGGCGGACAATGTTTTCGATTCGGACAAGGGTGATGAAGGCAACTTCCGGACCGGCCGGACCTTTATGTTGAAGCTTGATCTTACCTTTTAACTTTACCTGTTGATGGAGAAAAAAATGAATGCATGGACCAAGAGATTGCCCTGCTGGCTGACTGTCAGCGTTCTTACCCTTACCCTCCTTGGGGCTCAAGAGGCTTGCGCCCATTATCCTTGGATCGAGATGGAAAACTACGCGCCTGCCGCCCAGGGTGCCCAGCCGTTCCATATCGGTTGGGGCCATACCTTCCCCTCTGAAAACTTTCTCGCCGCCGACGACCTGGAGGAGATCTTCATCCTTTCCGCAACCGGCGCCAAAATCCCGGTGGCCCCGGAGTCGGCCACGGAGTTTATCAGTCGGCAAGCGCTGGCGGACGGGGCATATCTGGTCGCCGGTCGGCGGAAATCGAGCTTTTATACCAAGACCGTCGACGGCGGCAAGAGGCAATCCAAAAAAGGACTGGACAACGTGGTCAAATGCTCCTGGTCAACCATGAGCATGAAGGGGATCGTCAATGTGGGGGCGCGGCAGGAGGCGGTTGACCAGGCGGTCGGCCATCCCCTGGAGATCATTCCCCTGGTCAATCCGGCCCGGCTCAAGGTCGGAGATACCCTGCCTGTCCGCGTTCTCTTCAAGGGCCAACCCTTCAGCGGCGAGATGGCGGCAGTCTATCATGGCCATGCCGACAAGAAAGAAAGCCAGGCCCCTTCCATCACTACCGACCAAAACGGCCGGGGGGGAATCACCCTCGGCGCGCCCGGCATCTGGCTTCTCAGGATTCAGCATGAGTTGCCTTTTTCCCAGCCCGAGGAATGCGATGCGGAGTCCTATGTGGCAACCCTGACCTTTAGCGTCAGATAGGATCGAGCAGGGGTCGCGGCGTCCCACCTGCCGCCGCGACCCCTCGCATCCCGGAGAACAACAATGCGCCGCACCCTTGCCTTAATATTTCTCTTGCTGCCCCTCGCCATTGCCACAGATACCCACGCCCATGCCATCCATTACCGGGTGGAGAACCGGGGAATCAGCGCCAGGGTCTTCTACGGACCGGACGATCCGGCCAGCTATAGCGCTTACGAGGTCGTCGGGCCGGGGGATACCATGCCGCACCAGAAGGGAAGGACGGACCGGAACGGCATCGTCTCCTTTCTGCCCGACCGGCCGGGTACGTGGCGGATAACGCTGACGGACGAGTCCGGGCACGGCGTCCATGCCGCCGCCATCACCGTACAGGTCGATGAAAACCTCTATATGTCCTCCTTTGACAAACCCCTGGTGGCGCAACACACCAAGGCCTTTGTCGGCATGAGCATCCTGCTCTTCGTCTTCAGCCTTTGGGTGCTCGTCCGTAAGCGGGAAAGTCGAAGAGGTGATCGTTCGTCTCGATCATTTGAATAGAAAAATACAATAAAATAACCTGTCTGTTTTCGGAATATTCGATTTGACTTTAGCAGGTTATGCCACTACCCTTGCCGTTCACGAACGACTCTTTTTTTAAAGATTCACATTCAGGGAGAACCGTTTTGCAGCGCAGATTGCCACAGATATGAGCAAGCATCCGGCGAAAGCCGGCCGGCCCGGTGCGGGTCGGGCGATATTGCGGCTCTCCCTGCCCGATGGGCGTTCCGGTGCGTCAATACGGTTAGCTCGCCTCTCCGCTGACGTTGTCCGCCGCTATGCAGCAGAGCCGCGGCATTTCCGGAATTTTTCCGGCAACGTACAGTGAAGGAGGAAGTATGAACGCTCCCGTTTCCAGCCCGTCCGCCCAGCGGACGGTCGGTTCGGTTCTGGTGGTCGGCGGCGGGGTGGCCGGGGTGCAGGCCGCCCTCGATCTCAGTGAACTCGGCTACAAGGTCTGGCTGGTCGAAAAATCCGGGGCCATCGGCGGGGTCATGGCCAGGCTCGACAAGACCTTTCCCACCAACGACTGTTCCCTCTGCATCCTGGCCCCCAAGCTGGTGGAAGCGGGCCGCGACCCCAACATCGAGATCCTGACCCTGGCCGAACTGGTCGAACTGAGGGGAGAACCGGGCAGCTTCACCGCCACGATCCGAAAAAAACCCCGCTACATCGACGAGGAGGCCTGCACCGGCTGCGGCCAGTGCACCCTCTACTGCCTGAAGCAAATCGGCAACGACTTCAACGAGAACCTCGAAAAGAGCCACGCGGCCCACATCGACTACTCCCAGGCCGTGCCCACCTCCTATTACATCGACGCCAAGGCCTGCCTCAGGCTCAATTATGAGACCTGCGGCCTGTGCGCGGTTGCCTGCCAGGCCAAGGCCATCCGCTTCGACGACACCGAAAAAACCCTGAAGCTGCCGGTGGGCGCGGTGATCCTCGCCCCGGGCTTCGGCCGGGTGAGCAACGAGGTCTTGTCCCGCTACGGTTACGGCCGTTTCAGCGACGTGGTCACCGCCTTTGAGCACGAGCGCTTGATGTGCGCCTCCGGCCCCACCGGCGGCGAGATCCTCCGCCTCTCCGACCGAAAGCACCCCAAGAAGATCGCCTTTCTGCAGTGCATCGGCTCCCGGGACGAGAACTGCGGCAACAACTACTGTTCCGCGGTCTGCTGCATGTACGCCATCAAGCAGGCCTCGCTCGCCCGCGAGCATGATCCGGAGTGCGAGATCACCCTCTTTTTCATGGATGTCCGCACCCACGGCAAGGGATTCGACGCGGCCCGGGAGCGGGCGATCAGGGAAGGCGATTTCCGGGTGATCCATGCCCGGCCGCCCAAGGTCGAGGATGTCTTCGACGGAGGCCTGTTGCTCACCTGGGCCACGGAGGACGGCGGGCATCACAGCGAGAAGTTCGACCTGGTGGTGCTCTCTCAGGGGCTGGAAGCGCCGGATGACGCGGAAGGGCTGGCCAGGGCCGCCGGCATCGACCTCAACGAATACCTCTTTGCCCAAACCGACACCTATGCGCCCCTGGCCACCAGTCGGCCGGGTGTATACGTGATCGGCGCTTTCCAGGGGCCCAAGGATATCCCGGATTCGGTCACCCAGGCCGGCGGGGCCGCGGCTCTCTGCGCCGGCCTGCTTGCCGTAGCCCGGGGCAGCGAAGCCACCAAGGCAAGCTTCCCACCGGAACAGGACATCGGCGACGAGGAGCCGCGCGTCGGCGTTTTTGTCTGCCACTGCGGGATCAACATCGGCGGGGTGGTCAAGGTGCCTTCGGTGACGGAGTACGCGAGAACCTTGCCCCACGTGGTCTATGCCACCGACAATCTCTACTCCTGTTCCCAGGATACCCAGCGTCTGCTGGTGGAGACCATCCACCAGCACCGGCTCAACCGGCTGGTGGTGGCAGCCTGCACTCCCCGCACCCACGAGCCCCTCTTCCAAGCCACCCTGCGGGAGGCGGGGCTGAACCGCTCCCTCTTCGAGATGGCCAACATCCGCGATCAGTGCTCCTGGGTGCACATGCATGAGCCCGAGGCGGCCACCGAAAAGGCCAAGGACGCGGTGCGCATGGCCGTAGCCAAGGCAGTCCATCTTACCGCCCTGGCCGAACAGCAGTTGCCGGTGACCCCGGCGGCCCTGGTGGTGGGCGGCGGGCTCGCGGGCATGACTGCGGCCATGGCCATTGCCGGGCAGGGTTTCGCGGTGACGCTGGTGGAGCGGGAAAAAGAGCTGGGCGGCTGGGCCATGCTGCTCACCGCCGACCGTTTTGGTCATGATCCGCGCCAGGCCATGACCGGGCTGATCGGCCGGGTCAAAAAACATCCGAAAATATCGGTGCATACCAGTGCTGAAGTCGCGGCGGTGTCCGGCTACGTGGGCAACTTCACCACCACCGTGGCCACGGGCAAGGAGAGCATCGTGGTCAACCACGGCGTTCTCGTGCTCGCCACCGGCGGCCGGCCCTACGAGCCGACCCAGTATCACCGGGGCGAATCCCCCAGGATTCTCAGCCAGCTGGAACTGGAGAAGAAACTCGCCGCCGGCCAGCCGCTGCCCAAAACCGCGAAACAGGTGGTGATGATCCAGTGCGTGGGCTCACGTGGCGAGGATCTTTCCTATTGCAGCCGGGTCTGCTGCGGCCAGGCTTTGAAGAACAGCCTGCGCCTCAAAAAACTGCGACCTGAGCTTGGCGTCACCGTGCTCTACCGCGACATGCGGGCCTACGGCTTTCTGGAGGATGATTATCGGGCGGCCCGGGAGGCCGGGGTGATCTTCAGCCGCTACCACGAGGAGAACAGGCCGGAGGTCAATTTGGCCAAGGGCGGCGCGGTTCTGGTCCGTTATTACGATCCGCTGCTGGGGGAAGATGTGGAGGTGGCCGCCGATCTCCTGGTGCTCTCGGTGGGCATCGTGCCGGAAGACCCTGCCATCCTCGCGCGGATGCTCAAGGTGCCGGTGACCGCCGAAAAATTCTTCCTGGAGGCGCACGTCAAGCTTCAGCCGGTGGACCTGCCGGTGGATGGCACCTATGTCTGCGGTCTGGCCCATTCGCCGCGGTCCATGGCCGAGAGCATCGCCCAGGCCCAGGCCGCGGCCGGCCGGGCCTGCCAGCCCCTGGCCCGTGGCTCCATCACCCCGGCACCCATCGTCTCCAAAGTTGATCCGGACAAGTGCATCGGCTGCGGGGCCTGCGAGACCTTCTGCCCCTACAAGGCCATCGAAATATACAAGGCCGACAAAGGCCGCAAGGCCAGGACGCTGACCGCCTCCTGCAAGGGTTGCGGGGTCTGCGCGGCCAGGTGCCCCACCATGGCCATCGACATGGGCCGTTTCACCTTCGAGGGCATCATGGCGCAGATCAAGGCCTTTGGCGCGGCATGAAAGCCGGATTTTTTTCAGTTGAATGAATCTGTTGGCAATACAATCGCATGGAGGAAACCGCATGAAGACAAAATTTATACTTTGGACCCTTGTCTGCGCCCTGTTTTCGGCGACAGCCGCCCAAGGAGCAGAGGTTGCCGGCCGCATGGTGATGGAGGTCGATCTCTCCGCTCATCCCGCCGGCCAGGAGGCAAGGCTCTGGATTCCTTACCCTGTTTCTTCGCCGGAGCAGGAAATCAGCGATATCCGGGTAACAGGAGACTTTGCCGAATCCGCGGTATATGCCGACCGGCAACACCAGACTCCGATTCTCTATGTCCGCTGGAACAAGGGGAGCAGCAGTCGTAAGATGGAATTCTCCTATACGGCCGTGCGGCAGGAGGTTGGTCGCCGCGATTTTCCGAAAAAGGAATCCCCTTGGAGTGCAGACGATTACCGCGAGTGGCTGGCCCCCACCTCGCTGGCCCCCCTCGACGGACCGGTCGGTACCTTGGCCCGTGAAATAACCCGGGGAAAAAAGACTGTGCTGGCAAAGGCGCGGGCGATCTATGACTGGACCTGCGAGAATATGTACCGCGATCCGGACACCCGCGGCTGCGGCAAGGGTGATGTCTGCTCCCTGCTGCAAAAGCCGGGCGGCAAATGTACGGACATCCACTCGGTTTTCGTCGCTCTCTGCCGCGCTGCCGGGGTGCCGGCCCGGGAGATTTTCGGTATCCGGATGGGCAAGGAGCCGGTGGTCGATGTCACCGGTTGGCAGCACTGCTGGGCGGAATTTTATCTTCCCGGCTACGGCTGGGTGCCGGTGGATCCCGCTGACGTGCGCAAGGCCATGCTGACCAAGGGGTTGCCCCTGGAGCATCCGGAAATCGTGACGCTGCGTAATTATTACTGGGGGGGCTGGGACGCTTACCGGGTCGAGTTGAGCCGGGGTCGTGACGTGCGTCTTTCCCCCGCCCAGGCAGGAGAACCGTTAAACAACTTTGGCTATCCCTATGCCGAGCTTGACGGTAAGCACCTCGATTGGCTCGATTCCAGGAACTTTCATTACGCCATCACCTACCGGCAGCAGGACAACAGGGAACAATAAGCAATGACCATGGAACACAACCCCAGAATTTTAGGCTTTCTCTGCAACTGGTGCTGCTACACCGCCGCCGATTCGGCCGGGGTGGGCCGCTACCAGTATCCCCCGAATCTCAGGGTCATTCGCATGATGTGCACCGGCCGCCTCGATCCCTCCTTCCCGTTGGAAGGTTTGGCCAATGGCGCCGACGGCATCTTCGTCGGCGGCTGCCATCCCGGCGAGTGCCATTACATCGACGGCAACTACCACGGCCTGGTTTCCGCCGCCCTGGTCCACGAGATGCTGGCGCGGCTGGGGGTAAGGAGGGAGCGTTTCCTCATCGACTGGGCCTCGGCCGCCGAGGGGCCGAACTTCGTGAAGATCATCACCGCTTTCACCAAACAAGTGGCGGCCCTTGGTCCCCTGGGTGCGGCGGAAGGACTGGAAACCGAGGTCCTGCGCCTCCGCCTGGCCGAAGCGGCCGAGGCGGCCAGAGGGCGCAAGATCAGGACCGGCCTCATCAACGCCAGCCGCGAGATGAGGCAGGGCGGCGATTTCTCCCGCAAAACCATTGCCGGTCTGGTGGCGGACAAATGCGCCAAGGCACTGGAAGAGTCGTTCGGGGCAGGAAACTGATGGAGTGCACCACCATTTCTCTCACCGTTGACGGCCGGCCGGTGAGCGCTCCGGCCACCGCCACCATCATGGAGGCGGCGGGACTGGCTGGAATCGAGATTCCCAGCCTTTGCCACCTGCCGCCGGGCCGCGAGGACGCCAAGCGCCCCTGCCTTCTTTGTCTGGTGGAGGTGGACGGCAAACAGCGCCGGTCCTGCCGGACCCAGGCCCAGGCGGGGATGGTGATCGAGACCGTGACTCCGGCCCTCAAAAAACACCGGGCCGAACGGTTGCAACAACTGGCCTCGGTCCACTACGGCGATTGCAAGGCGCCCTGCAACCTTACCTGCCCCGGCGGAATCAATGTTCAGGGCTATGTCCACCTGGTGGCCAGGGGCGAGTATGCGGCGGCCTTAGGCCTGATTCGGGAGAAGAACTCCTTGGCCGGCCTGGTCTGCCGGGTCTGCCCAGGATTTTGCGAGACCCGCTGCCGCCGGGCCCTGCTCGACGAACCCATCGCCATCAACCACCTCAAACGCTTCGTGGTGGAATACGCCGAGCGGCACGGGCTGCCGCCGGAGCGGCCAGGCGTACCGACCGGCCATAATGTCGCGATCATCGGCGGCGGCCCGGCCGGTCTGTCGGCCGCCTGTGTCCTGCGCCGCTTCGGCCACAGCGTCACCATCTTCGAGGCCGCCAGCGAGTTGGGCGGCATGGCCCGCTTCGCCATTCCCTCCTTCAAGCTGCCGACAAAGGCGGTGCGGCGGGAAGTGGAAAACATCGTGGCCATGGGGGTCCATGTCCGGGCCGGGAAACGTTGGGGCCGGGATTTCAGTCTGGCCGATCTCAAGGAACAGGGATTTAAGACGATCTTTATCGCCGCCGGCATGGGCCGCCAGAAGAGTCTCAAGATTCCGGGCGGCGAGGCGGCCATGGACGGCCTTGTCTTCCTGGCCCAGGTGGCCACCGGCAACCAGCCCCCCCTCTCCGGCAAGGTTCTCATCGTTGGCGGCAGCAGAGTGGCGGTGGAGGCGGCCCGTTTGGCCCTGCGCCTAGGTGGGGCCGAGGTCACCGTGGTCCATGACCGTTCCCGGTTGGAGATGGCGGCCCACCAGCGGGATGTGGCCGAGGCGGAGAAGGAGGGGGTGCGCTTCTTCCTCATGGCCACCCCATTGGCCCTGCGCCGGGAGGACGAGGAGCTGACGGTTGAGCTGGCCCGGACCGTGCTTTCCGAAGCCGACGCGGCTGGGGTGCGTCGGCCGGTACCTGTTGAGGGTTCTGGTCTTGTCTGGAACGGCGTCTTGGTCATCAATGCCTTGGGCCAGGAAGGGGATGACGGCTTTCGCGCCTTTGGCGAGCTGGAGGCCAGCCTTGAGCTGACGCCCCGCCTGACCATCAAGGCCGAGCCCACATCCTTAAAGACCAATCTGCCCGGCATCTACGCTGGCGGCGAGGTGGTCAGCGGGCCGCGCTCGCTGATCCAGGCGGTGGACGCGGGCCGGAGGGCCGCCGAGGCCATCCACCGCGAACTGGCCGGGGACTTCCCGCAGCCTCTTGACAGTCGCTTCAATTTCAGCCGGGGCAAGAAGTTCGAGGAGGTGGACATGGTCAACTTCCAGGGCTTCCCGCTTTTGTTGAGCGAGCAGATGCCGGCCCGGCCGCCGGAGCGGCGGATCACCGACTTTGCCGAGGTGGAGCTGGGCTTCACCGAGGAGATGGCGGTGCGGGAGGCCAAACGCTGTCTGGCTTGTGGTTGCTTGGGTCTGGCCAAATGCGAATTGCGGCCACTCTGCGCCGAATACAAGGTGCCGGCCACGCTGGCGCCGGGGCGCCGTCTGGCCGCGCCGGACGATGCGCACCGTTTCATCGCCATCGACCCCAACCGCTGCGTGGCCTGCCATCGCTGCGAAAGGGCCTGCGAGTTCGGGTCCTGCGCGGTTTTTTATGCGGAGGAAGAGGGGCGGCTTGTCAACCTTCGCCTCACTATCAACGACAACTGCGTCTCCTGTGGCGCCTGCGTCGATGCCTGCCCCACCGGCGCTCTCAGCAAAAAGCAATCGGGCCTGCCCCTCCTGCCCGGCGAGGCCACCGAGACGGCCAGCGTCTGCACCTATTGCGGCACCGGCTGCGAGGTGGCGATCACGACGAAGCAGGGGGTGTTGCTGGAGGTCAAGGCCGGGCCGGAGAGCCCGCCCAACCATGGCGATCTCTGCGTCAAGGGCCGCTTCGGCTTCGATTTTTACCGCCACCCGGAGCGGCTCACTCACCCGTTGATCCGGGAACGGATTGACGAGCCTTTTCGCAGGGCCACCTGGCAGGAGGCCCTCGATTTCGCCGGCCGCCGTTTCGCCCTGATCCGCGAAACATACGGCCCCGAGGCCCTGGGGGTGCTCTCCTCCTCCCGCTGCGAAAACGAGGTCAACTACCTGGCCCAGAAATTCTGTCGTCTGGTCTTCAAAAGCAACTCGGTGGACAACTGCGCCCGGGTCTGCCATGCCCCCTCTGTGAGCGGCCTGCGCATCGCCCTGGGGAGCGGCGCCGCCACCAACTCTTTGAGCGATATCGAGGGGGCCGAGGTGCTGTTGATCTGCGGCTCCAACACCAGCGAGGCCCACCCGGTGGTGGGGATGAAGGTGCGACGGGCTGTGGAAAACGGCGCCAAGCTCATCGTCATCGACCCCAGGCGCACCGAAATGGCGGCCAAGGCCGACATCTGGTTGCGGCTGGTGCCGGGCACCAATGTTCCGCTCCTGAATTCCCTGCTCCATGCCATCCTGGACGAGGGTCTGGAAAATAGGGAATTCATCGCCAACCGGACTGAAAACCTGGAGGTGGTTCGCCAGCATGTGGCGGCCTATGCGCCGGAAGCCATGGTGGAACAGACCGGGGTCGGCCCGGATTTGGTGCGCCAAGCGGCCCGTCTTTACTGCGGGACGCAAAAGGGGATGATCCTCTACGGCCTCGGGGTCACCGAGCACCGCAACGGCACCCAGGGGGTGATGGGCCTTGCCAACCTCGCTCTTGCCAGCGGCAATGTCGGCCGGCCCAATGCCGGCATCAGCCCGCTACGGGGCCAGAACAATGTTCAGGGCTCCTGCGACATGGGCGCCTTGCCTTACGTTTTGCCGGGGTATCAGGATGTGGCGGATGTTGCGGCCAGGGAGCGGTTGGGCCAGGCCTGGGGCGCGGAGCTGCCGGCCAATCAAGGGCTCACCGAACCGGAGATGTACGAAGCGGCCAGGGCGGGCCGTTTCAAGGGGATGTATTGCATCGGCTACGACCCCCTCCACACCCAGGCCGATCTCCACAACATCCGCGCCGCCTACGCCAGGATGGAGATGGTGGTGGTGCAGGATATCTTCCTCACCAAAACGGCGGAGATGGCCCATGTGGTGCTGCCGGCCGCCTGTTTCTATGAAAAGGACGGCACCTTCACCAATGCCGAGCGCCGGGTGCGCCGGATCAGGAAGGCGGTGGCGTCGCCGGGCGAGGCCCTGCCCGACTGGGAGATCGTCTGCCGCCTTTCCACCGCCATGGGCTACCCCATGCGCTACGACAGCCCGGCCAGGATCATGGAGGAGGTCGCCCGTTGCACCCCGATTTTGGGCGGCATCCGTTACGAGCGGCTGGAAGGCGAAGGGTTGATCTGGCCCTGCCCGGACCGGAACCACCCCGGCACCCCCATCCTGCACCAGGAGAGTTTCACCCGGGGCAAGGGCCGTTTTTCTGTGCTGGGCAACGTGGAAACCCTGGAGCAGCCCGACGGCGAATATCCGTTCATCCTGATCACCGGCCGCCGGCTCGCCCATTACAACAACGGCACCATGACCAGGCGCTGCCGGGGGCTGCTCTCCCTGGAGCCCCAAGAGGCGGTGGAGGTGCATCCGGATGACGCGGCGAGGTTGGGAGTAGAGGATGGCCGCCGGGTCAGGGTGGTTTCCCGCCGGGGCGCCATCGAGGTCATGGCGCGTGTCACGGGGCGCAGCCGTCCAGGATCGGTGTTCATGGCTTTCCACCATGCCGATTCCCTGGTCAATCTGCTCACCAGCCCCGGCGTGGACGAAATAGCCGGCACCCCGGAGTACAAGGCCTGCGCGGTGCGCCTGACGCCGGTTTCTCGCAATCCGTAACAGGGAGAGTCCGGTTGACTCTTCCCGGCAATGAATAAGCGGGCGCGGACGCCCAAGACGAAGAAAAAGGAGGAAAACCATGTTTACCGTAACGGAATCAGCGGTCGTCAATCTCAAGGATTATCTGGCCAAGAACAATCTCGACTCGGCCATCCGGGTCACCATGCAGAACAGCTGCGCGGGCGTGGGGTTGGGTCTTGCCCTGGACGAGAAAAAGGAAACGGACAAGGTGTTCGAGGAAGGCGGCATCACCTTCCTGGTTTCCGACCGGATTTTTGAAAGCACCGGCAGGATCACGGTGGATTTCGTCAAGCAGACCTCTGGCTGCGGATGCGGCGGCGGGGGCGGCTTTTCCGTCACTTCGGAAAAGAAGCTGGCTGGCGGCGGTTGCGGCGGTTCCTGCGCCTCCGGCAGCTGCGGTTGATACCATCAAGCACCCAAGGAGAGTTCCAATGAAAAAACTGTTCGCACTCGTTCTTCCCCTTTTCTGTCTTCTCAATGTGGCGGCAATTTTTGAGCGTTTCAACTACCTGGAGCCGGAGCAGTTCAAGCAATGGCTTGAGGCGAAAAAGCCCATGGTCATTGTTGACATCCAGATCGAGAAGGAGTTCGCCGCCCACCATTTCCCCGGCTCCATCGAAACCAACGCCTATCCGGTGGAAACCGAGGCCGAGCGCAAGCGACTCGACGCGGCGGTGGATGCCTGCAAGAAGAGCGGTGATGCGGTGGTGGTGGTCTGCCCCCGGGGCGGCGGCGGCGCCAAGCGCTGCTATTCCTACCTGAAAAGTCAGGGCGTGCCGGAGGAAAAGCTCTTCATCCTCAAGGGCGGAGTGGAGAAGTGGCCGCATCCCGACAAACTGCAAGCCGACAACTGAACCGGCCACGCGGCGGTTATTCCTCAGCGCTGATTTGAACCACGCATGAATGCCGGGCCGGCCGTTGCGCCCGCCAAGTCGGGTATTCCCGGCTCGGCGGGCAGCGGCGGAAACCGCAACCTGCAACCTGGAACAAAAAGGAAAAAACATGAGAAAACAATTCGTTCTGCTGCTGTTCTTTGTCGTGAATATCCTCGCGCCGCCGGTTTTCGCCGGCTCAGCGGTCGCCTCCCCTCCGGACAGGGACGGCCATGCCGTCATCGACACCCAAGGCCTGAAGAAAATGCTGGACGCAAACACGACGGTCACGGTGATCGATGCCAGGAATCCGGAGGAATATCAGGAAGTGCACATCAAGGGCGCGATCAACATTCCGGAGAAAAAATTCGTCGAGTACGCCGGCCTGCTGCCGGCCGACAAATCGGCAACGCTGGTCTTCTACTGCAACGGCGTCAAGTGCGGCAAAAGCAAGAAGGCGGCGGTCAAGGCCCTGGCGCTTGGCTACGCGAAGGTCATGGTCTATGCCGAGGGGATGCCGGTCTGGGAAGAGAAGGGGCTGCCGATCTACGCCGGCCCGGATTACGAAAAGCGCATCGAGACGACGAAGATCCCGTCGGCGGAGTTGGACGCCCTGATCGCAGGCGGCGGCAACATCACTGTGGTGGATGTCCGGGATCCGGAAGAATTCAGGGAAGGGCACATACCGGGCGCCGTCAATATCCCGGTGGCCTCGTTTGCCACCCAATCCGGTGTTCTCGACAAGGAGAAAAGAATAATCGTCTACTGCAACTCCGGCGGCCGCAGCTACAACGCCTACCGCAAATTGCAGAAACTTGGCTACGAAAAGATCAGCCAGGCCATTTTCGCCGATTGGAAGGAGGCCGGGCTGGTGGTGGAAAAGACGGTGACCACTCCCGCAGCCTCCAGATAATGACCCAGGAGAGACACTCATGAGCAGAGCGGATTTTGAGATCAACGCCTATCCCGGGATGGGGGCGGCGCTTCATGCGTCCGGAGCGCACCATTCCTGAGTGGTCTGTTTTTACATGCCCGGCAAAGGGCAACAGGGTATGCTTTTGTTTGAAGAACGGGAAATAGTTTATCCATAAGGGGAATGTGTCATGAGTCGATTGCATGGGTTTGCCGGTGAGGCCATCGGCAGCTTTTTGCTGGTTTTTTTCGGCTGCGGCTCGGTGACGGCCACGGTGCTCTTTGGCGCCCATGGCGGGCTTTTTCAGGTGGCGGCCATCTGGGGCATCGGCGTTACCCTGGCGATTTATGCCACCCGCCATCTTTCCTGCGCGCATCTCAATCCGGCGGTGAGCCTCGCCATGGTCCTCGGCCGCCGGATGACCCCGGCCAAGCTCCCGACCTATCTGCTCGGCCAGTTCGGCGGCGCCTTTCTGGCCGCCGGCCTGCTCTATCTCCTGTTCGGCCCTTCCATCGCGGCCTATGAACAGCTCCACGGCATCGTGCGCGGTGCCCCGGAATCGGTGAAGACCGCCATGCTCTTCGGCGAGTTCTACCCCAATCCGGGGGCTGGGGACGCGGCCATGGTCAGCGCGTGGAATGCCTTTGGCGCCGAGGCAACTGGTACGTTCATTCTGGTTTTTTGCATCTTTTCTCTGACCGAGGGTTGCAACGTCGGCCGTCCGGACGATGCCATCGCCCCCCTCTTCATCGGCCTCACCGTGACCGTGATCATCTGCATCGTGGCGCCGTTGACCCAGGCAGGGCTCAACCCGGCCCGGGATCTTTCCCCCCGCCTTTTCGCCTATTTGGCCGGTTGGGGCCGGGCGGCCATGCCAGATAGCGGTTACGGCTTTTTCACCGTTTATGTGCTGGGGCCCCTTGCTGGCGGCTCCCTGGCCGCGCTTTTTTTTACCATTCTCATTCAACCGCTGATGCATAAGAAGAATCAAGCCGGCTGCGGCTGTCGTTAAGCCCGGCACGGGAAGAAGCATAAAGGAGTATCAACCATGCAATCCACGCCCGAGAGCCAGGAACAGTTGAAGGAGTATTACGGCAGGATCCTGAAAAGCTCTAAGGATCTGAAAACCAAGGCCTGTTGCTGCGACGGCGAGCCGCTTTCCGCCGGGATGAAGAACATTCTCCGCACCATCTCTCCGGAGATTCTGAACCGCTCTTACGGCTGCGGCTCGCCCATCCCCGATTGCCTGGAAGGCTGCACGGTGCTCGATCTTGGCTGCGGGGCAGGAAGGGATGCCTTTCTGCTTTCCCGCCTGGTGGGGGAGGGTGGTCGGGTGATCGGTGTGGACATGACCGAGGAGCAGCTTGCCGTGGCCCGCAGCCATGTGGCCGGCCAGATGCAGGCCTTCGGTTATGCAAAGGCCAACGTGGAGTTCCGGCAAGGGTATATGGAGGATCTTGCCGCCTTGGGAATTGCCGACAATTCCGTGGATGTGGTGGTCTCAAATTGCGTGATCAACCTTTCTCCGGACAAGCGGGCCGTGTTTGCGGAAATTTTCCGGGTATTGAAGCCCGGCGGCGAGCTTCATTTCGCCGACATCTTCGCCGGACGGCGGGTGCCGGCGCATTTTGAAAACGATCCGGTTCTTCACGGCGAATGCCTGGCCGGCGCCCTGTATATCGAAGATTTTCGCAGGCTGCTCAGGGAACTCGGCTGCCCGGATTATCGGCTCATGGTCAAAAGAAAAGTGGCCCTCGACAATCCCGCCGTCGAGGACAAGGTCGGCATGGTCGATTTTTATTCCATGACGGTCCGTGCCTTCAAGCTCGCCTGCTTGGAGGACATCTGCGAGGATTACGGCCAGAGCGCCGTCTACCTCGGCACCGTCCCCGGTCACCCGCACGCCTGGGATCTGGACGCCCACCATCGCCTCATCACCGGCAAGCCCATGCTGGTCTGCGGCAATACCGCGGCCATGCTGGAGGAGACCCGGTTCGGCAGGCACTTCCGCATATCAGGCGACCGGAGTACCCATTTCGGCCCCTTTGACTGCTCGCCTCCGGCTCCCGAAGGCGGCGGATCAGCTTGCGGCTGTTAGCAGCTACAACTGATTTGGCCGCTGCCATTTTTTCGTTGCCTTTCCGGGGGGCCATGGGCTAGGTTAGCACCTAACCGGTGGTTAAGATTTTCCCTGCAAAAAATAACCAGAAGTGTTTCTGATGCGTGTTCGCTTTTTCTCTGTTGCCGTTTGCATTTTCCTGCTGGCCTGTTCTCTTTTCGTCCCTGCTCCGGAGGCCTCGGCCAAGGGGTGCCTGAACGGCGCCTGCCATGAGCGGCTTGCCGGGGTGCGCTACCTGCACGGTCCGGTGGCCGCGGAAATGGCCGGCGCCAACGGCTGCGAGATGTGTCATCTGCCGGCCGGCCCGGCCTGCAGCGCGAATAAGGGCGGCAAGTTCACCCTGAAAAGCAAGGACATCTGCCTCACCTGCCACGCCAGGGGCACCGGCACCCAGCATACCCAGGCCCAGGTCGAAAGCAAGTGCCTTACCTGCCACGCCCCGCACGGGTCCGATACCAGCCCCCAGATGCTGCGGCCCAAGAAGCGTTAGCCTGCCCTATTTCCTGTTCTCCTTTGTGCTTGATTTGAAAAGGTAGTTCTGCCCGCGATGGAGAAGCGGCCTCGTGACCCGTTGACCCGGCAGATGATATTTCCCAGTGCGGGCCTGATTTTTTTTGTGCGGATGGCCGTGTTTGGCCGTGTGGGGGAACGGGACCTGCTGTTTCCGGAATCCGGCGATGATCATTGTCGATTGCGATCTTTATGAATACCAGAGAATAAAGTTGGCCTCCAGGGGGATCAAGGCTTCCGGGTGGCAGGGGATTACCCGCGGCGTATAATCAGCCGCCGGCCTGCCGGCAGGCAAGGCCGCCTGATACAGGTAGCCGTCTTCAGCGCCCGTGAGTTTGTCGCCACGGGTCATGCTGATACGTTCCGGCTCCTTGCCCTTTTCGCGGGGCTCGGCATACAGTTCGACCTGGACCGTTTCCGGTCCCAGGCCGGGGAGGTAAACCTCGACGCGCAAGAAGATATCCCCTGCCGACTCGTGGGTCTTTTTCTGGCCAAAACGCACCTGCGGCCAATGTTTTGCCAGGGCATTGTGCCACCTTTCCAGGCCAACCGCCAGGCTGGAATTGTTTGTGGTCCGCCGCCCAAAGTTGGCGCTGGCCGGCAGGTAGTAGTCATCAAGATATTCCCGGGCCATGCGGTTGCCTGAGAATCTGCTCGTCAGCCGGGCCATGCTTTCCCGCATCCGAGCTACCCAGGCCGTTGGGATGCCGCGTTCATCACGGTTGTAGAAAGCCGGGATGACATCCTGTTCCAGTATGGTATACAGCGCTTCCGCTTCCGCGCTGTCCACGGAGGAACGGTCTTCATGCTCATCATCAGACCCAATCGCCCATCCCACCTCCGGGCGATAGGCTTCAGGCCACCAGCCGTCCAGCTCGGAAAGGTTCAAACCGCCGTTGACCAGGATCTTCATGCCGCTGGTGCCGCTTGCCTCCCAGGAACGGCGCGGCGTGTTCAACCAAAGGTCCGCGCCTTGAACCAGTTCGGCAGCCACCGCCATATTGTAGTCTTCAATAAAAACGACATGGCCCTGCACTTCAGGCCGGCTTAGAAAATCATTCCACCGGCGGATGAGATGCCTCCCTTCTTCGTCCTGGGGATGCGCCTTGCCGGCAATGATAAGTTGCACTGGCCGATGGACATCGGTCAGCAGGCGCACGAGCCTTTCCGGATCGGCAAGCAACAGGGCGGGGCGTTTGTAGCTGGCAAAACGGCGGGCGAAGCAAATGGTCAAGGCATTGGGGTCGAGTATCTGCTCGCACTGCCCAACACCCGCATGGTTGCCGCAGGCAGCTCGCTGGCGGGCCAGGCGTCGGCGTATTGCCTTGATGAGCGGGAGCCGCGCCTGACTTCGCATTTCCCATAATTTCTCGTCGGCGACTTTTTGACAGGCGTGTTCGGTATCCGCAAGGCTGCCCATCCAGCGATCCTTTCCGCATAATTTCGTCCACAGGGCATCGGCGGCCGCCGAATCCCAGGATGGCACATGCACGCCATTGGTGACATGGCCGATGGGAATTTCACCTTCCGGCCAGCGGGGAAACAGGGGCCGAAAGATCCTCCGGCTCACCTTTCCGTGCAGACGGCTGACTCCGTTCACTCCGCCGCAGCCGTTAAGCGCCAGATAGGCCATGTTGAAGGATTCAAGCGCATTGCCGACCTCGGCGCGGCCAAGAGCGAGCAGGGCAGCCAGGGAAATACCCAGGCGGTCGGCATAATGAGAGAAATACTGCGCCATGAGTTTTGGCGGAAACCGATCAAATCCCGCTTCCACCGGCGTGTGGGTGGTAAAGACATTGCCGGCCCGGGAACAGCGCAGGGCCGTGTGGAAGGATTGTCCGTCACGGTCCATGGCGGCGCGGGCACGTTCCAAGACGGCAAAGGCGGCATGCCCTTCGTTGAGGTGGCAGACGGGATGCTCGATATGTAATGCTTCCAGCAGGCGCCAGCCCCCGATGCCGAGCACCATCTCCTGCTGCAGGCGCATCTCCATTCCGCCTCCATAGAGTTCTCCGGTAATGCCTCGGTCGGCCGGAGAATTGAGCAGGTCGTTGCTGTCAAGCAAATACAGCGGGATGCGGCCGACCTGCGCCTGCCAACTGCGTAACCGCAGGGTGCGGCCCGGCAATTCCACGTTGACCCGCAGCCATTCTCCCTCGGCATCGCGCAAAGGGAGCACCGGCAGCATGGTGGGATTGTTGTATGGGAAAAACGCCAGTTGGTCACCGTTGGTGTCGAAGGTCTGGCGGAAATAACCCTGTTGATACATGAGCCCTATGCCCAGCAGGGGGATGCCAAGGTCACTGGCTGTCTTTAAGAAATCGCCGGCGAGAACGCCCAAGCCACCGGAATAAATCGGCAGCGCCTCGGTCAAGCCGAATTCCAGGCTGAAATAGGCCACTTTCCCCAGCTTGTCGTTTCCATATTCCCTTGCAAACCAGGTCGATTTGCTCAGGTAGGATTTTCGATGCGCGAGCTGAAACTGTAATTCAGTAAGGAAATCGGCATCAACGGCAAGCGATTCCAGCCGTTTTCGGGAAATACTCTCCAGAATCAGCCAGGGATCGCCGGAGGCTTCCCAGAGTTCCCGGTCGACCGCCTGCCAGAGTTTATCGGCGCTGTGATTCCAGTTCCAGCGCAGGTCCAGGGCCAGATCCGTCAAGCCTTTCAACGGTGCCGGTAAAGAGCGGGGAAGGTATCGGTCCGGATTCATATTACAATGTTTTCGGCAAATTCTTCGGTTCGTTTTGCCCGCCGCCGTCGGTCGGAGGATATGCCCGCCCGTGAGCCGGGGTGACGCTCCAGGGCCGGCAAACCCGTTCCCGCACTTTTTCAAAGTGAAAACCGTGGATGGCGAGTTCCACTGCAATGGGCAGGGCTCTGCGTTTCAGGAAAAAGGTTTTCGCAATCAATCGCCAATAGCGAAACCGGGTTTGGGAAACTATGCCGAGCCACCAGGCGGCTCTCAAGAAGGCGAGCAGGTCTTCCTTGCTTACCCTGGTTCTGGCGGTGGGCGTGTAGCTGCGGAGAAAGGTGTTTATCCTCTGGTAGTAGTGTTTAGGTGAATACAGTGTGGTGAGGAGCTGTTGATACCCGGCAATGAGTTTCTCCTTTGCCATTTTGGGTTTGAAATTCAGCTGCCCATCCGTGTTTTCCCCCGTGGCATCACTGAGCAGCCTCCCTTCGGCCATCAGCCGGTGCCAGAGGCGCGTCTGCGGCAGAGCGGTCAATATGCCCACCATGGCCGTGACCACCCCGATCTGCTGGATAAAACGAACCTGTATGTCGAAGATGTCCTCCGGGTCATGGTCAAAACCGACAATGAAGCCGCCCATGACCTGCATGCCGTGCCGGTGAATCGTATCCACGACCTCGACCAGACTGGCGGAGGCATTTTGTTTTTTGTCGCATTCCAGCAGGCTGTCATGGTTTGGCGTCTCAAGACCGAGAAAGACCTTGAAGAAATTGGCAGCGCTCATCAATTGCATCAATTCCTTGTCCCGCGCCAGGTTGACGCTGACTTCGGTGAGGAGGGTGAAGGGAAACCGATGTTTTCGCTGCCATTCGATCAAGGAGGGGAGGAGCTGCTTTACTTCCCGGGTGTTGCCGATAAAATTGTCATCGACGATGAAGACCGATTTTCGCCAGCCGGCATCAAACAGGGCCTGAAATTCCCTTTCCATCTGTGCCGGCGATTTTACTCGCGGGATCCTGCCGTTCATAATGATGATGTCGCAGAACTCGCAGTTGAACGGGCACCCCCGCGAGTACTGGATTGCCATGGTCGCATAATTTCGGCTGTCAATCAGCGACCAGAGAGGAACCGGCGTTTTGGTGATATCGGGCCGTTCATCGGATGCATAAAGCGGTTTAGGCCGACCGGCCGCCAGATCATCGAGGAAAAGAGGCAGGGTTGTTTCCGCCTCGTTCAGGACAAAATGGTCCACATCCTCGAATTGTTCATGTTGGGTTGTGAAAACCGGTCCGCCGGCAACGATCGTTTTGCCGTGGGCCTTGCACCGCTGGCAGATCTGGCGCACGCTTTCTTTCTGGACGAGCATGGCGCTGAGAAAGACCAGATCCGCCCAGGCCAGTTGCGCATCCGTCAACGGCTCAATATTGAGGTCCACCAGTTTTTTCCGCCAGTCGCTCGGAAGCATGGCTGCTACGGTCAACAAGCCGAGGGGCGGGAAAGCGGCTTTTTTGGCAATGAACTTGAGCGCATGCTTGAAGCTCCAGAATGTGTCCGGATATTCGGGATAAACAAGCAAAATATTCATGACGGCTCTCCTCAAGCCCAAAGCACGGTTCAGGCAATCACTCCTCGTCATTCTCCTCCTGGCCGGACTCCCCGGCTTCCTGTTTCACCAGCATGATGGAGCAAGGCATTTTTCTGACCAGCTCATCGTTGCTGCGTTCGAAAAAGAGGTCTTCCAGACGCCCTTCCTGATGGGCAAGCAGAACCAGGAGATCGATTTTTTCTTCCTCAATGGTTTTCAGGATTTCTTCGGTGGGCTCTCCCGCCCGAACCATTTCCTTTATGGACATGCCCCTGGTTTTCTCGGCTTCGACAAGCTCGGACAGCTTCCGTCTGGCATCCGCGAGAATTTTTTCATACTCTTTTTCAAGGGAGAGGGTTCCCATGCTCCAGCCTCTGAGGCCGAAGGGATTGTAAATGGAATGAATGACATAGAGATCGGCTTTATATTTCCGGGCGAGAGAAACCCCGTATTGAATGACTTTTCGGGATGACTGGATCATTCTGCTGACCACAAGGATACGTTTGTATTCGTTCATGAGACCTCCCGGTTTTGATCACCCTTTTTTTCTTCCCAGGACCAACAAAAGAATGCCGCCCACAAGCGTGACGGCTCCCACGACCGGAGGCAGAGGCAGGGTTCTCGTCCTCTCGGCAGTCATCTGGAGAGGGCCGATATCGACGACCTTCTCTTTTGTCGTGTAGGTGATCCCTTGATAGGCAAAGGCTATGATCCCCGTTGCGATGAGAATGACGGCCACCAACGTGTATGGTTTCATTTCGCTCCTTTATCAGCCGGGTTGAACAGATACCCTTCCCGCAGGCTACAGGCGACGTCGCCCCTGAATGAGGTTGAGCAGCACCACAATGATGGCAAGGACCAGCAGGATATGTATGAATCCTCCCATCGTGTAATTACTGACCAGCCCCAGCGCCCACAGAATTATCATTATCACGGCAATCGTCCACAACATATGAGCCTCCTTTTGTTGGTCTGTCAGGTGACAGTCTCTTTCGGGTTTTTGAACCATTGCTCTGCTGCGTCGTAATCGTGAAACGGCCTGACGATGCACACGTCTTCGAGCATGATCTCAAGCATGCGCAGCATGCCAAAGGCCAGGTCGCCGGAGATCACCACCGCCGTGGGGCCGAGCTTGGATTCGCGACCGAAGGTGGTAAGCAGTTTGACGATCTCGCGGGCTTCGGCCGAGGACCAGTTCGGGGTCGCGGCGCGTGCGTCGATCAACTCGGGGTAGCTCAAACCACCGTGAAGGCGTTCGACAAGCAAGTGGGTTTTGACTTCCTCCCAGGCGATAGGACCATTGGCCCTCGCCACCATATGGCCATGAGCATGGTTAACGCAACAGATAATAGGCATGGGACCCTCTTCCGCCATGGGCAATTTCAATGAATTCTCAGATCCCTTGACCGTCGGCGAATTTTCCGCATGGCCTGTCTCCACTGAATAAAGAGCTGAACGTTCCCGCTTCTACTTGACGCGCATGTCGTTCTTGACCGCGGTCACCCCCTTGACTCCGCGCGCCAGTGTGACCGCTCTGTCAATGGCTGCCTGCGAACTGACGAAGCCGCTCAGCTGAACCACTCCCTTGAATGTTTCGACGTTGATCTCGCTTGATTTCAGGGAGGCGTCATTGAAAATTTCCGCCTTCACCTTGGTGGTGATGACGGCGTCGTCGATATACTCTCCGGTTCCCTCCTGTTTTGCCGTCGAGGCGCATCCCAGCAGGGCGACCAGCAGCACGACGAGGAAAAATTCCGCGAACAGATTGATCAGTTTCATAATCTTCCTCCTGGTGTGTGAAGTTTTGATTTTGCCATGAAATCATGGGTTACTGGTGTTCACTTTCTCCAAGAATGTAGCCGGTCACCGCGCCTATGCCGCCACCGACTACGGCTCCGACCACGGGACTTCCCCCGGTGACGGCACCGAGTACAGCTCCACCGCCAGCGCCAATTCCCGCCCCACTCAGAGTTTTTTGCTCGGTGGTGGTCATCCCGGAACAGCCGATGGTCGGGACAATGACAAGAACAATAAAAGCGAAAGCGATGCGTTTCATCTCATCTCTCCTTGTTCGGTTATCATGATTTTCGTATTACTTCCGGAGTGGGCGGCCAGCGATGCCTGTTTTTATATTTGGCTTGATTATTAAATCCCAGATCACATTCGTGACAGGGGTATCTATCTTGTCGGGATGAGCACCGTAGTAATCATCCACTTGGGCAATGACTTTCTCCATGGGTATGTCAGCCATTCCTTCAACGACTTTTGCAACAAAACCATCCCTCTTGAGCTCAGGAAATTTCTCCATCAGGTGCTGTTCAATTGAAACAACATGGCCAAACCCCCAGACAAAAGCCACCTTGGAGTCATGCATCATCTTTTGCCAGACATCGCCTTTGAGAACCGGCATCCCCAGGGATTCCTGCAATCCCTCTTGAAGGGCCTTCTGGTCGGCTTTTCGCTCGGCATTCTGCTCGCGACTTTGTTCAGCAGCCGCGGCCCGCCCAGGAGTAAACGCGGGCACCATGACTCCAAGCATGAGAACTACTACAACACAAATGCCTCCCACTTTCAGTTTTTCCATGGTAATCCCCTCCTTGATTCAGAATCCGTTAAGTTCCGAACTGTTGCCTGCCCACGCAGCGGTGTGCTCCTAATCTTTTTTTGGCGTTTCGATGCGGCGTTTTCATGGCCCGATCAGCATCCGCCCCATATCCTGCCCAAGAGCAGCATGATGATCAGGGGCTGCAGGAGCATGATCAGGCCTAGTCCGCCGCTCGGCCCGGTACCCCCAGGTCCGGCTGTGGGCAGGTGGGTATTACGCCCAACCGCATCAGAATCACGGTGATGAGCAGAATCTTTCCGAGCATAACGTGTCTGCTCTCGCGGGATTGTTGGGTTATGCCGTAGAGTGATATTGAAAAATGCAGGCTCAGGATGCTCTGCCTTTACGGGTCGGGATTATTTTGTCTTTTTTTTCATTCTGGTGCCGACCAGGCCCGCCAGTCCAGAGCCGAAAAGGAGCATGGTGGCAGGCTCGGGAACCGGCTCCGCGCTTCCGCCGCCACTGAAGCCATAGCTGCCGAAGTCGGAGCGGCCGCTGCCGAAGTCCTCGGCGGTGTTGTCGTTTGAAATGAGATTGTCTACCAAGGTCACTGCCCCGGTGAGGGCGAAGGCTCTCCCGCACAGAATCTCTGCGCGAGGATCGAGGCTGATGCTGGCAAGGGCGAGAATATTGCCTGCGAAAGTAGTGTCGGTACCCAGAGTTGCGGAACTTCCGACCTGCCAATACACCCCACTCAGTGAATTCCCGTTAATGACGTTTACGGAAGAACTGCTTGCGGCCGTGAGCGTACTCCCAATCTGGAAAATGAAGTCCGCATCCGGGTCCCCTTGGAAATCGAGAGTGAGTGCTCCTGTCAACTGAGCCGAGGTGTCAAAATGATAGACACCCGGTGTGAGCGTGGTGTAGCCGGCCGACCCGAGGACAACACCGGTATAGTCGTAAACGAACGGTAAGGCTGCCAGGGTATTGTACGCACTCGTCGCATCCGCCAGAGCAAGTTGGGCGACCCCGTCGTTGGCGTGTATCGTTCCTCCACTCACGGTCCCGTCAGGATAAAAACCGGTGACGGAGGTTCCTGGGGTCACCCCTAAATTTCCGTAGATTTGCGTGGGTGGATTCGGGTCGCTATGGGCATTGGTAACGGTTTCGTGACCCAGGATTGCGAAGCTCTGCGCCGAACCAAGTATTGGCGTGGCCAGTGACGGGGTGGGAAGCGCGAGAAGTGCCGCTACTCCACATAAAATCAAGCAATGAATCTTCAACTTAAAGGCTGGGGGGGGGGCAAACCTTATATGCAGAATATGCTGAGTGAAATTTCCCATCTCTGCTCCTTTTTTTTGTTATGTTTTGGTTTTTCAGGCGTTTTCGTGCACCTCCGGCAAAAAGTAAAAGGTAAAATAATGAGGCTCACGAGAGCAGCACTTTTTTCAGGGTGTTGCTCTCGTGAGGTTGTTCTCTGATGGGTTGAAATTAGGCAATTTTTGTGCCGTCCGTGGGGCGGGGCGGCAACTAGCCGGAATTGTATATAATATGTCAGGAAATGGCAAAGCAGGATCGCTTTGGGCAGTCCGGTTTTCCGTAAATCCGATATGATTTTCTGGGGATAAGCGGAACTGAGCAGGGTTGGGAGGGAGCTTCCGGAACAGGTCGTGCCGTTGGCGGCAATGACGTCTTTCCGCCGTGGTCGGATTTATCCTAGCGGCCATTTTCCTTGAGCCACTTTCTGATCAGCTCCTTGGCCCGTTCCGGGTCGCTCTGCGCCAGGCGGTTGATCCGTTCCCGATCACTCATCCTTTTCGGGGTAAGGAGCGGGTCTTCTTCGTCGGCGGCTTTGGCTGCCGGTTGCGATTTGCGTGGCAGCGGCGGGCTCAGGATCTTTCTCATGGGCCGTATGCAGCAATAATAGACGAGCGTGAGAATTATCAGGAAGATGATCGGCTTGATCAGGAGTTGGATGAGTTCCACTTGTTCTCACCTTTGTCGGAAGTCGGGCAGGGACGGGGGCAGTTTTCTGCTGTGCCTGCTGAGGAGTTGCTTGCAGTAATCGCAGCGCGCGCATTGCCTGTCACAGTTTGTGAGCCGCCGGAAGAAATCAGCCGGCAGCCCGGCGTTGTCGATAAAGAGTTTGGGCGCCAGCCATTCCAGGGTGTCGAGGAGGTCGAGAAGGTTGCCGTCATAACAGCCATTGGCATAGGCTTCCACGGCCCGCATGAGAAAGGCCGGCCCCAGGGTGCGGCCGCAGAGCTTGAGCACATCAACCACACCCTCGTACTGACTCTGGTCCTCCGGTCGGATAAAGGGGGATTTGAAGAGTTGCTCCGGGCTTTCCGAAAGCACCCGGATGCAGCCCAGGTCGCGATTGGCGGCAAAGGTTTCGTTGGCGGCAAGGCCAAGGTTGGCAAAGGCGATCTGGGCGTCGTGGCTGAACTTGAAAGGGCAGTGGCAAAGGCAGCCCTCGTTGGCCAGCAGGGTGAGCCTGATGCCTGGATAATGTCGGCGGCACTGGCTGGCCATCTCCTTGAGTGCATCGGGCCGTCGGTTGAGGGAACGGTCCAGGTTAAGCTTGGTCGGCAGCTTGAAGTGGCTGCGGTCGATGGCATCGCAGCAGGAGACAATCCGGTCAAGGGCGTCGAGCATGCAGTTGACGCCCGGCACCGCTTCAAGTTGGGCCGCCACCTCCGGCGCAAGGTCGGAAAGGGCCTGGAGCAGATAGAAATCCACGATGGTGATGCCGTCGAGATTGCCGTCTGCAAGGAGCCTTTCCAGGCTCATCAGAAGGGTGCGCAACATTTCCCTGTCTCCATAGAGGCGGGGATGATGGAAGCGGCTGTTCAGAAGGGCATATTTTTTCGGGCCTTTGAGTTCCTTAAGGGCTGCGGCCAGTTCTGGGAAGCCGGCACCTTCCCGTGGGCGGTGGCGGCCGTCGGGGATTTCCGGGAGAAAAAGGCTGAAGTGCACCGAATAAAGGGTATGCCGCCGCGCGTTGAGAAATCGCACATAGGCCGGGTCCGGCAGGAAGGGGACATCGAGGAGCATGGTCGTCTTTGCCGTTTTGCGCATTGGTTATGGAGAAAGATTGACCATCTCATGATACCTCATGCCGCCCACTCAGTCCACACCCCGGTCGCATGACGAAGGCGCGGCGTTTTCCGGACAATCACCTGGAATGTTTTGGGAATTGTGGGTAAGTTATAAGGAGCCGGGGCGGACCGGAATCTTCCCGGAATGGGAAAGACGAGCAGGGCAGCGGGCGCTGCCGGGAGGTGAGCGATGCAGGCAGAACAGTGGGAGGACGCCTATCTTGCCCAGAGTCAGGACGCGGCCATCGGCCGGATGTTTCGCGGCATCATCCACAATCTTAACGGCATGGTACAGGTCTTTTCCCTGCAGACCGAGCTTTTTGAGATGATGGTGGCCAAGGCCCTGGACATGCTGGCGCAGATGCAGGAGAGTCAGCCATCTCCGGAGACGGCGGCCCTGCTTGAGCTGATCAGCCGCCGCAGTTCCTCCCTTGCCCAGATGAAGGAGAAGGTGCTGCAGAGCCAGAAGCTCCTGCATCGCACCCTGATTCTTCCCGACTTCAGCCGGCTTGCCGGGATAAGCCCCTATACGATCAATACGGTGCTCGAAGCGGAGGTGGAGTTTCTCTGCGCGGACAATTTCTTTAAACACAAGGTGGAAAAGAAGCTCCTCCTGGCGGAGGACCCTCCTGCTCTGGCCGCTCATCATCTTGAGCTGCACCAGATCCTTCACCTCATCCTGCAAAACGCCCTGGACGCGGTGCGGGAGGTGGATGACGCCCGGGTGGTGGTGGAATCGCGGCTGACCGGCGACGGGGTTGCGGCAAGCATCGAGGACAACGGGCCCGGCATTGATCCCGCCGCCCTGTCCCGGATCTATGAGCCCTTTTATACGACCAGGCAAGACCATCTCGGCGTGGGGCTCTATCTGGCCGCCAAACTCGCCGGCCGCTGCGGGGGCGCCATCTCCTGCGAGAGCAGGCCCGGCCGCACCCGCTTTCAGCTTCTTTTCCCGGTCCAGGCGTGAGCGGCATGACCCGGAACAGGAAAAAGGAGGGCTGTCCTTCCGAAGAGGTCCCCGTTCGCCAGGGCACCCTCTTTGTGGTGGCCACCCCCATCGGCAATCTGGAAGACATCACCTTGAGGGCCCTGCGGATTCTCAAAGAGGTGGATCTGATCGCCGCGGAAGACACCCGGCACACCCGGAAGCTGCTCAGCCATTTTGATATCCATACCCCGCTCATCAGCTACTACAAGGAAAAAGAGGCGACCCGGGCCCAGGAGATCATGACCGAGCTTGCGGCCGGCAAGTCGGTGGCCCTGGTTTCCGACGCCGGCACCCCCGGCATCTCCGACCCGGGCTCCATCCTGGTGAAGAGCGCCCACGCCCGGGGCATTGATGTGGTGCCGGTCCCCGGCGCATCGGCCCTGGCCGCCGGCCTCAGCATTTGCGGCTTTGCCGGGCCGGGTCACATTTTCCTGGGCTTTCTGCCGGCAAAGGCTTCGGAGCGGCGCCGGCTCCTGCGTTCCCTGGTCAACGAGCCATATCCCATCGTCTTTTACGAGTCGCCCCGGCGCATTGTCGCCTCCCTGGCCGATTGCCTGGCCGCCCTGGGCAACCGGGGCGGGGTGGCGGGCCGGGAACTCACCAAGATCCATGAGGAGATTGTCTGCGGCCCGCTGGAGAGCATGCAGGTAACCTTTGCCCGGCGCGGCGAGATCAAAGGCGAGTTTGTCGTCCTGCTCGAAGGAGGTCAAGTGGCTCCCGGACCGGAAACCGGCAACCTGGATGAGCTGCTCGCCTGGTACCGGAATGAGTCGGGCCTGTCCATGAAGGATGCGGTGCAGCGCCTTGCCGGGGACTTGAATCTCTCCCGTTCGGAGGTCTACCGGAAGGCTCTGGCGGTCTGGAAGAAATAGCAGGGGTGTCCATGCGGATAGGGATCATCGGTACCGGGCGGCATGGGGCGCGTTACGCCAGGCATATCATCGAGGACCTGCCCGAACTGCGGCTCGTTGCCATCAGCAGGCGCGGCAAGGAGGGCGCGGAGCAGGCCAGGGCCTGGACCGCGGCATATTACCGCGATTGGCGGGATCTGGTGGCGAGTCCGGAGGTTGAGGCGGTGATCGCCGTTACCACCCCGAATCTGCATCTTGCCATTGCCGAGAGCTGCGCGGCGCACCGGAAACCGCTTCTTCTCGAAAAACCCCTGGCCACGGATGGCGTGACCGCCGAGCGCATCGTCTCGCTTTTCGAGAGAGCGAACCTGCCCCTCACCGTGGGCCAGACGCTGCGCTACAACCCGGTAATCATGGCTCTCAGGCGCGAGCTGGGCCGGGTCGGCGCCTTGCACCATTTTTCCGCCTGCCACCGTCTTGAGCAGAACGTCCATTCCTGGCTCGATCTCCCCGAGGTCGCTGGCGGTGGGGTCATCCTTCACTCCGCGGTCCATCTTTTTGACGCCCTGCGATTCATCACCGGCAAAGAGGTGCGGCGGGTGCGGGCCCTGGTCGGCCATCGTCATACCAGCCGGCTTGAGGATCTCTTCGTCGGGCTTGTCGAGATGGAAGGCGGCCTGCTCGGCACGGTGGACGCAAGCAAGATCGGCCCGGCCCGCTGCGGCCGTTACGAGTTTGTCGGCAACGCAGGCCAGCTGCAGGGCGATCAGGTGCACGGCTTTCTCGAGTTTGTCAAAGGGGCGGAGATTGTCCCCCTTCTTCATTCCGGGCCGGCGCCGGCGATTCTGCCCCTGCTTCTGGACTGGCAGGCGTGGCTGAACGGCCGGAGGGCAAATCCGGTCCCGGCCGAGGACGGCCTTGCCGCGGTGCGGATCTGCGATGCCTGCCTGCTCTCGGCCAGGGAGGATCGCTGGGTAACGCTTGCCTGAAGCTCCCGCGTTGCCTTGACGCCACGCTGTGGAGCTTCCGCGCCTCGATCTGGCCTTTGCCGCTGCGCCCTGGAAACGCATCGACTGTCCGCTTGGATTCCTCTTGTCAATTTTTGATAAATTGGCTAAATATTAACCTTTTTGGGTGGTGTTGATCCTGTGTCGGACTGCCCGCATTTCCAGACACCCCAACCTGCGGCGGGCCTGTGAAGGAAGTTCAGGATTTTTATTTCAAAAAGGCGAAGAAGGACGGCTACCCTGCCCGCTCGGTATACAAGCTTGAGGAGGCGCAGCTGAAGCACCACCTCCTCAAGAAGGGGGACAAGGTTCTTGATCTGGGTTGCCAGCCCGGAAGCTGGTCCATGTATGCGGCCCAGGTCGTCGGTCCCCAGGGGCTGGTGGTCGGCGTTGATCTCAATTTCGGCCAGGTCCGGACCAAGGGCAACAGCGCCAGATTCATCTTCCTGCACGGCGACGTCATGGAGGAGGGGGTGCGGGTGAAGATCCGCGAACTTTGCCCGCTCTACGACGTGATCATCAGCGACATGGCGCCGCGGACCACCGGCAACAAGTGGGCGGATCAGCAGCAGTCCCTGGCCCTGTCCCGGATGGTTCTCGAGGTGGCCGGGGAGCTGCTGAAGGAGAGCGGAAACTTTTATTGCAAGGTCTTCGAGGGCGAGGATTTCAAGGAGTTTGTCGACGAGGTGCGCAGGCACTTCAAGACCACGAAAATAGTGAAGCCCAAGAGCTCCAGAAGTGAAAGCCGCGAGGTGTTCGTGCTGGGCCTGGGGTTGAAGAAAATGTGGAATGAAGAATGAAAAATGCAGAATGGCCCCTCGATTTTGCATTTTTAATTTTTAATTTTTAATCTGCAAGGAGTACTCCATGGCTGGACATTCAAAATGGGCTAATACAAAACATCGCAAGGGCGCCCAGGATGCCAAACGCGGCAAGATATTCACCAAGCTCGCCAAGGAAATTTCCGTGGCCGCCCGCATGGGCGGAGGCGACGCCGAGGCCAATCCCCGTCTGCGTGCCGGCATTGCCGCGGCAAGAGCGGTGAACATGCCCAAGGACAACATCGAACGCGCCATCAAGAAGGGCACCGGCGACATGGATGGGGTCAACTACGAGGAGATCACCTACGAGGGCTACGGGCCAGGCGGGGTGGCCATGCTGGTCGAGTGCATGACCGATAACCGGAATCGCACCGTGGGCGAGGTCCGCTTCTTTTTCAGCAAGTCCGGCGGCAACATGGGGGAGAGCGGCTGCGTCTCCTACATGTTCGACAAAAAGGGTTCCATGCTGGTGGAAAAGGGTGTGATCGACGAGGACAAGCTCATGGAGCTCGCCCTGGACGCCGGCGCGGAGGACGTGGTGGAGGAAGACGGGGTGTTTCAGGTGCTGACCGCGCCGGACGATTTCAACGGGGTGCGGGAGGCTCTTGAAAAGGCCGGGGTGACCTTTGTCGAGGCTTCCATCTCCATGATCCCGAAAAACACCGTGGAGGTCGCCGACGAAAAGACCGCCATCCAGCTGATGAAGCTCATCGACAACCTGGAAGACAATGACGACGTGCAGAAGGTGCATGCCAACTTCGACATCCCCGACGCCCTGATGGAGAAAATTTCCTAAGGCATGGCAACCGGGAAGAGGAGGGCAGGCGGTGAGGTTGTCCGGATACTCGGGATCGACCCCGGGTCCCGGGCCACGGGCTACGGGGTGATCGACAAGCAGGGCGCCGCGCTCACCTTTGTTTCCTGCGGGGTGATCCGGACCTCGGAAAAAACGCCCTTCCCGGAACGGCTCAAGGAGATCTACGACGGGATCCGCGAGGTGATCGCCCGGCACCGCCCGCAGCTGGTGGGGGTGGAGGATATCTTCACCGCGGTCAATCCGCGCTCCGCCTTGAAGCTCGGCCATGCCCGGGGGGTATTGATTCTGGCTGCCATGCAGGGGGAGCTGCCGGTGGCCGAGTTCAGCCCGCGGGTGGTGAAGCAGGCGGTTGCCGGCTACGGGCAGGCCCCCAAGGAGCAGGTGCAGCAGATGGTGCGCATCCTCCTCAAGCTTTCCGCCTCGCCCAGCCAGGATGCGGCCGATGCCCTGGCCGTGGCCATCTGTCGGGCCAATCATTATAATAATTTGTTGTAATGATGGGCTTTTTGCTTCTCTTCCCGCCAAAATCCCTTCATAATGGGCCACGGGATCGGCAATGGTCGTTGAATTTTTTGTTGCGGACCGGTGTGTTTTTAATGAATTTGCGAGATCAACAATGATTGCCTGCCTGAGGGGAGTGCTGTTCAAAAAGCTTGCCGACGCCCTGATCGTCGAGGTGGGCGGAGTGGGCTACGAAGTCTTCTTTCCCCAGGCCGGGCACCAGCGACTGCCCGAGGAGGGAAATGAAATTTTCCTCTACATCCAGACGGTGGTGCGCGAAGATGCCTTCAACCTGTACGGTTTTCTCGATCAGGCGGAAAAGGTGATGTTCCAGCTGCTCGACACGGTTTCCGGCATCGGCCCCAAGGTGGCCATGAACATTCTTTCCGGCATTTCGCCGGCCGACATGGCCCAGGCCATTCTCCACGACGATCTGGCGCGGCTTACCCGCCTTCCCGGGGTCGGGAAAAAGACCGCGGAACGGCTCTGTCTGGAGCTCAAGGACAAGGTCAACTTCCTGCCGGCGGCCCTGGCGGGCCCGACTCCGGTCAAGGCGGCGCCAGCCGATGAGCAGCAGGTTCAGGACGCCATCTCCGCCCTGGTCAATCTCGGCTATCCGCCGGCCAGGGCCAAAGAGGCCCTGCAGACGGTGCGGCAGCAGGTGGAGGCGGAGGTGTTCGCCGCCATGCGCATTGAAGAACTGCTCCGGCAGGCATTGAGGGCATTGGTGTGAATTGCGAAGAACGGTTGGTCTCTCCCCAGGCCGGACTTGACGAGCAGCCGGACGGCGATCTGCGCCCGAAGCTGCTTTCCCAGTATATCGGCCAGGAACAGCTCAAAGAGAACCTGGCCATCGCCATCCAGGCCGCCAAGGCCAGGGGCGAGGCGCTCGATCATATTCTGTTCCATGGTTTTCCGGGCCTGGGCAAGACCACCCTTGCCTATGTCATCGCCAACGAGATGGGCGCCAACATCAAGGTGACCTCAGGTCCTGTCATCGAGCGGCCCGGCGATCTGGCCGCCATTGTCACCTCCCTCCAGGAGGGCGACGTCCTCTTCATCGACGAAATTCACCGCCTCAACCATGTGGTTGAAGAAATTCTCTACCCGGCCATGGAAGATTACCAGCTCGATCTGGTCATCGGTCAGGGGCCGGGCGCGCGCAGCGTCAAGATGGATCTGCCGCGCTTCACCCTGGTCGGCGCCACCACCCGCACCGGCCTTCTCACCCCGCCCTTGCGGGACAGATTCGGCATGGTGCTGCGCCTTGATTTTTATACCCCCGAGCAGCTGGTGGCCATTGTCAAACGGTCGGCCAGCCTGCTGAACGTGCCGGTGGACGAGGGCGGCGCCCTGCAGATCGGCAGCCGTTCCCGGGGCACGCCCAGGATTGCCAACAGATTGCTCAAGCGCCTGCGCGATTTCGCCGAAGTGAAGGGGCAGGGCCGCATCACCGCCAAGGTGGCGGACCAGGCCCTCGACATGCTGGGGGTGGACAAGGAAGGACTCGACGAGATGGACAGGCGGATCCTGCTCACCATCATCGATAAGTTTCAGGGCGGCCCAATCGGCCTGGAAACCCTGGCCACCATGGCCTGCGAGGAAAAAAACACCCTGGAGGATGTCTACGAGCCGTTTCTGATCCAGAGCGGCTATCTGATCCGGACCCCGCGCGGCAGGATGGCGACCCTGGCCGCCTATGAACATTTCGGCCGGACCTTTACCAGAAAAAATGACCCGGAGATGAACGGGGGAATGCTTCCCTTTTGAGGGAGGCGGGCCAGAGGAAAGGGAGGGGCTCGATATGCCGGAAAGAAAACTCACCGTACGGGATATTGTCGAGATGAAGGGCCGCGGCGAGCGGATCGTCATGCTCACCGCCTATGACGCCAGCTTTGGCAGGCTGCTGGACCAGAGCGGGATCGAAGTGGTTCTGGTCGGCGACTCCCTGGGGATGGTGCTGCTCGGCTACGAGTCAACCGTGCCGGTGACCATGGCGGAGATGCTGCATCATGCCCGGGCCGTGAAGCATGGCGTGAAGCGGGCCGTGCTGGTGGGCGACCTGCCCTTTCTCTCCTATCAGGTCAGCGTCAAGGAAGCCATTGCCAATGCCGGTCGTTTTCTCAAGGAGGCGGGTTGTGATGCCGTGAAACTCGAAGGGGGCCTGGAGGTGTGCGACACCGTCTCCGCCCTGGTGCGGGCGGGCATCCCGGTGATGGGCCATATCGGCCTGACCCCGCAGACGGCCGGTTCTCTCGGCGGCTACAAGGTGCAGGGAAAGGATGCCGCCAGCGCCAGGCGCCTGCTCGCCGAGGCGACAGCCCTGGCGGCGGCCGGGGCCTTTGCCCTGGTTCTTGAGTGTATTCCGGACAAACTGGCAGAGGCGATCACCGCCAACATCGGTATCCCCACCATCGGTATCGGCGCGGGTCCGCACTGCGACGGCCAGGTGCTGGTGCTCCACGATCTGCTCGGTATGTATGAGAAATTCGTGCCCAGCTTTGTCAAGCGGTATGCCAAGCTGGCCCCCCAGATCAAGGAGGCGGTCGCCTCCTACCGGGATGAGGTCAAGGCAGGCGTCTATCCCGATGCGGAGCACTGCTTCACCATGCAACTTGCGGTGGAATCGCTGTTGAAAAAAGAGTAAAAGTATTACGATACCTTACGCGGTTTTTTCAGCGGACTGTTGGCGGCACAGGGAGGTGCCGCCGAATGTTGGCGGCTCTGAAAGAGCCAGGAAATTCGTGAGGTTGGTCAAAGCCTTCTTTGACCAACCGGCGGTTGAAAACGCCAGGGACGGCTTTTCCAACGGACTGTCAAGCGCAGAGAAGAAAGGTTGAGAAACGATGGATATAGCAACAGTGATCGGTATGGTCTTTGGCACGGCAATCCTGGCCGCCGCCATTGTTCTGGGGGGAAACGTCCTGCTCTTTGTGGACATTCCCTCCGTTTTCATCGTGGGGGGCGGCATCATCGCCACCGCCTTTATCCGCTTCAGCATGGCCGATGTCATCAACTCCATCAAGGTGGCGCTCAATGCCTTTTTCATCAAGGCGAGCGTCCCCACCGAGGTTATTCAGGAGATCGTCAATCTGGCCAACATCGCCCGGAAAAACGGTCTCATCGTCCTTGAACAGCAGCCCATCAACGATCCTTTTCTGAAAAAGGCGATCATGTATTGCGTGGACGGCCATGAGGCGGAGTTCATCGAAGAGGTTCTGAAAAAGGAGGTGAGCCTCACCGTGGAACGGCACGAGGTGGGGCAATCGGTTTTCAGGGGCATGGGCGATTCGGGACCCGCCTTCGGCATGATCGGCACCCTGGTCGGCCTGGTGCAGATGCTGGCCAACCTGAGCGACCCTTCGGCGGTCGGACCCGCCATGGCCGTTGCCCTTCTCACCACCCTCTATGGCGCGGTGGCGGCCAACCTCTTCTTCATCCCCCTGGCGGATAAGCTCGGCCTGCGCTGCAAGGAGGAGGAGCGCAACCGCAAACTGATCATCGAAGGGGTGCTCGGTATCCTGAAGGGGTTGAACCCGAGGGTCATGGAAGAGTTCCTGGAAACCTTTCTGCCGCCCAAGGATCGCAAGGCCGCGGAAGCCCGCTGAGGGTTGAGCCGGGAAGGAAAGGAGAAAGGTCATGGCGGAAGACGAACCGAAAGAGAAGAAATGCCCGGCGGCGGCGCCTGCCTGGATGTGCACCTTTGCCGACATGATGTCGCTGCTCCTCTGTTTCTTCGTTGTTCTTCTTTCCTTTTCCCACATGGATGAGCCGAGTTTCGCCAAGATGAGCGGCGCCATGAAGGATGCCTTCGGCGTCCAGCGGACAAAGCAGGTCTATGACCCGGCCGGCGGCGAGCTGATGCTTTCGCCCTCCTTCGAGACGGTCCCCTTTGATCCCCGCCAGGAGCTGGAAAGGATTGTCGAGGAGTTTTCCCAGTCCGGCCTGGTGGAATCGGCGGAGACCGAGGAAGGGATTCTCATCCGGGTGAAGGAGCCCCTGGCCTTTGATTCCGGCAAGGCCGAGCTCAAGCCGCAATTTATCGCGCTCCTGGACAAGATCGGCAAGGTGGCCTCCACCTCGGAGGCGGATGTCGCCGTGCATGGGCACACCGACAATGTCATGCTGCGCAAGGAAACCGGCTTTCGCAACAACTGGGAATTGTCCACCGCCCGCGCGGTGGCGGTGGTTGAATACTGGCAGAAGAAGTTCATGATCCCGGCCGGCCGGCTCTCCGCCACGGGATATGCGGACGGCAAGCCCATTATCAGCAACAATACCGAGGAAGGGCGGGCCAAAAACCGGCGGGTGGAGTTCATCATCAAGCCCGCCAAGGGCGGCGAGGCCTTTTCCGGAATCGAAGAGCTGCAGTAGCTTCCGGCGGGAAAATTCTTATAAGGTAACGGAGTGGTACAGGTATGAGAGAATCTTTGAATCGCAGACAGTCGGTCCGCATCACAGACAGGGTGCTTCTCGCCGTCAACCCGGTGTCCCCGGAAAAACTGCAGTCTGTAACGGAAGATTTTCATCACGGGATCTCCCTGTACAACCAGGAGAAGCTTGCCGACATCCAGATGTTCATCGGCGCGCAGACCGCCCTGGTGAAGTTGCGGGAACGCGATGCGGATCTGGCTGATTTTTTGCAGCATCTGGACAATAAGATGAACATGGTTCTGCAGCGGGTGAAGAAGGAAAAAAGCCCCCTCGATGCCCTGGTGCTGCAAAAGGCAAACATCAGCGCCAACGGCATTGCCTTTCAAAGCGACACGCCGGCGCGGCTCGACGATGTTTTCGAGGTCCATGTCGTTCTGCTGCCCGCCTATATCTATGTGTACTGCTTCGGCAGGGTGGTGTCCTGCGAGGCGGCAACAGACGAGGAAGAGGGTGGCGAGAAGTTCCGGATCGCCCTTGAGTACGCCCTGCTTACCGAAGAGGACCGGGAAAAGATCGTTCAGCACAATTTCAAACAACAGAGCCTGGCCCTGCGCAACCGCCGGCTGAATTCCTAAGGGCTTTTTCATGCGTGAGATTACCAGTAACGAGATCCGGGAGGCGGTCAGGGATCTGGCCATTGCCGCGGCCCACGACCTGGAGCCCGATATCCTGGATGCCCTCCTCGCCGCCCGGGATCGGGAAGAGGACGAGCTGGCCAAAAATATCCTCGATCTGCTCATCACCAATGCCGATATTGCCAGCCGGGAGCGGATCCCTGTTTGCCAGGATACCGGCACCGGGATCATTTTTTTGCGTCTCGGTCAGGAGGTGCGGGTGTTGGGCGATCTCCACAAGGCGCTGCAGGACGGGGTGAGGGCAGGATACGAAGAGGGCTACCTCCGGAAATCGGTCTGTGATCCCCTGACCCGCAAGAATACCGGCACCAATACCCCGGCCGTGGTGCATGTGGAAATCGTCCCGGGTGAGACGGTGCGGATCGCCTTTTTGCCCAAGGGCTGCGGCAGTGAAAACATGAGCAGCCTGGCCATGCTTCCTCCTTCCGCAGGGATCGAGGGGGTCGTTGGCTACGTCAGCGAAAGGGTGGCGCAGGCCGGGTCCAACCCCTGTCCGCCGGTGGTCGTCGGGGTGGGAATCGGCGGCACCTTTGAAAAGGCGGCCCTGTTGGCGAAAATGGCTTTGCTGCGCCCGGTGGGAGAGAGGAGCGGGCGTCCGGATGTGGCGGCCCTTGAGGAAGAGCTCCTGCGGACGATCAACGCGCAGGGCAACGGAGTGCATGGTTTTGGCGGGGTGAACACCGCCCTGGCCGTGCATGTGGAAGTCTTTCCTTCCCATATCGCCAGCCTGCCGGTGGCGGTGAACATCCAGTGCCATGCCCATCGACACAAGGAAATCACTCTGTAACAGCCTTCAGCTGGCAGGACGCCGCCTTGCGCCGCATCTGCCCCGACCCCAGAAACCCGAATCCGGAACCAGAAACCCGAAGCCATGTCATTACTGCGATACAGACCGGAATTTTTTGAAAATTTAAAAGAGGTGAGCCTGCCCCTGGCCGCCGATACCCTGACCTCCCTGGCGGCCGGCGAGCTGGTGAGCCTGAGCGGCACCCTGTACACCGGGCGCGATCAGACCCACCGCCGTCTCTGCGCTTTACTCGATGAGGGCCAGGAGTTGCCGGTGGACCTCTCCGGCCAGCTCCTCTATTATGTGGGGCCGAGTCCGGCCCGGCCCGGTCGGGTGATCGGCGCGGCAGGTCCCACCACCAGCTACCGGATGGATCTCTATACCCCCCGTTTGCTGGCGCTGGGGCTCAAGGCAACCATGGGCAAGGGCTCCCGCTCGGCCACGGTGCGTGAGGCCATGGTCTTGCATGGCGCCGTCTATCTTGCCTCCATAGGCGGAGCCGGCGCCCTTTTGTCGAAATGCATCAGGAAGAGCGAACTGGTAGCCTTTGCCGATGCCGGCCCGGAGGCGCTCTATCGCTTTGAGGTGGAACAATTTCCGGCGGTGGTGATCAACGACCTGGCCGGGAACGATTATTACGAAATGGTCGCCGCCCAAAAGAAAAAAGGAGAGGGGTGACCTCTCCTTTTTGTAAGAGCATCGTTTTTTAACCGCCGGTCAGTTGCCGCGGGCCCCACCGTTAAAGACATTCAATCCCTTGAGGAGCATCAGGGCGGTGTTAAGCTGCTGATCCTTGAGTATTTCCTCCTGGGGCGTTTCCTGCGCCTTCGGCTCCGGCTGCGGCTGCTCCTCCTTGCCTTCCTCTTCGCCCTCTTTCGTGTCGGCGCCGCCGTCAAGGCCGTTGCCGATGTGGTGTTTGAGGTCCTTTTCCCGCAGGAATTTTGGCTTTTTCCCGTTTTCCGCCTCTTTTTCCGGCTCATCCTGGGCGGTGATGGCCGAAGGAACGATGATATCCGGAGTGATGCCGGTGGCCTGGATCGAGCGGCCGCTGGGGGTGTAGTATCTGGCCGTGGTCAACCGCAGCCCCGCGCCGTTGTCCATGGGGATGATGGTCTGCACCGAACCCTTGCCGAAGGTCTGGGCGCCCAGGATCACGGCCTTCTTGTGGTCCTGGAGGGCGCCGGCCACGATTTCCGAAGCGCTGGCGCTGCCCTCGTTGACCAGAATCACCATGGGATAGTTGTATTTGCCGTTGTTGTTGTGGGCGTGGAACACGGAGTTTTGCTCCTTGATCCGGCCCTTGGTGGAAACAAGCACTCCCTCGTCGATGAAGATGTCGGCAATTTTGACCGCCTGGTCAAGGAGGCCGCCCGGATTGTTGCGCAGATCCATGATCAGGCCTTTGATCTCACCCTCTTTTTCCAGGTCGGCCAAGGCTTTTTTGAAATCAACGGTGGTCTGGGCCTGGAAGTTGATGACCCGGATATAGGGGTAGCCGGGTTCGAGCATCTTGGCTTTGACGCTGTGGATGGGAATCACGTCACGGACAATGGTGATCTCTTTGAGATCGGTCCAGCCCTTGCGGTGGATGGAGATGGTCACTTCGGTTCCCTTGGGACCGCGCAACCGTTTGACCGCCTCCATGAGGCTCATGTCCTGGGTCATCTCCTCGCCGATCTTGATGATTTTGTCGCCCGCCATCAGGCCCTTCTTCGAGGCGGGAGTGCCTTCGATGGGGGAGACAACGGTGAGGATATTGTCCTTCATGGTGATTTCGATGCCGATTCCGGTGAAGCTGCCCTGGGTTTCTACCTGCAGCTCCTTGAAATCCTCGGGTTTCATATAGGAGGAATGCGGATCCAGGGTGTTGAGCATGCCCTTGATGGCCCCTTCGATGGCCTTGTCGCTGTCGATCTCCTCCACATAGTTTTCCTCGACCAGATTGAGGACATTGGAGAACGCCTCAAGGCTCTTATAGGTGTCCGCGGTTTTTGCGGTTACCGTGGAGTAATTCCAGAGCAGAATGGCTGCCATGGAGACGCCTAGGGAGGCAAGGAAAAATTTCTTCAGGGTGCCTTTGGTGATACGGTTCATACGAAATCCTTCAATAAAAAAGAGCGCTGGAGGAGGGGGATTCTCCAAAACGGGAAAGGATAATATCCTATCATGTCTCGTGCCCGGAGACAATGATTTATCTTCAATAATAAAGGAAAATCAGTTTGTTGCGGTTTTTGCCGCCTTGATGATCAGTTTGGCGTTGTTCACCCACTGCAGGGGATTTTCCGGCGTGGTGCCGTGACGGATCTCGAAATGCAATCCCTCCGCCAGCAAGCCTTCCTGCTCGCTCATGATGCCGATGGCCTCGCCCTTGACCACGGGATCTCCTTCCTGTTTGTAGAACTTTGCCGCCTGCGAGACAAGGCTGTAATACTGCTGGCCGTGGTCAATGATCAGCAGATTGCCGTAGCCGCGCAAAAATCCGACATAGGCCACGTTGCCGTCGTAGATGGCCTTGATTTCCGTCCCCGGGCGGGTTTTGATGTCTATGCCGTTTGAGGAGGTGGTGATTCCGAATTTGCCATGGGCGTTCCTGCCGAAAAGGGTTGTCACCGTGCCGGAAACCGGCGGAGAGAGTTTGCCCTTTTGCGCGGCGAATCCGGCGGTTTCCGGCCTGCGTTTTTTGGCAATGGGCTGACGACGCTTCTTTTTTTCCTTTTCGGCGGCGGCCTTCAACTCTTCAATGGTGCCGGCAAGCCTGTCCGAAGCTTCTTCAAGTTCCGCCAGGGCCAACTGATAGAGCTTCTTTTCGGTTTTCACCTTGTCAAGCAGGGCGAGTCTCTCCCCGCGGGAGGCGGCCAGCTCCTCTTCCTGGCTCTTCACCTGGGAAATGGTTTCGACAAGGGTCTTTTTTTCCGCTTGCAGGGCAAGCTGCGCCTGTTCCAGTTCCTTTATTTTCCGGCGATACTCCTCGAAGACCGTTCGGTCGTGCTTCAGGAGGGCGGCAAAATATTCGCGGACGCTGAGCAGCTCCGGCAGGTCGCTGCTTGAAAAAATGACATTCATCACGCCGATGGCGCCCATTCGGTAAAAGGCGTTGAGGCGCGCCTGGACGTGGGTTTTCGCCTGTTCCTTGGCTTGCCCGGCCTGCGCGGCTTCTGCCTGTTTTGCCTGGATAAGCTGCTCGTGGCCGGCAAGATCCGCCTTCAGTTTGGCGAGGGTGTCGCCTTCCTCCTGGATCCTCTGGTTGAGGCGGTCAAGTTCCTCGGTCAGGCTGTTTTCCTGCTCCCGGGTTTGTTTCACGCGGCTTTTCTGGCCTTCGATGCCCTTCTTGATGCGCTGGATTTTTTTCTGCTGTTCCAGGAGCCGGGAATCGGTATTCCCCTTTTCCGCGGCCAGGGAGGCGGGCAAAACCATGCCCATGGCCAGCAGGAGGCTCAGGGCGAGGATAAATGGGTATCTGCCGAAAGGATTTGTTCGCGTCATGACCCTTAGATTCGGAAAAATCTGCGGATGGAAACCAGGCTGCCGCAGGTGCACAGGGCAATGCTGCTCAGCAGGATGGCAGCGGTGATCGTCGGCGGGAAAAACGTGAAATCGGAAAGCTGCAGAAAGCCGGGGCCGCTGAAACGGTCGGTGATCCAATTATAAAGAAGAAAGAGGGCGAAAAGGCCCAGGGTGGAGCCGAGAAATCCCTGCAGCAGCCCTTCCAGCAGCAGGGGCAGGCGGAGATAGGCGCTGGTTGCCCCGAGCAGTCTGAGGATTTCCAGTTCGTTGTGGCGGGAGACAACGGTGAGACGGATGGTGTAGGAAACGATAAAGGTCATGCTGATGATGAGCAGGCCGCCGCTCAGGAAAACGATGACCCGGATAAGATTGGTGAAAGAGCCGAAACGCTCCAGCCACTCCCGGCCGTACTGCACCTTGGAAACCCCTGGCAGGGAGAGGAGATACTCGGAAAACTGGCTGAGGTGGGTGAGGCTCTGCAGGGATTTTACCGGATAGACCTCGATGGAGGGCGGCAGAAACTCCGGGCCGAGGTCCGCCAAAACATCCTTTTCCTCTCCGAGCTGGGTTTGCAAGCGGGCAAAGGCATCGGCCCTGGAAAGGAAAACGACCTTTTCCACCTCGGAAAAGTCGCGGATCTTTTTCTCCATCCGGGAGCGCATCTGCGGAACAATTTCGTTGTCGAGATAGACGATGAGCCGCACATCGTCGCCGAGCCGTTGGCTGGCCTTGAGCATGTTGGTGTAGACCAGAAAGAAAAAGGAGAAGATCAGAACGGAAAGGGTCACGGTGAGCAGGGTCATGACCTGGGTTCCCCACGTTTTCCGAAGATTTCTGCCTGTTTGGCTCAGGATATAGAGCAGATACACCATTGGCGGATACTCCTTGGCGGGCCGTTCCCGCAAAAGCGCGGCTCAGGCCGGGAACGCTTCGAAAAGTTCGATCTGTCGAGGTTTGCGGCAGGTGTGCATCGAGATCCTGCCGTTACAGAGATCCATGACCCGGTGGTCGGTTTCTTCGTAAATTGATTCATCGTGGGTGGCGATGACGATGGTGGAGCCGTTTTCCTCGTTCAAGCGTTTGACCAGCTTGATGACCAGGGCGGTGGCGGCCGGGTCGAGATTGCCGGTGGGCTCGTCGGCCAGGAGGAGGGCCGGTTTGTTGGCCGCGGCCCGGGCCAGGGCCACCCGTTGCTGCTCGCCGCGGGAAAGTTCGCCCGCCAGTTTGTCGCGTTTGTCGATGAGGTTCAGCATGGTGAGCAGTTCATCGATCCGCTCCGTGATCAGTTTTTTGCCGGCGTAGGTGACCTCCATTGCCATGGCGATATTCTGGGCAACCGTTTGCTTGTCCAGGAGTTTGAAGTCCTGATAGGCAACGCCGATTTTTTGACGCATGCGCTGGATGCCCGGCGGCTTGATCCGGGAAAGATCGCGGCCGCCAACCTCGATCAGACCCTTGCTCGGTGTTTCCAGGCAACAGATGAGTTTGAGCAGGGTGGATTTGCCGGCGCCGCTTCTGCCGGTGAGAAAGAGGATCTCGCCCTTGAAAACCTGAAGGGAGACGTCTTCGAGCGCCACCACGTCGGGGGGGTAGATCTTGGTGACCTTGACCAGCTCGATGAGGGGGGGGGAGGTGCTTGCGTCTTTCTGCATGCTTAAGCCTTTTTTGTCGCACGGGCAAGGATTGCCGGCATCATGGAGAGACGCCCGGCGAAAGGCCGGGAAAAACCACGATGTCGACGGTTTTCATAACGTAACTGGTGGAGTTTGTCACCATCTCCGGGTTGATAATTGGCAGAGCGCGTCGCGGGCCTTTGACCTTCGCAGGTTTGCCCGGTTCGACAAAACCTGCCATAAATCGGGAAGCCAATCCACAATAATCTATAACATTTTAATAATTAAAGATAAATTATAGCATGTGAAAAAAAATTGACACTTTTTTTGTGGATATTGTATACCAAAGAACATAAGGTGTGAAATTTATTAAAAGAAACAAGAAAATTACGACGGCGGTATGATTCCCAATTCCATTCTCCTCCTTGCCGACTCTCCTGGCCGCTCTTCCGATCTTTTGCAACTCCTTGAGAAAAAAGGCATGGTTCCGGCGGTTGTTCGCTCCGAGGCCGAGGCGAGGCGCTGGCTGGAAACGAACCAGTGCCAGGCGCTGCTCCTTGCCGTTCCTTCGGTGCAACCCTACAGCACCCTTCTCGCCGACCTGCAGGAGAACACCCCGCCCCTGGCGGTGATTGTCGCGGCCAGTTCTCCCTCGGTGAATGACGCCATTGTTGCCCTGCAGGCCGGGGCGGCCGACTACCTTGAGCCGCCGCTCAGCGGCACCCGGCTGGCCGCCGCTCTGGACAAGGCCGGGGTTCGGGGCCAGGAAGCGGCGCCGGAGACGGCCGGCCCGGATTCGGGCCGGGGCTGTTCCGCCATTATCGGGCAAAGCAAAAAAATGCAGCAGGTCTTTTCCCTGATCAAAAAGGTCTGCGATGCCGACACCACCGTGCTGGTACGGGGGGAGTCCGGCACCGGCAAAGAGCTCATCGCCCAGGCCCTGCATTTTGAAGGGATAAGGAAGGACGGTCCTTTTGTGCCGGTCAACTGCGGGGCCATCCCCGGTGAACTTCTGGAGAGCGAGCTTTTCGGTCATGAGAAGGGGGCCTTCACCCACGCGATCCGCACCCGGCTCGGACGCTTTGAGCTGGCCCACGGCGGCACCGTCTTTCTTGACGAGATCTCCGAGATGAGTCCCATGCTGCAGGTGAAACTGCTCCGGGTGCTGCAGGAAAAGCAGTTTGAGCGTATCGGCGGCACCCGGACCATCCGTTCCGACTTCCGGGTCATTGCCGCGACCAACCGGGATCTCGATCAGGAGGTCAGGGAGGGGCGTTTCCGTGAGGATCTCTATTACCGCCTCAATGTTATTCCCATCGACGCGCCCCCCCTGCGGGAAAGGGCGCAGGACATTCCGCTCCTGGTCGAGCATTTTGTCGCCAAATTCAACCACGCCAAAAAGAAGAAGATCAAGGCCGTTGAAGAGGGGGTGTTGAACAGCCTGATCCGCTATCCCTGGCCGGGCAATGTCCGGGAACTGGAGAACATGGTGGAGCGGATGGTGATCCTGGCCGGCGGCGAAACCATCACCCTGGAGGATCTGCCCGAGCGGTTGCTCGAAGCGAGGAGTGAAGCGCCCGAACGGATCGAGGAGATTCCCGAGCAGGGCTTTTTTCTGAACGACATGGTGGCTGATTTTGAAAAGCGTCTCATCCTGCAGGCCCTGGAACAGACCAGCTGGATCAAGAACAGGGCGGCCAAGCTTTTGAACGTGAACCGGACCACGCTGATAGAAAAGATGAAACGATTCAAGCTGGTCTCCTCTTCTTCCGAGTCGTAGTGGGAGGGGGCTTTTTTGCTGCCCTCCATCATTGATAAGCCATGGTCTGGAAACGATGAAAAAAAACACCCGCATGCCGTCGCTGCTTTTTGCCCGGATCGTAGCGCTCCTGCTTCTGGCGGGCGTCTCCGGTTTCGGCGCGACAGTGGATTGCTGCCGCGCCGAAGATGCCGGGGGAGCGGCGCAACCGGCCGCGGTCAGCGTGGACCCGGCCTCGCTCTGGCAGGAGGCGCAGGCCGCGGCAACCGCCGGAGAGCTTGCCGAGGCGGCGGATCTCTACCAGCGCTATTACGAGGGCTTCCGCGAGAGCGACAAGGCGGAAGAGGCGCTCTGGCAGGCGGCGCAGCTCGCCAAGAGACAGGCGCAGGAAGGCCCGAGCCCGGACTGGGAGCGGGTGCGCAATCTTTTCCGCATGTTCAGCACGGATTTTGCCGAGTCGGCGCGGGCGGCCGAGGCGTATTTCGAAGTGGGATACGCACACTACCAGATGCGCTTTTTCCGCGAGGCCCTGATCTACTTCAAGCTCTTTGGCGATCGGTATCCCAAGTCGCCCTTTTTGGATAAGGCCCTTTACTGGCAGGGGAGAACCCTGCTGCAGGTCGGGCGCGCCCCCGAGGCGGCCGAGGTGTTTCAGCGCCTCGAAAAATCGGCCAAGGAGCCGGACCTGAGAGCGGAAGCGGCGGTGGGCATAGGCAATTGGCTCTATGCCGAGGGCAAATATCCCGAGGCCCTCGCCCGGCTGCAGGAGGTCATGCGCGCCCACCCCTCTTACTATCTGAAGGACCCCGAGGTGCTGTACGATCTGGGACTGGTTTATCAGAAACTTGGCAAGGAAAAGGAGGCGCAGAGATATTTTTATCATTACCTGAATCTCATCGAGAATCTCAAGCGCAAGCACGAGGTGATTTTCGATCTGGCGGAAAGTTACCACCGCCAGGGGGACAATGCCTCCGCCCAGTCCCTTTACCGTCGCATCGTAGAGGAGGGTTCGCCGGCGGACAGGCCGGTGGTGCTCGCCCAGTTTCGCATTGCCGAATATTTTGACGATCAGGAACGGGCGCTCTCCAAGTGGCAGAAACGCAACGATTTGGGCGATCCGGCAGGAGACAGGCCGTTGCTGGCCGTGGTCGACGGCTTTCACGGCGAACCCATTGCCCAGGATGCGCGCCGGGGGCTTTTTATCCGCTATCGGGCCCGCGATCAGTTTGAGCAGGCCTTTGAGGTCGGCAAGAGCTTTCTACGCAATGACGAGGCAGGAGTAAGGCCGGGCGAGAAGGTGGATTTTGCCAACACCGTTCTTCTTTACCTGGGGGAAGGGCTTTTTGACCGGAAACAATACGAAAAGCTTTACCAGCTCTACGTTGGTGAGCATCGCCATGTCAATACCCTGGACAACGGCAGATTCCTCTTCCTGGTCGGCCGGGCCCTCGAGGCCATGAAGCTCTATGAGCAGGCCGCCGTGGTGTATTACCGCGCCCTGGCCCTGCCGCTCACTCCGGAGGATCGCAGGGATCTCTATTACCGGCGGGCCGAGGTCTATCTTATCCTCAAAAATCATGCCGCCGCGGACCGATTGCTTACCTATCTGCGCGACATCTACGCCAACGGCAAGGAGCTTGGCGAGGTTTACTATCTGAGCGGCAGGCTGAGCGAGGCCAAGGGCCGGAAGGCAGAGGCCCTTGATTATTATGCCAGGGCCGCCTCCGTCCTCACCTTTCCGGAGAAAAAGGCGGAGTATGCCGAAGCGCGTTTGCGCCTGCTCTTTGCCATCGGTTCCTATCCGGAAGTCGCCTCCTCCCTGGAGGCATACGGCCGGCAGCAGTGGCTTGGCCCGGAACCCCTGCAGGCCTGGTACAAACGGCTGGGTGACACCCTGGGCGGCGCAGGCGATGCCGGCGGCGCCCGCACCGCCTATCTCGCCGGGGTGGCTGCCGGGATGCCCCAGGAGAACAAGGCGGCGCAACAGATGCATCTCAAGCTCGGCGAGATGTTTTTCAAGGACCGGCAGATGGAGCAAGGCCGCGCGCATCTGGAAAAGGCCAAGGCCGGGCCGGACAAGCTTCTCGGCAAAAGAGCCCAGGAGCGTCTGAATCAGATCGAGATCAATCAGGGCCGGAAGCGGATTCCCGGTTCCACGGGCTGAACGTGCGCTCGGCGACGGACACAGTATAGCAATGGGGAATTTCACGCTCGACACTCCCGAACACCTGCGGGAGTTCTTTTTTGCCATCATAGAGAGCCTGCCCGGCGGCATCCTGCTCGCCGACCGGCAGGGCAACCTCCTGGCGGTGAACCAGAAGGCTTCGCAACTGCTGGGCCTGGCCGGCAGTTCCATTCAGGACAAGAGCTGCTGGGCGCTGCTGGCCCAGAAATTCGTCCTGGGCGACGATGCGGCGGTGTTGCGCATGCCCGGCGGCCGCTTGCTCTGCGAGAGCATCCCCGCCTCCACCGGCGCGGAAAAGCGCCATGTTCTCATCAGCCGTAACGATCTTGCCAGCCCCTTTCTGCATGTTTCCGGGTTTTTTCTTTCCCTGGAGGACGTCACCTTTCCCACCCTGATGGAGATGCATCTGAACCGGGGCAAGCGTTTTGCCGCCATGCGGGAGATGGCCGAAGCCATGAGCCAGGAGTTGAAAAATCCCCTGGGCAGCCTCGAACTGTACGCCTCCATCCTGAAGCGGGAGCTTGCCGAGGATCCGGACAACGAGCGGATTGCCGCCCAGATGCTGGGGGCGGTGCGCACCATGACCCATCTCCTGAATAATTTTGTCACCTTTTCAGGATTGCCGCAGCCGGAGATGAAAGCGGTCGATCTGACGGTGCTGTTGAAAAAAAGCATACAATCCCTCCAGGAAATGGCGGCCGCGCATGGTATACTCATCGAAAGCCGGCTGGGGAAGGGGCAGGCGGCGGTGGTCGGAGATCCGGCCCTGCTGGAGCAGCTGTTTGTCAATATCGGCCTCAATGCCATCGAGAGCATGCCCGGCGGCGGCATCCTTGCCGTGGCCTTGAAAACGGTGCGGGCCGACAAGGAGCACGGGCCGTTGCTGGAAGTGAAAATAAAGGATAATGGTTGCGGGATTGCGCCGGAGAGCCTGGAAAAGATCTTTGACCCCTTTTTTTCCACCAAGGGGGGCAAGCGAGGGCTGGGGCTGGCCATCGGCCATTATATTGCCGAGATTCATAACGGCTTGATAGAAGTTGAGAGCAGGCAGGAGCGCGGCACCACCTTTCGGGTACTGCTGCCCGTGGCTTCTGCCTGAAGCGAAGAAGATTCCAGGGAACCGGATGGGAACCGATGGCTGAACAGAGTCGCAGGATACTGGTTGTCGATGACGAACAAAACATGCGCATTGCCCTTTTCGAGGCGTTGACCCGCAACGGCCATGAGGTTGCGGTTGCCGAAAATGGTCGGATGGCCTTGGAGATGATCGCCAAAAACAGGCCGGATCTGGTCGTGGCCGACATCAAGATGCCGGAGATGGACGGCATCACCCTGCTCGGCCTGGTGAAGGAGGCGCACCCTGATCTGCCGGTGGTGATCATGACCGGTTTTGCCACGGTGGATACCGCGGTGGAAGCCATGAAGCGGGGTGCTTTTGACTATATCCTGAAGCCCTTTCCGGTTGAGGTCATTGAAGAAACCGTGGCCCGGGTTTTTGCCCGGGAGGGCAAGTTGCCGGCCCCCGCCGCGAAGGCGGCCGCCCCGGGGCGGGAGGAGAGCCGGCTTTCGGACCGGCCCATCATCGGCAAGAATCCCAAGCTCCTGCAGCTCATGGCCCGGGCCAGGAGTGTGGCTTCGAGCAAGGCGACGGTGTTGATCCTCGGTGAATCCGGAACCGGCAAGGAGGTGTTTGCCCGCTATATCCATCAGGAAAGCGACCGGTGCAATGGTCCTTTTGTGGCCTTGAACTGCGCGGCCCTGCCGGAGGGGCTGCTTGAGAGCGAGCTTTTCGGCCATGAAAAGGGGGCGTTTACCGGCGCCATCGTCACCAAGAAGGGCAAGTTCGAGCTGGCCGACGGCGGCACCCTGCTGCTCGATGAGATCGGCGAGATCCCCTTGCATCTGCAGGCCAAGCTTTTGCGGGTGCTGCAGGAGGAAGAGGTGGATCGGCTGGGAGGGCGAAGCCCCATCAGGATAGACGTGCATGTGCTGGCCACCACCAACCGGGATCTGGAGGAGGCCGTCAAGGAAGGCACCTTTCGCCAGGATCTCTATTACCGCCTCAATGTCATTCCCCTGCGGTTGCCCGCCCTGCGGGAGCGCAGGGAGGATATCTGGCTGCTGGCGGATTTTTTCGTCAGAAAGTATTCGAGCCAGTACGGCAAGGAGCTGAAGAGCCTTTCCCCGGCGACCAGGATCCGTTTCGGGGAGTATGGCTGGCCCGGGAATGTTCGGGAGATGGAGAATCTGATCGAGCGCGCCGTGCTCCTTTCCCAGGGGGGAGAACTCGAGCCCTGGGATTTCTGGGATGACGTGGAGCCGCCTTTCCTGGCCGAGGCAGGCAAACCGCCCGCGCTTTCCGGCCCGGAAGGCGCGGGCGGCCTGCCTGCCGTTGCCGCGGCAAACACCTCCGCGGCCATCGACATCGGCAATCAGACCCTGCGCGAGGTGGAGCGTCAAATGATTTTGCAGGCCCTGCACAAGACCGACAATAATCGAACACATGCGGCCAGGATTCTCGGGATCAGCGTGCGCACCCTGCGCAACAAGCTCCATGAGTACCGGTCCCTGGGAGAAATCGGTTAAATCAGGGGGCGGGGCACCGTGATCCTGGCCGGTGTTTTTATTTTTTTGTTATTTCAGCAAGTTGCACTCCAAATGTCTGGGTTTTCCCGGTGGAGATCTCCGCATTTGCCCAGGAACCCGTCTTTTTTTTCCTTTTAAAAATCTGTGGCAATATAAAAAAAGAAATTGTCTCTCCTCTTTGGCATTTCCTTTGCAAGGAAACCATGCAAATCATTTGCTCGAGGAGAAAAATATGCCTATCAATTCACTGTTCGGTGGTTCGGTTGAGACAATGCGGCAGGCACTCACCCTGCGGCAGGAACGCCAGGGCCTGATCCAGTCCAACGTGGCAAACTATGAGACCCCGGGCTATACGGTGCAGGATTTCAAGTTCGCCAAGGTCATGGAGAGTGTCATGACCGGCCAGGGTGAACTGGCGAGAACCAGCCCCGGGCACATGGAGCTTGATGCGGTGGAGGTCAGCAAGACCAGGGAGTTTGCCGAGGCCAGGCGCCCTGTGGATCTTGACGAGGAGATGGTCAAGCTTGCCGAAAACCAGTTAATGTATCAGGTGGTCGCCAGAACCGTGAGCAAGAAATTCGAGGGCATGCGGTATGCCATCGATGAGGGAGGTAAATAATAAATGGATATCCTGACGGCAATGCAGATCAGCGGCTCCGCCCTCAAGGCCGAGCGCACACGGCTCAACATCTCGGCAATGAATCTGGCCAATGCCAACACCACCCGCACCATGGAGGGAGGCCCGTATAAGGCGAAGTCCGTTGTTTTTGCGGCCAGGCCCCTTGAGGGCGTCAATTTCCAGGACGCCCTCAATTCCACCACCGAGCGCCTCCGCAAGGTGGAGGTGGTGAAGGTCGTGGAGGATAAGGCGCCGTTCAAGGAGGTGTATGATCCTTCGCACCCCGATGCCGATGAACAGGGAATCGTTCGGATGCCCAATGTCAATGTTGCCGAGCAGATGGTTGACATGATGAGCGCCCGGCGCGCCTACGAGGCCAATGTCACGGCCCTGGACTCGGCCAAGAGCATGGCGCTGAAGGCGCTTGACATCAGCAGGTAGGATCGGTCGGTTTTTCAGTAAAAAGAGAAGGTGAACCACATGAAAGAGATCACCATGCAGGCGGTGCCCCTTGCCGGCTCTTCGAGTCCGGTGCCGGGAGGCGGGAAAAAGGTGGAGCAGACGGGGTTTTCCGAGATGCTCCGCAGTTCGATGGAAACCGTGAACGGCCAGATGCAGGAGGCGGACCAGCTTGTCACCGGTCTCGCCGCGGGCCAGCATGCCAACATCCATGAAACCATGATCGCCATGGAAAAGGCGGGGATCTCCTTCCGTCTGATGACCAGGGTGCAGCAGAAGGTCATCGATGCCTACCGTGAAGTCATGAGGATGCAGCTGTAGTTTGTAGGTATTTGCGTAACCGCAACCCAGGGAGTGAAGAGCGCATGGCTACCCCAAAAGAGATTCTTGAGCAGATCGTTTCCATCGTCAAGGGCCTGAGTGTCACCCAGAAAATAATCGGGGCCGTGGTCATCCTTGTGGTGGTCGGCGGGCTCCTGAGCCTGACCATGGTCGGGCAGGCCCCCTCCTACAAGGTTCTTTTCTCCGGCCTTGCCGAGGAAGATGCCGCCGAGGTGGTGGCCAAGCTCAAGGATCAGCGCAGTCCATACCAGATCTCAGATAACGGTTCCACCATCCTGGTGCCGGCGGAGCAGGTCTATGAGATCCGCCTTGCCTTGGCCGGCGAGGGGTTGCCCCGCGGCGGCGGGGTGGGCTTTGAGATCTTCAATGAGAACAGTCTCGGCACCACGGACTTTGTGCAGCGCCTCAATTATCAGCGGGCCCTGCAGGGGGAACTGGCGCGGACCATCCGTAATTTCCAGCAGGTTGTCGAGGCCAGGGTCCATATCGCCACCCCCAAGGAATCGGTTTTCATCGAGGATGAGAAGCCGCCCACCGCCTCAATCAGCGTCAAGCTGCGCGGTCGGGAAAAATTGACTCCGCATCAGATCCAGAGCATCGTCAATCTGGTGGCCAGCGCCGTTCCCGGCCTGAGCACCGACAACATCACCCTGGTGGACACCAGCGGCCGTCTGCTCTTCCGCAAGCAGGCGGAGGGTGAAGGCGTGCTCACCGGCAATCAGCTTGAGCATCAGATGAAAATAGAGGATACCCTGCGCCAGAAGGTGGAGACCATGCTGGAAGAGGTGGTGGGGGTCAACAAGGCCCGGGCCCGGGTCACCGCGGACATCGATTACAGCCGGGTCGAACTCACCGAGGAGAATTTCGACCCGGAGGCGCAGGTGGTGCGCAGTGAGCAGCTGCTCACGGAGAATGATCAACGCAGCGGCGCCACTCCCGAGGGGATCCCCGGCGTGAAAGGCGAACTGGCCACCTTTGCCGAACCAGGGGCCGAGGGGGCCACCGGTGGCGGTTATAACCGGCAGAATGTCACCCGCAACTATGAGATCAGCAAGCAGGTGAAGCATGTTCAGGAGAAGGGCGGGAGTGTCAAAAAATTGTCAGTGGCGGTGATGGTCGATGGTACTTACGAAAAGAGCGTTGACAAGGACGGGAACACGAGTCTAAAATACCAGCCACGCAGTGCGGAAGAAATGCGTTATTTTGACAAGTTGGTGAAAAACGCCATCGGCTACGACGAGGAGCGGGGCGATCAGGTGGAGGTGGCGAGTCTGCCCTTTGCCCTCTCGGCAATGCAGGAGGAACAGCCCGACGTGATGGAGAAATGGCGGGCGATGACGGAATGGCTGGCCATGCCGGTCATCTCCCTGCTGATCGCTCTCCTGGTCATCCTCTTCGTGGTCAAGCCGTTCTTGAAGATTCTGGCCGCCAAACAGATAGAGACCCAGCGGGTTGCCGCCATGGCGGAACATGGCGGGCATCTGCCCGGGGTCGGCGGCGAGGAGGATGAAGACCTTGCCCTGACGCCCCGCGGACTTACCGATCAGGAGCGGATTTTCCGCCTGGCGCAGAGCGATCCTGATCGGGCCGCTGATCTCGTTCGTCGCTGGTTACGTGAAGAGGCTTAATTTATGAGCAAAGGGAAAAAGGAGCCTGGGGGAGCAGCTGGCAGCTCCCTCACCGGTCCGGAGAAGGCGGCGATCTTCATGCTCACCGTTGGTGAGGATTTTGCCGCCCAGGTCTTCCAGAGGCTCGACGCGGATGAAATCAAGCTGGTCGGCCGGCAGATGGCGCGGATCGACAAGGTTGACCGCGACGACCTCAATGCCCTGCTCACCGAATTCAAGGCCGACACCGGCGACTCCGATATTTTCCTTTCCGGCAACGAGATGCTGGAATCCGCCCTGAAACGGGCGCTCTCCAGTGACAAGGCCAGCGAGATCCTTGAAGAGATCCGTTCCGACTGGAAGCTGACCCTCTTCCAGAAGGCAAGAAAGCTCGAACCCAAGGTACTGGTCAACTTTTTGCGCAACGAACACCCGCAGACCGTGGCCCTGGTTCTTTCCGTTCTCGAACCCACCCAGTCCGCCCAGATCCTCGCCGAGTTCAACGAGGATGTCCAGGTGGAGGTGGTGATGCGCATGGCGGAGCTGGACAAGGTGAGCCCCGAGATTCTCGTCGATGTGGACAGGGTTCTCCAGGATGAGCTTCTTTCCGTGGAAGGCATGGAAGGGCAGCGTCTCGGCGGCGTGGCGGCGGTGGCGGAAATCCTGAACAACGCCGATCGCGCCCTGGAGGCTTCGGTGCTCGAAGGCATTGAGGAGCAGCGGGAATCCCTGGCCGACGAGATCCGTCGCCTGATGTTCGTCTTTGAGGATCTCATGGGGGTCGATGACCGGGGTATCCAGGCGATCCTGAAGGAGGTCAGCACCGACGACCTGAAGATCGCTCTGAAGATCGCCTCGGATGACCTCAAGGAGAAGATTTTCAAATGCATGTCCACCCGGGCCGTGGAAATGCTCAAGGAAGACATGGAAATCATGGGGCCGACCCGGGTTCGCGACGTCGAGGCGGCCCAGCAGTCCATCATCAAGATAGCCAAGCGCCTGGAGCAGGAGGGCAAGATTCAGCTCATGCAGGGTGCCGGCGGCGAGGACGAATTTGTCTAGAGTCATCAAGCTGCAGAAGGATCTTACCGTGCAGAGCGCCCCGAAGCTTGAAACCGAAGAATTTCTTTCCTTTGAGGATTTCTGGCAGAAGGAGGCCGCCGGCGAGCCGGAGGCGCCTGCGGAGAAGCCTCGGGATCCCCGCGAGATTGCCGAGGAAGAGGCCGCGGAGATCGTCCGTCAGGCCCGGGAGCAGGCCGAAAGGATCAAGCAGGATGCCCATGACAAGGGCTTTGCCCGGGGCGAGGCGGCCGGGAGTGCCGCGGGTCACGAACAGTACCGGGGGCGGATTGCCGCCCTTGATGCCTTTCTGGCGGCTCTTGAGGGGCAGCGAGGTGCGGTGCTGCGCCAGTATGAGGAGGATCTGCTCGCCCTGATCAGGAGCATGGTGGAGCGGCTGGTGCACCACGAGGTTTCCGTGAATCCCCTCGTCATCCAGGCCTGTCTGAAAAACGCCATGGAGTTTGTCGTGGAGAATTCCACCGTGCAGATCCACCTCAACAACGAGGATTTCAACCGCCTCAAGAAGGCCAGCCTGGAGAATCCGCGCCTGATCGAAGGGAAAAACCGGATTCAACTGGTTGAGGATCCCAATATCAGCGCGGGCGGTTGCCTCTTGAAAACGGATTTCGGCGAAATCGACGCCACCCTGGAAAATTGTAAGGAAAAGCTTTATGCCGCAGTGGACAAGGCTTTTCTCGCCGCCCTGGGCGACAGCTGAAGCTCCGGCTCCCCGCTTCTCCCACGGTGGAGAGGCTTCCTCCCATTACAGGACGCGTACCCCATGAATCTTTCCCGCTGCCGGCAGGTTGTGCAGGATCTCCCCCTGATCACGGTGGGAGGCCGCGTCAATCAGGTGATCGGCATGGTGCTGGAAAGCCTGGGGCCGGGGATTCCGGTGGGCAGCATCTGCGAGGTGGAGGTCTTCAAGGGAAAGGGCCGGGTGCTTGCCGAGGTGGTCGGTTTTCGCGAGGGGCGGGTGCTCCTCATGCCCTTGGGTGAGATGCGCGGCATCGAGCCGGGCAGCGCCATTCGGCTGGTGGGGGGGCAGGCCAGCGTGCCGGTGGCGGAATCGCTGCTGGGCAGGGTAATAGACGGTCTCGGCAACCCCATGGACGGCAAGGGGCCGCTTGACGCCGACACCCTTTATCCTCTCTACGCCGAACCGCTCAATCCCATGTCCCGCGAGCGGATTCTGCAACCGGTGGATGTGGGGGTCCGGGCGATCAACGGTCTGCTCACCCTGGGCAAGGGCCAGCGCATCGGCATTCTTGCCGGCTCCGGGGTGGGAAAAAGCACCCTGCTTGGCATGATCGCCCGGCACACCGCCGCCGATATCAGCGTTATCGCCTTAATCGGCGAGCGCGGTCGTGAATTGAAAGACTTTATCGAGCGGGATCTCGGTCCGGAGGGCCTTGCCCGTTCGGTGGTGGTGGTGGCCACCTCGGATCAGCCGCCCCTGGTCCGCATGCGCGGGGCCTATCTGGCCATGGCCATCTCCGAATTTTTTCGCGACCGGGGCAGGGATGTCATCCTGATGATGGATTCCGTGACCCGCTTCGCCATGTCCAGTCGGGAGGTGGGGCTTGCCATCGGTGAGCCGCCCACCTCGCGGGGCTATACGCCTTCCGTGTTCGGTCAGTTGCCCAAGCTGCTGGAGCGGGCGGGAACCTGCCAGGGCAAGGGCAGCATCACCGGCATCTACACCGTCCTGGTCGAGGGTGACGACATGAATGAACCCATTGCCGATGCGGTGCGCTCCATTGTCGACGGCCACATCATCCTGAGCCGTGATCTGGCCAGTCAGGGGCATTATCCCGCCATCGAGGTCATGGGCAGCGTCAGCCGCTGCATGACCGACGTGGTTTCCAAGGAGCAGGTCCGGATCGCCCACCGGTTTCTGGAGGTCATGGCCACCTACCGCCGTTCCGAGGATCTGATCAATATCGGCGCCTATGCCCGCGGCAGCAACCCGAAGATCGACAATGCCATCGGCATGATCGACCGGTTGACCGGATATCTCAAGCAGGCCGTTGACGAAAAGGTATCCTTTGCCGAGAGCTCCAGGCAGCTGGCCGCCATCTTTACCGCTGAAGAGAAAGGGGCAAAGGCGAAGGTCCGTTAAGGGGAGGTGTGAGGGATGGCTTACCATTTCAGGCTGGAAACGGTTCTTGCCCTGCGGCGCAATCTCGAAGAGCTTGCCCAGCAGAAATTGGCCAGGGAGTTGCTGATTCTTGAATCCCACACCCAGAGGCTTGCCGGACTCAGGAGCCAGCGGCAGGCTCTGGTTGACGAGTTTGAAGAAAAAAAGCGCAACACCATGCCTGCGCCCCTCTTTTCTTTTTATATGGACGCGATTTCCCTGAAGGAGCGCGAGATCGAAGCGGTTACCCGGCTGTTGGAGAGCCAGCAGCAGGTGGTGCTCGCGGCAAGAGAGGCGCTGGCCGAGAAGGTGCGGGAAAAAAAGGTGATGGAAAAGGCCAGGGAGCGCGATTACCAGAAATTTTTGCAGGCACAGATGAAAAAAGAGCAGAACGAGGCCGATGAGCAGATGGTGCTGCGTTTCGGCCGGCACGGCAACCAGCATTGAGCCAGGCCAAAAACAATCCGAGGGCGCAGGGAAGAGCATGAGAATACCCCGTTCCAAAATCTGTATCCAGGGGGCCATTGTTTTGGCCGTGTTGTTCGCCGCCCTGCCGGCGGCCACGGAGAAAAAGCCCGTTGAGGCCTCCAGTCAGGAGATCGCCCTGACCGCCACACTCAGGGAGCGGGAAGAGGCGGTCGCCGTCAAGGAAAAGGAGCTTGCCGACAAGGAGGGCAATCTTGCCGCCCTCTCGCGTGAGGTGGATGAGAAATACGCAAAACTCATCGCCCTGCAGGAAGAGGTCAAGGCGCAGCTCGCGGAATTGAAGAAGGTGCAGGATCAGCGTTTCAAGAATCTCATAAAGATCTACAGCAGCATGAGTGCCTCCAAGGTGGCGCCGCTGCTTGATAAGATGGATGACGACGAGGTGGTGGAGATCCTGAAGGCCATGAAGACCGACGAGGTCGCCAAGATCATCCCGAAGCTTGATCCGGAAAAGGCGGTGCGGGTGAGCCGGAGCCTCGGCATGCTCTGAGGTGGCATGCTCATCTCCGTAGTTTTTAGGTATTGACTTTATTCCTGTTCGTGTTGAATCTATTAGAGTGTCAGTACTTCTTCCGAAATGGCAAACCCAGGGTGACCTGGGGACGCAAAGCCACGGGCCAGCAAGCTGGCGGCCGGGTTACCGAAGGGAAGCCGCGTTGGTTGTATCGGAGCCCATCTTCGGCAGGAAGATGGGCTTTTTGCTTGTGGGTTCCGGCGATGTCCCGACACCGGCCCCGGGAGGATGGTATGAAGAAGAGCGTGCTCATCGTAGATAACAACAAGGTTCTCCTGCATCTTGTCAGCAGGTTCATGGAGCAGCGGCAATACGAGGTCGCCACTGCCGAAGACGGGCTTGCCGCCTTGAATGTTCTCGATTCCTTCCGCCCCGGCCTCATCTTCATCGATCTGGTCATGCCCAAGATCAACGGCGAGCAACTCTGCCGGATCATCCGGCAGCTCCCCGAGCATGCGGGCGTTTTTCTGGTCATTATCTCGGCCATTGCCGCCGAGGAAAAGATAGATTTCCTTTCCCTGGGCGCCGATGCCTGCGTGGCCAAGGGGCCCTTCAAGGAGATGGCCGAGCATTTGGCGGTCATCCTGGAGCACTTTGAGCAGGATGATCCCGAACCCTTGCGCCATAAGATTTTTGGCACGGAAAAGATTTTCGAGCGGGAGATCATCAAGGAGCTGCTTGCCGCTAAAAAACATTTCGAGGTAACCCTCGGCAACATGACCGACGGCTTTCTGGAACTCACCGAGGAGGCCGACATCATTTTTGCCAATGCCACCGCGGCCAGGCTCTTCGGCATGCGGGAGGACCAGCTTCTCTCCGCCCGTTTCCCAGACCTTTTCCCCGTGCTCCATGCCGGGGTCATCCGCGGCCATCTCGATAAACTGGACAACACTCCCCTCGAGATAGGGGCCGCCGAGCCCATCGTCCTGCAGGGAAGGCAGCTTCTCATGAAGCTGGTGCCCTTTGCCGACCAGGGGCAAAATTTCATTATCGTCCTCATTCACGACATCACCAGGCTGAAAGAGACTGAGCAGGAGCTGCGCCTCCACAAGGAGAGGCTTGAGGAGCTGGTGGCCGAGCGCACCGCGGCCCTGGAGGAAAAGAATGACGAGCTTGCCGATGCCCTTTCCAGGGTGAAAACACTGAGCGGCCTGCTGCCCATCTGCGCTTCCTGCAAAAAGATTCGGGATGACCAGGGCTACTGGAGCCAGATTGAAGTGTATATCAAAAACCATTCCCATGCCGAGTTCAGCCATAGTATTTGTCCTGATTGCGCAAAAAAGCTCTATCCTGAACTTTTTTGACCCTTGCCGTCGGTGCGCGCATCGGCGGCCTGACTCCGGCCCGCGCTGACGGATCTTTTCCGCGCGGGACCTCCCGCCGGGGAAAGGGTTGCCGCCTCCGGCAATTCTTTCCCGACCTGCTTCCTCTCCTTTGTCCAGCCATTTTCCCGAGGGGAATTCTTTTCCCCTTCGGCCTCCGCAAGGTTTTTTCCTTTGTGTTTCCCGCCGTCTTCTGTATCTGTTTATCTATTTGTTTTTATTATATTTTAATTGTGTTTTCCTTCGTTGGTTGTTGCGTTGGCACGCCTCTTGCTTTATCGGGTTGGCAAGTGTGTTTCAGGCTGGAGAGTCGTTGAAGATCAACCCCCAGAAAAGAGGATTTCCAGTGGATGCATTGATGATCCCCCTGGTTCCGGCGCAGCAGAAGGTTTCCCCCCTTGAGGTGAAGAACCAGGGCAGACCCGAGCCCGTGTCAAAATTTTCCAGGTATATGGAAAAGAAGATGGCCAACGAGCGTCAGGAGAAAAACAACCTTCTTGGCGCCAATAGGGCCAACGCAAAGGCACACTCTTCTTCGGCAGAGGGCAGGAACGAGGCCCGGCAAGCGGCAAAAGAGGACGGGCAGGACGCTTCGAATATCGCGGCGCTTCTTGCCCAGTTTGTCGCCGAATTGAAAAACGCCGCCACCGCCGATGGGGATTCCGGGCCTGGAGAATGGTCCTTCTCGGTGCCGGATGCGGCGCTTATTCAGAAAATTGCCGCGGATGCGGGGATGAGCGATGCCGAACTCGCCGTGCTCATGGAAAAAATGAAGAATCAGGACGGGGCGTTCAGCCTGGTTGATTTTCTCGACACCTTTGCCCGCCACTTCGAGTCCCTTTCGGACACGAACCCCGTTAGCGCTCCGGAAACGGATCTGCCTCTTCTGCAGATCATTCTTGAGCGGCTGGGCGCTTCCGCCACCGAGGTGGCAAAGGTGGGCGAATCCGCCGTACGTGGCGACAATAGCCTTGATCTTGAGAAACTGCTTGCCGGGTTGCAGGATTTGCAGGGGGAAGGAACCACCACCCTGACCCAGGTTGAGGCGGAGCAACTGCAGGAGATGCTCGCCGGCGCCGGTGTTTCCGAACCCATGCAGCGATCCCTGCTGCCGGAGCTGGTCCCGAGCTGGCTTGATGCGGAGGCGGAAGGGCTGCCGGTAACCATGAGTCTGGAACGTCTTCAGAATCTTCTGAACCAGGCGGTCAAGGATGTGAAGGCGAATCGGCTCCAGGCCGACCTTCCTTCCTTCCTCGCCGACCTGCAGGAGGTTTTGAATCAGTCCGGGTTTGCGGCCAAGGACATGGGCTGGACCCCTGCCGTGCAGGAAGCCGTGGTCTCTGTTTTTGAAAAATTGCTGGAAAGCGTTGATCTTGCCCAGGTGAAACTGCGGCAGGGCAATCAGTTTGCCCAGCAGGAAAAAAATTCCGACCTTGAGGCTGACGCCGAAGGCGAGACATGGGAAGAAGTTCTTTCCGGGTTGGACGAGGCCGAGTCGCTTCTTGGCGACGAGACGAAAAAGGATGCGGCCCTGGCCGGGGAAAAGAATGCCGGCCCCGACGGCAAGTACGACAGCGCCGCCTTTGCTGCCGACAGTATGGGCGAGGAGGGTGGCGTCCTTCATTCCGGTGCGGCGGCAACGGCGAAAAACGAAGCAGGCGGCGCCAGTGGGGCGGCGGCCCAGGTTTCCCGGCCGTTCGTACACATCGCCAACCTGCCGCCGGGTCTCCAGCAGGACACCTTTGCCCAGCTCTCCCAGGGGGTTCTGCAGGGCCTGCGCAACAACGAGCACCATCTGGTCATGAAGCTCTATCCCAAGGAGTTGGGCGAGGTGCGGGTTGAGCTGATGGTCCGCGACGAACAGGTTGCCGTCTCCTTTGCCATGGAAAACTCCAAGGTCAAGGAGGTGCTTGAGAAGAACATGGAGCAATTCAAGGAAAACATGGAAAAACAGGGATTTGTCCTGGGTGAGTGCATGGTTTCCGTGAATAATCAGAATGAGGGCAATGAAGCCTGGCAGCAGTTTCAGGCCTCCTGGCGCGAACAGGGGGTGGGCCTGCGCAAGGTAAGCCATCCCGCGGCCCTGCCCGAGGACGTTTTGTACCAGAGCGGAAGTGGCAGAAGTCTTAACGAGAACGGCGTGGATCTTTTTGCCTAAGGAAAGCGAGGAACAAAAATGAGCACCATCGACAGCACAAGTTCAGGAGTCCCCACCGCCACGACTTCTTTCATGCCGGAACCGGTCGGGAAGGCCTCGTTGGATCGCAACGATTTCATGACCCTGTTCATCACCCAGATGCAGCACCAGGATCCGCTGGAGCCCATGGACAGCTATGAGATGGCCTCCCAGCTTGCCCAGTTTTCCAACATGGAAGCCACCATGAAGATGAGCGACAACATGGAAAAGCTGCTCGAGTACCAGACCTCCCAGAATAACCTGCAGCTTCTGACCCTCATCGACAAGGAGGTTCAGGGCTACGGCAACAGCATGGGCGTGGTGGACGGCAAGACGACCAGCACCGAATTCACCCTGGCCGACGCCGCCGACACCTGCAGCATCGAGATCTATGATGCCGCCGGCAGGATGGTCGATACGGTCAAGGTCGGCTATGCCGCCTCAGGGACGCATGAGTTGAGTTGGGACGCTGTAAACCCCAACGGGGAGACGGTTCCCGACGGGCTTTACACCTACAAGGTGAATGCCCTCAACAGTCAGGGCCAGAAGATCGATGTGGATTACCGCACCACCGGCCGGGTTACCGGGGTTCAGTTCGACTCCGGCGTGGCGCGGGTCAGCGTGGATAACCATATAAGCATGAATGTCAGCGATGTCCTCGTGGTGAAGTGATTCAGGGGAATAACGTGGAAGCAAGGTAACAGGAGGTAGCATATGGGTGTATCAAGTTCATTGTATGCAAGCATCAGCGGGCTCAGCACCATGGGAAACGCCATGAGTGTGCTCGGGGATAACGTCAGTAACGTCAATACCGTCGCCTTTAAATCGAGCCGGGCCACCTTTCAGGACGTTCTTTCCCAGAACGTGGCCACGGCGGCGGGTACCGCCCAGGTCGGCCGTGGTGTGACCATGACCACCATCGACGGTATTTTCGCCCAGGGCTCCTTTGAGTCCACCTCAAGCTCCACCGACCTTGCCATCGGCGGCCAGGGCTTTTTCATGCTGCGGGCGCCGGAAAGCGCCGAGGCGGACATGTACACCCGGGCCGGCGAGTTCCGCTTTGACAAGGAGGGCTTTCTGATCAACCCTTCGGGCAGCTTTGTCCAGGGCTGGACCATTGATCCGGTCTCCGGCGAGGTGGAGGGCACCATCGGCGATATCAACCTGGGCAAGTCCACCCCGCCGGTGGAAACCACCGCCATCCAAGTCATCGCCAACGTCGATTCGAGAAAGACCAACGAGACCATCGAGACACGCCTCTTCGATGCCTGGGACGGCAGAAACGCCGCCGCGGTCGTACCTTCGGCGCCCATTGACGTCAATGCCTACGAGTACACCACCGCCATCAAGATCTATGACGCCAAGGGCGCGAGTCACGATGTCACCATTTATTTCGACCGGACCACCAAGGACAACCAGTGGGAGTTTCTGGTCGCCTGCGAGCCCATGGAGGACAAGCGGGTTCTTTCCGACGGTCTCGATGACGCGGGCAGCCTGGACGGCACCAACGACGAGGTTTCCATCTATACTCCGGACACCACCTACAACTATGTGAACCATAAGGGGGCAGGCGCCCTGCTCTACGGGGTGATCGATTTTTCCACCTCCGGCGCCATCGACAACATCTGGGCCTGGAACGTGCCGCCGGACGGCGCGGTGGATCCTGCCCAGAACACCAACCGCATCGTGCTGTCCAATACCGACCAGTACTACTCCTTTGCGGCCAACTTCACCGGCGCCACCACCAACCAGATGATCGAGCTGAACCTCGGCGCCCGTTACAGCGGCCAGACCACCGGCGTTCCCCAGATTCTGGTGAGCGGCACCGGCGCCTCCTCCAATGCCGGCGGCACCACCCCCATCACCAAGGAAACCCTCTGGACCTCTGTCTACGACAGCTCCTCCGGCACGGTGGTCGATTCGACCACGCCCGCCCGGGTTTACTTCGGGGGCTATATGAACGACGGAACCTATGTTGACCCGACCACCAATTTTTATGATCTGGATCCCACGGAAAAGGTGCAGGATCTCCTGGATGCCATGGACACCGCCTTTGGCTGCACCTGCACCATCGACGCCGCCGGCCGCATCCGCATGACCGATGACACCACCGGCCCCAGCGGGCTCGCGGTCACCACCTTCTACTTCGATGTCGGTGGCGGCGGTCCCACCAGCACGGTGAATCCCTTCGGTGTCTGCGACGTCAGCGACCCGACCGTCCTCAACACCTTCAATGTCAGCACCACCAAGCAGCAGGTGGTTTCCACCGAGCGCGCGGTGAACAACCCCGGCGGCGATGTGCCGGTGATCACCGAAGACACCCTGCTGGTCAATGTTTATGATCTGGCCGGCAACGTCCTGGCCGCCGGTGACGATATCGTCTTTAACGGTGTCAGCAGCAGCGGCAATCCCGTGGCCGCCACCTTCACGGTGGGCGATACGACCAGCGGCGTGGGTTTTGGCCCGCCCCTGACCTCGCCGACCGATACGGTTCGCGATCTGCTCACCTGGCTTGAGGATCAGTTTGACGCGGAGGCCAGCATCGACGGCGCCGGCCGTCTGGTCCTCACCGACCGCCGGGCTGACGAGGTCGCCACCGGCGGCTATTCGAGTCAGCTTGAGGTGACCTCCATCGACTATACCGGCGTCGCCTCCGGGGCCGCGCCTTTCGGGACCGGAACCTTTATCACCACCGCGGCCGACACCAGCGGCGAGGATGGCAGCAGATCCGGCGACACGGTGAGCCTTGATTTCAATACCGAGGCGCTCTCCACCACCCAGTACGCCAACAGCTCCACCACCATTTTTCAGGATCAGGACGGTTTTGCCGCCGGTTTCCTGCAGTCGGTCTCGGTTGACCCTGCCGGCGTTATTACCGGCAACTACTCCAACGGCCAGGTTCTTGAAAAGGCCCAGGTCGCCTTGGCCAGCTTCAACAACCTTGCCGGTCTCAGGAAGGAAGGCGGTAATGTCTTCCGGGAAACCACGGAGTCCGGCGCGCCGGTCACCGGCGCGCCCGGCACCAACGGCCTGGGTTCCATTTCGCCAAACTCGCTGGAACAGTCCAACGTGGACCTCGGTACCGAGTTCGTGAAGCTCATCACCACCCAGCGCGGCTTCCAGGCCAACTCGAAAATAATCACCACCACCGATGAGATGTTGGCGGATCTGATCAACATCAAGCGGTAACAGTCTCCTGTAGCATCCACACCCCAACCTGGGCCGGCGGTTCGGACATCCCCTTCCGAGCCGCCGGCTTTTTTTTAGCTGTCAGTTCTCAGCAGGCTGCCGTCGGAGTATTCACCGTTTCCCCTTCCCTGTTCATGGAGCCGCCTGACTTTTGCTTGTGTGCGGTTGGCGATTTGCCGTGCAGCATTGTCGATGGAGGTTTACTCCGGCCGGGGATGGCCTTGCTCTTTGCGCGTGTGGATTTGCTTGGTGCCTGTGGCTCGATTGGGGGTAAGTCCGGGGGGGAGGCTGGGGCGCTGTTGAGGGTGGAGTGGAGGAGGAAGGGAGGGAGGGACGCCGGCGCGGAAAGGAAAGAGTGGGTCGCTTAATTTTTTAGCGTTTGGCAAGGATGGGCAAGGGCGAGGGATCAGGTTGGATGATCCCGCCCGGCGGTTCCAGGCATCCTGGCCAGGCCCTCGACACCACTGCGGCAGGGAGAGGGGATATCCCTGTCCCTGCCGCAGTGGTGGTTTGAGTATGTTTTTATCGAAAGGATTATCTGGAGAGGGTTGCTGTATTGCTTGCCAACGGATCGGCTTAACGAACCATCTGCAGCAGCTTCTCGTAGATCTCGTCCGTGGTGGAGATGCTCTTGGCGTTGGCCTGGAAGGCCCGCTGGGTGGTGATGATGTCCACCATTTCCCGGCCGAGATCGACATTGGACATCTCCAGGCTGTTGTTGGTCACGGTGCCGAATGAGCCCTGGCCAGAGGTGCCGAGGACAACGGAGCCGGCCTCCGCCGTGGCGACAAAGCTGTTATTGCCTTCGGCGCGCAGGCCCTGCTGGTTCGTGAAATTCGCCAGCACCAGCTGTGCCTGGTCGAGGTTCTGGCCGTTCGAGTACTGGCCGATGATGACACCCCGGGAATCTAGGTAGATATCCTGCAACCGTCCCTTGCCGTAGCCGTTCTGGTCCTGGGAGATGGTGGTGGAGGGGGTGGCGTAGCTGGTGGTGGCCAGGCCGCCTCCGTAATACCGGTTTTCCGTATCCACGACGAAGGCCGAATCCTGGTTGCCAAAGATCTGCGCCAGATCCGGATTGGTGGCCGGAGTCTCTCCGGCGCTATTGCTGTAGGAGATGGAATCAATGGCCAGCCGGCTTTCCCCCACCTCGGTGTCGGTCAGGGTGAGTTTGCCGTTGCTTATCGTGGCCTGGCAGGCAAACTGCTCCTCAAGGCCGGCGAGAAGATCCGATACCGTCTGGGAAAAATTTACCGTATAGGAATAGCTGACCGGGTTGCCCTCTCCGGTGCTGCCCTGGAAGTGGATGATGTCGCCTTCCTGAACCTGATTGCCCAGGGAGTCAAAGACCGTGTTCCAGTTTGTCGTGGCGCTGATGGGCTCCGCCGCCGTTTCATCGCGGTAGGCGCCGCCTATGCTGGTGGTTGCCTGCGGTTTCGGAGTGTTGCCGAAGCTGATGGTCGAGCTGTTATTCGCGCCCGAGGGGTCGAAGTTGTAGTCAAAGCTGAAAAAGGATTCGCCCCGGCCAAGGCTGATCTGGTTGGTGTCGCTCGGGGCGACATTGCCGTCGGGTGGCACGTCCCAGCACTGGATGTCGCTCAGGTCGCCGTTGCTGGTGAAGTGGAGCACCCCGTAGAGAAGGGCGCCGGCGCCCTTGTCGGCCGCGGAGGAGTAACGCCCGCCGCCATCGGTCAGCCTCTGGTCGAGGAGCGGGTCGCAGGTGATGAGAAACTCTTTTTCGTTGGCGTTGCTGGTGCCGTCGAAATAGATGGTCAGGTCATAGGCGTAGGAGGGTGCGGTGATCGGGTCCGTCTCCTTGCCCGGGCCATAGATTTTTATACTGGACTTGTAGTCGTAATTGTCCGCGGCGATTGGCGGCGACGTTCTGCCGTCCCAGCTCTCGAACAGGGAGACGCTCGCGGCTTCCTGCAGGGCCGGATCGCTGTCCAGGTTTGTGATCAGCTCCACATGGCCGGTCGCCGACTGGGGCGAGGTGCTTTTGATCAGAATATCGTCAATGACGGTCGAAGGCGAGGTGCTGGCGCTTAAGTTGTAGCCCTGCACGAATTGCCCGGTGGGGGTCACCAGATTGTAGGCATTGGGCTCGGCGCCCGAATGTTCCACCAGATTGAAGTTGCCGCTGCGGCTGTAAGTGGCCGCCGTGGTATCTTCGGGATCCCGCAAAAGGAAGAACCCGGCGCCGTTGATGGCCATGTCCGTCGATTTGCTGGTGCTTTCCAGCGAGCCAGCGGAAAAGGAGGTGCCGATATTGCCAAGCTGGACGCCGTGGCCAAAGGAAAGGTCGTTGATGGTGGTTTCCAGGATGTCGGCAAACTGGGTCTGGCCGGCCTTGAAGGCGTTGGTGTTGACATTGGCGACATTGTTTGCCGTGACATTGAGCTTTTGGCCCATGGCATTGACGCCGCTGATGCCGTTGTAGAAGGAGCCTAGCAGGTTCATTGTTCGCCTCGCGCAGTAATTTCCGGATACAGGATGACTGCAGCGAATATAAGCAACAAACGTGCCATGTGTTGATTTTTTGCAGTTTCTCCTTTGCTTACGGATGGATAGCAGTGTTTCCCGATTGCCGCGCAGGAGGCGGTTGGGAAAAAAATTCCCGGGACAAAGAGAGCCGGGAGTGAAGAGGGAAGGGCGACCGGCGGGGTGCCGGTCGCCCTTCTTGGGAAAGTATCGCGTTTTTCAGGGGAGGAAGGCGTCGAAGATGGCAAAGGCCTTTTGAACCGCCGGAACCTCCCGGCTCAGTTCGAGGTAGGATCTGCCGGCAATCTCCTGGCCCACCAGTTCGCTGCTGGCCGGCAGCAGGCCGCCCAGGGGCATGTCGGTGGATTCCACCGCCTCTTGAATTTTGGCCATCAGCTCTTCGCTTGCCGGTTCCGGCACCCGGTTGACGATGAGGCATTTCTTTTTCACCTCGATGGCCAGGGGGCCGGTGAGTTCGGCAATGCGCCTGGCGGTCATGATGCCGCGGGCAGAGGGGTCGGAGACCACGATCAGGTAATCGATGCTTCGTAAGTTCATCCGGCTCAGGTGTTCCATGCCCGCCTCGTTGTCCACCAGGATGTACTTGTAGTTGTCAGCCAGGTGATCCATGGTCATGGCCAGGTGCTGGTTGGCGGCGCAGTAGCAGCCGGGGCCGTCCGGCTGGCCCATGGCCATGAGGTCGAAGCCGCTGGCTTCCACCAGGGACTGGTGCACCTTCATCTCCATGTACTGGTCCCTGGTCATGTTGGGGGGCATGTCGCCCTTGAGTTCCTTCCTGATCTGGCCGATGGTGGTGGCGACCGTAAGCCCCAGCAGTTCGTTGAGGTTGGCGTTGGAATCGGCATCCACCGCCAGCACCGGGGTCAGATTCTTTTCGGTGAGATATTTGATGAGCAGGGCGGAAATGGTGGTTTTGCCGACCCCACCCTTGCCAGCCAGGGCAATGATCTTGGGCATGTTTTTCTCCAGCGCAAAGAGGATCTTGAAGGCAAAGGCGCAGGGGGCGAAGAAACGGGTTTTATTTGCAGAGTTGGGGGAAATCCCGCGTATTGCCGTCGGAACGAAGCATTTTTCAGCCAATCCGTTAACTATAGAAAGCAGGGTGGGGATTGTCAAACCCAAAGGCGCGGCAAGGTGAGAAAAGCGTGGAATCGCGGCTATTTTACCCTTGCAAGTTGCGGGCGAGCTGGTATGCTTATCCGCTTGACCTGAACGAGGATTCCGCCCTCTCCCCTTGAGGGATGTTCCGATACAGCCGACAAAGCGCGCAATGTTTTTTGATAGGGAGAAAACCCATGGATTACCGGGCGACACTCAACCTGCCCCAGACGGATTTCAAGATGAAGGCCAACCTTTCCCAAAGGGAGCCGGAGTTTCTCAGGGCCTGGGAGGAAGGCAACCTCTATGCCAGGGTTCAGGAGAAAACCGAGGGCCGGCCTCTCTACATCCTGCACGACGGTCCTCCCTATGCCAACGGCCATATCCACATGGGCCATGCCTTGAACAAGATCCTCAAGGACATCATTCTCAAATCCAAACGGATGGCCGGTTTCCATTGCCCCTACGTGCCGGGCTGGGATTGCCACGGCCTGCCCATCGAGCTCAATGTCGACAAGGAGCTGGGCCCGAAAAAGCGCGAGATCGGCAAGATCGCCTTCCGCTCCGCCTGCCGCGATTATGCCGGCAAGTGGATCAAGAGGCAGAAGGACGAATTCAAGCGCCTGGGCGTCCTGGGCGATTGGGAGCATCCCTACCTCACCATCGATTATCGCTATGAGGCGAGCATCGCCCGCGAGTTCAACCGTTTTTTGCTTTCCGGCGCGGTGACCCGCAGCAAGAAGCCGGTGCACTGGTGCTCCTCCTGCCAGACCGCCCTGGCCGAGGCGGAGGTGGAGTATTACGATCACACCTCGCCCTCCATCTACGTGAAGTTTCAGGTCGCCGACGATCTGGGCGCCGAGATCCCGGAATTGGCCGGCGCAAAGGTCTTCGCGGTGATCTGGACCACCACGCCCTGGACCCTGCCCGCCAACCTGGCCGTGGCCTTTCATCCGGATTTCACCTATGCCGCGGTCAGGGTCGGGGATGAGTTTCTGATCCTGGCCGAAGGGCTGGTCGAGCAGGCCCTTGCCGCCTGGGGTATCAGCGACTACCGGATCGTCGCCACCTTCTCGGCCCGGCTGCTGGAGGGCAAAAAATGCCGCCATCCCTTTCTCGAGCGCGAATCTCTCATGGTTCTTGCCGACTATGTAACGTTGGATACCGGCACCGGCTGCGTGCATACCGCGCCCGGCCATGGCCGCGAGGACTATCTGACCGGCATCCGTTACAATCTGCCCGTGCTTTCGCCGGTGGAGAGCGACGGCCGTTTCAGCGCCGAGGCCGGCCCCTACGCCAACCTCTTCATCTTTGAGGCCAACAAGCTGATCAACGAGGATCTGGCCAGGCAGGGCTCCCTCATCAAGGAGACGAAGCTCTCCCACAGCTATCCCCATTGCTGGCGCTGCAAGAAGCCCGTTATCTTCCGGGCCACCGAGCAGTGGTTCATCTCCATGGAGGCCAATGGCCTGCGCGAAAAGGCCCTGGCCGCCGTCAGGAAGGTGGCCTGGATTCCCAGGTGGGGGATGGAGCGGATCTACGGCATGGTGGAAAACCGGCCGGACTGGTGCCTTTCCCGCCAGCGTGCCTGGGGGGTGCCGCTCACCGTGGCCTACTGCAAGCAATGCGGCGAGGTGGTCAACGACGAGAAGGTGATGGAGCGCATCACCGAGCTTTTCAGCATGGAAGGGGCCGATGCCTGGTTCAGCCACGAGCTGGCCGATTTCATCGGGCCCGATGCCAGGTGCGGCAAGTGCGGCGCCGGCGAATTCGTCAAGGAGGAGGACATTCTCGATGTCTGGTTCGATTCCGGGGTCAGCTATGCCGCGGTTCTAGAGGAGCGCGATGAGCTTGCCGCCCCCGCCGATCTTTATCTTGAAGGCAGCGACCAGCACCGCGGCTGGTTCCAGAGTTCGCTCCTGGCCTCGGTGGGTACCCGGGCGATTCCGCCTTACAGGGGGGTTCTCACCCACGGTTTTGTCGTGGACGGCCAGGGCAAGAAGATGTCCAAGTCCATCGGCAACGTCATTGCCCCCGAGGAGATCATCAAGAAGTACGGGGCCGAGATTCTCCGCCTCTGGGTCGCCTCCGAGGACTACCGGGACGATATCAAAATCTCCGATGCCATCCTGACCCAGCTTGCCGACGCCTACCGCAAGATCAGAAACACCGTCCGCTTCATCCTGGGCAACCTTTATGATTTCGATCCGGCCGTCGATGGGGTGGACGATTCCGAGATGGATGAGTTGGACCGCTGGGCCCTTTACCAGTTTGAACTTCTGAAGATCAGGGTGCTCAAGGCCTATGAGAATTTCGAGTTTCATCCCGTTTTTCACGGCCTCGCCAACTTCTGCACCGTGAGCATGAGCGCCCTTTATCTTGATGTTTTGAAGGACCGTCTCTATACATTGCCAGCCAAATCCAAGGAGCGGCGGGCGGCGCAGAGCGCCCTTTATGAGATCGCCGACGGCCTGGTGCGGTTGATGGCGCCGGTGCTTACCTTCATGGCGGCCGAGGCCTGGGAATATCTCCCCGGCAAGGAGCTGCGGGAGGAAAACGTTTTTGTCGCCCTCTTTCCCAAGGTGAGAGAGGAACGGACCGGCGACAGAAATCTGGCTGAGAAATGGGATCGGGTTCTGAAGGTCCGCTCCGAGCTGACCAGGGCACTGGAGATCGCCCGGCGCGACAAGGTGATCGGCCATTCCCTGGAGGCCGAGGTGGTGGTGGCGGCCACGGGTGAGCTGAAAGAGTTTCTGGCCGCCAACTGGGAAACCTTGTCCGCCGTGGCCATTGTTTCCGGCCTTGATCTTGTGGATGCCTTGCCGGCAGAGGGCTTTGTCAGTGCCGAACTGCCCGCCCTTTCCGTTCTGGTGCGGCCGGCGCGCGGTGAAAAGTGCGAGCGTTGCTGGTTGCGTTCCGAAACCGTTGGCCATGACGGCGATCACCCCGGCCTTTGCACTCGTTGCGCAACCGTGGTGAAGGCGATTTGAAAAAGCAATCCTCACCCATGGTTCCCCTGCTCTGGGCAGGGGGGGTCGTTGTCCTTGATCAGCTGAGCAAGGCCCTGGTCATGGCCTATTTCAATCTCTACGAGTTGAAGCCCGTCATCCCGGGGCTCTTCAATCTCACCTACCTGACCAACACTGGGGCGGCCTTCGGCATGCTGGCCGGCCAGGAGAGTCTCTGGCGGCAGGTTTTCTTCGTGGGCGTGGCCCTGGTGGCGCTCGTGATCATGTTTTTTTCCTACCGGCAGTTCCGCGACCAGGGCAGGATCTTTGCCCACGCCATCGGCATGATCGCCGGCGGCGCCGTGGGGAATCTCATCGACCGCCTGCGCTTCGGCGCGGTGGTGGATTTCCTGGATTTTTACGTCAAGCACCACCATTGGCCGGCCTTCAACGTGGCGGATTCGGCAATCACCGTCGGGGTGGCCCTGTTTATCCTGGGCAGCATCCTTCATCCGCCGGCGGGCGCGGAGAAGTGAAGGGGCTTTTTTGAGGTAATGGAACCCATCATTGTTGAACGATATCAAGAGGTAAAGGCATGGCGGATGCAAAGATAGCAGTGATTTTTCCCGGTCAGGGTTCGCAGTTTCTCGGCATGGGCAAGGAGTTTCTCGACGCGGACCCCGAGGCCCGAGGGCTCATGGCCCTGGCGGAAAAGGCTTCCGGCTTCCCTGTCAGCAAGCTCTGCATGGAAGGGCCCATGGAGGAGTTGACCCGCACCGTGCATCTGCAGCCGGCTCTCACCGCGATGAACCTCATCTGCTGGCAGGCTCTGGCCAGGGCCGGGGTGAAGCCGGCCTTTTTCGCCGGCCACAGCCTGGGGGAATATGGCGCTCTCTGCGCGGCCGGTGTCCTGAGCGCCGAGGAAACCCTGGCCCTGGTCACCGAGCGCGGCCGTTTCATGGAGCGGGAGGGTAATAAAAATCCGGGCGGCATGCATGCCGTGGTGAAGCTGCCCATCGAGGCGGTGCGGGAGATCGTCGCTACTGCCCAGACCAAGGGCAAGCTCACCATTGCCAACCACAACTCCGCGGAGCAGATCGTCATCTCTGGCCAGGCTGCGGCCCTTGATGCCGCGGCCGAACTGGTCAAGGAAAAGGGCGGCAAGGCCATACCCCTCAAGGTGAGTGGCGCCTGGCACAGCGAGCTGATCAAGGGCGCGGTGCCCGATTTTGAAGCGGTCATGGCCAGGGTTGCCTTCAAAAAGCCGCAGACCCCGATTCTTTTCAATGTCACTGCCGATGTCGAAGATGATCCGGCGGCCATCCGCAGGATCATGGCCGAGCAGATCGCTTCCACGGTGCGCTGGTACGAGATCGTCCAGAAACTGATGGCCGCGGAAGTGCGGGTCTTTGTTGAAGTGGGCCCCAAGAACGTGCTCACCGGGCTGCTGAAAAAGATTATTCCGGCAGACTACGAGCACCGTTGCTTTCAGGTGGAAAATCCCGAAGGGCTTGCCGCGTTTCTGGAAGCGCTCTAGAAAATCCGGTAATTTGAGAACACGAAAAAGGCGGCCCGGGGGTTCTCCCCGGCCGCCTTTTCTGTTGGGGGCTTGCCCATCTTTGCCAGTCAGAACTGGTAGATTATGCTGCCGGAAATATAATCCACATTGTCGATGAAGCAGTTGTAAGGGGTTTGCTCGGTGTCAAAGTGCTCATACTCCATCCGAATCGCGAAATTGCGATGGAGATCGACGTTCAGTCCGCCGCCGAAGTAAAAACCGAAGTCGTCGGTGTCGCCCGCGGCCTGATCCACTGCGCCGACCCCGATATTGACATCGCTTTCCCAGAAATGGCCGCCGCCTTTGATGAAGGGGGTTATCCGCTTCAGAACAGGCTGCTCGCTGACATAGCTCAGCGGCCAGGAAAGCACCAGGCCAAGGCCGGAGGACTTCATTTCGTTTCGGATCTCGACATCGTCGGCCAGCACGGTCCAGAGAACATTCTCGGAAACAAAGGTGTCGCCGCTGTTTGCCCGGATCGAGCCTTTGCCGAAATCGGCATAAAAGATCTCAAGGCCAATGGTCTTGGTGAAGCGGTACCCGGCAAAGATCTTGTAGCCGTCATCATCTTCATCCAGGGTCGTGGTGCCGGTCATGCCGGAGACGCTGTTGTCCAGGGTCGCCTCCCCCCAGCCCAGGCCGATGTACCATCTGCTTTCCGGTGCGTCGCTCAATTCCTGGCCAAAGGCTTGTCCCGCGCCGGTGAGCAGCAGGCTGCCCGTCAGGGTGATTCCCGCCAATTTGGTAAACAATCCCCTCATTGGTGTTCTCCTTTTTGTTGATGTTGTTTTTTCGCCGCAAGGCGCCGGGGAGCTATTCTACGGTAAATCCGGTCGTTAGGCAATATGTAACTTGCTGGAAGTTAAGAAATAATTTCAGGAAAACGGCGGGCAGCACGACTGGCCGCGGGTGGAGCCGGTTTGGGGAAAGCGGAGTGCGTCCGGAATAATCCGGGTCGGCGGGCGCCGCAAAAGGAGAAGGCGGCCGGGGGAGGAGGTTCGGCCGCCTTCGTCGGGCTGGGCGTGCAGGCTGTTTGAAATGGGTTTTGGGGCAGCCTGCGGGCGATCCACGCCGGGATCGTCATTGTAATGAAGCCGGGACGGCTTTTTCAGCAACCTGCTAGAAATACATCCTTCTGAGTCTGGCAAGGCCGATGAGGCCGGTGCCGAACATCAGCATGGTCGCCGGTTCCGATACCGGTTGGTGGTCAACCTGTCCTTCCACCTCGTCATTGCCGCAGCCCATGGTCCAGTGCAGCATGATGCTGGATGCCGTCGCCGGATCGACACCGAGAGAGCTCAAGGAAACTCTCGCCTCAAAGATCCAGCGGTCGTAAGTCGGATTGCCGGTATACCAGGTTGCGCCGCCGCCGGAGTCGAGCACGTTCACATAGGTGGCGTCGGTATGCACACCCTGCACGGTCCGCTCCACGTCGGCCTGGCTCACGGAACCGATGGCCTGAAACGGCGTTGACTGGGGATAGGGGCTGGGCAGGGTCCAGTCGGTGGCCGCGATCAGGTCGCCGCTGTAGACATCGAGACCGTAGTCATAGGTGCCGTTGCGGTCGGTGTCGATGGCGATGTCGCCTGCGAGGTATTGTGTTCCTGTCCAGCCCGCGACGCCGGTTGGGGAGGTGAGGTCAAAGCCGGTGATCAGGTAAATATAAAGATACCCTCCGTCGGTTGCCCCGCCGATGCCTTCCGCGTCAAATGCCTGGCCGCCATAGCCGGGGTTCACGTAGGCCCAGGCGTCGTAATACTTGCCGTTGGTGGAGACAAAGTTGTTCTCAGGGCCGAAGGCCTGATTTTTGTCTGTCAGCATCGCCGAGCTTATGCCGTATTCGCTGAGTGAGCCGTCCACGGAACAGGGCAGGGCATCTCCCTTGTCCGCGGAGCAGAAAAGGGCCAAAAAGAGAAGAGAGGGGATCAGCTTGGTTTTCATGTTTTTTTCTCCATCAAGGAGATGTGTGTTGTTGGGTTGGTGGTCATGGTTTTTGTCTGAAGGTTAAGCAAGGAGCATGCCATGTTTTTTTTGTTGAATAAAATCAAATTGTTGATTGTTTCCTGGTCTGGGCGGGGTGTGACGACTTCTGTCGAGAAATCCGGAAATCCGAACATTATTTCTGTGTAACTTCTTGAGAAGACAGTATTTTCCGTTTTTCCATCTCCTGAAATCTATTCCGGGAATACGGAATTGCGGTGGTCCTGGCAAAGCCCCATGGGATTCGCGCCGGTAAATGCTTTGTCCGGAATGTGCCGCGTGTTTTCGCGGGGCGGGATGTGTCCCGGGTCCTTGCTAATTGTTGCTTGACAAGGGGGGGAGATCCAAGTATCTTTGTCCGTTTTCCGGTCCGGAGAAGGGAGGGGTTCGTCCTTGCTACGGGATCATGCGCGCTTGCCGCCGGAAGCCGCCGCCGTGCAGTGCTGACAGCCCCTTGTGAAACGGACTGTCAAGAGGCCGCCGATGTTCGGGTGGCAAAATGTCTGTTCTGTTTCCGGCGCAGCGGCCCGACGGGATTCTGTTGATATAAAACGAGTTTGTCCATGTTCGAGAATTTATCAGACCGCCTCAATGACGTTTTCAAGAAGCTCCGTGGCCACGGCAGACTGACCGAGGAGAACATCCAGGAAGCCCTGCGCGAAGTGCGCATGGCGCTTCTGGAAGCTGACGTCAATTTCAAGGTCGTCAAGGAGTTTGTCGCCTCTGTCGCCGAGAAGGCGGTGGGACAGGAAGTGGTCGGCAGTCTGGCGCCGGGCCAGCAGGTGGTCAAGGTCGTCCACGACGAGCTGGTCGAACTGCTGGGCGGGCAGACCGCCGCCCTTGAACTCGGGGGCCGGCAGCCCGTCGTCATCATGATGGTCGGTCTCCAGGGTTCCGGTAAGACCACCTCCTCCGGCAAGCTGGCCAGGATGCTCATGGGGCGCGGCCGCAAACCGTATCTGGTGCCGGCCGACGTCTACCGCCCGGCCGCCATTGATCAGCTCACCATCCTCGCGCAAAGCCTCGGGGTGCCGGTGCATCCTTCCACCACGGCCCAGGACCCGGTGGCGATCTGCAAGCAGGCCTTTTTCGCCGCGCAGAGTGGCGGCCATGATACGCTGATCATCGATACCGCCGGCCGCCTGCATGTGGACCAGGAACTCATGGCCGAACTGGCCCGGATCAAGGCCGAGGTCAACCCGGCGGAGATCCTTTTCGTGGCCGACGCCATGACCGGCCAGGACGCGGTGACGGTTGCGGACAAGTTCAATCAGGATCTCGCCATCACCGGCGTGATCCTTACCAAAATGGATGGCGATGCCAGGGGCGGTGCCGCCCTTTCCATCAAAAAGGTAACCGACCGGCCCATCAAGTTCGTGGGCATGGGCGAGGGGCTCGATGCCCTGGAGCCGTTCCATCCGGATCGTATCGCCTCCCGGATCCTGGGCATGGGCGACGTGCTCACCCTTATCGAAAAGGCCGAGGCTGCCGTTGATAAGGAAAAGGCGGAAAAACTCGCCAAGAAACTGAAAAAGGAAGGCTTCACCCTGGAGGACTTCCGCGATCAGATCCAGCAGATCAAGAAGATGGGCAGCCTTGAGCAGATCATGGGCATGATCCCCGGTTTGAACCGGATCAAGCAGATCAAGGATATGCCCAAGCCCGACGAGAAGGAGCTGGTCAAGGTGGAGGCGATCATCAACTCCATGACCAGCAAGGAACGGCGGAACCATGCCATGATCAATGCCAATCGCAGGGTCCGCATCGCCAACGGCAGCGGCACCTCGGTGCAGGATGTGAACAAGGTTTTGAAGAGCTACACCGAGATGCTCAAGATGATGAAGAAGATGAGCGGCAAGCCCGGTGGCCTGGGGGCCATTGTCGGCGGCCAGAAGAAACGGAAGCGGCCCAAAGGGCTTTTTCGATAGTCGGTTTACAAGAGAACAGAGATTCAGCGGGCTTTCGCCTTTGGGGCAAAAATGTTTGCTGAGAAACGTATCAGGAGGAAATGAAAACATGGCTGTACGGATTCGTTTGACCAGAATGGGCCGTAAGAAGAAACCTTTTTACCGCATCGTGGTAGCCAATTCCGAGGCCTGCCGTGATGGGCAGTTCCTTGAAGTGGTCGGCACCTACGATCCCTGCAAGCAGCCCGCCGAAGTGATCCTGAAGCAGGAGCGCGTCAACGAGTGGCTGGCCAAAGGGGCCACCCCCACCGAGACGGTGAAGAGCCTGCTCGCCAAGGGCGTTGCCGCGGAATAAGAGCCAATGAAAGAGCTGGTAACTTTTATCGCCTCCTCCTTGGTGGACGATACCGCTTCAGTGCAGGTTTCCGAGGAAGAGCGCGAAGACACCGTTGTCCTTGAGCTGCGTGTCGCCAAGGACGATCTCGGCAAGGTCATCGGCAAGCAGGGCAGGACGGCCAGGGCCATCAGGTCCCTGCTCACCGCCGCGGCAGGCAAGGACAACAAGAAGGCCCGCCTCGAGATCATGGAGTAGGATTTCTTGGAAATCCGCGATCTCGGACCTTCCCGCGACGGGCAGATAGCCGTCGGCAAGGTCGTGAAGGCGCATGGCATCAAAGGCGAGATCAAGGTTTACCCCTTTTCCGGCCGGCCCGGCGATTTTTCCGGCTACCGGCGGATAACGCTGGTCGAGCCGCGGCAGGGGCGGACCGTTTCCTTTGAGATTGCCCAGAGCCGCTGTCTGGCCAATCTTGCCATTCTTCGGCTTGTTGGGCTTTCGGAGCGGAACGGCGCCGAGGCCCTGCGGAACTGGGAAGTGCTTGTCGCAAGGGAGAGCCTGCCGGCGCTGGCGCCGGGGATCTACTACTGGCACGAACTGGACGGCATGACGGTGCGCACCGATGATGGCCGGGAGATTGGCAAGGTCGGTGGACGTCTGTCGACCGGGTCGCAGGAGATTCTTGTGGTTACCGGCCCGGCCGGCGAATATCTGATTCCGGCGGTTGCCGAAATCGTTGCCGGCCCTGCCGCCGACGGCGGGGCCCTCGTGATCACCCCGCCGCCGGGATTGTTGGAATTAAACAGGTAGGCCGCTTTCTCCTTTGGCAAAGCGGCCCCTTTTTTGCGGCAAGGCTTTGCCGGCGGAACTGTCCAGGATGAGATTCGATGTCCTCACGATTTTTCCGGAGTTGCTGGACTCTCCCCTCAAGGAGGGGATAATCCGCCGGGCCCAGCAGGCCGGACAGGTGCGGATCGTCGCCCACGATGTCAGGGATTACGCCCTTGACAAACACGCCATGACCGATGACCGCCCTTTTGGCGGCGGGGAAGGCATGGTGATGAAGCCGGAGCCTCTGGCCGCGGCGGTGCGGGACGTGCAGGCACAAGGTCCGGAAAAAGGGCGGGTCGTTTTGTTGAGCCCGCAGGGTCGGCCTTACACCCAGGCCAAGGCCGAGGAGTTGGCCGGTTGTGCCCGGCTGCTCCTTGTCTGCGGTCGCTATGAAGGGGTGGATGAACGTTTTGCCGCCCATTACGTCGACGAGGAAATCTCCATCGGCGATTATATCCTGACGGGCGGCGAGCTGGCGGCCCTGGTGCTGATCGATTCCGTCACCAGATTGTTGCCCGGGGTTCTGGGCTGCGCCGACTCGGCCGAGTATGACACGTTCAGTCGCGGCGGCCTGAAGTACCCGCAATATACCAGGCCCAGGGTTTTTGAAGAGGCGGAGGTGCCGGAGGTGCTTCTCTCCGGCGATCACGCGGCCATTGGCCGCTGGCGGCTCATCGTCTCGGTGGAGCGGACCCTGGCCAAGAGGCCGGATCTGGCGCCGGGCATGCGCTTCAGCGCGGCGGAATTGAAGATTTTAGAGCGGCATGGCCTCGTCGCCAGGCTGCGGGAGGTCGGCTGGGATGGCCGACCGGAAGCCAAGTGACGGAAGAGAACGTATACGGCGCCGATCACGGACATTTTCGCGTGGATCTGGCCCTGGTGCATTACCCGGTCACCAACAAGAACGGGGAAACCATCGGTTCGGCGGTGACCAACCTTGACCTGCATGATATTGCCAGGGCGGGACGCACCTTCGGGATCGACACCCTTTACATCGTCACCCCCTTTGCCGATCAGCAGGAACTGGTTCGCGATATTCTGGACCATTGGCAGACGGGGTATGGGGCCACTTACAACCGCAAGCGGAAGGATGCTCTCGCCCTGGTGCGGGTCTGTGCGGATTTGGCCGAAGTGTACGGGCTGGTCGGGGAAAAATGGCGGCAAAGACCCACGGTGCTGGCGACCAGTGCCAGACACCAGGAAAGGACTCGGAGTTTTACCGCGCTGCGGCAGTCGATTTTTGCCGGGGAGCCGGTGCTGATTCTCTTTGGTACGGGCTGGGGCATGGCGCCGGAGGTTTTTGCCGGAGTGGATGCGCTGCTGCCACCCATTGCCGGTTTTGGCGAGTATAATCATCTGTCCGTGCGATCGGCCGCCGCCATCGTCCTGGACAGACTGTTGGGTAAACATTGAAAAAAAAATCAGGGCGTGTATAATGGCCCGCGTGGAATCCGTTAACAAGAGGTAAGGAAAAGCTATGAACGTACTCGAGCAGATTGAAAAAGAGAACATGCGGCATGACATGCCCGATTTTCGGGCCGGTGATACCGTAAAGGTGCATATCCGCATCATTGAGGGCAACAAGGAGAGGATTCAGATCTTCCAGGGCGTTGTTATCCGCCGCCGTCGCGGCACCGTGGGCGCCAGCGTCACCGTGCGTAAGATTTCCCATGGCGTCGGCGTCGAGAAGACCTTTCCGTTCAGCTCTCCCCGCGTGGAAAAGATCGAGCTGGTGAGCGAAGGCCGTGTCCGCCGTTCCCGTCTCTACTACCTGCGCGAACTCAAGGGCAAGGCCGCCAGGATCAGAGAGAAAGGCCTCAGCTGATTTTTGGCAATCGCCAGGAACAGTGGCGGCAGGGCCGCAGCTGCTCCTGGGGTTTTGTAGCCGCATGATATGGGGCCATGGCTTGCCGTGGCCCTCCTTTTTTCACACCGGGTAGCCGTTCAATCATAACGGCAGCGGCGGGCCCTTCTGCGTGGTTGCGAGAGGTGGTGCGTCTTGGCAAAGGCGAGAAGACTGTGGCCCCATGCTCCCGGGGATGATACCTTCGCCATCGAGCGTTCCCTTCAGACTCAAGGGTATGCCATTGTCGCCGGCACCGACGAGGCGGGGCGTGGTCCCCTTGCCGGGCCGGTGGTCGCCGCCTGCGTGATTCTGCCTTCCTCCTGTAAGTATCAGCAATTTCAAGATTCCAAAACGCTTAACGAAAAGGTCCGTGTGCAACTCGCCAGCGAGCTTGTCGCCATCGGAGCCGTCATTGGCGTTGGTATTGTTACCGCCGCCGAGATCGACCGGCTCAATATTCTGCAGGCATCGCTTTTCGCCATGAAAAAAGCGGTGGAATCCCTGGCGGTCGTCCCTGATTTTCTGCTGGTGGACGGCAAGTTTCCCGCGCCGGTGACCATTGCCCAGCAGGCCCTGGTCAAGGGAGATTCCCGCAGCGCCTCCATCGCCGCTGCCTCCATCGTCGCCAAGGTACGGCGGGACGCCCTGATGGCAAAATATCACGCGGAGTATCCCCAATATAATTTTCAAAGGCACAAGGGGTATCCCACGGCCGAACATTTTCGGCTTCTCCGCGAACATGGGCCTTGTCCCATCCATCGCCAGAGTTTCGCTCCGGTCCGGGAATGTTTGACCGGAAAATGAAGAGCGGAAAACTGTCCCTGGGGCAGGCGGGAGAGGAGCTTGCCAGCCGCTTTCTCGCGGGGCTCGGCTACCGGCTTCTTGCCAGGAATTACCGGACCCGGCTGGGCGAGATCGATATCGTTGCCGAGGAGGGCAGGGTGGTGGTCTTTGTCGAAGTGAAAACCCGCCGCGCCCATCAGTGCGGGCATCCGGCCGAGGCTGTCACTCCGGCCAAATGCCGGCAGATCTCCAAGGCCGCCTTGCAGTATCTCGGCGAAACGGGCAGGGAAGGGCAGGATGCCCGATTCGATGTGGTCGCCGTCACCATTCCCGCCGATTCCTCCCCGGAAATCGAGCTGATTCGTAATGCCTTCGATTTGAGTTATGGAGTGTGACCGCCGTGACAATACCTGAAACGCAAGCCGTGCCCATCGGCATCACCATGGGCTGCCCGGTGGGCATCGGCCCGGAGATCATTCTCCGTTTTCTGGCCGGGGCCGGCCCCGCTCAGACTTTGCGTCCCGTGATTCTCGGCGATGCCGGGGTGCTGCGCCGCTGTGCCGTCCAGCTCGGCCTTTCCCGCGAGATCGTCGTTGACTGGCAACCCGGGGGGGCCTGGCGGCACGGCGCGATCAACGTGCTTTCCCTCTCCGCCCTGCCCGACGACCTTGGCTGGGGAAATCCCACCGCGGAAACCGGCCGCGCCATGGGGAGCTATATCGAAGAGGCGGTCCGGCTGGCGCGGGCGGGCGAGCTTGCCGCCATGGTAACCTGTCCCATCGGCAAGACGGCGCTCAGGGCTGGTGGCTATGATTATCCGGGCCATACGGAAATGCTGGCGGATCTCTGCCAGGCAAAAGATTATGCCATGATGATGGCCGGCGGCAAGCTGCGGGTGACCTTGGTCACCATCCATCAGGCCCTGGCCAGGGTGCCCGCCGCGGTAAGCGAGGAGGCGGTGCTGCGGATGATCGCCATCACCGGCCAGGCTCTGCGCAACGACTTTGCCCTGCAGCGGCCGCGCCTGGCGGTGGCCGGCCTCAATCCCCATGCCGGCGAGAATTGTCTCTTCGGCGATGAGGAGGTCCGGATCATTGCTCCGGCAGTGGCGGCGGCCCGCCGGCTCGGCTGGCAGGTGGAAGGACCTTTGCCGCCGGACACGGTTTTTCATAAGGCCGTGCAGGGGCGGTACGATGCGGTGGTCGCCATGTATCACGATCAGGGGCTGATCCCTTTCAAACTGCTGCATTTCAGCGACGGGGTCAACGTTACCCTGGGTCTGCCCATTGTCCGCACCTCGGTGGACCACGGCACGGCCTATGACATTGTCGGCAGGGGGCTGGCATCTTCGGCCAGCCTCTCAGCCGCCTTTTTCATGGCCGCTGAGATAGCCGCCAACAGAAAAAAATCGGCTGCGACCGCTAAGGAAAACAACGGAAGATGAGGTGTGACCGGCATGGGAAAGAAAGGGCTGCTCATTGCCTTTGAGGGCATCGATGGCACCGGCAAGACAACCCAGATCCGTCTGCTGGCGGAAGCCCTGCGTGGTCGCGGCTTCAGCGTGGTGGAAACCCGGGAACCCACGGACGGCGAGTACGGCCAGAAAATCAGACGGTTGTATAAAAACAGGAATAGTGTTACTCCAGAAGAGGAACTGGCGCTTTTTCTGGCCGACCGCCGCGAACATGTGCGGCAGGTGATCGCGCCTGGCCTGGCCAGGGGAGAGGTGGTGCTCACGGACAGGTATTATTTTTCCACTGCCGCCTATCAGGGCGCGGCCGGCCACGATCCTGGCCAGATCATCGTTGCCAACGAATTGTTCGCCCCGCGGCCCGATCTGGTCATCATGCTGGAGGCGCCGGTCGCCCTGGGGGTGCATCGGGTCCAGAAGCTGCGGGGGGAGAGCCTGAACGACTTCGAACAGGAGGAAATGCTGGCCAGGGTGGCGGAGATTTTTGCCGGCCTGGACGGGGAGTATATCCGGCGCATCGACGGCAGCGGCGATGCGCAAAGCGTACATGCCAAGATCATGGAACAGGTGGCGCCGCTGCTGGCGAATGGAAAATGAGAATTTCCGTGCAGATCGATGGAACGCAACCGCTTTTGGGAATCAGGGGAGAGGCCGTATGTTGAAACGCCTTCTGTTTTTGCCGGTATTGGCCTTGTTGTGCCTTTCCTGCACTCCGGCCATGCAGGGGGAGGTGGGGCCGGCCCAGCCTTCCTATGCGGCGGAACTGGAGCCGTACGACGAGGCCCTGGACAGGGGCTGCTCCTACTTCAACTTCCTCTGGGGGAAATCCGCGGAACTTGAAGGCCGCCTCGAAGAGGCGGTCTATGCCTATAAGCAGGCGCTGCTCTGCGACCGGCGCGCCGATTATGTGATGCGCTCCCTGGCCATGCTCCTCATCAAAACCGGGCAACGGGACCAGGCCATCGAGTGGATCAACAAGATCATCGCGCAAAACCCGAAGGATACCGGGGCCCGCGCCCTGCTCGCCAATCTGTACAGTGTCATGGAGCGGCCGGAAGAGGCGGCGGCCATTTATAACGCCATCCTTGCCGAGGAGCCGCAGAATTTCAATGTGATGTTGCTCCTCGGCGGGCTCCATGCCCGTTTCCGCCAGTACGACAAGGCGAGGCAGGTCCTGGAAAATCTGGTCGCCACCAATCCGGACTCCTATGCAGGCTTTTATTATCTGGCCAAGCTCTATCAGGAGATGCGCCTCTACCCCCAGGCTTCGGAAGCCTTTGCAAAGGCCCTTGTCCTGAACTGGTCGCCGCTGCTGGCCTATGAGGCGGCCGATCTTTATGAGCAGGAGGGGCGGTTCGCGGAGGCCATTGTCCTCTATCGACGGATTCTGGAGGAGGATCCGGCGGACGAGCGGGCCCGGGGCTACCTTGCCACGGTCTACCTCAAACAGAACAAGCTGCCCGAAGCGTTGCAGGAGCTTGAAGAGTTGCGGGCCGTAAGCACGGATCCCGAAAAGATCGATCTCACCATCTGCCGCATCCTTATCGACAACGAGCAGTACGCCGAGGCGGTCAGGCGCCTGAAGGCCATTCTCAAGAAGAACCCCAAGGCGGAAGGCGCCCGCTCCATGCTGATCCTTTCCTACTATCAGCAGGGAAATCTGGCCGCGGCCAAGAAAATTCTCCAGCAGGTCAAGCCGGGCGACCATGCCTACGAGGAGTCGTTGTTGATGCTTGTTCGGATCCTGCAGGATGAAAAGGATTTCAGCGGGGCCGAAAAGGTGTTGCGACAGGCCATGGCGGATCCGGCGAGCCGGGTGCTGAATTTTTACGTGGCCCTGGCCGATATTTATCACCAGCAGGGAAAGGCTGAAAAAGCCGGCGAGGTGTACGGGAAGGCCTTTGCCGATTTCCCCGGAGACGCGGCGCCCTATTACGAGTATGCCCTCTTCCTGCACCACCGGATGAACGACATCCCCGCCGCCCTGCGACAGATGGAGGAGGTTTTAAAACTTGACCCTGAGCATGCCCATGCCCTGAACTATGTGGGGTACAGCTGGGCCGACGAGGGGAAAAACCTCGACCAGGCCAGGGAATATATCGAAAAAGCGGTTTCCATTTTGCCCAAGGACGGTTTTGTCCGGGACAGCCTGGGCTGGGTCTACTACAAGCTGGGGGAATACGCCAAGGCCGTGGAGGCTCTGGAGCAGGCCGTGGGCATGTCCCCGGAGGATCCCACCATCCATGAACACCTCGGCGACGCCCATGCGAAGAACAACGACTATGACGGCGCCCGCGACGCCTATACGAAATCCATCGAGCTGTATCAGGAGGAGGAGAAAAAGGCGGTCGTCCGGGGTAAGCTTGATGCGTTGCCCGCCGGCGGCGGCCTGGACGACAAAGGCAAATGAAGCGGCCGGTAATTTTGCTTTTGTCGCGGTTTCTTTTGCTGGTTTTCCTTTTGCTGGCAAGCGGCTGCGCCACCCTGCCGGCGACCCGGCCCCTGGCCGGCCCTGAGCAGGAGCGCGCCGCGACCCTGTTTCTCGAGACGGTGGCCCGTCAGGAGGCTTGCGGCTGCTGCCTTGACGTCCAGGTGCAGCTGGTGCTGCGCTCGGTGCTGCAGAACGGCAGCCTTACCGGTTATCTGCAGGCCATGTCCCCTTCCTTTCTCAAGTTTGTCGGCATCAATCCCCTGGGACAGCCCCTCCTGGTGATGGCCACGGATGGGCGTTTCTTCCGGTCGGTGGTGGTGCCGGCGGCAAAGGGATACGAGGGGGAGGTGGGCTCCTCTCTCTTTAAGAAGTATGCGCCGGAAGGATTTGACCCCGCGCAGGGGTTTTACTGGCTGACCGGCCGGTTGCCCGGCAAGGGGCTGCGGGTGTTCTCGGTGGCCCGGGATGCCGAGAGCGGCGGCCAGTGGCTTGAGGCGGGGTATCCGGGCGAGGAAATGCGCCACCATCTGCTTTTTGATCCTGTCGAGCAGGTGATCCGCCGCCATCTCCTCGTCGACGATGGGAGGATCGTCATGGCTGTCCGCTACAGCCACTATCTCCGCTGGGGCGATGCCGAAAACGGCTGTGTGCTGCCGGGTTTCATCGCTGTCGAGGACAGCGGCAAGAGCGGCGCGACCATGGAAATAACCATGAGCGACTGGCTGCGGGCGCCTGGCTTTGTCGAGGAGGACTTCAGCGTCAGCCTGCCCCCTGGTTTCGAACGGGTCATTATCAAGTAGCTTTTTTTCCTTTTTCAGCGTAAGTCTCTTTTTTTCACAGCGTTGGCAAGGCATCTTCGCAATAAAAAATCCCCGGCCTTGCGCCGGGTTGCCATGGGTATTTCATGCGTATCGAGATTGATTCCCTCCTCCCGCAGGTGCAGCAGCCCAGTCGCTACGGCGGCAATGAATTCAATGTGATCCGCAAAGAATGGGATAAGGCGGCGCTCCGCATGGTCCTGGCCTTTCCCGATCTTTACGAAATAGGCATGTCCCACCAGGGGCTGCAGATTCTCTACCATCTGGTCAACGGCCGGGAGGATCTGCTGGCCGAGCGGGTATACGCGCCGGACCGCGACCTGGAAGCGTTGTTGCGCGCCCATGACCTGCCCCTCTTTTCCCTGGAGTCCCGGCGGCCCCTCGCCGAGTTCGATGTGCTCGGCATCACCCTTGCCTACGAGCTTTGCTACAGCAATGTCCTCACCATCCTCGCCGCGGCCGGCATTCCCTTTCGCAGCGCGGAGCGAAGCGAGGCGTATCCGCTGGTGATCGGCGGCGGGCCCTGCGCCTTTCATCCGGAGCCGGTGGCGGATTTTTTCGATGCGATCCTCCTGGGCGACGGCGAGGAGGCGATCCTCGAAATGGCGGATGCCCTGCTGGCCGCCAGGAAAAACAGGGAAGGGCGGTGGGAAACCCTGCTGCGCCTCAGCCGGATTGAAGGGGTGTATGTCCCTTCCTTCTTTGCCCCCGAATATGACGGCGAGGGTGATTTTTCCGGGATCAGGTCGCTTGTCCCCGGTTATACCGAGGTGAACCGCCGGATTCTCGTCGATCTGGAAAGCGTCGCCTTTGACCAGCCTCCCCTGGTGCCGCTCACCCGCATTGTCCATGACCGTCTCGGTCTCGAGATCGCCCGGGGCTGCACCCGCGGCTGCCGTTTCTGTCAGGCCGGCATGATCTACCGGCCGGTGCGGGAGCGCAGCCCGGAAAAGATCTTCCAGCGGGCGGTGAAGGGAATCGCCGAGGGAGGCTTCGAGGAGCTGGCATTGCTTTCGTTAAGCACCGGCGACTATTCCTGTCTGAGCGACCTGCTGGTTCGGCTGATGAACACCTTTGTCAGGGAGCAGGTTTCCGTCTCCCTGCCTTCGCTGAGGGTCGGCACCCTGACCCCGGAAATCATGGAGCAGATCCGACGGGTGCGCAAGACCGGCTTTACCCTGGCGCCCGAGGCGGGTACCGACCGGCTGCGCCGGGTGATCAACAAGGGGATCAGCGAGGCCGACCTCCTGGATACGGCCGAGGCTGCCTTTGCCCTGGGCTGGAAGCTGATCAAGCTCTACTTCATGTTCGGCCTGCCCACGGAAAGCGAGGAGGATCTGGCGGCAATCCCGGCCCTGGCCCACAAGGTGCTGCACACCACCCGTTGGGGAAACTGCAAGGTGACGGTGAGCGCGGCCACCTTCGTCCCCAAGCCGCATACGGTTTTTGAGCGGGAGCCGCAGCTTTCGGTGGCGGAAGGCCACCAGCGCGTCGATTTCCTGCGGGCCCGGCTCAAGGGCCGGAATTTTCAGCTGAAGTGGCATGACCCGCGGATGAGTTTTCTTGAAGGCGTCTTTTCCCGGGGCGACCGGCGTCTGGCCCCGGTGCTGGAAGAGGCCTGGCGGCGCGGGGCACGGCTCGACGCCTGGGGCGACCATTTTGATATCGGGCTCTGGCTCGCGGCCGCCGAGGCGTGCGGAGTCGAGCTTGAGACCTATCTGCGCAAAAGGCGGGCCGACGAGCCGCTGCCCTGGCAGCACCTCAAGGTCGGGGTGCGGGATGATTTTTTTGCCGAGGAGTACGCCAAGGCGCTCCATGAGGAATACACGCCGGACTGCCGGGTGCATGGCTGCCAGAAGTGCGGGGTTTGCGACCTGAAAAGGCTCAAGCCCATCGTGCAGGCGAAAAAGGCGGGCACGACCGGGCCAATCTCCGTCGCCGGCGCGCCGGCGACGGCAGCGGCGACCCCGGCGGGGCAGGAGAAGGAGGGCGCGCCGCCCCCCCGATTTCTTTATAAATTGAATTATTCGCGCCTGGATAATGCCAGGCTTCTCAGCCATCTGGAGCTGCTGCAGGTTTTTTTCCGGGCCTTCCGCCGGGCCCGGGTGCCGCTCAATTTTTCCAAGGGCTTCAACCCCACCCCCAAGGTTTCCTTCAGCCCGGCGCTGCCTTTGGGCACCGAAAGCCTGGCCGAGTTCGTCATTATCGAGCTGTCCGAGCCGCTTGCGGACCTTGCCGGTTTTGCGGCGGAAATCAACCGTCAGCTCCCGGACGGCCTGCGGGTCAACACGGTGCTGCTTGCCGGCAAGGAGCACGTCGGGCAGGTGGCCACCACCTATCGGATCGGTCTCGCCGCAATGCCCGGCAAGGGGGAGATCGCAAAGGTGCTGGCGCGGGAAACCTTGCCGGCCGTGGTTGTCCGCAAGGGCAGGGAACGGGAGATCGATCTGCGGCCGCTTCTTGCCGGCCTTGGGCAAAGCGCGGATGGTCAGCTTGAGCTGGTCATGCTCAGCGCCCCGGGCCAGCCCGGCGTCAAACCCCTGGAGATGGTCGCCGCCCTCTTCGCTTTACCGGCGGCGATGCTCATTTCTTCTCGGGTCTTGAAAGTAGGAAGCGAACCGTATACTATTGCGCAATAATTTGTTGGGAGCGCAAGGGAATATCAGGCCCGCCAAGCTCCCTCTGCCGGCTTTTGGCGCCGGGGGCGCAATTTCCGGCTTGCCCGCGATGCCGCCGGCAATACTTTGTCGGCGGTTTGAGCAGCCCCTTTTTTGCCTGGAACGACAAGGGAAACAGCCTGTTTCCTTTAATAATTTTTTCAAGCGAGCGTGTCCGCCATGTCCACGGAACTGTTGATCAATGCCACCCCCTATGAGATCCGGATTGCCCTGCTGGAGCATGGCAATCTGGTGGAATTCTATCTTGAGCAGCCCCGGGAGAAGGGGCTGGTCGGCAACATCTACCGCGGCCGGGTGGTGCGGGTTCTGCCCGGCATGCAGGCCGCCTTCGTCGACATCGGCCTTGAGCGCACCGGCTTCCTTTACGTGGACGATGTCCATATCAGCACCGACGAGTTCGAGAAGCGTTTCGCCAAATGCGACCGCCACGATGATGGCGCGGGCAGCGGCTGCTGCGGCAACGAGCCGCCCGAATCCCTCTGCCGGCGGACCCCGGGGCTCAACATCGAGGATCTGCTCAGCGAGGGCCAGGATCTTTTGGTGCAGATCTGCAAGGAGCCCATCGGCACCAAGGGGGCCCGGCTTACCTGCCATATCACCCTGCCGTGCCGAAATCTGGTCTTCATGCCGATGACCGATCACATCGGCATCTCCAGAAAGATCGAGGACGAATCCGTCCGGCAGCAGCTCCGCCAGGACATTGAAAATCTGCGCCCGGCCGGTACCGGGTTCATCGTGCGGACCGTGGCGGAAAACGCCACCAACGAAGATCTCGAGGCGGATATGGAATTTCTCCTCCACACCTGGAGCGAGATCCAGGATATCGCCACCAGGGCGGCGGTGCCCAGCCTGGTCTACGAGGATCTCGACATCACCCTGCGGGTGGTGCGCGACATTTTTTCTCCCGAAGTGGACCGGGTGGTGGTGGACGACCGCAAGACCTATGGCCGGGTGCTCCGTTTCGTGGAGACCTTTGCCCCGCGGCTGCAGGGCAGGGTGATGGTTTCCGACAGCGATACCCCTCTTTTTGACGCCTATGGCATCGAAATGGATGTGAACCGGGCCCTGGATAAAAAGATCTGGCTGCGCTGCGGCGGCTACATTATCATCGAAACCACCGAGGCCCTCACCGTGGTCGACGTGAACACCGGCCGCTACGTGGGCAAGAGCGGGCTTGAGGAGACGATCTTCAAGACCAACATGGAGGCGGTCAAGGAGATCGCCTACCAGCTCAGGCTGCGCAACATCGGCGGCATCATCATCATCGATTTCATCGACATGGAGGAGGAAAGCCACCGGGAGGAGGTCTTCGCCGCCCTCAAGGAGGCCGCGAAGAAGGACAAGAGCCGGATCAACATCCTCAAGGTTTCCGAATTCGGCCTGGTGCAGATGACGAGAAAGCGCAACAGGGAGGATCTCTCCCATATGATGTGCGAGCCCTGTCTGTACTGCCACGGCGAGGGCATGCTCAAGTCGAGCCGCACCATCTGCTACGAAATCTTCCGAAAAGTGGAGCGAGAGGCGAAAAAGGTCGCCTCCGCCACCGTCGTTCTGCGGGTGCATCCCAAGGTGGCGGCGATGATGCTCAAGGAGGAGGCCGCCACCATCGACTATCTGGAAAATGCCACCGGCAAGCAGATAACCATTGAGCCGGTCAAGGAGATCCATCTGGAGAAGTATGATATTTTCTGGGGCACCGAATAGCGGAGGGCTCTGCCGGCGCGGGGCTGTTTTCTTGTCGGGCCGCAAGAAAAGCTGATTATTATCGCTTGACAATTCGGCTTATTATGGTATCAATGTCGGTTTCACCCACCCGGTGAAACGACGGTTGCCCCGGCCGCTGTTTTTGTCGGGTGTCAAAGGCGATTTTCCCCGTCTTTGCGTGGAATTGAGAAGAGTGGTTTTCCTGAATCGGCTGCAGCCCAGCCGTTTGTCTTTTTGAAGAGTTCAGTTGTTGGAGGAATTATGTACGCAATCATTCGTACCGGCGGTAAGCAGTATCAGGTAGCACCTGGTGAACGTGTCCGGGTTGAGAAACTTGCCGGCTCCGTTGGCGATACCATTGAGTTGTCCGACGTGCTCCTGGTGGCCGACGGCGAGAATGTCAAGGTCGGTCAGCCCGTGGTGGATGGCGCCAGGGTCATGGCCCGGATCGTGGAACAGGACAAGGCCAAAAAGGTGTTGGTGTTCAAGAAGAAGCGCCGCAAGGGCTATCGCGTGAAGAATGGCCATCGGCAGCAGTATACTGCGCTTGAGATCAAGGAAATTTCCGCGTAACGGAATTGAAGCACACGAGGTGTAACTGTGGCACATAAGAAAGCGGGCGGCAGCTCGAAAAACGGTCGTGACAGTAATTCGCAACGGCGTGGTGTAAAGAGGTTCGGCGGTCAGGTTGTCCGGGCCGGCAATATCCTGGTGCGTCAGTTGGGAACCAAGATTCATCCCGGTAAGAACGTCGGCCTTGGCCGTGATTTCACCCTCTACGCCATGGTGGACGGAGTTGTGAAGTACGAGGAGTTCGGTCAGAACAGAAAGAGGGTCAGCGTTTACCCCGTTGAGTCCAACTGAGCCGTAGTGATAAATACCCGGAACCCGCTGAGGCGGTTCCGGAACAAGGGGGCCTTGGCGAAACGGCCGGCAAGGCAGGTCATTTTCCGACGGCCCCCAGATAACGCCTGCCAGCTGCCGCGCGGTCTTTTCTTGCGTGCGGCAGCCCATCCGGCGGCAAAGCTCCCCCACTGACGACGACAATGGCTTTTATCGACGAGGCAAAGTTCTTTGTCAAGGCAGGAGACGGCGGCAATGGGTGCGTGAGTTTCCGGCGTGAAAAGTATGTTCCCAAGGGCGGTCCCGACGGGGGCGACGGCGGGGACGGCGGCACGCTCTTCATCGAGGCCTCAAGCCGCCTTTCTTCTCTTCTTGATTTTCGTTACAAATCCCACTTTCTGGCACAGAACGGCACTCCCGGCAGAGGCAAGAAGATGTATGGCCGCAAGGGGGAGGACTTTGTCCTGAACGTGCCCTGTGGCTCGGTTCTCAAGGATGCCGAAACCGGCGAGGTCCTTTGCGAACTGCTCAACGACGGGGACCGCTTTCTGGCGGCCCGCGGCGGCCAGGGCGGCAAGGGCAACGTCCATTTCGCCACCGCCCAGAACCGGGCACCGCGCATCGCCACCAAGGGAAACCCCGGCGAGGAACGCTGGCTCAAAATCGAGCTGAAACTTCTCGCCGACGTCGGCCTGATCGGCCTGCCCAATGCCGGTAAATCCACGCTGCTGTCCAGACTTTCCGCCGCCAACCCCAAGGTTGCTCCCTATCCCTTCACCACCGTGGAGCCGCAGCTTGGCGTGCTGCAGTTTGACGACTTCGGCTCCTGCATCGTCGCCGACATTCCCGGTCTGATCGAAGGGGCCTCCGAGGGGGCCGGTCTGGGGCATAAATTCCTGCGTCACATCGAGCGCACCCGGATCCTCCTCCATGTCATCGACGGCTCGACGCCGGATGATCAGCCTCTGCGGGAATACCGGATCCTGGAGAACGAGTTGCGCAACTACAAGGAAGAGCTGCTGGGCCGCCATCGTCTGCTGGTTATCAACAAAATAGACTTGCTTGAGGATGAAGGGCGGCTTTCCCGGCTGCTCGATCTTTTCCGTCAGGAGGAGGGGAGCACGCCGCTTGCCATTTCAGCCCTCACCGGCAAGGGGCTTGCCGGACTGAAGCAGGCCCTTGCCGACATGTTGGGTGATAGAGAGCATGAGCACGGTACTTGACCATGACGAGAGCCTGGCGCTCAGGCGCCGGTATCTGGAGAGGGTGAAAAGGGTGGTGGTCAAGGTCGGCAGCGCCGTGCTGACCACCAGGGAAGGGCTGAATCTGCCGGTGCTGGACAGCCTGGCCCAGGAACTTTTCGCCCTCAGGCAGAGCGGCAGGGAAGTGATTCTGGTCAGCTCCGGCGCGGTGGCGGCCGGCCGCCGGAAGATGAATCTTTCGGACCGGCCCCTGCTGCTCAGGGAGAAGCAGGCCGCCGCCGCCATCGGCCAGAGCAGCCTGATGCGGATCTACGAAAAAATCTTTGAACAGCTGGGGCAGAAGGTGGCCCAGGTTCTGCTCACCCACGATGCGCTCTCCCACCGGGACCGCTACCTCAATGTCCGCAACACCCTTTTTACCCTGCTGGATTGGCAGCTGCTCCCCATCATCAACGAGAACGACACCGTTTCCGTGGAAGAGCTGCGTTTCGGCGACAACGACACCCTGGGCGCCATGGTCACCAACCTGACCGAGGCGGATATCTTCATCTGCCTCACCGATGTCCCCGGTCTCTATACGGCCAACCCTGTCACCGATCCCGAGGCAAAGCCGGTTTATACCGTGCGCAGCATCAACCACAGCGTGGAGGCCATGGTCGGCAACGTGAAGAGCGCCCTGGGCACCGGCGGCATGCGGAGCAAGATCAACGCCGCGAAAATGGTCGCTGCCCGCGGCGGCTGTTCCTTCATCGGGCCGGGCCGGGCCGGTGACACCATCGGCCGTCTCTTCGCCGGCGAGCTGGTGGGCACCTTCTTCCTGCCCCAGGCGGAAAAGCTTGCCAGCCGCAAACACTGGATCGCCTATACCCTGCGGCCGCAAGGCTATCTGGTTCTCGATGCCGGGGCCTGTCGGGCTCTCAAGGAGAGCGGCAAATCCCTGCTCCCTTCCGGCATTCTCGAAGTGCGCGGCAAGTTCGGCATCGGCGCGCCGGTCCATTGCCTGAGCGAGGACGGCGCGGCCATCGCGGCGGGTCTGGTCAACTATGCCTCCGCGGACGTGGAGAAGATCAAGGGTGTAAAGACCTGCCACATCGAGAAAATGCTTGAGCGGCCCAAGGACAGCGACGAGGTCATCCACCGCGATAATCTGGTGATCCTGTAACCGTCCAATGGCACCACATCCGCTTTGTCACCGGTCGGCTCATGCGCAATACACAATTCGCCGGCCTCTTTCGCGTTTCTATGGCACTATTGAACGGTTACAACTTTGGGTGTCTGAGTTTTGGCTTTGAGTAGTTTTTTTCCATCCAACAAAGACGAGTGAGGGGGCAAGGCATGTCCATCCAGGAAACAATCAAACAGATGGCAATGGCGGCTAAAAAGGCCTCCCGGAACATGGCCAATCTTTCCACCACGGCCAAGAACAACGCCCTGCTGAAGATGGCCGAGGCGCTGCTTGCCCAGAAGGCCTATATCCAGGCGGAAAACGCCAAGGATCTGGCCGCTGGCCGGGAAAAGGGGCTGTCCGCGGCCATGCTCGACCGTCTGGCCCTTTCCGACAAGGTGATCGACTCCATGGTCGGCGGGCTCAAGGAGGTTGCCGCCCTGCCGGATCCGGTGGGCGAGGTCGGCGAGATGGTGAAACGGCCTTCCGGGATCACCGTGGGCCGGATGCGCATTCCCCTGGGGGTTATCGGCATGATCTACGAGTCGCGGCCCAACGTCACCGTGGATGCCGCCGCCTTATGCCTCAAGGCCGGCAATGCCATCCTCCTGCGCGGCGGTTCCGAGGCGATCCAGTCCAACCTGGCCCTGGCCAAGGTGTTGCAGGAGGCCCTCGCCTCCGAGCGGATCGAGGCGGCGGCCATCCAGGTCATTCCGGTCACCGACCGCGAGGCGGTCACCGCCATGCTCTGTCTGGACGAGCAGATCGATCTGATCATTCCCAGGGGCGGCGAAGGCTTGATCCGTTTTGTTGCCGAAAATTCAAGAATTCCGGTGCTCAAACACTACAAAGGCGTCTGTCACGCCTTTGTCGACGAGAGCGCCGATTTTGCCATGGCCATCAACATCGTCATAAACGCCAAGGCGCAGCGGCCCGGGGTCTGCAATGCTCTGGAAACCCTGCTGGTGCACGAAAAGATTGCCGATGCCTTTCTGCCCCGGGTGTGGGCGGAATTGCGGAAGGCCGGGGTTGAGGTGCGGGGCTGCGCCAGGACCGGGGCCATCCTGCCCGAAGTGACGCCGGCCATGCCCGGCGATTTCGGCCGGGAATTCCTTGATCTCATCCTGGCGGTGAAGGTGGTGGCCGATCTTGCCGAAGCCATGGACCACATCGTCCAGTATGGTTCGCAGCACACCGAGGCGATCATCACCAACGACTACGCCAACTCCCAGCGTTTTCTCCGCGAGGTCGACGCCTCGGCGGTGATGGTGAACGCATCCACCCGCTTCACCGACGGCGGCCAGTTCGGCCTGGGCGCCGAGATCGGCATCAGCACCACCAAGCTGCATGCCTACGGTCCCATGGGCCTCAAGGAGCTTACCACCCGGAAATTCATCGTTTACGGGGCCGGAGAGGTGCGGAGCTAGGCGCGGGGGGCATGGATCTTCCAGAACATATCGGGAGGCGGGTGGGCATCCTGGGCGGCACCTTCGATCCGGTGCACAACGGGCATCTTGCCGTTGCCCGGGCGGTGCGGGAGGAGCTCAAGCTCGATGCCCTCCTCTTCGTGCCGGCCAGCCTGCCGCCCCATAAACTCAACTACCCGATTTCTCCCTTCCGTCACCGGCTGGCCATGCTGGCCCTGGCCATCGAGGGGCGGCAGGGTTTTTTCCTTTCCGCCATGGAGGGCAAGCGGCTGGGGCCCTCCTACAGCATCGACACCTTGCGCGCGCTGCGCGCGGCTCTGCCCGCCGACACCGAACTTTTCTTCATCATCGGCATGGATGCCTTTGCCGAAATAACCTCCTGGAAGCAGTATCCGCACCTCCTCGATCAGGCGCATTTCGTGGTGGCTGGCCGGCCTGATCAATGTCCGCTTTCCTGCCGGCAGAGTGTCGCCGTCAATTTTCCGGCTTACCGGGAGGATGCGGCCAGCGGGGTCTTTCGCGGGCCGCGGCCGGGAACCATCATTCCCCTTGCCTTTCCGCCCGAGGCGGTTTCCGCCACCCAGATCAGGCAGCGGGTCGCCCGGGGCGAGGCGATCGGCGATCTGGTCCCTGCCGCGGTGGCGGAGTATATCGCCGGCCACCGTCTTTATTCGGCCTGACAGGCTTCCGCTCTTCCGGGCATGAGAATGGTCAGGGGGCGGCCGGTGGCTCCTCCCCGTTGTCCGGGGCAGCCGCGGTGAGGGTGCTCAGATAACGGGCCCCCTTTTCCATCTGATCGGCGATTCGCCTGATGTCGCTCATCAGATCGATCTGATACACCATCTGCGCAACGGGCAACAGGTTCTTGGTGCCCGCCTTGAGCAGGCTCGCCTTGAGCTGCCTGTACAGCTCCTCGGTCTCCTTGAACAGGGCGCCGCATTCCTCCACCGTGTACTCCTTCCGCTCCGCGTTGGCCTGATCCAGCAGCCTGACCACCATCTGCTTGTAAACGCTTATCTCGGCGGCTATTTTCTCATTGCTCATCTTATGGCTCTGCTGCTGTTGCTGGGCAACCCGCAGGGAGACATCGGCGATTTCCCGGAAGTAGCTGGTCACCCGCAGGGCATTGGGCAGGACATGGTCCAGCTCCTCGGGCAGATTTCCGCGCCGGACCAGATTGATAAAGTTGCCCACCTCGATTTCCAGCCGGTGAAGAATCTGCCGGTCCGATTCGAGCTGCCTGCTGGGGCCGGCCTCGCTGCTCATGGCGCCCTTGGCCATGCGCCGGGCGATGTTTCCCATCCTTTCCAGTTCCTTGGCCAGGGCGTGGAAGGCCAGAACCGGGGTCGGCGCGATGTTCCGGTCCAGGTAGAGCGGCCGGGCCTCATTTTCCTCGTGGGAGCGGAACATGGTCTGCAGCCTGTTGACCATGGGTCTGGTCAGCGGCCACATCAGGCAAACGCCCAGCACGTTGAAAATGGTGTGGAACAGGGCGAGCAGGGTGGGGGCGTCCGCCTCCAGACTGATGGTGTGCGGCAGGACGATGAGCGCTTTGAGAAGCAGGGGCAGGAGCAAAAGGGCGACCAGGCCGGTGACCAGATTGAAGATGACGTGGCCGGCCGCGACCCGTTTGGCATTGGGGGTGGCGCCGAGGGCCGAGAAGGCCGCGGTGGAGGTGGAGCCGATATTGGCGCCGATCACCAGCGAGGCGGCGTTGTCGATGGGAATCAGGCCGCCGGCCGTGGCGGTGAGGGCGATGGCCATGGCGGCGCTGGAGGACTGCATGGCCACGGTGAGGGCAAAGCCGATGGCCAGGAAGAGGAGATGGCTGGCCAGGCCGCCGCCCCCCAGGTTGCTGAAATCAATACCGCTGCCCAGACCCTCGAAGGTGGTCTTCAGGAGATCGATGCCGACAAAGAAGATGCCGAAGCCGGCCAGGGCCTCGCCGACGGCGCCGTAGCGGTTGTTGCCCCTGCCCAGGCGCAGGAACATGCCCAGCCCCACCAGGGGCAGGGCAAAAAATTTGATCTGGATCTGAAAACCCACCAGGGTCACGAGCCAGCCGGTCATGGTGGTGCCGATGTTGCTGCCGTAGATGATGGTGATGGCCTGCATGAGGTCCATGAGACCGGCATTGACAAAACCGATGGTGGCGACGGTCACCGCGCCGGAGGACTGCACCAGCGAGGTGATGAAGGCGCCGGAGAGAATTCCCTTGAAGGGGGTGCTGGTGGAGCGCTCCAGGATATTGCGCAAGGTCTGGCCTGCCGCGATCTTCAGGCCGTCGGTCATGAGTTGCATGCCCAGCAGGAAGAGGCCGATGCCGCCGATGAGGCTGCCAATCATTGCGGTATTGAGCATGGGAAAAATCCTGACGCCAAGGGGAATGGAAATATTTTTCTTTTTTTATCATACGTTTTTTCCCGGGGAAGGGAAAAGGAGAGAAAGGGGAAAAAAGTGTTTAACAATTTAATTAAAATCTGTATAATTACCGATCCCGCCCTCGACTCATCCTTTTTGTCGCCGGTGGGGAATGCACTCCAGCAAAGGGATTTCATGGTATCCGTATGAACAGGCGCGATTCCGAACCAGTAGAGACGACGGGCGGCGAAGGGCTGATTCCCGGCAACGGCCGTGCGTCTGGGCAACAGGGTTCCGGCCCGGCGCGGGTTTCCGAGTGGCAGGTTCGCAATTTTCTCGACAATGCCAACGACCTTATCCAGAGCATCGACCAGCATGGGAAGTTCCTCTATGTGAACAGATCCTGGCGCAAGACCCTGGGCTATGAGGAAGGCGAAATCGCGGCACTCTCCATCTTCGATATTCTGGACCCCGGCTGCCGCGACAAGTGTCATACCCTGTTCAGGGATATTTCTTCAGGAAAGAAGGCGCACCGCTATGAGGTGGTCTTTGTGGCCAAGGATGGCCGCCGCATCCCGGTGGAGGGCAATATCAGCACCGATTTTTGCGACGGCGAACGGCTGGCCACCCGGGGAATCTTCCGCGATATCAGCAAGCGCAGGCAGGCGGAGGAACTGCTCAAGGAACAGAAGCTGCTCACCGAAAGGCTGATCTGCCATGCCGCGGTTCCCATCTTCGTTCTCAATTCCGAGCATGTGGTCACCGACTGGAACAAGGCCTGCGAGATGCTTACCGGCCTGAGCGCCCGGTCCGTGGTGGGCACCTCCGACCACTGGCGGGCATTCTACCCGGAAAAACGCCCCTGTCTGGCCGATGTGGTCATCCATTCCGTGGATCGCAACCGGCTTGCCAGCCTGTATGCTTCCATCGGCAAGTCGGAGCTGCAGGAGGAGGGGGTGCATGCCGAAGGCTGGTTCGACAGGGCGGACGGCGAGCGTCTCTATCTCTCCTGCGATGCGGTGCCCATTTACAACAGCCGCGGCCAGCTGGTTTCCGTGATCGAGACCATCCAGGATCTCAGCGAACGCAAGAGGATGGAGGAAACCCTCACCCGGCTTGCCAGCACCGATCCCCTGACCGACGTCTATAACCGGGGCAGGATCGAGGAACTGCTCAGGCAGGAGATTGCCAGGGCGGGACGTTATGGGCAGCCTTTCGCCGTCCTGCTTCTGGATCTTGATTATTTCAAGAAGGTCAACGACAGTTTCGGCCATTCCGTCGGTGATACGGTGCTCAAGGAGATTGCCGCCGCGGTGCAGAGGCAGCTCAGGGAAACCGATGCCCTGGGCCGTTGGGGCGGCGAGGAGTTCCTGGTACTCTGTCCGGGGACCGGGCAAGAGGAGGCGGTGGCCATTGCCGAGCGATTGCGCCGCCTGGTGGAGGGGCTTGCCTTCGGGGTGACCATCAGCTGCGGGCTCACCGAATACCGCCACGGCGATACGGTGGATGTTCTGATCAACAGGGCCGACAGGGCGTTGTACGGGGCAAAGCGGGATGGGCGCAATACGGTGCGGCTGGCGGCCTGAACCGTTCAGCGGATCTCGTCGCTGTCCACGTAGGCGTAGGCGCTGTGCTTGTGGATGGACTCGAAGCTCTCCACCCCCACGGAAAACCAGGTGATGGCCGGATGGGCCAGGGCCTGTTCGGCAACCTTGCGCACCACATCCTCGACAAACATCGGATTGTCGTACGCCTTTTCGGTCACGTATTTCTCATCCGGGCGCTTCAGAAGGGCATAGACCTCGCTGGAGGCTCCGGCCTCGGCCAGGGCGATGAGGTCTTCCATCCAGATGAACCCCGAATACTTGACGGTGAGATTCACTTCGCCCCGCTGGTTGTGGGCGCCGTAGGCGCTGATCTCCTTGGAACAGGGGCAGAGAGTGGTGATCGGCACCCAGACGGAGAGGATGAAGTCCTCATCCCTGCCGATGCCGCCGGTGAAACGGCAGGTGTATTCCATGAGGCTGGCCGTGCCGGTGGCAGGCGCCTTTTTTTCCAGAAAATAGGGAAAGGTCATCTCCACATGGGCCGACTCGGCCCGCAGCTCTTCCTTGACCTCGGCCAGCAGGGTCCTGAAGATCCGGTTGCTCATCTCGTCCTGATACTTGTTCAAGACCTCGATGAAGGTGGAAACGCACGACTCCCGGTACTGGCGCGGCATGCTGACCTGCAGGCTGACGCTGGCCACGGTCTGCTGCATGCCCCCTGATTTTTCGCGCACCCTGACCGGGTAATTGATATCTTTTATGCCAACGGTATTGAGCTTCATGCTGGAAAGGTATATACACCATTTGGATGGCTGCGCAAAGTGGTAAACGTTCCGGGCCGGCCCGGCCGGAGGCGACGGGAGGGGCTTCATGAGGTTCGCGGGAGAATGACCGAGGAGAGCAGGGTGCGGTTGGACAAGTGGCTGTGGGCCGCCCGTTTTTTCAAGACCCGCTCCCAGGCCTCCCAGGCCATCAGCGGCGGCAAGGTGCATGTCAACGGCGCCCGGGTCAAGCCGGCCCGTTTCGCCGCGGTGGGCGACGAGGTCCGCATCCAGAAGGATCATGATGAATATCTGCTGGTGATCCGCGCCGTTTCCGGCCAGCGCCGGGGGGCCCCGGAGGCGCAGCGGCTCTATGAGGAGTCCGGGGAGAGCCGGGCGCAAAGGGAGATGGCCCGCGAAAACCGGCGCCTCTTGCGGGCCGAAGGCATTGCCCCGCCGGGGCGGCCGAGCAAGCGCGACCGGCGGCTGATCAAGAAGTTTACCCGAAAAGATGAGTGAGTATTCTTGCAATCGGGATACGGTTCAGGGTACATTTCTTTCTGTTGCGTTTGCGGATAACGGCTTTGTTCAGCGAGATCATAAGGGAGGAAGAAGGACAATGAGAAGGATGGAAAGAGCACTGATCAGCCTCACGGATAAATCCGGAATCGAGGGATTTGCCAAGGAGCTTGAGAACCTGGGGATCGAGATCCTCTCCACCGGCGGCACCGCCAGGAAAATGCGCGACCACGGCATCAGGGTGAAGGATGTTTCCGAGTTCACCGGTTTTCCCGAGATGCTGGACGGCCGGGTCAAGACTCTGCATCCCAAGGTGCATGGCGGCATCCTTGCCCAGAAACACAACCCCGACCACCTCAGGCAGATGGAGCAGCATGGCCTGCAGCCCATCGATCTGGTGGCGGTCAACCTCTATGCCTTTGAAAAGACCGTGGCCAACCCCGACTGTTCCCTGGCCGACGCCATCGAGAACATCGATATCGGCGGCCCGACCATGCTGCGCTCCTCGGCCAAGAATTTCCAGGATGTCACGGTCATCGTCGATCCTGCCGATTATCCGCAGGTGCTCGCCGAAATCAAGGCCGGCGGCAACACCACCCTGAAGACCCGCTTCCGCCTGGCAGTCAAGGTATTTGACCTGACCGGCAGGTACGACACCACCATCGTCAACTGGTTGAAGAGCGTGGATGTCGACGCCAACCCCTATTTCAAATAGGTGACAGCGATGAAAATGGCGGTGTTGCTTTCCGGCTCCGGACGGACCCTGGACAATTTCCACGACCGCATTGCCGACGGCGTCATGCCGGGCAGGATCGAGGTGGTCGTCTCCAACGTGGCCGATGCCCTGGGGCTTGCCAAGGCGGAAAAGTACGGCTATCCGGCCTTCCATGCCAGGGACAATGCCGCCGCCAACGCCATTTTGCAGGATTACGGGGTTGAACTGGTGCTGCTCGCCGGCTACCTCAAGCTCTACCAGCCGCCAGCGCATCTGCGGCGGGCGGTGCTCAATATCCACCCCTCCCTGATCCCCTCCTTCTGCGGGGCCGGCATGTATGGCATGCGGGTGCACAGGGCCGTCAAGAGCCGGGGCGTCAAGGTGAGCGGCTGCACGGTGCATTTCGCCAACGAGGTGTATGACGAGGGGCCCATCGTGGTGCAGAAGTGCGTGGCCCTGGACGATGCCGACACCCCCGACGATATCGCCCGCAAGGTTTTTGTCGCGGAGTGCGAGGCGTATCCCGAGGCGGTCGCCAAGGTCGCGGCAAAGGGGATCGATCACTTCTGGCCGTAAGCCGGCAGGAACCCCGCTGCCCGGCCTCCGGTGCTTGTCGGGGCCGGGGCCTGTCGTTTGGCGCCCGGACCTTGTTTTCGACTCGCCCACCGGCATCGGGCCGGTGGCTGTTTTGTTTTCGGAGGGAAGTCTGATGAAAAAGCAGATCATGACGGCGGCGGACATCGACCGCTCCCTGCAGCGGATCGCCTTGCAGATCGTGGAAAACAACCATGGTGTCGCCAACCTGGCCATCATCGGCATTCACACCGGCGGCGTCTTTCTGGCCGACCGGATTCAGAAGCTGATCCAGGACCGGGAGAAGATCGAGCTGGCCACCGGCACCCTGGATATCACCCTCTACCGCGACGACTGGAGCCTGGTGGCCCAGAATCCGGTGGTGAAGAAAACCAACATCAAGTTTCCGGTGGAGGAGAAGGTGGTGGTGCTGGTGGATGACGTTATCTTTACCGGCCGCACCATCCGCGCCGCCATGGACGCTCTCATGGACATCGGCCGGCCCCGCTGCATCCAGCTTGCCGTTCTGGTGGATCGTGGCGAGCGCGAGCTGCCCATCCAACCCGATTATGTCGGGATGGACATCCATGTCAAGGCCAACGAGCATATCCATGTTCTCCTGGCGGAAAACAGCGGGATTGACGAAATTGTGCTCACGGGTCGCGATTGAGTTTTTTCTCTGACCGCGGGGCGTGCTAGGATGAAGTTGACCGGGGTGGGCAAAGCTGTGGGCTGGTGATAACGTATCCGTCGGTGGGGCAATGGCTCAAAAAATCCAGACAGGCCAGGATCTGGCGCGGATCAGGAAGCGGATCAGGGAAAAGCGGGAAAGTTACGCGACCTACAACTTCACCCCTGCCCAGAACGACCTCCTGCGCGCCTTTTTCGATCTCGCCCAGGAGGTCGATTCCAACGAGGATTTTTATCGGGTCTGCGTGGTGGCTCTTTCCGAGTTTCTCGGCCTGGAGAGCAGGCTCTACCTTCTCGACAGGCACGGCGAGGAACTGCTTCTTTGCTGTGACAGCAGACGCGGACTCCTGTCGGAGCCGGAAAAGACGCCGGCCTATATCCACTTGGGCTGCAAATCTTACGAAACCGAGCACTCCGTTCTGATCCCCATCCACCGGAAACCCACCGAGTTGCGGGATGGGCAGAAAAAAACCATCAGCTCGCTGGTGATGGGCGTGCTGGAGGTGTATCCCCTGGAGAAGATCTCCAAGGCGGACCGTTTTTTCCTCCGCAAGTACACGAACCGTATCGGCTACAACCTGCACAACCGGATGATCTCCCACGAAAACATCCGCCACCTCAAGTTCATCAACAATCTGGTGATGGATATCGAGCACAACGTCATCACCCCCAACATGTATTTCAAGCACCTCTTCAACCAGCTCAAGGCGCGGATCGGGGATATCGACGAGCTGGAACAACTGATCGGCGGCTTGAAAGAGAGACAGGGCGTTCCTTCCGCCAGCTGTGAGCTGGTGATCAACAAGGTGAGCACGCTGCACCGGCTTCTCCTGGAGAACCACCGGGAACTCCTGGAACACCATGCCAACTACAGCCTGTTTCTGGAGAGCCTCTTCAGGCGCGACCATTTTGCCAAGGGTCGTTTCGTGCTCAGGCCCAGAAAGTGCGCCATTGATCAGGAGATTGTCGCCCCGCAGCTGGACCATTATCTGAGCAGGTTCAACGCCAGGGGCATTGTGGTGGAAAAGCCCCGGGACATGCAGGAGGAGGAGCTGTACCTGCGGGTGGACGTGGGGCTGCTCTCCCAGGTGTATGCCAATCTTTTTTCCAACGCCGTCAAGTACACAACCGCGATCACCAACCGTCGCGGCGAGCTGCGCAAGGCGGTGGCCTACGGCCGCGAGATCATCCCCGGCTGCTTCGGGCCGGGCCGCGACGGCATCAAGTTCAACGTCTTCACCACCGGCGAGCATCTTGCCGACAATGAGGCAAAGGCCGTTTTCGCCGACGGGGTGCGCGGCGAACGGGGCAAGAATCAGCCCGGCACCGGGCATGGTCTGGCCTTTGTCAAGCAGGTGGTGGAGATCCACGGCGGCGTGGTCGGCTATGAGGCCACCGAGGAAGGCAACAACTTTTATTTTGTCCTGCCGGTTCCCGATCCCGGGGAAGAGCAGGTCAGCAAGCCTTGAGCGGGTGACGGCCGCCGATGTTCCCCCTCAAGGATGATATCCCCTCCAAAAGTTTCCCGGTCGTCAATCTCTGGCTCATCGTTGTCAATGTGCTCTGCTTTCTCTACCAGTTGAGCCTCGGTCCGGGCCTGGAGCCCTTTGTCGTCGACTACGGCTTTATTCCGGCCCGCTTTGTCGCCGAGCTGCGGGCGAACCTTTTTCCGGGCAGCGTGGTGCCCATCTTCAGTTCCATGTTCCTGCACGGCAGCCTGCTGCATGTTTTTTCCAACATGTGGATGCTCTGGATTTTCGGCGATAATGTGGAAGACCGGATGGGCCACGGCCGTTATCTCTTCTTCTATCTGCTCTGCGGCGTTGCCGCGGCCTTCACCCAGTTCGGGGTGAGCCCCCAGGCCAGGGTGCCGATGATCGGGGCCAGCGGCGCGATCTCGGGGGTGATCGGCGCCTATCTACTCCTGTATCCCGGGGCAAGGATCCTCACCTTCATCCCGATTTTCATCCTTTTTTATCTGGTTGAGATTCCGGCCTATTTCTTCATTGGTTTCTGGTTTCTCATGCAGTTCCTCCAGGGCACGGCCCAGTTCGCCGTCGGCCGTCTCGCCGAAGGCGGAGTCGCCTTCTGGGCGCACATCGGCGGTTTTCTCGCCGGTGTTTTTCTGCTGCAGTTCTTCAAACGGCGCAGGGAAGGGGGAAAGAGAGGCCAGGTCTGGTTGTAGCTGCCGGGTGACCTGGCTGCGGGCGGGGGTTGTTACCGTTTTTTTCTCGTCAGCCGTCTTCCGGCAAAACCGGCAAGGCCGGCGCCAAACAGCAGGATGGTGGCCGGTTCCGGCGTGTGGGCCGGCGGCGGGTCGGTGGTGCCGAGATGGGTGATGGTGAAACCGCCCATGGCGCCGAGATAGCCGACGCCGTATGTGCTTCTGGTCGGGCTGATGATCAGATGGTGGCCACCGAGAAAGAGGGAAAGTTCATCCCCGATCTGGGACAGGGTGTCGCTCTGGCCGTTGGCGGTGACTTCGAGCCCCCAGAAACCGAACCCCTGGTGCACGTATTCACCCGGGATATACATTCCGTAAAAGGGTGAATAGGCCACGGAAAGGTCTGGATTGAGGAGGCAGGCCAGGGTGTTTTCCCCGGGGGAGAAAAAGGCGCTGACGCTGGAGTCCTGCAGGTCGTAGGGGCTGTTGCCGTTGTAGCTCGTTCGGACCTTGCCGTCGATATCGACAAAGTAGGACTCGCCATCGTTGAGGGTGAACTGGTAGTCGAAATCCGCCCAGATCTCTCCGCTGATCGCCACTTCCACCAGGCCGTCCGGACCCTGATCCTGATAGCCGCTTCCGTCGAGTGTGCCGTACAGGGAGCCGGTGAGGTGAAAATCCACCGGCACGGCCTCCGCGCCCGGAACAAATCCAAACAGCAACATTCCCACTGTCAAGCCTGTCAAAGCCTTCATGATTTTCCCCTCGTGATGCCCTGTTCGCACGGCGAAATTTCTGGAGTTGGGTGAATTATCGCTATTTGTCTTGCAAAAAGTATTCCTCTGGTCTTGTTAAAATAATAAATATGTTATTTCAGGATATTACGTGGTTTACGGTTTGGGATGTTTTCCCCAAAACAGGAAATTTCAGATAAAGCGATTCTGTTTTTCCGGAAATGCGGAACATATGTGCTAGGTGGAAAGGGCTGGGAGGGAATTATTTTCTGGCCTTTCTTGCAAAAAAAGGAAATTGCTTCTAAGTATTGGCAGACAGCGTCCTGCTGACCGAAAAATCGGTCGGCGTCTCGGAAAAAAGCATTCGTGAAAAGACAGGGGGAATGATGAAAGAGTACAAGGTTGTTCTGCACATCAATGAAACAGCGCGCTGGCAGGTTGCCCTGGGCAACGCCGCCAACCTGCTCAAGGCGGCGGGGGAGGAGAAGGCGGAAGCTGTCTGTCTTGCCAACGGCAGCGCGGTGCTCGCCTATGAGGATGCCGCCCTGGTTGCGACCATGCGCGAGCTGGCCGGCAAGGGCGTAATTTTTCTGGCCTGCCGCAATTCCATGCGCAAGATGAAGGAGGAGAAGAAGATCAGCATCGGCGAGGAGGGGCTGCCGGATTTCGTTCAGGTGGTGCCTGCCGGCATACTTGCTCTGGTGGAAAGGCAGCAGGCAGGCTATGCCTATGTCAAACCCTGAGGGCGACGATCCCCGCCGGCAGGCGCCGCCGGGCCTGGGCGAGATTTTTCCGGCCTTTTTCAAGGTCGGCCTCACCGCCTTTGGCGGCCCTGCCATGGTGAGCCACATCAGGGAACTGGTGGTGGTGAAAAAAAGGTGGCTGGCCCCTGACATCTTTCAGGAGGGCATCGCCCTCTGCCAGACCCTGCCCGGCGCCATTGCCGTGAACATGGCCGCCTATGCGGGCTACCGCTGTCGCGGGATCCCCGGCATGCTCCTCGCTTTTCTGGGGTTCGGCCTGCCGGCCTTTGCTTTGATGCTTTTTCTCTCCGTTATCTACAAGGCGACCAGGGCCATGCCCGCGGCGGAGGCGATCTTTTCCGGCCTTGCCGTGGTGGTGGTCGCCATCGTGGCCCACGCCAGCCTGACCTTTGGCCGCAACAGCCTGAAGGCGGCCGCCGACTTCGCTCTGGCTGTCCTGGCCGCGCTTCTCCTGTTTTTTCGCGTCAATCCCTTTCTGGTGATCCTCAGCGGCGGCCTGCTCGGCCTCGTGCTGTTCCGCCTGCGGGCAACGGAGTTTTTACGGCAGGGGCGTCATCGCCCCGGTTCCTGCCGGGATGCGGCCCTGCTCCTGGCCGGCTTTGCCGCGAGCATGCTTTTCCTCTGGCTGGCTGCGCCCGGGCTTTTTGAGCTGGCCCGGGTCATGGCCAAGATCGAGCTTTTTGCCTTCGGCGGCGGCTATACCGCCATCAGCCTCATGTTTCACGAGGTGGTTGCGGCCAGGGACTGGCTCGACAACCAGACCCTGCTCGATGGCGTTGCCCTGGGACAGTTGACTCCGGGTCCGATTCTCAACACCGCGACCTTCATCGGCTACTTTGTCAGCGGCCTGGCCGGGGCAATCGTGGCCACCCTCGGGATCTTTTTCCCGGGCCTCATCCTGGTGGCGGGTGCGCTGCCGCTGTTTGACCGGCTGCGCAGCTCCGCTTTTTTCCCGCGGTTTATCCGGGGCGTCATCGCCTGCTTTGTCGGGCTGCTGCTCTTTGTAACGGTGAAATTCGCCCTGGCCATCAGCTGGGATCTCAGGCACCTGCTCCTTTTGCTGGCGAGTTTCGCCGCGCTGGTCCTCAAGGTGGATCTGCTTTTTGTCGTGGCCGGGGCCGGGCTTGCCTCCTACCTTCTCTTTTGAGTAAGATGGAAAACGATGTATCGGTCTCGAAAAGGAGGGGGGCATGAAAAAGCAGCTTGTTCTGATCGGCGGCGGCCACGCCCATCTGACCACCCTGGCCAACCTGCATCGCTTCGTTGCCAAGGGCTACGGGGTTACCGTGATCGGGCCCTCGCCCCATCATTACTATTCCGGCATGGGGCCAGGGATGCTGGCCAGGGTGTACCGGCCCGAAGAGATCCGCTTCGCCACCCGGCAGGTGGTGGAAAAGCAGGGCGCCGCCTTTGTGCTCGGCAGGGCGGTCCGCATCGAGCCGCGGACACGGGCGGTGCATCTTGCCGACGGCACGACACGTCCCTACGACGTGCTCTCCTGCAATGCCGGCAGTTCCGTACCACAGACCCTGCCGGGCATGGCCACGGCCCGGGAGCTTTTTTCAGTCAAGCCCATCGAGAGGCTGATGGAGGCGCAGGCGCGGCTCCTTGCTCTGGCCGGGCAAAAGCAGATACGGGTCGCCGTGCTCGGCGGCGGCCCTTCGGCGGTGGAGGTTGCCGGCAATGTCTGGCGCCTGCTTGCCGACGCCAGGGTCGCGCCGCCGCGGATCACGGTTTTTGCCGGGTCAGGCCTCATGGCCCGGCAGCCGGAAGCGATCCGGAGCCGGGCGCGGCGGTCGCTTGTCGGACGCGGCATCGAAATAGTCACGGCGGACCGGGTGCGGGAGATCAGGGAAGGGAAAGTGGTTCTTGCATCCGGTGCTGCCCACGAGGCAGATCTGATCTTTCTTGCCCTCGGGATTGAGCCTTCGCCGCTTTTTGCCGACTCTGGGCTGGCCACCGGCCCGGACGGTGGGCTTCTGGTCAACGAGTTTCTGCAATGCCCGGAGCATCCGGAGATTTTCGGCGGCGGCGACTGCATTTTTTTCGCTCCGCGTCCCCTGGACAAGGTCGGGGTCTATGCGGTCAGGCAGAACCCGGTCCTCTGTCACAATCTCCTGGCGGCCCTGGAGGGCAGGCCGCTCCGCAGATTCTCGCCCGGCGGCGACTATCTCCTCATCTACAACCTCGGGGACGGCACCGGCATCCTCCGGAAGCGCGGGCTGGTTTTCGGCGGCCGCCCGGCCTTCTGGCTCAAGGATTTCATCGACCGCCGCTTCATGCGGAAGTTCCAGGCCCTGGAGAAGGGATAGGGGGAGATGCCCGCCGGGGATTGGTGAGAGGTCGGAAACAGCCTGTTCCCTTTTTGGCTTGGTCTTTCGTAACCGTAACCTCACGGGTTTCGCCGAGGCATCCGGTATCGCCCACCGCCTGTTTTTCAAGGGGTTGTTAAGCACTCAGAATGATGTCGAACCCTCCCATGGCGCCGAGATCGCCCGCCCCGAAGGTGCTTCTTGTCGGGCTGATGATAACGGCGTGTCCGGCAAGAGAAATTGTCCGGCTGTCCCCGATGTTTTGTATGACAAAGCTCTGGCCGTTGTTGCTGACCTGGAGCGCATTAAAGCCGAAGCCCTGGTGTGCATGCTCCCCCGGGACGGAGAGAGTGTAGAACGGCGAATAGCCGAGGGAGAGGCCGGGATGAAGAAGAGAGGCGATGACGTTTTTCTCCGGGGTGAAGACAGCCTCCACGACGGCGTTGGCCAGGTCGTAGGGGCTGTGGTCCGCATAGCTCGTCTGGACCTTGCCGCCGATATCGACAAAATGGGATTCTCCGACGTTCAGGGCGAAGGATTCGTCGATATCGGCCCAGATTTTTCCGGTGATCGCCACGGTCACCAAGGATCCGGCGCCCTGATCCTGTCCACCGGAACCGCTGAGTGTTCCGCTCAGTGCCCCTTTCAGATGAAAATTCACCGGCGCGGCCGCGGCTGACTGGGCAAGGCCGAAGAGAAGCAACCCCACGGTCAGCCAGACCAACGTCTGCCCGGCGCTCCCGTTTTCGTTGGCAGGGGCGTCGCGGCCAGCGCGGCTTTTTTCCCTGCCGTCGCCATTGCCAGAGGAATATGTCTGCTGGTCCGCTTCCCCGCTGCCATTGCCCGCCCCCCGCAGGTACGCTTCCGGGTGCAGATCCGCGGAAACAGCCGAGGCTTCCGGCGCAAAGCCAAACAGCAATACCGCCATGAACAACCATGTCAATGTCTTCATGTGTTCCCCCCATCTTTCGATGTCTTCGCGCACGCGAATTTTCAATGAGTTGCCAATGCACCTGTTCCGATAAAGGTGCAAGAAATATTCCAGCGTAGGATAAAGAACTCCCCCTGTTGTTTCGGGCTGTTACGGCGATCAAGATGGGTCGGAAAGAAGAATTTGCAGATCCGCGGATTCAGTTTTCCGGAATTGCGTATTTTGTTTGCCAGGAAGGAAAGGGGGAGGCGACCGATTATGCCTTCCCTTTCTTTTTTTCGGAAAAATGGAAGAGGTGTAGCCGTTCCGGCGATTTTTTATTGTAACTTACTGTAATGAAAGAAAAAATAAAAGTATCAGCGGCCGCAGTTCTTGTTCGGCAAGGGGAAGAGGTGCATGGGCGAGGAGGGATGACGATGCGTTGATTCACCGCGTCCTGATGGCCCTGGGGCGTGATGGAGGGGAGCGCTTCCGGCCTGGGCGCGCCCGTTGTTTTTTCTCGCCCGCCGGCTCTGCAATTTCGCCGGTGGCAATAAACGGGGGGGGAATTCCGCAGGGATTCCCCCCCGGGCCACGGCTCGAAAGGATGCCCGGTCCGCCGCCTTCCAGCAGGGGCCACGTCTCCGGCTCGGCAAACGCGCCTTCTTGCCGCACGGGACAATTCCTTGAAAACACTTTGCCCCCGGCCTTTACTCGCGGCCCACCTCCCCGGAATGCTCCGAAGCCCGCTACGGTCTGGCCTGCTGCTTTTTGTGGAGGGCCATATCAATGGCGATGTGCAGTTCCCGATCCTTGAAGGGCTTGAGAAGATAGCCGGAGTTTGGGATTTTTTTTGCCTGATCGACCATGATCTGATTGTCGTACGCGGTTAAAAAGATGACCGGAATGTCGCGGCGGGCGAGAATGGCTCGCGCCGTATCGATGCCGGTCATGCTCCCCTTCAGGACAATATCCATCAGCATCAGATCGGGGGGCTCTTCTTCCGCCCTGGCCATGGCTTCTTCGCCGGAAGACGCTATGGCCGTCACCCGATAGCCCATGTCGATGAGGCTGTCCTTGATGTCATTGGCAATAATCCACTCATCCTCTACCACCAGAATCTTCGCTTTCATATTCATCCTCTTGTTCGTGGGTCGGAATCGCAACAATCGCGACGCCAACGGTTATTGATTGGCAACTTTTGGGTTTACCGTCGTGAAACGGTGTGTTTTTCCGGGGTGGGCCTGCGCCCGTTCTTCTTGTCTTGCCTCAGATGCGTTGTACGTACCCTGTTTCCTTGAAGGCTATGGCGAAACTCGTTCCTCCGTTGCTGGTTACTTCGAGCCGGCCCTGCAGCTGGTGTTCGGCAAGGTTGACCACCAGTTGCAGGCCGAGGGAGTTGCCGCTGCGGATATCAAAGCCTGCCGGCAGGCCGACGCCATTGTCGGCGACCCGGAGCAGGTAGCCGCCCTGGCCGTTGCGCTTCAGGGAAACGGTTATTTCGCCTTTCCGGTCGCCGGGAAAGGCGTATTTGAAGCTGTTCGTTACCAGCTCGTTGATGATCAGCCCGCAAGGGGTGGCGGTTTCTATGTTGAGGGAGATCGTTTCCACATCGGTGCTCAGTGTTATGCGGTCCTGTTCCACCGCGTAAAAATCAAAGAGCTGGGTTGTCAGTTCCTGCACATATTCATGCAGCGACACGCTGGAGAGGTTGCCGGGCCCGTAAAGCGCTTTATGGACAAGGGCGATGGCGCCGATCCGGCTCCGGCTTTCGTTGATGATCTCAAGAATCCTGGCGTCGCCCAGGCGACGCGCCTGCATGCGCAACAGGCTTGAGATGATCTGCATGTTGTTCTTCACCCGGTGATGAATCTCCTTGAGCAGCAGCTCCTTTTCCCAAAGAGAGGTTTCCGCCTGGCTCTGGGCCGCCTGCCGCTGGGCAATCTCCTCTTCAAGGGCATTGCTTTTTTCCATGAGCTGCTGCCCGAGCCGGAAGAGCAGTTCAAAGAAAAAAAGAAAGGCCACCGCGAGGATGATGATGAAAACGCCGAAGAGGAGAACGGTGAATATGCTGGTTTTCATGGTGGTTTACCGGCCAAGGTTCCGGAACATCTCCAGGCTCTTTTCCGCCGGCGCCTTTTCGGCAAGGATGAGATGGCAGAGATCGCAATCCCGTGAAATGACCTTGCCGTCCTCGCTGGTAAAGGCGTCGTTGTGGCAGCGGAAACACCCGGAGCCGTTCCGGTGTCCTATGAAACTCTGATAGGTTTCCCAATGGATGTTCATTTCCGGAAAAACATTTTCAGCATACGCCTGTTGCGTTCCGGCAACGGCCTGGGCAAGGAGGTCGCTCCGTGAGGCGGTCAGCTCCGGGTAGTGCGTGCCGTACCACTGGCGAAGCTGATCGGCGATTGCCTGGCGGGCGGTTTCCGGGTCCGGGTACTGCCGGGTGATCACGGCCAGGGCCTCACGTTTGATGAACGGCAGTTCGGCCGGGATCTGGCCGGCAAGAATTTTCTGGTCGAGGGCCGGGCCGGGGGCAAGGAAGACATGGGTGGGCCGGTTGTGGCAATCGACGCAGTCCATCAGGCGTTGGCTGCCGCCGGTGGTTTTTTCCCGGGATTCATAATTCTTATTCCTGTAAACCGTGCGAACTCCGGCGGCGTCCTGGAGCACCACCCGGGTGATCTCTTTCCCCTCCCGGTCGGCCGCCTCGTAGAAGAGCTGGTGCTGCTCGGAGATATGCCAATGGATCCCTTGGGCCGAGCGGCCCAGGTAGCCGCCGGAACCGATCTTCATGATCATGGCGGTCTGCACGTGGCTGTTGGCCTCGTCCGGCAGAAAGCTGTCGATGAAATAGAGCATGTGGCCGTGGAATTTTTCCGGTCGGTGGCACTCTTCGCAGAGCTTCCGGCTGGGGCGCAGGCTGGCGAGCGGTGTTTTCAGCGGCCGCTCATGGGCGTTGAACAGGGTGGAGTAAAGCTGCTTGAGCCCGGTGAACTTTGCCTTGGCCGCCCCCTGGGCATCCTTGCCGATGTGGCAGGCAACACAGGGTACCTGGGAGTGGGGGGAGTTTTTAAAGGTGGTGAATTCGGGCGCCATGACCGTATGGCAGAACGTTCCGCAAAATTGCGTGGAATCGGTATAGCGGTGACCGGAATAGGCGACAACCCCCAAAAACAGCAGGAACGCCGCCACCAGAATGGTGGCGGTGTAGACAAGCCGACGAATCCCCTTGCAGCGCTCCGGATTGGTGAGCTGTTCCTTGAAAAATTCATAGGTATAGGGCTCCCGGGCGACCTTGCTTCTGGCGCGGACCAGGCCGGCCACCATGAGGATGAGGGCGACAAGGGCGAGGGGCCCCAGGATCAGATAGATAAAAAGGCTGAAATAGGGGTTTTCGATGCCGCCCTGCAGATCGATCAGGGTGGAAAGCACCAGGATCGGAAAGAGCAGGGCGAAAATGGTCGCCCCGACCAGGGTGGCCGGTCTGCGAAAGATTACCCGCAGCAGCGTCAGGATTATTCCGCCTTGTCTATGCAAGATTCCACTCCGTTACGGACTGACGCCGGTCGGTGGCAGCAGGGACCGAGTCGTTCACGCAGTCAGTTTTTTCCTCATGGGGCATTCACCATTGGGGTGAATATCCTGGCCTAATCTCATGATGTGGCGAAGTTTCTGGTGTGTCTGGGAGTCGGGCCACCCACGCTTGAAAAGACCCTGCCATTCCTACACATCTTACACAGCAAGAAGGATATGTCATCAGTCATTTGCGGGGAGTCTGATTTCGTATGGGAAAGGCGGCCAGGATGAGAACAGAGGTTGAGAATTGGATTCTGTCCCCGCCGGGAGGCGGTGTCGGGTGAATACCATCTCAGTACAGTCATTAAACTTGAAGGAGCGTCTATTGTAATTTTTTCCTCTTTACAGGAGAGGCTTGACTTTTAACGCCTTAAGGTAGCGCTTTGTTCGCTGTTTTTATGTGTGAGAATTCATGAAATCAGAAAGAATTGGCTTAACCATTTTCCATTCTTTTGAGTCATGAGCTGCGTGCCATAAATCATAATTTTTTTGGAGGTTGAGCCATAATTCCGGAGTAGTATCAAATGCCCTCGACAGCCTCAATGCCATGTCAGGCGTGACAGCTCCATGGGCGTTAATAATTTTTGACAATGTTTTTCTTGAAACACCCAAAATGGAAGCCATGTCCTGAATTGTGATGGATAGTGGTTTCAGGTAGTCTTCTTTTAAAATATTGCCGGGGTGTGTTGGTTGTCTTTTCATCGTTCCCATGTGACACCTCCTAATGATAATCGTCATAATCAACTACGTATGCGTCTCCATTGACGAACTCGAAAATTATACGCCAATTTCCTGAAACTCTTACTGAGTATTGGCCTTTTCGGTCACCGCTCAATGAGTGTAAGTTTGAGCCAGGGTAATTCATATCTTTTAAATCACTCGCTGCATTGAGTCGATCCAATATTCTTTCCAATTTGCTGGCATGTTCAGGTTTAATGCCTTTCTTGGTGCCGGAATAAAAAAAAAATTCTATCCCTTTATGCTTGAATGATTTGATCATGAATAAATTGTAACCTCACAGGTTACATATGTCAATGTGTGAATTTTATGGTTACAGCGAGCGCCGATTAGCCCTAAATCACTTCCAAATATCCAATACTCTTGGGTCATCCCCATTTATGTGAACATCTATCAGACGTCCTTGGTTCGTTCCAAAATAATCGGCTGAAGCCGCAATGATATAAGCAAGCATAATTCTCAAGTCATCTTGAGGGCCAATTGTTTTGGCAGTTGTTTTCCACAATTGTGCCTGTCGATTATGATCTTTCAGGTCGTACGCTTCCAATACCAGTGTTTTCGTGTACTCCGTTTTTTCAACTGTCTCGGTACTCGGAGGAACAGTAAACCACATCCATCCGACCGGATAGCTATACCCATATGACGTAACAAAGGTCTTTGAGGTTGTTTGCGGCTCTCCAATTCCATAAGCCAATCGGATTAGAAGATCAGCGTTTTTGGGGTCATTTGACCGCATACATCCTTTAGAAGACAAAGCATTCGATAAATATCTCGCAAACTCCTGAAACTGCAAATCATTGTCTTTGACGCCTTGCATAGCTGATATAATGAGATAGGTTTTGCCCTTTAAATTCGAGTTGGGATCCGCAATTGCATCGATTTTTACCGGAAATCCGTAACCTATGAGCATCCTCGGATCTGTGGGCGTTGACGGTGCTGTTGCGCAACTACTTACCAGCGCAAAAATCGTGGTCCAAAGTAAAAAATATAATGAACTCTTGATTCTTGATTGATTCATTTTCAACCTCTTTTCTTCAGGCTAACGAGTCTGTAGAAAAACCCGATTTCAAATGGTTCGCCCTCTAATGGCGGATTGATTTTTTTACCGCTTCCGATCTGGCTTCCCGGTTTATCTGTTCTGTTTCCAGCTTCTTTCTTGCCTGCTCCTGCCCTCCGGCTCCATTACTTTGCCAGAACCAGTTTTTTTGTCAAACAGTTTCAGCTTGTTACCGCCTATTACGCCATACTCGGTCCGTATCTCGCCACTTTTTTCAGGTTGTGGACAATGCAGAACAGGTTCCACTGGATGTTCACCTTTCTCTTGCCCCGCAAGGTAAAACGGTCCAGGCCCATGATGTGGCAGATGTTGGCAAAGGGCGGCTCCGCGATGGCTACACGCATGCTGTACAGGGCACGACCTGCGGTGGAGTCGATCTTTCGCTTCATCTTTTCGGTGAATGTTTCCTTTCCCTTGGCGGACCGGCCATGGAAGTAGGCAACCTGTCTGATTTTCGTCCGCTCGGGATGCCGAAGGCATTGCGTGCGGAGCTTGCAGGGGACACAAGCCGATTCCGGCCCCTTGAATTTGGTGGCCAAAAAATTTCTCACCGCGACATTGTTGCCGCTCCTGTCAAAGGTGCCGGGCAGGATCTGGCTGGCGAAGGGTGGGGCGGGGGTCAAATCTTTATTCTTGACAGCAGCGCTTCGGCTTTTGCGTATATGGCTTGCAGCTGCTTGTCCTTTGACCTTCCCCTTTTTTCATGATGGTAGAGAAGGGCTTAATACTTTTGTTAACAGTCTTTTTGTTTTTATTGTTTTATTAATCTTTTCAGCAGGATATCTTCAGCGTTCTGGCGTGAATCCAGTACTGACAATATATAAACTTTTTTGTCTGAAATTCTGTAGATAATCCTCCAAGGCGAGACAATAAGTTCCCGGTAAAGGAAAATGCCCTGTTCTTGGAGTTCAGGAACAAAGCGGCCTCTCTCTGGAAACTGCTTGAGGCTTGATGCTTTTTCTTTTATTTTTTCAAATATTATTTCGGCATTAGCGAGACTGTCTTCGGCAATATACAAAATGATATTTTTGAGATCATCCTCTGCAACACTGGCCCAAATTACCTTGTATGTTGGGTTCATTTGTCATGTTTTGCCAAAATGTTTTCAATGCCTTTAAAAACTTGCTCTTGGCTTTTTGTTTTCCCTTGTTTTATGTCTTCTTCGCCTTGGGAAATGAGTTTCAATAGGCCAATAGCTTTACGCATGTTGTCATAGCTTTCGGGATCTTGAAGAACGGCCCTTGGTTCGCCATTTTGGGTAATGACAACCGGGCGGTGGGTGTCGTTGATTTGTTTTAGAATATCAGCAGCGTGGGATTTGAGGAAGGAAATTGGTTTGATATCGGATGAGATGTTCATGTTGTGACCTCCTGTCCGAATATAGTACCACATTAAGACTGACTGTCAACCTGGATTTTTGCGCTTTTAGACTGTTAACGCCTAAAGGTATTGCCTTGTTATGTGTTTGATTTTTCAGTGTTTAATTTTGTATTTGCTTTAGGTAGTATTCTATTAGACCCTGAGCACTTATGAGTCATTGTGGGGCGGGGGCAAATCTTTATTCTTGACGGCAGCGCTTCGGCTTTTGCGTATATGGCTTGCAGCTGCTTGTCCTTTGACCTTCTCTTTTTTTCATGATGGTAGAGAAGGGGGGATGTTGTGTCAAGGATAAAGATTTGACCCCCATATTCCGCTCGGGATGCCGAAGGCATTGCGTGCGGAGCTTGCAGGGAACACAAGCCGATTCCGGCCCCTTGAATTTGGTGGCCAAAAAATTTCTCACCGCGACATTGTTGCCGCTGCGGTACAGCCGTTTTCCTGCCGGGCATACACAGTGGCTCAAGTCCTCCGGAAACACGAAGTCGGCGGTGGAGAATAGCTCTTTCCGGCCAGTCAATTTGGCCCGTTCCTTCCGATGCCGCTCCCGGTAGCGGTCCGCATCCACAAAACGCGGGTCACGCTTCCGGAAAAGGTTGTCCGCCACATAGGCGTCCACCTCGCCGGTAAACAGCATCTTCATGTTCTCTTCCGTGTGGAAGCCGCTGTCCGCCGAGAGCTTGGTTTCCGTGAAAACATCCTCATTCTTGCCGATGGCCTGGAAGTTTTCCCTGGTTGCCTCCACCATGGGCATGAGCAGATCATGCTCCTGGGCCTCACCGAACGCCTCGGCATGCACGATGATCTGGTGCTTGCCGTCCACGGTGGTCACCCCGTCATAGCCCTGGATCACCCCATGGGAGGTCTTCATCTTGGCCGACTCGTTGTCCGTGATGTTGCTCTTCTTCGGCTTGCCGGTTTTCCCGGGCTTATCATCGTGATCTTTCAGCCATTCCCTGATTTTGCTGGCCCGTTTCCGCAGGGTTTCCACATACTGTTCTTCCCTGGCAACGATATCCTTGTCCGTCTGCCTGTGGTCCTGCTCCCGGTGGGTGGTGATGATGTGGGCTATGGCCTTTTCAAGCTTGGCCGCCTTTTTCTCGAAATCCGCCCTGGTGCCGCTCCATTCCTTACTGGCATTCGAAGGTATCTTGCAGCCGTCGATGGCGAACATCTCCTTGCCGATCAGGCCAAGGTCGTCGCAGACCAGCAGCACATCCCGGAACAGGTGGATGATCTCCTTGTCCATGGAGGAGATGAAATCGGCAATGGTGGTGAAATGGGGCCGGGTGTCGGCGGAGAGCGCCATGAAGACCACGTTTTCCCGGCAGGCCTGCTCGATCTTCCGGCTGGAGACAATGCCCCGCGAGTAGGCGTAGAGCACGATTTTCAAAAGAATCCGGGGATCGTAGGCGGTGGCGCCGGTCTGGTCGTTGCCGAAGCGGGCGTCGAACAGGGACAGGTCAAGTTCGTGGTCGATGAGGTGGTTCAGGGAGTACTCGAAGGTGCCGGGTAAAATCTGCTTGGCAAAGTGGACGGGGATGAACTTTCCTTGGGCGTAGGAGTAAGGTTTGTAGCGGGCCATGATGCAATACCCTTGTGCTAAAGTTAAGCGGTTGTGTTCCGGGATATCGCAGTCATTGTACAGTGATCACGCACACAAATAAAGTCGAAATTACAATGAGTTGAGTTTTTCTACAGGCTCAACGTTAAGCTCACTTGCGCCGCTGGCGGGTTTGCCCGATAAGGTGCCGTGCTTTCTCGGCGTCAAGTGAAGCGTCGTGTTATGCGCTTTTTCTCGTATTTTTCCCGCCAGGGGTGCCGATGGGCGGCGCCGGGCGAAAACCTGGAGTCCCGGTCGTCCGTCCATAAGGCTGGCCCTGGCGGAAGATTTTTCGTTGACAGGTTTCCCCGTGTCGCGTAAATTGACCTTATCTTGCTGATTTTTCTATCTTTCCTCTCGTTTTTTCTTGTTTTCCCCGTTACATCATTTTGATTCCGAATTAAGGCACCCAGACCCGAATAACATGGGGGCCTCAAGTAGCCTATTCATTTCATATTGATGTCAAATTGGTTTCTTGATAATCTTATATTGGTGTATCCGTTAATCTCTGATTCAATATGAGGCTGTCATGAAGAAGAAAAAAAACAAGATCGTCGGGGCGGCTGTTCCGCCTGTTTCTGTTCCACCTGTTGTTTCCCCTGAGCTTTGTTCTACCACCTTGCGTTTACCTGAGCATCTTTCCCAGAAAATGAAGGATTGCGCGGCCTTTTACGGTGTTTCCCTTAATGCAGTTGTCTGTATTGCCCTTGGCGACTTTCTTAAAGACAAAGGCTTTCTTTAATTTCTATGCCGGTTGCTGCCGCTGAAGCCGTTCCTACGAGCTAGCGGCGGCAGTGGCCGGCTATTTTAACCATGCTCGCTTTGCTCGGTTCGATGGCCCTTTTTTAATCGCATAACGAATTGCTCACCGGAGAGGGCCGCTTTTTGGCCCGAATCCGGTGGAGCAAATGGTGTACGCCCGGCATGGGCGTGATCTTATGGGGTGCAAGTCCCCTGTACCTGAACCCTGCTGCTATCATGTGATGGTAGCGAAAGTACTAGCCGAAGGCAAGGGCGATCTCGCGAGGGCTCGTCTGAAGGAAGCCGGAGTGCAAAGCTATGAGCCGACGAACAGAAATGGCATATAAGGCCCAGTTTCCGGGTAAGTCAGCACAACATGACGAAGCCCAGGGTTTGCGGAGATAGGGTAAATGCCGCGGTTGTGTAGCGAAAGATCACGAACTTATCCGGGGAGGCCTGCCCGGCAGGCGGTCCAGTTGACACTGGACAGCGTCCTTGGTGGCAACACGGAGGAAGATCGGGCAGGAGTCAGCAGAGGTCATAGTAGTTCGCCTCCCGCGAACGAAGGACCGAACCCAGAGAAGGGAGAAGGCCTGTCAAGCTCGTCCACCGCAATGAACCTGACCGGGGAAGCGGCTGGCCGGCGCGTTGGCGGGAAACCGGCTCCCAAACAGGACCTGCTGGAACGGATATTGTCCCGAGAGAACATGCTCAAGGCATGGGAACGGGTGAAGGCCAACAAGGGAGCGCCGGGCATAGATGATATGCCCATCTCCGATTTCATGGCCTTTGCCCGTGAGCATTGGGAAACGATCCGGTCTTCGCTTCTGGCGGGTTCCTATCATCCCTCGCCGGTCAAACGGGTGGAAATACCAAAACCCACGGGCGGCAGCCGTCCGCTGGGTATCCCAACCGTTCTCGACCGGCTGATCCAACAGGCCGTGGCGCAGGTGCTGCTGCCGATCTTCGACCCGCACTTTTCGGAGGCTAGCTTCGGCTTCCGGCCGGGGCGTTCGGCCCACGACGCCGTCTACCGGGTGCGCGACCATATCTGCAAGGGGTATCGCGTGGCCGTGGACGCCGACCTGTCGAAGTTTTTCGACACTGTGGACCATGACGCCCTGATGTGTCGGGTCGGCCGGAGAATCCGCGACAAGCGGGTTCTGCACTTGATCGGCAAGTATCTGCGGGCCGGGGTGGTGATCGACGGCCGCCTTCAGAGCACTCGCAAAGGGGTGCCCCAAGGCGGTCCGTTGTCGCCGCTGCTGGCCAACATCCTTCTGGATGATCTGGACAAAGAGCTGGAAAAGCGGGGGCACCGCTTTGCCCGTTACGCCGACGACTTTGTCGTGTTGGTGAAAAGTCGGCGGGCGGGAGAGCGGGTAATGGCGAGCATCTGCCGCTTCCTCGACAAACGGCTCAAGCTCTCGATCAACCGGGAGAAGAGCAAGGTGGCCCCGACCGACGGGATCACCTTCCTCGGTTTTACCTTCAAGGGTGCCGCCATTCGCTGGTCGGACAAAGCCTTCGCCGAGTTCAAGCGGCGGGTGCGGAAGCTGACCGGTCGGAGTTGGGGAGTCTCCATGGCATACCGTTACGCCAAACTGGCGGAATACCTTCGCGGCTGGATGGGCTATTTCGGGATCGTCAAGTATTACCGGCCGATACCGGAACTAGATCACTGGCTGCGAAGGCGGCTGCGCATGTGCTACATCAAGCAATGGCGGAGGTGCCGAACCAAGGTCCGCGAATTGACAAGGCTCGGCACCAACCTGCGGCTGGCCATCTCCATCGGCCTGAGCCGCAAGGGGCCATACAGACTCGCCAAAACCCTGGCGACCCAATCGGGGATGACCAACAAATGGCTGAAGGATCAAGGTCTGTTGTCGGTGAAAGACCTGTGGGTGAGAATCCATTATCCCCCTCAAGGGGGGACTGGAAATAGCCCGGCTACGGCCCGGTAACTCTTGGGAACCGCCTAGTGCGGACCCGCTTGCTAGGTGGTGTGGGGAGGGGGAGGGAGAACCTCCTCCTTACCCGATTATGGTGTTCTTCTCTTCATTTTAGTGATATTGTTTCTACCCCATTCACAGACTTTAGACGCGCAACGCAGCATCAATATAGGAGAAAAATGTTGAACCAATTCACCATAACGAATTTCATTGGGATATTTTGATGCGCCTTGTTGCTCACATTTCAAGAGTGCTCCTACAGTTCCATTTCCTATGTTTGCATCAACTACCTGCGAAAGTAGTCTGGCGCCCGTGCAAGGCTGTGATCCAGCAACACCAGTTCCTTCAAGATCACAAAAACAGAGATCCTTAATCAAACCAGAAAAATCATGTGATCTCTTTTTCAATTCTTTGGTTGAGTAGCCCGCTTGTTCAAGAAGAGCTTTTAATGAAATTTCGCATGATAGCAAACTTAGGTACAAAACAGCTCTACCGGTTTCATCATCCACATTGTCTTTACCAAGAAATGATTCCGCAGCGTCTATAAGTCGCTGACTGAATTGTAGACTATATTCCACTTATTGCCTCCAGGACCCCATAACCGCCGGTATAAGGCGCGGTGGCTTTTTATCGCCGTAATTAATACCACGGATATGTTTAAAAACTGGGTTATATCCCAGTAGAGTTTTTTTCTACGTCTATCTTTTTCAGTATATTTTCAGCTCGTTTCAACTCCTGTAAAAGCAAGACATAATGCTTCACTAATTTAAATTCTGTATAACCATTGGCTTGCTTCCACCATGAATAACCAATTCCGTTACCGGGCTTTGCAACTATCTGTCCGTTAATTGGCTTTGCTTCAAGATATACTATCGTTTTATTGGTTCCTGGATCTTCCCATGCCCAAATATACAGCCTTGATGCAAAATTTGTAGATACGGTTTGAGTTTTGTTTTTAAGACTGTATGCTGTTATTGGGTTTGAAGAACCATTGAATAGAAAAAATGAATTGACATCAGGGATTGATACGTTCGTAGAAAAGTCTCCCTGTGGGATCTCAACCTCTAGGTACCAGCTGTTAACTCCCGATTGTCTCAATGTTTCGAGTTTTTTACATTGAGGTGTAATCCCCCGACTTACATAGGGAAGCTCTCTATCAATGGACGTATACATAGGAAAAGAATTTGCCTGATAGGCTGAAAATTCTTGCTGGAATATTTCACGATCAGCTTCAGCGCATTTTCCGCATGATGGTGTTTCAACGTAATAAAAATCTAATTTTTTCCTATCAATGATTTCATATGATTTTGATCTAAATGCCTCGCTTAAGGCGAAAATAAGCTTTTCAGGATCGGTATTATCAAAATTAACAAATGCATCTTTTATATCCATGTGAGCCAAATTCGAATATTTGAAATCCACTCTATCAAACGTCGTAGCACAACCGGAAATTAGAAATAGCATGAGCAAAACTACAACCTTTTTCATTTTACCTCCAAACCATAACAGTGTGCTATGCCGGACGGGTTAATATGCTTATATACAGGTGACGGTATATCACAATATTGGCCCGTACTGCGTAATATTTTTTTCGTTGCTAATTGCGTGATAATAAAAGAATATGGATAATAATCCTCCGTTCGTCAATCAAAAAAACAGTCAGGATTTTATGGATTGGAAGTCGTATGAAAAATTGCTGGTTGTCGCCGATGTGCCTGTCAAGCAAAGGCAGTGGTATGTGCGTTGGGCGCAGAAATTTTTACGCGGCATTGTTGGTGAGCCCAGCCAGATAACCCCGCAGCAGATGAATGATTTTCTTATTCAGTTGCAGGAACAAGAAAAGCGGCAGGATTGGCAGGTTGCTCAGGCTTCAGAAGCTTTGCGGCTTTTGGCACAGAAACAGTTGCAACTCCCCTGGGCAAACGCTTGGCAGGAGTTGGTCACAGTTGTTGCCTCTGCTGCTGGGGAGGGGCAGGAGGCAGAGGCTTCTGGGAATCCTGTTATGGCGCCCCAACTCGAGCCGGCCTTCTTGGCAAAAAAAAACTATGCAGTACGCGCCGATTTGCTCGGTCTTTTTCACAACAGCGCCCGGTTAAAACATTACTCATTGCGAACAGAAAAGTCATACGATGGCTGGATCAACAGATTCCTCGTATTTCACAGCGAGCGTACACTCGGTTCTTGCGGGGCAAGGGAGGTTCGCCTGTTTTTGGAGCATCTGGCCAGAGACCGGAAGGTGGCGGCCTCAACTCAGAAGCAAGCACTCAATGCCCTGGTGGTTTTTTTTGATCAGGTTCTTGGCCGTCCTTTTGGGGATCTGGGAGCCTTTGTTCAGGCAAAGAGAGCAAAACGGCTGCCGGTGGTGCTCAGTATTTCCGAGGTCCAACGGCTGCTAGAAAAACTTTCCGGCGTTCATCTGCTAATGGCCGGTTTGATGTACGGGAGCGGCCTGCGCCTGATGGAGTGTATGCGGCTGCGGGTGATGGATCTGGATTTTGATCGGCAAGAACTCATTGTGCGGCGCGGCAAGGGAGACAAGGACAGAGTGACACTGTTGCCCGCCCGGTATCTACAGGACATCAAGCTGCATTTAGCCGAGGTGAAAAAGATCCATGAAGGCGATCTGGCCAGGGGGCACGGCCGGGTCTATATTCCTGAGGCCCTGGCCCGCAAGTATCCCAAGGCAGCTTATGAGTGGGGCTGGCAGTACGTGTTTCCGGCCACTCGTCTGAGCGTGTTTGACGGCCAGGTGATGCGGCATCATCTGCATGAGAGCGTGTTGCAGGGTGCCATCAAGTCGGCAGCCTTGGCGGCTGGAATCCCCAAACGGGTCAACTGCCACGCCCTGCGGCATTCCTTTGCCACCCACCTTCTGGAAAACGGCTACGATATCCGTACGGTGCAGGAGCTTTTGGGCCACGCCGACGTCTCCACCACCATGATTTACACCCACGTGCTCAACCGCGGCGGCCGCGGGGTGGTCAGCCCCCTGGACGGGCTGCGCTGATTGGCCCGGTTTCCTGGAGCTTTCCGCCTTCCTGAAAAATGACGAATCGGGCCACTTGACCGGGCTGCCGCCTTGTGCCTAGAATGAAAGGTGAGCACGGATACAATCACTCCCGGAGGTGTGTCATGAAAAAATGCAGCCTGCACGACTTTATGGAAGAATTGCGGCCCTGGCTTGACCAGGATCATATCCGCAGCGGCGAGGTCAACGACGCCGGCCACTTCACCATCCACTTTCTGGACGGCATGAAAAACGTCTACCAGATTGACGACTGCAACAGGGAGCAGATCCTGTCGGTGCTGGCCGATCTCAAGAAACGCGGCATCCCGGTGAAGGGGTAGGCGGATTTTCACCCCGCCCTGTTTTCCTCCTTGACAGCGCGGCAAGATTTAATTACATACTTAATATCGGTATAAATACCGATATGCCATTGCTCCCCAAAGTCAGGAACCGTTCCTGACAGCATTACTTCCTTCCCAGGAAAATGTCCGTCCCGTCACCCCACGGGGCGGACATTTTTTTTGCCTTCCCGCCCCGGCGTCTCTCCGGGCGGAGAAAAAAAGATGGATAGCGCCGGAACGCTGTGGCATAATTTTTTATTGTCGGAGTGGGCGGTTGCCCCCTCCTTTTTTACTCTCCAAGGTGTATCCGCCCGCCATGAAACAGGCTTCCTCTTTCTTCCCGCGGCGCCGCCGGCTCTTTTGCCTGCTGCTCCTGCTCTGCGCGTTTTTTTCCGGCGCCGCCTCCGCCGGCGGGGAGGCGCGCCCGGTTTACCTCATCCCGGTTTCCGGGGACGTGGAGCCGGGCATGGCCGCCTATATCGAGCGCTGCCTTGCCGAGAGCAGGAACAACGACAAGGCCCTCATCGTTCTGGAGCTGGACACCTTTGGCGGCCGGGTCGATTCGGCCCTCGCCATTGTCGACATCCTGCTTGCCGCCGCCCCGCGCAGCACGGTGGCGTACGTGCAGACCAAGGCCATCTCCGCCGGCGCCCTCATCGCCCTGGCCTGCAACCGCCTGGTCATGAAACCGCACTCCACCATCGGCGACTGCGCGCCCATCACCTTTGCCCAGGACGGTCCCAAGATGCTCGGGGAAAAATTCCAGTCGCCGCTGCGGGCCAAGTTCCGGACCCTGGCCCGGAAAAACGGCTACCCGGAGCGGCTGGCCGAGGCCATGGTCACCGCCGAGATGGAGGTGCTGAGGATTGTCCAGGACGGCAGGGTTCGCTATCTCGAAGCCTCCGAGTACAACGAGCTTTCCGAGGCCGAGAAGAAGACGGTGCGGGAAAAAAAGACCGTGGTGGCCAAAGGCGCCCTCCTGACCATGGATAATGAAGAGGCCCTGACCCTGGGCTTTTCCTCGGCCACCGCCGAAAACATCGAGGAGCTGCTGGCCGGGATGGCCATCGGCGACTATACGCTGATCCGCCAGGAGCAGAACTGGTCGGAAACCCTGGGCCGCTTCATCACCGCCATCGCCCCCGTTCTCGTCATGATCGGCCTGGCCGCCCTCTATATCGAATACAAGGCGCCCGGCTTCGGCCTGCCGGGGATCGTCGGCCTCTTCTGCCTGGGGCTGGTCCTCTTCAACCAGTACCTCATGGGCCTTGCCGGCCATACCGAACTGCTGCTCATCCTCCTGGGCGTCGTCCTCCTGGCCATGGAGATCTTCGTCCTGCCCGGTTTCGGCATTGCCGGGCTCGCCGGAATCTTCGCCATCTGCCTCGGCCTGATCCTCTCCTTTCAGGACTTTGTCCTGCCCGATCCGGCGCAACCCTGGCAGAAGGAGATCCTGCTCGCCAATATTTCCGTGGTCCTGGGCTCCTTTGTTTTCGCCTTCCTCTCCGCCATGCTCTTTCTCCGCTACCTGCTGCCCCGCCTGGCCGGGGTGGTGGCAGGCCCGTACCTCGCCTCGGACCTGGCCGATTCCCATGCCGATTCCACGGAAAGGGCGGGGGTGGCCGCGGGCAGCCGCGGGCTGGCCCAGACCCCGCTCCGGCCGGCGGGCAAGATGCGGATTGGCGAAACGGTTATCGACGTGGTCACCGAAGGGGAGTTCATCGAAAAGGGGAGCCCCCTGGTGGTCTCGGCCCTGCGGGGCAACGTGGTGGTGGTGCGGAGGGAGGGGCCGTGAAGGGGCTTGTCCTGCCGCTCAGCCTGCAGCTGATCGGCATGGTGGTGGTCTTCGCCGAGGTGATCCTGCCATCCGGCGGCCTGCTCTCCCTGCTGGCCATGGGGGTTTTCGCCTATTCGCTCCATCTGGTCTTCGGCCAGTTCGGGCAGGGGCCGGGGCTGCTTCTGGTGGGCCTCGATCTTGTCCTGATTCCGGTGCTGGTGGTGGCATGCTTCAGACTGCTGGCCCGTTCGCCGATGACCCTGCGCGCCGAATTGAAACGGGAGGACGGCGTCAGTTCGCAGGCCCCGGAGCTTGCCGATTTTCTCGGCCTGGAGGGAAGGACCGTTACTCCCCTGCGGCCGGCCGGGGCCGCCATCTTCTCCGGTCGCCGTCTCGATGTGGTGAGCCGCGGGGAGTTTCTTGAAAAGGATACGCAAGTCAAGGTCATCGCCGTGACCGGTAATCAGATAATCGTCAGAGCAAAAGCACATCAGGGGGATTGAGCATGGAATTGGCCCAGATCATGGTTGTCGCGGTAGTCATTGCCTTTATCGTTCTTCTCTACTTTGTCGGCTCCGCCCTGTCGTTGTGGGTGCAGGCCCTGGTTTCCGGGGCCAGGGTCAACCTGCTCAGTATTGTCTTCATGCGCTTCCGGAAGGTGCCGCCCAAGCTGATCGTGGAAAGCAAGATCATGGCGGCCAAGGCCGGGCTGGTGATTTCCACCGACGACCTGGAATCCCACTACCTGGCCGGCGGCAACGTCCTGCGGGTGGTGCAGGCGCTCATTGCCGCGGACAAGGCCAATATCGAGTTGAACTTCAAGCGGGCCGCGGCCATCGACCTGGCCGGGCGCAACGTGCTTGAGGCGGTGCAGATGAGCGTCAACCCCAAGGTCATCGAGACGCCGCTGGTGGCGGCCATGGCCAAGGACGGCATCCAGCTGAAGGCCATTTCCCGGGTGACGGTGCGCGCCAACATCGACCGTCTGGTCGGCGGCGCCGGCGAGGAGACGGTGCTGGCCCGGGTGGGCGAGGGCATCGTCACCACCATCGGTTCGGCCGAGTCCCACAAGCATGTGCTGGAAAACCCCGACCTTATCTCGAAAAGGGTGCTGGAGAAGGGTCTTGATGCCGGCACGGCCTATGAGATTCTTTCCATCGACATCGCCGATGTCGATGTCGGCAAGAACATCGGCGCCGAGCTGGAAACGGACCGGGCCGAGGCGGACAAGAAGATCGCCCAGGCCAAGGCCGAGGAGCGGCGGGCCATGGCCTTTGCCGTCGAGCAGGAGATGAAGGCCCGGGTGGAGGAGATGCGGGCCAAGGTGGTGGAGGCCGAAGCGGAGATTCCCCTGGCCATGGCCGAGGCCTTTCGGGAAGGGAACCTGGGGATCATGGATTATTACAAGATGAAGAATGTCATGGCCGACACCGAGATGCGCAGCGCCATCGCCGCGCCCGCGCAGGGGGAGAAGCCCAGGAATGACTGAGTTTTTTCCTTGCCTGAAGCAGGAGGGGGAATAAATGGGTTTTTGGGAAAATATTTTTCCGCTCATCGTCATCTATCTCATCTGGAAGGTCATCAGCAAGGCCCAGAAGGCGGTGCCGACGGAGGAGGCCGAGCAGCAGGAGGCCGGGGCAGGACAGCCGCCCCTCAATGCCGCCGACCTTCTCCGTCTTCTCCTTGCGGGGCGGACCCCGCCGCCGTTGCCCGTACCCGCAGGCCGGCAAGGCAAGGAGGCGGAGGGCGGGCGGCCGCGCCCTGCCCGGCAGGCCGGGCGGGTGCTGATCCCGGCCGAGGAAGGCGAAAGCCGGGCCAGGCCGGCGAAGAAGGCGACGGCGGTCGTCGCCACGGCGCCCGCCCCGGCCAGGCCGGCGGTCCGGAAGCGTTTGCAGCAGGCGGTGATCTGGGCGGAGATTCTCGGCAAGCCGGTGAGCCTGCGCAAGGAATGAATGGAGCCCCGGGCAAGCGCCGGGCGCATGGGGAAGGTGCGGTTATGACGGAACAGGGACTGTCTGCGGAAGACCGGGAACGCTACATCATTCTTAAAAACGCGGTGGAGAACACCAACGAGGCCTTTGTCACCATCGACGAGGACTCCAGGGTGATTTTCTTCAACAAGGCGGCGGAGTGTCTTTTCGGCTACCGCCGCGAGGAGGTGATGGGCCGGGATCTGGCCGAGATCTTGAGCCCTTCCTGCCGGGCCGGGCACCAGGAGGCGGTCGCCCGTTATGTGGCCACCGGCGAGGCGAGGATGATCGGCCATGAGAGCGAGGTACAGATAACCCGCAAGGACGGCGGCATCCTGCCCGCGGCCATCTCCTTTTCCAAGGCGCGGTTGAACGGCAGATATTACTTCACCGGCCTGATCCGGGATCTCACCGACACCAAGAGCCTCCAGGCCCGCCTGATCCAGAACGAGCGGCTGGCCGCCCTGGGCACGGCCATCGCCGAGATCAACCACGAGATCAAGAACCCCCTCATCATGATCGGCGGCTTTGCCAGGCAGCTCTTGCGCAAGGCCACCGACGAGAAGGATCTGGCCAAGCTGACCATCATCGTCGACGAGGTGAACCGGCTGGAGAATCTGCTGGCCGGTCTCCGGGATCTCTACAAGCTGCAACAGCTCAAGATGGCGGCCGTCTCCCTCAACGATCTGCTCAGGGAGGTGGTCGACCTGGCGCAATCACATGCCGGCTGCGAGAAAAACGGCATCGAGGTGACCCTGGACGCCGCGGCCGACGTGGTGGTCGAGGTGGACCGGGAGAAGATGAAGCAGGTCCTCCTGAATCTGGTGAAAAACGGCATCGAGGCGAGTTTCCCCGGCGGCAAGGTGGTGGTGAGCACCAGGATGCGGGAACCCCTGGTCGAGGTGCTGGTCACCGACACGGGCGAGGGGATCCCGGAGGAGATCAAGAAGCGGATGTTTTCCCCCTTTTTCACCACCAAGGAGCAGGGCACCGGCCTGGGACTGAGCATCTCCAAACGCATCATCGAGGATCATCCCGGCTGCTCCTTCGTGATCGAGAGCGAGGAAGGCAAGGGCACCGCCGCCATCATCGGCATCTATCTCATCAAGAAATGATTTCCCCTTTCCTCTTCTTCAGGCCCGCCTTCCTCTCTCGTTGCGTTTCAGGTCGGCCAGGGAGTGGTAGAGTATGCTGGCCATGTAAAAGAAGAGGCCGGCCGCCCCAAGGGCGGTGATCTCCGGCATGGTCAGGGCGCTGATCCTGAAAACGAAACGCAGGGGCGTGTACATGAGAACGGCCTGGAGCAGGCCGGAGAAAAGCGCGGCCGCCCAGACCCATTTGTTGGAAAAGAAGGGAACCTGATAGGATTTTCTGATCACGAAGATCAGGATCACCTCGTAGAGCACCACGAAGTTGAAGACCATGGTCTGGCCCCGCATCAGTTCCTCCGCGTCGTCCACTCTCCCCCCGAACATGGCGAAGAGCCCCAGGGCAAAGAAGGCGCCCACCGTGCCCAGCACCGCGATCAGGGCGAGTTTGGGGCCGGGCAGGATGTTTTCGTCCCTGGGTTTCGGCCGGCGGCGCATGATGTCGCGGCCGTACGGGTCCACGGTGTAGGCCAGGGCCGGGGCGCCGTCGGTGACCATGTTGATCCAGAGCAGGAGGATGGCGGTAAGGGGCAGGTTCATGTCGAGGATGGCGGCGAGAAAGATGATCAGCACCTCGCCCAAGTTTCCGGAAAGCAGCAGCATGATCGATTTCTGGATGTTGTCGTAGATGCCCCTGCCTTCCTCGATGGCGTTGACGATGTGGCTGAAGCTGTCATCCAGGAGGACGAAATCCGCCGCCTCCTTGGCCACCTCGGTGCCGCTGCCCACCGCCACGCCGATGTCCGCCTTCTTCAAGGCCGGCGCGTCGTTCACCCCGTCCCCGGTCATGGCCACCGTGTGCCCCATGCGCTGCAGGGCGGTGACGATCCGCTGCTTGTGTTCCGGGATCACCCTGGCAAAGATATTGGTGTTGTCGCGCAGGGCCGCGATCAGTTCGTCCTCGCTCATTCCGTCGAGGGTGGCGCCGTCGCGGAGGGCTCCTTCGATGCCAAGTTCGGCGCCGATGGCCTTGGCGGTCGCCTGGTAATCGCCGGTGATCATGATGACCCTGATCCCGGCCTCCTTGGTTCTTTTCAGGGATTCGAGCACATCGAGGCGGGGTGGGTCGATCATGGCCTGGAGGCCGACGAAGATCAGATCCTCCTCCCTGAATTCTTCCCTGCCCGCCACCGGTTTATAGGCAAAGCCCAGCACCCGCAGGGCCCTGCCGGCATAGACGTCGTTTTGCTCCTCGATGAAACGGCGCAGGTCGTCGGTGAGCGGCACCACCTCGCCGTTGACCTGCGCCATGCCGCAGCAGGCAAGGAGATGGCCGGGCGCCCCCTTGCAGTACATGGTCATTTCCCCTTCGCTTCGGCCGAGCACGCTCATCATCTTGCGGGTCGAGTCAAAGGGGATCTCGTCGAGGCGGTCGGATCTCGCGGCAACACCCGCCTTGGCCGCCGCCGCGAGGAGAGCGCCTTCCGTCGGATCGCCGATGACCTGCCAGAGACCGTCCTTCTCGACAAGACTCGCGTTGTTGCAGATGATCCCCACCGTGAAGAGCAGGGGCGCCAACGGCCGGGAAAGCTCGCCTGCCGGGGAGTAGCCGCTGCCGGACAAGGCCGCCTCCCCGGCCAGGGTCCAGGCGTGGCGGACGGTCATCTGGTTTTCCGTAAGGGTGCCGGTTTTGTCGGTGCAGATCACATCGCAGCTGCCAAGGGTTTCCACCGAGGAGAGCCGGCGGACCAGGGCCTTTTTGGCAAGCAGCCGTTTTACCCCGATGCTGAGGGCGATGTTGACCACGGCCGGCAGGGCGGTGGGGACGGCGGCCACGGCCAGGCTGATGGCGATGAAGATAAAGGCGATGAAGAGTTCCCGGCTGATGCCGCCGTTGTCCAGGTATTCCCGCAGGGCAAAGAGAAAGAAGATCAGAACGCAGATGGCGATGATCACGGCGCCGAGCTTTTTGCCGAAGAGGTGCAGCCTTTTCTGGAGAGGGGTCATCCCCTCCTCGGCCTCGCTGACCAGCCTGCTGATCTTGCCGATCTCCGTAGCCATGCCCGTCGCCACCACCACGGCGGTGCCGTTGCCGGTGACCACCGAAGTCGAGGAAAAGAGCATGTTGCGGCGGTCGCCGAGCTGGACCTCGCTGTTGATGGCGGCGGCGTTTTTTTCCGCCGGCACGCTCTCGCCGGTGAGCGCCGCCTCTTCCACCTTGAGCCGCACCGCTTCGACGAGCCTGGCGTCGGCCGGCACCTTGTCCCCGGCCTCGACCTGGATGAGATCGCCCGGCACAAGCTCCCGGGCATCGATGATGGCGCGCCGGCCGTCGCGGATGACGGTGGCGCGGATTGCCGAGAGTTTTTTCAGCGCTTCCAGCGAGCGGTGCGCGCTCAGCTCCTGGAAAAACCCGATGCAGGCGTTGGCGAGCAGGATCGCCAGGATGATCAGGGAATCGAGATACTCGCCGATCAGCAGGGCAAAGGCCACGGCAAAGAGCAGGACATAGATGATGAAGTTCTTGAACTGGCCGAGAAAAAGCAGGAGGGGATTGATGCCGGCTTCCACGGCGATGGCGTTGGCGCCGTGTTCGACCAGCCTGCGTCCGGCTTCCTCCGGGGAAAGCCCCCTGGCCTGCGTACGCAATCGGGCAAAGACACTTTCCGGGCTCTGCTGGTAATATTCCATGGCCGCCGGCTTACCGGTCGTAATCCTTGAGCTTGTCCAGCTCTTTTTGCGCGCAGTCCGGGCAGATGCCGTGGGTGAAGGTGGCGTCGGAATGGTGATGGATAAAGGTTTCGAGCTGCTGCCAGTAGCCCCGGTCGTCGCGGATCTTCTTACAGGTGGCGCAGATGGGCAGCATGCCGCTCAGAACCTTCACCTTTTCCAGGGCCTGGCTGAGTTCGCCGATGAGCTTTTCCCTTTCCGCCTCCAGCTCCTTCCGGACCGTGATGTCCCGGCCGACGCTGACGATCTCCCGCACTTCGCCGTCTCCGTCGACAAAGGCCTTGGCGGACCAGTGGAACCAGCGCCAGCCAGCGGCGGTCAAGGCTCTTTCCTCGTGGTTCGCGGCGTAGGGCGGTGAGAAGATTTCCGCCAGGGAATCGCGCACCCTTTCCCGGTCATCCTCGTGAATGAGGGGGAAAAGGTTTGTGCCGAGGAGTTCCGCCTCCTGTTTGGCAAAGGTGGCGAGGTAGGAGGGGCTGACAAAGGTGAACCGCAGCTGCGGGTCGATTTTCACGATCAGGTCGGCCTGATTTTCCACGATGAGGCGGTGTTTTTCCTCGCTTTCCTTTAAGTTCCGCTCGGCTTCGCTGCGGGCCTTTTCAAAACGGAGGATCTTGTCCCGGCAGAAGAATATGCCCAGGAGACCCAGGAGCCAGATGGCGGCATGGCCGAGAGAGGAGGCGCGCAGGGAGTAGCGCCGGTGTTGGTTCAAGGTCTCCATGGGCAGGGAGACGCTGACTCCGCCGCGGACCTCCCCCACCGTGTATCCCTGGTGGCCATGGCATTTGAGGCAGCCTTTTTCGACATAAATCGGCTTCATGAGGCGCAGGAACGGCTTGCCCCCGATCTCGGTGAACTCATGGAATTCCGTAAGGCCTGTCTGGAACTTTTCCAGCACCGATTTCTCCCACGGGTCGGGCCGGTTTTCCGGGCGCAGGGGCTTCAGGCTGGTGATATGCCCGCCTATGCCGTAATTTTTGCTGAAGTCCTCGTTGAGCTGCCTGACCATGTAGGCCGGGTTCATCAGGGTAAGCGCCTTGCCGGAGGGAGTGTTGATATCCCGTTCGGGCACATGGCCGAGAAAGGGGTTGGGGCGGGTCCGCTCGCTTACCGGCACATAAACGCCGCCATGGGTGGCGCTCCACTGCCTTAAGGCCACGTCCCGGTTGAAATACGCCTTTGCCTCGGCAAAGGCGATTTCGTCGATTTCCCGATTGTAATGGGAGGCGTACCAGAATGCGGACAGGCCGACGAGGCAGGTCAGGAGCGAGGCGACAATGAGGGAATACCGTTCAATGCGCCAAGAGGCGTCGGTCACGGTTTTCGGCTGGCTGGCGTCGGACATGCTCACTCCCTCTCTCTGCGCGGATGAAAGCATTATCGCACCGCAGGGGGAAAGGGGTCAAAGCATTTTTAGGCCAGGGTCGTTAGTCGGCCACCCCTTTGCTGAGCAGTTCCCGTTCGCGCTGGCGGATGTAGCGCGCCAGGTCATCCTCCTCCCTGGGGCCTGTCAGGAAGGAGACGCCGTAGCAGTTGAGGCCGTGCTGTTTGTCCCGGAAGGAACGCACCACCTCGCCGCGGCGGATGGTTTTTTCCAGGCCTCCGGCAAGGGCGGTATCGTCTTTGGCCGGGATGAAGAGGGCGATGTCCAGCAGGGAGGAACGGGCGAGGTCAACGGGGTTTTTGCCGCAGAAGAGCATGCCGCCGGCGCTGATGTTTTTCACGGTGAAGCCGGAAAAGTGCGTGCCGTTGCTGCGGAAGGAAACCTTGCAGCCCTGGGGGGCGGCCACCCGGTAGCTGGCCCGGCGCTGCAGGCGGAAAATCTCGTCGGGCGGCGCGGCATGCAGGGTGGTGTCGGCGGTGGCCAGAATGCGGACATCGAAATGGTGGGAAATCTTTGTCTCGTCTTTGAAGATGACACGGACCCTGGGGCAGGGGCGCCAGTTGCGGGGCTTGTCGATGAGAAGCTCATTTTCCCCTGTTTCGAGGAGAAGGGTGAGGCCGGACTGGTAGCCCGGCGAGGCGAGAAAGACGGGCAGGCGTTTTTCGATGAGGCGTCCGACCGTTTGTTCGATGAGCTCCCTGGAGGTGGAGCTTTCATAGCCTGCGCCGATGTTCTGCCAGCCCGGGAGGGGGGGTCTTTTTTGCATGGCCCTTTTTCAGTTGTCCGGAAATCGTCTCGCGGCTCAGGGTATGGGGTTGTTTTGATTCGCTTTTGTTTTTTGAAAGGTTACGGGGAATTCCCCAGGCAGACAATAAGGGGGACTCTGTATTTTTTGCCGGGGCCGCGCCCTGCTCAGGCCTCCTGGGAGATCAGCACCCTGTTGCGGCCGGCGTCCTTGGCCTGATACAGGGCCTGGTCGGCAAAGGTGAGAAGATACTCGGGTTTTTCCGGTTTGTTGGCCGCCACCGAGGCGAGGCCGATGCTTATGGTAACCCGCATGGAACAGGTCTGGTCCTGGTGGACGAAATGTTCCGCCCTGGCGCGGATACGTTCGGCAATGCGCCGGGCCCCGTCGATATCGGTATTGGGCAGGAGGATGGCGAACTCCTCGCCGCCGTATCTGGCAACCGTGTCGGTTTTCCGGGCTTCCTGGAGAATCTGGGCCGCGGTGTTTTTCAAGACCATGTCGCCGAAGGGATGACCACAGCTGTCGTTGACATCCTTGAAGCGGTCCAGGTCGAGCATCATGCAGGAGAGATCGGTTTTGTGGCGTTGGCTCAAATGGAACTCATGGCGGAGCATTTCCTGGAAATAGCGGTGATTGTGCAGGCCGGTCAGGCTGTCCCGGCTGGTCTGTTCGCGCAGCGTCCTGTTGAGCTGCTGCATCTCCGCCGCGATCCTGCTCATGCGGTTGGCATAGGAGATGAGCAGGCTGATGAGGATCACCGTGATTCCCGAGGTGATGCCGCCCACCAGCAGGTGTTCGGTGTCCAGGTAAGGGATCTGGGGATGAAAATAGAGATCGATGAGAGGGCTGATATTGGCCATGACCAAGATGATGGTCAGATAGATCAGCAGCCGTATTATCCTCTTGTCCATCGCTCCCTCTTTCCGTAAACACACCTTCCCGCAGCCTGCTGATACACTCTAGCAAAGGGCGGCAGCGATGTAAAGCGGTTGGCGGCAGGTTCAGCCCGGGTTTTCCTCGGCCAGGCCATCGATCAGGCGGCGGTGCGGGGAGGGAAAGGCGAAGTCGGCAAGCTCGCCGGGCCTGACCCAGCGGGATTCCTGGGCCGCGCTGAGCACCGGCGCGCCGGCGTTGCCGGCAAGGGAGCAATAATAGCAGTGCAGGGTGATCCGGTATCTGGTGTAGCTGTGTTTGATAATGGTGATTTTTTCGGTCGCCCGGATGGCGAAGCCGGTTTCCTCCAGATACTCACGGGCCAGGGCCTCCTCCGGAGATTCCCCCTCTTCCAGGGCGCCGCCGGGAAATTCCCAGAGGTTGGGCCAGACATCGTCGGCCAGGCGCTTCTGGATAAAGATCCTGCCGCGGTGGATGAGCACGCCGGTGACCATGTGGATGGGAATGATTTCCCTGGCCTTGCCCGGCACCGGTCTTTTTTCGACCAGGCGCAGGCGGAAGGCCAGGCAATGGGGCCGGAGCGGGCATTCGCCGCATTTCGGCGCGCGGGGCCGGCAGATCAGGGCGCCGAGCTCCATGAGGCCCTGGTTGAACCAGCGCGCCTTGCCCCGGGGGATCAGGGCCTCGGCCAGCTGCCAGATGGAGGCCTGGATGTCTTTCTCCTTCACCGGGCGGTCGAGGTTGAAGAGCCGGGCGAAGAGGCGCTCCACGTTGGCGTCGACCAGGGGGTAGTGGCGGTTGAAGGCCAGACTCATGATCGCGCCGGCGGTGTAGCGGCCGATGCCCGGCAGCCGGAGGAGGGCGGCGTGATCCTCCGGCAGGCGGCCCCCGTGCTCGCGGTGGATGAGCGCCGCGGTTTTCAGGAGGTTGCGGGCCCGGGAGTAGTACCCCAGGCCCTCCCACAGGCGCAGGACCTCCTGCTCGTCGGCCGCGGCCAGGCTGGCGATATCGGGAAAGGTTTCGAGCCAGCGGCGGAAGTAGACGACCACCCGCTCCATCTGGGTTTGCTGGAGCATGATTTCCGAGAGCCAGATGTGGTAGGGAAGATACCGCCGCCGCCAGGGCAGGTCCCGGCCGTTTTCGGAAAACCAGGCAAGCAGCGCTTCCTGCAGGGCCGCGGCGGCCTCGGGCTGCATGTTATTCTTCCCTGAGCGGCGCCGGGGGCATCTCTTTCCCCTCGCTTGCCGCCACCAGCGGCTGCGTTCGCGGCCGGCGTTTCCACATCACCAGCAGGGATTCTCCCAGAACCATCGCCTGCAGGCAGAGAATGGCGGCGCTCAGCGCGGCCAGGAAAAGACTCTCCTTGGCGAGCAGATCGCCGATGTTGCCCAGCATGGCCCAGGAGGTGACGGTGACCATGAAGGCAAGGGGCGGAAAGGTGAACCAGAGCGGCCGCCGGCCATGGGCCAGATAGGCGGTTATGGCCAGGAGGGCGAGGCCGGCCAGCAATTGGTTGATGGCGCCGAAAATGGGCCAGAGCGCCATGGCGCCCTGGCCGTCGCCGGAATAGAAGGCCAGGGCCATGGCACTGCCGATGGCGATGGCGGTGGCAGGCCACCTTCCGCCAAGGGCGGGGAGATTGCCGGCCTCGGCAAGCTCGCTGACCACGTAGCGCTGGATGCGGGCGGCGCTGTCCAGGGTGGTGGCGGCAAAGGAGACGATGAAGACCCCCATGGTGGTGACCGCCAGGGCGCGGGGCAGGCCCAGGGCGCTGATCATGTTGGCCGCGCCCTCGATGAAGGCGGCGAGGTTGGCTCCGAGTCCCTGGGCGCTTGCCCAGGAGGCGTAGTGATTTTCATAGGCGGCAGGCCCGGTGAGGAGGACGCCGTTTTCCAGCACGCCCATGCCCAGGCCGGCGGTGCAGGCGATGATGACCAGGACGGCGAGGCCGCCTTCGACCAGCATGGAGCCGTAGCCGACAAACTGGGCGTCTGATTCCCGGTTGAGCTGTTTTGAGCTGGTGCCGGAGCTGACCACCGAATGGAAGCCGGAAACCGCGCCGCAGGCGATGATGACGAAGAGGAAGGGCCAGAGGGACGGCGCGCCGGCCGGCGAGGGGACATAGGCGGGCGCGGCCATGGGCGGCTGGGCGACGAGCAGGCCAAGGGCCAAGAGGCCCATGGCGATGAGGAGCTGGTGTGAATTGAGGTAATCGCGGGGCTGGAGGAGAAGATCCACCGGCAGGACGGAGGCTGCCGCCGCGTAGGCAAAGAGAATGAGCATCCAGATCAGCACCGGGTTCATGCCGAGGAGAGAGGGCATGGTGAGGGGCAGATGGCTGCCCAGCCAGACCGTCAGGTACATCAGGATGACCCCGGCGATGGAGAGGGGCAGGAGAAGATTGCCTTTCCGGCGGACCAGGACGCCGACGAGAAGGGCGATGGGCACCTCCAGCCAGATCGCCAGCACCGACTTGGGATACATGGTAAAGAGCAGGGCGATGATCAGGGCGAAAATGGCGATCACTATCCAGAGCTCAAGGAAAATCACGGCGAAAAAGAGATGGCGCACCCGGGGAGAAATGGTTTTGCCGATCACCTCGGCGATGGATTTCCCTTCATGGCGGATGGAAACGACCAGGCTGCCGAGATCGTGGACCGCGCCGATGACGATGGGCCCGAACAGCACCCAGAGCAGGGCGGGCAGCCAACCCCAGATCACGCCGATGGCCGGGCCGACAATGGGGCCGGTGCCGGCGATGGAGGTGAAATGGTGGCCGAAGAGCACGTCCTTGCCGGTGGGGATGAAGTCGACTCCATCCCGCAGGCGATGGGCCGGGGTCTGCCTGCCGTCATCGAGGCGGAATATTTTCCTGGCCAGATAGCGGCCGTAGGTATGGTAGGCGGCAAGATAGGCGACCAGGCAGCCTGTGGCCAAAAGCAGGGAGTTCACGGCCGGAATTCCTCGGGGCGGATTAGGGGAAAAGCGGGTTTCGGGCTCACTATAATCGGCGGGGCGGGATTGAGCAAGGCGCAAGAGGGGCGGCGGCGGGCTTAAAAGGGCTCATGCGCTATGTCGGGTTCATATTCTTCGGCGTAGTGCTTGCTCCGGAAAAACGCGCATTGCCGGCAGCGTTCCTCCTTTTGGCCGAAGGTGAAAAGGGGTTGGCCGGAGCCGATGGTGCCGGCCACCAGGGCGCAGTTTTTGCCGGAGCCGGGAAAGGCCGGGCAGCCTTTTTTCTGTTTTCCGCACTTGTGAAATTCCCAGCAATGCATGGGCTTGCCTCCTGCCGTCAAGGGTTTGCCCCGCATTCTTACCGGAAAGGGAAGAGATCGGCAATACGGGAAGATTACGGAGCCATGGGTGCTGACCGGCGCGGGCGCGGTTCAACGCATGGCGATGAGGTCGGCTCTGTCCTTGATTCCGCGCTGGTCGATGATGATCTCCACCCGGCGGTTTTTTTCCCGGTTCGCCTCGGAGGAATTGGGAACCCGCGGCTGCGTTGCGCCATAGCCCTTGAGGACAAAGCGGTCGTCGGGCAGCACCTTTCCCCTGAGCAGCTCGTGCATCACCGAATAGGCCCGGGCGCCGGCAAGCTCCCAGTTGGAGCGGAACATGCCGCCGCTGACGGGCAGATTGTCGGTATGGCCGGCAATGGTGATGTCGCCGGGGATCTCGACCAGGGCATCCCTGATTTTCCGGGCGGTGATCAGGAAAGCCGGGTGCAGGTCGGCGCGGCCGGGTTCAAAGGTGCCGTGCTGCAGAATCTGGATGATGATGAGCTGCTCGGAGACCACGACGTCGAGGATCCGCCGGTCTATCTCCCCGCTCAGGGCGGCCCTGAGCCGCTCGGCGTCCATGATGGTTTTTCTGAGCTTCGGTGTGAGGTCGGCCTCCTCGGCGCCGATGATCTCCTTGCCGCCGCCCTCCACCGGTACATAGATGATGTTCTTGCCGCCCAGGGCGCTGGTCATGGCCATGGCGACCTCCCGGAATTTGGCCAGATCGACCCGGGAGATGGTGAAGAGGAGAATAAAGAAACAGAGCAGCAGGGTCATCATGTCGGCAAAGGTGAGGATCCAGGCCGGGGACTTGCCATGCGCCTCTTCGCTGAAGGGGTTTTGCAGGTTCTGATAGTCGAATTCCAGACCGAAGAATTCGACCTCCTGCCCGGCATCGGCCGGAGTCGTCTCCGGGCCGGGACCGCTTTCCTGCATGGGGCCGCCGGCCGGCGTCTGCCCGTCGGCTGGCGCGGAGGTGGGCGGGGTGGGGGTCATGGGGCTGTCTCGTCCTGGGCGTTCAGGGCCGGCGGTTTGCCGGCTTCGGCGAACGGCCGGAACTGGCCGCCCGTCAGGATGTCGTTCTGCGGCATGTTCTCCCCGCAGCCGGATCTGGCCTTCCAGCGGCCGCCCACCCGCTGGGAACCGGGCAGGTAGGCGAGGAGTATTTCTTCGAGCACATAGGGGTGCAGCCCCTGCTGGATGCCGAGGACGCCATCGGCGATGAGCATCTTGATCAGGTGTTCTTCCTGGCTGCGCAGGAGCAGTTTGTCGGCGATGGGGGTGGCGAGCATGTGGGACATCACGGCGCCGTACAGGGTGGTGAGCAGGGCGACCGCCATGGCCGGGCCCACGTGATCCGGATTGTCCATGGCCGCCAGCATCTGCACCAGGCCGATGAGGGTGCCGATCATGCCCATGGCCGGACTGACGTCGGCCAGGGCCCGAAAGACCTTGGCGCCGGACTGATGGCGTTCCAGGGTGTGGAAGATCTCCTTGCTCAGGGTGTTCTTGATGATGGCGGGATTGATGTTGTCCACCACATACTTGACGCCCTGTCTCAGGAAGGGATGGGCGATGCCTTCGGTCTCCAGGGCGAGCAGGCCGTGAACCCGCGCCCGTTTCTGCAGGCCGATGATGGTGTCGATGATCTCATGCGGGCTTTCCTGCCGCATGAAAAAGGCGTGGAAGGCGATGAGCCAGGCCCGGCGGAACTGACGGCTGTTGAATTTGATCAGCACCACGAAGGTGCTGCCGACAAAGACCAGGAGAAAGGATTGCAGGTTCATGAAGATGGCGGCGGTGCTGCCGGCGTAAAGCACCGAGGCGACGACCGCGCCGGCGCCGAGAAGGCCAACAATGGTTGCGTAATCGGCAAAACGGGTGCTGCTGCTCTTCATGGCCAGCCCTTGTATGCTTGGTGGTTCTTGTCCCGCCCCTTCCGGGTCGGGTCGCTGGTTCGCGCGTGTCTGTGAGGCCGTCGGAACAGTGGCCGTCGACGGTCTTTCGTGTTTTATCGGCAGAGTCAAGGCAGGGCTTGAGCCCGGGCCGGAAGAAATTCTCCCGCCTCTCCGGCCGGAGGCCGGCAAAAAGGCGATGGACCTGGCTCCTTCAGCTTTCCCGGAGCAGGCGCAGCAGTTCGGCGGAGTTCACCGCCCGGATCACGTCGCTCCCTTCCAGCAGGCTTTCCGCCAGATCCCTTTTTTCCTGATGTAGCTGGACGATCTTTTCCTCGATGGTGTTTTTCGCCACCAGGCGGTAGATGGTGACCGGGTGCTGTTGGCCGATGCGGTGGGCCCGGTCCGAGGCCTGGTCTTCCACGGCCGGGTTCCACCAGGGATCCATGTGGATGACATAGTCGGCGGCGGTCAGGTTCAGGCCCAGGCCGCCGGCCTTGAGGCTGATGAGAAAGAGATCGCCCCTGCCCGCCTGAAACGCCTGCACCTGCTGCTGCCGGTCCCGGCTCGGCGTATTGCCGTCCATGTACTGGTAGGAAAAGCCTTCCCGGTCGAGATGGGCGCGGATCAGGGCGAGATGGTCGACAAACTGGCTGAAGACCAGGGCCTTGTGGCCGTTTTCCCGCAGTTCCGAGACCAGTTTGGCAAAGAGGGCCAGCTTGGCGCTGGGAATGTCGGTTTCCGGGACAATGAGGCGCGGGTTGCAGCAGGCCCTTCGCAGGCGCATGATCTCGGCCAGGATCTGGAGAGAGCGTTTGCCGGGCGGGCCGCCGCCGTGCTGGAGTTTTTCCAGGGCCTGCTGGCGCAGGGCGGCATAGAAGGCCGCCTCCTTTTCCTCCATTTCCACCTGGAGAAGAATCTCCGTGCGCGCCGGCAGCTCCTCCAGGACCTGTGCTTTGAGGCGGCGCAGGATAAAGGGGTTGATCAGCCGCTTCAGCCTTCGCTTGGCCTCGGGGTCGTTGTGTCGTTCGATGGGGATGGCGAAGCGTTGGCTGAACTGGTTCAGGGAGCCCAGCAGCCCCGGGTTGATGAACTGGAAGAGGGTCCAGAGTTCCGGGAGATGATTTTCAATGGGGGTGCCGGTGGTGAGCATCTTGAACTCCCCTTGCAGCTGCATGGCGGCCCGGGAGCGTTTGGTGATGAAGTTCTTGATGGCCTGCGCTTCGTCGAGGACGATGGTCTGCCAGTTCTGCGTGGCGAGCAGGGTGGTTTCCTGCTGGAGCAGACCGTAGCTTGCGATCATGAGGTCAAAGGGCTTGAGTTCGCTGACCAGCTCCTTGCGGTAGCGGCCGCCGAACATGATCACATTGAGGGTGGGCGCGAAGCGGTTCGCCTCCTCCTGCCAGTTGGGGCAGACCGAGGTGGGAGCCACCACCAGGGTCGGCCCCCGGCTGGCCCGGTCCAGGATCAGGGCCAGGGCCTGCACGGTCTTGCCGAGGCCCATGTCGTCCGCCAGGCAGGCGCCCACCCCCCAGCCGGCCAGACGGGCCAGCCACTGAAAGCCCACCAGCTGATAATCGCGGAGCTGGGCCTTGAAGGTGGAGGGAAGCAGTGGTTCGTATTCCTGGGCCTCGGCAAGGCGCCTTTCCTGTTCCCGCCAGCGCGCATCCACCTCAAGTCTGCCCACCCCGCTGGTGAAATCCTCCAGGGCCAGGGCGGCGAGCGGATGGAGGCGTATGCTGTTCTTGCGGAACTCGCTGAAGGCGGCGATCTCGTCAAGCCGTCTGCGCAGTTCCCGGGAGAGGGTGAGAAAGTGGCCGTGCCCCAGGGGGATGAAGCGGCTTGCGGTGGTCTGGGCAAGATCCAGGAGCTTGCGCATGTCCAGGACCAGGGAGTCGTCGAGTTTCAGGCTGCCGCTCATCTCGAACCAGTTGTTGTGCTCCCTGATGTTGAGCAGGATCTGGTTCAGCTCCGCCGGCGGGCTTACGGTGAGTTTTTCTCCCTCCGGCCACTCGATGAGCACGCTCTCCGGCAGGGCCTGCAGTTCGAGGAGGAGCTGCAGGCATTCCTCGGGATCCTGCAGGATCCATTCGCGTTCAAGGTCCGGGGCGGCGACGAGCATGGGGCATGATTCCTCGACAGAGCGGGCGTTTTCCTCTTCCAGGTTGAGATCGCGTTTCGTCTGCACCCGTTTGTCTTTGAGCTGGGCGATGATGGTTTTTGGCCCTTCCCCCGGTTTCTGGTAGGGGCCCTCCGGGTGCAGGGGTTTGACCAGCATGGCGAGCCGGAAGCCGGTGCCGTAGGGAAGAAGCTGCATGTGGATGCGGGAGTCCGCCGTTACCTCGTCAATGCCGGCGGATCTGCCGTCGATGGTGGAGTGCACGGTCATGAAGGAGGAGATGTTTCCCAGGGTGGCGAACAGCTCCTCCCTGCCGGTAACGGGTACGCGCAGGCCTTCGTCGCCGATGATCAGGGCGACCCGCCGGTGCTCCTCGCCGATGGGGTACACCTTGAACCGCACCGGCGTCTCCCGGATGATCGTGATCTCCTCCGGAGCCAGGGGAGGATAAAACCGCACATGGAGGGAATCCTCCTGCTGGTCCACCCGGAGTTCCGGCTCGCCCTTGAGGATTTCCACCGGTGTCCTGGGGGACTCGGCGAGAAAGACGTGGGGGTGGCCGATGAGGGCGTGCATGGCGCGGGTGGTGGCAAACTGGTAAAAAACCCCGCGGCTGTCCCGGAGTTCCTCTATGGTTTCGGATACCTGCACATCCTGCAGGCTTAAGAACGCGGGGCGTTTCTTCCGAAACAGCTTGCGCAGGGCGATGGCCCTTCCCTTGGTCCAGAGCTGTCTGGCCGAAAGCGATTGGACCTTGGGCAGGATGGCGATGTTCCGGGTCGTTTTCTCATGGGCAAGCAACCAGGCCAGGCGGTACTGCTGTTCCGCGCGCGTCTGGGCCTGGGCCGGGCCCGAGGTGAAATTGAGGGCCCGCAGCGCCCGCTGCCACTGCTCCTCCGGTTTGACCGCCGAGGCGAGGGATTCCGGCGCCGGTTCGGCGGCCTTGGTTTTTCCAGAGGCCAGGCCGAGAAGGGTTGCGTATTCCTCAGCCAGCCGGCAATAGCCGTGGCGGGCGGCTTTTTTCTGAAAAATCCTGAGTTGCGGCAGCAGTTGGTCGGCCGGTTTTCCTTCGATCCAGTAGGAGGCAAGGGCCCAGACCAGGATGGTGATGCTGTGCGGCCGGGAGAGTTGCCGGGCCGCGAGCAGGCGTTCCCGGGCCAGGTCGAGCCGGTTTTCCTTGGCGGCCACCACGGCAAGGAGCAGGGCGTAGGCCGGAAGAAAAGGGTTGTGCGGCTGCAGTGCCTCAACATCGGCAACCGCTTTCTTGATCGCGGCATGTCTCAGGTAACTGCCGTCCTTCAGCAGGGCCAGCAGGTAAAAAAATCCCTCTATGCCGGTGAAATAGGCCTGCTCGTTCTGGTTGCCCTTCCTGATCTGGGCAAGGTCCGTCTCATAGGATTCGATGGCCTGCCGGTTGTTTCCCGCCATGAATTCCCGCCAGCCCCGCAGGCCCAGGGGGGAACCGGATGCGGCCAGTGCGTCGAGATGGGCGCTGGCCAGGGCGTCATCGCCGCGGAGGAGCAGTTCGGAGATGAGCAGATAGTAAAAGGGGTCGCGCTGGCCCGCCGGCAGGGAGGCGAGAAATTCCTTGTCTTCAAGATAGGCCGTGGGCAGGCGTGGTTCCCCGAGCTGGAGGAGGCCGTTGATGAAGATCTGGTTCAAGGCATAAAACTGGATATGGAGGGGCAGGCGCTTGAACCAGGGGGCGGCAAAGGGGAGGCCGCAGAGTCTGAGCATGGGGTTTTCCGGGAAACGGCGGGGAAACTGCTCCTGCATCTCCAGCAGGCGGAGAAGATTTCGCGTATAGGCGGTTTCGTCGAGCAGATAGAGGGCAAGGCGCAGGTCGCGGATTGTCCGCTGCCACAGGGCATCCAGATCGGTATTTTCGTCGGGGCCCAGGGCGGGGAAGGCCTTTTTGCAGGCGGCGACGAGGGGGAGAAAGTATGCCTGCTCCATGGCCTGTCTGGCGACGACTTCCTGGAGGGCCGGCGGGACGAGAAGGTCTTTGCGCAGGAAATCATCGGCCAGCAGGCGGTTGAGGCTCTCCTCCAGGTCCGCCTTTTGCGCGGGACGGATGGCCTCCCGCATCTCGGGGCGGAGAAGAAAGGCCAGGAGCGCATCCCTGCTCTGCGGTTCACCGATGAGGGCGCAGGCATGGAGAACAAGACGGGACAAAGGCGGCAGGGGGTGAAGATCCTCTTCCCGCGGCAGCGCGTTTTTTTCCTGGAAAGTGGTCATGGGCGAAAGGAAAGTCCGGACGGCATCGGCAGGTCTGCCCCTTCGACGGCCTGGCCGGTGGTCCGGTCGGAACGCTCGGCGGGAAGCACGGACTGCGTCATGGGCAAAAGGCCCTTGCATTTTCCGCACCTGGAGGGTAGATGCTGTTTGCTGGCCGCCCCCCTGTTCCTGGTTCCGCGTCGCGGACGGGAAAGAATGACGCTGTTCATGGGAGGATGGTCTGCATGGGGTTCAGGGACAATGGGGAGGGTTGGCGGTGAAGATCCATTTTTTAGGGGTTGGCGAGGCCTGCGACCCGGTCTGTTTCAACACCTCGCTGCTGGTCGCGGCGAGGAGCGGGGCCAATACACATTATATCCTACTTGACTGCGGATTTACCACCCCCCATCGCTATTTTCTTGATTATCCCCTGGCGGATCAGCTCGACGCCCTCTGGATTTCCCATTTCCACGGGGATCACTTTTTCGGTCTGCCCTTGCTGCTTCTGCGTTTCTGGGAGATGGGGCGGACGAAACCGCTCCTGATGGTCGGGCCGGCCGGATTGCGGGAGAAGGTGGAGCTGGCCCTGGATCTCGCCTATCCCGCTTTCGGGTCAAGGCTTCAGTTTCCGTTGCAATACCTGACTGCGGCTCCTGATTTGCCGTCGTTTCCGGCGGCAGGATGCTCCTGGCGGTTCGCCCGCGTCGAGCACCCGCAGTCTGCCCTTGCCCTCCGGTTGAGCGCGGGCGGCAAGTCCCTCTACTACAGCGGCGATGGCAGGCCGACCCCGGAAAGCCTGAAGCTGGCCACTGGCTGCGATCTTGTCGTGCAGGAGGCGTACCGGGCGGAAGAGGAAACGCCCAACCATGGCAGTGTCGGGGCGAGCGTACGTTTCGCCGGGCGGGCCGGGGCGAAGATGCTGGCCCTGGTCCATGTCGCCCATCATGAGCGGGCGCGGGCAAAAGCCGGGATGGCGGAGCTTTCCGCCCATGATCCGGCCCTGACGATCCTGCTGCCCGAGCCGGGGGCGCGGCTGGAGCTGTGATGGGGCCTGGCCGGCCGCGAAAAAATGGCTCCTGCCGGAATCAAATGGCCTGGAAAAGGTCTTTGGCAACCAGTGGTCGGTCAAGGACGCTTTGGCCAACCTCCCGAATTCCCTGCCTCTTCCAGGCCCGGCGAAATCCGGCGACACATCCTCTGCCGCCGCTCCTTCCCCATTATCCGCTCGGCTTCGCCGTGAATGGGCTTGCTTCTTTTTTTGCCATGATTACAATGGAGATACTTTGGCGCGCCAACAAATTGAAAGACAAGGAGAAGATATGTACGGAAGCGAACAAAACAGAACCATGACCCTGGAGCAGTCCGGCAGCCAGGCCGCCACCCTTTTTCTGGCAAAGGTTTTCAACTGGATGGCCGTAGGTCTTGGCCTCACCGGCCTGAGCGCCTTTCTGGTGGTCAACACCCCTCTGCTTCAGCAGATCATCTTCGGCAACAAGTTTTTCTTTTACGGCCTGATCTTCGGCGAGCTGGGGCTGGTGTTTTATCTCTCCGCCCGCGTTGAGCGGATGAGCGCCAGGGCGGCGACCAATCTCTTTCTGCTGTATTCGCTGCTGAACGGCCTGACCCTTTCCGCCATCCTCCTCCTCTATACAGGCACCTCGGTGGCCGCAACCTTTTTCGTGGCGGGCGGCATGTTCGTGTCCGTGGCGGTTTACGGAACCGTGACCAAAAAGGATCTGACCGGCATGGGTTCCTTTCTTTTCATGGGGCTCATCGGCATGATCATCGCCTCGGTGGTCAACCTTTTCCTTGGCAGCGCCATGGTTTCCTGGGTCGTTTCCGGAATCGGCGTCATCGTCTTCACCGGCCTTGCCGCCTATGACGTGCAGAAGATTCTGCGGATCGGCTCTGGCGGCATCATGCAAAGCGGCCAGGCGGCAATCCAGAAGGGGGCGATCATGGGGGCGCTCGCCCTCTATCTTGATTTCGTGAACCTCTTCATTCACCTCCTGCGCTTTTTGGGCGATCGGCGCTGAACAGGCGTCAGCCAGACTGTTTCCAATAAAAAATCCGGCCGGAACCGTTGTTCCGCGCCGGATTTTTTATTGGAAACCCGAGGGGGTCAGCGCAGCGACGGGGCGGCCGATTTTTTCTCGCCGTACTGCTGCAGATATTTGTCCTGGAGCAGGATCAACTTTGTCTCGTAGTCGTCACGGCCGGCGAGGTTGCCGGCGGTTTTCATGTCCGTGAGCAGCGAATCGATGGAGGGTCTGATATCGAGGCCGTGCCGGTTCAGGGAGGCGTCGTTGGCCCGGTCGAGGATGAGGATGGAATAATATTTCACCAGCAGCCGCAGCCGTGATTCGCGGCGAAAGAGGTAGGACTGGCCGCCCAGGGTGTGAAGGAAAAAGCCGGCATACTCATAGAGGGCCGGCAGGGGCAATCTGATGAGGATGGTGGTCGTGTCGCATTTCGGGGCAAGCTCGGTCCAGCGGTAAAAGGTCGCCAGGTTCGCTTCCAGGGAGTCGCTCTCTTTTTCCAGGATCTCCTTGAGCAGGAAGAAGTCGTCCTTGCGGAGGGTGCGGTAGAAGTGGGCGGTGTTGTTGAGGATGGAGTAGAGGCTGTCCGTTTCCCCGCTGATCACCGGCGGCGTGGCGAGGAGTTTTTCCGCCACTTTGCTGAAATGGGCGTGGCTGCCATCTTTCAGTTTGCGGGCGGCAATGTAATCCCGCCCGTCCAGGGAGGTAAAGATGGCGTTGATTTCGGCACTGATCAGCTCGCAGGGATCTTTGGGCTTTTCCGCGGTGGGCGTGGCAACAACCGGGGCGGCCTGGCCCGGGGCGGATGCCATCTCCGGGATCGAAGGCGCGCTTTCGGAAACAGCGGGCGGCGGAGCTTGCTCGGCAACTTCAATGACAGGGCCCCGGGTCGGAGTCTGAAAGAAATACCACCCCGCGAGAAGGCCCAGGCCGACAAGCACCGCTATGCCGATGATCAGGGGGAGGGAGGTTTTTTCCTTGACCGCGCGTTTTTCTGGTTGGCTCATTTTGTCGTATCCATGGGTTATTTTGCGGAAAAACAGACGTAAAGACAACTCAGTCTAGCGTGCCTAACCGCGAAGGTCAAATGAAAAGAGGAGGGGCGCCCGGGCTTACTGCATGAAAACGCTCGGAATTTACGATGTTCCCGGTCATGAGGTGAGGCTGCGGTAAATCTCCGGAATCCGGTTGGGCAGTTTTTTCACGTCGTTGATAAAGATGTAATTCACCTCTCCGTACATGTGGGCGATGTAATCGTGGGCCTGCCTGTCGATGGTGATGCAGAAGGGGTGGATGCCCCGCGCCTTCGCCTCGATCAGGGCGTGGCGGGTGTCCTCGATGGCGTAATCCCCTTTGTAATCGTCATAGTCTTCCGGCTTGCCGTCGGAAAGGGTGATGAGCAGCCGGATCTTCGCCTCGCTTTCCGCGAGAATCCCGCTGAGGTGGCGGATGGGAGGTCCCATGCGCGTGTATTCCTGGGGGCTGATCGCGGCGATCCGGCCCTTGACCTCATCGTTGTAAGGTTCGTTGAGATGTTTGATGTGGAAGAGTTCGGCGCGGGTCCGGCGCATGCCGGAAAAGCCGTAAATGCCGTAAGCGTCGCCGAGGGCGCCCAGGGCCTCGCAAAGCAGGACCAGGGATTCCTTGATGGCGGTGCTGACCCAGCCTTCGGTGGAGGAGGACATGTCGATGAGGAAAAGGGCGGCAATGCTCCGTTGTTCGCGGGCGAGCCTGATGAAGAGATTTTCCGAGGGCGGCAGGCCGGCTTTGAGGTCGGCCAGGGATTCGGTGAGGGCGTCCAGATCGATGTCGTCCCCTTCCTTCTGTCTTTTCATGAAACGTTCCTGGGTGCGCATCATCTCGAACTGGCGCCTGAGCCTTAAGAGATGGCCTTTGTATTTGGCCAGGGTGGCGCCGATGAAGGTTCCCCTGGTCGGCGGGATGTCCTTGAGCCGCAGGGAGCACCAGTTCTTGCGAAAATCCATGCGCCGGTAGTCCCACTCGTCGTAAACGTTGACGCCGCTCAAGGCCTCGCCCCCCGGCCCGGGCGGAGGGGCGCCCCTGGCAATGGCCCGGCCGCTCAAATTCATGGCGCTGCTGATATACTGGGACGGGATGTGGCCTAGATCGTCCATGATCTCCCGGGCGAGCTGCCGCAGGTCTTTGGGCAGGGGAAGCGGCAGGTCGTCGACGGTGATGAAGGTGCCGGTTTCCTGTTCGGAAACCGGCGTGATTCCGGGCTCTTTTTTTTGCTGCTCCGGGGGGATGAGGAGGGCCTGGGCCTGATCCGCGGCAAGCTTCGGCATCCTTGCCTCGCTCCTCTCGCCCTCCTCATGGCCGGTTTCCCTGCTTGCCGCCGCCACCAGCGGCGCCAGAGCCCTGATGAACTTCGCCTTTGCCTCCTCCCGCCTTTTCCGCCGTACGGCCTGCACCTCGTTTAACCGCAACACGCCCTGGAAGGGAAGGGCGGGCAGGCGGTCTTCCCCGTCAATGCAGTGGTCATAGGTTTCGGCCAGAAAGCGGAGGGAATCCGCGGCGCTCTCCGCCGCGGCCATTGCCTCCCGGTCCGGGGCGAGAATGCGGTTTTGCAGGCCGTCGATGCGGCTGTCCGCGTTTCCGGGAAGCGCCTCTCTCAGCAGGGCCAGGAGGGGAAGGCACTGGCGCATGAGGCCGGGCAGCATGTCGCGGAGAAAGGCGGCGGCCCGGGCGGTTTCGGACAGATGGTAGAGCCGGGCCGCGGTTTCCGGCCGGGGAAAGAGTTGGAAAAAGTCGGAAAGCCAGGGCCCGGCGGCGACGATCCGTCTCCGGTGGCGCTGCTTCAGGGCGGTGACGATGGGGGAATCGTCGGCAAGGGTTGCCCGAAAGGTGCCGAGGCGGGCAAAGGCCCACTGAAAGGAGATGGTGAGCTTGTAGAGAAGGAAATTGTCCCTCTGTTTCGGGAAAAGGTTTATTTCGGGAGGGAGGATGATTTTTTCGGTGTCGGTATAGACCTCCGCCCCGGAAACCAGTTCGACCGGGTGGCCGAAAAGGCCGCAGGCATAAGGGGTGAGGCTTTTTGCCGCCGTCGGGAAACGGGCCGCGGACTCGCCGCGGAGCCGGCAGAGAAAATTGTCTTCCACGTTTTCGAGCAGGCGTTGCGCGGCAAGCAGACCGCCATCCTCGTAGGCGGCGAGAACGGCCTTCACCCACTCGGCAAGCTGGGCCGGTTCCAGGCAACGCAGGCCGTTTTCCACCCGGTGCAGGAAGTTGCCGCAGAGGGCGTGACTCACCGGCCAGATGACCTTGACCTGGCGGAGGGTCTCGGCAAGATGCGCTTCCGGCAGGGCAAGGAGCGGTTCGAGCAGTTCCTCGATTTCCCAGTCGCTGAGAATGTCCGGAAACACTGCCTCGGCAAAACGTTTTTTGAGATCGGTCCTGGGCAAGGGTGGCAACCGTTTTTAAAAGAGGGAGCTGACCATTTCCTCGATGGCGGCCAGCATCTCGTGGTCGTCGGTGAGGGTTTCCGTAATGGTGGCCCGGCAGGCGGTGCGTTCGTCGATGCCGCTTTTGATCAGTTTGCCCGCATGGATCAAAAGCCGGGTGCTGGCCCCTTCCTGAAGGCCGGAGTCCTTGAGGCTCCTGGTCATGCCGGCCAGGCGCACCAGTCGTTCCGCGCTTTCCTGGTCAAGACCGGATTCCTCCTTGACGATGGCGGCTTCCAGGTCGCTGGGCGGATACCTGAATTCCAGGGAGACAAAGCGTTGTCGGGTGGACTGCTTCAGGTCCTTGAGCACACTCTGGTACCCGGGGTTGTAGGAGATGGCCATCATGAACTCCGGCGGCGCGGTCAGGAGTTCGCCAAGCTTTTCGATGGGCAGCTCCCGCCGGTCGTCGGCAAGGGGGTGGATCACCACGGTGGTGTCCTTGCGGGCCTCGACGATTTCGTCGAGATAACAGATGGCGCCGTTCCGCACCGCCTTGGTGAGGGGGCCGTCGGCCCAGACCGCCTCCCCGCCCTTGATGAGATAGCGGCCGACCAGATCGCTGGTGGAAAGATCGTCATGGCAGGAGACCGTGATCAGGGGCCGCCGCAGTTCCCAGGCCAGCCGTTGCATGAAACGGGTTTTTCCGCAGCCGGTCGGCCCTTTCAGTAAAATGGGCAGGCCGTTGCGGTAGGCCGCCCGGGCGATGGCAAGCTCTTCTCCCTGTTCGAGGTAAAAAGGCTTTTCGACGATGAGATGCTCTTCGATCTTCAGTTCTTTTCCGCGCATTATTGCCTCCTTGCTCTGCAAAAATACAGTAAGGCGCGATGGGCCCCGAGGCAAACGGAAATTTCCGGGCCGGCGAAAATACCTTGCCGCCGGCTAGGGAGTAAGGATAATGAGGGATAAAGGAGTTGCCCATGAGTCAAACCGCCCGGCAAATGATCCTGAACCTGCTTTCCGCGCAAGGGCCGTTGTCCGCCAAGGAAATTTCTGGTTTAATACGGATCGGCGAAAAAGAGGTGTATGCGCATCTTGCCCATATCCGGAGGTCGCTGCAGCACGGCAGGGAAAGGTTGACGGTGATCCCTGCCCGCTGCAGGGATTGCGGTTTCAAGTTTATCAAGCGGCAGCGGCTCGTGAAGCCGGGCCACTGCCCGCGTTGCAAGGGAACCTATATCGAGGAGCCGCTCTTTCGGGTGGAATAGTCAGTGGGGCGGGTTTTCCGGGCCTGGTCTCCCGCGATTGCCAAGGAGTTTGGTGAGGTGCTATGGCGAAGGACGTTGTGAAGAAAAAGAAATGGTATGAGAAATATCTGCCTTTTGTCGCCCGCAGTCCGGAAATGCAGATACGCTGGCTTGAGGCCGCGTTCAGGAAAGGAACCCTGACCGCCCAGGAGGTCACCCCCTATATCAATCTGCTCATGGAGCCGGAGGGGGACGGCCATCTGGAAAGTATCCGCAGCCGGCTGATGACCCTTGACGCGATCATCATCGACAGGATGCTCGCCGCCGCGGACATCTACGATACGCCGAAGCTTTTCAGGCTCCTTGCCGCTCCGACCCTCCAGCAGGCGGTCATCGCCATAACCAAGGCCCCGCCGCCCTATGAAAAGGCGCCGCAGTTGGTCATCGACAAGGTCTTCCAGGCTGTCTACGACTGTTCGGAGGCGCTTCTGGCCGAGGCCGCGGCAAAGGTCTACGCGGATCCGTTGCGGCCTGGGCATTTCAGGGATGCCTATGAGCGGTTCAAGGAGATCAAGGAGGATGAAAAGCTGCTCAGCGCCCTCTATCCGAAGGCGGTCGTGCAATGAGGGTGACGATCGTGCCGGCAGCGCGGATAAAAAAAAGCCCCGCCTGGTAAAGACGGGGCTTCGGCTTTTTTTTAGGCGGGGAAGAGGATTACTTTTTCTTGCCCTTGGCGGCGGCGCGCTTGGATGCCTTCAGCGGGTTGATCTTGATGGTGGAGGTCGCGATTTCCGGCTTGACGTGGGTGGCGAAATTGCAGATGCCCAGGCGCCACTTTGCCTGCGGAACAGTGTAGGCGGTGCAATATTTAGCCGACTCCACCTGAATGGTGCGTTCGCAGCCCTCGCATTTTTCGTCAATTTGCTGGAACTCGCCGCTGCTATATTTCGTCATGGGATCTTGTGCTGCCTTGGCCATTTTCAACCTCCTTATACAATCTCATGCCAGGAGCCTTGCGCATGCATGAGTGCCGTTATTGGTTTTTCGCCTCCGGCCATTCCGATGAACTGCGGGCCGAATGAGCATAGCAGAGAAGCAGTTTATTTAAATGATTCACCCCCTGGTGTCAATAAAAAAAGAGGAGGCCGCATCCTGCCCGGGTGCGGCGCCCGGCGGGCAGGGGATGAAAAAAAACAGCCGGATGATTTTTAAAGAGAAATAACGCTATCTATCTATTGTTTTTAGGAAAATCTTGATATATAAGTAAAAAGGTATTGATTCAATTCAGAAAATGAGGTGAGGGGCTATGCCGTTTTATGTCTGGAAGGGAGTAAATTCCTACGGGGAAAAGCGCAAGGGCAAGATCGAGATGCCCAACGAAGCCATGGCGCTCTCCTATCTGAAGAAGATGAGAATCACCCCCTCCTTGGTCAAGGAAGCGCCCAAGGACATGTTTGAGAATATCGATTTTTTCAAACCCAAGGTGACCGGCAAGGATGTGGTCATCTTCACCCGGCAGCTTTCCACCATGATCGACGCCGGCCTGCCCCTGGTGCAGAGCCTTGAGATCCTCGGCGAGCAGATGGAGAACCCGACCTTTAAAAAGGTCATGCGCGAGATCCGCACCGATGTCGAAACCGGCACCACCTTTGCCGACGCCATGAAGAAGCATGTCACGGTCTTTGACAATCTCTACTGCAACATGGTGGAGGCGGGCGAGGTCGGCGGTATTCTCGACACCATCCTGAACCGTCTCGCCACCTTCATGGAAAAGAACATGGCGCTCAAGAAAAAGGTCAAGGGCGCCATGACCTACCCCATCATCTGCATCTGCATCTCCTTCGTGGTCCTGGCGGTCATGCTCATCTTCGTCGTGCCGGTCTTTCAATCCATGTTCAAGGATTTCGGTTCCGCCCTGCCGGCGCCCACCCAGATGGTGGTGAACATGAGCGAATTCGTGAAGGGGAATTTTCATTACATGGTCGGCGCGATCTTTGCCGTGATTTATGCGATCAAGAAGATCTACAAGACCGAAAAGGGGCGCATGCAGATCGACCGCCTGCTCTTGCAGCTGCCCATCGTCGGCACCCTGCTCCGCCGGGTGGCGGTGGCCAAGTTCACCAGGACCCTGGGCACCATGCTGCAGAGCGGCGTACCCATCCTGGAATCCCTCAATGTCGTGGCGCGCACCGCCGGCAACAAGGTGATCGAGCAGGCGGTCTTCCGGGTGACGGACAGCATCAGCGAAGGCCGGGCCATTGCCGAACCCCTTGAGGAAACCGGAGTTTTCCCCGGCATGGTGGTGCAGATGATCAATGTCGGCGAGTCCACCGGCGCCCTTGATGTCATGCTCACCAAGATCGCCGACTTTTACGACGAGGAGGTGGATCAGGCCGTGGAGAATCTGACCGCGGCCATCGAGCCTCTGATGATGGTCTTTCTGGGCGGCATGATCGGCGGTCTGGTCGTGGCCATGTATCTGCCGATCTTCAGTATGGCCGGCGCGGTTGGTGGCTGAAGGCAACCTATTTCATTCAAAAGTGTTTTTCTTGAATTTAAACTGATGTGGAGGCGTAGATGGGAGAGATAATTGGTGTTTTGGGGCGGGAAGTGCTGGATTCCAGGGGCAATCCCACGGTCGAGGTCGAAGTGTTTCTGGATTCCGGGGTCATGGGGCGCGCCCTGGTGCCCTCCGGCGCCTCCACCGGCACCCGTGAAGCCCTGGAGCTGCGCGATACCAAGAAGAAGCGGTATCTGGGCAAGGGCGTATTGCAGGCGGTGGCCAATGTCAACGAGAAGATCGGACCGGGCATCGTCGGCCTGGAATCCACCCAGCAGGTGATCATCGACCATGCCATGCTGTTGCTTGACGGCACCGAGAACAAGAAAAGCCTTGGCGCCAATGCCATTCTCGGGGTTTCCATGGCCGTGGCCCGGGCCTCGGCCGAGGAAGTCGGCCTGCCGCTCTACAGCTACCTGGGCGGCGTCAACGGCAAGGTGCTGCCGGTGCCGATGATGAATGTCTTGAACGGCGGCGCCCATGCCGACAACAATGTCGACATCCAGGAGTTCATGGTCATGCCCGCCGGCGCCACTTCCTTTTCCGAAGCGCTCCGCATGGGGGTGGAAACCTTTCATAGCCTGAAGGCGGTTTTGAAAAAGGCCGGCCATCAGACCGCGGTGGGCGACGAGGGCGGTTTCGCCCCCAACCTGCGTTCCAACGAAGAGGCCATGGATTCGCTGCTTGAGGCCATCGTCAAGGCCGGTTACAAGCCGGGCAAGGATATCCACATCGCCGTGGACGTCGCCGCCAGCGAGCTCTATGACGCCAAAAAGAAATGCTATGTGCTCGCGGCGGAAAAGAAGCCAAACAAGTCCGCCGATGAACTGATCGCCTTTTATGAGAACTGGGTGAAGAAATACCCCCTGGTTTCCATCGAGGACGGCCTTGCCGAAGGCGACTGGGCCGGCTGGAAGAAGCTGACCAAGAAGCTGGGCAACAAGGTGCAGCTGGTTGCCGACGATGTCTTTGTCACCAACACCAGGATCCTGGCCAAGGGCATCAAGGAGGACGTGGCCAACTCCATCCTGATCAAACTGAATCAGATCGGTACGGTGACCGAAACCATCGACGCCGTGGAGATGGCGCACCGGGCCGGCTACACCTCGGTTATTTCCCACCGTTCCGGCGAAACCGAGGATACCACCATCGCCGACCTCAGCGTTGCCTTGAACACCGGTCAGATCAAAACCGGGGCACCTTCCCGCACCGACCGGGTCGCCAAGTACAACCAATTGCTGCGCATCGAGGATGAGCTGGGAGCGGCCGCCAGGTATGCGGGTAAGGCGGCCCTTAAATATATCTCTTGACAATTATTGGATATTTGGACAAGGTTATCACCTTATTAGAATAGAAAGGAGGGTGCCCCATGACCCTGACAAAAGCGGATCTGGTCCAGAAGGTTTATCAGAATCATAACTTCACCAAGGCGCAGGCCGCGGAAACCGTCGAAGCCTTCCTGCGCATTGCCAAGGATTGTCTGCGCAACGGCGAGGATTTGTTGATCAGCGGCTTCGGCAAGTTCAACGTGAAGGAAAAAAACGCCAGGCGGGGCCGTAACCCCCAGACCGGCGATGAGTTGATTCTCGACGCGCGCAAGGTGGTCACCTTTAAGCCGTCAGGGATACTCCGTTCCAGGATCAACGGAGAGTAACGGCGGCGCCAAGGCGCTTCGTACATGCAAGAGATGCTGCCTTAAGTGTCTTGAGACGGGTTGTTTTTCCTTGACAAGAGGAGACAACCCGTCTTTTTTTTCCTTGGTTTGCCGTGACGGGGGGGGCTCCCCGGCGGCAAAAGGTTTTCCGGGAGGGTTGTATGGTCGGAGAGAAGAAAAAACTTGTCGAGCTGGCCGCCATGGTCGGCGGCGAACTTGCCGGCGATCCGGAACTGCTGATTTCCGGGGTCGCCGATCTTGACGGTGCTGGGCCCGGCGATATCTCCTTTGTCGTGGACGCAAAGCGGGCCGCGGCTCTGGCCGGCTGCGCCGCTGCCGCCCTCATCGTCCCCCTTGCCGTCAAGGACGTGCCGCTGCCCGCCATCCGGGTGAAAAATCCCTATCTTGCCGTGGCCCGGCTCCACACCTTTTTTCTTGAGGAGCCCTTTGTCGCCGCCGGCATTGATGGCCGGGCCGTTGTCGGCCGCGATTGCGAGATCAGCGAGGAGGTATCCATCGGCCCTCTGGTCGCCATCGGCAACCGGGTCCGGATCGGCCGGCGGGTGATCATCCAGCCCGGCGCGGTTCTCTACGACGATGTGGTGATCGGCGACGATGTGGTGCTGCATGCCAATGTGACGATCTATAATAAATGCCTCATCGGCAACAGGGTCATCATCCACGCCGGCGCGGTCATCGGCAGCGACGGCTTCGGCTACGCCACCGACGAGCGGGGCCGCCATCTGAAACGGCCGCAGGTGGGGATAGTGCAGATCGACGACGATGTGGAAATCGGCGCCAACACCACCATCGACCGGGCCACCTTCGGAAGAACCCGGGTCAAGCAGGGCACCAAGATCGACAACCTCGTCCAGCTCGGCCACAACGTGGTGATCGGCGAGGGCTCTTTTCTGGTCGCGCAGGTCGGCATCGCCGGCAGCACCACCACCGGCAACGGCGTGGTGATGGGCGGTCAGGTGGGGATAGGCGGGCATGTTCATCTCGGCGACCGGGTGATGGTCGCGGCCAAGTCCGGGGTGCACAACGATCTGGAGCCCGGCACCGTTGTCGCGGGGATTCCGGCGATTCCCCATAAAACCTGGTTGCGCGCCAGCGCCGCCTATGCAAAACTGCCGGAACTGGTGAAGGAGATCCGGGAACTGAAAAAGAGGGTGGCGGCGCTGAGCCGGCACCCGGAGGAAGAGCCTTCCGGCGACAAGGGCTGAGAAGAGGGCCGACGGACCTGGGCGGACCCGGCCTGCCGGCGCTGCCTGAACAATGAGCGAGGAGAACCCATGAGTTCGGAACTGAAGCAACTTGATATTCTCGAGATTTTAAAGATCCTGCCCCACCGCTATCCCTTTCTCATGGTGGACCGCATCACCGGCATCACCCCCGGCGAGTCCATCAACGGCTACAAGAACGTGACCATGAACGAGAATTTTTTCCAGGGGCATTTCCCCGGGCAGCCGGTGATGCCGGGGGTGCTGATCCTGGAAGGCATGGCGCAGGTCGGGGCGATCCTGGCCTATCTCACCGATCCCGAGGCGGTGGCGAACAAGCTGGTCTATTTCGCCGGCATCGACGAGGTGAAGTTCCGGCAGCGGGTGGTGCCCGGCGACCAGCTCCATTATGAGCTCACCGTGACCAAGCGCAAGACGAGGTTCTGGAAGATGGGCGGCAAGGCCTTTGTCGACGGCAAGCTTGTCTGCGAGGCCGAGCTGATGGCCACCTTCGGTTGAAAATCCGCGGTCATGCCGAAAGCTGATCCGTTGTTCCCCTGAAAAAAAATCAACAAAGCGAATATCCCATGAACATACATCCTACTGCAGTCGTGGACCCTGGCGCGACGGTGCATCCATCCACCACGGTCGGCCCCTATGCCGTCATCGAAAAGGGGGTGGTGATCGGCGCGGACTGCGTTATCTGCCCCCACGCGGTGGTGACCGGCCATACCACCATCGGCGAGCGCAACACCATCGGCTCCTTTACCAACATCGGCGGCCCGCCCCAGGATCTGAAGTACCATAACGAAGATACCCGCCTTGTCGTCGGCGACGACAACCAGATCCGCGAATATGTCTCCATCCATCGCGGCACCCCGGGCGGCCACGGGGTCACCACCGTGGGCAGCGGCAACCTGCTCATGGCCTATACCCACATCGCCCATGACTGCATCGTGGCCAACCACGTGATCATGGCGAACGCCGCCACCCTGGGCGGCCATGTCGAGATCGGGGAAAGGGTGATCATCGGCGGGCTCACCGCCGTGCATCAGTTCACCCGCATCGGCGACTACGCATACATCGGCGGCATGTCCGGGGTGAGCAAGGACGTGCCGCCCTACGTGATCATGGCCGGGATCAGGAACCAGATGCGGGTGACCGGCATCAACCGCATCGGCCTCAGACGGGCAGGGTTTGACGCCGAGACCATCAAGAAGCTGATGCAGGCCTACCGGATCATCTTCCGGACCCCGGAGTTGCTGCTCCAGGAAGCGTTGAGCAAGGCCCTGGACGAGATCCCGGATTGCGAGCCGGTCGCCAAGCTGGTGAACTTTTTCAAGACCTCGAACCGCAGCGTCGTCCGCATGGCCGGTGATGACGACGAAGAGTAGCATCGGAATCATCGCCGGCGGCGGTCAGTTTCCGAAGTTGTTCGCCGAGGCCGCGAAAAAGGCGGGACGCCTGGTGGTGATCGTCGCCCATCAGGGTGAGTCCTGGCCGGAGCTTGAGGAGATCGCCGATCGTTTCTGCTGGGTCAAGCTGGGCCAGCTGGGCAGGATCATCTCCTTTTTCAGGGAGCATGGGGTTTCCGAAACGGTTTTTCTGGGCACCATCACCAAGACACGGATCTTCAAGGATGTCTGGCCGGATTTCAAGGGGCTCACCCTTTGGAACAAAATCGACGTTCGCCAGGACGACGCGATCCTGCGGGCCGTGGCCGCGGCGCTTGAAAAAGAGGGGATCAGGGTTTTGCCCTCGACCCTCTATCTTGCGGAGCTGCTCTTTCCGAAGGGAATTTTGAGCAGAAGGAAGCCTTCCGCCGAGCAGGTGGAGGACATCCGTTTCGGCTGGCGCACCGCCCGCGCCATCGGCGCCCTTGATATCGGCCAGTGCGTGGTGGTCCGCGATCGGACCGTCCTGGCCGTCGAGGCCATCGAGGGCACCGACGCGGCCATTGCCCGGGGCGGCGGCCTGGGCAAGGAAAAGACCGTGGTGGTCAAGCTGAAGAAGCCCAAGCAGGATTTCCGTTTCGACCTGCCGGCCATCGGCGTGAAAACCATCGAGACCATGGCCGGGGTCAAAGCGGCGGTGCTGGCCGTGGAAACCGGGCAGGCCCTGCTCTTTGACCGTGAGGCCGTGTTGGCAAAGGCGGATCAGGCGGGCATCGTCGTGATCGGGGTGGAAGAGCAGCCCGACGGCACGCTTTCCTTCTAGGCTTGCCGCTGTTCTCTTTTCAGGGAGTCTTTCCTGGCCGGAAGGCGGCCCGGTTCTGAACACTATTTTTTTCAGGATGTTTCGTCTATGAATGCCATGGTCTTGGCCGCCGGTTTGGGAACCAGGCTGCGTCCCTACACCATCAAGCGACCTAAACCGCTTTTTCCCCTGCTCGACACGCCCCTGCTCGGCCACACCCTTGCCCAGCTCAAGAGCTGCGGAGCGGAACGGATTGTGGTCAACGCCCACCATCTGCGGGAGCAGATTGCCGATTTCTGCGTCGGCCGGGCCGAGGTTTTTGTCCAGCTGGAAACACTTGAGCTCGGCACCGGCGGCGGCCTGCGCCTTGCGCAACCCCACTTCGGCGACACCCCCTTTCTGGCGGTCAACGGCGACATTGTCCACGATCTTGACCTTGGCGGCATCCATCGGGCGCATCTGGCCTCGGACGCCCAGGTCTCCATGGTGCTCCACGACTGCCCTCGCTTCAACAATGTCCTGGTCGACGGCCGGGACCGGATCCTTGGCTTTGCCCGCCAGGCTGACGCCCAAAAAGGCGAACGGCTTCTCGCCTTCACCGGCATCCAGGTGATCGATCCGGCGGTGCTTGCCCTGATTCCGCAGGGAGTGTTCTTCAACATCATCGACTGCTACCAGGCCCTGCTCGCCGCCGGCGGCCGGATTCAGGCCCAGGTGGTCCGCGGCCATTACTGGACCGACATGGGCACCCCCCAGGATTATCTGGAGCTGCATGCCGGGCTTCTCTCCGGCCGCCGGCTGCTGCCACATCTCGCCTGGAACGGGGCCGGCCCTTTTTTCCTGAGCCCGCGGGCGCAGGTGGGGGAGGGTGTGGCCTTCAACGACTGGGTCGCCGTCGGCAGCCGGGCGCGGGTCGGGGCCAACGCTTCCCTGAGCCGGGTGGTGGTCTGGGACGGGGCCGAGGTGCCGGCCGGCGGCGTTTTCCGCGATACCATCATCACTTAGGGGCGATTCCGTGTTCAACGCGCAAGAGGAAAAAGAGCTGCGGGCGCTTCTCGTGGCCCAGGGGCTCGACAAGGAGTTCCGGGTCGTCGGCAGGATGGCCGGTGACGGCTCGGACCGCAGGTTCTGCCGTCTGAGCGCCGGCGGGGTTTCTCTCCTGGCCGTGCTGCCCAACCTCGACCACCCGCAGGGGATGGCCGAGGCCGTGGCCGCCCGTGACCTGGGCAACCATTTCCGGCAACAGGGCGTCGCGGTGCCGCGAATCTACGGCTTTGCCCCGGCAAGCGGCCTCATCCTCTTCGAGGATCTGGGCGACCGCAAGCTCCATGATCTGGTCCGGCAGGAGGGGGTCTCCGCCCCGGTGGTGGCGCGGTATTACCGGCAGGCGGTTTCCGCCCTGGCCCATTTGCAGACCGAGGCCCGCCATGGCTTTGACCCGGCCTGGTGCTACGACACGCCCCGCTATGACGCGGAGTTGATGCTCGCCCGGGAGTCGGGCTATTTTCAGAAGGCGCTCTGCGAGGAGTTCCTCGGCCTGACGGTCCCCGGCGGCCTGTCCGCCGAATTTGTCCGCCTTGCCGGGCGGGCGGCCCGTGAGCCCGCCGACTATGTGCTGCACCGGGATTTTCAGTCCCGCAACCTCATGGTCCATGCGGATGGAATCCGGATCATCGATTATCAGGGGGCGCGGCTCGGGCCTTTGGGCTACGACCTGGCTTCCCTGCTCATCGATCCCTACGTGGGACTGCCGGACGCCTTGCGGCAGCAGGTGTTCTCCTGGTATCTCGACGCCCTGGCCGGCCATATTCCCCTTGACCGGGCACGATTCATTGAGGGATATTACTACATGGCGCTGCAGCGCAATCTGCAGATCCTCGGGGCCTTTGCCTTTCTTTCCAAAAACAGGGGGAAAGCGTTTTTCCGGCAGTTCATCGTGCCTGCCAGCCGTACCCTTTATGAGCACCTCACCGCGCCGCAGGGCAGGGATTTCCCTCTGTTGCGCGGGGTGGTGGAACAGGTAGGAAATTCCCTGCAACTTTAGCAGTCAACAATTCAGGTAAACATGCAGACACGCTATCCCATCGTGGCTCTGGTCGGCCGTCCCAATGTCGGCAAATCGAGCCTGTTCAACAGATTCGCCAGGAACAAGAAGGCCATTGTCGACCCCACCCCCGGGGTGACCCGGGACCGCCACTACGAACAGGTGACCCTGGAGGAAAAGGTCTTCATCCTCGTCGATACCGGCGGCCTTGAAAGCGACAAAAACGAGATGATGGCCGGCCTGATCCGCGAGCAGACCATGCAGGCCATGCGCGAGGCGGACGTGATCCTCTTCCTGCTGGACGGCAAGGAAGGCCTGATGCCCGAGGATCACGAGGTGGCGGACCACCTGCGCCGCAGCGAGAAGCCGGTCTATTTCCTGGTCAACAAGGTGGACAGCCCGGAGCTTGAGCAGCAGCTGGTGCCGCCCTTTTACGAACTCGGCGTGGACAGGCTCTGGCCCATCTCCGCCTCGCACGGCTATGGGGTGAAGACCTTTTTCGCCTCCTTGCTGGCCGAACTCCCCGTGTTCCCGGCGGCGGAGGAGCTGCCCGCGGACACCATCGCCATCGCCTGCCTGGGCCGTCCCAACGTGGGCAAATCTTCCATGATCAACCGGCTGGTCGGCGAAGAGCGCATGGTGGTTTCCGATGTGCCCGGCACCACCAGGGATTCGGTGGATTCCCTGATCACGGTGGGCCAGCAGCATTACCTGCTCATCGATACGGCCGGGATCCGGCGCAAGGGCAAGGTGCAGGAAAAACTGGAGAAGTTCAGCGTCATGCAGGCCCTCGGCGCCCTGGAGCGCTGCGATGTGGTTCTGATCATCATCGACGCCGACGAAGGGGTCACCGAGCAGGACACCAAGGTGCTGGGCTATGCCTTTGAGCGCGGTCGGGCCTGCCTGATCCTCGTCAACAAATGGGACCTGCTCAAGGGCGACACCAAGCGGCAGAAGCAGGTGCTCGAAGAGGTGAGCCGGGCCACCGGCTTTGTCGAGTACGCGCCGGTCCTCACCGTGAGCGCCCTGACCGGCGCCGGGATCAAGAATCTGCTGCCCACGGTGCTGAAGATCTACCGGCAGTACAGCAGCTCCTTCACCACCGGCCAGCTCAACCGGATCCTGCAGGCGGCCATGGAGGGGCATAATCCGCCCATGCACAAGGGGCGCAGGCTCAAGCTCTACTACACGACCCAGATTTCTTCCAAGCCGCCCACCTTTGTGATTTTCGCCAATTACCCCAAGGGGGTGCATTTCTCCTACCACCGGTATCTGGTGAACCAGTTTCGGGCCGGTCTCAAGCTGGACAAGATCCCCATCCGGATATTACTGAAGGAAAGGCAGCGAAAACAATATGGATGAAGGGTTGCTCGGCCGGTATCTCAGATTGTTGCGCGACGACGAGGAGGCTTTCGCCCTCCTGGCAGCCGTTGCGGAGCAAAGTGGATACGGCTGGCACCTTGCCCGGCAGGAAGGGTTGTGGCGCTTTTGGCTGCCCCGGCTTGTCGAAAGTCTCGCCATCTTTCTCGCGGAGTTTCCGAAGGACGACGGCCGGCACTCCGCCCGCGGGCCCTCCGCCGAAGTCTGTACCGAACTCGGCCTTGCCGCCGTCTCCTCATTCCGGCGGAAGGAGACCTCCTTTGCCGTTTTTTTTCCGCTCCTGAAATGCCTCCGCCGCGCCCTTTTCGTTTCCCTCGACAGGATTGCCCAGAATCCGGAGGAATCTCCGCCGTTGCGGCAGGGGCTCGCCGTTTTTTTCGACCATCTGGAACAGGCGGCCGCGGTCCGCTGGCTCAGGGATGACGCCAACTCCTTCCAGCTCAGGTTGCGGGAGGCGAAACACTTTATCCTGAACGAGAAACGGCGCTACGCCACCATTTTTTACAAGATGGGCGAGCCTGCCTTCATCATTGACCAGCGTCTCTGTTTCCTCGATGTGAACACCGCCTTTGAGGATTTTTTCAAGGTGCGGCGCGAGACCCTGCTCGGGAAATCCTGCAGCCAGGTGCTGGGCCAGGAGATCTGCGGCGCCTGCCCCCTGGAAGACGCCCTTGTCAATCACACCTCCTTTTCCAATATCGAGCTTGCCATCAGTGTCAAAGGGCAGCCCAGAACCGTCCTGGTCAACGGAACCTCCCTGGGCTACCTGAGCGGCGAGTTCCCCGGCGGCATTGTCATCATCCAGGATATCAGCGAGCAGAAAAGGGTGGAGCAGGCCCTGCAGGAGAGCGAAGAGAAGTTCCGCACCCTGATCGAAAACGTTCCCGATGTTGTCTGGCGGGCGGACCGGGACGGAAACATCCTCTTTCTGGGCCACAACATCAAAAAAATCAGCGGCTACGAAGCGGCGGAACTGTTGGGCAAAAGCAGATTCGCCAATATCCATGCCGACGACCGGGAGATGGTGCGGGCGCGGTATGCCCAGCTCTTTCTCAAAGGCAAGGAGCTGAATCTCCGCTACCGGCTGCGCCGGAAAAACGGGGCCTGGATCTGGGTACACGATCGGGCGAGGCCTACCCGCTACTCGCGGGCAGGCGAGTATGCGGACGGGGTGCTCTCCGATGTCAGCAAGCTCGTCAGGATCGAAGGGGAGCTGGCGGAATACCGGAGCTGGCTGGAGGAGCTGGTGGACGAAAGAACCCTGGAACTGAAGCTGGTCAACGAACAGCTGCTCCTGGAGGTGGCGGAGCGGCAGCAGGCCCAGCAGGCCCTGGAAAGGCTGACCGCGAGCCTGAGCCGTTCCAATGCCGAGCTGGAGCAGTTTGCCCAGGTGGCCTCCCACGACATGAAGGAGCCGCTTCTTCTCATCGTCGCCTTTGCCGAGCGCCTGCTGGCAAGGTGCCGGGACAATCTCGATTCCATGGCGGAAGAGTACCTCCGGCGGATTGTCAAGGCCGCCCGCCAGCTTCAGGTGCTGGTGAACGATATCCTGCAGCTTGCCAGGGTCGACAGCGCCGAGCAGCCTTTTGCCGTCGTGGCCCTCGATCGGTTGCTCGCCGAGGTGCTTGCCGACCTTGAGGAGAGAATCCATCGGAGTCAGGGAACGATCACGGTGGGCGCGCTGCATGCCGTCGAATGCAATCCCACCCAGATGCGGCAGCTCTTTCAAAATCTCATCAGCAATGCCCTGAAGTACAGCAAAAAAGATATTCCCCCCCTGGTGGAGGTGCGCAGCAGGACCCTGCCGGGCAACCTCTGCGAGATAACGGTGCGGGACAACGGCATCGGCTTCAGCAAGGAGGAGTCCGCCCGGATCTTTCGGCCCTTTGTGCGGCTGGACAGCGCCCGGGCGCATGAGGGTTCCGGGGTGGGACTCACCACCTGCGAGAAAATCGTTGCCCGGCACGGCGGGATGATCACCGCCAAAAGCCGGCCCGGCGAGGGCTCCATTTTTATCATCCAGCTCCCCCTTTCCCAGCGGCAAGTCCGCGTCTGAACGTGCCCTTTTCCCCCTCTGTTTTTTTCTGAAAAAAAGTGTTTCAGAGATCCTGCTCTTTATGTATCATTACACAACATCTTGTGGTCGCACCTGTTGCTGGTGCGCCATATCTTGCATGGCATGAAAAAAGTCCGTCCCGCGACCTTTTTCACAACTGCAAATGTGCCAATGGATGAAAATTGACGATACATCCTGTCTCGTCCGCAGGCTGCAAAAACACGGTGTTTTTCGCGGCCTTCCGTTTTATTCCGTACCAATCAAGACTTTTTCCCCGAGGTGTAAGCGATGGAATTGCCAATCAGCTTTGACGATGCGTTGAAGGAATGGGAACGCTTTGAGGAATATCTGGTGCAGGCCAGATATGCGGTCCGCAACAACAAGACCGGTGTTCCCATGGAGAAGGACATGACCCAGGTGCTGCTCAGGGTCAGCAAGCAGTTCAAGCATCCCGAGGTCGGCAAGGCCCTTGTGCACGGCAGGATCATCACCGCCACCCCCTTTCTGATGAACGGCGGCAACCCCTATACCCGGCGGGCAGGCTACTACTCCTGCTATCCCCTGGGCGACGTCGAGGATTCCACCGAGGCCATTTTCGCCATGGAGCGCGATCTGGTCAGCATCTTTCAGCATGCGGGCGGCGGCGGCATCGACGTGACCAAGATCCGCCCCAAGGGCACCATCGTCGACAACGGCCAGGGCCTTGCCTCAGGTCCGGTCTCCTTTGCCAAGGGCTTTTCCCACCTTTCCGCCCGCATCAGCCAGGGCGGCAAACGTCGCGGCGCCCTGATGATCCAGGCCGACTGGGACATCAGGGACGTGAAGGAGTTCGTCACCTTCAAGGGCGACAATCCCGGCCAGTACACCGGCTGCAATGTCTCCCTCAATGTCACCGACGAGAAGTTTTGGGACAACGAGGAGATGGTCGATCTGGTCGCGGAATACATCTGGAAGTCCGGCGATCCCGGCCTGCTCTTCACCGCCAAGAGCCTGGCCAACACTCCGGTGCCGGCCAAACACAACCCGGTCTATTCCAATCCCTGCGGCGAGTATCTCTCCACCAAGGACACCGCCTGCAATCTCCTCACCGTCTGCCTGCCCAAGTGTCTTGCCGACGACAAGGGCAAATATCTTGATCAGGTTTTCGAGGCGGCGAGGCTTGCCGCCATCGCCGGCAACGAGATCCTCGAACTGGGGGGCTTCCCGCCCATCGAGCGGATCAGGAAGAATACCCTGAAGTTCAGGCCCATCGGCATCGGTTTTACCGGCCTGCATTACGCCATGAACCACTTTGATGTCTCCTATGCCGACGAGCATGAGGCGCCGCTTTTCGCCAAGGCCACCCAGCTCGCCCTGATGCTCGGGTCCATGCAGGGCAGCCTCGACTACGGCGAGTTCGTCAGGAACGAAGGCAAGAAGAAAAAGCTCACCCCCCAGGAATGGAACATGAGCTATGTCGATAAGATCGACAGCGAGGCCATCGCCTTCATCGAATCGGACATGCCCGACAAGGAGAAATGGCTCAAGCGGACCGGCAGTCTTTTCGCCACCCTGCGCAAGCTCGGCGGCCTCTACAACTCGGTGACCACCTCCCAGGCCCCCACCGGCTCCATTTCCCAGCTGATGCGGGTCTCCTGCACCGGGGTCGAGCCCTACTTCTCCATGATCCAGCGCCGGAAGGTGAAGGATGTGGACGATTCCTGGAAGGAGTTCACCCTGGTCCCCCTGGAGTTCTACCAGTACGACGAGGAGAAGCTCGAATGGGTCGCCGGGCAGACCGCGCACAAGATCGAGCCCTATCAGCAGATCAGGATCCTCGAAGCGTGCCAGGCCTTCAACCACACCGCGGTTTCGAAAACCATCAACCTGCCCGCCGACACCACGGTGCCTGAAATCAAGAAGATCCTCCAGTACGCCCGCAAGAGCAACCTCAAGGGCATCACCATGTTCCGCGATTCTTCCATGGAGGGCGTCCTGAGCGACCATGCCGGCAAGGCCGAGACGATCTGCGAGTTTTGCGATCTCGACGTGCGCAGCGGCAGTACCTACAAGTTCCGCGGGCCGGCGCCGCTCTACATCACGGCCAACAAGGGCAAGCAGGGCCATGTCCGCGAGGTGTTTTTGAACACCACCAAGTCCGGCTCGACCCTGCACGGGATGAGCGAGGCCCTGGGCCGGGTGATCTCCGTGGCCCTGCAGCACGATTACCGGCTGGTCGGCAAAATCGCCCGCACTCTGGAGGATATCTCCTCGGACGGCGCCTGGATCAGCGGCTCCCTGGGCAGGGTCTACTCCATCCCGGCCGCTCTTGCCAAGGTGCTTGACAAGAGCGCGGAAAACGAGGTGGATGCCGATCCGGAACCCTATGTCGAGCCTTCCTCCTACTCCTCCTGCCCGGCCTGCGGCAAGCTGAGCCTGCGCCGCAGCGGCGGCTGCAACCAGTGCGTGAGCTGCGGCTACTCTTCCTGTTAAGGGCGGAAGATCCTTTTCATGCAACCGGCTCGGCAACGGGGCAAATACAACAAGGCGGTCATCTCTCTGATGGCCGTCTTGTTGCTTTTCCTGATCCTGACGGACATTCTCATCGCCAGGCACCAGCGCGATTTTCTCCTCGCCGAGGCCGAAAACCAGATCCGCCGCGACCTGCAGCTCATTTCGCTCTCCCTGCGCGATCCCCTGTTGGCCAACGACCATCTCCGGATAAGCCGTTTTTTGAGCCAGTGGGGCGACGAGCATCCCGAGGTGGTCCGGCTTGCCGCCGTTCTGCCCTCGGGCGGCGAGCTTCTTTCCTTGCAGCGGCCGGTCGCGAGCGGGGAGACCTTCCGGGTCGAGCGGAAGGTTTCCTTTCAGGACAAGGAACTGCTGACCCTGAAGCTTACCGCCTCCTCCCTGGCGGTGGAGGAACTTCTTCGCAAACTGCGCTGGCAGCTGGGTCTTGCCTCCTGCCTGCTCACGGCCATCGCCGGAATTGCCGCCTGGTATACCCTGAAACGGCTGGCTATCATCCCGCTGGAACGGGAGATCGGCCTGCGGCTCGCCACGGAAGAACAGCTTGCCGCGGCCCAGGATGAACTGGAGGCCCGGGTGCTCGCCCGTACCGCCGATCTTGAGGAGGCGAACCGGCTGCTGCGCAACGAGGTGAGCGAGCGCAACGCCGCCGAGGAGGAGCTGGCCCGACTGCATCGCCAGTACGAGCTGATCCTGAACTCCGCCGGCGAGGGCATCTACGGGGTGGACGACGCGGGCCGCGTCACCTTTGTCAACCTCGCGGCCCAGCACATGCTGGGCTTTCGGGAGGACGAGCTGATCGGCAACGGCCTGCATGACTTCCGCCACCATGTCCGCCGGGATGGCGCGGGCTATTCCGGGGAGGAGTGCCCGGTCTGCCGGGCATACACCAGCGGCAAGATGAAGCGGGCCGGAGAAGGGTACTTCGGCAGGAAGGACGGCACGGTCTTCCCGGTGGAGTTCCTCTGCTCCCCCATTGAGGAGCGGGGGCGGGTGGTCGGCACCGTGGTGGTCTTCGAGGACATCACCCTGCGCAAACAGGCGGAGCACGATCTCCTTGAGCTTACCGATACCCTGGAGCAGCGGGTCGCCGAGCGGACGGCCCGCATGAACGCCGCCAATCAGGAACTGCGGGAAACCCTGGGGCAGCTCGAACAGACCCAGGCGCAGCTGGTCCATTCGGAAAAGATGGCGGCCCTGGGCGATCTGGTGGCCGGAGTGGCCCACGAGATCAACACCCCGGTCGGAGTCGGCGTTACGGCTGCTTCGTATCTGGCCAAGGAGACCCGGGCCATTGCCGCTCTCCACGCGGAGGGACGCATGAAACGGAGCGACCTGGCTGGGTATCTCGAAGTGAGCCAGGAGTCGGCCAAGCTGATCCTTTCCAACCTGAACCGGGCCGCGGCCCTGATCAGGAGCTTCAAGCAGGTGGCCATCGACCAGTCCGGGGAGGGCAGGAGGACTTTTCTCCTCGCGGAATATCTGGAGGAGGTCTGCCTGAGCCTGAGGCCCATCCTGAAAAACACCCCGCACCGCCTGGAGATCAACTGCCCGGCGGATTTGGCCCTCAACAGCTACCCCGGCGCCATTTCCCAGATCGTCACAAACTTCATCACCAACTCCATCACCCATGCCTACCGCGAGGGCGAGGCCGGTTGCCTGCGCTTCGACGTCGCCCTCAGCGGGGGCAACGTGCACTTCCGTTACAGCGACGACGGCAAGGGCATGCACGAAGAGGAGGTGCGCCATGTCTTTGATCCGTTTTTCACGACAAACCGCGAAAAAGGGGGAAGCGGTTTGGGGCTGCATATTGTATATAACATCGTCACCCAAAAATTGTGGGGGGCGATCAAGTGCGAAAGCAGGCCGGGGGGCGGCGCCTCCTTTGTCCTCGTTTTTCCGGCGGTGATCCCCGGCTGAAATGAGCGGACCAGCTTTGCGACTGCCTGCGCGGAGAGTTCACTCCCGCGCGCGCGTGATTGAGGAAAGCCGGAGAGGCTTTTTTCAAGATCCTGTTGAGGCAAGATATCATGAATGATGAGCTTGTCTTTGCCGACGAGCCGGAGGGCGGCGAGCCCCCCCAGTCACCGGGGCCTGCCCGGCCGGCCGGCCCGGCAAAGAGCTGGAAGGTAATGATTGTCGACGACGAGGAGGAGGTCCACGCCGTCACCAAGCTGGTTCTCAAGGATTTCTTCTACGAGAACAAAGGGTTGTCCCTGCTGCATGCCTACAGCGGCGCAGAGGCGAAACAGCTCATTGCCGAGCATCCCGATACGGCCATTGTCCTGCTCGACGTGGTCATGGAGAAGAACGACGCCGGCCTCGAGGTGGTGCGCCACATCAGGGAAACCCTCAAGAATGCCTTTGTGCGCATCATCCTCCGCACCGGCCAGCCCGGTCAGGCCCCGGCCGAAAGGGTCATCGTCGACTACGACATCAACGATTACAAGGAAAAGACCGAACTCACCGCGGAAAAGCTCTTCACCACCATGGTGGCCTCCCTGCGCTCCTACCGGGATATCCTCACCATCGACGCCAACCGCCGCGGCCTTGAAAAGATCATCGACGCGGCCACCTATATCTGCAAATTGCGCTCCATCAAGAATCTGGCCTGCGGGGTGCTGACCCAGCTGGTTTCCATCCTCCATCTAAGCGAGAACGCCCTTTACTGCCAGACCTCGGGGCTGGCGGTGCGCAACGTCCGGGGCAACCTCAAGGTTCTTGCCGCCACCGGCAGCTACGAGCCCTATATCGACGCCGAGGCGCAGAACAGCCTGCCGCCGGCGGTCCTTGCCGATGTCGCCCTGGTGGCGGCGGAGAAGCGGTCCATCTGCCGGGAGAACCGCTATGTCGGATATTTCTGCAGCGAAGGGGGAGAGGAGACGGTCATCTACCTCGAGGGCTGGCGGGAGTTGAGCGAGATGGACCGGAAAATGATCGAGGTCTTCTGCGGCAACGTGCAGGTCGCCTATGAAAACGTGCTTCTCAACCAGGAGATCGAAGGCACCCAGAAGGAGATCATCTATACCCTGGGGGAGCTTGCCGAGATGCGCTCGGTGGAGACCGGCAACCATGTACAGCGGGTGGCGGAATACTGCCGGCTGCTGGCCGACAGGTACGGCTTGAGCCAGCGGGAAGCGGAGACCATCCGCCTGGCCGCCTCCATGCATGACATCGGTAAGGTTGCCATCCCCGACGCCATCCTCAACAAGCCCGGCCCCCTGACCAGCGAAGAGTTCGAGATCATGAAGAGCCATACCCTGCGGGCCCAGGAGATGCTGGGGCTTTCCGACCGGGAGATCATCAGGACCGCCATCGTCATCGCGGTGCAGCACCACGAAAAGTTTGACGGCAGCGGCTATCCCAAGGGGCTTAAAGGGGAGGATATCCATATCAGCGCGCGGATCACCGCCATCGCCGATGTTTTCGACGCCCTCTGCAACGACCGCAGCTACCGGAAGGCCTGGGAGATGGAGGACATTCTCGCCCTGTTCCGCAAGGAGCGCGGTCGCCATTTCGATCCGGTGCTGGTGGATATCTTTCTCGCCAACTTCAAGCAGATCCTTTCCATCAAAAACAGCCTGGCCGGTTAGTCGCCCATGAGGGCCCGGCGCATTTCCGGCCAGACCCCGGCCAGCTCCTCCCGGTCCCTGAAGGGGAGGATGAGTTCCAGCCGATCCTGCTCAAAGGAGGGCGAGTGGCTGAGGCTTGCGCCCTGGGGCAGCCTCAGCGAGGCGGCAAAGTGGCGGAAGTCGAGCTCCGCCTCATAGAGCCGCGGGTAGCGCTGCTCGCCCAGCCACTGCATGAGCCTGGCGGCTTTCTGCGGCACGTTCATCTCCGGCTGTTCAATAATCTCCCGCACCGCCTTCTGGCCGAGAATAGCCATCACCGAGCCGCCCGTGCGGGCGGCCAGCTCCCGGCAGCCCGCGGTGAGCTTCTTTTGGTTGCTGACGCTCAGTTTCAAAAGATCCATCACCTCAAAAAGCGACATGCGGTCGGTGAAGCTGCAGTTCAGAAGCTCCCTGGCCACCCCGTCGTGGAGAAAGCCCTGATGCAGGGCAAGGAGCAGGTGCTCCTCAAGGTCGAGGAGTCTGAGGAGCTTTCGCATGTTCACCGGGTGGGGTTCGAGGCCGATTGCCGGCAGAAAGGCGCAGGCAGCGGCCTCGCCGGCCTGCTCAAGCATCTTGGCAAAAAAGATCGCCTGCTCGATCACGCTTACCTCGCCGCGGAGCAGGGTGTCTTCCAGGCTCACGGCCAGGGTTTCCGCCGCCGTGGCCTCCGCGGGCAGGACAAGGCAGACGCAGGAGCTTGCCCGGAGGGTCTGCTGGGCGGCCAGCAGGCGCCTGCGGCCGGCAACGATCCGCAGCATGGCGGTTTCCTCTTCCTTGAGGATGGGCGGATGGAGGATGCCCGCCCGCCGGACCGATTCCATGAGTCGCGCCGAGGGGGCGAGGGCGCCTTCCGGGGCCAGGGAGTTGCTGGTATCCTGAAAATCGATGTTCTGCAGATTGATGAGGCTCGAACGGTAGGCTGGCGGCATGGCTGGTTTCTCGCGGTCTTGGCCGGTCGGGGCCGGGCGGTTCAGGGATGGGGAGGATTGCCACTGCCTGACTCTATGAAAAAAAGGGGCTGCTTTGTCAATGAAAAGTTGGAGGGTTCCGGCCCGACCGGGAGTCAAGGACGGGCGTCCGCGGGGCTCCGGACGAGCCTGCCCAGGGTGTCGATGGCCATCACGCCCTCGGGGACCGGGGCCTTGCCGGGATTGTACCAGATTGCCCGCAGGCCGCATTGTTGGGCGCCGAGCACGTCGTCGTGCAGGCTGTCTCCGACCATGAGCAGGGAGGAGGGTTCCACCCGCAGATGGTTGCGGATGAAGGCGAAAAACGCCGGCTCGGGCTTCGGGGAGCCGGTTTTGCCAAGGCAATAGATGTTGCTGATGTACCTGTCCAGGCCGACCCTGGCCAGCGCCGCCCGGATCCGGGCTTCATCGGAATCCCCGGCATTGGTGGCGAGGTGGCAGGGAACCACGCGGCTCAACCGTTGCAGGGTGGGCACTGCCTCGGGCATGGCGGCAACCTCGGGCCAGTCGCACATGGGCCCTGCGTAGCCGGGAAGGACCGCCATCAGGGTGTTGCCCCAGTCAAAGAGATAATGCAGGGTTTTCATGCGCTTTCCGTCCATTGGCCGTGCGGGTCGTGGCGGCGTCTCCGTCTAATCCGCGCCTTCAGGGTCTCCTTCCTTTTCTCGGATGGGGTCCGCGCTCTCCGCGAGCACGGCCCTGATCTTGTCGGCCAGATCCTTGCCCGAGAATGGTTTCTGGATAAAATGGATACCCTTGTCCAGCACGCCCCTGTGCACGATGACGTTGGCGGTATAGCCGGACATGAACAGACACTTGACCCCGGGGCAGAGGGATTTCAGTTTTTCCGCCAGTTCCCGGCCGTTCATCTCCGGCAGCACCACATCGGTGAGCAGCAGGGAGATCTCGCTGCCGTGCGCCTCGGCGGACAGCAGCGCTTCGGAGGGGGTGCCGGCGGGCAAAACCCTGTAGTTGAGTTTGGTGAGCATTTTTTCGACCAGTCCGAGGATCGCGATATCGTCCTCCACCACCAGCAGGGTTTCGCCGTTGCCCGCCTGGCACGTCTCGACCGCGAGCAGCGGTTCCCTGGACATTTCGCCGGTTTGGCCGGGCAGATAGATCCTGAAGGTGGTGCCTTGGCCCGGCTCGCTGTAGACATTGATGAACCCGTTGTTCTGCTTGACGATGCCGTAGACGGTGGCCAGCCCCAGGCCGGTGCCGTTTTTTGCGCATTTGGTGGTGAAAAACGGCTCGAAAATCTTGTCCAGGGTACCGCGATCCATGCCGCAGCCGTTGTCGCTCACCGCCAGCAGCACGAAATCACCCGGGACAAACCCTGCATGGTCGGCGCAATACGAGGCGTCGAAGGTAACCGTCCCCGTTTCGATGGTGATCCTGCCCACGTCGGCGATGGCGTCCCGGGCGTTGACGCACAGGTTGGCCAGGATCTGATCGAGTTGGGAGGGGTCCAGCAGAACCGGCCACAGCCCGGGGCCGGGCCGCCAGTCCAGGTCGATGTCTTCCCCGATGAGGCGCCGGAGAATGTTGAGCAGGCCTGCCACCGCCGCGTTCAGGTCGAGCAGCACCGGCGCGATGGTCTCCTTGCGGGCAAAGGCCAGCAGCTGCCGGGTGATATCCCTTGAGCGTATGGCCGCGGTGTGGATCTCCTGCAAATCCGCCCGCAACGGATCTGCGGGCCCGGTCTTCTCCAGGGCCAGTTCGGCGTAGCCGATGATGACGCTGAGGATATTGTTGTAATCATGGGCCACTCCGCCGGCCAGTCTGCCCACGGCCTCCATTTTCTGGGCCTGGCGGTATTGCTCCTCCAGTTTGCGGTGGTCGGTGATGTCGCGGATGATGGTATGGAGCAGCATCTTGCCCCTGATCTCGATCCTGCCGGCCAGCACCTCCACGTCCCTGAGCGAGCCGTCGGCCAGCCGGTGGCGAAACTCGAAATGAAAGCGCTGCCCGGTCCTTGCCTTTGCCATTTCCGCTTCGACCTGACCGGCGGCAGGGGGATCGAGGTCCTGGAGCCGCAGCCGCCGCAGCTGTTCCGCGGGCCAGCCGTAAAAATCGACCGCCGCCCTGTTTGCTTCAACGATCCTGCCGTTCTCGGGATCGATGATGAGCTTGACCACCGGATGGTTCTGGAAAAGGCTGCGGAATTTTTCTTCGCTTTCGCGCAACGTTTCATTGGCGCGGAGCAAATGTCTGGTTCTGCTCTTCACCTGCCGGCGAAGCAGGAAAATCGCCCCGGACGCCAGGGCGAGCAGGCCGGTGGTTCCGCCGATCAGCCAAAGGAGATAGCGCGGCACCACCGGCCTGGGCGGCCGCTCCAGCCAGCGGGCCAACTCCCTGTAATACACGGAGCCGGCTTCGGATTTCATCGCCCGCAGGCCGCGGTCGATGGCCGCCAGCAGATCGGGGTTGGCATCCTGGTCGGTGGCAAAATACAACGAGGCCGGATTGAAAACGATGGCCGTCATTTTCAGCCCGTACTCCTGGTAATAGCAGTGTCCGAAAAAGTGGTTCGCGACAACCGCGTCGACAGCGCCGTCGGCCGCAAGGGCAAAGGCTTTTTCATAGGAGTCCGTCTCGACCATGGCAATGTCGTAGCCGAGCCCGTTCATCATCTGCCCCAGGGCCGCGCGCTGAATCGAATCCTTGAGCAGGGCGACCCGCCGCCCGTTCAGGTCGGCCCAGCGTTCCACCGGCTTTTGGCCGGTCGCATAGACCTGCGACCAGCTATCGAGGACCGCTTCCTGGTGAAAATCGAATCGAAGGTCCCGTTCCTGGGAAAAGGCGACATCCGGTATCAGGTCGAGGCGGCCCTTTTCAAGGTCTGCGAGACATTCGTGCCATTTGCACGGTACATAGGTCACTTCCCAGTGCTCTTCCTGCGCGATGGCGTCGAGAATGCCCACGAAGATGCCGGAAGCCCGCCCGTTTTCGTCGCTGAAGATCTTGGGTTTGTTTTCATAGAGGCCGACCCTGATCTTGCGGGGGCCGGCAGGGTGGGGGAGGGGGCCGTCGGAATCGAGGCCGCTCGGGGCCGGATCGATTTCCGCCGGAACCAGCGGCCGCTCCCGGGGAGGGTCGGCAATGGCGGCGGCGGGGAGCAGAAACGGCAGGATCAGGATTGCCGGCAAGCCGGGGAACTTCCGTGACAAGGAGAGGAAAATCTTTCTGCTGATGGCCATGACAAGCTCGTTGGTATTACCGGAGTGCATTCATCCCTGTCGCCTTCTCCCGCTCCCGGGCCGCGGTCATCGTTCCTCGGCCTCGGTGAGAACCAGCCGCATCTCCAGGGGGTTGCCGGTGCGCTCGGATTCGTAGGCGTTTATCGCGTGGCCGACGTTCTTTTCCATCACCGCCTTCATGGCCATCACCTGGGAAAAGCCGGCCTTTTCGAAAAATATGTAACTTGGGGTGAAGCGCTCCTTTTCCAGGGGCGCATAGGTGGAAGCCGGCTGCAGATTGACCAGATGCCCCTGTTTGGTCAGGAAATTGCTCAGGTCGTAGGCGTCATCCTTGCGGCCGGGAAAATAGTAGACGGTTATCTGGAACGGTCCTTCGCCCCGTGGTTCGGCGCGGTCCGGCGGGACCGTGCCGCCGGTCTCGGCCTCGGTGAGGACCAGCCGCACGGAGAGCGCGTTCATGGGCGGCTCGGATCTGTAGGCGTTGATGACGTGGCCGAGATTTTTCTCCATCGTCATTTTTAATGCCAATGCGCGGGTGTGCTCATCCGGATTAAAAAAGAGGTAGGTGGGAGTCAGCCGTTCCTTTTCCAGGGGAGGGAAGGTGGAGGCCGGCTGCAGGTTGACCAGATGGCCTTGGTGGGTCAGGAAATTGCTTAAGGCGTAGGCATGTTCTTTCCGGTTGGGGAAATAGTAGACGGTTACCTCGAAGGGCTCCTCCTGCCGGTTTTCGGCGAGCTTCTGCTCCCCGCGGATGTCCCTCGCCGCCCGGGGTGGCGAGGCCGGCGTGTCAACGGGAAAAAGCTTGTCCCAGTTGCCGAAGATGGCGGTCGCCAGTGCGCCGATCAGGCCGATGATCGCGATGGTGAGTTGCACCTTGTAGCTTTTCTTGTCTTCATCCATGGTATTTTCGCCACTATGCGGGGGTTGGGTGTCCGATTCCGCGTTTTCGCGAAAAAATAGCGCGGAATTTCCAGGTGCGGCGCCGGGGAGGGGGTCAGGTTTTTTTCTCGTATCGCTCAATGGTCAACAGGACAAAATCACCGGTTTTTTCCGTTGCTACCCGCATCGCATAGGGAATGACGGCGTTTTGCTTTTTTATATCGAGAACTGTCTCGATCCCGGCCCGCGCCTGTCCGCTTGCAAAGGTTTCCAGCACCGCGGCTTTGATTTTGCAATTCTCGCAGTTGGGGTCCTTGCCGCAACCGGCTTCGCTAAACGAGTGGAGGCAGTCGAAAACCTGGCCTCCTCTATGCCCTTCAATTTTTGCCAGATCCTTGGCGAATAATGCGCACGCCTCTGCATTGGCGGTTACGACCTGTCTTGGCTCCGCCTGCATGAGCAGGACGGGGGATTCGCGGCCATTCAGGAGCGTTTGTGGGTTTTCTTCGCGTTTGTTGCCGGCTGCGCTGTCTTGCTGCATGGTCCCCCCGTTATTTCTGGTCGGCTGTTTCCGAGCCCTGACTCCATTACTTTGCCAGAACCCGCTCCATTGTCAAACAGTTTGTGTGCGTTCCCGGGCATCGGACAAAGCCGGGTCGCGCCCTGCCCGCGGGCCGCGTCGGGTGTCAGTCCCGGTCCAGGATGACATCGGTCATCGATTTCCAGGGCTGAGAGAAGAGTTTTTTGACTCGTTCCCGGTATTCTTCCGGAGTTACATGCTCTTCGTGGGTGCCGATGACAATTTCCAGGTCAGGAAAGCGCTCCTCAAGAGCCTTCCGGTATTTTTCCTTGAATGGGCACAAGGCCTTCATGCAGTACGTAAAATGGATGGCGTCAACCCTGAACTCGGTTAAGGAGCGTATCCTTGTCAGCAGTTTGTCCGGGCCGGTCAGGGTGGGGCATCCCGGGCAGTTGATGATGCCGACCAGGGTAAGCTTTTCCTCCTGGGGATAGCGCGCAAAGGCGCCTTTGCGTTTCCTGAAGTCGGCAAGGCAGCTTACCGAGGAACATCCCAGATCCTGCGTGGCGTTTGAGCAGGTAAGTATGCCGATTCTGGCCATGGCCACTCCTTGTGATTTTTTAATTCCGGGCCGAGCACTTTGCTCCTGGGCGATGCAGTAGATTTTACCATCAAGGAAATGGTTGAGAACAGCCTTTTTCTATCTTGCGCAGCGGAAAATCAGGCCAAGCCATTATTCCAAAATAGTAGAACGAAACATTCCGACCGCACCGCCTACAAGGGCACAGGCAACGTGCGATCAGGTGCGCATGGTTGGGCATCAGGTACCAGGCCCAGGTCTGCACGCCACATTTGCCGCATCATTGGGCCATCAGGTCGAGGTATTCCCGATGGTCGTCATCGCAGAAGAAAGTCTGCTGGCGGCGATTTCCCCGCCGGGTGACATGGTGCGGCAAGCCAATTAAATATACTGTCCACGTAACTCCTACCCCCTGGCGGCATAGCCTGCCGTTTGCTGTGGGTGAGTGGTCGGAAAAAATTTCCCCGCATGCTCTCTGCGATACCCACTATTTTCCGGTCAGCTAGAGAAGGCTGCATAAAATTCCCGTGGCTCTCCGAATGTTCAGGCAAATGGATTTCCCTATAGTCGCTTGCTTACGCTTGAAAAACAGCATGCGGCAACTCTTTGTTGGCTTGGTATATCTTTTGCATGCAGCAAATGAAGTATTTTACACATCAACAGTTTGTTCAGGCCCACATGAGGGGGAGGCAAAGATGATTACACCTGTGAAGAGTACGGGTTTTCTGGCCGCGACAGGAAATATACAAGCGACCAAGGCGGAACAAACGCAAGGCGCAGGCCGGGAGGTTGCCGGCATGGGGGACAGAATTACGATTTCCCAGGCCGGCCGCACGGTGTCGGCCCTGATTGGCAAGACCCCCAATGGCGGAAGTATTTCTCTCGCCGACATTGAGGCTCGACTCCGCGAAGATGCCCGTCTTGTCGAAGAGAAAATGAAGGGGCTGTACAGTGCGCTGGGAATCAATGCCGATACGGAGATGCAGCTCAGTGTTGATTATGACGGCAAGATTCTCGTGTCGGGCGCTGAGGACAAAGCGCAGGCATTGGCCGAGGCAGTCAATGCCGACGAGGAACTGGCTAATACCTTCAGAAGGATGTCCGCCAGCGCAGGTCTGCTGGAAGCGGCTAAAAAGCACCAGGAATTTGCCGAAGCATACGCTCAAAATGCCCAGCAGGCCGTTGGCCGCTATGGCTCTTTATTTGAAGGCGGCCATGACGCTCAGGTGAATTTTGCATTCAGCCACGGCCTGCTGGATACTTCGGCCACCTACGCCTGAGCCGTATCGGCCGAAACCAGGATGGAATGCCTCTGCGGGTGGTTCCGCTGTCGCGTTAATGCGTTAATCGGTTAGGAGGTTTGAAGATGAGTATTGCAACTGTCCAGTCGGCGGGGAGAGCAGGGTGGGAATCATATATCCAGGGCGCGGCCTCAATGTCGGTTGCTGTGCCGGCGGCACCCCAATCTTCAGCGGCATATACGCTGAAGATTTCTGAGGAAGGCAGGTTGATGGCGGAAAAGGCCGGAACCGGGCTTGATGGCCGGGGAAAAAATATTTCCGGTCAAACCAATGGCGCCTTTACTGATGCGGCACTCCCTCTGGAGGCCTTTTCGCTTCCCTCCTGGTTTGGCGATTATGTACCTGACGCCTTGGTCGTAAGCCCTTGGGTAGATCATGGTTTTTGGAATATGGTCGAAGGGTTGACCCAAGACAACTCGCTGTCGAACGAGGATCGGCGACAGATCAAAAATTATCTCCATAATGACCCCGACCATCAGAGCAGGTTGGCAAAGGATGAATTCTCCAGGCAGTTTGAAGCGGAAATCTCGGAATACACAAATTCCTTGCGCACCTATTATCGTGAAGCCCTGGAGGAAAATGGAGTCAATTCGCCGGCCGACTATTACAAGAAAGTGCTGCTCGACAACGAAAACAGTGAAAAAATTCGGCAAAGTATGCAGGGGCGACTTGAAAGCAACCCTCGTATGCTTGAATTGATGGAAATACTGGGGGAGGGGTAACCCTCGGCAGCGTAGCATCAAGGAGCACACAATGCAAATCAGGAGGGTGTAAAAAGGATTGTGTAAATGGCCATTCCGGGGGTAGAAAAGTTCGCCCCCAACCAAGGAGAGAGATATGGCCATTTCCAAAGAATTGCTTGACCAATTGATTGCGGATTACAAAAAGCCGGAAGACCTGATCGGCGAGAACGGCATACTGAAACAACTGACCAAGGCCCTGCTGGAGCGGGCCATGCAGGCCGAGATAACCGATCACCTCGGCTATCCCCGGAACGCTCCGGCTGGGAAAAACAGCGGCAACTCCAGAAACGGCAGCTACAAGAAAAAGCTCAAGGGAGATTTTGGCGAGATTGACGTCGCGGTTCCCCGTGACCGGAACGGCTCCTTCGAGCCGATCATCGTTCCCAAGGGAGAGACCCGCTTCAAGGGGTTTGATGACAAGATCATCTCCATGTATGCCCGTGGGATGACCACCCGTGATATCCAGAGCCATCTGGAGGAGATTTACGGCGTTGAGATTTCACCGACCCTGATCTCCCAAGTGACCGACGCCGTCACGGAAGAGGTCCGGCTCTGGCAGAACCGGCCATTGGAAGATGTTTACCCCATCGTCTATCTGGATGCGGTGCGGATCAGGGTCAAGCACAACGGCCAGATCATCAAGAAGGCCGTCTACCTGGCGATTGCCGTGACGATGACTGGGTTTCACTCAATCTTTTTGAATTTTTCCATATATGGAGGCGGCATAATACCACCTATTATCCAATATCCATCGTCTTCAAATAATATTTTGTATTGATTTGATTGGTTAAACTCTACAGTTGTATGATCTGGTAATACCTCGACAACTATAAATTTTTCTTTTCTATTCTCTCCATCCATTTCAATAATTGCAATATTATTGTTATGGTAGGTGATTTTCATCTTTCCCAGTAACTGACTGATGCGATCTAGGTGTTCTTGTGTATAATTTCCTGTTTTCTTGAGGTATGTTAAAGTTTCCTGTTTGTCTGATACAAATATCCCTACCAGTCTATCATCATGGAGTATTGTTGAACAACTCGTGATAACCAAAAGAAAAAGAATGACGTAACTGTTCTTCATCACAATGTATCTAATTTTACTTGCCACCACAAACACATTCACAGTTTTCATTTCCTCCTAATGCCTTACACTGACACATGCATAAATCTTTAGAAGAGAGTTTGCTTGAGGAGAAGCAATCCGTACACCTCTCAAGACAACCATTAAAATCTGTGGCGATTTGACATCTGCATTCACAACGGTCCCTAGCTGACGGCAACTTGCCACATGTTTTTTCCCAATACTCCGTTACTGTATCTTTGAGTCCTCTGGGATCAACCGCATTAACCGGGTTTCCTTTGACATACGCATAAGCATTAACCCCTCCCTCAAACCCAATCGGATCCTTGCTTATAAACCTCCCGACCTGCGGATCATAATACCTTGCCCGGTAAAAATATAACCCGGTCTCCTGATCCCACTCCCTGGCGGTATAGGCATAGGGCTGCTTCACCTCGTTGCCGTGGTGCTGCATGTTGCCGAAGGTGGTTGGGGGTCAAATCTTTATCCTTGACAGTAGCGCTTCCACTTTGCCGTATATGGTTTGCAGCTGCTTATCCCTATCAAGCCGTTGCCAAAATCGCTTTCTTCCCTGGCTGACGGTGCTGTAATCCACCCTCATCAGCCTCCCGATCTCAGGATTCTTCATCCCGCCCAACCGGTAGAGCAGATCCATGGCCATCTGGCGCAACGGCCCTGTGGTATGCAATATCTCTTTCCTGTTTTTTTCCGTCACCTTGCAGATCCCATCCAGGATAACGTCCTGGGCCAGATATTTTCGCACTTTGGCAAGAGCTGGTTGCTCCCGGGCCGTTGCCGCATCAAGATATGTGTTTTTGATCCGTTGCACAAAATCATCGCTGCCCAAGAGGCTCTGCCCGACGATCCGTTCCTTCACCGGCAGGCCTTCCGCCAGATCTGCGGCAATCTGCTTTTTGTATTTCGTTCGCCCGGTGGCGGTGTCGCCGCCGAACTCCGCGAGGATCACCGGGTAATCCACGAACGGCCATCGTTTGTTTAGAGAGACAAATCCCGGCAGGCTGCTCCATTTGTAGGCCCAAAGGATATCGAGCTGCTCGGCGAGCGGCTTATTCGTGTTGCTGCCGATCTTAACCGGGTTCAGATGGATATAGCGGGATACCATGGAGAGGTACGCATCCCCATCCACCAGAAAGCTCTTGTATCTTCCCTGGTAGAGATGGCCGGACCGGCGGTGGCGTCGATTGAAGGCCGAGGTGTAGCTGATGTTGAAGTGGCGCATGAACTGGCTGAGATTCCCCAAGGGGGTCTCCACCAGCAGATGAAAATGGTTGCTCATCAGGACAAAGCTGTAGAGCTTGACCGAGTATATGGCCAGGGAGCGGGCGAGGAGTTCTAAGAACTCCTGCCGGTCCGTGTCGTCCTTGAAGATGGGTTTGCGCTCATTGCCCCGGTTGGTAACGTGATAAAGCGCGCCTGGATATTCGATGCGAAGAGGTCGTGCCATACCAAGATGCTAGAGGAGGGGAGGAGTAGTGTCAAGGATAAAGATTTGACCCCATCTCCCCAGTTTTTTGGCTACCGATGCTTACCTCAAAATCTACAATACGGAACGTACGCACCAGGGCCGCAACATGAACGGCCGCACCCCGTGCCAGGCTTTTACTGACGAGTTGCCAAAGAACGAAAAACAGAAAAAACTGGAAACAAAAAAAGCTGCGTAATCCATCACCCAGCCAAGGGCGGCAGTGTCAGGTGAATACTATCTCTGTACAGACAGAAAATAGATCTGTCCACTTTTTCATTTATTTTTTCCCTATTGGAGTAGTTGTTTATTTTGAAATATACTGAACTATATATATAAATAGTCCAGTTAGTAATAGCATTAACAGTATAAAGTAGGTGTTTCCCAATTTTTTTCTAAGCTTTGTGTATAAAAGAGAAGGAATAATTGGGATTATTATTATCAATAATGTGACAATTGCTATATCTTTTATGTTCATTTGTTTTTAAAGTCGAATTTGTGAGTAGGGGCATTCGCAATTCCTGGATTGTCAGTTGTTCCAAATATGAAGTCTGGTGATATTGTGCCATCTTCGGCGAAAGATAATGCATTTTCCGTTATCCACGTTGCTGTAGTCCCTAACGTAGGATTGCCTGTACAAGCTGTCGTGCCAAGACCAACAGCATAAGGAAGAATGGCAGATATGCCTTCTATGGCTTGATCAAATGCATCGTTCATCCCCTCTATCACAGGGGCAAAAGTTTTATCTAATTCCATAAAAAATTCTTCTTCAGAGGAAATCAAACCCAATGGATCAACGTAATTTGTAGGATTATTTTTAACATACGCATAAACATTTATCCCCCCATTAAACCCAATGGGATCCTTGGAGATAAACCTCCCCACCTGGGGATCATAATACCTAGCCCGGTAGAAGTACAACCCGGTCTCCTGATCCCACTCCCTGGCGGTGTAGGCATAGGGCTGCTTCACCTCGCCGCCGTGGTGCTGCATGTTGCCGAAGGAGTCGTATTGGTAGGATTGTACCACATGGCCCTTGGCATCGGTAAGGCTTACGATGCTGCCCAGGCCGTCGGCATGGTAGAAAAAGGTCCTGCCCTTCTGTTCCATGGCCAGGGGCTCGTCAATGCCCGGGCCGTGCACAAAGCGGCTGATCGCGGGCTTTGCAACCCGTTTTTGCCAGTGCTTCAGCCAGCCGCCCTTGCGGCCGCCGTCGTTATCGCCATCCTCATCCTTGCCGCCGCTTTTGATCTCCAGGATGATGTCCTCGTTGTCGTAGACATAGGCGTAGGTCTTGCTCTCAAGCCGGCCGTCCTCGACCTCCTCCACCTTTTTCTCGATCCTGCGGCCAAAGGGATCGTACTTGAAGGAGACGGTCTTGATCCCGTCCCGCTCCGCCCGGATTGCCTTGACCAGCCGGTTCTCGTAGTCGTACTCGTAGGTCCAGCTGTCCCGCTCCCGGCCATGATCCTTCTCCTTGGCGATCAGGTTGCCGTTGGCATCGTAGCTGTAAAGGTAGCGTTTGCTTGTAAGCAGCTGGTTGGCCGCGTTGTGGGTGTACATGTCGTTCCAGAGCGGGCCGGTTACCCGGTTGCCCACCGCATCGTAGGTATAGTCCTCTGATTGATGGCGGATCTCCCTTTCATGATGCCTGCCTTCCCTTACAGCCTGCGCCTCGATGAGCTGGTAGACGGCATCGTATGTGTAGTCAAAGCGCTCTGCATCATTACGATGGTCGTGATGACCGAAGCCAAAGCCTTGGCCGCCCGTCATGGTCTTGCTCAGGCGGTTGCCCACCGCATCGTGGCTGTAGCTGAAGGAGCCCAGCACCTCGCCGTGGCGGCCGCCTTTGGTGATGATCTCGGTGAGCAGGCCTACGGGATCGTAGCTGTAGCCGGTGGTTACACCGTTGGGGAAGTCAAGGCCGGTGCGGCGTCCCAGGCTGTCGTAGCTGAAGGCGAAAGCGTCCAGAAAAGAATCGATCTTGGCCAGGCGACCCACGTTGTCGTAGGTGTAGGCAACCTTCTCGCCGTCGGGCATGATCATCTTGGTGCGGTTGCCGAGCTTGTCGTACTCGTAGGTGATGGTGCGCTTGTTGGAGTCGGTGATGGTGATGAGCCTGCCCAGGGCATCGTAGGTCATGGCATAGCCGATATGTTCGTTGGCGGCATAGGTGAGGCGGCCTGAAGCATCATAAGTGAAGGCCTCGCTGCCGCCGTCCGGAAAGAGCTTTTGCGTAAGCCTGCCCAGGGCGTCGTAGCTGTAGGTGATGGTGTTGCCCTTGCTGTCGGTGCGGGCGATCAGGTTGCCCTTGGCATCGTACTGATAGGTGGTCTTCCGGCCCAGGGGATCGGTCTCCTGAGCAAGGCGGCCCAGGCTGTCGTAGCTGAAGCTGGTGACCTGGCCCTTGGCGTCGGTGAGGGATTGCGGCAGGGTCTTGCTGCCGGCCAGGTAGGCGATGCCGGTTACCTGGCTCAGGGCATCGATGATGCTGGTGACCCTCTGGTTGTGGTCGTACTGGTAGCGGGTCTGGTTGCCGTTGGCGTCGGTCACTGCCACCCGGTTGCCCAGGGCATCGTACTGGAAGCTCGTGGTCTGGCCCTTGGGATCGGTCATGGCGAGCATGCGGTTCAAGGCATCATAGCTGAAGGTGGTGGTGTTGCCTAAGGCATCGGTCATGGCGATCATATTGCCGTCGGCATCATGGACAAAGGTGGTGACAGTGCCTGCCGGGTCGGTGAAGGAGGCGATATTGCCCTGGCTGTCGTAGCCGAGGCTGGTCACCCTGCCCAAGGCGTCGGTGATGGTGACGATATGGCCCTGGCCGTCGTAGGTATAGCCGGTGGTGTTGCCCAGGGCGTCGGTCATGGCAATGAGGTTGCCGTTTGCATCGTAGGCAAAGGTGGTGACAAGCCCCTCAGGGTTGGTGAGGCTGGTGACCTGGCCCTGCTGGTTGTAGGTATAGCTGCTGATCTGGCCCATCTGGTCGGTGCGGGAGAGCATGTTGCCATTGCTGTCGTAGGTCATGCTCACCGTGCCCGAGGCGTCGGTCATAGAGGTTTTGTTGCCGGCATCGTCCCAGGTGTTGCTGGTGATGTTGCCGGCCGCGTCCTTTTTCTGGGTGATGTTCTGCTTGTCGTCGATGGTGTACTCGGTGGCATTGCCGGCCGGGTCGATAAATCTGGTGACCGTGGCGCTCACATACTTGATGCCTCGGGTTTCGCCCGCGCTGTTGACGGTGGCGACGATCCGATCCTTGTCGTCATAGGTATAGCTGCTGGTCTCGCCTGCCGGGTTGGTCTTGGCGATGCGGTTATGGGTGCTGTCGTAGCTGTAGGTGGTGGTCTGGCCTGCGGCATCGCTGATGGAGGTGAGGTTGTTGTTGCTGTCGTAGGCGAGGCTGGTGGTTTTGCCGGCCGTGTTCAAGGCGGTGATGCGGCCTGCCGAGTCCGTGGCAAAGGCAAGCTCCTCGCCGTTGGGGCCGGTGAGCATGGCGAGCTTGCCGGCGTTGTAGACGAGTGAAATAGTATTGTTGTTCTTGTCCGAGGGTGTAAAAAGGATTGTGTAAATGGCCATTCCGGGGGTAGAAAAGTTCGCCCCCAACCAAGGAGAGAGATATGGCCATTTCCAAAGAATTGCTTGACCAATTGATTGCGGATTACAAAAAGCCGGAAGACCTGATCGGCGAGAACGGCATACTGAAACAACTGACCAAGGCCCTGCTGGAGCGGGCCATGCAGGCCGAGATAACCGATCACCTCGGCTATCCCCGGAACGCTCCGGCTGGGAAAAACAGCGGCAACTCCAGAAACGGCAGCTACAAGAAAAAGCTCAAGGGAGATTTTGGCGAGATTGACGTCGCGGTTCCCCGTGACCGGAACGGCTCCTTCGAGCCGATCATCGTTCCCAAGGGAGAGACCCGCTTCAAGGGGTTTGATGACAAGATCATCTCCATGTATGCCCGTGGGATGACCACCCGTGATATCCAGAGCCATCTGGAGGAGATTTACGGCGTTGAGATTTCACCGACCCTGATCTCCCAAGTGACCGACGCCGTCACGGAAGAGGTCCGGCTCTGGCAGAACCGGCCATTGGAAGATGTTTACCCCATCGTCTATCTGGATGCGGTGCGGATCAGGGTCAAGCACAACGGCCAGATCATCAAGAAGGCCGTCTACCTGGCGATTGCCGTGACGATGACTGGGGTGAAGGAGGTTCTCGGCATGTGGGCCGCCGAGACCGAGGGCGCCAAGTTCTGGTTGGCCATCCTGACCGAGCTGAAAAATCGGGGCGTGAAGGATATCCTGATCGCCTGTGTCGATGGGCTCAAGGGTTTTCCGGAGGCCATCGAAGCGGCGTACCCCGCCGCCCAGGTCCAGTTATGCATCGTGCACCTGGTGCGGCACAGCCTGAATTTCGTTTCCTGGAAACAGCGCAAGGAAATGGCGGACGACCTGAAGGAGATTTACAGCGCCCCGACCGTAGAACAGGCCGAGGCAAACCTGATCAGCTTCGGGGAAAAATGGGATGCTACCCATCCTCGGATAAGTCAGTCCTGGCAGAACAACTGGCAGCGAATCATCCCGTATTTTGCCTATCCTCCGGAGATCCGCAGGGTGATCTATACGACCAACACCATCGAATCGTTGAACATGTCCCTGCGCAAGGTCACTAAGAACCGGGGCTCTTTTCCGAATGACGAGTCGATGTTCAAGCTGCTCTATCTGGCGCTGACGAATATTTCGAAACGATGGACGATGCCGATCAAAAACTGGAAATCGGCGCTGAATCAATTCAGCATCATGTTTGAAGACAGGCTGCCGGAATTTTGATCACAAAAAACATTTACACAAAATTCTTTACACGCCCACTGCCGGGGGGGGCTCACCATAAACAAAGGTCAGGGTCTGCTCGGCAATGGTCTCTCCATACCCCTGATTCATGCCATACCCCGAGTTGTTAACGCACTTGTAGCCAAAGATATCCTGCAGGTAAATCTTCAACACATGCGGCGCACCAAGCTCATAGGCCTTTGGATCAAGGAGGAAGCTGAAATTCTGTTCCTTGCCGAGATCCGAAGGCCCATAGGCGGAGATGTAAACTCTGCCGATTTGGCGCCTGGTGCCGTCGTCAACGGACCAGTAAAGCTTGGCATAATCCCCGCCCGCCTGGGTTGTGTTCATATAAGAACTTCTGGTAAAAGCGTCGCCCCGGTAGTTGCCGGTCCCCCCCTGGCAGTAGTTGTCCAGCCGCCAATAACCGCTGGGAGTTAAGTCTTCGGTCAGGATAAAGGTGCCGGAAACCCTTATGTACTTTGGCAGGTAGAGCAAGGATCCGTTTTGGTGGGACGTCAAAGTGACGGTTCCAGTGGCGGCACTTGCAGTGCTTGCGAGCCCTTTCATGCAGAGCAGCATGAGGGCAAACGAGATCAGTTTGCGTTTCATTATCCCTCCTCCAAGGATAAAAAAAGCCCGTCTTCAGGCCGAAGACGGGCTTACAATTTTTATTCCTCCCCCGTTCGGCAACCCGGCTACCAGCGTGTGGCCCGTGGCTTTGCGTCCCCGGATCGCTCCGGGTTTGCCTTTATCGTTTTGCCAGGGTAAGGGAATTAAAATGTCAGGTCAAGAGAAAAATGTGTTAGGGTTTTATTTTCCCCATGAATCGAAAGAGCCCGTGAAAGAGGGGCTGAAAAGCGGTATAAAGGGGCATGCAAACTCTTCCGTCGCAAATAATGGAACTTCTGGCCCCTGCCGGCACCATCGAGGCCTTTGAGGCCGCGGTGGCGGCCGGCGCCGATGCCGTCTACATCGGCGCCCCCGCTTTCAATGCCCGGGCCCTGGCCAAGCATTTTTCCCTGGCCGAAGTGGCGGCCATGCTCGACCATGCCCACAAAAACCGGGTTAGGGTCTATCTGGCCATGAACAGCCTGATGAAGGAGGATGAGATTCCCAAGGCCGTGGAGATCCTGGCCGCCCTTGAGGCGCTTGACGCCGACGCCCTCATCGTCCAGGATCTCGGCATCTATCACCTGGCCCGCAGGTTCTTTCCCAGGTTGCGCCTCCATGCCAGTACGCTGATGGGAGCGCACAACTCCATGAATGTGAGGCAGTTCAGCGAAATGGGCTTTCGTCGGGTGGTGCTGGCCAGGGAGATGACCATCGAGGAGATCAGCCGCATTCACCGCCAATGCCCGGTGGAGATCGAGGTTTTCGTGCATGGCGCCCTCTGTTTTGCCTATTCCGGCCTGTGTCTGTTCAGCAGTTATCTGGGCGGCAAGAGCGGCCTGCGCGGCCGCTGCGTACAACCCTGCCGCCGGCGCTATACCTGGGCCGGCAAGGGTAAGGGGCCTGGGGCTTCCGCCGGTTATCTCTTTTCCATGAATGACCTCTCCGGCCTGCCGCTCTTGTCGCGACTCCGGCAGGCCGGGGTCACCTCGCTCAAGATCGAGGGCCGGATGCGCAGCGCCCAGTACGTGGCCTCGGTGGTGAAGGCCTACCGGCTGGCCCTGGATGCGCCCGAGGATTCGGCCGCTCTTGCCGAGGCAGGGGATCTTCTCGAGCAGGCCATGGGCCGCAAGGCATCCTGCGGCTATTTTCTCAAGGCGCAGCCGGAGGATCTCATCGTACCGCAGCACTCGGGCAACATCGGCCTGTTTCTGGGTAAGATCGACAAGGTGGTCGGCGGCCGCGCTCATCTCGGCCTCAAGGAAACCATCCGCACTGGCGACCGGTTGCGCCTGCACCAGGAGACCTCCGGCGAGCGTCAGGCCTTTACCCTGAAGACGATCTGGCAGGGCAGGCAGCAGGTGGAAAAGGCGGTGGCCGGAAGCCATGTGCAGCTTGAGCTGCCGCCGGGCACCGAGAAAGGGGACAGCCTCTTCAAGGTGGATGTGGGGGAACGCCGCCAGCAGAGCAGCAAGGAGATCCAGCCGGGTCGCTTTGTGAAAAAGATGGCGGCTCTGGTTGATCCGCGCCGGATCAGCCAGGTGATGCACAATCTGCAGACCCCGCTGAAAAACCCGGTGAGGGCCAAGGTCAGGGATGAGCGCGCGGGTAAGGAGCGTGGCCAGGGCCGGCGGGGCGGCGGGCCTGCGCCGCAGTTCCCCCTGGAGTGGTGGCTCAGGATCGATGACCTGGAGCTGTTGAAACTGCAATTTCCAGCAACGCCCTCCCGGCTGATCATCACCCTCTGCCGGGAAACCATGGCGCAGCTGCAACGCAACCAGAAGCGGCTCATTCCTTATCAGCGCCGCCTGGTCTGGGCATTGCCGCCGGTGATTCTGGAGGCGGATCTGCCCTTTTACGAAGAGGCCATCGACCGCCTGCGCAGGAGTGGCTACAACACCTGGCAGATCGCCCATGTCGGCCAGAGGCTTTTCTTTGCCAAGCCGGTTTCTGCCGGGCCGAATGAGAAGGGCCATCTTCCGCGGGGCAAGGGCGGACGGGGAGGGCAGGCCGCCGCCGGCCAGCCGCTGCTTTTTGCCGATTATACCGTCAATGTCTTGAACGGTTTCAGCGCGCAGGCCCTTGCCAACCTGGGAGTTTCCGGCTGCCAGCTGGCCATCGAAACCGACCGCGACAACCTCTTCAGTTTTTTCGGCCACAAAACCGCCATCCCGGTGGGGATGACCGTCTACGCCAGGCCGCCGCTCTTCACCGCCCGCCTGGCGCCGAGTTTTTTCAAGTATGAGACGCCGCTCCTGAGCCCCAAGGGCGAAGGGCTCATCCTCAAGCAGCGCTGGGGCCAGACCATCGCCGTGGCTGAGCAGCCCTTTTCCCTTCTGCCCCAGACCGGCGAGCTTGCCGGCCGGGGAGTGGCCTTCGCGGTGCTCGATCTCTCCAATCTCAAGCCCCGCAACGAAGAGCTGGTCGCAATCTTCAAGCAACTGAGCGGGGCCATGCGCGGCAGGAGGCAATCCACCTTCAACTACCAGGGGAAGCTGCTGTGAGCCTGCTGCGTATGGCGGTGCGCCTCTTTTCCGGTCTGCTCCTGCTCGTTTGTCTGATAGGCCCGGCGGCGGCGGGGCCAACCGCTGACGCCGAGGCCCGGGCCATCCTCCGCGAGATCGACGATCTCTGGCGGGCCACCGCCTCCAAGGGGCTGGTGCGGATGCAGGTGCGGACCGCCAACTATACGCGCACCCTGGTCATGGAAACCTGGTCCAAGGGCAAGGACAAATCCCTGGTCCGCATCATCTCGCCCCTCAAGGAAAAGGACACGGCCAGCCTCAAGAGCGGCAACACCATGTACACCTATCTGCCCAAGACCGACCGCACCATCCGCCTCACCTCCAGCATGATGATGGGCTCCTGGATGGGCAGCCATTTCACCAACGATGATCTGGTGAAGGAGTCTCGGCTGTCCGACGATTATACGCCGGCGATCACCTTCCGGGGCGAGCGCGCCGGCCGGGAGATCATCGAGTTCACCCTTGCTCCCCACCCGGACGCCGCCGTGGTCTGGGGCAGGATCGTCATGGCGGTGACCGCGGGCGAGCACCTGCCGATCATCGCCTCCTACTTTGATGACGATAATATCCTGGCCAGAACCATTGTCTTCCATGATATAAAGGAGATGGGCGGCCGCCGCCTGCCCGCCGTGCTCAGGGTGGTGCCCGCCGACAAGCCCGGCGAGTTCACCGAGCTTGTTTATGAGTCGCTCCGTTTTGATCTTGCCCTGCCCGACTCCTTCTTCTCCCTGCTGGAACTGCGGCGGCGTTAGGGAAAGGGGGGATGGTCTTTTCCGGGGGAAAACGTGAATATCCTTTCCTTTGCCCTCAAGAATTGCAACCGGGCGCCCGCCCGGACCTGGATCACCATCGGGGCCATGGCCTTTGCCGGCGCCATCATGATCTTCTACGCCAGCCTCCTGGCCGGCTGGCTGGCCGCCATGGAACGGAACGCGGTGGGCATGGACCTGGGCGAGCTGCAGATCCATGCGCGCGGCTATCGCAACGATCCTGATCTTTACGGTCGCGTCGAGAATGTCGAGGCGATTCTTGCCGCTCTTGCCGAGGCCGGCTTCAGCGCGGCTCCCCGCCTTTACGGGGGCGGGCTGGCCGCGGCGGGCAATGCATCGAGCGGCGTGCAGCTGCGCGGGGTTGACCTTGACCTGGAGCCGCGGCTTACCTCGCTTCCCCGGCATGTCTGGCAGGGGCAATGGCTGGACCGGCACGAACAGGACGGGGTGGTCATCGGCAAAAAATTGGCCAGGATCCTCGGGGTGGGGGTGGGGGACGAGATGGTGCTGGTCGCCCAGGCGGCGGACGGCTCCACGGCCAACGAGCTTTTTTTTGTGCGCGGCATCCTGAAGTCGGTGGGCGAGGGGGTGGACCGCGGCGGCTTTTTTCTCACCGCCGAGGCCTTTCGCAGCCTGATGCTGGTGCCGGCCGGGGCGCACCAGCTGGTGGTGAAGCGGCTCGATCCCGGCGAGGATCTGGAGGCGGCCACCGCCCGGCTGGCCCGGCTGCTGCCCGATTATGAGGTGAGGAACTGGAAGGAGCTGCAACCGGTGCTGGCCCGGCTTTTCGCCATGAGCGATATCTCCCTGGTGATCATGCTCCTCATCACTTACGTGGCCGTGGGCATCCTCACCCTGAATGCCCAGATGATGAACGTTTTTGAGCGCATCCCCGAGTTCGGGGTGATGAAGGCCCTGGGTTTTTCCCCCTGGGGCCTCTTTGCCCTGATCGTGGCGGAAAGCGCCATTCAGGTCACGGTTGCCGTGCTGCTGGCCCTGGCGGCTGGCCTGCCTTTTTCCCTCTACTTCAGCACCCATCCCATCGATTTTTCGAGCTTTGTCGAGGCCTCCTCCACCATTGCCGGCATCGCCTTTGACGCCAAATGGTACTGCGTGGTCACTGCCGACAGCGTGCTGTTGCCCGTGCTCTTCCTCTATCTGATCGCGGGTCTGGCCATTCTCTATCCGGCCGGCAAGGCGGCGCTCCTCAGGCCCCTTGCCGCCATTTACCATCGCTAGGGGAGGGGAATCGTGCAGATGGGCAAAATGGCATGGCGGACCCTGATGCGCAACAGGCGCCGCACCCTGATCACCGCCTTTTCCGTGGCCTTCGGCGTGCTGCTCGCCGTGACCTTCACCGCTTCCGCCGATTATTCCTACAGCTCCATGATCAACACCAGCGCCCGTATGGGCCTGGGCCATATTACCGTGCAGCATCCTGGCTACAACGAGACCCCCACCCTGGACAGGCGGCTTGTCGATGCCCGTGCCGTGCGGCAGGCAGCCCTGCAAATCCCGGAGGTTACCGCCGCCCGCATCCGGATCATGGGACAGGCCATGTTTGCCAGCGGCGCGAAGAGCCAGGGCGGCACCTTCATCGCCATCGACCCGGGAGAGGAGGGGCCGGCCGAAAATATTTTCCTCCGCAACATCGTCGCCGGCGCCTGTTTCAGCGCCAGCGACGCCCACGGGGTACTGGTGGGCAGCAAGATGGCGGAAAAGCTCAACCTGCGTCTGGGCAAGAAACTGATCTTTACCCTGACCGACAAGAACGGCGAATTGGTCAGCGAGATCAGCCGGGTGCGCGGCATCTTTACCACCGGCGACGAAGCGGTGGACGGCAGCCTGGTGCTCCTGCCCCTTGCCCTGGTGCGAAACGTCCTCGCCTATGAACCGGCGGCCGCCTCCCTGGTGGCGATTTTTCTCGCCGATCACCGCCGCGCCGCCGGAGTGCAGGCCAAACTGGCCGGGGTTTTTGCCGGCATGCCCGATCTGGCCGTACGCACCTGGCAGGAGACCCAGGCGGACCTGGCCGGTCTCATCACCGTGGACCGCTTGTTCAACTACCTGCTGCAGCTTCTCGTCGGCCTGGTCATTGCCGCCGGCATCATGAACACCCTGCTGATGAGCGTCATGGAACGGCGCCGTGATTTCGGGATCATGCTGGCCATCGGCATGAGTCCGGGCGGGATCGTCCGTCTCGTTCTCCTGGAGTCCTGCTGGATCGGACTGGTCGGCCTGTTTCTGGGCATGGTGATCACCCTGCCCTGGTTCGCCTACATGACCCGGGTGGGCATCGATTTCAGCGCCCAGATCGGTGAGGATTACAGCGCCGGCGGGGTGCTGGTTGACCCGGTGATGAAGTTCAAGCTCTATTGGCAGAGCGCGCTTGCCATCGGGGCGGCGGTTTTTTCCCTGACCATGCTGGCCGGGATCTTCCCGGCCATTAAGGCCGGCCGCACCGTGCCGGTGGAGAATCTGAAGCGGGGCTAGTGAAAGGGATTCCGGAACATTCCCGCCAGGGTGGTCATGTCCGCGCCCCGTGTCTTCTCGTTTCGTGAAGTCCTGTCCGTTGTCCTCTTTCAGTCGTCTCTCCCATTTGCCTTTTCACTCCAAAACAAGGCAGACGCCGGTTTCGGCGGGAACGGTTGCCGCTGACAGTCTGGGTTGGCAGCATTCCGGTTTCTTCGCGGTTCCGCAATGCGGACAATGTCGGCGGCAGGTAATGCTGACAGTCTTGGTTTGCATGTAACTATTTGAAATTATTAAAAAATAATATTGACTTTTGCGGCGGACAGCCATATTTTTAAGGTAAATGGTTTGGCTGAAAGAGCGTCGTGAATACCGTAAAAAAAAATCAGGGAGGAAGATCATGAAACTTTCCAGCATGGTGAAAACAAAGACCCGTACCCAGGCAAAGGCGCACAGCGCGGTTGATACCCAGGTCGCCAGGAATTTCCTGGGCACCGTGGGAGTGGCCTCGGCGGTGATCGGCTTGTGGTCCGTTGCCTGTCTGGTCAGCGCCATGGTCAGCAATGGGCCGCTCGCCCTGGTCCAGGGTTGGTTCCAGGCGGTGGGCATGTTGTAATCGGCAGCGCTCCAGCCGGGATTGTCGAATCGCCCCGGGCGAGGGCAGGCGCCGGAAAAAAATGCCGAACGATCTGCCATGGCGAGGTGGTATGCGGGCCACTTCGCCATGGTGTTGTGGCAACTTGCCCTTTGTCCGGTCTTGTTCGTTTCCGTGCCGATGTGGCGGAAAGCCAATTGTTCCTTCGGGATCGCGGCTCGGGTTCGCGCCTTTACTTGCGCGCCCGGGCCTTTTTCATGTATGGTTTATCAGGTCCCTTTGCATACGGCGGTATTGCCAGGGAATTGGCAATGAACAATGAACGGTTTACTCCGTCTTCAGGCATGGTTTCGGGGAGGATCTGATGCGCGGTGCGCCTCGCGGGCTGTTGTATGTATGTGTACTTGTCCTGTTCCTCGGCTGCCTGGGCTCCTTTTTCTGGTGGCTTGAAAACAGATTGCCGATCATCAGTTACAACAGTTTTCTCGCCTCCCTGGACAGCGGCGATGTTGCCGCCGTTCACATCCGCGGCAGTGAAATCGCCATCACCGACAGTGCCGGCCGCCGTTCCGCCGCCTTTGCCCCCGATGTGGGCGCTCTCCTGCCGCATATGCTCGAAAAGCATATTCAGGTGACCGTCGAACCGGACCGTTCCCCCCTGGTGATCAATGTTCTCACCATCACCCTGCCCCTGATCTTCATCGCGATTCTCTGGCTTCTCCATCAGAAAATGAACGTGGCAGCCGAGGAGGAGTCTGATTTCGCCAGAAAAAAGGCCATTGTCTTTGCCGGCGGCGACAGGCAGGTCACCTTCCGGGATGTGGCCGGCATTCCCGAGGTGAAGGAGGAGCTGCTCGAGATCGTCGATTTTCTTCAGCGGCCTAAAAAATACAGCAAGCTGGGAGCGACGATTCCCAAGGGCGTGCTGCTGGCCGGCCCTCCTGGCACCGGCAAGACCCTGCTCGCCCGGGCCATCGCCGGTGAGGCGGGCGTTCCCTTTTTCAGCATCAGCGGCTCCGATTTTGTCGAGATGTTTGTCGGCGTCGGCGCTTCCCGGGTGCGGGACCTGTTCAAGGAGGCGAAGAAGAAAACGCCCTGTATCATCTTCATCGATGAAATCGACGCGGTGGGCGGCCATCGCGGCGGCGCCGGCGCCGTGGGGGGCCTTGAGGAGCGGGCCCAGACCCTGAATGCCCTTCTGGTCGAAATGGACGGCTTTGGTCAGGAGGACAACATTATCGTCATTGCCGCCACCAACCGGCCGGACATTCTCGACGCGGCGCTGCTCAGGCCCGGGCGCTTTGACCGCCGGGTCACCCTGTTGCCGCCGGACGTCAAGGGCCGGACCAGGATCCTCGAAGTCCACACCCGGAAGGTGACCCTGGCCGGCGATGTCAATCTTGAAGAGATCGCCCGCACCACCCCCGGGTTCACCGGCGCCCAGCTGGCCAATCTGGTCAATGAGGCAGCCCTGACCGCCGCCCGGCTGGACAAGGAGCATATCGAGACCAGCGACTTCGAGGCGGCCAAGGATCGCATCCTCATGGGGGCCGAGCGCAAGGGCCTGGTGATCAGCGAGGCCGACCGCTTGAGTATGGCCTATCACGAGGCCGGCCACGCCATCCTTGCCAGGATTCTGCCCAACGCGGATCCCCTTCTCAAGATATCCATCATTCCCCGGGGCAGGGCAATGGGCCATACCCAGCAGATGCCGCTCAATGACCGGCACGCTTATGCCAGGGAGTATCTTCTTTGTCGGCTCACCATTCTCATGGGCGGCCGCGCCGCCGAGGAGATCGCCCTCGGCCAGCAGACCACCGGGGCTGAAGAGGATCTGCTGCGGGCCTCGGAAATCGCCACCAACATGGTCTGCCGCTGGGGTATGAGCGAGGTGGTGGGGCCTCTGGCCTATGCCAGGGGAGAGGAGGGTTTTCTCGGCGCCCAGCCCGGCATCGTCGTCTACAGCGAAGAAACGGCGAGCCTCATCGATCTTGAGGTCAAGAAACTGGTGGCGGGCTGTTATGCCGAAGCGGCGGCCGTCCTTCGGCGCGAGGAAGCGGCGTTGCGCGATCTGGCCGAGGCGTTGCTGCTGACGGAAACCCTGGACCGCGAGGAAATGGAGATAATCCTTCGTTGTTCCCGCCAAAAACAGCTGGCCAAGGTCGCCGTCCAAGCGGGCGGGGCCGAGCGCGCGCACTGCCTGCCCCCCGAGAACTGAAGCCTCGGCACCACCTGTATCGGACTTTCTCCCTCTCTCCCCTCCGGCTTCCCTCCTGCCATGCCGCCCCCCCCTGCGTCGGCAGCCCTGGATGTTTGCGCCTGCTCATCATGACAGTCGCGATTGTCATGATCCCGCTAATTTTGCATGCCCCACAATCCTGCCAGTCATTCGTGACGCGAATGCTGACATCTTGAAATTATATGTATCTATTTGTAATTGTTATATTTTTATATTGATCAAGTGGCGGGTTCGGGGTAGTTTACGATAAAGAGTGGGCGAAATCCTGGCAACGGCAGCGTTGCGGAATCCTTCCAATCAAATGGCCCGGCATATGGCGGAACTCCGAGATTTTTTGAAAAATTTGGCCAAGAGGATAGCGCAGAGCCGCCTTGCGGTGACAGGCGTCGTCGTCTGCGGAGTCACCTTGCCCGTTCTGGTGGTGCTGACCCTTCTCGACGTGACCGGAGTGGCCAGGAATCCCTATTTCGGCTTCATCAACTATGTTGTCCTGGCCCCGCTCTTCGTCATCGGCCTGCTGCTGGTGGCGGTCGGCCTGCTGCTGCGGCGGGACGGCGAAGACATCGGCCTGTTCACCTATGAATACCTCAGGGAGCAGTTCACCCTGCCGGGACGGTTCAGCCGGGTCAGAAGCCTGCTTTTCCTGGCCGTCGGCCTTGCCTGCGCCGTCCTTTTTCTGGTCGGCCTCATTTCCTACAGCAGCATCCGCTACACCAACTCGGTGGCATTCTGCGGCCTGTTCTGCCATACGGTCATGGAACCCCAGTACACCGCCTTTCGCAATTCTCCCCACTCGCAGGTCTCCTGCGCCCAATGTCATCTCGGCACCGGAAAGCCGTGGTCGGCCCGCGCCAAGCTCTCCGGCATCAAACAGATAGTCGCGGTCGCCTTCAACACCTACAGCCGGCCGATAACCGCGCCGATCAGCAATCTCCGGCCAGGCCGCGAGATCTGCGAGGAATGTCACCGTCCCGACAAGTTCCACGGCGACAAACTCTATGTCAAAGACCGGTTTCTCGCCGACGAAAACAATACCCACGTGCAGACCGTCCTCTTGATGAAGGTCGGTTCCGGCGGCTACCGCGGGCGCAAGGCCCAGGGCATCCATTGGCATGTGTCGCCGCGGAATACGGTTTCATACCTCGCCGGGGACCGGAATCGGGAGGTGATTAGCCAGGTGCGGTTGCGCAGGGAGGATGGCAGCGAGACCGTGTATTCCGTGGCAGGGGCCGCCGCAGACGGCCAGGGGCCGGAAGAGACGCGGGTGATGGACTGCATCGACTGCCATAACCGGCCGACCCATGTTTTTCTCACTCCGGAGGAGGCCCTTGATCAGAAGTTGCTTGTCGGCCTGATCCCCTCCACGCTGCCCTATATCAAAAAGGCCGGCCTGGAGGCGCTCCGGCGGGAATACGCATCCAACGAGGCCGCCCTTGCCGGGATCGGCGATCACCTGGGGGCGTGGTACAAGGAGCATTATCCGAAGATCTTCGCGGCAAGGCAGGATGCGCTGCGCCAGGCCACGGCCGGGGTTTTTCAGGCCTATCGGGAAAATGTTTTTCCGGCCATGCGGGTCGACTGGTCGACCTATCGCAACTTCATCGGCCATCGGGATAATTCCGGCTGTTTCCGCTGCCACGACGGCCGTCATACCAGCGCGAGCGGTGAAACGATCACCGCGGCCTGTGATGCCTGTCACGTCATCCTGGCCGAGGCGGAGCCGGCGCCGGACGTTATCGGACTGCTGCAGGGGGCGGCGCGAAATGCGCAAAGGGCAAAATAGGGCGGCAACCGGAAAACGCCATTTGCCCCGCGGAGGGTGAGAAAGTTTGTGGAGGGAGAGGGGAGTCTCTTTCCCGTTGTGATTGAGAAGCTCAGGAAAGGAAAGGAGGAGAGTGATTCATGTCTGATCAGGAAACAAAGCAAAATCCGGCGGCGGAGACCGAGGAGCCGGAGCACCAGCGCAGCGCCTGGGAACACATCATCCGCGGCATGTGGCGGACACCGTTGGGATTGATGGGGGTGGCCATCACCACGATCAGCATTACCCTGATGCTGATCGGCATGCTCATCGATGCCCTGGGTCTGGTTGATAATCCCTATGCCGCCATCGTCACCTATATGATTCTGCCCGGCGGCATGATCACCGGGCTTGCCATCATCCCCATTGCCGCCCTTCTGCGTCGCCGGCAATGGCACAAGTACGGCATTGCCATGGAGCATCTGAAGATCAACCTGAGCGATCACCGGCATCGCCGTTATGTCATTATCTTTATCGCCCTGACCGTAATCAATTTCGCCATCCTGGGCGTGGTGGGCTACGAGGGGTACCATTTTACCGATTCCCCCTATTTCTGCGGAGTTGTCTGCCATCAGGTGATGGCGCCCGAATATACCGCCTACCAGCGTTCGCCGCATGCGCGGGTGAAATGCGTCGAGTGCCATATCGGACCGGGGGCCGAATGGTTCGTGCAGGCGAAGATTTCCGGATTGCGGCAGGTGGCGGCGGTGATGACCGGCAGCTTCAACCGGCCGATTCCGGCGCCGGTGCACCATCTGCGCCCGGCCCGTGATACCTGCGAACAGTGCCACTGGCCTGAGAAGTTCCATGGCAAGCGGGTGAAGACCTTCACCTCTTTCAGCAATGCCAACCAGAACGATGCGGAGAAGACCGAAATCGCCCTGCATATCGGCGGCCGCAATCCCCAGACCGACGCCTTTGAGGGGATCCACTGGCATGTGAGCAAGAACGTCGAGGTCCGCTACCAGGCCATGGACGAGAAGCGCACCAAGATTGCCCGGGTCAAGGTCCGGCGACCGGACGGCAGCGAGGAGGAGTTTGTCAAGGAAGACCTTGCCGCGGCGGGGGAGGGCGGAGACTGGCGGGTGATGGATTGCATCGACTGCCATAACCGGCCGACCCATGTCTACGACATGCCCGAGGAAAGGGTCGACTTCGGCCTGCTCAGCAAGCGGATCGACCCGCGCATTCCGGGCATCCGGGAAGACAGTCTCGCGGTCCTGACAAGAGCCTACGCCAGTCGGGATGAGGCGCAGAAAACCATGGTCGATGCCCTCCTTGCCCGGCAGGGTAAGCGGGGAGCCGGGCAGCTGAATAAATACGAAAAGGAGATCAGGGCCGCCGGCGATTATCTGCTGGAGACCTATCTCGCCAATGTCTGGCCGGAGATGAAGATCGACTGGGGAACCTACCCCAGCCATCTCGGTCATCAGCTGGCTGATGAGGGATACGGCTGCTGGCGCTGCCATGACGAAGAGCATCTGAACGACAAGGGCAAGGCGATCTCGCAGGATTGCGGACTCTGTCACGATGAACCGGCCTGAAAGCGGTCTTTGCCGCGCCCGGCCCCGGCCCGCATTTGGGGGCCGGGATCGGGCGCCCGGCAGCGGCAAGCAATACCCGGTCGACATCGCGGGCAAAGAGGTGTATCTTTTTCCGGTCTGCCGCAGTTGATTGATTTCCGGGGAGAGAAGAAAGATTGCGGACTGTTCTCTCTGTCCCGGTAACCTTCCGCAATTACGGATCACGATCCGGATGATTTCTGTTGCCCCTTGCGTACCTCTTCCGCGCATTTTTGCCGTCGCGGCGGCCATGCTCCTGTGCCTGTGCGGCCAGGCCGCCGCCTTTCCCTTTCGTAACGTGGAACCGGGCGCGACGTTGCCGACCGCCCGCCTGTCCGAACACCGGAGCGGCACCGCCCTTGACCTCGGCCAAAGCAGAGGCCGGCCCTTCATCGTGATTTTTTGGGGAGCGGATCTGCCGGAACAGCAGGAGCGGGCGGTGAGTGTTCTCAAGAAAATCGAGAGCCGGAAGTCCTACTGGGATTCCCGGCAAGTGGCGATGCTGGCCGTCGATGTCCTGGGCGACGAGGCGGCCGTGGTCGACGAGGTGATCCGTCTCGCCGGCACCAGTCTGCCCGTTTATCACGACCGGGAAGGGGAGGCCTACGGCAGGATCGGGGTCTATGTCATTCCCTCGCTGTTGCTTGTCGGAGCCGATGGCCGCATTGTCACCGGTCTTGGCTTCAGCCGCGATCTTGTTGAGCGCCTGCAGGGGGAGACGGCGATCATGCTCGGCGAGAAAACCCGCGCCCAGGTGGAGGCGGCATTGCATCCGGCGCAGAAGGAGGTTTCTCTCGCGGAGAGAAACGGCAATCTCTATCTGCATCAGGCCCAGGGCTTTATGCGACGGGGACGGAGCGAGGATGCGTTTATGGCCCTGGAACGGGCGTTGGCCGCGAATCCCGATCTTGCCGAGGCCTGGACGGAGCTGGGTTGCCTTTATCTGGACGAGGGCAGGCTCGACAAGGCCGGCGAGGCGCTGGGACACGCGCCGGCTGAGTCGCGGAGCCTGCGGGCCAGCCTTTGCGCGGCGCGGCTGACGGCGGCGCAGGGCAAGGCGGCCGAGGCGATTGCCACGGTGGAGGACCTTGCGCGGCGCAACGCCGGGGAAGCGCGGATCCATTTCGCTCTCGGCCAGATTCTTGAAGCGCAGCAGCGGTTTTCCGGCGCGGCCGACTCCTATCGCAGGGCCTACGAAACCTTGCGGGTTGCCGGGGCCGGAAAGGCTTCGCCGTAAGCCCTTTTCTCGCTGGGCCGCTTTTTTGTTGACAGGCCCAAGCCGTGTTTGGTCTGCTGGAAACAGCAGGAATTTGGAGATGGAGTCACGCGTACGCCGCGCATGGGCGTGCGCGCGGCGTGACCTTTGCCCACGAAACAGATACCCGAGAAACCATGGCTCTTGACAGCAAGGAAGCAATCTATCCGATCAGCGTCGCCGCCAAGCTCCTCTCCGTGCATCCCAGGACGCTGCGGATCTATGAGGAAGAAGGGCTGGTCAAGCCCGCCCGCAAGGGAACGAAACGGTTTTATTCCAACGACGACATCGAATGGGTGCGTTGCCTCCGGGATCTCATCCACGAAAAGGGCATCAGCATCCCCGGGATCAAGATGCTCCTGGAGCTGACCCCGTGCTGGGAGATCCGTAAATGCCCGCCCGAGGTCAGGGAGAGGTGTTCCGCCTTCATGGACCAGTCGGTCCCGTGCTGGCAGCGGGCCACCAGCGCTTGCGCCCGCGAGCTGAACCAGTGCGCGGAATGCGAGGTGTATATCAAGGCGATGCAGCGGGCGGCGGCGACCAGGATCTGATCCGGCCCTGCCGATTCCTTTCAGCCGCGCAGCCTCTTTTCCGGCCTGGGATGCCGCCGCGAGCCCGCGGCCGGCGCCGGCTGCTTTCCGAGAAAGAATCCAAGAAGATCCCGCCGGCTGGCGGAATTCCGCGCAGCGAACCGTTATTTTCCGCTGGCAAGGGTTGGGATGTGCGCCGCCGGAACGACAAACCCGCTCCGGCAGACCAGGCCGGTGGTTTTGCAGACATGATCGGCATAGCCGGCGCCCGCCTCGGAGAAGATGTTGTAGGCCGCCGTGGCGCCGGCCTCCTCCAGTTCCTGGCGCTGATCCTCAAAGCGGGCCGCGGCGGTGACCGGTCCTGCAAAGCCAGCGGATTTGATCTCCTTGATGGCCAGGAGGTTTGCCTGATGGTTGCTCATGGCCAGCATGATGATCCTGATTTTGGACAGATCGATCTTGCGCCAGAAATCGTAGTCGGTGGCATCGCCCAGAATCACCCGGCGGCCGGTCCGCATATGCGCCTGCACCGTCTCCTTGTTGTAATCAACGGCCAGCACCTTGTCGCCCTGACGCTGCCGGGTCGTGTCGTAGGCCATGGCCCCGAAGGGGCCCATCCCGAAGATCAGGGTGTCTGCCGAGCCCAGGGGAATCTGGAAGTCGTCCCGGTGGCGGGTTCTGGTTTCAAAGCGGTGGAGGAACCGGGCCAGACGGTCGTAGAGCAGGTGCGCCTTGCTGTTTATGGGCGCGGCCAGGAGAAAGGAGAAGGAGAGGGAGAGGGCGACGATGAGCAGCCAGTCCGGGCCGAGCCAGCCCTTCTTGTAGGCGATGGCCGCGACGAGCAGGCCGAATTCGGAGTAGTTGGCGAGGTTTACCATCGCGAGCATGCTGGTTCTGGCCCTGAGGCGAAAGCGGGTGAGCACCAGGAAATAGAGCGCCGATTTCACCGTGAGCAGGGCGGTGAGACCCAAGGCGATCCCGAGATGCTCCAGGTTGGGCAGGCCGGTGAGGCCGATCTGGAAAAAAAAGCCGACCAGGAAGAGATCTTTGAAGCCATAGAGCGAGGCGGAGAGTTCGTAGGAGCGGGCATGGGCGCCCACCAGCATGCCGATGAGCAGGGCGCCGAGATCAGGCTTGAGACCCACCAGGGAAAAGCTGGTGGTGCCCACGACCAGGGCGATGAAGAGGCCGCCCAGGGGGAGCATCTCTCCGTGACCCAGGTGGTCGATGATGTGCATGAGCAGGGGGCGGAGGGCGAAGAGGATGAGCGGCAGCCCCAGCGCCAGGGGCGAGGGGAACTCCCCCTTGGAGATGGTGAGAAAGAAGACGGCCATCAGATCCTGCATGATGAGGATGCCGATGGCGGTCCGGCCGTGCATGGCGTTGACCTCGCCTTTGGCCTCCAGGAACTTCACGGCAAAGACCGTGCTGGAAAAGCTCAGGGCGAAGCCGAGCAGAGCGGCCTGGGGCAGGGTGAGTCCGGCGAGGTGGGCCAGGCCCAGGGCGGCGCCCCCCATGATGGCAAGGGCGAGGAATGCGATGGTGGCCAGGGCGTGCACGGTGGCGCCGCCCCAGATCTCCGGTCTGGCCAGGCCCTTGAGGTCGAGTTTTAGGCCGATGGTGAAGAGGAGGATGATGATTCCCAGGTCGGCGATCTGGTCCAGGGCCAGGGAGCCGTTGGTCAGCCCCAGGAAGTTCATGAGAAAGCCGGAGAGAAGAAAGCCGAGCATGGGCGGCAGGCTGATCCTCTGGAAGAGAAAGCCGAAGAGAAAGGCGCTGCCCACCCACATGCTGTTGGTGAACGCGGCGGTCTGCATGAAGTCCATGGAAATCCCTCCTGCTGCGTGTGCTCCGATTTTTCCGGAAAATTATCTTGTAGTGGAATCCTCGCCCCCTGTCAATGACGCCCCTGGCCGGCAGGCGCGGAAATGGGCCCCATTGCAACATCCTGCTGGAGTTCGCCGCCCCCCTTGCCTATAATGGTCCTGGAACGTATCCGCGATCATCGCGTATGGGGGAATGATGGCGAACAAGACCGAGAAGCTGCAGCGGCTGGCTGGCCGGGCCGTGGTTCCGACCCTGCTCTGGTGGCTGCTCGCCGGCGGCGTCCCGGCCTCCTGGCCCTTCGGCCTGGTGGTGGTCGGGGCGGCCGTGGCCGTGGGCGGGCTTGTCGGCGCCCCCTCCCTGAGCCTGCCGTTTCTTTTCCGGTTCCTGCGTTTTCTGCCCTTTTTTCTCCTGCTCTCCCTGCGCGGCGGCATCGATGTGGCCCGCCGGGCCTTGAGCCCCTCCCTTCCCCTGGCTCCGGCCTGTCTTGTCTACCCTCTCCGCCTGGCAGCGGAAGGAAGCAGGGTCTTTTTCGCCAACTGCATCAGCCTCCTGCCCGGCACCCTGAGCGTTGATCTTGGCGCGGAGCAGATTCTTGTCCACACCCTGGACGCGGAGCGGCCGGTCCGCCAGGAACTGGCCGTGCTGGAAGGCCGGATCGCCCGCCTTTTCGGCCTCGATTCGCCCCGGCAGGGAGCAGGAAATGACTGAGTGCATCCTCGCCGCCGTCCTCGTTCTGCTGGCAACCTTTGTCCTCGGCCTGCTCCGCGTCCTGCGCGGTCCCAGCCGGGCGGACTGCATGCTGGGCGCCCAGCTCCTGGGCAGCGCCGGCGTGGCCGTCCTGCTTCTTCTGGCCCGGGCCCTTGGCAGGGAGTCACTGCTGGACGTGGCCCTGCTCCTGGCCTTTCTCGCCGCGATCACCTCCTCGGCCTTTGTGGCCCTGGGCCGCCACTCCTTGCCGAAGGAGGACAGTCATGACCCTGCTCCGTGAGATCCTGGGCTTCGTCTGCATCGGCTGCGGCCTGCTCTTTTTCCTCGCCGGCTCCATCGGCCTCCTGCGCTTTCCCGATGTCTACACCCGCCTGCACGCCCTGACCAAGGCGGACAATGTCGGCCTGGGTTTCATCGTGGCCGGGTTGATGCTTTCCGCCGAGAGCTGGCGGGTGGTGGCCAGGCTTGCCCTAGTGGAGGCGCTGGTCCTGATCGCCAGCGCCACGGTCTGCCACCTCATCGCCCGGGCCGCGCACCGGGAGAAAATCGCGCCCTGGGAGCGGCGGCCATGATCGCCGTTCTCGATTGCCTTCTGGCCGCATGTCTGCTCGCCTTGGCCTGGGTGCTGCTCCGGAGCGCGGATCTCTTCCGGGCCATTGTTTTTTATGTGATTTTCGGCCTGCTCATGGCTCTGCTCTGGGCGCGGCTCGCCGCCGTGGACGTGGCCCTGGTCGAGGCCGCGGTCGGGGCCGGAATCACCGGCGCGCTCTTTCTTGCCGCCCTGACGAGGATGCGAACGGGGGCAGGGGAGGAGCGCAGACTGGATGGGGTTGAGGAACGGTCGTGGCGGCGCCCTTTTTTCCGGCCCGGCCCCTCCGGCCCTGGGAAATGGCTGATTGCCGCGTTGCTCCTGCTTCTGCTTGGCACGGGCGTCCGCGCTCTCTGGCCGGAGCCCGGGGGATTTCACCCCCTGCCCGGCGAGGTGCGGGAGCACTTGGAGGCCAGCGGGGTCGCAAACCCGGTAACCGCCGTGCTCCTCAACTTCCGGGGCTACGATACCCTGCTTGAGATGTCGGTGCTGCTCCTCGCCGCCATCGGGGTCCTGGCCATGCGCTCAGGGCCGCTCCGGATCAGCCGACCGCTCGCCATCCCCATCTTCCAAGGTTTTGTGCGTCTCATCACCCCGTTGCTGGTGGTCTTTGCCGGTTATCTGCTCCGGGTCGGCAGTCAGCATCCCGGCGGCGCTTTTCAGGCCGGCGCGTTGCTCGCCGCCTCCGGCATCCTCCTCTATCTCCAGGCGCGCGCTCCCTATTTTTCCCTGCCAGCCTGGGGGGGGCGGCTCGCCATGGGCGCGGGCCTGGCCGTCTTTCTTGCTTGCGCCTGCCAGCCCCTGCGGCAGGGGAAGAATTTTCTCGAATATCCAGAAGATCTTGCCGGCGCCTGCATCTTCCTGATCGAGACGGCGGCCGTCATTTCCATCGCCGCCTGTCTCTTTGTCCTTTTCGTGCAGGCGCTGCCGGCGGGCCGGGAAAAGGGGAGGGATTGAAACGGTGCATCCGGCCTTTCTGTTCTCTCTGACCGGTCTCATCCTCTTCGGCATGGGGCTGCATGCCCTGTTCGTTGCGTGGCATCCGCTCAGGAAGATCATCGCGGCCAACATCATGTGCAGCGGCGTTTTCCTGATCTTCATCGCCGGCAACGCCGGCAGGCAGGGCGGGGCCGATCCGCTGCCCCAGGCGCTGGTCCTTACCGGCATCGTCATCGCGGTGAGCACCACCGCCCTGGCCCTGGCCCTGGCCTGTTCGATCCTGGGCGGGCGCAGGGAGGAGAGCGGCCCGGAAGACGCGGACAAGGGAAGAGGAGCCTAGGCCATGCCCGAATTCGTCCTCCATGCCCCCTGGCAGCTGGGCCTCATCGTCCTGCCCCTGGCCGCGGCACTGGCCGGTTTTCTCCTGCCGGGTCGGTTGCGTTTCGTGGCCCTGGCGGGCAGCGGCGGCGCGCTTCTTTGCCTGGCCGGCCTCGCCGGGCGCTTTTGCGCGACCGGTTCCTTCCGCCATGCCGTCGGTGGTTGGGGCGCCCCTTTGGGCATCGACCAGGCGGTGGACGGTCCGGCCCTGATCCTGCTCATGATGACGGCGGTGGTCGGCTCCGCGGTCTCCCTCTACGCCGAGGCCTATTTTGGCGAACGCCTGAAAAAAAAGAAGCGCCGCGGCCTGCACACGGAGCAGCGCCGTTTCTTCTGGCCCCTCTGGTTTCTGCTCTGGGCCGGGCTCAACAACCTGTTTCTGGCCGCCGACATCTTCAACCAGTATGTCTCCCTGGAGCTCATCGGCCTTGCCAGCGTGGCCCTCACCGCCCTCTCCGGCAAAGCCCCGGCCAGGTTTGCGGCCATGCGCTATCTGCTGGTCAGCATGGCGGGCTCCCTCTGCTTTCTTTTGGGGATAGCCCTGCTCTATGCCGCCTACGGCGTTCTCGATCTCGTCGCCTTGCGCAGCCTCCTGGTGCCGGGCGGCGCGGCCCGCTTCATCTTCGCCCTGATTATCGTCGGACTTCTCCTCAAAACCGCCATCTTTCCCCTGCACTTCTGGCTGCCGCCGGCCCATGCCAACGCCATGGCGCCGGTGAGCGCCCTGCTCTCCGCCCTGGTGGTCAAAGCCGGTTTTTTTCTGGTGCTGCGGTTCTGGTTCGGCCTCTTTGCCCCGCTGGTCAACCCGGGCCTGGCCTCGCTCCTGGCCGCCCTCGGAGTTTGCGCCATGCTTTGGGGGAGCATCCAGGCCTTGCGGCAGCAGCGGCTTAAAATGCTGGTGGCCTATTCCACCGTGGCCCAGCTCGGTCTGCTGCCCATTGCCCTGTCCCTGACCGCCTTTGCCGCCTCGCCGGCCGAGGCCCTCTTCGTCCTGCTTCTCTTCATGGTCGCCCATGCCTGCGCCAAGGCGGCCATGTTTCTCGCCAGCGGCACCATCTGGCTGAGCCTGGGGCATGATCTGATCAGTCGCCTGGCCCCGGCCCGCAGACAGCTGCCCATCGTCACCTTTGCCCTGGCCCTGGCCGGCCTTTCCCTCATCGGTCTGCCGCCCGGCGGCGGCTTCGTCGCCAAGTGGTCCATGCTGTCCCTTGCCGTGGCAGGCGGCTCCTGGTTTTCAGGCCTGGCAATCATCTGCGGCAGCCTGCTCACCACCTTCTATATCTACCGGCTCATCAGACCGTGGTTCAACCGGGAGGGCGGGGGGACGGCCGTGGCACCTGACTGCCACTGGCTTCTGCACTGGCTTCCCATGGGCCTGGCCCTGCTCGCCCTCTGCCTCGGCTTTCTGGCTCCGGGCCTTGCCCTGTTCCTCCGGGAAACCGCCGTCATGGCGGGGGGCGGTCCATGAACCCGTCCACCCTGCTCCTTGTTCTGATTCCGCTCAGCTCCTTTGTGCCGGGTCTGGTCATCTTCTTTGTTCCGGAGGCGAACCACCGGCTGCGCATCGTGTTGAACCTGGGCGGCGCCCTGTTCAAGGTCTGCCTGGTGGTGCTGCTCCTGATCGGCGTGGCCCAGGGCCGGCATTTCGAGGCAAGCCTGCCCTTTGCCCGCGATCTGCATCTGGTCCTGCGGGCTGATTCCCTGGGCTTGCTCTTTGTCACCCTTTCCGCGGTGCTCTGGCTGCTCACCACCCTCTATGCCGTCGGCTACCTGGAGGATTCGCCCAACCGCAGCCAGTTTTTCGGCTTCTTCAGCCTCTGCGTCAGCGTCACCGTGGGTATCGCCCTGGCCGGCAATCTCCTCACCTTCTTCATTTTCTATGAGCTGCTCACCTTCACCACCTATCCCTTGGTCATCCACCGCGGCACCCCGGCGGCCCTGGCCGCCGGCCGCCGCTACCTGCTCTTCACCGTGGCCGGCGGCGCGGTGCTGCTCCTGGCCGTGGTCTGGCTCTCGGTCCTGGCCGGGGAGATCAGTTTTGCCGCGCCCGGAACCGTGGCGGCCCTGGCCGGCGAACACCGCGAAGCCCTGATCCGCATTTTCGCCCTCTTTGTCCTGGGCCTTGGAGTCAAAGCGGCCCTGGTCCCCCTGCACGGCTGGCTGCCCGCCGCCATGGTGGCGCCGGCGCCGGTGAGCGCCCTGCTGCATGCGGTGGCCGTGGTCAAGGCCGGGGCCTTCGGCTTTTTCCGTCTGATCCACAATGTCTACGGGGTCGGGCTGGCCGGCGACCTGGGCCTGCTGACGCCGCTGACCGTTCTTGCCGCCGTGACCATCGTCTACGGCTCGCTCCGGGCCCTGAGTCAGGACAACCTCAAGCATCGTCTGGCCTTTTCCACGGTGAGCCAGGTCTCCTACGTGATCCTGGGCGCCAGCCTGGACAACCCGCTTGCCATGGTGGGCGGCCTGGTCCATCTGGTCCACCAGGGGCTGATGAAGATCACCCTGTTTTTCTGCGCCGGCAATCTGGCGGAAACCCTGGGCTTGCACAAAATCAGCGGGATGGCCGGGGTGGCCCGCCGCCTGCCCTGGACAATGGCCGCCTTCACCCTTGCCGCCTTCGGCATGATCGGAATTCCGCCCCTGGCCGGCTTTGTCAGCAAATGGTATCTGGGGGCGGGCGCCCTGGCCGTGGGGCAGGGTTGGCTCATCTGGGTTCTGGCGGCCGGCACCGTCCTGAACGCCGCCTACTTTCTGCCCGTTGTCTATCTGGCCTGGTTCAAGGAGCAGGAGGAGCCCTGGCCGACGGACCAATCCCAGGGCCGGCTCGAAACCCACTGGATGCTGTTGCTGCCGCCCCTTGTCACCGCTTTGCTCGTCCTGCTGGTCGGCCTTTTCGCCCATGCGCCCGTTAGCCCCCTGGCCTGGGCCAGGCTCATTGTCGACCGGGAGTATCTGCCATGAACGCCCACGCCCTCCTCGGAGACTGCCTGCTGACGGCAAGCACCGTTTTCCCCTGTCTGCTCGCCATCGTCTTTTTCTGCCGGTTCGGCGGCCGGCCGCGCTTCTGGCTCTTCCCCATCGGGCCGCTGCCCGCGTTTCTGGCCGCGTTGTTCCTTGTCCCCGGCGATTCCCTGGAGATCGCCTGGGTCTTTTTCGGCGGCAGTTTCGGCATCGACCCCCTGGGCCGGGTATTTCTTCTCTTCACCAGCCTGCTCTGGCTGGTTGCCGGCCTCTACGCACTCTTCTATTTTGCCCGCGACCGCCGCTTCGATCAGTTCGCCGGCTTTTTTCTCCTCAGCCAGTGCGGCAATCTGGGGCTGATCCTGGCCGAGGACATGCTTTCCTTTTATCTCTTCTACAGCCTGATGAGCTTTGCCGCCTACGGCCTCGTCGTTCACTGCAACGATACCGAGGCGAAAAGGGCGGGGCGGGTCTACCTGACCCTGGCGGTGCTGGGCGAGGTGCTTCTCTTCGCGGCCCTGGCCATGCTGGCCGACAACGCCGGCACCCTGAAGCTGGCCGGCCCGGGCGGGACGTCCGGCTCCGATCAAGTCATCGTCCTCCTGCTGATCAGCTTCGGGATCAAGGCCGGCGCCCTGCCTCTCCATTTCTGGCTGCCCCTGGCCCATCCGGTGGCGCCGGCCCCGGCCAGCGCGGTTTTAAGCGGGGCCATGCTCAAGGCGGGACTCCTGGGCTGGTTGCGTTTTCTTCCCCTGGCCGGCGGGGTCATGCCGGAATGGGGTCCGATTCTGCTCGGCCTGGGGCTTTTTGCCGCCTTTGCCGCCGTGGTGGTCGGGGTGTGCCAGGATGAGGCCAAGACGGTCTTGGCCTATTCGAGCATCAGTCAGATGGGCCTGCTCACCGTGGGCCTTGGCTGCGGCCTGCTTGCTCCCCCGGCCTGGTCTTCGGCCCTGACGGTGCTCGCCTTCGCCAGCCTGCACCATGCCTTGAGCAAGGGCGCCCTCTTTCTGGGGGCCGGAGTCATGGCGCGGGTCAGGCCGCGGGGGCCGGCTCGCTTTCTGGTTTTCGGGGGTCTTCTTTTTCCCGCCCTTTCCCTGGCCGGCCTGCCTCTCACCGCGGGCGCCCTTGCCAAGCATGGGCTTGCCGGGCTTGCCGCCCCGCTGCCCGCCCCCTGGCCGGTTTTGCTGCCGCCCCTGCTTTCCGGAGCGGCAATGGGCACCGCCCTGCTCATGGCCCGCTTCCTTGCCCTCTGCCGGGCAGGACGGGCGACAGAGGAGGGCGGGGTTCTGGGGCTGGGCCTTGTCTGGGCCGGCCTGCTGCTTCTCCTGCCCCTCCTGCCCTGGCTGTGGGTCGGGGAGCAGGCCGGAATTTTTGCCCTGCACGGTCTTTGGCCGGTGGCGGTGGGCGCGACGATCGGCTGGGGCTGCCGGATTCTGGCGAAAAAAGGCTGGCTGCGGAGTTGGCCGCGGATTCCGGCCGGCGATATCGTGCGGTTGTTCGAGCGGGTTTCGCCGTGGGTCGCCAGGCTTTTCGTCCCGGGCCTGGGGCTGCTCCGGCCCGGGGCGCCGGAACGGCTGGGGGCGACACGGCTTTTTGCCGCCGCCGTCGCCGGGGCAGCGGGGATCAGCGGCCGCCTCGGCCATTACGAGCGGGTGTTCAAGCGCTGGAGCGTGGTGGGGGTCTGCTACCTCGCCCTGATTCTGCTCATCTCCCTTCTTGGCTAGGGGATGTCCTTGCGGAGCCGGGTGTGCAGATAGAGGCTCTCCACCTTTTTCCTGGCCCAGGGCGTTTTGCGCAGGAACTTGAGGCTCGATTTGAGGGAAGGCTCCTTGCTGAAGCAGTTGATCGCGATTTTCTCGCCCAGTTTTTCCCAACCGTAATGCGCCACCAGCCGGGTGAGGATCAGCTCCAGGGTGACGCCGTGCAGGGGGTTGTTCGTTTGCTCCGTGCTCATGGCGCCTCCGCTGCCATGATTTTGGCCAGGCTCAGATAGAGCTGGCGGCCCACCCAGGCATCGGTGGCCGCGTAACGGATCTGCTGGGGCGTGAGCTCGTCCTTGGCCCAGTTGGTGGTCTGCGCTCCCTTGCTGACGCGAAAGCCGAGGAGCACCGCGGCCAGACCCCGCAGGCCGTGGTTTTTGATCCCCGCCTTCCTGGCGAGCAGGCCAAGGTCCGCGAATCCGGCCGGCGTAAAGGAGGAGAGCTTGCCGAGTTCGCGGAGATCGTAGGCCAGGCTCACCCCGGCCTTGGTCACGGCCGGATTGGCCAGGAGTTCGCGCAGGGGCCCGGCCAGGCCCAGATGCTTGAGCCTGAAGATAAACACCTCCTCGGCGCCGGCCAGCTGCAGGAGGGAAGGGGGATAGCTCACCCCCTTGGTGTAGGCGGGCCGGGTTTCGGTATCAAAGCCGAGCAGGCTCTCGCCGGCAAGCCGCTCCAGGGCTTCGCTCAGCTCCTCCCTGTTCCGGATCAGCCGGATCGGCCCCTCCCATTTCCCGATGGGGCATAGGTTGATCTCCTCCCTGGTCATGGGCCGGTCAAAGCCGGGCCGTTCTCTATCGTTGTGTTTCATGGCCTTTGTAATGAATTCAGAATGAAGAATGCGGAATTGTCGTTTTCCCGGGGGAGCGGGGGAGATCCCCCTGCTCCTGGGCGATGATTTCCTGATGTTGGTCCATGGTTGCCTTTGTAGTCATATTTCCGCGCCAGCGCCAATGGTTTTTTGCCCTTCCCGGCAGGGGCCTTATTCAAGGGGAAACGCCCGGCCCTTCCCCCTCCATCATATCCCTATGAATTCCATGGTGAATATGGTCAAATGGCGGGCGGTAATCTGCCCGTTCCGGGCAGGGGAAAAGAGCCGCACCCGGAAAAAACCGGAGGCCGGTGCTGACCGCGGCATAATCTTTCGAGGGAAAGAGCATGGGAAACCCATTGCAGGACCAGCTTCTCAAGGCCGGGCCGGCCAGAAAAAAACAGGCCGGGAAGGCCGAACACGGAAAACGGCTCGGCAACCGGCCGGAGGGAGGCAAGCGGCAACCGCGGGGCTTGCCGATCCTCCATGAGGACAAGGACATTCTCGTGGTCGCCAAGCCCGCCGGCCTGCTCACCGTCGGCACCGAGCGGCAGAAGGAGAGAACCGCCCATTATCTGCTCAATGATTACGTGCGCAAGGGCGATCCGAAGTCGCGGCACAGGGTCTATGTGGTCCACCGTCTGGACAAGGACACCTCCGGCCTCCTGGTTTTTGCCAAGAGCGAACAGGCCAAGAAGTTCCTCCAGGAGCATTGGGACCAGAGCGAGAAGCATTATCTGGCCATCGTCCACGGCGCCCTGACCCCGAAGGAGGGGACCATCTCCACCTTTCTGGCCGAAAACTCCGCCCGGAAGGTCTATTCGACACCGGACCCCGCCAAGGGCAAGCTCTCCCATACCGCCTACCGGGTGTTGCAGGAGAGGAAAGGTTTCAGCCTGGTGGAGATCCATCTCCTCACCGGCCGCAAGCACCAGATCCGGGTGCATTTCGCGGAAAAGGGCCATCCGGTGGCAGGGGACAGAAAATACGGCGACCGCGAGCCGGCCTGCAAAAGGCTCGCCCTCCACGCCCGCTCCCTTTCCTTCATCCACCCCGTCAGCGGCAGGCGGATGCACTTTGAACTCGGGATGCCCGAGGATTTCGCCAGGCTGCTCAGGACCTTGTCGTAGCCTGGCTGTCTTCCTGCCGGGCCTCAGCCCTGCTCGCCGTTGGCGGCCGCCGGCAGGTCGACGATGGCCACGGTGTGGTCGCCGGGCACGCTTTCCAGGGTGAGCTGGCCGGCATGATCCCGGACCAGCCCCTTGCTGATACTCAGTCCCAGGCCGGTGCCCTCGCCGGGCGGCTTGGTGGTGAAGAGGGAATCGAAGATCCGGTCGATGAGATCTTGGGGGATGCCGATGCCGTGGTCGGTGACCGTGGTGCGGATAAAGGGCCGCCCGTCCACGCTGACCTCCCGGCTCGAGATCTCGATGCGCTTGTCCGGATCATGGCCGGGGAAGCGCTGGTTCAAGGCGTAGCGGGAGTTTGAGAGCAGATTGAGAAAGACCTGATGCAGCTGCTGGGGGTTGCCCTTGAGCAGGGGCAGATCCTCGGGGATATCCACGCTCAGCTTGATCTGGTCCTTGTCGAGCTGGTAGAGGAGCAGGGCGACGCAGTCGTCGATCACCACCCTGAGGTTGACATCGCCGACGATCTCGTCGCGCTGCCGGGCAAAGGCGAGGAGGTTGCTGACAATGGCCGCCACCCGTTCGCCCTCGCGGATGATCCGCTTCAGGATATCCTGAAAGGTCTGATCCCCGTTGTCTTCGGAAACATCCAGAAGTACCTGGCTGTAGTTGATGATGCCGTTTACCGGGTTGTTGATCTCGTGGGCGACCCCGGCCGCCAGTTCGCCGATGGCCGCCAGCTGCCCGGCCCGCAGGGCCTCGCTGCGCCGCTGCTCCTCCTCGGTGATGTCCCGGACCATGATGATGAAGATCCGCCTGGTGTCGAGGCGCATCTCGCTTAAGGAGACAGCCACCGGAAAGGAATCGCCGTCATTGCGCAGCCCTTGCAGGGGGCGACCGGCGGCGATGGCCTCGCGCAGGGCGGTGGGCAGCTCCTTGCCGGTGGTGGTCACGGAAAAGCGGATCAGGAAGTTGAGCGGCCGACCCACCGCCTCCTCGGCATAGTAGCCGAACATGGCGGCGGCTGAGGCGTTGAGCGATTCGATGGTGCCGTTGGCATCCATGGTGATCAGGCCGTCCAGCATGTTGTTGATGATGGCCCTGAGCCGCGTTTCCGCCTGTTCCTTTTCGCGGATGGAGCCGGTGATCTGGTAGGCGCCGAGAAGGATGCCGAGCAGGCCCAGCAGCCAGAGGGCGCCGTGCGCCAGGCCCATGGTGAGAATATCCTTGCGCATCAAGCCGTTCAGCAGGGTCATGGGCACCGAAACGCAGATGCCGCCCCGGATATCGCCCACGTCGTAGCCCTGGTCGGCATGGCACTTGAGGCAGCCCTGTTCGGTGATCATCGGCCGCATGAGCCGAAAATACTCCTGGCCGTCCATCTCCTGAATGGCCGAAACCTCAAGCTCACCGTCCTCAAAGGCCCGCAGCGCCTCGGCCTCCCAGGGGTCCGCCGCATTGCCGGGCCGGACCGGGTCGAGGCTGGTGATGTGGCCCCGGGCGTCGTTGACCGAGGTCTTCATCTCGTACACCTGGCGGATCATGTACTCGGGATTGACCAGGGTGAGGGCATTACCGGAGTCGGTGAGCGCGCTGGTGTCGGAAAGATTCTTGAGATAGGGGTTGGGGCCTGTGGTTTCGGTAACCGGCACGAAGACGCCGTTCTGGTTCGCGGCCCAGCGGTAGTAGAGGAGATCCTTCTCGAAGATGGTCCTGGCCTCGTTCTTGGCCACGGCCAGGGTTTCCTGGTGTTTGTTGTAGATGGACCAGGTCAGGGAGGCGCCGGCGAGCACGGTCCAGAACACCACGAGTATCCACGGGTAAAAGCCGAACCGGGCCGGGGAGGTGGAAAGGGCGGTTCGGCGGATGTGGCTTTCCAGCAGGAAACAGAGGATGGCGGCCAGCAGGGCGAGGATGCCGCCGATGATGCCGTTGGCGCCGCTCAGATAGGGAATTTCCGGATGGAGCAGGAGGTTGATCAGGGCGCTCAGATTGGCGAGCAGCCCGATGATCAGCCCGTAGGCGAGATACCGCCAGGGGCCGCCGCGTCCGTGGAGAAGCCGTGGGAGGTGGGTGGGGGATTCCATGCGGAACATCCTTAGCGCAATGTTGGCGGACCTTCCGGGTCGGCGGCGGAAGAGAGTCACTCAAGGGCGCCGGCCCGAAGCCTGTTCCCTGCGAAGAAGCAGAGCCGCAGAGGATACCAATACCGTAACGGCCCGGCTTTGCTTTTGCAACAAGGGAAAGCTGGTATTTGCGGAATTATTTTTTCGGCGAAATCTGCGTCCAGATCAGTGGCAAATCCCTGTCAGAAATTTCCCGGCACCACGTCGTCTTGGTTGATGATGCAGAGAGACATTTTGTTGGTGTGCAGGACCGAGTTCGAGAGATAAGAGTCAAGCAAAGACTTGACCCCTTTTCAAGCAAAGACTTGACCCCTTTTTGACCCCTTTTTGATGGGGAATTTCCCCAAAGACGGCAAATGGATGTCTGGTCGCCTGACCGGCGGACCACAAGAACAGAGAAAAAAGGTCGGAAAGGTTGAAGGGTTCGCGAGTTTAGATAAAGCCGCCGGAGTACTCCGCGAGGTTGTGGGAAATCTCCGTTTTCCCCTTGACTTTACTTATCATGGATGTCCCCGGAATTGCCGGAGATCCGCAGGGTGATCTATACGACCAACACCATCGAATCGTTGAACATGTCCCTGCGCAAGGTCACTAAGAACCGGGGCTCTTTTCCGAATGACGAGTCGATGTTCAAGCTGCTCTATCTGGCGCTGACGAATATTTCGAAACGATGGACGATGCCGATCAAAAACTGGAAATCGGCGCTGAATCAATTCAGCATCATGTTTGAAGACAGGCTGCCGGAATTTTGATCACAAAAAACATTTACACAAAATTCTTTACACGCCCCCCTTCCTCACCCATTTCCTGATGTTCTTTTTGCCACGGCTTTATTATAAGGTAAGTGTCAGTTGTTTTTGGGGCTCCCGAAAGCAGGAATGTCGAGCAAATGAGGGATTTTTGAAGGTAACAGTAATTGCAGCCAGCACCGTCTGCGGGCGGATCGGGCCGGGGCTTGTCGGAGGTCCATTGGACCGGGCCTTCCTTGAGAAGATGCGCTCCGAAACCGATGCTAGCCTCATGGGGGCGGAAACCCTGCGGGTTTGGGATCCGGAGATGCGCGGGCCGGGCGGGCTGTTGCCTGAGAAGCGGATCCGGGCTGTCATCAGCAGATCCGGGGATATTCCGGTGGCCGGCAAAAGGCTTTTCAGCGTGGGGCCAGCGCCCATGGTCTTCACTTCGGCGCAGGCTGCCGAGAGCCTTGCAGTGCTTCTTGGCGGGCGCGGCCGGGTGGTGGCCTTGCCCGAAGGGCCTGGCGGGCTATCCATTGCGGCGGCCCTTGATCATCTCTCCGGCTTGGGTGTGGAATCTTTACTTATCGAAGGGGGAGGGCGGCTCAACCATGCCTGTTTTTGGGAGGGCGTGGTGGACGAGGTGCTCCTCACCATTGCCCCGAAGCTTTCCGGCGACGAGGCGGCCCCTCTCTTTTGCGTGGGCAAATCAGGGCTTGGCGATCCGTTTCTGAACCTGGATTTGCTGTCCTGCGAGGTTGCCGAGAGCGGCGAAATCTTTACCCGTTACCGGGTGCGGAAAGAGGTATGAGCATGGAGAAGCAGGAACTGGCGATTTTGTATTCCGGCGGCACCGACTCCCTGGCCCTGTATGCCCTGGCCAGCGCCGGCACCCATCCGGGCATGGGCAAGCCCTCCCATATCCACCTCCTGCACATGCTGAACGGCATGAGTCGTTTTCACGATTTCCCCCGCAACCGCTTCGAGGTGGCGAGACGGATCCTGATCGCCAACGCGCCGGAGCCCGAAAAGGTGCCCCCGGCCCAAATGGTGGAGCTGGACATGGGGAGGCTGTTCCAGGGGCTCTGGCTCGACGTCTACGAGGATTACATGCCCCGCTACGGCGGCAAGAATCTGGTCTGCGTGGCCTGCAAGCTCGGCATGCACACCCGGGCCCTTCTCTACTGCATCGAGCATTTCGTCCCCCTGCTGGTGGCCGGCTACACCAAGAAACAGGGCCATTACCCGGAGCAGACCGATGTCTTCATGAGCAAGGTGGCCGAGTTTTCCTCCCGCTTCGGGGTGCGCACCGCCTTCCCGGTCTATGACGAGTTCGACGATCAGATGATCACCCGGCATGTGCTTGAGGATTTCGGCCTGCCCTCCACCGGCGGCGGGGAGCGCAAGTGCCTTTTCTGCCAGACCAGGACCACGGCCACGGAGAAGGAGATCGGCAGTTATCTCGACGACATGCTCGTAAGGCTTGCCGACTATCTCGAACATCGCTTGGCCGGCCGGGTGAAGGAGGCCGCCCTCTGCTTTCCCCCCGGAAACCGCCCTTAGTCGGGCGGGTTGCTTGCGCGCATTTTGCGCTCTTGTCTGCCAGCGCTTCCCCTGCAAAGATCTTTGCCTGCTCAAGATATTTTTGCACATTTTTCTTTTTTAAGATCAAGATGTTGTGCTGATTTTTGCAATGCGCCGTCAAGGTAGGTTGCTCCCCATCGGCGACGCATTTTTCGTCCTCCGGTCGGTAATTTTTCCCGCCAGATCGCTTCCTTCTCTTTTTGCCTCATTTTGTGGCACCTAACTTGCTTTAGCTTTGCCGAGTTGTGTTTGACCTTGCGTTGCACAACCGCTTTTCCCGGATGATCGCCATCGTTGTTTCGGTCCTGTTCTTTACTTGTTGCCGCAGGTAAGTTGCCCGGACAGGGCCGGATCGATGAAGCGGGGTTCGGGAAAGGGAGGGGAAAGGATATTTTATTAATTTTTAAGCGAAAGAAGGAGTAGGAAGAGGCATGAAGAAATACAGTGTACTTTCGGCCCTGGTGGCTGCCTCCGCATTTATGGTGAGTGCGCAGGCTTTTGCCAATGACGCCCACAAGGACCTTACCGGCCCGTTTGCCACCCCCATGGACGTGACCAAGAAATGTCTGGAGTGCCATGAGGACGCGGCCATGGACGTGATGAAGACCACCCACTGGACCTGGGCCGTCGAGCAGGACGTTGCCGGCAAGGGCAAGGTGGCCATGGGCAAGAACAATGCCATCAACAATTTCTGCATCTCGGTTTCCGGCAACTGGCCCCGCTGCACCAGCTGCCATATCAGCTACGGCTGGAAGGACGCCGGCTTTGACATGACCGACAAGACCAGGGTGGACTGCCTGGTCTGCCATGACACCACGGGCAAATACAAGAAGGCGCCTCCGGGCGCGGGCATGCCCTTCGGCTATACCGGCAACCCAAAACTGGACGAGAAGCCGGTTGATCTGGTGGCCGTGGCAAAGAGCGTCGGCAAGCCGCAGCGGGCAAACTGCGTGGCCTGCCATGGCTTTGGCGGCGGCGGCAACAACGTCAAGCACGGCGACATCGATTCCACCATCGCCGATCCGAGCAAGGAGATCGACGTGCACATGGCCAAGGACGGCCTCAACTTCAACTGCCAGCAGTGCCATACCACCGAGAAGCATCAGATCAAGGGCAACGCCATGGTGGTTTCCCCGGAGGGCGCCAATCATCTCTCCTGCGAACAGTGCCATGACGCCAAGCCCCATAAGAACGACCGCCTGAACAAGCACACCGCTTCCGTGGCCTGTCAGACCTGCCATATCCCGGTCTTTGCCAAGGGCAAGCCCACCAAGGTCGAGTGGGACTGGTCCACCGCCGGCCAGGATATCAAGAAACCGGATCAGGAATTCGGCGAGGACAAGGCGCACAGCTACGACAAGATGAAGGGCGACTTTGTCTGGGCCAAGAACGTGGTGCCCACCTACCGCTGGTACAACGGCAAGGCCGGCGCCTATCTCTTCGGCGAGAAGATCGACCCGGGCAAGGTGACCGAGTTCAACTACCCGGTGGGCGACATCAAGGACATGACCGCCAAGATCTACCCCTTCAAGGTGCACAAGGGCAAGCAGCCCTATGATGCCGAGTACAAGTACTTCCTGGCCCCCAAGGTCTGGCCGGCCGGCCCGGATGCCGAGGAGGCCTACTGGAAGAGCTTTGACTGGACCCGGGCCCTCGCGGCCGGCGCCAAGCATAAAGGCCTTGCCTTCAGCGGCAAGCACGATTTTGCCCCCACCGTCATGTACTGGCGCATCAATCACATGGTGGCCCCGGCCAAGGACGCGCTGAAATGCGCCGACTGCCATGGCAAGAGCGGCCGCCTGGACTGGGCCGCGCTTGGTTATGCTGGTGATCCCATGAAAGTAAAAGGCGCGGCCAGGACGAAATAATCCTTTCTGGTCAAGCACCATCCCGAAGCCCTCTTCCTCCCTCCCTTGGAAGAGGGCTTTTTTTCGTGCTTATTCCCCTTGTTTTGGCTCAGGAGAATGGGGCGCTGATTTTTAATTGCCGTTCCGGCTGCGAAAAAGCTGGGAATTCCCGCGTGCTTTTGGCAAAACTATTGAGAGGGAGGGATCTGAAGCCATGCGGATCAGTTGCGTCATTCCCACGCGAAACAGGGCCCAGCTGGTTTGCCGGGCCATTGCCAGCGTCTGCGGCCAGGATACTCCGGTTTCCGAACTGATCGTGGTGGACGACGGCTCGACGGACAATACCGGCGCCATTGTTGCCCGGCGCTTTCCGGATTGCCGCCTGCTCCGCCTGCCCGGCCTCGGCCCCGGTCCTGCCCGGAACGCCGGGGTGGCCGCCGCTTCCGGCGAGATTGTCATGTTTCTTGATTCCGACGACGTCTGGCTGCCCGGCCATGCCGGCGCCCTGCTCGCCGCCCTGGCCCGCGGTTATCCCGTGGCCTACGGGGTGAGCCGGACCATCGATGAGGTCTCAGGCGGCGAGTTCCTGATTCCCGAGGCAGGGAAGGGCCATGAAGGGCGTTGCCTGGAAGCCCTTGCCCGCTGGTGTTTTCTCCTGCCCTCCGCCCTGGCCCTGCGCCGGGAAGCCTTTGTTGCCTGCGGCGGTTTTGCCGCCTCCGTCCTGGGCGAGGACTGGGCCTTTTTCATCCGGCTGGCCAACCGCTTTCCCTTCGGGTTCTGCGGCCCCGCCCCCATCACCATCCGCTATCTCCATGCGGGCAGCCTCTGCAGCCAGGCAAGCGGCGGGCGGCTCGACCGTGCCCTTGCGGCGGTTCAGGCCAGCCTTGCCGCCACCTCGGTTTCCGAGGAGGGTCTCGCCTCCTTCAAGGCCCTGGCCGCCTGGACCAGGCGGCAGGAAACGGATTGGCGGACGGTACAGGAATGGTATTCGTCATTGCGTCAGGAGGATCTGGTGTGACACTGCATATTTCCCTTTCCGAGCATGCGCGGGCAATAAAACGCTGCCTCGACATTCCGCAGCAGAAGCCGTCTTTCCCCATGCCGCTGCCCGAGGTGGGCATCAGCGGCAAAACCGTCTGGGTGCGCCTGCCCGCCGGGACCATTCCCTTTGCCGCCAGGCTCGAAGTGAGCTTGGGCGCCCTGGCGCGCGGCATCCACATGTCCCGGCTGGAAGAGGTGATTACCGGCCTCCATGCCCGGGAATTCGCCGATCTCCGTGAGTATGCCCTCGCCCTGGGCGGCGAGATGCTGGCCAGGCAGGGAGCGGAGCAGGGCAGGGTGCGCCTGCGCGGCCAATTGCCGCTCCTGCGCACCGCCACGGCGAGCAAGCGGCAATCCCTCGATTCCATCGAGGTCGGCGTCGATCTGCGTCTGAAGGCGGGGGCTGATGGGTCCGCCCTCTCCCTGCTCTACGGGGTGGGGGTCAACCATATCACCGCCTGTCCCTGCACCCAGGCCTACAATCAGGTGCTTTTCAACAAGACGGGCGGCGACCCCTGCCCCCTTTCCACCCATTCGCAGCGGTCGCACACCAGATTGCAGATCGGCGCCGACGCCCGCGCCCCGGAGCTGGAGGAGATCCGCGCCTGCCTGGAGAAGGCCCTGCACGTAACGCAGGATCTGCTGAAGAGGCCCGATGAGGCGGAATTGGTCTTCAAGTCGCACGCCGCTCCGCAGTTTGCCGAGGATGCGGTGCGGGAGGTGGCCCGGCAGGCCGGCCTGTACTTCGGCCCCCGCCTGCCCGCGGAAACGCCGGTGATCATCGAGTCCCTGAGCCTTGAGAGCATCCACATCCACGATGTCTGCTGCCGCCTCCAGACAACCCTGGCCGAGATCCGCGCCTGTCTGCCGGAAGCGCCATGAACGCTTTGCTGCCCCGCGATTTTCTTGAGGAGTATCCGGAGCCGCTGCGCCGGGCCCTTTGCGCCATGGCGCGGAGCATGCCGGCAAACCGCCTCTATGTTGCCGGTGGGCCGGTCCGCGACTGGCTGCTGGGCAGGGTTCCCTGCGATCTCGACCTCACCGTCGCCTCCGGGGCAGTGGCCGCCGCCCGGCAGCTGGCCAGGGATCTGGGGGGAACCTTTGTGCTCCTCGACGCCGATGAAGACGTGGCCCGGGTTGTCTGGCAGGGCTTGAGCATCGATTTTTCCTCCTTTCGCAACGGGTGCGGCAGCATTGAAGAGGACCTTGGCCAGCGCGATTTCACCATCAACGCCCTGGCCGTCGCCGTTTCCGGCGCAAAGCCCGGCCTGGCCTCCCTCGCCGTCATCGATCCCGCCGGCGGGGTGGCCGATCTTGCCGCGAGGCGTATCCGCATCCCTTCGCCCGCCAGCCTGCTTGCCGACCCGTTGCGCCTCCTGCGCGCCTATCGCTTCAGCGCCACCCTTGCTTTTGCCATCGAGCCCGGAACCCTGACCGAAATCGCCCGCCATAGGGAGCTTATCCTGCGGCCGGCCATGGAGCGGATCGCCTATGAGCTTGCCCTGATCATGGCCTCGGCGCGGGCTGCCGCCACCGTTGCCGCTCTGGCGGCAAGCGGCCTGCTCTGGCTGATTTTTCCGGAGCTTCGGGCCGGAGAGGGGCTGGGCCAGCCCGCCAGCCATCATCTCGACGTTTTTGCCCACAACCTCGAGGCCCTGCGCCGCATGGAGGAGCTGCTGGGGAACCCGGCCGGCCTCTTCCCTGGTCAGGGGCCGCTTTTCGCCCGATACCTGGCGCAACCGAGAACCGGGGTGCTCCTCAAGTGGGCGGCGCTTTTTCATGACGTGGGCAAGCCCGCCACCCATGAAACCGTTGCCGGGCGCATCACCTTTTACAACCACGACCGGGCCGGCGCCGGGCTTTTCGCCGCCATTGCCGAACGGTTGCGCTGGCGCAGGGACGATCGGCAGCGGGTGACGCGGCTGATCGATCTGCACATGTGGCCATTTCACCTGTGCAACGCCCGCCTGAAGACCGGCATCACCCGGAAGGCCTGCCTGCGCCTGGTCAAGGCTGCGGAGGATGACCTGGCCGGGCTTTTCCTGCTGGCCATGGCCGACAGCCTCGCCGGCCAGGGGCCGGGACGGCCGGAACGGATGGAGGAACGCCTGGCCGACCTTTTTGCCGAGGTCAACGGGGTATACGAGGAACACATCAAGCCGCTCTTCTCACGGCCGCCGCTGCTCAGCGGCCATGACCTGATCCGGGAGTTTTCCCTGGCTCCCGGGCCGGTCTTCCGGGAGATCCTCGACGGTCTTGAGCGGGCGCAGGTGGAAGGGGAGGTTCGTGAGCGGAGTCAGGCCCTTGCCTGGGTGCGGGCCTTTCTGGACGGGGAAAAACGGGAATAAAATAAGTTTGACTCGCATTCCCGCCCCGGAGTACCCTGGAAAGGTGATGCCCCCGCGTTCGCTTCCCGCGCTGTTTGTTGGACATGCTCACCTCAACCAAGACCGGCCAGGCCCTATGAAAGAAAAGATCCCGAAAGGCCCTTATTGCACCTTGTTCAAGTCGCTCACCCAGAACGATTTTCTCAACACCATCAACCACCACATGCTCAGCTTTCTCGGCCGCGATCCGCTCCGGGCCGGGGCGAGGGAAGTCTATAAATCGCTGGCCTACACCCTGCGCGATTTTCTGATCGAGCGCTGGATCGCCACCCAGAAGGGCTATTACGCGCACAACAGGAAACGGGTCTACTACCTTTCCCTGGAGTTTCTCATCGGCCGCTCCCTGGGCAATTCCCTCATCAACCTGGGCTTTTACGACGAGATGGGCGAGGTCATGAAGCAGATGGGCTACGATCTCGAAGAGGTCCGGGAAGAGGAGGAGGACGCCGCCCTGGGCAACGGCGGCCTCGGCCGGCTTGCCGCCTGCTTTCTCGACTCCCTGGCCACCCTGGGGATCCCGGCCTACGGCTACGGAATCCGTTACGAATACGGTCTTTTTTACCAGCGCCTCATCGACGGTTTTCAGGTCGAGCATCCCGACAACTGGCTCCGCTACGGCACGCCCTGGGAATACGAGCGGCCGCAGAACCTCTACCCGGTTTATTTCTACGGCCGGGTGCAGCGATTCACCGACAATCTGGGGAGAACCCGCACCGAATGGGTGGACACCGACGAGGTGATGGCCATGGCCTGTGATGTCCTGGTGCCGGGATTCAACAACGACTACGTGATCAACATGCGGCTCTGGACGGCGCGCGCCTCCCGCGAGCTTGACCTCTCCTTTTTCAATCGCGGCGATTATATCACCGCGGTGCAGAGCAAGGTGCAGTCCGAGACCATTTCCAAGGTTCTCTATCCCTCGGACGATATCAGGGAAGGACAGACGCTGCGCCTCAAGCAGCAATACTTTTTCGTGGCCGCGACCTTTCAGGACATCCTCCGCCGCTACAAGAAGAAGAACAACACCTTCAACGCCTTTGCCGACCAGATCGCGGTCCAGCTCAACGACACCCACCCGGCCATCGCCATCCCCGAGCTGATGCGTCTGCTGCTTGACGAGGAATGCCTCGCCTGGGACATGGCCTGGCGGATCTGCGTCGACACCTTTGCGTACACCAATCACACCCTGATGCCGGAGGCCCTGGAAACCTGGCCGGTGGATCTGCTGGGCCGGGTGCTGCCCAGGCATCTCGAGATCATCTACGAGATCAACCGGCGCTTTCTCGACGAGGTGGCGGCCCGGCATCCCGGCAACCCCGATCTGCTCCGGGAGATGTCCCTCATCGAGGAAACGCCGGTGAAAAAGGTGCGTATGGCGCATCTGGCCATTGTCGGCAGCCATTCCGTCAACGGGGTGGCCGAGCTGCATACCCACCTTCTGAAGACCAGGATTTTCAGGAATTTCCACGAGTTTTTCCCGGGCCGCTTCAACTGCAAGACCAACGGCATCACCCAGAGGCGCTGGCTGCTCAAGTGCAATCCCGGCCTGGCCGGGCTCATCACCAACGCCATCGGCGGTGAATGGGTGACCGATCTCTACCATCTGCGCGGCCTTGAGGCCCATGCCGACGACAAGGGCTTTCAGAAAAAATGGGCCAGGGTGAAGCTGGCCAACAAAAAGCGCCTGGCCGCCTTCATCAGGAAGGAGTGCGGAGTGGCGGTGGACCCCAATACCCTTTTTGACGTGCAGGTCAAGCGCATCCATGAGTATAAACGGCAACTGCTCAATATTCTGCATGTCGTCACGCTCTATCACCGCATCGTCCGCGGGGAGGACTCTGATTCTCCTTCCCGCACCGTGATCTTCGGCGGCAAGGCCGCGCCCTCGTATCTGAAGGCCAAGCTGGTGATCAAACTGATCAACTCCGTGGCCGAGGTGGTGAACAACGATTCCAGGGTGGCCGGCCGGCTCAAGGTGGTTTTCATCCCCAACTACGGGGTTTCCCTGGCCGAGAAGATCTTCCCGGCCTCGGAGCTTTCCGAGCAGATCTCCACCGCCGGCACCGAGGCCTCCGGCACCGGCAACATGAAATTCTCCCTGAACGGCGCCCTGACCATCGGCACCCTGGACGGGGCGAACCTCGAAATCAGGGAGGAGGTGGGTCCGGAAAACATCTTCATCTTCGGGATGACCGCCGAGCAGGTCGAGGAGGCGCGCCGCAGCCCCAGGCGCACCGCCGCCGACGTCCACCGCGACAACCCGGAGGTGAAACGAACGGTGGACAGCATCAAGAACGGCTACTTCAGCAAGGGCGATACCGCTCTTTTCGCCCCCCTGGCGGACAGCCTCCTTTCTCCGCAGGACCCTTACCTCCAGCTCCTCGATCTGGAGGATTATCTGCGCTGCCAGCAGGAGGTGGGCCAACTCTATCACGATCAAGCCGCCTGGACCCGGAAGAGCATCCTGAACGTGGCCCGGATGGGCAAATTCTCCAGCGACAGGACCATCAGGGAATATGCCCGGGACATCTGGGGGATCCCGGTTGATTGAGGCCGCCTTTGCCGCGGCGTTCCCGGGTTGAGAGCTTTTTCTTCTTCCCTGCCTTGACAAGTTCGCGGAGAAAGGGTTTTATAGCAAAAAATTCAAGTGCGCATTTTTCATCATCCCGGAACACGGTGTAAATCCGTGGCGGTCCCGCCGCTGTAATCGGGGATGCTGGTCGACATGGGAAGATTCCCGGTCACTTCCGGAGCATACTCCGGGGGGAAGGCCGTCGGCCGGCAGCTGATCCGAGAGCCAGAAGACCTGATGAGAGATGTATTGCTGGGTATTCTCATGGAAACGGAACCCGGAGTGGCCTTTGTGCGGCCGCTCCGGGTTTTTTTATGCCCTTCGCCCGGGGCGGCGGGGGAAAACCACGAACAGCCATGGAGGCTTGTCATGAAAGAGAAAAAAGAAATTATTTCCTATCGTCGGCGCTGCAACCTGATCGGCCAGGGAACCGGTCTTTCCCACTACATCCTGCTCACCCCGAAGGCGGAGAACAACGGCAAGGGCGCGGGCAAGTGATGGGACAGGCAGAACAGCACAATCAGGCGTCGCGTTTCGCCAACACCGGCTATGGTCCGAATTTTTCCGTTCTCGAAATAGGAGACCCGGATCGGGTCGCGGTTGTCGAACCGGACACGGCCTATTGGGCCCTGGTCGCGCGCGGCGATTTGGGGGAGGCCCTGGCCGGCGGCCTGGTGGAGGATTTCCGCGCCAGGGCCGGCGAGTTCGCCGGGGAGATGGCGCATCTGCGCGGCGGGCTCACCCTCTCCGCCGTGTACCTGAACCCCACCGAGCGCTGCAATCTCAACTGCAGCTACTGCTACCTCCCGGACGAGATGCGGAAAAACGGCATCGACATGGGCGAGGAGCGCTTGTTTGCCGCTCTTGCCACCTTAAAGGCCCACTTTAACAAGATCCTGCCGGCGGGGGTAAAACCCCAGCTTATTTTTCACGGCAGCGAGCCCATGGTGGCCAGGGAGGCGATGTTTGCCGGGATCGCGGCTTTTGCGGACGACTTCCGTTTCGGCATCCAGACCAACGGCACCCTGCTCGATGATTCGGCCATAGCTTTTCTCAGGCAGCATCAGGTGGGCATCGGCCTTTCCCTGGACGCTCCCACTGCCGAGGTGGCCAACGCCACCAGGAAGAACTGGCAGGGCGCCGGGTATTTTGACAGGGTGGTCGGAGTGATCAGGAAGCTCGTCGATTATCCGGCGCTCAACGTCATCACCACGGTGACCACGGCGAATGTCCATACCTTGCGCGAGATGGTGGAGTTCTACCATGGGCTCGGGGTCAGGGTGGTCATGCTGAACCCGGTGCGCTGCACCCGGAAAGGCGGCCTGGCATTGAAGCCGGACAATGCGCAGTTGGCTGATGCCTTCTTCCGTGCCCTGGACCGTTCCCTGGAGCTCTACGGGCAGACGGGCCGAAAGGTGGTCATCGCCAATTTTGCCAATGTTCTCGCCGGAGTGGTGGGGCCCACCGGCCGCAGGCTCATGTGCGACATCTCGCCCTGCGGCGGCGGCCGCTGCTTTTTCGCCGTGGCAGCGGACGGATCGGTGGTGCCCTGCAGCGAGTTCATCGGCATGCGGGAGTTTGCCGGCGGCAATATCTTCAGCGATGGCCCGGAGACGATTCTGGCCAGCAAGCCCTTTCTGGCCGTGACGGGCAGGAAGGTGGAAAAGATCGTGCCCTGCGCGGGCTGCGCCATCCGCCACTTCTGCGGGGCGCCGTGTCCGGCGGAGATTTATAAGCTGGCCGGCGACATCAATGCGCCGAGTCCCTATTGCGGTTTTTTCGAGGAGCAGGTGCGCTATGCCTTCCGGGTCATCGCCCGGGGCATGGAAGAGGCCTTTCTCTGGGATTCCTGGCAGGAGGAAACCGAGGTCTCCTACTGCTGGAAATAACCGGTCTGGAAAACCCGTTGTGAAGGGGCCGGTCATCTTCGGACATGATCGGCCTTTTTTGCCTTTTCCTGTTTCCCCTTTGTATTCTTGAGGTACAATGAGCAGAGATTTTCTGGCCGTGGCCTTGCCCCGACGTCGGGCCGCCTCGGCCCGCTTTTGCGCTTTTGTCAATACCAAGGAGGGAGATCGTTATGAAGGTTGTGGCCTTTAGTGGAAGCGCCCGCAAGGGCGGGAACACCGCGAAGCTGTTGAATACCGTGCTTGAGGAACTCGCGGCCCAGGGGATGGAGACCGAGCTGGTCGAGCTGGCCGGCCAGGCGCCAGGCGGCTGCATTGCCTGCTACAAGTGCTTTAAGGAGAAGAACAGCCGTTGCGCCGTGAAAAACGACATCATCAACGACTGCCTGCGGAAGATGATCGAGGCGGACGGCATCCTCCTCGGCTCCCCCACCTATTTCGCCGATGTTTCCGCGGGAATGAAGGCCCTGATCGAACGCTGCGGCATGGTTTCCCGGGCCAATGGCGATCTTTTCCGACGCAAGGTGGGGGCCGGCGTGGTGGCGGTGCGCCGGGCCGGCGCCTATCAGGTGTTCAATTCCTTGAACGCCTTTTTTCTCATCGGCCAGATGATCGTGGTCGGCTCCTCCTACTGGAATATCGGCATCGGCCGCGAGCCCGGCGAGGTGGCGGGCGACGAGGAGGGCATGAAAACCATGCGTGATCTGGGAAGGAACATGGCCTGGCTGCTGCACAGGATTAAAGGGGATTGACGGTTCAGCAAAGAAAGTTCCAGGACTGCAGTTCGCGCTGCAGCAGGTGGCTGTCGTAGCGTTTGAGCAGGGCCAGGGCCTCGGTGAGCGCTCCCTGCGAAAACCGCAAACGTTCAAGTTTGCCCTGGGTAAGGTCCTGGGCCCTGCGAAGCAGTTGCACGGTCTGGATGGAGATGGGCAGGGAGCTTGCGGAAAATGGCGGCTCGCAACGGCTGCAGACCAGGCCGTTGCGCAAGGGGCTGAAACGGTAAGGGCCGTTCCCGGCGGCAAGGCTGCCGCAATCGAGGCAGCCGGAGAGAAAGGGCCGGTAGCCGAGGATGTCCAGCATCCTGATGTGGAAAAAAATTACCGTGCGTGGGCCGTCCCCGCCGGCGGCCAGCCCTTCCAGTGCCCAGGTGAGCAGGTCGAACAGCTCTTCGTCGCTGTCGTGTTCGCGGGTCCAGTGGAGGACCAGTTCGCAGAGCAGGGAGGCGGCGATATACTGCGGATAGCTTTCGCGTAGAATCGGATAGGGGGCGAGGAGGTCAGCCTCGTCCAGGCGCATGAGGGAGCTGGTGCGGCTGGGGGCGAGGTGGGTGGCGAGCAGGGAAAACGGCTCGAGTTTGTTGACGAATCGTTTCTTGCTGCGTTTGGCGCCCTTGGCGATCGCCGCGATTTTGCCCTGTTCCCTGGTGTAGAGAATGACGATCTTGTCGGAATCGCCATGGTCCTTGACCTGGAGCACCACGGCCAGGTTTCGCTGCTGGGGCATGGCCGGAAAGGATCAGTTTTGGGTGGGGATCACGAGCCGTGCGGTTTTCCCGGGTTTGCCCATGGGCGGCAGCGCTTTGTTGTTCAGGGTGAGGGCAACCCCGCCGGCGTTACCCACGAAGAGATTGATCTTCTCCCTGGCCTGCCAGACCGGATGGTCGCCGGGACGGTAGGTGAAGGAGCGGGGCTTTTCATCGTCGATCTGGATTTTGAGCCAGGTGGTCAGGGTAAAATCCGCCTCCAGGACATAGGTTGCCTCGGCCAGGGCTGCGGAAGAGGCTGCGGCGCTCTTGGCGGGCGTTGCCGCCGCCTGGGTGGCGGGCTTGCCGGTCTCTTGCTTTTCCGACTCCGTTCCGCTGGTTGCCGGTTTGCCAGGGGCGGGCTGTTTTTCCTCGACCTTTTTTTCCGCCGGCGAGGATTGCGGCTTGCCGGTATCGGCGCCGGCAGCCTGGGCTTTTTCCGGAGCGGCGGCTGGCCCCTCCTTGCCCGCGGTTTCAAGCGGGGCAGGGGGGGCCGCATCCTGCAAGGTGGAGGAGAGCGCCTGCGCGCTTTCCTCTGCCGGCGTCAGGGCGCCTTCCGGCAGGATGGTTTCGGCGTCGTCGTCCGCGCCCACGCCTTGCTCGGCGGGCGGGGTGATTTCCACCGGTGGCGCGGGCGGCTGGCTCTGGCTTCTGTTCACCAGGGGCGGAACTTCCTGCTCCGTTGGCGTTGCCCCGTTGAACGCGTTTATCAGCCAGTAGCCGACCAGGATGAGGCAGGCCGCCACGAGGGCATAGGTTATGAAGCGGCTGGCCGGTATGGCCGGCGACTCGGCAAGGGTTTCCGAGGAGAGAACCTCCTGGGCATTGATCTTCTCTTCCGGGGGAGGGCCGCCGGCGGACTGCTGGATGTGCCAGGAGAGCGCCTCGTTGGGATCGACGCCGAGGTACTGGGCATAGATCTTGATGAAGCCCCGGGTGAACACCTCGGCCGGCAGCGCCTTCTTGTTGTTTTCCTCGATGGCCAGCAGGGTGGAAGCGTGGATCCGTGTTTCCTTGGCGATCTGTTCAAGATCCTTGCTCTGGCGCAGGCGGTGTTTTTTCAGATAACTGCCCAGGGTTTCGCCGGACTTGGAAAGATGCGCTTCCGGTCCCGGGCTGTTTTCCGTCTGTTCTGCATGGTGGGTCATAACGCCATTCCCCTCTCAGTGGATGGTTTGCCGATCCGGGCCGATCACAGCATCTTTTTAATGTACGCCTCGTCGCGGAGCTCTTTCACCCATTTCTGAAACTGGTTGTTGAGATCCTCTTCATAAAGACGTTTGCGGATCTCCTCCTTGACCGATTCGTAGGAGCCCTGCAGACGGATATCGCCGTGGTCGGAAAGAAGCTTGAAGAACTGGTAGCCCGCCGGCGTCTCTTCGATGGGGCTGATTTCGCCGGGCCGCAGGCTGAGGATGCTCTGTTTCATGGCGGCGTTCAGTTCTTCCTTTTTGAAAACCCCGATGTCGCCGCCGTCGGCGGCTGAAGGCAGTTCGGAATGCTGCCGGGCCAGGGTGCGGAAATCCTGGCCGCCGGCGGCCTGTTCGCGCACTTCCTCGGCGCGCTGCCTGGCCTCGGCCCTGGCTGCGGGGGAATCATCCTTCCAGGCGAAGCCCATCTGCAGAATGTGGTAGGCCTCATCCCTGGTCTTATCCGCGTAATGTTTTTCGTAATATTCCTTCATCCGCTCTTCGGTTATCACGACCCGCGAACGGATTTCGTAGTCCACCAGCCGGTCCTGCAGGATCTGATTTCTGATGAGGCCGCGGTAATCCTGTTCCGTGGTGCCCATCAGTTCGATCTGCTGCCGGAATTTCTCCGGGGTGATGTTGTTTCTGGCAATGATCCGCTCAATCGCGCCGTCCACCTCGGCGTCGCCGACGGAAACACCCATCTTCGCCGCGCGCTGCTCGACGATGAGCTTGTCGATGAGATTGGAGAGCATCTCTTCCCTGGCCTGGAGCAAGGCCGTCTCCACCTGCTCGGGTGGCGCCTGCTGGGTGATTTTCCGGAACAGGGCCGCGCCTTCCCGACTGAGATCGGAGAAGGTTATGACGTCATCGTTGACGATGGCGACGATGCGGTCGACAAGTTCGGCTTCGGCAAAGGAAGGGGTGAGCAGGGTGAACAAAAAGAAGGGGATCAGAAAGATACTGGAAAAGATTTTTTTAATTTTATTCATAATCCTCTGATAATATTTATTTTTTTGTAGAGGGCGAAGAATATCTCATCTTTTTTACCACAGTCTTGTTCAATTGTCATCTTCCATGAGTGAAAGGAGGATTTTTTGCGCGTCGCGCAGGGTTTGGGCCGGATCCGAGTGCGATTCGCCGCCGACGATCAGTCTGGCCTCGGGAGTGAAGCGCACCTTCTTCCCGTGGCTTTCGATCATTTTCAGGATTTTTTCGGGCCGGACCGGGGTTTTTTCATGGAAGCTGAAGACAAGATTGGCCGGTCCCTGCTCCAGACGGGTTATCCACAGCCTGCGGAGAAGGGTTTTCAAGGCCATGACCTCGAAAAGATTTACCGCCTCTGGGGGCAGCTGCCCGTAGCGGTCGGCGAACTCATCCTTGAGGTCGAGGAGTTCGTCCTCGTTTTCCGCCGAGGTGAGCCGGCGGTAGGCGACATAGCGCTGTTCGGTGGCCGGGATGTAGCGTTCGGGCAGGAAGGCGGAGATGCGTAAGTTGATTTCCGGCTCGATCTGTTCGGCCGCCGGCGCCTCGGCCGTGCCCCGGTGCTTGAGGTCCATGACGGTCTGCTGCAGCAGATCCAGGTAGAGGTCGTAGCCCACCGCCGCGATGTTGCCGCTCTGGGAAATACCCAGGATATTGCCGCCGCCGCGGATCTGCAGGTCGCTCATGGCCAGCTTGAAGCCGCCGCCCAGCTCGTTGTAGTCCATGAGGGCCCGCAATCGTTGCTGGGCATCCTTGGACAATCCGTCCAGGGAGGGGACAAGCAGATAGGCGTATGCCTGCTCCCGGCCCCGGCCGACCCGGCCGCGGAGCTGGTAGATCTCGGCCAGCCCGAGCCGGTCCGCCCGGGTGATGACGATGGTGTTGGCATTGGGGATGTCGAGCCCGGATTCGATGATGGTCGTGCAGATGAGGACATCAACCTCCCGGTTGACGAATTTGACCATGATCTCCTCCAGGGCCTTGCCAGGCATCTGGCCGTGGGCCACGGCAAGGCGCGCCTCCGGCACCAGGGCATGGATCTTCGCCGCCACTTCCTGGATGGAATGCACCCGGTTGTGCACCAGGAAAACCTGGCCGCCCCGTTGCAGTTCCCGCACCACCGCCTCCTTGACGACCAGATCGTCATCCCGGGCCACAAAGGTTTTCACCGGCCGGCGATATTCGGGAGGGGAGCTGATCACCGAGAGATCGCGGATGCCGAGCAGGGAGAGCTGCATGGTGCGGGGGATCGGGGTGGCGGTGAGGGTGAGGACATCCACCCTGGTCTTCAGTTTTTTGAGCTTTTCCTTATGCGCCACCCCGAAGCGGTGCTCCTCGTCGATGATCAACAGGCCCAGGCGTCTGAAGACCACGTCCTGGGAGAGGAGGCGGTGGGTGCCGATGATGATGTCGATCCTGCCGGCGGCAAGATCCTGGACGATCCGGCGCTGCTCCGCGGCCGAACGGAAGCGGGTCAGGCTCTCGGTGCGGACGGCGAAGCCCTGCAGCCGTTCCCGGAAGGTGGCGGCATGCTGTTCGGCCAAAACCGTGGTGGGAACCAGGATGGCGACCTGAAAACCGTCGGTGAGCACCTTGAAGGCGGCGCGCACCGCGACCTCTGTCTTGCCGTAGCCCACGTCGCCGCAGACCAGGCGATCCATGGGCCGGGGCGAGGTGAGATCGTCGAGGACCTCGGTGATCGCCTTGAGCTGGCCTGGGGTCTCGTCATAGGGAAAGGACTCCTCAAGCTCATGGTACATCTCGTCGGGTCCGGAAAAGGCGTGGCCTTCCGCCAGAGAGCGGCGGGCATAAAGATTGAGCAGATCCTGGGCGACCTTCCAGACCTCCTCCTTGACCTTTTCCCTCCTGGTCTGCCAGGCCTTGCCGCCCAGCTTGTCCAGTTTCGGTTCCGTGTCGGACAGGCCTTTGTACTTGCTGATCACCTTGAGCTGATCCACCGGCACATAGAGCTTGTCGCCGTCCCGGTAGGTGAGCTGGATGAAATCGTTGGCCAGGCCGTTCAGCACCAGATTGACGATGCCTTCGTAGACCCCGAGGCCATGGGTGGTGTGCACCACGATATCACCGGGGTTGAGTTCTTCAAAATTGACGGCCGCCCGGCTTCTGGCTGCCTTCTTCTTTTTGCCGACCCCCAGGCGCATTTCCCCGAAAAGCTCGCTTTCCGACAACCAGTGCTGTTTCGCCTCGGGCAGGTCAAAGCCGGCGCTCAGCGGAGAGTCGAAGAGGATAAGCCGTCCCGCGGGCAGGCTTTCTTCGGAGGCCGGGGCCTCGGCAACCGTGAGCGGCAGGTCGTGCTGGCGCAACAGCTCGGCAAGGTGTTCGGCATGTCGCCGGGTTCGGCAGGCGAAGGCCACCTGCTCGCCGGCTGCGAGCCAAGCGTGCACCTGCCGGGCCAGTTCCGGCAGCATGCCGTGTTTTTTCCGCTGCAGCTCCAGCTGTTGCTTGAGCAGGGTGTGCGGGCCGCAGGAAATTTCCAGCCCTTCCCCCGCCTCCATGTCCGGGTGGGCGAAGTCGTAGAAGCGGGCCTGCTGAAAAGGGGCGAGCTTCTCCCTGAGCGCCGCTTCCGGCAGGAAGATCGCCTCCGGGGCCAGGGCCGGGGTTTTCGTCGCCACCGCTTCTTCGTGGTTGGCGCTGATCCGCTCCCGGCAGAGATCGAGGCTTTTCTTGATTTCGCCGGGCGCCCAATGAAAGATCAGGGTGTTTTCCGGCAGGTAGTCGAGAACGGTGGGTGGGGTGTCATAAAAAAGAGGGAGAAAGAACTCAATGCCGGGAAAGCGCTGTCTGCGGGCGAGACGATCCATTATCGCCTCGCCGCGCTCCTCATCCCAGGCGAATTTCTCGGCGCAGGCGCGGAAACGGTCGACCAGCAACGCCAGATCCCGGGATTCTCGCGGGAAGAGGATGTCGCTGACCGGCAGCAGGACAATCTCCTCGACTTCTTCAATGGAGCGCTGGCTGATGGGGTCGAATTTGCGGATCGATTCCACGGTGTCTCCGAAAAAATCGAGCCGTACCGGCGCGTCGAAGCCGGGCGGAAAGATATCCATGATCCCGCCCCGGATGCTGAACTCGCCGACGGACTGGACCAGGGCCGCTGCTTCATAGCCGGCGGCGGCAAGATTTGCCGCCAGCCCCTCCTGGCTTGTTTCTTCGCCGCGGATGATCAGTTCGGCAAGGCTGGAAAGAGAGGGCTGGGGCAGGGTCTTGCGCAGCAGCGCCTCGATGGAGATGACCAGAACAAAGGGAGAGGCGCTGGTCTGCATCTGATAGAGGGTGGCCAGTCGTTCGGCCACGGTTTTACCGTCCGGCGACAGGGGGGTGTAGGGAGGAATTTCATAGCCCGGAAAGTGATGGACCGGGGTGGCGCAGAACAGGGCCAGATCCTGGGCGAGATGTTGCGCCTGCGTCTCGCTGGGCATGATGCAGAGGAGCGGCCGGGTAAGTTCCGTGCTGCGGGCGATGAAGAGGGCGGCGGCGCTGCCCCTCAGCCCCGTGATATTCAGGGAACGGCCCTCCTTGAGGAGGGCCGTGACAGTGTTGTTCATCGGTTGTCTTTGCCCGAGAGCGCGGATGAAGAGAGTGGCCGCGCTCATGTTGCCGGGAGCGGCCGGCGCTAGAAAGCCCCGCCCAGGCTGAAATCCCAGACGCCGGACTGCTCGCCCGGCTCGGGGTCGAGATTGTATCCCCATTCAAGACGCAACGGCCCCATGGGCGACATCCAGCGGAAGCCCAGGCCGGCGCTGTAACGCAGGTCGCTGAAGTCCCAGGTTTCCTTGTCGTCGTATACGTTGCCGGTATCGAAGAAGACCAGGCCCTTGAGGCCGGCCTCCTTGACGATGGGGAATATCCATTCGAGATTGCCGTACCACATCTTGGTGCCGCCGATTCGTTCGCCGGTGGTCGGGTCAAGGGGGCTGACCTTGCCGTTGTCGAAGCCGCGGATGGTGTTCAGGCCGCCCAGGTAGAAGCGTTCGTAAACCGGCAGTTTCTTGTCCTCGTTTTCCGCGACATAGCCGGCAGAACCCTTGGCATGGAAGACGGTGTCCCACTTGAGGGGAAAATACCAGCTGGTCGAGGCCTCGTATTTGGTGAACGCGCTGTCGCCGCCCAGGAACATGCCGGCGTGCTTGATGCTGTAGGTGGTGATGGCGCCCTTGGAGGTGTCGGTGTAGCGGTCCCTGGTGTCCTTGGTCAGACCGACCCGGACGAAACTGGTGGTCTCGATGCTCTGGGACTCCTTGATGATCTCGGAGGCATAGGGGCTGACGTCGTAAAGCTGGGTGTCGTCGTAGCCGTAACCCCAGCCGAGAACCCATTTTTCCCAGACCGGGTAGGCGAAGCGCAGGGCGCCGCCGGTGGAGTCCTTGGTGTAGTCGTCGTATTCGCGTTCCCAGTTGTAGAGGTCGTAGCCGAAGAGCAGCTTGGTGTCGTTGAGCCTAGGCTCGGTGAAGCTGAAGTTGTAGCGGTTGGAACTCGAACTCATGTTGGCCTGCAGGGAGACACGCTGGCCCTTGCCCAAGAAGTTGTTTTCGCTCACCTCGCCCATGAACATCAGGTTGTCCACCGAGCTGTAGCCGGCGCCGACGCTGAAGGTGCCGGTGGCCTTTTCCTTGACGTCCACCACCACGTCCATGAGGTCTTCCTGCACCGTGGGCTCGGGGGTGACGTTCACCTCTTCGAAGAAATCAAGCCGCTGCAGGCGTTCGCTGCTCTTGCGCACCGCGCTCGCGTCGAGGATGCCTCCTTCCTTCACCTGGATTTCCCGGCGGATGACCTTATCCCGGGTCCGGGTGTTGCCCTTGATGTTGATCCGGTTCACGTGGACGAGGTGGCCCTTGCTGACCTTGAGGTTGACGTCCATGCGCCTGTCCTCGGCATTTTTGCTGAGGTCGGGCTCGATCTCCGCAAAGGCGAAGCCTTTTTCCGCATAGTAGTCGGTGAGACGCATAACGTCGTCGCGGAGGATCTTGCGGCTGAAGAATTTTTCCTTGCCCAGCTCGATGAATTTGAACATCTCGTTTTTGTCGCCGACGAGATCGCCGCCGATATCGATGGTGCCGACCCGGTAGCGGTCGCCTTCGGCAATTTCAAAGGTGATGATGAGGGCGTCTCCCTCGTAGCTGATGACCGGTTCGCCGATCTTGGCCTCGATATAGCCGTTGTTGTGATAGTGGGCGCCGATGCGGGAGCGGTCCTGCTCAAGAAGGTCGCGCTTGAGTTTGCCGGAATCGGTGAACCAGGAGAACAGCCCCTTCTCCGAGGTGGTCATCTCCTTGCGCAGTTCCCTGGCGGTGAAGGCGTTGTTGCCGACAAAGCGGATATCCTTGATGAAGACCTTGACGCCTTCCTCGACGACGAAGCTGACATTCACCCTGTCGGCGGTGCTGTAACTCAGCTTGGCGTTGACGTTGGTGCGGTAGAAGCCCTTGTCCTTGTAGAGCTTGCGGATATTTTCCACCGAGTTCTGCACTTCCTTGGTGTTGATGATGGTGTTGGGCGAGATGCTGATCACCTCCTTGATCTCATCTTCCTCGAGTTCGTCCTCGCCGTCGATGAGCACCTGGCCGATCACCGCCTTCTCGGTCAGCTGAAAGGTCACCTGCTTGCCCTTTTCCGTGTCGTTGACCAGGATCTGCACATCATCGAAGTACCCCATCTGGAAGATGTTCCGGAGGTCGGCGCGCAGGTTGGCCGGATTGTATTGATCGCCGGCCTGGCTTTTGATCTGGCGCATGATGGCGCCGGCGTCCGTGCGGGTGTTGCCGGCGATCTGGATGGATTCGATGAGAAAGTACTTGCCGGTGTGGGAGAGAATGTCGCCAACCAGCAGCTTGAGGGTGGCGGCGAGCTCCGCCTCGTTCCTGCTCACCTGATAAAAATATTTGGGCGGGGCGGCGCTGAAGAGATCGTAGACGACAAAATCCATGCTCAGCTGTTCGCCGAGCCTGGTGATGCTGCCGGTGGCCACATAGTTGACGGCGGCGGCGGTCACCAGGGGCGGCAGGCTGTTTTGCCTGGGCGGCCATTCCTCGTAACCGACGTTTTTGGCAACCTCTTCCCTGGGCAGCATGGTCAAGCCCTTGCCGGTCAGGACATCGAGCAGGGCCTGGTCGCTGGTGGCGCGCAGGGCGTCAATCGCGGTCTGGGCGTTGATTTTGGGAGGCAGGAAGATGGTATTCGGCTCGTCGCCCGCGGCCAGCGCCCGGCCCGGCGAGAAAAACACCGTCAGAAGGGCGAAAACAAGTAGCAGGACAGGGAACCGGTCCGGGCCAGGGATATTACGAGCAGAGGGCGAAGTGGGCAAGGCGGTTGTCTGTCGTTTCATAACCATTGATTTCAAGGGGGTGAAGGATGGGCGTCGGCTGCGTAAGGGAACTGTTTTTTGATCCGCGGGCAAAATAGTCTTACTGACTTAGCAGGCATTGCCACCGCTGTCAAGAATCTTTACTGTCATTTTACGGTTCGTTCAGGGCGCCGTTTTTCAAGGTGAGGCAGCGGTTCATCCGGCTCGCCAGTTCAAGATTGTGGGTGACCATGACCGTGGCCAGGGAAAGGGTCGAGCTCAGCTCCCGGATAAGTTCGAAAACCCGCAGGCCGGTGTTGGGGTCGAGGTTGCCGGTCGGCTCGTCGGCGAGCAGCACCGCCGGTTGCATGATGAGGGCACGGGCCAGGGCCACCCGCTGCTGTTCGCCGCCGGAAAGTTCGCCGATCTTGTGGCCGGCCCGGCCGAGGACGCCGACCCGATCCAGGAGGTATCTGCCTTCCTTTTCCAGCGCGGTGCGAGACCTGCCGGCAATGAGACCGGGAAGGAGGACATTCTCCAGGGCGTTGAACTCGGGCAGCAGGTGGTGCGCCTGAAAAACAAAACCGATCACCTGATTGCGAAACCGGGAAAGCTCATTGTCGGTCTTCGTGAAGACCTCCTCGCCCTTGTAGAAGAGCCTGCCCTGGCTGGGGCGGTCCAGGGCGCCCAGAATGTGGAGAAGAGTGGTTTTTCCGGTGCCGGAGGCGCCGACGATGGCCACCATCTCTCCGGGGGAAAGTTGCAGGTCGATGCCGGCCAGAACCGTGAGGCACTCGTGGCTGCGGTATTCCTTGCAAATGCCCTGGGCAAGGAAAAATGGCGGAGTTTCGTGCATGCGCTCACTCATAACGGAGGGCCACGGCAGGGTCGACCTTGGCCGCCTGCCAGGAGGGATAGAGGGTGGCGGCAAAGGTTATGACAACGGCGGAAACGGCGATGATGATGACATCCGAGGGCAGGACCAGGACCGGCAGGGTGGAGATGGGGTAGACGTCCGGCAGTTCGATGAACTTGTAGCGGCTCAGGAGCTCGCAGAGACCAAGGCCTCCCAGAACCCCCAGCACGGTGCCCACCGTGCCGATCACCAGCCCCTCGTAGATAAAGATGCGCATGATGCTCGCCGAGGTCGCGCCCATGGATTTCAGGATGGCGATATCCTTGTTTTTCTCCATGACCACCATGATCAGGGTGCTGACGATGTTGAAGGCGGCCACCAGCACCACCAGGGCCATGATCACCGAGAGGGCGGTTTTTTCGAGGCGCAGGGCGGAGAAGATGTTTCGGTTCATCTGCATCCAGTCCTTGGCGAGAAAATTGTGGCCGAGGCCTGCTTCGATCTGTCTGGCAATCCGGTCCGCCTTGTCGATGTCGGCGGTTTTCACCTCAAGGCCATGGACGCTGTCGTCAAGGTCGAGGAATTTCTGCGCGGTGTCGAGGGAAACGTAGGCCAGGGCGGAATCGTATTCGTACATGCCGGTGTCGAAGATGCCAACCACCTGGCAGGTGGTGATCCTGGGCAGGACTCCCATGGGGGTCAGAGGGCCGGCCGCGGAAATGAGCCGCACCTTGTCATGCATGAAGGCCCGCAGCTGCATGGCCAGATCCTTGCCGAGGATGATGCCGGGCAGCCTTCTCGCGCCTCCCGGCTGTTCCTCGGCCAGGTCGAGCAAGGAGCCCTGCTTGAGCTGGGAAGCCAGGCTGAGGACGCTGGGGGCGGTTTGCGGGTCGATCCCGCGCAGAACGGCGCCGGTGCCGCCGGCGCCGCTGGTGATCATGGCCTGGCTGTAGATATAGGGGGTGACCCCGGTCACGCCGGGGATCCGCTCCAGTTTGCGGGCAAGCTCCCTGTATTCCGGGACGCTGTCGCCAAGCTTCTGGACCACGACATGGGAGTTGATGCCGAGAATCTTGTCGCGGAATTCGGAGGTGAATCCGGTCATCACCGCGAGCACCACGATGAGGGCCATGACCCCGACCATGACGCCGGCCACGGAAATAAAGGAAATAAGGGAGATGAAACCCTGCTTGCGCTTGGCCTTTAAATAACGCAGGCAAACAAACCATTCAAATTGCACGGCTTCCCTCATTGGGCACGGTGGGATGGGCTGAAGAGCATCGCGAGACGGCTTGGCGTGCGCCTATTTCTTTTCTGGTCGCAGGTGCGGGAAGAGGATGACGTCGCGGATCGAGGGGGAGTCGGTGAGCAGCATCACCAGCCGGTCGATGCCGATACCCTCGCCGGCGGCCGGCGGCATGCCGTATTCCAGGGCGCGGACAAAGTCCTCGTCCATCTCCGGGAAAATCTCCTCGTCATCGCCCCGCTCGTCGATCTGCTTCTGCAGCCGCTCTTTCTGGTCGATGGGGTCGTTGAGCTCGCTGAAGGCGTTGGCCATCTCCCGGCCGGTGATAAACAGCTCAAAGCGGTCGGTCACCTCCGGGTTTGCCTCATTGCGCCGCGCCAGCGGGGAGACTTCCGTGGGATACTGGGTGACAAAGGTGGGGTTGATCAGCTTTTCCTCCACCAGCAGTTCAAAGAGTTCTGTTTTCGCCTTGCCGTGTCCGGCTTTTGGGTCGAGCTCGATTCCTTTCTCCAGGGCAAGCTGCCGGGTTTTTGCCGGGTCCCGCAGGATCTCGGGGGCAATGCCGCCGACGTGGATGAGCGCTTCATCCATGCTGTAGCGTTTCCAGGGCGGGGAAAGATCCACCTCCTGGCCCTGATAGGGCACGACCATGGAGCCGCAGACCTCGGCGGCAATGTAGGAAACCATCTCCTCGGTAAGATCCATCAGGTCTTCATAGGTGGCAAAGGCCTGGTAGAACTCCAGCATGGTGAACTCGGGGTTGTGGCGGGTGGAAAGGCCTTCGTTCCTGAAGTTGCGGTTGATCTCGAACACCCGTTCAAAACCGCCGACCAGCAGGCGTTTCAGGTACAGCTCCGGGGCGATGCGCAGGTAGAGATCCATGCCCAGGGCGTTGTGGTGGGTCTTGAAGGGCTTGGCCGTGGCGCCGCCGGCGATCGCCTGCATCATGGGGGTTTCCACCTCCATGAAGCCGCGGTTGCTCAGGAATTCCCGAACCAGGCGGATGATCTCCACCCGCTTGCGGAAGGTGTTCCGCACCTCCGGGTTCATGATCAGGTCCACATAGCGCTGCCGATAGCGGGTTTCCACATCGGTGAGGCCGTGAAATTTTTCCGGCAGGGGCCGCAGGGATTTGGTCACCGGTTTCACCGTGGCCGCTTCGATGGTCAGTTCGCCGGTCTGGGTGCGGAACAGCTTGCCGGAAAAGCCGGCAATGTCGCCCACATCCATTTTCTTGAAAATCTGGTAGGCTTCCACTCCCACATCGTCCCGCTTGATGTAGACCTGGATCCTGCCGGATTCATCCTGGATATGAAGAAAAGAGGCCTTGCCGAACTTGCGCAGGGCCATGATCCTGCCGGCCACCGATTTGCCGCCCTCTTCCACCGGGGCGTCCGCGTTGGCATTCCTGTCGAGGATATCAATGATCCGGTGTTGGGGCTTGAAATCATTGGCATAAAGATTTATCCCCAATTCCGACATTTCCTGCGCCTTTTGCCGGCGTTGTTTTAAGACCTGATTCAGTTCATCCATGGTTCCGCATGCTCAAGAAAGTAATTGAAGGTTAAAAACGACTGCTCACGGCAAGGGCGCGAGGTATTTGCCGCGGATGGCCGCGGAAAGATCGCGGGTCATGCCCAGCACCTTGCGGGCGTGGCTCAGCGGCAGGGAGCCGGTTCCGCAACTGGGGGTGATCAGACTCTGTCTGATCAGGGCCTGCATGTCCCATTCGCTGTTCACCAGCTGGGCCACCTGCTTCTCCCAGAGCGAAAAAAGCGTTTCCGCGGTTTCTTTTTCGATGTCTTCCGTTTTCGAGGTCGGAACAATGCCCCAGGCGATAATGCCGCCGCGGGCAAGGAAGGCGTAGAGCGCATCCTTGCAGGCCGCAAGCTTGTCAAAGAAGCCGTAGGCGTCGAAGCTGACGATATCCAGATTGGTGGAGAGCAGGAAATCCCAGTCGGTGTTGGCGCAGACATGGACCCCGGCCAGGCCCCCGGCGGCCTGAATCGCGCCCATGACCTCGTTGAGATCCTGGCCGATGTCGGTCAGGGAGACGGTGATGAAGGCCGAGGAGCCAAGACCGGCCAGCGCGGGCTCGTCGACGAAAACGATGACCGGCACTCCCAGATCCTTCAGGAATCTGGTCTGCCAGGCCGCCTTCAGGGAAAGGCCTTTCACCGCCATTTCGCGGATGGTCTGGTCATAATAGGCGGCCCGCCCTTCCTGATCGTGGAGGCCGGTGAGCAGGGTGAAGGGGCCGGTGAGCTGCCCCTTGACCGCGGCGGGCTTTCCGGTTGCCGCCGCCTCCCTGAACGCATAAAGCCCCTGGCCGCGGGATTTGCTCACCGCGAAGACGGAATCGGCAAGAAGCGCGGGGTCTTCCAGGGCGGCGAGGTATTGCTCGTAGTAGGCGAGCATCTCGCCCTCGAATTGCTCGGTATGGATATTGAAATAGGTGCGCTCGCCATCCTCGACAATCCCGGGCATGCCTTCGATGAACTGGTTGAGCATGCCTTCCAGGGGATTGCTGGGCAATTGCGGCCAGAGAGGGATCTCCGGCATGTGCTCAAAAATGAGGGAAAGGGCCTCCTGGCACTGGCCGACGGGCAGGCTGCCGATGAGGGTGGCAAGGCCGTTTGCCGGGAATGGTTGCGCGGTTTTCTTCTCTGTCATAGGGCTTCTCGTTGCTTGGGGAAACATGTTGCCGTGAGGTTGCAGGCAGGCATACTAGCTATCAATAATGCGCTGAAAAGTCAATGTATTTAACGGTTGGCAATTTGAGGAAGGGGAAAGCGGGGTTTCCTCTCCGGACCGGCAGGAGCGGGGAGAGACGGATGGTTCCCGCAGCCGCCATGTGCCGGGGAAAACGTTTTAATGTAGAGGCAAAGCGCAAGCCATCCTTGACTGGGCAATGAAAGTTGGTTATTTTTTGTTGTTCATGCGAGAGTGGCGGAATTGGTAGACGCACTGGTCTTAGGAACCAGCGCCTTTGGTGTAGGGGTTCGACTCCCCTCTCTCGCACCAGGGAAATTCCGGTCGGCCCCGTAGGACCTTTGCGTATGGCAGTTGTCGGGTCTGTAACTGAATCGTTAGCTAAGTTTTTATAACAAGGAAGGTATGCAATGCAAATCAATGTCGAAGACGTCAGTCCGCTTACCAAGAAGATGGTTGTAACCCTGCCCGGTGAGCAGGTCGGCCGGGAGCTTGAGACCGCCTATAAGAAACTCTCCTCGGAAGCCAACCTGAAGGGCTTTCGCAAGGGCAAGGTGCCCCGCAAGGTTCTTGAGAAAAATTATGGCCCCAAGGTGGAGTACGATGTCGCCGAAAAACTGATTCAGGAAAGCTATTTCGACGCCCTGGAGAAAAGCAGGCTCGACGCCGTGGTGCATCCCGACATCCGGGACCAGAAGTTCGGCGAGGACGGCAGCTTTACCTATACCGCCGAGGTCGATGTCCGGCCGCAGTTCGATCTCAATGAGTACAAAGGGGTGGAGATCGAGCAGGTCGAGGCCGTGGTGGGCGAGGAAGAGATCGCAGCCGAGCTTGAGACCCTGCGCAAACAGATGGCTCCCCTGCAGAGCGTCGCGGACCGGGCCATCGCCGATGGAGACATGGCCATCATCGATTTCCAGGGATATCATAACGGCAATGTCATCAAACAGGTTGTCGGTGAAAATTATTCCATCGACGTCGGCTCCGGCCAGTTCGGCAAGGAGTTCGAAGGCAAGCTGGTGGGCCTGAAGAAAGGGGATGAGGCCTCGCAGGAGATTGATTTCCCGGAAAATTTCGCCAATCCGATCCTTGCCGGCAAAAAGGTCGAATTCAAGATCAACGTCAAGGATGTCAAGGAGCGCGTGCTGCCCGAGCTGAACGATGATTTTGCCAGGGAGGTGGGCGAGGAGTTCAAAACCCTGGCCGACCTGAAGGCGCATATCTCCGAGAAACGCTTGCAGGCCAAGAAGGATGCCCAGCGCAGCGAGCTTACCGACCGGTTGATGAAGGCCCTGATCGAAAAGCATGATTTCGAAGTGCCGCCCCGCCTGGTTACCTATGAAGTCAACGCCATGATCAAGGATCTGCAGGAGAATCTGGAACGGCAGGGCGTCACCCTTGAGGCTGCCGGCTTCAGCAAGGACAAGCTGGTCGAGCAGTACAAGCTTGCCGCCGAGGCGAGGGTGAAGGGCGACTTCATCCTCAAGAAGGTGGCGGAGAAGGAAGCGCTTAAACTGGAAAACGAGGACATCGACAAGGGGTTTCAGCGCATTTCCCAGCAGTACAATATGCCGGTCAGCGAGGTGAAGAAATATTTTTCAAACCGCGATGACCTGCTCCCCTTCATGGCCGAGCTGCTCAACGAGAAGATTCTGACCTTCCTGCTCGACGCGGCCAGGGTCAAGGTCGTGCCGTCCGCCTCCGCCTGAGGAGACGAGGCCCGGGCAGGCTGACGTCAAAGCCTTTGCCGTCAGCCTGCCGGCGATGCAGGGATTGAGTTTTTCAACATTCTTCAGCGTAATTTAAAAGGAGCAACCCGATGAATCTCATCCCCATGGTGGTCGAACAGAGCCCCCGCGGCGAGCGCGCCTATGATATCTATTCCCGGCTTTTGAAGGAAAGGATTATATTTTTGGGCACGGCCATCAATGACGAAATAGCCAATATCATCATTGCCCAGATTCTTTTTCTGGAGGCCGAGGATCCGGACAAGGACATCACTTTTTACATCAATTCGCCGGGTGGGGTCGTGACCGCCGGACTTGCCATCTACGATACCATGCGCTACGTGAAGTGCGACATCGCCACCCTCTGCATGGGGCAGGCCGCCAGCATGGGCGCCGTCCTCCTCGCCGCCGGCACCGATGGCAAGCGCTATGCGCTGCCCAATTCCCGGATCATGCTGCATCAACCCATGGGCGGCTTTCAGGGCCAGGCCACGGACATTGAAATCCACGCCAACGAGATCCTGCGGATGCGGCAGGCCCTGAATACCATCCTGGCCAACCATACCAAGCAGAAGATCAAAAAGATCCAGTCCGACACGGAGCGTGATTTCTTCATGGGCGCGGAAGAGGCCATGAAGTACGGGATCATCGATAAGGTGCTGATGAAACGAGCAACCCCTGAAGAGGAGTCATAAGCATGGCAAAAGACCATAATGGCGAAGTCGAAGTGACCTGTTCCTTTTGCGGTAAAAGTCAGGACGAGGTCAAGAAGCTCATCGCCGGTCCGACCGTATACATTTGTAATGAATGTATCGACCTCTGCAATGAGATCGTCAGCGAAGACCGGTTGCACGAGCTGGAGGCCCAGGCCGAGGCCTCGGCCCTGAAGCCGCACGACATCAAGGCCTACCTTGACCAGTATGTGATCGGTCAGGAGAAGGCCAAGAAGGTGCTGGCCGTGGCGGTGCATAATCACTACAAGCGCATCGAGGCGCAGTCGCGCGGGGATGCCAATCCGGTGGAGCTGCAGAAGAGCAATATCCTGCTGGTCGGGCCCACGGGCAGCGGCAAAACCCTGCTGGCCCAGACCCTGGCCAAGATTCTCAACGTGCCCTTTGCCATGGCGGACGCCACCACCCTCACCGAGGCCGGTTACGTGGGCGAGGATGTCGAAAACATTCTGGTCAATCTCCTGCAGGCGGCCGACCATGACATCCAGCGGGCCAGTCGCGGCATCATCTATATCGACGAGATCGACAAGATCGCCCGCAAATCCGACAGCGCCTCCATCACCCGCGACGTTTCCGGCGAGGGCGTACAGCAGGCCCTGCTCAAGATCATCGAGGGCACCGTGGCCAGCGTGCCGCCGAAGGGCGGGCGCAAACACCCGCAGCAGGAATATATCAAGATCGACACCACCAACATCCTTTTCATCTGCGGCGGGGCCTTTGTTGGCCTTGACGGGGTGATCAGACAGCGCACCGGCACCAAGTCCATGGGCTTTGGCGCCAAAGTGGTGGGCAAGCCCAGGAAGTCCATGGGTGATATCCTTGCCCAGGTCCAGGCCGAGGATCTCCTGCGCTTCGGCCTGATCCCCGAGCTGGTCGGGCGACTGCCCGTGGTCGCCACCATGGAGGAACTGGACGAGGAGGATCTGGTCCGGGTGTTGCGCGAGCCCAAGAACGCGCTCACCAAACAGTACGAAAAGCTCTTCGAGTTCGACAACATTCGCCTGCGTTTCACCGAAGGCGCCCTTGCCGCCATCGCCCGGCAGGCGATCAAGAGGAAGTCCGGCGCCCGCGGGCTGCGCACCGTCATGGAGCAGGCCATGCTCGATATCATGTACGAGCTGCCTTCCAAGGAAAACGTGCGCGAATGCGTGATCAGCGAACAGGTGATCCTGAACGGCGACTATCCGGTGATTCTTTTTGATAACGAGGCAGAGGCCAAGAAGAGCGCCTGATTCTCGCGGTGCGTCAGAAGGTTTCCCCGGCCTTTGCCGCACCGAAAGCAGCATGTCGGTTTGCCGTTTCCCGGGCCGCATGACGGCGGGCAAAACTGACGATGCTTCGCGGCATCAATCGCAGACCGATGGAAAAACGGTTTCCGCCCCGGTCCGCTAATCCGTAAAGGTTTTTTGGAAAATTATGGCTGAATACCACTCCGAGCAGAAAAACACCTTTCCCATGATGCCGTTGCGGGACATCGTCGTCTTCCCGTATATGGTCGCCCCCCTGGTTGTCGGGCGGGAGCGTTCCATCAAGGCCCTGGAAGAGGCCATGGCCAAACGCTCCGAGATTTTTCTTTCCGCCCAGAAAGATGCCTCCGAGGACGATCCCAGCGAGGAGAGTGTGCATGCTGTCGGCACGGTGGCCACGGTCATGCAGCTGCTCCGCCTGCCTGACGGCACGATCAAGGCCCTGGTTGAGGGAAAGAGAAGGGCGCGGATCGTTCGGCATCTGCCCAGCCCCGACTACTTCGTCGTGCAGGTGGAGGAAGAGGAATTCAAGGATGCCGGCGGCGCCGAAGCCGTTGCCTTTGTCCGGCAGATTCAGGCAAGCTTCAAGGAGTATATCAAGTACAACAAAAAGGTGCCCGGCGAGGTTGTCAAATCCCTGGCGCGCATAGAAAGCCCGGCAAAGTTCGTCGATGTGCTGGCCGCGCACCTCCCCTTGAGCGTGGAGGAGAAACAGAGGGTTCTCGAATCCTTTGTCGTGGTGGATCGTCTGGAGCAGGTGCTCGCCCTCATCCATAAGGAAATTGAGATCGCCGAGCTTGAAGAAACCATTCGGGCCAGGGTCAAGAAAAAAATCGATAAGACCCAGAAGGATTACTATCTTGCCGAGCAGATCCGCGCCATCCAGAAGGAGATGGGTACCTCCGAGGACGGCTCCACCGAGGCCGATGATCTCGAAAAGGCCATCCGGGAGAAAAAGTTGCCCGAGACAGCCCGCGCCAAGCTTGAGCAGGAGTTTAAGAAGCTGAAGATGATGCCGGCCATGTCGGCGGAAGCGACCGTGGTGCGAAACTACATCGACTGCATCTTAAGCCTTCCCTGGCGGGAAAAGACGGAAGAAAAGATCGACATCAGCCAGGCCGAGGATATCCTGGAACAGGACCACTACGGGCTTATGAAACCCAAGGAGCGCATCCTGGAATACCTCGCCGTCCAGGCGCAGGTGGAGAAGATCAAGGGGCCGATCCTCTGCCTGGTCGGGCCGCCGGGGGTGGGGAAAACCTCCCTCTGCAAATCCGTGGCCAGGGCCATGGGCCGCAGGTTCGTTCGTCTCTCCCTTGGCGGTGTCCGCGATGAGGCGGAAATCCGCGGGCACCGGCGTACCTATATCGGCGCCATGCCCGGAAAGATCATCCAGTCCATGCAGAAGGCCAAGGTGGTCAACCCGGTCATCTGCCTCGACGAGGTCGACAAGATGAGCATGGATTTCCGTGGCGATCCATCCGCGGCTCTTCTTGAGGTTCTGGACCCGGAGCAGAACAATTCATTCAATGATCATTATCTCGATCTCGACTATGACCTCTCGGATGTGTTCTTCGTCACCACCGCGAATACCCTGCATTCAATTCCGGCGCCCCTGCAGGATCGCATGGAGGTGATCAAGCTCAACGGCTATACGGAAGAGGACAAGCTCAGCATCGCCCAGGGTTTCCTGGTTCCCAAACAGCTTGCGGCAAACGGTTTCGCCGCCGGGGATATTCTTTTTACGGACAGCGCCGTTCTTGAGGTGGTGCGTCGTTACACCCGGGAGGCGGGGGTGAGAAACCTCGAACGCAATATTGCTTCCATCTGCCGGAAGATTGCCAGAGATCGCCTCAAGAAGAAGAGCAGCAAACGGTATCGGGTCAATGAGGCCGGCATTGCCAAATACCTTGGCGCGCCCAGGTACCGTTTCGGCTCCGCCGAGGAAAAGGACAAGGTGGGTCTTACCACCGGTCTCGCCTGGACCGAGGTGGGAGGCGAACTCCTGCAGATAGAGACCGCCCTGATGCCGGGCAAGGGAAATCTCACCGTGACCGGCAAGCTGGGCGATGTGATGCAGGAGTCGGCGCAGGCCGCTCTGAGCTATGTGCGGACCCGGGCCCTCCAGCTTGGCCTGTTGCCTGACTTTTATCAGAAGCTCGATATCCATATCCATGTGCCGGAGGGGGCGATACCCAAGGATGGTCCTTCGGCCGGCATCACCATGGCAACCTCCATGGTTTCCGCGCTGTTGAAGATTCCGGTGCGCCGCGACATCGCCATGACCGGCGAAATCACCCTCCGGGGCAGGGTGCTGCCCATCGGCGGCTTGACCGAAAAGCTCCTTGCCGCCCGGCGGGGGAACATCAAGCATGTGCTGATTCCCAAGGAAAACGAGCGCGACCTGCACGAGATTCCCGCCAAAATCCTCAAGGATCTCACCGTGGAATTGGTGGAGCATGTGGATGAGGTTTTGAAAAAGGCCTTGGTGCTCAAGGAGGGGGAGCTGCTTTTCAGGGACATTCCCATTGAGAATCTTGGCGTTGAAGGGCTGCTCTCCGCAGGCAACGTGGCCCATTAGCGGCATGTTCGCAACCCCTTGTTCCTGCCCTTCCGTGGGGTTTTATTTTTTAGGAGGGGATGAGTTTTTTGCTTGACGAATCATGGCCGTCAAGGGTATATGTTGCCACACTTCATGTGGGCGAATAGCTCAGCTGGGAGAGCATCGGCCTTACAAGCCGAGGGTCACAGGTTCGATCCCTGTTTCGCCCACCACATCGGGAGTGGTAGTTCAGTTGGTTAGAATACCGGCCTGTCACGCCGGGGGTCGCGGGTTCGAGCCCCGTCCACTCCGCCAAGAAAATTAAAGGATCAGCCGTCAGGCCTGATCCTTTTTTTTTTCGGTTTTCCGGGCTTGATGGCAAATGGATATTTTATGCCGCAATCCCTTGACATGCTTCATGGGTAATGGGTAGATTGATCAGATTTGGGTGGAACGGAGCCGCTGGGCCATGGTTGTCTGGGCTGTCGGTTTGTCTGGAAATGAAGAACCACCTTTTCCTGAGGGTTGAACGGGATTTTCTGCAACGGCTATGACTCGGTACCTTGAAAAGATAGGAAACAATACCCTCTACTCCCTGCAGGATCTGGGGAGAATGGGGACTTTTCTCGCCATGGGCGTGGCAGGAGGGTTCAAACGGCCTTTTCGCTTCTCCGCCATGGTCCGACAGGTACGCCTCATTGGCGCCGATTCCTTTTGGGTCATCTTCTTCACCGCCGCATTTACCGGCATGGTGCTTGGCCTGCAGGGTTATTACACCCTTCGGAAGTTTGGATCCGAAGGGGCGCTTGGTTCGGCGGTCGCCCTTTCTCTCATCCGTGAACTCGGGCCGGTGCTCACCGCCCTTATGGTCACCGGGCGGGCCGGCTCCGCCATGTGCGCCGAAATCGGCATCATGCGCAATTCCGAGCAGATTGATGCCCTGGAGTGCATGGCCATTGATCCCTTCCGCTATCTCATCACCCCCAAATTTCTCGCCACTCTGATTTCCATCCCGCTCCTCACCCTTATTTTCAACGTGGTGGGCATTTTCGGAGGGTACCTGGCCGGCTGCGGTTTGCTGGGTGTCAATCCAGGCGCCTATTTTGCCGGCATGGAGCAGAGCGTTGTCAATCAGGATATCAACATGGGCATCGTGAAGTCCTTTGTCTTTGCCCTGCTCGTCGTCTGGATCTGCACCGGAAGGGGTTTTTTCGTCCACAACATCCGCGGTGCCGGTTTTGGCGCCGAAGGGGTGAGCAGGGTCACGACCCAGGCGGTTGTATTATCCTCAATCGCCATCCTCATCTGGGATTATCTGATTACGGCGATCATGTTATGAGTGCGGCAATCATCGAATTCAGGGATGTTTATAAATCGTTCGGCAGCCAGACCGTGCTCAACGGCGTGAGCCTTGCCGTCCATGCCGGCAAGACCACCGTCATCGCCGGCCCCAGCGGCCAGGGGAAGAGCGTGACCTTGAAGCTCATTCTCGGTCTGCTCAAGCCGGATTCCGGGCAGATCTACGTGGACGGCGAGGATATCTCCCGGATGCGGGCCAGGGACCTGAACCGGGTGCGGACAAAATTCGGGGTTCTTTTCCAGGGCGGGGCTCTCCTTGACTCTTTGAACGTTTTTGACAACGTCGCCCTGCCGCTTGAGGAGCGGACCAAATTGAGCCGGGTCGAGATGCGGACCAGGGTGCTCACCACCCTCGCGCAGCTGGGCCTGAAGGGCCATGAAGAAAAATTCCCCGCCCAGTTGAGCGGCGGCATGAAGAAGAGGGTCGGTTTGGCCAGGGCCCTGATGCTGCACCCGGAAATCATGCTTTTTGACGAACCGACCACCGGACTTGATCCGGAGAAATCCCTCGAAATATACAGACTGTTCATGGAAACCCAGAAGCAGTTCGGCTATACCTCGATAATTGTAAGCCACGATATTCCGAAAATTTTCAATCTGGCTGATCAGGTAATCCTTGTCAACAAGGGAAAGTTCAACGCCTTTGCCAGCCCTGAAGATATTCAGCAAAGTGAAATTCCCGAGATCCAGGCTTTTGTGCGGAGCACCATGGGGAATGTTTATTTAAGCAGGGAGTTGGAATAAAGATTATGAAAAAGATAAATATCGACTTGGTTGTCGGCGCTTTCGTGCTGACGGGATTCCTCTGTTTTGTCTACCTGTCCCTTCAGTTGGGGGAATTTTCCGTGTTTGCCATGGAGAAGACCTACACGGTGCAGGCGAATTTCGGCAATGTTTCCGGGCTGAAGCGGGGTGCGGTCGTTGAAGTGGCCGGGGTGAGCGTCGGCAAGGTTTCCCAGATCGCCCTGGGAGAGAACGATCAGGCCACGGTCTTTTTTTTGATCAATGACGGGGTGAAAATCACCGATGATGCCGTGGCTTCCATCAAGACCCAGGGCATTATCGGCGACAAGTATGTCAAGATCACCCAGGGAGGCTCCGAGGATATTCTCCAGGATGGGGGGATGATCACGGAAACCGAGTCCGCCGTGGACCTGGAGGAACTGGTGAGCAAGTATATATTCGGCGATGTCTGATTCGGTTCTCCCGGGTGTTTTCAAGGTTAACTTTCCCCTTAAATCTTTTTGAAAAAAATTATCAAATAGGGCATTATTGAAATCTGATCAGAGTCATGTCCGCGAGGAAGGAGGAATCTTTCCAGCGCGGCCCGGTGCCGTTTACCCTCAGTGAGGCGCAGAAACTGTTATGAAGTTGACCAAGCATCTCCTGCAAAAAATGCTGATGACCGTCTGTTGCGCTCTGTTCCTTTCCCTTGGCTCTCTGGCCGCGGCGCAGGAGGATGAGGCGTCCTTTGCCGACGAACCCGCCTTTGGGGAAGAGCAGCCCATGTCCATGGCCTCCGACCCTCTGGAGCCGGTTAACAGGGTGTTTTTTCACTTTAACGACAAGCTCTATTTCTGGGTGCTCAAGCCGGCCGCCCAGGGGTATGCTTATTTTTTGGCCGATGATGTGCGGATATCCGTCCGTGACTTCTTTCACAACCTGCTTACCCCGGTCAGGGTTGTCAATAATTTGCTGCAGGGCAAGGTGAAAGACAGCGGCATTGAGGTGGCGCGTTTCGTGATCAACAGCACCCTGGGGGTCGCGGGCTTCGGAGACCCTGCCAAGCGTGAGTTCGGCCTGGCTCCCCGGGATGAGGATCTGGGGCAGACCTTGGGCGTATATGGGATGGGGGAAGGTATTTATATCTGCTGGCCCGTCTTCGGACCCTCAAATGTCCGGGATACCCTCGGCCTGGTGGGTGACGCCTTCCTGAATCCCCTCACCTACCTGGCCGCTTCCGATACTGGCGCGGGCTTGGCCGCCCAGGCGGGGCGCGAAGTCAACAACACCTCCCTGACCACTGGCGATTATGAGGATTTCAAGGAGTCCGCTCTTGATCCCTATATCGCCCTGCGGGACGCCTACCGTCAGTACCGGTTGAAGAAGATTCGCGATGCGGTGATGGGCAAGGATTCGGTATACTCGAATCTGCCGGTTGCCCGGGAGGGCGTTTATGCCGGGAGGCTCCCCGAGCGGGGGGCGGGCGGCGAGGCAACGGATTCCGCCTTTGCCGATCCCTTTTTCGTGCAGGTCGGAACTTCCGTTGACCCGGACCAGGCGCTCCTGCTGCAGCAACAGCTGCTCGCCATGGGGCGCCGGGCCGTGATCAAGGTGTACGATCGTGGTGATTATAAATACTATGGGGTGCAGGTACCGGTGGGCGCGGAGTTTTCCCTGGCAAAGGCGGAAGAGCAAGTACTCTGCGCGGCCGGGTTTTCCGAAGCCCGACTGCTGAAATAGTTTTTGGGCCAGGAACGTCTTGGCCAAGATATGGTATGGAGTTTAGGATGGGCTACATGAAACGGTTTTCCTTGCTGTTGTTTTTTATACTCGGCTTCCAGGCGGTGGTCAGCGGTTCTTCCTGCGCCGCGGCTACGGATCCTGTTGTTTTTGTCAAGGATGCGGTCGATGAAATCATTGCCATCCTGCAGGATGAAAAACTTGCCGGGCCGGAACTGAAGCAGGAACGGCGGGCAAGGGTGGTGCGCATTGTCGAGAAAAAATTTGATTTCCGGGAAATGTCCATGCGAACTCTGGCCAAGCACTGGAAGGAGCGCTCCGCCGAGGAGCAGGACCGGTTTGTGCACCTGTTTACCAAGCTGCTGGAAAATACCTATATCACCAAGATCGAAACCTATTCCGGAGAACGGGTTGTTTTTAAAAAACATGCGGTGCAGGGTGACAAAGCCATCGTGTACAGCGATCTGGTGCGCAATAACGTGGAGACGCCCGTCAACTACAAGCTGAAGAACAGCAACGATCGTTGGATGGTGTACGATGTGGAGGTGGAAGGGGTGAGTCTGGTGAACAACTATCGCACCCAGTTCGCCAGCATCCTGAACAAGGAAAATTTTGCAGGCCTCCTCGTGCGTCTGGAAGAGAAGGTCAGTAAAAACCAGGCGGAATAAGAACAGATGAATGCTGCCGAAGTCAGACTGTTCGGAATGTACACCGCGGCCGAACTGAACGATATTTTCTCCTTTCTCTCTCCTGCGGAGATCGAGGCGCTCGCCGCCTACCTTGAGCCCCGGTCCTGTCGGGCCGGGGAGGTTCTGATGCGGGAAGGTGATGTCGGAGACAGCATGGGCTTTCTGGTCTCCGGCAAGTTGGCGGTGAAGAAGGAAACGACTTTTCCCGGCAAATTCGTCCTCATGGCCGTCCTGGAGCGGGGCAGCATGGTCGGCGAGGTATCCGTGGTGGAGTGCGGCCGCAGGAACGCGACGGTGGTGGCCACGGAAATGAGTCAGCTCCTGATGCTTTCCTGTCAGGGGGTGGAGAAGTTGGCCAGGGAAAATCCCTCCCTTGGCCTCGCCCTGCTTCGCCGCATCATCCATGTGATGGGCTATCGGTTGCGCAAGGCCAGCGACCGGCTGTCCCGACTGCTGTGACCTTTGTTATAAACCCCTTTCCCGTCGCGGCCTTTTGGCCAGGCTCCCTTTTGATCCTTCCCCGGCTTTCGGCCCGCGGTCTCTTTTCGTTCCCCTGAAGTCGACACGGCCTGTGGCCTGCCTTCTGACGTTGCCGAGCCCGGGCAGCCGCTTCCGCCGGTAAATGATGAGGTTGTGGTGAATTTGCTTGACAACAGGCCGTGTTTTTTTATATTTACTGGTTCCATTTTTCTGCGTTTCGGCAGAAGGGCAAGGTGACCCGTGCAGGTCAGATTTGATGAGATACCCGAGGACGGTCTCTGGCTGAATGTCCCTGAAACGTCTTGGCTCCCCGCCGAGGTTGCCTGGCAGGGCGAGGTGCGGTCCACGATTTTTCTCGGCAGGAATGGAGAACGGGTTGTTCTGGAAGGGGATTTGAATCTCACCCTGCTATTTGAGTGCGACCGTTGTCTTGAACAGTTCAGCTATCCCTTGGAGACCCGTTTCCGGATCGATTTTGAACTGCTTTCCCCGGGGGAGGAGCAATCCTTTGCCGGAGAGCACGAGTGCAGCCGGGAAGAAATGGATGTGGTGTATCTTGACGAGCCGCTTATTGATATTTATGCGGTTCTGGCCCAGCAACTCTATCTTGCCCTGCCGGAAAAAAGGCTGTGCAACGAAGAATGCCATGGCCTTTGCCCGGGGTGCGGGGTGAATCTGAATACGCAACAGTGTGCCTGCTCGCGGGAGTCCGGTTCCTCTCCTTTCAGTGTGCTTGCGAAGCTCAAACACTGAAAGCAACGGAGTAACCCCTTTTAACGTATTGAAAAATTTTGAAAAAACGATTACAGACAATGGCTGTGATCGAGCCTTTCCAATGGAGGAAAAGTAATGGCTTTACCAAAAAGAAGACACTCCCATCGTCGTACCAGAATTCGTCGCTCCCATGATGCGCTTTGCAGGCCGACCATTTCCACCTGCGCGGCCTGCGGCGAGCCCAAGCTCCCGCATCGCCTCTGTCCGGGATGTGGTTCCTACAAGGGGCGTACGGTCATCAAGCTGAACGAGGATTAATAGAGCTACGCGATGGCCTTACATATTGCCCTGGATGCCATGGGCGGCGATCGAGGCCCCGAGGAGATGGTTTCCGGGGCAATTATGGCCGTGCGCGACTCTGCTGATCTTGAAATCACACTTCTGGGTGACGAGAAGCGTTTGAGCGCCATTCTTGCGGCGCGGGCCTTTCCGGCGGAACGCCTCCACCTTGTTCATACCTCCCAGGTCGTTGCCATGGATGAGTCCCCCTTCGATGCGATACGCAAGAAGAAGGATTCTTCCATTGTCCGGGCCTTTGCCCTGCACAGGGAAGGGAAGGTCGACGCCGTGGTCAGTGCCGGCAACTCCGGGGCAACCATGGCCGCCGGGGTGAAAATGCTCGGCAGGCTGGAGAATATCTCACGTCCGGGCATTGCCGGCATCTATCCGACGCTGAAGGGGCCCCTCGTGATGATGGATGTGGGGGCCAATGTCGACTGCCGCGCCCAGCATCTCTTTCAGTTCGCCATCATGGCCGCTGCCTTTTCCCAGGTCCTGTTCGGCACCCAAAAGCCGAGGGTCGGCCTTCTCAGCATCGGCGAGGAGGGAGGCAAGGGCAACGCCCTGGTCAAGAAAACCCATGAACTCCTCCAGCAAAGCTCCCTCAACTATATCGGTAACGTGGAAGGCCGTGACACCTTTCAGGGCGAGGTTGACGTCATTGTCTGCGACGGTTTTGTCGGCAATGTCTGTCTGAAGCTCAGCGAAGGGTTGGCCGAGGCGGTGATGGGCATGTTGCGCGACGAGATTTCCAAAAGCATGAAGGCGAAGCTCGGCTATCTTCTGGCCAGAGACGCCTTTGCCTCCTTTAAAAAACGGGTCGATTATGCCGAGTATGGCGGCGCTCCTCTCCTGGGTCTGAAGGGAAACGGCATCGTCTGTCACGGCCGTTCCAGCGCCCTGGCCATCAAGAATGCCCTCCGGGTTGCCGCGGAAATGGCGCGCAATAAGGTCAATGATCGCATCCTTGAGCTGCTTTCCGCCGACCAGGCCCTTGTCGTCCAGCAGGATGAAGCCGGGGGGGCCGCGCTCTCTTCCGCAGGAGCCGGGGCATGAGTCGAGCGGTCATCATAGGCACCGGTTCTTCGCTGCCGAAACGGGTTCTCAGCAACGCGGAGCTGGAGCAGATGGTGGATACCACGGATGAGTGGATCACCACCAGGACCGGCATCAAAACCCGGCACATAGCCGCCTGCGGGGAAGAGACCTCCATGCTGGCCACCAGGGCGGCGGAAAAGGCGCTGGAAATGGCCGGCCTGAACGCCCTGGCCATCGATATGATCGTGCTCGGCACGATTTCCTGTGAAAAGGCCATGCCCTCCTGTGCCTGTCTGGTGCAGAAGGAGCTGGGCGCGGCCAATGCCTTTGCTCTTGATGTCAACGCCGCCTGTTCCGGCTTTCTTTACAGCCTTGATATCGCGGACAAGTACCTTCGTAACAACCCGGAGATGAAAATTCTGGTGATCGGTGCGGAAAACCTTTCCGCCCGCACCAACTGGCAGGATCGGAATACCTGTGTGCTGTTCGGCGATGGAGCCGGGGCCTGCGTGGTGACCGGCGGCGACCAGGAAAGGGGATTGCTGGCCAGTCAGCTCTATGCCGATGGGCGTCTCTGGGAACTCCTGCACATGGACAACGCGGCGAGCCTGAATCCCGACTTGCCCAGCGCCGCCAGCGACGGGCCCTTCATCAAGATGGTTGGCCGCGATGTTTTCCGGTATGCGGTCCGGGCCATGGCCGACGCCATCATGGCCGTCCTCCGCAAGGAGAATCTCTCCATCGCCGATATCTCCCTGGTTGTGCCGCATCAGGCCAATATCCGCATCTTGAAAAGCCTTGCCGATCATCTTGGTCTTCCCTTTGAAAAACTCTATGTTAATGTGCACAAATATGGTAATACATCGGCGGCAACCGTCCCGATAGCCCTGGACGAGGCGAACCGGGAGGGACGACTGCGGCAGGGGGATCTGCTTCTCATCTGTACCTTCGGTGGCGGTTTCACCTGGGGAGCCGCGGTTATCAGGTGGTAATTCATACATGGCAAGCTATAATGCCCGGCAATCGAAAGGATGCGACGGCTCAGGCAGATGCAGGTCTGTCCGCAATTGGTGGAAGTTGTAGCTTTTTGCAGGTTTCGCTTGGCAGTGATTTCAACAAAATCTGATCGAGACAGAAAGGGGGAGCAGTGGATTATTTCTTGACCGAAGAGCAGCGGATGATCGTTGACGTTGCTCGGCAGATTACCGAGGAAATGATTGTTCCGCAACGAGCGGAATTGGATGAAACCGAAGAGTATCCCCGAGATATCCTGAACGCCATTGCCAAGGCTGATCTCTATGGTCTTTACATTCCGGAGGAATATGGGGGCTTTGGCGGCGGCTGTTTTGAGATGGCCCTGGCCCTTGAGCAGTTCGCCCGCGGGTGTACCGGGGTGGCCACCGCCTTCGCCGCCAGCGCCCTGGGCGCCTATCCCATCCTGATCTCCGGCAGCGACGAGCTGAAGAAGAAATACATGCCCCGTATCGCCAGCGGCGAGAAGCTCGCCGCCTTCGCCCTCACCGAGGCCAATGCCGGCAGCGATGCCTCCGGCATCCAGACCACGGCGGTGCTTGACGGCGATCATTGGGTGCTGAACGGCACCAAACAGTGGATCACCAACGCCGGCGAGGCCCAGATCTACACGGTCATCGCCATCACCGACAAGAGCAAGGGCCCCCGCGGGGCGACCATGTTCGTGGTCGAGGATACCGATCCCGGCTTTTCTTACGGGGTCAAGGAGAAGAAGCTGGGCATCCGGTGCTCCTCCACCCGGGAACTGATTTTCAAGGATTGCCGGATTCCCAAGGACCGGGTCATCGGCCGGGTCGGCATGGGTTTTATCACCGTCATGAAAACCCTCGACCAGTCCCGGCCCGGCATCGCCGTTCTCGGCGTCGGTCTCGGTCAGGGCGCCCTGGACGAGGCGGTCACCTATGCCAAGCAGCGGGTGCAGTTCGGCAAGCCGATCATCTCCTTTCAGGCGGTGCAGCATATCCTGGCTGATATGGCCATTCAGGTCGAGGCGGCCCGGGCGCTCGTCTACGCGTCGGCAAAACACATCGACGCCCACAAGAACGACATGTCCAAGGCCTCTTCCATGTGCAAGGTCTTTGCCACCGACATGGCGATGAAGGTTGCCACCGACGCGGTGCAGGTGCTGGCCGGTTACGGCTACATGCGCGAGTACCCGGTGGAGAAGATGATGCGGGATGCCAAGATCCTCCAGATATATGAGGGGACCAACCAGATTCAGCGCAATGTCATCGGACAGGAACTCAACAAGGAGTACACGAGGTCCTAATGAAGATCATCGTTTGTGTGAAACAGGTTCCGGACGCCAAGGATGTCCGCCTGGACCCGAAGACCAACACCCTGGCCCGGGACGGCGTACAATCCATTATGAATCCCTACGATCGTCATGCCCTGGAAGAGGCGGTCCGCCTCAAGGAAAAGCACGGCGGCACGGTGACCGTGGTCAGCATGGGCCCGCCGCAGGCCGAGGCCATGCTCCGCGAGGCGGTTTCCTGCGGAGCGGACGAGATCGTGCTTGTCTCCGACCGCGCTTTTGCCGGCGCCGATACCTGGGCCACCACCTATACGCTTTCCATGGCCATCCGCAAGCTGGACGATTTTGATCTTATTCTCTGCGGCAAGCAGGCCATCGACGGCGACACCGCCCAGGTGGGACCTGGCCTGGCCGAACGGTTGCGGATCCCTTTTGTCGCCTATGTGCGGAAGATCAGGGAATGCGACGGCAAGGCCATGCAGGTGGAACGCCTGATGGACGACGGCTATGATCTTCTTGAGGTGCCGCTGCCGGCGCTCTTCACCGTGGTAAAAGAGATCAACGAGCCGCGGATTCCTTCCCTCAAGGGCAAGATGAAGGCCAAGAGCATTCAGCTCACCGTCCTCAACGCCGGCGATATCGAAGCCGATCCCGAACAGCTCGGCCTGAAGGGCTCTCCCACCCAGGTGGTTAAGGTGTTTTCCCCGGAACTGAAAGGGGAAAGGGCCATGCTTGCCGGCAGCGCCGACGAGCAGGTGGCCCAGCTCTATGAAAAGCTGACTCCCTTACTGTAAACGCAGAGGAACGGATTTTCCATGTTACGAATTGATATAGAAGCCTGTATTGGTTGCGGCGTCTGTGAAAGCACCTGTACTTTCGGGGCGATCAAGGTTGAAGACGGTCATGCCGTTGTCGGTGATTCCTGCACCCTGTGTGGAAGCTGTGTCGATGTCTGCGAGGTTGGCGCCCTTTCCATCGAAAGGGAGGAAAAGGCGACCCAGGGCAATCTTGCCGACTGGTCCGGGGTGTGGGTGTATGCGGAATGCCGGCATGGCAGACTTGCGCCGGTGGCCCTTGAGCTGCTCGGCGCCGGCCGCAAGCTGGCGGAGAAAAGGGGCGTCGCGCTCAGCGCCGTGCTTTTGGGCCATCAGCTCGCCGGCCTGCCGGAAGAGCTGGTCGCCCACGGGGCGGACAAGGTTTTTGTCGTCGATGACCCTTCGCTTGCCGCCTTTACCGATGATGCTTACGGCAATGCCTTGAGCGGCCTTGCCAGGCAACACAAGCCCGAGATCATCCTTGCCGGCGCAACGGCCATCGGCCGCTCCTTTATTCCCCGGGTTGCCACCACCCTCGCCACCGGCCTTACCGCCGATTGCACCGATCTGGCGATCCGGGAAGAGGACGGCGCGCTGCTGCAGACCAGGCCGGCATTCGGCGGCAACATCATGGCGACCATCGTCTGTCCGCATACCAGGCCGCAGATCTCCACGGTTCGCCCTCTGGTGATGAAACCGCTGCCCCGGGACGCGGGCCGCAAGGGCGAGATCGAGCAGGTGGCGCTTGCCGCCGGCCAACTCACTCCTCGGGTCAAGGTTCTTGACTCGGTGGTGGAGGATCTTGACAAGGTGAACCTCACCGAGGCCGACATTGTCGTAGCCGGCGGCCGGGGCCTGGAAAACGAAAAGGGCTTTGCCATGATCCGCGAGCTTGCCGATCTTCTTGGCGGTGCTGTCGCTGCCTCAAGGGCCGCCGTGGACAGCGGCTGGATCCCCTATCCCCATCAGGTCGGGCAGACCGGCAAGACCGTGGCGCCGAAGATCTATATCGCCTGCGGCATTTCCGGGGCGATCCAGCATCTGGTTGGCATGCAGTCGGCCGACACGATCATTGCCATCAACCGGGATCCCGATGCGCCGATTTTCAACGTGGCCACCTACGGGATTGTCGGTGATGTTTTTGAAGTGGTCCCCAAGCTGATTGCCAAATTCAAGGAAAGGAAATCCCAATGAGCCTTACCGGGAAAATAGCGGTGGTGACCGGCGGCAGCCGTGGCATCGGCCGCGCCATCTGTCAGCGCCTGGCCGCGCAGGGCGCCAAGGTTATCGTCAATTACGTCAGCAATCCTGCCGCGGCCGAAGAGACCGTGGAATCCATCCGCGCCAAGGGCGGCGCCGCGGAAACGGCCCGGTTCAACGTGGCGGTCCCCGCGGAAATCGAGGCGGCATTCGAGAAGATTCTCAAGGAGCAGGGCAGGGTGGATATCCTGGTGAATAACGCCGGTATCACCCGGGACGGCCTGCTCATGAAGATGAAGGAGGAGCAGTGGGACGAGGTGCTCAATACCAACCTCAAGGGCGTTTTCCTCTGCACCAAGGCGGTGAGCCGGGCCATGATGAAGCAGCGTTGGGGCAGGATCATCAATATCACCTCGGTGATCGGTTTTGCCGGTAATGCCGGGCAGGCGAACTATGCGGCGGCCAAGGCCGGCATCGTCGGCTTTACCAAATCCGTGGCCAAGGAGCTGGCAAGCCGCGGGGTTACCGTCAACGGGGTGGCACCCGGCTATATCGTCACCGATATGACCAGGGATCTCTCCGAGGAGATCACCAACACCATCAAAGGCGAGATCCCCATGGGCATTCTCGGCGAGGCCGAGGATGTGGCCGGGGCTGTCGTCTATCTGGCGTCTGACGATGCCCGCTATGTGACTGGACAATTTCTCCACGTCAACGGCGGCATGTTTATGTGATAACGGGTAGGAAGAATTTGGGTAAGAGGCTTTTACCGTAAACTAGGAAGGAGAAGAGAACATGTCTGTACAAGAGAAACTCATTGATATCATTGCCGAGCAGCTGAGCGTGGATAAAGAGAAGGTCGTGCCGGGCGCTTCTTTCATCGATGATTTGGGCGCTGACTCCCTGGATCTGGTCGAGCTGATCATGGCCATGGAAGAGGCTTTCGACGTCGAGATCGCCGATGAGGTGGCCGAGAAGATCACCACCGTGCAGCACGCCATCGACCATATCAACAAGGTTGCCGGTTGATTCTGTTTTTTTTTTAGGCAACAGGCAATCCTAGGGAATATTTGAGGACTGACCTTGGTGGGTATTTGCCCGCCAAGGCTTTCCTGTCTCTGCAAACAGATGATGAGGGTCAGCGTGGGCAGAAGAGTAGTGGTGACGGGAGTCGGCTTGGTTACCCCACTGGGGACAGGGGTTGAGAAAACTTGGAGCGGCCTTTGCGAAGGCAAGAGCGGGATCGGTCCCATCACCCGCTTTGACGCCAGCGAGGTCGGAGTCACAATCGCCGCCGAGGTCAAGGACTTTCAGGTCGAAGAGCACATCGACAAAAAGGTGGCCAAGCATCTGGACCTCTTTGTCCAGTATGCGGTTGCCGCGGCGGGCGAGGCCTTGCGGGATGCCGATTTTCAGATCACCGACGCCAATGCGGCCCGGGTCGGCAGCATCATGGGCTGCGGTCTCGGAGGGCTTCCCACCATTGAAAAATATCATCAGGTCGCCCTGGAAAAGGGAACCAAGCGGATCACCCCCTTCTTCATCCCCATGGTCATTCCCAACATGGGCGCGGGCCAGATTTCCATCATCTACGGCACCAAGGGTCCGAATCTCTGTTTGACCACGGCCTGCGCCGCCGGTACCCATGCCGTGGGCGAGGCCTTCCGCTCCATTGCCAACAATGAGTGCGATGTGGCCATCACCGGCGGCAGCGAGTCGGTCATCTGTCCCCTGGCCGTGGGCGGCTTTCACTCCATGAAGGCGCTCTCCACCAGGAACGACGCCCCGGAAAAGGCCTCCCGCCCCTTTGACAAGGATCGTGACGGCTTCATCATCTCCGAAGGTGCCGGCGTGTTGCTTCTCGAAGAGCTTGAACACGCCCAGGCCCGGGGCGCCAGGATCTATGCCGAGGTCGTCGGCTACGGATTAAGCGGCGACGGCTACCACATGGCGGCCCCCCCCGAGGATGGCGACGGCGCGGTGCGCTGCATGCGCATGGCCCTGCAGGACGCCGGCATGCAGCCTGAGGATCTTGATTACGTCAACGCGCACGGCACCTCGACCCCGCTCAACGATGTGGTGGAGACCCGGGCCATCAAGAAGGTTTTCGGCGCCCACGCCTACAAGCTGGCGATCAGCTCGACAAAATCCATGACCGGCCACATGCTTGGTGGAGCCGGTGGCATCGAGTCCGTATTCACCGCCCTGGCCATCAAGCACCAGATCGCGCCGCCCACCATGAACCTGGAAAACCCCGAACCGGAATGCGATCTTGATTACGTGCCCAACAAGGCGCGGGCCATGAAGATCCGGGCCGCCATGTCCAACTCCTTTGGCTTCGGCGGCACCAACGCGGTTCTGATCATGAAGCGATACGAGGGATAACGGTGAAGATAGCCATCGGCTGTGACCATGGCGGCATTGCCTTGAAAGAGGAGATTGTCGCGGTGCTGAAGGAAATGGGCCAGGAGATCGACGACCGGGGCTGTTATTCCACCGAGTCGGTGGACTACCCGGAGTTTGCCAAGGTGGTCTGCTCCCGGGTGCAGAGCGGTGTAGCCGACCGGGGTATCCTCATCTGCGGCACCGGCATCGGCATGTCCATGGTCGCCAACCGTTTTGACGGGATCCGCGCCGCTCTTTGCCATGAGCTGTTCACCGCGCGGATGAGCCGGGAGCACAACGATGCCAATGTCCTCTGCCTGGGCGCTCGGGTGGTCGGCCCCGGCCTGGCCGTGGAAATTGTCCGGACCTGGATCGGTACCGAATTCGCGGGCGGCAGGCATCTGAAGCGGATCCAGATGTTCTGATGGCCGGGCCCGTCCTCCGCGGGCACCGAGAACGTGTTTTTCTGCGGCCGGAATTACCTTGAGTAATTTTTCGGCCGCGATTATTTCTTAAGGCTCACAAGAGTTCCTTTTAACCACAGGGTAGCAACGTGTCATATCTCAAGAATACAGACCCGGATGTGTACCGTTCCATACGGTACGAGTTGGAGAGGCAGAGCAACCAGCTCGAGCTGATTGCCTCGGAAAATATCGTCAGCGAAGCGGTGCTGGAGGCGCAGGGCTCCATCTTCACCAACAAGTATGCCGAAGGGTATCCCCATCGCCGTTACTACGGCGGCTGCGAGTATGCCGACGAGATCGAATCCCTGGCCATTGAGCGGGCTCTGAAGATTTTTGGCGCCGAGTACGCCAATGTTCAGCCCCACTCCGGCAGCCAGGCCAATATGGCGGTCTATTTCGCCTGTCTGGAACCGGGAGACACCGTGCTGGGCATGGATCTGGCCCACGGCGGTCATCTGACCCACGGGGCCGGGGTCAATTTTTCCGGCCAGCTCTACAAGTTCGTCTCCTACGGGGTGGACCGGGAAACCGAGCGGATCGACATGGCCGAGGTGGAGCGGATCGCCCTTGAGCACCGGCCCAGGATGATCGTGGCCGGCGCGAGCGCCTATCCGCGGATCATCGATTTCGCCGCCTTCCGGAAGATCGCCGACAAGATCGGCGCCCTCTTCATGGTGGACATGGCGCACATTGCCGGCCTGGTCGCGGCAGGGGTCCATCCTTCTCCGGTGCCCTATGCCGATTTCGTCACGACCACCACCCACAAGACCCTGCGCGGCCCTCGCGGCGGTCTGATTCTCGCCAGGGCCGAGTTCGGCAAGAAGCTCGACAGCAAGATTTTTCCCGGCATCCAGGGCGGACCCCTGGTGCATGTCATTGCCGCCAAGGCCGTGGCCTTCAAGGAAGCCATGGGGGAAAAGTTCAAAAAGGATCAGGCCCAGGTCGTGAAAAACGCGCAGAAGCTCGGGGAAGCGCTCATCGGCCACGGATTCCGCCTGGTTTCCGGCGGCACCGACAACCATCTGCTTCTGGTGGATCTCACCAACAAGGGAACCACCGGCAAGGAAGCGGAGAGGGCACTTGAAGATGCGGGCCTCACCGTGAACAAAAACGCCATCCCCTTTGATCAGCAGAGCCGTTTCGTCACCAGCGGCATCCGCATCGGCACCCCGGCCGTGACCACCCGCGGCCTCAAGGAGGCGGAGATGGTCAAGATCGCCGATTGGATCAACCGGGCCATTATCAACCGCAGCGACAAGGAGGCATTGAGCAGGATCCGCCTTGAAGTGCGGCTGCTCTGTGATACCTTTCCCCTTTACCCCGATCGGGACCGGGACGACGAGTAAGTGCGATGACAGACACGCGACCCTCCTGGGATGAGTATTTCATGTCCATCACTGAACTGGTGGCGCAGCGCTCCACCTGTCTGCGCCGCAAGGTCGGTGCCATCCTCGTCCGCGACAAGCGCATCATCGCCACCGGTTACAACGGAGCGCCGGCCAAGGTGAGCCATTGCCTTGAGGTGGGTTGTCTGCGCGAGCAACGGGGAATTCCTTCCGGCGAGCGGCATGAACTCTGCCGGGGGTTGCATGCCGAGCAGAATGCCATTATCCAGGCGGCGCTTTACGGGTTCAGCATCGCGGGTTCCACTCTGTACTGCACCAACATGCCCTGCTCGATCTGCAGCAAGATGCTGATCAATTCCCGGATCGAGAAGATCTATTACAAAGAGGGATACGCTGATACCCTTTCTGCTTTGCTGATGGATGAAGCCAAGATTCCCCTGCTCCATCTGGGGTAATTCTGTAACCGGCAGGGGCATGCCCCTGCGCACAGATCATGAAGGCGAAGCCATGAAATGCCCCTATTGTGGTCATCTGGAAAACCGGGTTGTTGATTCCCGCCTGAACAAGGAATACACCATCACCCGTCGGCGGCGGATGTGTGATGCCTGCAACCGCAGGTTCACCACCTACGAGCGGCTGGAAGTGACCATGCCCATGATGATCAAAAAGGATGGCCGCCGGGAGTCCTGGGATCGGGACAAGGTGGTGGAGGGATTGAAGAAGGCCTGCGAGAAGCGGCCGGTGAGCATGGCCCAGATCGACGAATTTGTTGATTCCCTGGAACGCGAGCTTCAGGATATGGGAGAACGCGAGGTGCCGGTGAAGCTCATCGGCGAGCGGGTCATGGACGGCCTCAGAAAACTCGACGGCGTCGCCTATGTGCGCTTTGCCTCGGTGTACCGGCAGTTCAAGGACTTAAACGAGTTCATGTCCGAGTTGAAAGACATGCTGGGCGGGCCGGAAGACCTCAAGGCATGAAAACGGATCTCGCCTGGATGCGCCTGGCCATCAGGGAGGCCAAGAAGGGGCTGGGACGGACCTCGCCCAATCCCTGCGTCGGCGCGGTCATTGTTAAAAACAACCGCTTGCTCGCCACGGGCTATCATCGCAAGGCCGGCACCCCCCATGCCGAGGTGCATGCACTGGCGGCGGCCGGTAAAAAGGCCGCAGGCTCCACCATCTATGTGACCCTGGAGCCCTGCAATCATACGGGACGGACCCCCCCTTGCACCAAGGCCATTTTGGCCAGCGGCATCCGCCGGGTGGTGGTCGGCATGCTCGACCCCAATCCGCTGGTGGCGGGGGGAGGGTGCAAGATGCTTGCCGACAACGGGCTTGCGGTGGAGCACGGAGTGCTCGCCGCTCAATGCCGGGAGCTGAATCGCCCCTTTATCAAACATATCACCACCGGTCTGCCTTGGGTGATCATGAAGGCGGGCGTCAGTGCTGACGGCCGCCTCGCCGTGGCGTCCGGCCAGAGCGGCTGGATCACCAACGAGCAGTCCCGGCGGGAGGTGCACCGGTTGCGGGACAGGGTGGATGCCATTCTCATCGGCAGCGGCACGGCCGTAAGCGATGACCCCTCCCTGACCACGAGGATTCCCGGTCGGCGGGGCAAGGACCCGTTGCGGATCATCCTGGACGCGACTCTCAAACTGCCGCCGGCGGCGAAGGTGCTGCGCCAGGAATCGGCGGCCGCCACCTGGGTCTTTTGCGGTCCCGCCGTCGACCCGACAAGGGCAGCGGCGCTGGTCGCGGCCGGAGCGATTGTCAAGCCGGTCCCGGTGGACAGGACCGGCCGTCTCGATCTGCCCGCCGTGCTCTGCGAGCTTGGTCGCGCCCAGATCACCAGCGTTTTGGTGGAAGGGGGCAGTCGGGTGCACGGGGCTTTTCTTCGGGCCGGGCTCGTTGATGCGGTGAGCCTGTTCATCGCCCCCTGTTTTCTCGGGGCGGACGGGGTCCCGCTTCTCGATGCCCTGGGCTTGGCCTCGGTGCAGGCGGCGCCCCGCTTTCAGACCACCCGGGTGAAGCGATTTGGGGATGATGTTCTGCTGGAAGGGCTCGTTGCCGAAGCGGCAGGGGACTGAAATATGGCGGGAATGGGCTCGTCGGCGTTCCGGCATTGACTTCGGCCGCGCACGTGCTTACCTGTTCTGGCACTTTTATTGGGATGGAAGATGTTTACCGGAATCATACTGGGAAAAGGCAAAATAGTTGAAAAGCGGCCGGCCGGTGGCGGGATGCTCTTTGTCGTCCAGGCGGATTTCGACCTGCCCGACCCGGAAGAGGGCGAGTCCATCGCCGTCAACGGCGTTTGTCTTACCGCCAGGGAGATCAGTGGTCGCAGATTTGCCGTCGATGTCTCGCCGGAAAGCCTTACCCGCACCAATCTCGGCAGGCTCTCCACCGGCGGGGTGGTGAACCTGGAGCGGGCCTTGAGGCTTTCCGACCGGCTGGGCGGCCACATGGTCAGCGGCCATGTCGATGCCACCACGCCGGTGCTTGCGCGCAAGCCTCTGGGCGGTTTCGTTCTCTTTTCCTTTGCGGTGCCGGAAAATCTGGGGAAATACATCATTGAGAAGGGTTCGATCACCATCGACGGCATCAGCCTCACGGTGAACAGCGTGGATGCCAGGGTCTTTTCCGTGTCCATCATTCCCCACACCCTGCAGGTGACCACCCTTGGCGCTCTGAAACAGGGGGATACGGTCAACATCGAGGTTGATCTCATTGGCAAGTACGTGGAAAAACTGCTCTCGGTCAAGGGGAGCGATCAAGAGATGAAGGAATCTCGAATTAATCCCGCTTTTCTCACCGAGCACGGTTTTCTGAAATAAGCGCGGCGTTAAGGGCTGTTAAGGTGAATAACGATGGCTGTAAGTTCGATTGAGGATGTGATTGAGGATATCCGGGCCGGGAAAATGATTATCCTGGTCGATGATGAAGATCGTGAGAACGAAGGGGATCTCTATATGGCCGCGGAAAAGGTGACGCCCGAGGCCATCAATTTCATGGCCACCCACGGCCGCGGCCTCATCTGCCTGACCCTGACTCCGGAACACCTGGAACAGTTGCAGATCCCCATGATGGTGCAGAACAACCAGTCTCCCTTTGAGACGGCGTTCACGGTGAGCATCGAGGCGCGCACCGGAGTGACCACCGGTATCTCAGCGGCGGATCGGGCCCGGACCATCCTTGTCGCCTCGGACCCGGAGGCCAAGCCCTACGATATCGTCAGCCCCGGCCATATCTTCCCCCTGCGCGCCCGCCGCGGCGGCGTTCTGGTGCGCACCGGCCAGACCGAAGGCTCCGTGGACCTTTCCCGCCTGGCCGGTCTGCATCCTGCCGGGGTTATCTGCGAGATCATGAAGGCGGACGGCACCATGGCCCGGATGCCCGATCTGGAGATTTTCGCCAAGGAGCACGGTCTGAAGATCGCCACCATCGCTGATCTGGTCGCCTACCGGACCCGGGAAGACAAGCTGGTCCATCGCGCCGCCGAAACCAGACTGCCCACCCGGTATGGAGAGTTCAGGGCCATCGTCTATACCAATGATGTGGATGACCATGAACATGTCGCCCTGGTGAAGGGCGAGATCGAGCCGGGTCAGGAGATCATGGTCCGGGTGCATTCCGCCTGTCTGACCGGCGATGTTTTCGGCTCCAAGCGCTGCGATTGCGGCGGTCAGCTGCACAATGCCATGCGCATGGTGGACAAGGAGGGCAGCGGCATCGTTCTCTACATGCAGCAGGAGGGACGCGGCATCGGCCTGGTCAACAAGATCAAGGCCTACGCCCTGCAGGAGCAGGGGATGGATACGGTGGAGGCCAACGTCTCCCTGGGATTTAAGGCGGACCTGCGTGATTACGGGATCGGAGCCCAGATTCTCCGCGACCTGGGTGTGCGCAAGATGCGGCTCATCACCAACAACCCGAAAAAGATCGTCGGCCTTGAGGGCTATGGCCTGCAGGTGACCGGTCGGCTGCCCATCGAGATGGAGGCGGAGCCGGAAAACATCAACTACCTGAAAACCAAAAAAGACAAGCTCGGCCACATGCTGGAGCTGAAAAACAAAAACAACGCATAAGCGGGTAAATACTCCGGGAGGAATGAGCATGCCGAAATTTTTTGAAGGAAAACTGCAGGCCGACGGGAAGAAATTCGGGATCGTCATTGCCCGCTTCAATTCGTTCATCGCCGAGCGTTTGCTGGAAGGTGCCATGGACACCCTGCTCCGTTCCGGCGCGGTTGACAAGAATATTGACGTGGCCAGGGTGCCCGGCGCTTTCGAGATACCGTTGGTTGCCCAGAGAATGGCGAGAGGCGGCAAGTATGACGCGGTGATCTGTCTCGGCGCCGTAATCCGCGGGGCCACCCCCCATTTTGATTTCGTCGCCAACGAGGCGGCCAAGGGCATCGCCATGGCCAGCATGGAGTCCGGGGTGCCCATCATTTTCGGCGTTTTGACCACGGATACCATCGAGCAGGCCATTGAGCGGGCAGGTTCCAAGGCCGGCAACAAGGGTTCCGAATGCGCGGCCACCGCCATCGAGATGGTCAACCTCCTCCCTCAACTGCCCTGATTGTCATCCATGGGAACCAGACGCAAATCAAGGGAGCTTGCCCTTACGGCATTGTATCAGGGGGAGATGACCTCCACCCCGGCGGTGGAGAACTTCCCCCTGCTCTGCGACAATTTCGAGGTGAGCAGGAAATCCGTTCCCTACGCCAGGGAACTGGTGGAAGGCATCACGGAAAAGCTCGAAGAGATCAATGCCAAGATAGCTGAAAGCGCGGTCAACTGGCGGTTGAGCCGGATGTCGGTCCTGGACCGCAATATCATCCGGCTGGCTGCCTATGAAATGCTTTACAAGGATGACGTGCCGCCCAGGGTCGCCATCGACGAGGCCATCGAACTGGCCAAGCGCTATTGTACCGATGATTCACCCGCCTTCATTAACGGCATTCTTGATGCCATTCTCAAGAATCTCGACCGTACCGGTTAAGATGCCGATGTGGTCCGGGATAGACTCTCTGCCCTGGAAGTGATACGTTACGGTATGGAACGAGGCACCAGCAGGCACGAAAAACCCACGCTCGGACGCGAGATTCTCTCTGTTATCGGTGTTTTTTTTGCCCTTTTTCTCCTCCTTTGCCTGGTCAGCTACTCCGCCCAGCCCGATTCGGCGCAGGCCGTGGCCGGGAACTGGGGTGGGGCGGTCGGCCGCTTCTGCGCCACGCTGCTCATGGGATTTTTCGGGCTGACCTCCCTCTGGCTGCCGTTTCTGCTGCTCTTCTACTCCCTGCGTCTTTTTTCTCCCAGCCTGAGCGCGGAGAAGCTGCCCCTGATCGTTGCCGGCGGAACCGGCATTCTCTTTGCCAGCAGTGGTCTGATCGGAGCCGCTTCCCTCGGCGAACTGAGTCTTTTCGGCCATCGGTATCCGGCAGCCGGGTATCTCGGCAGAGTTCTTGCTTACCACGGCGCCCAGTTTTTCGGCGGCCCCGGCTCGCTCCTCCTCTTTGTCGTGATCCTCATCATTTCCCTGATGCTTACCCTTGATTTTTCTCCGTATGTTTTTGGCGCCCGGCTCCGTGACACGGTTGCCGAGAGGCGGCAGGCATGGCGGGAGGCCCAGAACATGGAAGATGCTGAGGCTCCCGCCCGGCAGGATGCCCCTCCGGCAAGGCAGAAAATTTCCGCCCAGGATGCGACGTTGGTGCCCAGCGTCCATGAGCCGGTGAAGCTTGCTGGCGCCGACGAGGTGGTTGAGGATGAGTTCCAATTCCTGCCGGCGGCCAGCGGCGCCTACCGGCTGCCCGGCCTTTCCTTGCTTGATAAACCTGAAAACCGCGAAGTGTCGGTGGATCGGGAATACTATTATGCGGTGAGCACCGAGCTTGAGGAGAAGCTCATGAATTTCGGGGTCGAGGGCAAGGTGGTCGGTATTTCTCCCGGTCCGGTCATCACCACCTACGAGTTTGCGCCGGCGCCCGGCATCAAGATCAACAAGATCATCGGCCTGGCCGACGACCTGGCCTTGGGGCTCAAGGCGGAAAGCGTCCGCATTGTCGGCTCCATTCCCGGCAAGGCGGCCCTGGGGATAGAGATCCCCAACCCGGAGCGCCATGTGGTCTATGTGCGGGATATTTTTGCCCATGAAAAGTTCCAGAAGGCCGCCTCCAGGCTGACCATCGGCCTGGGCATGGATGTGGTGGGCAATCCCGTGGTCGCGGATCTCGCCAGAATGCCCCATCTGCTCATTGCCGGCGCCACCGGCTCGGGAAAAAGCGTGGCGGTGAACACCATCATCTGCTCCATCCTTTTCAACGCCACCCCGGAGGAGGTGCGGTTGCTCCTCATCGACCCCAAGCGCATCGAGCTTTCCGGCTATGAGGATATTCCGCATCTGCTGCACCCGGTGGTGGTGGACCCCAAGCTGGCCAGTCGGGCCCTGCTCTGGGCGGTGCGTGAGATGGAACGCCGTTATCAGCTCATGGAGGAGGCCAAGGTCAAAAGCCTGGCCAGCTACAACGCGGCGGCGGAGAACAAGCTGCCCCTCATCGTCATCATCATCGACGAGCTGGCCGACCTGATGATGGTTTCCTCCCGCGAGGTCGAGGATGCCGTGGCCAGGCTCGCCCAGATGGCCCGGGCCGCGGGCATGCATCTGATCCTCGCCACCCAGCGGCCCTCGGTGGACGTGCTCACCGGGCTCATCAAGGCGAATTTCCCGACCCGCATGTCCTTCAAGGTCTCTTCCAAGATCGATTCCCGCACCATTCTCGACGGCAGCGGCGCCGAGCATCTCCTGGGCGCCGGCGACATGCTCTTCATGCCGCCGGGCACCAGCAAGATCCAGCGGATTCACGGCGCCTACATTTCCGAAAAGGAAACCGAGCGCATTGTCGCTTTCCTGAAAGAGCAGGGCACTGCCCGCTATGATGAGGCCGTGCTCAGGCTCGCCGAGGAGGGTGAGACTGCCGAGGGTGATGGGGGCGGTGAGCTGGATGAAAAATATGACGAGGCCGTGGCCCTTGTCTGCGAGACGGGTCAGGCCTCCATTTCCATGGTGCAGCGTCGTTTGCGGGTCGGTTACAACCGGGCGGCCAGGATGATCGAACTCATGGAAAGGGAAGGGGTGGTGGGGCCTGCCGACGGCTCAAAGCCCCGTGAAGTGCTGGCAAGGAAGAGCTATTAAAATTTCCGCGACATTCTCTTGCTGAAATGTAAGAAATGAATAAAGTACTAAAAAGCCAGTGGTGTTTTAATCTTGCTGTTTTTTTTGAGGAGGTTCTATGAAAGTGGCTGGAACGCCCATTGATATAACAAAGGTTCGCACGGTGGTGTTCCACATGCCCGATGGCGAGAAGATTTCCATCAGCATGGACGGGATCGAGCAATTCATGGAGCTTGGTCCCGGACGCATCTGTGACACCTCGGAGATCGACGGAGTGGTTCATTTTTTTCCGCGTGGTAATGCCTAGCCTTTTTGGAAAGCGCTATTTTTGCCGAGCACATTCCCGTGGGGAGGATGTGCTCTTTTTTTTTGTCAGTCTTGCTACAATTTCTTGATATGTTGAGAAAAACTGCTACCCTGAAAATGCTGTGAGGCTCTCTTTCGTCAATGGACGGGTTTTCAGGACAACCAATGGTTTTTGCCGTTACTCATAATTGCAGCCACTGCGCGCAGCCCCTGGCCATCAAGGAAACGGATCGCCTGGTGGCATGCGGCTCCTGCCGGGGCAACAATCTGCTGCCCAGCCGGAATACAGCCCGCTATGTCATTCCCCATGCCCGCAAAGGGGCGCACCAGCTGTTCGTCCCCTATGCCCATCTGCGCGGCACCCTTTTCAGCTGCGGCAAAGCAGGGGTAACGCAGGCGGCCTTCGAGGTGATCCGTCTCGCCGCTCCCCTCGATTTTCTTCCCTCCACCATCGAGCTGCCGCAACAGACGGTTCTTCGGTTTGCCCGGGCGGAAAAAGGGGTTGTTTTTCTCAACAATACCGTGAGTCTGAACAGGATTCTCGCCGAGGCGCTCAAGCTGACCGCGCCCCCTGGCGTGCGTCTTTTTCATCAGGCGTATGTCGGCGACACGACAAGCCTGATCTACTACCCCCTCTCCCTGTTCGGTGATCATGTTTTTGACGGCGTGAGCGGCGAGGCTTTGGCGGATCTTCCCGGTGGCGCCGCCGAAATCTTTTCCGCTCTGGCAATCAAGGATTTCAGCTGGAAACCGCTCGTCCTCCCCGGCGCCTGCGGCCGATGCGGGACAAAATTCGAAGGGGCTCGGGAGAGCGAGGTTCTGCTCTGCGGCAAATGTCAGAGTGCTCTCCTGGTCGCGGAAGAGGCGCTGAAAAAGGTGCCCTGGGCAACCATCCCCAGTCAGGAAAACGATCTGGTCTATCTTCCTTTCTGGAAAATTGCCGCTTCCGCCGCCGGAGGCGCCATCAACACCTACGGCGAATTTGCCGAAGCGACCGCGCAGCCCCGGGAAGTGCGGGCGAGCAACGAGGAGATGGCCATGCAGTATTGGATTCCGGCTTTTCGGATAAAACCGCGCGCGTTCCTGGAGCTGGCAAGCCGTTTTACCGTGAGCCAGCCCGGAGTCGGGGAGAGCAAACACCTGCCGGTCCAGGAAACGCGGCCGGTGACCGTTTCTTTAAACGAGGCGTTGCAGAGTCTCAAGATAACCTTTGCCAATGCAGCGGTGAATCAGGAGAATATCTTCCCCTGGTTGCCGCGTCTGCGTTTCCAGGTCAAGAGCTATCAGCTTGTCTTTGTTCCCTTTGCACGGGCAGGCAGCGGCTTGCGCCACGCGCAGAACGGGGTTGTGGTCCGGCAGGAGGACTTCCACTGAGAGGCGTCCCGTCAGGGCCCGGAGGCCCGTATCCCTCCAACCACTTCTTTTCTTACTGACAATGCGGGTAGATACCTTAAGCGACGGTCATGTGCACACCAGACTCTGCCACCACGCCAAAGGCGAGATGGAGGAGTATGTCCTGGCCGCCGTGGGCAACGGGCTCAAGGAAATCATCTTTCTTGAGCATCTGGAATGCGGCATCCGCTACTTTGAATCCACCTGGCTTTCCGCGGATGATTTTGCCTTTTACCATGCCGAAGGGTGCAGGCTCAGGGAGCGCTACAAGGGGAAAATCCGGATCGGCCTCGGAGTGGAGGTCGGGTACAACCCAAAGGCGGTGCCTGAATTGCTTGGTTTTTTGCGGCAATACCGATGGGACCGGGTCGGGGTATCCTTTCATTTTTTTGAGATTGCAGGCCGGCACTACAACGTGGTGAGCCGCAAGCCCTACAATCTGGAGGCCTTGGCCGCCCATGGAATCGAAAAGGTCATCTCCGGTTACTTTTCCGCTCTCCTTGAGGCCATTACCCTTTTGCCCGGCACGGTTCTTTGTCATCTCGACGCCGTGCTCCGCCATCATCCGGACACCCGCTTCAGCGAGGCGCATCACGACAAGATCAGAGAGGTTCTGCGGGCCATGCGGGAGAAAGGGATGGCTCTGGAGGTGAACACCTCCGGGTTTTCCCTGCGCGGAGCGCCCTATCCCGCCGGTTGGATCGTCGAGGATGCGGAGCGTCTGGGTATTCCCCTCCTGGCAGGCTCCGATGCCCACAAGCCCTCGGATGTAGGCCGTTTTTTTGCCCAATTGGCCTCTCGACCGTCTTAGCCGTGGTTGGGCAGGGATCTTGCCGCCCTGTGTGTTTGTGCGCCCAATGGGATGGGGGCGGGCCGGTTTACCCCAGGTTGACGGTGAGGGGAATGGTGTGCAGCTTCCTGGTGACGGAATTGGTGGCGCCGAGCCGCCAGCCGGTGCAGGTGGCCCTGCCGGCAAGCAGGGTATTGATCTCTTCCACCAGCCCCTTGATGTTGATGACCGGATGTCTGCTGAAGACTTCGGGCAGGCCGTAGGTGAGGTTGCAGGCCAGGCATCTGCCGGGCCGTTCATGCAGTTCCAGGGCAAAGTTGAGACAGGTGCCGGTTTGTCCCGTGAAGACGAGTTTGATGTCGTAGGCGCCTTCCTCGGCGTCGCCGAAAAGGGCGTCAAAGAACCGGTTGGCGCGATCCGCCGGGAAGAGCTTGCTCAATGCTTCATTGCTGAAAAGATCGGTCATGTTCTCCATCTCACTGGTCTTTTGTCTCTTGACGCCGAAGCGGCGCGCACTGTTTGACAGGCTGTTGAAAAACTCGTTTTTCGTCGGCCTGCCGGCGATCCAGGGGGATGGATCGCCAATTTCAGCGGGGATCAACCCGTTGAAACCGTGAGCACTCGAAGGATTCTCTTCGGCGAGTGCGTACTTGGAAAAGCCAGGATGGCTTTTCCAACATCCTGTAAAGATATGAACGCATAGCTAATCTACCATCTGGCCCCCAAAATTCAACTTTTTTTGTCGAAAGGAGCCTGGCGGTTGTGTTAGAGTTGCCGCCATGCAGCAATCCCTATTTCCACCCCCCCGAAAAACCGAGGAACCAAGGCCAGTAGGCCGCATCAGCCGCCAGGATCTCAATGAGGCCCAGCATGAGGCGGTGACCACCATTACCGGGCCCATCCTGGTCATTGCCGGCGCCGGCAGCGGCAAGACCCGCACCCTGGTCTATCGTCTGGCCCACCTCATCGGACAGGGCGTGAACCCGGAGGAGATTCTCCTGCTCACCTTTACCCGCAAGGCGGCCCAGGAGATGCTGCACCGGGCCAGTTTTCTGGTCGATTCCTCCTGTCAGCTGGTGACCGGCGGCACCTTCCACGCCGTCGCCAACCTGCTCCTGCGTCGCCATTGCCGTCAGCTCGGCTATGAACCGAATTTCACCATCATTGACCAGTCCGATGCCGAGGGGATCGTCAACCTGCTCAAGAACTCCCTCAGTCTTGGCGGCGAGAATAAACGTTTCCCCTCGAAAAGGATCATCGTCAACATCCTCAGCAAGTCCGTGAACAAAGGCATGGCGCTGGAGGAGCTGGTTGAGGACGAATACGGCCACCTGCACGATTTTCTTGACGATCTCCTCACCATTCGCAAGCATTATCATCAGTTCAAGCTGGAGCACGGCCTCATGGACTATGACGATCTCCTCGTGAACTGGCGCAGGGTTCTCGCCGAGTTTCCCGAGGTGCAGGCCGAACTTGCCGGCCGCTTTACGCATATCATGGTGGACGAGTACCAGGATACCAACCCCATCCAGGCCCAGATCGTCCGCCTCATGGCCAGCCGGCACAACAATGTCATGGTGGTCGGCGATGACTCGCAATCCATTTACAGCTTCCGGGGCGCTGATTTCCGCAACATCATGGATTTCCCCAATCTTTTTCCCGGCACCCGGCTCATCCGCCTGGAGGAGAATTACCGCAGTTCCCAGAAGATTCTCGACGTGACCAACGCCATCATCGAGCGCGCCCAGGAAAAGTACACCAAGACCCTCTTCAGCAAAATTGAGGGTGGGGAAAAGCCGTATCTGTATGGGGCGCGGGACGAGGCCCAGCAGGCGCGCTACGTGGCGGAAAAAATCGCTTCCCTCAGGAATGAAGGCGTGGACCTGGGGGAGATCGCCGTGCTCTTCCGCTCGGGTTTCCATTCCTACAAGCTGGAGCTGGAGCTGGCCAACCGTCAGATCGAGTTTGAAAAACGGGGGGGGCTCAAGCTCACCGAGTCCTCCCATATCAAGGATGTGCTCTCCTACCTGCGGATCGTGGCAAATCCCCACGACCACCTCTCCTGGAACCGGCTTCTCCTGCAACTCGACAAGGTCGGCCCCAGGACCGCCCAGAACATCCTGAGCCGGGTTAAAAGCGCCGAGGATCCCCTTGAGGCCCTCAAGGAGTATCCGGCCGGCAAGAGCTGGCAGGGCGGCTTGCGTGAGCTGCTGGATCTGCTGACCCGTCTGCGGCTGCCCGGGCTTGCCATGTCCGCGATGTTTGATGAGATCATGGAGTACTATCAGCCCGTTTTCGAACGGCTCTATCACGACGATTATCCGCGGCGGCGCCGGGATCTGGAGCAGCTGCAGCTCATCATGGCCGGCTATGCGCAACTGCAGAGCTTTCTTGACGATGCCTCCCTTGATCCGCCGCAGGCAGAGGACGGGGCCGCAGTCGGCAGCAGCAGGCTGATCCTTTCCACCATTCATTCCGCCAAGGGGCTTGAATGGGACAATGTCTTTATCATCAACCTGGCCGACGGCAAATTCCCCTCCTCCCAGGCCATCCTGCCGGAACAGCGGGAGGAGGAGCGCCGGTTGCTTTACGTGGCGGCCACCCGGGCCAGAAAGCGCCTCTATCTCGTCTATCCCCAGGAGGTGATGTCCTATGACAATCACGGGGCGCGCGGCGGCATTTCCCCCTTTCTCCAGGAGCTTCCCCACGGCCTGACCCAGACGGCGGCGGTGGCCGGGGGCTGGCAGGCGCCGGCTACCTTTTATGAACGGGAGAAGGGCGGCCGCACCGATTTCGGGGTGCCGCCGGCGCGAAAGCCCGCCTCTGCCACGTCTGCTGACGATCCGGCGACAAGGCTCGCCGTGGGCCTGAAGGTGCGGCATTCTTTTTTTGGGGAGGGCAGAGTGGAAAAGATGGCCGGGCCGCGTTCGGTGGATGTGTTTTTCCAACGTTACGGCAAAAAGACCCTTCACCTTGATTACGCCAAACTGGAGATCCTGGCATGATGAACTATCGGGAGGCGTGGGCCTTTCTCGACAAGCTGCAGTTTTTTAAGATCAAACTGGGTCTTGAGAGCATGCGCCAGTTTCTCGACTCGGTGGGCAATCCCCAGGAGAAGCTGCGTTTCATCCATGTTGCCGGCACCAACGGCAAAGGCTCGGTTTCGACGACCCTGCTTGCCATTTTGGCCAGGGCCGGCTACAAGGCAGGCCTCTATACCTCGCCGCATCTCAGTTCGGTTCGGGAGCGGTTCAGGATCAACGACCGTTATATCTCCGAAGAGGCCTTTGCCGAGCATGCCAGCGCAATCCGGCAAGCACTCGGTGAAAACCAGATCACCTATTTTGAATTCACCACCGCCCTGGCCCTGCTCTGGTTCGCCAAGGAAAAAGTGGACGTGGCCATCCTTGAGGTTGGCATGGGCGGCAGGCTAGATGCCACCAATGTCGTCTTGCCCCTGGTCGGGGTGATCACCAATGTCAGCATGGACCACGAGCAGTATCTGGGCGACAACCTGACCGCGGTGGCCGGGGAAAAGGCGGGCATCATCAAGGAGGGGGTGCCCTTGGTTTCCGGGGTGGCTCCCGACGAAAGCCGGACGGTGGTGGAAGCGGTCGCCCGGGAGAGGCGCGCTCCCCTGTTTCTGTCGGGCCGGGATTTCAAAACGGAGCGGGCCGCCGGCGGCTGCTGGCGTTATCTGGGCGCCGGCCCGGGCGCCTGGCGGCTTGACAATCTGCGCTGCGGCCTGGTGGGCGACTACCAGATCGACAACGCCGCCCTTGCCCTGGCCACTCTGGAGCAGCTGGCAGCTACTTTTCCGGTGCCGGCGGAAGCGATCAGGGAGGGGCTCGTGTCGGTGCGCTGGCCTGGCCGGCTGGAGTTTTTCTGTCTTCGCGAGGGCAAACGCGTCGAGTGTCCGGCAAAGGGGGCAGAAAAATCTGCCCCGCCCGTGTGCCGCTATCTCCTGGACGGCGCCCATAACCCGGCCGGGGTGGAGAGTCTCACCTCCGCCCTGCGGCGGGATTTTGCCTATGAACGGCTCATCTTGGTCTGGGCCTGCATGGCGGACAAGGATGTGGCTAAAACCCTGCGGGCCGTTTCTCCCCTGGCCGACCGGATCGTTTTCACCCGGCCCGAGAGTGAGCGTTCGGCGACACCGGAGTCGCTCATGGCCCTGCTGCCTGAGGCCGAGCGCGGCAAGGCGGTTGGCGCGGTGACCGTTGCCGAAGCCCTGGCCCGTGCAGCCGAACTGGCCAGGGAGAACGACCTGATCTGCGTGGCCGGCTCCCTCTATCTGGTGGGCGCGGCCAGGCAGAAGCTCCTGGGGGACTTGGTGGGTGGCTGAGGATCTTGACTTCTTTTTTACCGGAGTGGACGAGGCCCGGATCCGCAAGGAGCGCGCCAAGGCGCGGGAGATGCGGAAGACCAACTGGTGGCGCAACAAGCTCGCCCAGGGGCTCTGCCACTATTGCGGTCGGAAATTTTCCCCCAAGGATCTGACCCTGGATCACATCGTGCCCCTGGCTCGCGGCGGCACCAGCAGCAAGGGCAACATGGTCACCTGCTGCAAGGAGTGCAACAACCTGAAAAAGACCATGCTGCCCATCGAGTGGCAGGAGTATATGGAGAGGCTCGGCAGGGGAGAGGGGTAGCGGGGCGGTGGAAGCGCCGGGAAAGGCGTTGTTGATCCCCCTTGTTCATGCGGCATTCCGCTCCCCTCCTCAGTTCCCCAGGCAGATGCCTATTTCCCGGGCGGTCAGCACCTTGTCGCTGTCCAGGGGCACTTTTTTCCTCGCCTTCACCGCCTCGGCCAGGGGCACCGGCTTGATGTCGGTGGCAGACAGGGCCACCATGTGGTCGAAGACCTCCTGCTCGGCCAACCGCACCGCGGCGCCGCCGAAACGCAGGGCCAGCATGCGGTCGAAGGTGGTGGGGGAGCCTCCCCGCTGCAGGTGGCCAAGGACCAGGGAGCGGGTGTCCTTGCCGGTTTTCTCCCTGATCTGTCTGGCAACCCATTCGCCCACCCCACCCAGGAGCACCTCCTGTCTGCCAACCTCGCATTGCTCCTGCGCCTTGTGGATCACCTCGGCGCCTTTCGCACGCGCGCCTTCCGCCACCACGACAATGGAATAATGCTTGTGGTGCAGCTCGTTGTCGTTGATTTTGGCGCAGACTTTTTCGATGTCAAAGGGGATTTCCGGGATGAGGATCACGTCGGCGCATCCGGAAAGGCCCGAGTTGATGGCAATCCAGCCGGAGTCGCGGCCCATGACCTCCACCACCATGACCCGGTCGTGGGATTTGGCGGTGGAGTGCAGCTTATCGATGGCCTCGGTGGCCGTGGCCACGGCGGTGTCGCAGCCAAAGGTTCTCTGGGTTGCGAGCAGGTCGTTGTCAATGGTTTTGGGCACCCCGATCACCGGCATGCCCTTTTCGGTGGCAAAACGATGCGCGATCTCCAGGCTGCCGTCACCGCCCACGGCAATGTGGCAGAAAAAGCCGAGGCGATTGAAATTTTGCATGACCCGATCGGAAACGTCGCGAAGCTGCACCTCGCCGGCCAGGTTTTCCACCGGCATGGCAAAGGGGTTGCCTTTATTGGTGGAACCCAGGATGGTGCCGCCGATGGGGGTGATATCTTCAACGAGTTCCGGAGTAAGGCGAACCAGCTCATCGGGATCGAGCAGTCCTTTGTAGCCGCCGCGGCTGCCGTAAACCTCCCAGCCGCGGTAATCAGCGGATTTGACCACGGCATAGATAACGGCGTTCAGGCCGGGAGCATCGCCACCACCGGTGGAGATAACGATTTTTTTCATTTTGAAAAACCTCGTGCTGAATTTTTTCTTGCCTGACGGAACGGATGTTGCCCGCGGCGAAGAACCTCCGCAAGCCTTGCGCCGCAAGGCCTTTTACATAGTTATATGCGCGAAAGCGCACGAGGTCAAAGAAAAAACCTGTCTTGACTTATTCAGGAACTTTTCTTATTTTTTAAGAAATTGGAAAAAGACAAAATCCCTTTTGTATTTTTCTTTCCGGTCCGAAAGGGCCGGATATTTTTTATGAACCTTTGCTGAGGAGATCAAAGGATGCTTGAGGTAACAGATCTGGCGGTTGCCAAACTGAAAGCGTACCTGGACGATAATAATATCGATTCCGCAGTACGTGTTGCGCTGATGCAGGGGGGCTGAGCAGGTCCCTCTTTGGGCTTGGCTCTGGATGAGTCAAAAGAAAACGATGCCACGTTTGAACATGGCGGAATTAAGTTTCTGGTTGATAATAATCTCAGCAACCAGTGTGGGGTCATCAAGGTGGACTTCATCGAGGCGGGTGCCCGTTCCGGCTTCGCCATTTCTCCGGCGAAACCTCTGGGGATGGGCGGTGGAAGCTGCGGCAGTTCCTGCGGCTCCAGCGGCTCCTGCGGTTGCTGAAAAGAGAGAGTTCCATGCTGCGAAAACCCTGGCCGATCGGCCAGGGTTTTTTTATTCTCCAGTCGGCTGTCCTGTTTTGATGAACTCATGGAGGAAGGCGATAAGATCCTCCATGTCCTGACCCTGTTCGGCAATCCCCTCCCCCCGCAAAGCGACCTCGATACAGAAGTTGATGACTTCGGGCAGGCTCCGCATGGCAATGCCCATCACCTCATAGCGCTCCCTGCGTAAGGTTTTCCCGGAAAAATCCCGGCCGCCCTCATGGCAGGTCAGGCAGGTTTTCCCGGAGGTGCCGCCAGCCAGGCTGGGGCTGTGAAAAAGCGCCTTGCCCCGGACCGGATCGGCAGCCCGTGCGGGGGCGGTCAGGGTCACGGTGATGGCGGCGAGAAGAATGATGATGCCTTTCATGGCCTGACAGCTTTCCTGATTGCCTCTGAGATTTCAAGTTGTTTCCCTGTTGAGCCGATAATTTTTACTTTGCAAATTTCCGCTTTTGGCGGAAAGTGAAGGCAGGGAAATCGACAGGGAGCGCTCCATGCACAAAAATGATCGGGATGAAAAGGAAATGCTTTCGGCCAGACAGGGCAAGGCCCTGCTCCGGTTGGCGCGGCGGGCCATCTCCCAAGAGCTTGGCATGTTGCCTGCGGGACAGGAGGATGATCCCGACCAGACCCTGAAGGATAACGCCCTGCAGGCGCGGCGCGGTACTTTCGTGACCTTGAAGAAGCGCGGCGAACTGCGAGGCTGCATCGGCAGCTTGGCGGCCAGCGAGTCCATTGTCGAAGGCGTACGGAGCAATGCCTTGAACGCGGCCTTTCACGATTCCCGCTTTAGTCCCTTGCAGGGCGACGAACTGGCCGACATCGAGGTTGAGGTCAGCATCCTCAGCGAGCCATGTCTGCTTGCCTACACGGATTCCGAGGATCTGACACGAAAGCTCCGAGTGGGCGTCGATGGCGTCATCCTCCGGAAGGGACCCCAGGGCGCCACCTTTCTGCCCCAGGTCTGGGCCCAGCTGCCGGATCCCGAAGAATTTTTGAGCCACCTTTGCCGCAAGGCCTGGCTGCCCCCCGATGCCTGGCGCCGGGAAAGGCTTAAGGTTTATGTCTACCAGGTTCAGTACTTTGAGGAAGAGGGCTAGCCGGGGGAGGGGTTCCGACCGGGAACGGCCAAACGGAGAAGCTGTTGATTTTTAAGGGCTGATATGGTACATGGCCCCTTGGTTGAGTTGAGCGTTGTGAGCCTGGGTGGCGGAACTGGTAGACGCAAGGGACTTAAAATCCCTCGGGTGTTTCACCCGTACGAGTTCGATTCTCGTCCTGGGCACCAGGAACTTTTTGAGGCTACAAGTGATTTTCTTGTAGCCTTTTTTGTTGCCCGTCTCTTCTTGCAGTGTTTGGGAAAATCGAATAATAAAACCCGTTGGTCCCCTTCCGGTTGTGCCGGGAAGGAAACGAGAAACAGGTCGCCAGCGACCCGAGGTGAGGAAAACAATGACTGCCAAACCAGCCACCATTGACCTTGTTGCCGAGCTCTTCTGTCAGGCCACCAAGAAGACCCTTGAGAAAAGCACCAAGAAGGAAATCAAATACTCAAAAACCATCCAGATCATCCCCGATGTGGGGCTTAAGCCCGATATCGGCTGTTTCGTGCAGTTCAGCGGCGATTACAGCGGCCTGGCGATCATCAATTTCTCGGCGGCGGCGGCCATGGATCTCTACCGGAGCTACATGCTGGCCATGGGCCTGCCGGAGGGCGATCTGGCCAAGGAGTTCACCTCGGTCGACGTGGTTGATACCATCGGCGAGATGACCAACCAGATCATGGGCAAGGCCATGCAGATGGTGGAGAGCAAATTCGAGCTGACCTCCTACATAGGCCAGCCCAAGGCCCTGGCCTTGAACACCGCCATCACCCTTACCCCGGATCTGGACTATAAGGACAGCCGTCGTCTGGTTTTCAGCCTGGATACGAACCGTTTCCATATGGAGATGTCCCTGGAGCGCACCGAATTTGTCGCGCTGCCCGCGTAACGGCACCCGGCAGCGGCGTGTCGGAAATGGACCGCCTTTGCGCGGTCCATTTTTATTTCCGCGGTTTGCCCCCAGGGCGGGCTTTGCCCGGGGAGAGGGTTTTTGCCTTTCAAAGACGGCGGTTTTGCATTATATTTTGCGTTTCCAGGGTATGATCCGGGAAAGGATCTCTGCTTTCGGCAGGATCCGAATTGTTGGGCATGCTTTTAACAGCCCCATGGAAACGGGTTGCCGGCGGCAGGGAGACATGTCGCCGAATTTTGCCGGCTCTGAGGGAGTCAGGAAATTCGTGGGGTTGGCCAAGGCCTTCTTGGGCCAACCGGCAGTTGAAAAAGCCAGGGATTTTTTTTCAACGGACTGACAAGAACAACTCAATTTTTGAGATTGTCCATAGCGTTGGAGGGTTATCATGTCAAAATGCAGCAGTGGAAGTTGTGGAAGCAAGAAGGGGAGCACCTGCGGTTCCGCCGATGCGGCGCTTGCCCAGCAGAATATGGCGATCACTGCCTCGCTCGGCCGGATCAAAAACAAGATCCTGGTGATGAGCGGCAAGGGTGGGGTCGGTAAGAGCACCATCTCGGTGAACCTGGCCATCGGCCTTGCCGGCAAGGGGTACAAGGTCGGCCTCATGGATGTTGACCTGCACGGCCCGGACATCGTCCGCATGCTCAACATGCACGGCCGCATGGAAGGCGAACTCACCAAGGAGGGCAAGATGCCGCCCATGGAATACAACGCCAACCTCAGGGTGATGTCGCTTGAGAGCATGATGGAGAACAGGGATGATCCCATTATCTGGCGCGGTCCCCTGAAAAACCAGGCCATCCGTCAGTTCATCGCCGATGTGGCCTGGGGCGACCTGGACTATCTGGTCATCGACGCGCCGCCGGGCACCGGCGACGAACCCATGACCGTGGCCAATACCATCAAGGACGCCAAGGCCCTGGTGGTGACGACCCCGCAGAACATCGCTCTGGCCGACGTGCGCAAATCCTTGAATTTCTGCAAGCATGTCAAGATGCAGATTGTCGGCATCGTCGAGAACATGAGCGGCTTTATCTGCCCCCATTGCGACAAGCCGGTGGAGATCTTCAAAACCGGCGGCGGCGAGAAACTGGCCGCTGAGTTTGCCATTCCCTTCCTGGGCAGGATTCCGGTGGATCCCAAGGTTGTGATCGCCGGCGACGACGGCAGGCCCTATCTCTCATCCGGGGCCGAGAGCCTGGCCATCAATGCCTTTAATGCGTTTCTCGCCAACGTGGAAAAGCAGATGCCGACCAGATCGGCCGCCTCGTCGATCCCCATGGCCGCCGCTGCCTCAAGCTGCGGCTGTGGCGGCGGGCCCTGCAACCCCGATACCTGCGACTGTTGAAGGCGGTGGGGTGTAAAGAGTAAAGCGGTTTCGCCTGCCTGTCGGGGCAGTTGCTGAAATCAGGGGAGTTTTGCTGATGATTGTGAAACAGTTGACCGTTGGTTCCATGGCCGTGTGCTGTTATGTGGTGGGCTGCGAGGAGACGGGCAAATGCTGTGTCATCGACCCCGGCGGCGGCGAGGAGAAGATCCTCGCCTGCTGCAGGAGCGAAGGGCTTGCCGTTGAGGCGATTGTCTGCACCCACGGCCATCCTGACCATGTGTGCGGGAATGCGCTCCTCAAAAAGGCCACCGGCGCTCCGATCATCATGCACACGGCCGATGTGGAGTTTTTCGCCCGTCAGGACATCGAGCAGTATTTTGCCATGCTTGGCCTGCCGTTCTCTCCCCCCGCGGACCGGACCGTGGCCGACGGCGACACCATCGTTGTCGGCAAGGTGACCCTTACGGTACTCCACACCCCCGGCCATACCCCCGGCGGCATCTGCCTCTATGCCGCGCCCCATCTTTTCACCGGCGACACCCTCTTTGTCGGCGGGGTCGGCCGCACCGATTTCCCCGGCGGCGATACTCTGCAACTGCTCGATGCCATCCGGGAAAAGATCCTCTCCCTGCCGCCGGAGACCGTGGTCTGGCCGGGACATGGCTATGGTGGCGCCCGCTCCACAGTGGGTGAGGAGGCTCGCGCCAATCCCTTTCTGAACGGAGGCTGGTAGCCAGGATGCGGGAGATCATCCTCGGCACCGCCGGCCATGTTGACCATGGCAAGACCAGCCTCGTCAAGGCCCTCACCGGCATTGATACGGATAGGCTCAAGGAGGAAAAGAAACGCGGCATCACCATCGAACTCGGCTTCGCTTTTCTCGATCTGCCCTGCGGCCATCGCCTGGGCATCATCGACGTGCCCGGCCATGAGCGCTTTGTGAAAAACATGGTGGCGGGCGCCTCCGGCATCGATCTGGTCGCCTTTGTTATTGCCGCCGATGAAGGGATCATGCCCCAGACCCGGGAGCACTTCGAGATCTGTCGTCTGCTCGGGGTGAAACGCGGCCTGGTCATCCTCAGCAAAAAGGATATGGTCGAGCCGGAATGGCTTGAAATGGTTCGGGAGGACGTGCGCCAGTTTTTGCAGGGCAGCTTTCTGGAAAATGCTCCCATGGTGGCGGCTTCGGCCATGACCGGCGAGGGGATTGCCGAGGTGCGGGAGGTGCTCGACCGTCTGGTGCGGGAAAGCGAATTCCACGAGGCATACGGCCCCTTCCGTCTGCCGGTGGACAGAGTCTTCAGCATGAAGGGCTTCGGCGCGGTGGTCACCGGCACCTCCATTTCCGGCCGCATCAACGTGGGAGACGATATCGCCGTCTACCCGGCCGGACACATCGCCAAGATCCGCGGCATCCAGGTGCATGGCCAGGACATGGAGCTGGTGGAGGCGGGCAAGCGCACCGCCATCAACATCCAGGGGATTGATATGGACATGGTGACCCGGGGCGACATGCTGGCCACTCCCAACACCCTGCAGCCCTCCTATATGTTCGACGCCGATTTTCTCTATCTTTCCGGCAATGCCAAACCGCTCAAAAACAGAACCCGGGTGCGGGTGCATATCGGTACCGCCGAGATCATGGCCCGCATCGTCCTGCTCGATGATGAGGAGCTTGCCCCGGGCGGGCAGGCCAATGTGCAGATTCTGCTCGAAGCGCCTTTCGGCGCCTGGCCGGGCGACCATTATGTGGTGCGGAGCTACTCGCCGGTATTCACCATCGGCGGCGGCGCCATCTTAAACGGTGCCCCCCCGAAGCGGCGGCGGTTCAAGGAAGTGAACAAGGGGATCTTCGCCTGTTACCATGAAGGCTCCAGCGAGGATCTCGCCCTGCTGCACCTTGCCGAGGCAGGCATTTCCGGCCTCACTTTTGATGAGCTTTCAGTAAAGAGCGGCCAATTCGGCAAACGTTTTAAGAAAGTCCTGGAAGCCCCCATCTCCAGCCGCAGGATCATTGTCGTTGATTCAGAGCGGCAGCGGATGATTGCCGCGCAAACCTTCGAGCAGACCTCTGCGTCCCTGGTAAAGATTCTGGCCGATTTTCATCGGGACAACTCCATGAAGCCAGGGCTTTCCAAAGAGGAATTGCGGTCCAGGCTCCCTGGCACCATCGACCAGAAGCTCTTTCAACTCCTCCTTGCCGGTTTGGGCAAACAGGGGGCGATTGTGGTGGACGAATCCATCGTGCGTCTTGCCAGCCACAAGGTTTCCTTCAAGGCGGATGCCCAGGCGGTCCGCCGGGAGATGGCGGATTTCTACAAACAGGCGGGACTCACCCCGCCAACGGTGCGTGAGGTGCAGGAGCACTTTGCCAAGTATCCACTCTCCCTGGTCAAGGAGGTGCTCGAGGTTCTGGTCCGCGAGCAGGTACTGGTGAAGATCAGCGAGGATCTTTATTTTCACGCCGAGACAGTGAACGGGCTGCAGCGGCAGGTGGTTGATTTTATCCGCAAAGAGGGGGAAATCGATGCGCCCCGCTTCAAGAATATGACCGGACTGACCAGAAAGTTCTCCATTCCGCTCCTGGAGTATTTCGACAGGATCAAGGTGACCATCCGGGTCGGCGACAAGCGGCTGCTCCGGGAGCGGAGCAGTTGAGCGTATTGCCTCCTTCTTTTCCCCATCTCTACCCGGAGGGATTCCCATCGGCATCATAAGCGGCAACACCGGCGGCCTGAAAACCGCGCAGTTGAAATGGCTTGAACGCATCGCCAAGCGGCGGGTCTCCCCTGACGACATCATCAGCCCTGAGCTTGCCAGGGAGCTTTGCGCCTTTTCCTTTGAAACCGGGCGGCAGGTCGGGGTGCTGCTCAGCCGGGTCGGGCAGGTGGAATTTGTTCTGGTGGGCGATCACCGGGCCATCATGATTCCCTCCCTCAGCCAGTACCGTTCCGCGGCGGGCGGCCGCCTGAAGGGGTTGCGCTGCGTACATACCCATCTTGGCGGCGAGGATCTTTCCGAAGACGATCTGATGGATCTTCTCTTTCTGCGTCTTGATCTGATGAGCATGGTGAAGATGGACGAAAGCGGCCTGCCCACCCGTCTTTACACCGCCCATCTGATCCCGCAGGCCGTGGAGGGACGCAACTGGGTGTTTCTGCCTCCCGAGGTGCCGAGCCGGCAAAGCCATCCCTGTCGGGAGCTCATCGCCGCCCTGGAGGATGAATTCGCCCGCTACCGTCCGGCCCGCGAGGTTGACAAGGGCAGGGACCGTGCGATCCTGGTCAGCGTGACCACGGCCCAGCGGGGCAAGGCGCAGGAAGCCATGGACGAGCTGGTCGAGCTGGCGCGTTCCGATGAGGTGGTGGTGCTTGATACCGTGGTGCAGCGCCGCGACAGGATCAATCCGAAATGGATCATGGGCAAGGGCAAGCTCGGGGAGATCATGCTTTCCGCCCTGCGTTTGAACGCCAACCTGCTCATCTTCGACCAGGAGCTGAATCCCTCCCAGATCCGTTCCATCACCGACCATACCGAACTGCGGGTTATTGACCGCACCCAGCTCATCCTCGATATCTTTGCCCGCAGGGCCTTGAGCCGCGAGGGCAAACTGCAGATCGAGATGGCCCAGCTCAAGTACATGCTGCCCAGGCTCACCACCCGTGACGATGCACTTTCCAGGCTCACCGGCGGCATCGGCGGCCGCGGCCCGGGCGAAACCCGCCTTGAGGTTGACCGACGGCGGATCAACGACCGCTTGAGCAAGCTGGCGAAAAAACTCAAAGAGGTGGGCCGGGAGCGGGAGCACCGTCGCTCGCGGCGCCGTAAGCGGGAGTTGCCTGTCCTTTCCCTGGTGGGTTACACCAATGCCGGCAAATCGACCCTGCTCAATACCCTGACCAAGAGCGAGATTGTCGCCGAAGACAAGCTTTTCGCCACCCTGGACCCCACGAGCAGGCGGTTGCGTTTTCCCGAGGACGTCGAGGTGATCATCACCGACACGGTGGGTTTTATCCGGAATCTGCCCGACGAGCTTCTGCAGGCGTTCAAGGCCACCCTGGAGGAGTTGCATGAGGCGGACGTGCTCATCCATGTCGTGGACCTCGGCAATCCGCGCTTTGTCGATCATATCCAGGTGGTTGAGGAGCTGCTCCGCGAGCTTGAGCTTGATGATCTCCCTTGTCTCAAGGTGTTCAACAAGATCGACCTCGTCGATGCCGAATTTGTTGCCGAGCAGGTCAGAATCCATGGCGCGGTGGCCTTGTCGGCCAGGGACGCGGCAACTTTCGGCCCGTTTCTGGAAAAGGCGCACTCCCTGGTGGCAAAAAAATGGCGCCAGATGGGGCGTCCGCCTCTCGGCGGCCCGGAGAGCGGGTTTACCGTTTGAACCGTTGTCGGCAAGGCGCTCCCCCGCGTTTTCGGCTCGGGCGGGCCGAAGTTTTGTAACAATCTGGTGCAATTGTTTTGGTTTACAGGTATAACAACCCGTAACCTTTGTAAAAAATGGGCTTGCCAAAATCTGGATTCCGCCCGTTTCCTTATCCATTTTCAGCGCGTACGCGGAGCAGTACGGTTATTGAATCATGGCGAGAGTTTTTCAGAATTCTGCACGCAGCCTTTTTTTGTTCATTGCCCTGGCCGCGGTTTTCACCGTCACGGCCTCGCGGGACTGCTTTGCCAAGAATGCCAGCATCGAAGAGCTCATTGTCACCAATTCAAGCAGCGATCTGCTCCTCTTTCTCAACGTGAAGAACGCCTTTACCGCCGAGATGGAAGAGGGGATCAGAAACGGCATCCCGGTGACCTTCAGTTTTTATGTGGAACTGTCCAGAAACAGGAAGGCCTGGCTCAATGAGGATGTCATTTCCCTGGAACTTGAGCACACCCTGGCCTACGATACCCTGAAAGAGGAGTATGCCGTCAGCCGCTCCGAGGCGGACGGGCAGATCATCCGCACCAAATCGCTGCCCGAGGCCAAGCGGGCCATGTCACAGCTCAACGGCGTGCAGGTGCTGCCCCTCAACGCCCTGCGGGCCGAAGAGGAGTATTCTCTCAGGGTCAAGGCCAAGCTTGCCGAGAAAACCCTGCCCCTTTATTTCCATTATGTGGTCCCGTTTTTGAGCCTCTGGGACTTTGAAACCGACTGGTACAGCCTCGAATTCAGGTACTGAAATGGATAGCAATCAGGAGGAGGTGGTCAGGAGGGATCGGGAGCGACGCAAGAAGCGAATCCGCTTGATCATCCTGGCCTGTCTTGTTCTCGTTCCGCTTCTCACCTTTCTGGAGACGAAAGTGGTCCAGCTGGGCACCGTGCCTTTTCCGGTGAGCGGCAACGTCCTCATCTTCGTTCTCATCAATTTCAACGTCCTTCTCCTCCTCCTGATGGTGTTCCTGGTCCTCCGCAATCTGGTCCAGCTCGTTTTCGAGCGGCGTCGCAGGTTTCTCGGCACCAGATTGCGCACCAAGCTGGTCATCGCCTTTGTTTCCATGTCGTTCTTTCCCACCGGGTTGCTCTTCTTCATTTCCCTGCAATTTATCTCCACCAGTATGGACTACTGGTTCAATATCAATGTGGAGCAGTCCCTGGAAGAGTCGATCCAGATCGCGAAAAATGTTTACCAGGAGGCGCAAAGTCAGGCCGGCCGCCAGGGCCGCCTTATCGCCGAACGCCTTGCCTCGCCCCGCTACAACCATGTCAGCGCCGACAATCTGGATCTTTTTCTTGTCGAGGTCATGGAGAGCCACGGCCTTGCCGGGGTGGAGATCATCTCCGAACAGCGGGAGATTCTCAATAAGGCTTATCGGCCCGAGGTCGCGGACCAGGCTGTGCCGGAGATCCCCATGGAGATGATCCGCAACGCCATTGCCGGCACCCGGGAGCAGGTGACCATCCAGCCGGTGGTGGCTGGCGAGCTGGTCCGCGGCATCAGTCCGGTGCGCGTCGGCGGATCCTCCTCCCGGCAGGAGGTGCTGGTCATTTCCCTCCTGATCCCCCAGGAACGCATTCAGCGGATGGAGACGGTCTCCTCTGGGTATGAGGGATACAAGCAACTGCTGCTGTTGAAGGCCCCCATCAAGACAAGCCTTCTGGTCATGCTGCTCATCGTCACCCTGCTCATTGTCTTCTGCGCAGTCTGGTTCGCCTTTTACGTGGCCGGCGGGCTCACCGGTCCCATCGGCAAGCTGGCGGAAGCCACCCGCCGGGTCGCCGAGGGCGAATTGGACTTCGTGCTTGAAAAAACCTCGGGCGATGAGATGGGCACCCTGGTGGACTCCTTCAATCGGATGACCAGCGACCTGGCGGCCAGCAAGAAACAGGTCGAGGAGGCGACCTCTGCCTTGCGGCAGAGCAACCTGGACGCGGAAACCAGGCGCCGGTACATGGAAATCATCCTCCAGAACGTGGCTGCCGGCGTGATCTCTCTCGATGAAAACGGCAGGATCACCACCATCAACCGATTTGCCGAAGAGCTGTTGAAGATCGACCGCAAGGTCTTTGCCGGCGCCCATTATCGGGCGGTCATGCGCCAGGAGCATCTGACGATTCTGGAGGGTTTCCTGGCCGAACTGGCACGCTCGGGAAAGCCTTCCATCGAAAAGCCCCTGCGTCTTACCGTTGGTGATGAAACCTTTTCCCTGCGCGTCAACTTCACCAAGCTCGAGGATGAAAACGGCCAGCCCTTGGGTGTGGTGCTGGTGTTCGACAACCTCACCGAACTGGAAAAGGCCCAGCGCATGGCGGCCTGGCGCGAGGTGGCGCGGCGCATTGCCCATGAGGTGAAGAATCCCCTGACCCCCATCCAGCTTTCCGCCCAGAGGCTGCGCAAGAAGTATCTCGACCGTCTGGATGAGGATCGGGAGGTCTTTGATGTCTGCACCAGGACCATTGTCAATCAGGTGGAGGAGCTGAAGAAGCTGGTCAGCGAGTTTTCCAGTTTTGCCAGGATGCCCGCCGTACAGAAGTCTTTAGGCAGCCTTGCGGACATGGCCAAGGAGGTCTTCGTGCTCTATGAGGAAGCCCACAAGGAAAGGGAGTTCCGCCTGGACGTGGACCAGGGGATGCCAAGATTGACCTTTGATTTCAAACAGATGAAACGTGTGCTCATCAACCTCCTGGACAATGCGGTGGCGGCTACGGAAGCGGGCGGGCGCATCGAAATCATCCTCTCCTGCGACCAGGCGGAACGGGCGGCATTTCTTGAAGTGCGGGACAATGGCATCGGCGTCAGCGACGCGGATAAACTGCATCTCTTTGAGCCCTATTTCTCCAGGAAAAAAACCGGCACCGGTCTGGGTCTGGCCATTGCCAGCACCGTGGTTGCCGACCATAACGGCTACATCCGCGTCAAGGACAATGAACCGCGGGGCACCCGGTTCATCGTGGAGCTTCCCCTGGACAAGGGCTAGAAAATCGTTCTCTCCTGCGTGGTATCCCATGGTATTATGGTCAGGATGAAATCAAAACCGCATACTTGAAAGATGATGGCAGCAAAAATTCTCATAATCGATGACGAGGCAAGCATCCGCGATTCCCTCTCCGGCATCCTCTCCGATGAGGGGTTTCAACCGGTTTGCGCCGAAGACGGCACAAGGGGGCTGGCTATTCTGGAAGAGGACCGCTTCGATCTGGTCCTGCTCGACATCTGGATGCCAGGTCTTGACGGCATGGAGGTGCTCAGGCAGATCAGGGAGTCCTACCCGGACCTGGCCGTGATCATGATCTCCGGCCACGGCACCATTGAAACCGCGGTGCAGGCCACCCGGCTGGGAGCCTACGATTTCATTGAAAAGCCGCCCTCCTACGACAAGATCATTCTCTCCATCAACAACGCCCTCCATCTTTCCCAGCTCAAGAAAGAGAATCTTATCTTCCGTCAGCAGAGCGCCGGGAAAAAGCAGCTTACCGGCAATTCCCCGGCCATGGCGCAATTGCGGCAGCTGGTCGAACGGGTCGCGCCCACCGACGCCTGGGTACTGATTCGCGGCGAGCATGGCACCGGCAAGGAGCTGGTGGCCCAGACCATTCATCGTCTGTCCAGGAGCGCGCACAAGCCCATGATCGAGCTCAATTGCGCCGCCATTCCCGAAGAGCTGATCGAGTCCGAACTGTTCGGGCATGAGAAGGGGGCGTTCACCGGCGCCACTGCCGGCCGGCGCGGGAAGTTCGACCTGGCCGACGGCGGCGTACTTTTTTTGGACGAGATCGGCGACATGAGCCTCAAGACCCAGGCCAAGGTGTTGCGCATCCTTCAGGAGCAGAAATTCGAGCGGGTGGGCGGAGCAAAGACCATCCACGTGGACGTGCGGGTTCTTGCCGCCACCAACAAGGATCTGGAGCAGGAAATAGAAAACGGCAATTTTCGCGCCGATCTCTTCTACCGCCTCAATGTGGTGCCCATCCACGTTCCGGCTCTGCGCGACCGGCTGGAGGATATTCCCTTGCTGGTTTCCGACTTTGTCGTCGATAATGCCCGGAAGGGGCTGGGGAAAAAAAAGTTTACCGCCGGCGCTCTCCAGGTGCTGATGCAGCACCGCTGGCCGGGAAATGTGCGGGAATTGCGCAACTTTGTCGAACGGGTCATGATCATGTCGCCCGCCGAGATCGTGGATGAGGCCCTGGTCGTCTCCCTGCTGGGGAGAGGGACCGCCGCCGGTGGCGAGATTCCGGCCAGCGCGGGTCTTGCCGCCCTGTATCATGCCTTGAGTTACAAGGAGGCGAAAAAGATCTTTGAGCGGGAGTATCTCAAGCAGCGCCTTGGGGAGAATGACGGCAACATTTCCCAAACCGCGGAACAAATCGGCCTGGAACGGAGTCATCTGCATAAGAAGATGAAAACCCTCGCCCTTGATGAGGAGTGAGGGGAAGTCTTGCTGCGATCGAGGATGCCATGAGCGAATTTGACAACAACCTGCCGGACCAGAAAGAGCTGGAAAGGGAAATCGGCGAATATCTTACCAAGAAATACGGGAAGCGGGTGAAGATTGTCTCCAGCGGACTTCTGCCCATGTCCCAGCCCCAAGAGGGGGAGGACGGCGACAAGGTCAAGTCCGCCGACGGAAAGCAATTTCATTTTGACACCACGCCGGAGGAACTCATCGCCTATCTGGACGAGTATGTGGTGAAACAGGACGAGGCCAAGGCCATCCTCGCCACCAAGATCTGCACCCATTTCAACAGGATCAGCTTCGCTCTGGAGAATCCCGGGCGGGCCAAGCGCAATATCGGTCAGATCAAGAACAACGTCCTCCTCATGGGTCCGACCGGCGTGGGAAAAACCTTCCTGATCAAGCTCATCGCCCAGCGCCTCGGCGTGCCTTTCATCAAGGGGGATGCCACCAAGTTCAGCGAAACCGGCTATGTGGGAGGCGATGTCGAGGATCTGGTCCGCGATCTGGTCCGCCAGGCGGACGGGGATCTTGAGCGCGCCCAGTACGGCATCATCTATGTGGACGAGATCGATAAGATCGCCGCCAGCGAATACCGGATCGGCGCCGATGTTTCCCGGACCGGCGTGCAGCGGGCTCTGCTGAAACCCATGGAGGAAACCGAGGTTGAGCTCAAGGTGCCCCACGACCCCATCTCCCAGATCGAGGCCATCGAACAGTACCGCGCCACCGGCAAGAGGGAAAAGCGCACCGTCAACACCAGGAACATTCTCTTCATCATGAGCGGCGCCTTCGTCGGTCTGGAGGAGATTATCAGAAAGCGGGTGCAGCGGCAGTCCATCGGCTTTGAGAGCGCGGTTTCTTCCCAGAAGGAATCGTGGCGGTTTTTGAAGCAGGTCAAGGCGGAGGATCTTATCCAGTTCGGCTTTGAGAGCGAGTTCGTCGGCCGCCTGCCCGTGATCGCCGTCCTTGATGAATTGAGCGAGGATGATTTCCATGAGATCCTGACCAACCCGAACAGCTCGGTGATTGTCGCCAAAAAGCAGGATTTTCGCGCCTACGGCATCGAGATTCAGTTTGAGGGCGCGGCCCTCCGGGAGATCGCCAGGCGCGCCATGAACGAGAAAACCGGGGCCCGCGGCTTGGTGAGCGTCATGGAAAGGGTGCTTCTCCATTTTGAAAAAAAGCTGCCCTCCACCGCCATCCGGCATCTGGTGGTGGATGCCGAGATGGTGCGGGAGCCGCGGGAAGCGCTTGCGCAACTGCTCGCTGATCCCGGGGTGCAGGCCAAACACCGCCGCCGCTACGAGGAGTTGCTGCAAAGCGAGTACCAGCACTTGATGGATTTTATTCACCGGCGGATGGGGGATTATCTTGAGGAGCATCAGGTGCTCACCACACCCGAGCGCCTTCGCCTCATGGCCCAGGAAAGCCAGGAGCTGGATACGGACCCGCGTGAGGTGAGCGACAGATTCATCCGGCTGGTCAAGGCGATCCACGACTGCGAGGATGAGATTTCCAAGAAATGCGGCATCCGGGTCACCTTTGCCGAAGAGGCCATCGACGGCCTGTTGCGCCGGGAGCCCAGAACCCTTGAGGCCATCAACGCAGCCTGTGTCGGGATTCTGCAAACCATGGAATATGGCCTGCGGCTCATGAGTCAGAAAAAAGGCGTGGACCGGGTGGTGATTCCCCGTGAGGGGGTCGATTCGCCTGAAAAATTCATCAATAAACTGGTTGGGGAGACCTTCCGGGTCGAGTAGCCACGTTGCGTGGCTGCTCAAGTCCGCGACCTTCAAAGACAATCATCAGCAGGCAGGAAAGGCTTCAGGGGCTTGGCCCGGGATTTTTTGCCGCCACGAAAAGGAGAGGTTATGATTTTTCCGGAGTACAGAGCGAGACGGCTCAGACGCAACGAGATATTCCGCGCCCTGGTGCGGGAAACAAGCATTTCCCCGGCGCATCTTGTCTACCCGCTGTTCGTGATGCCCGGCAAGGGGAAACGGGAGGAAGTCTCCTCCATGCCCGGGGTGTTCAGGATCACGGTCGATCAGCTGGCCAAAGAGGCAAAGGAGTGCATGTCCCTCGGGGTGAACAATGTCATCCTCTTCGGTCTGCCGGACAAAAAGGATTCCAGGGGGTCGGGCGCCCATGCCAAGGACGGCATCATTCAGCGGGCCATCAAGGAGCTGAAGAACAAGGCTCCGGAGCTCATGGTTTCCACGGATGTCTGTCTCTGTGAATATACCAGTCATGGCCATTGCGGCATTATCATCGAGGATGAAGTGGATAACGACGCCACCCTTGAGGTTTTGGCCAGGACCGCCCTGTCCCATGCCCAGGCCGGGGCCGACATGGTCGCCCCCTCGGACATGATGGACGGCCGGGTCGCCGAAATTCGCGGCATCCTGGACGAGAACAACTTTCACATGGTGCCGATCATGTCTTATGCGGTCAAGTATGCCTCCGCCTTTTACGGACCGTTCCGGGACGCGGCGGAATGCGCGCCCCAGCATGGCGACCGCAAGGCGTACCAAATGGACCCGGCCAACGTCCGGGAAGCCCTGCGCGAGGCGACCCTGGATGTGGATGAAGGCGCGGACATCCTCATGGTCAAGCCGGCCATGGCCTATCTGGATATCATCAGCAGGCTGCGGGAAGAGTTCGATCTGCCCATCGCCGCCTACCATGTGAGCGGTGAGTATGCCATGATCAAGGCGGCGGCCGCCAATGGCTGGATCGACGGGGAAAAGGTCATGTGCGAGAGCCTGCTGGCCATAAGACGGGCCGGCGCGGACATCATCATCACCTATTTTGCCAAGGAGATGGCCCGTCTGCTCAACCGATAGGGAGCCGGATGGGATCTTGAGTCAGAAGGGTAATGTTTGCAGGGGGGCCGGTATTACAGGCTCCCCTTTTTTTGTTTGCACAGGATCATATCCCCGATCTTCACTCTGATACCGTTCAGCTCCTGCAGGTGCCCGGCGACGACGCCGCATTTCACCGTGAGCAGAAAGTAGAGTGGCGCGGCTCTCGCCGAGAGGGTTTCAAAGTTGCCCTGGCCCTTGCTGATGATCAGGTCGGCGTCCTGGAAACGGCTCAGGAATTCGCGGCTGCAACGATCAAGGGGCGTTCCGGGGCAGGCGGTGCCGTTGCCGATCACCCGGTATTGTTGGCCGATATTGCAGGCAGCCACATCGGCAAGCGTTGCGTCGTTGATGATGGGGCTGTCCTTGACGGCGAGAAGCATATTGCCGCCGATTTCGCCGATGAGCAGATCGTCAAAGACGATTTCCCCGCAGTTGTCCGCAAGAAAGACGATTTTTTCGGCCTTGCCTAGCTCTTCACGGAAGCATGTATAGTCGTTTATGGCAAAATCATGGTGCAGGCAACGGTCCATGGTCTGCTTGATGTCAAAGTCATGGTGCGCTCCATAATCAATGATGTTGCCGGCTACGGCAAACCTGATGGCCGCGAGGAGCGGGTCGGCGCTGGCTCTGATTTCCTTCCGGACTCTGGCGCGCAGGGCGAGGGCAAGATCGTTGCTCTTTTTTTTGAGGGCGGCATATGGGTCAGGGCATCGGGCCTCGCGGGCGATGAGCTGGTACATGCCGGTGGCATTTTCCGGCGGCGAGAGGGCGGGGTCAATGCCGGCGAGATACTCTTCCACTGCGGCGCGTATTGCAGATCGCCGTGTGGGTTCGGGGCAGGCAAGGCGCAGGGTATATTCCGCTTGTTTCCTGAGGCAGGGCAGGCAGGCGGTATGGGTTTGCATCAGCCTCTGCCTCGACTCATGGCTGCGGAGTGAGGAGGTAATCGGGCTTTACGTTTGCGAGGCTTGCGAAAATCGTTGCCTTGAGCGAAGGTTCGTTCGTGTAGAGTTCCTGCAGCCAGAGGCGGATTTTTTCCCGGTGCGACTCCTTTGCCATGGGGCAGGGATTGGCCACCGGGGTGACGCCCAGATCGAGACCCAGGGCGCAGATGCGGTCCTTGCCAACCAGGGCAAGCGGCCTGATGATGGCGAGTTTGCCGTTGAAAAGTTTCTGGTTGGGGGACATGGCGCTTAAGCTTCCTCCGTAGAAAAGGTTGAGGAAAAAGGTCTCAATGATGTCTTCCTGGTGGTGGCCAAAGGCGATCTTGTTGCAGCGATGCTCTTTCGCCAGGGCAAAGAGGCGGTTGCGGCGTTGCCGTGCGCAATGGTAGCAGCCGCTCTTGCCATTTTTTTCGGCGGCAAGGGCATTGCGGCCGAATTCGGTCCGTTCCAGAAGCATGGGGAGGTCGAGACGGCTGAGCTGCTCTCTGACAAGTTCCAGCTCGTTGCCGCCGAAACCCATGTCGAGGTGGACGGCCAGAAGCTCGAAGCTGATGGGCGCCTTGAGGCGCCATTGCCGCAGAAGCCAGGAAAGCACGAGGCTGTCGATCCCGCCGGAAACGGCAATCATCACCCGGTCGCCGTCGGCGAGCATCCTGTAGAGATGCATGGCCCTGCCGACCAGGTGGTTGATCTGCTTTGGGATGGGCAGCACCGGGAAGACTATTTCTGGAGATAAAGGCAGTTGGCAAGTTTCTGCTGAACGCCGTCCCGGGCCAGCGCCTCGGCGGTCAACCACTTGAAGCCGCGTTTTGCCTTCTTGAAGAACTGAAACATGTCGTCCAGCAACGGTTTCTGGGTTTCGGTGAAGGTGCCGGCGCAGAGGGTTTGCCCGCTTTCGGCCAGGACAAGCTTGTAGTCAAAGGCCACCGTGGCCGGACTGATGATGGAGTATTCCGTTCCCTCCCTTTCCACATACCGGTGCAGGGTGCAGAGCAGAACCGCGTCGGCTTTGTAAATACGGCAGATGTTTACCGCCGCGGTGGTGCGGCAGCGGGTAAAGCCTTTGTCGAGAGCGTCGCGTTGTCCTTCGGTGAGGATGTTGATCTGGTCGTTACCGGCGAAATATTCAGCCAGGATGGCATTCATGGCAATCTGGCCCGCCTCGAGTTGCGCCCGTTCTTTTTCCGAGGGGCTGGTGTTCCCGTCAGGGGCGATTTCAACCGGAAGGAGAACGATGGTCTTGATGGGGAACAGCTCATCTTCCTGGGTTTGCTGCGCTGTTTTCTGGGCGCAACCGAAAAGAGCGAGGAGCAGGCTTATATTGATGACGCCGACGAAAAAGGATTTGCAAGATGTCACAGCGGTTCTCCCGGAGTTATGGAATTATAAGGTGCCTTTGGAAGAAAGCGGTCCCTGGGCGCGGGCTTCCGGCGTTGTCGCCTCATCCAGTGCCCTGCCCAGGGCTTTGAAGATTGCCTCCAGGATATGATGGGTGTTTTCGCCGTGGGCCATTTCTATATGCAGGGTCAATCCTCCATGCAGGGCAAAGGCGCGGAGGAATTCCTTGGCAAGCTGGGTGTCGAACTCGCCGACTTTCTGGTCAAGGAGGGCGACTCCGTAATGAAGGTATGGTCTGTTCGAGCAGTCCAGGCTCACGCGGACCAGGGTCTCGTCCATGGGGAGCGAACAAAAGCCATAGCGTTTGATCCCGGCGAAGTCCTGCAAAGCCTTTTTCAGGGCCTGGCCCAGACAGATGCCGAGGTCTTCCACGGTGTGATGGGCATCCACTTCGGTATCCCCGGAGGCCTGCACCGCAAGGTCAAAAAAACCGTGCACGGTAAAAAGGGTCAGCATGTGGTCAAGAAAAGGGACTCCGGATTTGATCTCGGCCCGTCCCGAACCGTCAATGGTTAAGGAGAGGCCGATGTCGGTCTCCTTGGTCTGGCGTTTGATTTCGCCTTGGCGTACGCGTCGTGCGGCCATGGATTACTCCTGCGTTGTAATAAATGAGGTAAGGAACATGTACGGCAATTTTGAGTAGATCGATAATTATGGCTATCTTACCAAGATGCCATGCCGCGAGGCAATAAGAATCCCTATTTTTTTGAAAAAAAATATTGTAATAACGATATATTATCGTTAAATTGCTCACCGGGTCGCAATTTGTCCCGGGACATGACAAAAATATTGCGAACTCCAGGTTTTTTGTTGACAACCAAGTCGGGCATTGTTATATATCGGGCGTTTTGAAGAGAGCAGTCTGAGAGCGGGAATAACTCAGTGGTAGAGTGCAACCTTGCCAAGGTTGAAGTCGCGAGTTCGAATCTCGTTTCCCGCTCCATTTTTATTTGCGATAACGAGGTTCGAAGCCATTCGGGCCTTTCATTGAGATACCGGAAGCCCGTTTTGCTTTTTTTGTGGCAAAACGGGCCATTTTAACTTATAATTATGGATCCGGTTTTAGTATTCGAGAGGAAAGTGAAATGAAAACGCATTTGACCCCGGTCAAAGAGATTGAGCGCAAGTGGTATGTGGTGGACGCTCAGGACAAGGTGCTTGGCCGTTTGGCATCAGAGATTGCGATCCGCCTGCGCGGGAAGCACAAAGCCAATTACTCCACCTTTCTTGATGTCGGTGATTTCGTGATCGTTGTCAATGCCGACAAGGTCCGGATGACCGGCCGGAAGTGGGATGACAAGGTCTATTACAGCCACACCGGGTATATGGGCGGCTTGAAAGAACAGACCGCAAAGGAAATGCTGGCGAAGAAGCCTGAGGATATCCTGATCAAGGCAGTGCGTGGCATGTTGCCTAAAAATACTCTGGGGCGCGCCCAGTTGAAGAAGTTGAAGGTGTACGCGAGCGCGGAGCATCCGCATGCAGCCCAGCAGCCTCAGGCTTTGGAATTATAATCACCTGTTCAATGAGCAGGCTATTGGAGTAGGAAATGGCTGAAAATCGTTTTTACGCGACTGGAAAAAGAAAGACCGCTGTTGCCAGGGTATGGCTCACTCCCGGATCCGGCAATATCCAAGTCAATAAGATGAGCGTTGAAGATTATTTCGGTGGTGGCTTTGATTACCGTCAAAAGGTTGCCAAACCCTTGGCTTTGACCGAGACCGCGGCGAAGTACGATGTCATGGCTACCTTGAGCGGCGGCGGCAAGATCGCCCAGACCGAGGCTTTGCGGCACGGAATAGCCCGCGCCCTGCTCATCGTTGACCCTGAATACCGCGTCACCCTGAAACGGGCTGGTTTCCTGACCCGCGACCAGCGCGCGAAGGAGAGAAAGAAATATGGCCAGAAGGCGGCCAGGGCGAGGTTCCAGTTCTCCAAGCGTTAACAGTTTTACAGTTGCATTCTTGCATATCTTTGTTTACCTCTGCAGGGGAAGGCGTTATCGCTCTTCCCCTGTTTTTTTGTCGGCATATACACGGAATGTTTTTTTTGATTGGTGAGGCAGATGGTGCGAGTAGGAATCGTTGGTGCGTCGGGCTACACAGGTGCTGAGCTTGCCCGGATCTTGTGCAATCATCCCGAAATCGAACTCACGGTGGCGACCTCCCGCCAGTATGCGGGGAAACCCCTTTCCCACGTTTTCCCGAGCCTGCGGGGGCGCGCTGATATCCTCTGCGAGGATGTGCAGGGAGATAAACTGGTCGAGCGGGCCGATCTTTTTTTCACCGCCGTGCCCCATCAGACCGCCATGGATATTGTCCCGCAGATCTTGGCCGCCGGCAAAAAGGTTGTTGATCTGAGCGCGGATTTTCGCATCCGTGATGCCGCAGTATATGAACAGTGGTATCAGGCCCATAGCGCAAAGGAATTGCTTGCCAAGGCGGTGTACGGTCTTCCTGAGCTGTATCGGGAGAAGATTGCCGCCACCGATCTGGTCGCCAATCCCGGTTGCTATCCCACCAGCATCATTCTTGGTCTTGCCCCTCTGTTGCGGGCAGGGGTCGTTGATCCGGAAACAATAGTGATAGATTCCAAGTCCGGTGTTTCCGGGGCGGGGCGTTCCGCCCAGGTCGGGACCCTGTACTGCGAAGTGGCCGATGGCTTTAAGGCCTATAAAGTCGGAGAGCATCGCCATACCCCGGAGATCGAGCAGGAGTTGAGCGTGTTGTCCGGCAGGCCGGTCACGGTTTCCTTCACCCCCCATCTGGTTCCGATGTCCCGGGGGATTTTGAGCAGCATCTATGCCAAGGCCAACGAGGCATTGCCGCGCCTTGTTGAACTGTATCGGGACTTCTATGGAAATGAGGAGTTCGTCCGCGTTTGTTCGGCAAATCAGTATCCCGCCACCCAGTATGTTCGGGGCAGCAACTACTGTGATATCGGCTTTAAGTATGATCCCCGCACCGGCCGGGTAATTGTTCTTTCCGCCATCGACAATGTGGTGAAGGGCGCCTCCGGGCAGGCTGTGCAGAACATGAACATCATGTGCGGCTTTCCTGAAAATACCGGTCTCAAGGTCGTTCCCTTTTTCCCGTAATGCACCGTGCGTAATATAAAACTTGTCCTGGCCTTTGATGGCACCTGTTATGCCGGCTGGCAAAGACAGAAGGGGCACCCGACCATTCAGGGTGTCCTGGAGGAGGCGATCGCACGGGTCAGCAGGGAAACCATCACCCTGCACGGGGCTGGGCGAACCGATGCCGGGGTGCATGCCGACGGGATGGTGGCGAATTTCAGCGCCAGGATCAATATCCCGTTGTCAGGGCTGGTAAAGGTGTTGAATAATACGCTGCCTCGGGATATCAGGGTGTTGTCGGCGGAAAATGTTGCCAATGATTTTCAGGCACGCTATAACGCCAGGGGAAAGGTGTACGAGTATACCTTTGCCATGGTGGAAATCATGCCGCCTCTCCTGCGCCTCTATGCCGCCCATGTGCCGCGGCCTCTTGATCTTGCCGCTATTGCGCGCTGCCTTCCCGTGCTGGTTGGCACCCACGATTTCAGCAGCTTTGAGGCCACCGGTTCCCGGGACAGCTCCAACTGCGGCGGCAGGGGGGCGGTCCGGACCATCGATACTGTCCGTTTGCAGGGACCGGAAGGCGAGGCGGCTGTCTGCCGGCTGACAATTGCCGGGGATGGTTTTCTGAGGCACATGGTGCGCAATATTATCGGGACTCTTTTTGACATTGGTCGTGGCTCCATTGCTGCCGAGGCACTTGCCGATATCATGGCGGCCCGCGACAGGTCAATGGCTGGCGCGACCGCCCCGGCCTGCGGCCTGAACCTGAAGAAAGTGCTGTACGACTGAAGCGTTGTTGGTGTGCTGATGCCCAAAAGGGCGTTTTTTTCAATCAAAGCTGCTGTAGGGATATGAAATGGAAGCGGAAATTATTAGCCTTGCTGCCCGTGTGAAACAGATCAAACCATCGCCAACTCTTGCCGTCAACGCCAAGGCCAAGGCCTTGAAGGCGGCCGGGGCGGATATTCTGAATTTCAGCGTCGGCGAACCCGATTTTGATACGCCGGCCCATGTCTGCGAGGCGGGAAAACGGGCCATCGATGAAGGGTTTACCCGCTATACCGCGGTGCCTGGTATCCCCGAACTGCGCGAGGCGATTGTCCGGCGGATCGCCGAGGACAAGGGCTGGCGCTATGAGCCGGACCAGATTCAGGTCTGCTGTGGCGGCAAGCACGGGCTTTACAACATGGCCCAGGCCCTGTTCGGTCCGGGAGACGAGGTACTGATCCCCACCCCGTATTGGGTTTCCTATCCGCCCATTGTGACTCTGGCCGGCGCGAGTCCGGTGGAGGTTCCGCTTGCAGAGGAAAACGACTTTGATCTGACCGAAGAGCTTCTCGAGAGGTATGCCACTTCCAAGACCAAGGCGCTTATCTTGAACAGCCCCTCCAATCCCACCGGCGCGGTATTTTCCGAGAAGGCGCTGGCCGCGGTGGCCAAGCTGGCCATCGAGCGGAAATGGCTGATTATCTCGGACGATATTTATGACACCATTGTTTACGGGGACGGCAAACTCAGCCACATCCTTGACGTTGAGCCGAGGCTTGCGGCGCAGACCCTGGTACTCAACGGGGTGTCCAAATCCTTTGCCATGACAGGCTGGCGCATAGGCTATACAGCCGGTCCCAAGCATATCATCGCCGCCATGAACAAGATTCAGAGCCAAAGCACCTCCAATCCCAGCTCCATCGCCCAGAAAGCGGCTTTGGCCGCGGTGAGCGGCCCTCAGGACTTTCCGACCATGATGCGGGATGCTTTTGTGCCCAGGCTTGATTTCATCATGGATGCCTTGTGCAGCATCCCGGATGTGACCTGTGTGCGGCCAAAGGGGGCTTTCTACGTGTTTCCGAATGTTTCCGCCTATTTTGGCAGAAATTTTAAAGGGAAAACCGTGGCCAATTCGGTTGATCTGGCGGATTATCTGCTCGATGAGGCGCTGTTGGCCACAGTGCCCGGCGCGGCCTTTGGGGCGGATGCCTTTATCCGTTTTTCCTTTGCCACCGACCTGAACACCATTAAGGAAGGGATGAAGCGTTTGCGCGAGGCCCTGGCCCGTCTCTCCTGAGACGGGGGAATCAGAAGGCCAGCAGATCCTTGGCGCTGGGTTCGCTCAAGGCCCAGGTCCAACTGTCCAAGGGGCGCTCTTTCGAGAGCGCCTTTTGACCGTTTTTGGTATAGCACTGATAAACCCATTCCGCGCCTTTGGTATATACCTTGATGAGACCGAGGCTGGGATGTTCATACCAGCCTTCCGCAAACAAGCCATCCATGTGTCTTTCTCCTGAGTAACCAACCGATAATATTATATTCTCTAAATTACAACGGAGTGAATCTACTTTTCAAGACAAAGTGAGATGCATTCCTTGCATTTGTCGTCTGTTTTTCCTGTCTGGCAATACCTGCTGAAGCTCTTGATCAGATCGTTCCCGCCGCGGGGGCACTTTTCCATGAAATGGACAAACTGGGTCAGGCGGTCGATGATCTCCCTTGGCGCTGAGTGTTCGATGCGGCAGGCGCCGTCTTCAGCCACCTTTTCATTCACGGCAAGCACCTTGATGAAGAATTCCTTCAAGGCCCGGTGGCGTCGGATAACGTCCTCCGCCACCTCCTTGCCGGCCGGGGTGAGGGTGATAACCTCGTAGGGTGCGTAGTTGATAAATCCTTTCTGGGCCAAGGCCCTGAAGGCCTCGGTCACCGAAGAGCGGCTTACCTTGAGCTTGCTGGCGATCTCCTTGGCGCGGGCCACCTGCTTTTCCGAGATGATATGGTAGATGGTCTCAAGATAATCTTCCAGGCTGGCGCTGAGTCGTTTTGTCGGTTTCATGCAGCTCCTGATTGAAACATTATCTTCTGAACAAATTTTAATCTACCTAACAATATTTGGTACAAGGAGGGAAGTCAACTTTTTAAGAGGGGGAACGGGTGAATTCTTCTGGATATTTTCCTGCTGATTTGCGAGGGAAAAAAAGCCGTGGTTGCTGCCCAGTGAGAAAAGGAGCGGGAAGAGGTTTTGTGCCGTTGGCTCAATCGTTTCTGTTGGCAATATTTTTTTCAATGATCTCAATGAGTTCCTGGAAAGTCTTTGCCTGGTAAATTTCTTTTTTGAGGGCGCTTCCGTGCGAAAGCCCTTTGAAATATCTGCCTGCCTGGTTTTTTACTTTGGGGAGAATCTTCCCTGCCGAAAAAAAACGGTGAATCAGGTCGAGATGGCGGCAGAGGGCGTTGAGGCGGTAGGCCAGCGGAGGAGAGGCTGTGGCTTGAGCGGAAAAGATCCAGGGGGTGCCCAGGGCGGCCCGGCCGATCATCACCCCATCGCAGCCGGTTTCAGAAAGCATGCGCAGCCCGTCGGCGTGCGACTTGACATCACCGTTGCCGATCACCGGAATGGAGACAGCTTCCTTGACCTTTCTGATCATGTTCCAGTCGGCAGAACCGCCAAAGCCGTCGCTCCAGGTGCGGGCATGGACGATGACCGCGGCAGCGCCGTTGTCCTGGGCCATCCTGGCAAAGTCGCAGGCAATGATGTTCTGATGGTTCCAGCCGGAACGGAATTTCACCGTAACCGGCACCTTCGCCTTCGCGACCACCGCCCTGATGACCCGGGCAGCGGTGTGGGGCTCCTTCATCAGGGCGCACCCCGCCCCCTTCTTGATCACCTTTTTTACCGGACAGCCCATGTTGATATCGATGAGGTCGATGGGCTGCTCGGAGAGAATGGCGGCGGCTTCCCCCATCAGGTCCGCTTCTCCTCCGAAGAGCTGCATGGCCACGGGCCGCTCCTCGGGCACGGTGGCGAGCATCTCCAGGGTATTCTTCTGGCCATGGATCAACCCGTGGCAGCTGATCATCTCCGAATAACAGAGGGAAGCGCCATATTCCCGGCAAAGGAGGCGGTAGGCTAGGTCGGTGTAGCCGGCAAGGGGGGCCAGAATGAAAGGGTTGTCGAGGACGAGGCTGGCTATGGAGAACATGGGCGGGGTAAAATGGGAAGAGGGGACAGATCGTATGACTCTGTCCCCTCGCTGAAGTCTTACAGAGTTTCTTCCACGGCTTTAACCACGTTTTCCACGGTGAGGCCGAAATATTTGAAGAGTTCCTCGGCCGGCGCGGATTCACCGAAGCGGTCAATGCCGATCACCTTCCCCTTGCAACCGGCGTAACGGTACCAACCGCCGGTGACGCCTGCCTCCACCACAACCCGAGCCTGGACGGAGTCGGGAAGGACGGATTGTCGATAGGCCGCATCCTGGCTGTCAAAGAAATCAGTGCTCGGCATGGAGACGACCCGGATCTTCTTGCCCTTGTCCATCAACGTCTTGGCTGCGGCCACGGCCAGTTCGACCTCGGAGCCGGTGGCAATGATGATGGCGTCGGGATTCGCGCAACCGCAATCAAGCAGGGTATAGCCGCCTTTGGCGATGTTGGTGATCTGTTCCGGGGTCCGCTGCTGGTGGGGCAGGTTCTGCCTGGAGAGCAAAAGACTGGTGGGCCCTGATTTCCGCTCCGCGGCGACTTTCCAGGCTACCGCTGTTTCAAGTCCGTCGCAGGGGCGCCAGACGCTCATGTTGGGGATCAGCCGCAGGGTGGCTGCCTGTTCAATGGGCTGATGGGTGGGACCGTCCTCGCCAAGACCGATGGAATCATGGGTAAAGACGTAAACGGATTGCTGCTTCATGAGGGCCGCCATGCGCAGGGCGTTGCGCGCATATTCGGAAAAAATCAGGAAGGTGGCGGTGTAGGGGATAAAGCCGCCGTGCAGGGCGATGCCGTTGGCAATGGCGGCCATACCGAATTCGCGCACCCCGTAATAGACGTAGTTGCCGCCGGCATCTTCCTGAATGCCCTTGCTGCCGGACCAGATGGTCAGGTTGCTGCCTGCCAGGTCGGCGGAGCCGCCAAGCAGCTCGGGCAGCAGTGGACCATAGCCGTTCAGACAGATCTGGGAAGCCTTTCTGGTTGCAACCTTTTCCGCCTTGGCATTGATCCCTTCGATAAAGGCAGCGGCCTTTTGGGGCCAGTCGGCAGGGAGCCCGCCGCTCAAGCGGCGTGAGAGTTCAGCGGCAAGTTCGGGAAAGGCCTTCCGGTACGCAGCGAATTGCTCGTTCCAGGCAGCCTCCAGCTTGCTGCCCTTGGCCCTGGCGTCCCAGCCGGCATAGATCCCTGCCGGCACCTCAAAGGCGGGATGGGGCCAGCCGATGGTCTCGCGGACCAAGGCGATTTCCGCATCCCCCAGGGGAGCGCCGTGGCAGATCTCCTTGCCCTGTTTGTTGGGGGAGCCCCAGCCGATGATGGTTTTGCAGCAGATGAGAGAAGGCTTGTCAATGACGCTTTTAGCTTCGGCAATGGCCTTTTTCACCGCCTCCGGGTCATGGCCGTCCACGTTTTCAAGCACATGCCAGCCATAGGCGGCAAAACGCATGGGGGTGTTGTCGGTAAACCAGCCTCCCACCTCGCCATCAATGGAAATGCCGTTGTCGTCATAAAGGGCGATCAGCTTGCCGAGTTTCAAGGTTCCTGCCAGAGAGCACGCCTCATGGGAGATGCCTTCCATCATGCAGCCGTCACCCAGGAAAACATAGGTGTGGTGATCGATGATAGTGTGCCCGGAGCGATTGAACTGGCCGGCCAGTGTCTTTTCCGCGATGGCCATGCCCACGGCATTGGCAATGCCCTGGCCCAAGGGACCGGTGGTGGTTTCAACGCCGGGGGCGTAGCCGTACTCAGGGTGGCCAGGAGTCTTGGCATGGAGCTGACGGAAATTTTTGATCTCTGAAATGGGCAGATCATAGCCGCTTAAGTGCAGCAGGGAGTAGAGCAACATGGAACCGTGGCCGTTCGAAAGGACAAAACGGTCGCGGTTGGGCCATTTCGGGTTGGCCGGGTTGTGATGCAGAAAATCATTCCACAGAACTTCGGCAATGTCCGCCATGCCCATGGGGGCGCCGGGGTGGCCTGATTTTGCTTTTTGTATGGCATCCATGCTGAGGGCGCGGATGGCATTGGCAAGTTCTCTGCGAGATGGCATGTGTACCTCCGGAGCTTGATTCGGTCGTGCTTGCAAAAAAATATGGGTTAAGGAATTACACTATATACCTTTCCTGTGCGCAGATTGCCATTCATATTTGGCGGTGAACGCGCGCGTCATCTTTTAGGAGATAAAGACGTTTTTCCGGTTGGATAAGGCGATCGTGACCTGGTGGAAAATCAAGGCGGCGGGCGGAATTTTTTGAAAGGGATTCCGGGAGAGTGGGAAGAGTGGGCTTCCCATCTATCAGTCCGTTGCAAAAGACGTTTCGGCCAGCCTCCCGAGTTCACTGGTTCGTACAGAGCCGGCGAAATCCGGCGACACATCCTGCGCCGCTCAGCCCGTTTTTCAACGGGCTGTTTATCTGTTGTCTGCTCCGGTTCCCTTCCGGTGCCGGGAAATGGCCCGGTAGATGCGGATATAGATGTTTTCGGCAAGGTCGTTGACGATGAGTTCCAGGGCGGTTTTCTTGTTCGCATCGGTCTGGGCTGTGCTGCTTCCAACCGTGTAGGTTTCTTCAAGGGAATAGCCCTTCGCCTCCCAGACGGGCTTGTCCGTTTTCACATCTCGCACGGAATATTCAACAGTCAGGATGGCTTTCAGCGCCAGGGCGGTATCTTTGACGTTATATGATCTTCCCGGATAACGCACCGAAACAATCCTGCCCTTGAGGATATAGTCTGCCGAGGCCGCATTCCCGACCAGGATAAGGCGTTTTGACTGGATAAGCCAGTCCTGCAGGGCATTGTGAATGTCGGTGGCAAGGCGCGTTTCGCTGGTGGGGTTGGTCCAGAGCGGAACGTAGAGCTTGATGGGGGGGCCGGCTTCTTCATCCGTCAAGATGTTGGGATTGTGGTATCCGCAACCGGAAAGGAAAAAAAGTACCAGCAGAAGGCAGATTTTTCTCAAGGTGCAAACGTTCATTATCCAGACCATGCAACGGCCGTGCGCTCTGTTTGTTGGTGGCAGTCGGAGCGGATTGGACGTCAGTTCACTATGTTAATAAGCTTGTTCTTGACCACGATTACCTTGCGGACGGGCTTGCCTTCGAGGAATTTCCGGACCTTTTCGTCGTCGAGCGCCATTTTTTCAAGCTCCCCGTCGCTCAGGTCCGGCGCAACCTGCAACTGGCTGCGAACCTTGCCCTTGACCTGGACCACCACGGTAATGGTTTCCTCCTTGACCGCTTCCTGATCGTACTCCGGCCAGAGCACTTGATCAAGGGCTATCGTGTGTCCGGTGCCCTCCCAGAGTTCCGCGCAAAAATGTGGAACCATGGGGGAGAGCAGCATCAGGATGGCCTCGATCGCCTCGCGGATCACCGCCGGGTCACAGGCCTCCCCGGCCTCTTCGCCGGTCAGGCTGTAAAGGCTGTTGGTCAGCTCCATCACCGCGCTGATCGCGGTGTTGAAGTGAAACTTGTTCTCAATGTCAAGACCGAACTTGCGGATGGTCTGATGGGTCTTCCGATGCAGGAGTCTGCTGCTTTCGTTGAGGGTGGCTGGGACGACAGGAGCGGGAGGCTGGGCAAAGGCGCCCAGGTTGTCGCACACAAAGCGGTAAACCCGGTTCAGGAAACGATAGGCGCCCTCGACGCCCTGGTCGCTCCACTCAAGATCACGTTCAGGCGGGGCGGCAAAGAGGCTGAAGAGACGGACGGTGTCCGCGCCGTATCTGGCCACCAGCTCGTTTGGGTCCACCACGTTGCCCTTGGACTTGGACATCTTGGTGCCGTCCTTGATCACCATGCCCTGGGTGAGCAGGTTGGTAAAGGGCTCGTCAATGCTGAGATAGCCGAGATCCCGCATTACCTTGGTGAAGAAGCGGGAGTAGAGCAGGTGGAGGATCGCATGCTCCACGCCGCCGATATACTGATCCACCGGCAGCCAGTAGTCGACGCTGTTTCTGTCCAGCGGCCCATCCGTGTGCCGCGGGCTTGCGTAGCGGGCAAAGTACCAGGATGACTCGACAAAGGTATCCATGGTGTCGGTTTCCCGTCTTGCCGCACCGCCGCACCTGGGGCAGGAGGTCTTGTAAAAACTCTCCAGGCCGTGCAGGGGCGATTTGCCTGATTTGTCAAACTGCACATCGACGGGCAGACTGACGGGCAGTTCCTCTTCCGGCACCGGCTGTACTCCGCATTTCTGGCAGTAGATCATGGGGATGGGCGCGCCCCAGTATCGCTGCCGGGAGATGCCCCAGTCCCGCAGGCGATAGGTGGTGCGTTGGCAGCCGAAACCTTTCTGCTCGGCCGCGGCGGTGATCGCTTTTTTCGCCTCTTCCGAGGGCAGGCCGCTGAACTCGCCGGATGCGACAAGAATCCCCGCGCCTTCCGAGGCCATTGCCATGGTCTCCGGGTTGAGCGAGGCCTCTTCGGCGGGCTGGACCACAACCTTGATGGCGATGCCGTATTTCCTGGCAAATTCAAAGTCACGCTGGTCATGGGCAGGCACGGCCATGACGGCGCCGGTTCCATACTCCATGAGAACGAAGTTCGCCACATAGATGGGCAGTCTGTCGCCGGTAAAGGGGTTGAGGCAGTAGCCGCCGGTGAATATCCCTTCCTTTTCGAGTTCGTCTCCGGGCTTTAAGCGCTGTTTTTCGATTTTGATCCGTTCGATGAACTCTCTGACCTTGCCCTCCTGTTCAGTGCCCTTGCTCAGCTCCAGGGCGAGGGGATGCTCGGGAGCCATGGACATGAAGGTGGCGCCGAAGATGGTATCCGGGCGGGTGGTGAAAATTTTCAGGGTTTCTCCGCTGCCTTCCACCGCAAACTCCACCTCGGCGCCAATACTCTTGCCGATCCAGTTGCGCTGCATGGTGAGAACCTTTTCCGGCCAGCCGGTGAGGCGGTCACAGCCGGCAAGCAGCTCCTCGGCATAATCGGTGATCTTAAAGAACCAGCCGTTCATCTCCCTGGGGTAAACAGCATTGTCGCAGCGCCAGCAGGTGCCGTCGATGACCTGTTCGTTGGCCAGCACCGTCTGGCAGGTCTCGCACCAGTTGACCGTGGTCACTTTCTGGTACACCAGGCCCTTGGCGAACATCTTGATGAAGAGGAGCTGTTCCCAGCGATAGTATTTGGCATTGCAGGTGGCGAGCTCGCGCTGCCAGTCGTAGCTGAAGCCCATGCGCTGCAGCTGTTTTTTCATGTATTCGATGTTTTCGTAAGTCCACTTGGCCGGGTGGGTGTCGTGCTTGATAGCGGCGTTTTCCGCCGGCAGGCCGAAGGCATCCCAGCCCATGGGATGCAGGACATTGAAGCCCTTCATCCTCTTGTAGCGGGCCACCACGTCGCCGATGGTGTAGTTGCGCACGTGTCCCATATGGATCCGGCCGGAAGGGTAGGGGAACATCTCGAGCAGGTAATATTTGGGCCGGCCGGGATCCTCGCTGACCTTGTAGGTGGAGTTGTTCTGCCAGTGTGCGCGCCATTTGGACTCAATGGCCTCGAAGTCATATTTTAGATTCATTGATTTCTGCATAGGTTCAATAAATTCGGGTAGTTGTATTTTTTGAGGGGGCGGGACGCCATGCCTGGCTCATGCTGGTTTCCGGCCTGTGACGCCTGTTTTGCCGCAAACTCGTCTGATGTAATAACTGACCGTGCTCAAAAAAACAACCGGCAACTCATTCTGTTGCCGGAAAATCGTGGTGAGCAAGGTTTTCAAAGGTGGTAAAGCGGTCCAGGAAGGCCAATTCCACCGTGCCGGTGGGGCCGTTACGCTGCTTGCCGATGATAACCTCGGCAATGCCCCGTCTGGGATTGTCTTCCGCCTTGTTGTAGACCTCATCGCGATAGATGAAGATGATCAGATCGGCGTCCTGTTCGATGGCGCCTGACTCGCGGAGATCGGAAAGTTGCGGCCTTTTGTTGGGCCGGTTTTCAAGGCTCCGGTTCAACTGGGAAAGGGCGATGACCGGAACGCTGAGTTCCTTGGCCATGGCCTTCAGGGAGCGGGATATGTCGCTGATCTCCTGCTCGCGCGATTGCACATTGGATTTGCCCCGCATCAGCTGCAGGTAGTCGACCACGATCAGACCCACGTTGTGCTCGGTCTTAAGCCTTCGGGCCTTGGCGCGCATTTCCAGCACCGTGATGGCCGGGGTGTCGTCGATGTAGATGGGCGCTTCGGAGAGCATGCCCACGGCCCGGGTGAGCTTGGGCCAATCCTGTTCCTTGAGGAAGCCCGTCCGCAGCCGTTGGGCATCGACGCGGCTGATGGAGCAGAGCATACGCATGCCGAGCTGCTCCTTGCTCATTTCCAGGCTGAAAACGGCGACCGGCACCTGGTGGAGCAGGCTGGCGTTCTGCACCATGTTGATGGCCAGGGCGGTCTTGCCCATGCTGGGTCGGCCGGCGACAATGATCAGATCGGCAGGCTGGAGCCCCGCGGTCATCTTGTCGAAATCGTGATACTCGGTGGGGACGCCGGTGATGTGTTCCTTGCGTTCGTAAAGCTTTTCCACATGCTTGAAGGTGGTGTTGATGACGGTCTTCAGGGGGTGGAATGACTGACCGCTTTTAGCTCTCGAGATTTCGAAGACCGTGGTTTCGACATCATCCAGCAGACCGTCGATATCGTCCTGCTCCTCATAGCAGCGGCCGGCAATGTCCGTGCTGGTCTGGATCAACCTGCGGAGAATGGATTTCTCCCTGACAATCTTGGCATAGTAGGCGATATTTGCCGCAACGGGCACGATGTCGGTGAGGGTGGCGAGGTAGGTTGGCCCGCCGACTCCGTCCAGGACGTTGCTGTCCTTCAGGATGTTCGAAACGGTGATGAGATCAAGGGGCTCCCCGCGATCAAAGAGAGTGACCATGGCGGAAAAGATCTTTTTGTGCGCGTCGCGGTAGAAGTCTTCTTCGGTGAGGAGTTCCGCCGCCTTGGGCATGGTTCCCTGCTGCAGCATGATCGAGCCCAGAACACATTGTTCAGCCTCGATATTCTGCGGGGGAATGCGGTGCGCTATGGAAGAGCCGGTTCCTGGTTCCATTGGCAAATGAGTCGGGACAGGAGGAGAAAGCAAATCCTCCTGTCCCGCCGGAATTATTCGCCGGCCAGAGGAACGATTTCGACCTTGATGTCAGCCCCGACCTGATATCCGATTTTTACCGGAACCATGGTGATGCCAAGGGTCTTGATCGGTTCGTCGAGCACGATCTTCTTCTTGTCGACTTCGATGCCAAGCTCGGCAAGCTTCGCGGCGATGTCGGCGGAAGTGACGGAGCCGTAGAGCTTGTTGTCTTCGCCGGACCGATGTTCGATAACAACGGTGGCGCCGGCGATCTTCCTGGCAAGCGCCTCGGCTTCATCACGCTGTTTCTTCTTGCGGGCGACAATGGCGGCCTTTTCCTTTTCCAGGATGGAAAGGTTTGCCTTGGTGGCAAGCACGGCGAGCTTTCTGGGGAGGAGGTAATTACGGCCATAACCGTCCTTTACCTTCACAACATCGCCTTCTTCACCAAGGGTATCGATGGTTTCTTTGAGAATGAGTTCCATTTTTTGCCTCCGGTTGAATCCGTAACAGATGGGGATTCATTATTTCTGAAAAAAGAAGATAATGCTCATCTTCAGTTTCATTGTTTTATGTCATGACACCTCGGGTGTCAGCCTACTTCCTGTTGCGCCTTTCTGCTTCTTACGTCAAGCCAGATATCGGCGAGGCCGAGAGCGGCCACGAAGACAATGGCATAGACCTCCAAAAACAGAAAGGTATAGAGGGCAAACCGGAAAAACTTCGGCAATGCCCACTGCTGCATCAAGGTCGCCATGATCGCCAACCCCTGCGAGAGGTAGACGACCAGGAGCACAAATCCCAGGTTCAGGCCGAAAGAATTCAGCTGGGCATTGGGGATGAGCAATGCAAAGCCAGCCAGAATCACGGGCCAGACGAAGAGGTCCGGCAGGCGCCAGGCCTTCAGGTCTTCGCCGCCGGCCAGAGCGGTTCCCTTTTTTCTGAACAGCCACTGGCCGAGAACAATATTGAGCCAGACCGTGCAGATTATCGAGGTGAGCAACAGGGCCGGGAAAAGCCGGGTTACATGCACCTTGAGCCGGTCTATGAAGGCAGCGATCGCCTCCATGTCATCGGTTCCGAATTTCCCTGAATCCTTGTACAGGGCAATTGTCGCCGTAAAGCCATTATCAAGACTGTGCAGAATCTCCTGATAAGGATTTGTCTGGCTCATGATGCCAAACAATAAAGCAAAAAGAAGCCAGGCCAGGGCAAGAAAGATCGTCCCTTTGCCCGCCGCGGCCAGTAAGGACTCTTTCTTCTCCGCGTATCCGGTCAGGATATACCCCACCGGAATCAAGGTCAGCGAGAAGAGCAGGCCGGGGAAAGTCCCTGTGAGCAAAGAGGCCATGCCGGCGATTGCCACGGCCCAGAATACTATTTTCGTTCCCTGCGGTCTGCCATATACGGTTAAGAAGTAATAAACCGGCAGAGGCATCAGGCCATGCAGCCAACCGAGACCCGGCAGAACGGTCGGCAGGGAAAAAACAAGGGCCGTGATCGCAATGGCTCTTATTTTTTTCGCATCAGCTGAAAATCCCTTCTGAAACAACACTGCGCCGGGTGCCCGTTTCTTACAGCTGCGGGTGTCCCGCGTATGGCAACAGGGCAATCTGGCGCGCACGCTTGATTGCTTCGGTCAGTTGTCTCTGGTGATGGGCGCAGTTGCCGTAGATCCGCCGCGGAATGATCTTGCCCCGTTCGGTAACGAAATTGCGCAGTGTTTTAATATCCTTGTAGTCGATGACAAGGCTCTTGTCTGTACAGAAACGGCAAACCTTGCGACGGCTGAAAACCTTCTTTTTCTTGATAACCATTTATATATTCCTCACTCTCTGTTTCGCTTTTGATCGTTTTAGTTTCAATCGCAAAGGATGAGAAACTATTCAGCCGAATCGTCATCATCGTCCGATGATGGCCTGGATTCTTTCTCGGGCTTCGGTGCGATCTCGCTGAAGACATCCTGCGTTTTTACGGTCATGAATTTCAGGACGCGGTCGTCGATCCGCAGTTGCCGCTCCATTTCCTTTACACCGTCGGGCAGGCCTGCGTACTCGAGATAGAGATAGTGACCCTGGTTTTCCTTGCCGATGGTGTAGGCCAGCTTTTTCAGGCCCCACCGGTCATTTTTCACGATGGATCCACCATAATTTTCAATGGTGCCCGTTGCTTTTTCAACTACCGACGAGATGTCCGTCTCCCCGGCGCCCGGCTTGACAATAATAATTGTCTCGTACCTGCGCATTGATTCCTCCTTGTGGTCTATTGGCCCTTGCTATCTGCGCTTCCTGCAAAGAGCAAGGAGGGATTAAGAAAATGGTTTGTAAAAAAACAATCGCGATTATTAACAGGGAAAAATGTTGTTTGTCAATGGTTATCTGGTTGTTGTCGTGTCACGTCTTTGGCGTGCCTCCAGAGACGCAGCAACTCATCGGTGTCGCATTCCGCAATCCGCCGGTCATTGGCAGCGAGAATTTCCTGCAGACGTGCATAGCGGGTAATGAATTTCTGGGTGGAGTGGTGGAGAGCGTCTTCGCCATCGATGCCTGCCTTTCTGCCAATGACGACGACGGCGAAGAGGAGATCGCCGAACTCCTCGCCGATTTCTTCCTGCTTGTTCCCGGCAAGAGCTGTTTTCAATTCAGTGATCTCCTCTTCGAGCTTGCCGATGGCGCTGGCGGTGTCTGGCCAATCAAAACCGCTGTTGGCAGCCCTTTCCGCGACCCTTTGCGCCCGGCGCAGGGCCGGGAGGCTTTTGGGGATGGAGCTGAACAGATCCGTGGGCTGTCCCTTGTTGAGATTTTCCCGGTTCTTGATTTCCTGCCATTTTTTTTTCAGGTCCTGCTCAGAGCCGATTTTTTCATTGCCGAACACGTGGGGGTGGCGGCGGATCATTTTTTGCGAGATGGAGTCGATTACATCCTCAAGGGTGAAGAGATTCTGCTCCTGATAAAGATTGTTTAAGAAGATTACCTGGAAAAGCAGGTCGCCCAGTTCCTCGCGTATGCTGGCCGGCGCATTTTCATTGATGGCCTCGAGCAATTCATGGGCTTCTTCGATGAGATAGCGTTTGAAGGTTTGCGGTGTCTGCCTCTGGTCCCATGGGCAGCCACCCGGGGCCCTGAGTCTGCCGACAATCTCAAGGAGGTTGATGAATTTGGTTGTGAGATCAGACATGTCTCTTGGTCTCTTTTTTTGTTTTTGTAATATTTTTATAATAATTGATGGGCAGAGGGAAAGCCCCGGCTTGCCGGTCCGTATCGTTGTTCGGATCTATACCAGTTCTCCACGCGAAAGAGAAGGATGGATCAAGATGATTTTTCCTAACATTTTATGTGCGAAAACGGTTAGGGTATGGTAAATGGAATTACATATGGATATGTAGCGATGGAGTAGGGTGATTCCCTATATGTTTAAAAAACAATGTATGTTCGTATTGTTGGGAAGCGGTGATTGGTTTTGCTGCGGGCTTGGTTGCTAGGCGTCTTCCGGATGCCTGTCGCCCGATTCGCTCTCTTTAGTGAATGTTGCAAGTGTTGTTCTGGCGCAGGGGGGGCCATGCGTTGGTCGTTTCGGTTATGGTCGGGCATGGTAATTTTTATTAAACCTGTGCAGGTGAAGTGATATGTCGAAAAAAGTTATGGTTGAAAAACACAAGGATGTAGCAAGAATCGATCAGGAGGACAAACGCACCCATGGTTGGTATGTTCGTGTCCGTTTCAAGGGCAAGACATACTCCAAGTTTTTTTCCGATGGCAAGTGCGGGGGGAGATACTCAAGCCTTCTTGCCGCCCTGGCCTGGCGTGACGCCACGGAAAAGAAGATCGGCAAGGTGCGGACCGACAAGCATATCGTCACGGTGAGCAACACCTCCACCGGCGTGGTCGGCGTACGCTTCAACGAGAAATTGAACCGCTACGAGGTGAGCTGGGTGAATGGTGTGGGCAAGCAGGGAAAAACCTCGGTGTCGATCCTGAAGCATGGCAAGGAAAAGGCGTTTCATCTGGCCTGCGAGATCCGCAAGGCCAAAGAGGCGGAGCGTCTGAACGCATAACGCAGGCGCCAAAAGCAAGCTGAAAAGCCACGGCATTCCAAAATGTCGTGGCTTTTTTTATGGGGCTCTCGGAGGGGCCCACGGAATAGGCAACCGCTCCTCTCCTTATCCGGCACGAATTTCTTGGCACTTTCAGAGCCGCAAATTCGGATGAACCATCCTCTGCCGCCGACACAAAGGGCGGTTATCCTTGGTTTCCTCGGACCAGGAGACGGCAAAGGTCCGATGGCCTGGCCAAAAGGGCTTGCGCGCCGCCGGCCTTCAACTCCTCCTCGGTTCTGAAGCCCCAGAGAACACCAACGGCGAACATGGTCGCCCCTCTGGCGGTATGCATGTCGATATTGCTGTCTCCGACAAAAAGAAAATTGTCGGGGGGGATCCGCAACTTGTCGGCGACAGCAAGGGCTCCGGCCGGATCCGGCTTTCTGGGGATCCCTTCCCTGGCGCCGGCAACCATGGCAAAATCCCATTTGCCCAGCAGGCTTTTCACGATTTCGCGCGTGAAGTCATCCGGTTTGTTGGAGAGAATGGCCATGGGTATCCCGCGCTGACTCAGTGCGTCGAGCAATTCCGGAATCCCTGCGTAGGGCTTTGTGGTTTCCGCCCAGCGGCCGGCATATTCCCGCCTCATTTCATCTGCGCATTGCGCGATCTTCTCCGGGGTTTTCCTGTTTTTCGGCAGGGAGCGTTCAACAAGTTTTACAACCCCTTCCCCGACAAAGTACCGGTATGCGTCAATGGGGTGGACCGGATAGCCATGCCGGCGGAGCACCGTGTTCATCGAGCCGGCCAGGTCGGCAAGGCTGTCCAGCAGAGTGCCGTCAAGGTCGAAAAGCACACATTGAATGGTTTGCATGGCAGGCGGCTGCTTTGGTGGGGGAACGTTATTTGCCGGTGCCGCCCGGCTGGCTTGGAATCCTTTCGAGAATTCTTAAGCCTATGCCCAGGCGGGCCCTGAGCAGGGATGGTTTGGCAGGTTTCACCAGATAGTCGTCGGCGCCACCCTCCAGGGCAAGCACCTGTTCCTCTATGGATTTACGGGCGCTGAAGATGACGGTATAAACATAGGGGCCATCGCTGCGCATTCTGATCCGCTGGCAGACCTGCATGCCGCTTAAACCCGGGATGTTCCAGTCCAGGATGGCGAGTTTGATGGTCCTGTCATTTTCAAGCGCCTGCCAGGCTGCGTCGCCATTATCCGCCTCAATGGGTTCATAGCCCCATTTGACGAGAAAATTGTTCAGGCCCTTGCGGACAACAGGGTTGTCTTCCGCGACCAGCACCTTCCATCTTCTGGGGGCTTTCGGCGTTTTTGTGAATTCGGTGGTCATGTGTCGTCCTGGCTTTTTGGTGGCGCAAGCGTGGTTGTGGTCATTCCCTGGCAAAATTGTTACATGAAAAAAACAAGGCAGGCAAGACAAATGCCATGAGCCTCTCCGGTTGTGCCAATTTGCCTGGAAGACGAAGCTGAAAATAGTTATTCCGCTTCGTCTTCCAGGCCCTCATTTTTTCTTCTTTCTTCTTGACTCTCCCAAGCAATAGCACTATTGTTCGCCAGTTTTATAAAGGTGAATTGTTTGTCATTCGCGTAAGGTATCTCAATTTTTTATGTTCGGCAGCCTCGGGAGGCCGATTCATAAAGGATGTTTCGCTTACAATACAAAATTTTTAAGGAGGATCACCATGTCTGTTTGTGTAGTTGGCCATTCCAATCCTGACACCGATTCCGTTGCCGCAGCCCTTGCATATGCTAATTACCTGAAAGCAACCGGTACCGATGCCGTTGCCTGCATGCAGATCGATGCGGCTAAATTGAATCCCGAGAGCCAGACCGTCCTGAAGAAATTCGGCCTTGCCGCTCCCCAGACCATGACCGACGCCGCCGGCAAAAAGGTTGCCCTGGTCGACTTCAGCGATATCGGCCAGGCCCCCGCCAATATCAAGGAAGCAGAGGTTGTAGCCATTGTCGACCATCACAAGATCGGCGACATCACCACCAACAACCCCATCTTCTTCTATGCCCAGCCGGTTGGCTGCACCTGCACCGTTCTCTTTGAAATGTACACCAACAACAAGGTGAATCTGCCCAAGGACATCGCCGGCGCAATGCTTTCCGCAATCCTGAGCGACACCGTAAACTTCAAGTCCCCCACCTGCACCGAAGCCGACAAAAAGGCTGTCGCCGCCCTGAAGGGCATTGCCGGCGTTGCCGACACCGACGCTCTTTTCATGGACATGCTGAAGGCCAAATCCGCCGTGGACGGCATCCCCATGAAGGATCTCGTTTTCCGCGACTACAAGGACTTCGACATGAACGGCAAGAAGGTTGGTATCGGTCAGCTCGAGCTGGCCACCGTTGATCAGGTTGCCGCCATCCGCGCCGATCTGACCAAGGCCCTTGAGGATCTGAAGAAAGACGGCCGTCACTCCGTTCTGTTCATGCTCACCGACGTTGTAAAAGAGGGAACCGACCTCATCGTTATCTCCGACGACCCTGCCCTGATCGAGAAGGCCTTCAACGGCAAGATCTCCGGCAACTCCATGTGGGTTAACGGCATGATGAGCCGCAAGAAGCAGACCGTTCCCCCCCTGCAGAAGGCTTTCGGCTGCTAACTGTCAGCGTTCTTCAGCGGTGAAATACCGTAGTAACCGAAACCCCCTGTACGGAAATTCCGTACAGGGGGTTTTTTATTGCCATTGAGGCGGATTAGGGATCACTTGCCGCAACCGAGGCGGGCAAGGTCGGCCGTGAAATCAAAATTACCATCATGCTCCGGGGTGTGGCAGTTCAGGCAGAGCGGGGCTGACGGCTGGCCTGGCTTGTGGGCCCGGGGGGAAAGAACATGCTGGCCGGCAGGGCCGTGGCAGCTTTCGCAGCCCACCTGATGCAGATCCTTGCCAATGCCGAGAATGGAAGTTTGCGGCAGGGTCAAGGCCCCGGTGACATGGCAGGGGAGGCAGTTGGTGTTGAATTGTTGGTCCTTTCTCTGCAGGGTGTCGTAAGCTCTGGCATGTCTGGTATTGAGCCATTTTCGCTCCTGCTCGGCATGGCATGGGGTGCAGGTGCTGCTGCCCGCGTAGTTAGAGAAGGATGATCCGGCAGCGTCCGGGTTGCGATCCTTGGCGGCGTGATTGGCCGCCGCCTGCCTGTTGATGCTGTTCACTTCCTTGGTGGTCTCATCCACCATGCGTCTGACCTTGGGGTCATCCGGTATCCCCGAGTTCATCGGAGAATAGCGGAAGGAAAAGGTGGAAAAGCCAGTCCGGGCCCGCTCTCTTTCGTCCTTTTCCGCCTGCAGCTGCTGGACCTCGTTGCGCAGTGTTTTCTGTTGCAAGAGCAGATCCTTGTAAAGCTGCAGATTTGCCGGCTGATCCTTGTAAAGCAGGAGTGGATCCCCTTTTTTCCGGTGGCGGCCGATCTGCCAGCTGATCCGGTCCAGTTCATTTGTTTTTTGCAATAGCGCCTCCTCGTCCCGGGGGGATTGCCAGCGCTTTGTCGCCTTGTCCCAACTCACCTTGAGCATGCCCACATATTTACCCTGCGGTTCCACCTGGGCCATGAGGGTATTGTTGACAAGCGTCGGCTCCAGGTTGCTTTTCCTGACTCCGGCCTGCAAAAGCAGATGTATTTCAGGGTGAAGTGCGGCGATCTTCCGGTTTTCCGCTTCAGGATAATTGGACAGAAGGATGAGCATATCCGCCCGATCTTTCACCTTGGCAAGCTGGGCGGGCAATGCCTCCTGCCAAGGCAGGATGACCGCATCGTCGGCCGGCGAAAAGGGTTCTTGCCCGCCGTCGTCGGTGATGCCGAGGATGGCGACGGTGAGCTGGCCTGTCGTGATCAGGGTCTGGGGCGTAAAATAGTGCTTGCCGCTTTTCCGGCTTATCAGATTGCTGCTTATCCACTGAAATTGCGATTGCCTCTGGATCTCAAGCAGAAAGGGGAGGCCAGCCGCCAGGTCGTGGCGGGTTACGCCGACCGCCTTGAACCCTGTTTCGTTGTAAGAGGAAACAATTCCGCGGGCAGTGGTTTTGCTCTGTAATTCCTGCTCCCGGGGTATCTCCTTCTCCTTGAAAAGCAACGCTCCTCCGTCAATGGCAAGGATCTCCCCGTTCTGTTTTCTCAACTCATTGAGCAGGTGGGTTTTTTTGGGCAGACCGCCCAATTGGTTGCTTTTTCAGCCGCATGGTTCTGTCTCGCCCCGCACGTCATTGCTGTAGAAAAGTTGCAGGCTGGGCAGATCGCCGGAAGCAGGGGCCTCTGCGTTTGCCGGTCCGGAAATACCGAAAAGAACAACGGACAACAGGAGAACGATACGATGGCGCATGGGCTGGTTTCCTTCTGTCAAGCGGGATTTTTTTTGCGACGGCTGCTGAGGATCTGATGCCATTTGTTCAATCTGTCCTTGATGACTGCCTCATAGCCACGGTTGCTTGGCTGGTAGAAGACGGTGCCGGCGAGGGCTTTCGGCAGATGATCCTGGTCGACCAGGGCGTGGGGATCATCATGGGCGTATCGGTACCCCTTGCCATAGCCAAGGTCTTTCATGAGGGAAGTTGGCGCGTTGCGAATATGGAGCGGCACGGGCAGGCTGCCGGTGCGCTTGATTTCCGCCATAACTTTATTGTACGCCGCATAGGCGGCATTGCTCTTCGAGGCGCTCGCCAGATAGATCACCGCCTGGGCCAGGGCCAGTTCCCCTTCCGGACTTCCCAGCACATGGTAAGCATCCCGGGCATTGATTGCAACGGCAAGTCCCTGCGGGTCGGCGTTGCCGACATCTTCCGATGCGAAACGGATAAGGCGCCGGGCAATGTAGAGGGGATCCTCTCCTGCCGCGAGCATTCTGCACAACCAGTAGAGAGAACCGTCTGGATCGCTGTCGCGCAGGCTTTTGTGCAGGGCGGAGATAAGGTTGTAATGCTCCTCGCCGCCGTCGTCATAGCGAAGACTCTTGCGTTGTATGGCCTCTTCCACCGCGGCCAGGGTGATGATTTTCCGACCCTGGGCGTCTTTTTCGGCGAGGTTGGCGGCGATCTCCAGGCTGTTGAGCAGGCTGCGCGCATCGCCATCCGCTATCCCGCAGAGGTGGGCGCTCGCCTCCGGAGCCATGTCGAGCTGCCAATCGCCTAGCCCGTGTTTCTCATCGGCGAGGGCACGTTGCATGATTGTCTGCAGGGCCTCGACCGAGAGGGGTTCCAGGACAAGCACCCGGCAACGGGAGAGCAGCGGGGCGATGACATGAAAGGAGGGGTTTTCCGTGGTGGCGCCGATCAGGGTCAATAGACCGCTCTCCACATGGGGAAGAAAGGCGTCCTGCTGGCCTTTGTTGAAGCGGTGAATTTCATCGACAAAGAGGATGGTCGCCCTGTTGCCGTTCCGTTTCCGCTCTCCAGCCTGCGCGACTATCTCCCGGATTTCCTTGACCCCGGAAAGCACGGCGGAAAAAAAGGCGAATTCAGCCCCGGTGGTTTGCGCCAGAAGGCGGGCCAGGGTTGTTTTGCCACTGCCGGGCGGCCCCCAAAGCAGGAGGGAGGGCAGGTATTGCTCCCGGATAAGACGCCAAAGAAGTTTGCCCTCGCCAAGAAGATGGTCCTGGCCGACAAACTGATCGATGGCCTGCGGGCGCATCCTTTCTGCCAGGGGAGCTTTATGTTGCGGCTGTTGTCGGGGCATGGCTTGCCTGATGCTGAGGATAGTGATTATCAACGAAGATTCGCAAGGTTACATTATGACAGGAAAGGCGGAAAATGTCATCAGATATGATGGCCGCCCTGGCGAAAGCGGTTCGCAGGAGCGGTTGTTGAGGATCTTGCTTCAGGCAAGCAGGACGGTGAAGCGGTCCGCCATGCGTTCCGCTGAAAAAACCAGGGATTCCAGATCGAGGAAGGTCAGGACCTGACGATCGAAAAGAATTTTCACCTTGGCGGCAAAGCCGTCTTCCGGTTCCTCTGCCCAGAACAGAAGATACTGGGGAATCCGGGGAAGCACGGGAATGACAAAGGCAAGTGTGGCCGGGGCTCCGTGTTCCTCCTCACCGTCCAGTCCCTGGCAGGCGGCTCTTATCCGATCGGGAAGGGTTTGCGCGAAAAGCCCGGCCAGGCGGTTTTCGCAATAGGTGGCAAGGGTTTTCACCTTGGAGATGGAATTGGGCAGACTTTCGAGGCCGATCCAGTCGAGAGAAGGCTTGGCTCCTCCTTGCGAATGCACATAGTTATAGAGAAGTATCTGGTCCCGGTGGTCTGAGGGCGGGGTGTTGTCGAGCAGGAGATTTTCCTTGCCGAGCAGAACCTCCTGGCCGAGATAGCGAAAAGACAGGAGCGAATCGTCATCCTCGCGCAGGGAGGCGCCAAGTCGCGCTGCAATGGCGTTGAGATCCAGGTGGGAGATCTTGCTCTTCAGGTGCTCGATGAGTTCCAGATCGCGCTGTTCCGCCAGGGCGTCAAGGACAGGGCCTTTCACGGTGTCAATGGCGATCCCTTCCCGGTCGACGTAGGGGCACTTGCTGAGATCCTCGCCGCTTTTGGCCACCGCGGCCGCAAAAGCCAGGCAGGTTGGCTGACCGCACTGACCGCAGTTGGTTTTAGGCGTTTTCTTCAGAATTTCAAAGGGCGTCATCGGCTGTTACTTGTATTTTTTATGGCAACTCTTGGTAAGCTGGTTTACCTCGTCGGCAAGCTCCCGCGCCCTTGTGAAATCGCCGTCTTTTGCCGCCAGCAACGATTTTCTTAATATTTCCACGCAGTTTCGCCACTCCGCCTGCCAGGCTGATTCCGCGAAAAGATTGTAATCCTCGCAGAACGCCAGGATTTTCTTTTCCTCCGCCGCTGGCGGCGCTTTTTCCCCATCAATGCTCTTGCCGATGGCTTTCCAGAGAGCGGTGATTTGCTTTTTTATTTTTTTCGCCTCGGGCGGTCTGTCCTGAAATTCGCTCCCCGCGGCTGAAGGTTTTGATCCCGGACCCTTTGAGTCAATGGGGAAACTTTTTTCTTCTTGGCAATCGCCTGTTTCTCCCTGGGCAAGAGGAACCTGAAAGGAAAGGGTGAAATAGGCCTTTTCGCCGGAAACTTTCTGCTTTGTCTTAAAAAACAAGGGCTCGCAGACATCGATGCGTCTGCTGCCAACCCGCAGCTTCCCCTGGGCAAGATCTCTGGCAAGAGCGGTAAGCTCCAGGGAAATGGTTGCAAGGTTGTAGCCGGTTTTTTTTTCTGAACTCATTGTAATCCACCGTTTATTTTCGAGAAATAGTATTATTCATTGCTTGGGCAGGAGTGAGAAAGGTAAAGGGAAATCAAGAAAGCGGCCGCGGATGGGAGGTTACGCAAAGATGACCAGGGCCGTGATGTTATCTCTTCCGCCTTCCTCATTGGCGGCATTCACCAGGGCCTCACTGGCCTCTTCAGGGGTGGCGGCATTGAGAAGCATCTGTTCGATCCTGGTATGGTCAACCATGTTCCAGAGGCCGTCGGAGCAGAGAAGAACTCTTGCCCCGGGCCGCAGAAGGTTTTTGTGGTATTCCGGATCCTGGGGAAATGGAAAACCGATGGCCCGGGTCACCACGTTGCGCGCCTTCTGGTTTTCCTTCTCGGTCAGCGTGGGTGTCTGCACAAAAGTAACCCCGGTATGATCGGTGGTGATCTGCACCAGTTTGCCCCCTTCGGCGACATAGCATCTGGCGTCTCCGACATGGCAGGTGTGCAGGGTTCCCCCGTCAAGGAGGCAGGCGACCAGGGTGCAGCCCATGCCGGCGTGGGACGGATCGGCCGCCGAATTTTCCATGACCACCGTATTGGCATGATTGAACGCCTTGAGCAGGTTGTGCCGAATCTCGTTGTCGTTGCCGCGCATGGCCTTGATGCGCTCTTCGCTGAGATAATCGAGCAATGCCTCGATGGCCAGGCGGCTGGCCACCTCACCGGCGTTGTGGCCGCCCATCCCGTCGGCAACGATGAAGATCCGGCGATTGCGCAGGGTGGCGAAGCTGTCTTCGTTGTGTTTGCGGACCCTGCCGGTGTCGGTGCGGCCAAAAAAGGCGACCGGTCTGTGGGGGGTGGGCAGAAATCTTTTCAGAAAACTGAACATGGGAGCGTACCTGTTATGCGCCCTTGCCGGGCTTATTCAAAATGCAGCTGGTAGATGATCATCCATAAGACAATGGCCCCATCCTTTCTTCCGGCGAGAAAGGTGTGGGGTTTGGGTCCGTAGGCCAGGCTGTAAATGCCGTCGCCGCGGCCATCGAGAATCGCCAGGGATTCACCGCTGTCGCTGTCCCAGAGTTTGACGAGGTCGTCCTCGCAACCCGAGGCAAGGGTGCGGTTGTCCCGCAGGAAGAGAACCGAGGAAACCGTCTCTTCGTGGGCCTTGATGGAGCGCAGGCATCTGCCGGTGCTGTGTTCCCAGCATTTGATGAAACGGTCGGTGCTGGCCGTGGCAAAGCGCATTCCGTCCGGAGAGTCCGCAAGGGTGATGACCGGCATGGCATGTGCTTCGATGATCCGTACGCATTCCTTGCCACCGGACTCCCAGAGGCGCAGGGTGCCGTCCTCGCTGCCTGTTACCAGTTCGAGACCCTTGTTGACAAAGAGGATGGAGCGCAACGCGCCACCCTCCTTCACCGAGACGGTGGTTTCCGGCCCGGTGGAGAGTTTGCGGATCTTCATGAGCCCGTCAGCGCCGCCGGAAGCGAGGTGGCGGCCGGTATCGCTGAAGGCCAGAGCATATACCGCGCCGCTGTGGCCGGTTTCGTTGGCCACCACTTTCCCGCTCTGGGGAGAGAAGAGGGTGATGGTGCCGTCTTCTCGGCCAACGGCGAGATGTTTGCCCTTGGGGCATACGGCCAGGGCGGAAACCCCGCTTCCTCCGTCGCTGAGAAAGAGGGCCGGCAGGGAGGAGCCGAGATCCCGGAGAATAACCTTGCCGTCCGGACCAGCGGAGACAAATTTTTTACTCTCCGGCACATAGACCAGGCTTGTGGCGGGGGAGCCATAGCCTTTCAGGGTGAGAAAGCGTTGGACGCCGACGATTTTTTGTTTTTTTCCAACCCGCAGCAGCTGGTCGTACACCTTGTTGAAGGTCCGGTCTTTTTTGTAGCTGCTGTTCTGCCAGGCGGTCATCAGGATATCATGGCAGGACTGGTAACGCTTGTTCTCAAGGTGGTCGAGAACGTTGCGCTGGACGGAAAGGTGAAGCTGCCCCTCCCGGAATACCTCCAGGGAGTTTTTGGGGATGCAGAGGCGAAACTCCGGGAATTTCTGTTTGGCTCCGTCCGGGGTATCACCCACCAGGCTGCGTTTGACCGCCACCTCCATCTCGTTGAGCCACGGCGTCTGGACGCCCCGCTTTTTCGTGGCCTCGATCTGGCGGAGAATGCGGGCCGGCTTCATCTTGCCTGAACGCCATTTGAGTAAAATCATATTGTAGACAGCCTCGGGAAGCATGTCGTTGATTTCCAGGGTTCTGGCCAGGCATTCTTCCGCCTCGGCGCTTTCCCCCAGCTCAAAAAGAGACACAGCCCTGTTGTTGAGGCTGTCCGCCCTGAGATCGATATTGCTCAGTTCCGCATAGGGGCAGGCCGTGTTGAAAGCAGCGCTGTAAGCGTCATTCAGGGCAGAGCGCATCTCGGCGAAGCTGGCGTAGCGATCATCGGGATGGAAGGCGATGCTTTTGGTGAGAATCTCTTTTAAGACCGGGGAGAGTTTCACCCCCGGCGCGTTTGAGACCGGAGTGGGAATCGCATGTTCGACGGCATTGTTGGTGAAAGGCTTATTGCCGCAGAGCATGACCCAGAGGCAGAGACCGAAGGAAAAAATATCGGTGCGCTGGTCAACGGTGTGTGCATTGCGGAGCTGTTCAGGGGAGGCGTAGCCGATGGTGCCGCGGAAGCCGATGGTGGCGTCGTGATCGTCTTTGCCCGCCCCGGGAACTTCGCCACTTCCGGTTTCCTTGTCGCCGTGGGCGAGGAGGATACCGAAGTCCGTTATTTTTACCAGGGAGTTTTTGGTGATCATGATGTTGGGCGGCTTGATATCGCGATGGATGATGCCATGTTTGTGAGTATATTCCATGCCGTGGCAAAACTGGATGGCCAATGAGAGGGCGGTGCGCAGATTCCGGCAGCGACCGCTCTTGATCCAATCCGAGAGATTGCCACCGTCTATGAATTCAATGAATAAATGGGGAATCTTGTTGATGCCGAGAACGAAATAGCAGGAGGCGACATTTGGATGCATGCCCATGCGCACCCAGCTGTTCGCCTCTTTCAGGATTCTCCGCATGCCTTCGCGGTCGGAGAGGACCTCAGGCCGTGGGGATTTGATGGCGACCTTTATCCCCCAGCCGAGATGTTCGGAGATGTAGACATTGCCCATGGAGCCGGACATGACCTGCTCGACACGGTAGCGGTTGAGAATGGTGTCGCCCGGCTGCCAGACCGGAACCTGCGGCAATTCGGTTCGGCGAGGGGAATCCTTGGGGGGCCGTTTGGGGGAAATACCCGAAGAGTCGCTGCTGGCACCTTTTTTGCGATTGCTTATCTTGTCAAGGAGTCGGGAGAACATCCAAAAAATTAATTGAACCTGATCGTTGTGTTCTTTATTTGTATGATGTCGCCTCTGCGCAGAAGGCGCTCTTCGGTGATGATCACATCGTTGAGCTTGGTGCTGGCCCAGGCGCGCTGGGGAATGATATGGTATTTGTCCTTCTTTTTTACCACGTAGCACTGGGTCTTGCCGACGAACCAGCCGCCGATCACCATGTCGCAGGACGGGTCCTTGCCTATCTTGACGCTGCTCTTCCCCGCCAGGGGCAAGTTGCTTGGCGAGGCCTCACCCTCGATGACCGTCAGGGTTGCCGCTTCCTCGGACTGCGCTGTCTGCTGCGGGCCCGGCTGGGCCGCGGCCGTCTGCTGCTGTCTCGGTGAACTCACGAATACCGTTTCCTCGTCAAGATCCATGGAGGTGGCATAGGATGACGATGCGTTCTGGTCCGCGGCGGAAGATTGGGTTAAGCGGAATTTGCCGATGTAGATGACATCTTTTTCCGTGATTGGAACCTTGGAGGTGATTTTTTTGCCATTGACCGTGGTGCCGTTGGTGCTGTTCATATCGGCCAGATAATGGCGGCCGTCGCGAAGCTCCAGAGAGGAGTGATGCCTCGATACGGCGGTATTGTCGATAACAACATCAGCATCCGGGCTGCGGCCGATGATCAGTTTCCCGCCTTCGTGTATGGTGAAACGGGTGATGACCCGGTCGTTCAGCATGATTGTCCAATCTGATTTCGTGTAGTCTTCAAGATTGATCATTCCGTTTTGTATCATTGTTCTTCCCGAAATTGCTGAATGTTGAGATCCGTTCTCCTGCGACCCGCAGTCTGTCTCCAGGCAAGGGCTAGACAGGATCTTGGCCTGATCCGTTTTGGGTTTGCCGGGCGCGGTCCTGTCGGCCGGGAAAGGACTTTTGTTTCACTATATCAAAACGTTGCGGAGAAATAATTTGCTTCTTAAGAGGTTATCATATATCAAATAACTGTGTAAGAAAAAAAACCGTCATAAATTAGTTTTTTTTCATAAATTTTGTATAATTAAATTATATTTTTCTTCAAAAATGGCTCGGGGGGAGCTGATCTTTTTTGCTGATATGGACGTAACTACAGGTAAATATGACTGATACCACGCCGGCCCCCAGTGGCAAACTTGCTGAAATCTTTGCGAAAATGAACATGGGCGAACTGCCGGCCATGTCCAATAACGTGCAGGAGCTCATCTCCCTCACCCACAGCAGTCGCAGTGCCGCCTATGAGCTTTCCAAGGTAATTCTCAAGGATTACTCCCTGACCAACAAGGTTCTTCAGGTCGTCAACTCCGCCTATTACTCCCTGGGCCGCCCGGTGAACTCCATTTCCAAGGCGGTGACCATCCTCGGCTTTGATGCGGTTCGTGATCTTGCCACGGCCATCGCCCTGTTTGAGGATTTCATCAAAACCGGGGTCGAGAAGGAGGGGATCAGCAAGATTCTCACCCGTTCCTTTCTGAGCGCGCTGCAGGCCAGGGATCTGGCCGTGGAAAAGAACCTGAAGATCGTTCCCGAAGAGGCCTTTATCTGTTCCCTGCTGCACAGCCTTGGCAAAATCATCGTCTGTATCTATCTGCCGGACATGTACCGGGAAATAGAGCAGAAGGTGAGCAACGGCTTTTCCGAGGATGCCGCCTGCCGTCAGGTTCTTGAGGATCTGACCTTTGACAAGATCGGTGAGGAGGTGGCGGCCTTCTGGAATCTTTCCGAGAAGGTCATCGCCTCCATGGACCCGGCGCCCGGGGAACCGAAAAACGGGTACGACACCCTTGGCTACCTGAAAAGCATCTCCAGTTTTTCCAACCGGCTCGTCGATTACATCTGTGAGGACAAGGATCTGGACGAACTCATCGGCCAGTACGGCGAACTGCTTTCGGTGAACAAGGAAGAAGCGGTGGAGATGGTCAACAAGAGCGTCGAAGCCTCAGAGGATATATCCGATTCGATCCGGTACGGCCTGTCCAAGCTGAAAATCCGCAGTCGGCTGCGGGGGATTGAGGAGGATATCAAGGATCCGGAGCGGGCGGCGAAGAGGAAGAAAAAAAAGGCAGTGGAGGCCGAAGCCAAGGAAGAGTCCATCGGCACCAGAGCCGCCCTGGATGCGGAGGGCGTTCAGGAGCTCGACGAGTTGCCCATCAGTCAGGACAAGTCCATCAACGACTTTATCCATGACATCACGGAAACCCTGATGGGCCCCTTCAATCTCAACGATTTTTACATCAATCTGCTGGAGGCGCTCTACCGGGGTATCGGCTTTGATCGCGTTCTCCTCGCCGTGATCAGCCTGCAGCCCACCAGCAAGATGCTGATCGGCCGTTTCGGCCTCGGCGACATCGATCCCGCCGGGATCGCCAAGTTCGAACACGACCTGGCCCTGAGCAGTTTCGTGATCCCCAGGGCCCTTGCCGCCTGCAAGGATATGGCCATCCCCGCCAACACCCCCAACGCCTTTCCCGAGAATCTCAAGTATTTTGTCAAGGACAGGACCGTGTATCTGTTCCCCATCTGTCTCGATGACAAGCCCATCGGCATCATCTATCTCGATCGCAAGGCGGGGCGCCCCAAGCTCGATTCGAGCAGGATCAAGGCCACCCGCCTTTTTCGGGATTTCGCGGTGATGGCCATCCGCAAGCTGCGCAGCCGCAAATAGGCGGCTACATCTTTTCCAGACGCTCCATCTTTTCCTTCATGACCATGATCTTCTCGTAAAGGGGATCGCTGTAAGGCAGCCCCTTCAGGGCCTGGTCGAAATGGAAGCGTGCGGTGGGGGCGGCCCCCTGGTAGAAGTGATAGATGCCCAGGTTGTAATGACCCAGGGCCTGATTGCCGAGAGCCGCCCTGATTCTGCCGATCTCATAGTAGAGCTTCGGGTAGGCCGGGAGCTGGTCGGTCAGGGTCTCATAGATCTGCACCGCCTGCGCCTGTTGCCCCGCCTGCTGCAGTGCCTTGGCCAGATAGAAGGTATTGTAGATGCTGTAGGGGGCATCCTTGTTCACGGCCTGGAAAATCTGCAAAGCCTCCTCTGTCTCGCCTGACTCAAGCTTGAGCCGCCCCAGGTCGGTCTTTAAGATCAGTTTGTCCGGAAAACGGCTGATCACCTTTGCAAGCGCGTCCTCCGCCTTTCGGAAGTCGCGGTTGAGCAGATAGGCCTGGGAAAGGGCGTAGAAGATCATGGGGTCGTTTGCAAGAGTGTCCGGTTCAGCTGCCTTGTTCTTCAATATCGGCAGGATGGACTGGGTGTCCTTGGACAGGGTCTGGACCCGGTACCGGAAACGCTGGAAGGCGAACTCCTCGTGGCCGGGAAAGGATTTCCGGGGATCCTGGAGGATCTTGTCTTCGATGTAGCCGATACGGTTTTCCGGTTCCGGATGGGTGAGAAGATAGGTGGGCACCCGATTTCTGTGGTAGCGGCTGACCCGGCGCATTTTTTTGAGCATGTTGACCATCTCCTGCGGATCACGCTCCTGCTCCTTCATCCATTTGTATGCCAGCCGGTCGGCCTCTTCCTCGTCCTGGCGGCTGAATTTGAGGTTGGCCATGGCGCCGCCGGCCATGGAGCCGGTGATAAGGGCCTGGGAGAGCGCGCCGCCGCCAAGAAGCAGGCCCGCCAGCATCAGAGCCGTGGTTCCGGCATTGACTTTGCCCGACTTGCTGATCCGGTCGGCAATGTGGCGGCTGGCGGCATGTCCGATTTCATGGGCAAGGACGCTGACCAGCTCCCCTTCGCTGGTGCAGATGTCGACCAGGCCGGAATGGAAAAAGATCAGGCCGGAGGGGGCGGCAAAGGCGTTGAACTCCTTGTTGTCGATGACGAAAAAATGATAATCGAAAAACTGTGAGCCCGCGAGCTGCAGGGTCTGCCTGCCCAGCAGGGTAACGTATTCGGTGATATCCGGATCATCGATGAGGTTGAACTCCTTGCGCACGATGGAAAGCAGCTTTTCGCCGACCTCGCGCTCTTCGCCCACGGTGAAGGCGCAAGCGGCGGAAGGGGGGAAGGGCAGAGGCTGCAGGGTGCCGAAGAGGAACGCGGCAAAGGTGGCGCCTGCCACGAAGCGCCGGAGGGCGTGGCGTGAAATTTTCATACTGCTCGCAAGGGAGAGGCCTGGATGGGATAGGCACTTATTTGATATTAAAATAATCTTGATTTTAAATTATAATTACGCACGGTGATAATTGCCAGTAATACTCAAAAAAATCCCGGGCGCCTTCCCGCGCCTGCCCTTGCAATCTCCCGATAATGCTGTATAGAGTGCCTTATGCTTAAGGAATTACTGATCATCAACCTCGCCCTTATCGAGAAGCTGCACGTTTCCTTCAACCAGGGGCTCACCGTGCTCACCGGCGAGACCGGCGCCGGCAAGTCCATTATCCTGCAGGCCATTCACCTGCTCGGGGGCGGCAAGGCGGCTACTGCCTGGATCAGGAGTGGGGCGGAGCAGGCGACCGTGGAGGCGCTTTTCGAGCTTGACGCCAAACAGCGCATTGTCCGGGAGCTGCTTGACGGGATGGGGATCGAGGCCGAGGAGGGGCTGGTGGTCAGGCGGGTCATCTCCGACAAGGGGACCAGTCGCTATTTCATGAACGGCAGCATGGCCACGGCTAAGGTGGTGGGCGAGATCATGGAACATATGCTGAGCGTCGCCAGCCAGCACGACCATCAGCAGCTCCTCCACCCCCGCAGCCACCTCGACTTCATCGATGCGGTGGGCGATCTCTGGCCGAGAAGGGAAGCGGTTGCCGCTCTCTACGATCGCTGGCAGCAGACCAAGGAATCGTACCTTACCCTCCTCGCCAGAGAGCAGGACAAGGAGCAGCGTCGTGATTTTCTCGCCTTTCAGTGCCGGGAGATCGAAGAGGCCGCGCCAAGCCCGGGCGAGGATGAGGAACTGCTCCTTGAGCGCGACCGGTTGCGGGCCTCGGACGATCTCATCACCCTGGGGCAGAAGAGTTATTATCTGCTTTCCGAGGCGGCCGGGAAAAGTTTCGCCCTTCTCCGCAAAAATCTCGAACAGATGGCCGCCTTTGACCCTGGCCTGGCCAAGCTTGCCGAAGAGGTGGCCGGAAATTGCTTCCAGCTTGAGGACCATGCCATAACCATCCGCAATTATGTGGAGATGGTCTCCTCCGATCCCGCGCGCCTGGATGCGGTCACGGCCCGCATCGATCTGCTCCAGAGGCTCAAGAGAAAGTATGGCGGTGATCTTGATTCGGTTATCGCCTTTGGTCGGTCCGCGGCCAATGAGCTTGCCGAGCTTGCGGCCTTGGATGAGCGGCTCGCCTCGCTGGAAAAGGAGGCACGGCAGGACAGGGAGCGACTGCTCAGCGAGGCAAGGGCGCTCTCGGTGGAGCGCCATGCGGCGGCCGGAATTTTGGCCCAAAAGATTCGCGAGGCCCTGGTTTCTCTCTGTTTTGAACAGGCCCTGTTTGAGATTTCCTTTAAGGAACATGATCCGGAAAGTTCGGAGGCCATCGGCCGGCTGGGCATGGACCGGCTTGAATTCATGTTTTCCGCCAACCCCGGCGAGGCGCTCAAGCCTCTGGCCAAGGTGGCTTCCGGCGGCGAGCTTTCCCGCCTGCTGCTCGCCCTGAAATCGCTCCTGGCGAGGAAGGATCAGGTGGATACCGTGATCTTCGACGAGATCGACGCCGGTATTTCCGGCAAGGCCGCCGAGGCGGTGGCCAGAAAGATCAGGGAACTTGCCGGCCATCATCAGGTGTTCTGCATCACCCATCTTCCCCAGATCGCCTGTCTGGCCGATGACCATTTCCTGGTGCAAAAGACGGTGAGCGACGAGCGGACCAGGACCACCATCATCCCCCTGCCCGAGGAGGCGAGGGTGAGCGAACTGGCCAGGATGCTCGACGGCGATTCGGTGAGCGAGCAGACCCTGGCCTACGCGCGGAAACTCATGGAGCGCAAAGGGTAGCCGATGACCGTTGCCCTGGCTCTTTTTTCCGGAGGATTGGACAGCATTCTCGCCTGCCGGCTGGTCGCGGCCCAGGGGATCCGCGTCAAGGCGGTCAAGTTCGTCACCCCCTTTTTCGGCTACGATCTTCTCGGCCGGGAAGCCGAGCATGTGGAGTGGGTGAGGGAAACTTACGGGATCGAGCTGCTGCTTCGGGACGTGAGCGACTCCTATCTCGCCATGCTCGCCAACCCTCCTCATGGCTACGGAAAAAACTTCAACCCCTGCATCGACTGCAAGATTCTCCTCATGAAGGCCGCGCGGGAGATGATGGATGAATGCGCCGCTTCCTTTCTGATCAGTGGCGAGGTATTGGGGCAGAGGCCCATGAGCCAGCGCCAGGACACCCTGCGTCTCATCGCCAGGGAGAGCGGCTGCGAGGATCTGATTCTCCGCCCCCTCTGCGCCAAGACCCAGGAACCCACCCCGGCCGAGCTTGTCGGCCTGGTGGACCGCGAGCGCTTGCTCGCCTTCAGGGGCCGTGGCCGTCAGCCCCAGATGCGGCTGGCCAAAAGCTTCGGCATCAGCGAATACCCCATGCCGGCCGGCGGCTGCGTGCTCACCGAGCAGGCCCAGGCCAAGCGCATCGCATGGTATTACGGGAAAAAGTGGCCGGTGAATGTAAGCGACATCCGCCTTCTGCTCTTCGGCCGGCATTTTCAGCTGCCCCACGGCGGCTGGCTGGCCCTGGGCCGCGATCAGGCGGAGAACGAGCGGATCGCCGCCCTCCACCAGGGGCGGGGGGATCTGCTCACCATGGAGGAGCGGCCCGGCCCCTTGGGACTGTTGCGCTACAGCGAGCACCCGGAGGATCTGGCCGCCGCCGCCGGGCTGGTGGTGCGTTACGGAAAGAAGGTGGAGCAGGGGTCGCCCGCCGCCACGGTGGTTCTCGCCTCCGCCGGCAGGCAACAGCGGCTTGTCGCCGGCCCGCTGGAAGACGCGGTCTTCCAGGCCTGGTATCTGTAGCCTCTTCAGGCCAGGCCGTACTTCTGCATCTTGCTGAGCAGGGTCTTTCTGGTGATGTTGAGGCGGCGGGCCGCCTCGCTCTTGTTGCCCCCCGCCTCGGCCAGGGTGTTTTCGATCACCATCCGCTCCGCTTCTTCCAGTGACGCCGGTGTTGCAACCGTCGTCCGGGCTGCGGGCGTTTCTCCCTGTCCTGCCCAGCGCCTTACCGCGATGGGCAGGGTTTCTTCGTCCAGATATTCGCCGCGCATGAGAATAACCCCTCGTTCTATGGCGTTTTCAAGCTCCCGGACGTTGCCGGGCCAAGGGTAGTTGATGAGCAGGTCCATGCAGCGGGGGGTGATGCCAGCCACCTGCCGTTTGTTCTTTTCGGCACATTTGCGGACAAAAAACTCGCTCAGGGCCGGGATATCCTCCTTGCGTTCCCTGAGCGCCGGCACGTTCAAGGTGACCACGTTGAGGCGATAGTAGAGATCCTCCCGGAAGTTGCCGTTTTTCACCTCGTCGTCGAGGTTGCGGTTGCTGGCCGCCAGCACCCGCACATCGACGCTGATGGTGTCCTGGCCGCCAACCCGCTGCAGTTCATGTTCCTGTAAAACCCGTAAAAGCTTGGCCTGCATGGCAGGGGAGGTTTCACCGATTTCGTCGAGAAAGAGGGTGCCGCCGCCAGCCTGGACAAATTTGCCTTCCCGGCGGCGGTCCGCCCCGGTGAAGGCGCCTTTTTCATGGCCGAACAACTCCGACTCCAGCAGGTTTTCCACCAGAGCCGCGCAGTTGACCTTGACAAAGGGGCCGTTTTTCCGGGTGCTGTTGTGGTGCAGGGCCGAGGCGATCAGTTCCTTGCCGGTTCCGGATTCGCCGCTGATCAAAACCGTGGCCTCGGTGGGCGCCACGTAAGAGATCATCTCCATCAGCTCCCGCATGGGCGGGGAGTCGCCGATGATGCCGCTGGTGTCAAGGCCCGGGCCTTTGTTTGCGCCGGGCTGGGCCTTGTGCTCCTGCACCTGCCGGTGCTCCAGGGCGTGGCCCATGGTCAGCTTCAGGCGGTCGAAATCAAGGGGCTTGGTCAGGTAATCGTGGGCGCCGATCTTGATCGCCTCCACCGCCGCATCCACCGAAGAGTAGGCGGTCATGATGATCACCGGGATGGCCGGATTGTAGGCGTGGATGCGTTTTAAGGCCTCCATGCCGTCCATCTTCGCCATGCGTACGTCCATGAGGATGGCGTCATAGGGCCGCTCCTGCACCGCGGCCACCGCCGTGAAGCCGTCGTCCGCCTCGGCGATCTGCCAGCCCCATTCCCTGAGCATGGATTTGAGCATGATGCGGTGGGTGGTGTCGTCGTCGACGACCAGAATGGTGACGGGCATGCTTTTTTTCATCGGCGTAACTTGCAGATAGGAGATTTTTCGGTTGCAGTTTGTCGGCTGATCCACTGGAATTTCTTGACACTTTTTCCTAAAATTGATAGTAGCAGATCATCGTTCACGATACAGTAAGATATCGTGAATGCGCAAGTGGAACGCCAACGTAGCTCAGTCGGTAGAGCAACTGATTCGTAATCAGTAGGTCAGGAGTTCGATTCTCCTCGTTGGCTCCAGTAAAATCAAGGGTTTTCGGGTTTCGGCCTGAAAACCCTTTTTTGTATCTGGTTGTTTTCTCCCCACTATCTCCCCACTTTATTTCTGTTTCAGTTCTGTAAGTTCCTTTTCCATCTCAATAGTCTTGTACAGAGCATTGATAGTGGCAGCCAATGCTATCCGGTAGGCGTCACTGGACTCTAGTACTATCGCAGCTCTAGTCAGCAAGTCGGATATGCGATTTTTTCTTGATGAACCGAGCCAATCCGGAGGGAGATGTTCGAGGTTGTCATCTTTTTGGGCAAGCTCTATAGAGTTTGTCTCTTCTCTGGCCCAGTCCGGGGTGTCAAACATTTCTCCATTGCCAGTCAGAAGCCACTCAAGGCTACATCCTGTCGCATTTGCGACACGCGACAGACTGTTTCGCGTGGGGGGGACCTTTCCGGTGACCCAGCGATTGATAGTTTGACGGCTCGAATGAATTTCTTTTGCGAGCTTTTCTTGGGTCCAACCAATTGAATTAACAAGATTAGTCAGTCTCTCAGATATTTCGCGGGACATTTATTTTTTCCTTGTTGACTTTAATCCACAAAATATGTACCATATGATACATACAGCATAACACAAAATCACGGAAAGCAACACAATAAGGATAAAGAAAATGAGAGACATCTTTGATCAAATGGCAGATCGCTGGCCTTCGGCAATAGTTGCGCGGCGCGAGGTGGCCAAATTTTCAGGGGGCTTGTTGAACCCCAGAACTATGGCCAATTTGGACTCCCGCGGGGAAGGCTGCAGAAAGGGGAAATTGGGGGGGAGGATAGTTTTTTACGAGGTCAACGACCTTATCTCCTGGCTCAGGGCTAGGGTGCAGGGGCAATAGGTGGCTGGTTGGCTCAAACTGCATCGGGGCAGGACAGAGGCTTTAGCCCTGCTCCTCCAGCATCCCTACGCCCTGGCTCTGCTCACCTTGCTGGCCACCAGGGCGCGATTTTCGGAGGGCAGGGATCCCGCGAGCGGCGTGGAGCTGCACGTCGGGGAAGCATTGACTGGCCGGGGCGACGCGGCCGCGATCGGCGCAACCCCAAAACAGTACAGGGTTGCGCGTGATCAGCTCATCAAGTGGGGATTTGTGGCCATGGTGGGGGCCACCACAAGGGCCATGTGGGGAACCGCTCTTAAAATCACAGATTCAGGCATTTACGAGATTGTGCCGATCGACAAAGGCCAAGCAGAGGGCCAAGCAAAGGGCCAAGCAGGGGCCAAGCAGGGGCCAAGCAGGGGCCACGAAAGTAGAACAGTAGAACAAATAGATCTACCTCCCCCTACCCCCTCAGTGCCAGGTGGTGTTGATGATGAAAAAACACAAAAAATCAGCCAATTAACCGACAAGATAGTGGCTGAAGCTATAAAGAAAGGTCGGGAAATCAAGAACATAGACCGCTATAGGGAGAGGGTCGCGGAAAATTTGGCAAGACAGAGTGCCCAGGAACTGCAAAAAAGCTTGGAAAATCAGGATGATGGTCTGGTAGTGGCGCTTTCGGAGGCGGAGCGCACACGCAATTATTTGAAAGCACTAGAAAATTAACAGAAAAAAGAGGGCGCGATGTTTTTTTTCAGAAAGAAAAAAGAGCGGACTGAAAAGATCCCCAGGCTGAAAAGGATTGCCTTGGGGATGAAGAAAGCCTTCCTGACAGTCATCGGTTGGGATCTTCTGATGTGGACCACCAAGGGAATTCTTCGCAGCTGGCTGCGCCTGGCTGAGCGGGACCGGGAGATTGTCGAGAACGATACCTTTGAAGACGCCTGTAAACGATTCGAGGTTACTCCTGAAAAACTTCCCGTGATCATGAAAAGTCTGAAAGGAAGCAAGCGCTGCTATTGGGTGCTGTTCTGGGTCTCGGTTTATTTCTGGATCATGGGGATGGGGCTCATTTTTTTGCATGGCGTCACACTCTCTCGCATGAACATGGCCTTGGTGAGTATCAGCCTGATGGCGGTATTCGCGGCGTGCAGTTTCAAGTACGCATTTCGCTATTGGCAATGTGAGATCAGGAAGTTGGGTGATGTAAATGAATTCTGGGCAGCTGGCGGTATCAAACGCATCTTTCAGTGGTGAAATATCATGAAATTATTTTCTAAGTTGGCAGCGCTTGTTGTCCCGCTTCTCTTAATTTTGCCATCGTCAGCTTTGGCCGCGATCAGTGATTATCTGGAAAGGGCGGAAGGTGACCCGACATTTGACATGCTCGGCCAGCTATTCGGCCCCGTTCCCGGGGTTATCCCCGGCACGGAATCTCCGCTTTCCGAGATATTTGTCATCTTTAACGTCGCCGTCTTTGTGGTTGCGACGTTTGTTGTTCTGTACGGCGTGATGTCCGGCGTCATGCATACCGCCGTCGAGGGACAGTTCCTCGGCCGTCGGCATTCTTCGATTTGGTATCCGATTCGAGTTATATACGGCATATTCGGCCTGGTGCCGATGTTTGCAGGGTATTCTTTCCCGCAGGTTTTAATGATCCTGGGAATGGTAATTGGAATCGGCGTGGCGAATATCACCTGGGAAGCCAGTTGGAAGTTGATGCTGGGGCATGTGGACGGCATGGTGCTCTCTTCTCCCCAGGCAGGAATTCAGGACGATACCCTGGAAGCATTGATTTCGTCGCAAGTTTGCGCCATTACGCATAATTTGCAGGAAAAGCAAGCCGCTGCGGAAGCCGGTAAACCGCCAATTTTCTACGATGAAAAAGGAACTTTAACCCAGCAAGGCACAATCACGAAATTGCTTTTCGGGAGCTCTGATTCCGCAGAGGGGCATTATCCTGACTCGTGTGGCGGGATAATCGTTTACCCCAAAACTAACTCCAAAGGCATCTTCGACGGCCCCCTTGGCCCTGCAGCCTTGCCTCCGTTTGATTCCACTGCAGTAGCTGATGCTCAGGCCGTGGGCCTGCAAAAGATGAGCATAGCCTTGCATCCTTGGTCTCTTGCCTTAACTCAGGAAGGCCATGCTCCGGATCCAGGAGCCCTGGCCGCCATAAAAAATCAATACATCCAGGATGTAAGTTCAAAGCTGGCCCGGGCAGCTGCTGCCAGCCGCACCGGTTTTGCAGACTGGATGGGAAAAGAAGGCATCTCATGGCTCTATTCTGGGGCCATTTTCCTAAAAATATCCAGCGTAAACAGAGAGATAGTCGATGCTGCGAGCGCGGAAGTCAAGCCTATTGCTCCCGGCGAAGGCGAGAGTGGCATCATGAGCCAAGCCATGGAGCGCGCCGTCGGTATAGTCGCCGGTTGGGCGAAAACGATCAAAAATGCCGTGACCATTGATTTTCCCAAAATTTTCGGCGACGCCATGGAGTCGGCCGGCATGGCCACCGCCATGCGCGGGTTGATGGGCGGCGAGAGCGATTTGCTTACCGGCCTCACCGGTCTTGGTTATGTTCTCACTATAGCAGGTGCCGCCGGGCTGGCATTTGCCGCAAAAGCAGCCAGCATCCCAATTATAGGGGCGGGCGTAACCGCCCTCGGCTTGCCTACTCTCTTCCAGATCCTGACTCTTCTGGGCGTCCTCATGGCATTTTTCCTGCCATTTGTCCCTTTCCTCATTTGGTTCTCGGGAGTCGTTGGTTATTTCATAGTGGCCATAGAGGGAGTGGTGGCTGCGCCACTTTGGATGTTGGCCCACCTGGAGACAGAAGGCGAGGGGATGGGCCAACGGACAGCTCATGGCTACTTATTTTTGCTGAATGTGATTTTTCGTCCGGTATTGATGGTCATCGGCCTGGTTGCCGGTTGGATGCTGATGATGATCCTCGGCAAGTTTTTGCAGTATTCCCTAAGTGTAATATTTGGTTCCGGCAGTTTTGCCTTCTCGGGCTGGGCCGCGATCGGTGGTTTCCTGTCCACCCTCATTATCTTCTGCTATCTGTCATATGTCTTAATTTCTCGGTGTTTTTCCCTGATTCACCATCTTCCGAATGAGGTGCTTGCCTGGGTAGGCGGGCATCCCGGCAGGATCGGTGGCCAGGATGACGACCGCCACACCATGGCGGCTTTGAAGTCGGAGGGCGGTCAAATCCGGGGTGGGAGGACAGACAGACCAGGTGGAGGGACCAAAAACTCCATCTCTCCACCAGATCACAACGCGATTCGCCCAGGGGGACCCGGCGCGAGCGCTGGGCATTGATCACAGATTGGCAGGTAGCAAGGTGTTAATCGGTGCCCCCAAAATGGGGGACCGATTACCTTGCCCCCGGCCTCTGGCAGCGGGAAATGGGGGCGGCGCTTCGCTTCACCCCGAAAAGATAAGGGGACACAAAATAACATATTTCCACCACAAAAGGAGGCGATCATGGCTTTCAAAAAACCCGGCCGCCCGGCATTGCCGGACAGCCAACGAAGAAAAAATAGGGTTCGGGTCCATTTCTCTGACCTGGAAATGCAGTATTTAACCCGGATGGCTGGGGAGGGCGGGCTCGTCGAAGGCGGGATCCCGGATTACATCCGGCAGCAGGCCCTGGGCCGAAAAATCCACTCGATCCCCACAATCAACCATGAGGCTTGGGTTTCCCTGGCCCGAACGGCGGCGAACCTCAACCAAATTGCCCATCACCTACACCTGGTGGAGGCGGGCGTTGAGGGGGGCGTTACGCCGGATATCCTCGAAATCCGGGAAGCGCTGGGTCGCCTGCGGGGGCAGCTCCTCGGAGAGGGTTTTTTTCCTCCCTTAGAGGACACCGAATCACATATTGCCTCTGCAAATGCCCTGGACGGGGATGGTGGTGAGATTTGAGGACACAAAATCACATACTTCATCCATAGGAGGAGGACGTGAAAGGCAAAATAACAAAAGGGAATGGGTTCCGGGGGGCACTGGAATACGTGCTGGGGCCCGGCGAGGAAAATCACCCGGGCCGAGCTGTCCCGGTCGAGGGGGCCGGGAATGTCCTGGGTACTGACCCCCGCGACCTGGCCCGCCAGTTTTCCGCCTCGCGGAGGCTGCGCCCGGAGATCAAAAATCCGGTCTACCATGTGAGCTTGTCCTTGCCGCCAGGGGAAAAACTAAGCGACGCAAAATGGGCGGAAGTCAGCCGGGACTATCTCTCCCGCATGGGCTTGGATCCAGATCGGCACCAGTGGTTTTGCTGCCGCCACACCGACCAGGAGCATGACCATATCCACTTGATTGTCTCCCGCATAGCCCTGGACGGGAAGGTCTGGCACGACCAGTACGGCATCCGCCAATCCATCCGGATCTGCCAGGAGCTGGAAAAGGAGCACAATCTCAAACTCACCGCCGGCGCCGAAGGCGGCGAGAAAAAAAGTCTCAGCAAAGGCGAGCTTGGCCAGTACCGGCGCACCGGCAAGGTGCCGGATCGCCTCATTTTGCAGAAAAAAATAGGGACCGTCCGGAAGGACTGCCCGGATTTTGCCACCTTCGTTTCCCGATGCCAAAAAAGTGGCATCGAGGTGCTGCCAGCCGGCAAATCCGGCCAGGTCGGCGGTATCTCTTTCCGGCTCGCCGGCGGTGATGCCTTCTCAGGCAGCAGCCTCGGCAAAGCATACAAATGGCAGAGGATTGCGGAGGATGTGCATTTTGATGCAACGAAAGACGCCGAGCTGGTTGCCCGGCTACGTGAGAAGGCCGTAGCCTCCGAAGTGGCTGGCTCATTCTCCTCGGCGGGGCCGGCACCGACAGAGGCGCCTGAAATCTACCGAGCGCGTGGGCAAATCGACCCCTGGAAAGAACGAGATCGATATTTTGTCCAGTTGGAAAACGGATCCTGGGCGCACCGCCGGAACCCAGAGCGAGTGGCGTTCCGGATGGAAGGCCAGCAAATCCACGTCCTGGCCAGGCAGGATTTGGCCATACGAGCGGCGCTGCTCACCGCCTCGGAGACCTTCGGTCAATCCCTGAAAATCCAGGGCGAGGAGGAGTTTTGCCGCAAGGCCTGGCTGGCCGGATCCAAGATGGGCTTGGATATCCAGGGGTATCAGCCATCTGCCGAGGACCTAGTCGAGCTTCAGTCCTGGCGAGAAAAACATGGCATGCCGGGCATGCCGGATTCGATCGGCCCGGCTGCCTCCCCTCAAAATCAAATACAACCCGGTTACACGGTGCCATCCAAAAAGGAGGAAACAGCACATGAGCATGATTCAGAAAATGGAGGAGGAGATCGAACCTCAGAACCACTGGCAGCAGGAAACGCCGCCCTCTCCCCAGCTCCTGACGGTGGAGCAGGGGGAAGAGATCTTGCGGCTGATGCGGGCACAGCTGCAGCAGGTGACGCAGGAGACAGCGGCAATGTTGAAACCACTGTTCCGCTTGCCTCAGCAGATCAAGGCGCTGGAACAGCAGATCCTGAACCAGAATCAGCAAATTGCGACCCTGGAGCAGGAGTTTGCAGGAATGGGCAGGGCACTCTGGAAGCACCTGCAGCAGCATCAGCAGAAGCCGGCACAGAGGGCATCGACGTCTTTGCTTCATCTGCTGCTTCCCGGCCTCGTGAGGAGCAAAAAATGATATCTACCGAAAATCAAGAGGTGACACCAAAGCATATAATGCCTGTCGAGCAAACCCCAGAAGACAAGGCAAGGGAATGGATAGAGAAAATCGCACGGAAACGCTCCCTGACCCCGGTACAGTTCGGCGCGATTGCCCATACGGATGTGGGGTACAAGCTGCATGACCTTGCCCCTGAGGCGATCCGCACTCAGGTGCGTGAGCAACTCCGTGATCTATACAACGAGCACCGCAAGGAGATGCATAAGGAAATAAATCAGCAGTGGGGCTGGAGGCTGGATCCGGAGGCTTGCCACGCAAGATGCCTGAAGGAAAAACACGGGGAGCGGCGAGCGGAGCTGGCCAAAGAGAAAAAACAAGCCCTGAACCGGCTTGCGTCTTTCAAACGGCAGGTGGCGGAGACTGAGAAGCAGCAGGAAATGCTCGCTTTTTGGCAATTCGGTCAGCGGGAAAAGCTCGGTCAGGATATCGCAAGGCTCAAGGAGTTGGGCGGAAAAGAGGCTCATCGGCTGGAGGAGATCGAGCAAGAGATCAAGGCCCTGAAAGTCACCCCCTCTGAAATAGAGGCATTTGCAGAGAAGGCCGAGCGGCAGGAGAAGATGGAGCACCAGCAGCTTGACAGAAACACCGACAATCAGATCCGCCGGGCAGATCCAGAGGTGCGCCAGCAAGAGCAGAAGGCAAAAGAAAAGGCCTTGGCCGAGCAGCAAGAGCGGGAGAGGCAGGAAAGAGAGGCAGAAGAGCGTCGGGTCCAGGAAGAGGCCCGAGCCGAAGAAGAACGGCTCAAAGAGGCAGAAGAGCGCCGGGCGGCAGGCAGGGCCAAGAAAGAAAACTCTGCGCCTCGGCCCACTTAATCCCAATAACACGCAGGGGGAGCCGGGGAGGTCAGGCCCTCCCCGCCCCCTGGCCCCCCGACCCCTCCGGGATTTTGGAGCAGTGGCCGGACAGGGCGGCAGAGGTCGCGCCAGGCTTTGCCTGTCACGCCCACTGCTCCCTCGCCCTGCCGGAAGCAAGTCAGTACCGATCTGGCAGCCTGTGAACTGCAGCGGAAGCCGGCTAAGCCGGGATCTGTATCTTTTCACCCCCTCCCCCTTAGGGGTGAGGGAAGGGGGTGAAAAGATGTTTTTCCATAGGGGAAGAACCACAAAAAAACAAAAAAGGAGAAAATCATGAAGCAGGAATGGATGGAAAAAATTGAGGAAAAAGGAAATTACGACGGAAGGGAGGAGTGTGGCGGCAATTGGCGGGGACACATGGGGCAGGCGGCGGCTGACAATGAATGGATCTGCCTCGCGCGGGCATACTGCTCTCCGTTTTGGGGTGCAAACGTGGAAAAGTTGGATGTTCGCCCCTGCAAAAATGGGGTGAGAATTAGTCTGATTCCCGAAGTTGAAACAGACGAATGCGTCCAAAAAAAGTTTTTTCGGGCAGGGTTTGAAGAAGTAGCAAACTTCCTGGCTGGCCTGAATGACGCAGAATTTATGGGTGGGCCGACGCACATCTACCACCATTTTCTTTTTCCGGAACTCTCCCGCCGGGAAAAGATACCCTGTGGCGTACAAGCCCCTCCCCCCTCACGGGGGGAGGGGAACCACACAAATTCTGCGAACAGAATGGAGGGAAAAATGGAAAAGTCAAAATTCAAGGAAAATCTCTGCTTCTTTGCCTGGCCGGCGGTAATGAGTGGGTACATTATCGCCGCTTCGGCGGGCCTCAATTTCCTTATCAGAGTTGTGTCTGGCCGCGAGGCAAGCCCTATCTACTATTTTTTCTGGATGGTGGGAGGGGTGGCTCTGAGCTGGGCTGGTTGGCGTGGCTGGAAAAGGGCCAAGCAGTTGGATCTACTCGATCCGAAATCTGAGTTTCTGGGCTTGCCCCTAGTTTCGCTTCTGGGGAGAAAAAACTTTTACCAGTTTTCGATGGTCTTCAGCTGCTTGCTTTTTTCCTTCGGCTGGATGCGCCCTGGCGGGCCTGGTCCGGTAATTTCGCTACTGGCGGCTTGCTTGGTGGCTGTCTTTACCCGCAAATACCTGGTGGCGAAAGCGGAGTTGGAGTTCGCACGCGCAAAAGAGGAGGGGTTGGCAGCATGAAAAAAATCATCAAAATTTCCGCAATGATAGTTCTTCTCGGCAGTTCCCCGACGCTGGCCCTGGCTGCCGACTGCGAATCGGTCAGACCTGACCTGATGGCCCGGGCTCAGCAGATGGCGCAAAATGCACGGGACAGGGAAATTAAAGAATTTTCCGAGGCTTCGGCGGCAACCTTGGAGGGTGGCGGAACCACCACGGGACAGCCGGGCAGGCCAGGCGCGGCAAATGCCTCAAGCTCCAATTGCCTGGAAAAGTACAAGGACGTGAAGGTCGCCGGTATGTTGGGCATCCCATCCGTTAGCGATCTGGCAAAGCAAGCCCTGGACCGTGTTTCTCAGGCGGCCTGCACGTCGATCGATTCGGTCTACAACCAGGCGGCAGGAAACATGCGGCAAGGCGTTATGCTGCCGGGCAACATCGGCGGAGCGCAGGTCGGCTTGCCGGGATCAAATCAGCTTGGGGTCTACCAGCCCAACACGGTCAGCACGCCGGCTGCGGACGTGACCGTGAAAAAGTCATCAGGCGGGGCCATTCAGGATTCAATCAGCGAAATACCAGGCTACATTAAGGGGATCTTTAAATGAAAAAGACAATCTGTTTAGTAGTGACAATGGCGATTTTGGGGTTGGCATGGCAGGCGCAGGCTGCCGAGGAAGCGAAAAAGGAAAAAATGAACCTGGTGATCACCGGCCCCGGCGGCTGGGAAGAAAGTTGCGAATGTGAGTGTTTCCCCGAAACGGGACCGACGGAGGTTTGGACATTCTTTAAGAAAGAAACCTCGCAAACCTGCAACTGCAAATGCGTCGTTTATGGGGGGACGGATCCGGCCTGCCGGGCGGCGAGTCCCAAGGAAAAAATGTTTACCTTCACGAGGCCCGCGAAATGAAAAATACGAAAAAATATGCGGCATACTTGGCGTTGCTTGCCGTGCTGGCCCCTGCGAATGGCGCCATGGCCGGGTGTTGTGGAGAAGTGGCCGCGATCAACGCAGCCGCAGGGAATATTGTGGGGGCAATAGAAAATTCCCAAAGGAGTCTAAAAGAAGCCATTGCCACCAGCGCCGATGCCGTCAAAGGTGAGGCCACCCGGGTTGCCGGCGACGTGGCAGACAATCGTGACAAAAAGCGGGTAGCTCTGGCCGGGGCAGAGAGCGCTGCCCGGGCACGACAAGATTACGGGATCCTGCCGCCAAATCCCTGTGATTCGGTGTCCACCGCCTCGATGGCCGGAGCAGTCGCCAGAAGCGCGTCAAGGACAGCTGCAATTGAGCATGCCGGATTTCGCTGGCGGGGGCTGAATACCAGTTCCCCGGTCTCGGCCACTTATACGACGTACTCCCGGCACCGGGAAAAGTATTGCAGCCCCGTTGATGTGGAACAGAAACGCTGTTCCGCCGTGTCGGCCATGCAGGATGCTGACATTGATCCGCGATCTGTTACGCATGGCGCCGGCCTGCCGGGCAACCAGAGCTATGTATTCAATCAACAACAGACAGAGGCGGCAAGGGCGTATTCTAGCAACGTCGTGCAACCGCAACCTCGGCCGGTTTTACCTGGCAACCTGGAGAACACCGATCAAGGCCGGGCTTATGAAGCAATGCGGCTTTCAGAGCAGGCAAAGCTTGGTCTCGCCGCTTCGGCCTTCGCCGAAGCCATGGCCTGGCGGGCGCCGGCTGAAGCTGATGGAGTACCGCTGGCAGATCACATCCGTAACATCTGGGCAAAGATGGGAGGGGTAACTGTGCCGAAGGCTGTTGATGATGCAATCAAATCCGGCCAGGCAAGTTACTTCTTGCTTCAGCAAGCGGAAGTGGATCGGCGGGCCAACAATCCTGAATGGTATTCCCAGATGCTGGCCGCTTCGCCAGCTGCCGTAAATAGGGAAACCGCCTTCATGCTGGCCCGGCTGATCGAAATGCAGCACCGGCAGGAATTGCGGCAGGAGCGACAGGAGATGCTTCTTGCCGGCATACTGACTGAACTCGTGAAAGCCAATGGTGGCCAGATTGATGCCCAATACCGGACAGCAACCAGTGTTCCGCCCAAAAAATAGTCAAGAATCCAAAGGAGAGAGAATCATGGAAATGAAGCACTTTGAAGAAATGAAGGTTGAAATTTTTAATGACCCGGCCAAAAACGCCGATTTTTTGGACTGGCTCATCTTGGCAGTTCTTTTTCCCCTCTCGTTGGGTTTACCGCCTATGGGTCGGATTTAAGACAGATATCACGCCATTGAGAAACCGCATACACAAAGGGAAAACCATTGTCAATTCCATAAGTTGCCGAGACTGTCATAATGGATGATTTATCCCTTGGAAATCCAGCAGTGATCGCAATTCAACTTACCTGACTATTTTTAGCATTCTTTGAGCGTATGCACAAAGAAATATGGGATTGTGATAAAAGATAGTGGGACAGGCTTGCATTTAATACGAAATAGTGAGACAAATTTACTATTGAGGAAAAGTGTATGCCTGTCCGAAAGATACCAAAAAACTTCAGGTCCGTTACCGGTTTTTTCCCGAGCGTGAAGAACGGCCGGAGCGTTGCCTTTGAATCTCGGCTGGAAAGGGATTTCTTCCTCCTGCTCGAATTCGACCCTGCCGTTGCCACATATGAAGAACAGCCCCTCGTCCTGGAAGGGAAACTGGCCGGGAAAAAGCTTAAATACACTCCGGACTGTTTGATCACCTATCGCCATCGTAGTCCTCTCCAAACCATCGTTGAAGTCAAATACCGAAAGGACCTGGAAGAAAACAAGGAAGACTTGCTCCCCAGGTTCGACCTGGCCAAGTCGTATGCGGAAGAAAACGGCTTGGCGTTCAAAGTCATGACCGATGAGGATATCCGCGGCAATTTTCTTGATAACTGCAAATTCATCTACGGCTTCAACCGCCAGCCCACGGACTTCGGCCTCCACGCGGAGAAGATTATTCGGGCGGTTCAGGGCGTCGGCGGGATCAGCCTGGTCGATCTGCTGCAGCACTGCGCGAAGGACAGAGCCGAACAGCCAGTCCTTGTGCCTGTAGTCTGGCATCTCTGTTTCAAGGGCCGCCTCGCGTTGTCGGATGTCGAGCGGCCCATAGACAACTCTACAATTCTGAAGGTGGTGGATGGGCGTCCATGATTTGAAAAAAGGCGGCAGACTTATGGTCGGCGGTGAGCCCTATGAAATTATGGGGCCGTATGATTTGCAGAGCGTGACGATCAAGAATGTCGGCACGGGCGAAGTCAAGATTGTCGCAGTGGCGGACTTGGGGGAGATACTGAAAAACGGTGACGGGACGTCGCTGCCTCCGCCCGATGAAATGTCGGATGAGAATCTGGCTGTGGCCAGGAAGCGCTTCGAGATAATCGCCCCGGTACTCGGAGAAGGGCGTACCAGGAAGCAGGTGGAGCAAAGAGCCTCGGTATATAGGGTGGGCGCCTCGACCATCTATCGCTGGATCAAACGCTACCTTGCGACCCAGCAATTGAGTGCCCTATCTCCCTCCTTCGACCTGCGAGGCGGGAAGGGGAAGTCACGGCTCGATCCTGCGGCGGAAGCCATCGTGCAGAAGGTTATCGAGGACTGTTACCTGACGAGACAACGCAAAGATGGCACTGAGATATGTCGCGAAGTTGCCATGCGCTGCAAGTCGGCAGGCGTTCGGGTTCCCCACGCAAATACTATCAGGAACAGGATCACTGCGCTGCCCGATAAAGAAGTCGTCAAGCGGCGTGAGGGCAGCAGGAAAAGCTCAAGGATTTTCAGTAGCGTGGAGGGGACGTTCCCCGACGGGAAATACCCCCTTGACGCCATCCAGATCGACCACACCATTCTAGATATCATGCTGGTCGATGAAGTTCACAGGAAGCCGATAGGGCGTCCATATATTACTCTTGCCATGGATGTGTCTTCTCGATTCGTTTACGGGTTCTACCTCTCCTTGGACCGTCCGGGGTTCTTTGCCGTCGGCCAGGCCCTGGCGATGGGTATACTTCCAAAAGACCCACTCCTGAAAAGGCTGGGTGTCGATGGAGCCTGGGAGATATTCGGGCTCCCGAAGGCGATTTTCGCCGACAACGCTGGTGAATTCCGGGGGGAGGATATCAAAGCCTTCTGCGAGGAGTACGGGATCGAGATTGCCTGGAGGCCTGTGGCTCGTCCTCAATTCGGCGGCCACATAGAGCGACTGGTCGGGAACCTCAACAATGCGATCCACAATCTGCCCGGCACAACTTTTTCCAATGTTACGGCCCGGGGCGATTACAACTCCGACAAGGAGGCAGTGTTCACGTTCGCCGAACTGGAGAAATGGATTGTGCATTATCTGGTCGACGTCTATCACAACAAGGATCATTCCACCTTGGGGATGTCCCCCCGCAAGAAATATGAAGAAATGATCCTGGGAACCGAGTCCGTACCCGGGATCGGACTCCCTTCAGTCGTTGACGACGAGGAACGCCTCCGGGTCTCCTTGCTTCCCTCCTTTCGCAGAAGGATCAACAGAGAGGGCGTGGTCAGTGATGGCATACACTATTTCCACGACGTGCTCAGGAGGTATATAAGCCAGTCTGGCCAAAAAACGAGCAAGGACAAATTCACCTTCCGGCAGGACCCACGGGATATCAGCAGAGTTTATTTTTATGATCCCGGGTTGCGTCAGTATTACACGATTCCTTACAGGAACCTCGGCTATCCGCCCATGTCGATTTGGGAGCTGCGTGAAGTGCGCCGCAATCTCCGTGATAAAGGGTTGGGGAAGCCAAACGAGCATCAGATATTTCAGGCCCATGAGAACTTGAAAAAACTTGAATTGGAGGCGGCGGCCAAGACCAAACTGGCCAGGCGCGGCGGTGAGGCCAAGAAGCAGCGAAAGGCAAGCCTGACAGATGAAAGAGACCATGCCGAAACCCTCAAAAAAGAGGGGAAGGTCTCGCGCGGGGCCGTGGCCGAGTCTATGGATGCCAAATTGGACGAGCTGTTTGCCAACGTCAAACCGTTCCAGGGAATCGAGGTCTTGCGGGACCAAAAGAGGAAATATGAAGACTACTGATAAAACTCATCTCGACAACCTTCTCCCTGAGGCGCGGGGGATCGTCGGAAAAAGCGATAGGGAGAGGATTGAGTATATCGAAAGCGACAAGTGGATTCCCTATCCGCGAGCCAATCAGATCCTCGAAAAGATGGATGCGCTCATGAGGGCGCCCAATAGGTCGAGAATGCCCAATTTGCTTGTCGTCGGGGACAGCAATAATGGGAAAACGAGCGTCGTCAAGACGTTCTGCCGCAACCATCCTCCCACCGATGGCCTTCTAGGGGACGCATATCCGGTGGTCTATGTCCAGGCGCCCCCTGTTCCGGATGAGCGAAGATTCTATGATGAAATATTCTCCGTCCTGATGGTGCCGTTCCGCCACAGGGATGCGCCGTCTCAGAAACTGGACGACATCAAATACTACTTTGAGAAGATCGGAACCCGGATACTCATCGTCGATGAGATCCACAACGTACTTAGCGGGTCTATGATCAAGCAGCGCGCTTTCATGAACGCCCTGAAGAATCTTGGGAACAAGATGATGATCCCGATCGTGCTTGTCGGGACCAAGGATGCTCTCGTGGCCACCAGCACCGACATGCAGATCAGCAGCAGGTTCAAGCCGATCCGCCTGCCCCTGTGGAAGCTGGATATGGAGTATGCCCAAATGTTGGCCAGCATCGAGCAGACGTTGCCGCTCAAAAGGCCGTCCAACCTTGCATCCAAGGAGCTTGCGCCTGAGATCCATCGGCTTTCCGAGGGACAGATAGGGGAAATCGTCAGTGTTGTCTCCGAAGCCGCGGTAATGGCCATCAAGAACGGTTCGGAACGAATAACCATGAAGGAGATCAAGGCCTGCGAGTTCATCCTTCCTTCCCAGCGGAGGACGCTGGCCGAATTGGAAGTTGTCTAGGATCGTCTACAAAATCCGGCAGAGGAAATACGCCGAGGCCGTGTTTCCGATCAAAGTCCGGCCTCAAGACGATGAATTGCTCAGTTCCTGGCTCATTCGGGTTGCTCTTGCGCACCGGACGATGCCTACCACCTTTACCAATCTTTATCTCCCCGAAACCAGAAACAAGCTTTGGGCCTCAGACCTGGATCTTCATGCGGACAGGCCTCTTCTGGAGAACTTGTCCCGTAAGAGTGCCCTTTCGGTGGAAGAACTCCATGGTATGACCCTGCGGAGCTATGAAAGCATGCTGTTTGAGCGTTTGTACGCGAAAAGCGGGGGAACACCCTTTGTCCTGCCTTTGCGGATGCGAGGGCGATATCCAAAGAGCCATGGTCTGCGGTTTTGCCCGTACTGCTTGCGGGAAGATAGGGGACCGTATTTCAGGAAGAAATGGCGGCTGTCATTCTCAACTGTCTGCCTGACGCATGAATGTTTTCTGCTCGATGAATGTGGTCGTTGCGGTGCGCCGGTAAGTCTTTACAAGGGATGTAGGCAGGGACATTCTTCGAGATGTAGCAGATGCGGGTACGACTTGAGGCGGTGCAATTCCTTCAAAAGGTTGCCAGCTCGAGGAGAGGGAATGGAGGCTATCCGGTGGCTTTATGGGATCGTTGACTCTGGTTACGTCATGCTGGATGGGGTGCCAGTATACTCGTTTCTTTTTTTTAGGGTGTTGCGCCACTTTTGGAAGGTGGTTTGCGTTTGGGGAAGGGATATCGGGTTTTTTGGGGCCGAGGGGAACCCTTTTATTGGTGATGTGATGAAATGTTGGGACAAGGCGCCGATAGAAGCACAGTATTTTGCTTATGCCGGGTTAGGGCGACTATTTCAAGCATATCCGTCAGAGGTTATAGCTTTTTGTGTGGAGAACGGGATTGGAAAAACTGAGCTGGCAAGAGATATGAGGGATGTGCCGTTTTGGTATGCGGAAGTTTATTCGCTGGCTTTGACGAAGAGTAACTAGTCGGCAGGGAATATATACTTCGCGATAATTGATTGATCTCTAACGACGATTCGCTGAGTGGAAAAAGCGCGTCGAGTAGTTTGTTCTCTCCTATCCTCATCAAGTCTGTAGCGATAGAGGAAATAAGGAATTAGGCAACGCCGCAAGGTCACGGGCCACACATATCCATTTGGTCTTTTTTTCATACCATATTCTTTGGCAATAACCCCTTGTTGGGATATCGAGAGATCGGGATTCGGGACGATTTCGATCATTTCAGTTTCCAGCCAATCTGCATCTTCGCCAGCATCATCGGGTAGTGGAATATCGCCAGAGGAAGCAGAACTAATCCGCACAAGAACAAGATCAACGTATGCCTTCCGTTTAGCGTCGTAGGCGCGCACGTGCCAGCGGTAGCCTGCCCACGCCAAGGCGTGCGGCCAGACAGTGCGTGTTGTGACACTTGGAGCAGAAAACGATTGATATTTGATTTGGCACCCACACTGCCCGTGAATGGCTGCAAGTATTTCCTGTAATACCTCGCGGCCCACTTGGCCTTGCGGTTCTCCCAGCACCTCGCACGCCACAGGCGAGCCCATCTCGGTCATAATAATCGGCGAAGGGTTGTGCGTATAGAGTTTGAGAAGTGCGAGATATTCCTCTGGGCGTCCGGTGGAGAATCTCGCTTGGAATTTTTTGCGGGGTCGGTATGTGCGCCTAGAAATATCGTACCAGATATTGTCGGGGAAATAATGCTGGTAGTCCCGCACTTCGCGGGTGAAGTGGTTCGGGGTTACTCTGAATTGGGCGCACACATCCTGCCGATTGACTTGTCCCTCCCATAACAGCCGAGCTTCAAAAAAACGTAGTCGTTGTTGTTGGGCGTAACTCAGCGATGCCGGCCAGTCAGATTTGGCTGGCTGATCGACTCGCCGGCTTTTAGTTATGTTGGTGGTCATATTGGGTGTCCGTGCTAATCATGACGAGTATATTGCTCGTCATGATTACAATAAATATATTGATTTTGTCAATTATTATGATAATGTTTAACAAAAGTCAACAGAAGAGAAAGGTGTGTTCCTGTGACCCACTCAACAACAACAGACTGGCTCAACGCTCTGGGGTACTCTGGCTCCCCGGAAGGCCTTTATCATCGTGGCACTCCTGTGCCAGCTACTCATGCTTATCGCGGTGAGATCGAAGAGCTCTTTGGTTCTACAGGGATCATTCATGCAGCCGCAGTTTTCGATGTGGATGGGGTTCCTACGATCTGTTTCATTGAGGATGATGGTCGTTTCGCGCAGGATCCGGATGCACTTGATCGCATCCGGGAGAAAATCTGGAATCAAAATTTAATTTCCATCGTCCTGGTGGTGCGCGAAGGCGATGCCTTGGCTGTGCCAGTCAATCGGCGCGACTTTGTTGGCGAAGAACTTTTACGGGGGCAGGCTCATGAGGCAGGTCCTTATTCCCTCCGCGATGTTCAATCAGGTGGTGCATTTCGTCGTCACCCCGACTGGTTTACGGCTGAATCCCGCGTGGATTGTGTCTTGTTGCGCAATCTCTCTCTTATTGTTCTGGATCTTGAGAGATATGGCCTCAAAAAGGTGGATGCCCAATACCTTGTGGCGCAGGTTTTGTTCGTCTCCTACCTTGAGCACCGGGAAATCATCGGAGAAACATATCGCACCAAACATGTGCTTGGTTGTCTCAAAGATCTGGTGGCTGCGAGAGATCGTCCCGGTATCGCACGGTTGTTCTCGCAGCTTAAACGAGATTTTAACGGTGACTTTCTCGAGCCGGGGACTAAAGGTTCGGTGTTGTGGAAGACGCTTCCCGACGAGGCACTCGTTCGGCTGAATGAATTTCTAAGTCGTATGGATTTAGAGTCGGGTCAGCGGAGTCTATGGCATTACGATTTTCGCTATATTCCAGTTGAGCTCATCTCCGGTATTTATGAGACTTTTTTGTCGGAAGAAAAGCGGGATGTCGGTGCTTATTACACCCCCCGCCATCTTGCAAATCTGGTCGTCGACCAAGCGTTTGCTGGCTCTCCAGATATTCTCGGGGAACGTATCTATGATGGCGCATGCGGGTCTGGAATTCTTCTGACAACGGCATATCGTAGGATGCTTGCCTACGCCGAGGCTCAAAATAAGCATCCCCTTCCGTTTCGGGACCGTCGCAAACTCTTGGAAGAGCATATCTTTGGCTCTGATATTAATGTTTCGGCCTGTCGCGTCACCGCTTTCAGTCTTTATTTGTCGATCCTGGAAGGGTTGCAACCGGCGGATATTGCAGAACTACAAGATAATGAAAATGTCAAACTGCCGTCCTTGCGCGAGAAGAATATTTCGGGAGGACCAGATGTCGGTGATTTCTTTTCTGAAAAGAATCCCCATGCTTGCGCAGGAAGATTCACGATTTTCCTGTCAAATCCACCATGGGTTGAGCCTAAAAAAGGCGAATTTCTCAGCAGCGACCAATGGGCCAAGGATAAAGGCATCCAGATTCCTCGCCGACAAATGGCAAGTGCGTTTATGCTGCGGGCGCGTGATAGTCTCGCACAAGGCGGCCGCGTATGTTTGATTTTGCCTGCCAGTGTTGTGGCAGCTCCGACCAGCGCTGCTTTTTTCAAGACTTGGCTGGATAACTACCAGCTTGAAACACTCATTAATTTCGGAGATCTGCGGAAACTGCTGTTTAGTACAGCAAAACAACCTTGTGTCGTAGCGATCGCTACGCCTCGGCCCGAACCTTTGCTTGGGAAAATTCCAAGGACGGAAACTTTTGAGTATTGGGTGCCGAAGGCTGATATCAGCTTCGCGTTCGGTCGTCTTACCCTCCACGGCTCTGATCGACATTTTTTATCAACCTGGACCGTCCGCCAGAACAACGAACTGCTGACAACGCTTTTCTGGGGAACGGGGCGCGATGTTTCTACCATTGCCAGCCTCCGTTTACAGGGCACACTTGGCAATTTTATTGACAGTAACGAATCGTGGCTCACGCGCAAGGGTTTCCATAAGCACGACAAATCCATTCTTGATCCTGTCTCATCCCATCCGCTACAAGAACTGCCATACCTCGATGCCAAGCGTTTTGTCGTCGATGGACCTGTGTTCGATCAACGGTTACTGTCGGCTTTTCCTGACAATATCGAGACAGTCGCTCGCTTACCCGAGGACCTTTTGGAGATTTTTGAAGGGCCGAAGATCGTTTTTACAGACGGGATTACAAGCCACCGGAGCATTCGGGCGGCGTTTTCTAGGAGGGCTTTTTCTTTCAGTAGCAGTATCGGTGTTATTGCTGGCCCGAAAAAGGATGAGGCCCTTTTGCAGTTCGTGGCAGCTTACTTGCATTCGAGTCTCGCACAGTATGTGCTACTCCTTACAGCCTATCAGATCAATTTTGAGCGGGAGCGCGTCACTCTCGGTGATATTAGGCAACTACCGTTCATTCATCCTGATCGGCATGCCAATCCTACTCGTGCCTGGAGCATCGTCGGTGAAGTTGCAGAACACATGCGCACGCTTGATGAATGCAATAATTTTTTTCTTCGGCAATATGATTCCCGTATATTAGAGCCATTAATTTTTGAATACTTCAATCTGAATTCCACGCAACAGGCGCGAGTGCGCGAGGCCGCAGGCAAGATTGCCCCGAATCTTCAACCCAGTTCGATAGTGGGCTTGGAGACCCCATTGCAAAAAAGGCCGAATCGATCCCATCTCAATGAATACGCCCAAGCGCTCCACGCCGAAATCCATGCATGGCGGAAAGCCAGAGGCGGTCTTGGCGACGTCACAGTGGCGATCAGCGTTAATTCAAGTAAGATTTGTGGGCCTTTAGGTGTGGTGCGGGTGGACCCTGCGATGAAAAAACAAAAAGGTGATTCTGGAATTATTCACGCGACTGCAAATGATCAAGCAGTCAATCATCTATTGCAGCACTTAACGGAACAACAGTTGCTACCGCTAGAAATTCAGAACAATCTGTATCTGGCCACGGATGTGGTGATTCGCACGGGGAATACGATATATTTGGTAAAGCCGCTTATCACTCGTTTTTGGTTGAGCTCCGAGGCATATCGCGATGCGGAGCGTATAGTCCGCCACGTACTTTTGACCAAGCCAGAAGTGGAGGCGAACCGGTGAGCCAGCGGTATTCTTGGGAAGAGTTGTTTCCGGCCGAAGAAACAAAAAGCGCCGCACTGTTTCTAGTAACAACGTGGAATCGGATCGCGCAAGCACAGCCCATCAAGGTTCGATATGCAGAGGATGAGCCAAAACTTACGGAAAAGCTGTGTTATTACCTCGTGCTGTTTAGTGCGGATTCTGGGTTAACCGGGGCTTGGGTTAATGAAGCACAGAATGTTCTTTTATCGGAAGAAGGTGAGTTGCTTGATCGGATCAAAAAAGATATCACATATTTCTCCAACGCATCAGAAAAACGGTTGGAACTGATTTTTGAATTTAAAAAGTTTTCGCGTTCATCACTTGCCGAATATCGTGGGAAAAACGGCATGTGTCGTTTCGTTGATGGCAATTATGCCATTAATAGGCCTCTTGCGGTTATGGTGGGGATTCTCAATGGTAAGGATAATGCTGCAATAGACGCATTGTGTAATTCTCTGTCGAAAGAAAAGATGCGTATCAAGCTCATGATGGTAGAAGACAGCAATGATCGGTGTATTCGTCGACCTTCCGAGGCAATTCCAACGATTGCTGAGTTTGATACGGAGCACCTGCGCCCCTTAGAAAAAGCGGCGCAGAACGGCACTACAACGCTTGCTCACATATTTTTGACGTGTGGAAACTGAACTTATCGTTTCAGGCTCTTGGGCTTCTTTGTGTAATCACTCAATATATCTGTAACTGAAAGCTTGTGTGAATTTATTAGTTTTTGGATATGTGCCGCAGATATATCTCTGAAGTTGAGAGACTCAAATGACTTGAAAAAATCCTTTATCGATTTAACGAACCGCTTGAGTTCACTTGCTTTCATCACTTCTACGTCATGGGTGAATGCCGCTGCACTTGACACAGCATGCGCGGGATGAATAATTATCCGTTTTGCTTTTAAACCTGGATAGTGTTTCTCAAACCAAGCACTCGAACGATTCATCTGCTCGGCTTCCCGTTTGTTGATTTCTGCGCGGGAGACTGTTACTTCGTTTTTACATTCCCATACGATGTAGTGCGTATCGTCTAGCGCCCAGAGGTTGTCCGGGCCTTCCTTCCATTCCTTGTCCGGCCGCTCTCCAGCAAACCCTAGTGCGCGGCTGACTTCGTCTAGGGCCTGCTCGAACCGGTCTGCCTTAGTGCCGAAGACAAGCCTTCCGAGAATATCGGAGAGATTCACATCGAGCTGGCTGTAGTTCTCAAACTCGCCGACCCATGCAGCGATTCTATCGACCCGTCCTTGACTCACTACGGTTAGTTTTGCAACGGTAATACCCGAGGCTGGTCTCAAAAGCAAACGGTTACCCTTATGTGCAGCAATCTGCAAACGCTCAGACTCGGTTCGGTTAGATTGGTAGTGGTAACGAGCCATTTCCTGTAGATACCATGCTCTATCTTCCGGATGGACTGCACCGCTGTCGAGAAGGCTTTGGAGTTTCTCGCTGGCACTGGGATAGTCACCAGTGCTGTATGCCTGCTCCGCTTCGAGTTCAGCAGCATATGCTCGCAAAATGCGCTCGTTAGCACCGGCAGGTTTGACTTTCGCCATTTGTTCAATGTAGAAAGCTTTCCAGTCCTCGTCGCGAGTTAGGCACTGGCGGATCAAGCCGTTAAACGCTGCGGATGGCTCCTGCCCTTCTTCTATTTCCTGTTGTGCCATTTCCGCAAGCTCCAGTCCGATTTCAATCTGGGCTGACATTTGTGGTGATAGATATTTCCGGGATTCCTTGTCCCGAAGCAGTCGAGTGATATCCGTGCCGATGATCACCACAACGGAGTAATCTTTTTCTCCACGAACACTTCGCCCCATTCCTTGTTCGACTGTGCGGATAGTACGTACAAGAGTCGCTTCGCTGTTTGGTCGACAAGATTCTTGGTAAAGATCGATAAGACTTTCAGAAAAAGGCTTCCTGTCAAAAATCAGGATGCGGCAAGTGTCGTCTGGAAGATCAATGCCATCGTACCGATTCGCAAGAACTACGGTTTTTTCGTAGTTACCTTTGCGAAGATCCTCTATGACTTCAGATACGGTTTCTTTACCGGCAACCACCGCCCCGTACGCTTCCCAATCTTTCGTTTTTGAGAAGCTAGGCGCTAGCGCCACAAGGCCGTATTGCCTCTTGGAATTTGAAGGGCCGAAGCCCTTGACAATTCTATCCCGGTCAAGTTCCTCATGGATTAGTGAGGGCAGCAAAACCATTTTTTCGCCGGACCAGCTTTCTTTAGCGTAGGTGATTGGCTTGGTTATTGTTTCAGGTGCGAGTTGTAATCCTTTCACGAGGAAGGCATCATCGGTGACGGTAGCAGACATGAATATTCTGTTAGGCGCCTTCCAGTAACTCCCAAATGCAGAAAGGGGAGGGATATAAGGTTCGATCTCGATAGCCACACCTGAAATTACGCATTGGCAGAGTCCAAGCATGTCCTTCAATAAGGGCCAAGCGTACTTGATTGAAGCTCGATCTGTATTGGCGGAAAGAACGCTGGCAATATCAGTTTCGCGTTGAACCCAGGCCCAATAGGGTACTGGTAGCAGGGTGTCACGCTTGCCGTTGCAGATATCTGCATAAGTCCCAACGCCTTGTTGTTCAAGGTCTTCGGCAAAGAGGGTTTTCAAGCTGTCGTAAGCTGGTTCAGTGCTGGGAATACGAATGCGACATGCTTCACGAATCGTATCGGCACACGCGTGAGCGTCGTCCATCAGTAGCGTGCCCACGTTGAATGATTGCCGATGAAGTTTAAAGCGTGTAAGTCCGTTGAATAGCTTTTGTACCGATGTGACAAGAATTTTTTCACCATTCAAAAAGTCTTCAGGGAGGTCCGGGTCGGCCATGCATGTCGAAATGCCGAACTGTTTTGCCTGTTCGCATGTTTGGGCGATGAGGAAATTGTCGGGACACAGGTAGAGTGCAGGACCTTTTGAATTGTTCAGCTTCGATTGGAGCATGAGCAGGCCGATCAACGTTTTTCCTTGGCCCGTGTGCAATTTCACAATAGTGTCGCGGGATGCTTGATGATGAGAAAACCATTCTGTGAGGACGGACAGTTGAGCAGGCCGTAACGGACCTTTGTCATGAGCGCGATCAAGAGTGTCGTAAAGCTTTACAGGATCGGTTGGTTTTTCAGCCTTTTTTCCTGCCAATCGTTTTTTGAAATTGACCACGTTGCGTTCTCCGTGCGTTACTTGTACAAAAGAGCCAAAATTCGAGGGTGTCTCCGAAGGTTAGGCAATTTGTGCAATGCCAGTTCAGTTAGCTACAAGGATGAAGGTGCCCGATCGTATTAGTCCGGTAAAATGATGGGTTAATTTTTAGTCGTATTTCTTCCAGTTATCAACTAACCATTTTTTTACATTGGCATGGCTTCGGATGTTGCCAGGCAGATTTTTGTGTATCAACCGTTCTATTTTTAATCCCGATGCTTTTTGCTTTAAATTATTTGTGGCGGCAAAACTGTTTATGAACGCAAGAACCTCATAGCCTTCCCCTCGATTTAACAATGTGCTATCTGGTTTTCCTGTGACTTTGGGATCATCAGGAGTAATTGCCGTCCAAGAGTATTCAAATTTCAAGTCTGATCTTTGTAACAATGGCATATATCCTCCTTGGTTGGGATGAGCCTGATAAACTTTTTTGCATTTTTGGGTGGTCCCGTTTATGCAATTTCAAGGTTAGGCCTTTTTGCATCAAAAAATCAATACGTGAAAAATACTAATAGTGGGGAGGTAGGGTACGGATTTTTAAATTTCCAGGAAAAAATCAGGAGGATTCGAAAAAAAAGGCGGCTCATTTTTATTATGCTTCGGAGCATAATAAATTTACGATTGGCAGCGTTACGCTTCGAAGTATAACGCTACACAAGCATGTTTTGTTTTCTGTGCTGCTGAAATGACATTGATTTTGGCCGACAGGCTGAGTTAGCCTCCAATGTCTTTCGACAGACATCGGTCTCGGTTCATGGTCAAAATCGAAATATTATCTGTTTATGTATAAAAATTATCTGTGGATGTATAATCTATCCATAGATAATGATAGCCAGTCATTTTTTTATGCGTCTCCACTCCCACGGCGGCACAGGAGCCGGATCAACCCATAGGCCGATTTGCGCTGCTCTGGCTTGCGATTCTTCCTTTATCCAGGCGGTACACTCCCCGCGATGGCAATATTGGCGGTACACCCACGCAAAGCCGTTTTTTACCAATTCTTCATTTAAACTTCGCCCGGCCACGGTCACAAGCCCAACTGTCCGACCATAACGATCCTGGTCAACCGGCTCTACATCCACCATTTTTCCGGCAACCATGGAAGCGGTGAAGTCTCTGGCCTTCTGGCCGAAAGCCTGTTTTTTCTCAGGGGTGTCCACCCCGTATAGGCGGATCTTCGTCTCGCGGCCATCCTGCCGAACCTTGATTGTGTCGCCATCGGTGACGGCGACGACCTGGCCAGTCCAGGCATGAGCTGAAGCTGATGCGAGAACCAAGAAGGTCAAAAGCAATACGAAGAAGCTATTTTTCATTTTTCAGGCCTTCTTTCGCCTTTCTGGGGCGAGGCACTGGCGCCACGTTTGCTTTATTGTCGCTGCCCGAGGAGAGCGCATTCAACGCCTCACTTTTGGAGGTATAATGGTTGCCTGCGAGCGGCCCTCTGTGGAAGTGGTATCCTCCCTGTTTTCGATTGTTGTGGCCGCCGTAACCATCGAGTCCTCCGCCATGGGCAAGGGCCAGGGAAGGGAGCATGAGGAGCATGAGCACAATCCTGATCGCGATGGCCGGTTTCATTAGAGTCCTCCTTGAATTGGTTTTGACAAACAGATGGATCATGCTTACCCATTTTCCTGGGCATTTGTTTATTATAAACAACTTATAGAGGAGTCAAGAGAATGGCAAGAGATGAGCACCATGTGGTTCCAAATTCAGAGGGCGGTTGGGATGTGAAGCGGAGTGGTTGCGAAAGGGCGTCACGTCACCTCGAAACGAAACAAGACGCGATAGATTTTGCAAGGCAGGTCAGCAAAAATCAAGAAACAGAGCTAGTCATCCATAATAAGGATGGCAAAATTTCTGGATCGGACAGCCATGGGAACGACCCTTATCCACCTAAGGGATAGTATGCAGGATAGAAGAGAGACGACGGGGAAGCTTACGCTACTATTTTCACTAAAAGTCCGTCAACGGCGAGATGGCCTTCCTCCGGTTTAGTGGACATCGGGGGAAGGCCAGAAAAAAATATGACGATTGGCAGCGTTATCCCTCGGAGTGTAACGCTGCCAATTGGATTTTTATTATGCTCGGAAGCATAATAAATTAGCTTTCCTTCGAATGTCCCAAGTCTTCTTTCTGAAATTCAGGCCCAAGACTCCATTGACGCGACTTTGTAAATAAGTAAAATGTAAATTTAACTTATTCGGAATGGGGGTGAATCATGAGAAGGCAACGAAGCGACGGGCAGCAAACACGTCGAAACCTGTTGGGGTCCGCATGCAAGGTTTTTGCAAGCAAAGGTTTTCGCCAGGCGACAATCGCCGAGATTTGCAAAAAGGCCAAGGTCAATAACGCCGCGGTCAGTTATCATTTCGGCAGCAAGGAGGACTTGTATGTGGAGTGCTGGCGTTACGCTTTCGCTCAGTCATCGAATGTCTGTCCCCTTAATGGCGGAATTCCGGCAGAAGCTCCGGCGGAAGTGCGGATGCGCGGTTTGATATTTTCAATTATGCAGAGGATCACCAATCCGAAAAGTCATGCTTTTGACATCTTTTATAAGGAAGCGGCAAACCCTTCCGGCTTGCTGACCAAAGTCATGTGGGAATCGGTGGAACCAATCGTTCGCGGTTTTGACCTTCTGGTCAGTGAACTACTGGACAAAGAGCCAAACGAGCAAGAGGTGCAACTCTGCTCTATGAGTATCCGATTCCAGTGTTTAGGCCCATTGCTTTATGCCCGTCGCCGCAAGAGTGTACAGGATCCCTCTCAAAACGGTCTTAAGCCGCTGGTCGAAGATGTGGAGCAGTTGGTTGACCATATTACTCGTTTTAGCCTTTCCGGTATCCAGTGTTTCGCCTCCGAGATACGCAATAATCAACAGACTAGGTTAGCTCATGAATTACATAGGTCTGTAAAAAACAATTTGACAAGAAATGGATAACCACCTATCTTGGGAGTGAACGTTCACTCCCAAGATAGGTGGTCCGGTATGGCGACTTCTGAAAAACGACAAGAGATACTGCAAGCGGCATTGGAACTGATCGCCGAGCATGGATTTCATGGTGCGCCAATCGCCAGCATCGCTGATCAAGCTGGCGTGGGGGCGGGGACCATCTATCGTTATTTCGAAAACAAAGATGTGCTTATTACTGTTTTGTTCCAGGAACTCCACGACAAATTCCATAGAGGGCTTATGGATGGGTATAAGTCGCACATGTCACTCAGTGAGAGGTTTATCCGGGTCAGTACGGAGTTACTCAGATATTTTATTACTAACCCTCTGGAGTTTCGCTTCTTGGAACAGTATTTTAACTCGCCCTATGGCGTGGCGTTTCGTCGGGACCGGATCCTGGGAAAAGGGGGGGATGGCGATTTGTTCCGCATGCTTCTTGAGGAGGGAGTCGCCCAGCAGATTGTGAAGAATCTCCCTGTGGTCGTGCTTTTCGCCCTGGCGTTTGGTCCTCTTTTGATGGTGGCTCGCGACCATATACTTGGGTTTGTCGAACTTGATGATGCTTTGCTTGTGCAGACCGTTCAGGCCTGCTGGGATGGTGTCAAAAGGTGAAACGAAGTGCTGCTGGGGATACAGGGTTTTTTAATTGCTTGTTGCGGAGTGAATGTTCATTCCAGGTTTTGGGTGTAAATTTCTTCCCGGTGCTGGGGCATAAGCTTGATGCCCCAGCGATCAAGCTAGGAAGTCGCTTAACTTCTTTGAGGTAAATTTGATGGATACCACTGACAAAGTCAAACTGATCGCTTTGACGGGACTCTTAATCGGCACGTTCGCGATAACCGGTTGCAAGCAAAATACCTCAGGAGGACCGCCAACCAGCGGTCCTCCTGAGGTAGGGATCGTGGCCATAACTAGTTCGCCAATCACCTTGACCATGGAACTATCAGGCCGGACATCGCCCTATATGATTGCCGAGGTGCGCCCCCAGGTGGGGGGTATTATCCAGAAAAGGCTGTTTACCGAGGGAGCAGACGTGAAGGCCGGGCAGGTGCTTTATCAGATTGATCCCGCAACCTATCTGGCCGCCCACGCCAATGCCAAAGCAGCCCTGGCCCGAGCCGAGGCCAACCTTATCCCGATCCGACTCAAGGCGGAACGTTTTCGGGAGTTGGTAGCTATAAATGCCGTGAGCCGACAGGATTACGATGATGCAAGTTCAATGCTCAAACAGGCCGAAGCAGATGTTGCAGCCAATCAGGCGGTCGTCGAGTCCGCTCGCATCAATCTGGATTACACCAGTGTGAAGGCACCGATATCGGGTCGGATCGGCCGCTCGACCGTGACCGATGGTGCATTGGTAACAGCGAGTCAAGCGGCTCCGATGGCCACGATTCAGCAACTTGATCCAGTCTACGTGGATGTGACACAGTCCAGCGCTGAGTTGCTCCGTCTGAAGCGGAATCTCGCTAATGGTGAAATTACAGGGAAAGATGCCGGCAAGGCAAAAGTCAAGCTGCTGCTGGAAGACGGTAGCTCTTATCCGCAAGAGGGAACCCTGAAATTCAGCGAAGTGACTGTCGACCAGAGTACCGGTTCCGTTACTCTGCGGGCGCTTTTCCCCAACCCGGAGCAACTGTTGCTGCCCGGCATGTTTGTCCGTGGCATCGTGCAAGAGGGGGTCAGTGAACAGGCGATCCTTGTGCCGCAGCGCGGGGTGAGCCGTAATCCCAAAGGCGAGGCCATGGTCATGGTGGTCGGCGACGAGGAGAAGGTGGAGCCGCGTGTCATCAAGGTTTCCAGAACGGTTGGCGAAAACTGGCTGGTGACTGAAGGGGTGAAGGATGGAGACCGCGTAATCTTGGAAGGAATACAAAAGGCGCGTCCTGGAACTCCAGTCAAAGCCGTACCGTTCAGCAGCAAGACGGATGCACCCCCAGATGGCATTCCAACGTCAGCAGCAGCTAAAAAGTAAAGGAGACGCTCCATGTCTAGGTTTTTCATCAATCGCCCTATCTTTGCCTGGGTGATCGCCATCATGGTCATGCTGGCCGGATTGCTAGCGATCAAGACTTTGCCGGTCTCCCAGTATCCGCCCATCGCGCCGCCCCAGATAACCATCAATGCCGTGTATCCGGGCGCTTCCGCTCAGACCGTGCAGGATACCGTCACCCAGGTCATCGAACAGAAGCTGAATGGCATCGATAATCTGATTTATATGTCTTCCACCAGCGATTCAGCCGGAGCGGTGGCCATCAATCTGACCTTCAAAGCCGGTACCGATCCGAACATCGCCCAGGTGCAGGTGCAGAACAAGCTGCAACTGGCCACTCCGCTTCTGCCCCAAATCGTGCAGCGACAAGGGGTTTCGGTGGTTAAATCCACCAAGAACTTCCTGCTGATCTTCGGGTTGGTTTCGGAAGATGGTTCCATGGACCGTAATACCTTGACTGACTACATGGTCTCCAATCTTCAGGACATCATCAGTAGGGTGGAGGGAGTAGGAGAATTGCAGGTGTTCGGCACCCAGAATGCCATGCGAATATGGCTGAACCCGGTTAAGCTGAACAACTTCCACTTGACCACCAACGATGTAATTGTGGCGCTACAGGCCCAGAACGCTCAGGTCTCAGCCGGTCAGTTCGGCGGAACCCCTGCTGCGCAGGGACAACAACTCAACGCCACTATCACGGCCCGGACCTTACTCCAGACTCCGGCGCAGTTCGATGCAATCATCCTGCGGACCAACAGCGATGGCTCTACTGTCAGGTTGAAGGATGTAGCCGAAAGCAAGATAGGCACCGAAAACTACGATATTCAGTCGTTCTACAACGGGAAGCCGGTGGGTGGTATGGCAATCCGTCTGGCAGCCGGCGCCAATGCCCTGGATACGGGCAATCGCGTCAAGGCCAAGTTGGAGGAATTGTCGAAATACTTCCCTGCCGGCATGAAGGTGGTCTATCCCTACGACACCACTCCTTTTGTCAAAATATCTATAGAAGAGGTGGTTCAGACCCTGTTTGAGGCGGTTCTTCTTGTTTTTATCATCATGTTTCTTTTCCTGCAGAACTTCAGGGCCACATTGATACCCACCATTGCGGTACCGGTCGTTTTGCTTGGCACCTTCGGAGTGCTATCGGTCAGCGGTTTTTCTATAAACACGCTGACCATGTTCGCCTTGGTTATCGCCATCGGTTTACTCGTAGATGACGCAATTGTGGTTGTAGAGAACGTGGAGCGAATCATGTCTGAGGAGGGGTTGTCGCCACGGGAGGCGACCATCAAATCCATGGGCCAGATCACCGGCGCACTCTGGGGTATCGCCACAGTGCTGGCAGCGGTTTTTGTGCCTATGGCCTTCTTTGGTGGATCTACAGGTGTCATCTACCGCCAGTTTTCTATCACCATCGTTTCCTCTATGATTCTGTCGGTGCTGGTAGCTATGATTCTTACACCAGCCCTGTGTGCCACCCTGCTCAAACCGGTTGAAAAAGGACACAAGCCTGGGGAATCGGGTTGGTTCAGGAGGTTTTTCCATTGGTTCAATACGTTGTTCGACCGCGGCAGGGAGCAGTATGAAGGGATCGTCGGTCGCTCCTTTGGTAAACCGGTACGTTACCTGGTTGTCTATGGCTCTATTGTGGCGGCTATGGTTTTCTTTTTCATGCGGCTTCCTACCGCCTTCCTGCCGGACGAGGACCAGGGATTCATTATTTGCCAGGTGCAACTGCCTGCTGGCGCCACCGAGGAACGGACGATTCAGGTGATACGACAGATGGAGCAGCATTTTTTGGAGCGGGAGTCCAAAGCAGTTGAATCCATAATTACCGTGGCCGGATTCAGTTTTGCCGGTCGAGGGCAGAACATGGGACTGGCTTTTGTCAAGCTCAAGGACTGGAATCTGCGTAAGTCCACTGAGTTGAAGGCCCCGGCCATTGCCGGCCGGGCTATGCAGGCCTTCTCAAAGGTTCGTGACGGTATGGTTTTTGCCTTCTCACCACCGGCGGTGGTGGAGTTGGGACAAGCCAATGGTTTTGACTTTCAGTTGCAGGATCGTGGCGGCTTGGGACACGATAAGCTGATGGAGGCACGCAACCAGTTGTTGGGTCTGGCCATGAAAAATCCCAAGCTGATTGCGGTGCGCCCGAACGGTCAGGATGACTCACCCCAGTTCAAGCTCGATATTGATGATGTCCGGGCAGGAGTCCTGGGGATCCCCCCGGCCGACATCAATAATATTCTGACAACAGCCTGGGGCAGTTCCTACGTTAACGACTTCATTCAGAACGGTCGGGTCAAGAAGGTCTATCTCCAGGCCGACGCCAAGTATCGAATGCTACCGGAGGATATTAAAAGCTGGTATGTCCGAAACGAACGGGGCGAGATGGTGCCATTCTCAGCCTTTGCGACCGCCCACTGGCAGTATGGATCGCCCCGCCTGGAACGATATAACGGGATTCCATCCGTGGAGATTATGGGGCAGGCAGCCCCTGGCGTGAGTACCGGGGAGGCAATGGACGAAATGGAGAAAATGGCTGCTGGGCTGCCGTCGGGGATCGGTTACGAGTGGACCGGTCTCTCCTATGAGGAAAAACAATCGGGCAAACAGGCTCCCGCCCTGTATGCCATTTCACTCCTGGTGGTATTTCTTAGTGTGGCGGCACTGTATGAGAGCTGGACCGTCCCCTTTGTTAATTTGTTGATGCTTCCGTTAGGATTGGTGGGTGCAGTTGTGGCAGTTACAATGCGGGGGTTGCCCAACGATGTCTATCTTCAGATAGGTCTGCTCACCACTGTGGGGCTTTCCACCAAAAACGCCATCCTGATCATTCAATTCATCAAGGAGCAGATGCATCAGGGCCATGAGCTGGTTGAGGCCACTCTGGCAGCGGTTAAGATCAGATTGCGTCCGGTCATCATGACCTCCCTGGCTTTCTTCTTCGGCACCCTGCCGCTGGCTTTGACCCGCGGGGCAGGCGCCGGGGCTCAGAACGCCATCGGCACCGCTGTCACCGGCGGGCTGCTTTCGGCTACTTTCATCGACTTGATTTTTATCCCGTTTTTCTTTGTCCTGATTTCTCGACGCTTTGCAGGAAAAAAACCGACACCACAGTCCTCGGCTGATCCCAACGTTCAAGAGGTGCATTGATATGAAATCGAAGACCGTAGTCCTGTATTTGCCTTTGGCAGCATTGCTTTGCCTGGAGGGCTGTACCATGGCCCCCAGGTATGTCCGCCCCGAGGCACCGACGGCGGCCGTCTGGCCAAGCGGCTCGGCATATCAAGAGCGAGGAGAAAACCAATCCGTCAAAGAAGTGGCCGATATCCCCTGGCAGGAATTCTTTTTTGATCAGCAATTGCAGAAATTGATTATTCTCGCACTGGAAAATAACCGCGACCTGCGCATCGCCGCTCTCAATATAGAGAGGTCACGGGCTCAGTACCGAATCCAACGTGCCGAGCTGTTTCCGCAGATCGACGCCACCGCTGCCGGCAGCAAACAACGGATCCCTGAGACCCTCTCGACCACAGGTCAGGCCGAAACCGTTCATCAATATAACGTAGGTGTTGGGGTCAGCGCTTACGAACTTGATTTGTTCGGTCGCGTGCAAAGCCTGAAGGATCAGGCGTTAGAACAGTATCTTGCTACCGAGCAGGCGCGGCGTACTGTCCAGATCAGCTTGGTCGCAGAGGTAGCTACGCAATACTTGACCCTGGCTGCCGACCGCGAACTGCTTGCGCTGGCCAAAAATACTCTGGAGGCCCAGCAGAGCACCTACCAACTAATTCAGCGTCGCTTTGAATTGGGCGCCTCTTCAGAGTTGGATCTGCGACAGGCGCAAACCAGGGTGGATGCGGCGCGGGTGGATATCGCCCGCTACGTTACTTTGGTGGCTCAAGACGAAAACGGTCTCAACTTGGTAGTCGGCTCGACGGTCCCAGCCGAATTACTTCCCCAGACATTATCCGAAACACTTACAGCTATGAAGGATATTTCCCCCGGTTTGCCGTCCGAGGTACTGCTGCGGCGTCCCGATGTCCTACAGGCTGAGAATCAGCTCAAGGGGTTCAACGCCAATATCGGCGCGGCAAGAGCGGCGTTTTTTCCACGCATTACTCTGGTCAGCTCTGTTGGAGTCGGAAGCGATGAGTTATCCGGTCTCTTCAAATCCGGATCGGGTGCCTGGGCTTTCGCACCACAAATAGTTCTTCCAATCTTCGATGCCGGCAGCAGATGGGCTAGTTTAAAGGTGGCGGAGGTGGATCGAGACATCGCTGTTGCCCGGTATGAGAAGGCGATTCAGACGGCCTTCCGAGAAGTGGCCGACGCCCTTGCCCAGCGGGGAACCATCAACGACCAGGTGGCTGCGCAGCAGTCGCTCACCGATGCCACCGCCATGAGTTACCGTCTCTCTCAAGCTCGCTATGAAAAAGGGGTGGACAGCTATCTGAATGCGTTGGATTCCCAGCGTTCGCTCTATGATGCCCAAAAGGGGTTGATTGCCACCCGGTTAACGCGGCTACAGAACTTGGTGACATTATATAAAGTGTTGGGTGGCGGCGGAGAAATCGCGTCTGCGCCACAAACTCCGTGATCCGCTGCTGAGGTGAAGCACCAAACACTTAACCGGAGGGCGTTATGAAACCATCCAGGTTGGCTTTGTATATCGCGATAGCATTACTCTCTCTTGCTGGGGCATTTTACGTTTTGGCCAAGGAACCACCGCCGGGCTGGCCGATCAATCTGATTCACCTGCTTTTCAAACACTGATTTTTCAGATGTTGGTCTTAGCCTAGCTTTACCGGTTAACTAACAATGAAGCTCTCTGCAAGGTGCTTGGGAAGGGGTTGCTCTCGCGGACTGGCGCTCAATGCATACTGTCGCCACGAGGGCATCCTTCATGCTCACCAATATGGAGCGCGTCTCCATAAGGTCATAAACATTGAGTGGAGGACAGAAGAGAGAGGATTGAATTCTGGAAACGTATGACATGGGACTGAAGAGGTGTCTGGATGAGTAAGCAAAAGAATATTCCCACTGGTAAGAGCCGTTTCGATTTAATCGACCAGGAAAAGTTTTTTCGAGAACTAGAAATCAAGGAGGACGCAATTTTTCTTGATGCTGTCTGTGGTTGCGGCGACTATGCCCTGGCTGCGGCCAGCCGTATTGGGGAGCAGGGACGGATATATGCCTTTGATTTGCAGGAGGGGATAATTGATCGGTTGATTGATAAAATTGTGGCTGAAGGTATCACCAATATCGTTCCCAGGGTCGCTGGCCCGCTTTCGCTTCCTTTGGGTAACAACACAATAGATATTTGCCTCATGGTCATAGCATTCCATGACTTGGTGCCGCAGGGCGACGATCAGAAAGCATTGGAGGAAATTAAGAGAGTCTTGAAGCCAAGCGGCGTTCTGGCTGTGATTGAATTCAAGAAAATATCCGGTCACCTCGGACTGCCGATCAATATTCGTATCAAATCGGCGGAGCTGGACGAGACGCTCCGTTTTCACGGGTTCACTTCAGTGAAACCTCGAGAGATTGAAGTTGGTGAATATAGTTACCTCTCGCTTTATCGTAAAGATAACGTGCAACCCTACTGACTAAGAACTCTATAATGTTTGCTCCTTATAAGTGCGAATAACAAAAAAATACAGTCAAGGGAAAGACGAGAAAATTAGTCAAGGAGGGGCAATCAAGCATCACGATTTTGCACACATGACGAAAGCTGCCAAGATTCAGGAATTTTTATCACCGGCCGCCTGTCGCCCACCGATCAGGAATTTCGACATATATTCGTTCCTCTGCTTAGGGCCTGATTCAGGTCACAGACTAATTTCTGCTGTAGGTTGATAAAAGGAGAAGCAAAACATGTGTAAAGTGTTAATCGTTCATTACAGTATGTATGGGCACATTTACAAGATGGCCGAAGCTGTGGCGGAAGGTGTTCGGGCGGTAGCCGGGTGCGGGGCGGTGATAAAAAAAGTTCCGGAGACCCTTCCCTCGACAGTGATGGAGAAGATGGGAGCACTTGATACCCAGAAAGGAATGCAACATATCCCGACTGCCACGATGGATGATTTGGTTAAGGCAGATGCAATTATTTTTGGCACTCCGACCCGCTTCGGCAACATGTGCGGCCAGATGCGCCAGTTTTGGATGCCAGCGGCGGTCTTTGGCAAAAGGGTGCTCTGGTTGGAAAGCCAGGCAGCGTGTTTACCAGCTCTGCCACGCAGCATGGTGGTCAGGAATCGACCATTCTCAGTTTTCACATCACATTACTGCACCATGGCATGGTGGTAGTTGGCCTGCCCTATACCTTTGTTGGTCAGATGGGGATTAGCGAAGTCTGCGGCGGGTCACCTTATGGCGCATCGACCATCGTCGGAGGCCAAGGAGAACGAATGCCAAGTGACAATGAACTGGCCGGAGCCCGGTTTCAAGGAGGACATGTGGCGCGGATCCCCCTGAAACTCAAAAATTCCACTACACAATCTTAAGGAGTTACAAGGCAAGAACTGTTGCGATCTAGACTTGTCATCATTACGTCAAGTTCTGGTCAGGCGTTGTGCCCCATACGCTTCCTGAATTTTGGACGCGCTGGGGTCGGCTATGAGAGTGTGTAGAAACAACTTTTTGCCTTACTCTGGGACATATTATGGGGCGTTGGACAGGACGGAAGCTGCAAGGGAGGACGAAATCGTTGAATCGCTTGATAGCGATTTGTTCTTTGCTACTGTTGGTTCTTTTAACCGTTGTGCCGTTAGCCTGGGCGGTAATTCCGTCCTGGTTAATTGTGACTCAGGACGAGACCGCGTTTGCAGGCGCGCCGATTGCGTTTGATGTCGTTAAGCCCTCGGCGCAGGTTGATTGGCCGACAAGGCTCAGGCTCAAGGTGGTGCATGACGGCAGGACACTGGAAGTGGAGGTTGCCGCTGCAGGGACGGCCGCTATGGGGGATACCCGACGAACGTATTACGGGGTATTGCCGAATTATCTCACAGGGATGGTGCGGGTTGAGCTGGCGGGAGTCGAATCGAACCGGTTGGCTCTGCTGGTCACCCTTCCTGATCCCATCAAGCAGACCCCGGCGCCTTTAGTGACAGCAGCATCGCCAGTTATGCAGCCTAGTGCTGTCGGTGACATATTGTTCCCTGCAAACGAACCTGCCTTGTCGGTCAATGAGCCCATATACTTTGCCGTGGGCGACAACGGCGGCATCAATGCACGCTTTCAACTGAGTTTTAAATACCGGATTTTTGATTCTGGCAGTCGTCTAGTGGCGTGGGTTCCACTGCTTTCCCGTCTGCATTTCGGCTATACGCAGACTTCGCTCTGGGATCTTGGGGAAGATTCGGCACCCTTTCATGACAGCACCTATCGTCCCAGTCTTTTCTGGCAGGGCGCTATCATCGGCAATGGTCTGATGCCCGACCTGCTTCGCACTGGCTTTGAACACGAATCGAACGGTAAGGATGACGTGAGTTCTCGCAGCATTAACACCCTCTTTGCGCAGCCTGTCTGGCGCATCAAATTTATGAATGAACGCGCGTTGATCTTCGCGCCCAAAATTTATGGATATCTGGATAAAGAAGAAAACCCAGATATCCAGCGCTATCGAGGGTATGTGGACTGGAATTTCCGCTATGGACATGAGGATGGCTGGATGATGGCTACACAATTGCGCAGCGGTACCGCCGGGTATGGCAGTGCCCAGCTGGATCTTTCCTATCCGTTACGTAAGGCTTTTTTTGCCCGTACAGGAGGTTTTCTGCATTTTCAGCTATTCACTGGATACGGAGAAAGCCTGTTAGACTACAATCTAGATCGTGGCACACAGGCGAGGGTAGGTTTCTCAATTGTTCGTTGACTAGGGTGTGGGACGATCTAGCTCCAAGCGTCATAGAACGGAGTTCCAAAAAATGAATGATGCTAATTTGCCATCGTGGTCTCATTCTTCCCCTATTTCCCCCTCCAACCCGATCAGTCCCAATGTAATGTATAGATGGTTGCGAAAACTGTTTATGGCCGATGGACTTGGGTTAAAGCTATTTCTGGCGGCGACCCTAGTGGGAACAAACTTTGCGTTTATGCTTGGTATCCTGCGGTTGTTAACCGAGGCTCATTTGCGGCAAGTCGATGTTACTGATCATTATGCGCTGGTTCGCTATGCGTATCAGCTTTCAGGGCAAGTTCATTATGACTTGCTGGGGATGATTATTGCTTTTTATCTTCTTGTTTATGCCACAACGATACTTCTCTATCCTGTTTTGCGCCTGCATCAGAAAGCGTTGAAACGACAAGCTTTGGACAATATGAGAGCCAGGGGCGAGACCTTGATCATGCTAGGGAGTTTGATAGCAAAAAGGGACAGCGACACCAGCGTGCATAATTACAGGGTCACTTTGTACGCAATTCATTTGGCCGGAACGCTTCGTATTCCTGAGGCCGAGATGCACGATCTGGTTGTCGGCGCCTTTCTTCACGACATTGGGAAAATCGCAATTCCCGATAAAATTCTGCTTAAGCCGGGTCCGCTTGATGAAGAAGAAACCAGAATTATGCGGACGCATGTTGCGCAAGGCCTTGATATCCTCCGCCACAGCATTTTTCTGCGCGGGGCTGAGGCGGTTGTAGAAGGGCATCATGAACACTATCTCGGCACGGGATATCCAAACGGCTTAGCCGGTAAGGCAATTCCGCCTATTGCTCGTCTGTTCTCTATTGCTGATGTTTTTGACGCCTTGACCTCCGGGCGTCCTTACAAACAGCCTTACTCCTTGGAAGAAAGCCTTAGGCTAATGACGGAAGAGTCAGGAAAAGCCTTTGATCCGGAGTATCTCCAATCGTTTTTGTCGTTGGCCCCAAAACTGTATCAAAGTTACGCCGCCGCACCCGAAGAATTTCTTGCCAGTGAATTGAAAAATCTTGCAGGGCCCATTCTCGTTTCTAGATGGACACGTGATCAGCTTTGAGGGATAATATAATAAAAGGGTCATGACTAGAACAGAGGATTTTTTCGGATTATTACAAGAACCTGGCTAAATTGTATAGCCCTCAACTTCTTCCGTTGCTTGACTTTTACGAGAAGCACCGAGAAACATTTTCAATGGCCGAGATTGCCCGTATTTCTAATACGGCAGAACCCCTGAAATTTATAGATAGAGAGCAAAGGAAAGTGCTATGACCGTGCCAGGGAATATGGATAGCTTTCCTCAAAAACTTTCTTTCGGGGGAAGATCTTTCGATCAAACGACTCAACTCACGTTCACAACCGAAAGCCCGAGAAGGTCACTTGCAAGCAGTATTTGGCAAAAAATGAAAAATAGAAAGGGGTGAAAGATAGTGATAGAGCAAGACGCAACGCGGTATGTGGAGAAATTGGCTGTCTTGATTGATGCAGAAAACAACCAGGAAGGGATGGATTTCTACCAAAAATTATTCTTAAGATTCAGAAAGAGCTTGGAGAGACAAAATAGCCTGTTGTCATAATAGACGTGGGTCTCTTCTTTTCATAGTGGTTTCGGGTCATGGGCAATATGCTCCATCATTTGATTCGGGGAAACTCGGTGGTGTTGAAATGAAAGGCGTCAGGCACGCTTTGGCTGGTTGAGGAAGAACAATGATCGAACAGCGGAAAAAATGGTTGATCAGAATCGTGGGGTCTATGGCAATTGGCATTTTGGCTGTAGTCGCATGGCAACGGTACGGTGGTAATGAAAAGAATGAGGGAATTGCCAGCGGCAATGGCCGTATTGAGTCGGTTGAGATCGACATCGCCGCCAAATCAGCCGGCCGGATCAAGGCCATTCTGGTGAATGAAGGCGACTTCGTCACCGTCGGGCAGATTGTCGCACACATGGATACCGAGGTGCTCGATGCCCAGCGCCGCGAGGCCGAAGCATATCTTCGTAAGGCAGAAAGCGCTGTTAAAACCGTGCAGAACCAAGTGGTGCAACGCCAGAGTGAGAAGGCCGCCGCTCTGGCGTTGCTCGCGCAACGCGAGGCCGAACTTGATGCGGCTCAAAAACGTCTATCGCGTTCGGAACCCCTGGCTGGCATGGGTGCCGTCTCCACCCAGGAACTCGACGATGATCGCGCCCAAGCCCTGAGCAGCCAAGCGGCAATCCGGGCGGCAAAAGCTCAGATAGCCGCGACCGAAGCCGCGATTGCCACGGCACAATCCCAGGAGGTTGAAGCGCGCTCGGTTGTTGAGGCGACACGGGCTACGATCGAACGACTCCAGGCAGACATTGATGACAGTGCGTTGAAGGCGACCCGCGAAGGACGCGTGCAGTATCGCCTCGCCCAGCCCGGCGAGGTGGTCGCCGGCGGAGGCAAGATCCTCAACCTGCTCGATCTGACCGATGTTTATATGACCTTCTTTCTCCCCACCGCGCTGGCCGGCCAAATCGCAATCGGCTCCGAAGCGCGCCTGGTGTTCGATGCCGCACCGGAGTATGTCATCCCGGCAACGATTTCCTTCGTCGCCGATGTTGCCCAGTTTACCCCCAAGACCGTGGAAACGGCCAGCGAACGACAGAAGCTGATGTTTCGAGTCAAGGCGCAAATCGCTCCGGAGTTGCTCAAGAAACATATCCGTCAGGTCAAGACCGGCCTGCCGGGTGTGGCCCATGTCCGGCTCGATCCGCAGATGAAGTGGCCACCCGCCCTGCAGGTAAGGCTCCCGCAATGAGCGGTGTCGAGTCGCCCTTCCCATCGGTTGCAGCAGAAACACCCCCGGTTGCATCGTTAACCGAGGTCAGCCTGCACTACGGCAAGACCCTGGCCTTGGATGGAGTCACCCTTGATCTGCCGGCCGGACAAATGGTCGGCCTGATCGGCCCGGACGGGGTAGGAAAATCTACGCTCTTCTCGCTGATCGCCGGCGCCCGCATCATCCAGAACGGCCGGATCGAGGTGCTGTCCGGGGATATAGCCAACGCGCACCACCGGAAATCTGTCTGCCCGCGCATTGCCTACATGCCCCAAGGACTGGGCAAAAATCTTTACGCAACCCTGTCGGTATACGAAAACATCGATTTTTTCGGCCGGCTCTTCTCCCAAGAGCGCGACGAACGAGAACGCCGCATCGCCGAGCTGCTCGTCAGCACCGGCCTGGCTCCTTTCCGGGACCGTCCGGCGGGCAAGCTTTCCGGCGGGATGAAGCAAAAACTCGGCCTCTGCTGCGCGCTCATCCACGATCCCGATCTGCTGATCCTCGATGAACCCACCACCGGAGTGGATCCGCTCTCGCGCCGACAGTTCTGGGAGCTGATCGGCCGCATCCGGACCCGGCAACCCGGGATAAGCGTCCTGGTGGCCACCGCTTATATGGAAGAGGCCGCCCGCTTCGACTGGCTGGTGGCCATGGATGGCGGGCGGGTGCTGACCACCGGTACCCTCCGGCAGCTGCTAGAGCGCACCGCCAGCGAGACCCTGGAGGGGGCCTTCATTGCCTTGCTGCCGGAAGAAAAGCGCGCCGGCCACCGAGCGATCCGCATCCCGCCACGCCAAACCGATGGCGAGGAGATCGCCATCGAGGCGAAGGATCTGACCATGCGTTTCGGCGACTTCACGGCGGTGGACCGGGTGAGCTTCCGCATCGCCCGCGGCGAGATCTTCGGTTTCTTAGGCTCCAACGGCTGCGGCAAGACCACGACCATGAAGATGCTCACCGGATTGCTGACGGCCAGCGAGGGGGAGGCGTGGCTCTTCGGCCAGACGATAAACCCCAAGGATCTTGAAACCCGGCGCCGGGTCGGCTATATGACCCAGTCTTTCTCGCTCTATTCCGAGCTGAGCGTGGAGCAGAACCTCACCTTGCACGCCCGACTTTTCAGCGTCCCCGCCGAGCAGATTCCGGACCGCGTAAACGAAATGGCCCGCCGCTTCGGCCTGACAGGGATCATGGCGGCGCTGCCCGACAGTCTCCCCCTGGGGCAACGCCAACGCCTCTCCCTGGCGGTAGCGATGATCCATCGGCCGGAGATGCTGATCCTCGATGAGCCCACTTCGGGGGTGGACCCGATCGCCCGGGATGGGTTCTGGCAAATGTTGATCGACCTCGCCCGCCATGACCGGGTCACCATCTTCATCTCCACCCATTTCATGAACGAAGCCGAACGGTGCGACCGCATCTCCCTGATGCACGCCGGGCAGGTGCTGGTCAGCGATACGCCCGCCGCCTTGATGCAGAAACGCGGGGCAACAACCCTGGAAGAGGCATTTATCGCCTACCTGGAAGACGCCGCGCCCGACAACAAAAGTCCTGAGGCATCAGCAGCTGCGGCACCGGTCCCTCACCCGCCGCCAGCCCATGACCCGCCCGCCGCAATGACAAAAATCCGCTTCGATCTTCGCCGTCTGCTCAGCTACAGCCGGCGCGAAGGGCTGGAGCTCCAGCGGGATCCGATTCGGGCCACCCTGGCGCTGCTCGGCAGCGTAATGCTCATGCTGATCATGGGCTACGGGATCACCCTGGATGTGGAAGGTCTTTCCTTTGCCGTGCTCGATCGCGACCAGACCGCGACCAGCCGCGATTATGCCCTCAACCTTGCCGGCTCCCATTATTACTTCATCGAACACGCGCCCATTACCGATTACGCCGATCTGGACCGACGCATGCGGGCAGGCGAGATCAGCCTGGCCCTGGAAATACCCCCGGGCTTTGCCCGCGACCTGGGGCGCGGCACCCCGGTGGCGATCGGGGCCTGGATCGACGGCGCCATGCCGCAACGGGCCGAAACCATTCAGGGATATGTGCGCGGGATGCATGCCCACTGGCTGGCCGAGATGGCGGCGCGCACGCTTGGCCAGTCCCGCTCCGCCGGTCTGATCAAGATCGAGACCCGATTTCGCTACAACCCCGAGGTCAAGAGTCTGATCGCAATGGTACCGGCGGTGATTCCCCTCTTACTCTTGATGATTCCGGCAATGCTCACGGCGCTCAGTGTGGTGCGGGAAAAAGAGCTGGGCTCCATCGTCAACCTCTATGTCACGCCGGTGACACGGTTTGAGTTTCTGCTCGGCAAACAACTGCCCTACATCGGCCTGGCAATGGTGAACTTCTTGCTCATGTCCTTGCTGGCGGTGACCGTTTTCGGGGTGCCGATGAAGGGGAGCTTTCTTGCCTTATCCGTTGCGGCCCTGCTCTATGTAATTTCGGCCACCGCCATGGGCCTGTTATTCTCCACCTTTGTCCGCAGCCAGATTGCAGCCATCTTCGGCACGGCCATTCTCACCCTCTTGCCTGCCGTGCAGTTCTGCGGCATGACCTCCCCGGTTTCCGCCCTAGAGGGGTTGGGCAGGATGATCGGTAACGTCTATCCCACCACCTATTTCCTGACCATTGCCCGGGGAACCTTCTCCAAGGCCCTCGGTTTCGCGGATCTGCAGGCCTCCTTCCTGCCGCTCATCCTGGCCGTCCCGTTGCTGACCGGACTCTGTGTGCTGTTGTTGCGCAAACAGGAGCGTTGAACATGCGGCTCGACAACATTCGCCAACTGGGGATCAAGGAACTGCACAGCCTAGCCCGTGATCCGATCATGATGGGCTTGATCCTCTTTGCCTTCACGGTGGCAATCTACTCGGGCGCCACGGCAATGCCGGAAACCCTCAACAAGGCGCCGATCGGCATCGTTGATGAAGATCAATCGCCGCTGTCGGCGCGGATCGTCGACACCTTTTATCCGCCGCATTTTCTGCCGCCGGTGCTGATTACCCGGGCCGAAATGGACAGCCGGATGGATGGCGGCCTCGACACCTTCGCCCTGAACATCCCGCCCGGGTTTCAGCGGGATCTCCTGGCGGGAAGACAACCCACCATTCAACTGAATGTGGATGCGACCCGCATGACCCAAGCCTTCAGCGGCAGCGGCTATATCCAGACCATGATCAGCAGCGAGGTAGCCGAATTCGCCCAGCGTTATCGCGGGATTGCACCGCCGCCGGTCGTGCTCGAACTGCGGGCGCGCTTCAATCCTACTTTGACCCAAACCTGGTTCGGGGCTTTGATGGAACTCATCAACAACGTCACCATGCTTTCCATCGTGCTAACCGGCGCCGCGCTGATCCGGGAGCGGGAGCATGGCACCATCGAACATCTTCTGGTCATGCCGGTTACACCCTTTGAGATCATGACGAGCAAGGTCTGGTCCATGGGGCTCGTGGTCCTTGTCGCCTGTGCTTTTTCCCTTCTCTTTGTGGTCCAGGGCCTCCTTTCGGTGCCCATTGAAGGTTCACTCGCCCTTTTTCTGCTCGGCACCGCGCTGCACCTGTTCGCCACGACCTCCATGGGGATTTTCCTGGGCACCATCGCGCGCTCGATGCCGCAATTCGGGCTGCTGCTGATGCTGGTGCTGCTGCCGCTGGAGATGCTCTCCGGCGGGGTCACGCCGCGCGAAAGTATGCCTGCCTTTGTTCAGGCCGTGATGCAGGTGGCACCGACCACCCATTTTGTCTCACTTGCCCAGGCAATTCTCTATCGGGGCGCGGGCCTGGATGTGGTGTGGTCGCAATTCATTATCCTTATCCTGATTGGTCTGGGTTTTTTCGGCATCACGCTGACCCGCTTCCGCAAAACCATCGGGATGATGGGGTGAGATGGGTTGTGCATCCACAGAAACAAATGAATTATATTGATAGGGGTCACCCGAGTATCGTGATGAGCCTCGAAATCCAACTCGCTCTGTCTGCCTCTGAGTTGCTCGACGGGTGATGTTTGACCTGGAATACAACTCCCAACCTGGCCAATCGGTCGGACATTTTTTCCTGAGTAACCGCCTCAACGTACCACTTCACAACCTTGTCCGCCTCGGCTGAGGCCTCGTGTTCTGTTGAGCAGAGAACGAAGGTGGAACATCCATTCGTGAGAGCTCTCTGGTCGATCTCGACAAGGCAGACTTGTTTCCATTGATGCTGAAACGAAACATATCCGCATCGACGCCTGTTGCCATCCGTGCCATCGTAGCTTTCTTTTTGAGAAAGCCGCTTCCTTCCCTTATATCTCGGTTTCTGCCAAACGAGTTGCTCGGAGTACGACCAGTCTGTTATTCCTTGCATCTCCTTGAGTTCTGAGGCCATTTGAACGAATTCGTCGAGGGGCATTTCATAACCGGCAACTGTCTCTTCTGGATTCCGCTCAATTTTGGCCTTGGAAATCTTTTTGGCCGAGTTTTTTTCTTGTTGGGCACTGAGATCTACTTCCCCCTCCCGCTTTACGCCGACAATCAGGTACTCTTTCTTGCCTCTCGGATCTGGCTCTATATAAGCCTTGGTTTTAACAATCGCCTTCTCGTTGGGGTTGGATATCCGAACCCGCTCTTTCAGTATTTTCTGTATCTCCCGAGCGGCGGGGCTGGAGTGGGTCATTCTGTCTGAGTCCTTGGAATCGGACACGGATATCGTCATCAAGTCCCTTCCTGAAGAGTCATATCTCCTTCTAAGGAGGCTGATGGTGTCGAATGGGAATCGGCTGTTCTCCTCCATGATCTCGAACACAACGAAGGTTCTCCCGCCTTCGGGGTTATCGGAAAGGTTTCCCCGGGCAAGGATGGAAAGATTTTGTTCCACGGGAAAATCGACCTTGAGCGGATTGAATTGTCCATTTCTACTTCTGATATGGTGCATAATCATGTTCCAACGATTACGGGCGAAGCCGTTCTTTGCAAACCGCACAATATCGGAGGCATCGTGGTCGCTGGCGCCGGGTTTCAGAAGAATCTCCGCATTCCTGGTCTCAGGATCTATCTTGATCCATTCGTACAGACCTTCTAGCTTTTGGCTAAAGACCTGCTCCCGCATGGATGTGGACTTGAAATAGTAGGTCCCGCCTATGACGAAGCTGGGAATTACGATTTTCAAACCCTCGTTCTGAAACACCAGGCAATGTTGGTGTTTGCAAAATTCTGTGATGTTAAAAAGGAAAGTCGCGTTATTTTCGGTGGTAGGGAACGTGAGTGGGTATTCGGCATCGGTTATGGCATTTTTGGCAAGAACGATACGGTTATTGGCTGTGGAGGAGATGGTGAACCTCAATATGTCTCCTGTCGGAGGCATATTCTCCAGCTTTTTCCCTTCCTTGAAGAAAGAGCCGATAGTGCAATACGACAAGAGTTCAGGAGGAATGCTGTCTGTGATGTAAAAATCACCCTCAGTGTTCTTGAACAGAAGGGAAATGCTGCAACGGCCGGGAAGATAATGAAGGTCCGTGGCCCAGATCAGTGTATAGGTGCGCCCCTTTTTCTCGGCCATCCTTGGAAGAATGGCGATGTCGCGGAGGTTCTTGATCACAAAGCACCCCAGTAATCAAGAGGTGCCGGCTTCCGAAGAGATGGTTTTGGTTGTCGAGATCGAAAAAGAGAGGTTGAAAAGCGGGGTGAGAGGGAAGGCCAGTCCCAATAATTATTGTAGAGTCTCAGTAACTTTTGGAATTGACAACCATGATGAAAACTTTCATCCTCGACAAGATCAAGTTCCAGGCTGAAAACTGCATTGATGGCGTGCTGATCAACCCCAAGCTGCCGCGGAATTTCGACTTCACGGACAACAGGAAACGTCCGGCCGCGCAAATAGAAAAGTGGTGGCATCGGCCATATATCGAAGTTGAGGTTGATCAAAAAGAATGGCCTGAAGGGGTTCGGTATACCGTCCGTTGCCTGGATGGTGGTGCCTGGGATCGTTCTACTTGGTGGGGGTGTTTCAAGAGTATGCACGAGGCGCTGCAATGTGTTGAGAGCGGCCCGGAGTGGCGGAGAACATAAAATGCAAGAGGGGCGGATAGGGAGGATCCCGAACCGCCCCTTAATTTTTTAATTCGGATCCCTTCTCAGTAATGTTCTTTCAATTTTCCTTTTTTCGTCTGAAACCGTTACGTGGAAAGGGTTTGCTGGCAATTCTTAAGGCCAATATCACGCTGTCGCCTTTTTTGTTGTTGATCCGCGTAAAACCTTTTGCCATGCAGGATTGCTGCCTGGATTTAATCCCGATAACACGCTGTTTTTATCCGAGATGGATGATTTGCTAAACCCTTGCAAATTAAAGGCTTGTGGTCTGGATTTAAGGCCAATATCACGCAAACTTAATCCCAATAACACGCAAGCAACCCAAAGCATTCTGGGCTCGACTAACGTTTCAAATCGCGCCGCATCATCCCGCAGCCCTTCAAGCAGCAAGCGTTGTCCTCGCCTTCTTTGTAGCCGGCATAGAGTGGCGTCAATTCCCACCATCCTTCATCGTGTGGACAACATTCTTCGCAAGGTTTGGAGTGGGAGTGGTCGTAAGAGTAATGGCCTTTCCCTCCGCATTTCCGGCATATTTTGGGCATGTGTAGACCTCTTGTAATATAGTTTGTGCATGTTTGCGGCCAGGATTTAATCCCGATATCACGCGAACAACTCCCGGTGTGGTCGTTTACGCTTTAGTTGCTGGGGAAACACTTTTGTAGTCTTCGCGTTTCGGGCGCCGGCAAGCATCCTCGGGCATGTGGCGGAACAAGCCTTTTTTCAGCTCATCTTGCCGCGGTGTCCAGTAGGATAAGAAATCAACTTCAAAGTACCTTTGCAAATTCCCCGGCTGTTGATCCCACCACCGGCGATAGTCACGCAGCCATATCCTTTGGGTGCCGGGCGGATCGTCTGGCGGTGCGGGCAGGGTGCCATGCTGATCAATAAATTTGAGCAACGCATTCAGTTCGTGCACGGGCACGTTCTTGATCGGAAATGCAGCATAGTCTTCCTTGGAGACGTTCAAGGCTTCTCCCTTTTGCTTTCTCCCAAACGCCACCCTCAGATCGATCATGTCGAGCGCCTCTTGCCTGTTTTCGGGGTCAACGCCTGTTTCTTTCCATCCCCTCCAGCGTTTATAGTCCCACGGCCAAGCGCAGTTGTCATTTGGTTCCCCTTCGATCAGCGGGGCATTTTGACCGATAAGCCATTTTTTGAAAGCTCCATGGTCATCCACAGGCAGTTCGGAGATCCGTACATAAGGGATCCGTCCGTCTTCATAATGAACAATCGGCTGTTTAGCAGGTTGCAGATCCTCGCCAATCTGCCAGGCCTGGCCGTTCAAAATGTCCATGCAAGTCAGCGCACCTTTTTTCATATAGACGCCTGTATCCAGGCAGGCGGCATGGCCGAGATCATGGACCAGGAGATCACGTTGCGGGGTATGGCCGCAGACAATCTTTTTTCCGGAAGCATGCGGTTTCCATTCCTTGTCGAACCTTGCCCAGTGCAGTGGGAAAAGTGGTTGATCGGCTAGGGATAGATCAGGGCAGAGGCCTCCGTGCACGAAGATATAGTTGTCTGTCTCTAGGGCATCGACACAAGTATCCCGCAGGAATTCAATGTGCTCATCGGGGATCAGTTCGATAGTTAAATCCTGTACTTCACCGGAAATATCACGGAGGCCCTTACGGTAGCGCTGGTCTATATCATTCAGGCGCCCCATTCCCTTGCAGTACGAGGAAAGGGTGGTTTTGGCCTGGTTGTCCATCCAGAGGTCACTTGGATCTCGCGCACCCACCATCCACCAAGCATCAATTGTTTCTGATTCGCATTTTAACCCTTGGGGCGGTCGGCCATAGTAGAGTTGACATGCCCCCTGAATTCTCTCAAGAAACATAAGCATGAGCGCGTCATGGTTGCCGCGCAATGAAATGATGTTGATCTCAGGATCTCTGTGCAGGCTGATCAGTGTATCTATGACGCCGCGGGAATCCGGGCCACGATCGATGTAGTCGCCGAGGGTGACGATCAGATCCTCCCTCGTCGGCTTCACTTCTTCAAGAAGCCGGCGCAGGTGATCAGTGCAGCCGTGGATATCACCGACGGCGAGGATGCGGCGGTATTGGCCGTCTTGAGTGATGATCTTCGGCTTATGCATAAGATTCCTCAAAATTGAAAACCGAAGGTTCGGTCTCCCGGCGAAGGCGGCCGGGAAGAGTGCAAGAAGGGGGCGGCTGCTCGTGACCCGACAGGGGCGCGTGAAGGCCGCTGCTGGTTAGAAGGCAGGGGAAAAGTGGCCAGAAAGGGAAAACGTCTCTTGGGGCCTTTCCGTTTGCTTTTGCCCCTATCGATTTCCCCCCTTTCAAAGAAGCCGTTTTGCTAATCTGGCGAACCTGCACAGCTGGTGCAAGCGCGGATAGCGCATAGGGTGTTTTAGGCACCAAGTTAATTGATACGCTTTTATTTCTATTCCTGCAGTTTATAGTCGTCTGGGCGATGAAATTCTCTGTACCCTTCTTGGGTAAGAGGTGCGCCAATATTTTCAATATGTTTGAGCCGATCCAAAGACGGCTCTGTCAGTCGCGAACTGATGTTGTAGCGCGAATATTTGCCAAAGATATCCGGGTGCAGATGAGCCGCGATCTCCACATCACTTTGTGAGATATAACGGCCAGCCCAATTCTCTATTAAGTGTTTCAGGGGGCGAGATATTGAGCTCGATTTTTTTGTTTTCTTCTGTGCGTCCAACCACTCATATGCTATGCGAATGCATTCGTCATGCGCATGGGGAGCCTCGTCTTTCAGAACAACTTCCTTTTTGGCTTTTGCAATCTGTTCTTTTGTTATCATGCGGCATTTCCTTCAATTTTATGATTACTGATCATCCGCTGATTTTGTGGAAATCGGGGAATGGTCATTTTTTACCAGCGAACAATACAGAGCATAACACGAATACACTAGAGAAAGACCTTGTAGCCAGTATTCAGGGCTTTGGCCAGCCGTTTTGCCCGTGTCACCCCTATAGGCATCTTGCCGCGCTCCATCAGGGAAATATGCGCCTGGGAGATCCCGGCTAGGGCGGCCAGTTCCTTTTGCGTCAACCCTTCCCGCCGCCTTGCAGCCCGAAGGCAAACGGCGGGCATATCCTCTTCTGTATATTCAGGAAAGGCATCACGCCAAGGCACGGAATCTTCAGCACTGGCGTTTTCAAAGCCCAACTTTTTCAGCAGCCGGGCCGCTTCTTCCTGCCGGGCCGCAGGCCCCCGGAAACGGAGCTCCACGGTATCAGTATGGCGCTTTTTCGTGCGTTCCAACATATGTCACCTCTATGAGTCGTATTTCCCGGTCACGTTCCGCCCACACGGCCACATAGGTGGGCTTGCCTTTCTTCAGGTGGCAGTGGTGTTGATCATGGCCCAGCTTGCCATAATTCGGCCAATCGCCGCGCACCGGGCCATGTTTTTCAATGTCGCGCATCAAGAAAATCAGCTGCTCCTGAATCGTTTTCGAGAGCCGATCTTTTTGCTTCTTTGCCTTATTGGATAAATTTACCTGCCACATAATAATATATCATTTATGGAATATTGACAAGGGGGCTATCTGTTTATCGCCTGGCCCAATTCTTCCACCGCACTCCGCATGGCGTTTTCTCCCACATGAGCATAGCGGGCTGTCAATTTTAGATCGGAATGCCCCATTAGCTCCTTGACCGTATAAATATCGGTACCGTTGGCAACAAGCCAGCTGGCATAAGTATGGCGTAGCGAATGGAAGGTGATCCGCTGCCGTCTGTCGCTGATTCCCTCGTTGAGGCCCAGTTGAGCAACAACCCTGTCGAAGCTATGTGATATCTGAGCGATCCGCTTGCCGCCCCGGCCAGGGAAAACGAGTTCTGACGGTTGGCCTTTTGTGCGGGCCTGCAGCATGGCTTTGACTGCTTCAGTCATGAAGGCGGGTCGGTTGCGGTTGTTTTTGGTGTCTTTGATGGTGATGATTCCGCTGTTCAGGTCTACATCCGCCCAGGTTAAAGCGAAAATTTCGCTTGCCCGGGCTCCTGTGTGAAGCGCAAAAAGGCTCATGTGGTGCACGTCCTGGCTGACGGTTGCCAGCAGCGACAGCAAATCATCGGCTTCCTTTTTGGTCAGAAAGCGCATCCGCCGGTTATCTATTTTTGGCCTTTTTACTTTACCGCCACCGCCGGCAGGATTTTTGCCAGCATGGAAATCATGGTTGATCGCGTGATTAAAAACCTGCCGAACCACGGCCAGGGCATATTCAATGCTGCGAGGAGCGCGACCGGCCTTGGCCATGTCACGTTTGATCCGTTCCATGTCGAGGGCGGCAATGGTGCCAAAAGTTTTATGGCCGATGGCTGGTTCGATCCATCGCCGAAAAAGCCCGATTTCGGTATTAATGGCCCTTTCGCTTCTGCGATTCGCTTTGATGTGCGGTAGGTAATGTTCCGTGAACATCTCGTGGAAGGTGATTGCCGCTTTTGCGGCTAGTCGCTCTTGGGCATCCTGTTCCCGGCGTTGGGCTTCGGCAATTTCGCGTTTTTCTGCCAGCGTCCTGGGGCCACTGCCCAGCCGGTTGTTCTCCTGCAGTTCGGCAAGGACCGCAGCCGCTTTTCGTTCAGTCCATCCCTCGGAGGCCCATCCCAAAGCCTCTTCGCGGCGAACGCCTCCGGCCTGGAAGCGGATCGCAAAATACCGATCCTTCCGGACGCCGTGGCGCCGGGTTTCATGCTCGTAGTATCTTACCCCTCTGGTTCCGCTTGCCTTCCACTTGGACATCATGTACCTTTTTTCGGTAATCAGTTGACTAGGCCGCAAAGTTGGGAGAACTTTTTTCTGGCCGAAAAGAATGAACTCAGTTGATCTCGGCCGCCAATTTTCTCCCCACTCTCTCCCCATTTTTTTACTGAAAGGGGGTGATTCTGAGTGATGGCCTGGTAAACAGAATATCCGATAACGCTTTGATAAATCAAGATGTTTGTGATTTTGTGTGAAGGTGTGGTAAAGTGCAAAAATCGGATTCGTAATCAGTAGGTCAGGAGTTCGATTCTCCTCGTTGGCTCCATGGAAATACACACAGCCGTGCGAAAAATACGACCCTCTCCGTGACGTGAGGGTTTTTTTTTATGATGTGCCTGACAAGGATTTGCCCGGGGAATGGGTGAGGAGAGTGCATTTGAGTGAGTCAGGGACCGCACATGGAAAAGTGAATACTCCGCAGTCATGCGGGGGGGGATTTCAGTTGAAAAGATCATGAAGCAAGAACAGGTTCAAGAGCACTTTGCCGTTCAGGCCGATGCGTATGAGCAATTAATGGTCAGACTCGTTCCCCGGTATCTCGCGCAGCATGCGATCATTTCCGATCTGCTGCCCCGAGAGGATCGGGAGTACCGCGTTCTCGACCTGGGTTGCGGGAATGGCGTATTGTCCGAGGTGGTTTTCCGGAAGCTGCCCCGCGCATTTGTGGTCGGCTTTGATCTGACGGAAAAGATGCTGGATGCCTTTGCGAAGAAATTGGCACCCCATGCGGGCCGATTTGAACTCAGGCAGGGTGACTATCGTACCGACTCCATCGGCACCGGGTACGACATAATCATCGCCGGGCTCACCTTGCACCATCTGACCTGGGCGGAAAGAGAGAAGTTCTATCAAACCCTCTGCGCCGCCTTGAACCCTGGTGGGCTGTTTTTGGCCCGGGACATCATTATCGACGAGGATCAGCGGGTCGCCCAGGACCAATACGCCCATTGGAAGCAGTTCATGAAATCCCGGGGCGAAGATCCCGAATTCTGGTATGCCAAGCACACGGAGAAAGACCACCCCCTCACCCTGACAGATCATTTCACCTGGCTGCGAAGGGCCGGGTTTTCAAAAATGGCCTGCCATTGGCGGCTCTACAATTTCGCCATCACCGCCGCTGAAAAGATATGAGAGAGCCTTTAATGGAAAAAGAGGGCGATTTTTTCTTCCTGCTGCTGCATCTTTTTTTCACTATCTGATACACTATACACGGTAACGGTCCCTCACTCCAGCCTGTCTGGCGTTATAAAGATCCACCCCATGGAGGCAACATCGTGCGCCGCAGTCTCCTTCTTTTTCTCCTTGTCCCGGCACTCTCCGGCTGCGCCACCACCGCAGGTTACGAGAAACTTCTCAGTTCCTGGGTCGGGATGCAGGAAATCGATCTTGTCCGCACCTGGGGAGCACCCATGCAGACCTACGAGCTGGACGGCCACAAGTTCATCGTCTACGTTTCCCAGCGTGAGGTCTACTATCCCGGCACCCCTCCGACTTATCAGACCACGGTTCGGGGCGATACCGCTTACATCACCGGTTACGGCGGCAGTCCTGCCAGGAGCATCGACAGATCGTGCAGAACCACCTTTGAAATCGAGGGTACCAAGATCATCTCCTGGTCTTTTCAGGGGGACGACTGCAGGGCCAGGGAATGAACATGCAGAGGCGTAATCACTTCATGTTCCTGTTGATCGCCATTGTGACGCTTCTTTTGGCCGGACCGGCAACGGCGACCGAAGAATATGCCGCGAAAACCGGGACAGCGTGTGAGGTCTGTCATCTTGACCCGCTGGGGGGCGGAGAACTGACAGCAGCGGGAGAAGGATATTTTCTTGCCATCAGCCCGGCTGCCGCATCAAAGGGGGCCGCCTCCGGCCTGGCCGCGCGGATCATAAGATTCATGGCCCTCTATATCCATATAATGACAGCGTTCCTGTGGTTTGGGACAATTCTTTATGTTCATCTGGTCCTGAAGCCGGCCTATGCCTCGAAGGGGTTGCCCCGCGGGGAGGTCAGGGTTGGTCTCGTCTCAATGGTCATCATGGCCTTAAGCGGCGCGGTTTTGACCTATTACAAGGTTCCCGCCTTCGGTTTTTTTGTCTCTTCGAAATTCGGCATCCTGCTCTTGGTGAAGATCTGCATTTTTATTACCATGGTGTCTTCCGCTCTGTTCGTCGTCGTCGTCATCGGACCCAGGCTGAAAAGAAAAAAAATGATTCAGCCGTCGCCTGCCGGGCAATTGACCCTGGCGGAATTGGCGAATTTTGACGGCGAAGACGGGCGGCCAGCCTATTTTGCCTACCGGGATAACATCTACGATGCGAGCCGGAGCCGGCTGTGGAAAAATGGAAGCCACATGAAGAGGCATCAGGCGGGAGTGGATCTGACCGAGATTCTCTCCCAGGCTCCGCATGGGGAGGATAAAATTCTGGCCCTGCCCGTGGTCGGCCGGCTTGCCCGGGAACAGGCCGGGGCCGGGGCGGTGGCGCCCGAGAAAATTTTTTATTTCATGGCGCATATGAACCTGGGTTTTGTTTTTGTCATCTGCTTCATCCTGGCCCTGTGGCGCTGGTGAACCCCAATTTCGACACGACGCATCGGGTTCTTCACATTGTGAGGGGGGGCAGGGGGGGGCGCCTCTGTGATCCGCCGCCGAACAAGACCAGGACGGATTTTGCATTTCGATCAAGGGGGAAAGGGCAATGGCGAAAACCACGATCAGTTACTGGAATCCGTTGGCCCCGGAGAACAGCGATAAATGGCAGCCCATCAGGGGCCTTGAGGGAGTCGCCGAAGAGCTTACCCTGAGCGTCGATGCGGCAACCGGGGAATATACCCGGTTAACCCGTTTCCATCCCGGCGCCGACACGGCTTTGTTCGGCGGCAGGAGTCATGAGTACCCTGAGGAAGTTTTGATCGTAAGCGGGCGCCTTTATGATGCGGCATTCGGCATGTGGCTCGAAGCCGGTCATTATGCGAGCAGGCCCGCAGGGGAAAGACACGGACCGTTCAGGACCGATATCGGCTGTGTGGTTTTGGAATTGTCTTTTCCCGGGAAAAAAAGGTGAAACCAGGGTTTTTCCGGCCGGGAAAGAACTTGAAGACAAAAAAAAGCCCCGTTTTCACGGGGCTTTTTCGGAGACGGGTCAGGAATTACTTCTGGACAACATTTGCCGCAGAAGGACCTTTGGGACCGTCGACAACGTCGAAGGTCACCCGGGCGCCTTCCTGCAGGGACTTGAAGCCCTGGGCCTGAATTGCGGAGTGATGTACGAATACATCCTTGCCACCATCCTGCTCGATAAAACCAAAACCCTTAGAATCGTTGAACCATTTTACTGTGCCTTCAGCCATCTTGTACTACTCCTTTGTGCTTGGTTCCAAAGCGGAACCACTTTGTTATAGAGCCGAGGCATCGTATGATACTTCGACTGAAAGTCCGGGTGTCCGGACAAAATAGATTATCGTTGCGCAGGCTTGCTTATGCCAAAATCAAAGGTGCAGGCCCTGCTGCGCTGGCTTTTGCCACGACCGGCTGAAGAGGCCGGTTTCTTGCTTCTCGGCATTTGCCTGGGAAATCTTTCCCTTTTTTCTTCGCGAACCTCATCCTCCGCCTCAATGGCAAAAGCAGGGGTTGCCTCGCGCTGCATCTTTTTGCCGAGAATGCTCTCGATGAGGGAGATCATCTTGCCGTCTTCCCGGCTGGCAAAGGTGAAGGCCTCGCCGGTCCGGGTGGCACGGCCGGTGCGGCCGGTGCGATGCGTATAGGTTTCAGCGGTGTCAGGTACATCATAATTGATGACGTGGGAGATGCCAAGCACGTCGATGCCGCGGGCCGCAATATCAGTGGCGACCAGAATCTTGAAGGTGCCGTCCCGGAAACCGTCCATGGCCTGCTGCCGTTTCTGCTGGGAGAGATTGCCCTGCAGGGAGGCGGCGCTGTAGCCGGCCTTCTGCAGATGCAGGGCCAGGCTTTTGGCCTTGTGCTTGGTGCGGGTGAAGATGAGGGTGCTCGCCATTTCCCTTTCGCTGATGATGCTTTTCAGCAGGGAGGTCTTCTGCTCCTTGGCCACCTGGAAGAGGACGTGGGAGATGGTCGGGGCGGGCAGGGTGTGGTTGATCTGCACCGTTACCGGGTTCTTGAGGATCTCTTCGGCCAGGTGTCGGATCTCCGAGGGCATGGTCGCGGAAAACACCAGGGACTGCCGTTCCTTGGGCAGCTGTTTGATGATCCGTTTGATGTCCGGAAGAAAACCCTTGTCGAACATGTGGTCGGCCTCGTCAAGAACCAGAACCTCAACTCCGCTGATGGAGAAGGCTTTTTCGTTGAGCAGGTCGAGCAGGCGGCCAGGGCAGGCGACGATGATTTCCGCGCCATTACGGACTGCCTTGACCTGCGGCATCTTGCCGACGCCGCCATAGATGACCACGCTTGTAAGGCCGGTCTCTTTCGCCATCCTGCTGATATTTTCGTGGATCTGTTCGGCCAGTTCTCTGGTGGGGGCAACGATCAGTGCCCGTACTTTCCGACGGGGGCCGTCGAGCAGTCGCTGAAGAAGGGGAAGGACAAACGCCGCGGTTTTGCCGGTGCCGGTCTGGGCCAGGCCGAGGATGTCCCTGCCGGCGAGAACCGGCGGAATGGCCTCTTTCTGAATCGGGGTGGGGGCGGTATAGCCACAGGCGGTGATGCCGGCAGTTACCTTGGGGTGAAACTGAAACTCTGTAAAACTCATTAATGCTCCTTCGCGAAATCATTTGATATTCGCTGTATTTCGTGGTGATCCGCCAGGGCTTGTCCCTGGTTTCTCGATCCGTGGAGGCTACGTGCTCCGCGGTTTGTTTTTTTGTTTCATCAAGTGGTTGGGCTGGTGAGGTTGTCGGCGCAAGGGGCGGCGGACCTTCCTGTCACCAGGGATGGCCGAAGCGGTCGTCCCTGGGCCGCGCCTCCTTGACCACAAGAAGACGGTCGTTGATCATTGTCCCGTGCAAGGTCTGCATGGCGGTGTCACCTTCTGTTCTGTTCGCCATCTGCACATAGCCGAAGCATTTTGACTGCCGGGTGAAAAGATCACTGATGAGGTTTACTTTCTGGACCGAGCCGTGGCGGCTGAATAGGGCGCGAAGCTCTCTTTCCGTCATGGTGTAACAAAGGTTTCCGACATAAAGTTTCATCTGTTCTCCGGTTTGGCTGTCAGCAGAAACTTCGTCGGTAACGAACGATGTATGTGAAACAACGAGAGTCAGCGAGGATAACCTATGAGGAATTTGCTTCTACTTGATATACTATTTCAATCACTATACCCGATTGTTCGGTTAATGCAATGAAATAAAATTGAAGAGTCAAGGCGTTGGCCTCTGGCTGGAAAATCCCGCTGGCCTTCCGGTCGATTTCATACTATATAGGAGCCTCGTCGGGGCGCGGAAGCAGGGGATCTCTCTGCTTTTGCGCCCCTGTTCCGTCAATTCCGCGCAAGGTGAGTTTTTCGCGTGCTGGCTTTTTCGAGGAGTATTTCCCGTGAGTAGTGACAAGACCCATTCCGCAGGCGACGAAATCGATTCCCGCTGTCTCAAGTGCAAGACCATCACCAACCACACCATCGTCGCCATGCTGGGCGGAAGGGTGGCCAAGGTTGAGTGCAATACCTGCCACGGCCGGCATAACTACCGGCCGCCCGCGGCGGAGAAAAGCGGCGTACTGCGTCGCGGGGGGGGGGGAAAGGTGAGCGGCGGCAAGGGCGGCGGCAGGGTGAGCCCCGAGATGAAGGCAGCCGCTCATTATGAAGAGGTCCTTGCCGGCAGAAGCCCGGAAGGGGCGCTGCCCTATGCCATGACCGCCACCTTCGCCCAGGGGGACCTCATCGAGCATCCCGATTTCGGACTGGGCCTGGTGACAAAGAAAATCAGCGCCAGCAGGATCGAGGTGATCTTTCGTGCCGGAGTCAAGGTCATGGTCTGCGGCCAGGGGCAGGCAGGGCGGTGAGGGGGCGAGATGGGGCTAAAAGACAAAGTTGCCTTCGTCTTCGGCCGGAGCCGCCCAGAGGATCTGGGTTTTGTTGATGATGAAGACCTGATCCTTCTTGCCGCCCACCGTGGTGCCATAGACCACGATGAAGGGATACTGGCCCTTGGTCAGCAGATCGCTCACCCGGTCCACGGGCATGGTGTCGCTGTTGAGATTCACCAAGCCCCGGATGATGGTACCGTCCACCAGCTTGACGGTGATTTTTTTGCCCATGGTCTCAAGTTTGATGCCGTCGCTCATTGCACTTCTCCCCTAACGGTTCGGTTCCGCATAAGAAATATCGTTTTTCTGGACCAGGCAACTACAGGGTCGCCTTTTTGCTCTCCACGTAATGGGCGGCGGCAAGGGCCGCCGTGCAGCCATCCGCGGCGGCGGTGATGATCTGCTTGAAATACTTTTCCTTCAAGTCTCCAATGGCGAAGATCCCGGCGTTGTTCGTCTCGCATTTCTCGTCGGTCACCACATAGCCGTTGGCGTTCATCCTGGTCCCCGCCGGGACCAGGGTGTTGTTCGGCTCAAAGCCGATAAAGATGAAAACGCCGTCGGTGGCGACGGTTTTCCGTTCGCCGGTTCCGGTATCCTCGCTGATCACGGAGTTCACCCCGGTTTCATCGGCAACAATCTCGTTGATGACGGTATTCCAGAGAACCGTGATCCGCTCCTCCTTTTTTACCCGTTCCTGCAGAATCATGCCGGCCCGGAAGGCATCGCGCCGATGAGCGATATAGACCCGTCTGGCGAGTTTGGCGAGGTAGAGAGACTCTTCCAGGGCGGAGTCGCCGCCGCCCACCACCACCACGGTTTTGTCGCGGAAAAAAAAGCCGTCGCAGACGGCGCAATAGGAAACCCCGCGGCCGTAGTTCCTGTCCTCGCCGGGAATGTTGAGCTTGCGCGGACTGCCGCCGGTGCCGAGGATCACGGCATGGGCCTTGATCTGCTCGTCGTTGTCGAGTTTGACGGTATGGTGCGCGAGTCCCGGCTCAAGGGCGACCACTTCCCGGGTCAGGGTTTCCAGGCCGTAGGAGGCGGCATGCTCGGCAAACCGGACAGCCAGGTCGGCGCCGTTGATTTTTACGGTGCCGGGCCAGTTTTCCACCTCGTCGGTGTTGTTGAGTTGGCCGCCCGGCGCCCCCTTTTCGATGAGGATGGTGTTTAGGGCCGCGCGTTTTGCATAGATCCCGGCAGTGTAGCCGCCGGGGCCGCCGCCGATGATGACAAGATCGTAGATCGGTGTTTCAGCCATGGTGATGCTCCCGGACTTACCTAATGAAGGAAGAATGTTTTTACCAATATACCTGAGGTTGCATGGGAAAAAAAGCAAGTTGCGACGCCTGCCGGAAAAGAATGGCCTGGGAAAGCCCTTGCCGCGGCTACTTGCTGGTGAAAGTGAAGCTGCCGTCCCACTCCTCCGGCGGCGGATTTCCTTGAAAATGCTCAATGCGCGAAAGATAGAGGTCATGGAGCTTGCGGGGGGAGGTTTTGTTCAGGCCCAGGAGCAGCTCCCTGGCCTCGGAAAAGGAGCGTTGCCTGTATAGTCGCAGGGCGGCCTCAAACTCCTCGACCTCGCGGCGGATGGCAGGGGGCGGCTCGCCCTCGCAGATGGGTTCATAGATCTTCACCGGCCGGTCCTTGCCCTTGACCCGGACCTGATCGAGATAGCGGCAAAAGAAATCGTCGCCCAGGGCCAGCCTGGTGAATTCGGAGATGACGATGTTGGTGCCGTATGTCTTGTTGGAGCCTTCGAGCCTGGAGGCAAGGTTGACGTTGTCGCCCATGACCGTATAGTCGAAACGCTGGTCGCTGCCGAAATTGCCCACGCTCATGACGCCGGTGTTGATGCCGACCCCGATGTCGATGGGGGGCAGCTGCCGTTTCCGCCAATGCGGCCGCAGTTCATCGAGTCTGGCCAGCATCTTGAAGGAAGCGCGCACGCAGTTGGCCGCATGCTCCGCATCATCAAGGGGCGCACCCCAGATGGCCATGACCGCGTCGCCGATGAATTTATCCACCGTGCCGCCATGGGCCATGACGATCTGGCTCATGGCGGTCAGGTACTCGTTCATGAACTGACCGAGTTCCTCAGAATCCATCTTTTCGGAAATCGTGGTAAACCCCCGGATATCGCTGAATAAAACGGTAAGGGTTTTCTGCTCGCCGCGCAGGGAGAGCCTTTCCGGATGTTCGGTGAGCTGACGCACGACCTGGGGCGAGACATAGCGGCCAAAGGCCTTGCTGATGAAGCGTTTTTCCCGGCCCTCGAAAAAGAAATTAAAGAGGGTGACGAGGAGAAAGACGACAAAGATGGTGAGCAGCGGGTAGGTAAGGCCGATGATCGTATGGTTTTTAAAAAAGATAAAGTAGTTGCCGGCAATGGTCGCTTCGATTACCAGCAGGCCGGCAAGGCCGCCGGCCAGTGGGCTGCTGTAGGCGAGAAGAGCGGTGAGAAACAGGCCGCCGACCATGATGAGGGTCAGGGTCAGGCCTCTTTCGGTAAAGATGTCGTAGGTGAAGGGGTCGCCGGTCAGGATGTTGCCGATGATGTTGGCATGCACCTCGACTCCGGGGAAAACATTGGAAAAAGGGGTGGCCCGGAGGTCGAGGAGGCCGGCGGCCGAGGTGCCGATCAGCACATATTTGCCTTTGATGGCATCAAGATTTCTCCCCTCCAGGACATCGAGGGCGGAGATGTAGGAGTAGGTGCGTTCCGGGCCGCGGAAGTTGACGGCGATCTGGCCCTGTTCATCGGTGGGCACGAATTTGTCGCCGATCTGTACCCCCAGGATTCCTTTCTTTGCGGTTTGCACCTTTTGCGAAACATGGATGGTGATCTCCTCAAGGCCAAGGCCGATGCGCACCATTTCCAGGGCGAGGGATGGATAGGGCACTCCATCCATCTCCATGAGCAGCGGCACCCGTCGCACGGTGCCGGCCGCATCAGGAAAGACGTTGAAAAATCCCTCGCTCCGTCCCTGGGCCACCTCGAGTACATTGATGATGGCCCGGTATGCCGGAAGCAGAAAGAGGTCTTCGTAGCGGTAGCTGCTCGGTTCCAGTCGGATCAGGCTGGAGGGAAAGGGCGTTTCCTCTTCGTTTTTGAGACCGTCATTCCTGGTTTGAAAAACATACCCCAGAACCGAGGGGGTGTTGGCCAGGGCATTGCCCAGGGTGATGTCGTGGTCCAGGTTGGGGTTGCCCTTGAGCTCCGTAAGGGTTTGCGCCGGGATGGGCCGGGGGAGAAATTGCTGCAGCTCGGTCAGGAAATTCTTCGGCGAGGTGCGGTCCGATTCGGCAAAGACGATATCCAGCCCGATGGCCCTGGGACCGGCGGAACCGATGCATTCGACCATTCTGGCGACCTGATGGCGGGGCCATGGCCATTGGCCCAGGGTCCGCAAGCTTTTTTCGTCGATATCTATAATCACGATGGGTTCGTTGGGGGGGGTGACGCCCCGCCAGCGGAACATGGCATCGGTGAGCCGGTTGTCAAAGGTGGAAAGCAGGGCCGGTTTCTGCTGGTCAAAGGAGTAGAAGAGCAGGACGGCTGCCAGGACGACCAGGCAGCCGATCTTGAAGGGCGAGGGTGTGAGAAGTTTATGGAGTCTGTTTGGGTTCATTCAGCGACTTGCCGGCACTCCGGCGGGAAAGCATGGGGGTTGCCGGCAAGGGTTCACTTCCGGTTCCCGCCGAAGATGCCCACATATTGTTTGCCGCTGCCGGCTGAATAGAAGTTGCCGCCCACGGCCTGGGCAAGATCGCCGTAAAAGGTGCCGTTGACGTTGCCGGAGGTGCCGTCGCCACCCAGATAGGCCGTAAAGGAGTTGCCGGTCGGGCTGGAATCAAAGACATAGGTCGGCCCAAGGGTCAGGGTGGCGATATCGGGAAAGGAGATGTTGCCGCTCACGGTGCTGCTGTTGAAGTCTGCCGTCAGGTTGCAGGTCCCCTTCAGATGCTGGACTCCATTGACGTCAATTTTGCTGCCCACGGCATAACCGCTGTACGTGCCGGCGAATCCGGACCTGATCACGGCATCGGTCGCTGGTTTGCCGGAGAGCCACATGGAATGAGGAACATGCACGTGACGTGGGGTCGAGTCGTTCGGGTCTGTGTAGGCTATTTCCCAGTAACCCCAGGTGAAATAGGGGGAGAACTGGTTGGCGGGATCCTCGATGACGAGGTAGTTGCCGTGCGGCTTGAGGGTGGCGCTGTCCACGCAACCGCCTGAGCAGCCGAGGATCGCCGCCATCATGTCATCGGTAATGTAGGCTGAGCCGTAAGCCCCGCCCACCGTAAGGCCGGTGATCCTCTGGTTGGGGTAACCGTTCATGTCATAGTCCGTGTTGATGGTGCCGCTGAGGGTGCCGGCATCCTTGTTCACGGTCATGGAAAATTGATCGGGCGCCGAATTCATGAAAATCCTTCTGGCATTGTTCGGGTCGCTCATGTCCTCGCTGATCCCGACCACGAAGCCCTGCCAGAGAGCACTGCCCCTCGGGGAGGTGACATCGACGGGGTCCTGCGGCTGTTTGGTGGTTGCAGCCTGCACCTGCCAGGAGCTGATGACCGGTTGGTCCAGCGGTTTAATCAGGTAGTCGTAGCCGCTGGCCGTGAGATTGGAATACTCGAAGGAGGTACCGACGAAAAGTCCTGAACCGCTGCCCTCGATGAAAGAGATTTCATAGAGGTCCGGGTCTCCGCCGGAACCGAAGATTTTGATGCCGGAAAGCCCTGTGCCGGTCACGGTGCCGAAGAAGAAGACCGGAGGTCCCTCCAGCTCGCCGGATGTTGTGCTGGGGTCAAAAACTGCGCCAAAGGCTTTCTTGTTGTACCAGTTCACCTCCATGTGCATATCGCCGACAATGGTTTCTGTGGTGCCGTCGAAATAATTCGTGCCGGTACCGGAAAGGCCGCCGCTAAAGATGGCAATCCCCTCCGTGGGCAGGCTGGTCGTGGTCGTGGTGGTGGTCGGAGCCGAGGGCAGTTCGTTGGTGGGCGGCAGGGATGGGGGGGGAGTCACCGTTGTCACCGTGGTGGTGAGAGTGGTCGTGGTGGTGGTATCCGTGGCGACGCTGTCCGTGCTCACCGTTTCCGTGGCCGGCGGGGCGCTCTCCTCGGGCGTGGCCACGGTATCGTCAATGGGGGCAGAAGTGCCGTCATCTTCTGCAGGGGCAGCTTCTTCTTCGGCCGGCGCTGCTCCTTCTTCAGCGGGGGCGGCCTCGTCGGTCTGTTGCTCTTCGCTGGCGGCCGCATCCCCATCGGTTGCCTGCCCCTCCTCCTCGCCCTCCGCTTCGGGCGCTGCTGTCTCCCCATCAGCCGCGGTCTGCTCATCGCCGTTAACACCGGTTCCGGCCAGGGCTTGATCGAGGGTTTCAAGATCCGCTGAGGTGAACTTGGTCGGCGGTTGGGGTTGCTGGTTGCCTGTCACATGGGTGCCCCAGCCGGGTTTGGTGATGACCACCGTGCCCAGGGCGTTGGACACCTCGATGCCCTTGCCGCCCTGGAAGACCACGGAAAGTTTCTCAGGGCTTGCCACGCCGGAATACATGGAGCCTCGAATGCCGATGGTGGCGCTGGGGGTTTCGGTTTTGAAGTTTTGCGGGGAAGCCTTGGTGATGGCGCCGCCCATCACCCGAAAAGCACCTTCCTGGATCTGGGTCTTGAGGGCGCCTCTGTTTTTCTCCGGTTGCCAGGAAAATTCAGCTATTTTCATCTTGCTGGCGTTGCCCAGGCTGATCAGGGTGCTGTCCGTAAACATCAGTTGAACCCGCCCTCTTTCCCCGGTATTGATGGTGTCATCCTGATAGATGGGGTTTTTCATGGCAAGTTTCCTGGATTTGCCTGCCTTGTTGACGGCAAGCACTTCTCCGCGCAAGGCAACAACGGTGGCCACGGCGTCTTCACTCTGGGCCTGGACGGAGTCCCAGGGGGAAAAGAAAAAACCAGCGCTGATGAGGAAGAGCAAAAAGAGGCGGTGGTGTCTCATGGCAGTTTCCTTGTGGGGGCGCTTAAAAGGCAATGGTGAGGTTGAGCGTGGTGACGTTTTTCTTGTACGTATACAGATCCATGTTGGATTGTGAATCAGTATATGCATGGGAAAGCTGGGCGATCAGGGCCCGGTTTTTGGCCGGATCCTGCCAGAGCAGTTTTGAGAGGCCAAGGCCCAGCTCCTGCACCTCGTCGGAGCGGAATACATTGAACAGGGGGTCCATTCTTTCATAGTCGGTGAGCAGAAAGCGCAGGCTGGCGAACAAGGCCATTTCTTTCGGCAATTCCCGGTCGTAGCGGAGTTTCCAGCTGAAACGGCCATAGCTGTTGAATTCGTTTTCCGTGCGTTCGGTTTCCCTGGCAAAGTCCAGGCTGAAACGGTTCTTGCCGAGAAGGAGAATGGGGCCGGCATTGAAGACGACATTGGTGCCGTCGCGACCGTCGTCGGTGTAGTTGTTTTTTTCTTCCACCTTGAGGCCAGCGGTCAGCAGAAAATTCTGCAGGGCGATAAGGGTGGCGTTGCTGGAGAATCCGCAGGAGCTCAAGTAGCGGTCGTGCTCGACATCGATATGGGTTGCCAGGGCCTGAACGTCGAACAGGTAGCGCTCTCCCTGGAAAACCGGGCCGGAGTTGAGACCGAAATAGTTGATGTCGAGATCGTACTGCCGCTCGTAGAAAGCATTGTAATTGACGCCGGTCGTTTTCCAGGTATACGGCTTCTCTTCCGGTTTGTAGATATGGTTCAGCAGCAGGGTGGTGTCGTAGATATGGTCATCCTGCGGGATGGCGGACGGCCCGGTGAGCTGGAACTCGAAGAGGCCGATGGAAAGACGGTCATCCACCGGAGCAAGGCGGACATTGTCGTCCCAGTTCATGCCCAGGCTGAAGGTACCGTTTACAAAGTGACGTTTTTCAGACGCTTCGATTGCCTGCAGGAATTTTTCGATGTTGCTCCATACCTGGGGCGGAGGGTTGGTGGCCTGAACCTCTTTGAAATAGCGCTTGGCGACCTCTTTGGCCCCCAGGCCAAGGTAGGCGCGGGCCAGTTCCAGCTTTACCCGGGGCGCCTCCGGATTCATGATGAGGACGCGGTCGTAGGCCATGATCGCCTCCTCGAAACGACCGGACTCAAAGGCGGCGCGGCCGAGGTGGAAACTTATCTCAGTGTTTGCCGGGTCCTCAAGAAAGGCCTGGTAAAATTCCTTGTAGGCATTATCATATTTTTCAGCGCCGAAGTACTGTTGACCCAAGGCAAAATGGTCGGTCGTCTCCGCTGCCAACGCGGGAGGAGTCAGCACGGCCCAGAGAAGGAGCAGGGAGCAGTAAAAAGATCGTGTTTTGCGCATTTCCTTTTCCTGTCGGAATTTTTAAATTACGGACACATAATCTTATATAACGGGAATCCGAGGCAAATTGAACAGAAAAAACAGTACCCCGCCAATGGGGGGCGCGAAACGGAAAAAGGGGATCACGAAGATTCTATCCGGTTCCTGTCTTTCCGGCTTGCGGGATAATCCCCTTGCCGGCGGAAAATATTCGCTAAAAAAAGCGAAAATACGATAAGCAACAAGGAGTGGCCCAAAACGAGGGCTGTAACGGGCAATAGAATGGAAAAACTCATACGCAACGCCTGTCAGCAGAGACTGGAGCTGGAGTATCCCTGCCGCTGGGTCTATAAGCTGATCGGCGTTACCCAGGAGGAGATCCGCGGGGCCGTCAGGGCCGTGCTCCAGGATCGGGAGTGCCTGATCACCTTTTCCAATGTGAGCAAAACAGGCAGGTACCATTGCCTCAATGTGGAATTGATCGTGCACAGTGAAGATGATAGAACCGCGAATTATGAGGCATTTAAGAGGCATCCCTCCATAACCATGGTCTTATAAACAATCGTCGGACGAACCGCTATGAAAATCCCGAGAATGTTGATTTGCGCAGCCCTTGCTGTGACGGCTCTGTTGCTGCCCGTCCCGGGGTGGAGCCATGAGGTCGAGGTCGAGAAAGTGGAGGCGGCCAGCGCCGTTCTCGATGCCTTGTCCGTAATCCCCGAGCAGAGCATCCCCCCCGTGCTCTTGCGTGAGGCCCAGGCCCTGGTCGTCATCCCGGCAGCGGTGAAAATCGGTTTCATGGTGGCGGGCCGGCATGGAACAGGAATCATGGTCGGTCGCGATGAAAACGGCGAATGGGGTCTGCCGTTCCTGGTCAATTTCCTGAGCGGCAGCCTTGGCTGGCAGTTCGGCCTGCAGTCCACCGATGTGGTCCTTGTCTTCAAGAACAGGAGGGGGCTTTACGCGGTGCGCGACGGCAAATTCACCCTGGGCGTCGACGCTTCGGTGGCGGCCGGCCCGGTGGGCCGCCATCTTGAGGCGGCAACGGATCTTCAGCTCAATGCGGAAATCTATTCCTATTCCCGCAGCAAAGGGGTCTTCGTCGGCGCGGCTCTGGAGGGTTCGGTTTTACAGGCAGACCGGCGGGCGACGGAGAATCTTTACGGCCAGGCTGCCGAAACCATCAGCGGGCAGTCGGTAAGGATTCCGCCCTCTGTGGCGAGGTTACGGCAACGGATTCAGTCAATGGCGCGGTAAGTTCCGGAAAGGCAGGGATAGCGGACGCACCCGGTCCGCAATCCCTGAAACTTCCCGCTATTCCGCCTCAAAACCGATGGCCTTGATGGCACTTTTTATCTCTTCCTGGCTGACGGCCGCGGTTGTCGCGTAGGTGACTTCGCCCTTTTCAAGACTGACCGTCACTCCGCTGACTCCGGCAATTTTTTCCAGCGCTTCTGTCACGGAGGCTACACAGTGGCCACAACGCATTCCCTTGATTTTTACGGTCGGCATGGACTTCTCCTTGCATCGAATTTGCTTGTGTTTGCGACGGTTGACTGATGTGTAAGCAAAAGATTGTATACCGAAATACTTTGCGCGCAACCCTAAATTATCTATAACCCATGGAAGTGCAGAACTGAATAATTTTTCAGGAGAAAATCATGGAAGAGTCTACCAGGGATTTACGACTTGCCGTGAAAGGCATGCATTGCGCCGCCTGTTCCGCACGAATCGAAAAGGTGGTTTCCGCCCTTGTCGGCGTCAAGAGGGCCTCCGTGAATCTGGCCACTGAGAGCATGGACCTTAGCTGGGACCCGCTTCAGATTACCCTTGCCGAGATTACCGAAAAGGTGAAATCCTTGGGCTTTGAGCTTGTGGCGCCTTCCACGGCAATGCGCGCGGATTTTGCCATCAAGGGGATGCATTGCGCCGCCTGTGCCGCCCGGATTGAAAAGGTGGTTTCGGAACTGCCGGGTGTGGCGGAAATTTCCGTGAACCTCGCTTCCGAAACCGGGGTGGTGGTTTATGCCCCGGAGACGATTGGCGAGGTCGAGATCCTTGCGGCCATCGCCAGGCTGGGGTTTACCGCTGAGATGCGCGGCGGGCACGGACGCTCCGATTTTTCCGGGCAGCAGGAGGAAGCCCTTGCCAGGCTTGCCGCCATGCGCAGACGGCTTGTTCCATCCCTGGTACTGGCCGGGCTCCTGCTGATTTTTTCCATGGGGGAGATGCTGGGCATGCCTCTGCCCCCTTTTCTTGCCCCGCACCATGCTCCGTTCAACTTCGCCCTGATCCAGTTTCTTATGGTTCTGCCGGTCCTCTGGCTGGGGCGTAATTTTTATCTTGTCGGATTTCCGAGTTTGTTCCGGGGGGTGCCAAATATGGATTCCCTCATCGCCGTTGGCACGGGCGCCGCATTCGTCTACAGCACCTGGAACCTTGTGGAAATATACCTTGGCATCGATGCCATGGTGCGGGTGATGGATCTCTATTTTGAATCCGCCGGGGTTCTGATCGCCCTTGTTTCCCTGGGGAAATATCTGGAAGCCCGCTCCAAGGTCAAGACATCCGACGCGATCCGACAATTGATGGAGCTTGCCCCCGAGACGGCCACCTTGCTCAGGGACGGTGAACAGGTGGAGATTCCGGTTGAACAGATCAAGCCGGGCGATATCCTGCTGGTGCGTCCAGGTGAAAGGATTCCGGTGGATGGTCTGGTGGTGAAAGGGCGCTCCAGCGTCGACGAGTCCATGCTCACCGGCGAGAGTCTGCCGGTGGGCAAGGCGGAAGGGGATGCGCTGGTCGGAGCAACCCTCAATAAAAATGGGGTTCTCCATCTGCAGGCCCAGAGGGTTGGGCAGGACACCATGCTTGCCAGGATCGTCAGAATGGTTCGCGAAGCGCAGGGCTCCAAGGCCCCCATCGCCAATCTGGCCGACCGGATCAGCCTTTATTTTGTGCCCATCGTCATGGCCATTGCCGTTGTTTCCGGGCTTGCCTGGTATTTCCTGGGGCAGGCGGATTTCTCATTTGCCCTGCGCATTTTCATCGCCGTGCTTGTCATCGCCTGCCCATGCGCCATGGGCCTTGCTACTCCCACCTCCATCATGGTCGGCACCGGCAGGGGCGCGCAGCTCGGGGTTCTGATTAAAAGCGGCGAGGCCCTGGAGATCGGGCAGCGGGTCACGGCCGTGGTTTTTGACAAGACCGGCACCCTTACCCATGGCCAGCCCGCCTTGACGGATATCGTTCCCATGGTTGCCGATTTCGACGAGCATGCTGTTTTGCGACTCTTGGCCAGTGTTGAAAGCGGTTCCGAGCACCCTCTGGCCGAGGCAATCGTCAAGGCGGCGGAGGAACGCGGCCTTGACCCGCAGATGCCCGAGGAGTTCGAGGCCGTTTCCGGCCGCGGAGTTCGCGCCCTTTGTCAGGGAAAAAGAATCCTGCTCGGCAATAGGGAATTCATGGCTGAGGAAGGGATTGCCTTTGACGCCCAGCTGGTTGATCCGGTGGCGAGCCGTCTTTCCGCCGCTGGGAAAACCGCCCTCTACGCCGCCGAAGATGGCCGGTTGCTCGCTGTTCTCGCCATTGCCGATCGCATCAAGCCAGAAGCCGCGACTATTGTCCAAAGGCTGAAAGGGATGCGGCTCAAGGTGGTGATGCTGACAGGTGACAACGAAGCCACCGCCAGGGCCATTGCCGCCCAGGCCGGGATCAGCGATGTGGTCGCCCAGGTGCTGCCGGATCACAAGGCAGAAACCGTCGCTGCCCTGCAGGCGGAAGGCCAGGTGGTGGCCATGGTGGGAGACGGCATCAACGATGCGCCCGCCCTGGCCAAGGCCGATCTCGGCATAGCCATGGGGACCGGCATTGATGTTGCCATCGAATCCGGCGACATCGTTCTCATGCAGGGGAATCTTGAAGCCCTGCTCACGGCCATCGCCCTGAGCAGGGCGACCATGCGCAACATCAAACAGAATCTCTTCTGGGCCTTTGCCTACAATATCATCGGCATTCCGGTGGCGGCGGGGCTTCTCTTCATTTTCGGTGGGCCCACCCTCAACCCCATGCTTGCCGGCGGTGCCATGGCCATGAGTTCCGTGTCCGTGGTCACCAACGCCCTCCGGCTGCGAGGGTTTCAGCCGCCACGGTGAGAGAGAGCTTTCCCTGCCAGGGCTGACCGTCCTGACCAGGCCTTGGAGATGGGCGATTTGCCAAGTATCGGGGCATGGTGAAGCGAAAAACATATCATCTTGTTGACAATTCATAATAACATGGCGTATTTGTTATTAAACTGCAATATTGCATTGTCGTTATGATTTGTTGTTGGTATGCAGACGCTTACTGCTGTACTCTTTTACTTAGGAGCAGAACATGAAAAAAGTTGTTGCAACTGCTGTGGCTATTGCATGCGCCTTATCCGTGGGGAACAGCCGGGTCGTACTGGCGGAAGATGCAACCACCCATCAGGTGAAACGAGGCGACACTCTTTGGGATTTGAGCGACGGCTACCTGAAAGATCCTCTGCTCTGGCCGAAAATTTGGAAGATCAATCCTGATATTGAAAATCCGCACCGGATTGCTCCCGGCCAGATCGTGAAAATCCCCATGCTCGGCGGTGCGCCCGACGTCGAGACCCCTCCGGTGAGCAGCGACACCATGGTGGCCAGGCCTGAAGAAAGGACTGGCATCGACCTTTCCGCCATTGAGCCCCTGCCGGTCAAGATCGTGCAAAAGGATCTTCCCGCCGTCGATGAGGAGGTCGCTGCCCCCGATGAGCTGGGTAAATACTATGACCGTGGCATTGGCATTGTCAGCAACGATATCCCGAAGGACGGCAAGGTTCTTGACACCAAGCAGGGATGGCAGCACTCCGGTTACGGGGAGTCAATCGTCATCGCCGCGCTCGGGGCGCGGGTCGGCCAGCAGTTTGGCGTGTACCGGGACATGGGCAAGGTCGATGCCCTGACCTATACCGGAAAAAGTCCGGGCCATCTCCTGGCCGACATCGCCATCATCGAGATCGTTTCCGTGGACTCTCTGCAACAGCAGGCGGTTGTCAAACGTTCCTTTGCCGAACTCCGGGAGGGTGATGTCCTGGGGCCCGTGCCTGAGCGGCCCACCATCGTGGCCAGGTATGCGCAAAACGGACCCGTCTCCGCAAAGGGATCTGTGGTGGCGGTGCACCTCATGCGGCAGATTGCCGGGGCGGATGACATCGTCTATATGGACATCGGCAAGAACCAGGGGCTTTCCCCGGGAGATCGGCTTTTTGTCAGGGATGCGGAAGACTCGACCGAACGGCGGAATTCCGCTGAGTTGATTGTTCTGCGGGTGACTCCGACCACGGCGGCCGGGGTGGTGACCGGCAAAAGTTCCCATGACGTCCGGCGCGGCGACAAGGTGGGACCCATCCTCTAACCGTGTGGGAGAATCGCCGGTGGTGAAACCTTCTTTTCGCAGGGAGAGCAGCGGCGTCGTCGGCGGCTCTCTCTGCTGACCTCTTCCGGAGATAACGGGCCAAGCATGGATCTCGAACAGAAATCTACCGTGACCTTGTCTGGATTGCTTGATCTCGTTGAGTCCTCCACCATTGCCTCCATCAAGGGAACGGTCAGCGGCATTCTTTCGCTGATCAACGATCCCGCCGCCAGTCCCAATGATCTGAAGCGGCTTATCCAGGTCGATCCCCCGTTGGCCGCGAAAATCCTTCGCGTTGCCAATTCATCCTATTATGCATCCTCGCGAACTATCAGTGATATCGACCAGGCCCTGATCTGGATCGGATTTGACGCGCTCAAGGAGATCGTTCTCACCCAGAAGATGAGTGAACTATACAGCGGCGGCAACAAGCCGGTTTGCGGCTATTCCCGATCGCACCTCTGGCGGCACAGCCTGGCGGTCGCCATTCTGGCGAAGTCCATCTACCGCCGTGAGTTCGGGGAGAAGGGCAACAACGCCTATGCCGCTGGACTCATGCACGACATCGGGGTCATTGTCGAGGACCAGTTGTTGCACCAGGATTTCCTGCGGCTCATCCATGACACCGAGGAAAAGCGGCAACCCCTAACGGCTTCCGAGCTTTCCGCTCTTGGCTACGATCACGCCCTGATCGGCAAGGCATTGGCCGAGCGGTGGAATTTCCCAGCGGAACTCATGGAAGGAATCGGATTCCACCACAATCCCGAAAAAGCCCATCCCGAACATCGGCGGTTTGCGAAAACCATCTTCATCGCCGATTACCTGATGTTTGAACAGGGATACGGTTACGTTGCTCTGACCCTTGCCGACAGGGAGATCGTCACCAGGTATGCCGATGATTTGGGCTTGCAACCCTTTGCCCTTGATTGCATCGTTGGAGTTGCCAGGGATGAGATTGCGAAAATTGAAGCAAAAGGATTTCTGGTGGCATGAGTATTCCAGAGAAAGGATTAACCCGGCAGATAGTCGAGCTTGAAACCAAGGTGCGTCACCTCGGCAATGAATTGCGTCTGACCAGGGAGGAATATGATGAGGCAACCCACAAGTACCTGGATATCTATTTCAACCTGGAAAAAAAGATCCGGGAACGCACGGATCAGCTCGATGCGACAAACGAAAGGCTGCTTGCCGAGATAGAGGAGCGGAAAAAGGCCGAGGCGGAAAAGGAAACCCTGATTCAGGAACTGCGCAAAGCCCTGCAGGAGGTGAAGGTGCTCAGCGGCTTTCTGCCCATCTGCGCCTCCTGCAAGAAAATTCGGGATGACAAAGGCTACTGGAGTCAGATCGAGGAGTATATCAGCAAACATTCCCAGGCTGAATTCAGCCATGGGATCTGCCCGGATTGTTCAAAAAAACTCTATCCGGAAATACACGACGCGATTTTGCGTCGGTTGAAAAAGAAGTAGTCTAGCGCTTTTCGCCGCAAAGGCCGACCACCTTGTCCAGAATCCGGTGGGCGGTTTCCTCCTTGCTCAAAAGCGGCAGCTCCTCGCGGGTGCAATTTGCGTCAAGAAGTGTCACCCGGTTGGTGTCCGCGGCAAATCCTGTTTCACTTCCGCCGATATCGTTGATGACAATGAGGTCGAGATTTTTTTCTTTCAATTTCTTTGCCCCTTCCGCGAGATGATCGCGACTTTCCGCGGCAAAGCCCACCAAAAGAGGGAATTTCCCGCTCTGCCGCTTGCGCTCCCCCAATTCAAGGAGAATGTCGGGGTTGGCAAGGAGAGGAAGATTGGGCGATATCCGGCCCTTTTTTATCTTGTGATCCGTGGGTTCCGCTGGCCTGTAATCGGCAACGGCGGCAGACTTGATGATAATGGAGGCATCTCCGCTCCGCTCCATGACCGCCCGGTGCATTTCCGCGGCACTGATAACCCTGGTGAGAACAACGCCTGGCGGCGGGCAAAGATCGGTGGGCCCGCTCACAAGGCTGACCCTGGCCCCGCGCTGGACAGCGGCCGCGGCCAGGGCATAGCCCATTTTCCCGGTGGAGCGGTTGCTCAGAAAACGGGCCGGGTCGATGTCTTCTCTGGTCGGTCCGGCGGTGATGAGGATCCGTTCCCCGGCCAGGTCCTGGGGCGCAAGGATTTTCAGGATGGCTTGCCTGGCTTCGTCCCATTCCGCCAGGCGGCCCGGGCCTTCTTCCCCGCAGGCCATCGGGCCGCAGGCCGGGGCGAGAAGATGATAGCCGTAAGTGCGCAGGGTGGCCAGGTTCGCCTGGGTGGCCGGATGCTGATACATGTTGCTGTTCATGGCCGGGCAGACCAGGGTTGGTGACGTGGAGGCCAGGATCACGGTTGAAAGCAGATCTTCCGCCAGGCCATGTGCCAGCTTGGCAATGGTTTGGGCCGAGGCCGGCGCAATCAGGTTCAAGGCGGCCTGCCTGGCCAGGTTGATATGGGGAATCTTTTCCGCGCCCTCCCCGGCAAACATGCCGGTGTGGACCTGATTGCCGGAAAGGGCCGCCATGGTGAGGGGACTGATGAACCGGCAGGCCGCTTCGGTCATCACCACCGTCACCTCGCAGCCTTCCCGGCGCAGGGCGCGGATCCAGTCGGCGACCTTGTAGGCGGCAATGCTGCCGGTGATGCCGAGGAGGATTCTTTTTTCCGTCAGAAAGGACATGCCTTATCCAATCCCATCACAGACCGGGGATAAAGGGGCTTGAGGAAGGCGCCGTCTGGCCGGAGCCGGTCGCGGTCAGATCCTCGGTGATATACACGGCAACATCGGTCTTGAGGCCGAACTCATTTTCGCTCACCTGGACGGTGCAGGTCTTGTTCGGTTTCACGAAGGCGAGGAGCACCTTCCGGTATTTTGCAGAGCCGACAAGCTTCCAGCCGTTTTTGGGCATGGTGTTGATGAAAAAGTCCGATACGGAGGTGATCTCCACCCGGCCGGAATAATGCAGCACCCCGCCGGCAAAGGAATCGGTGCGGATGAGCATGCTTTTTTCCCGATCCCAGCTCAGTTCGTTGGGGATCAGAAGATCACTGAACTCGTTCGCATAGTAAGGCTGGCTTTCGGCCGGCCCTCCCAGGGGGGCGCTGGCCATTTCCTGGTCGCTGCCTCCGCCCAGGCCCAATTCCGCGCAACCGGACAGGCCGACCAGGCCTGTCATGGTCAGGGCGGCGCCAAGGAGAAGGGGGATGAGTCGAATACGTGGCATGGTCATGGGAAATCCTCCTGAAAACTAAAAATTAAAAGAAAATATCTTGCTTATAACTCTTTAACGATAAAGTCCGCAATGGGGTTGCGTCGGGATCGCTGATCGCGGCGGCTCGGGTAGCCAACGGCAATGACCGCCATCAGGTCGAGGGTTTCAGCAAGACCGAGAATCCGCCGCACCTCTTCCTTGTTTTTCAGGATCTGGCCGAGCCAGACCGCGCCGAGCCCCAGAGCCTCCGCGGCGAGCAGCATGTTCTGGATGCAGGCCCCGGCTGACTGGGCGTCTTTCACGGGGTCGTACATGGCGTTTTGATCCAGATAGACGGCAATCAGGGCCGGCGCGGCAAGAACGATGTGGCTGTAATGGGTCTGCCCGGCCAGTTGCGCGCGTACGCCGGCATCCCGGATGATCACGAAACGCCACGGTTGGTTGTTGAGGCCGGAAGGAGCCCAGATCCCCGCCGTGATGATCTCGTGCAGGAGAGGGGCGGCGACCTCCTGGCCGGTGAACTCACGGATGCTGCGTCTGCTGAAAATGGCATCAAAAACCGGTGAAGGCATGGTTCTGCTGTGAAAAAAGTTGAGTCGTTTCGGATACTGTTACGGAAGGTATTGGAATTTCTAACAAACAATAGTCTGTTCTTGTCGCGTTTGTCAAACAGTTTCGTCCCTGCCGCCGCGCGGCAGCCCGCTCTTGCGCGGAGAGGGAAAAACTGTTAGAAACAGCGGCCAGGGAGGATTGTCGTGTCGAAAAAAAAGAAAAACAGGCCATTGCCTTGCCTTGGCAATGGTGTTTCCTTGCTGGACAGCCACTGTCATCTGGACATGGCCGACTACGAAGACGATCTTGCCGATGTGCTTGCCAGGGCCCGTGGGGCCGGGGTGAGCAGGATCATCACGGTTGGTATCGACCTGGCAAGTTCTCAAAAAGCCATTGCCCTGGCGGAAAGACATGAGGGTGTTTTCGCCACCGTGGGAGTGCATCCCCACCATGCCCAAGAGCTCGCCGCCGGGCAGGCCTATGACAGGCTGCGAGAACTCTGCCGGCATGAAAAGGTTGTCGCCTGCGGCGAGATCGGGCTCGACTATGTCAAGGAGTATGCGCCGATCCCGGTGCAGAAAGAACATTTCGTCAAACAGGTGGCCCTGGCCAGGGAGATGAACCTGCCGGTCATCATCCATGACCGCGAGGCCCATGAAGATGTCCTCGCCATCCTCCGGGCCGCCGCCCCTTTTCCCGCCGGCGGCATCATGCATTGCTTCTCGGGAGACGCCGCTTTTGCCTTGCAGGTGTTTGGCCTGGGTTTCCATATCTCCATTCCCGGGGTTGTCACCTTCAACAAGGCGGGAATGCTGCGGGAAGCCGTGCGCGGCCTCCCGCTCTCCGCCCTGCTTCTGGAAACAGATGGCCCGTATCTGGCGCCTGTCCCGTATCGGGGAAAGCGCAACGAGCCGCAGTATCTGCTTTATACCGCCCAGTATGTCGCCGAATTGAAGGGGGTCTCCCTGGAGGAGGTGGCAAGGCAGACCACCGGCAACGCGCTGAAGCTTTTTTCTCTCAAGGATGAATGACGATGATGGGAGTTATTGCCGACAATATCCGTGCAATCAAGGATCGCATTGCCGAAGCGGCCCGCCGGGCGGGCCGAGACCCTGACTCCGTGCGGCTTGTCGCGGTGACCAAGCGTAAATCCGTGGCCGTCGTGGCCGAGGCCCTGTCTGCCGGCCAGCGGCTTTTCGGGGAGAACTATCTCCAGGAGGCACAGGAGAAAATTTTTGCCCCGGAATTGGCGGGAAGGGGAGCCGGCTGGCATTTCATCGGCCATCTGCAGAGCAACAAGGCCAAGGTGGCGGCGGAACTCTTCGCCTGCCTGGAAACCCTGGACAGTCTCAAGTTGGCAAAGGCGTTGGAAAAGCGCCTTGCCGAGCTCGACCGGGAGCTAACGGTTCTCGTCCAGGTCAACGTGGGGAGAGAGGCGCAGAAGGCCGGGGTTTTCCCCGAGGAGGCCGAGCAGCTCTGCCGGGAGCTGGGCCGCTTTCCGCATCTCGTCCTCACGGGACTCATGACCATGCCCCCTCTTGGGGAAGCCCCGGAGGCAAGTCGCCCCTATTTTAGAGAGCTGCGCCTTCTTGCGGAAGAGCTTGCCGGAAAGGGGCTTTTTCGCGACGGGCGGCGCCCAGAGCTCTCCATGGGGATGTCCGGCGACTTTGAGGTGGCTGTCGAGGAGGGGGCAACCCTGGTTCGGGTCGGGACAGCTCTTTTTGGTGAAAGGGCCTGACATTTCCACCCTTCCGATTGCGGCGGCATCCGCAATTCCTCAGCCGCCAGCGCCGGGAGTCCGCTTGATGATCGCCTTGCGCGAGCGTTCCACCAGTTCAGTCGCCGCCTCGGCAAGGCTTCTGTCCTTGAGTTCGCCGGCCTTGAGCACCATGGGCAGATTCACCCCGGCGATAAGCACCCCCTCCTCCGGCCCGAGTAATTCGCGGGCCACGCTGAAGCTGGTGCCGCCGACCACATCGGTGAGGACGATGACCCCCCCGCCTCCATCGACCTGTTTTTTCGCCGCCAGAATTTTTTCCCTGATCAGCTGCTGGCGCGTGGCGAAAGGGGTCTTGCAACCGTTTTCCCGCAGGTGCGGCAGCTCGCTCATGAAGGGCACATGCACCGAGGTGAAGTGTTCAAGCGGCTTGTCGAGAATGTAACGGGCCACGCTCAAAAGGGCCGCGCCGATTTCGCCATGGGTGACAATGATGTAGCCGATTTTCCGGTTTGTCTGGTTCATGGAAGGGAAGGGTCCGCGCCCAACGGCTACATGGCGCCGAAGAGTGTCGTGTTCTGCTTGAGGTAGTTCCAGAGCTGGCTGAAGCTGCAGCCGTAAGCCTCGACAGGCTCATGTTTGCCCTTGAGCTGAAAGGAATATTTCGTATAGAACTTCGCGGGATCGACCAGATGGGTGGCGGCCTCGCTCCCCATGACCACGTCAAGGCCGCTCTGGCTGCCGGTCATGTCTTCGAGCCGGAAGGCGACATTCACCACATCTCCCACCACCGTGTAATTATGCTGACCGTTCTGGGCGAGATTGCCGAGCATGGCCTCGCCGGTGTTGAGCGCGGCTCCGATACTCAGCATCCAGGGCAGGTCCGGTACTGTTTTGCTCAGGCTGTTGGTGAAGGCGTTGATGGCCAGGGCGGTCTTCAGTGCCTGATGGATGTTGGTGCCCAGATCCGGCCCTGCCCAGAGGGCCATGACCGCGTCGCCGATGAACTTGTCGACTATGCCGTCGTATCGGTGCACCAGCTTGCTCACCCCACCCGTCCAGAATTGCAGAAGCTGGGAAAGACGCTGGTCGCCCATCACCTCGGAAAGTCTCGTGAAATCATGGATGTCGCAGATCAGGATGGTAATGATTTCCTTCTGGACAAAGGCCACTGTCATCTCGTCGAGATCCGCTTCCGGCGCGGCTGGCTGCTGCTCCCGCGTGTTTTCCTGGAAAAAAAGAAGGCGGGTGTTTCCTATGCCGATGCAGTCGCCGTTTTGCAGGTTGACGGGAGTGTAGATCCGCCTGCCGTTGACAAAGGTGCCGTTGGAACTGCCGAGGTCGATGAGGTTGAGCCGGCCGTTTTCCTCGGTCTGAATCATGGCATGTTTGCGCGACACCCAGGAGTATGGCAACGGAATGTCGTTGGTCGTGACGCGGCCCAGGGTGTAGGTGTTCTTGCCGCGCAGCGTCCACATCTGTCCGTCGCCTTCCTTGTCGGAGAGGAGTTTCAGGGTGGCGCTGAAGTTCTGACTGTCGGTCATTTTTTCCGTGATAAGGGAACTGGGTTAGAGCCGAGCTCGGATGAGGCTGATTATTTCTTCCGGTTCGGCGAAGCGGCCGGCCTGCTGTTTGGAGAAAAGGAGCTTGTCGTCCACCATGATGTCGTAAACGCCTCCGGAGGCGGCAATAAGCTCGATGGCGGCGGGAAAATTTTTCTTCAATTCAGCCTCCAGCCTGGAGGCCCGTGGCAGGTAGTTTCATTGCGAACAATAGGTAATCGTGATTTTCATTGGTTTCACCGGGGAGAAGCTGCCATTGTTTGAATAATTCAGGGAGATTATTGATCGTTGGCCCCAAAGGTATTTTCTTTATACCATAACGGTATTGGTTTATAAACCACTGATGGAGAGGAAATGATTTCTCTTGCAAGAAATTCAACAACCGGGGGCAGCGTGGCTCAACAGGGTCCAGGAAATTTTTTGCCGATTTCCGCTGCAGAGATGCGGCAACGGCGATGGGATTATGTCGATGTCGTTCTGGTTACCGGCGACGCCTATGTGGATCATCCCTCCTTCGGCGTCGCCCTGATCGGCAGGCTTCTTGAAAGCAAAGGCTACAGGGTGGCCATCCTTTCCCAACCCCGCCACGATAATGCCGAGGCGTTCAGGCAGTTCGGCAGGCCACGGCTTTTTTTCGGTATCACCGCCGGAAATCTCGATTCCGTTGTCGCCAACTACAGCGGCAATGCCAAGGTTCGCGACAGCGACGAGTATTCGCCGGGCGGCAACCCCTATTTCGGCGCGGTGGCGGAAAAGAAGATGCGTCGCCGTCCGGATCGCGCCTCCATTCTCTATACCAACCTGGCCAAGGCCGCCTATCCCGAGGTACCGGTGGTGCTCGGCGGCGTTGAGGCCTCCTTGCGACGTTTTGTTCATTACGATTATCAACAGCAGCGGCTGCGCGCCTCCATCCTCACCGACGCCAAGGCCGATCTTCTTGTCTACGGCATGGGCGAACGGGCGGTTATCGAGGTGGCGGCCGGGCTTGACGGCGGCTTTGGTCTTGCCGGTATCGCCGGCACCTGTGAACGGCTCACCCCCAGGGAATTGTCGGCCCGGCGCCTTGTCGAGCCGGTGGTTCTCCCTGCCTGGCAGGAGATACAGGAAACTCCCCGGCTCTTTCTTGACGCGGAGCTGGCGGTGGACCGGCAGGCGCGGGCATATTCGCAGAGGCCTGTGCTGCAAAAGCAGCAGGCCGCCTGGGTCTTGCAACACAGACCGGCGGCACCGCTCACTTCCCACGAGCTGGATGCCCTTTCCGCCCTGCCATTCCTGCGGGCGCCCCATCCGGCAATGGGCGAGGTTCCGGCTTTCAGAATGATCAAGGACTCGCTCACCATTGTCCGTGGCTGCTGCGGCAACTGTTCCTTCTGCGCCATCACCAGGCATCAGGGGCCCATTGTCATCAGCCGAAGCGCCGAGTCCATTGTCGCGGAGGCGAAAACCATTGCCTCGCAAAAAGGTTTTTCCGGCACCATCAGCGACCTTGGCGGGCCCACGGCGAATCTGTATGGAAGCGGCTGCGCTTCCCCCATTCCCTGCAAGAGGCATGATTGTCTGTATCCGGAGCTCTGCCGGTTTTTCATCATCAATGAAAATGCCTTTCTGGGCCTGCTTGAGGAAGTTTCCCGCCTGGGCGGGGTCAAGCATCTTTTCGTCTCTTCGGGGTTGCGGATGGAGTTGCTTCTGAAAACGCCGGCGTTACTGAAACGGATTCTTCTTGAGCATACGCCGGGGGCGATGAAGATCGCTCCGGAACACACCGAGCCCGAGATTCTGCGCCTGATGCATAAGCCAGGCCCCGCTGTGTTGACGGAATTTCTTGCGAAATGCCGGGAGATTGCCCGAACGCACGGGAAGGAAGTTCATTTCAGCCCCTATTTCATTTCCGCCCACCCCGGTTGCGGGCTGCGGGAGATGGAGACCCTGGTCGCGCGTCTGCGCGATCTGCGGTTGCGGGTGAGGCAGTTTCAGGATTTTACACCCACCCCTGGCACCATTGCCACGGCCATGTATGTGACCGGCCTGGATCGTGAGAACGGCAAGCCCCTTTTCGTCGCCCGGACAATCCTTGAGCGGCGCAGACAGCGGCAGGTTCTCGAAGATGGGAAAAAGGCGGGGGCGGAAAAAGGAGGAGCGCGGGAAAAACATGCGACCGCAGCCGGTTTGTCCGGGAAAGGGCAACGATCGCAGGGCAAGGGGCGAAAAGGGAGACGCTAGCGGCTGTTCAGCATTTATCAGTCCGAAACAAAAGTCAGGTGAGTACGCGAAGAATCCATTTTCCCGGGTGCGTGATGGAGAAAATCCGGGAAGGCTTTTTCCGCATCCCGCGCGAGTTCTGCTATAAAAATTGGAAGAGCAGCGGCAGGGTCAGAAAGGAGACGAGAATGCCCAAGCCCACCAGGGCCGCGGTCAGCTGGGGGGAAAGGTTGGCCATGATGGCCAGGGCGCCGGCCGAGACCATGGGCGGCATGCCTGCCTCAAAAACGGAAACGCGGGCGGCAAGACTGTTCAATTCGAACAGCCGGCAGAGGAGGAGAGCCGCCGCCGGGGCGATGGCGAGTTTCATGACGATGCCGGCGAGCAGGGGTTTTAGGACTTCGGGGCTGAGGCGCAGGGTGAGCTGAAAACCCACGGCGATCATGACCACCGGCACCAGGGTGGCGGCCAGGGTCTTCAGCAGGGCGATAACCGGCGCGGGGAAGGCGAAAGAGCGGCAGGCAAAGGCGAGGAGCAGAGCCAGGAAGGGGGGGAAGGTGAAGATTTTTTTCAGCACCGCTTCTGGCCGCGGGCTGTTTCCGCTGCCATAGAAGGCAAGGACCACCGAGCCATAGGTGGCCAGGGCCAGGAAAGAACCCAACTGATCATAGAGAACGGCATAGGGAATGCCGGCCTCTCCGAAAAAGGCCCGAACCATGGGGATGCCCAGAAAAGAGGTGTTGCCCAGGGGCACCAGGAGCAGAAGCGAGCCGACAATTTCCCGCGGCCACGCCTGCCATTTCGCCACCAGCAGAATCAGCAGCGCCATGACCGCAAGCATGCCCCAGGGCATCAGGGCCGGAACGAGCAGGTCCCTGGTAAAGGTAAGCTGGGGAACCTTCAGCAAAACCAGGGCAGGCAGGGAAACATAGATGACAAAAAGATTCAGAACCTGGGCTGTTTCCTTTGGGAATTGACGGAGGCGGCGCAGAGATATGCCGATGAGCAGGAAAGAAAAGGTGAGAATGAAATTTTCCATGGGCGGAGATTCTACGATACAACAGGGCCATTGCCATTGGCAATGGCCCTGTGTCCGGCAGGGTTGGAATGTGGAGGCTGTTTGTATTCTAAAAGCCAGTTGCTTTACAGTCCTTTCTGTTCAAACCAGCGGAACAGGAGGACCACGGCCACGGCAAAAACGGGAATCACCAGCCAGGGGCTGATGCCGAGGACCTGCGGCAGCGTGATCTTCCCGAAGTCTCCCCAGGTGAGGACGGTTTCCTTCATGAAAGGATAGACCTCGGCGTAGATGCCGCCGCCCAGCAGGGAGCCGCAGATGCCCCAGACCGCATCCCAGCGGCCTTCGCCCAGGGCGCCTGCCTGGGTTCCGGGGCAGTAGCCGAGCAGTGCCCAGCCGACTCCGAATATCAGGCCGCCCAGGACGTTGGCCCCGACCTGGGTGCTTTTGATGTCGAGCTTGGTGATCATGCCCAGATCATAAAAGAGCTGAATGCCCGCCATGCCGACGACAATGGCGGTGAGCATGAACTTGAGAATGGTCATATCTAGAAGGCGCAGGGTGCCCAGTTGCTTGTCATAGCGCAGCACCCGCCCTTTCTGCATGAAGAATCCGAAAAGAATCCCGGTGATGAATCCGTAGATGAGCGTCATGGTTATTCCCCTCCCTTGTAGAGCAGGTTGGCGACCACAAGCCCGCCTGCGAAGAAGAAGGCGATGGAGATAATGCCGCTGACGGAAAGCTGCATGAAGCCGCTCAGGCCATGGCCGCTGGGGCAGCCGCCGGCGAGTCTGGCTCCGAACAGGGCGATGGCGCCGCCGACAAAGGCGACGATGCCGCGTTTTGCCGGATCAGCTCCGAAACGCGCTGCCCACATGTCGGGCGCGCCCTGCAGCTTGAAGCTTTTCGAGGTGAGCGCCGAAAGAAAGGCGCCGATGATGATGCCAAAGACGAACATGAACTGCCAGTCGATCCGGGGCAGGTGTTTTTTGAAATAATCAACCCCAGCCACATGGTCCGGGGCGAAAAGTCTTTCGATCATGCCGGCCGAGGTCGCAAAGGTTGTTGAGGCGCCAATAAATTTGTCGGCGACCAGTACGGATCCCACCGCGAGTACTCCGGTGAGCGCCCCGGCAACATAGGGGCTCCAGCCCTTATCTTCTTCACGCATGGTTATTCTCCAAAGTTGGTCAATAAATGTTTTTTGTTTATTTAAGGATATCGCAGTTGCGGACAGTGGTCAACGGGTAACGGCATGGGCAGGACAGGAAGGTCGGAGACGACCGGATTGACTGCTTTCTATACCCGAAAAACCGGACATCTGGCAAGGGAAGAAAATGGAGGTGCCGCGACTGGTCGGCTGGCGCCGTGCGGTGCGAACAGGCATTGCTTTGGATTTTCATGAGCCGGAGTTCGCTGCCTGCAGGGGGTGTTTTTTGCGAGATCATCACGATTCAATGCTTGACAATGCCTTGCCCCGGCTTGATAATTCTTCAATGTAACATTCCAAGCTGAAGCAGTGTCGATGAATATGTTTACACCATGTGCCAGGTGCCTTGAAAAGGGAGCAGAATATGGAATCAGTCAATCCGAACTTGATAACCTGCATCGTCCAGCGGGGCGAGGCCGACAAGGTTGTGGCCGCCGCCATGGCGGCTGGCGCCCAGGGGGCGACGATGTATTACGGCCGGGGGACCGGCATCCGCGAGAAGCTGGGATTTTCCGGAATGTTCATCAAACCGGAAAAGGAGATCATCCTGATCATTACCAAGGATGAGCAGACCGATGCCGTTTTTAATGCCGTGGTCAAGGCTGCGCAACTGGAGAAGAAGGGGCAGGGGTTTGCATTTCTGCACAAACTTGACCGTGCGGTCGGCTTTATCACGGATTGATTGATCCGTTAATCCCACCCTTTTTATTCGCAAGGCCGGCAATGCGCAATTACTTCACCTTTTCCGCATTCATATATCTCTTTCTCCATCTGGCAGGATTTTCTTCCGCGGATCTTCATGATACCCTTGTCGGGTATCTTGCGGCCAACAGGATTTTCTTCATGGGCAGCGGCCTGCTGACCGGTCTTGGTTTTGTCGGATTCTCCTTTGTTTTCAGCTCAATCGGCTCCTTTACCCTGATGTTCGCCGTTGCCAGGATTTTTTATGAATTGGCCAAGGTCCTGATCTGCGCCATGGTCCTGGGGGCGGTGATTTTCTGGCTGGATATCGACGTGAATTTCTGGCTTGAAGGTGGCATGCCGCTGGTGGTTGTTCTTTATGCCTGGTTGTACGGGGCCGCCTTCAGTATGCAGAGGATCGATTTCAATTATCCGGTGCGGCAAACTCTGCTTCGCTACAGTTCCCTGATCGTGATCTGTCTGGGAGTGATGTACGGATGGGATCTGTTTGCGTAAAAGCTAAAGCGGCGAGCAAGGAAAAACCCCTCCCGACGGCCCGTCTGGAGGGGTTTTGTTTTATAAAGCGCAGGTGAGGCGGGTTACTCCGCAGGCGTCAGATTCGGAAAACGCTGATTTAAGGTTTTGTTCCAAAGGGATACCTTGTCGCTGGTTCTTTCCATGAGTACTGCCGTATCCCCTTCAATGGTTACCGCGGAGATCACGTCACCCTGGCGGATGCTGTCCACGACCTCCTGATCCTTTTCGCCAACGATCTCCCCGAAAACCGCATGCTTGCCGTCGAGCCAGGGGCAGGGAACATGGGTGATGAAGAACTGGCTGCCGTTGGTGTTCGGACCGGCATTGGCCATGGAGAGGATGCCCGGCTTGCTGTGTCTGAGAGAGGAGTCAAACTCGTCGCTGAAGTCGTATCCCGGCCCACCGGTGCCGTTGCCGCGGGGGCAACCGCCCTGGATCATGAAGTCGGAAATGACCCGGTGAAATTTGTTGCCGTTGTAAAATCCTCTGCGGGCGAGGTTCACGAAATTTGCCACGGTGTAGGGAACCCTGTCGGCAAACAGGATGAGATTGATGGTGCCTTTGCTGGTTTCTATTTTTGCGCTTAAGTCACTCATGATAGCTTCCTTGGGTATTTGATTTTACTTCAAAAGGGCAGCGACAATGGCGTCGCCCATGGCCGCCGTGCCGATGGCCCTGCTCTTGTCGATGGCTATGTCCGGGGTGTGGATGCCACTTTCGAGCACCTTGGTGATCGCCTGCTCTATGGCGTCCGCCGCAGCCCCCTGACCCAGGCTGAAGCGCAGCATCATGGCTGCGGAAAGAATCTGGGCGATGGGGTTGGCGATGCCTTTTCCCGCGATGTCCGGCGCCGAGCCGCCCGCCGGCTCGTAAAGGCCGAAACCCTTTTCGTTGAGGCTTGCCGAGGCGAGCAGGCCCATGGAGCCGGTGATCATTGCGCACTCATCGGAGATGATGTCGCCGAACATGTTGCCGCAGAGCATGACATCAAACTGCTGGGGGTTGCGGACGAGCTGCATGGTGGCATTGTCGACATAGATGTGGTTTAAGGTGACGTCCGGATACTCCTTGCCGATCTCGATAACGACCTCCCGCCACAGCACCATGGTGGTGAGGACATTGGCCTTGTCCACCGAGGTGACGATCTTCCTGCGCATCCTGGCCGCCTCAAAGGCGCGCCGGGCAATGCGCTCGATCTCCCAGCGATGGTAGACCATGGTGTCGAAGCCCTTCTCGTTCGGGCCGGCGCCCTCGCGGCCCTTTGGCTGTCCGAAGTAGATGCCGCCGGTGAGCTCCCGCACGCAAAGGATGTCAAAACCGTCCTTGACGATGTCGGCGCGCAACGGGCTTGCGGCGGCCAGGGATTTGAACACTTTGGCCGGCCGCAGGTTGCAGAACAGCTCGAAATGCTTGCGCAGGGGCAGCAGGGCCGCGCGTTCGGGTTGCTGGGCCGGGGGAAGCGATTCCCACTTCGGCCCGCCCACGGAGCCGAAGAGGATGGCGTCGCCGGCCTCGCAGATTTTCAGGGTCTGTTCCGGCAGGGCATGGCCGTGGTTATCGATGGCGCAACCGCCGACATCGGCAGGGTGGTATTCGAGCCTGAAGCCGAACTTGTCCTGGGCGGCGTTTAAAACCTTGATGGCCTCCTGCATGACTTCCGGGCCGATGCCATCACCGGCCAGCACTGCGATTTTTTTCATGGGGCAAATCCTCTAGGTATATATTTCCAACGTGGCAACAGGGGTGTTAGCCAAATGTTTGGGGCAACACCTTACCTGATCAGGACAAAAAAACGCAAGATCAATATGGTTGTCCCATGAAAACCGCCTGCTATATTCAGCGCCGGGCAACGAGAAAATGGGGGGCCAGGTCTCAGAACGGGTAGCTGATAAATACGGAATTGTTCCGCAGTTCCGCTGGATAGCGTTCAAGATCGCTCCTGGCCGGGCCGCTTTTTACCCTGCCGGTCAGGTCAAAGCTTCCGCCATGCCCGCTTGCGCAATGAAGTACGCCCTGCTCCGGGGGCAGAACCTCATAGCCGGCATGGGGACATTGCGAGGAAAACGCGGCAACTTCCGACTCCGAAACGCGGGTCACCATAAGCGCTTTTCCGGCGTGGGTAAATTCCACCCTGACGCCGCTGCCGATGGTTCCGAGGCTTGTGTACCTGGAATCGTCCAGGTCGAGCCGGATTCTCCCCTTTTCGATCACCAGGGCAACCGCCCCGCTCTCTTCTTCTTTTTCGGCTCGGCAGGCGCAGGCAAGCGGAGTGAGGGCGGAAATCACCGCCATGAGTTTGCCGGTCTCGGCGAGGAATTGCCTGCGGCTTTTTACCGTTGTCGTCATCTCAAGCTCCTTTTTCCCCTCACCATGGAGGAGTTATGGCATGCTTTGCCCTTGACAGAAGGTGGGGCTTTTGAGGTTAATGGTAACAGAAGGGGCGGCGCTTTGCCCCTGAAGAGGAACCCACGCCTTCCCTTTTAAAGCACCTTGTCCCTGCCCGATTGGGCTGCTCTCATCAGATATGATATGGCCGGAATGCGGAAAAATATAGAGAGTATCAAGCTGCCGCTGCTTTTTCCCCTCGGGGTCGTGCTGATTCTGCTCCTTTCCGCCTCCCTTTACGGCATGCGCTGAGTTCAGCAGCAGAATACCAACCAGCGGCTCCATGATGAAATCATTCGTGCCCAGCGCTTCTTCCATTCCTTTCTGGGCGAGCAGGCGGAGCGCGCGACCTTTTCTCTCCATGGCTATCTGGAAGATCCCGGCCTGCAGACAGCCTTTCTGGCCGGGAATCGGCAAGATTATCTGGCTGCCCTCATCCGATACGAGAGCAGGGCAATCCCCCTTCCCCAGGGGAGCCGCCTGACCCTGCTTGACGCTGAAAAAAATCTCTTTGTTCGCCAGCCGACATCCGCTTCTGCCGGAGACAGCCCCACGGGCAGCACCCTGGCCCGCGCCGTGCAAACCCAAAAAATTGCCTATGGTATCGAACTTGAGAGGAGCGGCCGGTTCATCCTGCGTGTTGTCCTTCCCTGGTTGCGCGAGGACAAACCTTTGGGCTACCTGGCGCTCGCCCAGGACATGGATCCTTTTGTGCTGAAGCTCAAAGAGTATCTTGACTGCGAGGTGCTGCTTACGGCGCAGAAGAGCTTTGTCGACCGAAACCAGTGGTTGTCGCGGCAGAACACCTCAGCCCGGGCCGAAGAATGGAAAGCGCTGCAGGATTGCGTGGTCACCGCCAAGACCACCGCCACGGTTCCCGGCGCCCTCTGCGGGTATCTCGTGGTGGACAACTCGGCGCCGTCGGTGCGGGTCTTTGATTTTCAGGAGGATTCCCGCCATTTTCGAGGCGGGATCGTGGATATATTTGTCGACGGCCCGCAACGTGTCGGCTCCCTGGTTATTCTGAGAGATGTCACCAGCGAGGTTGTCTCCATCTGGTCCATGGCCCTCTATCTCGGGATTGTGGGGGGAGGCGGCATTGTGGTCCTCTTTCTTTTTTTCTCCTTCTACATCGCCGGAATGGACCGTAAAATCGCCGCGACCCAGGAAACGCTCCACGATGCCATTGCCGACAGGGATTCGGAACTGTCCGAATCATCCCTTGTCCTGCAGAATGATATTGCCAAGCGCCAGGAGGTTGAACGCGAGTTCGGGAAGATCTGCCAGCAGAACCAGCTGATCCTCGACTCCGTGGGTGAGGGGATCTTTGGCCTCGACCTCCAGGGAAGGCATACCTTTGTCAACCCTCAGGCCGCTCGGATGCTTGGTTATGAGGTCCAGGAGCTCGTCGGCCAGCCCAGTCATCCTCTCTGGCATCATCGCCGCGCCAATGGTGAGCCTTTCCCGGCGGAGGAGTGCCCCATTCATCACACCCTCCGTGACGGCAAGTTACACCGGGTCGAGGACGATGCCTTCTGGCGCAAGGACGGAACTTCGTTCCCGGTGGATTACACCTCGACGCCGATCTGGGAAAACGGCAGGCTCGCCGGCGCGGTGGTGAGCTTTAAGGACATCGCCGTCCGGAAAAAGGCGCTCCATGATCTTGAGGTCAGTGAGAATCGCTATCGGACCATCAGCAATACGGCCCAGGACGCCATAATCCTCATGGATGACCGGGGCCGTATTGCCTATTGGAATCCGGCCGCGGAGAAGATTTTCGGGTATACGCCGGTTGAGGCCCTGGGCAGGGATCTGCACGAACTTATCATGCCGGCGCGTTTTGTCGCCAATATGAAGGACGGCATGGCCCGTTTCAGAAAAACCGGCACCGGCGAAGTGGTGGGCAGGATTCTTGAGCTGACCGGCATGCGCAAGGGGCATATCGAGTTTCCGGTGGAGCTTTCCGTATCGGCCCTTGAACAGGATGGCACATGGTGGGCGGTGGGAGTGGCCCGTGATATCAGCGAACGCGTCCAGGCGCGGCGGGAGAGGGATGAGCTGCAGGCGCAACTGCGCCAATCCCAGAAAATGGAAGCCATCGGCACTCTTGCCGGCGGCATTGCCCACGATTTCAACAACATCCTCGGGGCCATCATGGGTTATACCGAGCTTGCCCTGCTTGAGGTCGGGGAGGGCAAGCCGCGGGAGAATCTCGAGGAGGTGCGCAAGGCAAGCAGGAGGGCAAAGGATCTGGTCGCCCATATCCTGGCGTTCAGCCGGCAGAGCGAGATGGCGAGGAAGCCGGTGGATGTTTCGCCCATAATCAAGGAAACCCTGAAGATGTTGCGGGCCTCCCTGCCATCCACCATCGAAATCAGGCAGACCATCGGCAGCGAACTCGGCAGAATCATGGCCGATCCTACCCAGATTCATCAGGTACTCATGAACCTCTGCACCAATGCCGCGCACGCCATGCGGGAGCAGGGGGGGCTTCTTGAGATCGGTCTTGATCTGGTCGTGCTCCGCGATGAATCGATTCTGCGTCTTTTCAGCATTGAACCCGGCAAATATCTCAGGTTGTCCGTACGGGATAACGGGATCGGCATCGACCCTGCCATCCAGAATAAGATCTTTGATCCCTTCTTCACCACCAAGGATCGTGGAGAGGGCACCGGCATGGGGCTTTCCGTGGTGCATGGCATCGTCACCAGCCACGGAGGCGCCATTGAGCTCGACAGCGAACCGGGAGTCGGCACCGCCTTCAGCCTCTATTTCCCGATCCTGGAAACCGTCACCGAGACCGTGGAGGCGGTTGTGGTCGACGCTCCGCCCAGTGGCAGGGAGAGGGTGCTTTTTGTCGATGATGAACTGCCGCTGATCGAGCTCGGCGAGCGGATCCTCACCTATCTGGGATATCAGGTCACCGCCAGAACAAGCAGCGTCGACGCCCTTGCTCTTTTCCGCAATGAGCCGGACAGTTTTGATCTCATCGTGACCGACTACACCATGCCCAACATGACCGGCGGAGAACTGGCAAGGCAGATGCTGGCGATTAGACCCGATATCCCCATCATCCTCTGTACCGGCTTCAGCGAGGTGTTTACGGAGGAAAAGGCGAAGGCGCTGGGCATAAAGGGGTATGTCATGAAACCGCTTTCGATCCATGACCTTGCCCAGACCTGCCGAAGCGTGCTCGATTCCTCCAAAGGTTGATTCAGCAATAAAAAAACAGTCCATCGACGGAGTTCATGGAAGTCACCCTGGCATTGGCCATACTTCTCGGGGTCGGGTTTGCCGCGGCAAAACTGGGCCAGTTGATCCGGCTGCCGTCGGTGACCGGCTATGTCTGCGCCGGCCTCATTCTCGGGCCCTCGGGCTTTTCCCTCATCACCCCGGAAATAACCGGAGACAGGCTCTCCCATTTCAACCAGATCGCCTTGATGCTCATCGCTTTCGGCGTCGGCGAGCACCTTGAGCTGAAGCGGCTTAAAAAAACAGCGCGGACGGTTTTTTGCATAGGCCTCCTGGAGGCGGTTTTCGCCTTTTTTCTGGTTTCGGCCGCCATTTTTCTGGTCGCGTTTTTTCTGGAATTGGGGGCCGATGGATGGGGCATGGGCAATTACCTCTCCCTCGCCCTGCTCCTCGGTTCCGTCGCCATCGCCACCGCGCCGGCCTCGACCCTTTCCGTGCTGCGGGAGATGCGGGCCAGAGGCCCCTGGACCACCACCCTGCTGCAGGTGGTGGCCATCGACAATGGCCTTGCCATCATGACCTTCGGTATCACCGTTTCCGTGGTCCGGAACTTTGGCGGGACAGGCTCCGGAACGGTGCTTGGCGGATGCCTGGTCAGTATTTTCGAGATCGCAGGCTCTTTGTTTCTCGGGATGCTGACCGGACTTGCCATCGATTATATCGGCTCCAAGTTAACGAGGCGCAGTGAAATGCTCACCGCCGGTCTCGCCCTTCTGCTCTTGTGCGGGGAAACGGCGCGTCTTCTTGATTTTTCGCCGCTGCTGGCGGGAATGGCCACCGGCTTCACCATCGTGAACCGCGACAGGAGGGACGTCCGGTTTTTCCGGACCTTGAACGGGTTCGAGACCCCGATCTATGTCCTCTTTTTCACCCTGGCCGGGGTGCATTTTGACCTCAAGGAATTCGCGGTCGCCGGCGGCATGGGGTTGGTCTATTTCCTTTGCCGGGTAAGTGGCAAGAATTTCGGGGCCCGCCTCGGGGCGCGTCTTTCCGGCGCCCTGCCTTCCATCCGTTTTTTCATGGGGCAAGCGCTGGTTTCCCAGGCGGATGTGGCAATCGCCCTCATCTTTCTCACCCAGGGGATCCCTGAGTTGAAAATGTATACATCCTTCATCACGCCGATCCTGCTGGCCGGGGTTTTTCTTGCCGAACTATCCGGCCCGCCGCTGGTCCGGCACGCCGTGCTCAAGGCCGGTGAGGCAAGCGGCCTTGAGCGCGACGAGCAGATGAACCCGGTGGGGCAACAACAGAAGGCAGGTCTGTCTGCCCCGGAATCCGTGCAGTTGGTGCCCTGGACATGGGAAAAACTTGAACCGGCCGCCGAGCCCGTGGGGCAGGTTGTTTTCGGCGCCTCGCATCTGGCCACCGTCGCCGGGCTGGCCAGGATATCCACCATCATCGCCCACCACCACGGCGCCTGCCCCTGCGCGGTTCGCGTCATCCCGCGCAAGATCGGCAGGTATTATGGCGAACTGCCGGCGGCAACGGATTTCCTCTTTGCCGTGGAGAGGGCTGAGGTGCGGAGTATCGGCCATGCGCTGAAAACGGTGGTGGTGGAAGAGGAGAACGTGGCCGACGGTATCCTTGGCCAGGCCGAACGGACCAGGACTTTTGCCATCGTCATCGGACATCCGCTGCAGGGCACCCACAAGGAGTTTGAGAAGGTTGTCGAGCAGGTGGTGGGGCGGGCGAAATGCCCGGTGATCATTGTTCGTTTTACCGGGGTGCTTCATACGGAACACATCCTGGTGCCGGTTACGGACAGCGAGGATCTGATCGTCCTGAAGGATATTATCTGCGCCCTTGCCGGGGTGGGCGAGCACCGCATAACCCTGCTGCGTTTGTTGCCGCCGGAGGATGGGGAGAAGGAGCTTGAGGCGGCCCATGAAAGGATGGAAAGCTGGAGTCGGGCCGTGGGGCTGGGGGACTGTGTGCAATCCGAGGTTTACGCGACGGAGGCGCGGCTCAAGACCATTGTCGAGGCGGCGGCCGCGCATGATCTTGTCGTGATGGCCAGTGTGTTCAGCCAGGGGCTTGAGCGGTTGGTTTTCGGCTCTCTGGCCGAAAGCGTGGCGCAGGGCTGCGGTAAGCCCATGCTGATCGTTTATCCTCCCGACTCCCCGCTGGGATAGCGGCTGTTACGGCCGGGTCGGCATGCTCACCATTTGTCCGGTGACCGGATTTTTGTAACGGATTTCCCCGTTGATCTCGCCGGCGCCGATGGGTTGGTCGAGGCGTATGGCAAGGACGAAACTCCCGGGGGCGACCCCTTTCAGCAACCACTTGGCCTCGCCGCGCTTCTCGTTGTACTTGTTGTAGCCGGGGGAAGCCGAAGCGATGATCCTGCCCTCCGGAATGTTCTGGATGATGATCAAGGTTGTGGGCGGCGGTGAGGAGACGGCGATCTGCAGCCGAATCTCCGTGCCGGAGGAACTGAGATACCGGCAGTCCACCAGATCCTTGCCTGCGCGCGCAGGCAAGGGCAGCAGGCAGCCGAAGAGGAAGAAAAAAGAAAAAGCGGTGGGCAGCCAGTGGCGAAGTTTTCCTGTTAACATGCTGGATTCTCCATCTGTTTCGTTATGGCAGGATTTCAAAATTGCGGCTGGCCGGATTCCAGCGGTATCCCTTGCTCGACCAGATGTCCTCAATGCGTTTCTGGTCAAATTCAAACCCCTCGATGGCGCCGTAGGTGTCATACACAGAGAGGATTTCCTCGTCGTCTATCCTGCCGTCGCTGTTGCCGTCAGCCCAGTGGTATGGGCTGATCCGGGCGGAATTGGCCCCGGAAACGGTGGTCGCGGTTTTGTCGCCGCTGCGCAGGGTGATGCCGCCGCTGAAGGTGAGCATGCCGTCCGGCGGCGCCTTCGCGTCCAGTTTGGCGAGATAGGAAAAAACCGCGTAGTCGCCGCTTACCTTGCCGATCCATTTGATCACGGATCTGTCTTTTTCCTGTTCCACAAAGGCCGGGCTGCCGCTGACCGCCGTACAGCCGGGAGGCAGCGTTTCCTTGAGAATGAGAGAAAACGGCTTTGCGGAATTGGTCGTCACTTCAATAAGCACCGGAAAAATTCCGGCGGGCGGGACATGGGCCGGAAGGGATCTGAGGGCCGCAACCTGATTGTCCGCATTCTGTCTGCCATTCCACCAGCTTGCGATCGTAAGGCCGATGGCAATGACAAAGAGGGCTCCCAAGATCACGCCGACATGCCTTGCGGAGATGCCGTGCAATGAAGATCGCGGCGAAGATTCCGCTCCCCGCTGCGGAGCGGGAGGCTCCCCCGGAGAGGGCGGAAGAGGGGCGGCAGACTCAGCCTCGGGTTCCGGCTGGGCGGGTCGGTTGGCCTCGGCCTCTTCCTTCTGGCCGGCGTCGATGATCGCCTCCAGCGGAACCTCAAGGGCTTCGGCCAGTCGGATGGCGTTTTCCTTCTTTATCGTGGGGTAACGGCGGTTCTCCCAGCGGGAGATGGTATCGGTGGTCACTCCCACCACGGTGGAGACATAGAGCTGGGTAAGGCCTTTTTCCTCGCGAATCTGACGAATCTTCAGGCCGTCTATATTGATGATTGGCGCGCCGCCGATCAGTGGCTTTTCAGGATCCATGCTGTTGTTCCCGCAGGTTGAATGGCTTGCATTGAGTGTGGAGAACATAGTAGCAAATCCTTGCCGTAAGCAAAACGGCTTATTTTTCACCCAGGCGGGTTGTCATCACGTTATATATCTGTTATGTTTTTTTCACCATTCCATGGAATCGCGATTTTTCCACTAGATATAGGGGGATTCCGGGTAGACATCGGGTGCTGTTTGGGGCGATGTCGTCTAGGATTTGTCGGCCCGGGCCCATATAATACTTTTAAACGAGCAGGATTTTTAAGGCTGGTAAATAAGGCCAACACAAACCAACCAAAGGAGGAACATCATGAAGAAACAGTTGATCGCAACCTTACTGGCGCTGGCTTTCGTCGCGGGCACCGCAGCGGTATCCGTTGCCGGCAAATGCACCGTGACCGCGGTGGAAGGCGATAAAGTGACCGTTGATTGTGACGGCACCATTTCCCAGGTGGAAGGCACCGCAAAGGTCGGCGACAAGGTCACCGTGAAAGACGGCAAGATCGAAGCCAAGAAGAAAAAGGCCATCGAAGGCTGTTAAACGCTGGCCGGCCAGTAAGTGCCATAAAAAAGCCGGCCTCCGGGGCCGGCTTTTTTATGGCCTGACTTGCAGCATGAGGTCAGGTTCTGGGCGAGCGTGCCCCTCTCTTTTTTTCTTTTTTGAGTTTTTCCAGTTCGGCTCTGGTCCTGAGCAGTTCCTCGTTTGACATCCGCAGCCGCTGGGCGATCACTTCGGCAAAGAGCCGGTAGAGGATGGAAACAAAGAGAACCTGCTCAAGGGGTTCGGTGGTTTCGTTCATGAAGGAGGCGTCGATGGCCAGGCAGACCGTGGGGCCCAGGGACTCGACCGACGCGGAGCGTGCCTTGCCGTCAATGACCGCCAGTTCGCCGAAGGTGTCGCCGACCTGATCAAGGGTTGCGATCATCTTGCCGTTCTTGACGATATTCACCGCGCCGGAAAAAATGATATAAACCCAACTGTCGTATGCCCCTTCCGGGGTAATTGTTTCTCCGTCGTCAAATTTTCTGATTTTGCTCAGGCGCAACATCTGCTTGATGTATTTCTCGCTGATGGTGCCGAGGAAGGGGAGCTTCTGCAGCTTTTCCACTAAGAACTCACGGCCTTCAAGGTATGGTGATTCCTGCATGGAGCCCTCCGCTCTCTTGTTGGCTGAATGGAATGACTTTTTTCCCACCAGGGGAAGTGTTTCGGCAAAACAATCGGTTTTTTTGCAGATAGAATAAGGAGGATCACCGGGAAGAGGAGGCGGAGAGCAGAAAAGGGTGCCCATGCAGGCACCCTGGGTGGATCCTCTCCGGGTTTTATCAGGCGGCCGGAGCGTCCTGGGCGGGGGGAGCGCTCTTTTTTCTGCTCTGTTTCTTGAGCCGGCTCAACTTGCGGCGTAAGACCGCGATCATCTTTTTATTTTTTTCCTCAAGGGCCGCGGCCTTTTTGTCCCGAGTGGCATTGATCCGTTGTTTCACCTCTTTGGCGGTGAGGTTCTTTATGCTCGGCCCGGCCTCTTTTTTTGCTTTTTGGGCCGGGTTTTTTTTCGGAGCCTCGGCCTGTTCTTCCGAACCTCCGCCCTGGAGGGCGGCAAGCAGCTCATCCTTCTTCATGGAGGAGACACCGGTAAGCCCCGGAATTGCCTTGGCAAGTTCCCTCAGTTCTTTGACGGTCATCTTCTCAAGATTCTGTTCAACGGTTTTGGCGGCCATTCCAGTTCTCCTTGCGCAGTACCGGCCCTGCGAAAAAATAATGAATTGTTCTGTAGATAACAGTCTTGTCTAACTATACGAGATTTATAAATTTTTAGCCATTATACCATATTGGATTTTCTTTTCGCCAGCGCATAATTGTCGCCGTCCCAAAAACCATGCTGTCGTATGGTATGGCAGGCAAGCCGCATGGCTCGGCATGGTTTGCGGGCGGAGCTGGTCACGTCAAGGCCTTTCCCTGGCGGAAAGCCAGCGCAACACCCCCTCTGCCGCGGAAAAGCCGGTGGAGAATGCGCCCTGGAGGAGATAGCCTCCGGTCGGCGCCTCCCAATTGAGCATTTCTCCCGCCACAAAGATCCCAGGCAGTTTGCAAAGCATCAGGGATTCATCCACCTCGGCAAAGGAGATGCCGCCGGCGGACGAGATCGCCTCGGCAAGGGGCCTGGATCTCCTCACTGGAACGGGCAGGTTCGTGATGCATTGGGCGAGCCTGTCCAGATCGTTGAGCGCTTCTGCCGGGCAAAGTTCGCGGAGCAGGGAGTAGTAAGGGCCGGCAAGTCCCAGCCCCTTGCGAAGGAAGTTGGCAAGGCTCTCCTTCTTCTTCCGTTTTTCCAGCTTTTCCCTGATGCGCTGCCTGGAAAGATCACGCTTCAGGTCGAGGTTGAGGATGACGGTCCCTTCCTTTTCCAGAGCTTCCCTGATGACCGGCCCCAGAAGATAGATCGCCCCGCCCTCAAGGCCATATTTTGTTATAAGCGCCTCGCCGCAGACCTCTTTGTCTTTGCAGCGGATCAGCAGGTTCTTCAAGGGCTGGCCGGCGAAGTTGCCGCGGAAGTGCCCGCTCCACTCCACTTCGACGCCGAAATTGGCCGGCTGAAAAGGGAGAATCGTAATCGAGCGTTCGGCAAGAATGGGAATCCAGCCACCGTCGGAACCGGTCTGTGGCCAGCTCGCTCCGCCAAGGGCCAGGAGCAGCGCATCGCAGGGGAAGAGCAAGGCACGGTTCGATTCCGTCGAGAACAGAGGCTGGTTGTTGTGGTCAAGAGCCTGCCAGCGGTGTCCGTAGCAGAGGCGAACCCCCAGATGTTCCAGTCGCTTCAGCCAGCGTTTCAGGATGGCGGCGGCCGTTTCCTCCTTGGGGAAGATACGGCCGCTGCTGCCGACAAAGGTTTCAACCCCGAGGCGATTCAGGAAGGCGCGGAGATCGGCCGGAGAAAAAGAGGCGAGATACCGGGCAAAACGGCTGGATTCCGTTCCGTAACGAAGAAGAAAGGGCTCCATTGCTTCGGCATTGGTGAGGTTCAGCCCCCCCTTGCCGGCAACCAGAAACTTGCGGCCGGCGGCAGGCATGGCGTCAAAGAGAGTCACCCCGAGTCCTGACTCGGCAAGATGGGTGGCAGCCATAAGCCCGGCAGGCCCACAGCCGATGATGGCAACCTTTTTTTGGGGATTCATGGCAGCCTTGTTGACGGATGGAGGATGATGAACGAAAAGAGGGTTTCATGCCGGCGGCGGGGAAGACGGGGGCGAAGGCAGGATCCCCTGCGCGGGAAACAGCCATTCCCTCCTCCCCGCGCAGTTCCATGGGGAAGGGGCTCTCGCCAAGGCCGCCTTCATGTTCGCGGGAGGGGGGCATGGCCGGCACAGGGCGCGTTACCGTTTTCTTTTCTTTGCCGCCGTTTTTTCCTCAAGTTCCCGCAGGCGCCTGTCAAGGTCCTCGCTGACCTTGACTTTCCCTTCCAGCACGCAGCCGGGCCTGCCCGGCACACAATCTGCCTTGAGTTTGAGGCACTGGTCTTCATTGTAATCGTAATTTTTACAGGAGAAGGTCATACACTGTGATTCGCCTTGCGCTGTCAGCCATCGCTGTCAGCTATTATTAAAAGATGGGGTGTCCTTCCGAGGATAGATATTCTTCTTTGCGCGACATGTCAAGCAGTGGTGCAAACGGCTGCCTCAGACAGGAATCTTGAAGACGATCTTGCTCACCTCCGCGGGCATCGCTCCGGTATTGAGCTGAGGCATGTGCCCGTCCTGGGGATAGAAGATTGCGAAAAATCCCGCCTGGAGGGTGATGAACTCCATGGAGCCCTGCAGTTCCAGATAGTCATTTTCTTCATTGTAGGCAGACGGCTTGCACTGTTCGCTCCGGCAGATCCCTACCTTTTCGGCGCCGCTGGTGATGATCTGGATGTCAATGTACCTTCTGTGGCATTCAATGAAGGTTTCCGCCGGTTTTTTTGTCTGGTATCTGGCGGAAATGAGAAAAATGCCGTTTCCGATATCCTGTTTGCCGAGCGGCAGCTGAGTCAGGTCATGGCTGCCGATATAGTCGTGGACAAAGGTAAACAGGGGATGAGCGTTCTTGTAGGTGGCAAAGTGTGCCAGTGCATCGTAGATCATGGGCTTTTCACTCCTCTTCTAAAGGCGCCGGCTCTGGGCTCCGGATGGTTGTTTCCGAAATCATGGACATACCCTTGGGAATTCCGGAAAAAATCCCATGTCCGAATCTGATTGCAAGCCATAACTTAAACTAACTGGTTGAAAAAAATCAAATAATTAAATTGATTGCTGGTAATGCATGCAATTTGCATAACTCAAGTTGTTCTTCTCTATTTGCCGCAGGGAACATTGTTTTTTGCTTACTGCGTTTCAGAACAGTGGAGGGGGGACACGTCATGGGAAGAATAAGGGTATGCGGATATCTGCTTGTCTTTTCAGGGTTTCTGTTGTCTACCGTCCCGGGACTTTGCCAGGAGACCTTCCACAACGGCGGCACGGGTGACTGCAAGGAATGTCACAGTACGCCGCCCGCTCTGCTCGGCACCGATGCAAGTTCAACCTGCCTCAGATGCCATCAGGCGGAGATTGGCATCATGCCGGGCCGTCAACATCAGGTCGCCACCGATACGGCAACGTATCCGCTCTGTGTGCAGCTTTCTCCGGGGGGCGATTTCTGCTGGCTGAAAAAAAACTACACCTGGGATCTTGCCGGCATGCGAGAGGCGCAGGGAAGCGCGGGCGACAGCCACGGCCATAATATCGTGGCCGTTGATTATGGGTTTGCTCCGGACAGCTCCTTTTCCTTTGCCCCGGGTGGGACTTATCCCGCCGCCAGCCTTTCCTGCGTCAGTTGCCATGACCCGCACGGCAACTACCGAAGGCTTGAGGACAACACCGTAACCACATCCGGTCCGCCGGTGATTGCCTCGGGTTCCTATGCGGACAGTCCGGCCCCCGGCCCGCGCGGTTCCGTGGGCGTATACAGGCTGTTGGCCGGCAAGGGGTATCAGCCGAAAAGCATGCCCGGTGTGCCGGTTTTCGATGTGGACCCGCCTGTGGCCGTTTCGCCCTCTCAGTACAACAGGGCGGAAACCTCCAGCGATACCAGGGTTGTCTATGGCAGCGGCATGTCCGAGTGGTGTCAGAACTGTCACCCCCAGTTCGACAGCTTCTGCAGGCACCCGGTGGGAAGCGGCGCCGTCCTGAACACTGAAATAGTCAACAACTACAACAGATACATCTCTTCAGGCAATCTCAAGGGCGACCACTCTTTCTCCTATACCTCCCTTGTTCCCTACGAAGTCGGCGTAAAGGATTACGCCATGCTGAAAACGCTGGCCATCACCCTGGGCCGCAGTGGTCCAGGGGGCGGGGTGAATGTCATGTGCCTTTCCTGTCATCGGGCGCACGCCTCGGGCTGGGACAGCATGTTGCGCTGGAACATGCAGGCTGAGTTTATCATCTATGACGGGGTTTATCCCGGCATCGACAATGACACGCCACCGCAATACGCGCAGGGCCGGACCGCCGCCGAAACGCAGAAAACCTTTTACGACAGGCTGGCCGGCAGTTTTGCAACATTCCAGAGAAGTTTCTGCAACAAGTGCCATGTTCAGGATTGACTGTTCCTTCAGGTTTTTTCGCAGGACCGTCCCAACCGGTGGGATGGTGTAATGAGAACTTGAAAAGGGGGAGGCCATGCGGGGAGGGATTTTGAAAGTAACTGTCTTTTTTTTCTGCTTGGCCGCCGGGTGTGCGGAGGTTGGCCATTGCATGCCAATCACCGTCGAATACTGGAACATTAAGGATGGGTACCAGAAACCGGTGAAAATACCAGACGATAACTTTCTCGGTTTTTTCATCCCTGAGTTTGGCAAGATGTACGACGTATGCATAGACGGAGAGTGTACCCCTGTAACGTATTCCCATCCTTCCGGCTTGACCGGGGCGAGATTCAAGGAGGGCCTGCATGACGGCTGGGACATCTTTGGCTGGTTTGACACGGATTGCGGCCTGCATCTTTTTGAAGACGGGACTTACACGGTCCGGCTCTTCCGGGATGGCAAATATCAAACAACCCTTGGCGGGGAGAGTGATGCCACGGTCCGTTTTGACGCGACCCATGACCCCAGTCCCGCCCAGGGTGATTATTACGCCCATGTCAATCCCAGTACCGCGGTCAACGAAGCCGGTTTCCTGCAAAAGTTTCATGCCGGAGAGGATATCGGTACGATGGACGGAAACCACTTGCATTTAGGCGTCATGGAGTACGCGAGTAAAAAATTCATTGATCCGGTGGTCTTCTGGGAAAAGGGTTCCAAAACCTGCGCGGAATGCCCCGTGCCGGAGCCTGCCAGCCTGTTTCTTTTCGGCGTAGGCCTTGCTGGCTTGGCCGGCATCCGGCATAAACGAAAGGAGCCGGCTGGGAGGGGAACCCGGGGGCGTTAAACGGTTTTCCGCGAGTGTTTTGCCTTGCCGCTGTTCTTTTTCGGGAACGCTCGGGAAAGCAGTGTGTTTTCGGTGTCAGGGTCAAGATCCCCGGTCGCCGGAAGCCCCCAGCGCTCCTGGAACAGCAGCAGGGCCGAACGGGTACGTCGACCGCGCAGGCCGTCGATGGGCCCGGGATCGAAGCCAAGATACATCAAGGAGACCTGGGCGGCTCTGAGGGAAAGATCCGGCAGCATCGTCTTGTTTTTGGCATGGGCGGCGGCCAGCCGGGTGTCATACTCGTTCTTTTTGAAATCAGGGCCGTTGTAGCCGCGGGCAAAGGACACCCAGTTCCGGCGTTGCAGCGCACCTGCCAAGCCTTTGCCGGATATGAAGTTCGCCGTGGCAAGAAGCTGGCTGTTCTCGTCCTCCACCATGGCGGCAATCATGGCGTCGATGCTGGCGAAACCAGCCACCTTGTAATTGAATCCCATGATCTGGCCGATTCCCCAGGAGGCGCTCTCAAGCGCCGCCTTCCGGTCGAGCCGCATCGCCATTTCCAGGCGGGCATATTCCCCGGATCCGCCCGTATAGCCGCCTGGGCGTGCATTGCTGATTTCGGCATTGCCGGGGGCGTGCTTTCCCTTGGTCAGCCGCTGGAAGATGTGCCGTTCGAACAGGATCTGGGGTCGGCGATCCTTGAGAAAGCCGAATCCGCGGGTCTCGACGGTCAGAACCGCCCATATCTCCGGTTCGGTGACCTCCAGGGTTTTGCATACCTGCTCCATTCCTTCCTCGTTCAGTGGTCGGCCCTGGTTCTGAAAATTCATACCTTGTCCTCTGGGTTGTGTTTGGCCGGGCAGGGGAAATTCCGCAAGGGTTCCATGCCCATCCGTCCTTGTCCCTGCTCAATCAGTCTGACAGAAACATGTCTGTTGTCAAATGGTTTGAGCGAAACGGTGCCCCAGGGAAAACGCAAAAGGTCGGAATATCCCTTTGGGCGGGCGGACAGGATGGGGAATAAGGCGGGGACTCAGCGAAAATGCGGAGGGTGTAAAAAGGATTGTGTAAATGGCCATTCCGGGGGTAGAAAAGTTCGCCCCCAACCAAGGAGAGAGATATGGCCATTTCCAAAGAATTGCTTGACCAATTAATTGCGGATTACAAAAAGCCGGAAGACCTGATCGGCGAGAACGGCATACTGAAACAACTGACCAAGGCCCTGCTGGAGCGGGCCATGCAGGCCGAGATAACCGATCACCTCGGCTATCCCCGGAACGCTCCGGCTGGGAAAAACAGCGGCAACTCCAGAAACGGCAGCTACAAGAAAAAGCTCAAGGGAGATTTTGGCGAGATTGACGTCGCGGTTCCCCGTGACCGGAACGGCTCCTTCGAGCCGATCATCGTTCCCAAGGGAGAGACCCGCTTCAAGGGGTTTGATGACAAGATCATCTCCATGTATGCCCGTGGGATGACCACCCGTGATATCCAGAGCCATCTGGAGGAGATTTACGGCGTTGAGATTTCACCGACCCTGATCTCCCAAGTGACCGACGCCGTCACGGAAGAGGTCCGGCTCTGGCAGAACCGGCCATTGGAAGATGTTTACCCCATCGTCTATCTGGATGCGGTGCGGATCAGGGTCAAGCACAACGGCCAGATCATCAAGAAGGCCGTCTACCTGGCGATTGCCGTGACGATGACTGGGGTGAAGGAGGTTCTCGGCATGTGGGCCGCCGAGACCGAGGGCGCCAAGTTCTGGTTGGCCATCCTGACCGAGCTGAAAAATCGGGGCGTGAAGGATATCCTGATCGCCTGTGTCGATGGGCTCAAGGGTTTTCCGGAGGCCATCGAAGCGGCGTACCCCGCCGCCCAGGTCCAGTTATGCATCGTGCACCTGGTGCGGCACAGCCTGAATTTCGTTTCCTGGAAACAGCGCAAGGAAATGGCGGACGACCTGAAGGAGATTTACAGCGCCCCGACCGTAGAACAGGCCGAGGCAAACCTGATCAGCTTCGGGGAAAAATGGGATGCTACCCATCCTCGGATAAGTCAGTCCTGGCAGAACAACTGGCAGCGAATCATCCCGTATTTTGCCTATCCTCCGGAGATCCGCAGGGTGATCTATACGACCAACACCATCGAATCGTTGAACATGTCCCTGCGCAAGGTCACTAAGAACCGGGGCTCTTTTCCGAATGACGAGTCGATGTTCAAGCTGCTCTATCTGGCGCTGACGAATATTTCGAAACGATGGACGATGCCGATCAAAAACTGGAAATCGGCGCTGAATCAATTCAGCATCATGTTTGAAGACAGGCTGCCGGAATTTTGATCACAAAAAACATTTACACAAAATTCTTTACACGCCCAAAATGCGCAGTCCAGGGATCGCCGATAATCGGCCCGGAGGAGTTCAGGGGCAGGATTTCCAGTTTTTCCAGCTTATCGACGGTGTAGGACTTTTCCGCCGAGAGATCAATGTGATGAATCTCGGCCTCGACCTCGGTGGCAACGATGCTCGGAAAGGCATTGAGTGTTTTGCCGTCGATGGCGAGGTGCTCTTTGGAAACGATGGCAAAGTCGTTTCCATAGGCCCGGAAGACAAGGGAGTCGGGAAAGCCCGCCAGCAGCTCGGCGGCAAACTGCCGGAAAAGCATATTTCCCTTGGCCCAGCCGTATCGCTTGTTGTATTCGGGCAGATTCTGCATGTGCAGCATGTGGAGGCAGCGGTATTGGTTCAGATCCAGGTTGTTGAGGATGATCTTCAGGTAATCCTCGTTGTAAAGCCCTGTCAGGTTATCGTTGAAGAAATAGGAGAATCTCTTTTTTTCAAGGTCGCTCATCGGGAGCTGGTTGATGGCTGTGGAGATTGTAACCTTCGCCAGTACCTTGCCCGCCGCCCTGACCACCTCGGGATGGAACTGTGTGCCGCTGCAGTGTGCAAGCTCTGCCAGGGCTTCGGGTATTTTCTTTCTCGCCTTGTAGATGCGGTTGGTGGTCATGGCGTCAAAGGCGTCGCCCACGGCCATGATCCGGGAGAGGAGAGGGATATCCTCGCCCCGCAGGCCGTCCGGATAGCCTGAGCCATCGTGCCGCTCGTGATGGTGGAGGATGATCACGGCCAGGTCCTTGTACATCTCGATATTGGAAAGCATCTCGTAGCCGGCGTTGGCATGGAGCTTGATCAGGTCATAATCCAGGCTGGTGAGCTTGCCGGGCTTGAGGAGAACGGAATCCGGAGTGGCGATTTTTCCGATGTCATGGAGGGTGGCGGCCTTGTAAAGCTTCTTGATCTGCTCGTGGGCAAGGCCCATTCCCTTGGCGATCAGTTCGCAATAATGCGCCACGCGTTCAGTGTGCCCGGCCGTATAGGTGTCCCTCTGTTCGATCATGTCGACAAAGGAGAAAATCGTCTCTTCGTAGTTGGCGGTGCGTTCGGCCGTAAGTTTTGCCACGGCCTCCCGCTGCCTGAAGGAATGGATGGCAAAGCCGATGTCGCCGGCAAGCTCGTCGAGCATCTCCTTCTCTTCCGGCTCAAAGCCCTCCTTGCGCCAGGTATAGATGGACAAAACACCAAGGGGCTCGGCACCCTGATGGGCGCGCAGGGGGAGGCTGATGACCGCCTGGAATCCTTGCACCGTCTCAGGGGTGCGCCACAGGGCGGGATCCGGTCTTTCCCGGTCGTTTGCGCGGATCACGGCGCGGTTTTCAAGGAGGCATGCGGCCGCGGCGGTCCGGGAAAAGAAGCCCTCCCTATCATGCACCGCAAAGGGGGGATCAACCAGCGGACTGGCAAGGGGGTCGGAGGTGTGGGTGGTCCGGATCTCCCCATTTTCCAGCAGGCCGATCCAGCAAAACCCGTAATGGCCGTGCCGCACGAATCGGGCGCAGGCGCTTGTCAGCAGGCTTGTGGTGTCCGGGGTGGTGATCAGCAGTTTGTTGATCTGGGCAACCGTATCCAGAATCTCGCGGAGATAGCGTTCCTGGTCGAGGAGGGTGGCGATCTTTTCCGTGCGTTCGGCCACCCTGATTTCCAGGGTTTGGTTGAAATGTTCCACCTTTTCCTTGTCGCGCTTGACCTTTTCCGTCAGCAACCCCACCGGCACGGCGATGAAAAAAAGAAAGCCGATCCGCATGGCAAGGTCGGTCCACTCGATATGGGCGAGCATAGGCAGAACGCTGAGGAGGTAGCAAAGCGCGGAAAGAACCGCGACCGACAGGCCGAAGGAGAAACCGAAGTAAATGGTGTGCAGGCAGATGAGCAGGTAATAGCCGAGGAAGAAGCTGCTTTCGAAGCTTGTTTCCGCATGGACCAGGACGGACAGGAAGGTCAGGTCGAGGAACAGGGACGCCAGGTAGACCTTTTTCAGAAAAGCGGGCTTGAAAAAAATCACCAGATAGCAAAGAGCGCTGTAAACGGAAAAAGAGATGAGGGCCTGGACCAGGATGGCCTCTTCCGGAGGGTTAAGCGGCACGATCAGGAGCCAGGCAATCCCGCCGACCAAGCTGAAAACCCGCAGCAACAGAAAGGTGAGGTCAACCTCGCTGGTCAGTTCCGCAACCTTTCTCCACTGTTTGCGTAAAAAGATCATGCTACCTTCGCACAGTCAGAGGTGGTGGCCCGCGCGACTAAGGCATGGGCGGGAGATGTCGCTTCACCATGGCTGGCATGGCGTTTCTCTCTTCTGGCTTAAATACTACCGCCATGTTTTTGGCCGCGTCAACCGCCATGATGCCGCAGCCCGCACAGCCTCCATGCTTTTGCCGGCTGTGCGAGGGAAAATCCTTGCCCGGAGAAGGTTGGTGGGGCGATCCGTTCACGAGATCCCGCTGTTGCCGTTTGGGGCAGGGGGGGTGACAATTTCCCATCCTTCGACAGGGCCGATTATTTTCGTAAACAGAGGATGCGGTTCTATCGTTGTCACCATGTGCAGCCGGCAATACAATTCATGATTTCTGGTCTGCAGTTTGTTTAAAAGATGTCTGAACTCGTATTCGATCTGGCCGGTGGTGACAGGTATTTTCTCCTGAACCCCCCTGGTTGGTATTTTGCCGCGATCGAAGTTGTAGCCCCGTTGTTCCGCTTCGTCGGCAACATGATGTAAATAAGCCGCCAGGGCGTCAATCGGCGCCATGGTATTCCTGAAGCGCAGCATCTGAGGATGGTTTTTATATCCTTTCGTTTTGCCCAGCAGGACATTTTGGGCCAGGAGCCCTTCCCGCCAGAGGGCAACCAGCCCCTTCGCATCCAGGTAGGCGGGATGGATCGACCAGAGTCTCATGTTTGTCTTTGCGCCATTGCCGAGTTTGGGAAAATCCCTTTCAAACCGGATTTCCGGAGGAAACGCCGTGGTTGTTCACGGTGTTGCCCGCATTGTCGTCCTTTCGTGGGCACGGGAAGGGCAGCCGATTTCCGCCGGCCCTGTGGGCGCCAGGGAATTCGGGAGGTTGGCCGGACCGCTACAGGGCGCTTTGCAGATAGCAGCCGTTTTCGTCGTTGATGGCGGCCTGCCTGATGATCGGTTCATACCGCGCCATGAAGCCCGCGTGGTTGTCCAAAAACATCGGATGGTGCGCCGGTCTGATCACCTTTATTGTTTTATAGGCTTCGGCTTTTCCCAGTTCGCAGACCTTTTTCAGGACAAAAGTCCTGGGGTCCATGCCAAGTGCCGAGGTAAGGCGGGCGTAGTTTCTGCTCCTGTTTTTGTCTTCGGCATGGACCCGTTGTCCCTGAATGGTGATAACGTAGATCTCCTTGTTCGAGTCATCCAGAAAGAAGCTTACCTTGGCGATGTAGCTCTTGTCCGTGCCGTGGGGCTGTGATTCGTCTTCTCTGGTGATATAGCAGCAGAGCCCGAAACAATCCTCGACAATCCCCTCTTCGACAAGCATTTTCAGGCTCTGATCCAGATGGGTCTGGTCGCCGTATTTTTTGATGAATGCATCCTTGCGGGCGATGGTTTCATGGATGATCCGGCCATTGCTCTCAAATCGTTCGATCACGTCGGCAAGAGCAGGTCTGTTGATGCCATGCAATAAGAAATTGGGATCCGGGAAAGAGGCGCGGCCGCCAACGGCAATGGGCTCGGCGAAGGTCTGCATGGCCGCGGCGATGGCCTCTGAGTACTGCCTGCTTGTTGTCCTGTCGCGCAAGCCTTTGTAGGCATGGCGCAATAAAATCATCACCAGTTCAATGTGCGGCCCGAAGCATAAGCCGTGCAGCTCGGTTTCAACGGTTGGCGTGCCGTCCGGCAAGGGGGCTGTCGGCGGCCTGCTTTTTTTGACGATGGTGAACAGGGAGGAGTCAAACCGTTTTTCATCATAGGAAGAGGGGTTGCGCAGGAATTCTTCGACCCGGTTTGCAAATGCCTTCACTCGTATCTTTGTCATGAAATGATGATAACCGCATCGGCGACAATATCCACAAGTTTGTTCGGTTCGGTTTCCTAATCGGTCCGGCGGCGAATTCCTGGCGGAAATCAGGTATGTTCGGGCAGGGAAAGGAAAGGCGCGGAAGCTTGCCGAGGGATCTGCTCTCTTTCGGAAGAACCACTTGCCAGGGAGTTGCCGTTTTTATTGCATAAAAAATTTACAAAGAACAGCCGGCTGTGATAGGAGAATGAGATGGTGGGAATTAACCGTGCCCTGCCAAGGAGGCGAAATGTTCATCAGATGTCACCGATTGCTCAACTCATGTCTGTCCGTGCTGATTTTCATCGCGCTCGGCGGCGGTTGCAGCGGAATGAAGGAATCAAAGCCGATTCTGCCGATCCGCGAATACGAAAAGATGATTGTCGGCAACCTCAATGCCGATTACGTCGGCACCCGGAATTGCCTGGCCGCCTGTCATGAGCACGACAGGCTGAAGCTCTATTTTGACGCCAGCACCATGGGTGCCCAGCTGAAAAAAGAATCCGGCATGCCCCTGGTGGATTGCGAAACCTGCCATGGCCCGGGCAGCCTTGCCATCAAGGGGCTGAGCAAGGAACTGGTGGAGAAGAACGCCGCGCAGGGGATTAAAACCGCATGTGATTTCAAGATGTTGATCGATCTGAAAACTCTTCCCGCCCCCGCCAAGTCCCTCATCTGCCTCAAATGCCATACCCTCAACGCGACCTTCAACTTGCATAACTGGAACGCCGGGATCCATGCCGTCAACGATGTTTCCTGTTTTGACTGTCATGATGTCCACGCCGGCCCGGATCTCAAGGTCACTCCCCTTGCCTCGGGAAAGCTCTGTTTCTCCTGCCATCAGGCGGCCCAGGCCCAATTTTCCCTGCCCAGCCATCATCCTCTCAAGGAAGGGCGGGTATTCTGCGTCGACTGCCACTCTCCCCATGGGGGATTCGCCAATCAGGGGCTGCTTCAGGACAACGTCAAGGAAGCCTGTATACAGTGCCACCCCGATAAGCGGGGGCCGTTCCGCTATGCCCATGCCGACGTGATGGAGAATTGCCTCAACTGTCACAGCCCGCATGGTTCGGTCAACAGCAGGCTTCTCAATGCCCGGGAGCCTTTTCTGTGTCTTCAGTGCCATGAGGGGCACCGCTTGAACGACCCGGCGACGGGGAATAGTGTCAGCGCCGAGAGGGCCAGGGCTTTTTATACGCGCTGCTCGGATTGCCACTCCACCATCCATGGCTCGGACGTGCCGTCAACCTCGGGGAGGGGGAGGTTTACGCAATGAGATACAACTCAATCCATTGTGTCTTGATGGTTTCCGTTTTCCTGCCGGCATTCTGCTGCGGGCCGTCCTGGGCCAGGGCGTCGGAGGAGCAGGCGCCCCAGCAGGCTGCCGGAGCGGGTTTTTCCCCGCCCCCGGAGGAGGCGGCCGTTTCTTACGAAACAAACGGGGCCTTTTTTTGGGGATACCGTTTTCTGTCAACCGAGGATTCCCCGAAGGCGGCAGAATACATTTATCCTCATTCCTCGGCCACTTTTGGCCTGGATCTGCTCTCCTGTCCCCTTCCTTACCGGTATCATGTCAATGCCGAGTACTTAAGCGCCTATGATTTTTACGCTGATGCCGGGTTTGCCTATAAGGATCTGGTGCTGTTTCGTGACATCCTGGTCGGCGCGCATCACAATCTTGAGCATTTCGACTACCGCCATCCTGGAGAGCCGCCCGGGCTTGTCTACACCGACGGGAATGCCGGCGAAAATTATTATACCGACTTCACCAGCAACCTCCTGACCCTCAGGCTCAAAGCCCCGGATTTTCCCTTTCACACTTTTCTGCGCCATCGTCACATCGAGCGGGACGGCAGGATCCAGCAGCGTTTCCTCCTGGGAGATTTCAGCGCCCTCAACAAGGTTTCCGAGGCGCGGGACATCGATTGGAAGTCCAATGCGGTGACCCTTGGCGCCAACAGCCACGCGGGGCCGGTGGAGATCGAATACGCCTTTGACCGGGCCAGGTTCTCCCCGGGCCCTCACAGCGTCCTTTATGACTCCTATCCTGCCTCGGTCGATTTTGCCAGGCCGGGCGACATCTATCCCCACAACGTCGTGCCGGAAACCGAATCGTCGGCCCACTCCGTCAAGCTTCATTCCTCCTACACCGGCGGCCTGGTCACTGCCGCAAGCCTCGGCAATCTCCAGGAGAAAAACAACTACAGCCGGACGGAAGCCACCACCTGGAAGGGAGCCTTTGATTTCAGCTGGCTCCCTGATCCGCTGATCGGCCTCTTTTTCAAATACCGCCACAAAACCGTGGACATGGACACGGCCGACGACGTGACCCTGCTCGGACTGCTGGGCAGCTCCCTGGATTATTCGGTCCGGGAGGGCATTTCCTACAACGAGGATCTGTTCTCCCTCTCATCACGCTACCGGCCCCTCAACCTTTTGACCCTGTTCGCCGGCTATGAGTTTTCCCATCTCGAGAGAAAGGATGTGGCGGCGTGGGAGGTGCTTCCCGGGCAAACCAATATCCACGGCATCAATTTCGGGGCCCATCTCAGACCGGCCGACAAGGTCAAGGTAAAGGCAAGCTATGACTACAAGGCCTACGACGATCCCTCCTACAACAACACGCCGGACAACTCAAACAAGTTGCGCCTGACAACCACCTACACGCCGCGGCCCTGGCTGAATGTCTATCTGCAATATCTGCTGGCCCTGACGGAGCGGGATTCTCTGCGTTACCTCAACAGCGATCCCGCCCTGATCCTGGAATTCGGGGAGCGGGACGGCCGGCGAGACCAGTTTCTCGCCAGCGTTTCAACGGAGCTTTCCGCCAAGTTGAACCTTACCTTCAGCTGGTTTTATCAGCGTTGGGACGTTGATCAGGATCTGGCCTACGGCAAATGGCTCGGCCCCGGCGCCGGCGACATGCCCTATGTTGACTTCGCCGTCCCCTATAGCGACGAGGCCCACTCCTACGTCGTCTCGCTTCACTATCTGCCCAGGGAAGACATAACCTGCACCGCCGGCGTGACCTATACCGTCATCGAAGGGGAAAGCGGCTATGAGGATGTCGTGACAGGGCAGCAGTTTTCCCTTGCCTCCTATTCCGCCCTGAAGGGGTCGGAAACGATTTTTTCCCTGGAGATCGGCAAAAAAATTTCCAAGGAATGGGAGGTCGGGCTCAGGTCCTACCTGGATATTTACAACGACAGAGCGTACGACGTTCTCGACGGCAACGTCGTGACCACGACCATCAACATAAAAAGGCATTTTTGACTTGAAGAATTTATCCAGGTTCCTGCCGAGAATACTGCTTGCGGTTTTCTTTGCCCTTGCGGCGGCGCCGGACCTGCATGCCGAAAAACGTATCGGTGTTATCATGACCGGCGATGTCTCGTATTACGGGGCCATACACGAGACCTTTGTTTCCGAGCTCAGTCAGCGTATTGCCGGCAACGAAAAAATTGAGTTCATCCTGCAGAAACCCTTCCCCAATCCCATCTCCTGGAGCAATGCCGCCAGAAAACTCATCGCTTTTGATGTGGACCTCATCGTGACTTACGGCGCACCGGCGACCCTGGCCGTTATTCACGAGAAGAGCCGTATTCCGGTGCTGTTTGCCGGTTACTATGAACCGGAACAGACCGTCGCCGCCGACGGGAACGTGACCGGCTGCGGCTTCAAGATCCCCATGTCGAGCATCATGCGCTATTTCAAACAGCTTAAGGCTGTCAAGACCTTGGGGATAGTCTTCAGCAGCGTTGAAGAAGATTCCGTCCGTCAATTCGAAACGGTGCGGTCCCTTGCCGCCCAGCAGAATATAATGGCCGTCAAAATCGATATCCGCTCGCGGGAGGATCTTGACATGCTGAAGCCAATGAAGCCGGACGCCGTCCTCATTACGGGGAGTTCCCTCGTGCATCTCTGGCTGGCCGATATCCTCGCAATCCTCCAAAAGGAACAGATCCCGGCCGCGGATATTTTTCCGTACGATTCGGATTCGGGAATGTTGATGACCCTGTTCCATCCTCCCCGTTCCCAGGGGCAACTGGCCGCGGAAATGGCGGCGCGGATCCTCCGGGGCGAAAAGGCCGCGAACCTCAGCCCGCAAACACTTCGGGATACAGAGCTGGTCTTTAATCTGGTGGAAGCCCGGCAGCTGGGTATCACTTTCCCCATCCACCTGTTGATCGAAGCGACAAGGGTGGTGCAATGAGCCGGAAATCCTGGAGACAACCACGCCTTGCCGGCGGGATTTTCCACCTCCTCCTCGCATGGTCCCTTTTGCTGATCCCATTCCCCGCTGCCGGGGCTGAGCAACCGGAACGATTGCTGATCGGCATCGAGCCCGAGCACAATATTTTTGACCAGATGGAACGCCATCGATTTTTGGCTGGGTATCTTTCCGAGCAGTTGGGGGTGAAGGTGGATCTCACCATAATGAGCCGCTATGGCGAGGTTCTGGAACGGTTCAAATCCCTCAAACTCGATGGGGCGTTTCTTTCCTCCTACACCGCGGCCATGGGAATCAGGCAGTTGGGATTGACGCCGATCGTCCATCCTGTCAACCTGAGCGGCGAACTGACTTCGCAGGGGTATATTTTTGTCCGCAAAGACAGCGGAATACGCGAGGTCAGGGATATGCGGGGGAAAAGCATCGTCCTGGTGGATCCGGCGACAATGGAGGGGTACCTTTTTCCCCTGGCGTATCTCAGGCAACACGGCGTTACGGATCTGAACAGCTCTTTCAGCAGGTATTTTTTTTCCGGCAGCCATGCCTCGGCAATATTCGCGGTTCTGGACGGCAGGGCTGAAGTCGGTTCGGCGAAAAACACGATTTTCCATAAACTGGCCCGCAATGATCCCTCCATTGACCAGGAACTGGAGATCATCGCCCAATCCCCCAAAGTCCCGGAGGTCACCCTGTGCATAAAAAATGATATTGCCCGGGATCTGCGGGAAAAGCTGGGGACTGTACTTGTGAATATGGACAAAACTCCGCTGGGGAAGGAGGTGCTTGCCCAATTCAACGCTCTTCGCTTCGTCAAGTCGACCAATGCGGACTTTGCCAAGGTGGAGGAGATGGAGCAGGAAGCCCGTGGTGTCATCGCGGAACAGGGAAAATAACTGATGAAGAAAAAAATCATCATCTCCTTTCTCTTGTTATTTCTGCTGTTTCTCGCAGGTGTCGCGACAACGCTGCATATCATCAACAAAACGACCGCGAATCTTACCGCCCTGCTTCTCCTGCACAAGGTGGAGGTGATCCGGCAGGATCTGGTCATCAACGTGCAGACCGTGCAGTCAAATCTTTATACGACCGGAACCTCCTTCGGCAAGGAGTTGGACATCATCGTCGATAATGTCCTCAAACTTCGCGCCAGGGCCAGAACATGCACCGACTGTCACCATGAACCTGAGGTGGAAAAAGAGATTCTTCACCTGCAGGAACTGACGGAGCAGTATAAAGAAGCGCTCAGTTATTTCATAACCTCCACGGCGGACACCGAGCGGATACGCAGGCTTCAGACCTTTGCGGCCGAGATCGGGGACCGGATCATTGAAAGGTCGCAATGGATGACCATGTCGGCCAACGAGGCCCTGCGGCAGAAAACAACGGCAGCGATGTCGGAGGTGAGCAACTCCGAAAAGATCCTGATCGCCACCCTTGCCTGTTCCTTTCTGGTGGGAATTCTCATCTCTTTTTATTTCATCAGAAGCATTACCGGTCCTGTGGCGGAACTTTTACTGGCGACCCGAAAAATAAAATGCGGGGAAATGCAGTACCGGATAGAGGAAAACCTGAAGGACGAGTTCGGGGAGCTGGCTGCTTCGTTCAATGAGATGGCAGCCTCCTTGAAAGAACAGTGCAACAAATTGCAGGAAACGGAACGGCTGGCCGTGGTGGGCGAACTTGCAGCCGGCATGGCCCATGAAATAAAAAATCCCATGGCCGGGATTAAAGTATCCATGGAGGTGCTCAGGAGAGAGGCTCCCCTTGACCCGGAAGACAAAGAGGTTCTTGGCCGGGTCATGGATGAGATCGACAGAATCACCGCTCTGCTTAAAGGGCTGCTCAACTATGCCCGTCCGCCGAAGCCCGCGATGGTGTCTCTGGATGTCAATCAGGTGCTGGAAGCAACCATCAAATCCGCGCGGTACGCCCTGCGAAGTCCCCGGGGCAATGGCAAGGAAGAAGCGGAACGGAAGATCGAAATCACCAAGGACCTCTGTGCCGATCTGCCGCGCATCGTCGCGGATCCGTCCCAGTTGCAGCAGGTTTTTCTCAACCTGATCCTCAACGCCGCGGATGCCATCTCGGCGGTGCCCGGGCGACAAGGCGTTATATCCGTACGGACCGGGCCGGCGCCCGAGGGGTTCGTGCAAGTTTCCATTGTTGATAATGGGAAGGGGATCGAGAGCGAGTCGCTCGCGAAAATATTCAACCCGTTTTTCACCACCAAATCCCAAGGGACCGGTCTGGGGCTTGCCATCACCAAACGGCTGGTGGAGCAGCATAACGGCGGTCGCATCGTCGTCGCCAATAATCCGGAAGGGCAGGGGGTGACTTTTACCATCACCTTCCCCATTGAGACGCCAAAGGTGGATGAGCGCAACGACTGAAGCGGCTGCTCCGGTCGGGAACATTGTGTCTCCCACATGGGCGCTCGCCATTTCCATGGCCGGAGGCGGCAGCGTTTTAACCGGCAACGGCGGGGTTCCGCCGCGAAGTTCCGGCGCCGAAAACAACCTGGGTCAGCTCTCCGACCACTGCTTCCAGTTCCTTTGCCTGGGCTGACAACTCTTCCGAGGACGCGGCCGTTTCCTCGGAAGAGGCGGCCACCCGCTGGGTGGCGCTGCTCAGGGAGTTTGTCGCTTCCTGCATTTGTCCGATCTGCTCGGCGAGATTCCGGGTGGCCGAGGTGATGGCGGTGTTTTTATCGCCGATCCCCGTGGCGGATTCGATAATGCCTTCAAAGTCGTTGTTCACATTTTTCAGGGCATTGGTGCTCTGGGCGAGGCGCTGCATGGTCCCTTCCAGCAGCAGTTGGGTGTCCTTGGCCGCTGCGGCCGCGCGCATGGCCAGATTTTTCACTTCGTCCGCAACCACCGCGAAGCCTGCGCCTGCCTCGCCGGCCCTGGCCGCTTCAACCGCTGCGTTCAGGGCCAGCAGGTTGGTCTGGAAGGCGATACTGCCGATGGTGGTGATGATCTGGCCGATTTTGTCGCTGTCCTGCTCGATGAGGTCCATGTTGTGGGTGAGGTCGACCAGGGCGCGAAGAGACTGCCCGGATTTTTCGATGTTTTCATTCATCAGTTTTTCACTGCCGGCGGTCAGTTCCGCCGTCTGTTGACTTCCCGAAGACATGGAAACCAGGGCTGCCGAAGTCTCTTCCGCCACGGCGGCCTGTTTCGACGCATCCTCGGACAGGGCGCCGCTGGTGAGTGATATCTGGGCCGCTGCCGCTGCCACCCGTTGAGAGTTTTCGTAAATAATGCCGGTGAGGCGGGAAAGGAGCCGGCTCAACCCGGAAGCGGTGAGGTAGGAGAGGAACATGCCCGCGAGCAGCGAGACCAGGGTGAGGGCGGCAACGCTGTACTTGGTAACGGCAGCGGCGGCAAGCATGTCCTGGTCGGTGAGGACATTCTCCCTGGCCGTGGCGCGGATTTCCCTCAGCAGTCTCTGTACTTCACGCAGGGCCGGCAGGGTCCGGGTGAGGAAGATTTCCCTGGCCGCGCCGCGATCCTCGGGGCGGAACCGCTCCTTGATGGCGACCGCGGTCCGGTGCAGTTCGCGGTGGGGTTTTTCGATGCTCTGCAGGAGAGGCGCCAGGGCCGGGAACTGTTGTTCCGTCTGCTTGCGTCCTTCACCGAAGAGCCAGGCGCCGAAGCCGCATTTGTGGTCATCGGTTTCCGCCTGCAGGGTGGTGACGCTGTCATCGACGATCAGGGCATTGACCTGATTGACCCAGTTCAGGTGGTCCACCTCGCGCTGGGCCAGGATCCCGTCCAACTGGTTGCTGATGATGACCTCCTCGGCATCGCCGATGATATGGTTGACGCCCAGGTAGGTGACCACGCCGGTGGCCACGAACAGAGACAGAACAAGACCGAAGGCAAGGGTGATCTTCTGGTTGACGCTCAACTTCTTCCAACCCATGTTTTTCTCCTTCTCGAATGGGATGCCGCATGCGGTCCGGACGCTTCAGGTGCCGGCACTCATGGGAAAAAGGGTATCCAACCGCAGTTCCGTGAACAGCTCATGAATGGGCCTTGGCACCCTGGCCAAGCGGACTGTCCCTTTACGGGCCGCCATGTTTTTGTAGAACAGGAGCAGTTTGCCGATGCCGGAACTGCCGATCTGGCTGACCCCGGCCAGGTCGATGACCAGCTCCCTGACCTCGGCGTGCTTGAGGGCATTGAATTGCCGTTTGAGGGTCATGGCGCCCTCCTCGTCAATGATTCCGGACAGGGTGAATAACACGGTCTCTCCCTGCTGGCTGATTTCGCAGGTCATGGGCATGGTCTTTCTCCGCTTCTTATTGGATTTTGTTTGGCCGGCCAAGGGGATTTGCTGACGGTAACATCGGGTTGCGCAAGGCCTGAAATTTATGCTGGTCTCTCCCATTTAAGCACACCGGGGGAAAGTTGTGAAGAATTCTCTTTATCAAATCCTCTTCCCTGATTCGCCGGGAAGCAGTGGTTCGATTCAGTGCTTATTCATGGCGGCGGGCAGCCTTGCGAAGACGGCGGTCAGGTGCCGGCCCCGATCTTGCCAGGATGCCCGATCCGCAAGACAGGTGATGATGGCGATGCCACGGCCGCGGCTCCTGCCGATATTTTCGCAGGCGCGTGGGTCCGGGATGCTCTGGAGGGGAAAGCCTTTCCCTTGGTCAATAACTTCAAGAGTCAGCTCCTCTTTTTTGATCTGCCAGCGGACGGTGACCTTTTTGGCGCGGTTTTTCCGGTTGCCGTGGAGCCAGGCATTGACCACGGCCTCGCGCAGAACCATGGAGATGCGGAATTCCGGATCGACGAAGTTCTGCGCGAGGAGGGCGGGCTCCATCGCGGCATAGATCTCGGCCAGAAAACGGTCGATCCGGGCGTGATCCGAGGTGCGGATCGTGTGCTCACGGCAGGGGCGGGGCGGGGGAGAGGAGTTTGCTTCCGTGGACATGAGGCGGGCCGGAAAGGCTTACGGGCTCGGGGTGAGGCAGCGGACGGCCAGGATGGCCAGGTCGTCAGGGAAACGGATATTGCCTGAAAATCGCAGCATTTCCTCGGTGAGGTGCAGCATCTTCACTTCGGTATCCGGAAAACCGTGGAGGCCGATCAGATTCGCCAGCCCGTGGCTGCCGAGTAATCTGCCGTCTGTTCCGGAAATTTCAAGGGCGCCATCGGTGCAGAAGAGCAGCCCGTCGTCCGGTTGGAGGGCAATATGGGTCTCCTCATAGGCGGCCTCCGGCATCACGCCAAGGGGCAGCCCCGCCGTTTTGAGCTGCCGGGTTTCCCTTCCCCGCGTCAGCAGGGCGGCGGGACCGCCCGCCGCGCAAAGGGAAAGTTGCCTGGCTTCCGGGTCAAGCAGGCCGAAAAGACAGGTGGCGAAGGACTCTCCGTCCCGAACCAGCTGGCAGAGGTTGCGGTTCAGGGCGGCGAGAAAGGCGGCCGGCCGGTTGAGCAACTCGCGGTTGCTTTCCCAAAGGGAATGGAGATGCATGGCGTAGAGAGCCGCCGCCACTCCGTGTCCCATCATATCGGCGAGCAAAAAGGCATAGCGGTCCGGGGCCAGCCGTTCCACCGTGAAGTAATCGCCTCCCACGATATCGTGGGCCGCGTAATGGCAGGTCCAGCGCAGGCGCGGATCATCGTTGACCGGCAGAGTCATGGAAAGCGCCTGGATCTGCCGCGCCCGTTCAAGATCGCGCGCCTGGTGGGACAGATCCTGAAAAACCTCCACCCCGCCGATGATCGTGCCCAGTCCATCGCGAATGGGGGCGACGCTGACCTGCACCGGCAGGCGGCTTCCATCTTTTTTCTGGGCAAAAACCAGGGAAGGCACGGTGGAACGGTTGCCTGTGACCATGGCCCGGTGCAGGGGACAGCTCTCCTTTCCGCAGAGCTGTCGGCCGTCCTTGTCGGTATGGACGAGGATGCTGTCTTTGCAGGCCCGGCCCACCACCTCCGCCGCCGCCCAGCCGGTGATCCGTTCCGCCGCTTCGTTCCAGTAGACGATGCGCCGTTCGAGATCGGTGACATAGAGCCCCTGATTGACGGCTTCCAGGATTTGCTCCGCCGGGTGGGCAATATTCCGCAATGACTGCTGCCTCATGTTCCGGTCGCCTTCCGCGCGTTGTATTTCCTGGATCGGCTGTTCGCCGGCCTTGAATTTCAGGCCCTGAGCTCAGCCAGCCGGGCCATGCCGGCCTTAATCTTCTCCAGCTTTCCTTCCTGCTCCGCCACCTTTTCGCGCTCCTTGGCCTTCACCTCTTCAGGGGCGTTGGCCATGAACTTTTCATTTCTGAGCTTGCCCTGCGCACGGGCCAGATCCGCCTCGACCTTGGCCTGTTCCTTCAGGAGTTTGGCAAGCTCCTTGTCCACGTCCACCAGGCCGGCCAGCGGCACGTAGATCTCGATGTCGGTGTAGAGGAAGGAGGCCGCGCCCCTTGGGCGGTCGCCCTTGTTTTTGATCTCGATGGCCTTGGCCCGGGTCAGGCTTTGCAACGAGTCGAGGGTGGCGGCGAGGCTCGCGGCCCTGGCCGGGTCGTGGCAGATGATCTGGGCCTCGATCTCGGCGGAGGGGTGGAGCATCATCTCGCTGCGGATATTGCGGAGACCGCCCACCATGCCCATGAAGAGTTCGGCCGAGGCGGCCGCTGCCTGGTCCTCCCAGGCCGGATCGGCGACGGGGAAGGGTTCGACCATGATGCTGGTCCGGTTGCCGGGCAGGACATGCCAGATCTCTTCGGTGACAAAGGGGGTGATGGGGTGCAGAAGTCTGAGAATATGCTCCAGCACCGTCAGCAGCACCGCCCGGCCGGCGGCCTTGCGCGTTTCGTCGCCGCCATAGAGATCGCCCTTGATCCATTCCAGGTACCAGTCGCAGAACTCGCTCCAGACAAACTGATAAATGGCGGAGGCGGCATCGTTGAAACGGTAGTCGTCCAAGGCCTGCCGCACCTCGCGGATCGCCTGGTTCAGGCGGTGGAGGATCCAGCGGTGCGGGAGGGAAAGTCCCGCGGGATCGAGATCCCTGCCGATGGCGGAATCGCATTCGCTGATGTGCATGAGAGCGAAACGGGAGGCGTTCCAGACCTTGTTGATGAAGTGGCGGTAACCCTCGATGCGCTCCTCGGCCAGCTTGATCTCCCGGCCCTGGGCGGCAAAGGCGGTGAGGGTGTAGCGCAGGGCGTCGGTGCCGTACTCGGCCATGACCACCAGCGGATCGATGACGTTGCCGGTGGACTTGCTCATCTTCTTGCCGTGCTTGTCCCGGACCAGGGCGTGCAGGTAGACGTCCTTGAAGGGTACTTCGCCCATGAAGTGGATGCCCATCATCATCATCCGGGCCACCCAGAAGAAGAGGATGTCGAAGCTGGTGATCAGCACCGAGGTGGGGTAGAAGAACCGCAGCTCCCTGGTCTTTTCCGGCCAGCCCAGGGTGGAGAAAGGCCAGAGCGCGGAGCTGAACCAGGTGTCCAGCACGTCGCTTTCCTGACTGAGTCGGTTCGACCCGCACTGGCTGCAGAGATCCGGGGCCTCCTCCTCGACCATGAGCTGGCCGCACGCCTCGCAGGTCCAGGCCGGGATCTGATGGCCCCACCAGATCTGACGGGAGATGCACCAGTCGCGGATATTGTCCATCCAGGCGTAGAAGGTGTTGTACCAGGTCTTGGGATGAATGGCGATGCGGCCGTCGCGCACCGCGGCCACCGCTTTATCGGCCAGGGGACGCACGGAAACGAACCACTGCAGGGAGGTGGTGGGCTCGACCACGGTCTTGCAGCGGTAGCACTGGCCCACGGCATGGTCGTAATCCTCGATCTTCTCCAGAAAGCCCTGGGCCGCGAGATCGGCGACGACCTTCTCCCGGCAGGCGAAGCGGTCCAGGCCCGCGTAAGGGCCGGCCGCCTGGTTCATGAACCCGGAGTCGTCCATGACCTTGATCCGTTCGAGGTTGTGGCGGAGGCCGATCTCGTAGTCGTTGCGGTCGTGGGATGGGGTGACCTTCAGCGCGCCGGTGCCGAACTCCCGTTCGACATGATGGTCATAGACCACCGGGATGATGCGGTCGGTGAGCGGCAGGCGGATGCCGATTTCCTTCAGATGGCTGTAGCGCTCGTCGTCCGGATGCACGGCCACGGCGGTGTCGCCCAGCATGGTTTCCGGCCGGGTGGTGGCCACCACCACGTGGCCCGAGCCGTCGGCATAGGGGTAGCGGATATGGTAGAGCTTGCCGGCCTTGTCCTCGTGCTCCACCTCGTCATCGGCCAGGGCGGTATGGCAGCGGGGACACCAGTTGACGATGTAGTCGCCCTTGTAGATGAGCCCCTCTTTGAAGAGGCGGACGAAGACGGTGCGCACCGCCCGGGAGAGCCCCTCGTCCATGGTGAAGCGTTCCCGTTCCCAATCGCAGGAGCAGCCCAGGCGTTTGAGCTGATTGATGATGGTGCCGCCTTTCTCCTCGCGCCACTGCCAGACCCGTTCGATGAACTGTTCGCGGCCGAGATCGTGGCGGCTTTTGCCCTCGGTGGCAAGCTGCCGCTCCACCACGTTCTGGGTGGCGATGCCGGCGTGGTCCGTGCCGGGTATCCAGAGGGTATTGTAACCGTCCATCCGCTTGTAGCGGACCAGGACATCCTGCATGGTGTTGTTCAGGGCATGGCCGACATGGAGGACGCCGGTGACGTTGGGCGGCGGGATGACGATGGAAAAGGAGGGTCTGCCTTCTTCCATGGTGGCCTGGAAATTTTTCTGCTCAAGCCAGCGTTTGTACCACCTGGCCTCAACCTCCTTGAACTCGTAGGCCTTGGCCAGTTCATGGCTTGCCGGGGTATTTTCGGAACCGTTCATGCTCATCGGTTACATCACGCTCCATGGTTTGGGAAGAAAAATGTTGGTGTAGAGATCCAGGGCATAGCGGTCGGTCATGCCGGCGATGAAGTCGCAGACCATCTGTTCGCGCGGGGTTGTTTCGTCGTAATCGATGACCCTTTCCCAGTGTTCGTCGGTGCTGATGAAATACTCGTACAGTTCGCGCAGCACCTTCATGGCCTTGACGAAATCGTCGTGCACCCGGTTGGTTTCGTAGACGTTCTCATAGAGAAAACCGCGCAGTTCGGTGATGCCCTCCATGATGTGCGGGCTCATGGTCAGCCGTTCACCTCCGGCCTTTGCGGTCTGCACGACCAGATCGTTGACCATGGTGCAGATCCGCTGGGAATGGCTGGTGCCGAAGAGTTTTTGCAGGTTGGCCGGGATCTGCGTTTCGCTGATCACCCCGGCCCGGGCGGCATCGTCCAGGTCGTGGTTCACGTAGGCGATGATGTCCGCCATGCGTACCACCCGGCCCTCCATGGTGGCGGGCAGCTCCGAGAGATCGGCGGGGAGGATTTCGCTTCTGCCCTTGGAATGCTTGGCAATGCCGTCGCGGACCTCGAAGGTGAGGTTCAGACCCTTGCCCTTGTTTTCCAGGATGTCCACCACGCGCAGGCTCTGGTCGTAGTGGCGGAACCCCCGTGGGTAGAGCTGGTTCAAGACGGATTCACCCGCGTGGCCGAAGGGAGTGTGCCCGAGATCGTGGCCCAGGGCGATGGCCTCGGTGAGATGGCCGTTCAGGCGCAGGGCCACGGAGATGGTCCTGGCGATCTGGCTCACTTCGAGCACGTGGGTGAGCCGGGTGCGGTAATGGTCGCCGGTGGGGGCCAGGAAGACCTGGGTCTTGTGCTTGAGGCGGCGGAAGGATTTTGAATGAATGATGCGGTCGCGGTCACGCTGAAAAGCGCCGCGGATCGGGCATTCCTCTTCCTGCCGCATCCGGCCTTTACTGTCGCGGCTCAACGCCGCATAGGGCGCGAGGCTTGCGGCCTCGCGCTCCTCAATCTGCTGCCGTATGGAATGGTCGGTCACTGTTAGAGCCCCGGGGCAAGGCTCCCCACATGGTTGACAACCTCTCCCTTGGCGAGTTCCTTGAGCACCGGGTGGGCCATGATCCTGTTGGGGTCGCTCTCGCCGTTGATGTTGGTGACCACCAGGGTGCCGCGGCCCTTGCCGTAGAGGTCGTTGAAGTCGTAAACCCCGCCGACCACGGTCAGTTCGCCGCTGGCGATCTTGTCCTTGTAGAGTTCCATGGCGGTCTTGACCTGGAAATCGACGTTGCGCTCGACATTCTTGCCCCAGCGGGTGTTGGCGTCACCGGACTTGTCCTCGGCGGCGATCACCGGTTTCAAGGCATCAAGCTCGGCCTTGATGCCGGGAGTTTCTCCAGAGTAATCGCCCATGGCGGCCTTGACCGCGCCGCAGCTGGAGTGGCCCATGACGAGAAGCACCTTGGTGGGCAGGTGGCGTACCCCGTAATCCACGGAGCCCTCGGAGTTCTTGATCTGGTTGCCGATGTTGCGGATGACGAAGACGTTATTATCCGGCTGCATGCCGAAGAGCTGCGTATGCACCCGGGAGTCCGAGCAGGTGATGACGGTCAGATTGGGGGCCTGCCCGGTCTGGAAGGCGTCGAAATGATGGCTGTCGTTGTGCGTCTTGAACTGATCGTTGCCGGCAATGGCTGCCTTGATGGTTTCTTCGCCGCTCTTGGCCGGGGCGGCCGGGGCGTCGCCATGTCCGCCGCCGGAGGCAAAGGCCGGCGAGCTCATGGTGAGAGAGGTGACAAGTCCAAGGGCCATCATCATTTTTAAAGCGGTGTACATTTTTTTCATACTGCTCCTCCGAAAGATGAAAAAAATAATAAAAAGAATGGATTGCATCATTGTGGGCATTGCGTCGCAGATGGAAGAAGCCACGCGGATGGAGAGGTGGAGGGGGTAATCACCTGCAAGCAAGCGCTGAAGATACTGGGATTTGAAGCGGTGGTCAAGAGAGTTGCGTGTTTTTTCCAGCCGAAAAAAGAAGGGGAATGGGGACTCGTGGCATTGAGATTCGCTGCATGCGCCAAGGAAGAAGGCCGAAGGATGAAAGGGCGGAGGAATCGACCTTTTTGCCGTCCGCTGATATTCAGGTTTCGGCGGGCGTTTTATCAGGCGTCTTGCTCCAATCCATAGCGCTCTTCGATCTCTTCGATCCTGGCCTGGGCCTGTTCCCATTCGCCGTAGGTTCTTTCCAGCTTCCTGGCAAGGGAACCGTACTCACTGCTCAGTTCGGCGAATCTCTCCTGATCCCTGTATAACTCCGGGTCGGCCAAGGCCTGTTCCAACTGGTTTTTGCGGGATTCCAGAGAGTCGATCTCCTGTTCGCAGCGAGTTGCCGTTTTTTTGAAGGGGGCAAGCTCCCTGGTTTTCTGCTGACGCATTTCCGCCTGTTGCCGGCGGGCCTCCTTGCCCTTTTTCGGCTGCCGGTCAGGTTCCGGCCAGGCAGCGGCGACTGCCTGGCCTTTGGCCGGCACCGGAGGGGGGGCTTCGCTGTGCGTCTTGTGCAGGTAATAATCGATGTTGCCGTCGAAGATGGTGCCGTGGCTCTGTTTGATTTCGAGCACCTTGCCGACAAAGGAGTTGGCGAAATAGCGGTTGTGGGAAACCACGATGATGGAGCCGTCATACTGGCGCATCGCCTCCTGCAGCACCTCCTGGGAAACGATGTCCAGGTGGTTGGTGGGCTCGTCCAGGATCAGGAGGTTGGCCGGGGTGGCGATCATCTTGGCCAGGGCCACCCTTGATTTTTCCCCGCCCGAAAGCACGCCGACCTTTTTGTCCACATCATCCCCGCGAAAGAGAAAGGCGCCGAGCAGGGAGCGGCTCTGGGTCACGGTCAGCTCATTGCTTACATGGCTCAGGGTTTCCAGGATGGTGAAGCGCGGGTCAAGCTCCTGGGCCTGGTGTTGGCCGAAGTAGGAAACAGTCACATTGTGGCCGAAACGGATAACGCCGTCATCGGGTTTGACAAGTCCCGCCAGCATCTTGACCAGGGTTGACTTGCCGGCGCCGTTGACGCCGACCACAGCCATCTTTTCGCCGCGTTGCAGGACAAAGGAAAGATCGGCAAGAACCTTGAGCGCCCCGAAGCTTTTGTTGAGTTTTTCCACCTCCAGGACGGTTCTGCCGCTGGCGGGCGAGGGCGGGAAGCGGAAGGAAATGGTGCTCTCGGTGGCGTCGAGTTCGATGATCTCCATCTTCTCAAGCTGTTTGAGACGGCTCTGCACCTGACTTGCCTTGGTGGATTTCGAGCGGAAACGATCGACAAAACGCATGGTCTGCTGGATTTTCGCCTGCTGGTTTTCATAGGCCGCCCGCTTGATGGCCATCCGGTTTTCCTTTTCCACCAGATACTGCGAATAGTTGCCCTTGTAGACGGTCAGCTCGCCCAGGGAAAGCTCCCAGGTTATGGTGGTAAGGTTGTCGAGAAAGGCGCGGTCGTGGGAGATGATCACCATGGCGCCCCGGTGGTTCCTGAGAAAATCTTCAAGCCAGGTCAGCGACTCGATGTCCAGATGGTTGGTGGGTTCGTCCAGCAGCAGCAGGTCGGGTTTGGCGAGAAGGATCTTGGCAAGCATCAGGCGCATGAGCCAGCCGCCGGAAAAGGAGTTGCTCTCCTTGCTGAAATCCGCCTGGGAAAAGCCCAGACCAAGGAGCACCTTCTCGATCTGGGACTGCATGACAAAGATGTCGGACTCATCCAGGCGATGCTGCAGTTCGCCCTGCCTGCGGAGGATTTCGGCAAATTCGCTGCTTTCCGCCGCGATCTGCCCCAGACGTATGTTCACCTGCTCCAGTTCCTTCTGTACGGCCAGGGCATCGGCAAAGGCGGTTTCCGCTTCGGCGAACAGGGTCCGGCCCGGCGGAAAGGAAGTGATTTCCTGGGGGAGATAGCCGAGGGTTATGTTTTTGGCCCGGGTCATAACCCGGTCGTCCACATGCTGCACGCCGGCCATGATCTTGAGCAGGGTGGATTTGCCGGCGCCGTTCACCCCTGCCAGACCGATTTTTTCATTGGGGTGGACACGGACGGAAACATCCCTGAAAAGATGTTTTGTGCCGAACTGGATGGAAAGCTGGTTGATGGCAAGCATGTTTTTCCGAGTACGGTCTGGAATGAAAGTTACTGGGGCCGTGGAGCCGGAGAGTTTAACGCGGAGGCGCAAAGACGCAAGAAAAAAATAGGCGGCCCGCGCTGTTCCCACCGGACAGACCGCTGTGCGAGGGGCTGAGTATTCACGGCCCGCCGGTTGCTCATTGTAAGGAGGTGCGATACGAAGGCGTCCGGGGGGGGAGATCCGGTCAGATGTGGTAGTTCCCGCCGGAGGAACCGGCCAGTTCGCCCAGGTGACTGGGCAGGACAATGACCACGGTGGTACCCTTGCCCTCTTCGCTGCTCAGTTCGATGGTGCCCATGTGTTCGTTGATGATCTGCTTGACATATGGCAGGCCCAGGCCGGTGGCCTGACGGTGCAGGCGCAGGTAGGGGTCGAAGATGACCTCCAGGAGGTCTTTGTGGATACCGGGGCCGTTGTCGCTGATGGCAAGTTGCCCTCCTTCGGGGGTCATCTTCGTGCGGACCCGGATGGCGCACCCTTTGCCGCAGGCTTCAAGGGCATTGCGCAGCAGATGGAGAATCGCCATCTTAATGAGAGAGGCATTGCCATGAAAGAAAAGCGGGGTGGGGCTTGGAAAGAACAGCAGGCCGACATCCTTGCTCGTGGCGTCTTTCTGCAACGATTCAACGGAATCCGCGACAATGGGGTTCAGCTCAAGGGGGGCAAAGATTTTTCTGGCCTCGGGTCGTACCGTTTCAAACTTGCTGACCAGGTTTTCCAGCTTGCGGGACTGGTCCAGGATGTGGATCAGCTTCAATTTGCCTTCCTTTTCATCCGGGTAAGTATTGAGAAGGCGGCGCACCATGCCGCCGATGATGGTGATGGGGTTGCGAACCTCGTGGGCGATGCGCAACGCCATGCTTGCCCTGGTGCGCTCGGCGATGACCGCCTCGATGTCTTTGTTGAGGTGGAGGAGCGCCTGGCTGTTTTTTTCTATTTTTTCCTTGTCGCGGGCCATGCGGGACATGATGGTTTCGATGCGGTCAAAAAAGAGGGTCACCGAGGCAATTACAATGAACGCCATGGTGTTGATGGAGCCGCTGTATGGTTCCAGCGACAGCCAGATATCCAGGTTGCCCGACATGGAAAGGAGGTGCTTCAGGATATGGCCGACGGAACGGGAGAGGGCCAGGGTGAATATGGCGCCGCAAAACCAGAGGAGAAAGATGGCCAAGGGGTTTTCCCGTTCGGCGTTGACAAGAGCCAGGGCCTTCCGCAGGCAGAGGCCGGAAATGACGATCAGGGCAACGGCGCCCAAAAAATCGACGATCCAGATGGGGAGCAGGCTCAAGGTGGTCATGGGGCTTCACTCATCCGGCGCTCTGGGCGGGCCGGCTCTCTCTGAACATGCTCAATCCCCGATAAATGAAGAGCATGGCCGGTACGGCAATGAAGTTGTCCATCTTCAGGAGATAGAACAGCACCTCCTTCCAGCTGGCAAGCTGAATCGAAGGCACCTTCTCCCCGGGGAGGCGGACCAGCGAGTCCTCGGAGATGTAGAGGTCAAGAAAATGCCCCCCCATGGTTGCCATGTTCCAGATGATGAGGAGCCAGGCGCCGATCAGTATGGAGTGCCACCCCTTTGACGAGGCGTGCCGGCTGTGCTGGGCTTTTACCGCGAAAAAGAACAGGGAGGCGATCAGGAAAAAATGGGCAAGCTGGTGGATATAGAGTCCTGAATATTCGTGGGGCTGGAAGGCAAGCGCACGGCCAGGGCAGAGGATTGCCACCAGGAAAAGGAGCAGGCTGGAAAGTGGTTTAGACACAACAGACTCCGGCGCGCTTTTTGGGTTTATGGCGAATTTCCAAGGGAATATCAGCCAGGATCTTTATTCGCCAATTCATGAAGTTGTTTTTATCCGGAAGCAAGTGTTCAAATTGGTTGAAATCGCAACAGGGCGCGATTACAACCAGGATTGCGGTATAAATCTTTGATTTATTGTGACCGGCAAGGGTACTTGTAACGTCCGCCAAAATTTGATCATACAGAATTAACCGCCGTCCATGCAAAGAATAATTTGTAAAACGGCGCTCACGGCCGGAACCCCTGCTCCAGGGCGGGGCGGATTGGGCCGGGGAGGGAATGGTGATGCTGGAAGGTGATGCGGGCAAGGTCTTTGTCCGTGAATACCGGGACTGGTCAGCTTCCGTTGCCGCTCTTCTTGCCGCCGCCGATTTCTGTGCGCGTTTGGTGGGCCGGGACCTGCTTCTGATCAAGCCCAATCTGGTCGAGGCGTTGCCGCCGCCCATCACCACGCCCGTGGCCCTGGTGGCCGCCATCATCGTCTTTCTGCGGAAACATCTCCCGGGCCTGAACATTGTGGTGGCCGAAGGGGTTGGCGCCAAGGACGAGGACAGCTGGCAGGTTTTTTCCGCCCTTGGTTATACCCGGATGGCGAAAGAACTTGGGGTCGGCCTTGTCGATTTGAACAGCGAGGATTTGCTCTGTCTGGAAAGGCCAGGTTACCGTCGTTTCCCGCGGATGTATCTTCCCCGTCTCGCCTTGGATGGTTTTCTGCTCTCGGTGCCGGTGTTGAAGGCACACAGCCTGGCAGGGGTCACTCTGACCATGAAGAACATGATGGGCCTGGCGCCTCCCTCCCATTATCAACAGGGAGGCCATTGGAAGAAAGCGGCATTCCATACGAGGATTCAGGAGGCGATCTGCGACCTGAATCGCTACCGCAAGCCGGACTTCACCATCCTTGATGCGACCGTGGGCATGAGCGAGGCGCATCTCTGGGGGCCGACCTGCAATCCGCCGGTGAACAAGCTGGTTGCCGGTTACGATCCTGTGAGTGTGGATGCATACGGCGCCGGTCTGCTAGGCCGGGACTGGCGCGATATCGGGCATATCCGTTCGGGGCACGGGGAGCTGGGCAGGGCAGAGCCTCTGCACATCATTGACTGTGGGTAAGGGGATGAAAAACAGCGAGGAATTTTCAGGATGGCTTGACTATGTCAACCGCTTTGCAGCCCCGTTTCTGGAAAGGCTGGGCGAGGAGGGTCGAGTTGCCGGCGGGGCGGATAAGAGAGCCGGATCGCCAAGGACGGACGTAAAGCCGCGGCGGATCCTCCTCTGTTCCCCGCACCCCGACGATGAGGCCCTGGTGGGCGGCCTGCCATTGCGCATGCTGAAAGAGACCGGGGCGCGGGTCACCAATGTGGCGGTCACCCTTGGCAGTGATACGAGCGCCGCGGAGAGGCGTCTGGCCGAGCTTCGCAGATCCTGTGAAATCCTGGGGTTTGCCCTTGAGCTGGCCGGAGGAGGGACTGGGTTTACCGGCGTAACCCCCTGGACCAGGGGGCAGGAGCCCGCCCGCTGGCAGGGGATGGTGGAGCAGCTCTGCGCTCTTTTTTGCCGTCTTCGGCCGGACCTTGTTGTTTTTCCCCATAACGACGATATGCATCCGACCCATGTGGGGGTGCATCATCTCGTGCTGGCGGCGTTGCGAAGATATTCCGAGCAGGAGGATGGGGTTGTCATTACGGCGGAAAGCGAGTATTGGCACCCCCTTGCCGCGCCGAATTGTCTCCTGGGTCTTGCCGCGCATGACGTGGCAAGATTGCTCTCCGCCCTGGCGGCCCATGGGGGAGAGGTGAAACGTCACCCCTACCACCTTTTTCAACCGGCCCGCCTCATCGATAATGTCCGGCGCGGGGCGGAGCGGGTCGGCGGCTTCGGCGCCGGCGTCCCTTCCTTTCTTTTTGGCGAACTCTACAGACTCGGCCGTTTCAGTTCCGGGCTCCGGGAGTTTGCGCAGCCCTTGCTGGTCGCGCCGGGAGTATCGGCTGAGGCGGCGATTTTTTCCGCGGCCTTCGCTTTTTTGTAAACCTCTTCACGATTTGCTGTTCAGCGAGGCCGGCTTTTTGGAAAGGCCCAATTCCTGAGAAACCTGGGTGGCGATCTCCTCGATGGACTTCCCGGCCGTTGAGACAACCGGGATTTTGTAGCTTCGGTATATGGTTTCCGCTTTTTCCAGTTCCTCAATACAGGTGGAGAGCTTGGCGTAATTGCTGTCGGAGTAGCGTTTTTCCCTGACGCTGTGCAAGAGTTCCGGGGTGGTGGTGAGGGCGACGGCCCGTTTTTTGTTGCGCGCGACCCCGTCCGGCAGCCGGTACTCATCGAGGTATTCCGAGGTGAGCGGGAAATTGGCCGCTTTGAGGCCCATCTGAGTGGCCAGGTAGACGCTGACCGGGGTTTTGCCTGAACGGGAGACGCCAAGGAGAATGACATCCGCCTCATCCAGTTCATGGGTCTTGACGCCATCGTCATGCTCCAGGCAATAGTGGATCGCTTCAACCCGCTTGGCCATGGTCAGGTTGTCGATATGCCGCGAAAAGCCCGGCACCCGCAACGCCTTGGCTTCGAGGCAGTTTTCCATCCGTTCCATGAAGATTTCAAAGGCATCGAAAAGTTCCACCTCGGGGGAATCGAAGATGGCGCGAACCTCCTGGTTCATGATGGTGCTGAAGATCAGGGGGCGTCTGCCGGTTGACTGTTTCAGGATGTAAGCCAGGGTTTTTTGCGCCTCTTCGATGTTGAGGACAAAGGGGAATTTTTCTTCGTGAAAGTTGATCTCCGGAAACTGGCAGATGAGGGCCTGGCCAAGATTGGTGGCTAAAATACCGGTGCTGTCCGAAATATAGTAGACGTCTTTTGAAGACCACATGCGGAAATCTCCTGTAGAAAGTGAAGGGGGTATGGTATATAAAATACCCAAATACCGGCTGAAAACAAATGGGTTTTAATGGGTATTCTTGCCGTCGGTCAGGATGGGGGGAGGGAATGAGCGGCTTGCCGCCCATGGTTGCGGCTGCCATATGTGCAGGCTGATTGCCACGGCCACTGGCGGCGTTATTCAATGGAAGGGGTGTGCGATGAACTGGAAAGAGATGACAATTGCCAAAAAAATAACCGCGGGGTTTGCGGTGATTCTGGCTCTCCTGGTCGTTATCGTGACGGCGAATTATTTCGGCGTGGGCAGGATCGTCGGCAATGCCGAGGATGTGATTCTCGGCAACAAACTCGATGGCCTGCTTGCCCAGAAGGAGGTGGACCACCTCAACTGGGTGTCTGGCGTCAATGCGCTTTTGAATGATGACAATGTCACCGAGTTGCATGTGGAAACCGACCACACTCAATGCGGCTTCGGCAAATGGCTTTACGGCGAGGAGCGGCAACGGGCGGAAATTCTGGTGCCCAGCATTGCTCCGCTGCTGAAGAGTATTGAAAAACCCCACAAGGATCTTCACGATTCGGCCAGCGCCATCAAAGAGGTTTTTGTCCAGGGAGACCTGATGCTCCCGGCGAAACTGGTCGCCATCGAGGCGGCCCACCTGGGCTGGGCCGGCAAGGCAATGGATGCGCTGCTCGCCCGCAGCACCACCATCGGGAATTTCGAGACCGATCCCGCCAAGTGCATGCTCGGCAAGTGGCTGGGGTCCGAGCAGGCCAGGAAGGCTTATAAAAACGGCAGCGCCCACTACCGGGAATCGGTTGATTCGATTCATGAAAGCCACGATGCCATGCATGCCTCCGGCGCCAGGCTCAAGGAGCTGCTCGCGGCCAAGCGTTTTGATGATGCCGGCGCGCTCTTGAAAAATGAAACGCTCAAGCATCTCAACGCCACCATCGAAGTCCTTTGGGATCTGCAGACCGAGGCGGAAAATCAGATTGCCGGCATGCAGAAGGCCAAGGATATCTATGCGGCACAGACCGTGCCCTCCGTGCTGGCCGTGCAGGAACTTCTGGGGAAAATCCGCGCCGAGGCCCGCAACAATATCATGACCGACGAGGTCATGGTAAACGCCGCCCAGAGGACCCGTTTCCTGGTTTCGGTCTTCGGTTTCGTCACCGTCGGGTTCGGGCTGTTTCTTTCTTTTTTTCTGGCCCGGGCCATTACCTCGGTTTTGACGATGGTTGCCAACCGGATGGCCGATGGCGCTGAACAGGTTGCCGCCGCGGCCGGCCAGATATCCTCATCCAGCCAGGTTTTGGCCGAGGGGGCATCGGAACAGGCCGCCTCGGTGGAAGAGACTTCGGCCTCGATCGAAGAAGTGGCGGCAATGACCAAGCAGGATGCGGAAAATGCCGGTCAGGCGGATATCCTCATGAAGGAGGCGAACCAGGTACTGCTGGCTGCCGATGCCTCCATGAAAAAGTTGACCGCCTCCATGGAGGAAATTTCCTTTGCCAGCACCCAGACCCAGAAGATTGTGAAAACCATTGATGAAATTGCTTTTCAGACCAATCTTCTCGCCTTGAACGCCGCGGTTGAGGCGGCCAGGGCCGGCGAGGCCGGAGCGGGGTTTGCCGTGGTTGCCGACGAGGTTCGCAATCTGGCCATGCGCGCCGCGGAAGCTGCCAAAAACACCTCAAGCCTCATCGACGGCACGGTGCAGAAGATCAATGCCGGTTCGGATCTGGTTTCGGAAACCAGCGACTCATTTACCGCGGCCACCCGGTCCGTGCAGCGGATGAGCGCCCTGGTGAGCGAAATAGCCGGCTCCACCAGCGAGCAGTCCAGGGCCATCGGTCAGGTGAATAAGGCCATCAGCCATATTGACAGCGTGACGCAGCAGAATGCCGCCAATGCCGAAGAAACGGCCTCGGCCTCGGAGGAGCTGAATGCCCAGGCTGAGGTGATGAAGGCGACGGTCAACGAACTTCTCCGGATGGTGGGCGGGACAAAGCGGGCAAGCGCCGGCGCTCTGCCGGCTTCGGAGGGCAAGGGCGCGAATCTGCTGGTTCGACCGACAAAAAGCCCTGATCTCGCGGAGGATGAAGGGCAAAAGAAGCTTCCCTCAGGCAAGGGGAAAGGGAAGACCGCTCCGCGAGAGACCGGCAAGGTCAAGCCGGAACAGGTTATCCCCTTTGAGGATGAGGAATTTCAGGATTTTTAAAGATCGCCGGATCTGCTCAAATGTTCACGGTCTGCCCAGGCTTCTCGGGCAGCGTGTTGGCATGCAGCCAGTTGTCATGCTGCCGCTGAAAGGCCTGACGTAAGTCACTGTATCCCTTTGCCGTTGCCGGATGCTGTCCCGCAGGCTGGTGCGCCGATGCCCTGACCATGGCCTTTTCCGTCAATGGCCCGATGAATGGGCTTAGGCCAGGGTTGTTTTCCAATGCCTGCTGCCAGCGGCTGAACATGCGCAGGGCGGCTTCTTCCTTTGTACCCACAGCGGAGGCCTCTTTCGTGGGGGGCGGTTTTTCAGGTTCGCCCTCGGCAAGGGCTGTCAGTATTTGTTGCCAGCGTGCCTTCATCTGCGCAGAGTAACTTGTCCGCCCGCCCTCCCCATCTGTCTCCGTTTGCGGGAGTTCCCGCCGCAGGCTCTCTGCCATGTCGTCGAAAGAAGCAGGGATCGGGTGTGTGCCGGTTATGCGCGTTTGTTGGCTTATCCGCTGACTGAATGAGGCGGACATGGCCGAGAGAGAGCCCATGTCGCCGATCTCCAGGGCATCCTGCATGGCTTTTCCATAATCCCCGGTAAAAAAAGAGGAGGCGATGGCGGTGAGGTCCGTGATCAGATTCGCGATATCGGCAAGCTCTTGTGGGTTGAGATCCCCTTTCAGCGAGACTGCCATTGTCTCACTGCGGGAAGAAAAAGAACTCATGGACTGCCCCGAACTCATCGGGGTCAACCATTCCCTGGCCTGCAATCCCTGGTGGTTTTGCAGCATCCCGGAAAAGGTGACAATATCCCCTTCATCGGTCTGGATGGTGATGCGGGTGGATTGCTGGATGCTGCTGCTCAGCGCCACTCTCCCATCCCCTCTGCCGACCGTGCAACGTGAGGCGGGACAGGCTGTGTGCAAAAGGCCTGGATTGATGGTGTTTGGCATGTCCTTCCCCCATTTACTCAGGGCTGCTGTCTACGCTACCTTAAGGCGTCAGGCGATGGTCGCCCGCATTGGTTACGTACTTCCCTGATAACCTCATCGGCAGGAAGGTCTGTAACTTAACTAAAGAATTCTCCGGCGGAAAAAAGATTTGTGGCATCGCAACAAACGATGTCGGCAAAAAAAAGGACTCAGTGTGCCGGTTCGCTGTTGTAGAGAGCGCGGAATTTTTTGATTTTCTGGAGAACCGCCGCAGAAAGATCCAGGCGATAGCGGTCGACATACTCTGCGGCCATGCGATGGGTATTGAAGATCGGGCAGTTCAGGATGAGGTTGGCGATACATTTGTCTAGGTAATGGTCATGCATGGCAGGATCATAATAGGAACGGAGAATTTCCGGGAGCAGCTCATAAAAAGAGGCGGAGTCCTCGGCATAGAGCAGGGAGGTCCGTAGCTCGCTGAGATGCTCATGGCTGATGGGATCTTCGTAGCCGAACTTCCACCCGGTCTGGCCATCGTGATACCCTTCGACCCACCAACCGTCCATGATGCTGAGGTTGGGAATCCCGTTCATCGCGGCCTTCATGCCGCTGGTTCCGCTTGCCTCCAAGGGACGTTTTGGGCTGTTCAGCCAGGCGTGTACTCCCGCCACCATCATCTTGGCTATGTGCATGTCGTAGCCGGGAATAAAAACAAGCTTGGCAAGGCCATTGCTTTTTTTGTACAGCTCTTCCTGCACGGCAAGAATGTTTTTGATCAGATCTTTTCCAGGTTCATCAGAGGGGTGGGCTTTGCCGGCATAAATAAAATTCACCGGCCAGTTGTTTTCTTTGACAATGGTGGCGAGCCGCTCCAGATTTTCAAAAATAAGGTCCGCCCGTTTGTAGGTCGAAAATCTTCTGGCAAAGCCAAGGGTAAAGACCTTTGGGGTCAGTGTGCTTTCCCGCTCGTCCAGATAGGAAAGATAATTCGGAGGGTCTATCCAGGTTTGCAGCCGCTGGTTGCGGTGGGCGACAAGCATCTGATTTACGTAATCGATGAGTTTTTTGGTGTCTTCAAAACCGGCCTGTTCGAAGTAGGTACGGAATTTTTTGTTGCCCAGCAATGATTTTGCCCCGGCGAAAACGCTCGGGTCGAGCCGCCAGTTGTTCAGTTCCGGAAAAGTGTCGTACAGCTCCGCCTTGGCGTCACTGGTCCAGGTAAGGTGGTGTACGCCGTTGGTGATGGCGGTAATTTTCTTCGCATACTGGGGGAACTGTTTTTGGGTTACTTCCTTGTGCAGACGGCTGACGCTGTTGGTGGCCCGGTTCAGCTTCATGGCCATCGCGGTGAAATTATAGACAAAACGATTTTCCTCTTCCAGTGCCAGAAGGTTCAAAATCCGTTCACAGAACGGATTTACCAGATCTTTATATATGGAAACTCCAAAGCGGTCATGGCCTGCTTTAACCGGGGTATGGATGGTGAAGACAAACCGGTCGGAAACCTCTTCCGCTGCCTGAAGGATATCGGCATCCGTCGCTTTGTTTTCATAGGCAGGGCCGTATTTATCCTCAAGTTTCCTGTTGATGAGGGAAAGGACCACGGCAACCCCGTGCTGTTCGTTCAGATGGATGGTCCGGGAGGTGATGCCTAAAGCTTCCATGGCCGGCACCACCCCTGCCCCAAGCAGGCGTCGCTGGGTCGCTTTGGTTTTTTCCGAGCTGCTGTCGTAGAGATGTTGGGATGCCTCCTTGATCCAGGCAGGAGTATCGGGCAATTGAAAGTCAAGGAGGATTTCCGGGACGAAAAAGTCCAGATTCCCGTTGATTTCCATTTTCAGCCAGAGCTGGGCGTAGGCCACGGATTTATTGCCATGATGATCGTAGAAGGGCACCTCGATGCGGATGGGTAGGGCAGGATTTTCCGGATTTTTCAGGAGATACATTCCGGCCGTGTTTTCAGGTTCCCAGGTGGAAGCCCATGCGACTTGCCCAAGTTTGGAATCGACAAGCTGTGAAAAATACCCCTTTTTGTAGAGCAGCGAAACCGCGACGGCTGGTATCTGGCAGTCGGCGAAACTCTTCAGGGTATCTCCCGCGAGAATCCCCAATCCCCCCCCATAGTTGGGAATCTTGGTGGGACCATGCAGAAAAAGTTGGATAAACTTATCGAGTACCTCGTCAGGGTGTTCGGTGATCCCGTTTTTCCTGAGATAGTTCTGCACCGGATGGAATACATCGAGATCCGCCCCGATTTCCATGGAAATATATGTTACGGAATTGCCGATCGGTGAGGTGAGACTGTTCCACACAGTATCAAGCACCTTTTGCGAAACGCCGAAAAAGGTGCCGAATTGGTTTTTGGCCATCAGCGCATGGCGTACGCGCTCGCTGTCAAGGGGGGGCTGTTGGACGGAAACGTCGCCATGGGATGAATAACTGGATTGCGGGGGAGATTTAAGACGCTTCATTGATAGTGTCGCCAAGGAGGGGTGTCGAGTTTTACCTTAAATATCAAAGGGTTGACTCTGTGATTTCTGGTGGGTCAAACTATAAAAAATTATAGCCTTTTCCATGGTCTATGCAAGCAAATAGTGCGGACGCCGAAAGGGGGCGAGGCCAGGTGGTGGCAAGTGTAAAAAATATAAATTAATGATTAGTAGGTGAAATGTCGAAAAAAAATTTTTTAACCCACATTGAATTCACTTAACAATTTACGTGGGTGGTGATATAATATTTAAATATATATCGATTTTCAGACTGATAATCAGTAATCAAAAACTTGATTTTCAAAGCTGATAATCTGTCAATAAATTTATCTGGAGGTTGGAGAAAGATGAAAAAGGAGATTTTTCAGTTTCTGGCTGTGGCTTCTGCTGTAATTACTCTGTCGCTTTTTGCTGGCGGTTGTGCCAAAAAAGTGCAAAGTGACAAGGACATGGCGGGGAGTGCCGTGAAAGCGGACACCGGCGAGGGTGCGGGCAAGGAAGAGTCTCTTTCCGACAAGGGATGGGCTGGAGGAGATACCGGTGCTGTTCTTGAAGGCCGGACCACCGCGCCGATGCTGCCGATTTATTTTGACTTCGACAAGTCCAACATCCGGGCCGACCAGGAAGGACGTGTCAGCAAGAATGCGGAATTGCTGAACGCCTCTCCCTCCGTTCGGGTTCGTGTTGAAGGGAACACCGATGAGCGCGGTACCAACGAATACAACATGGCCCTTGGCGAGAGACGCGCCATGGCCGCCAAGAAATTTCTCATCAATATGGGTGTTGTCGAGAGCCGTATTGACACCATGAGCTACGGTGAGGAGAAACCCCTCAACTTTGGCCATGACGAGTTGGCCTGGTCTCAGAATCGTCGCGATGATTTTGTAGTTGTAAAATAAGTATTCTTTTGTATTGCAATAGGGGATGGGGGCATTGTTGATGCTCCCATCTCTTTTTTGTTTGTTAATAGATGAGGCATATCTCGGTAGGGCATTTTCAGGAAAATCCCGACTGATTTTCAATAGGGGATGGTTATGAAGAGCAAATTGTTAAGTGGATTACTTGTTTTTTGTTTTGCAATGACTGCCTTATTTGCGGATCAGGCATTGGCGGAAAAGGGACAGGTGAAGATCGCCACCATTAGTATTCAGAAAATTCTCGGCACTTCAAAGTCTGCCCAGGAGGCGCAAAAAACATTGCAGTCCGAAGTTGAGAAATTTCAGTCCAAATTTAAGTCGGACGAAGATGCCTTGACTGCGATGAAGAATGAGATCGAAAAGAAAAGCTCCGTGTGGAGCGATGAAGTTCGCGTGGAAAAAGAGCGGGAATATCAGAAGAAGCTTCGTGATTACGGGCTGAAAACCGAGGACGCGAAACAAGAAATTCAGCAACTTGAAAAAAAGATCATGGAGCCTATTCTCAAAGAACTGCATGATGTCATCGCTGAAACCGGAAAGAAAAACGGCTATACCCTGATTATGGAAAACACCATGAAGGGGCTTCGGAACAGAACCGGCCTTCTTTATGCCGACGATACGCTGGATATAAGCGAGCAAATCCAGAAGGAATTGGATGCCCGCCTGAAGAAATAAACAGCACCTTGTTATTCCTTATGCGTAAGGCGCCGCGGAATTCCGCGGCGCCTTTTTTTGTGGATCGTAGAGCGGAACAAAAAAGATCATGAGCATGCCCGGCAGAGAGAGCAGGAAGCTCATGCCAAAAAAGTATCCGTACCCTAGCCAGGAGGCAAGATACCCGCTTAAAGCCCCGGAAAAAAGGCCACTGACACTCATGAGTCCCGTGCCGATGGCATAGTGTGCCGCCTTGAACTCAGGTGTGCAGAGGCGCATGAGGTAGGTCATCAGCACAGCCGTGCCGAGCCCTCCCGCAAACTGGTCAAAGGCATTCACCAAGGCAACCAGGCAGAGATTGACCGTGCCGATTGCAACGGGATGCTGATTGCCTGTGTTGGCTGCCAGGAAATCCTGCATGGAAAAGGCGAGGACCATGTATGTCAGATTGGTTGCGTTCTGGGCAAGCAAAAAAGGCCAGATCATTTTTTTGAGCGAATGTTTCGCGATAAGCCAACCGCCAAGCATGGCGCCGAGAATGGAGCTTGGCAATCCCATGCCGCCGGAAATCCAGCCGTAATGGGCTTTGATTCCCAAATCAACCATGAAGGGCGCGCTCATCAGTGAGAGCATGTACTCGCCGGTTCTGATCAGGATGATAAAGGCCAGGATCTGACCGATCCTTTCCCGCTCCATGAAGCTGAAAATCGCCCTGCCCAGAAAGATGTTCCGCTTTCTTTGCGCCCAGGCTTTTATTTTCCGGCCCAGCAGGGAAAAGATCGCCAGCGTCAACAGCAGGAACATCCCGATCCAGCCGGCGAGGTGAATCTTGTTCAGGAAGTCCGGCAGGGTAAGCAGTCCGTGAATTTCGTATTGTCGCGGCAAGAACACGGTCAATGCCGCCATCGCGAAGATGAGCCCTGATGCGGCAAGGAAAATGGTGGTGAGTGTGCGCCTGGGAAGGTTTCGGGCGAAATCTTTTTTTTCTTCACAGGAAGGCAGGCAGGTGAGGTGGAAGAAAAAGAGGCAGGCCAGAAGTATTGCCGAGCCTAAAAATGCTTCTGGCCAGCCCCGGGTGGCGCCCACGGTGACCACGACGCCGGTGCCCGTCATCATGGCGATCCGGTATGCCATGGCCCTGTAACCGACAAACTTTGCCTGCCCGAGGCTGTCAAGAGCTTCCATATAGTAGCCGTCAATGGCAACGTCGTGGGTGGCGGCGATGAAGCTTGCCACGAAAAACAGCAAGGCGAGAATGATGGTACCGTTTTCAAGGCCGGCAAGCGGGGCAGCGGCAAAAAAAAGAAGAACCAGGAGCCCTTGCATGACGAGGAGCCATTGCCTTTTGCTCGCATGGCCGTCAATGGCGGGCGCCCACAGAAATTTGAGAAACCAGGGCAGGCCGAAAAGCGAGGTGAGGCCAATGGCCTCAAGGCTCATGCCGCTGTCCCGGAAGAAAACAGCGGAAACCGTTCGGATAAGGGAGTAGGGGAAGCCCTCGCTGAAATATGTCGTGAAGGACCAGAGAAAAGGAGAACATTTTCCGGCAGGAAGCTGTTTCGCGGGGGCGGGCACTGTTGATCTAATATCCTGGGTTGAAAATATTTTTGTCTCGAAGGGGAAAATCTGTATATACTTTTTTCAGCGGTTTTTTGTAAAGTTTACAGACTCTAGCACTCTTTCGGGAATTAAAGAACCACAAAATGACACGGGGTAGGTGATGGCAAGAAATATAATTATTCTGGATAGTTCCGCCAGTATGCGTCGAATCATCAGAACCATGATCCAGGCTACTGTTAACGATGCCATAGTTTCCGAGGCCCAGAACGCCGATGACGCCATGCGGCTTCTGGAGGAAGGGCAATACCATCTGGTGCTGTTCACCAAAGAGTCGAGCAATGTCAAATGGCTTGAGTTCGCGCAAAAACGTCTTGCCCTGCCGGACCCGCAGAAAACAAATTTCGTTCTCCTTTCCTCAAGCAACAAGCAGGATTATTTCGATCGGATCAGGGATTACGGCATAAACGAGCATCTGATAATCCCCTGCCACACCAATGTTCTCGGCGAGCTGATAACCAGAATCTGCAATCCTTTTCTCATGCGGACGGCAAAGCGCTACAGCTCACCGAACAGTGTCGCATTTATTGAACAGGGCGGCAATACTTACGAGGCGGAGGTGATCAACATCAGCGGCGGCGGTTTTCTCTGCGAGCTTGATTCTCCCATCCATTTCAACTGGGCCGCTCCGGTCATGGTGACCCTTGAGTTCGAGATCGAGGGCAGCCAGGTGAATATCAAGGGGCTTTACTCGATCCTCAGCCGTCTTGTCATCGTCGAGACGAATTCAGACTATACGCCACGTCGCATCCGCCTGGCCTGCAGGTTTGTCAATGTGAATCAGGAGAGCAAGGCGCAAATGGATCAGGTCTTCTCTTTTATCGAGAAGCAGGAAGAGTCTTTGGGCAACAGGGATTAGGCCTGCGGGCCAGTCATTTTCAATGCTTCGGCGATGATGGCCGGCACGTCTATCCTGCCTTTCTGACGCAGCTGCGCCTGGCTGCCATGCTCCATGAAGGCATCGGGCAGGCCGAGGATTGACGTTTCCAGCCCGACAAGGCGCCTGCGCGCGAAGAGCTCCAGGACGGCGCTGCCGAATCCGCCCCGTTTCACGTTGTCTTCAATGGTGATGATTTTCCCGATCTTTTCGGCCCAGGTGCAGATCAGGGTCTCGTCAAGCGGTTTTAAAAAACGCGGATTGATCACAGCCGCGTCGATTCCCAGCTTTGCCAGTCCATCGGCAGCCTCCAGGGCAGGATAAACCCGGTTGCCTATGGGCAGGAGCAGCAGATCACCACCTTCCCGCAGCAACTCTCCCTCGCCGATCGGAATTCGTTGCAGGTTTTCTCCCAGGGATACCCCTTCGCCATTTCCCCGTGGATAACGGACAGCAGCCGGCCCCGGATGCAGAATCGCCGTATAGAGCAAGTGGCGGAGTTCCGCTTCATCCTTGGGGGCCATGATGACCAGATTCGGGATGAAGCGGAGGAAGGAGAGGTCGAAGACCCCGTGGTGGGTCGGGCCGTCGTCCCCCACCAGGCCGCCGCGGTCAATGGCAAGGGTGACTGGCAGGTTCGGCAGGCAGACATCGTGGATGATCTGGTCAAGGGCGCGTTGGAAGAAAGTGGAGTAGACCGCCACCACCGGCAGCAGTCCTTCCGTGGCCATGCCGGCCGCATAGGTGACCGCATGCTGCTCGGCGATGCCCACATCGAAAAAGCGGTCGGGAAACTGTTCGGCAAAGGGGACAAGTCCGGTGCCGGCGGGCATGGCGGCGCTGATGGCGACGAGGCGCGGATCCTGTCTGGCTATTTCAAGCATGGTGTCGCCAAACACCTTGGTGTAGCTGGGGGGAGCAGGCGGCGTCGGTACGGGTTTCCCTGTTTCGATGATAAATGGCCCCACTCCGTGGAAATCGCCAGGGTTTTTTTCCGCCGGCGGATAGCCCTTGCCCTTGGTGGTGAGAACATGGATCAGAACGGGGCCGTTGCCGAATTCGCGCACATTGCGCAGAGTTTCGATCAGGTTCTCCAGCTGGTGCCCCGGGATGGGGCCGATATATTCGAACTTGAGCGCTTCAAAGAGCATGCCGGGCGTGAAAAAGCCCTTGATGCTCTCCTCGCTCTTCTTGAGCAGTTGCAGGATGTTTTCACCCACATTGGAAAAGGATTTGAGAAAATGTTCCATCTCCTTCTTGAAGCGCACCGCGGTTTTACTGGTCAGCTTCCTGCTCAAGAAGCTGGAAAGGGCGCCGACATTGGGTGAGATGGACATCTCATTGTCGTTTAGGATGACAATGAGATCCTTGTGGAGGTGGCCGGCCTGGTTCAAGGCCTCAAAGGCCATGCCGCCGGTCATGGAGCCGTCGCCGATGACGGCGATGGTCTTATGTCCGTCGCCTTTGAGATCCTTTGCCGTGGCAATGCCGAGGCTCGCGGAAATGGAGGTGCTGCTGTGGCCTGTGTCAAAGGAATCATAGGGGCTTTCCTCTCTCTTGGGGAAGCCGCTGATACCTTTGTACTGGCGCAGGGTGTGGAAGGTGTCGCGCCGGCCGGTAATGAGCTTGTGGGCATAGACCTGATGCCCGACATCCCAGACAAGTTTGTCCGCCGGCGTATCGAACACATAGTGGATCGCCAGGGTCAGTTCGACAACGCCCAGGCAGGGCGCAAGATGGCCGCCGGTCTTGGCGACGGTTTCGATGATTGTCTGCCTGATTTCGGCAGCCAGGGCGGTCAGCTCGTCCTCGGAAAGTTTGCGCAGGTCCGTCGGGGAGTCTATGCGGTCAAGCAGGGGTGTGCGGCTCATCAGGTCCTTTTCCTCGGAAGATTGATCTGCGGGCGGATCATTTTTTCCGGTCATAGATGTATCGGGCAATGGCGCGGAGCGGCTCGGCGTACTCGTCGAAATCATTCAGGGCGGCCAGGGCGGCCGCCACTGCGTCCCGGGCCATGGCGCGGGTTTTTTCCACCCCGAAGAAGGCCGGATAGGTTGCTTTTTTCCGTTCCGCGTCAGCGCCCGCGGTCTTGCCCAATGTTTCGGTGGTTCCCTCCACATCGAGAAGATCGTCCACGATCTGGAAGGCAAGGCCGATGCTCCTGCCGTATTCGCTCAAGGCGCCGTACTGCTTCCGGTCTGCCTTGCCGAAGATGGCGCCGGCCTGTACCGAGGCGGTGATCAGGGCCCCGGTTTTGTACCCGTGGATGAGGCGCAGGTGTTCGTAGGGGATTTCCAGCCCCTCCGCGGCAAGATCAAGGGATTGGCCGCCCACCATGCCCACCGGACCGATGGCCTTGGCTATAACCTGAATAATTCTGACCAGATCCTCCCCGGGCATGGATTGACTGACATGGGGGTGGGTCATCAATTCAAAGGCATAGCTGAGCAGGCCGTCGCCGGCGAGAATCGCCTCCGCCTCACCAAAAACCACATGGTTGGTGGGTTTACCCCGCCTGAGTTCGTCATCATCCATTGCCGGCAGGTCATCGTGGATGAGAGAGTAGGTGTGGATGCATTCGAGGGCGCAGGCAACAGGCAGCAGGGGGGTAGTCCTGGCGTGCAGGGCCTCGGCCGCGGCGATCGCCAGGATCGGGCGGATTCTTTTGCCCCCGGCAAAAAGACTGTAGCGCATGGCCTCAATATGCTTGTGCAGCGGACCTTCCGGCGCGAGCATATAGTCGGCGAGGGCCTTTTCCACCACGGCGCAATTGTCTTGCAGATATTTTTTAAGATCCATGGGCGTTACAACATCCTGGCGTGCCGGAAGTTACGCTTCTTCCCCGTTTTTTGGCATATCCTCATCCGGTTCACTAAAGGGAACCGCGATGAGGGCGCCGTCTTTTTTCAAGAGGATATCGACTTTCCTCTGCGCCTCTTCCAGCCTGGCGTTGCAGAATTCGGCAAGTTTGATCCCTTCGTCAAATTTTTTCAGGGATTTTTCCAGGCTTAATTCGCCATGTTCAAGTTCTTCAGTGATCTGTTCCAGGGCTTCCAGGGCTTCTTCAAAGGATTTTTTCGCCATAATCTCTCCCAAGATCCCGGGGTGTGCAGAGGCCTTTCCGCCCGGAAGAAATAAGAAGGAAAGACCTAAAATAAATGATGTTGACCAGATGGGCAATGTCTTTCAAAAAAAACATGGCTATGGTACCTTGCCAGGTCAGGCGTTCGGGCCGTTTCCCGAGCTTTCGGCATAATTTGTTCCGGATTGATCGCAATGTCATCTTCCCTGCGGGATACCATATTGCAGTTTGGGCGCTGGCTCGCGGTGGAGAAGGGGTATTCCCCAAAGACCGTGGAAAGTTATGGGCGTGATCTCCTTGAATTTGCCGCCTTTCTCGGTGCTGACCCCGAGGTCGCCGGCATTGACGCCCGCGCCGTGCGCGCCTTTGTCTATACCCTGAACGGCAGAAACAAGAGCAGTTCGGTGGCGCGAAAACTCTCAGCCCTGCGGACCTTCTTCCGTTATCTGTTGCGGGAAGAGATCATCCGCCACGATCCGGTCGCGCCCATCGCAACGCCGAAGCAGGAAAAGCACATGCCTGTTTTTTTGACCGTGGACGAGGTGTTCACCCTGCTTGAGATGCCCGGTCCGGAGGATACCTTTGCCGCCCGCGACCGGGCGATTCTGGAAATTCTCTACTCGACGGGGTTGCGGGTCGCGGAGTTGGTGGGGCTCGATATGGAACGTCTTGATTTTGCCTCGGGAATGCTTAGCATAACCGGGAAGGGAAATCGGCAGCGTCTGGTGCCGGTGGGCACGCCGGCCCTCGAATCCTTAGCCGGGTATTTTCCCCAGCGGACCCTGCTCATCCGTGAACGCATCTCCAGGGGGGATGTTCCGGAACGGGCGGCCATTTTTTTGAACAGCAGGGGATTGAGACTCACCACCCGGAGCGTGGAACGTCAGGTGAAGATGTATGCCCGGCGCGCCGGCATTGTCGCCCGGGTCACTCCCCATGCCCTGCGTCACTCCTTTGCCACCCATCTCCTTGAGATGGGGGCGGATCTGCGCACGGTGCAGGAGCTTCTGGGGCATGTCAGCCTTTCCACCACGCAACGCTACACCCATCTCAATATGGACCATCTGAGCGCGGTGTACGACAAGGCGCATCCCAGGGCAAGGCGCTTGAAACATTGATGGCCGCAGAAAGACACCCTGGGCCGGATTGTTGCGCGGTCCAGCGGCTTCCGCCGGCAAAGAGGAGGATATAATCGTGGAAATACGCTCAACGACAATCGTCGCGGTCCGGCACAAGGGGCAGGTGGCCGTGGCCGGCGACGGCCAGGTTTCCCTGGGCAATACCATCATGAAGCATGAGGCGCGCAAGGTGCGCAGGCTCTACAACGGTCTGGTGATAACCGGCTTTGCCGGCGCCACGGCCGATGCCTTTACCCTCTTCGATCGTCTGGAGCAGAAACTCGAGCAGTATAACGGCAACCTGATGCGGGCCGCGGTGGAGCTGGCCAAGGACTGGCGAACCGACAAGATGCTGCGCAGGCTTGAGGCCTTTCTGGTGGCGGCGGACAAGAAGCACTCGCTGCTCCTTACCGGCACCGGCGATGTGATCGAGCCTGACGACGGCGTCCTTGCCATCGGTTCCGGCGGCCCATACGCCCAGGCAGCCGCCAAGGCTCTGGTCGAACACAGCGATCTGTCCGCCGAGGAGATCTGTCGCGCGGCAATGGGCATTGCCGCCTCCATCTGCATCTACACCAACGACCGGATTGTCGTTGAGAAGATGGATGCTTCGGAATAATTCCCTTTTTCAGGAACCCAGTGCATGGACTCAATGAATACCCTGACCCCCCGGCAGACGGTCGCCGAACTCGATCGTTACATTATCGGCCAGCAGGCGGCGAAACGCTCCGTGGCCATTGCCCTGCGCAACCGCTGGCGCAGGCAGCAGGTGCCTCCCCCCCTGCGGGAGGAGATCGCCCCCAAGAACATCATTATGATCGGCCCCACCGGCGTCGGCAAAACCGAGATCGCCCGCAGACTCGCAAGCCTTGCCCAATCACCGTTTCTTAAGGTGGAGGCCTCCAAATTCACCGAGGTGGGCTATGTGGGCCGGGACGTGGAGTCGATGATCCGCGACCTGCTGGAGCTTGCCATCAGCATGGTCCGCGAGGAGGAGAAGAAGAAAGTCGTCCGGAAAGCCGAGCAGATGGCGGAGGAAAGGATGCTGGACCTGCTGGTCCCCCCGCGGTCCGTTGCTTCCCATCTCGGCCAGGTTACCCCCATGGCGGAACGGCTCGGAGAGGGTACCGGAGCAGGGCAGGGCGAAAAGGATACGACCCGGGAAAAGTTCCGGCAGATGCTCCGGGAGGGCAAGCTTGACGAGAGGCAGGTGGAAATGGAGATTGACCAGCCCCAGTCCCTGCCGATGTTTGAAATCCTCTCCCACGGCGGCGGCGCCGATGACATGGAGTCTGGCCTCAAGGATGTTTTCGGCAAGATGTTCCCCAAGAAAAGCCGCCGGCAGCAGATGCAGGTGAAGGACGCCCTCGAAGCCCTGAAAAAGAGCGAGGCCGAAAAGCTCGTCGACATGGAAAGCGTCACCAGGCTCGCCATTCAGCGTACCGAGCAATCCGGCATCATTTTTCTGGACGAGATCGACAAGATCGCTTCCCGCCAGGGCGGTTCCGGGCACCACGGCGCCGAGGTGTCGCGGGAAGGGGTGCAGCGGGACCTCCTCCCCATCGTCGAAGGCTCCACGGTGACCACCAAGTACGGGATGGTCAAGACCGACCACATCCTCTTCATCGCCAGCGGCGCTTTTCATCTTGCCAAGCCCTCCGATCTGGTGCCCGAGCTGCAGGGACGCTTTCCCATCCGGGTGGAGCTCAACGCCCTGGGCGAGGACGAGTTCTACCGGATTCTCACCGAGCCTCAGAACGCCCTGATCAAGCAGTATACAGCCCTGATGGCGACGGAAGGCATTGCCCTGGCGTTTGCCGATGAGGCGATCAGGGCCATGGCGCGGATTGCCGCCGAGGTGAACCGGAAAACCGAAAACATCGGCGCCCGGAGGCTGCATACCGTGATGGAGAGGCTGCTGGAGGAGCTTTCCTTCGACGCCACCGATCTGCCTGAACGGAAATTTCTCGTGACCGCCGATTACGTGAAGAGGCAGCTGCAGGATATTTCCGAGGACGAGGACCTGAGCCGGTTTATTTTGTAGCTGTCCGCTTCCGGCAGGAATCTTTTTCCATGGGAGTCGACATGATTGTTGAAATCGCGGGAGGACCCGATTACAAGGGGTATTCCTGTTACGCCATGGCCGCGGAGCCGTGACCTTTTCCTTTTATAGGCGACCGATATGATTGACCCGGAATTGAAGTATTGTCCCAAGTGCAGGGACGAGTACCGCGCCGACATCATCCAGTGCGCGCACTGCGCCATTCCCCTCATCATGGGCAGCGAGTTCAGGGGCATCGAGCAGCAGCGGCGCAGTCATCTCCATAACCGCAAGGGTGCCCTGACTCCGGATGACGAGCTGATCGTCATCCATCAGGCCGGGCTTGCCGACAGCAGGCATCTGCAGGCGCTGCTGGAAGCGGAGCGGATCGGCACCCTGCTTGCCGGTGATGACAAGGGTTGCGGCAAGAAGAGCTGCGGCCCGCCCAAGTTCTATCTTCAGGTGCGCAGGGAGGATGTGGCCCCGGCCCTGGAGATCGTTCAGGAGGAGTACCGGAGGACCACCGGGCTGGACGGCCATGCGGCAACCGGCGCGGATGCGGTCTTTGATCCCGAGGCAGGGGAGGCCGTCTGCCCGGCCTGCGGCTTTACCTTTGCCACCACCACCACGGTCTGCCCGGACTGCGGATTGTGTCTGGGGTGAGTCTTCCCGGCGAAGCGACAGCGTTGCCTGTTCTTTTTAAAGGATCTTCGCCAGCAGCTGGTTGGCCGCCTGTTCCACTTCGGCCAGAGCGCCGACCACGGGCAGGCCTTGCCGTTCGATTCTGCGAATGGCCGCGGAGTCGGGGAAGCATGCAATGGGGGTCTCACCGAGGCCGGCGGCCAGGAAGGCGGCGTCTTCCGCGTCCGTGACCAGATTGCCGACAAAGGAAATGCGGGGAATCCCGGATGCCGCGGCCAGTTCCTTGATTTTCAGGGCGGTGCGGATCCCCGAGTTTGAGGGAATCACCACGATGAGCAGATGATCGACTCCGGCGATGGTGCCCCGGCCGAGATGCTCGACTCCCGCCTCCATGTCGAGCAACACCACTTGGGAGGGGGCGAGGAGAAGCTTGGTGAGCAGGCGTCTGAGCACCGTGTTTTCCGGGCAGGCGCATCCTCCCTTCGCTGTCTGGATGGCACCGAGGACCATGAGCTTGAGGCCGTCCTTTTCCACGATGTATCTGGCCAGCAGGTCATCGACTTTCGGGTTGATGTTGTAGAAGGGAGAGCCCTCCACCTTGCCGGAACGCTCCACCAGCATCTCCTTCATCTCGGCGATGGGAGTGATCCTCTCCTTTTCCGTAATCCCGATGCTCTGCGCCATGTGGGGGCTCGGGTCCGCGTCGATGAGGAGAACCTCCTTGCCCTGCTTCTGCAGGTGTTTGGCCAGCATGGCCATGATGGTGGTTTTACCGACCCCGCCTTTGCCGCTGATTGCTATTTTCATACAATACCCGTTTGCCGCCGGTCAGGGAATTATGGCCGGATTGAAATGTCGGCCCTGTTTTTAGTGCAAGGAAAGCGGCCGTTCGTTTATATTCTCATGGTCCTCAATGGATGCAGCCTATAAACTAATCAACGGCCGACAAAGTGCAACGGAAAAATCGCTTCTGAAACCTTCATGGTCCAACCTGTTGCCGGCGTATCCCGGTTCCCTCAACATAACGGAGAATTATGGTCACCCTCGGAGTGGAGAATCTTGTAAGCGCCCCGCTTGCGTCCCTGAAAGGAAAACGGCTGGCCCTGCTCTGCAATCAGGCATCCACCGACCGCACCTTTACGCACAGCCGTGATCTGCTCAACAGCGCCTTTCCGGGCCAGCTTACCTGTCTTTTTACCCCGCAACACGGTTTTTTCGCCGAGAAGCAGGACAATATGGTCGAGTCGGAGCACAGCCGCGATGTGGTGACCGGCCTGCCGGTGTTCAGCCTCTACGGCGAGGTGCGCCGGCCCACCGCCGCCATGTTTGCGCATTTCGACGTTCTTCTGGTTGATATCGTCGACGTGGGCACCAGGGTGTACACCTTTCTCTATACACTGGCCTACTGCCTGGAGGTCGCCAGGGAGCAGGGGAAGGAGGTGGTTGTCCTGGACAGGCCCAACCCCATCGGCGGCGAACTGATCGAGGGCAACGTCCTTCAGGACGATTGCCGTTCCTTTGTCGGTCTGTACCCTTTGCCCATGCGGCACGGCCTTACCTTTGGCGAATTGGCCCGCCTCCTCAACGAAGAATACGGCATCGGCGCGGAACTTACCGTTGTCCCCATGGGCGGCTGGCGGCGGCGGATGCTTTTTGCCGACACCGGTCTGCCCTGGGTTTTCCCTTCGCCCAACATGCCCACCCCGGTCACGGCCCTTGTCTATCCCGGCCAGGTGATCTTTGAGGGCACCAATATTTCGGAAGGTCGGGGCACGACTTTGCCCTTCGAGATATTCGGTGCCCCCTTCGTCGAGCCGCGCGAGATCCTGGCAAGCCTGGCAGGCGTGGCGTTGCCGGGCTGTCACCTCAGGCCCCTGGCCTTTGAACCCACGGCCAACAAATGGGCAGGGCAGTGCTGCCGCGGCTTTCATCTGCATGTTACCGAGGCGGCGTCCTTCATGCCCTATCGGACCACCCTGGCCCTGCTGCAGGCCTTTATGCGCTGCTATCCCACCCAATTCGCCTTGAAGCAACCGCCTTATGAATATGAATATGAACGGCTGCCCCTGGATCTGATTCTCGGCGACGCGAACCTGCGGCAGCGGCTGGCGCAGGGGGACGACCTGCTGGGGCTGGAGCAGGACTGGCAGGCGGACCTGAGCCGTTTTGAGCAGATTCGGCGGAAATATTTTCTTTACTCCTGAAGGCGATTGATGGACGCCAAGCAGATCCTCGCCAGTCTGGATGAATACTTTTATGACATCCCCACCGAGTGTCCCTACGGACTGCCGCATATTGCCGTCTACCATCAGGCCTATTTCAGCAGCATGCCCCAGGATCTGCTGGAGCTTTTTCTCGCCGCCGGTTTTCGCCGCAACGGCAACACCATCTATTGCATGCGCTGCCGGGGATGTGCCGCCTGTGTTCCCATCAGACTGGAGACGGATGCCCATCGCCGCACCAGAAACATGCAGCGGGTCTGGCGGCGCAATCAGGACCTTGAGATACAGATAGGGCCGATTTCGGTGAGCGAGGAAAAGATCGGGCTTTGCGATCTCTTTCTGGAAAGCAGGTATCCTGCCCACCGCGGCTCCGCCAGGGACTACTACAGCGGTTTTTTCCTGAACAGCATGAAGAATACCGCGGAAATCACCTTTCGCGTCGGCGGGCGGCTTGTCGGCGTTTCCATTGTGGACCTGAGCGAGATAAGCCTGAGCGCCGTCTATTTCTACCATGATCCAGCCTGCGCAAAGCGCAGCCTCGGCACCTACAATATCCTTTTTCTCGCAGATCTGGCGCAACGGGAAGGGATGCGGTATCTCTATCTCGGCTACTGGATAGAAGAAGTTGCCGCCATGCGTTACAAGGCGCGATTCAGGCCCCATTATCTCCTGAAAGCAGGCCAGTGGCAGCGGGTAGCTTGATTCGTGAACAGAGGAGCGTTTCCCATATGGTACGGATTCCATTTTTTTTGAACAGGGGTAAGAGTTGCGGGCCGGAAACGACGTGCGGCCAGGATGACGGGCTTCAGCATCAGCGGGAGCGTGAACAGTTCCAGGAGGTTCTCGAGTCCTTCCGGGCCACGCGTATCAAGGAACGTCTGGTTGTTCTCGATATCTTTCTCGCCATAGAAGCGCATCTCACCCTGAGCGAACTCGAAAATATCGTCCGGGAAAAAAAACCGGAACTGCTCGACCGGGAGTTCCTCAAGGAGACCATGGAGATGTTCTGCCAGTTCGGTTTTGCCAGGAAACAGACCTTCGAATCCCTGGAGCCCCGCTACGAGCACCACCATCTCGGCGCGCATCATGATCATTTCATCTGCACCCGCTGTGGAAAGATTCAGGAGTTCGCCAACCAGGAGCTTGAACGGCTGCAGCGCGCCATCGCGGAGCAGTTCCAGTTCCATCCCCTCCAGCACAAGATGGAAATCTATGGACTCTGCTCCTCCTGCATGGCGCAGCGGGAATCCGCCCTTCCCCTCGCCTACGCCGCCAATGGCGAACAGGTACGGATCGTCAGGATTATCGGCGGCCGCGAGGTGCAGGCCCGCCTTGCCGACATGGGCCTGGTTGTGGGGGAGTGTCTTGAAATCATCAGCAACCATCCCTCCGGTCCCTTCATCGTCGCCAGCAAGGGGCTGCGCCTGGCCATCAATGCCGGCATCGCCCAGAAAATCATGGTGGCCCACTCCTGTCGCCATTCACATGAGGCCTGATTCCTCCCGCGTACGGGCCTCATCTGCTCCCTTGACACTTCAGGCTGGAAGAGACATACTTTTTCTAGGCCATATTCCAGGGATGCGTACATCAGGCGGATGAGGGAAGACAATGGACCAATTCACGAAAAGGAGCCTGCTCGCCGGACAGGTCGGGAGAAATCTTCGCAGCATGTCCATGCAGGGCCTGCTGCCGATCCTCAATGCCGGTGGCTGGTTCCCGGCTGTCGATGTCTATGAGATTAAAGCGGAACTCATCGTCTATATGGACGTCTCCGGGGCAGACCCCCGGAAGCTTTCCGTGGTGGCGGAAGAGCAACTGCTCACCGTCACGGGAGAGCGGCAGTATCCGGTGCCCAACCAGATTTCCTGCATCCATCAACTGGAGATCGAACGCGGCTTTTTTGAACGCGCGGTTCCCCTGCCCAAGCCCATTGATGTTTCCAAGGCAACTTCCCAATACAGCAACGGTTTTCTGATCATCACCCTTCCCCTGCAGCGCAGGAAAGGAAAGGTGTCGATCAAGATAAGCTGAAGACCCGCCCGGACCTTTTTTCCCTAAACCGCAACGAAGAAACGGGGCAAACAATGCGTAACGATGAAACGGAAACGAACCTGAACGCGTCGGCGGAAGAGAAGACAAAGCAGCAGGTGGATCCCGCCAACCTCCCGGTTCCGGAGATTCTGCCGGTCCTGCCCCTGCACGGTTTCGTCTTTTTTCCGGGCATGGGCTTTCCCTTGAACATCCTCCATCCGGCCTCGCAGAAACTCATCGACGAGGCGCTTCTCAAGGACAGGCTCATCGGGATTGTCACCCACCGGGAGAAGGAAAACGAACAGGAAGAGATTGTCGACCCGGAGCATCTCTACCGGGTCGGCGTACTCGGCTATATCCATAAGCTGGTCAAGACCCAGGAGGGCGCCGGCTACCGTTTCCTGGTTCTGGTGAGCGCCGTCAGAAAACTGCGTTTTCTGGAGTTTACCCAGACGAGTCCCTACATGATGGCCAGGGTGGAAACGGTGCCCATGGAAATCGAAGAGGACAAGGAGGTGGAGGCCCTGATCCTCAACCTCCGCACCCAGTTCAAGAAGATGAGCCAGCTGGTTTCCCTGCCTGCCGAGCTGCTGATGACCGTTGAATCCCTGGCCAATCCCTTTCATATCGCCTATCTGATCACCTCGCAGCTCAATCTTGTTCCGGCGGAAGAACAGGAGATGCTTGAGATCGTGCCGGTCAAGCAGCTGCTGCACAAAACCGCCCGCCAGCTGAACAAGCGCCTGGAAACCGCGGAGATGAGCCAGGAGATCCAGAAGAATATCAAGGAGGATATGGACCAGAAGCAGCGGGAGTTTTTCCTGCGCCAGCAGCTGAACGCCATCCGCAAGGAGCTTGGCGAGGACGAGGAAAACCTCGACCTGAAAGACCTGCGGGAAAAGCTGGCCAAGGCGGATTTGGGCGCCGAGGCCCGGAAAACCGCGGAAAAGGAACTGGACCGCCTGGCGCGCATTTCGCCATCCTCTCCGGAATACACGGTGTCCAGAACCTATCTGGACTGGATACTTGACCTGCCCTGGCAGAAATCAACCCGGGATTCCCTGGACATCGTCAAGGCCCAGGAGGTGCTTGACACGGACCACTACGGGCTCACGGAGATCAAGAAGCGGATCATCGAATTTCTGGCGGTCCGCAAGCTCAAACAGGACATGCACGGACCCATCCTCTGTTTCGTCGGCCCTCCCGGCGTCGGCAAGACCTCCCTGGGGCAGTCCATAGCGCGGAGCATGGACCGGAAATTCGTCCGCATCTCCCTGGGTGGTGTGCGCGACGAAGCGGAAATCCGGGGGCACCGGCGCACCTACATCGGTGCCTTGCCGGGCCGCATCATCCAGAGCCTGCGCAAGGCCGGGGCCAACAATCCGCTCTTCATGCTCGATGAGATCGACAAGCTCGGCATGGATTTTCGCGGGGACCCATCTTCGGCCCTGCTAGAGGTTCTTGATCCGGAGCAGAATTTCAGCTTTGCCGACCATTATCTTGAGATCCCCTTTGATCTCTCCAAGGTGATGTTCATCACCACCGCCAATATCCTCGACAGCATTCCCGGGCCATTGCGGGACCGCATGGAGGTCATCGAGCTTTCCGGTTACACCGAGGATGAAAAGCTTAACATCGCCAAGCGCCATCTCCTGCCCAAGCAGATGGAGGCCCATGCCATCAGCGAGGATGATCTCGCCATCGATGACCAGGCCCTGCGCCGGGTGATCCGTTCCTACACGCGGGAAGCCGGGGTCAGAAATCTTGAGCGCCGGCTGGCCGCCATCTGCCGTGGTATCGCCAAGGAGATCGTCACCGGCAGAATCGGCAAGACCCTGGTGACCGTTGATACCCTGGACAACTATCTCGGTCCCCTGCAGTTTTTCCCGGAAACCAAGGCGCGCACCTGGGGGCCTGGTCTGGCCACCGGCCTGGCCTGGACGCCGGTGGGCGGTGAGCTGCTCTTCATCGAGGCGGCCAAAATGAAGGGGAAGGGCGGCTTGACCATGACCGGCAAGCTGGGCGAGGTCATGAAGGAGTCGGCCTCCGCCGCCCTCACCTATATCCGTTCGCACGCCGGCGATCTGGGTATCAGCGAAGAGGTCTTCTCCCAAATGGATCTGCATATCCATGTGCCCGAGGGAGCCATTCCCAAGGACGGCCCCTCCGCCGGCGTGGCCATGGTTACGGCGCTGACCTCGCTCCTGACGGGGCGGACCGTGAGCAAGGACGCGGCCATGACCGGAGAGATCACCCTGCGCGGCGACGTACTGCCGGTGGGGGGGATCAAGGAAAAGGTCCTCGCCGCGGTGCGGGCCGGCATCAGCGATATTGTCCTGCCCTATCTGAACAAGAAGGATGTGGTGGAGATTCCGGATAACGTCAAGAAGGGGATCAATTTCCATCTGGTTCAGGACATCAAGGAGGCTCTCTCCTTTCTGCTCCAGAAGGAGTGACCCCTCAGGCCCCGTGCCGGCAGCACTGCTGCGGGTTGCCCAGAACGGCTTTGCCGGCCCCGGGCATGACGATGCGCACCTTTTCGACAAGATGGTCGGGATAATAGCTTTCCTTTGCCTTGCGCAGGCCGGCAATCCCCAGATCCTGTTCCCGGTTGACAAAGGTATGGCCGGAAAGGCTTTTTTGGGCAAACCACTGGTTGATCAGCTGGCCAAGGCCGTGGATGCCGGCCGTGGCCTTTTCAAAATGGCAGACAGCGGTGCCCGGTCCGAGCGTTTCCCCGATGGTGAACGCCTCGATTGTCCCGGCAATGCGGATCGCCCCGCCGAACAGGCCGAATTCCCCGTAATGCGCCAGGGTTTCCACGATGGCCCGGTATTCGCCGCACAGACCCGGATCCGCGCCGCAGTCGCGGGCCGAGCACCAGCGGTCCTGCATGGCCAGGCAGTCGCTGATGTTTTCCGGCCCGATCTCCTCGTAGAAACAGTCGTTTTCGGCAAGGCACCGGCTGATGTGGTTTCTTTTCTTCGCAAAATGTCGGCCGCGCAGGGAAGCCAGATCGGCAACGCGGTACACATAGTCGGCATTGTCCCGGTCGTCCCGGATCTCGGCCTGAAAAGATTCCCTCTCCGGCACTTTCGCCTTGGGGAAGCGTTCGATGGCGACAATCTGCCCGCCGTACTCCTCCAGCAGTTCGGCAAGTGCCACCGGCCCGGCCGGCGCGCCGAGGATGGAGAGTCCTTTGCCGGTTTCGGCGAAAATGATCAGCGAATCCCGGAATTCCTCAAAATGAACGGGGCGGCTGTGCCGCCAGGCAAAGAGGTTGGTAAAGGCAAGCTCGGAGACCTGAGGCGGATATTTTCTCAAATAGTGATCAATCAGGGCTTTGCTTTGCAGGGTGAGGAGCTGGGGGGGCATGATCTTTCCTGGGCAGGGGGTTCCGTGCGGCTGGGTGTCTTTTGTAACGATTATAGAAGAGTCCCCTGCTTCCCGCAATGCATTATCCGCGTTGCTTTTCTTGCAAAATCAGGCCAATCCGTATAGATTGTCAGATTCCGTTGGATTGTTAAGCGATCTTGGTCAGACTGGAGATCTTTTCGTATACAGGTGAGAGCAAATGGAAGTGGTACTTGCCAAAAATGCCGGTTTTTGCATGGGGGTGCGCCGGGCAGTGGAAACCACCCTGGGCATGGTGCAGAAACATGAAGCAGCCATCGCCACCTTCGGCCCGCTCATTCATAATCCCCAGGTGCTCAAACTGCTTGAGGATCAGGGAGTGAGCATTCTCAAGGAAATCCCCGCCCGGGCAGGCGGCATCATCATCATCCGCGCCCACGGCATTCCGCCGGAAAAAAAGAAGCGGCTGGAAGCCTCCGGCGCCAGGGTCGAGGATGCCACCTGTCCGCGGGTTCTCAAGGTGCAGGCCATTATCGCCAAGTATAAAAAAGAGGGCTATGCCACGGTGATCATCGGCGACCGCGACCATGCCGAGGTGGAAGGCCTCATGGGCTATGCCGGCGACAGCGGTCAGGTGGTGAACAGCGAAACCGATGTTGACCACCTTGTCCTTGATTCGCCCTATATCGTGGTGAGTCAGACCACCCAGGACGAACGGCTGTTTGAGACGCTCAAGGAAAGAATTCTTGCCAGATATCCGGGCGGCAAGGTTTTCAATACCATCTGCGATTCCACCCACAAACGGCAGGAGGAGGTGCGCCAGCTCTGCCGCGAGGTGGATGCCCTTGTCGTGGTCGGCGGCCGGACCAGCGCCAACACCAAACGGTTGGGCGAAATCGCCGAAGGGCTGGGCTGCCCGGTTTTCATGGCGGAAACGGAAGCGGACCTCGACGGAAGGGAGATGGCGCAATTTTCCCGGGTAGGGGTTACCGCCGGGGCATCCACGCCCAACTGGGTTATCGACAAGATCGTTCAAGTGCTTGAGGCCATACCGGCGAAAAAGCGCCGAGAGGAAAAACAATGCTGAGCTGGTTCAAAAGGAAGTTGGGCGATAAGGAAAGCATACCCCAGGCAGAGGCCGCCATCCCGAGCATGGAGGAGGCCGCCTCGCCGGCGGTGGCCAAGGACGCCCCGGCGGAGACTGATTCCGCCACGCGGCCTGCGGAAGACGGCAATGGATTTTTCCAGCGGCTGAAGCAAGGGTTGGCGAAAACCAGGAAAAGTTTTGTCCGCCAGGTGGATGCCCTGTTTCTCGGCAAGCGGGAGATCGACGCCGAGCTGCTCGACGATCTGGAGGAGATTCTCATCACCGCGGACCTGGGGGCGGGAACCGCCCAGGATCTTCTCAAGCGGGCCAGGGAACAGGTCCGGCGCAAGGAGTTGAGCGATCCGGCCGCTCTCAGGAAATCCCTCAAGGAGATGATTCTCTCCTATCTGCTCAGCACCGATAGGCCGGCCGAACTGGTGATGCCTGGGCAGGGCCCTTTCGTCATCATGGTTCTTGGCGTCAACGGCGTCGGCAAGACGACCACCATCGGCAAGCTGGCCTACAAGTTCAAGAAATCCGGGCAGAAGGTGCTGCTGGTGGCGGCCGACACCTTCCGGGCCGCGGCCAGCGAACAGTTGCAGGTCTGGGGCCAGCGCATCGGCGTTGAGGTGGTTGCCCAGCAGGCAGGGGCCGACCCCTCATCCGTGGTCTACGACGCCCTTGATTATGCCAAACCGCGGAATTATGACGTGGTCATCGTCGATACGGCAGGCCGTCTGCACACCAAGGTCAACCTCATGGAGGAGCTGAAAAAGATCAAGCGGGTCATGGACAAGAAGGTCGCCGGCGCTCCCCATGAGGTGATGCTGGTCATCGACGCCACCACCGGCCAGAACGGCATTTCCCAGGCCCGCCTTTTCAACGAGGCCGTCGATGTCACCGGACTCACCCTGACCAAGCTCGACGGCACGGCCAAGGGCGGGATCGTCGTCAATATCTGTCACGAGTTCAATATCCCCATCCGCTTCATCGGCATCGGCGAGCAGATGGAGGATCTGCGGGACTTCGACCCCCATGAGTTCATCAACGCCCTCTTCGCCGAAACCGAGGCCTAGCCCTGTTGTGGGACTCGGCCTTTGGAGGAGTAAGAGACCATCATGATCATCTATCGTCAGCATCGACCGCCCGGCTGTGGCGGGTTTTTGTTCATTCTGGCCCTGGTCCTTCTCGCCTTGGGCGGAGCACCGCTTCTCTTTAATTTTTTGGGCTTCCTCTTTTTCGCCGTCCTTTTTTTCGTTTTGCTGCTCATCGTGGGGGCATGGGGTCTTTCCTACTATGTGCGCCGGCAGGTGAGCCGCTATGAGCAGTCGCAGACCGAAAGCCACAACCTCTTTGTCTTTCTCCTGGTGCATATCCTCGTCAAGATCGCCCAGATAGACGGCACCGTCACCAAGGCCGAACTTGCCGCCATCGAGAATTTCTTCCGCATCCATCTCCGCTACGGCCAGAGCCAGCTTTACTGGCTGCGGGACCTGATCAGGGAAGCCTCGACCTCCCAGGCCACCCTCGACTCCCTGCTGGCCGAGTTCCGGGGGCGTTTCGCCTATGAGCCCAGGCTGATCCTCCTTGAGCTGATCTATCAGGTGCTTTTCAGCAATGCCCAGGTGAGCCCGCAGGAACTGGCCATGGTGCAGACCATTGCCGATTTTCTGGAGATAGCGGCCTACGACCACATTTCCATCCGCGCCAAGTATGTGGGGGCGCGGGGCGGGTTTCAGCAGCGAAGCGATGAAGGCCGTTATTATGAGATTCTGGGCCTTTCGCCGGGCGCCACCTTTGAGCAGATCAGGAGCGCCTACCGGAAGCTGAGCATGAAGTACCATCCGGACAAGGTCGGACATCTGGGCGAGGAGTTCAAGAACGTCGCCGAGGAAAAGATGAAGGAGCTGAATGAAGCGTATCAGTATCTGAAAAAGAAGTTCTCCTGATCATGGCCCCGCCGATACATATCCATGCGCGTTCTTGTTTTTGAACCCTACTACGGCGGCTCGCACAAGGCTTTCCTGGCCGGGTTGCTGGCCCATCTTCCCTGCGAGTTCATCCTCTACACCCTGCCGGCCCACAGCTGGAAATGGCGGATGCGCCTGGCCGCGCCGTACTTTGCCGCACAGTTGCGGGATTTGGCGGCGGGGGAGGCCGGGGACTGTCTCTTCTGCTCCTCGATGCTTGATGTCGCCGCCTTCAAGGGCCTGTTGCCCAGGCGGTTTCGCGACCTGCCCCTCCATGTCTATTTCCATGAAAATCAGTTCGCCTATCCTGTTCAGGTCCATGCCGAGCGGGATGTGCATTTCGGTCTCACCAATCTCACCACGGCCCTGGCCGCTGACAAAATCGCCTTCAACTCCCGATATAACCTGGAATCCTTCCTTGCCGGCGCCCGCGATCTTCTCGTCAGGATGCCGGACATGCGGCTGCCCCGCCTTGAAGAAACCATCCGCGCCAAGGCGACCGTGCTCTATCCCGCCCTTGATTTCAGCGATTTTGCCCGTACCGCGCCTCCGTATCCCAACCGGAAGGCGCCGGCCATCGTCTGGAACCATCGCTGGGAGCACGACAAGAACCCGGAATTGTTCTTTAACGGCCTTTTTGCTCTTGCTGAACAGCGGGTTGCCTTCCAGCTCATTGTCCTTGGCAAATCCTTTCGCAGCAGGCCGCCGGTTTTTGCCGAGGCTCAAGAGCGTCTTGCCGACCGGATCATTCATTTTGGCCATGCGGAGAGCCGGGAGGAATACCGCTCTCTTCTGCAGCGAGGGGATGTCGTCGTCTCCACCGCCCTGCACGAGTTTTACGGCATTGCCGTGCTGGAGGCGGTGCGCTGCGGCTGCCGCCCTCTGGTGCCGGACCGTTTGTCCTACCCCGAGCTGTTCCCGTCCGCCTGCCGTTTTGCCGACCACGATTTTGTCGAAACCCTGGCACGGCATCTTGCCCTGGGGAGGCTGGAGAGTGGTGAGGCGCACGCCTTGACGGAAAGGTACTCCTGGCAGTCCCAGTTTGCCCGCTACCGGCAATGGTTTGCGTCGTAGCGAAGCGGTTCTCGGAGGGCGGTCGGGGACACGGTGAAGATCCGCGGCAGAGGCCGGCCCGGGAAGTTGAGCGGCCAGGAGGTGACATTGCTCGCGAAGAATGGGATCAGCCTGTCGACAGTCCCTTTTCCGGGTACGGCCGAGGAGCCAAGGCCTCAGCAGGGTTCAAGTCTGGCTGGATCGTTGAAGTTTTTGTCCAGAAATTCGCATTCCGCCGGAGAGAGATCGAAACGGATTTCCGCCTCCTTGAGCACCGCGACTCTCTTTTTTTCCGGATTGGCGAGCAGGGTCTCGCTCATCCAGCAGAGAGCCTTTTTCACTTTTTCTCCGCATAAGGGCGATGTTTTTGGCGAAGCCATTTCAAAAAATCCTTGTTATACCGGCTTGAAGAGCACCCCGGCCAAGGGGGGCACCGTGACCAGGATGTGGTGGGGCGCTTCTCCGAAGGGTTCGGGAATCGATTCCTTGCGGTCGGGATTGTGGACGCCGCTGCCGCCGAACTCGCTCAGGTCGGAGGATAGAATTTCCTGGTAGCTGCCGGCCATGGGCACGCCCAGTTTGTAGTCGTGGAGAACCTGCGGTGTGAAGTTGAGCAGGCAGACGACGATATCCCTGTAATTTTTGCCGAAACGGCAGAAGGCGATGATGCTGTTGTCCACGTCCTTGAAATCCATCCAGCGGAAGCCGTCGTAGGAGAAATCGATCTCCCAGAGGCTGTTGTTGTTCCGGTACGTGGCATTGAGGCTCTTGACGAAATCCTGCAACTGTCTGTGCAGGGTTTCCTGCTCGGTGAGGTGCCAGTCCAGGCTCACCTTGCAGTACCATTCCGAAATCTGGCCGAATTCGGAGCCCATGAAGAGGAGCTTCTTGCCCGGATGGGTCCAGAGGAAGAAAAAGAGCAGGCGCAGGTTGGCGAATTTCTGCCACATGTCGCCGGGCATCTTGAAAAGCAGGGAGCGCTTGCCATGCACCACCTCGTCATGGGACATGGGCAGAATGAAGTTTTCGGTGAATGCGTACAGCAGGGAAAAGGTCAGGGCGTTGTGGTGGTATTTCCTGAAAATGGGCTCCTTGCTGAAATAGCCCAGGGAATCGTTCATCCAGCCCATGTTCCACTTGTAGCCGAAACCGAGTCCTCCCCAGTCCAGCGGTTTGGAAACGCCGAAAAAGCTGGTGGACTCCTCGGCGATCATCAGGATGTCGGGATGACGGCTGTAAAGGATGGCGTTCAGGTGCTTGATGAACTCAATGGCCTCGATATTCTCCTTGCCGCCATAAATGTTGGGCAGCCATTCCCCTTCGGGGCGGGCATAGTCCAGGTAGAGCATGGAGGCGACCGCATCGACCCGCAGGCCGTCGATATGGAAAACCTCCATCCAGAAGAGGGCATTGGCGATGAGGAAGTTCTGCACCTCCTTGCGGCCGTAGTTGAAAATCAGAGTGCCCCACTCCGGGTGGGCGCCCAGTCGAGGATCCTCGTGTTCGTACAGGGCGGTGCCGTCGAACCTGCTCAAGGCGTGCCCGTCCGAGGGGAAGTGCGAGGGGACCCAGTCCAGGATCACCCCGATGTCGTTCTGGTGGCAAAGGTCGACAAAGCGCATGAAATCCAGGGGAGTGCCGTGCCTGCTGGTGACGGCAAAGTAGCCGGTGACCTGATAGCCCCAGGATTCGTCCAGGGGATGCTCCATGATCGGCATCAGTTCGATGTGGGTAAAGCCCATCTCCCGGACATAGGGGATCAGGGAGTCGGCAAGCTCCTGAAAGGAGAGGATGCGGGTCGGGTCAGCCGGATCGCGGCGCCAGGAGGCGAGATGCACCTCATAGATCGACATGGGTTGTTCGTAGCTTTTCCGGTTTTTTCTCTGGGTGAGCCAGGCGGCGTCTCCCCAGGGGTGATCGGGGATTCCGTAAACGACGGAGGCTGACTTCGGGCGCAGCTCGGCAAAGAACTGGAAGGGGTCCGCCTTCTCCAGGATGGTTTTGTTCTGGGTTTTGATTTCGAATTTGTAGGGCTCGCCCTGGCCGATATCCGGCACGAACAGTTCCCAGATGCCGGATACGCCCAGGATCCGCATTTGATGGACGCGGCCGTCCCAGTAATTGAAGTTGCCCAGTATGCTTACCCTGCGGGCGTTGGGCGCCCAGACCCGGAAGATGGTGCCGCTGATGCCGTCGATGGTGGTGGGATGGGCGCCGAGCTTGCTGTAGATCTCATAGTTGGTGCCGTTGTTGAAAAGATAGCGGTCGTACTCGCTCATCTGCGGCATGAACCGATAGGGATCCTTGAAGAGATGGGTGGTGTCGTCGTAAAATTTCGCCTCGTAATGATAGGTGAACGGTTCGGTGCAGTTGGGGATGACAATTTCGAACAGCCCTTCGGCCCTGGTCTTGTACATTTCCTTTTTTTGGCCGTCCACCACCAGCCAGCAGTTGTTGGCATGGGGCTGAAAGGTTCTGATCACCGAGGAATCCGCCTTGGGGCCGAGAAGGTGAAAGCCGAGGACTTGAAAGGGGTCGTGGTGTTCTGAGTCGATGATTCTGTCAATTTCAGTATTGATGTCGAATGTCATGGCCGTATCTGTTTGAGCTCAATTTTTTTTTAAGGGAGCATGGCGACAGGGGTGTTTTTCCGCTGACTGGCAGGGAATAGTAAGATACTAGCACAAATGATTTTTAAAATACCAATTCTTTTCTCGGGCCCGGGAAGTTTCCGGAAATTTCAGGTTTTCTTGACGCAACGGGGGCACTGGTGATAAAGTGCCACTTTCCGTGGCCCAGGGAAGCCACGGGCCAGCCCTTTTCGAGGTTTTTACGAAAGCATCATGATAGAAAGCCTGCAGGGATATTTTCTCATCGCCACGCCGCAGATGCCTGATCCGCGCTTCGCGGAAAAGGTCGTCTTCATCTGCGCCCATAACGAGGAGGGCGCCATGGGTCTGGTGATCAACGAGCCGATCCAGGACGTCACCTTTGCCGATGTCTGCAAAAGCGCTAATATTCCGGTTCCCGAGAAGAATATCCCCTCGTTGTACGTGGGCGGCCCGGTGGAGGTCTCCAACGCCTTTTTTCTCTACAGCGCCGACTACCGGACCGAACACTTCCTCAAGGCGAGCGAAACCGTCTGCCTCACCAGCGACCCCAGGATCCTCCACGATCTTGCCGAAGGCAAAGGGCCGAAACATCTGCTGGTGGCGCTGGGTTACTCCGGATGGGGACCGGGACAGCTGGAGGAGGAGCTGACCGTGGACGGCTGGCTCACCCTGCCGGCCGAGGACGAAATCATCTTTAAGACTCCGGACAGGCTGAAGTGGCGAAAGGCCGCCCAGCGCTACGGCATCGACATCGATCTTTTCGGCGATGTGGTCGGCTCTGCCTGAGCCGGGAGTTGCGAGTATACTGAGAATGGAAAAACTTCAATTTCTAGGCGAAGAGGCCGATCTCGGGCCGGAAAAGAGGGTGAGCATCGTCTCCGCCCCCCTGGCCAAGTCCCTGAGCTGGGGCGGCGGCGCGGACCACGGCCCCAGGGCGATCATCGAGGCCTCGCCTGCCCTGGAGGTCTTTGACGACGAACTCCATTACGAGACGGTGCGCATCGGCATCGAGACCCGACCCATCCCCGATTTCAGCTCCCTGGGCACCGCCGAGGCCTGCCAGGCCATCCGGGCCGGTATTGCCGGGGAGCTTGTGGCCGGGCGCTTTCCGGTGCTGCTGGGTGGCGAGCATACGGTGACGGTGCCGGCGGTGCAGGCCTGCCGGGAAAAATATCCCAATCTGCATGTGGTGCAGATCGATGCCCATCTTGATCTGCGCCAGGAGTTCGACGGCAGGCCAGACAGCCACGCCTGCGTGATGCGCAGGCTTGCCGATCTGGGCATTCCCTTCAGCCAGGTGGGGATCCGTTCTTTTTCCAGGGAGGAACTTGAGCTGGTCCGGGCCAGGGGCTGGCAGCCGTTCTTCATGCAGCGGGTCCGGAGCGAGGCGGACTGGCTCAGCAGGCTCTGCGCCGAGTTGACCGGGCCGGTCTATCTCACCGTTGATGTGGACGGCCTTGATCCTTCCATCATGCCGGCCACCGGCACCCCCGAGCCCGACGGCCTGCTCTGGGCCGAGACCGTTGCCTTGCTGAAAGGCATCGCCCGGCAACGGCCCATCGTGGCCATGGATTTTGTCGAGTTTTCCCCCCGTCCGGGCTGCGAGCATGCGGCTTTCACCGTTGCAAAGCTTATTTATCGGACCCTGGGTTATATATTCCAACAGCAACTGCAATCACTAGGTTAGGGTCGTGTTATGTCGCTGGAAGATGAGATTTTCAACTGCCGCCAGTGCGGCCATTGTTGCCATGGCGAGACCACCGTCTCGCTGACTCCGGAAGATCTGGACCGTCTGGTCGCCTTTTTGCGCCTGCCGGTGGAAGAGGTGAAGGAAAGATATCTGCGCGTCACCGGCAATGTCGTGCAGATGAAAACCGTGGACGGCCACTGCATTTTTTACAACCAGGGCTGTACCGTCCATCCCGGCAAGCCCTGGCGCTGCAGCCAGTGGCCCCTGCATCCGAGCATCCTCGCCGATCCCAACAACTTCCAGGCCATCCAGCATTCCTGCCCCGGCATCAAAGGAGAGATCGGCTACGAGGAGTTCTGCTCCAAACTGAGCCAGCTTCTTGATGAGCAGAAGGCAAACCGCTAGGGGGTATCGTGAAGTGCGTCATACCCTTTCTGGGCAAGACCAGGGAAGCCTATCTGGCCGCGGGAATCGATGATTTCAGAGAGAGGCTCCGCCGCTACGCCCAGATCGAGACGCCGATAGTCAGGGAGAAGAAGCGGACGGCCAGGGAGGAGCCGGAGCGGCTCAAGCAGGAGGAGGCGCAGGCCCTTGCGCGACATGTTGCGGCCGCGGCAAAGGTTGTCGCCCTGGATCTATCCGGAAAGCAGCTCGGTTCCGAGGAGTTTGCCGAGTTCATCACCAGATGGGAAGAGCAGGGGGTGCGGGAGGTTGCCTTTCTGATCGGTGGTCCTTTGGGGCTTGCCGCCGAGGTGGTAAGTAGGGCAGACCTTGTGCTGAGCCTTTCCCGGATGACCTTCACCCATGAGATGGCCCGCCTGCTGCTGCTCGAACAGCTCTACCGGGCCTTCACCATCAAGGCCGGAACCGGCTACCACAAGTAAGCGCGGAAATCAGACCGGTTCGACCGACTTGATCTCAGGCACCTCGCCCTTGAGGAACTTTTCGATGCCGTTTTTGAGCGTCATTTGAGACATGGGGCAGCCTTTGCAGGCGCCGGTCAGCTGCACCTTGACGATCCCGTCCTCGCTCACATCTACCAGCACCACATCGCCGCCGTCCGCCTGCAGGGTCGGCCGGATTTTCTCCAAAGCAGCTTGCACCTTCTCTCGCATCGATTGCCCCGTTTTCGCTAATGAATAAAAGTCACTCAATGTAACACAGCGCGCCTGCTCTGACAATATCTGTCCGCGAAGGTGGAGAGGGGGGCTTCATAGAAGGAATACCCCATTGGCACACAGCCGAGCAGCGTGGCATTGGACGAAAAATGGGCTTGCACTGTCTGATGCGAAGCCGAGTTTGCAAGACCCAGACCAATGCGGGCAGTACCCCTCAAGGGGGTATAAACTCCGGGAAGGGCGAAGCCCCAGGTGACACTGGGTGCCATTTATTCTTGACACTTTGAATACAATACGAGTCTGTCAAGGATAAAGATTTGACCCCATCCCGGTGAGTCGCCGGAGGCTTTTCTCGAAAGAGAATACCTTCTGGGCCTTCTTCAGTCAGGTGCTGGATGCGGATGGGGGCTGCAAGGAAGTAATCCGCAAGCTTCAATCCTATGCCTCCATTAAGGGAATAAAGATCCCATCATCTTCGACTGCTTCGTATTGTACGGCTCGCAAGAAGTTGGATGAACAGATGCTCTCCGGAATTTTTGAACATACGGCTGAGCGGCTTAATAAAATGCCGGAGGCAGGCTTCCTGAACAACCGGCGAGTAATCGTTGTTGACGGGACAGGCGTCAGCATGCCGGATACGCCGGAGAACCAGGGGGCTTGGCCGCAGTGGTCTTCACAGAAGCCGGGATGTGGATTTCCGACGGCACGCATCTGTGCTTGTTTTTCGCTGGAAAGTGGGGCTTTGCTCAGCTACGCCATCGGTAACAAGAAGAGTCACGAACTGCTGCTGTTCCGCAAACAGTGGCCGTTGTTTAAACGAGAAGACATCTTTCTGGGGGACAAAGGGTTCTGTAGTTATTTCGATATCGCAAGCCTGGAAAAACAAGGAGTTGACAGTGTTGTCACCCTTGCCAGGAGAGCACCGGTCAGACCATCTGGCAGTCTCAAAAAACTCGGACCTGACGACCTGCTGATAACGTGGGAACGGCCACTCTACACCCCCAAACTGTCGTATTCTAAAGAGGCGTGGGAGGCTCTTCCGCCAGAGCTTTTTTTGAGACAGATCAAGGTCAGGGTGAAATACCCTGGCTTCAGAACTCAGTGGTTTCACATCGTCACCACCCTGCTTGATGCCACGCGATATCCCGCCGAGGAGCTTGCGGAACTTTACTTTAAACGGTGGGATGTCGAACTGTTTTTCCGTGATGTCAAGACGACCATGGGCCTGGATGGTATCTGGGGACATAATACCTTGGTATCTGGGGACATAATACCTATTTGTTAAGTTGTTTTGTAACGTGGTATCTGGGGACATAATACCTATTTGTTAAGTTGTTTTGTAACGGGCTTCCGGCCTGGTTTTCCTTGGCAAAAAAAATAGGTATTGTGTCCCCGGAAATTACTGCGGTGTCGCCGCCGAACTCCGCGAGGACCACCGGGTAATCCACGAACGTCCATCGTTTTTTTAGAGAGACAAATCCCGGCAGACTGCTCCATTTGTAGGCCCAAAGGATATCGAGCTGCTCGGCGAGCGGCTTATTCGTGTTGCTGCCGATCTTAACCGGGTTCAGATGGATATAACGGGATACCATGGAGAGGTACGCATCCCTATCCACCAGGAAGCTCTTGTATCTTCCCTGGTAGAGGTGTCCGGATCGGCGGTGGCGGCGGTTGAAGGCCGATGTGTAGCTGATGTTGAAGTGACGCATGAACTGGCTGAGATTCCCCAAGGGGGTCTCCACCAGCAGATGAAAATGGTTGTTCATCAGAACAAAGCTGTAGAGCTTGACCGAGTATATGGCCAGGGAGCGGGCGAGGAGTTCGAGGAATTCCTGCCGGTCCGTGTCGTCCTTGAAGATGGTTTTGGGCGGGGGGGGTCAAATCTTTATCCTTGACAGTAACTCTTCCGCATTGGTGTATATGGCTTGCAGCTGCTTGTCCTTATCCAGGCGCTCTCGAAACCGCTTTCTTCCCTGGCTGACGGTGCTGTAGTCAACACCCAACAGCCTCCCGATCTCCGGGTTTTTCATCCCGCCCAACCGGTAGAGCAGATCCATAGCCATCTGGCGTAATGGCCCTGTGGTTTGTAATACCTCTTCCCTGGTTTTTCCCGTCACCTTGCAGATACCATCCAGGATAACGTCCTGGGCCAGATATTTTCGCACTTCGGCAAGAGCTGGTTGCTCCCGGGCCGTTTCCGCATCAAGATAAGTGTTTTTGATCCGTTGTACAAAATCATCGCTGCCCAAGAGGGTCTGCCCGACGACCCTTTCCTTCACCGGCAGGCCTTCCGCCAGATCTGCGGCAATCTGCTTTTTGTATTTCGTTCGCCCGGTGGCGGTGTCGCCGCCGAACTCCGCGAGGACCACCGGGTAATCCACGAACGTCCATCGTTTTTTTAGAGAGACAAATCCCGGCAGACTGCTCCATTTGTAGGCCCAAAGGATATCGAGCTGCTCGGCGAGCGGCTTATTCGTGTTGCTGCCGATCTTAACCGGGTTCAGATGGATATAACGGGATACCATGGAGAGGTACGCATCCCTATCCACCAGGAAGCTCTTGTATCTTCTCTGGTAGAGGTGTCCGGATCGGCGGTGGCGGCGGTTGAAGGCCGATGTGTAGCTGATGTTGAAGTGACGCATGAACTGGCTGAGATTCCCCAAGGGGGTCTCCACCAGCAGATGAAAATGGTTGTCCATCAGAACAAAGCTGTAGAGCTTGACCGAGTATATGGCCAGGGAGCGGGCGAGGAGTTCTAAGAACTCCTGCCGGTCCGTGTCATCCATGAAGATGGGTTTGCGCTCATTGCCCCGGTTGGTGACGTGATAAAGCGCGCCTGGATATTCGATGCGAAGAGGTCGTGCCATACGAAGATGCTAGAGGATGGGAGGATTGGTGTCAAGGATAAAGATTTGACCCCCATCCCCCTCGATGGTATCTGGGGACATAATACCTATTTGTTAAGTTGTTTTGTAACGGGCTTCCGGCCTGGTTTTCCTTGGCAAAAAAAATAGGTATTGTGTCCCCGGAAATTACCCAGATGGATATAGCGGGATACCATGGAGAGGTACGCATCCCCATCCACCAGGAAGCTCTTGTATCTTCCCTGGTAGAGGTGGCCGGAGCGGCGGTGGCGGCGGTTGAAAGCCGATGTGTAGCTGATGTTGAAGTGACGCATGAACTGGCTGAGATTCCCCAAGGGGGTCTCCACCAGCAGATGAAAATGGTTGCTCATCAGAACAAAGCTGTAGAGCTTGACCGAGTATATGGTCAGGGAGCGGGCGAGGAGTTCTAAGAACTCCTGCCGGTCCGTGTCATCCATGAAGATGGGTTTGCGCTCATTGCCCCGGTTGGTGACGTGATAAAGCGCGCCTGGATATTCGATGCGAAGAGGTCGTGCCATACCAAGATGCTAGAGGAGGGGAGGAGTGGTGTCAAGGATAAAGATTTGACCCCCATCCCCCTTCCTTGGAATTTGATCCGGCGGCCTTTGAGGACTTGGCTTGGTGGATTCAACAGGACCGCAAGAAAGCCCTCCGCATTGTCAAGCTGCTCAAGGAAGTGCAGCGCACCCCCTTTGAAGGAACCGGCAAGCCGGAAGCGTTAAAGCATGATCTCGCCGGTTGCTGGTCCCGCCGCATCGACGACACCCACCGGCTGGTGTACGAGGTTCTGGAAGATAAAATCCGGATTCTCGCCTGCCGGTATCATTATTGATTTTCCCGCCCACAGCCCATGATAAAAGAAAAGGCGGTTAAGATTTTCATCTTAACCGCCTTTTTGAATGGCAAAATGTCAATCCCGACCCCGTTTCCGTAGTGCATCAAGGAAAAAGATGCGACCCCTTATCCCCAGGTTTTTTCTTCAACTCCCTTACGAACCACACCATATGCCCCAAAATGCCACACATCAACAATGCCCAGCCTAGAACAATCAGAATTGTCCCAGTTACGCCAAGATATTTTCCAATCTTAAAACCAGTATAAAAAACACATAAGCCAACAACGCCGAGTTTGAGCCCAGCCCAGGGTTTTAAGATTAACTTTGTTATCTTCATAGAAAACACCAACAAGAACTAAGGATTCTTTTACTTGCCGCATTCCAAAACAGTATAACAGAAATCGACACCAGAAGATGCACCCCATCCAAGGCCTGCTGATCCATTGACCGTGGATGTTGTACCATTGGTGGTAGCGGCATTAACACCTGCAGATGGACCCCAACCAATATCGGCACCTCCCCCAACGGACCAACCTCCAAGATCTCTTGTTCCTTTAGAGGAAAGTCCTCCAGACCCTTCAAGGCCACCGCCTAAATACACAAGACCGGGGCCAATTCTTCCACAAACCGTAACATACTCACACCGACAACCATCAGAGCCAGCAACACCACCGCGACTGACACTTGCGCCGAAAAGAGCAAAATGCCCCCTCATGCCAACACCCCCTCCAAGCAATGTTACATTCCCACTCGGATCAACAAAGTTAACCGGATTATTTTGCACATATCCATATAAAACAACATCCCCACCGGCAAACCCAATGGGGTCTTTACTAATAAACCTCCCCACCTGCGGATCATAATACCTAGCCCGGTAGAAATACAACCCGGTCTCCTGATCCCACTCCCTGGCGGTATAGGCATAGGGCTGTCACTGGCAATGTAAAAATGTACCAAAAATGGCAATGAAAAGTGTACCACCTGCAACCTAACCCAAGGGAGATTACCTTCTTCGCAAGGAGGTGATTCCCATGATTACGTTGGAGGTTTTTATGGACATTCACTCATTGCGACGTGACGGCCTGAGTATCCGGGCCATTGCTAAGAAGCTCGGCATTCACCGGCAGACTGTCAAAAATCATCTCGCGGCAACCACATTGCCCCAATACCACACGAAAAAGCGCCGGCCTTCTGTTCTTGACCCCTTCCGCCAGATCATCAAGGACTATGTCGAGCAGGACGACTACCAAGCAACCTGGATCTTTGACCGACTCAGGAAAATGGGCTATGTCGGCAGCTACGAAACCGTGCGGGATTTCGTTCGCCCTCTCAAGGAGCAACAAACCCGTCTGGCCTATATCAGATTCGAGACCGAGCCTGGCCTGCAGGCCCAGGTTGATTTCGGCGACTATCAGATTGTCGAACCAGACGGCACCACCACCACGGTCCATGCCTTTTCCATGCTCCTCGGCTTTTCCCGCGCCATGTATGTGGAGTACGTCGAGCGCTGCACCATGGAAGCCTTCATGGACTGCCACATCAACGCCTTCCGTTACCTTGGCGGGGTGCCGGCGGAGATCCTGTACGACAACATGAAGAACGTGGTGGTCGACCGCAGTGAGGGGAAGGCGAATTTCAACAAGGAATTCCTCCATTTCGCCCATCACTACGGCTTCGCAGCCAAGGCCTGCCCTCCCTATAGCCCATGGGTAAAGGGCAAGGTGGAACGCCCCATGGACTATATCCGGGAGCGTTTCTGGCGGGGCTACACCTTCACCACCCTCCAGGCCCTCAATCGGGACATGCGCCGTTGGCTTGACGAAACCGCCAACCGTCGAGTCCATGGCACCCATCATCGGCCGGTTTGCGATCGCTGGCAGCAGGAAAGCTCCTTGCTCGGGAAACTGCCGCCCACCGACTACGACACCTCCATCAAGGTGTATCGCAAGGTCTACAAGGACTGTCAGATCTCCTACAACACCAACCGCTATCTTGTCCCTCACCGGGTGGTGGGCAAAAGAGTGCTGCTCAAGATCAAGCACGGCGTCATCGCCATCTTCCACGATCACGACTTCCTGGTCAGCTACCAGGAGGCAGGCGGAAAGCACGAGTTTGTCGGCAACCGCCTGTTCTACGACCAACTCCGCCGCGATCAGCAACAGCTCACCCGCAAATATGGCAAAGGCAAGGGCAAGGCCACCAGGGGACTCACCTCCGGCAGCCTCTATCCGCAAGTCGAGCAGCGCCCCCTGGCCGAGTATGACCTGTTTGCACAGGGGGGTGTCGCATGGAACAACTGACCAGTGAACGTCTCCAGGACAACCTGCAACGCCTCAAGCTGAGCCGGGCCGCAGAGGTGCTTGACGCCATCGTCCAAGATGCCGAGGGGAACAAGAGCTCGTATCTGGCCTTTCTTGATCACCTGCTGGAAGAGGAGGTGGCGGCCAAGGACACCCGGCGAGTGCAGACCGCCATGAAAACCGCCGGCCTCCCCAGCGCCAAGACCATCGATGAGTACGACTTCTCCTTCCATCCCAACCTGGACAAGAAGGCGGTCATGGAGCTTTTCGAGCTTGATTTCATTACCAAGCACGAAAACGTCGTCTTTCTCGGCCCGCCCGGGGTCGGCAAGACCCACCTGGCAACGGCCCTTGCCATCAAGGCCTGCCATCATGGTTTCAAGGTCTACTTCACAACCATGGAAACCCTGATCAGAAAACTCAAGGAAAGCGGACAGTCCAAGCATAAAGCGTATCTCAGCTCCAGCCTGGTTGTGGTGGATGAGGTCGGCTACCTCTCGGTCAATCCCCAGGAAGCCTACCTCTTCTTCCAATTCATCTCGCACCGCTACGAGAGAAGCTCCACCATAATAACCTCCAACAAGAGCTTCGGGGACTGGCAGGAATTTTTCGGAGATCCGGTGATAGCCACCGCAATCCTCGACCGGCTCCTTCACCACTGCCGAGTGGTCAACATCAAGGGCCACAGCTACCGGCTGCGGGGCCACTCGATCACAAAATCAACTATCAAAGAACAAGGTGAAACACTGGCAGAAAATCAACCCATGTAACCGAACCATTTGCAGCGGCTGGGAGAGACCGCTTCGATGAACGCTTTGGGCGACAAACTCCGCTGGCGTCTTCGCAGACCTCTTTCCCTCACAGGTGGTACACTTTTACTTTGCCGAAACTGGTACACTTTTACTTCTGTATTGACACCGTTGGCTGTCTTGATGCAGTAAGCGATGGTTTTCTTGTGGACGTCCAGGCCGATGTAGTAAATACTTTCCATAGGGAGCCTCCTTGTGGGTCTGACTCGGGGCGATTTATTCGACCCCGCTCGCTCATTATATGAGCTGTCCGCCACCTGGAGGCTCCCTTTTCAATTACTTATGCATTCAAACATAATACCTATTTGTTGAGTCGTTTTTAACGGGCTTCCGGCCTGGTTTTCCTTGGCAAAAAAAATAGGTCTTGTGTCCCCGGAAAAACCCCAACTGATTGAAGCGGCCAAGTTGGCGCCGCACTGGAATCAGCAGCTGGCGGCCTTGCACGAGAAAGAACTGAAACGAGGCAACCGCAACCGCGCCACCCTGGCGGTTGCCCGCAAGCTGGTCGAGTACCTGCTGGCTGTGGACCGACGCGGCAGGCCCTTTGAGGAAAAACTGGCCAAAGTCGTTTAGCGGCAAAGCCAAAACATCCAACCCTTAATCAAGACGATCTTCCCGCCAGGCCTTGCTATTCCGGGGACTGCGTGAGCTGCGAAGCTGCACGCCCTTATACTGTTTCGAGGCTGACGGGTTGGCCCAAACTCAATCTTCCGTGATGGGGAATCTCCCCAAAGACGGCAAATGGATGTCTGGTCGCCTGACCGGCGGACCACAAGAACAGAGAAAAAAGGTCGGAAAGGTTGAAGGGTTCGCGAGTTTAGATAAAGCCGCCGGAGTACTCCGCGAGGTTGTGGGAAATCTCCGTTTTCCCCTTGACTTTACTTATCATGGATGTCCCCGGTGTGATGTGATGGGAGAGGGCTGCTAAGGGTAAAGGACAGAAAATAGATCTGTCTCCCTTTTTCGCTTTTGCTTTTGTTTTCATGTCCCCTTTTGGCTATGGTTTTGATGATTATAAAACATTCCGCATAGCTTTTTTCCAGCAAAACCAAGAGCCCACCCCCACAATCCCCACCCCAAAAGCATCCACAAGAATCCTAAAACATCTTTAGGGGGCGCGTAGTGAAATCCAGCCGCAAAGGACATGAGAAAAGCCCATAAAATACCAATACAAAAAGAGAAGACGAAACCATTTTTAGTTATTTTGTCATATGAGTACCCAATGGCTAACATCTTTTTAACTTCAGCCTTTAGCATTACAAAATATACACCAATAAGCACTAGTGGAGAGAATAGTCTGAAAATTTCATGAGAAATCCTTAAGAGGTGCTCAAGCACACCAATAAATAATATTATTAATATATATAAGATTATTTTAATTGCCATTTAGTTACACTCGCATTCATCTCCAAATGAATCTTTGAACTCTTTTAACCAAAAGAGAGTGTCGTCACGCATGCGTCGATCTCTTGGATCAAAAGAGTCATAGTTGTCAGGTGCTGTTCCGTCGAAAATATGTCCAAGCGGGAAGCCATATCCTTTATGAGAGTATGAATCTTGTAAAACATGAAGAAATTTACCGAACTGATTTATGTTTTTCTGCTGAAGTGATTGATTAAGCCCGACTTCAGCATAATTTGCTGATTGAAAATGAAAAGTTGTCCCAAAAAACCAGTTGAGGGGGGTTAAAGGATATGAAAGAAAAAAGTCATCCACATTTTGGTCTGCTTCGGCTAGCTTTTTGGCAAGACAATCACTCAATCCGACTTTTCTAGCCCATTCATATGTTTTATCATAATGAACATCACTGCCATACAACCCCGTAGGGTCGACCAAATTCCCCGGGTTACCTAGCACATAAGCATAGACATTAATTCCCCCGGCAAACCCTATCGGATCCTTGGAGATAAACCTCCCCGCCTGCGGATCATAATACCTAGCCCGGTAGAAATACAAGCCGGTCTCCTGATCCCACTCCCTGGCGGTATAGGCATAGGGCTGCTTCACCTCGCCGCCGTGGTGCTGCATGTTGCCGAAGGAGTCGTATTGGTAGGATTGTACCACATGGCCCTTGGCATCGGTAAGGCTTACGATGCTGCCCAGGCCGTCGGCATGGTAGAAAAAGGTCCTGCCTTTCTGCTCCATGGCCAGGGGCTCGTCAATGCCCGGGCCGTGCACAAAGCGGCTGATCGCGGGCTTTGCAACCCGTTTTTGCCAGTGCTTCAGCCAGCCGGCCTTGCGGCCGCCGTCGTTATCGCCCTCCTCATCCTTGCCGCCACTCTTGATCTCCAGGATGATGTCCTCGTTGTCGTAGACATAGGCGTAGGTCTTGCTCTCAAGCCGGCCGTCCTCGACCTCCTCCACCTTTTTCTCTATCCTGCGGCCAAAGGGATCGTACTTGAAGGAGACGGTCTTGATCCCGTCCCGCTCCGCCCGGATCGCCTTGACCAGCCGGTTCTCGTAGTCGTACTCGTAGGTCCAGCCGCCTTTGGCGACCATGTTGCCGTCGAGGTCGTATTGGAAAGCCGTCCTTCTGGCGGAAAGGAGTTCATTGAGCTCGTTGTAGCGGTAGGTGTCCCTGCGGTCCGGCCCGGTCAGGCGATTGCCGACCGGATCGTAGCTGAAGCGCTCCGCCCTCTGTTCCTCGACACGCTCCCGGTGGCCGAAACTCTTTGCCGGCAAAGACTGGAGCAGTTGGTAAACCGCATCGTAGGTGTACTCGTAGCGGGTGTCTCTGTGACTGAAATCATCCATGCTCACGGTCCTGGAGAGCCGGTTGCCCACGGCGTCGTGGGTGTAGCTGAAGGCGTTGACCGTTTCCCCACGGCCGCGGCGGCCCGCGGTCTGGGCCAGGATCTCGGTGAGTCGGCCCACGGCGTCGTAAGTGTATCCGGTGCTGACCCCGTTGGGAAAGGCAAGACCCACGCGGCGACCCAGCTTGTCGTAGCCGAAGGAGAACTCGCCCAGGAAGCTGTCGATCCCGATGAGGCGGTTGGCCTCGTCGTAGCTGTATTCCACCACCTTGCCTTCCGGCGTGGTCATTTTGGTTCGGTTGCCCAGGGCATCGTACTGATAGCGGATGGTCCGCTGGTTGGAATCGGTGATGGTGATGAGCCTGCCCAAATTGTCGTACGTCATGCCGTAGCCGATGTGCTGGTTGGCCGCATAGATCAGGCGGCTCTTGGCATCGTACTTGAAGAGGACCTGATTCTGGTCCGGAAAGACCTTGGCGAGCAGTCGGCCCATGGCGTCATAGCTGTAGCTGGTGGTCCTTCCTTGGGCATCGGTGCGGCTGATGAGGTTACCTTTTGCATCGTACTGGTAGGTGACCTTCGCGCCCAGCTGATTGCTCTCCTCCACCAGGCGACCCATGGAATCGTACTGGAACCAGGTGGTGTGGCCGTTGGCGTCGGTAAGGGTGGCAGGCTGGGTTTTCTGGCCGGCCCCGCAGGTGGCGCAACCGGCCTCGGCATAGGTCAGCGAAGTGGTCTGGCCCAGGGCGTCGGTGATCTGCACCACCCTGTGGGCGTAATCGTACACATAGGCGGTGGTGTTGCCGTTGGCATCGGTCACTGCGGTGCGGTTGCCGTTTTGATCATAGCCGAAGGTGGTGGCCTGGCCGAAGGGATCGACCACCGTGATGAGGTTGCCTGCCTCGTCGTAACCGAAGGTGGTGGTCTGGCCGTTGGCATCGGTCTGGTTGATTACTCGGCCGGCGGCATCGTAGGTCATGCTGGTTTTGGCGCCGGCAGGGTCTGTCACCACGGCAACGTTGCCCAGGGTATCGTAGGCCAGGGTGATGGTCTGGCCCGCCTGGTTGGTGATGCTGCTGATCCGACCGCTGGCATCATAGGTGTACTGGGTGGTATTGCCGGCAGCATCGCGGACGGAAAGCAGATTCCCCTTGTTATCATAGCTGAAATCAGTGGTGTCGCCGCTGGCATCGGTGATGCTGGTCACCTGACCGGCCTCGTTGTAGGTGTATGTGGTTTTATTGCCCAGCGGATCGATGGTCCACATCATGTTCCCTTCGGCATCGTAGCCGTAGGTGGTGGTGCTGCCGTCCGCCTCGGTCTTGCTGAGCAGGTTGTGGTTTTCGTCATAGGTATAGGTGATGGAGTTGCCGGCCGGATCGGTCTTGGCCAGCATATTGCCCTGGGTGCTGTCAAAGGTGAACTGCCAGACCGAGCCGTCCTTCTCCGTGATCAGCGCGGTCTTCACCTCATCTGTGGAGGTCGAGTAGGTAATGCTGCGGGATTTGCCCTCGGGATCGGTGGCTGTTTTCACCCGATGCTGCTCGTCGTAGGTATAGGTGGTGGTGTAGCCGGAAGCATCGGTGCGGGAGACGAGGAAGCCCTCTGCGTCATAGGTATAAAGCCAGTTGCCGCCGTCCGGCATGGTGACCTTCGCGAGGGTGTCGCCTTCCACCAGGAAGTTGTAGTTCTTGCCGTCAGGGTCGGTGATCTGCGCCAGCCTGCCGTTCAGTTCGTACAGGAATTCCGTAACCCGGCCCACCGAGTCGGTGATGCTGGTCAGCATGCCATATTCGTAGGCAAATTGCATGGCATTGCCGTTACGATCGACAATGGCGGCCAGGTTGCCCGCCTGGTTGAAGCGGTATTGCAGCCCTGCCTTGGTGGCGCGGGTAAAGGTGTTGTCGCTGTTTTTCACCAGGGTGGCATAATCGCCGGCCGGCGCAACATAGGCGCCATCCACCAGGTTGTAAAGCTTGCCGGCGCTGTTTGGGGAGCGGAGAAGTACGGAGCCGTCCGCATTTTCCGTGACATTGATTTCATAGCTGTGCGCCCAGCCAAGCCCCAGAGAGCCGAGATGCTGGCTGAGGCTGTTGTAGTAGAGCGTCATGGCCGTGCTCAGGCCGGTGCCGCCGGTGCTGAACAGCTCCTGATCGTGGGAAAGGTTGCCGTTGGCAATGTTGGCCCGGGAGCCGAAGGTGATCGTCAAGCAGCCGCCGCTATTGCTGATGCGGACAGGCAGGGTGGCGTCATCCTTGCAGCCGCCGTCCCCGGTTTCCGCATGGAGGGTGGCGGTATAGGTGCCGCTGTCCAGAATCCTGCCGCTGCTGTCCTTGCCATCCCAGAGCACCGAAATGCTTTTGCCGGTGCCGGTGAAGATGCGGCCGGCGACATTCATGGTCCAGTTGATACCCTTGCCGGACGAATCGGTAATGGTGGCGTTGAAGGTGGTGGCTCCGCCCGCCACGGCGTTGATCGTGGCATTGGAGCCGGTGAAGTCGATGATCTTTGTGTCACAGCAGTCATCCGGGGTTGTGGCATCGCAATCGTTGTTTATGCCGTCACCGCAGATTTCCGCCAAGCCCGGATGGGCCAATTGTTCGGAATCGTTGCAATCAACCGGGCCGCATTTTTCGCCATCTGGACTGAAACCATCGCCATCGTTATCCGTGCATGCCGCCAGGCACTGTGGTTGCGTCGCGCATGGTGCATCAGCGCAATCCGTAACATTATTGCAGTCGTTATCCAGGCCATCTCCACAAATTTCCTGGGCCGCTGGGTTTACTGCCGGATCGTTGTCGTTGCAATCAAGGCAGACGTAAAAGCCGTCGTTATCGGCATCCGGCACACTGGCCGGCGGAAAATAATAATCAGCAAAAACATCCACATGCACCGTCGGTGCCGTCGTGTACTGACCGAGGTTCACGCCTTCAAGGGTGCCTCCTTGCTTGAAATATTTGCTGATGGTTATAAACCGGGTTCCATCGGTATTGCGGAACACCTGCATGCCATACCACGAGGCAAGGGAAGCGAGTGCCGATTGGAAGGAGTCGGGCGTCTTGTTATAATAGCTGCCGCTGATCTGCGAGGAGCTTTTGACAACCTTGCCGCCCGCGCAGGTGAGGTCCGTGGCGATGTAGTTGTATGGCGGGCCGGCAGCCGAACATTTGTCCGCGACATATTCGGTGCCGATGACGGTCGAAAGACCGGGTGTGCATGTTCCGACGGCATGAGCATGAGCCGGAATGCCGGCCACGGTCAACAAGGCTATGCCAGCCAGGCCGCATGCGCGTTTTGCGCTTGCCAGAATAAAGCGTAGTGAAAACATTTTGCCCCCTCCCTGAAGTTCACAACAAAAAAAGCCCGTCTTCTGGCCGAAGACGGGCTCACTGTTTCAATGCCTCCCCCGTTCGGCAGCCCGGCTACCAGCTTGTGGCCCGTGGCTTTGCGCCTCCGGATCGCTCCGGGTTTGCCTTTATCGTTTTGCCAGGGTAAGGGAATCAGCAAGTCAGGTCAAGAAAAAATGTGTTAGGGTTTTATCTGGTCTGGAGGAGGCAAGGGGAAAGAAGCGAATTTTGTCCCCAGGTTGGAAATTGTCCCCCGAGCTGAACGCCTTGATCTGTTTTGTCGGCGCCCTTGCCATGGCTCGTGCTTGCGAGTCAAAACAGGCGGCCAGCCATCCTTCTCGCGCCTGGGCAATGGTTTATTTTTGTTGAGTAATTTCCCTGTTTCCTATATCTGTTTAATATTCTCGACAGTTTTGACATCACCCATGTGATTTTGGAGCAAGCATATGAGTCAGGCCACCGGTTACAAGAGCGACATCCTGCTGAAGTCCGGCACCAACGAACTTGAGATCATCACACTCTTTTTGCAGTGGCACGACCGGACGAGCAACACCGTCAGCCGGACCGCATACGGCATCAACGCGGCCAAGGTGCGGGAGCTGGTGGCCATGCCGGAAAAGCTCACCGAGATGCCGGAGAGCGTTTCCGCCATGAAAGGGGTTTTTCTCCTGCGGGACCGGACCATCCCCCTGATCGACCTTTGTGAATGGTTCGGCTACGAGCCGGATCTTTCCACGGAGGCCAGGGCCAAATGGGTGGTGGTTGTCACCGAGATCAACGGCAAGTTTTTCGGCTTCATCACCCACGGGGTGGACAAGGTCTACCGGGTGAGCTGGACGCAGATCATGCCGCCGCCGGCCCTTATCTCCCACTACAGCAGTCTTACCGGCGTCTGTCTTGTCGACAACACCATCATCCAGATGGTGGACTTCGAATCCATCATTGCCTCCATCGATCCGTCCATGGTCATCGACTCCGAGGCGCACGCCATTGTCGAACATCCGGAGGACTCCCAGCAGGACAAGGTCGTGGTCATTGCCGACGATTCGCGGATCATCCAGGACCAGATCAAGAGAACCCTGGAAAAGGCCGGGTACAAGGTGGTGGCCCATTCCGACGGCTACGACGCCTGGAGCTATCTTGACGGCCTGCGGCAAAAGGGCAATGTCCGCGATGAAGTGCTCGCCGTGATCACCGATATTGAGATGCCCCGCATGGACGGCCACCATCTTTGCCTGCGCATCAAGGAAAGCGAAGAATTCGAGGGGATTCCGGTCATGCTCTTTTCCTCGCTCATCAACGAAACCGCCCGCCATAAGGGAGAATCCGTGGGGGCTGACGATCAGATCACCAAACCGGAGCTTGGCAATCTGGTCAGCCGTTTGCAGGCCTGTCTCCACCGGCAGCACGGTTGAGGCCGGGATTCCGCGTTTTTGTCCGATGTTTTTTTGCACCGCCCGCCCCGTTTTCCTTCCTCTGAGTAGTCTATGACCGGTGTCATGCAAATTTACCGCGCCAACAGGGTCGAAACCCTGTTGGCCGCCATGCACGGGGTATTGGCCTCGCCCCTTTCCTCGCCCTTTGCGCCGGAATGCATCATGGTGCAGAGCAAGGGCATGGCCGCCTGGCTTGCCATGGAGCTTTCCCGGCACTTCGGGGTCTGGGCGAATCCCGATTTTCCCCATCCCCGGCAGTTCATCCAGCGGGTTCTCCGCGCCACCATCGGCGAAGAGGGCGACCTTGTTCAGCGCTACAGCCGTGAACGGCTGGCCTTTGTCATTTTCTCCCTTCTGGACGAATGCGGGCAGGATCCGGATTTTTCTTCCCTGCATGCCTATCTGGCCGAGGGGAGTCCCACGAAAAAGTTGCAGCTCTGCCGGCAGCTCGCCTATCTCTTTGACCAGTACGCAGTGTACCGGCCCGAGCTGGTCCTGGCCTGGGAGGAGGGGAGCACCCTGATTGCCGGCGAGGAGCTTGCCTCCGAGCGCTGGCAGCCCCTGCTCTGGCAGAGGATCGTCTCCCATATCGGCTGCTGTTCCCCGGCCCGGCTCATGGTCCGGGCACGGGAGGCCCTCGCCGCGGGAGAAATTCCCTTTTCCGAGCTTCTTCCCGAACGGGTGAGCGTCTTCGGCATCGACACCCTGCCCAGAATCTATCTCGCCATCCTCAATGACCTGGCCCGGAATCTGCCGGTGCAGTTCTTCCTCTTTGCCCCCAGCGAGGCCTATTTCGCCGAGATCCGTTCCCCCGCCGAGATCAGTCGCCTGGAGGCGCGGCTGCCGGAAGGGCTGACGGCCGAGGATCTCTTCCTCGAATCCGGCCACCCGCTCCTGGCCTCCTGCGCCTCGGTGGCCCGCGATTTTCAGCGGCTGCTTGAGGAGGGCTGCGAATACCAGCCGGTCGGCGAATTCTTTCAGCGGCGGGAGGGGGCGTCCACGCTCCTCCATCACCTGCAGAACGACATCCTCGCGCTTTCCCTTCCCGGGCCTGAGCAGGCCGGCAGCCCGGGAAGGGTTCTGGAAGACAGCGACGACTCTCTCATGATCCATGCCTGTTTCAGCAGGCTGCGGGAGGTGGAGGTTCTGCAGGATCAGCTCCTGGCCCTGCTCGACGGCGATGGTCGCCTGGAGCCGCGGGACATTGTGGTCATGCTTCCCGATGTGGCTCTCTACGCCCCGCTCATCGATGCCGTCTTCGCCTTGCCGGTCGAGGACCCGCGCTTTCTTCCCTACCGGATCGCCGACCGGCCTTCCGGCGGCGGCATTGAGCTGATCGAGGCCTTTTTCCGGCTGCTTGCCCTGGCGCCCGGCCGGTTGACGGCGAACGAGGTGCTGGAGATGCTGGCCATCCCGGAGGTTTACGGCCGCTTCGGCATCGAGCAGGCCGACCTGGCCCAGATCCGCACCTGGATCGAGGCCGCCGGCATCCGTTGGGGAATCGACGAGGAGCACCGGCAAAGAAACGGCCAGCCCCGGGAGCGGCAGAACACCTGGCGTTTCGGCTTTGACCGGCTTCTGCTCGGCTATGCGCTCGGCGGCGACGGCCTCTTTTGCGGCGATGTTCTTCCCCATGGGGAGATCGAAGGCCAGGCCGCCACCCTGGCCGGTCGCTTCATCCACTTCGCGGAAACCCTCTTCGCCCTGCTGGCCAGGCTCGAAAACCCTCTGCGCATCGAAAAGTGGCAGGGCCTGCTCGCTGAGCTGCTGGATGGCCTTTTCCTCTCCCGGTCAAACCGGGGCTGGCAGCTGCAGAAGATTCGCGAGGCTCTGGCGGAGATTGCCAACGAGGCAACGGAAAGCGGCTTTGACCAGCCTCTTTCCCTGGCAGAGCTGGTCATCCTCCTTGAGGAAAAACTCGGGCAGAGCCAGAGCGAGCAGGGTTTTCTCGCCGGCGGCATCACCTTTTGCGGCATGCTGCCCATGCGGGCCATCCCCTTCCGGGTCGTCTGCATCCTGGGCCTGAACGATGGCGATTTCCCCAGGATGCAGCATCCCCAGAGCTACGACCTCATGGCCCGCTTTCCCATGCTCGGGGATCGGGCCAGACATCATGACGACCGCTACCTTTTTCTGGAGGCGCTTTTGGCGGCCAGGGAGAAGCTTCTGCTCTTCCATACCGGCAACAGCCTGCGGGACGGCAAGCCGCTCCCGCCCTCCCTCGTGGTGGAAGAGCTCATGGAGACCATCCAGGCAAGCTTTTCCCTGCCGGGGTGCGACCCCGCCCTGCCCGCTGCCCGGCAAAGAATGCTTTTTTGGGTCCGGCTCTGCCGGCAGCATCCTCTCCAGCCTTTCAGCTCCCGTTATTTCTGCGGCAGCGCAGAGCGGCTCTTCAGCTATAGCCGGGAATACTGCCTGGCGGTCCAGACGAGGCTGACGACTCCGGCCGGCCGGCATTTTTTTCTGTCTGCTCCGCTTGCTCCGCGCGGGAGGCAAGAGGACAGGCTCAACCTTGCCGAGTTGAAGCGCTTTTGGGCAAGGCCGGCCAGGTGGTTTCTCGAACAGCGCCTGGGCCTTTTCCTGGAGGAGCGGGACGAGGCCCTTGCCGAGCGCGAGCCGGTGGTGCTTGACGAGCTTGAAAAATATCAGCTGGTCCGGGAGCTGCTCGACGAAGGCCTGGCGCAGGAAGGGGAGGGCGCAGAGCTTGTCCGCCGTTGGCGGGGGCAGGGCCTTCTTCCCCTGGGCAAGGCGGCCTTGCCGGTGATAAGGGAAATGGAAGAGGCGGTTGCGCCCATCCTCCAAAAGGTTGCCGCCTGTGTGGCCCAAAAGCCGCTCATGCCTCTGGCCGGGGAGGTTGCCCTTGGCGAAGGCATTTCCCTTTGGGGAGAAATCGGCGGCCGCCATGCCGAGGGGCGCATCCATGTCACAAACAGCAAGCTGCATGGCCGCGTCCTCCTTGCCGCCTGGCTGGACCATCTTTTTCTCTGTGCGCTGAATCCAGGCGACCAGCCTCTTGAATCCCTCGTGGTCGGCAAGGGCGAAAAGGGCGGGGCCGAGGCGATCCGCCTGCGGGCCGTGGAGAATGCGAGAGAGCATCTTGCCGAATTGACCGAGCTTTTCCGGGCAGGCGCGGATGAACCGCTCCTCTTCTTTCCCAAGAGCTCCTGGCGCTTTGCCCGGACGTTGCTGAGCGGCAAAGGCGGAGAGCGGGATGCGCTTGAGGAGGCGGCGTATGGCAAGGCCCGTGAAGAATACCTGGGTAACAACCGGATGCCGGGCGAAGGGAATGAACCTTGCTGCCGGCAGCTTTTCGGGAGCCTGGTGCCTGTCCGCCCCGGATTCAGCCCGTATCCGGGGCACGCGCCTTCTTGCGGCTTTGCCGAGCTCGCCCTCAAGGTTTTCGCCCCGCTTGTCGCGCATCAGGAGAAGCTCGCGTGAGTCAGGCCTTTGACCCCACAACAATACCGCTGGCCGGCATCCAGCTGATCGAGGCCAGCGCCGGCACCGGCAAGACCTATTCCATCACCTCCCTCTACCTGCGCCTGCTCCTCGAACGGCGCCTGGGGGTCGAGGAGATTCTGGTGGTCACCTTTACCGAGGCGGCCACGACCGAGCTGCACGAACGGATCCGGGAGAGGCTGCGGGCGGCAATGGAGGCATTTGCGAGCGAGGCCGCTTCCGAAGACCCTTTTCTTGCCCGCCTGGTCGCGGCAAGCGCAAACAGGGAGCTGGACAGGCGCTTTCTGCTCAAGGCCGCAAGCGATATCGACCGGGCGGCGGTCTCCACCATCCATGGCTTCTGCCAGCGCATCCTGAAACAGCATGCCCTGGAAACCGGGCTGCCCTTTGATCTGGAGCTGACCGGCTCCACGGAAAAGCTGCTGGCCGAGGTGGCGGACGATTTCTGGGTGGCGAGCTTCTATGACCTTGATCCGCGCCTGGCCGATCTCGTCCGGGAGAAGGTGACCCACGGGCAGTTTCTGAACTTTGCCCGGGAGGTAATCCGGCACCGCGATTATCCGGTGTGCACAGAGGCAAGCGAGCCGGAGCGTGACGCACTCTTCAGCCGGGTGCAACTCTGCTACGACCAGGCCCGGGCCATCTGGCTGGCCGAAAAAGAGCGCCTCGCCTCTTTTTTTGCAGAAGCGCAAGGCCTCACCACCCTGTTCAAGGATCTGCTTGCCGAAGGCTTATTGGACCGGATCAGCGAGTTTTTTTCCGAAAATGGCCCGCGCTCCTTCACTCCCCCCAGAAAAGGAGAGCTGCTCGCCGCGGGCAGAATCTTCCAGCCCGAACACAAGGAAAAGGTCTTCACCGCCACGGCCCTCAAAAAGAACACCTACCCGGACAACCCCTTTTTCAGCGCCTGGGAGAAGCTGCTCGAGGCAAGGCTGGCCCTGGCCCGCTCCTGCCAGGCGCTCTTCCTCGCCGAAGCGGCCGGCTTTGTGCGCGGCGAGATGGACAAACGCCTGAAGGCGAGCCGGCGGCAATCCTTTGACGAGCTGCTCACCGGCCTGGACCGGGCCCTGCAGGGAGCTTCCGGCAAGAAGCTTGCCGCCGCCATCCGGGCCAGGTTCCCGGCCGCCCTCATCGACGAGTTTCAGGACACCGACCCGGTCCAGTATCGGATCTTTCAGGCCATCTACGGCCAGGGCCGGGAGTCGCTCTTTCTGATCGGCGATCCCAAGCAGGCCATTTACGCCTTCCGGGGCGCCGATATCTATGCCTACCTCAACGCCGCCGGGCGTCCCGGCATCGGCAGGCATACGATGTTCACCAACTGGCGGGCGGACGTGCGGATGGTGGCGGCGGTGAACGAGCTTTTTGCCGCGCCGGCCAACCCCTTCTGGGAGAAGCGTATCGCCTTTGCCAAGGTCGAGCCCCGGCCCACGGCTGACGATCTCTGGCGCTCGGATGGTTTCGGCGACGCGCCCCTGCACTTTCTCACCCTTCCCGAGGAACTTTGCGCCGGCAAGGAAAAACGCCTGGCCAAGAACAAGATCGAGCCCCTGATCCCGGAGCTGGTGGCGAAAGATATCAAGGCCTTGCTGGCCGGGGCGGCCAGGATCGGCGACCGGCCCGTCTCTGCCGCCGACCTTGCCGTGCTGGTGCGCACCAATTCCCAGGCCGCGGAAATCCAGGAGGCCCTGCGCCTTGCCGGGGTCGCCGCAGTGCTGCAGAGCAAGGAAAGCGTCTACAAAAGCCCGGAGGCGGAGGAGTGCCTACGGCTCCTGCGGGCGGTGGCCGATCCCGGCAACGGGCTCCTGCTGCGAAAGGCCCTGGCCACCCCCATGCTGGGCTTCTCCTCCCATGCCCTTGCCCTCCTTGGCGAGGACGACGCGCAACTGCAGGAGCTGATGCGCCAGTTTGCCGAGCTGCAAGGCTGCTGGCAGAAAAGCGGGGTCATGCAGATGTTTCATGCCGCCTGGCAAAGGTGGCGCACCTGCGAGCGGCTGCTCGCCTTCATCGACGGCGAGCGCAGGCTCACCAATCTTAGGCATCTGGCCGAGCTGTTGCAACGAGCGGAAAGCGAGAACCATCTTTCCCCGCTCATGCTCATCGACCACTATGCCGCCCTGCTCGCCGGGGAAGAAAGCGGGGAAGAGGCGGAGCTGCGTCTGGAAAGCGACGAGGCGTGCGTGCAGCTGGTCACCGTGCACCGGAGCAAGGGGCTCGAATATCCCGTGGTCTACTGCCCCTATCTCTGCTTTGCCTCTGCCGGCAAGGGGGAGGCCCCCTACACCGTCTGGCACGATCCGACGGAGAACTGGCAGGGCAGGATCGCCCTGCTGCCCACGGCCGAGGTGAATGAGGCCGCGGCCAGCGAGGAGTTTGCGGAAAGCCTGCGGCTGCTCTATGTGGCGGTTACCCGCGCCCGCCACTGCTGCAAGCTGCTTTGGGCGCCGGTAAGCGGTTACGAGCGGAGCGCGCTCGCCTATCTGCTCCATGCGGAGCCGGCGGCCGGGGAGGAGTTCTCGCTTTCGGCCTGGCGCAGTTTGTTGAAGGAGATGCCCCAGGAAGAGTTGCTTGATAAGCTTGCGGCAAGGGTTTCCGGAAACGCAAGCTGGCACCTGCGCGAGCTTGCCGAAGGCAATAAGGGGGAGACCGGCCGCAGGCCGGAAAGGGCTGGCGCCTCTGCCCCTGCCTGCCGGACCCTGGGCCGGAGCTTTCCCCAGGTCTGGCGGATCGGCAGCTTCTCCCATCTGACCGCCCTGGAGCAGCATGAAGAAACAGGCAGGGAGGCGGAGCCCCATCTGCCCTCCGAGTCTCTGCCGGAACCGGCAGCCGAGGCCGACATCGCCCTGGCCCACTTCCCGAAGGGACCGGTGGCGGGCAATTTCTTCCACCGGATTTTCGAGCTGCTCTCCTTTGCCCGGCAGAACAGCGGCGAGGCCCTGGCCGAGGTGGTGGGCGCCCAGCTCCGCTGCCACGGCTACGATGCTGATGCCTGGCTGGCCCCGGTTTCGACTGCCTTTCAGGAGATTTTCTCCACCCCCCTCCTGGCCGAAGAGGGGTTCCGCCTCAAGGACCTGGATGACCAGCACTGCCTGCGCGAGCTTGCCTTCACCTTCCCCCTGGGGGACGAGGCGGAACGGACAAGGGCACTCCTGCCCGCTCTTCTGGCCAGCCCCTTCCGCGATCAACCCCAGGAACTCCCTGCCGGGTACGCCGACGCCCTCGGCAACCTGCACTTCATTCCCCTGCGCGGTTTTTTGAAGGGCTTTGTCGATCTGGTCTTTGCCCATCGGGGCAGGTGGTACATCCTTGATTACAAGAGCAATTTCCTGGGGGCAAGCCGCGGCGATTACGCAACGGAGAAGCTCGCCCAGGCCATGGCGAGCCACCATTATTATCTCCAGTACCATATTTATGCCGTGGCCCTGCACCGTTATCTGGCCGCGCGCCTGCCCGGCTACGACTACCGAACCCATTTCGGCGGGGTCCTCTATCTCTTTTTCAAGGGCATGCATCCGGAGAGCGGCCCTGCGTCCGGGGTGTTTTACGACCGGCCGCCCCAGGCGCGCATCGAAGCGCTTTCCGCCATGTTCGCGCGCCTTGCCTCAGGAGAGCTGCCATGATCTCCATGATCGAGCAATTCATCTCCGCAGGGATCCTCGAGGATTTCGATCGCTATCTGGCCGCGACCCTGAGGCGCCTCGACCCCGGGACAGGGGAGCATGTGCTTCTGGCGGCGGCCCTGGCCAGGGCCGGAATCGGCAAGGGGCACATCTGTCTTGATCTGGAAAAAATCTGCGCTGGGGAGGATCTGACGGCAGGTGAACTCCCTGGCCAGGCCTTGCCGCCGCTGCCCGTGCTTTTGCATGAGCTGGCAGCGAGCCCTCTGGTTGGAAACGGCGAGACGGCCACCCCCCTGGTTCTTGAGGGCGCCAGGCTCTACCTGCAGCGCTACTGGCGCTACGAGGCGGAACTGGCCGGAATGCTCCTGGCCAGGGCAAAGTCGCGGAAGGATGGCCTTGACGAGGCGCTGCTCGACCGCTGCCTCGCGCGGCTTTTTCCCGAAGATGCGGAAGTTTCCCGGCAGCAGCGGGAGGCCTGCCGGAGGGTATTTCGGCAACGGCTCGGAATCATCAGCGGCGGACCCGGCACCGGCAAAACCACCCTCATTGCCCGCTGCCTCGCCCTTGCCTTGCTCTATGCCCACGATTCCGGCGCCGCCCTGCCCGGCATCATCCTCCTGGCCCCCACCGGCAAGGCGGCAGCCAGACTTAGCGAGTCCCTTGCCGCAAGGCAGAAGGAGCTCAAGCTGCCGGCGGAGCTGCTCGCCGCCATGCCGCTTGCCGCCTCAACCATCCACCGGGCCTTGGGCTACAGGCCGAAAACCCCGACCTCCTTCCGCCATGACCGTAAAAACCCGCTGCCCCAGGATCTGATCGTGGTGGACGAGGCCTCCATGGTGGACATGGCGCTGATGGCGAAACTCTTTGCCGCTGTGAACCCGCGGAGCAGCATCGTTCTCCTGGGCGACCGGGATCAGCTTTCCTCGGTGGAAGCGGGCTCGATTCTCGGCGATATCTGCCGGGCCGCCCTTGCTGGCGGGCGCACGGGCGGGGAGGATGGCGGGACGCAGGCCGGCTTGCTTGCCGACTGCGTGGTGGAACTCAGGAAAAGCTATCGCTTCAAGGAAGATTCGCCAATAGGGATGCTGGCTGCGGCGGTGAACAGCGGAGCGGCGGCAAAAACCCTTGCCCTGCTTGCCGAGGAGTCGGGCGGGGTGCGTTTTTTCTCCCGGAGAGAGGAAGGGGAGGGCGCATGGCCTGCCGGACTGGCCGAGCTCATCCGCGCCTCATATGCCCCCATTTTCACTGCGCCGGACCCCCATGCGGCCCTCGCCATTCTGGCCCGCTTCCGCATCCTCTGCGCGCACCGGCACGGTCCCGACGGAGTGGTGGCGCTGAATGGCCTGGTGGAAAGGCTGCTTGGTCTTTCTACCAGGGGGATGGTTTCCGGTCCTTGCTACAAGGGCAGACCGATTCTGATCCAGGAGAACAACTACCGGCTCAGGCTCTTCAACGGTGATACCGGCATCATCTGGCCCTCCGCGGGCGGGGAATTGCAGGCATTTTTTCCCGGCGAGGAGAAAGGGGCTCTGCGGGCCATCCCCCTCATGCTCTTGCCGGCCCATGAAACCGCCTATGCCATGACCATCCACAAGAGCCAGGGCTCGGAGTTCGACCGGGTAGCCCTGATCCTGCCGCAAGAGGATTCCCCGCTTTTAAGCAGGGAGCTGCTCTACACCGGCGTCACCCGAGCCAGGCAGGAAGTGGTGATATTCGGCAGCGAAAAGGCGATTGGCGCCGCGGTCACCCGCCGGGTGGAACGGGCTTCCGGGCTCAGGGAAAAACTGGGGAGCTGAAGATCCGCGATGCACAGCCGGTCGCGGCCCCATCTCCTCCGTTTACCGCGCCAGGTTCGAGATTGACGCCTCTAGAGAAGACCCGCTTCGGCGAGCATCGCCTTGGCCGCGTTGAAAAGAGCCTCCTTGCCCGATTCGCTTCTCGCCTCGACGTAGAAGCGCACCTTGGGTTCGGTGCCCGAGGGTCTGATCATGAGCCAACTGCCGTCCATGAAGATCATTTTCCGGCCATCGATGGCAATGACCTCGGCGATCTCTTTTGTCGCTTCGCCAATGGGCACCATGACCCCGGGCCGGTATTTTTCGAGCCTGGCCAGGCTGTTGAGCAGGGTTTCGCCCTGCTGGCTCACCGTGACCCCGCCCCGGGCCGGGTAGAAATAACCGAACCGCTCCTGCAGTTCGCCAAGACAGACGCCGAGATTCTTGCCGGTGCTCAGCAGCATGTCCAGGGCGAGAATCAGGCCGATATAGGCATCCTTTTCCGGAGTATGGCCGACGGCGGAAATGCCGTCTGATTCTTCGAAACAGATGAGCGCCTTGCCTATTACCGGCTTGAACTCCTTGAAGCCGACCCTGGGTTCGAAGACCTTTTCTCCCAGTGCCCCGGCAATGGCATTGGCAAAGTTGCTGGTGGCGACGGTCTTGGCGACCAGCCCTTTTTTGCCTTTTTTTTCGTGCAGGTAATGGAAGGCCATGGCCCCGAAGAAATTCATGTCGATTTCCACTGTCCCGTCGGTGAAACGGATGCGGTCGGCATCGGGGTCGATGATGGCGCCGAGTTTTTTCGTTTCCGGCCTCTTCCGAAGGGTGGCCAGAACCTGCTGCATGTTTTGGGAGGATGGTTCCGGTGCCACTCCGCCAAAGGTCGGATCGGCTGTATCCCGCAGTAAGATGAGGCGGCCTGATTCCCGGTTGCCGAAAAGGGCCTTCATGTGCACGCGGCTGGCGCCGTGCACGCAGTCGATCACCACCACGCAATCCTCGTCGGCATGGAAGCGCCTGATGATTTCCGGATAATCCAGGCCGTGCAGATTTTTTCCTCTCCCGACAAGCTCCTGCCAGCAGGCAAGGGCGTTGCAGGGTTTGCTCACCCCCTGCTCGGTCGAGAAAGGAATCGCTTTGTTTGCCAGCGCCAGGCGCCGGGCATTTTCGGTGATCGCGTTGGTGACCGGAGTTGCGGCAGGGCCGGCATCGGCGGCATTGAACTTGAACCCGCCATACTCAAGCGGGTTGTGGCTCGGGGTGAGGTTGATGGAAAAGGCGGCCTGCAAAACGAGAACAGCGGCGGAGAGCGTGCCGGTGGTGGCTTCCCGGGCATAATGGACGGAAATGCCGTTGCCGCTCAGAACCTGCACGACGCGTTCGGCCAGCAGGCTGCCGCCGAAACGGTTGTCGAAACCGACCACTGCCCCGCGTTTTTGGGCCTCGGCAAAACTCCTGACGCCAAGATCGGCGGCAAGGCCGGAATCCTGGTCGAGATTTCGGTACATGTCGATGATGGCCTGGGTGACCAGACCCACCGAGTGCAGGTTCAGATCCTTGCCGATAATGCCGCGCCAGCCCGAGGTGCCGAAGGAGATCTCTTGTCTGGGCGGTTTGCTGCTGGTGATGATTTCGTCCTCAACCAGGGTGTATGCCTTGCCAATGGCTGCCGCGATCTCCGTTGCCTCGGGAGAATCCTGGGGCAGGGCGTTGCGCATGGCCACCAGCTCCTTGATCAGGGGAAAGTAGTCGCTTTCGGAGTGGTTGTTTTCCCGGACATGGTTCAAAAAAAGCTGCTTGATACGGTCATTGCTCATTGTGTGCGCACCCTGTGGTTGAAAATGGGGAGTGGAAACAAAAAAAATACATGCTCATCTGATTTATGATATAAGCATAGCATAATCTCAATTTGATTCTCTAACATGATGTTGAAAAAAGCCGTCCCGGCTTTTTCCAGACCCGCATTCGCGGATATCGATTCGGCGGGTGTTGATCTGATTTTTTCAGGATGTATTTTCCCCGGTCCGCATCGTGCTCGTGGCGTGTGGACAATGTTCGTTGCAAGGCTGGGCATCTCCCGGGAAAGCGGTCGGAAAACAGAGCAGGTATTTGCCGGCAAGGTCAGGTTTCGGTTGACCCCTGAGGCAAGATTCGCTATACAGTGTTGGCGTTTGCCGCATAATTATTGGATATTTTTTTAGTACGTTCTTCGTATTAAACTCTTAAATAAAAAAATTGGGAGCAGAGCACGATGGGTAAACATGATGAGGCTTTCATTCTGTGGTTTGATGAGATCGGTATTGAGGATGTCCCCCTTGTCGGTGGCAAGAATGCCTCTCTGGGTGAAATGCATCAGAAGCTTACGTCAAAGGGGGTTGCCGTCCCGAACGGTTTTGCCATCACCGCCTATGCCTACCGGCATCTGCTGAAAACCGCCGGGGTTGAAAAGGCGATCGAGGACGCCCTGGCCGGTCTTGATACCCATGATCTGCGGAACCTTCAGGCCCGGGGCGAAAAAACCCGTAACATCATCCGCAACGCCGAGTTTCCCGAGGATCTGCGCAAGGCCGTCCTGGAGTCGTACAGGAAAATGGAGGCCGAGTACGGCCCCAACGTCGATGTTGCCGTGCGTTCTTCGGCCACGGCCGAGGATCTTCCCGACGCCTCCTTTGCCGGCCAGCAGGAAACCTACCTGAACATCCGCGGCCCGGAGCAGCTCATCGACGCCTGCCGCCGCTGCTTTGCCAGCCTTTTCACCGACCGGGCCATTTCCTACCGCCATGACAAGGGCTTTGGCCAGTTCGACGTCTATCTCTCCATCGTGGTGCAGAAGATGGTGCGCAGCGACTCCGCCTCTTCCGGGGTCATGTTCTCCATCGACACCGAGAGCGGCTTCAAGGATGCGGTATTCCTCACCGGCGCCTGGGGCCTGGGCGAGAACGTGGTGCAGGGCGCGGTCAACCCCGATGAGTTCTACATCTTCAAGCCCACCCTGAAGCAGGGCAAGAGGCCCATCGTCGGCAAGCGGGTCGGCAGCAAGGAAATCAAGATGGTCTACAACGACGACCCCAAGGCCAAGGAGCCGGTCAAGAACATCGGCACCACTCCCGAAGAGCGCGGCAGCTATGTGCTCAACGACGACGAGATCCTCCAGCTCGCCAACTGGGCCTGCATCATCGAGGATCACTACAACAAGGGCATGGACATCGAATGGGCCAAGGATGGTGACGGCGTCAAGGTCGGCACCGGCAAGCTCTTCATCGTCCAGGCCCGTCCCGAGACCGTGCACTCGCAGGATACCAAAAAGATCATGGAGACCTATGTCCTGAAAGAGAAGGGCACCGTCATCGCCACCGGTCAGGCCGTTGGCGCCAAGATCGGCCAGGGCGAGGCCAATGTCATTGAAAAGGTCGCCGACATCCACGACTTCAAGAAGGGGCAGGTGCTGGTCACCGACATGACCGATCCGGACTGGGAGCCGATCATGAAGATCGCCTCCGCCATCGTCACCAACCGCGGCGGCAGAACCTGCCACGCGGCCATTATTTCCCGCGAGCTTGGCATTCCCTGTGTCATCGGCACGGTCACCGGCTCAAAAATGATCAAGGCCGGCGCGCCGATCACGGTTTCCTGCGCCGAGGGCGAAACCGGCAACATCTACGATGGACTGCTGAAGTTCGAGGTGGAGCGTCTCGATCTCGAAACCGTGCCCGCCACCAAGACCAAGATCATGATGAACGTCGGCATTCCCGAGAAGGCCTTTTCCGAAGGGCAGATTCCCAACGAGGGTGTCGGCCTGGCCCGCGAGGAGTTCATCATCAACTCCCACATCGGCATCCACCCCCTGGCCCTTTACTACTTTGACGACCTCCTGGCCAAGGCCAAGGCCGGGGACAAGAAGATCGCCGAGATCGTCAGCCGGATCGAGGCCAAAACCACCGCCTATCCCGATGACAAGAAGCAGTTCTTCATCGACAAGCTGGCCGAGGGTGTCGGTCGTATCGGCGCCGGTTTTTATCCAAAGGATGTCATTGTCCGTCTCTCCGACTTCAAGTCCAACGAGTATGCGAACCTGATCGGCGGGGTGCTTTACGAACCCGAGGAGAGCAACCCCATGATCGGCTGGCGCGGCGCTTCCCGTTATTATGATGCCAAGTACAAGGTGGCTTTCGAGCTGGAGTGCAAAGCGCTTTTAAAGGCGCGGAACGAGATGGGTCTGACCAATATCAAGCTGATGGTGCCCTTCTGCCGCACTCCGGAAGAGGGCCGCAAGGTCATCGAGGTAATGCGTGAGTTCGGCCTGGTCCAGGGCGAAAACGGCCTGGAGGTTTACGTGATGTGCGAGATTCCCTCCAACGTCATTGCCGCCGATGCCTTTGCCGACGTCTTCGACGGCTTCTCCATCGGCTCCAACGACCTCACCCAGCTCACCCTGGGCCTTGACCGCGATTCGGATCTGGTTGCCCACATCTATGACGAGCGCAACCCGGCGGTGAAGACCATGGTCAAGATGGTGATCGATACCGCCAAGCGCCGCGGCCGCAAGATCGGCATCTGCGGGCAGGCTCCCAGCGATTTCCCCGATTTCGCCACCTTCCTCGTCGAGTGCGGCATCGATTCCATCAGCCTCATCTCCGACACCGTCATCAAGACCCGTCTGGCCATTGCCAAGAAGGAAAAGGAACTGGGCATCAAGGCCTGAGTTTTTCAGAGAAAAGAGCAATAAAAAAGGGGGCGCGGCGATTATGCCGCGCCCCCTTTTTTATTGCCGGAATCCGGGGGAGGTATGGAGGGCCGTGAAACGGAAGGGTGTTACTTCAACTCGGCCAGCCGTTTCTTTGCCGCGGCAACCTGTTCGCTCTGCGGGTAATCGGCGAGCAGTTTGTTGTAGACGATTTTCGCCGTTTCCTTTTCGTCGAGCCTTTCAAAGGCCTGCGCCTGCTTGAGGAGGGCGGCCGGAGCCTTGTTGCTCTTGGGATAGTCGGCGATGACCTTTTGATACTCCAAAATGGCCAGCTCGAACTCCTTCTGCTGGAAAAGACATTCGCCCAACCAGAAGCGGGCATTGGGGGCCAGGGCGCCGGAGGGGTTTTTTTCGAGATAACTGGAAAAATCGTTGTACGCTTCTTTGTATTTCTTGGCATTGTAGGCGGCAAGGCCGTTGTTGTAGAGGGTGTCCTTGCTGGTCGGTTCCTTTTCCTCCGCCGCCGGGGCGGCGGCGCTCTTCGGCTCCGGCTCCTTCCGGACCGCTTCGCCTGCTTCCTTCTCGCCGGCTTTTTTCTTGGTCTGCGAAGGCTCTATGATGCGCGGGCCGCCGGCTTCCTCCGCCTTCCGGTGGGCGTCCTCCGCCGCCTTTGCCGCCACGGCGGCCCGCTCGGCAGCTTCTCTGGCGCGGGATTCCTGCAACTGGGAGAAGTTCTCGGAGACCGAGGAGAGCTGGGTGTTCAGCTCCTTGTTCCTGGCGCTTAATTCGTTGACCTGGGTCTGGAGCTGATCGATGCGGCCGCCGCCGCTCTGCTTCAAATTCGCCTGCTCGTCCTGCAGCTTGCGGAGCTGGTGGGTATGTTCATCGAGCTTGCCTTCGAGCTGGAGAAGCCGTGATTTGATCTGATCCAGCTGATTGCCCATTTCCGCCTGGGTACCGCGCTGGTTTCTCAGGGCATTGAAGTTGCGGTCCATTTCCGTGAGCTTCGTGTCCATGGTGCGCAGGCGCAGATCCATGCCCCGCACATCGCTTTGCGCGGCGACGCACTGCATGAGCAGTGGGGAAAGGCAAAGGGTGAGGGCGAGGTTTGTCATGGTTTTTTTCATGGTATTCTCCCTTTTTTCTGGCAAAAGAACCTACATATCCTGGCGGGGGGACCATTGCGGCGAAAACTGGTCACCTTTCAGGTTGAAAAGGGTGCGCAAACCGGCCCCGCTTTTGAAAATAGCGCAAATTTCCTGCTTGTTGTTGCGTTTTCTCGAAAAGGCAATCTGGCGTCCATCCGGCGACCAGCTGGGCGATTCGTGCTCTCCCCATGACTGGGTTATCTGCACCGGGGTGCCGCCTTCCGGCTTGATCATCATGATATGCCTTGTGCCGTTGACGAGTCCGGTGTAGGCGATCCAGTCTCCCTTGGGAGACCAGTTCGGGGTGGTGTTTTCGTTGCCCAGAAAGGTGATGCGTTTCACCGCCTTTGTCTTGATCTCCATGACATAGACCTGCGGGGTGCCGCTGCGGTCCGAAACAAAGGCCATGCTCTTGCCGTCCGGCGACCAGCTTGGCGAGACATTGATGCCCTCGCCGTTGGTAAGGCGCCGCAGCTCGTTGCCGTTGTTGTCGATGATATAGATGTCCGGATTGTTGTCCTTGCTGAGGGTGGCGGCCATCACCTTGCTGTCCGGCGCCCAGGATGGGGCCATGTTCAGCCCCTTGCGCCGGGAAATGGGCGTGGTCTTCCGCAGGGTGCTCAACTCGGTGATGTAGAGGTTCGGGTTGCCGCGATGATAGGAGGTGTAGGCGAGCAGCTTGCCGTCCGGGGAAAATCGGGGGGAAACGGCAAGGTACTCGTGTTGGGTGACCTGGCGGATATCGTCGCCCAGGACATCGGCAAGATATACCTCTTTGGCGCCGGTGCCGTTTGAAACAAAGGCAAGCTGGCTAAGGCTGATGCCCTGTTCGCCGGTGAGCTGCAACACCACCTCGTCGCAGAACTTTTTCAGCATATCCCTGGTTTTGCTGGTTGCGCCCTTATAGCGGCGGCCCAGTATCATCCGCCCGCCCTGGATGTCGGTAAGGCGCATTTCCAGAGCAATGCCGGTCTGATCGAGTTCATACTGGCCCAGGACGGTGAACTCGGCGCCGATGGCGGGCCAGTCCCACTCCTGGCTGCCGTTGTAGGTGTTGGGGTTGATGATTTCCACGAAGCCGTGAAAGGCAAGGGCGCGGCTCATGAGATCGGCCATCCTCTTCCCGGAGTCCGCCATTTTGTCAGGATGCGCCTTGTCGACAAAGTAGGGCACCGCGATGTTGACCTTGCGAAAATTCGGGGAGGTGATGTCCAGATATACCCTCGCCTCAGCCCGCGGCGCGGAAATGGCGCAGATGAGAAAGAGGGCCAGGGCCGGCAGCAATCGTGAAATTTTTTGTGTACGGATTTTGGCGCGCAACATGATCAAAGCACTTCTCCCGGCCTGAACTTGAGGCCTATTTCCATTTCTTCATCTTCAAGCCCCACGGGAAACGCCGGCAGGGGCGACGAGTCCTTCAGGGTTTTTTCGACAAATTGGTTAAAGTAGATGTTGTCTGATTTCTTTTCAAAGAATTTGTTGATCACGACGCCGTCCCTGCGGACCCGGATGACGACAATGGCCTCGAGATCGTCCTTCCAGCTCTGCAGGTCCGGCAGTCGCCAGTTTTCCTGAATCTGTTCATTCACCGCCAGCAGATAGCGGCGCAGATTCTCTTCCACCATGGCGCCACTGCCGGCGCCTGGGCCGGTGCCGGTGGCGGTCGCCGAGGTTCCCGTTGCCCCGGGGCCTCCCTTGCCGGCTACCTGTCCGGCCTTGAGGGACTGCTTGAGGCTGGCCATGGCGGATTTCAGTTTGGCTTCGGCATCGGCCCTGGCCTTGTCCGCAACAGCCTTGGCCTTTTCTGCCTCTGTTTTTGCCTTGTCGGCGTCAGCCTTGGCTTTTTTCGCCTTTTCTTCGGCAAGGAGCTTTTCCCGCAGCTTCTTTACCTTCTCGATATCCGCCTTATCCTTTTTCTTGATCGGCTTCAGGGAGATGGTGTTTTTGGCAACAGGCTCCGCCTTGACGGGTTCCGTTTTTTTCACCGGCTCCGCTTTCACCGGTTCCGGCTCCTTGACCGGCTCGGGCGCCTTTTTTTTCGCTTCCGGCTTCGGCTCCGGGGCTGGCGCTTTCCGGGCAGGGGCCGCCGCCGGCGCGCTTTGCCTGATATCCTGCACGGTAAAGAGGTTTACCGTTTGCACCTCCTGGATCTTGGGGCGAAAGCTGAAAAATTTGGGGGCAAAATAGCCGACCAGGAAAATAAGAAGGTGCATGCCGATGGCAAGGAGCATGGAAATGCGCCACTGTTTTTCCGGATCTTCCGAGCTGGGGAGATAAAAGTGCGGCACGTCGTATCTTATCTCTTCGCTTTTTCGATTTCAGGCTGGGTGATCATGCCAAGCTTGTCAAACCCCGCCGTCTTGATATCGCTCATGACGGAAACGACCAGTCCGTAAGGGACATCCTTGTCCGCCCGCAACAGGATGGAGCTGTCCGTGCCTTTCTTGGCCAGATCGGCAAGCTGTTGCTTGATCAGCGCCTGGCTGCCCTTGCTCTGATCGAGAAAGATCTCCCCTTTTTTATTGATGGAGACGATGATCGGTTTTTTCTCCTGCTGCAAAGGCCGCGCGGTGGTCTCGGGGAGATTGATGTCGACCCCCTGGGTCATCATGGGCGCGGTGATCATGAAAATGATCAGCAAAACCAGCATGACGTCCACCAACGGCGTGACATTGATGTCCGAAACCAGGCGTCTCTTGCAGCTTCCGCCCTCTTCTACAGGACCCATGGCATGTTACCCGGCTGAAAAATTATCCCTGACGGGAGATGAAATCGCGTTCGACAAGATTCAGAAAATCAACGGAAAAGCTGTGCATCCTGCTTTCGATATCCGCCATCTGGTTGGAATAGTAATTGTAAAAAACAACCGCCGGAATGGCAACGGCAAGGCCCGCCGCCGTTACGACCAGTGCTTCGGATACGCCCGGCGCCACCACGGCCAGCGAGGCGGAGCCGCGCATGCCGATCTCATGGAAGGAGGTCATGATGCCCCAGACCGTGCCGAACAGACCGATGAACGGGGTGGTGCTGCCGGTGGTGGCCAGGAAGGGCAGGGATCTCGACAGGCGGGCCGACTCCATGTTTTCCGCCTTGCGTAGTGCCCGCTTCAGGGGTTCCATCCCGGCGAGGCGCGCTTCCAGGGTTTCTTCGGCGGAACGGCTTGAGGTGTGGGTCTTGCCGAGCTTCTGCAGTTCGTGGTACCCGGCCTTGAAGATGTGCGCCTCCGGACAGAGGGTCAACTCCTGGGAGTACTTCACGGCCTCGGCAAGGTTCTTGCTCTGCCAGAAGGTGTCCAGGAAGTCTTCGCTTTCCAGCCTGGCCTTCTTGTAAAGGGAAAACTTTTGAAATACGATGAACCATGAATAGAGCGAAAACCCGAGCAGTAGCAGCATGACGCATTTCACCACGAGTCCTGCCCCTAAAAACATTGCGAAAACATTAAGCTCTCCCACTTGCTGCAATCCTCTTCATAGTAATGGTTGGATAATGGATGACGTGTAATGCCAAATTCCCAAGGATAAACATGGCTGGAACAGTTGGTGCTGTTCTGAAAAGAAAACGAGGTGAATTTGTTCCGGCTGATATGCCCCTAAACAGTATGGCTATCTTTAATTTTTTTTCCCTGACTTGTCAATCTTACTCCCTGGCAAAGGGAGGGGCACCTGAAAAAAACCGGACTGGCCCCCGTCCGGCCCATCTTTTAATTTTTTTGACATCGTTTGGCAAAGAGGGTATTTGTTTACCCTTGAAATTTGGGCAAGGCAGGCGCTGACGTCGCGTGGCCTCGGGAGATGGCAGCCGGCGGTTTCCATGGCCGACCGATGGTTGAAAAAGCCAGGCACGGTTTTTTCAACGGATTGTTTATTGTTTAATGAAGAGCAGGAACTCACCCATGAGAGAGATCAAAATTGGATTGATTGGCTTTGGTACGGTCGGCAGCGGTTTGGCGGAGGTGCTCCTTCTGCAGTCGCAAAGGCTGCGGCGGAAAACCGGGGCCGTGATCAGGCTGTGCCGGGTTGCCGACATCAGAATCGAGGCCCTGCCTCCGCAATTTTCCGATATAGAACTGGTCCGGGATGCGGATCTGATCTTCAAGGATCCGGATATCGACATCGTGGTCGAGCTGATCGGCGGCATCGAGCCGGCCAAGACCTTTATTCTGAAGGCCATCGAGCATGGCAAGCATGTGGTGACCGCAAACAAGGCGTTGATCTCCCAGCACGGCATGGAGATTTTCGAGGCGGCGGCGAAAAAAAACGTCGAGGTCGGTTTCGAGGCCAGCGTCGGCGGCGGCATCCCTGTGATCAAGGCCCTGAAGGAAGGGCTGGTCGCCAACAGGATCCTCTCCATCATGGGCATCATGAACGGCACCGCCAACTACATCCTCAACCGGATGACCGACTTCGGCATGGGCTTTGACGAGGTGCTCAGGGAAGCGCAGGCAAAGGGGTATGCCGAAGCCGATCCAACCTATGACGTGGAAGGGATCGACACCGCGCACAAGCTGGTGATCCTGATGACCATGGCCTACGGCATGAAAGTCAGCCTGAGCGACGTGAGCATCGAGGGCATCAGCCAGATCGAGCCCATCGACATCACCTTTGCCCGGGAGTTCGGCTATCGCATCAAGCTGCTGGCCATCAGCAAGAATCACGGCGATACCGTGGAAGCGCGGGTGCATCCCACCATGGTTCCGGAAAAACATATGCTGGCCAATATCGGCGGCGCCTATAACGGCATCCATTTCACCGGCGACATGGTTGAGGACATCCTCCTCTATGGCCAGGGCGCCGGCAAGATGCCCACCGGCAGCGCGGTTGCCGCCGACGTCGTTGATATCGCAAGGAATATCCTCAACAACAGCATCAACCGGGTGCCCTGCCTTTCCTATCTGCCCGCGGAGATCAAGGCCAGGGGGATCACCCCGATGGAGAACCTGCGCGGCTGTTACTATTTCAGGATGACGGCGGTGGACAAGCCCGGTGTGCTTTCCACCATTTCCGGCGTCCTGGCCAAATACAATATCAGCATTGAATCGGTGATCCAGAAGGGCAGGGAGAAGAAGGGCACGGTGCCCATCGTCATCCGCACCTACGAAGCCGGCGAGGCCTCGGTCCGCAAGGCGCTTGCCGAGATTGACGCTTTGGACATCTGTACCGACAAGACCGTGAAGATCCGGATCATGGATGACCATGAAGAGCGGTAAACCCCTCAAATACGTCATTCTGGTCGGCGACGGCATGGGGGATCTCCCCATTGCCGAACTGGGCAACAAGACCCCGCTCCAGGTGGCGAAAACCCCGGCCATGGATGCCGTTGCCAGCAAAGGGGAACTCTGTCTCCTGCGCACCGTGCCGGACGGGTATCCGCCGGGCAGCGACGTGGCCAACCTCTCCCTGCTTGGCTATCTGCCCGCCGAATGCTACAGCGGCAGGGCTCCGCTTGAAGCAGCCAGTCTCGGCGTCGATCTGGCCAGGGACGAGATCGCCTTTCGCTGCAATCTGGTCACCCTGCGTTTTGCCGAGGACGGCCGCGTTTTCATGGAAGATTACAGCAGCGGCCATATCAGCAGTTCCGAGGCCAGGATTTTGCTGGAGGGGATCGAGGAGGTTGCCGGGTCTTCGCGCCTGCGCTTCTATCCCGGGGTCAGCTACCGTCATCTTCTTGTCCATGACGGCGTCCTTCCAGGGCTCGTCACCGTGCCGCCCCATGATCATACCGGGCGCGAGGTCAGCGAATTCTGGCAACGCTACCAGGCCTATCCCCACCTCAAGGAGGCGCTTGCCAAAGTCGTGGCATTCCTTGCCGACCATCCGGTGAACCGGGCCCGCAGGGAAAAACAGCTCAATCCCGCCAACGCCATCTGGCTTTGGGGCGAGGGCAAGGCGCCCGTCATGCCGAGCCTCAATGCGCAGTACGGCATTGAGGGCGCCCTGATCTCGGCGGTGGATCTTTTAAAAGGCATCGGGGTCTACGCCGGGCTTTCGATCATCGACGTGCCCGGCGCCACCGGCTATCTGGACACCAACTACGGGGGCAAGGCCAAGGCCGCGCTCGACGCCCTGCGGGACAAGGATTTTGTTTTTGTCCATGTGGAAGCGCCCGACGAAACCGCGCATCAGGGTCATCTGCGGGACAAGATCCGCGCCATCGAGGATTTTGACCAGAAGATCGTGCAACCGGTACTGGAGGGGCTCAGACAGATGGGTGCTGATTTTCGCCTCGTGGTGGCCATGGATCATTTCACCCCCCTGGCCATCCGGACCCATGGCCGGCAGCCTGTACCGGTCGCTATTTATGATTCCCGCGAGTTTTCTCCCGGGTCCGGCCTGCCCTACGACGAGGAGAGCGCCGCCCAAACCGGCAGGCTTCTCGCCGACGGCCGGGAATTTTTTCAACGTATTCTTGAGCGGGGTTGATGGCGGAGAAAAGCCTGAACATGGGGGAGCCGATCCATCGGCATCTCCTGCGCGTCATTTACGGCGACACCGATTCCGGCGGCGTTGTCTACTACGGCAACTATCTGCGCTATTTCGAGGCGGCGCGCACCGAATTCATGCGGGCCCAGGTCACCTCCTACAAGGCGATCGAGGCAAGCGGTTTCATTCTGCCGGTGGTGGAATGCCATGTCCGTTACAAGGCTTCCGCCCGCTACGACGACCTGTTGGTGGTGGAAACCTGTCTTGCCGAGGTGCGGCCCCTTTCCTGCCGGTTCAATTACCGGATCACGAGGGAAGAGGACGGCAGGCTGCTGGTCCAGGGATATACCGTGCATGCCGCGGTGACGGCCAACGGCAAGCTCGCCAGGCTGCCGGCGGATATCCTGGCGCAGCTGCAAAAAAAATCGGCAAAGCCGGCATAATTCCTTTATCTTCCTTGACATTTCCGCTGGAAAGGGTATTATGGCTAAATCTGACGCGGGGTGGAGCAGTTCGGTAGCTCGTCGGGCTCATAACCCGAAGGTCGTTGGTTCAAATCCAGCCCCCGCTACCAAGCATATAACAAGGACTTAGCTCAGCTGAGTCCTTTTTTTATTTGATGAGGCCTGAGCGCGTGTCCGTTCGCCAAGGCTGAAGGATGTTGAGGGGTGATATGGCTGCGAATGTTGAAGAGGTAACGATCCAATACGAAGAGGAAGGGGTGGTGGTCGTCAAGGAGCTTGACAAGATCATCCTTTCCAAGGGTGCCTGGGCGACGATAATTTTCCGTTACCAGCAGTGGGATGCCAAGAAAAACGAATACAGCACCGACAGATATTCCATCCGGCGCTACCGCAAGGTCAACGGCGAATACTCCCAGCAGTCCAAGTTCAACATCTCAAGCCCCGACCAGGCCCAGAAGATCGTTGAAGCCCTGACCGGCTGGCTGGCGTAACCCTTTTCGGGGCAGGGTGCCCACCGGATGTTTCTCCCCCGGAACAGGACCGAGACCGGCGGCTTGATCGGTCCGGAATGCTCGATAAGATCCGCGAAATGAATCCAAGATGGTTGACGGTGTTTGCCTGAAGAAGCTATAGTTTTTTGATTTCCCACCTTATTTCCGGCGCGCTGAAGGGTTGAGAGCATGAATATTACCCTGAAAAGAGAACTCATCGGCAATGAAGCGATGGTCATCCTCGATACCATCCGCCGCCTGAACCGTCGCAACGCCGTCGATCACCTCCTCAAGCTCGTCAACAAGACCCATCCGGCCGACCTGGCCGTCATCTTTCGCCATCTTCCCTCGGAAGAACGTCGCAACGTCTTCAACATCATAGCGCAAACGCCCATAGTCGGTGAATTCCTGAGCGAGCTCGATCAGGCGATCATGATCGATCTGGTGGAGGCCCTCACCCCGCAGTACATGGTTTCCATCATCAAGGAGATGGATAAGGACGACGCCGCCGACATCCTGGAAGCACTGCCCGAGAGCGTGGCCAACGAAATCCGCAAGGGGATGGAGAAATCAGACCGGGAAGAGGTCGACGAGCTTCTCCAGTACGACTCCGAAACGGCCGGCGGCCTGATGTCTCCCGATTTCATGGCCCTGGATGACGAAATGAGCGTGGGAGACGCCATCAAGAAAATTCAGGAGTACAGCGAAGAAAAGGAGATGTCCTTCTATCTCTATATCACCCATGGCGACGAGGCGCGCCTGTCCGGTGTACTTTCCCTGCGCGAACTGCTGATGCACCCTCCGTACCGGCAACTGAAAAACATCATGAACCCCAGGGTTATCGCCGTGACCACCGAAATGGACCGCGGCGAGGTCGCCCACGTTGTTTCCAAGTACAACTTTCTTGCCGTGCCGGTCGTGGATTCCGCCTACCGCCTGGTTGGTATCGTGACGGTTGACGACATCATCGACGTCATCCGCGAGGAGGCGACGGAGGAGTTCCTGCAAATGGCCGGCGCTGGCAAGGACCAGGAGATCCTGCTGAAACCGGTTCTGAAAAACGCCATGACCAGGGCGCCCTGGCTTTTCGCCACCTGGCTGGGCGGAGTCGTCAATATCCTGATCATCAGCTCCTTCCAGACCGAACTGCTGCAGGTGGTCGCCCTGGCCGCCTTTATTCCCATCATCGCCGGCATGGGGGGCAATATCGCCACCCAGTCCAGCACCATTGTCGTGCGCGGCATCGCCACCGGCCGCATCAATATGCAGGCCCTTGGCAAACTGATCTTCAAGGAGATGCGGGTCGGGCTGCTTCTTGGCGCGGTTTATGGGCTGTTTCTGGGAATTCTTGCCTATCTTGGCTATATGGAGACGCCCCGCCTCGGACTGGTGGTGGGCTTTGCCATTCTTTTTTCCATGAGCCTCGCCGCGACGGTGGGCACCCTGGTCCCCCTGGTTTTCCGTCGGCTCGACATCGACGCCGCCATCGCCACCGGCCCCTTTGTCACAACCACCATCGACATCCTGGGGGTCACCGTCTATTTTTTCGTAGCCAAAATTCTTCTCAATCTTTAGGACATGATCACGCCGCCGTCACATCCTGTTGCCAAACGCCGGGTTTCCCTCCTTGCCCTCCTGGTCTGCATCCTCGTGGGCTGGTGGTTTTTTTTCCTGCATGAGCGTTCGCCGCTCGACCCCACCGCCAAGCCGCGTGCGATAACCGCCAGGGGCGATCTCGCCTCTGACGAACAGAACACCATCGAACTTTTTCGCGTCTCCTCGCCGTCGGTGGTTTACATCACCAACATCGAACTGCGGCGCAACCTTTTCAGCCTGAACGTTCATGAAATCCCCCAGGGTACGGGGTCCGGCTTTATCTGGGACAAGGAGGGCCGCATCGTCACCAATTATCATGTCATCGAATCGGCAAGCCGCGTGGAGGTTACCCTTGCCGACCGCTCCTCCTGGAAGGCCACCCTGGTGGGGGTGGCGCCGGACAAGGACATCGCGGTTCTGCGGATCGCAGCGCCGGCGGACCAGCTCCATCCTCTGCCCATCGGTGAATCGAGCAATCTCCTGGTGGGGCAGAAGGTTTTTGCCATCGGCAACCCCTTCGGGCTTGACCAGACCCTGACCTCCGGTATCGTCAGCGCCCTGGGCAGGGAGATTAAATCCGCCACCGGCCGCACCATTGAAGGAGTTATCCAGACCGATGCCGCCATCAATCCCGGCAATTCCGGCGGGCCTCTCCTTGACAGCGCCGGCCGGCTCATCGGCGTCAATACCGCCATCTACAGCCCTTCCGGCGGCAGCGCCGGTATCGGCTTTGCCGTGCCGGTGGATGTCGTCAACCGGGTGGTGCCGGAGATCATCCGCTATGGGCGGGTCATCCGCCCCGGTCTGGGCATTTCCGTGGCCAATGAACAGATTGCCAAGCGCATCGGGGTCACCGGCGTGCTGATCATCAACGTGCAACCGGGCAGCAGGGCGGAAGCGGCTGGCCTGCAGGGCACCCGGCGCTTGCGGGAAGAGATCATCCTGGGCGACATCATCGTGGCGGTGAACGAGGAGGAAGTCGCCTCATATGACGACTTGCGAAATGCCCTGGACCATTATAAGGTTGGCGAGGCGGTCACCCTGACAATCGAACGGGAAGGACAACAACTCCAGGTTTCCGTGAGCCTGGAAGAGGTGGGGTAACGAGTTGACCTGGTGGACGCGGGCCCTGAAAAGTCTTATCTCCATTAATGAGCAGCGTCTGGATCTCTTTCGGGTTTTTCCCGGGATCCGCAGATTTCTGGCTGCCCGCCACCATTACGCCTATCTGCGGACCGCCGGCGATGTGCTCTTTGTCCTCGTGGTCATCTCCGGCCTCTTCGGCCCCCGCGACCCCGACCGCAACGTCGCCGTTTTTCTCTCCTGGGGGTTTATCTGGCCCACCATCGTCCTGAGTTGGTTTTTTGTGGGCAGGATGTGGTGCGGCATCTGCCCCTTTCCCGGCCTGGGGGTCTTTCTCCAGCGCCGCGGCTTGACGCTTTCCTGGAATGTGCCGAGGATTCTGCAGAAATACGGGGTCTACGCCTCGGTCATCCTTCTGGCCCTGATCATCTGGATCGAGGTTGTTGCCAGCCTGGATCGCTCACCGGTGGGCACTTCATATTTCGTTCTTTCCATTGTTCTGGGGGCGGCGGTGCTTTCCGTGCTTTTTCCCGGGCAGGCCTGGTGCCGGCACCTCTGTCCGCTGGGCCGGATCAGCGGCGCGGCCGCCACGCTTTCCATCACCGAATTCAGGCCCGATCACGACAAGTGCCGTGGTTGCGAAACCTTTGCCTGTAAAAAGGGGCTGGACGGCAAGCGGGGCTGCCCGGTCTACCTGGGCGCCTATAACGTGCAGAACAATCTGCACTGCCTGGTCTGCGGTCACTGCCTGCCTTTCTGCGACCGCAATTCCCCGCAGCTCCTCCTGCGCAACCCCTACTCGGAGCTGATCCGCAACAAGGGCCGCTACATCACCTGTTCCTACATCGTTCCCTTCCTGATCGGCTCCCAGCTCGCCAGGTTTCTGCGCAAGAAGGAGATGTACAGTCAGGTCGCCTCCTACACCGGCTGGCCCGACGCCGTTCTCTTCAGCCTGCTCCTCCTCGTCGGCTTTGCCCTTTCCATGGCGATCATCCGTTTCGGTTCACGGCTTTTCGGGATCACCGAGGATCCACTCTTCGGGAAATTTTCGCCCATGGTTCCCATCCTGATCCCCATGGCCTTCACCGGCGAACTGGTCTACCGCATGAGCTATTTCGCCGCCGGGCTCGGCAATTTCATCCCCACCCTGGGCAGGCAGTTCGGCCTGGGCTTCCTTTTAAATCTTTTCTTCGCCATTCCGGATTTTCCGGTGCAGATCCTCTCCGCCTTCTTCATGCTCAACGGCTCCATCGCCGGATGCTACATCCTCTGGCAGTTCTGCCTCAACGATTTCGAGGGGCATGTCCGGCTGCGCAACTTTCTCGGCATCAATTTACTTATCGCTCTCCTTCTGTTTTTTTATCTGACTGTCATTTTTTAGTCTGTTCAGTTGATTGAGGAACGAGACTCTCTTTTTCCGGGCCACCTCCCGCATGTCCGTGGCCTGATCCGATTCATCGATGATCTCCCTGCCGACAATCTCCTCGATGATGTCCTCCAGGCTCACCACCCCAGTCACGGCGCCGTATTCGTCCACCACCATGAAGAGATGCATGTGGTGTTCAAAGAATTCGAGCAGGATTTTGGTGAGACGGCCGGTTTCCGGGACAAAATGCGCCGGGTGCATGATGTCGCGCAGGCTTTTCTTTTCCCCGCCCTGGGTGGCGCAGCTCAGGAGATCCTTCCTCAGGACAATACCGATGACGTCATCCATGTTTTTTTGATACACCGGGATGCGGCTGTGCATGCTGAGCATTTCCTTTTCTCCCATGGCATCCTCCACCTTCAGATCGGCGTTGAGCATGAAGGTGACCGTGATGGGAGTCATGATCTGCCGGACGTTTTTTTCCTTCAAGTCAAGGATGTTGGTGATGACCCGCCGTTCCTGCAGGCTGATCTCCCCTGATTTGTGACTCTGGCGGGCCAGGGCCCGGATCTCCTCGGCGGAAACCAGAAGCCCGTCGCCCCTGGTCGGCAGCAGGCGGGTGATCGCCTGGATGATAAGGACCAGGGGCGTTAGAATTTTAACCATCCAGTGCAGGGGAAAGGCGATCCAGACAGCCAGGTTTTTGCAGTAGGCGACCCCGAGGGTTTTGGGCAGAATTTCCGAAAAAAGCAGGATGGCGAAGGTGAAGGCGGCGGAAAACCACACCATGCTGCTGTCCCCGAAGACCTCGGCTGCCGCGGCGCCGGCCACGGCGGCACCGGCCGTGTTGGCGATGGTGTTGAGGGTGAGGATTGCCGTGATGGGCCTGTGGATGTCCTTTTTGAGGGCCATCAGGATCTTGCCAATCCTTTTGTGGGTGTGGCTGGTGATTTCGATATGGCTCACGGGCAGAGAGTAGAGCGCCGCTTCGCAGATGCTGCATAAGGAAGAGATGACAATGGCGAATCCGACAGAAAGGCATAATTGTAAGATCAATTTTTCCTCCAGGGGGCAGGTTTGCTGTTAACGGTGGTTGCAAAAGCCGGGGACGGCTTTTGCAACCACCGGCTGGTCAAAGACGCTTTGGCCAACTTCCCGGATTGCCTGGCTTTTGCCTGGCTCTTGCTGGGCCGGCTGAATCCGGCTGAATCCGGCGACACATCCGGTACCGCCCAGCCCGTTTTTCAACGGGCTGGCTACTCACGCCGTCGAGGCGCATTTTGCGTGAATTTATTTCAATTATTTATGCAATGCAGGCAGATTTCTGGTTGCATAAGGGATACTATGTATTATATATATTTTTTATCTCCTTCAATAATTTTGCAGACAAAACAGGTCTCAGCAAAAAAAAGTAACACATCCGAACTCCTTCATATATCACCAACATGGTGGGATTGCTCCTTTTTTCAGGAGACAGGCACTATTGCATGCTGCGTGCGTTAGTGGCCAAGGGGGGTTGGGCGATCTATGGGTTGCATGAAGAAGTATTCCGTCTTTATTGTTGATCACAATGTATCACACCGAACCGCATTTCAAGAATCCCTAAGTCATTGGCCGCATCTTCTCTGTTTCTGTGCCGGTATTGAAGATTTCAAACAGCTTGTCTCCGGGGTCATGCCCGACGTTGTTCTCTGCAACCTGAATCTGCCGGGGATAAAGGAGCATGATTTTCTCCGTTTTGTCCAGAATGTCTGTCCCCACGCAATCAGAATCGTATTTTCCGAGGAAGGCGAAAACGATGCTCTGCTGAAAATGGTTGCCACTGGCTCAGCCCACCGTTCCTTTCTGCTCCCGGTCGACGCGCAGGTGATCGGCGCAATGGAGCATGATCTGCTTGTCCGCTCCCGGATCCGGGTGCGCAAATGCTGGGATTTCATGCGGCAGGGCCAATGTCTGCCTGCCCTGCCTCCTGTCATGCGGGAACTTGAGCTTATTCTCCAAAATGCCAATTACGCCCTGAAAGACGTGGTCGAGGTGATCGAAAAGGATCCCCCCCTGGCCGGGCGCCTGCTGCAGATTGTCAATTCCGCCCTTTTCGCCAGAGGCGTTGGCATTGACAATCTGCATCGGGCCGTCAATTTTCTCGGCATCAGCCGGACCAGGAAAATGATCCTCTTCCTTTCCGCGCTGAACCATTTCCGCTATCCCAAAAAATATCACCGCCACGCCCTGCGGATCATCGACCACAGCATCCAGTGCGGCAAGCTTGCCGGTATTATCGCCGAAAACGTGGCCCCGGGTCTGGAAAGAACCGCGATCACCGCGGGACTGCTCCATGATATCGGCAAACTGGTTTTTCTTTCCTCCCTTGATGAGGATCTGCAGAATTCTCCTTCCTTCATGCAGCGCTATCAGCTTTTCGCCACCGAACTTGAGGAACAGATCTTCGGTATTTCCCATCTCGAACTGGGCAGCTCGCTGCTCCTCTGGTGGAACCTGCCTCTGGTAATGGTGGACGCCGCCGCCAATCACGGGCAACCCCTCAATTCGCTGCGCGGGGTGACGCAGTGCGTGGCCATAGCCGATCGCTGCCTGCTCAGCGCCGCCTATGGCTCCAGGATCACCACCGACCTCAATGAGCTTGCCGGTGATTTTCCGGTGGAAAAATGGCTGCAATTTGCGCGGATTTTGACTACAGATAAAACCATGCCCATAGCTGCATAGCGGTCTTGCCATTACGGCCGGAAAAGGCCGTGATGGGCTTGTGCCAGGCGGCAACAGGCCGACCGGCAAGACCTTCGTATTTGCGGGTCATTTGCGGGCAGCCGGGAAAAACAGGGATTTTGGCCACCGGCACCATTCAATCAGCCGTTTTCGCGGGAGAGGGTTAATGATCAGATTCAGCACGGTTACCCCGGCGGAGTATGCCGGCGATCTTTTGGTTTATCTGGTGCGGCAGGGGAAAAAAGGCGCTCCGCGATGCCAGGATCCCCGGGTCGGCACCGTGATCAAGCGGGTGCACGCAGTCGGGGATTTCGACGGCAAGGAAGGGGAGAGCCTCCTCTTCTATCCGGAAAAAGCAGGCGGGAAAAAGAGCGGCAGGCGCATACTGGTCCTCGGCCTCGGCAAGGAGGAACCGAGCCGGGAACTGTTCCGCAGGACTGGCGGCAGCGCCGCCTCCCTGGCCATGAAGGGGAAGGCAAAGGAGATGCTCCTGGTTCTGCCCGAGGAGCTTGATTTTGATCTGCCGGCCATGGCGGAAAGCCTGGGAGAAGGCCTGATCCTGGGCGCCTACCGTTTTAAGAAGTACAAAACCAAGGAGGATCCCGACAATTCCCGCGGCGAACTCAGGGAGGTTGCCCTTTATGCCAGCAACGGCAAGGGGCTGCGGCCGGCGATCAGGAGCGCGGAGATCGTGGCGAAGGCTGCCTGCGCCGCCCGGGACATGGCCAATGAGCCCGGCAGCCACTGGACACCAGGCCATTTTGCCGATTACGGCAAAAAGCTGGCGGAAAAGCATGGCCTGAGCTGCAAGGTCCTTGACAAGGCAAAGCTCAGCCATTTGGGCATGGGCGGCCTTCTCGGCGTCAACCAGGGTTCCGCCCTGCCGCCGAAGATGATCGTTCTTGAGTACAAAGCCGCGGCAAAGGCCCCGACCCTTCTCATGGTCGGGAAGGGTCTCACCTTTGATTCCGGCGGAATTTCCCTGAAGCCGAGCAGCGGCATGGAAGAGATGAAATATGACATGTGCGGCGGCGCCGCCGTGCTCTGCGCCATGGAGGCGGCCGCCGAAGCCGGGCTCAAGGGTCTCAATCTGGTGGCCATCGTCCCGGCCACGGAAAACCTGCCCGGTCCGGCCGCGCTCAAGCCCGGTGACGTCATCACCCAGTTTGGCGGCAAAACCGTGGAGGTGGTCAACACCGATGCGGAAGGCCGCCTGATCCTCGCCGATGCCCTGGCCTACGGTATCAAGAAGTACAAGCCCGACATGGTGGTTGATGTCGCCACCCTGACCGGCGCGGTGATCGTAGGTCTCGGCCATCACCATACCGGGCTGATGGGAACCGATGACGGGCTCTGCGAAAAGCTTGTCGCCGCGGGAGCCCGCTGCGGAGAGCCGCTTTGGCGTCTGCCCCTGGGAGCGGACTACACCAAGCAGCTCAAATCGGAAATAGCGGATCTGAAAAACGTCGGCAACCGGGACGGCGGCTCCATTACCGCCGCCTGTTTCCTCAAGGAATTCGTCGGCGATATCCCCTGGGCCCATCTGGACATCGCCGGCACCGCCTGGAGCTTTACCGAGAAGTCCTACATTCCAAAAGGGCCTTCCGGCATCGCGGTGCGCACCCTTTTCGACTTTATCCGCAACTGGAAAAAGTAGGGTGTCAGGCCGCAGCCAGGTCAAAAGCCGCTGAGAACAGTTTTTTCGTGTAGGGATGCTCCGGGCTGGTAAAGATTTTCGCCGCCGGCCCGCTCTCCACCACCCGTCCCGCCTGCATCACCGCCACGTCGTCGGCCAGGGCCTTGACCACCCGCAGGTCATGGGAGATGAAGAAGTAGGTGATCCCGTAGCGATCCTGCAGGGTCTTCAGCAGTTCGATCACCTGGGCCTGGATGGTCATGTCCAGAGCACTGGTCGGTTCGTCCAGCACCAGGAAGCGGGGCTTTAAAATCACCGCCCTGGCGATGGCGATGCGCTGCCTTTGGCCGCCGGAAAATTCATGGGGATAACGTTCCGCCATCTCCGGGGCAAGGCCGACCTCGGCCAACGCCTCCTCCACCAGCCGTCTTCTCTCCCGTCTCGCGCCAATGCCGTGTACGCCCAGGCCTTCGCCCACGATCTGGCCCACGTTCAGGCGGGGCGAAAGCGAGGAGAAGGGATCCTGGAACACCACCTGCAATTCCTTGCGAAGCGGCCGCCACTGCCGGTTTGAAATCTTGAGCAGATTCCGGTCCTGATAGATGATCTCGCCGCTGCCGTTCACCAGCTTCAGGATGCACATGCCCAGGGTGCTCTTGCCGGAACCGGATTCGCCCACCACCCCGAAGGTGGTTCCCTGCCGGATGGTGAAGGAGACCTCATCCACCGCCTTGATGACGTTGACGGTTCTTCTTAGAAAACCGGCTTTCAGCGGAAAATGGCAGGAGACGTTTCTGGCTGAAAGCAAAACAGGCAGGTTTTCCTTGGGGGCCGGCGCTCCGTGGGGCACCGAGCCGAGCAGATGTTTGGTGTAGTCGTGGCTCGGCCTGGCAAAGACCACCGGGGTCGGGCCATGTTCGACGATTCTGCCCTGGTGCATGATGTGGACGTAATCGGCGATTTTTCCCACCATGTTGAGATCGTGGGTGATGAGAAGCAGGGCCATGCCCAGTTCCTGCTGGATTTCCTTGATCAGGGCGAGGATCTGCGCCTGGATGGTCACGTCCAGGGCGGTGGTCGGCTCGTCGGCGATGAGCAGGCTTGGCTGGCAGGCCAGGGCCATGGCGATCATCACCCGCTGCCTTTGTCCGCCGGAAAGCTGGTGCGGGAAGCTGGCCAGCCGCTCGGCAGGATCGGAAATTCCGCAACGGACAAGCAGGGCCGCCGCCTTTTCGCGGGCCTCCTCCCTGCCCAGGCCCTGGTGCACCAGCAGGGGTTCCATGAGCTGGTCGCCGATGGTGTACACCGGGTTCAGCGAGGTCATGGGCTCCTGAAAGATCATGGCGATACGGTTGCCTCTGATCTTTCGAAGGCGTTCCTCCTCGGCCCGGACCAGATTTTCCCCTTCAAAAAGCACTTCGCCCTCGATGGCGGCGATATCCTTTTCAAGCAGGCGGAGGATGGAGAGGGCGGTCACCGATTTTCCCGAGCCGGACTCGCCGACCAGGGCCACGGTCTGCCCCTGGTCGATGCTGAGGGAAACCTGGGCGAGGACAGGGGCAAAGCCCTGATCCGAATAAAAGCCGGTGGTGAGATTCTTTACTTCAAGCAGCATGGCAGACCCCGTTTGCGGCCGTGGAAAAGGGAAGATTCCGGTTGCACAGGCGGTTACCCCTTGCGCGGGTCAAAGGTTTCCCGCAAGGCCTCGCCGATGAAGATCAACAGCACCAGGGTGCCGACCAGCACCGCAAAGGTGCTCAAGGAAAGCCACCAGGCCTCGATGTTGTTTTTGCCCTGGGCCAGCAGTTCCCCCAGGCTCGGGGTGGGCGGCGGCACGCCAAGGCCGAGGAAGTCGAGACTGGTGAGGGCCAGGATCGAGCCGCTCATCCGGAAGGGCAGAAAGGTGATGACCGGGGTCATGCCGTTGGGCAGCAGATGCCGGAACATGATGGTGAGGTTGCCGACGCCGAGTGCCTTGGCGGCCCGGACATAATCGAGATTGCGTCCCTTGAGGAACTCGGCGCGCACATAGTCGGACAAGCCCATCCAGCCGAAGATGGAAAGGAGGACCAGCAAAAGGAGCACGCTGGGCTTGAAGATCGAGGCGAAGATGATGAGCAGATACAACTCGGGCATGGCGCTCCAGATCTCGATGAAACGCTGCATGAAAAGATCGGTTCTGCCGCCCAGGTATCCCTGGACGGCGCCGGTGATGATGCCGATCAGGGTGCCGAGAAAGGTGAGGACGAAGGCGAAGAGGACGGAAAGCCTGAATCCGTAAATGAGGCGGGCCAGCACATCCCGGCCCCGGTCGTCGGTGCCCAGATAGTTATCCGCGTCAGGGGCCGATGGCACCGGCTGGTCGAGCCTGAGGTTGATGGAGGAGTAGCTGTGGGGGTTGATGGGGAAAAAGGCCCTGTTGCCGCCGCTGCTCAACTTTTCCAGGATGTAGGGGTCCCGGTAGTCGGTGGCTGTTTCAAAATCGCCGCCAAAGGTGGTTTCCGGGTACTCCCTGAAGAGCGGAACATAGAAGCCGCCTTGGTAGTAGACGAGAAATGGTTTGTCGTTGCTGAGCACCTCGGCGCAGAGGCTTAACAGAAAGCAGATGGAAAAAAGAATCAGGCTGTAGTAGCCGCGCCTGTTTTTCTTGAAGCGGCGCCAGCGACGGGAGGACAGTTTTTCTCTCGCTTCTGCCATGGCTATTGGTTTTCCACGCTTTCAAAGGTGATCCGCGGATCCACGACCACATAGCTGAGGTCGGAGAGCAGACGGGAGACGAGACCGATGATGGTAAAGAAGTAGAGGGTGCCCAGAACCACGGGATAGTCGCGGTTCAGGATGGATTCATAGGCAAGCAGGCCCATGCCGTCCAGGGAGAAGATGGTTTCGATGAGCAGGCTGCCGGTGAAGAAGGCGGTGATGAAGGAGCCGGGAAAGCCGGTGATGATGGGGATGATGGCGTTGCGGAAGACATGGCGGTAGAGGACCCGGTTTTCGCTTAAGCCCTTGGCCCGGGCGGTGAGCACATACTGCTTTCTGATCTCCTCCAGGAAGCTGTTCTTGGTCAGCAGGGTCATCACCGCCAGGCTGCCCACCGTGCTGGAGACGATGGGCAGGACCATGTGCCAGAGATAGTCCAGTACCTTGGCGACAAGGCTCATCTCGGCCCAGTTGTCGGAAACGAGGCCGCGCAGGGGAAAGATGTTCCAGAAGCTGCCGCCGCCGAAGAGAACGATGAGGACGATGGCCAGAACAAAGCCCGGGATGGCGTAGCCGACCAGAATGGCGGAGCTGGTGATGACGTCGAAGCGCGAGCCGTCCCGGACCGCCTTGGCGATCCCCAAGGGAATGCAGGTGCCGTAGACGATGAGAAAGGACCAGAGGCCAAGCGACATGGAAACGGGCAGCTTCGAAACCACCAGGGAAACCACGCTGTTGTGGTGGTAATAGCTCTGGCCGAAATCAAAGACCAGATAGTTCTTCACCATGGACAGAAAGCGTTCCACCGGCGGCCTGTCAAAGCCGTACAGCTCCCTGAGCTTGGCGATCCGTTCCTCGTCAAGGCCTTTGTCGCCCTGATAAAGATCGGCGCTCCTGCTCTGGCGGACTTCGCCGCCGGCCCGGTCGTGGCCCTGCAACTGGGCAAGCATCCTCTCCACCGGCCCGCCCGGGACGAACTGGGTCACGGTGAAGGTGACAAGCATGATCCCGAAAATGGTGGGAATCATCAGGAGGATGCGGCGGAGGATGTATGCGGCCATGATCGCCTTGGGTAATGAGAATTGACGGTCCCGTAAAAGCCTCGGCGCCACACGGGCACGAGACGACCAAGCAGAGGGGAAAAGGGCCTCAACAGTTCAGTCATTGACTAGCAGGGAATGGGGCAGGGCGTCAAGAGGAATATCCCGGAAAAGGATTTTGCCGCCTCAGGCAACCGATTCCCTGATGGCCGCGCAGAGATCATGCATCCGGAAGGGTTTGGCCAGATAGCTGTCCATGCCGGCTTTCAGGCACTTTTCCCTGTAGCCGGGCAGGGCATGGGCAGTCACGGCAATGATCGGCACATGGCGGCCTTCCGCCGCTTCGATCTCGCGGATGAGCCCGGTCGCTTCAAAGCCGTTCATCCCGGGCATCTGCACATCCATGAGGATCAGGTCCACGGCCTCGCTCTTGAAGGCGGCCACCGCTTCCTTGCCGTCGGCCACCATGATGACCTGATGGCCAAGGATCTGGAGCATCAGCCGCAGAAATTTTTGATTGATCGGGTTGTCCTCGACCACGAGCACCCGCAGTTTTTTCAAGGGGCAGGCGGAGTTTCCTGTTTCCTCGGGACTCCCCTGGCCGGTTTGCGGGAAGAGCTCACCCGCACCCTCAAGGACAACGGGCAGTTTCAGATCCACGAAAAAGGTGCTGCCCTTGCCGGGATCACTCTTCATGCCGAGGCTGCCATCCATCAGATCGGCAAGGTGCCGGGCCAGGCTCAGGCCAAGGCCGAGGCCGCGCATCTTCCTGGTGCTGTATGGCCCCATCTGCCTGAAGGATTCAAACATGGCGGATTGCTGGTCCAGGGGAATGCCGCAGCCTGTGTCGGTGACCTCGAAGCGGAGCTGGATGATCTGGGCGCCATTGTCGCTTGAGAAAAAGCCGAGAGGGCGTATGCGGATCACCACCTCGCCCTGCTCGGTGAATTTGATGGCGTTGTCGAGCAGATTTTCAAAAATCTGAAAGATCCGGCTCACATCGCCATATACCATGCGCGGCACCGCGACAGGCTCTATGTAATAGAGGTCAAGGCCTTTGTGCCGGGCGGCGGGCAGATATTTCAATTTCAGTTTCTCCAGCATCCGGTACAGATCGAACGGGGCCTTGCTGAGTTGCATGGTGCCGTTTTCGAGTCTTGAAAAATCCAGGATGCCGTCAATGAGGTTCAGCAGATCTCTGCCGGCTTCCTGAATGGAGAGAGCGTTTTCCCGCTCCTTTTCATCGAGCCCGCCGTGCAGCAGCAGTTCCGCCATGCCGATGACGATGCTGAGCGGGGTTCTGAATTCATGGCTCATCCTGGAGAGAAACTCTGTTTTATGCTGATCGGCAAGTTCGGCGGCAAGTCGGGCCGAGGCCTCCGCCGCGAGCAGTTGCTTTTCCCGGTTTATCGAGTTGTTGAGTTTTTCGGCCATGCTGTTGAAGGAGAGGGCAAGATCACCGATTTCATCGTTTTCCGCCTCGACCTTCTGGTCGAAAATGCCCTTGGCCATGGCCTCGCTGGCCATGACCAGCTTGTGTATGGGGGTGGTGATGCCCTGGGTGATGAAGTAGGTGGAAATGCTGGCCAGAATGACAAGGCCCGAAAGGATGAGAAGGGAAAGATTGCGGATGAGCCGCGGCACCGCGGTATAATCCGCCAGGGGCAGCACGAAGAGCACGCTCCAGGTGGTGTTTTCCACCGGAGCAAGGGTGAAAACCGATTCAACCCCCTGAAAAACGCCCTGCCGCGGCGGGGAAGGATCATTCCTTTCGGCCGCGGCGAGCAGGGATGCGATGTCTGTATCGGCCAGGGTGAGTGAAGGGGCGGCTTCTTTCCCTCCGAGGTCGGTGAGGATGGTGCCATCCTGATCAACCACGATGCAGGTTCCTTTTTTCTGCATGGAGCAGTTTCCGCACGGACCGACAAAGGCTTCGAGATCGGCATGGGCCAGAATCATCCCCTGGAACCGATCGCCGAAATACCCCTGGTTGACATAGGAAAACCGTACGACATGGCGTTGCAGGACCGGCTCGAAAACCACGCCGGCAAGGTGTGTCCGGTTCGGCGCGGCAAGGGATTCCTGGAAAATGCGCGAGGTGGAGTGGTCCCGCAGCACGGAGAAGAGTTCGCCCCCAAGGGAGCTGACCTCCTCATGCCCCTGTTCGTCCACATAGCTGAGATAGGAGAATTGGTCCTTGTGGCGGGCCAGATGTTTGGCGAGAAACAGTTCCTGATACTTTTCCGCGTAGCGCCGGACCTCGGGCGCTTCGGCGATCTCCTTGAGCAGGTCGGCATGCTTTTCCACCCTGCCGGCCACGGCGCTTGCCGTGGTTGAGGCAAGAATCCGCATCTGTTCGTTTTGCGAATCGTTGAACAGCCGCGCCATGAAAAAATAGCTGGCAAGGGAAAGCAGCGCGGTGGCGATGCTCACCAGGGCGAGGTGACTTATGAAGATTTTCTTGCCGATGGGGAAACGCATGGCTTTCCGGGATTCACTCGACGGGAATCGCCCCGTTTTCAATAATTATTTTTTTTGCCGCCGGGCCATGGAGAAACTGCAGAAAATCGCGGGCAAGCCCGGAGAGCGGCTCCTGCCATACCATGGCGAAGGTGATGACCAGCGGATATTTTTTATTTCGGATATTGGCTTCGTCCGGGGCGATGCCGTCGAAGCGCAGCACGTGGAGCGGTTGTCCCTTGGCCATGGGCAGCGGCAGGTAGCCGATGGTGTTGGCATAGGTAAGCAGGGTATGCACGGCGTCGGGGGTGGAGTATATTTTTTCCCCGGCAAACTCGGGGATGTCCCGAAAGCCCGGGATCGCGCTCTCCAGGATCGACCGGGAAGAGTCTCCCTCCTCCCGGTTCATGACGTAGATCTTTCCGCTGCCGCCCAGATCCCGCCAATCCTTGAGCCGACCGGAGTAAATGGCCACGACCTGCTCCGGGCTCAGACTCTTCACGGCGCCGACACTGGGATGCGTCACGAAAACAACGGGAGAAAGGGCAAAGGGGCGGTGTTTGAGGGGAAAGGCCGTTTCCTTCCCCCTCAATGGCCTGGCTACCCTGGCAAGTTCGTATTCCTTGTGCAGCACGGCATGGATGCCGCCGCCGCTGCCGGTGCTGTCCGGGATCTCGACGGTTATGCCCGGATGGAAACGCATGAAATGGCCGGCGAGATTGCGCAGCAGGGATTGGCTGTCTCCTGTGCCGGGAATGGTGAGGGTCCTGCCCGGCGTTTCTTCGGCCCGGCAGGGAGAGGGCGAAAGGATCTGCGGCGGCAAGGCAAGAAGGAGCCAGAAGATTATGATGGCATGCGGATTCATGGCGGTTGCGGTCGGTTTCCGGCTGTTTTCACAATGGCAGGTCAGCGCCTCGCCCCCTGCTTCCCGGCGACAGGCTTCATCCACCAGGTCAAAAGGGCCTGGTAGGGGGAGTAGTAGAGGGGCAGGGTCTCCGGGCGGGCAAAGATATCGCGGAAGGCGATCCGGTGATAGGCGAGATACCAGTTGGGCACCACATAGTACCCGTACCAGAGAACCCGATCCAGGGCCCGACAGGCCGCGATCAGCTCTTCCTGGGTTTGGGCGTAAATGACCTTTTCCACCAGGAAATCGACCGCCGGATCCTTGACGCCGATGAGGTTGCGGGAGCCCTGCCGGTCCGCCGCGGCGGAATGCCAGTAGTTCCGCTGTTCGTTGCCCGGCGACTGCGACTGGCCGAAGACATTGACCGTCATGTCGAAATCAAAGGTGTCCAGGCGGCGAATGTAGAGGGCCGGGTCGATGATCCTTGAATGGGCGTTGATGCCAAGTTTCTTCAGATTGTTGATATAGGGCTCCATCACCCGCTCAAAGGAGGGGGAAACCAGAAGTATTTCAAATTCCAGGGGCTGGCCCAGGGCATTGGTCAACACCCCGTTCCTGATGGTCCAGCCTGCCTCGGCGAGTATCGCCTTGGCCTGTTTGAGATTGTTCCGCAGGCTGGCGGGGGGCGCCGTGCTCACCGGGGCGGGCGGCGTGGTGAACACCTCGTCGGGAAGCCGGCCGCGAAAAGGTTCCAGATAGCTCAGCTCAAGGCCTGTCGGCAGCCCCTGCGCAGCCATCGGCGAGTTGCTGAAGAAACTGTCGCAGCGGGTGTACTGGTCGAAAAACAGGGTGGAATTGGTCCATTCGAAGTCAAAGGCCATGCCGATGGCCTGGCGCACTCTGCGGTCCTGGAAAACGGGCTTTCTGATATTGAAGACAAACCCCTGCATGCCGGCGTTGTTCCTGTGCGCCATGGTTTCCTTGCGCAGTTCTCCGGAGGCGAAGCGCGGGCCGTCGAGATCGCGGGCCCACTGCTTGGCGATGTTGATGTACATGAAATCGAATTCGCCGGCCTTGAAGGCCTCCACCGCCACAAGCTGATCCTTGAAATATTTGTAGGTGATGGTCTCGAAGTTGAACATGCCTTTGCGGACATTGAGATCCTTGCCCCAGTACCGGGGATTTTTGGCATAGGTGATGGCCTTGCCGGGGATGACCTCCTTGACCAGATAGGGTCCGGAGGCAATCGGCGGCGTCATGCTCGGGGTGTTGAAGGGATGGGCCTGATAAAACTTTTTGGAAAACACCGGCAGCTGGCTTGCAATCATGTGCAGTTCCCGGTTGCGCTGGGAAAAGTTGAAACGGATCCTGCGCCGGTCGAGAATCTCCGCGGAGGTGATATCCTGAAAATAGATCTGGTAGGAGGGGCTTGCCAGGTCGCTCTTCAAGGTTTCCAGGGAAAATTTCACATCCTCCGGCGTGATGGGGGAGCCGTCTGAAAAACAGGCCTTTTCATGGATGGTGAAGGTCACCGACAGCCTGTCCGGGGCCACTTCGATATCCTTGGCGATCAGGCCGTAGGCGGCAAAGGGTTCATCAAGGCTGGGCACGGCCAGTGTCTCGAAAACGAACTCGTCAAGCCCGGTCGGCGGGGTGCCTTTCAGCGTGTAGGGATTGAGCTTGTCAAAGCTGCCCAGGTCGTGCAGAACGAGATTTCCGCCATCCCGCGCCTTGTCTGAAACATAATCGAATCGGCGGAACCCGGGCTTGTACTTGACCTTGCCGTCTATGCTGATGCCCTGGCCGGCAACGGCGGCAAAGGCGGTGAACAGCAGGATGGAGCAGGCTATGGCTAGGCTTCTCATGGGGATTTCCGTTGCTTGCGGCTTGCCGGCGGAGGCGCGACCTGCCAAAGAAGGGGGCGATCAGTGGGTCCCCTGTATGCATAATACGCCAACCATCACGTTGGCAAGCATATTCGCGAGGATGGACAGGACATTCATGTCGTGCCGGGTGAAGTTGTCATCGCTCTTGTTCAAGACCTCCAGGGCGCCGATGCACTCGCCGTTAACATGGAGCGGCACGGCGAGGATCGAGCGGGTGACAAAGCCGATGTCCTTGTCCATGCCGCTGTCAAAACGTTCATCCCGGGCGACATTGCTCACGGTGGCCGGCTTGCCGTTCCGGTACACCCAGCCGGAAAGGCCCTTGTCCATGGCGATCCCCCGGCCGTAGACCACGTTTTTTTTCGGACCGGTGGGCAGAGCGACCAGCATCTCCTTATCCTCAAGATCGGCGATGAGGATGGAGCTGGCCTCGCAATCCAGCACCTCGTTGGCCATCTCCATGACCACCCCGAGTATCCAGGGCCCTTTGCAGATATTCTGCAGCAGGATCGCGGTCTGTAAAAGAAAATGAAGCTCCTTGGCGGAAAGGGATTCGTAGAGGGAATCGGGCAGCATCTGGGCAAGCAGCCCCTTGGCCAGCGACTTGGGGCTCACCGCTTCCATCTCCATGAGAATGTCGCCCAGACAGCGTCCTTCCTGGGAGCGGGCGGTAAACCAGGGGAGGAGCTGTTCGCGGAGCTGCACATTGAAATTCTGGCTGGTGTTCTTCTTGCCGGCGCTGAGTTTCTGCTGGCGGTTGAGGGCCCGTTGGATCTGTTCCGGGGAGGCAAGGCCAAGGTCTTCGAGAATGTCGCCGATGCGCCGCCACTGGGAGCGGATATCCATGAGGTGGAAGGAGAGGTTGGCGGTGATGTTTTCCTGGTAGGGGTTGCGGCCGTCGGCGAAGAAATTGGTGAGATAGCGGTCCATGCGCCCGTGCTTGCGCAGGGTCGGCACCACAAAATGCTCATAAAAGGAGATGGTGCCATCCTTGATTTCCTGCACGGTCCGGTAGACCTTGGTTCCTTTCTTCACCAGGGTTTCGGTCTCCTCGAACTCATAGACCTCCTTGAATTCGGCAAAGAGGTCGTCGATGCGCTGAATATAGTTGTTGTCGGCCATCTGGGCGACGAGGTCGGCGGTTGCCACCATGCGGGCCAGGGTCTTCAGGGCGGGGTCGGCAAAGAGGGTCTCCACTTCCGGGGCCGCCGAATAGTCGGTGATGGAGATGATCCCGGCCACCGCCTCCACCTCGGCCGGCTGCCACTGATATCTGCGCAGATAGCCACGGGCGATCTCCATGCTCCTGTTGACGTGCACCAGGGTGAATTTGCCGCCCATGCCCTGGTGATCGCCCTTGTCCTTGATGTAGCCGGCATCGTGGAAAAGAGCGGCGGCCATGCCGAGATGGAAGTGATCCTCGGAAAAGGTCCGGTCTGTTTCGATTCTGTTCCAGCCGGAAATCATGCGCGCAACAGCCAGGGCGACGTCCAGGGCGTGCTCGAAGCTGTGGTAGGTCACCCCGCAGGCCTCATGGCTCGGCCAGCGGCCTGCATAGAGATCTTCCACATCTTTGAACAGGTTTGCCAATCGTGGGGAAACCGCGCCGAATTCACATCGGGATATCTCGAAAACAGCATCGATGATCTTCTGCTGGCTCTGCATGGCCTGCGGCTTGAGGGATTTTGCTGCTTTCTTCTTAGTCTTTGCCATGAAGCCTTGTCGCTGTTGAGTTCAAGGAAAGGAAACAGGAAGCATTGCCCCGGAAGAGGAAGCCGGGCTATCTTCATGTTATTTTTCAAAATTTATGATATACAGCAAAAAGGCTGCGGTCAAACGCATTTTCGTCAAAATTTTCTTTGTATCCGCCGGGATTCAGGGCTTTGCCTCCTTGTTTTTTTGCCGGAACCCCTGTTATTTGTCGTGGCCAATGACCACATGGATATGGTAAAAAGTCTGATTCACGGTCGATACTTTACTCTCCACCTCAATTGCATGCACGGAGGCTCATGAACAATGGGTAAAACCATAGCGGAAAAGATTTTTGCAGCGCATTTGCGTGACACTCCGACCCCTGAAAATGTCATTCTCGATATCGACGTGGTGATGTGCCATGAAATCACCACGCCCATTGCCATCACCGATCTCGAGGCCCGCGGCATGGACAGGGTTTTCGATACCAGCAAGGTCAAGGTCGTTATCGACCATGTCACCCCTTCCAAGGATTCCAAAACCGCCACCCAGGCCAAGATCCTTCGGGACTGGGCCCGACGCCACAAGATCCATGATTTTTTCGACATCGGCTTTAACGGCGTCTGTCATGCCCTCTTCCCGGAAAAGGGCTTTATCCGCCCCGGCTACACCGTGATCATGGGCGACTCCCATACCTGCACCCACGGCGCCTTCGGCGCCTTTGCCGCCGGCATCGGCACCACTGATCTCGAAGTCGGCATCCTGAAGGGGGTGTGCTCCTTCAGAAAGCCGGAAACCATCAGGTTCACCATCACCGGCAGCCTGCAGGACGGCGTTTCCGCCAAGGACGTTATCCTCCACATCATCAAGGAGGTGACGGTGAACGGCGCCACGGACAAGGTCATGGAATTTGTCGGGCCGGTGGTTGACGCCATGAGCATGGAGGCGCGCATGACCCTCTGCAACATGGCCATCGAGGCCGGAGGCACCTGCGGCATCTGCCTGCCCGACCGGGTGACCGCCGAATACCTCTGGCCGTTTATCAAGGATGAGTACGAGTCCATCGAGGTGGCGGTGGCTGATTTTGCCAAATGGCACTCGGACGGCGACGCGGTTTATGCCAAGGAGCTGACCTTCGACGTTTCCGGTCTGGCCCCGCAGGTCACTTACGGCTATAAGCCCGACGAGGTGAAAAGCGTGACCGACATGGAAGGCAAGCCCGTCGATCAGGTCTACATGGGCTCCTGCACCAACGGCCGCATCGAAGACCTGCGGGCGGCGGCCAGGATTCTCAAGGGCAGAAAGATCGCCGAGAATCTGCGGGGCATCCTTTCCCCCGCCACCCCCAAGGTCTACGATCAAGCCCTGGAAGAGGGCATCATCAAGATCTTCATGGATGCCGGCTTCTGCGTCACCAACCCGACCTGCGGTGCCTGCCTGGGCATGAGCAACGGCGTTCTGGCCGAAGGCGAGATCTGTGCCTCCACCACCAACCGCAACTTCAACGGCCGGATGGGCAAGGGTGGTATCGTGCATCTGATGAGCCCGCTGACCGCCGCGGCCACCGCGGTGACGGGCCATATCACCGATCCGCGGAAACTCCTCTAAGTTGAACGAATCAGAGCGAACCGTAAAAAGGAGTGAATCACATGAAAGAGTTCGGCGGCAAAGTGCTGTTTCTTGATAGAAGCGACATCAATACCGATGAAATTATTCCGGCCAAATACCTGACCGAAAACACCAAGATGGCTTTGCAGCCTTACATCCTGGAGGATCTTAAGCTGGGCGGCTTTGATCCTTCCGTGGATGTGGCGGAAAAAGGGGTCATCGTCACCCGGGCCAACTTCGGCTGCGGCTCCTCCCGCGAGCATGCGGTCTGGGTGTTCGAGGTCAACGACATCAATGTGGTCATTGCCGAAAGTTTTGCCAGGATCTTCCGGCAGAACATGTACAACTGCGGCATGCTGGCCATCGAACTGCCCAAGGCGGACATCGAGGCGATTTTCAACCTGGGCAGGGAGGTGGAGGTAGCGGTTGACCTGGCTGCCTGCACCCTTATCGCCTCAGGCGCAAAAACGCTGACCATCCCTTTCCGGATGAACGAGTTTGACAAAAAACTCGTGGAAGCAGGCGGTTGGCTTGCCTATGCTGACAAGAAATATTAGGTTGTGACGGGGAGGATTGCCCTCGAAATGCCGGTATGGGGCTCTGGCCCTGTGACCGGCATTTTTTATCCGGACACCAATCATTTTCCTGTTTCTTCTTTTGGGTACGCAAAAGAAGATAGAAAAACCATGCGGAGCCGCCGGTGAGCAAACCCGTGGAACTCACGGTTGACAAAATAATCAAAGGCGGCCTCGGCCTGGGCCGTTTGCCCGATGGCCAGGTGGTCATGGTGCCGCGTGTGCTGCCTGGGGAGGTGGTGCGGGTTCGCCTGCGCCGCCGGCACAAGCAGTACCAGGAAGCAGATCTCTTGGAGGTGCTTGAGTCCTCGGCCCAGCGGATACCCCCGGTCTGCCCAGTCTACAACACCTGCGGCGGCTGCGATTTTCAACACGCCACCTACGAGGAACAGTTGCGCCTGAAAAACGGGGTTCTCGGGGAAACGCTCTGCCGGGCAGGGTTGTGCCGGAAGGAGGAACTTGCCTCTCTTTTGGGAGCCCCCCTGGCCTCGCCCAAACCCTTTGGCTACCGGCAACGGATCAGATTGCAGGTGGCGCAGGGGAGGCTGGGGTATTTCGGTCGCCAGAGCCACAGGCTGACCCCTGTTTCCCGCTGTCCCCTGGCCGGGGATGGTATCAACGCGGTGCTGGCCGCGCTCTCCGCCTCCAGACCGTTTCAAACCCTCCTGCCCATGGCCTCGGCCATCGAGTTGCTCGAAAACCCCGGTCACAACTCGATCATCCTCCTCATCCACTACACCAGAAAAACCAGGCCTGGAGATCACCAGGCAGCCCGGCTTCTCTGTCAGGCGTTGCCCTTGCTTGAGGCGGTGATCTTCAACGTGGAAGGCCAGGCCAAGGGGCCGTGCTTCAACGACACGGGCGAGATTCCCTTAAGCGGGCTCTTGGTGGAGTTTTCCCTGCCTGAAGAGCTGTGCGGCCGGCCCTTGACCCTGGGCCTGGAGCCGGGGGGATTCTGCCAGGTCAATCTCGGGCAGAACGAAAACTGTATCAAGCTGTTGCTGGAGTGGACAGGCAAGATGCAACCCGCCAAGGCCCTGGATCTCTTTTGCGGCATGGGCAACTTCTCCCTGCCCCTGGCCATGCGGGGCTGGCAGGTGACCGGCATGGACATGCAACGCTCCACCATCCGCAGCGGTGTGCGCAACGCCGAGGCAGCCGGTCTTGCCGACCGCTGCCGTTTCAGCCAGGAAAGCGCCGCCAGGGCGGCCAGACGGTTGCTGGTCGAAAAGGCCACCTTTGACTGCCTCCTCCTCGACCCGCCCCGTTCCGGTTGCGCCGAACTGATTCCCCTGCTGCCCGATCTTGAGGCAAAGCAGATCATCCACATCTCCTGCGATCCCGCCACCCTGGCCCGCGATCTGACCGGGCTTATCCAGGCCGGCCACCGTCTGGCCGAAGTCCGCCTGGTGGACATGTTCCCGCAGACCGGTCATCAGGAAACCATGGTGAGGCTGGAGCGGGAATAGGGGGATGTTTTCTTTTGACTTCCCATGCCCTATCACATAGGATCGCATTATGTGGGAATCAACCAGCGCATCGACCGGACGGTTGAAGATGCCGGTTATCCTTGCCATCAATAAGAAAAAAAGGAGAAAGATGAAAGTCACAATTGAATCGATCTTTCCGCCAGATGAATCACCGCGCTACCTGTTCGGCAGAAAAGGCCCTGATGAATACGTGGTGTTCTCGCCAATGGACATGGAGGCGGATTTTTGCTTCGAGCTGAATGACATTGTTAAATTTGGCAAGGTATCCCAAGGACCGGTTGAAGCGATAAATCAAACCAAAAACAAAACGACTTGGGTCGGCATTCACGATATTTGTATCAGCAAAGACGTAATCAGGGTGCGCTATGATTCGCAATTCCCATGAAACCGTCCAGTAAGAGCAAGCGATGCAACAGCAGTTCAGCCGTTGTCCCTGGGTTGATCTCAGTAAACAGGATTACCTGAAGTGCGTTGATGGAATAAATCAAAATGCCGGACTCTGATTGCATTTTGCGCCGTTGAGCCTGTAATTGCTGCCTAACACTACGGACAGGCTGACAAGGGGCTTCGTGGGGAAAGTTGATGCGGAGTGGGGGCATTGGTAGTCTATTGAAATTCCCGCAACCTTAGAATTGCTCGTGCCAGGCTGGGTGCAGCCTTTAACGCCTCATCCAAGCGCCATTCAGTTTCAACGAAGTCGCACAGCAAATCATTGTATTCCAATCCGACGGGAGTTGGAGCACCTTTTTTGGGAAGTAAGCCTTCCTTTAAAGCGCGTTTTTTGGATTTTGCTACCAAATTCAGGAGATCAGCCTTTGGATCACGGCAGGATTCAGGATCAACTGGCACCTCCGTTTCTGCGATCCCCAACCAGTTAGCAAACCGGAGTCGATCTGCAAGTACCCATGCCTCCACTTCCCTAACCGCAACACGCAGCAATAGATTCTTCGGCTTGTGAGCACCCCCAAACCAGTTTTTCAAAAGATTAGGAGGGCAGGGGCTGGTGTCCAGATCGGCCAACAAAAGGAAGCTCAACCCTCCACGACACGATTCGATGAAATCCGGCAGTCTTGTCTTAAGGTAGCCGAAGCCGCCATGTCTCCGTCGGTCCTTTGGTATCTTCGCGGCAACGACATGACCGGTCGCAAGGACAATATATTCGGCCAGTGTTTCACTGAGGCGGTCTTCGGTTGCAATGTAGAAATCAGCCATGGTTGGCTCAGTTTAAAGTGATTTTTTCAGCCGACTCCGGCCGGGTTTTTGGAAGCAATACTTCTGCAATCGACAAACCAGACTTCAGTAAAATAGTTTCATCCTCAGAAATTCCCCGGACATGGGTTCCCTCTGCGTCCGGCTCAAGAATCAGGACATTCCGACCGTCAATTCCTGGATTGCCGAGCAATGCGTAACTGTGTGTGGACATGAAAACCTGCTGCAAGCGTTTTCGTTGCAATCTGTCAATAAGAGCTGGTATTCGCTCGACAATTGCGTCATTTAATGACAGCTCTGGTTCTTCAAGAAGAAGGGGCGAATGTCCCTCAAGCAAGCACCAGAGCAATCCTATGAGGCGAAGAGTCCCGTCAGAAAACTGATCTTCCCGTTGCCGCGCTCCACGTGGTCGCCAATGTTTATATATAGCTTCTAAGTGAGGACGCCCCATTTCATCGCGCACCATCTTCAGTTCCTTAAGTTGGGGCACAGCCAGATTCAAGGCATCTTCCATTTTTTTTAAATAGATTTCGCGGGTTTTTTCGCTTGCTTTGGCAACCCGCTCAAGAAACCTTTGTCCAAAGGGGTCGGTGTCAGGCGCGCTGGGTGCAGACAGTTCAGGATGACGCAATAGTTGCGGCACGAGATGCATGTAGGTTGTAGCGTCGAGGAATTTCGCAATTTCCCGAAACTCACTATTGGTGAGCGTGTTTTCGAGCGCTGTTTGGGTTAACAGCTCCTTGTCCTGTTTGTCTTTTGGATTAGGGCGGTTAAGCAGTTGCCCTTTGTCTCGATGCCATACAAATTCACGGGTGATAATGTTTCGGCGATGGCCTGATGTTTCGGCAGTAAATGCTAGTTCGTACTTCCACAACGGAGTTTCTCTGTCCTCATCTTCAGCAAGCTCAATACAAATTTCCACCTCTGGCTTTGTTCGCGCAACAAGACTTCTCAACTTGGACATACCATGACGGTCAGCAATTGCCGTTTGCAGGCCACCCCCTCGCGGTGTCGCCACATCTCGCAAAAACCGGATTGCATCAAGGAGATTGGACTTGCCGGAGGCATTCGGGCCAATGAGATAGACCGTTTCCCTTAATTGCACATCGATATGGGAAAAGTTCCGCCAGTTTCTCAGCTTTAATCGAGTAATCAGCATAACCTAATCCTCCAACGGAATTATCTTCAACGATTCAATGCCCGGTCGTCGTTCGGTTCGGCATGGATTTTATTCTTGAACTTCTGCTGTCCATTACCTTTGGCCGCCATGAAATTTCACAATCAAAATGATATATAATTACTGACAGATAGTCAGACCTAACGTTTTTCTGCCGATTTCTCAAGCCGAATCGTGAATGGCAAGGCTTTTATCAGAAAAGAAAAAAAAACGGTTTCTTTAATCAACAAATCAGGCGTCGGGATGTTTCAGTTCTTCCGATTCCCCTTTGCCTCGTGCATGGCACCAAGCAGCTCCAGCACCTGATCCCTGGTATTTTTCGGCTGGTTGAGCAGAAGGACGAAGCTGTCCAGTCCGCGCTCTCCGGCAAAATATCCTCCATACCCGTACACCCCGGTCATGGTGCCGGACTTGCGCAGGCAGTCGTTCTCAAAGGGGAGCAGCCCGGCATGGGGCTTGAACGCTTCGAGGATGGCGAGCATCGCCCTGGGCGTCACCCGGTTCCGCCGGGAGAGGCCCGAGCCTTCGCTGGTCACGATATCCTTTTCCGAAAGCCCCAGTTCGTTGCGGTAAAAAGTGGTCACGGCCCGCCGGCCCTTGTCCCAGGTGGCTGGCCAGCCGTATTGCTTTGCGCCCATGGCCAGGAAAAGCTGGTTGGCGATGAAATTGTTGGAATACTTGAGCAGCCCGGTCAGCACCTCGTCCAGGTTCTTGCCGGAGATGTGCTCGTAGAACGGCTTGAGCCCCTCCGGCACCGGAGCGGGGATGATCTTGCCGCGCACCGGCACCCCCTGTTGTTTGCACATGGCAGCGAACAGCTCCCCGACATGGCGCAGGCCCTGATTGCCGATGCCCGTGGCGTTGATCCGGTGGATGCCGGGCGGCAGCCCCTGCGCCAGCTCCCGCATCAGCGGCAGGGTAGGGGTCTGCTCCTCGGCGGAGCGCACACTGCCGTCCGCACCCTTGACGAGATGGATGGTGTTGAAGTTCACCGCCAGGCAACTGTTCTGGGCATCGTAGGGATTGAGGGTATTGGTGGCGCCATCGGTTCCGTTTTCAAGCCGGCAGCCGGTCTCGTCGACAACGATGTTGCGGATCGAGGAAAGGCCGTGGTCGCGGAGGATGGCGACAATCTTGGCTACTTCCTCGGAAACCAGCAGGGGATCAGCCAGGCCACGAATGTACAGATCGTGGTCCGGGTTGTGGTAGAACCGGGTGCTGAAGCGATACTCCTTGCCAAGGATCCGGATACCGGCAAGGGCCGTGCCGATTTTCAGAACGCTGGCCGGGATGAACTGGCTGTCCGGGTTGTGTTCGTACAGGGTGGAGCCGTTTCTGCTGACGAGAATGCCGCCGTTTTCCACCAGGGATTCGAGGGTGCGGCCGCCTCCGGCCATGGGCGAAGCGGGCAGGGCGAGAGACAGGCCGAGGCCGAGAAAAAAAACGCGCCGCATTCCCTTCAGTTGCCGGAACAGGGATGCGGCGCGCAGGATTGCCATGGACAGGCCTGGCTCAGATCTTCGGCAGGTGCTTCTTCGCCTCTTCCACCGCCTCGGCCGGATAGTCGAAGTTGCGCAGATCGCCGGAGAAGAACTTGTCGTAACTGGAAAGGTCAAGATGGCCATGGCCGGAAAGATTGAAGAGGATGGTTTTCGGTTCCTTGGGATCTTTCGTGGCCTCGATGATGGCGGCCCGGATCGCGTGGCAGGACTCGGGAGCCGGGATGATGCCTTCGGTCTGGGCGAAAAGCACGCCCGCCTCAAAGCATTCCATCTGATGCAGGGCCACTGCCTCCATCAGGTTCTCCCGGAGCATGGCGCTGACAATGGGAGACATGCCGTGATACCTGAGCCCTCCGGCATGAATACCCGGCGGCATGAAGTCATGGCCCAGGGTGTACATGTAAAGCAAGGGGGTGCGCGCCGAGACATCGCCGAAATCATAGGCATAGACGCCCTTGGTCAGCGTGGGGCAGGAGGCAGGCTCGACTCCGAGCAGGCGGATCTTCTTGCCTTCCAGCTTGTCGGGCAGGAAGGGGGTGGCAAGGCCGGCAAAATTGGAGCCGCCGCCGCAGCAGCCGATGACCACATCCGGGGTCTCGCCGATCATGGCCAGCTGTTTCTTCGCCTCAAGACCGATCACGGTCTGGTGCAGGCAGACATGGTTCAGGACCGAGCCAAGGGCGTACTTGGTGTCCTCTCTTGATACCGCATCCTCAAGAGCTTCGCTGATGGCGATACCCAACGAGCCGGGATTTTTCGGATCCTTCTCCAGAATGGCGCGGCCGGTGGGGGTGTCCGGGCTGGGGCTTGCCACGATTTCGGCGCCATAGGTGTTCATCATCGACTTGCGGTAGGGTTTTTGATCGTAAGAGACGCGGACCATGTACACCTTGCATTCAAGGCCGAACTTATGGGTGGCGAAGGAGAGGGCGCTGCCCCACTGGCCGGCCCCGGTTTCGGTGGCCAGCCGCTTTACGCCTTCCCGTTTGTTGTAATAGGCCTGGACCACGGCGCTGTTGGTCTTGTGGCTGCCCGAGGGGGAAACGCCTTCGTATTTGAAGTAGATCCTGGCCCTGGTGCCCAGCTTCTCCTCAAGGAAATTGGCGCGCACCAGGGGGGAGGGCCGCCAGATCGACCAGATATCCTGGATCTCCTCGGGGATATCGATCCAGCGCTTGTCGCTCATCTCCTGTTCCAGCAGGCCCATGGGAAAGATGGGCGCCATCAGGTCGGGGGTGAGCGGCTGTTTGGTGGCAGGGTTGAGCGGGGGGCGCATGCCGTTTGGGATGTCGGGCATCACATTGTACCATTGGTTGATACGCTCTTCAGCCGGCAGAAAGATTCTTTTTTTCATGTCAATTCCCTGTCAAGGTATTCTAAGATGAAGATATTGCGAGACAAGCCCCTTGCAAACCCGTGTGGATCGGAAGTTCTACCTATTACTATGATTCTTTTTTTTTGCAAAGAAAAATTCTTGCATTTTGAGAATTATTCTTATTTAATCTTTAACACACAGTTATGAAATGAATTTCTACTTCTGATCAGGAGGCAATCAATGAGTAAAACCGAAAAAAACCTTTGGGAAGCTTTTGCCGGCGAGTCGCAGGCCAACCGCAAGTACCTTGCCTTTGCCAAGAGGGCGGAAAAGGAAGGCCATACACAGGTGGCAAAGCTTTTTCGCGCCGCGGCCCATGCGGAAACCGTGCATGCCCATGCCCATCTTCGAGCCTTGAAGGCCATCGCCGACACCGCGGCCAACCTCAAAGCCGCAATTGCCGGCGAGACCCATGAATTCAAGACCATGTACCCGGACATGATTGAGACAGCCATTGCCGAAGGCAACAAGGCGGCGGAACAGTCCTTCCGTTTTGCCAACGAGGCGGAAAAGATCCATGCCGAACTGTACCGGAAAGCCCTTGAAAACCTTGATGGATTGACCGGCGAGGACTATCATGTCTGCGAGGTTTGCGGCTATACCGTGGAAGGGGCCGCCCCTCCGGAAAAGTGCCCTGTGTGTGGGGCAAACCAGCGGGCTTTTGCCAAGGTCGACTGAGACCCTCCTCTTGCCGTGATTCCGGCTTCCTTTGGCAAATGGGCCGGAATCACGGCGGTTCTTCCTTGGATGCCGCATCGGGTTATTTTCTTTTTTCTTGTCAGAAAGATCCTCCCCAGGCAATATGGGCCAATCATCCGGTCGAGCGTTCCGTGTTTTTCGGAACGCTCATTTTCTGGCCAAAAAGGAGGTTGCGTTGCAAATCTGGGTGGATGCCGATGCCTGCCCGCAAGCGATCAGGGAGATACTCTCCCGCACCGCCGAGCGATTAAGACTTCCTCTTTATCTGGTTGCCAATCGTCGGATGTCGACGGCAAGATCCCGGTATGTGAAAACGATTTTAGTCTCCCGTGGCCTCGATGTGGCGGACAGTGAAATCGTGGCTCGGCTTCTGCCCGGTGATCTGGTGGTCACCGCGGATATTCCCCTGGCCGCTCGGGTGATCGACAAGGGCGGCCAGGCCCTTGATCCGCGCGGGGAGTTTTACACCAAGGCCAATATCGGCGAGCGCTTGTCCATGCGCAACTTCATGGACACCCTGAGGGGCAGCGGCGTGGAAACAGGCGGGCCGGCTGTTTTCGGGAAAAAGGATTGCCAGAACTTCGCAAACCAGCTTGATCGTTTTTTGACCAGGCGCCTTGCCTCCGCCGGGGGCGGCCGGCCGGGCGGTCCATTGTAAAAGACCTTTGCGTTTTATCAAGCCCCCGCGCGGCCAACCTGAGGAGGACGACCATGCGAAAAGCAATTGTTGCCATCATTGTCGCCGCGGCCATGCTGTTTGCGCTCCGGCCGGAAAGACTCCACGCGGAAACAAACTGGCGGGAAACCGGTTACGACATCCTGAATGCCGTGACCGGGCAGCAGAAAACCCGGCAGGGCTTGAGCAGCCAGGAGATCGGCGCCGGGCTCAAAGAGGCGCTCAAGGTGGGCACCGAGAATGTGGTGCGGCAACTGGGCGCCGTGGATGGATTCAACAATGACGCCAAGGTGCATATCCCGTTGCCCCAGGAGTTTGCCACGGTAAAAGCGGTGCTTGCCAGGGTCGGCATGGGCGGCATGGCCGAGGATCTGGAACTGAGGCTGAACAGGGCCGCGGAGGCGGCAACGCCAAAGGCCAAGGAGCTTCTCTGGCAGGCGATCAAGGAAATGAGCATCGACGACGTCAAGGCCATCTATGACGGGCCCAACGACGCGGCCACCAGATATTTTCAGGGCAGGATGTCGCCAGCCCTGGCCAAGGCCATGGAGCCCGTTGTCGACCGAAGTCTTGGCGAGGCCGGCGCCATCCAGGCCTATGAACGGATGATGGGGCAATACAAGTCCTTGCCCTTTGTGCCGGATATCAAGGCGGATCTTTCCAGACACGTTCTCGAGAAGGGGATGGCCGGCATTTTTTACTACCTTGCCAAGGAAGAGGCCGCCATCCGTCAAAATCCGGCCAAGAGAACCACCGAACTTCTGCAGCGGGTTTTCGGCGCCAACCGATGAAAAGAGTCCGCAGGGGGCCGCGCTCCAATTAAATGCGGTTATCTTCCCGCATGTGTTGACAAGGCGTTGACCCTGTACTAAGTTTGTCTGCCCCTGCCTCTTGGGGCATGTCCTTTGCGCTCTCCGCCGGGAGGCGTGACGGCATGGCCGCGCGGCCCGCTTTTTTTCGACAGTGGGGGGCGCATCTTTTTTTTTCATTTTCTATTTTTGAGGGAGTTATGGACCGTCTGATTTCCGAAAGCCTCCAGCAATCCATCGCCGCGAAGCAGGCCCTCTACGACAGCCAGTTGGCCGAACTGAAAAAACTGGCGCAGTGGATGATCGAGACCATCAGGAGCGGCAACAAGCTCATTATCTTCGGCAACGGCGGCAGCGCCGCGGACGCCCAGCACATGGCCGCCGAATTCGTCAACCGTTTCCTCATCGACCGGCCGCCTCTCGCCGCCATCGCCCTGACCACCGACTGCTCGATCCTGACCAGCATCGGCAACGATTTCTCCTTTGACGAAATCTTCAGCAAACAGGTGCGGGCTCTTGGCAAAAAAGGAGACCTGGCCCTGGGGATTTCCACCAGCGGCAATTCCCCCAATGTGATTAAAGCCGTCGAGGAGGCAAAAACGATGGGCATCAGAACCGCGGTGCTTACCGGCAGGAACGGCGGCAGGCTCATCAACATCGCCGATCTTGCCGTAAACGTGCCCTCGCCGAGCACTCCCGCCATCCAGGAGGCCCATCTCTGGGTGGAGCATCTGCTCTGCCGGATATTGGAGGAGGATCTGTACGGCAGCGGCGTAACCGCATAGCCGGGGAGCAGGATCCATGAAACAATACCAGCCCATCGACCTTTCCGGTCTTAAGACTTATTCGCTGCACGGCCGGCACAGCAAGGTAACCGTCGAGAACTTTGCCAAGCCGGTGGGTCCGGGCGCCAGCCTGAAAGAATTTCTCGCCTCACTGCCGGAGCAGCTTCTGGGGGTTGATTTTCCGGAACTGGTCGAGCGCCTGGCGCAAAGTCACCGGAACGGCCGGCCGATCATCGTCGGCATGGGCGCCCACGTGATCAAGGTGGGGCTCAATCCCATCCTCATCAACCTCATGGAGCGCGGCATTATCAGCGCCATCGCCTTAAACGGCGCCGGAATCGTCCATGACACCGAAATCGCCATGGTGGGCCGCACCTCCGAAGAAGTGGGCGATGTTTTGGGCAGCGGCGCCTTTGGCGCGGCCCGGGAAACCGGCGAGGTGGTGAATGCCGCCATCAACGAGGGGGCGGAAAAAGGGCAGGGGCTCGGGGAGGCCCTGGGCGAATATCTGCTGGCCCGGGATTTCCCATACAACACGGTGAGCCTCCTTGCCACGGCGCGAAGGCTCAAGATCCCGCTTACCGTGCATGTGGCCATGGGCACCGACATCGTCCATATCCACCCCTCGGTGAATGGCGCCGCCATCGGCCGGTGCAGCCATTTCGACTTCCGGCTTTTCGCGGCTCTGGTCGCGGACCTGGAGGGCGGGGCGTATCTCAACTTCGGATCCGCCGTGCTCCTGCCCGAGGTATTTCTCAAGGCCTTGACACTGGTGCGCAACCTGGGGCACACGGTCAACAGGTTCACCACGGCCAACTTCGATTTCATCCGTCATTACCGCACCATGACCAATGTGGTGAATCGCCCAACCATGAGCGGCGGCAAGGGGTACAATATCATCGGCCACCACGAGCTTTTAATCCCGCTTCTGGCCGCAGCCCTGCTTGACCGCCTGCAGGAGTAGCCATTTTCTCCCGGTCGTCCCATTGGGTATTATCTTGCACATTCCGGCAAAAGAAGATAAAGAAAAGTGTTGTTGCAACCGGAACAAAGCACGCCTGCGCGGTGTCATCACACCGTAACCCGTCGGGGCGGATTGTTACCTCGTGGCTGTTTTCCTTATCTTTCCGGACAACTGGGGATAATGCCATGCCACTGTATGATTTTATCTGCCGGAACTGCGGCTGCGCCTTTGAGGCATTGGTCATGGGCAGCGACAAGCCTGCCTGCCCGAAATGCAAGAGCGGCGATCTGGCCAAGCAGATGTCAACCTTTGCCGCCCGTACCGGAGACAAAGGCACTGCCGGCGGCGCAAAATGTTCTGGCTGCGCCGGGAAAAGCTGCAGCACCTGCCATTAGCAGGCTGCCTCTTCGATTAACCAACACAAAGGGATCAGTCGATGCAGAAAGTGATTAAGATCGGCACCAGAGCAAGCCTGCTGGCCATGGCCCAATCAACCTGGATCAAGGGACTGATCGAGACCCGTTATCCGGAAACCACTGTTGAGCTGGTGAAGATCATCACCAAGGGCGACAAGATCCTTGATGTGCCCCTGGCCATGGTTGGTGGCAAGGGGCTGTTCGTGAAGGAAATTGAAGAGGCCATGCTGCGGCACGAGGTCGATATCGCCGTGCACAGCATGAAGGACGTGCCGGCCGAGCTGCCCGAGGGGCTGCATATCGGCATTATCACCAAGAGGGAAAATCCCTTTGACGCCTTTATCTCCAACAAATGCGCGAACTGCCGCGAGCTGCCCCAGGGAGCGACCGTCGGCACCAGCAGTCTGCGGCGCAAGGCACAGCTTGCCAATATCCGTCCCGACCTTACCATCGAAGACCTGCGCGGGAACCTGGACACCCGCTTGCGCAAACTGGATGAGGGCCGGTACGATGCCATCATCCTTGCCGCCGCCGGCCTTAACCGTCTGAAACTCTCCGAGCGGGCCAAATCGTTTTTCAGCGAAGGCGAGATGCTGCCGGCCGTGGCCCAGGGCGCGGTGGGCATTGAGTTGCGCCTTGCCGACACGGAGCTGCTTGCCGGCCTGATGTTCATGGATGACCGGGAAACCTCCCTGGCGGTGCGGGCGGAACGCGGCTTTCTGCACAGGCTGCAGGGCGGCTGCCAGGTGCCCATCGCCGGTTTTGCAAGGCTTGCCGACACCGACACCCTGCAGATGACCGGCCTTGTCGCCTCGGTGGACGGAAAACAGGTCGTCAGGCAGGAGCTGCGGGCTGACCTGAGCGATCCTGAGGGGTTGGGGGTACGCCTGGCCGAGAAGATCCTTGCCGGGGGCGGCGGGAAAATTCTTTCCGAAGTATATGGCCACAGCCTTGAATGAGGCTGTTTTTAATTGAATTTACGGCAAAAAACCGGCAATGCCGGTTTTTTTATTGAGAATCGCCATGACAAAGCAAGAAAAGACGGGCACGACAAGAAAGAAAGGCAAGGTGTACCTCATTGGCGCAGGGCCCGGGGACCCAACCCTGATCACGGTGAAGGGGCTGGAGCTTCTGAAAAGGGCCGAAGTGCTGGTATACGATTATCTGGCGACCCCCAAGCTGCTCAAATATGTTCCCAAGGATGCGGAACTCATCTATGCCGGCAAAAAAGGGGGAGGCTGCCATGCCCACACCCAGGAGGAGATCAACCAGATGCTGGTTGATCATGCCCTGGCCGGCAAGAACGTGGTTCGCCTCAAGGGCGGCGATCCCTTCATCTTCGGCCGCGGCGGCGAGGAGATCGAGGAGATCGCCAGGCACGGCATCCCCTTTGAGATCGTGCCCGGCGTCACCTCGGCCACCGCGGCGGCAACCTATGCCGGGGTGCCCATCACCCATCGCAACTACACCGCCTCGGTGGCCTTCATCACCGGCCACGAGGATCCGGCCAAGGAAACATCCAATATCGCCTGGGACAAGATCGCCACCGGCATCGGCACCCTGGTTTTTTACATGGGCATCAAGAACCTGCCCATCATCGCCGAAAACCTGATCAAGCACGGCCGCGATCCGCAGACCCCGGTGGCGGTGGTGCGCTGGGCATCCACTCCGATTCAGCGTTCGGTGGTGGGGACGCTTTCCACCATCGCCGAGGTGGTCAAGAGGGAAAAGATCAAGGCCCCGGCCCTCATCGTGGTGGGCGAGGTGGTGAAGCTGCGGGACGTGATCAACTGGTTTGAGAAACGGCCTCTTTTCGGCAAGCGTATCCTGGTGACCCGCACCCGCGAGCAGGCCAGCGAACTGGTGCGCCTTCTCGAGGACCAGGGCGCCGACTGCGTGGAGGGGGCGACCATCGCCCTGGAGCCGCCGGACAGTTGGGAACCTTTGGATCGTGAACTGGAGCGGATCGGCGAATATCAGTGGCTTGCCTTCACCAGCATCAATGCCATCCGTTTCTTCTTCGGGCGGCTTCTGGAAAACGGCCTGGATTGCCGGGCCCTGAAGGGACCGAAAATAGCGGCCGTCGGTATTGCCACAGCGGAAGTTCTCAAGGAATACGGAATACAGGCCGACCTCATCCCCGAGGAGTTCACCGGCGACGGTCTGGCGGAAAGCATGGTGGCCCAGGGGGTAAAGGACGCCAGGGTGCTTATCCCCCGCGCCAAGAAAGCCCGGGAAGTGTTACCGGAAATCCTGGCAGAAAACGGCGCCGCGGTGACCGTGATCCCCGTCTACCAGAATGTCCGGCCCAAGGATTACGAACTGGTCCGCCGGGAACTGGCCGAGGGCAATATCGACATGGTGACCTTCACCAGCTCCTCCACGGTGACGAACTTCCTTGAGATGCTGGGCCCTGACCGCGAGGAGCTGCTCAAGAACGTGAAGGTGGCGACCATCGGGCCCATCACCGCGAAAACCGCGGAGAAGGCCGGACTCACCGTTGACGTGAAGCCTGGAACCTACACCATTCCGGCCCTGGTGGACAGCATCCTCGACTTTTACGGGAAATAGATCAGCCTGGCGGCATCGCGTCCGCGGGATCAGGTGAAAAGGATCCGGCTCCAGCCTGCGATCAGATTCTTTTTCTCTTCAAGGAGTTTCCGGGCGACTTCCTTGATGGTCTCGCCTTTCAAGGCAAGGCATTTGGGCAGCAGCAGCCGCTCCTCGCCATCGGAAAGGCTCCAGCCCAGCCCGAGCTTCTTGGCCATGCCGTCGGCCAAAAAGATCAGCGAGGCTGCCTGTTCGTGGTCGCCCGCCGCGGTGGGGTTGTGGTGGTAACGGACCACGCTGGCGAGAAGATCGCCAAACCCCCATTTCACCGTGAGAAAGGCGCCTATCTCGGTATGCGCCAGTTCGTGGCGTCGTTCCGCCTCCAGCATGGTGATGCCTTCCCGACGGCAGGCTTCGCCCATGGCCCGCATCTCTTCCCTGAAGTAAAGGCAGGCAAGAACCCGCCCCAGGTCGTGGATGAGGCCGGCGGTGAACATTTCGTCCGCCTTCAGGCCCGGCACGTGCGGGGCGAGCATCTGCGCGGCCTTGGCCGTGCCCACCAGATGCAGCCAGAGCTGGCTCAGATCGAACTCGTCCATGGAAAGATCGACGGCAAAGGCGCCGGTCAGCGAGAGGGCAACCACCAGATTGCGCACCTCATCGAAGCCCAGGACCATGACCGCCCTGGCGACACTGCTGATCTCATGGGCAACCCCGTAGGCGGCGGAATTGGCAATCCGCAGGATCCTGGCGGTGAGCATGGGGTCCTCGCCGATGATTTTTTCCAGCGAATCGGCGGTGGACTCATAGGCATCGATTTCGCCGAGTACATGCTGAAGACTCTGGGGGAGAGTGGGGAAATCCTCCATATGTTCCAGCCGTCTGCCTATCTGGGTGTTCATGCGCTTCGCCCCGTGTTGATTGATGGTGGTGAAAACCTACCGCATTCCTGAACAAGAGGCAAGCATGGCCTTGCCCGCAAAAAAATGGTCCGGGTTGTAAAAAAAATGATTGCCATTGGAACCAAGCCGGGGAATATCCCGTTATATTTATACAAATGGAAATGAGAGCGGGGCAGACTGAAACAGAGGGTTACGCGCGGGCGTTTGAAGGTTTGCTCGCCCCGCACCTGAATTACCTGTACAGACTTGCCCACCGGCTCACCTGCGCTTCCGCCGACGCCGAAGATCTGGTCCAGGACGTCTTGCTGAAGATCTATGCACGCAGGATGGAGCTGGCCGCCATTGAAAGCCTGCGGCCCTGGCTGGCCAAGGTTATGCTGCGGACCTTTCTTGATCAGCGCCGGAAGCTGAAGCGCTCTCCCCTCTCTCTTCTGAAGTTTTTTTCCTCCGAGGAGGGGACTGAGCAGCTCCTGGAAACGCTGGCGAGCGACAAACCCGATCCGGCAGAGCTTCTCGACCAGAGGTTGACCAATGCCCGGCTGTTGAAAGCGCTGCGGAAATTGAAAGAGGACCAGCGCGTCGTCTGCGTGCTGCATGACATGGAGGAATACACCCTGGTCGAAATGGAGCAGATTCTCGGCACCCCCATCGGCACGCTCAAATCGCGACTGCATCGGGCCCGGGCAAAACTCAGGAAGATGCTTCTGCAGGGAAGCTGAAGGTGGAACCTTAGCCATGGAATCGAGGAAGAGCATGAAATGTGAACAGATCGAGCGCTCCCTGGACGATTATTTCGACAAGACCCTCTCCGCAAAGGAAGAGGAGGAGTTTACGGCTCATCTCGCGGCCTGCCCGCGCTGCCAAGCCCTTTGCCGGCAGGGGCGGCAACTGCTGACCGCCCTCAGAGAACTTCCCGCCCCGAGCCCGCCGCCCGGTTTTCAGGCCCGCGTTTTTTCCGCCCTGCCGGGAAGAGGAGAAAAAAGACGGCCAGGTCTTCCCTGGCTTGTTCCTGCCGGCGCCATGGCGGCCCTCCTGCTTGTCTGGCTGCTGGTCGCTCCGCCAGGCCGACCGCCGGCCGGGCCTTCTTCCGGCGACGGCAGTGCGCGGACAGTCCGGCTCAACGAGATCTCCCAGGTGAAACTGCTGGTCGAGTCAGGGGAAACGCTGGAAGGAGTCGTGATCACCATTACCCTGCCGGCCCAGCTCGCCCTGGCAGGCTATCCCCAGGAACGCCGGATTTCCTTTGTCACCAGTCTGGCGCCGGGAAACAATCTTCTTACGCTGCCGCTGATCGGCACCGGCAAGGGCGAGGTAACCGTGGCGGCCCGCATCGACCATGGGGCAAAAAGCAAGGAATTGAAGTTCGACATGCAAGTCCTGGGAGAGGATCATACCGGGGCCCTGGAACCTTCCGTTCTCCAGGGCTAGAAACAGGTTGCTCTCCAGGCCTTTTTTACGCAGGAAGATGAATATGAAAAAGAGATTTACGCCCGCATTCTCTCTGTTATGCCTCTGTCTGTGCCTCTGTCTGTGCCTCTGCGCGCCAGGCCGGAGCCTGGCCAAAGACCTTGGCGACCTTGAGGTCACCATGACCGTGGTTGATGAAAAAACCGCCTCCAGCAAGGAGATCGCCAAGACCATCGAATTGCCCCTTCTTCTGAAAAAACGGGAACAGCAGGAAAGAAGAATCCGCGCTGAAGAGCGTTATCGTGAATCCGGAGAAAAGGGGGAGGTCGGGCAGGCTGGGCGTGAGGGCAAGGAGGTGCGACAGGATATCCGCGATGGTGCCGGGAGCCAGGAAATTCGCCAGGAGGCACAGGAATCCCGGAGCGGCGTCGACGCCGCCAGGCAGGAGGCGCAAGAGGTCAGGGGCCAGGCGCAACAAGGCAAGGGAAGGAGCAGGTAGCCGCCGTCTTTTCGCGTTTCTGCCAGACTGGCGGAGATAAGCGACAATACGCCGCATTGCAAAAACAGAGCAAAAAAAGAAAAATGAAGCTGGTTGTCCGCGTTTTCCGGGCAACCAGCTTCATTTTTCGTGAATCACCGGCTTTCCCGATGCGGCAGAGCTGCCATTGCTTCCTTGCTAAAACCTGTCCACCCACGCAGTGGCCGCAATCGACTTGATAATCCCCTCGCAAACGCGGTCTGGGAAAAAAATCATCCACAGCCTGCCTGAGCAACAAATACCCGAGCGAATGAAACCCAGACATCCCCACCTCCTCAGGCGAACGCTTCTCTGCCTGCTTTTTTTCTGCCTGCCGGCAAGGGAAGCTTTGCCCGCTCCGACCGATGAACTGCCCGCTGCCCTCCAGGAGGCGCACCGTCTTTTCGCGGCCCGTGAGTATGAAAGGGCGCTTTCGGCTTTTTTGCAGGCGGAATCCCTGGGCGGCGGCCAACCGGGACTTTTCTATAACATCGGAGTGTGCGCCTACAAGAACGGGCAATATGACCTGGCCCGTGATTATTTCACGATGGTTGCCCAACACGAGCCCATGGCGCCCATCGCCTACTACAATCTCGGGCTTGTCTGCCTGCAGGAGGAAAAAGAGGCCGAGGCCGTGGTGTGGTTCAATAAAACCCTGACCTCCGCCTCGGAGCCAGGCTTGAGGCAACTGAGCGAACAGGCGCTGGCCCGCCTGAATACGAACCGGCAAAATCCTGACGCGCCGGCGGGGCAGAAGTACTTCTCGCTGGGACTGGGCTATGACGATAACGTCGAACTGAGCGCGGAAGACGAATCCCTCGAACGCAGCGATCGCGGCGACGGTTTTCTCGAGGCGCTCCTTTTTATCAAGGAGCCGTTCAGCCCGGCGGGCGGAAGGTTCTGGCACGGCGAGGGCTCCCTCTACCAGCAAAAATATTTTGCTGAGCACGACTATGATTTCGCCGCGCTCAATGCCGGCCTTTTTCATACGGTTCCGGTGGGGAAATGGTCCCTGGAATCCGGAGGAGACTTTGCCTATACCTTGCAGGACGGCTCCGGTTTCGAACAGATTCCCTCCCTGAACATCCGTCTTAAGCGGGAGTTGACCGACAGCGCCATTCTGAAGTTCCGCTATCGCCTCAGTTACGTGGACATGCGCGCTGCGGACTACGACTACCTCAACGGGACCCGGCAACGGTTTGAAGCCGGGTATCTTCTTTCCGGAAGCCGGCAGTGGCGCCTGTCTGTTGATTATCGTTTTGAGAGCAACGACCGTGACGATGACGATTACTCTCCTGTCCGCCATCAGCTCGGTGGCGGGCTAAGCCTCTCCCCGCTGGAACAGTGGGAGCTTTTTGCCGGCTTCAGTTACCGGCGAAGCGATTACTCGCTCACCGGCGACGCCAAGCGGGAGGATGAACGCTACATCACCACCCTCCGCCTGGGTTATACCCTCGAATGCGGCTGGAGCCTCAACCTCGAGCACGAATACACCGACAATTCCTCTTCCCTTTCCGTTTACGACTATCAGCGGAATCTGACCCTCTTTTCCCTTTCCAGGATGTTTTGAAAGAAGAGGGCGGATCCCGCTTGCTTCCGACATTCTGCATTTGCCCGCCAGGCCTTATGATGCTTGACTTTTCCTGTTCAGCGGCATAGCATTATCTTGAAAAAACACATTGCGGTTGTCCCGCGGTCTTCAACAAACAGTCCGTCGAGAAACGGGCGGTTACTCTTTCGAGGATGGCTCACAATGAAAAAGGTGTCTCTTCTCACTTGCATCCTTCTGCTGGCGGCAACCTGCTCTTCCCTTGTCGTGGCCGGGGCCGTCTTCGCCGGCACTGTCCCCAATGTCATCAAGTTCGGAATTTTTCCCTACAAGTCGCCCCGAACCATTCTGGGCATTTTCGGCCCCATGGCCGGCAAGTTTGAAAACAAGCTGCACCAGAGGGTACAGATTGTCACGGCCCCGGACGCAGCCACCTTCCTGGAACGGGCCAAGGCCGGTGAGTATGACATAGCCATGCCCTGCGTGGCCTGTCTGCCGCAACTGAGTTCCGCGGGCTACAAGGTGGTCGCCAAGGGCACCCCGGATTTTCATGGCAGCGTCATTGTCCGTACCGACAGCGACATCACTGACATCAAGCAATTCAAGGGCCGGAAGATAGCCGCCATCGGCACCCATTCCTATGCCGGCTATCTCTTCTTCAAAGAACAGATCTCCCAACTCGGCCTGTCGCCTGAAAAAGATGTGGATGTTCATTTTCTGGGCAAGCTCGACACGATCATCTACGGCGTCGTCAACAGGCAGTACGATGGTGGGGTCATTCGCCTGGACACCCTGGAAAATCCTGCCTTTGCCAAGGTGAAGGACAATCTGCGGGTGGTGAGCCGTTCGGTGGCGATCCCGCAGTTTCCCTTTGTGGTCAAGGGCAGCGTCCCCGCCCAGACCGTCGCCTTGATCCGGGAGGTGCTCACCTCGCTCTCCTCCACGCATGCCGATGACCGGGAAATCATGGAAAGCCTGCAGATCAAGGAGGTCATCGCCGCCCAGGACAGCGACTATGATGCGATCCTGGCCCTGATCGCCAGAACAGGAGAGCTTTCCTACTGATGCTTTCCTTCCGCCTGCGCAGCCATCTGCTCTTTTCCTTCACGGTGGTGACCTTTCTCCTCACCGCCGCAATCATCACCCTCTATTCCAACCGCTTTAAAGAGCATGCCGTCAGGACGCTCACCGAATACGGCACGACCATCACCCTCAATACCGCGTTTTCCGTGGCCGATGATCTTATCACGGAAAACTATGCGCCCATGCAGGAGTTTATTCTCGAAATATCCTCGCGGGCCGAGATCGACGCCATTGAAATCAGCGATGCGCAATCGCAGGTGCTTGCCGCCTCCGACCTGAACCTGCTTGGCACCCTCATGGACAAGGATCCGGAATCTGCCTGCAATTCCAGGCAAAACGGCATCTGCGTCCGGATGGACAAGGAGAAGGGGCAGCTCATCGTCACCGCGCCCATTCTTGTGGAAGGGGTGCATCTGGGCAGAAGCAGGGTGAGCCTTTCCACCAGGCCCATCCTGGCCCATCTGGCGGACATTCAGAAAAAAGGCGCCCTCGCCGGCCTTGCCTGCTGGCTGATCGCCCTTGTCTTCAGCTTTCTCCTGGCCAAATATCTGAGCGATCCGGTCCAGAACTTCATGGCCGCCACGGAAAGGATCCGGCAAGGCGATTTTCAGGTGGAGCTGCCAGCGCCGAAGCTGGTTCTGGAACTTGAGCAGTTCGCCTCCGCCCTCAAGGTCACCATCGACACCATTGCCACCCGGGAACAGGAGCTGCGCAATTCGGAAAAGAAATTCCGGCATCTTTTCGAGCGCGCCATGGAAGGCATCTTCGTAGCAGACGGGCAGGGCCGGCTCCTTGACGTGAATCCGGCCTTCATTGCGATCCTGGGCTGCCCGTCCAAGGAGCTGCTCATCGGCTATAACCTCTTTGCCGACATGTTCGAGGAGGAAACTTTTGCTTTTTTTCAAAAAAAGATGGCAAAACAAAACTTTGTAAAGGATTTCGAGCTGAGCCTGAAAAAACATGACGGCACGGCCATCGTCGTTTCCCTCACCTGTCACGTGGTGCAAAACAGCCAGGGTGCCATCAGTAAATACGAGGGCATGATCCGCGATATCACCTTGCAGCGCAAAGCGGAGCGCGAAATGCTGCGGATGCGCAACTATCTCAACAACATCATCGAATCCATGCCTTCCATGCTTGTCACGGTGGACAGCGACTGCATCGTCACCCAGTGGAACTCGGCAGCGGAACAACTGACCAATATTCCGGCCAGGGCCGCCATCGGCAGAAAAATTTACGACATTGCCCCGTTCTTCAGCAAATATGCCCAGCAGATCAACGAAATAGGGTTGGCGCGCAAACCGGTCAAGCTGCACCGCGAGCAGGTGCAGCAGGATACCGAGCACATCTACAACCTGACCTTTTTTCCCCTGGTCGCCAACGGCACCCCGGGCATTGCCATCCGCCTTGACGACATCACCGAGCTCGAACAAAAGGAGCAGCAGCTCCGGCAGGCTCAGAAGATGGAATCCATCGGCACCCTGGCCGGCGGCCTGGCCCATGACTTCAACAATGTTCTCGGGGCCATTGCCGGCAACCTTTCCCTTTTCCAGTACAAGCTTGACCTGAAGACCGATATTCCGGTCGAACAGATGCGCGAGTATCTGAACCGGATGAACACCGCCTTGCAGCGGGCCACGGACATGGTTCGCCAACTGCTTTCCCTGTCCCGCAAGCAGCAGGTGGACCTCGTTCCGGTGGACCTCAATCTTTCCATGAAGCATGTACGCAAGCTCGCGGAAACCACCTTTGACAAATCCATTCAGATCCGGGTCCAGCCGGCCCCGGAACCGGCCTCGGTGCTGGCGGATCCCACGGAAATGGAACAGGTCGTCCTCAACCTCTGCATCAATGCCGCCCATGCCATGACCATCATGCGCGGGCAGGAAGAGGCCTGGGGCGGTACGCTTTCCCTGGGCATCGAACAGGTGGCGGCGGACGACATCTTCAAAAAAGGCCATCCCGAGGCCACATGCGACGCCTACTGGAAGCTGTCGGTGAGCGACACCGGGGTAGGCATGGAACCCAGAACCGTCTCCAAGATCTTTGATCCCTTTTTCACCACCAAGGAGCAGGGCCGGGGTACGGGGTTGGGTCTGGCCATGGTGTACAACATCGTCCACCAGCAGAACGGCTTCATCGATGTCTATACGGAAAAGGGTCTCGGCTCAACCTTCAGCGTCTATCTCCCCGTGCTTGTCCGGGGGGAGCAGGGGGGCATCGCCGCCGCGGAGACCAAGGTAAGCCCGGGCGAGGGAGTGATCCTGGTTGTGGATGATGACGAGATTGTCCGGGAGACCGCCAGGGAAATCCTGCAGCTTGTCGGCTATCAGGTGATCATCGCCGCCGATGGCGTCGAGGGGCTGAGCATGTACCGGGCGCACCACGAAAGCATCCGGGCGGTCCTTCTGGACATGGTGATGCCCAACATGTCCGGCAGGGAGGCCTTTGTCGAGATGAAGAAAATCAATCCCGGCCTCAAGGCGCTGCTGGTCTCGGGGTTCCGCCAGGACAGCAGGATCGAGGAGATCCTTGCTCTGGGGGTGAAAAAATTCCTCCAGAAGCCCTACACCATGGAAAGCCTGACCCGCGCCATCAAAGAGGTGGTGACCTCGTAGGAGCCGTGCTGGCCGGCCTTGAGAAAGTCTTGACGCAAGGAGGCAGGTTTTTCCCCTTTCTCCGCGTAGTTCTGCCATTGTCACGTTCGGAATGCGTTTCAATCGAGAAGAGAGAGCCGCATGCTGATGTCCATGGCCCGGGCCGAATGGGTGAGCGCCCCCACCGAGATCAGATCCACGCCGGTTTCCGCGATCTGCCGCACGTTGTCAAGATTCACCCCGCCCGAGGCCTCCACCAGACATCTGCCGCTGATGCGTTCCACGGCCTGCCGCATCAGCGGCAGGGGCATATTGTCCAGCATGATGATATCCACGCCGCTGGCGAGGCATTCATCCACCTGGGCGAGATTTTCCGTTTCCACCTCGATCCGCAGCGTGTGCGGCGCTGTGGCGCGCACTGTTTGCACGGCCCTGCTGATGGAGCCGCAGGCGGCAATATGGTTGTCCTTGATGAGGATGCCGTCGGCAAGACTGAAGCGGTGATTATGGCCACCGCCCATGCGGACCGCGTATTTTTCCAGACTCCGCAGTCCCGGAGTGGTTTTTCTGGTATCAACGATCTTCACCGGCAGATCAGCCACCCTGGCCACGAATTCGGCGGTGAGGGTGGCGATGCCGCTCATGCGCTGGACCAGATTGAGGGCAAGCCTCTCGGCGCTGAGCAGGTCCCGGACCGGTCCCATGGCGGCGAAGATCGTTGCCCCGGCCTTGACCGTGTCGCCGTCGTCCTGCATGACCTCGCAGGCGATCTCCCTGTTTCTGGTGGCAAATACCAGGGGGGCGACCGTGACAAGACCCGCCACGACGAAATCCTCCTTGGCCACGAATACGGCCCGCCCTTTTTTTTCCAGGGGAAAAACGGATTCGGTGGTGATATCGCCAAGGCCGATGTCTTCGGCAAGAAAATGTTCGATCTGTCTGGCGAGCTGCTGCAAATCCATGGACAAGCCCCCTTTTAATCCAGTAATTGCCAGTGTGCCTCAAGGCGGCAGGCGGTTATTTCGGCCTTGCTTTTCTCTGCGCCCAGCTCCCTTTCCACCAGGGCTTTCCGGCAGAGCCCGCCCTCTTCCTTGAACACCGGCCGCGGGGTGACGCTGAAGGCGATCTCTGTTTCATTTTTCCACTGCACGGTTTCGTAGGATGGGGTGGAGGCCAGGATCTTCCGCAGCCTGGCGAGGTCCTGGCCAGTGGCGCCGGCCAGGACGGGAGGCAACGTGGCCGGCGGCAGCAAGGAAGGGGATGGGCTGCCGCCGCAGCCGGTGTACAGAAAAAGCGGACAGACGAGGATGAGCAGCAGGCGGCCCGATTGCCCCAGGGTATCCTTGAAAAAACGTATTGGCATGGTGATGCCCCTCTCCTTTTGGGCAAATGGTTGGTTGCTGCTTGTTCCATACAACGCCGGTTTTGGCGCTGTCAAGGAGAAAGGGGTGAGGAATAACGGGCAAAAAAGGAAAATTCCGATATAATGGTGCGCAATTTTCCGGCCTTCATTCCCGCGCCAGGGGTCTGCCTTTCTATTTTCCGACTGCGGTCCATGCCATGGAACATTTTTCCCCGCTCAATCTCTTTTTGCTGACAATCGCCGGCGCCGTGGCCGGTTTTATCAATACCCTGGCCGGAGGCGGCTCCTTTCTCACCATCCCGCTCCTGATCTTCATGGGGCTGCCCGCCACCGTGGCCAATGCCACCAACCGCCTCGGCGTCTTCCTCCAGAGCCTGACCGCGGCCAAGCAGTTTCACGGCTACGGGGTCTTTCCCCTGCGTTTCAGCCTCATCGTTTCCATCCCGGCGATCATCGGCAGCGTACTTGGCACCTGGTGCGCCATGGTCATCAGCGATGCAGCCTTTAAAAGATACCTGGCCGTCTTCATGGTGCTCATGACCCTGACCACCTTCATCAAGCCCGGAAAACCGCCGGAGGCAGGAGCGGCGCGCTATACCCCTGGCCGCTGGGCTCTCATCTGGCTCGCCTTTTTCGGCATCGGCTTTTACGGCGGCTTCATTCAGGCCGGCGTCGGTTTTCTCATCATCGCGGCCATGCTCTTCAGCGGTTTTGATTTCGTGGCAGGCAACGCCACCAAGACCTTCACCATCTTTGTCTTTACCCTGGTTTCCCTGGTGATGTTCTGGGTGGGCGGCAAAGTGCAGGTCGTGCCCGGCCTTGCCCTGGGAGCCGGCAGCATCATCGGCGCCGCGCTCGGCTCACGGACCACGGTCAAAAAAGGAAATGCCTTTGTGCGGAAATTTGTGGTGGCAACGGTGATTCTCTTTGCGATACTATTGCTTGTCAAAGGGTGATCCCTGTTCTTTCCCCTCTTCAGGATGGAAACCTCGTGAAATTCCTGCATGCCGCTGATATTCATCTGGACAGCCCCCTGCATGGCCTTGAGGCCTATGCCGACGCGCCGCTGGGACAGCTCCGCTCCGCAACCCGGCGCGCCTTTGACAATCTCATCGACCTGGCCATTGCCGAACAGGTCGCCTTTCTGCTCATTGCCGGCGATCTCTATGACGGCGACTGGAAGGATTACAACACCGGCCTTTTCCTCGCCAACCGCCTGGGCAGACTGCGCAAGGAGGGGATCCGGGTCTTTCTGGTTTCCGGCAACCATGATGCGGCAAGCCAGATCAGCAAGTCGCTTGTCCTGCCCGACAATGTCCATCTCTTCTCCACTCAGGCCCCGGAAACCGTGCGCATCGAAGAGCTGCGGGTGGCCCTGCACGGGCAGGGCTATGAGACGCGCGGCGTTGCCGACAACCTGGCGTCCGGCTTTCCCCTGGCGCTTCCCCATTATTTCAATATCGGCCTTCTGCATACCTCCCTCACCGGCAGGCAGGGGCATGAGCCATACGCCCCCTGCAGCCTGGACGACCTGCGGAGCAAGGGCTATGCTTACTGGGCACTGGGCCATATCCACAAGCGGGAGGAGGTCTGCCGCGAGCCCTGGGTGGTCTTCCCGGGCAATATCCAGGGCCGGCACATCCAGGAAAGCGGCGACAAGGGCGCCACCCTGGTGACGGTGCGGGAGGGCGGGGTCGTCGCCGTCGAGCACCGTTCCCTCGATGTTCTTCGCTGGCTTTACTGTCCGCTCGACATTTCCGATTGCAGCGATCTGTCAATGGTCGAGGAGGCGGTGCGCCTTCGCTTCGCCTCCCTTGAAGAAGAGGCAGCTGAACGCCCCCTGGCCATCCGCCTGAGCCTGGTCGGCGAAAGCATGCTCCATTCTCGCCTGCACGGACACTCCTTCAGCCTGAACGAATCCTTTCGCGGGTTGGCGGCGGGGTTTGGCGATCTTTGGCTGGAAAAGGTCCTTTTTGCCACGGAAAGCACGGCCGAGCTCGATGCCGCCTTTGGCGAGGACAGCCCTCTTGCCGATCTCGTGAAAAATATCGCCCGGCTCGACCTTGGATCGTCCCATCTCATCGAAGCGCTTCCCGAGCTCGCCGCCCTGAAAAGCAAACTGCCGCCGGAGCTGCAGCAGCATGGTCAGGGGCTTTTCGCCGATGATGCCGCCAGGCGCGCGGAACTCTGCGAGGAGGTGAAGGCGCTGCTTCTTGCCGGCTTGCTGAAAGAGGGGAGGGGCCGGTGAGAATCAAACAGCTTGAGCTGACGGCCTTCGGCCCCTTCACCAGCCAGGTTCTCCACTTTTCCCTGCAAAGTCCTGGCCTGCACATCATCTACGGCGCCAACGAGGCCGGGAAAAGCTCCACCCTGAGGGCGCTCAAGGCCTGGCTTTTCGGCTTTCCCGAACGCACGGCCGACAATTTTCACCATGCCAACGACCAGCTCATGGTCGCCGGCACTCTTCTTGCCGAAAATGGCCGTGAGCTGTATTTCGCGCGCCGGAAAAGAAGAAAGGCGGACCTGCTCGATGCGGCAGGCAAGCCGCTTCCTCCCGAGGCCCTTGCCGCCTTCCTGCCCATCCGCGAACAGGCCATCTTCGACACCCTCCATGCCATCAACCATGATGATCTCGTCAAGGGCGGAGAAGACATCCTGGCCCAGCAGGGAGACGTGGGCCAGGCCCTGTTTGCGGCCGGCGCCGGGCTCTCCTCCCTGCGCGCGGTGCTGAACGAGCTTGAGGCCGAAGCGGAGGCACTTTTCAAGGTCCGGGGCAGCAAGCAGGAGATCAACACGGCCCTGGCCAGGTATCATGAGTTGCAGAGGCAAGAGCGGCTGGCCAGCTTATCGGCCAGGGAGTGGCTGGAATTGCATACCGCCCTTTCTGAAGCGGAAGAAAACTTAGACGAGATAGAAAAGAAAAAATCGGCAAAAGAACGGCAACTGCAGCAACTTACCCGTCTTCGGCATGCTCTGCCCCAACTGGCTCTGCGCAAGGATTTGCAGGAGAAAATAGCCGCAGTGGGCAAGGTGGTGCTCCTGCCCGAGGATTTCGCCAAACGCCGTCAGGGCCTGGAAAATCAGCTCCATTCCCTGACGGAAAAACTGAATGTCGCCCAAAGCAGGTTGAAGTCCCTGAAAGAGAAGCAGGCAGCGATCCATCTGCCGCAACCGACCCTTGATCTTGAAGAAAATATCGAGGCTTTGCACCAGGGGCTGGGAAGCTATAAAAAGGCCCTTGAAGATCGGCCACGGCTGGAAGGAAGGAGAAGCGGTGCCAAGCGGGATGCCGGAGAGTTTCTCGTCCAGGTGCGAGCGGATCTCACCCTTGCCCAGGTGGAGAGCCTGAGGCCGCTGCTGGCCAGGGCCAAGGTCATCAGCACCATGGCATCAAAGCATGAAGGGCTGATGAATGCCTTGGAAGATGGGCGAAAAGCCCTTGGCGCATTCGAGCAGGCCCGGCAAAGCCTCGACAATGCCCTGTCCTCCCTGCCGGCCGGGAAAGAGACTCGCCATCTTGCCGAAGCCGTGCATCTCGCCAGAAAGACGGGCGAGATAGATCAGCAGATTGCCGAGAAGGAAAGGCTGTGCGGGGAACGGCGGCTCAACTGCGAACAGGAAATAAAGCGCCTTGTGCTCTGGCAGGACACCATTGCCGACCTTCTTCAGCTCCCCCTGCCCATGGAAAAGACCGTCCTTCATCACGAGGGTCTTTTTGCCGAGGCAGCCGGTCGGCGGGCAACGCTCATTGCGGAAAAAGAGCAAGTCCTGCACCAGCTTGGCTCCGTGCGGACCGAGCTTTCCAGATTTTCCACGGCCGGGGCAGTGCCCAGCGAAGAGGAGCTTCTCCGGCTTCGCGAGCATCGGGACCGGGGCTGGAGCCTTGTCCGGCGGCAATGGCTTGCAGCTGAGGATGTCGGCGAGGAGAGCAGGGCATACAACCCCGAGCTGTCGTTGGCCGACGCCTTTGCCAGGGACATTACCGAGGCGGATGCCCTTGCCGATCGCCTGCGCCACGAGGCGGAGCGGGTACATGCCTATGGAGCCCTGAAGGCGGAGGAGGAAAGACTCACCTCCTTGCAGGGAGAGCTGCTGTCAAAAGAGGAGCAAATTGCCAGGGAGTTTGCCGCTCTTGAAGAGAACTGGCAAAGTATTTGGGCTCCGTGCCGGGTATCCCCGCTTACCCCCAAAGAAATGCTCTTCTGGCTCGGGAGTGTGGAAAAAATCCGGGGCAAGGCTGAAGAGTTGAGCCGAATTGAACAGGAGTTGGCACTTCTGAGTCAGGCGCGGCAGCAACGCCTTGATGCCCTTCTCGCTGAACTGAAGCGGATAGGCGAACCTGCCGCGGCCGATGGTTCAGAGCTGACCCCTGTTTTGCTCCATGCCGAGGAGGCTCTCGCCTCCCTGCTGGAAATAAGAGCAAAACGGGAACAGCATCTTGAAAAAAAGAGGCTCAGAGAAGAGGAATATTCCCTTCTGCTCGCCAAGCAAAAGGAGCGGGAGGCAGCCCTTAGCCAATGGCGCAGGGAGTGGCGAGAGCTTACCTCCGGCCTGGCCGGCGAGGGCAGGGATCTTTACCCGGCCGAGGCCCTGGATCTGCTTGATAATCTTCACAACTGTTTTGCGCGGTTGAAGGAAGCCGGCGAATTTGCCAAGCGCATCGAAGGCATTGATCAGGACAGCAGCCGTTTTCTTGCTGCCGTCAAAGCGCTGGCGGAAAAACTTGCCCCTGAAATCATCGACCAGCCTGCCGAACAGATAGTGGTGCAACTGAAGTCCCGACTCAATCAGGCCAGAAACGACCGCGTCCTGCTTGCCGGCTATGCCGGGGCGATTTCCGAAGGCGAGGAAGAGGTTATTGGCCTGAGCGGCGAGCTGGAAAGCCTCAAGACGCAGCTTCAGGAGCTTTGCCGACAGGCAGGTTGCAGCCAGCCTGCCGAGCTTGAGGGGGCGGAACAGCTTTCCGGCCAATGTCGGGAACTGCGGAAAAGACTCATTGAGACGGAAACTACGCTCATTGCTGGAGCAGGCGGCCTGAGCCTTGCTCAGTTAACAGAGGAGGCAAACCAGTGCGAGCCGGATAGCCTTCCGGAAAGGATCAACGCCCTGCGCCGGGAAATCGACGAGGAGCTGGTGCCCCAGAGCAAACGGCTCTCCGAACTGATCGGCGAGAAGAGGACCAGGCTTGAACAGATGGACGGCAACGCCAGGGCGGCCGAGGCGGCCGAGGAAGCGGCCCTGCTGCTTGCCAGGATCCGGCGTCTCGCCGACCGCTATCTGAAGCTGAAACTGGCAGCCCATGCCTTAAAAGGCGAGATCGAACGCTATCGCTCGGAAAACCAGGACCCGGTCATTACCCTGTCTTCAAAATATTTTCGGCTCATGACCCTGGGGGCATACAGCGGCCTGCGCAGCGATGAAAACGACAGAGGCGAGCCCATCCTCATCGGATTGAAAGGTGAGTCGATCCGGGTCCAGATCGGCCAGATGAGCGACGGCACCCGGGATCAGCTCTACCTCGCCCTGCGCCTGGCTTCTCTTGAGTGGCGGCGGAAAAACCACGAGCCCGTGCCCTTTATTGCAGATGATATCCTCATCAATTTTGACGACGCCCGCGCCAGGGCAACCCTTGCAATCCTCGCCAGCCTGGCGGATTCGCAGCAGATTCTGCTCTTTACCCACCACCGTCGCATCGTCGAGGAGGCCAGATCCCTCGTCGACGCAGGCTGTGTCCAGATCCATGCCCTGACCGCGCTGGAGACGGCATGAATTTTCCTGAACTTTTTACCTGACCCTGGTGTCCCAATGAGAGGAAAGAATGTTTTTTGCGGACCAGCAGCGCATTGACGGTGCTGTATTTTCTGTTACCATGTGTGAATGAAAAAAATAGATCCCCTCTGAAGGAGGCAATGCTTCATGTCCCAGTCTGAGCAAGCTGCAGCAAATGGCTTAAAAAAGGAAACGGTAATTCTCATTGCCCTCGGTTGCCTGGTCATCGGCTTTCTCGGCGGCATCGTCTTCAGCGTCTATAAATCGCCGGGCGGTGCCGGTGGGGGAGCCCAGCCGGTGAGCCAGCAGCAGCCGCCGCAGCAGAACGCGGGGGCGCGTCTGACGGCAGAGCAGGCCCAGCGCATGCTGCAGCTGGAGATGGAGGTGCAGAAAAACCCCGGCAATGTCGAGGCCTGGACCAGCCTTGGCCACCTCTACTTTGACTCGGACGCCTTTGAGAAGGCCATCAATGCCTACAACAAATCCCTGGAATTAAATCCCAACAACGCCGACGTCCTCACCGACCTCGGCGTCATGTACCGGCGGGCCGGCAACCCGCAGCAGGCCATCGCCACCTTTGACAGGGCGATCACCTTCAACAGCCGGCATGAAACAGCCCGCTTCAACAAAGGAATCGTGCTGCTCTACGACCTCAAGGACAAGGATGGGGCTGTCAAGGCCTGGCAGGAGCTGGTGGACATCAATCCCATGGCCACGGCGCCCAACGGCCAGCTCGTCAAGGATATCCTGCCCGAGCTGAAATCCCGGTAGCAGCAGTCCGGCGGACGGCCGGAAGCACGCTGGTCCGCGCCTGCCTCACCGCGCGGACCAGCCGGTTGTCGATTTCTTGCATGGCCATCAATTTTCCTTTGACATCAAAATGTTACAATAATAAGGTGTGATGTAACGAGGAAGGAGGATAATACCGTCAGGGGATGGGGGTTCCAACGGGGGCAATGATATACCATGGGTAAAGAAGCACGAAGGGCACCGAGAATTGCCGCCTCGCTTGCAGTGACCCTGATCCTGCGGGAGACAGAAGGCAGTCAGGTGATCGCCGAACCCATCATGGGCAGCCTGGTCGACATGTCGACCTACGGAGTGCGGGTGACGGTCAACCGCATCCGCGCCGGAAAGTACCACCTTTTCTATTCCTTCAACGATGAGGAATCCAGGGTCATCAACCTGGAGGTGATCGACCCCGAGGAAATGGTGAAGCTCGTCATCCCCATGCACCCGGTCTGGTTCGACCACATCCTTTCCGAGCCTTGCCGCCCTTTTCATCTGGGGCTCGAATTTCTCGTTCCGCCCGATAACGGGCAGGTTGCCCGCCTGCACCAACTGCTTGCCGCCCAGCAAAAAAGCGAGAGCGGCTGGCTGAAAAGGCTGCTCAAGTTTGCCTGAGCAGCCTCCGGCCCGCGCCGGACACCCACTTTTTTACTCCCCGATAAACCAGAGCAATTCCCCCTGCGGAGCGAGACATGCCGCCGGGTATTTCCGCATGGCCGCATCGCGGTCCTCTGCGATCTCCTGAAAGATCTTCTTTTTTTCCGCCCCGGAGATCATCAGCAGCACCTTTCTGGCGCTGTTGATGATCGGCAGGGTCAAGGTCAGGCGGATGACCTTGGGGGTGCCGGCCGGTTCAGGCAGGGCGGCAACCAGCCGTTTTTCCTCGCCGAGCAGGGGAGAGCCGGGAAACAGCGAGGCGATATGCCCGTCATTGCCCATGCCGAGAAGCAGGCAGTCAAAGCGCGGCAGGCAGGCTTTTTCCGCCCCCCGGAAAAAGCCCTTGAGCAGGGACTCATACCGTCGGGCCGCCCTGGCGGGCTCGGGATCCTCCCCCTCCAGACGATGGATGTTCTCCAGCGGCACCAGACCATTTTTCAACAATGTTTCCCTGGCCAGGAAAAAATTGCTTGCCGGATCGTCCGGCGGCAGACAGCGTTCGTCACCCCAGAAGAGGTGGGTTTTCTTCCAGGGCAGCCGCCCGGCCAGAGGGGGTTCGGCCAGGAGCGAATAGAGAAGGCCCGGGGTTTTGCCGCCGGTCAGAACCAGGGTGAAAATTCCTCTGCCGGCCACGGCGTTGTCGGCGATGGAGACGATCTCCTCTGCCGCCGCCCGGCTCAATGCTTCCATGTTTGTGAAATTGCGCGTTTGCATGCCGATCACTCCTCCATGATAAGGCGCAGCCATTTCCACGCCGAGCCGGGCCCCGGACTGCCGGCCTCGTAAAATTCAAGCAATTCCTTCGCCTGGACCGGGCACGACTCGCAGGCGTTGAGAATCGGGGTCAGGAAGGCCCAGGAAAGCTCAACGCCGTCCTGCCGCCAGAAGAGCATGTGATCGCCAAGCATGCAATCGCGGAGCACCATCTCGTAGGCATCGAGGGAGCGGGCCATGCCGCCGCGGTCGTAGCGGAAATCCATGGTCACCGGCTGCAGGCATTCCTTGGCGCCGGCGGCCTTGGTCTGGAAGGTGAGGGAAATCGCTTCGTGGGGGTAGATGCCGATGCTCAGGCGGTTGGCCGCGATGTGCTCGTCCAGGATGTTGCTGAACATGGAATGGGGAACGTTTTTGAACTGGATGACGATGCGGGTTTCCTTGCGGGCCATCCGCTTGCCGGAGGCCAGGTAGAAGGGCACCCCCCGCCAGCGCCAGTTGTCGAGAAAAACCCGGAGCAGGGCATAGGTCGGGGTCAGGGAATCCGCGGCGACTCCCCCCTCCTGGCGGTATCCCGGCACAGGGGCGCCATCGACCACTCCTGCCGTATACTGGCCCAGAAAGAGATTCTCCTTAAGGGTTTTCACATCCAGGGCCTTGAGGGCGCGGAAGACCTTGACCTTTTCGTCCTGCACCTGAACGGCGTCAAAGCGGGAAGGGGGTTCCATGGCGATGAGAGCCAGGAGCTGCATCATGTGGTTCTGGAACATGTCCCGCAGCACCCCGGCCTCCTCGTAATACCCGGCCCGGTGCTCGATGCCGATTTTTTCGGCGGTGACGATGCCCACGTAGTCGATAAAGCTTCTGTTCCAGAGCGGCTCGAAGATGGTGTTGGCGAAGCGGAGCATCAGGATGTTCTGCACGGTTTCCTTGGCAAGATAGTGATCGATGCGGAAAATCTGCTCTTCGCCGAAACTCGTGTGCAGGGCGCGATCCAGCTCCACCGCGGAATCGAGATCCTGGCCAAAGGGTTTTTCAACCACGATCCGCGCCCAGTTGCCGGCCAAGGCCCTGGAAAGGCCGGCAACACCAAGCTCGCGGCCGATGAGCGCATACAGGCCGGGCGGCACCGCGAGGTAGAAGATCCTGTTCGGGGCGGTGCCGCGTCCGCGGTCAAGCTCCTCCAGAAAACGCGCCAGGTCCCGATATTCGGGAGGGTTGTCGTAGGTGAGCGGCTGATAGAAAAAATTGGCGGCGAATGTCTCCCAGGGGCCATCGACTTCCAGCCCCTCTTTGTGCCGAAATTCCCGCAGGGAAGCGCGGAAGGACTCATGGCTCAGCCTGGTCCGGCCGCAGCCGACGATGTTCACCGGCCTGGGCAGGGATTTGTTGCGGAAAAGATTGTACAGGGCCGGGATCAGCTTTCTGGCGGCGAGATCGCCCGAGGCCCCGAAGATGACGATGGTGCAGGAGGCGGGATATTCCTGGCCCGGCATGGGGCATGCCCCATGGGGATGGATTTTCCCGCCCTGTTCGCTTCCGGCTGTATCCGGGAAAGGCATGGCAGCTCCTCGGGTTCAGGATTCCTTCTTCGCGGCAACCACCGCATGACCGCCAAACTCCCTGCGCAGCGCAGCCAGCACCCTGTTTTCAAAGGCGTTTTCCTGCCTGGACTGAAAACGGGCAAACAGGGACAGGGCGATCACCGGAGTGCTCACCCCGCTTTCCACGGCCTGCTGCACGGTCCAGCGCCCTTCGCCCGAATCCTCGACCTGGCCGCGCAGTTCTTCAAGCCTGGGATCCTTGGCAAAGGCCGATTCCAGGAGCTCCAGCAGCCAGGAGCGGATCACGCTGCCCTGGTTCCAGAGGTGGGCCAGCCGGGAGAAATCGAGATCTTCGCCATAGGGCGAGGCCTCAAGCAGGGCGAAGCCTTCCCCGTAGGCCTGCATCATGGCGTATTCGATGCCGTTGTGGACCATCTTCACGAAATGGCCGGCGCCGGCAGCCCCGCAGTGCTGATAGCCGTCGGGCGGGGCCAGGGTCCTGAGCAGCGGCTCGATGCGCGTCACCGCCGCCGGGTCGCCGCCGAGCATCAGGCAGTAGCCATTGGTCAGGCCCCAGATGCCGCCGGAAACCCCGGCGTCCAGATAATGGATCTTCAGGCCGGCAAACCGTGCGGCCCGCGCCACATCATCCTTATAAAAGGTATTGCCGCCCTCCACCAGGATATCGCCGGCGGCGAGCAGGCCGGCCAGCGCGTCCAGCTGCTCCTCCACCACCCGGCCCGCCGGCAGCATCAGCCAGACCACCCGGGGCGGGGTAAGGGCGGCGACCAGTTCCTCGACGCTGTAAGCGGCGACAGCGCCATCCCCGGCTAGGGCCTCGGCTTTTTCAGGACTCCGGTTGTAGGCCACCACCGCATGGCCTCCGGCCAGAAGGCGGCGCGCCATGTTCATTCCCATGCGGCCAAGCCCGATCATGCCGATCTGCATAGGCATTCCTCCCATTTTTTATTTCCCGGTTCCTGCCGGCAGTTCCTTGATATGGATATCCTGCTGCGGGAAGGGGATGGAGATACGGTTCTCGGCAAAGGCTTTGTAGATCGCCTTTAAAAGGTCGTGGGTGACCAGGCCCTTGAGCCGCGGGTCCTCGACCCAGCAGAGCAGCTCGAAATCCAGGGAAGAGGCACCGAAGGCGCGCAGGCGTACCCTGGCCGCCGGCTCCGGCACCACGGCGGCATTGCCGGCGGCCACGGCCAGGAGCACCGCCTCGACCTGATCGACATCGCTGCCGTAGGCGGCCCCCACCGGCACCCTGATCCGGAAGCGGGGGATGGGCGCGCTTTCGTTGACGATCTTGCTCGCGGCAAGAACCGAGTTGGGGATGGTGATCAGAACATCGTCCCTGGTCATGATCCGGGTCGAGCGCACCCCGATTTCAACCACCTCGCCCCGCTGGGCATTGTCGATGATGATGTAATCCCCCACCTTGAAGGTGCGGTCGGCAAAGATGCTGATGCCGCCGAAGAAATTGGCGAGGCTGTCCTTGGCGGCCAGGGCCACGGCGATGCCGGCGATGCCGGCGGAGGCGAAAAGGGGGGCCAGGTTGACGTTCCAGATGGAGAGAAGCCAGATCAGGCTGGAGACGATGATGATGACCCGGACCACGTTCTTGAGGAGCAGAAAGAGATCCGCCCCGAGATTGCCCCTTTCGAGAAGGCCTTGCAGGAAGTGCTCGCCAATGAGGACAAAGAGCCGGAGCATGGCGACGGTCCAGACGATCAGGGCGACGCTCTTGGCGGCGGCCGGGAAAAAGTGCTCCCAGGGCGGGGCCAGGGCGGGCGGCATGGCCAGCGCATGCAGGACGCCGGCAAGGAAGACGGTGACGACAATGGGCCCATGCAGGAGGTTGATGGTCTTGTCGTCGAGTTCCGTGACGGTGAAGGTAGAGACAAGGCGCTTGAGTACCCGGTTGAGAAAGATATCCACCGCCAGCGCGGCCAGGGCGTAGACCACCACCACCGACAGCCGCCGGGCCAGGGGCAACTGGGAAATCTCCTGAAAATACGCAGAATAATCCATATATTCACTCACTTTCTGAAATTAGGCGGCCCGCCTGCCGCCGGAATCAGCGGCCACCCTCGTCCGGAGCCGCGTCGGGCAGAATGGGCGAGAGGATGGTGAAGGGCAGCAGAATCGTCCGTTTGATGATATTGATAATGCCTTCGCCCACCGCGGAGGGAGGCAGCAGGGTCACCTCCGGGTCGCGCGCCGGTCCGCGCACCGCCACCGGAAAGGTCACCAGGGTCGCGGTCTCCCCGCCGATGACCCTGCCCACCAGGGGAACCTTGCTGATGATGGCGTCCAGGGTCTTGAAGGGGGAGATCAGCACCACGAAATCCATGTCCAGGCTGACGATATTCATCTTGCCGCGGGCAAAGAGGTTGAGCCCCTCGCCGCGGACCACGGCCTCGTCGATGATCAGTTCGTTGTTCCGGACATGGCTTTTCAGAATCAGCTCCGAATAGGGGAATCCCGCGCCGGAGCCGCCTTCAGATCCCTCCGGAACCGGGGTGAAAAGATCGGTGACGTTGATCACGCTGAAGATCTTGGCGAGCAGTTTCATCCTGAGTATCCGGCCCGCCCGGGAATTCACGTCCAGGTAGCCGTCCTGCCAGTTGTTCAGGGGGCCGCTCAGGCTGCCCTCCAGGCTGAACGCGCCCTCGATCAGATCCTGGGGATAGCCGAGACAGGGCAAAACCCGCTCGAAACGGGGAGGGGTATCGCAGTCCGCGCTCAACAGCTGAAAGGTGTTGCTGCCAAGCTCGGGGGAGGAAAACCATTGCCCGGTGGTCGAAAGACAGCAGAGGCGGCCGGAAGTGATGCTTGCCGACAGCTTCCCGCCCGGGTGGATGCGGATTTCGCCCTGCAAAGGCTGCCAGGTCAGGGTCGGGACGATGCTTTTCGGCTCCGCCCCGCCGTTGGCCACCGAGATAAACTCGGCAAGGTCGAAATTGATCGTGCCGGTGAGGTTCCACTCCTTGTCGTCCGCCTCCCTTTTCCGGTCGGCAAGGGGGTGACCATCCTTGAGGCCTTTCAGATCCTCAAGGAAATTGAAGACCGTCTGCCTGGAAAGAAACCGGGAGGCGAGGTCGAGGGTAAGCTCAAGTCCGGTGTCGGCCCGGGAGAGCACCCCGCTGGCCTGGATGGATTCCTGGTCGCTCAAGGCGCAGGCGAGTTTTTTCACCTTGAGTTCGTTGCCCACCCCTTCCAGTCGGATGTCGTCGATTGCCACCGAGCGACCCGTGCCGTTGGCAAGGAACCAGCGGAACCCCTCCCCGGTCAGGGTGCCGCTGAAAGCAATCTTGTTGGGGTCGTGGGGCAGATAGAGCTGAAAATCACCGGAAATGGCGCCGTCGAGCAGGGTCTCGTCGGCGAGGAGCCGGTCGACGGTGTTTTCGGAAAGGCTTCCCGCCCAGGTGAACAGAAAGGTTTCCGGAATGTTGTCGAGGAAATCGACCCCGATGCTGGCCTCCTCCCCCTCACCGACCACGTGCAGGGACAGATGCAGGGGATCGGCGGTGTTCGATTCCGCGCTGAATTCCACCCTGGGCAGCGCAGGGCCTTTTTCCCCGGCGGCAACGACGCCGCGGCCGACGGTCTTTTCCCCGCCGAGTTCCAGGGCCAGGGAGCTCACCCGCAGGGGAAGACGCGGAAACAGGGCCTTGTTCTTCACAAAATCCTGCTCCCGCAGCCAGGCGCCGAAACGTTCCCCCACCGTGCCGTCGGCCGTGATCGTCCCTTGCAGGGCAGCCAAATCCTCATGGCGGAGATCGGCGCGCACGGAAAAGGTATCGTCGAACAGGGAGGCGCGGCACCGGCTCACCACGAGCGTCTTGTCCGAAAGCAGGCCGCTCCCCTCTTTGATGCGCACCGCTTCGGGCAGGTACGGCGTTTTCACCCTGAGTCCGTCGAAGTTCAGGGCGGCCGAGCCAGTCCATGAGTCAGGTTCGGCCATCCTGCCGGAAATGGTGGTCTGGCTGATCCCGATGGTCCCGTCCAGGCTCTGCGCGTGTCTGGCGATGACCGCGTCGAGATTTTTCCAGAAGGAAAGGGCGCCGGCCTGCAGATCCGGGGCGAAGATGGCGGCGTCCAGCCGGCGCACCGAGAGGAGCGCCTCCTTGTGCCAATCCACCTCGCCGCTGGTCCGCTGTATCAGATGCGGGCCGTATTCGCCCTTGACATCCTGCCAGGTCACCCGGTGCGGGGCAATGGTCATGCTGCCGCTCTCCACGGCAAACCCCCAGTTCAGGGGCGCATATTCGGCGTTGCCCCGCATGTCCGAAACCGCCACCGTCACCTTGATGTTGTCGAGGCTGTCCTCGATATGCAGGCGGCCCCTGGCGCTGCCCGACACCTTGTCGAACTTCGCCAGCTCGGCGAGAAAGGCCTGATCGTCGATCAGGCGGGCGAGCACCCCGGGAAGCTCGGCAAGATCGGCATCCAGATCAACGTCGAGGAAAAAGGAATCGTCGTCCTCGGGCAGGCCGAGAACGAGATTGCAGTTCCTGCCGTTGCTGTTGCCGAGTTTGGCGCTGTCGCCGTTCACGCGCAGTTTGCCGTCCTTGATCAGCATCCGGCCCCGGGTGTTGGTGAGAACGAGATCGCCCACCGGAATCCTGATGGAGGCGTCGATTTCCTCGGCGCTGATCTCCATGTTGCGCACATCCTTAAAATCCGCGACCCTGCCGTGAAAGGCGTACCCGGCCTTGCCGGCCTTGCCGCTCAGGACGATCCCGCCGACCCCCCGGGCGATTTCGTTGTTGCCCCACATGGCGAGCACCGAATCCCGGATCTGGGTCAGGTTGAGGTCCGCCGCGGTCAGGGCGATGTCCCAGATGGGTTCGTCCTGTTCGAGGCTTGCCACGGAACGGCTGACGGTGCCGGTAAGGGAGAGGCCCGGCTCCTTCATTTCGAATTCATTGATGGTCAGCCTGAGATCGGCCGCGTTTTTCTCAAAGCCCAGATCGACGAAGCCGCAATTGAGGAGAATCTTCTTGTCGGTCGGGAATACAAGCAGACAGGGAAGATCGCCGGTGATCCGCGCCTGGACGGAGTCAAGGCCCTGGCCCTCGACCTTGCCGGTGATGTTCAGCAACGACTCCACAGGGACAAGTTCCTTGTCGGCAAGGGAAACCAGCACCTCATGGAGCTTAAATTTGCGGCAGTCGAATTCCATGCGGTAGCGGCCATCCCCACGCCCTATCCCGCCGCTGACCCGAAACCGCTCGCCGAAGGTGGGCTTCCCTTCCAGGCTGAAATCGATGCCGGCGGGAGAAACACTGGCCCGGCCCTGCAATTCCCGCAGGGCGAATTCCCGGTTTTGCAGCTGGGGCCATGGGCTCGGCGCCTTCACATGCAGGAGGCCGTTTTTCACCTCCACGGCAACGCCGGGCAGCTGTTCCTCAATGCGTATTCCCGTCGCCTCGGGAAAGCGCTTGACCGTGATTTCGGGCGTATGGAGCACCACCTTGCCGGCCCGCAGCTCGTTGCCCAGCAATGCCCGCCAGTTCGGGTACACCTCCGCCCTGGGCAGGCGGAGAAGCAGATCATCATTTTCAAAGCGGCAGTCGACCAGGGTGACATGGGGCAGGGGCAGCCAGTGCCATTGCAGGCGTTCGAACCGAACCGTGCTTTCCAGCCTGCTTGCCAGCCCGCGGGCCAGATGCGCCCGCAGCCCTTCCAGGTTGAAGAGCCGCGGCAGAACCAGCGCCAGGGAGAGCGTGGCGAGGAGGAGAATGGCGGTTATCTTGAAGATCTTTTTCTTGGGCATCGCAATAAGGGCCTGCAGGCAAAAAAACCTGCGACAAAGGAGCGTCAGACCAGCAGCTTGTCTTCTTCGGGTTTGTGCCGGCGTTTGAGCTTCTCCGGCCGCCAGCCGCAAAAGGTCAGGGCCAGGGCGGCCACCAGGCAGATCAGCATCCAGCCCACTCCGTAGATGAGCAACTGGTCGGTGGGATAGCCGCCGTAGTTTTCCTTGAGATCGCCGCGCAGAGAGAGGATGAGCAGGCCGGCAAGGATGAGGGGGGTGATGTATTTGATGGAAAGATTCCAGGCCCTGGGAACCCTGCTGGCGATCCGGTTGATATGCTTTCTCAAGGTCTCCGGCCCGAGCAGCCAGCCGACGATGAGGCACTCGCAGAGGCCGCCGGCGATCAGACCGTAGTTGGTGATGAAGTGGTCGGCAATGTCGAGCAGGTACAAACCGCCCCTGGTCGTAAAGGCAAGGCTGCCCAGAAAACCGACGCCGCAAAGGAGGGTGACCACCTTCTGCCGGGACCATTCGAGCTTGTCGGTCAGGGAGCAGGCAAAGGCCTCCACCAGGGAAACGCCGGAAGTGATCCCGGCGATGACCAGCATCAGGAAGAAGAGCACCCCGAAGAGGGAATTCATGCCGGGCAGCAGGGAGATGGCCTTGGGGTAGACGACGAAGGCGAGCTGGGGTCCGCCCTTGATCGCCTCCTCAAAGGGAACCCCCTGGCTCTTGGCCATGAAGCCGACGATGCCGAACACCGCCAGCCCGGCAAAGAGGGAGTAGGAACAGTTCACCACGCAGGTGAGCAGGGCGTTTTTGCTGATGTCGGATTTTGCGGGCAGATAGCTGGCGTAGGTGATCATGATGCCGAAGCCCAGGGAGAGGGTGAAGAATATCTGTCCGAAGGCGGCGGCCCACACCTGGCCTGCTGCCTCGCGCACCGCGGGCTCAGCGGCGAAAAGGTTGATTTTCCGCCAGTCGGCGGAAAGATAGTGGGAAAAAATCGCCTCGGAGGCGCCGTCCAGGGAAATGGTCCAGAGCACGATGACGATGGTCACGGCAAAAAGGATCGGCATGAACAGGATGCTGGCTTTTTCGATGCCATGGCCCACGTCGCGGTAACAGATGGCCCAGCAGAGCACCCAGACCAGCAGGGTGGAGAAAAGGATGGGAACCCGGACCCCGGCCAGGTGGGTCGCCGAATCGGAAAGCTGGAGAAACTGGCCGAAGAAAAAACCCTGGGGGTCCGGCCCCCAGGCCAGGGTGAAGGAATAAAAAAGATAGTTGACGCACCAGCCGATCACCACCGCATAGTAGAGCATGATGCCGAACATGGCCACCACCGGCATCCACCAGCCGAGCCACTCGAAACGGCGGTCGAGGCGGGCCAGGCTCAGGGGCGAGGAGCCCTTTTCCCGATGTCCCACCCCGTACTCGAGCAGCATGATGGGCAGCCCCGCCACCAGCAGGGCCACCCCGTAAGGGACCAGAAAGGCACCGCCGCCGTATTGGTGGGCCATGTAGCTGAAGCGCCAGACATTGCCAAGGCCGATGGCCGAACCGATGGCGGCCAGCAAAAAGCCAAGGTTCGATTTCCAACTGCTTCGCGCTTCAGACATGACACGCCCCCTCGGATCGCGGATTTTGTCGGTGGCCGGCTGCGGCGCGGGAAGCGCGCTTTCTTGCCAGGGCCAGCCCTGTGCGCAGATATTAGCACAAGTTCCCTGTCCTATAAATTTATTTTCTGGAAATTTCCATGATAAATGCGGGCAATGGCGGACCATTGCCGCCAGGGGCCGAGGGCGGCGGGGCCGGTGATGACGCCCGCCGTCCCGTCGTCCATGCGCGGTCGGCAGAATTACCTTGTCACAACCGGCCGGATAGCGTATTTTTCGGACAAAATTATCTACAATCACAGGCAGATATCCATGGAAAAAATACGGATCGGGGTTATCGGCGTAGGCTATCTTGGTAAGTTTCATGCCCACAAGTACATGGCCATGCCCGACGTGGAACTGGTCGGCGTGGCGGACGCCAACCCGGAAAACGCGGCCGAGGTGGCCAGGTTCTGCAACACCGCACCCTATACCGATTACAGACAATTGCTCAGGCAGGTGGATGCGGTGAGCGTGGTGGTGCCCACCAGCCTGCACCACGAGGTGGCCAAGACCTGCCTGCTGGCCGGAGTGGACGTGATGCTGGAAAAGCCCATGACCACCACCCTGGCCGAGGCCGACGATCTGATCTGCATCGCCATCGAACAGGAACGCCTGATCCAGGTGGGCCACATCGAACGCTACAACCCGGCGGTCATGGCCATGGAAGAGCATCTCACCCATCCGCTCTTCGTCGAGTCGCACCGCATCCACACCTTCAAGCCGCGCGGCATCGACGTGGATGTGGTGCTCGATCTGATGATCCACGATATCGATATCATTCTCAGCATCGTCAAATCGCCGATCCAAACCATCCATACCGTGGGGGTGCCGGTCTTCACCGCGAACACCGACATCGCCAACGCCCGCCTGATCTTTGAAAACGGCTGTACCGCCAATATCACCGTCAGCCGCATCTCCAAGGACAATATCCGCCGCATCCGCATCTTCCAGCCCAACTCCTTCATCTCCGTGGACTACGGCCAGAAGGAAATGGCGGTATTCAAACTCGGCAAGGAACTCGGCGAAGGCGGCCTGCCCAGGGAGGAGGTGATCAAGGCCTGCTACGTGCATCAGGATGCCCTGGAGATGGAGCTTGCCGATTTTGTCAGATGCGTACGCGAACGGACCCAGCCCAGGGTTTCCGGCAGGGAAGGGCGCATGGCCCTGGCCGTGGCTCAGGAGATCATCGCCCAGATCAAGGCGCATGCCGAAAAGCACCGCCATCTCCTCGGCCGCTGAGCTGTTCCGTTTCTTGTTCATTTTCTTTGCTGGACTTTATCCTCCTTGTGGGGGGCAAAGAAACGAACCAAAGAAAGGGCACCCAGTGTCACTCGCCGTGTGTTCAAGTCACACTGCTGTCCCGCCAAAGGCGGGATGCCCGGCGCTGCTCGCATTGGACCGGGGTCTTGCAAACTCGGCGGAGTTTATGCCCGCATGGGTACTCAAACAGTGCAAGCCCCTTTCCGGCCACTGCTGTGCTGCTCGGCGGCGTGCCAATGGGGAAAATGATATAGTCCCCATTTTGTCCTGCCGAGCATCGCAGGCCATGGCGAATTAGGGCGCTGTGCTGTTTGAGCGCCCGCAGGGTGCGAGTTCACAGCGGCCCGCCGTGGCCGAGAAGCACAGGGAAGCCCGAAGGGCCAGGACGAACTGGGTGCCGTTTTCTTGCTTCTTCTTTTGGGCAAGCAAAAGAAGAAGGGTACAAGATTCTAGCTACTTGTTCATTTTCTTTGCTGGACGTTATCCTCCTTGTGGGGGGCAAAGAAACGAACCAAAGAAAGGGCACCCAGTGTCACTCGCCGTGTGTTCAAGTCACACTGCTGTGCTGCTCGGCGGCGTGCCAATGGGAAAAGAGGGGAAAATGCTCTCCCGTCTATTTTAAAAATCGCACCCGAACCAGATATGAAACCCCTTAAAATCATGATCGTGGCCGGCGAGGCTTCCGGCGACATGCACGCGGCCCGATTGATCGCCGCGCTCAAGGCCAGACGGCCGGACGCGCGAATCTGCGGAGTCGGCGGCCCGGCCCTTGCGGCGGAAGGGGTCGAGATCCTCTACGACGCGGCCAGGCTCGCCGTGGTGGGCATTTTCGAGGTGATCAGCCACTTCTCCTTCATCCGCGAGGCGATGCGGATCCTGGTGCGCCGCCTGCGGGAAGACCCGCCCGATCTCCTCATCCTCGTCGATTACCCGGACTTCAACTTCCACCTCGGCAAAAAGGCCAGAAAGCTGGGCGTACCGATCTTCTACTACATCAGCCCCCAGGTCTGGGCCTGGCGCAGCGGCCGGGTGAAAACCATCCGCGCCCTGGTGGACCGCATGGCGGTGATTCTCCCCTTTGAGCAGGCCTTTTACCGCAAATTCGGCATGGAGGTGGATTTTGTCGGCCATCCGCTCATGGATGCGGTGCGGGCAACGCTCCCCGCCGCCCGGTTCCGCCTCCGGCACGAGATCGGGCCGGAGGCCACCGTGGTGGGGCTGCTGCCCGGCAGCCGCAAGCGGGAACTGTCCGCCATGCTGCCGGTTTTTCTGGCCGCCGCGAAAATCATCAAGGCAAAGGTGCGCGATGCGGTTTTTCTCCTGCCGCTGGCGCCGACTTTGGCCGAGGAGGATCTGTTCGCAGCGGGCCTGGCCGATTGCGGTCTGCCGGTGCGGGTGAGCCGGGAAGACCGTTACGAGCTGATGGCGTCCTGCCAGGCGGTGATGGCCGCTTCGGGCACGGTTTCCCTGGAACTTGCCATCCTGAACGTGCCCATGGTGATTTCCTACAAGGTTTCCCCGCTCACCTATTTCCTGGGCCGGCGCCTCATCAAGGTACAATACGCGTCCCTGGTCAATCTGGTGGCCGGGCGGGAGGTGGTGCCGGAGCTGCTCCAGCACGAGGCGACCCCGGAAAAAATCGCCGAGGCGACGCTGAAGCTGCTGGCGGACAACGAGGAACGCGGCAGGATGCTGGCGGGGCTGGGCGAGGTGCGCGAAAAGCTGGGCGGGGCAGGGGCCTCGGCCCGGGCGGCGGAGTTGGTTCTGAAAACAGCCGACGGTTCACGGCCCTGAGTCGCGCTTATTTGCCGCTCTTTTTCCCGCCCTTGCCCATTTCCTGAGACAACACCGTATCGTAGCAGGTCGGGCAGATGCCGTGGGTGAACATCATGTCCGTATTGTGATGCAGATAACTTTCCAGGTTGTGCCAGTAATCCTGGTCGTCGCGGATCTTCTTGCAGTAGCTGCAGATCGGCAGGAGTTTTTTCAAGGCGCTCACTTCGTCTCTCGCCTTTTCCAGCTCCTCCACCCTGGAAAGCAGGTGTTCATTGAGCTGGGCCAGTTCCTCGGTGCGCGCGGCGACCCGCTGCTCCAGCACGGCGTTCCACTCGGCAAGCTGCCGGTTTTTCAATTGCAGTTCCTCAAGCAGGCCGCGGTTTTCCTGTTTCAGGCGAAAGCGCTCCACCGCCTGCAGCATGGTGATGCGCAGCTCCTCTTCAGCCCAGGGCTTGACGATGTAACGGTAGACCTGTCCCTGATTGATGGCGCTGATGATATCGTCGGGTTCGGAATAGGCGGTGACCATGATCCGTTCGGCATGGGGCCGCAGCTCCATGGCCCGAACCAGAACCTCGGCGCCGGACAGCCCCGGCATCCGCTGGTCGGAAAGGATTACGGCGATGTCGTCGTGGTCGGCGATAAGCTCAAGGGCCTCGGCGCCGGAGGCCGCCAGCAGCACCGTGTATTCCCCCTGGAAGGTCTGCAGGAAGTTACTGCCGTTGATCGCCTCGTCATCCACATAGAGCACCTTTGGCGTGTGCATGGGTTATCCCTTTGGTATCCTGCTCTCTACCCTGGCAAGATTTTTTTTGCCCTGCTCGACAAAATCCTTGATCTGTTGAGCCAGGTTGTAAGTGTTGACGGCATTGCCCACGGTCAGGCGCAGATGATCCGCCTCCCACGGCTTCACGAAGTACCGGTACACCTCGGCCTTGTTGATGGCGTCGATGAGTTCGTGGATTTCGGTGTAGGCGGAAATGATCATGCGGATCGTTTCCGGAAACAGCTCCCGCACCTTGATGAGCAGCTCGATGCCGCTCATGCCGGGCATGCGCTGGTCGGAAACGACCAGGGCCATCTCGCCCTCCCTCTTCAACAGCTCAACGGCCTCCTCGCCGGACAGGGCGGTGTAGACCTCAAACTCGTCCTCAAGGGTCTCCCGAAAGTTTGTGAGATTGATCTCCTCGTCGTCCACATAGAGCACGCGTCCTTTTTTTTCAGTCATGGGCTACCCCCGTTTTCCGTCTTCCCGTCACTTGTTTCTTTTGCCCGCAAGCCCCAGCGGCTCCGGGCGCACTGTTTTTTCCGCGTCAGGTCCGGCGACGCTACTTCACGCCGGCCGGAGAAAAGAGGGAATGGGCATTTCGCGATTCCTCCCCCGGCGCTTCCCTCTCATTCCCCTCCCTCCCCGCCGGCAGAATCCCCGGCGGCCGCGGCCCCTTCCTGCCTGAGGGGGAGAATCACCTCAAACTCGGCTCCCTGCCCCAGGACGCTGCGCGCCAAAATCTCGCCCCCATGTTTTTTCACGATCCCGTAGGAGATGCTCAACCCCAGGCCCGTTCCCTTGCCCACCGCCTTGGTGGTGAAGAAGGGATCGAAAATCTTGTTGAGCACATAGGGCGGCATCCCGGGGCCGTCGTCCTTGAAAAGGATGTGCACCTTCTCGCCCTCGCGCCAGGTGCGGACCAAAATGGTCCCCTTATCGGCAAAGGCATGCACGGCATTGAGCAGAATATTCATGAACACCTGATTGAGCTGGCCCTGGGCTCCCTGCACCGGAGGCAGGTCCGGCGCCAGCTCCCTGGCGACCGTGATTCTGTACTTGTATTCCGGATGGGCCAGGGTGAGGGTGGACTCCAGGCACTGGTTGATATCCACCGGCTGCAGGGCTTCGTCGCCGGGCCGGGAAAAATTCTTGAGGTCGTTGACGATCTTGTTGGTGCGCCGGGCGCCCTCGCGGACGTTTTCGAGCAGGAGCCGGATGCTCTTCATGGCCTGGGCGCGGCGCTCGGCGGCGTCTTCCCCCGTTGCCGGCTGGGCCAGCAGGGCCTCGAGTTCGGTGAGCCGCTTGTTGAGCGGAGGCAAGGCGCCGCTGACAAAATTGGTGGTGTTGTTGATCTCGTGGGCAACGCCCGCCACCAGCTGGCCCAGGGCAGCCATCTTTTCCGAATGGACCAGCTTGCCCTGGGCGTCCTGGAGCTGCCGCAGGGTCCGGCTCAATTCCCGGGTGCGTTCGACGACCTTGTCTTCCAGGCCGTCCTTCAGATCCTTGATCGTGGCAAAGTCCTGGTCGAGTCTGACGAGCAGGGACTGGTAGGTGTCTTCCAGGAGGCTGAGTTCGTCGCGACCCGGCGCTTCGACGCCGCCTCGCTCCTGAATCCTGGCGATCAGTTCCTTGAGCGGCTTTGTCACGTCCCTGGTAAGCAGGAAAGAGGCGAACAGGGAAAGCAGCACAAAGAGAATGGTGAACAGGCCGTTCTGCTTGATGATCTCCCGCTGGCCGCGTTCGAAATACTTTTTGTTCAGAACAAGCTGTAGCCTGCCCAGGCGAATCACTTCGCCCGGGGCCGTTTCCGTGTCAAAATACAGGGCCTCCTCGGCATCGGACTGGTCCTTTCTGGCCACATGGGTGATGTCTGCTGAAAAAACAAGAAAATCAGGGCCGTTATGCACATCCCCGGCCCCGGTGGGAATCTCTCCGGCGCGGATCCTGGCCAGGGCCGAGAAAAAGAGTTCGTCCGAGGGCAGGGAGCCGGGCAGACGCTTCACCTTGCGCAGGATGACCCTGCCGTCCGAGCCGTAGATGAGAACGGCCTGAACATCGGCAAGGTCGAAAAAGGCCTGCATGTTTTTGTCTATCTCCCTCTCATCCTCGAAGTAGAGGCCGACCTGCAGGTTGCCGGCCAGAACCGAGGCGAGGAGCCGGCCTTCCTTGTAGATATGCTCCCGGAGCAGCCGCTGCTGCACCTGATTGAACACCAGCGTGGAGACCACGGCAAAAAGAAGGAGCACGGTCAGGAAGATGAGAAAGATCTTCAGGCTGAAGTTCATTCTTCCGCGAATGCGCGGCCCCGGTCGCCTGATCATGGTTGCCAGCCCTCCCCGGAGTACGACTCGGAGATCGCCGTGGTGTTCACCGTCACCCCCATCTTTTCGAGCACCCTGACGTTTGCCACCACCTTGATCTGCCGGGGAGCAATGGAGGCAGGCAAATCCCGCACGGAAAGACCGTTGGCGATGCTTTCCGCGAGTTCGGCGGCCTGTCGGCCCATGTCGGCGATGTCGAAGGTTACGGCCAGGGCCGCGCCCTGACGCAGGTATTTTTCCGAAAAGGTGATGATCGGGATCCGATTCTCAAAGGAAAACCGCAGCAGATGCTGCAAGGTTTCCGGCGTGGTGGCCAACTGATCGGGCAGCATCCAGTATGCCTGGATGCCGACGCTCAAGGCGGCGAGGGTTTTGGCGAAATCCGAGGTGGCGGCGATTTTCCGGAACAGAAGGGCCTGCACGTCGCCCACCCCGGAAACCAGGGCCTCCTGCACCCAGGCACCGGTCTGTTGCGGGTTGTAGATGGCGCCGATGCTCTGGACCTTGGGCAGGGCCTTGGCCACCGCGGTCAGTTGCCGGGAGGGCTGAATCTTCATGGTGATTCCCACGATATCCTTGCGGTTCCCCAGCAGGTCGCGCGCCTCCGGGGCCATCAAAAAGACGGTGGGCAGGGAGAGCCTGTCGCGGCAAAAGTTCAGGGCGTCCCGGCCGATGGCCACCGCCACCCGTGGCTGCTCACGGTTTATTTCCCGGGCAAGCTCGGCGCCGGCGGCGTAGTCGGTGAGAAGAAAGGAGGAAAGAGTGGAGGAGGCAATGCTTTTGACGCCCCGGCCGGTATGGGGCGTGGCCAGGTAGTCTTCGATGCCCCGGCGCGCCTCTTCGTAGGGAGCCAGGTTCGAGGACTGCACCAGCACGATGTCGGCGCACCTGGCCCCGGCCGGGACCAGAACGGCGAAAACGCAGCAGAGCAGTATGAAAACACGCAAAGGCATCAAGGACCATCCGCAAACAAGGGGAAAGATGTACAGTCTGAATCTGCAGAATAGGCAATTTGCGCGGGTTCGGCAAGAACTCTTCGTAAAAATACGGAGTGTTCCCGATGGTGGTCCTGCGACCGAAGGCAGGTACGCCAGTCCCCGGAAGAGGCCAGTGCGTCAGGCTCTCCGGCCTCTTTTCGCCCAAAAGGCAAGCCCTTGATCCCGCCCGGAACATCCGTATTCTTTCCGTATCTTCAATCTCCCGGTCCTTCCCCACCGGAGAACCATGGAAAGATAAAACCATCGGGGGAATGACAAGTTAGGGGAATCTTTTTTTAACGAACCCGGTCATTTTTTCTTTGCAAACAGCGTCCTGAACAGTGCAATATAAATAACCTTGCGTATGGGGAAGAACGCGTGGCCGTCGCCGACGGGGGAGAGGGGGCTTTTGTCCTGTCCGGCTCAAAAGAATCTTTTTTCTTCCCTCTTGTTTATGCCGATTGGGGAACGTTGCCGCGTGCCTTGATCTTTATCCCGATCCCGGAAGGAGGTTCACCCCCATGCCCCCCCGCGCTTTTCGACGCCCCTGGCGTTCCCCGGCCTGTTCATTCTTCGTCGCCCTCGGGGCTCTGCCCACCCTGGCCCAGGCCCAGGAACCGGCCTCTGCCTCCGACCCCATGGTCATGTACTTCGACGAAACCCAGATGGTGGAGGTCGCCACCCGCGCGCCCAAACCCATCACCCAGGTGGCGGAAAACGTCACCATCATCACGGCCGAAGAAATCGAGGCCATGCATGCCCATTCCGTGGGCGAGATCCTCAGTCGCGAGTCCGGGACTTTCACCTTCTTCAGCGGCCGTGAGATTATTGGGGATGCAGGCATGGGTCTGCTCGGTACCCGGAGGCATCAGATGCTGATGCTGGTGGACGGGGTCCGGATCAACCTCAATTCAAACGGTTATGCCATTTCCAACTTTATCCCCGTGGGCATCATTAAGCGCATCGAGATCATCAAGGGGCCTGCCTCCTCGGTCTGGGGTTCATCCCTTGGCGGCGTGGTCAACATCATCACCAAGGATGCCGGATCCGGGAGTGCGACCACAGGCAGCGTCAACGCAAGTTACGGCGAGGCAAACACCCGTGATTTTTCCGCCGACCTGGCCGCAGGCACAGAAAAGACAGGAGTGTACCTCTATGGAGGCAACATTGATTCTGACGGCCTCAAAAATGACCGCTATTCGGAACGAGATGCGTTATACGGCAAACTGCGACTCAATCTGCCCCGCAACTCTACCCTGGTGGCCACGGCCGGTTCCAGCGATCCTTTTTACAAGGCCCTTGATTGGCAAGATGCCTGGGGGATTACGAACCTGAACCTCTATGAAGAAGTCACCAACGACAATACCTGGGGCACGGTTTATTTTGATACCAAGCTCACCAACAGGGTCAATGCCCATCTCTCCGCCCAACGCTATGCAAACGACTACACTCAAAACAAGCTCTCCCTGGGTACCGGAATCGGAGGTCCCAGAGGAGATTTGGTCTTTCTGCAAAAATGGGAGGATGAGAACACCAGCTTCAATGGCAATCTTTCTTACGCGGGTGATTCTTTCAATGCCAACCTCGGCGCAGAAACCAGTCGAAGCAAAATGGTCGCCACCACCGCATTGGGCGCTTTGTGGGGATCGTCAACCACGGTCGACGATCCTTTGAAGGAAGAACGACGGGGAGTGTATGCCAATGCCACCTATGTGGTCGACAAGTTCACCCTTACCCCGGGACTGCGCTACGATTACCACTCCAACTCCGAGGAGATTGTCAGCCCCTCCCTTGGCGGCACCTTTCAGGTGGCAAACGACACCCTGTTGCGCGCTTCGGTGACCAAGGGCTTTTCCGCCCCCTACCTCGTAACCTCAAGAGACAACCCGGATCTTAAGCCGGAGATTATCTGGGCTTACCAGGCTGGTATTGAAACCTACCGCATTCCTCATCTTTTATGCAAGTTCACAGCCTTTCATTTCAATGTCAAGGATGTTTGGACCAATGATCCGATCAACAGCAACAAGATCCGCAGAGACGGGTTTGATATTGATCTCAAAACCCATGAGTACAAAGGACTCACTTTGCAGACCAACTTCACATATGCAACGGAAGACAGCATGGGGTACGGCTCAACCGATCTGGAAAACGAGGAAACCTATAGCGCCAATCTTGTAGTCGCTTACAGCCATCGGGCAAGCGGCATCAGGGCGGAACTGGCCGGCAACTACATCTGGTATAATTTTGATGTACAGAACGATACCCATGACAATGAGGATATCATTTGGGACGCAATACTTAAGCAAAGCGCTCTCCCTTCCGGCATGTGATGGGGATGTTTTTTTTAAGGCCCATAATATTTTTAACGGCAACCAAATGTGGGACGTGGATTACTTTAATCCGGACCGCTGGGTGGAGGTGGGAGTATCCATGAAATTTTGATTGGACGCGGGAATCGCGCTCTGTTAGCCTTAATCAACATGCCAATATGATTAAGACTATTCTCAAATAACATCTATCGAACAGGAGGGTTTGAAATGAAAATTTTGACCAAAGGGAAAAACATTAAAGCTGTCGCTGGGATGGGAGCTTGCTGTACAGTTGGGCCAACTGCAACGAAATAATTTTGTACATCTAAGCAAAAAAAAGGAGAGCAGACGCTCTCCTTTTTTTTGCTTATGCTTCAACAAGGTATTTCCATGCAACTCACCCCTTATCTGATTTCTTTTCCGCTTCCGGATGATCCAACACAGACCCTCCTCTTTGCCACCAAAACCTGCGCCATGATCCTGCTCCCTGCAACGACTTATGCCGATCTGCGGCAGGGCAGGGTTGATGCGGAGCTTGCCGAGTCCCTCATGGAAATGGGTTTCTGGGTTGAAAGCGAGGATGCGGAGCGCATGGAGGTCATGGGCTACTTGCATGAACTCAACCGCCTCAACCCCAATCTCACCTTGGCCATCGTCCTGGGGTTGGAATGCAACTTCCGTTGTCGTTATTGTTTTGAAGGGGAGCAGAAGGGAAACAAGGCCATGGATGACGCAACCACGGACCAGCTCATCACCTTCATTAAAAAGCGCTTCGTCCAAGGCAAAAAGAGACTGCGGTTGGAGGTTTACGGTGGCGAACCACTTCTTTATATCAGGCGACTCATCTCCCTCGCCCAACGACTCAAGCCCTTTGTGGAAGAGCGGGGCGGCGAGTTCGTCATCGATCTTGTTTCAAACGGCTCACTTCTTACCGAAAAGGTGGTGGACGAGCTGAACCGCTGGGGGCTGGACGGCGTCAAGGTTACCTTGGACGGACCGCCGGAGAACCACAATCATTTTCGTCCCTTCAAATCCGGGGAGCCAAGCTTTGAGATTATCGTGGCAAACCTTGCCAAGGTTTGCGGCAAGACCAAAATCCGTCTGGGCGGCAATTACACCATCGACAACTTCCGCTCCTTCCCGCCCATCCTCGATGCTCTTGCCGCCAAAGGCATCACACCAGAACGGCTTGAACGGGTTAATTTCAACATCGTCATGCAGGTCAAGGATCAGATCACCCGCAACGAATATCTGGGGGGCTGCTGCACCATAAACGAACCTTGGCTCAGGGAGGCGGCGCTTTATGTGCGGGAGGAAGTTTTCAGGCGGGGCTACCCCATTGCCGAGTTCTCTCCCGCTCCCTGCGCCGTGGAGGTGGACGATGCCTATACCGTGAACTACGACGGTGGCCTTTACAAATGCGTGACTTGGGTCGGCCATGAGCAGTTCAGAATAGGCGATGTCTGGCGAGGGGTGGACAAAGTTTACAGGGAAAACCACCACGCCTTTCATTGGCAGAAAGAAGCCGGTTGCCGGGAGTGCCCATATCTGCCCCTCTGCTTCGGCGGCTGCCGTTACATGGCCTATCAGCGTGACGGCCACATGGCCAAGGTGGATTGCAAGAAACCCTTCCTTGACGCAACCTTGGAAAAAATGCTCCTCCAGGATCTCAGGTACCGGTACGGGGCAGGGGAGTAGCTTTGCATCAGGCTCCGGCCGCCTTGGAAAACATCCCCATCTGACGACGGAATCAGTCGGCAGACTCGGCAAAACACTTTGCCGTTGCCGTGCGGTTGATATCCTGACCGCTCTTTTCGTTCTTCCGTCTTTTAAATTCCCCCGAGATCCCGTTGGCGAATCGCCTCGTAGAGAACAATGCCGGCGCTCATGGCCAGGTTGATGCTTCTGATATTGGGGTTGGTCATGGGGATGGTGGCGCAGCGGTCGCGATAGTTGCCGATGATTTCGGCGGGCAGGCCTTTGCTTTCCCGTCCGAAAATCAGATAATCTCCGGGCTGGTAGCGCACCTCGGTGTAGAGCCGTTTCACCTTGGTGGTGAAGAAGTGGAGGGTCAGCTCGTCCCGGGCCGCGAGAAATTCCTCCAGGCTTTGCCAGTGGCGGATAGCGACGAACTTCCAGTAGTCGAGGCCGGCCCGCTTCAGATGCTTGTCGTCGGTGGAAAAACCTAGAGGGTGCACGAGATGGAGGACCGAATCGGAGGCCCCGCAGAGCCGGGCAATGGAGCCGGTGTTGGGCGGGATCTCCGGCTCAACCAGGACGATATGAAAAGGGGCCGGGGCGGGCAACGGAACAATCAGAGCAGGGTGAGTCTGGTTTCCGGGGTCACCACCACGCTTTTGACCAGCACCAGCTTGGGGTCGTCGAGCCGTTCGGCCAACTGGCCCATCGACTGCACCTCCTGCCGGAACATGACCAGCTGGCTGCCGGAAAGCACCGAACGCGGCTTGAACTTCATGCTGAAGGGATTCATGTATTTCCCGTTCTGGGCGAGACGGTAATCAAGGTGCGGGCCGGTGGACATGCCGGTGGAGCCCACATAGCCGACGATCTGTTTCTGGCGCACTCTGGCGCCGACCTTGATGCTCTTGTCGAAGCGGGAAAGATGGCCGTAATAGGTGCGGAAGCCGCCTCCATGGTCGATGATGAGCTGCTTGCCGAAGCCGCCTTTCCAGCCGGCGAAGTGCACCCGGCCGTCCGCCGCCGCCATGATCGGGGTGCCCACCGGCGCCGCCAGGTCAACGCCCAGGTGGGGGCGGAGGATGTTCAGGACCGGATGCATGCGGTTGTAGGAGAACCGGGAGGTCACCCGGCCCATGGGCACGGGGGAACGGATGAAGGAGGCGCCCAGTTCGTTGCCTTCGCGGTCGAAGTAGGAGGCGGAGTACTGGTCGCCGGTGTCGAAGTAGTAGCCTTCCATCAGGCCGTTCTCGGTGCTGTCGTAGCGGGCCAGCAGGATGTTGCCGTAGCCGACGAAGGCGTTGTTCTTGAAATACTTCTCAAAGACCAGTTCAAAGGAATCGCCCACCCGGGTTTCGGTGTTGAAGTCGATGCGGGAGGCGAAGATGTCGGCGAAATTGTAGATCAGCTTGGCATCCTCGCCGGAAGAGGCAAAGGCGGCGAAGAGCGAGGATTCGATGGTGCCCCGCACCTTGACGGTGCGGCAAGTCAGGGGGATCTCCACCTTCTGGGCGCGGAAGGAGCCGTCGGACTTGCGTTCGACCTCATGGACATCAAGGGGGCCGGACTCGTAAAGGCATTTGATCAGCTTGCCCTCGGGGTCCAGGGTCACCACGTATTTGTCCCGGGGCCGCAGCTCCCGGAAATTGATCAGCCCGCCAAAGGCGTTGATCACGGTGAGGCGCACCTCTTCATCCACGCCATAGTACCGGAAGGAGGAACTCAAGGAGTCGCCGGGCCGGATCTCGCCCACGATCTCGGTGAAGCTCGTTTCGGAATCCTCCTTGCCCGCCGGGCCGGCGCCATCTGTCTGCTTGCCTTGTGCCGGAGCAAGGGAGGCGACGGCCAGGGAACGGCCCAGCGTCATTTTTCCGTCCACGGAATAGAGGAAAAAAGCCACCACCAGGGCGATGGAAACCCCCAGGGTCAGAAAATGGGAGGTGTTCAGAAAGGTGACAAGCTGTTTTCTGCTGTCCCCGCAGAAGATGCAGAGGCCCTTGAGGAACGGAAAGACATATTCTTTGCAAAAACGGACTATGGTGGATATCTCAATCTTTTTTGAAAGTATTTCGGAAAGTTTTGCCATGGTAAAATTGTCCTGATTTATGGTGCAATGGCCTTGAGAAACAATTACTTTTGGCAATCCATATCATTTATTAGCAAGATCAAGAGATTGTTACAAGTTTCTTTTCCCGAGCAAGCCCAAAAAATACTGTATTTTCTCTTCGGAAGCTCAGGATAAACGTTCAACTCTTTTTTCTGATTACCAAAAACCGCCAACACCAAGGTTGGTGAAAAAGGCTGCCGGACAAGGCGCCGTAAGGAAAATGCATTATTCTTTAGCACGTTATGACATTTCCGGCAACGCCTATGTTCCCTTTTTTTTTCGGTTGGGGAAGCCGTGCATCGCGCATGGCGGCCTGCTGAAAAACCCGGCCTGAAATCCTTGCCGCGGCCACCCCCTTCCACGCCGTAAAACAGTTTGCAAGATGCATACCCTCGGAAACAAATCAGACAATTTTCCTGTTGATTCGCTGTGTTGGCCTGGTTTCCCCCCGGGCATGGCCGGCCTGGCCGGCCGTTGTTTTTTTGACGCCCCTGTGGACGAAGCCTGCCATGGGAGGCTTCCGGCACCGGCTTGACATTTTTTGTCAAGCCGGTGCCGGAATGGGGAAACAGGGTGGCTGTAATGAAAAAGGGAAGCAATAACTTCGGTTGCAAAAAAAAATAAATTGTTGCATTGTTCTCATTTACGATTTTTCCCGGCTCCCACTGCCGGAGCCGGATATTTTTTCACCGGCGCCTCGCGCCGTAACCCTTTCCATAAACCAAGCACAGACAAACGGAGCAACAGGCACCAATGGCGGTCATAGTACAGAAGTTTGGCGGGACCTCGGTTGCGAACCCGCAAAAGATCAAGGCGGTTGCCGAACGGGTCATGGGCTACCACCGCAAGGGGCATCGGATGGTGGTGGTCCTTTCAGCCATGGCCGGGGAAACCAACCGGTTCGTCGATCTGGCCAATCAGATGCAGGCGATTCCGGACAGCCGGGAAATGGATATGCTGCTGGCCACCGGCGAGCAGGTCACCATCGCCCTCTTTGCCATGGCCGTGAAGGAGGCCGGGCTTGACTCGGTTTCGCTTCTGGGCGATCAGGTGAAAATCGTCACCGACACCATGCACACCAAGGCGAGAATCAAACATATAGATACGGAGCGGATCAGGAAGCATCTGGCCGACGGCAAAATCGTCGTGGTCGCGGGTTTTCAGGGTGTCACCGAAGACGGCGACGTCACCACCCTGGGCCGCGGCGGCTCCGATACCACGGCCGTGGCCCTGGCCGCGGCGCTGGCGGCCGACGAGTGCGAGATCTACACGGATGTGGAAGGGGTGTACACCACCGACCCCAACATCTGCAAGAACGCCCGCAAGATCGACCGTATTTCCTATGATGAGATGCTGGAGCTGGCCAGTCTCGGGGCAAAGGTCCTCGACATCCGCTCGGTCAGTTTTGCCAAACGATACAAAGTTCCCGTCCATGTCCGCTCCACCTTTACCGATACGGTGGGCACCTGGGTGGTTGAGGAGGATAAAGCTATGGAGTCAAATCCGGTTTCCGGCGTAACCTGCAGCAAGAACGAAGCACGCATCACCATTTCCAAGGTGCCGGACGTCCCGGGCACCGCCTCGCGGATCTTCAACCCCATCACCAACGAGGGGATCGTGGTGGACATGATCATCCAGAACACCCGCGACGGCGAAATGACCGACATGACCTTCACCGTGCCCCGCACCGACTACAAGAAAACCATGAAGATCATCGAGAAGGTCGCCGCCGACATCGGCGCCGAAGGGGTGACCGGTTCCGACAACATCGCCAAGGTCTCCATCGTCGGCGTGGGCATGCGCAACCATGCCGGCATCGCCTCCACCATGTTCAAGATCCTTTCCGACGAGGGGATCAACATCCTGATGATCAGCACCTCGGAGATCAAGGTTTCCTGCGTCATCGAGGAAAAATACACGGAACTGGCGGTCCGGGCCCTGCATGACGCCTTTGGCCTGGAAAAGGGCAAGTAGACCGTATCCGTAAACAAAAGCCGGCCGGCGGCCCAGGGTTGCCGGCCGGCACAGGAACATTGAGAGAACCATGGCAGAGAAAGTCGTTATCTACGATACCACCCTCCGGGACGGCACCCAGGCCGAAAACTTCAACCTCTCCGTTGAGGACAAGCTGCGCATTACCATCAAGCTTGACGAGCTGGGCATCGACTTCATCGAGGGCGGCTGGCCTGGCTCCAACCCCAAGGACGCGGAATACTTCAAGGAAATTCAGAAATACGAGCTCAAGCACGCCAAGGTCTCCGCCTTCGGCTCCACCCGGCTCTTTGCCAATCCGGCCGACCAGGATCCGAACCTGCTGGCCCTGGTGGCGGCGAACACCCCGGCCATCACCATCTTCGGCAAGACCTGGGACATCCATGTCCGCGACGCCCTGCGCATCGAACTGGCCGACAACCTGCTGATCATCGAGGAGTCGCTGCGCTTTCTGAGACCCCATGTTCGGCATCTTTTCTACGATGCCGAACATTTCTTCGACGGCTTCAAGGCCAACCGCCAATACGCCCTTGCCACCCTGGACCGGGCCATCGAGGGCGGCGCCGACTGCCTCTGCCTTTGCGACACCAACGGCGGCACCCTGCCCACCGAGATCCCGGCGATCATGGCCACGGTGCACGAGCATCTGGCCGCCAGGAAGGCCACGGTGCACCTCGGCATCCATGCCCACAACGACTCGGAGACCGCGGTGGCGAACTCCCTGGTCGCCATCTCCCTGGGGGCGCGCCAGGTGCAGGGTACCATGAACGGCTTTGGCGAACGCTGCGGCAACGCCAACCTCACCTCCATCATGCCGGCCCTGGCCCTCAAGATGGGCTATGACTTTTTCGCGGCCAAAAACATGAAGAAACTCGCCGAGGTTTCCCGCTTCATCACCGAACTGGCCAACCTGCCGCACAACAAGTACCAGCCCTATGTGGGCCAGGCGGCCTTCGCCCACAAGGGCGGCATCCACGTCAGCGCCGTGCAGAGAAACCCCTTGACTTACGAACACATCGAGCCGGAGAAGGTGGGCAACATCAGAAGGGTGCTCATCTCGGATCTCGCCGGCAAGAGCAACGTCCTGGTCAAGGCCAGGAAATTCGGCCTGGATCTGGACAGCAAGGACCCCATCGTGGCCGCCATCGTCAAGGAATTGAAGGAGCTTGAGAACCAGGGTTTTCAGTATGAAGGGGCCGAGGCCTCCTTTGAGCTGCTCATGCGCCGCGCCCTGGGCAGCCCCAAAAAATACTTTGACCTGCACGGCTTTCGGGTCATCAGCCAGAAGAATCCGGACGGCGCCGTCCAGGAAGAGGCGACCATCCGCCTGGCCGTGGGCGGGGAAGAGGTGCATACCGCCGCCCTGGGCAACGGGCCGGTCAACGCCCTGGACCGTTCCCTGCGCAAGGCCCTGACCCGCTTCTACCCCGGCCTCAAGGAAATGGAGCTCATGGATTACAAGGTGCGGGTCCTGGCCAGCGAGCACGGCACCGGCGCCCGGGTCCGCGTCCTGGTCGAAACCAGGGACAAGGACTGCCAGTGGGGCACCGTCGGGGTCTCCCCGGATATCATCGAGGCGAGCTGGCAGGCCCTGGTGGACAGCATCACCTACAAGCTCATGAAGGATGAGCAGAAAAAACAGCATTGAGCAGGCAGGGGAGGACCGGCGGCCGCTGGTCCTCCTGATTCTGGCCGCCCTCATTCTTATCCTGGCCGCCGCGAGAAGCAGCGGCCTTCTCAACTCCCGCCGCCCCGACCCTCCTGCCGTCATCGTCTGGCTGGAGGGCGATCTCCGGGCCGGCCTCTATCAGTTTCCCGCCGGCGCGACTCTGGCCGACCTCTACCGGCGGACCGGCTGCAAAGCGCCAGAGCAGGCGGAACTTGCCAGGCCGCTGCCCAACCAGGCCGCCATCCGCCTGACAGCCGAAACTCCCCCCCGATTCCTGGCAAGAATGCCCAACGCGGCAGCTCCTCTCTTTTTCCAGCCCCTGGCCGTGAACAGCGCCACGGCCGAGCAGCTTGCCACCATCCCGGGCCTCGGCCCCAAGCTCACGGCAAGGATCGTTGCTCTGCGGGAGAAAAGGGGAGGGCGGCTGGCAAGCCTTGAGGATTTACTTGAAGTAAAGGGAATCGGCGAAAAAAAACTGGCCGTGCTCAAAAAAAACCTCGTTCTTCACTGACCTTCCGCCCGCCGTTGGTGGCCTTGCCGGCGTTTCCGGTTTCCTTTGCCGGCAAGGCCACCAATCTCCCGATTTTTGCGTATTTTTTCAACTTTTCCCCTCGCATATCCTCCCAGGTTGACATGCTGAATTTCGGGGTTCTTTTCAGGCCCGGGCTTTGATAGGCTGAAAGGAGAAACCGTACCCCTGGCATTGCCGAAAAAAAAAGCATGGGCACCAGGGGGAAACAACCAACATGGAGGCGCCTATGGGTGAGAAATTAAACGTCGGTTGCGCCCGGCCCACCGGAGGACCGGTCGGTGATGAAGAGCCCGGCCAGGAACAGACAGTGGAAACAAAACCCGTGGAGGAAAAGCGTATGGTAATGGTCGGACAGAAAGCGCCCGATTTTCAGGCGCCTGGATATCACAACGGCAAGTTCATCAGCATGAAACTTTCGGAAAGCCTGGGAAAATGGACGCTGCTCTGCTTCTATCCGGGCGATTTCACCTTTGTCTGAGCAACCGAGCTTTCCGCAGTTGCGGAAAAATATCCGGAATTTCAGAAACTTGGCGTCAACGTCATTGCCATGAGCATTGATTCCATGTTTGTCCACAAGATGTGGAACGACGACGAGCTTGCCAGGATGGTCAAGGGCGGCGTTCCCTTCCCCATGCTCTCCGACGCCGGCGGCCGGGTCGGCAGGGTCTACGGGGTATACGATGAAAACGCCGGGGTGGAAACCCGCGGCCGCTTCATCATCGATCCGGACGGCGTGATCCAGGGCTTTGAGGTGCTGAGCCCGCCGGTGGGCCGGAACGTCGCCGAAACCATCCGGCAGGTGCAGGCCTTCCAGCTGGTCCGCGAAACCAAGGGCGGCGAGGCGACCCCCTCGGGCTGGTTGCCGGGCAAAAAGACCCTGAAGCCGGGCATCAATCTGGTGGGCAAGGTCTGGGAGGAGTGGAACACGGAGATGGCCTTTGAGAAAAGGTAGGTCGTGCCGTCCTGTCCCGCAAAGGCTGGAACGCGGCTGACCGCGCTCCGGCCAAAGAATAAACGCCTGCACCCAGGCGGACCATGAAAAAGGGGGGAAATCCATGAAGCTGTGCATCACCAGCACCGGAAAAAACCTGCGGGCCAAGGTGGACAGCCGTTTTGGCCGCGCTCCTTACTTTCTTCTGGTGGACACCGAAACACTGGCTTGTGAGGCGGTGGTCAATTCGGCAAGCGCCACCGGGCAGGGGGCCGGCATCCGCGCCGCCCAGATGTTGACCGACAGGGAGGTCGATGCGCTGCTCACCGGCGTGGTGGGACCCAATGCCGTCGAGGCGCTGCGGGCGGCCGGCATCACCGTGTATGAAGGCGTGGAGCCAGGCGACACAGGCGAAACGGCCATGGCGAAATTCAAGCAGGGCAGCTATGCAGCCGTGACCTCTCCAAGGCCAGAAGCTGGCGGCTGCGGCCCCGGTCGGGGCGGGAGAGGCGGCCGGGGCAAAGGCTGGAACAGATGCCGGGAATAAAAGAACTGCAGCCGGAGATCATCGCGGCCTTTCACCGGAAAAACTTCGCCACCCCGGTCATCGGCGTCACCGGCGGCAAGGGCGGGGTCGGCAAAACCGCGGTGGCCGTCAATCTGGCCTGCGCCCTGGCCGACAGCGGCCGGAAGGTGGCCCTCATCGACGCCGATGTCGATGCGCCCAACGCCGCCCTGCTCCTTGACCTGCCGCTTGTAAACCATGAGCCCGTCCCGGTGACCATGCCGGAGATCAACCGGGAGCGCTGCACCGGTTGCGGGGCCTGCGTCGAGGTCTGCCGTCGCAATGCCCTCTTTCTGCCCAGGGGCGGAACGCCAATACTCCTGGGACAATGCAACGGCTGCGAGGCCTGCTTTCTTGTCTGCCCGGAAGAGGCTTTCGCGCGCAGGGAACGGATCATCGGCCACACTCACCGCGCCGAGGGCGCCGGCCTGACCCTGTTCACCGGCGAATTGACCCCCACGGCCGAGGAAAGCGCCGAGGTGGTCAAGGCTGTCAAGAGCAGGGCCTTCAAGGAAGCCGATGATTTCGATTTTCTCATCGTCGACACTTCGCCGGGCACCCACTGCAATGTCATCTTCGCCCTTGCGGGCGCCGATCTGGTTCTGGCGGTGACCGAGCCATCCCCGCTGGGCGCCCATGATCTTGAGCTGATCCTTTCCCTGCTCGATATCTTTGACATTCCCGGCCGGGTGATCGTCAACCGCCTCGAATCCGCCGAGGAGGCGGAAAGCGTCGCCGACATCGCCGGCAACCATGCCGCGCCGGTCCGGGCTGTCATCCCCCTGGATGAGAATCTGGCGCAAAGTTATGTGGCGGCGACCCCCCTGGTGCGGATGAACCCCGCCTGCCCCTGCGCCGGGATCCTGTTCGGACTGGCCAGGGCAGTGGCCGAGGAGTTTTCACCATGAAGGAAATCGTCGTTCTCAGCGGCAAGGGCGGGGTCGGCAAGTCGGTGCTCACCGCCTCCCTGGGCAGGATTTTTTCCGCCGCCCACCGGGTCGTCCTGGCGGACACCGATGTGGACGCCCCGAACCTGCACCTGACCCTCGGGGCGAGCCTGGTGAGCCGGCAGGAGATCGAGACCGCGGAAAAGGCCAGGATCGATCATGATGCATGCCAGGCCTGCCTAGCGTGCCGGGAGGTATGCAGGTTTTCGGCCATCATCGGCGAGGAGTCCCCCCTGATTGTCCCCTACGCCTGCGAGGGATGCGGCGCCTGCGCCATTGTCTGTCCGGCGCGGGCAATAACGATGGCCAAAACAGCCAACGGCTGGATCAATATATTCGATGCCGGCATGCCGGTGGTGGCCGGTGAACTCCAGATCGGGGAAAGCAGCTCCGGCCTGCTGGTGGACAAGGTCAAGGAAAAGGCACGGGAAGAGGCGAGACAGGGTGACGCGGAGATCCTGCTCATCGACGGGCCGCCAGGCATCGGGTGTCCGGTGATCGCGGCGGTCCGGGGCGCCGATTTTGTCGCGGCGGTGACGGAACCGACTCCGGCCGCCCTGCACGACCTTGCCCGGATGCTCCAGGTTGTGCGCCACTTCCAGGTGGAGGTGGGGATCGTCATCAACCGCAGCGATATGCATCCGACCTCCAAAGAGGCCATTTATCGCCATGCCGGGGATTTCGGCCATCCGATTCTGGCCGAAATCCCCCATGATCGGCAGGTCGGCCTGGCCCTGCGCAGAGGCAGGGCGGTGGTTGACGCCTATCCGGACGCTCCGGCTGCAAAGGCGATCAGCGCTCTTGCCGCGATACTGGGAGAAAAGGTCATGACGGTCGGGCAATCCCGCCCCTGACTGCCGGATCAGGGCCGCGACAGCGCCAGGGAGAGCGAACATGGAAACCGCCGAAAAAACCGCCGTCCTCTCCATCCTCACCAACCTGGGGCTGGTGGCGATCAAGGCAACCCTGGCGGTTGTCTCCGGCAGTCTGGCCATTCGGGCCGACGCCGTCCATTCGTTTTCCGACATCATCTCCTCGATCATCATCCTGCTCGGCATCAGGATGTCCCGGCGTTCGTCCCCGGCCTTTCCCTACGGCCTGTACAAGCTTGAAAATCTGGTCGCCCTGGGCTCTTCCCTGCTGATCCTGCTGGCCGGATATGAGATCTGCCGGGAGGTTTTTCAGGGCTCCCGGCGGCAACTGGAGGCAATTCCCCTCTCCGTGGCGGGCATCGGGCTCACCATCCTCATCACCTGGGCCTTTTCCCGCTACGAACTGAAAAAAGGGCAGGAAACCGGTTCGCCGAGCCTGATTGCCGACGCCAGGCATATCTGGACCGACATGCTCTCGTCCCTGGTCATCCTCAGCTCCCTCCTGGGCGACGCCATCGGCCTGGCCATCGACCGCTACGCCGCCCTGGTCGTGGTGGTCTTCATCGCCAGAAGCGCCTTTGTCATCTTTCTTGATTCGGTCCGTGTTCTGCTCGATGCCTCCCTCGATCATCCCACCCTGAACCGGATCAGCGGCATTGTTCTGGCCGACCCCAGGGTGGCCGCGGTCAACGCGATCTGGGGCCGCAATGCCGGCCGTTATAAGTTTGTCGAACTCGACCTGGTCTTCAACATCGAGGATCTGCAGAAGGGCCATAATCTGTCGCAGGAGCTCGGCAACCGGATCAAAAAGGAGATCGGCAATGTCGACCGCATCCTCATCCATTATCAGCCCCGACGGCGTGAACATCTCACCCTCGGCATCCCTCTGACGCGGGATCGCCGTACTGTTTCCGACCATTTCGGGGAGGCGCCGTTTTTCAAACTGCTCACCGTGCTGCCGGGAAGCGGCGCCGTGATCGAGGAGCGCCTTCTGACCAATCCGTTCCTCCAGGAAGAAAAAGGAAAAGGCATCAAGGTTGCCCAATGGCTGCTGGAAAACAGGCTTGATGTTCTGGTGGCGAGAAAGTCCCAGGAACACAAGGGACCGGCCTATGTTTTCGGCAATGCCGGGGTGGAAATTCTGCTGACCTCGGAATCAGGGGCGGATGAGGCCCTGGCCGGAGCCAGGAAGGAACTCCATGTCCCGGTTGGCGAAGAGAATCACGGGGCATCGGCCGCCGCGGCCGCGAAGGAGGAAGAGTGAAGGAAGCCATGATCCCCTTCGGCCCGGTGGTTTCCCGGCGGCTTGGCAACAGCCTGGGCATCAACAACATAAGCCCCAAGGTCTGCACCTACTCCTGCGTATACTGCCAGGTGGGACGAACCCTGCGGATGGAAACCCGGCCCCGTGACTTCTTTGCGCCGGCCAGGATATGCGCGCAGGTGGAGCAGCGCCTGGCCGCCCTCCGCAAGCAGGGGAGCGTGGTGGACTGCCTGACCTTTGTGCCCGACGGCGAACCCACCCTCGATGGCCGGCTCGGAGAAACCATCGAACTGCTTCATGGTCTGGGTCTTAAAATAGGCATAATCACCAACAGCTCGCTGCTTTGGCATCCCGAGGTGCGGCAAGCGGCAGCCAAGGCCCATTGGGTTTCCGTCAAGGTCGACGCGGTCGAGCCCCGCTGCTGGCGAAGGATCAACCGGCCACATCGGGATCTGCGGCTCGGGGAGGTTCTGGAGGGGGTGGAGAGGTTTGCCGCGGACTTCCAAGGAGAGCTGGTAACGGAAACCATGCTGGTCGCGGGCCTCAACGATGAACCGGAGGCCATACGAGCGCTGGCCCGTTTTCTCGGCCGAATAGCTCCGGCCCGGGCCTATCTTGCCGTGCCGATTCGCCCGCCCGCGGAAAAACGGGTCAGGGCGCCTGCCGAGTCCGTGCTGACCGCGGCGTATCATCTGCTGAAAAAGGAATTGCCGCGGGTGGAGTATCTTTTTGCCTTTGCGGAAAGCTGTACCGTGGCCGGTGACGATGTTGCCAGGGAGATCCTTGCCATCACGGCGGTTCACCCGTTGCGGGACGAGACGGTGGAGCGTCTGCTCGGGGGCCGGGAAAACGGCCGGCAACTGCGGGACGAACTCCTCAAGAGCAACAAGCTGGCCATTGTTGAATTCGAGGGCCAACGCTTCTGGGTGAGAAAAATCAGGTAATCGATTTCCTGCCGGCTTGCCCGCCGCGAAGCGCCTAAGGCAGAAAGAGGCGGCCCTGGGCCAGGCAGCTTGCCAACTCCCGATAAACCTCCCGGAGCCTTTCCCTGGCAGGCGCTGGCCCGGCCGCCTGAAGAATCCGGCGGGCCAGGGGACCGTGGCTGAGGATGGCCTCAGCCGCGCCGACGACGGCAGGGCCTGCCTCCACAAGATCCGCCCGGCAGGCGGCGGCCAGCTCCTGCCAGAGTTCGCCCGCCGTCAGGCGTTCGCGGTCGTTTAGGCCGAAAAACCGCAGATAATCGCCGTCCGCGAGCACGGTTTCCTCGCCGCTTGCGATCGTCTTTTCAAAAAGCTCTGCCAGCGGCCCCACCTGAGCCTTCTTCTGCTCGGGCCAGGATGACCAGCGCTCTCCGACAAGCCCCTTGAGGACCGCGCTGAGCAGAACCGCGATCGCCACATCGGCCAGGGGACATTCCTGGATATCGAGAACCCTGATCTCGATGGCGTTGCGGTCGAAACGGGCAATGGCGCCACGGGAGTTGAGCCAGACCGCCTCCAGCACCCCCTCCGGGTCCAGGGGCGCGATGTCGGCGCTGATCCGCTGATAGATCACCCTCTCGTACTCCGCCTCCGTAAAGACCGGTTCCGGAATCACCCTGGCGGTGAGGGAGGGAATGGAACGCTGGTTGGCGCGGTAGTGGTTGAGCCTGGTGTCCATGAGGCCGGTGGTCTGGCCCGCGCAGACCGGAGAACTTGCGGCCAGAGCCGGCATGAGGGGAAGGAGCAGGCGGATCGCCGCGTGCAGACGACCGAACTCTTCGTCGCCGCCAAAACCCAGGTTGAGATGGGTGGATTGCAGGTTGGACCAGCCGTGGCCCTGGCAGTTGAAGATCCTGTCGTAGGTGTTGTAGATATCCCGGTTGCCGTGGGGCCAGAGCCTTGTTTCCAGGTGGGGGTCCATCCAGGGGTGCATGGCGGTGGGCAGGAGGGTGACGCCCAGCGAAGCCGCCACCGCCCGGATCGCCGTGACCTGCTCCTGAAATTTCGCCGCCAGACCCGGCAGGGCCGCCACCGGCCCGCTGTTCTTGATCTCGATCACATGGAGAGCCAGTTCGTTGGACCAGGCCATGATGCCCTTTTCCACCTCATTGGCAAGCGTTCCTGCCTCCAGACGGAGAACCTCGTCGGCAACGGGCGCCACATCGAGGCTTTCCCCGTTGACCAGCATGTACTCCAGCTCCAGGCCGTAGGCCTGAAACAGGCTGCCCGCAGCCGCGGTGGTTACGCCCACGTCCGCCCTCCCTTGCGTTCATCGACCCGGCGGGCGAAAACCCGCATCATGCGAAGGTACAGTTCGTCCCGCAAGACCTTGTCCTCCACGCCATAATCGATGTTGGGGTTATCGTTGACCTCGATGATGTAGAACTGGTTGCCCACCTGCTTGACATCCACTCCGTAAAGGCCGTCGCCGATCAGGTTGCAGGCCTTGAGGGCGATTTTAATCAATCCCTGCGGGCAGTGTTCCACCGGCAGGGTTTCCGCGTCCCCGTCGGTGATCTTGTGGCCGCCCTCGTCGCGCTTGATGATCTGCCAGTGTTTTTTGGCCATGAAATATTTGCAGGCGTAAAGGGGTTGCCGGTCGAAAACACCCACCCGCCAGTCAAAGGAGGTGGGCATGAACTCCTGGGCGATGATCAGGTCGGATTTCTGCAGCAGGGCAGGGGCCTGAACCGCCAGTTCCTCCCTGCTCTCCACCTTGACCACCCCCTGGGAAAAAGAACTGTCCGGTTTTTTCAGGATGCAGGGAAAACCGAGTTCGGTGCTGGCCTGCTGCCAGTTGCCCTGGTGCAGGATGGTGGTCCTGGGGATGGCGATTTTGTGCCGGGTCAGTAGCTCGGCCAGGAAAACCTTGTTGGTGCAGCGCAGGATGGACTCGGGATCGTCGATGACCACCAGCCCCTCGGCCGCGGCCCTGCGGGCGAAGCGGTAGGTGTGGTGGAGGACGCTGGTGGTTTCCCGGATGAAGAGGGCGTCGAACTCGGCGATCCGGCCGTAATCGTCCTTGTCGACAAAATCCACGGCAAAACCGACGCTTTCCGCCGCCCTGCTGAAGCGTTGCAGGGCCTTTTCGTTGGAGGGCGCTTCCTTTTCCCGCGGATCGTGGAGAATGGCGAGATCATAGCGGGCCGTTCGGCGGTGGTGAAAAATCCGGTGCCTGCCGTTGAAATACTCCCGTGCCATCTCCATGGCGAAATCGCGGTGTTCTTCGGGAATATCGCTGGCCGCAATGGGATTGATGCTCTGCATCTGCCATTTGCCGTCCTTTTCATGATAGCTGAAGCGAGCCCGCAGGAAGGGCGCCTGGAAAAGCTTGAAAAGCTGCAGGGCCAGCTTGTCGTGGCGCTTGGCCACGTTATGGCCGAAATAGATGCTTAAGGTGAAATCCGAGGATTTGATCTGGGTGAGGGAGTGCTGGATGATTTCGTCCAGATCCCCGGAAGCGATGCGGATGATGGTCTGGGATTTGAGATCCTGGATGGTGGCGACGTCGGGCAGCGGCTTGTGGCCGCGGGCCGCGGCAAGGAGGGAGACATAATAGCCGGTGCTCTGGTAGCGGTAGGACCTGCAGAGGTTGAAGACACGGGCGGCGCGCATTTCGGCATAGATCGGCTCGGTCAGGTAGGAGCGGGCCGGGACCACCTCGACATCCTCGATGGCAAGGGGCCAGTCCTTGGGGTCGTAGACAACGATCAGCACTTTCATGGGCTGTTCCTGGTTTCTCCTTTCTTTTTCCTCGGTTCGATGATGAGAAAATTGGCGTCGTAGGTCACGATCCCCAGGAGGATGGAGCAGATAACCCTGTCGATGGAGACATGGTAATACTGGCTGGCCGCAACCGGGTTTTCCATGAGCGGATCGGCGATGATCACGGTGCGGTCCGGCTTGTCATACCCACACAATACCACAAAATGGCCGGCCGGAAAGCCGCGAATGTCGTCGTCCTCGCAATTGGGGCCGTGTTCGCGCATGGCCCGGTAGAGATAGGTGGAGCTCAGGCCGGTGAGGATGGGCTGCTCCCGTTTCAGATACTTGCGGAGCAGGGAAGGGGTGAGGTCGGCAAAACGCAGTTCGCCGCCCAGGTTCAGGAAATTGAGATAGCCGCGGCTGGCCAGGCGCAGCTTTTCATCCTCCTTGGCCTCCATCTGGGCGAGCAGCCGCTCTTCGATATGGTCCGGCCCCAAGGCAAACCAGGTGGGGTCGAAGACATGCATGTTGTATGTGTAAATCCTGGCATCGTAGCCGCGGCGCAGGGCATGGCAGGCCAGAAACACCGCCAGGGTGCCGCCGGTCTTGAATTGCTTCACCTCGTCGATGACCTGGGCAAGGGAGATGGCGTCGCCGTAATAACGATAGACCGCGTGCAGGCAGGTGGGGCCGCAGGTGGTGTCATCGGGCTGGGGCAGGATGGTGAGGTTAAGGGAGGCTTTCACGGCGGAGACTCCGAAGAGTTGCAAAAGACTGTTTGTTCAAGGCAACGGCGCAGAGACGCAGATTAATATGCGTAGAAAATTTTCTCAGAAGGGGCCTGGGTGTGCAAGAACATTTCCAAAAAAGACGCGGCAGGGCCTGCCGTTTGTCCGGGTTTACGGAGAGCCGCGGTTTTTTTCCGGATTTTCGCACTGTCTTTCCCAAGGTCAGCCAGCAGGTAACACATCTGAATTATTAAAACTATTTAAAAATCACACGAGGCACGCTTCTTGCAAAATTGTCATGCTTAAGACAGAGGCGAAACAAGGTTTTTTTTTTACGATTCAAGCAGCCGGATGCTCTCATCCCGGCAACAATGAAAAAAGGAGCGGCGTTATGAAGAAAAAAATCTTCAAAGGATTGGCGACGGCAATTGTGGTTGCAGCGCCGATGATTTTCCTTTCCCAGGCAGGCGCAACCCCCATCAGCGGTCAGGGGCTGCCCACCGACAACATCAACTTGACCGGCGGAACGGTGGTGGACTTTGAGTCGACCGGATACGTCAACGCCCCTTCGCTCACGGTTTCCGGCGTAACCTTCTCGGGCGACGCGAATATTGTCGTGGATGGCGACTATGCCGGTTCGTACAATACCCGGGGCAGATATCATATAACAAGCTATCCCACCTACCCGAGCACCTTCCGGTTCGACTTCGCCGCACCGGTGGATGCCTTTGCGTTCTTGTGGGGAGCCGCGGATTATAATTGGAGCCTGGCCGCCTATTCAGGCGTTTCCTTGCTGGAAACCCTTACCATTACCCCCACCGGGGCAAGCAACAGCGGCGATTATTTCGGCATTGCCTACGGCGGCATCACCCATGCCGTATTGAGCATCACCGGAGGCGGGAGTGACTACGTCTTCATCGATAATTTCACTTACGCCTCGGGCGATGACAATGACAATGAAGTGCCCGAACCGGCCACCATGCTGCTCTTCGGCACGGGTCTGGCCGGCTTGGCCGGCAGGCGCCTGCGCAGGAAAAAGGCGTAGCGCGTTTGCGCGGTGCAAAAAAAACAGGGTCGCTTTCGCGGCCCTGTTTTTTTTGGGCTGTTGGAGAATCGGGATTCAGCAGCAAAAAGACTCACCCCGATACCCTTGCCACCAGTTCCCGCATGTTACTGCGCACCTGGGCATACTCTTCGGCGGAAAGGCCCGCGCCCAGGGCGACCGTTTCCGCCATCCTCGCGGTGAGGAAATCGCCGGGCCCATGGGCATCGGCATTGACCGCGAGCTTCGCGCCGGCCGCCAGGGCCATCTTCGCCACATGGCCGTTGGTGAGACTGTGTCCCTTGCGGCCGGAAAGCTCAAGCAGGATGCCCTTCCGCGCGGCGAGCTTCGCCTCGGCCAGGGTGATGAAGCCGGGATGGGCCAGGATATCGACGCCGGCCTCCAGGGCGGCCTGGTTGCTGCCCGGCCGCACCGGCTCAACCGGGGTCTCGCCATGGCCGACCACGACCAGCGCCCCCAGTGCCCTGGCCCTGGCGGTAAGTTCGGCAAAAAGATCAGGCGGCACGTGGGTCAGCTCGATGCCGGGAATGAGCCTGGTGGCACAGTGTGGGGCAAGATCCGCCGCCACCCGGACGATATGGGGGATGATCAGTTCGAGGTTTGAGGAATCGGCATGGTCGGTGATGGCGATGGCCTCGTAGCCGAGGATTTCCACCCGGCGTACATGTTCGGCAGGAACCAGTTCGCCGTCGCTGAACAGGGAATGGGTATGCAGATCGATCATGGCATTCTCCAGATTCGTTTATGGATCATATGGGCCGCGAGCCCCCGACTATCCTGCCGCGCAAGGAATTCTGGCAGGCCTCTTCAATGATGACATCGAGCATCTGCCCAGGGATCAGGGCCTCCATGCTCTTGAAATTCACGATATGGTTGGTGCCGCTCCTGCCGCACCACTGGCTGCCCGCCGCCTTGCTCTTGCCTTCCACCATCACCGTGACGGTTTTGCCGACATCCTCCTGCTTGCGGGCCAGGGAAATCTCTTCCTGACGGGCCTGCAGCCTGGCCAGCCGTCCGTTTTTCACCTCCTCCTCGACCTTGCCGTCAAACTCGGCGGCCCTGGCGTTGGGACGGTCGGAATACATGAAGGAAAAGGCGCCGTGGTAGCGCACGGTTTCGAGCAGCTCCATGGTGGCGTTGAAATCCGCTTCACTTTCCCCGGGAAAGCCGACGATGATATCGGTGGTGAGGGCGATTTGCGGACAGTATTCGCGGAGTTTCACAACCTTGTCCAGATAGGATTCGATGGTGTATTTGCGGTTCATCCGCTTCAGCACAGCGTTTGAGCCCGACTGCACCGGCAGATGAAAATGGGGGCAGAGCTGGGGAATCTCGGCAAAACAACGCATCAGCTCCTCGGAGAGATCCTTGGGATGCGAGGTGGTGAAACGGAGGCGCGCCAGGCCGGGCAGTTGCGCCACGGCGCGGAGAAGTTCGGGAAAGGTATGGGGCTGGGCGCCGGAACGCTCCCGGCCGTAAGAGTTGACGTTCTGGCCGAGGAGGGTGATTTCCCTGACGCCCTGGCCGATGAGGTGCGCTGCCTCATCCAGGATATCGGTGAAGGCGCGGCTTATTTCCCGGCCCCTGGTATGGGGGACGACACAGTAGGTGCAGAAGTTGTCGCAGCCCTGCATGATGGTGATAAAGCGTTTGTGCGGGGTGGCGCCGGCGAGGTTGGGCAGGAAGGGCGGGATGACGAAGTCCGGGCTCAGCCCGGTGGCCACCAGGCCATGGCGTTTTTCCCGCACCCTGGCGACCAGATCCGGCAGGGTATAGATGGCCTGCGGACCCATGACGATGTCCAGGTAGGGCATCCGTTCAAGTAGCGCTTCACCATCCTGCTGGGCGACGCAGCCGGCCACGACGATGATCAGCCCGGGATTGTTCGCCTTGAGTTTTTTATAGCGGCCGAACGAGCTGTAGGCTTTCTGGGCGGCCTTGCCGCGGATGCTGCAGGTGTTCACCACGATGACATCCGCGTCTTCCGGCGAAGCGCAGGGGAGATAGGCGTGCTCGCCGAGGAGCTGGGCCATGATTTCGGAGTCGCGCTCGTTCATCTGGCAACCGATGGTTTCTATGTAAAGATGTCTGATGCTCATTTTTTTCAATTCAATTCTTTTTTCAGGGTGCCGCTTCATGTCTACATCGCAGTCCCCTCTACATCGCAGTCCCCGTAGACTGCAAACCAATTACAAATCACACAAAAACAAAACGATAGAACGTACAGTCAAGGCAAAACCTCACCCGACATTCCGCTGCAAATCAAGGCGGGCGGACATGCTCTCCAGAAGAGCGTCAAGATCCGTCTTCAGCTGTTCCGGGTATTTCAACTCCATCAGCCCCAGGGTTCTGTCCAGCGTGGAGAGGATGGCCAGGCCGTCGTAGGCCTCAAGAATGAACTTGAGAAAATGAATCTGCCCGGGATTGATCCGCACCCTGAGCCGGGCCAGTCGCTTCTCCATCAGGACTCAGACCGAAAGGGTGGCGTCAAGGGCGCCGAGCAGATCAGTATAGCGGGCCAGGCGGGGCTTGACCACCTCGGCGACAAACTCCTCAACCTGCCGGGGCGCGCGGCCGACAAATTCGCTGCCGTCACCGACCAGGGCGGCAAGCTCGCCGGCAGTAAAGGGCACAGCCGGATCGTTGCCCAGGCGGACCAGGAGGTCGTTGTCCTTGCCTTCCTCCTTGACCACCTTGCCGGCAGCCACGGAATGGACCTTGATCACCTCATGGATCTCCTGACGGCTCTTGCCTTGCTCCACGCAGGCCATGAGGATTTTTTCCGTGGCCATGAAGGGAAGTTCCTGCCGGAGATGGCGTTCAATTTGTTTCGGATAAACAACCATTCCGCTGGTGATGTTGAGAAACAGCCTCAGGATCGCGTCGGTGAGCAGGAACGCCTGGGGAATATCCATGCGCCGGATGGCGGAGTCGTCCAGGGTCCGTTCAAACCACTGGTTCGCATAGGTGGCCGCGAAATTCGCCGGCAGTCCCATCAGCTTCCTCGCCAGGCCGGTCATCCGCTCGGAGCGCATGGGATTGCGCTTGTAAGCCATGGCCGAGCTTCCCACCTGATCCTTGGCAAAGGGTTCCTCCTGAACCTTGAGGTTCGAAAGCAGGCGGAGGTCAACGGCGAACTTGTGGGCAGAAGCGCCGATGCCGGCAAGGGTTTCGGCGGTCTTCATATCCAGCTTTCTGGTGTAAGTCTGGCCGGTAACGGCAAAAACCTGCGAAAAACCAATCTTTTGCGAAACAAGCTCATCCAGTTTGCGAACCTTTTCATGGTCGCCCTTGAAAAGCTCGACAAAGGTGGCCTGGGTGCCGACGGTGCCCTTGGCGCCCCTGGCCCTGATCTGGCCTTCCAGATTTTCCAGATAATCAAGATCCAGGAGGAGATCCTGGATATATAAGGTATTGCGCTTGCCCACCGTGGTGGGCTGGGCTGCCTGGTAATGGGTGTAGCCCAGGGTGGCGAGATCCTTGTGCGCAAGGGCGAAGCGGCTCAGGTTGGCAATGACGTTGACCAGAGCCTTTTTGACAAGCCGGAGGGCCTTTTTCTGGATGAGCAGGTCGGTGTTGCAACCGACAAACTGGGAGGTGGCGCCGAGGTGGATTATGGGTTCGGCGGTGGGGCACTTGAGGCCGTAAGTATAGACATGGGCCATGACATCGTGGCGGATTTCCTTTTCCTTCCTGGCGGCGACCTCAAAATCAATGTCAGTGGCATGGGCCTTGAGTTCGTCGAGCATGGGTTGGGTGATGATCTCGGTGAGGCCCAGCTCGAACTGGGCCTCGGCCAGGGCGATCCAGCAACGGCGCCAGGTTTCGAACTTGGTGCGCTCGGAAAAAAGCTCCTGCATTTCCCGACTGGTGTAACGGCTGACCAGGGGCTCCTGATAGATCTCGCGGTTCATGGAAATCTCCCTAAAAAAAGGCAAGAACGCCGGAGCGGCCTTGCGGCATGGTTTGTTTTTTTGCCTGAAAAGAGGCTCAGGCGGCATGCGGTCCAAGAATGGAACCATGGGCAAAATCACAGAAAATCCTTTACCAAAAAAAATGAAAAAATGCTCCCACAAAGGCCCTGGAGCCCGAACTTAGAATTCACCTCAATATACAATGTCGCATAATGTATATTATGTATAGTTTTTGAATAAATAATAAAATCAGTCAGATGAATGCCTGATGTCCACCACGTCGAGTTGCCAGCTCTGTTCTCCCCGGAAAAAATTTTTCCGCCAGCGGAAGGCCAGCTCCAGCCGTTGACCGCTCTCGGCAAGTTGCAGACAATCACTCAGACCAAAACCAATACCGCCATAAATCGCACCGTTGATCTTCGTCCTGAACTTGAGATGATTGACGCCAACCACACGCGCTTCCTCAAGGGTTTTGCTCAGGGCAAAAATCGGTTCCGGGTTGCCCATGCCGAACGGCGCCAGCCTTTCATAAAATGCATGAAACTCCCTGCCGGCACATTCGTCCGCCTTCCCGTGCCAGGCAATCTCGATCCTTGGCTGCAGCATCCCGGCGGTCATCTTTTCCGCGAGGCTTTCCTCGAAACGGCGCTCCAGTTCCGCCAGGTTTTCCAGCGGCAAACTGAGGCCGATTGCCGCCTCATGTCCCCCGAAATGGGTGAAAAGTTCGCCCATTGCCCGTAGAATCTCATGGAGGTTCAAACCGGGGACCGAGCGGCCGGATCCCTTGGCCAGGCCGTTGGCCAGTCTGGTAAAGACCAGGGTCGGGCGATGATATCGTTCCACGATCTTGGCGGCGCCGATGCCGATCACGCCGGGATGCCACTCTTCCCCCAGGAGAACAAGGCCTTTTTTCCCCCGGGCAAGCATCTCTTCGGCCACGGGTGCGGCCTGTTTGAACAGGGCATCGATGAGCAGTTTCCGGGCTTCGTTTTCCCGGTTCAATTCTTCCGCCAACTCTCGGGCTTCCCCGGCATCGTTGCTGGCAAGAAGCGCCAGGGCCCTGGCCGCGTCGCCAAGGCGGCCGGCGGCGTTGATTCGCGGGCCAAGGCGGAAGCCGATATCCTCACAGCCCACCCCGGGCCCCTTGAGGCCGGAAACCCTGAGCAACTCGTTGATCCCCGGCCTTTCGCACTTCTGCAGCTGCTCAAGGCCCGCCTTCACCAGAATCCTGTTGACCCCGGTCAGGGGAACCATGTCGCCCACCGTGCCGATTGCCACCAGGTCAAGGTAGGCCTTGAGGTTGGGGCTCATGCCCTTTCCGGGAAAATACCCCTGGGCGAGGAGGTGGCTTCGGACCCCCATGAGCAGAAAAAAGGCGACCCCCACCCCGGCCAGGTTCTTGTCGGGGAAAGCGCAGCCCGGCTGGAGCGGATTGATGACGGCATCGGCCATTTCCGGCAGCTGCGCGGGCGGCTGGTGATGATCGGTAACAATGACCGACCAGCCCATTTCCTTGAAACGCCCCACCTCCAGGTGGTCGGAAATCCCGCAATCAACAGTGATGAGCAGCGGCGCCTGACCGAAAATTTCCGCGGGTAATTTGCGTTCCACCGCCCGCGGATGCAAGCCGTAGCCATCCTCAAGGCGCAGGGGCTGACAGGGAAAAACCTGCCGGAAGCCGACTGCTTTCAAAAAAATCGAGAGAATCGCCGCGCCGGTGGTGCCGTCCACGTCATAGTCACCGTAGACCACCACCGGCCGCTGCCCGGCAAGAGCCGAGGCCACGGCCAGCACCGCTTCGCGCATCCCTTTGAGCAAAAAGGGGGAAGGCAGATCAGCCAGGGAGGCAGAAAAAAATCGCTCCGCCTCCCCCCTGTCCGCGATCCCTCTCTGCAGGAGAAGGGCGGCAAAGATCACGGGCAGGCGCAACTCGGCGCCAAGACGCTCTGCCTGCCCCCCATCCACCGGCAGAACTTCCCATCTCTTCTTCAGCAAGGAAGACATCGGACACACCTGAGACGCTACGTTAACTTTTGGAGGCAATAGGCTGAAATTATAAAATAAATTCAGCCATTTTTCTTTGTTCTGTGGGCAAGATCAGGATTGCCGAGAATCGTAAATCCCCTGATCAGATACTGCGCTCCGGAAAGGATGGTGAACAGCGCCGTCAACAGGATCAGATAGTCCCGCATGGCAAAGAGCGAGGTCACATACTCCTGGCCAAGATGGAGAACCACGGTGAGCAGCTGCAGAAAGGTGGTGATCTTGCTGACAAAGGCGGGCTTGATGTCAAAGGGGCGATCATAGAGCATGAGGACGCCGATGCCGCCGACAATGAGGATGTCGCGGCTCACCACCAGCACCGCCAGCCACTTGGGCAACATTCCCAGGGCGGCGAGGGTGACAAAGGAGGTGATGAGCAGAAGCTTGTCGGCAATGGGATCGACAAAGGCGCCGAAATCGGTTTTCTGTTTGAGTGCCCTGGCCAGAAAGCCGTCCAGGCCATCGCTCACCCCGGCGGCGACAAAGATCCAGAAGGCGGTAAGCAATCTGCCTTCCAGTAGAAAAATGACCAGAATCGGGATCAAGAGGATCCTGACGATGGTGATGCAGTTTGGTATGTTCACTTCCCCCCCTTCCCCGGCAAGTTACTCGACAAACCTGCCTTAGGCATTTAAAAAAACGGCAACCTTGGCGAGCACCCCCTGCTCGTCTTCGGGCGAAAACCAGCGGATCTCCGGGTCGGCCCCGAACCAGGTAAGCTGCCTCTTGGCATAGCGCCGGGTATCCCTGGCCAGCAAGCGCAACGCCTCTTCCCATTGCCAGGCGCCGCTGAGAAAATTGACCATGTGCCGGTAACCGATGGCCTGCATGGATTTCAGTTCAGCCGGGTAGCCCATGTCAAGCAGCGAACGGACTTCGTCCAGCAGCCCGTGTTCCACCATCTGTTGCACCCTGAAGTCGATCCGTTCATAGAGCGTCTCCCTCTCACCCTGCAAACCGATTTTCAACACTCTGGAAAAAACCGGCTCCTGCCGGGGCTGCTGCGCCAAGTGGGTGCTCCAGCCTCTGCCGGTTGCCAGGAATATCTCGAGCGCGCGCAGCAGTCGCTGCGTATCATTAGAATGTATACGCGCGGCAGTCTGGGGGTCGCAGGCGACAAGCTCCGAAAAAAGGACAGCCCTGCCCTCTTCGGCCAGACGCTCTTTCAGGCGTGTGCGTATGGTCGGTTCATTGGCCTCAACCTCAAAAAGCCCGTTCATGAGGGCCTTCAGATAAAGACCGGTGCCGCCCACCAGCATGGGCCGTTTGCCCCGGCCGATGATTTCCCGGCAGGCGGCCACGGCATCCTCAACATAACGGCCAACATGGTATTCCTCGTCAGGGTCGACGATGTCGATGAGATGATGGGGGATGAGGGCGCGTTCCTCCGGGCTGGCCTTGGCCGTGCCGATGTCCATCCGGCGGTGGATCTGCATGGAGTCAAGCCCCACGATCTCGCAGGAAAAGCGTTGGGCCAGCCTGAGGGAAAGCGCGGTTTTGCCCACGGCGGTGGGACCGAGCAGGACAAGAACCGGCTCCGCGATCGGGTTGTGGTGAAGACCTGAGGCCATGGGCGTAGCTGGATATCCTTCCGGTTTGACAAAGAAATCGATTGTTCTTCTCGTTGATTTCCGGTAAATTTGACAGTTCCGATTTGAATAAAGCCACGGTCAATTCGGCGAAAACCCGTTGACCAGACCAATGCCGAACACCATACCATATATCCAGAAAGGAGAAAATCATGCCTGAAAGAATTTACAACTTCAGCGCCGGACCGTCCACCCTTCCCTACGAGGTGCTTACCCAGGCGGCCAAAGATATCGTGAATTTCAACGACAAGGGCATGGGCCTCATCGAGATGAGTCACCGCTCCAAGGATTTCATCGCCGTGGTGGATGAAACCGAGGCAAACCTGCGCGAACTGATGAAGATTCCGGCCAACTACAAGGTGCTCTTCCTGCAGGGCGGCGCCTCCACCCAATTCGCCATGATTCCCATGAACCTGCTCGGCCCGGGCAAAACCGCCAGTTACCTCAACACCGGGGTCTGGGCCAAGAAGGCGATCAAGGAGGCCAAGCTCTTCGGCAAGATCCAGGTGGCCTATTCCAGCGAGGAGAGCACCTTCAACCATGTGCCCAGGGATGGCGACTATGCCGTGGATCCGGCAGCCGAATATCTCTACTTCGTGACCAACAACACCATCTACGGCACCCAGTTCGCCAAGATGCCCACAAGCGAGAAGATGCTCATCGCCGACATGTCCTCGGACATCCTCTCGCGGCAATTCGACATCACCCCCTTCGGTCTGGTCTATGCGGGTGCGCAAAAGAACATGGGGCCTGCCGGGGTTACCGTGGTCATCATCCGCGAGGATCTCCTGGAGCGCACCCCGGAAAACGTCCCCACCATGCTGCGCTACAAGACCCACGCCGACAACGGCTCCATGTTCAACACCCCGCCCTGCTTCGCCATCCATGTGGTGGGCCTTGTCCTGAAATGGCTTAAAAAACTGGGCGGTGTGGCGGCCATGGAAAAGATCAACCGGGAAAAGGCAGCCATCCTCTACAATGCCATCGATTCCACCGACTACTACCGCGGCCATGCCCAGCCCGGCTCCCGCTCCGACATGAACATCGCCTTCAACCTGCCCACCCCGGAGCTTGAGGCCAAGTTCATCAAGGAGGCCACCGCCGCCGGTTTCGACGGTCTCAAGGGCCACCGTTCCGTGGGCGGCTGCCGCGCCTCCATCTACAACGCCTTCCCCAGGGAGGGGGTGGAAAAGCTGGTCGCCTTCATGCGCGAATTCGAGAAGAAGAACGGTTGATTGGGGCAGCTGTCAGCCATAAGCTGATGGCCGTCAGCCGAGGACTGAAAGCTGAAGGCTTATAGCTGAAACATGCACTACGAAGGCGCCCACATCATCAGGCCACCCAGTGAGGCGGACAGCATCATCCTCCAGGTGACGGTGGGCTGCTCCCATAACCGCTGCACCTTCTGCGGTACTTACAAGGGGGAGCGCTTTCGCATCAAGGATCTGGCGGTCGTGGACCTGGACCTCGACTTTGCCGCCACTTACTGTCAAAGGCAGAGCCGGGTCTTTCTGGCCGACGGCGATGTCCTGGCCTTAAGCCAGAAACGGCTCGTTGCCCTGCTTGGAAAGATCCGCCGACAGCTGCCCTGGGTGAATCGGGTCAGCCTCTACGGCAACGCCAGGGCGATCCGCAACAAAAGCGTCGAACAGCTGCGGGAATTGAAAGGGTTGGGGCTGAACCGGGTCTACATGGGCCTGGAGAGCGGCCATGATCGGGTGCTTGCCCAGATCAGCAAGGGCGCGGACGCAGCGGCGATGATCGAAGCGGCGGCAAGGCTGCACGCGGCCGGCCTCTTTTTTTCGGTCACCGCCCTGCTCGGCATCGCGGGCCAGGCCCTGTCCCGGGAACATGCCCGGGCCACCGGCCGGGTGCTCTCCGCCATGGAGCCCAACCAGATCGGCATCCTCACCCTGATGCTCCTTGCCGACACCGAGCTGTACCGCCTTGAAAAAGCCGGGAAATTCAGGCTTCCAGACCGCTTCGCCATGCTGGAGGAGCTGCGCGTCATGGTGGAGCATATCGAGGTGAAGCGGGGGCAGCTGCAGAGCAACCACGCCTCCAACTACCTGCCGATCAATGCGCGGTTGCCCCGCGACAAGGAGGCGGTGCTGGCGGCAATCGACCAGGCCCTGGCCGGCCGGGCCCATCTTAAACCCGAATACCTGCGAGCCCTGTGAATGGAGAAGCCCGATCTCAAAGACTTTACCATGGCCGAAATGCGCGACTGGGTGCAGGCGCGGGGCTGGCCCGCCTTCCGGGCCCAGCAGATCTTCGCCTGGCTCTACCGCCCCGGCGTCAGCGATTTTTCCCAGATGACCGACATCTCTAAGGAGCTGCGGGCCGAGCTTGCCGAAAGGGCCGTCATCAGCCGCCTGCTTCCTGAGGTGGAGGAACATTCCGGCGACGGCAGCAGCAAGTTCGGCTTTCGCCTCGCCGACGGCAGCCTCATCGAATCGGTGCTGATCCCGGAGGGAGACCGCCTCACCCTCTGCGTCTCCTCCCAGGTGGGTTGCGCCATGGGCTGCAAATTCTGCCTCACCGGCACCATGGGCTTTGTCCGCAACCTTAAGCCCGCCGAGATCGTCGGCCAGGTCCAGGCCATCAGCGAAAAGGTGAAGGCGGAAGGATGGAACCGGATCAACAATCTGGTCTTCATGGGCATGGGCGAACCCCTGGCCAACTTCGACAACCTGATCCGGGCCCTCAGGATTCTCATGGAACAACGGGGCCTTGATTTTTCCAGCCGCAGAATCACGGTCTCCACCTGCGGCATCATCCCCAAGCTCGTGCCCCTGGGCGAGGCGGTGCCGGTGAACCTGGCCATTTCCCTGCATGCGGCCGACGACGAAACCAGAAACGAACTGATGCCGATCAACCGGACCTACCCGATTGACGAGCTGCTCGCCGCCTGCCGCGCCTATCCGCTGCCCAGCCGGCGTAAGGTGATGATCGAATACATCATGATCAAGGATCTCAATGATTCGGTCAAGCATGCACGGCTCCTGATCAAAAAGCTGCACGGCCTGCGTTGCAAGGTCAACATCCTGCCCTACAACGAAAACGAGGTATTTCCCTATCAGAGCCCGCCCAGGGAGCGGGTGGAACTCTTCCAGCGCACCCTGCGCGACTCGGGTATCACCGCGCTGATCCGGGAATCCCGCGGCGCGGACATCTCCGCGGCCTGCGGCCAGCTCGCCGTGCAGGACGATGCCGAAGACGGGGAGGAGTAGCCCCCTGCCCCGGTCCGACAAGTTTCCGCGACTCCAGGCTTTTCCATTGACTTTCCGGCGGCGAACATTCTAATTAATGCAGAACCGCAGTGAACAGCCGCAACCTGCGCCGCTTCCCGAAAAACCGCATGAACCCGGCCTCGCCCGGTCGGGAACGCCGGCTTTTACTTCAGGAAACCCTTTCTCATCCCATGGAGGAATCAATGCAACCCACCACGTGCCGCACCCTTATGGTCCTGTGTCTGCCCCTGCTTCTCGCCATCGGCGCCTGCGCCACTTACACCCGCCAGGTGGTGATGCGCTATGAACCCGTCACCAGCAAGCGTTTCGCCGGCGGCGAGCTGTATCTGGTCAACTCGGAGCTGCAACCCCCTTCCTCCTCCGGGGCCTGGCCCATCGGCACCGTGAAGAACCGGGACGGCAACCCCATCGACACCCTCTGGAGCGGCGTCTCCCCTGCCGGTCTGGTCCAGACCGCATTGAGCCGCGAGCTTGACAAATCCGGCTATCAGGTGCTTCCCCAGAAAAACCTGCCCGCTGGCGCGGAGGCAAGAGTGGTGGAGATCAACGAGGCGATCATCGAGCTGGACCAGAAAACCAACATCTCCAGGGTGGACGGCTCCTGCACCATCAGCGTCGCCATCACCGTGGCCAGGCCAGGCGCCCCGGCCCGCATTCTCCGTTACAAGGCAAACAGCACCGACATCGCGGTCAAGGACCGCGACCGCCTCGCCGAGGAGATGTTGCGCAACACCATGCAGGATCTCATGAAACAGGCCATGCCGGACATCGTTGGGACGCTTGCGCAGTAGGGAGGCCGGGTTGGGGGCGAATCTCTACCCATTTTCGCTGGCGGCCGCAGCGGTGGTCTCTCTCGGGTCCGGGAAACCGAAAGCGGCATGGCGGTGACCGCGGAAATCAAGAACGGTAAAGAATGGACACGGGCCCGGTTGCTGTTGCGCGCCCTGCGCTCCAGAAATTACCGGCTCTTTGTCGCCGGCCAGGGCGTCTCTCTCGTCGGCACCTGGATGCAACAGGTTGCCATGAGCTGGCTTGTCTACCGTTTGACCGGTTCGACCCTGCTCCTGGGCGTGGTCGGGTTCACCAGCCAGATTCCCACCTTCTTTATGGCGCCCGTGGCAGGCGTGCTCGCCGACCGCTGGGACCGACGCCGCCTGCTGCTCGCCACCCAGAGCCTGGCCATGCTGCAAGCGGCCTTTCTGGCCCTGGCCGTTCTCTCCGGCTCCATTGAGGTCTGGCAGATAATCTTCCTGAGCCTTTTCCTTGGCATTGTCAATGCTTTCGACATCCCCATCCGCCAGTCCTTTGTCGTCGAAATGGTCGACCATCGGGAAGATCTGGGCAACGCCATTGCCCTCAATTCTTCCCTGGTGAACGGCGCCCGCCTTGTCGGCCCTTCCATTGCCGGGATTCTTGTGGCCGCCGTCGGCGAGGGGATCTGCTTCGTGCTGAACGCGGCCAGTTACCTGGCGGTGATTCTGGCCCTTGCGGCAATGCAGGTAGATCCGGGCCAGCACCAGCAACGGCCGAGGCGTCACATTCTTCACGAACTCCGCGAGGGGTTTGCTTACGCCTTCGGTTTCGGGCCGATCAGGAGCATCCTCCTTCTCATGGCCCTGGTAAGCCTCATGGGGATGCCGTATTCCGTGCTGGCGCCGGTTTTTGCCAAGGAGATCCTGCATGGCGGCGCGCAAACCTTCGGTTTCCTCATGACCGCTGCTGGCTGCGGCGCTCTCTCGGGCACCCTGTATCTTGCCTCCCGCAAAAGCGTCCTCGGGCTCGGCAGGGTGATAACCAGGGCCACCACCCTGTTCGCGGTCGGCATCGCCGCCTTCGCCCTCTCCCGCAGCTTCATTTTTTCGCTGCTGGCCCTGAGCCTGGCCGGTTTCGGGGCCATGACCCTCGTCTCATCCAGCAACACGGTCCTCCAGACAATCCTTGACGAAGACAAGCGCGGCCGGGTCATGAGCTTCTTCGCCATGTCGTTCGTGGGGATAGCCCCCTTTGGCAACCTTGCCGCCGGAGCCATGGCCCAGGCGATCGGCCCCCGCGACACGCTTCTGCTCGGGGCGGGATTCTGCCTTGCCGGCGGAGCGCTCTTTGCCAGAAATCTCCCGAAGATCAGGGAAAAGGTCCGGCCGATCTACATCCGCATGGGCATCATCCGTGAAGTCGCCGATGGCATGGAAGCAGGCGCCGAAGCGCCCCCCATCGGAGAAGTGGATTCCGCGCCTCCTCTTTTGGAAGATATGAAGACCGTGACCGCCGCCATAATCGTGAAAAACGACCGCGTCCTGCTGACCCGACGCAAGGAAGGGGAAAAATTGTCAGGTTATTGGGAATTTCCCGGCGGCAAGGTCGAAGATGGGGAAACGCTGCAGGAATGCCTGGAAAGAGAGCTGCAGGAAGAGCTCGGCGTCGCGGCAAGGGCAGGTGACGTTTTTGCTGAAAGCGTTTACCACTATGCGCATGGGAAGATCAAACTTATCGGCCTGGAAACGGAACTGCTCGACCATGAATTCCATTTGCGGGTCCACGACCGGGCCGAATGGGTTCCGGCCCGGAATCTCCTGGAGTTTCAGCTTGCTCCGGCCGACATCCCCCTGGCCCGGAAAATCCTTGCTTCCGCAAAAATGCCCTAACAGTCCGTTACAAAGCGGGCTGGGCCGCACCGGTATCCGTCGCCCCCTGCAAGTTTTTTCTCAGCCCTTCCCCGAGTTGGTGAAATCCCCAACAGTTCGCAATATCCCCATACCCTTTTGTCGCTCGCCATTTCCAATAACGACAACATACTGAAAACAAAGCACATTATTTTCAAAAACATAATGGCCCGCTTATTGCAAACTAAGCAGGTAAACCAATTGAAAATGGGCAAAAAACCATGAAAACGAAAATCGCCGGCCAGGCACGAAAACGCCCGGCCATCTCCTCCAGGAAAAGGACACCGCGGGTCGGGCTGGTTCTGAACCAGGAATTTTCCCCGGCCTGTCCTCCGGTCGAGCGGTTGACCGCATCCTGCTCCTGCTGCTGATCGGAAGGGAAAAACAATCACTACGCCGAACAGGGAGAAAAGGAATGGAACAGAGCCTGAACCGAAACTTTCTGAAGTCGGAGACCGAAAACCCTGTCGTGGATGCTGTCCTGACCTGCCTGCGGAACCAGACGCCCGGAGAGGATATCCTCGAAAATCTGAATCAACTTGTCCGCCAGGAAGGAAATTCCGTCTGCAAGATCATCCTGGAACTGCTCATGCACCGCAGCTTCGGCTGCGGAGAGGCGGCACATTACTGGCAGGAGATCGTTGACCACCATCGGGCGATGTCCTGCTCCCTCGGCCGGGTTGTAACCATTTCCGTCGCGGTCTGCGATTATTTCTCCCTGCACGACACCTGGGGCAGCTTTCCCAAGCTCATCGACGTCCATGAGTTTGAAGCCATGCACATGGAGCGACAGTTTGACTTTTTGACCGGTCTCCACAACAAACAGAGCCTGGAAAGCGCACTCAACCAGGAATTCAAGCGGGCCGAACGCTACCACCATGAACTCTCCGTCCTCTTCCTCGATCTGGACTGCTTCAAGGAAATCAACGATCGCCACGGCCATCTGGCCGGAGACAGGATACTGCGACACGTGGGCAGGATCATCGCCCAGAACAAACGGTCCATTGACATTGCCGCCCGTTTCGGCGGCGATGAGTTCGTCCTGCTCCTTCCTGACACCGACAAGCAAAAGGCCTTGGAGATGGCGGAAAGAATCCGTTCGGAAATCAGCAAGGAATGCCTTGTCGTTGAAAACAGGCAGGTGCGCCTGACGGTAAGCGGGGGCATCGCCACCTATCCCGAGGACGCGGCAAGCGGCATGCAGGTCTTCAGGTATGCGGACAATGCTCTCTATCAGGCCAAATATTCCGGGAAAAATATCATCCTGCACCATGTGCCGGAAAAACGCCGCTCCAAACGGGTCGAAATCCTGGCCCCCCTCGCCATAACGCAGATCGACTCAAAACCCTTTAGCCTGGCTCCGATGCAGAGCAAGAATCTCGGCTGCACCGGCATCCTGCTGGAGAGCAGCGTTCCCATCGACACCGGCTCCCAGCTCGAACTCGAGATCATCCTCGCCAACAAAAAACTGACCATTCAGGGCGAGGTGGTGCGGCTGGAAAAGCTCGGTCGGGAATCTTTCGACATCGGGGTTTCCTTCCTGAAAACCCAGGGGGATTCCATCGCCACCATCCGGGATTATCTGCAATGACCAGAGTCAGGGGGGGAGGTGCTCCCCCCTGCGGAGGCTGTCGGGAAAAATATTTCCCCAAAGGGGCTGCTGGCCCGGGTGGCGTTGAGATGGCACCGGCAACCGAGGCGCGACGGGATCTACAAGAAGATAAGGAACCGCCGGGCAGGGTACCCGGCCTTGCGGCTGCTTTGCTTTTTCTGACCAAGGTCGGAACGGGCGAGGGGGCAAATCCTCCTTGAGGGGCCGAATTTCTTTACCACTTTCGGAGCCGACGCAATCCGGCGCCGCATCCTGGGCGGCAAACCGCCGCCATCGCTCCGGAGCGGCCTGCAAAACCATTACCGCCCAGCTGGCTCTTCTGCTTTTCGCCCCATCACCAGTCTCCCTCTCGGTATGGATGGAATCATGGTCTGATTTTTCGCTTCACCACTTGTTGCCGCGCCCCCGGGAGTCTCTGTCCGAGCGTCCGCCATCGCCGGAGTCATCGCCCCGGCCCTGCCGGCTGCCGCGCTGGCTTGGTTCGCTCCTGGTCCGTTCCTGGCGTTGACTCTCGTCAGATACGCGATCGTGTTTTTCCAATTCGAGCCGTTGGCGTTCCTGTTTGTCGACCTCCCTTCCTGTCCGTCCTTTATTCCGGTCGGACTCGACGCGCTCCTGTTTCTGCCGTTCCGGCTCAAGCCGCATGCCTTCCCGGCTGTCAACCTCGCTCCTTGTCCGCCGTTCCTTCCGTTCGCCCTCGACACGTTCATGTTTCCGCCTCTCCAGTTCGAGGCGTTCACGTTCCCGCTCCCTGTCCCCCTGCTCGGACCCTCCCCGGGTATCGTGCCGGTAATCACCGGCACGATGGAAAGACTGGCCATATTTCCTTGCCGTGGCCTTATCATAATAGGCGACACCCCGACGATGCCTGGGGTCGTGCTGCCAACGGCCAGGCGTCGGATACCAGTGTTCGTGCCGGACAAATCGCGGCCGCCGATGGACATCGACATAAATGTAGTGTCGATGCCAATCAAAATAACACCAGTTGCCAAAGACAAAACCAAAATAAATGCCGGGCCAGTAAGAGATGCCGACACTGATGCTCACGCCGGGAGGGCCCCAGTAATGGGGAGGATAGGCGGGGTACCACCACGGACCATAGACCCGGAAGGGATCATAGTACGGCACATGGATCACCGTGGGATCCGCCGGCTTGATGATGATCGTCTCCTTTTCCACGACGACCTTCTGTTGCGAGGAGGTGGCGAGGTTGCCCTGGGCAACGGCCTTGGCCCGCAGTTCCTGTACCATATCCATGACCTCGGCCTCCTGGGCGAGGAAGGCATTGCCGATGTTGGTGGTTTCGGAGATCCGCTCGCTCATCAGAGCCAGAATCTGCGGGAAATGGCAGAGCGCCTTGACGCTGGGGCTCCATTGTTTGTCCAAAAGCACCGTATTGAGGGTCTCGCCCTTCAGGTTCGGATTCTTCCTGGTCCAGCGGTCGGCTTCGACAACTTCAATGGGATAGGTGGATGCCATCAGGATTTGCGAGAGAACCGTATCCGGATAGAGAGCGATGGGCGCCAGCATCTGGGCGAGCTCCTCCCGGCTGTATTTATCCGGCGCGGTCGGATCACTGTCCTGGGCCGAAAGCGGTTGCGGCGACATGAAGAGAGAGAAAAACGAGCAGAAAATCACAAGCAATCCGAGGGGAATACGGAAGACTGCTGATGTCTCCATGACGACCTCCTTGAAAGCCTTGACGGCGTATATATTTTAAGACCGCGGCGAAAGAACTCTGCTCCGGCGGGGAAACAAAACCGGCAAGACTTTCCGCTCCTAACTTGCCGGGAGAGACACCATAACCATACCATGTATCAGAAACAAAAAAAATGGATTCGGACCACCAAGGCCCGAACCCATTGTCGCAAACATACCTGTCTTGCAAAAAAACCTGAAGCGTTTTCTCAGCTTTTTACAGTGCGCCGCTCATGGTCTTGCCAAGCTTGTCCTCGATAACCCCGGCAATGAATTCCTCGCTGAAATTCCCTTCCTTGCGGATGGCCTTGGTGGCGTTGCCAAAGGCAACCCGCAGCTTCTTGTCGCTGACCAGGGCAAGGGCCTTGTCGATCCGGTTCTTCAGTTCCTCCGGGGCAACCCCCTCCACCTGGCCGATCGGGCCAAGCTCCTTCATCTTCACGGTGAAATCGGTGATCAGCTTGACAAAGCGCGGCGCCTCGGCAGCGGAAGCCCATTGCAGATTGAACCGCTCCGGCCTGATGCCCACTTCGCTCAAAACCTTCTTCACCAATGCACTCACACCCATCGCGTCATAATTACCAACCTGGTAATGACATTCACCGAGTTGTCAGCCGCCGGTGAAGATGCCGTCGGCTCCCTCGGCAAAGCCGCGCAGAACAAAGGCCGCATCCAGCCGGCCGGTGCACATCACCCGAATGGTGCGCAGATTGGGCGGGTACTGATAGCGGGAAACCCCGGCACTGTCAGCGGCCGCATAGCAGCACCAGTTGCAGAGAAACCCCAGGATTCTGGGATTGAAATCATTCTTGCTCATAGATATTAAGCCTCCTTGGTTTCACCAAAGGCGGTGATTTGCGCGTTGATCTGTTCGTCGGTGAAGCCACCCATGGAAATGGCGAACACCGGGCAGTGCGAGGCGCAGATGCCGCAGCCCTTGCAGGAGGCGGCGATGGTCTCGGCCTTGCGCTTGCCGTTTTCGTCCTTGATGATCCGGATGGACTGGTAGGGGCAGAGCGATTCGCACAGGCCGCAGCCGATGCACGCTTCCTTGTCCACGCTGGAAATGGTGGGCTCCACCGAAACAAAGCCCTTGCAGAGCGGGATGGAAGCCTTGGCCGCCGCTGCCTGCGCCTGGACGATGATCTCCTCCACCGGCTTGGGCGAATGGGCCAGGCCGCAGACATAGACCCCGCTCACCGGCAGTTCCACCGGCCGCAGCTTGACATGGGCTTCAAGGAAGAACCTGTCCTCGTTCACCGGCACCTTGAGGAGCTTGCTGATCTCCTCGGTCCCTTCGGCCACGATGCCGACGCTCAGGGCCAGCACCTCGGGGGTCATGGTGACCTCGTCGCGCAGGATCGGATCGTAAAAGGTGACGCTGGTCTTCTTGCCGCTGCTCTTGAATTTGGGCTTGTTGTCCATGCTGTAGGGGATGAAGACCACCCCTTTTTCCCTGGCCTCGCGGTAGGCGTCCTCGGCAAAGCCGTAGGTGCGCATGTCGCGGTAGAGCACCACCACCTGGGAGGCAGGGTCAAGCGATTTGATCTTGAGGGCGTTTTTCACCGCATGGTTGCAGCAGACCTTGCTGCAGTAGTTGAGATCATCCCCACGGGACCCGGCGCACTGCACCATGACCACCGACTTGGGTGCCAGGTTCTTGCCCTTGCCGGCCAAACGCTGCTCCAGCTCGCGCTGGGTGACGATGGTGTCGGAGAACTTCACCGGATTGCCCAGCACCACCTCGGGCCGATGTTCGCGGCCGCCGGTGGCGATGATGATCACCCCATGGTCGAGGGTGGTTTCCGTAGCCTTCTTGCCCTTGGTGGTGGTGAGCACCGAGCTGAAGTTGCCGACAAAGCCGTTGACCTGGGTCAGTTCGGTATTGGTCAGCACCTCGATCTTCTTGTTCTTCTTCACCGTGTCGGTAAGCGCGCCGAGAACGGTGCTCACCGTGTCACCCTGCAGGGTGTAGGAAAGATGCTGGAGATGGCCGCCCAGGATCGCCTCCTTTTCCACCACCGTGGTCTGGAAGCCCTGCTCAGCTAAGGTCAGGGCCGCGGTCAATCCTGCCACCCCGCCGCCCAGAACCAGGGCCTTGGCCGTGACCGGCACGGTCTGCTCGGGCAGGGGCTGGATGTGGCGGGCCTTGGCAATGCCCATGCGGACCAGATCCTTGGACTTCTGGGTCGCGGCCGCGGGCTCGTTGGCATGAACCCAGGAGCAGTGGTCGCGGATATTGACCATCTCGAAGAGACAACGGTTCAGGCCCGCATCCTTCAGGGTTTCCTGGAAGAGCGGCTCATGGGTCCTCGGAGAACAGGCGGCAATGACCACCCGGTTCAGGTTGTGCTCCTTGATCTTGGCCTTGAGCACCTCCTGGGCATCCTGGGAACAGCTGTACAGGCTCTGGGCATGGTAGACCACGCCTTCCATCCCTTCCGTGTACTGCTCAACCGCCGGCACGTCGACCACGCTGCCGATGTTGATCCCGCAATGGCAGACAAAGACGCCGATGCGGACCTCTTCATCCTTGCCGGTTTTCTGCTCCTTGGGATAGGTCTTGTGCACCAGGGCCTTGCCGCGATCCTTGGCAATCAACCCGGCTGCCAACCCTGCGGCCGCGCTGGACTGGGTGACGCTTTCCGGGATGTCCTTGGGCCCTTGGAAGGCGCCGGCCACCATGACCCCAGGCCTGGTGGTGAGCAAGGGGGCAAAGGTCTCGGTCTTGCAGAAGTCGTAGTTATTCAGGGCAAAACCGGCGATCTCGCCGAGGTTCCTGGCGTCGGCCGGAGCATCGAGGCCCACGGAGAGCACCACGATGTCAAAGGGCTCGAAGGAGTGCGTTCCGTCCAGGGTGGAATAGGTGAGTTTGAGATTCTTGTCCCACGGCATGACATCGGCCACCCGGGCGCGAACAAACCTGATCCCCATGGACTCGGCCTTCTTCTGGGCGGCGTCGAAGCCCTTGCCCTGGGTCCGCATGTCCATGTAGTAGATGGTGATCTCCACCTCGGGGTCGTGCTCCTTGGCGACCATGGCCTCCTTGATGGCGTACATGCAGCAGACCGAGGAGCAGTAGCCGTTGTTGCAGCCGAGGTCCCGGGAACCCACGCACTGGATAAAGGCGATCTTCTTGGGATGCCTGCGGTCGGAGAGGCACTTGACCTCGCCCTCGAAGGGGCCGGAGGCGCAGAGCAGCCGCTCGAACTCCAGGCTGGTCATCACGTCGGGGTGCTGGCCGTAGCTGTACTTGGCCAGGGTCGCATCGGGGATGCGGCCAAAGCCCGGGGCCATGATCACCGCCCCGATCTGGATCTCCTTTTCCTCCGCCTTCTGGCTGAAATCAATGGCCTTGCTCTGGCAGGTGCAGACACAGATCTGGCAGGTGCCGTGCTGGAGGTACAGACACGCCTCCGGATCGATGAAATAGGTGGCGGGCACTGCCTGGGCGTAGTCGATGTGGATGGGCCGGGTGACGGCCAAGCCCTCGTTGTACTGGTCCACCAGATGCCTGGGGCAGTACTTGGTGCACAGACCGCAGGCCGTGCATTTGTCCGCGTCGATATAGCGCGGACGCATCCGCAGCTTGGCGGTGAAATTGCCCGGCTTTCCATCCAGGGAAAGAAAGTCTGCGTTGCTCAGGATTTCGATATTGGGAGACCGACCGGCCTCCACCAGCTTGGGCGCGAGTATTCAAAGCGAACAGTCATTGGTGGGAAAGGTTTTATCCAGCTGGGCCATGGCGCCGCCAATGGCCGCGGATTTTTCCACCAGATAGACATAGTAGCCAAGCTCGGTCAAATCAAGGGCCGCCTGGACCCCGGCAATACCGCCGCCGACGACCATCACCGTCCCTGATTTTTTATCTTTTGCTTGTCCCATACATTAACTCCAATCTATTTGAAAAATTGATGGACATGTACAACCTTCAAAACCATACAGGTCCACTAAACAGGTGAGCGAGTCTTATGGACTCCGATATCCCTACGCCGGAAAAAGCCCTGCCCTGCCGGCCATCAGTTGGGCAGTTCATCCCCCAGCACCTCCACCCTGATGGCGCAGAGTTTATACTCGGGCGTTCTGGAAAGCCGGTCCAGGGCGTCCAGGGTCAGGAAATTGACCAATGCTTCCAGGTGATTATAGGTCGTGAAAATGGTACCCTGCTGGGTGCGGTCCGTCACCATGGCCCGCATCTTCACGGAGCCGCGGCGCGAGGTGAGCCTGAGCCAGCATTTGTCGGTAATCCCCAAGCGGGCGGCATCCTCCGGATGCACCTCGGCAAAGCATTCGGGGCTGATCTCGTCGATCTCCCTGGTCTTGCCGGTCATGCTGCTGAAGTTGTAACGCGCCAGGTCGCGACCGGTGGTGAAGAGCATCGGGTACTCTTCATCCGGCAGCTCAATGGGCGGAATATAATCCTCGGGAATGAAAAGCCCCTTGCCCCGGGTGAATTTTTCCGTATGCAGAACCGGGGTGCCGGGATGATCCTCGGTGGGCACCGGCCACTGCAGACCGACCTTTTCCAGGCGCGCATAGGTGATGCCGGCATACTGGGGCAAAAGCTGGCGGATCTCGTTGAAGATATCCTCCGGCGAATCGTACTCCATCTCATAGCCCATCTTCCTGGAGAGCTCGCAGAAGATCTTCCAGTCCGGCTTGGCCTCGCCAGGCGGCTCAACCGCCTTGCGGATCCGCTGCACCCGGCGCTCGGTGTTGGCAAACGTACCGTCCTTTTCGGCAAAACAGGCAGCAGGCAGGACAACGTCGGCCATCTTCGCGGTATCGGTGAGGAAGATATCCTGAACCACCAGAAAATCGACCTTTTCCAGGGCAGACTGCACATGGGCGATGTTGGCGTCGGCGACCGCGGGGTCTTCGCCGAAGATGTAAAGGCCGTGGATGTCGCCCTTGAAGATGTTCTCCCACACCTCGGTGGCCGGCTTGCCAGGCCTGCGGGGGAGCTTGATCTTCCAGACCTTTTCATAGCGGTCGAAAAGATCATCGTTCTCAAGGCCCCCGTACCCGGGCAGGGTGTTGAAAAGCGCGCCCATGTCGCAGGCGCCCTGCACGTTGTTCTGGCCGCGCAGCGGATTACAGCCGCCGCCCTCCACGCCGACCTTGCCGCAGAGCATGGCCAGGTTGGCGATGCTCTTCACCCGGTCCGTGCCGGTGACGTAATGGGTAATGCCCATGCCGTGAAAAATGGCGTGTCTGCCGTCCGCGGCATACATCCGGGCGGCAAGACGCAATTGCTCTTCAGGGATGCCGGTGATCTTTTCCACCTGATCCGGCGTGTATTTCCGAACCAGCCGTTGCAGTTCGTCAAAATCCTCGGTCCGTTCCTCGACGAACTTTTTGTTCCAGAGGTTTTCCTCAAGAATGATCTGCATCATGCCGTTCAAGAAGGCAACGTCGGTGCCGGGCAGGATCCGCAACCAGAGATCGGCCCGCTCGGCCAGCCTGGTCCTGCGGGGGTCCACGACGATCAGCTTCGCACCCCGGTCAATGGCCTGGTGGATGCGCATGCCGATGGTCGGATGGCTGGTGTCCGGATTCGAACCGATCATCAGGAAAAGATCGGTCTTGGTTGTATCCGCAATGGAGTTGGTCATTGCGCCGCTGCCGAAGGTGAGGGCCAAACTGGCCACCGTGGGAGCGTGTCAGAGTCGGGCACAGTGATCGATATTGTTGGTTCCGATCGCCGTCCGCATGAATTTCTGCATCAGATAGTTTTCTTCGTTGCTGGCCCGGGCGCAGGAGAATCCGGCAATGGAATCGGGGCCATACATGGACTTGAGGTCAAAAAACCTTTTCGCCACGGTGTTCAGTGCGTCTTCCCAGCTCGACTCCACCAGCTGGCCGCCCCGGCGGATCAGGGGCTTGGTGAGCCGCTCCTTGTGCTGGACGAAGTTGTGGGCAAAGCGGCCCTTTACGCAGAGGGCGCCGTAGTTCGGAGCAAGCTCCGGCTCGGAGGTGACCTCCATCAGGGTATTGCCCTTCACCTTGAGCAGCATCTGGCAGCCGGCGCCACAGTACGGACAGGTCGTGCGAACCTGGCGCATCTCCTCGTTGACCACGGGCACCAGCGCATCCTTCTTGTTCAAGGCGCCGGTGGAACAGTTGTCCACGCATTCGCCGCAGGATACGCAGTTCTCCTTGAATCTGAAGCGCAGGCCGGTGGGTCTGCCCTTGCCGTCGCTGCCTTCCGCCGTCAACTCCAGGGCATTGTAGTTGCAGCTGTTCAGGCAGCGCTTGCAGTAGATGCACTTGTTGAGATCCACCTGGATGGTGGGATGATTCAGCTGCACCGGATAGACCGGCTTGGTTCCCATGCCGGTCTTGTTGGGATCGAGGCCGAAATCCAGGGCCAGTTCCTTGAAATCACAGCGTTCATAGGCCCGGCAGCCGCAGGAGAGGCAACGATTCGCCTCGGTGCGGGCCATCTGCTCGGAAAAGCCCAGCTTCACCTCGCCGAAATCCTGGATTGCGATCTGGGGAGGACGGGTGGGCATTTTTTCGCGCAGCTTGATGTTGATCCCTTCGAAGTTGCGCAGATCGACCTCATCAAAGGATTTGCCTCGACTGAAGTTGAAGCGGTTTTCACTCGCGGTCCGGTTGGCGCCCATCACCTGGGCATGGATGTTTTCCGCGGCCCGGCGCGCCGCCACCACCGCCTGGATGACCGAACGCGGGCCGCTGGTCACGTCGCCGGCGGCATAGATGCCCGGATGATTGGTGAGCGAGGTGCGTGGATTGGCTTTGACATTGAATTTCTGGGTAAGCTCAAGCGTGGCCTCCAGCTCGCCGCCGGCGAATTTTTCCTTGCAGGCGGAAAGACCCTGGGCAACGATGACGGTATCCACCTTGATGTTGACGGTGGAGCCCGGGATGGCCACGGGGTAACGGATCCCTTTGTCATCGGGCTCCCCGAGCTTGGTGCGGATCAGCTCCACGTGGATGCCGTTTTCGGTGTCGACGAAATTCACCGGCGCCGCCATGAGGAGGAATTGCACCCCTTCCTTCTCCGCGGCCTGGATATTGCGCTGGTTGGCGGGCATTTCGGTCTGGGCCCGGGGATAGATGATGGTCACCTCTCCCACCCCTTTCCGCAACAGGGAGCGGGCCACTTCCATGGCGATATTGTTGCCGCCGAACACCACGGCGGACCTGCCGTAACTGCCCTGCCTGCCCTCGCTCATGTCCTTCAAAAATTTCGTGGCGGGAATGACCTTGGGCAGGGCGCAGCCGGGGATATCGAGGCTCTCGTCCACCGGTGTGCCGGTGGCGATGAGAATGGCCTCATAGCCCTGATCCTTCAGGGACTGGAGGGTGAAATCCTCGCCCCATCGCTGATTGAGACGGACGCTGATTCCCATGCGCAGGATGGCGCTGATCTCGTAGTCAAGCACCTCATGGGGAATCTTGTAGGCGGGAATACCGTAGCGCAGCATGCCGCCCAGCTTGGGCGCCGCCTCGAACACCGTCACATCGTGGCCCTGACGGGCAAGATAATAGGCGCCGGTAAGGCCGGACGGCCCGCCGCCGATGACGGCGATCCTTTTGCCGGTCGCCGGGTCGCGGGGGATGCGCAGATCGATCTTGTGCGCCATGCACCAGTCGGCGACAAAACGCTTCAGGTGATTGATGGAGACCGGCTCGTCAATGAGGATCCTGCGGCAACGGGTTTCGCAGAACCTCGGGCAGACCCGGCCCACGGAAAAAGGAAAGGGGTTGCGCTCCATGACCAGGCGCAGGGCCTCTTCGTACTGGCCCTTTGCCACATGGGCGATATAACCCTGCACGTTGATCTGCCCGGGGCAGGTGAGGTTGCAGGGCGCCTTGCAGTCGCCGAAATGGGTCTCCATCAGGAGGGCAAGCCGCTCCTTGCGCTGGACTTCGAGGTTCTTGGACTTGGTGCTGATGCGCATCCCTTCGCTGATCGGGGTGACGCAGGAACGCACCGGCGTCTCAAGTCCTTCAACCTCGACGATACACAACCCGCAAGGGATATCGGAAGTGCGGCCCTTCAGATGGCAGAGGGTGGGGATATGGATCTCCGCCCTCTTTGCCGCCTCAAGGATGCTGATACCTTCCTGGGCAACAATTTCTAAGCCGTTGATTTTTATATTCATTGCTTGAATAAATCGCTCAAGTTGCTCTTTAAAAGTTTACTCTGCCCCGAGGCATACAACAGAGGGCGGCTTGTGCAACCGCCCTCACCGGTGGGCTGGTCCACCACTTACGCGGCAGGCTTCCATTCCTTCAGGAAAGCGGGCAGATGCCCGGCTTCACGGGGACCGATGGTGATGGTCCAGCCGGCCAGCTCTTCCTCAAGCTCGCCCTTCATGGAGGCCAGATAGCCCGGAATGATGAGCTCGCGGTGCTTGACCTTGGCCTCGATCCCGGATTTCTTCATGAACTGGGCGATCATGTCGGCGCCGAACTTGCCAGCCGCCCAGGCGGTCAGGACGGAAAGGCCCTCGGTATCCTTGATCAAAAGCCAGGAGGGCACCTTGCTTCCCTCGATCTCGCCGGAAACGATGAAATAGGTGAGGGAGAAGTTGCAGGTGATGAGCACCGGCGAATTCTCGCCGGGGCCGTTGATGCTGTAAACGTCTTCCTGGACCACCATGGGCCGCTGCGGATCGGTGAAGATGTTGAGCCGCTCAAGAAGCAGGGGAAAGAGCACGTCGCCCTGCAGGTCGGAGAGCACCACGATGCCTGCGTACTTGGCAATGAGCACCGAGGCGACCATGGCTTCCATCAACGGATCATCGGTGATCTCGCAGGGAAAGGTGATGGTGGAAAAACCCAGGGGCTTGAATTTTGCCTTGATGGCGGAGCGCCGGGCCAGGATGCTGTCCTCAAAGGCCGCCTTGACGGTGCGGGCGCCGGTGTCGACCATGAGATCCTTGAGCCCTGCCGCCAGCAGCTTCTCGGAGATGGCCACGGTGTCATCAACGTTCTTGCCTTTCACGGCAAGAGGGCACTGGCTGTCCTTGGCCACGGCGGCCATGGCCTCGGCATTGTCGGCGGTCGCGCCGTAGAGCAACGGCTTGCGCTCTCCGCAGGCAGCGGCACCGGCCTTCAAGGTCTCGGCATTGTCGGAGATGAGAATGATGCCGGCGTCAGGAGCGTTGTCGAGCACCTTCTTGACCAGAGCGGTGAAGGCGGCGTCATCGCCCTTGCCGTCCTTGATGGCGATCAGGTCCGCCTTCAGCAGCACGCCGACGCGCTCATAACGCAGGGATTTAAAACGGCTGATCCGACCGTCCACCTCGGCTGCCGCCATCCCGGTGGAAACCAGCACGGCAATGCCGGTGGGATTTTCAAAACGCTTCTCATGGCGAAACAGGCAGGTCTCGCCGCCGGTGGTGAAGGTGCTGTCACCGCCGCCGATTTTCACGGTGCGGATCGGCGGCGCCGAGGCCTCGCCGATCTGTTCCTTAACCTCGTCGCTCACGTACGGACATTCACCAATCTCGGTCTGTCCGGCAGCCACTTTCATGGCAAAGGCAAGACAGGTCGGTATGCCACACTCCCCACAGTTCTTCTTGGGAAGCATCTTGAGGATCTGAATACCTGTTAAAGCCATCTGTAGTCCCTCCCGTATATCGAAAACTCAAATTGATAAAAGTCAAATCAGTTGCGAAAAACCGCCTCAGACCACGGCTTCCATTTCCAGAGCCGGATGGCCTACCTTTTTCATGAAGGCGAGGATTTCCTCTTCGGTGGTCCCGTTCTCCTCGGTGGCGATCATATCGTAAAACTCAGGCATGCCGATTTCCTTGCAACGCTCCATGAGTTTGTCCTTGATCTCTTCCTTCATCATCTTGGGCAGCCAGACGATGCGCTTCAGGCCGCCCTCGGCCAGGAACAGCTTCTGGCTGGTCATGAAGTGCTTGGAAACGCCCATGAAGCCGGGGGTCTGCGCGCCCCCGCCGGCCATACCGGCCAGGGTGGTGAACTTCATCCCGGAAGGAGTCATGCCCATATAGTCGCGGTTGACAACCATGATGCCGTTACACTGGGGCAGCATGGCGGCAATGGCCTCGAAACATCCGCAGGCGGTCATCGGGCTGTTCATCAGGGAGTAACAGGCCAGCTCGGTGACGGCGCCACGGGAGGCCTGGGAAACAAAATCGTTGATCCCCTTGAAGACCCCCAGCTTCTCGTCCAGGCAATCGCCCTTCTGGATCGGCTGGTTGGGGCCGGTGGGGTTGATCTGGAAGGAGGCCTTGCCGTCCAGCCAGTTGTAGGCGCCGCACATGCCGATGCGCTCAGGGGTGATCACGCAGACGTGGCTGGGCGCAAAGGACTGGCAGAGGGTACAGGAGTAGAAAACCTCCTCGGTTTCGTCGGTCATGGAGCCGAGGCGTTCGTCACGTTCCGCATAGACCTTGCGGGCCAGTTCCTGCACCTCTTCCACCTTGGCGGGATCGGTGTAGATCTTGACCTGGATCTTGTCGACAATGGCACCGAATTCCTGATGCAGCTTGCCGTGCAGCACCTTGCCGATATGGGTGAGGGAGAAGCCCTTCTCCACCGCGCCCTTACCGATACGGACCCACATGATGTTCCGCTGGCCCATGTGCATGATGCCCTGGATGTAGTTGATCAGGTGGTGGAACTGGCGTTCGAGAATCGGTTCGAAATCCGACTGCATCTCGCGGCCGGCAACCTCGACGAGAATGCCCAGGGGCAGGTTCTGGCCCTGCTTGATATCCTTGATGTCCGGCCCTTCGATGGTGACCTTGCCGTCCTCGACCTCGGTCATATCCTTGGAAACAAGGACCTCCACCGCCGAAGTCCGACCGCCCCCGCATTCCATGAAGAGATCGTCCTTGCGGATACGCTCTCCTTCGAAGGCCGGGCCGAAGGACATGGGGATATCGATCTTGGTGACGTTGACCTTGAGGCCCCGGACCTCGATGGCCTTCTGGACGATCTCCTGGTGGGGCACCTGGCTGACCACGTGCTCGTAGGTGCAGATGCCGGTGGGCAGCACCTGGGGGATATCGTAGTCGGAGATGGTCGGGAATCCCCAGTTGATGGCGCCGGCGGCGTTGGCGTACCATTCATCCGAGACAGGCCCGAAGGCCATGACGAAGGCAAAGGTCCTGTCCTTGTTGTAGATCAGGTTGCCCCGGTAATCACCGGGTTTGATGCCGCCGAAGGCCATGGCCACGCGACAGGCAAAACCGATGGCGAAAACCGCCGAGGTATAGGACTTGCCAAAGGGGACCAGACGGGTGTTCCAGCCGACCTGCACCTTGTTTTGCACCAGCCGTTCGGCCATGTTGGTGCCGTTGGTCTGGTCATGCATGAAGATGTAGAGGTTCTTCTCCTGCAGCTCCAGGGCGATCCTGGCGGCGACCTCGTTGTCGTCCGGAGTGCCCATGATCGCGGCAAAGCCCGGGGCGGTACCGTCAACGAATTCCACGCCGCGCTTCCGGAAGATAACGTCGTCGGCAGCACCCAGCCAGATGTTGTCGGCAAGGGGATCTTCGGTCTTGGTATAGAAGTTGGGGCTCTCCAGGTAACGGATGGCCTCGAACATCTCCTCGGCAAAAAAGGTGGCCATGCCGGCGTCGAGGGCCGGGGCGAGATACGGCAGCCAGAGGTTTTCGCTCACCAGCTCCGGCAACAGTTTGCGGCATTCCTTGAAGATGTCCTTCATGTCGCCCAGGTTTTGCACCTTGGCGCCCAGCATGCTGTAAATAACCGGCAGAAAATAGGCGGTGTTCGGGAAGGAAACCTCCTGCTCGGGGCCATACTTCTTGATGGCCTCCTCGAACTTCGCCTCCGCCATATCCACTATCTTGTGTGCCCCGCGGATGGCGGCTGAACAGATGATTTTAGACATTTGCTTTCTCCTCGTATCGTTAAGAGGATTAAAGGACTCTCGCTTGGCGAGGATGAAGCCGGGCTCTGTTCCCGACCGCCATCTGATCCCTTAACCCTTTTTTATCCCATGAGCCCGGTGATCAGTGACTTGGTCAAGGCAACGGCGCGCGGATGACGCATGATCATCAGTTCGCCGCCGGCCATCAGCATGCAGGAAGCGGTGATCGCTTCCATGAGAATGCCGCGCCGTTCCTGGTCGCCGATCATCTCGTCGGACGGCAGGCGGCATTCTTTGGCCTTCCACACCTCGCGACCCAGGTTGCAGATAAAGGGTACCTGCAGCTTCTCGTCCTTCTGGGTCAGTGCCGCCAGGCGAATGCGCTCCATGACCGAATAGGTGTACTCGATACCGTAGCCGAGGGCGCCGATGGAGGGATCGATCAGCACGGTGTCCAGAGAGACGCCGAGATTCTCAAGAAGAATATTCAGCTGCTTGGCAAGGTTCACGTCGATGGGCGAGGCGGCGACCACCGGATACTGGAAAGCCATGGCCGTGGCGCCGATGGAGCGGTAGTTGGCGTCGGAAAGCGGAGCCAGGCAGACCTTTTTGTCGCCGATGAGCGAGGTGATCTCGCGCAGGGTCTCGGTGTCCTTTTCGCCATTGCCGCAGCCCCAGACAATGACCGGGACCTCGACGCTCTTGATGACCTCGGCCGCAACCTTGGCGGCCTCGGCAGAGGGCCGATTCATGCCGTTGGGATCGGTGCTCACCATGGAGATACAGATGGATTCTGCATTGTAGGCTTTCACGCACTTCTGGGCCCAGGAAACGGGATTGTCGAAGACATCCTGGTAATGGCGAGCCAGGGAATCAGGCCACTCGTCCGGCTTCACATCGAGGACGTCAAAGGCGATCAGGGGCTTGTTGGGCATGGCGCCCTCGAAGAGCTGATAGGGAAGCGTATTGGCGCCGCCGACCTTGATATTGCCGAGGGCGGTCTCGCGGATGGCGCCGGTGTATGCCTGCTTGTAGGCACTCTCCGGCACTTTGCCGGCGCGCTCGACCAAGGTGGTCTTTTCGGCGGCAAGGGCTGCGGCGCCGACATCACCTGCGGCAGCAGGTGCGGCAGCGACGGCGGCAGCAGGTGCCTTCTTGGCAGCCTCAGCCTTTTTCGTCTCTTCGGCAGCTTTCGCCTCAGCGGCAGCCTTGGCCTCAGCCGCCTTCTTGGCTTCCCCGGCAGCTTTTGCCTCGGCAGCAGCCTTGGCCTCGGCAGCCTTCCTGGCCTCTTCCGCTGCCTTGGCCTCGGCGGCTTTCTTCGCCTCTTCAGCCTCTTTGTTTACCGCGGGAGCGGCAGGCGCTGCGGCAGCAGGCGCGGCAGGTCTGGCTGCCGGTGTCGGTGCGGCAGCGGGAGCAGCGGCAGGAGCGGCGGCAGCCGGTTCACGCTTCAGAATCGCCTCTGCCCCGGCGAATTTAGACAGTGCATCAAATTGATCGTCCGACAAGCCAAAGGCCTTTTTCAGCGCTTCAAGGCCAAGACGTACAGACTCCAGCGCCATTTGACGTTCTTTTTCGTTCATCTCATCCTCTCCTGCTTCCTCAATTTCAATCCTTGCCTGGCCAACGCCGGCGGTGACACTGCCCTCTCCGGCACCGGCGGTGCGAAGTCGAACAGCCTCAGCCCGGGCTGCGGCGATAATCTTTTCTGCCTCTGCCTTTGCGGCTGCCAGGACAGTATCACTTTCCTTCTCTCCGGCCACGGCTCCACGCACTTCGATGGCGGCTGCCCGGACCGGGGCGGCGGCAACGGCATCATCCGCAAAGACGGGCCGTTTGGCAAGACCAGCCCGGCTGACGATCTCCGGCACCGCGCTTTCCCACTCGATGGCCATGACATGCACACCGGCAACGCCTTTGATCTCGCGCACCTGTTTGATGATATCCACGCAGATGTTGATGCCCTCGTCTTCCTTGTCCTTGGCGCCCTGCATCCGCCGGATCACCTCGTCGGGCACATCCATGCCCGGCACGAAGTTTTTCATGTAGCGGGCCATGCCCACGGACTTTGGCGGGGTCACGCCGGCCAGGATGTACACCTTCTCGGCAAGACCAAGCTCCCGCACCGCTTCCATGAACCTGGCGAACCGGTCAACGTTGTAGATGATCTGGGTCTGCACGAAGTCCGCGCCGTTTGCGACCTTCTTGGCGAGCCTGGCGGCACGGAACTGCTCGGAAGGACCGGCAAAGGGGTTGGCGGCCGCACCGAGAAACAATTTCGGCTCATGGCTCTTGATCACCTCTCCGCACTGAAACTGCCTGCCGTCCCGCATGGTCTTCATCATGCCCAAGAGCTGGATGGAATCCATGTCGAAGACTCCCTTGGAGCCTGGGTGGTTGCCGAACTTCTGATGGTCGCCGGTGAGGCAGAGCAGGTTTTTCAGCCCCAGGGCGGTGGCGCCCAGGATGTCGCTCTGCATGCCGATCCGGTTGCGGTCGCGGCAGGTCATCTGGATGACCGGCTCAACCCCTTCGGAAAGGGTCAGCAAGCCGGCACTGATGCTGGACATGCGGACAATGGCGGTCTGACAGTCGGTAATGTTTACCGCGTCAACGTTCCCCTTGAGCAGGCGGGCCTTCTCCCGAACCACCTCGGCATTGCCGCTCTTGGGCGGGCCGAGTTCGCCGGTGACCGCAAACTCTCCTGATTGTAAGATCCGTTCTAAACGGCTTCCCGATTTCATCGGTATCTGATCCTTATCCTTGATTCTTGCTTAAAAAAACGACGTCTTCTCACCAGTGATCAGGAAGCGCTCGGCCCATGGCAACCGACATCCTTCAAGCCGCCGCCGGTGCCGAGATCACGACGCATATCCATGTCAAAGAGAACACGCTCTTTCTTCTTGTTGATGCCAAGAGCATCACGCTTCGCCTCGATCTTTTCGATCATGATGCGGGCGATCTCCCTGGGATCCTCGGCCACGTTCCAGTGGGCGCCCACCTGGCCCATCAGGCCTTCGAGCAGGTATTTGTTGAAGGTCTTGGCACCGGTGGTGGGCAGGCTCTGGAAAACGACCTGCGCCCCGCTGGCCACGAAGTACTGGCCGATGGCCACGGCCTTCTCGCTCATCCAGAGGGGAGCGGTGCCGATGGCGGGCAGATCGGAAATATCGTCGCCCAGGCCGCCCTGGCGAACCATCTCGGTGGCGGCGATCAGGATACGGCTGTTGTCAACGCAGGAACCCATATGGAGAACCGGCGGCATACCCACGGTCTCGCAGACCTCGCGCAGGGAATCTCCGCAGAAGCGGGCCGCTTCCGGATTGACCAGGCCGGCCCTGCCCAGGGAGGTGGCGGCGCAACCGGTGGCAAGAACGAGAATGTTGTTCTTGATCAGCTCCCGGGCGATAATCTCGTGGGTGTCGTCCGCCAGCTTGAAGTTGTCGCAGCCGACAATGGCGGCAACACCCCGAATCCGGCCGTTGATGATGTTGTCGTTCAAGGGTCGGTAGCTGGCGCGGAAACGGCCGCCCAGCATGTAGTTGATGGTTTCGTGGGAGAAACCGACCACCACGTCGAGCTTGGTTTCCTTGGGGATATAAAACTTGCCCCGCTTCTTGAAGTTCATGATGGCTTTGGTGAGGATCCTCTTGGCGGATTCCAGAGCCTCGTGTTCCTCGAACTGGATGTGTACGCCGCCGGGCATCTTGGCCCGGTAGTTGGTGGTGATGATATCGGTGTGGAAGCTCTTGGCCACATCGGCGACCGCCTGCATGACGCACTGGACATCCACCACCATCGCCTCCACCGCGCCGGTGGAGAGGACGATTTCCTGCTGGACGAAACCGGCGGCCACCGGAATGCCGCGGCGCATGAGGATCTCGTTGCCGGTACAGCAGACGCCGGCCAGATTGATGCCCTTGGCGCCCTGTTTTTTGGCAAGCTCGATCATGTCCGGCTCCTGGGCGGCGATGCAGAGCGCCTCGGCCAGGAGCGGTTCGTGGCCGTGCACGGTGATGTTGACCTGATCGGCCTTCAGAACCCCGAGGTCAACCATGGCGCGCCGCGGCACCGGCGTACCGAACATGATGTCGGTCAACTCGGTGGAGAGCATGGAAGAGCCCCAGCCGTCGGAAAGGGCGCAACGGGAGGCCTGGAGCATGATGTTCTCATAATCCTGGTCCACGCCCATGTGGGTGCGGTGCATCATCTCCACCACCTCGCGGTCGATGCCGCGGGGGGCGATGCCGAGCTTCTTCCAGAGGGCCTGCCGTTTCGGGGTGGCCCGCTTCAGCATGGAAAGCGGCTCGTTGTCCTGCTTGCCGAATTCGGCAAGCGCCTTTTCACCCAGCTCAACGGCTATCTCGTTGACCTCGCGTCCTTCGGTGACAATACCGAAAACCTCGGCCAGTTTCTTCAATTTGTCCTCATCTTTGATCTGGTGCGGGCCATGGCCCTTTGCGGTCTCGATGAAACCGCGGACCATCTCCCTGGCGTGATCGGTGTGGGCGGCGGAACCGGCAGCCACGGTGCGGGCGAAGTTTCTGGCGGCCACGGTGTCGGCGGTGGCGCCGCAGATACCTACCATCTCCTCGACGCCGTCGATGATCTGGCAGGGCCCCATATTGCAGTTCCGGCAACAGGTGCCGCCGGAGCCGAAGAGACAGGCCGACATGCCGCGGGATTTGACGCGGTCGTAAGCGGTCTTGACGTTCTTTGCTATATCTTGAGAGAGAACTTGTTTTGTGGAGGCGCAGGTGATATCGGTACAGCCTTCACATCCGTTTCGTTTGATCGCCATCTTTTGTCCTCAGTATCTTGGGGTTCGCCAGGTAACAGAAAAGCAAATCCTTTCTGACTACTTTCAAATCAAGCCGGCAGCCTGCTTCGCCGCCTGCACGGTGTTCTTCATCAGCATGGTGATGGTCATCGGACCAACGCCGCCGGGAACCGGAGTAATAAAGGAGGCCTTTTCCTTGACCGCCTCAAAATCGACGTCACCGGCGAGAATGGCCTTCCCTTCCGCGGTCATGCCGATCCGGTTCACGCCGACATCGATGATCACGACGCCGTCCTTGACCATGTCGGCGGTGATCATCTTGGGGACGCCCACGGCGGCGATGATGATATCGGCGCGGCGGCAGTGGGCCGCCATATCCTTGGTGCGGGTGTGACAGATGGTGACGGTGGAGTTGCCGGCCTTGCGCTTCTGCAGCATCAGGTTGGCCATGGGCTTGCCGACGATGTTGCTGCGGCCGACCACGACCACCTCGGCGCCGCTGGTCTCAACGCCGCTGCGGGAGAGCAGTTCGAGGATGCCATGCGGGGTGCAGGGAAGAAAACACTGCTCGCCAAGCACCATTTTGCCGACGTTCACGGGATGGAAGCCGTCCACGTCCTTTACCGGATCAATGGCGTAAAGAACATTGGTTTCATTGATATGCTTGGGCAGGGGCAACTGCACGAGAATGCCGTTGACCTTGGGATCCTTGTTGTATTTGTCAACCAGGGCAAGGAGATCCTTTTCGCTGGTGTCGGCGGGCAGGGTCACCTGTTCGGAGAAGATGCCGAGTGCGTGCGCGGTCTTGTTCTTGGCGGTTACGTATGACTGGGAGGCGGGATCCTCGCCGACAAGAATCGTCACCAGGCCGGGAACGACATTGTGTTTATCCTTGAGTTCCGCGACTTCAACCTTCAACTCCTCACGGATGGCTTTGGCAACCTCGGTCCCGCTGATAATTTTGGCACTCATTTATTTTCTCCTTAATATCGAAAAGTTGTAGAGATCTATTAAGTTCTTATGCACCTGAGAAAACACACGATCCCCTTGCCTCCCCCCTCCCGGAAAAACCCCATAGGGCAGAGCGGAAAGGCGGTTATAAGGATTGAGAGTCAACAAAACTACCCAATAAAACAGGACATTTCAATAGGTATATATACGTGCAAAAGCGCATATAATATATCTTTTCCGGGGGAAAAGAGAAGAAAAAAAAGCGCGGAAAGGACCGCGGAGGGAAAAGCAGGGAAGAAAAACCGCGACGAGCCGTTCAGGCCGGCTTCCTGACCCGCTCGTTGGCCAGTTTGACGATGATGTTGTTGGCCTGATTCAAGCGGTTCACCACGGTCTTGAAAAGATGGCCTGCCACATCGGGATACTTCTCGATGACCTCGTGCAGTTTGTCACCGGGGAACCGTTTCACCTTGGAGCGCCCCTTGGAGGTGATGGAGGCGGAGCGCGGCTCCCCGGAGATGGCGCTCATCTCGCCAAAGTATTCTCCGGGTTCGGTGATCTCGGCGATCTTCTTGCCGTCCTTCACCACCGAGACCGCGCCGGTGACCAGCTTGAAGAAATCGCAATCGTTGTTGTTCTGGCGGATGATGAAGTCGCCGTCGTTGTACTCCTCGATGTCGGGATGCACCAGATAGGCCGGCAGGCTTTCCTCGGTGATGACCGTGCGCCGCAGCACCTCCTCGATGCTGGTCACCCCCTCGATGATCTTCTTCACCCCGGCCCGCCGCAAGGGAGTCATCCCCTCCTGGGTGGCGATCTTGCGGAGCTGATCCTCGGGCACCTCGGCGCTGATCGCCTTGGCGACCTCATCGGTGATCTCCATCAGCTCAAAGAGACCGACCCGACCCTTGTAGCCGCCGCCGTTGCATTTGGGGCAGCCCTTGGGGCCGTAGATGACGAAATCCCGTCCAAAATCCTTTTCCTGAAAGCCCATGGCGATCAATTCTTCCCTGGGCGGCATCTCAACCTGCTCTTTGCAGTGAGGGCAAAGCTTTCTGGCCAGGCGCTGGGAAAGAACCATGGTGACGGCCGAGGCCAGCATGAAGGGCGGAATGCCAATATCCACCAGACGGCCGATGGTGGCGGGACAGTCGTTGGTGTGCAGGGTGGAAAAAACCAGATGGCCGGTCATCGCCGCTTTAATGGCGATCTCGGCCGTTTCCATGTCGCGGATCTCGCCGACCATGATGATGTCCGGATCCTGGCGGAGGAAGGCCTTGAGGGCGGCGGCAAAGGTCATGCCGACGTCCTTGTTGACGTTGACCTGATTGATGCCCTTGAAGTTGAACTCGACCGGGTCTTCAGCGGTCAGAATCTTGGTGTCCTCGCTGTTCAGGGAGTTCAGGGTCGAGTAGAGGGTTACCGTCTTGCCGCTGCCGGTGGGGCCGGTGACGAGGAGCAAGCCCTGCGGTCGGCTGATGCAGCGTTTGAGGGTTTCAAAGGTCTTCTCCTCAAAACCGAGCTTGGTGAGATCGACGTTGAGGCTTGATTTGTCGAGGATACGCAGGACGATGGACTCGCCAAACAGGGTGGGCAGCGAGGAGACCCGAAAATCAACGGCCCGGCTTCTGCCCAGCTTGATGCGGATACGCCCGTCCTGGGGCACCCGGCGCTCGGTGATGTCGAGCTGCGACATGATCTTGAGCCGCGAGTTGAGCGCGTTTTTGATGGAAAGCGGCAGGTTCATGGACTTGTAGAGGGTGCCGTCGATGCGGTAGCGAACCTGCAGGGATTTCTCGTAGGGTTCGATGTGGATATCGCTCACCCCGTCGTTCACCGCCTTGACCAGGATGCCGTTCACCAGCTTGATGATGGGCGCATCCGAGGCCGAATACTGGTCGGCTGAGGCCTCATCGCCAAAGGACTCAATCTCCATGCCCTCCGCCGCCTCGGAAGCCAGGGCGCCGAAGTCGTCGATCTGGGTGACCTTCTCCTCCTCCTCGACGGCGCCGCCGCCGTCGGCGGCTATCAATTCCTGATATTCCTCATCGCTGATCTGGAAAAAGGTCCTGTAGGCCTCGACAATATCTTTTTCCGTGGCCACGCAAACGGTAAGGGGCATCTTGACCGCGGCCTGCAGATTCTCCACCGCCCCGGTGTCGGTCGGCTCCACCATGGCGATCTGCAGGGTTTTGCCGATCTGCCGCAAGGGGAACGCAAGATACTTCTTGGCGGTCTCGTACGGCATGAGCTTCAGCACTTCCGGCTTTGGTGGTTCACGGCTGATGAACACCGGCTGGTAGTTGTGCATCCGGCTCAGGAAGTTGAGAATGGTCGATTCTTCGATATGCCCCAGGCGCAACAGGATGCTGCTCAACCTGCCGCCCTTCTTTTTCTGGATGGCCAGGGCTTCGTCAAGCTGATTGCTGCTGATCTGACCGGCCTTGCGGAGAAGCTCGCCGATTTTGATTTTGCCGGCGCCGGACTGATCCTTTACCGTGGCTCGCAGGTTTGATTTACTGTCTGGTTGCGCCATATCCGAAGGAGCGGTTTTACCCTGTTGAATGGAAAAGAAAGCGAAGAAAATTCGCGTGATAATGTACTAATTAATACTACATCTTCTTTTGATCTGACAAGCAGATCTGAACCCGGGGACAAAAAAAGGGCCGCGGGAAAATCCCGCTGCCCTTGGCATCGAATACCCATTACGGATGGACGTTGGGAAAGGCCCTTGACCTCGCCGGCCTCCACATCAACGGTCGCCATGCTCCCACCCCTGGAAACGATTACGCTTTTCCTGCCTGCACCGCCAAAAAAACACTGGCCAAAAGACGTGCGTCCTTTGGCCAGTGCGGAATGCCATGCTGTGTAAACGATTATTATACCCAAAGGGGCAAAGGGTTCGCTTGAGCAGCCTGGCTGCCCACCCCAGGGTTAGAACAGTCCTGAAACCTTGCCTGTTTCCGGGTCGACATCGATACGGCGGAAGGCCGGATTCGAGCTGGTGCCGGGCATCAGGCTGATCGTGCCCGCACAGGGGCAGAGGAACTTGGCCCCGGAATAAATCAGCACGTCGCGCACCGGCAACCGCCATCCCTTGGGCACGCCCTTGAGGGTCGGATCATGGCTCAGGCTCAGGTGGCTCTTGACCATCATGGTGGCATAGTCGGCATACTGGGGATCGTTCTCCAGCATCTTGGCCTTGGCCAGCGCCTCGGGAGACCAATCGACACCGTCGCCGCCGTATACTTCCTTGGTGATCATCTCAACCCGGTCGCGCAGTTTCATCTCCAGCGGATAGAGGAACTTGAAGTCGTTCTCTTCGTTGCAGGCGTCGATTACCGCGTCGGCGAACTCAAGAGCGCCGTCGCCGCCTTTTTCCCAATGCTTGGATTCGGCGCAACGGGCACCGGCAGCCTCGGCGATCCGGCGCACGACCTTGCACTCCTCATCGGTGTCGGTATAGAAGCGGTTGATGCAGACCACCGGATTGATGCCGGCCTTGCGGATGACATTGATCAGGTGAACCATGTTCTCGCAGCCCTTCTCCACCAGGGCGATGTTCTCCTTGGTGTACGCGTCATCCAGCGGCTTGCCGGGCACGACCTTGGGGCCGCCGCCGTGCATCTTGAGGGCGCGGATGGTGGCGGTGAGAACGGAGACATGCGGCTTGAGGCCGGAATAGCGGCATTTCACGTTCCAGAATTTCTCAAAGCCGATGTCGGCGGCAAAACCGGACTCGGTGATGTTGTAATCAAAGAGTTTCAGGGCAACCCGGTCGGCGATGATGGAAGACTGGCCGACGGCGATGTTGGCGAAAGGTCCGGCGTGGACCAGGCAGGGGTTGTACTCGGCGGTGCACATCAGGGTGGGGTTGATGGTGTTGCGCATGAAGGCGGCCATGGCGTTGCCGACTTCCAGATCGCGGCAGGTAACCGGTTTGCCGCTCTTGTCAAAGGCCACGGTGATGTTGTTGATCCGTTCCTTCAAATCCGCCAGATCGGTGGCGATGGAGAGGATGGCCATGAGTTCCGAACCCACGGCGATGCCGAATTTGGACTGCATGGTAAAACCGTCCGTGCGGCCGCCGAGGCCGATGACGATATTCCGCAGCGCCTGGGCACAGAAGTCGATGATCCAGCCGAATTCAACCCTGGTGGGGTCGATGTCGAGCCGCCGCATGCCGGTGAGGCGGGCCAGCTGCTCATCGTTGTAGTTCCGCTCGTGCTGCATACGGGCGGTCAGGGCGACCATGCCCAGATTGTGGGCGTTCATGATGTCGTTGATGTCGCCGGTGAGCCCCAGGGAGAACTCGGTCATCGGGATCAAAAGGGAGTTGCCGCCGCCTGCCGCAGTGCCCTTGACATTCATGGTCGGGCCGCCGGAAGGCTGGCGCAGGGCGCCGCCGACATTCTTGCCGCGTTTGCCCAGGCCTTCCATCAGGCCGCAGGAAGTGGTGGACTTCCCTTCGCCAAGAGGCGTCGGGGTAATCGCGGTAACCTCGATGTACTTGCCATCCGGCTTGTTTTTAAGACGATTGATGATTTTCAGAAAATCAAGCTTGGCCAACCGGCCCATGGGGAGAATTTCGTCTTTCTCAAGTCCCAATCTGTCCCGCCACTCCTCAGGGGTGGGCATGTTCTTTTCGGCAGCCTCGGAAATCTGCCAGTCTGCCATATTCACCGCATCAAAAGCCATTTCTTTCTCCTTCTTCTAAATTAGTGATTTAAAAAAAATCATCGTATCCATCGTATTCTGGCCGGACCGCTCACGCGACCGGAATAACGGCTGTCCGCCTCAGACAAGGGTCCGGCTCAATTCGCCGAACTGCGCAGGGTAAAGGCGGCCGAATTCATGCGCCAGCGGAATCATCACCTCACGCATGGAGGGCTCCGCGTTTTTCGGGGTGCGCAGCTTGAAGATATGCAGCCACTCGAGCAGATTGGCAAAAACAATGATTTCCGTCTTGCAGGAATTGGGCAACACGGTGCGCGCCGCCTGGGGAGACGCGCTCTTCAGAAGTTCGAGATAAATTTTTTCCGTCTCCAGCATGGCCTGTTCCCAGAGCTGATACTCCCTGCTTCCTTCCGTGAAGAACATGGGCCTGATAAAGGTGACTTCGTTGCCGAACTTGTCATCGGCATAACGGCAGTAGCGCTGGCTTTCCTGGAGGAAGGAGCAGGGGCGATGCCGGACAATCTCATGGGTGACGGCCCGGTTGGTGACGAAGCGCACGGCGACATGACGGTGCTTGGCCAGAAGGTCGGCGGAAAGCTGATCCACCTCGGCCAGGGTGAGTTTTTCCACGATGACGCCGGCTTGCGGCAGCCAACCATGCCTGGGGGCAAGGTCATGAAAAAAGAGCGGATAGCGGCTGCCCAGGAAACCGGCGATGGCCTTGATCAGCTTGACGCCGCCCGAATCCCGGTAGAGTTCCCGAAAAGCCCGGACCGTGCCGGTGAGAAGCAGGCTTTTTTTCTCAAGGCGGTCGAACTGGATGAACTTCGGAATCACATTGAGGAACTGGGTGACCAGCGACTCGCTGTCCACCTCCACCCGCAGGCTCAGAGCCGCCATCTCCATGACCGAATTGTGGCCGTGCTTGATGATGCCGCGCACAAAGGGCTCGGCAGAGTCTTCGCTGATCTTGTCCTCGGATTTGTAGCAGAGCCGGCCGCATGCCTCGATGCGGGTCGCCATGCTCTGGCGGTCCAACTCTTCAAGTATGGTGAATGAAGCGGGAATTACCTTCATGCTGTTTCCTTTTCAGAGTGAGCCCTGTTACGAGCAGCTGCATTTGCACTGGCTGCCGCCGACCTTGCCTTTGTGTTCGCTCTGCCAGAAGGGGGACATTTCCCGCAGCTGGGCAATGATCGGCGGCAACTTCTCCAGCACAAAGTCCACATCCTCCTCAGTGTTGTAGATGCTGAGGCTCAAGCGGATGGAACCGTGCGCCGCCGTAAAGGGGACGCCCATGGCCCGCATGACATGCGAGGGTTCGAGCGAACCGGAAGTACAGGCGGAACCGGAGGAAGCGCAGATCCCGTAACGATCAAGATGGAGCAGGATGGCCTCCCCTTCCACGTATTCAAAACTGATATTGGTGGTATTGGGCAGGCGCAGGGTCTTGTGGCCGTTGAGCAGCGAATTGGGAACGCTGGCCAGCAGGCCATCTTCCAGTTTGTCCCGCAGGGCCTTGACCCTGGTATTCTCATCAGCCATGTTCCTGCCTGCCAGCTCGCAAGCCTTGCCCAGGCCGACGATGGAGGCGACGTTTTCGGTGCCTCCCCTCCGGCCATGCTCCTGGTGCCCACCGATCAGGAAAGGAACAAATGGCGTTCCTTTACGGACATAGAGAACACCTACTCCCTTGGCCGCATGTAATTTATGACCGGAAAGAGAGAGGAAATCAATGGGTACTTGTGACAGGTCAATGGGAATTTTTCCGACCGCCTGCACGGCGTCGGTGTGAAAGAGGATGCCCCGGCTCTTGGCGATCTCGGCCATTTCCTTGATGGGAAAGAGTACGCCGGTCTCGTTGTTCGCCCACATCACGCTGACAATGGCTGTCTCGTCATCCAGGCTGTTTTCATAGAGGGCCAGGTCGAGGGTGCCGTCGCTGTTCACCGGCAGCTGGGTGACCCGGTGCTTGTGGCCGGTGAGCTTGTCGAGATTTTCGCAAAGATTTTTCACCGCCGGATGCTCCACCCGGGTGGTGACGATATGCCGCTTTTCCGGAGACGACTGGAGCGCGGAGAGAATGGCGGTGGAATCGGACTCGGTGCCGCAGCTGGTGAAAAGCAGTTCGTCGGGCTGCGCGCCGAGCAGGGCGGCGATCTTCTCCCTCGCCTCCCGGACCCTTCTGCCCACCTGACCGCCGAAGCTGTGCATGCTGGAAGGATTGCCGTAGAGCTCGGAAAAGAAGGGGAGCATCGTTTCAAGCACCTCCGGAGCGACCCGGGTGGTGGCGTTGTTGTCCATGTAGACGACCTTGGTCATCATTTTTCCTCCTCGACGATGAGGGTTTCAAGAACCTGTTCCCGCAGCTTCTTTTCCACGTATTCCTTGAGGGTGGTCTGCGACTTCTTGCAGGTGCCGCAGGCCCCGCGCAGGGAAACGATGACAAAGTCGCCGTCCACATCGACCAGCTCGATGTCGCCGCCGTCCTTGCGCAGGTTCGGCCTCACCTCCCGCTCCAGAACCTCTTCGATGAGCTTGATCTTCTGGATGTTGGTCAGGCGCGAAGGGCGCTTGTCGGGGATGATCTGCTGCACCTCGTGCCGCGCTTCCCGCAGAAGCGCCTCCAGTCGGTCGTGACACTTGCCGCAGCCACCGCCGGCCTTGGTGAAGTTGGTGATCTCCTCGACGGAGCGAAGATTGCTCTCGGCAATGGCCCGCTTCACTTCGAGGTCCGTGACCCCGAAGCACTCGCAGACCACCTCTCCCTCCGCCATGGGCAGAGGGATCCCCCGATAATGGGCGATGGCCGACTCAAGGGCCTCGCGGCCCATGACCGAGCAGTGCATTTTTTCCTTGGGCAGTCCGCCGAGGTACTCGGCGATATCCTCATTGGTGACCTTCTCCGCCTCGTCCAGGGTCATGCCCTTGATCATTTCGGTGAGCGCCGAGGAGGAGGCGATGGCGCTGGCGCAGCCAAAGGTCTTGAACTGGGCGTCGGCGATTCTGCCGTTCTCGTCGAGCTTGAAGGTAAGCTTTAAGGCATCGCCGCAGGCCAGCGAACCGACCTCGCCGACGCCGTCGGCATTCTCGACCTCGCCGACATTTCTGGGGTTCATGAAGTGATCCCTGACCTTGTCCGTATATTCCCACATAGTGTTTTCTCCCGGCCTCCCTGGCGACGCAAGGCTCATCCGGCCCAAACCGGACAAACCAGCGGCAAGATCCGACCTCACGGCAATATGATTAAGTTGTAACCAGACTGAAGGTATTGATGGCTTCGCGGAAAAACGCTCTGCCATCGGTTTTCACATTGTTATGTCTTTGGTTCTCTGTTGCGGGCCTGTGACTTTTTTGGGGGTTTTGTTTTGCGAATCCGGCAAAGCACAACACGATCAAGAACTAGGCATCTTAATTTTTCAATATCCAAAAAGCAACAATTAATCCTGGCTGTTCCCGGCCTCCGCGCCCTCTCCTTCCCGGCCGTGCAGATGCTGCCAGATCTGGGCGGCAAGCTCAGATCCTATGCCCGGTACTTCCGCCAGTTCCTCGCGGCTTGCCGAGGCAATCCGTTTCAGGCTGCCGAGATTGGCAAGGAGGGCCTCCTTGCGCGCCTTGCCAACCCCGGGGATGGCATCAAGCCTGGAAAGCAGGTTTTTTTTCCTGCGCAGCCTGCGGTGCAGGGTGATGCCATAGCGGTGCGCCTCATCCCGGATCCGCATGAAAAAAAGGAGAACCGGCGAATGGCCGCCCAGGAGCAGAGGATTTTTCCGGCCGGGCCGGTATATCTTCTCCCCCTCCCCTTCCCGCTCCTTGGCAATACCGGCAAGCTCCACCCTGCCGTTCAAGTCCAGCCCGGCTACGACCTGCATGGCCATGCCGAGCTGCCCCTTGCCGCCGTCAACCAGAAAGAAATCCGGCAGATCATTTTCCGCAACTCCCCGGGCGAAGCGACGGCCGAGCACCTCGGCCATCATGGCATAATCATCCGGGCCCTCCACGGTGCGGATGGCATAATGGCGGTAGTGTCTGTGCGCCTTTTCCCCGGCCACAAAACATACCAGTGAGCCTACGGCATGCCGGCCGCCCAGGTTGGAGATATCCAGACACTCGATGCGTTCCGGGCTTTTGCCAAGATCGAGCGCTTTCGCCATGGCTTGCGCCAATGCCTGCCAGGTTTGACTTTTCTTGCTCCGTTCGGCAAAAACCTGATTGGCATTGGCCGCCGCCATTTCAAGAAGCCGCGTCTTGTCGCCACGCTTGGGAAAAAGAACGGCGACCGGACCCTGCCTCATCCCGGCCAACCAGTCGCCGAGAAGAGACGCATCCTCGATGGCAAAGGGGAGCAGGACTTCCCGGGGAAGATCCTGGCCGTCCTCCTCATAAAACCGCATCAGAACCTCGCCCAGCACCTCGGCATCGCTGCCCAGTGGTTCCGCCAGGAAAAAAGAACGCTGGCCGCGGATGATCCCCTTGCGGACAAAAAGGAGGGACACCGCAACGGAGGCACCCTGCCGGGCAAAACCGTAGATGTCCTGATCCCTGCCATGCTGGGCGACGATCTGCTGCTTTTCCAAGGTGCTGGTCAAGGATCTGATGCGGTCCCTGAGAGCCGCCGCCTCCTCAAAGCGCATCTCAATGGCCGCGCATTCCATCTGCGCGGAAAGCTCCTTGACAAGTTGCTGATTTTTGCCCTCAAGGAACAGAAGAATCTCGCGCACCATCTGCTGGTATTGTTCCCTCTCCACCATGCCGGCGCAGGGGGCAAGGCAGCGGCCCATCTGGAAATTGAGACAGGGTCTGGCCTTGGCCTTCAGGGTCGCCTCTTTGCAGCGGCGCAGGGGGAAGAGCGAGTTGAGATAGCGGATGGTTTCCCACATGGCCGCAGGAGAGGAAAAAGGGCCGAAATAGCGGGCCCCGTCCTTGACCCGCCGCCGGGTCATCACCAGCCTGGGCCACTCTTCCTGCACCGTCACTTTCAAGAGCGGATAACTCTTGTCGTCGCGGAGAATGACGTTGTACTTGGGCCGGTGCTGCTTGATCAGCGCGGACTCAAGGATCAGGGCCTCCTTTTCCGTATTGGTGACAATGGTCTCGATTAGGCGCACCTGGGAGAGCAGCATGGCGGTTTTGCCATGCTGGGCCTGATCGATGCGGGCGTAGGAGGAGAGCCGCTTGCGCAGCTCCCTGGCCTTGCCCACATACAGCACCTCGCCTGCCCGGCTCTTCATCAGATAAACCCCTGGCTGCAAGGGAACGGTGGGGAGGAATTCTTTGAAATCAAATGGGGGCATGATCGCTGTCATCCGGCGCTGTTCTCGTGGCGGATAGGCCAAGGACTTTGCGATATGACTACCCTTCCCGGGGAATTTTGTCAAACAGGAGTGGCGGCAGCATGGTGGCTACACAGATTGTCGTTCTGCCGCATCCCCGTATTCCCCAGTATTTTTTGGGGATTGCTTACGGGGTGGCATTCTGGTAACTACTTTGTCAGGTGTCAGGCAGGATCGTGAGCGAGGACTATCGGTATGGCAACTGAAAAGAGGGGCAAGGAAAAAGAAAATCTCCAGGAGCGGTTTGGAATTGACCTCAAAAACCAGGCTCCGTCCCCATTTTTCTCCCCAATCTTTTCGAAAAATAAGTATTATGTCCCCGGATTTCCCGAAAAATAAGTATTATGTCCCCGGATTTCCATGTCCCCGGATTTCCGGAATTCACCGGCTGGGATACCAAGGCGGCATATTTCCGAAATGGAGAACGGCAAGCGAACCATCGGCAAGGAAAACGCCAGAAAGATGGCCCGTGCCCTTGGCTGCGCCTATCGAGCCTTTCTCTGAAATTTTCCCAATCTTTTCGGGAAATAAGTATCATGTTCCCGGAATTCACCAGCGCACGTATCTTCAGAGAATTATATGACTAAAAACACATATAGCCAAAATATGGAATTTGAAGCTGAAGTAAGAAGGGTTGCAGAAGCAGTATGGAGCTTGAATCCCGGCGATTGTCAACCAAATCATTATGGCAACAACAACATAATAAATGAACTTGATGGAATTGCTCGTCTTCGAGACATTACTCACTTAATTATGGCAACAACTAGTACAAAATTGGATAAAGCGAAGTCAGATATTAAAAAACTAAATGCAGCAGAAAATATAGAACGGAAAAAATCGACTGCTGTTTCAAAATGGTTTATCACACAAAAACAACTAGACGCCCAACATATTGATATTGCAAGAAAAAACAATGTAACAGTTCTAACATTAGATCAATTCAGAAGAAGATTTTTTGATGGCAGAAAATACATTTCAAGACGCAACAATGCTCCTTTTGGCTCTGCTCGTGATCCGCTTGACAATACAACAACAATAAAAAACGATGCATACGTTCAATTGCCAATATACAAACAAGATTTTGTCAATGTTAGAAACAAGAAAGATTCTCACAAAGAATTGCGGGAAAAATTAGTAGATGTAAAATATATTGTAAATTTAATTTCAAAAGGACATATGGTAGTCCTCCTTGCACCATTTGGTGCAGGAAAAAGTTTGACAACAAGAGAAATATTCATTGACCTTTCAAATTCGTATCAAGCGGGAAGATCCAATGTGGCACCTATTTCACTGAATTTACGCGAACACTGGGGGCAGTCACTTAGTGATGAAATTCTCGAAAGACATGCACGTTCAATTGGGTATACCCCAAAAGAAGATTTAGTTATTGCATGGCGGTCTGGTATGTCTTGTTTGCTCTTAGATGGTTTCGATGAGGTGGCATCTCAATCTGTCATTAGAACAGACGATAAAAATTTCATGAAGGATGCTCGCCGGTCTGCCCTTGTTGGGGTTCGTGATTTTTTGACAAAAGTTCCGAGCGGGATCGGAGTTTTTGTCTGTGGCCGAGACCATTACTTTGACACAATTCAAGAGCTCGATCATTCTTTAGGAATTTCAGGTCGCGACTATACTCTTCTCAGACTTGATGAATTTACCGAAGATGGTGCTAATGAATTTTTACAACGAAACGGAATACATGAACCTCTACCGGATTGGCTACCCAGAAAGCCACTATTGCTATCATATCTTCTCCACCGTGAATTATTTCATGAAATTTTAAAAATAGATTCATCACGTGGTTTTGGATACGCTTGGGATAACTTCTTGACTCGCATAGCAGAACGTGAAGCATCTCTAGAATATGCCGTTATGGACCCCAATACTATCCGTGCCGTACTAGAGAGACTTGCATTCACAGTCAGAGCTAAGTCTTCTGGTTCTGGCCCAATCACGGGCATTGACTTATCTGAAGCATATTATGCTGAGACTTCGCAAAGTGCGGGTGAAGGTGTACTGGCACAGTTACAACGATTGCCGGGCCTAACCCAGCGGGAACAAGATCCAGGACTGCGTTCATTCGTAGATGAGGACATGTTATCTGCATTGCAGGGAAGCGCATTTTCTCGCCTAATTCTTGGACAATATCAAGGTGATCTAACAGTTCCTCTTTCACAATTATCGGAAAAAGCAATCGCCATGGCCACCTATCTTCTTAACAAGAATGACGTAAGCCTTGGCACCGTAATTTCTGTAGCGGAAAATTTAAATAATTCAACAACTGTCTCCAAAAACAGCAAGCAAATTATTGCTGACTGCATTGCTATCTCATTAAATATAGCAATAGACAAAGAAAAAAATCATATACATTTTCGAAACATTGTTATTGATTCAGCAAATTTTGGGGAATTAAATCTCGAAGATATTCAAGTAAGTGACTTGGTCTTTAAGAACTGCACAATAACTGAAATTGTTCTTGGCACTAAAGGGGCCAGTGGAAATGTCTATTTTACTGATTGTATTATCTCAAAAGTCTCTGGTGTGGCTGGCAATGAATATCTCCCAGAAAAAATGTTCGCAGATAATTGCACCATAGAAAATTTTGACAATATGGCAACCAATAATGCTGTTTTACAACTTGATATTCCGCCTCAAACCAAAGCACTCATGACTATTTTGCGAAAATTATATCAACAAGCGGGTAGAGGGCGGAAGTTTTCGGCATTACGTAGAGGAATTACGCAACCAGAAGTTCTGAGTTATATCGATAAAGTCATTGAAGTTCTTGAACGACACGGTTTTGTCTCAATTTTCAATAAAGTTATCCATCCTGTTCGCAAACAATCATCACGCGCAGGGAAAATTCTCGGGGCCCCAACTTTATGTGATGATCCTGTCGTATCCGAAGTGAATAACTTATAACACTTAGCGTTTTATCGGTTGTCCCGCCGTGCATCATATCTGGGACACATCATATCCCATCATATCCATCATATCCATCATATCCGCATCATATCCGGGGACATAATACCTATTTTCTTGCCAATCTTCTATTTCATAGGGTACCATTTGCACATGGCACGCATGGCAAGGGTGGTATTGCCCGGTTATCCACATCACATAACTCAACGCGGCGTTCGTTCCATGGAAATCTTCCATACTGACGACGACCGGCATGAGTACCTGCGCCTGATGCGCCAGCAGGGCGACCGTTTCGGTCTGCGCTTTGTATCCTACTGCCTCATGGGCAACCATGTCCATCTGGTCGCGGTGCCCGAACAGGAGGATTCCTTGGCCAGGGCCATCGGCGAGGGGCACCGGCTCTACACCCGCATGGTCAATTTCCGGCAGAATGTCAGAGGATATTTGTTTCAGGGAAGGTTCTTTTCCTGTCCACTTGACGAGAAATATCTCTATGCCTGTGTGCGTTATGTGGAGCGAAATCCCGTTGGGGTGATCAAGGAGATAAAGCATGCCTGGGACTACGAATGGTCCAGCGCCCGGTATCATGCGGGGATGGTAGATGATGACCCGCTGGTAACGGAAGACGGGATGCTCGCCGGGATCGATGACTGGCGTCTTTTCCTGGCAAAAGAAGATGACGATCTTGATGTTCTGCGCGAAAAGACAAGGACCGGAAGGCCTTGTGGCAACGAGACCTTTTATGAAAAAGCGGAACGCCTGACCGGCAAGGCCTTACGCCAAGGGAAACCAGGACGGAAACCCGCCAACGGCAACGAATAATCAGTATTATATCCCCGGATACCCGATACCATGAAGAAGCAAACCCCTCCGGCCAACCGGAAGATGAAGATTCTCATTATCGACGACTTTGAGGTTCCCAGAAGGCTCATCCGGAATATGCTCCATGAGCTCGGCTACGAGAGCCATGAAAACATCATGGAGGCAACCAACGGACTTGATGCCCTCCATCTTCTCGAAAACACCCCGGTGGATCTCATCATCTGCGACTGGGTGATGCCGACCATGACCGGATTCGATCTGTTGAAGAAGGTGCGGGCGACTCCGGCGCTTGCCAGGATTCCCTTCATCATGGTCACCGCGGAGGCGGAAAAAGAAAACATCCTGGGCGCCATCAAGGCCGGGGTAAGCCAATACATCGTAAAACCGTTCACCGCCGAGATCCTTTACCAGAAAATCGATGCGGCCATGCGCATGTGATTGAAAAACAAACTCCTTTGCATAAAAAACCCCCGACGCCTTAGGCGCCGGGGGTTTTTTATGCAAACAGCGTTACAGAAAAAAGAGCTTACTTCTTTTCGTCTTCGCCCAGCCCCTTGACGACAACGGCGCCGGCCAGGCCCAGCAGACCGAGATTCTTGGCCTGCTCCATGGCGGGCTTCAGCATCCGGGCCATGATGGTCCGGCGCAGGTTCGCCTGCGGCATCGCCTGCGGGGTGCTGGTGGTGGTCAGAAGGTGCATGTCCTTCTTGTTGCCGAAGTAACGCACGTTGGGGCCGATCTTCACGTTCTTGCTTTCCAACCGCGCGGCGCCCTTCTTCACATACTTGGAAACCTCGGAGTTGGGATCGGAAAGATCGCCGAATATGCGGGCCCGGGCCAGACAGGTCTGCACGCAGGCCGGCTCAAGGCCTTCGGCCACGCGCTCGACGCAGAAGGTGCACTTGTCGGCCTTGGGCTCACCGCCCTCCTCGTTGACATAGCGGGCGCTGTACGGGCAGGCGTCGGCGCAGGCGCCGCAGCCGATGCAGCGCTCCTTGTCGATCTGCACGGTCCCGTTGAAGGGATCCTTCCAGGTGGCGGCCACTTCCATGGTTTTTGTCGCGCCGGTCTTGGCGTCCTTGAAGGTCGCCTCAACCTTGTCGGCGGGACACGCATCGACGCAGGAAGGCTTGTCGCAATGGTTACACAGGCCGGGATAATAGGTGGAGGCCAGGCCGTTCGGGGTGTTGCTCGGGCCAAGACGCTTCACCCAGTTCCTTCTTCTCTCCCTGTCGGCGGAATCCTTGCCGGTGGGAACCTCCCACTCCGCCCTGCAGGCGATGGAGCAGGCGTGGCAGCCGACGCATTTATCAAGATCTATAATCATTCCGTATTGACTCACGGTAATACCTCCATAAACAAGATAGTTTTTTGCATCTCAATTTCTTCCTCAACAACCAGCGGTCCGCCATCAGGCAGGAATGCTCAGCTCCTTGCCGTCCTTGATGAACTTGACGAAGTTGTTGCGCATACCGTGAGCCCCGGTTTCCGGATCAACCGCCGACTTGCTGATCAGGCTCTGATCGTCGACACCGGCGCCGACGCCGATGGTCATGGCCGGGTTCATGGTTCCATAACCGTGGGCCATGTAAACGGTGTCCTTGCGGATGCCCGGAGTGACCTTCACCACGGTGCTGGTGCGGGATTTCACCCCGTCCTGGTTGACCAGCATGACGGAATCGCCGTCCTTGAGGCCCATCTTCTTGGCGGACTCGTCGTTGAGCCATACCGGGTTTGTGGGCATCTCGTTGTGCAGCCAGGCATTGTTCATGGAGCGGTTGAAGGTATGCACCGGAGCACGGCCGTATACCAGACGGGCAAAGCCCTTGGGCGGCTCGGGAACCGGAATATAGGTCGGCGCGCCGGGGAAGCCTGCCGCGGCGATGTCCTCGCTGAAGAAGTAGACATCCAGGGCCTTGCCGTAGGGATCGACACCGGGCTTGACGTGGATGCCGTCCTCCTTGCGGAGCTGTTCGATGGAGAGCGGCGGCTCGGCGCCGGCCAGGATCTTGTCGGTCATCTCCTCGCCGGACTGGACCTTGATATGCTCGCCGTAGCCCATGCGCTTGGCGAGTTCGTTGACGATCCAGACGGAATCCTTGCGCTCATGATCCGCCGCGGTGGGGGAAACCAGCGGCATGCGGGCCGTGATGAACTGCTGGTGCGGATCGGCGAAATTCCACTGGGTTCCCTTCTGGATATGATCGTAGCGCTCCAGATAGGAAGACTCGGGAAGCAGGATGTCGGCGTACATGGTGATGTCGGTGGGCATGACGTCGCAGACCATGACGAAGTCCATCTGCTGGAGCATCTTGATGGTAAGCGCCTGGTCGGGAATGGTCTGGATCGGGTTCTGACCCCAGGCGACAAAGCCCTTGATCGGATAGGGCTTGCCGGTTACGGCGGCATTGCGGATCAGATCGGTGGGAGTGCCCGGCGGCGAGTAGGGATGCACCTTGGCCAGTTTGTGCAGGGCGTACTTCTCGGCATGCTCGGCCATGGGTTTGGGCCAGCCGGCCTTGCCGGTCTTGGGGCCCTTGCCGGCGACAAAGCCGCCCTTGACGCCGATGGCGCCGAGCAGGCCGGTCAGGCAGGCCAGGGCGCGCTCGCGCTGGAAGTCATTGCCGTGCCAGCTCACGTGCCGGCCCGGATGCACGGAGACATTGGGCGCATTGGCGGCCAGCATGTCGGCCACCTGCTTGATCTGCTTTTCAGGCACGTCACAGATCTTGGCCGCCCAGTTCAAAGTGGCGTGGGAGATGGCCTTGGTGAACTCATCAAAGCCCTGGCCATGCTCCTCGACGTATTTCTTGTCGTATTTGCCTTCCTTGACCAGATAGTTCATGATGGCAAGCAGGAAGGCCGTATCGGTGCCGGGCTTGATCTTGACCCAGATGTCCGCCTTGGCGGCGGAAGCGGAATAACGCGGATCAACGACGATCAGCTTGGCGCCGTTTTCAAGGCCCTTCAGGTAGCGCTTCAGGTGCGAGACGTGCACGTTCTCGCCGAAGTGACAACCAACCAGGAAAATGGCCTTGGCATTGGGCATATCGACATTCTCACCCGGCGCCACGTCGAGGGTGGCCACATAGGCGGTATCGCGGATACCGCGGCACTGAAAGAAAGAGGCCTCGGAGTTGTTGGGGGTGCCCACCACATGCTCGAAGAAGGTCATGGGGTATTTTGCGGAGGAACCATGCGGGAAAATGGCGATACCCTGGGGCCCGTACTTGTCGACAACGGCTTTGAGCTTGACGGCGCACTCGTCAAGGGCTTCTTCCCAGGAGATCCGCTTCCACTCGGGCGCGCCGCGCTTACCGACGTTTTTCATGGGGAATTTGAGGCGATCCGGATCGTAGAGCAGCTTGACGCCGGCATTGCCGCGGGCGCAGATGCTCTGACCGTTGTCGATGCTCTTGGGATTGCCCTCAAGCTTGACAAGCTGACCGTCCCGCACCTTGCCGACCAACTGGCAACGCCAGAAGCACATCTCGCAGACACCGCCCACCGCCGTTACAGTGCCGGCAAAGCTGCCGGGCGCGGTAAAAGGTTTTCTGACAAACGGCGCGCTCGCGTTTGCCTGCCTGGCAAAACAGCCGGACATCGCTGCCGAGGCTGCCGCAAGGGATGCGGTCTGCAGAAATTTACGTCTCGTCAGATTCAAAGCCATTTTACAGTTCCTCCCTTGTAAAAAAATCAATTAATTTAACCAAAACCCTATAGAAAGGGTGACGACCCTCTTGTAAAACCCTGGCCTGAAATTTGGGAAACCAGGGGCGGAAATGCTCTTGCAGGAAAATCTCTTCATCCTCGGTCCTGCCATCCTCGGCAAGCAGGGCAAGGAATTCAAGCTCAAAGGTGATGTGATCCGGGATGTCATACTCTCCGACCAGATGAAATCCTTTTTCGCGATAAAAGGCCTTGGCCTTCACCGCGCTGGGGCCGTAGAGCTTGCCGTCATTGCTGAGGTAAACCGAACCGTATGGGGGCGCTATCACTGATGGCACGGCGTTGACAAAGAGGCGGGTGTGTTCCACCTGCAGGGGCTCAAGCCACTCTTTTTCATCGCTGATCGTATTGTGGAGTTCTCTGGCTTCGTCCTGCCAGCCGAGTTCTTCAAGAAAGGTGTATATTACGGAGAAATATTTTTCGTCCATCCACGCAGGATCGGGATATTGCATGGAGTGGGAAAGAAAGCGGTAGATATCCGCCATGCTGATGGAGGTGCTCTCGGTCATAACCTCACTCTGGTGGCCACATACAGAAGAAAACCCGAAAGGAGGTGAGGCAGCGGCTCACTCCCATGCATGTCCACTTGTTGTCCGGCATCAGATCCCTGTGGGGCGCGAAAGAAATAAATTTTATTCTTATACGCCGACAGTGGCTTGATGTCAAAATAAAAAAAGGACGCCCATCGGGTGAATCCCGACACCTCACCCCAAGGAGCCGCCACGAAGAGAGGAAGTTACCCAGCCGATGAGCGTTTATAAGGGAAAAAACAATGAAATTCGTATAACACAGGGGGTACCCATTGCAAATGCGGCAAATTGTCGCACTTGCAATACTAACCTGTTAAGAAAATTGGGAAATTATCAATGTACTTTTATTATCATCGAACACTTTGCAAAATTCGCCCTTTATCTTTTTATTCCAGCTTTCTTGTCGAAACCGGAATTTTGCTGTAAATGAGCAAAGCTATACAAAGAATCATTTCTAACAGAGCGGGCTGAAAAAACTCTTTTTGGGACGGCCCGCGCACAACACCGGAATGTCTCGCCCGTTTGATCGGCCAAAGTTGGCTGCCCTGGCGAGAAAGCGGATAATGCGCTTTGCCGTTTTCGCTGAACAGCCCCTTGGAAAAAGGGCTGCCGAAGGCACAGGGAAGTGTCGCTGAATTTTCCCGCTTCTGAAGGAGCCGGGAAAATTCGTTAAGGATCGGGGAGCGCTTCCCCTTCCGGCAAGAAAAGAAATATCCTGAAAGCGGGGCAGATCATTGCAAACCGTCATATATCCACAGTCTGCTTCCGAAGATTCCCAGGGCGCAAGCGCGGCCGACGTCGCATTCCATTGGCTGCTGCACCTCCGCTGGGGGGCGGTTGCCGCCCAGCTGCTGCTGGTTCTTCTCGTCTTCTTTGTTCTGCGCATCGAGCTGCCCTACCTGATCATCTTTGCCATTCTCGTTTTTGAAATCATCACCAATTTCTTTTTTGTCTTCCTCAAGAAAAAAAACGTGCCCATCGCCGACTGGCTGATCGCCCTGGCCATGTTTCTGGACACGGCGCTGCTCACCATGCTTCTCTATTATTCCGGCGGCCCCCTCAACCCTTTCAGCTTTCTGTATCTGGTGCATATCACCCTGGGCGCCATTCTTCTGCACCCCGGCTGGGCCTGGGGGCTTACCGGCTTCACCCTGGCGGGCTATGCGTCTCTTTTCTATCTGCCGGTGGCAGGCAGCATCAGCCAGCCCTGCCACCCCGAGCCCGCCCTGCTTTCAACCCTGAGTGACCCCATGAAGATCCATCTGCAGGGAATGTGGGTCGCCTTTGCGGTGACCGCGTTCTTCATTGTTTTTTTCGCGGGCCGCATTCAGCGGTCCTTGGCCAAGGAACGGGAAACCCTCTCCGCCCTCAAGGAAGAAAAAGTGAAGAATGAAAAACTGGCATCACTTGCGACCCTGGCCGCTGGGGCGGCCCATGAATTTTCCACTCCTCTCTCGACCATAGCCATTGCCGCCGGAGAAATGCTCCACACCCTCAAGGCTGAAAACGGCAGCGAGGAACTCATCGAAGATGCCACCCTCATCCGCGATCAGGTCAAACGCTGCAAGGATATTCTCTTCCAAATGTCGGCCGACGCGGGCGAGAATCTTGGCGAGGAACTCACCCCCTTTCCTCTTGAGGATTTTCTCAAAGAAATATTGAATAACTTTAACGCCTCAGCGCCAAATCAGATACAATTCAGCAATGAGGCATCAGGCCTTGTCGTGCAAATGCCGCTTCGCACCATGCGTCGGATCATCAGAGGCGTCATCAAAAACGCTCTCGATGCTTCTCCGGATTCCACGCCAATCCGGGTTGCCTGCACCCATGACCAACGGTTTCTCTACCTGAAAATCACCGATCAGGGCGCCGGCATGACACCGGAGACCCTTGCCCGGGCCAGCGAGCCTTTCTTCACCACCAAGGAGCCAGGGAAAGGGATGGGGTTGGGGCTGTATCTCGCCAAATCAGCCGCGGAACGTTTTGGCGGCGGGGTGGAAATTGTTTCTAAACCCGGTTCGGGAACCGAGGTGACGCTTTTTTTCTCTTTACGGCAAATCAAAGCCAAACCCGCCTCTGTTTACAATGGGGCGGCTTGACAGGGGGTATTTATGGAGGATGCAATTCTACTGGTGGACGACGAAGAGCTGTTCAGGGAACGCCTGGCAAAGGCCTTTTCCCGTCGCGGCTTTACCGTATATGCTGCCGCCGACTTCGATGAGGCCATGGGGATCATCGGCAGCAAAAAACCCGCCATGGCGGTAATCGACCTGAAGATGCCCGGCAAATCCGGGCTGGAGCTCATCGCCGCCGCCAAGGAGATAAACCCCGACATGCAGATGGTCGTTCTCACCGGCTACGGCAGTATTGCCACTGCCACCGAAGCGGTAAAACTCGGGGCTCTCTATTATCTGCCCAAACCGGCAGATGTGGATGACATCTTAAGCGCCTTTGCCAAGGAGCCCAACCTGGGAATAGCCATCGACCAGGAAGATTTCTCCGCGCCCTCCCTGGCCCGCGCCGAATGGGAACACATCAACCGGGTGCTCAGCGATTGCGAAGGCAATATTTCCCTGGCCGCAAAAAAACTCGGCGTACACCGGAGAACCCTGCAGCGCAAGCTGCAGAAATACCCGCCCCACAAATGAAGATTTCCCGGACCCGCGACCTGGGGGTACCGAGGCAGGAGGGGTTGAGGTCTTCATTTCTTCTGGGCAAGGCGGAAATCACACCCTACACGGCAAGGAGGAGCTGCTCATGAACAAACAGTCCTGTTCCACACTGGTAAAAGGAAACGCTATTCTTTTCTTCATCGCCACCCTTCTGCTCTGCGCCGCCTTTTCCGTCCCCATCCAGGCCGCGGAACCGGCCGTGCCCGAAATCACCGCGGAGGCAACCTGCGCGGCCTGCGGCATGTACCCGCACCGCTATCCGCAATGGCAATCCCAGGTCGTTTTCTCCGACGGCGACAGCGTCGCCTTTGACGGCTGCAAATGCATGTTCCGCTTCCTGCTCAACATGCGGAAATTCACCGCCGCGCACACCCCGGAACAGGTGCGCGCGGTCTGGGTCAAGGATTTCAGGACCGGCAAATGGATTGACGGTAAGAGCGCCTTTTATGTGATCGCAAGCTCGGAAATGGGACCCATGGGCAAGGAATTGATTCCCTTTGCCGAGAAAGCCGCCGCCGAGGAGTTCCAGAAGCAAAAGGGCGGCTCCATCGACACCTATGCAAACATCGGCATGGAAACCATCAAGCCGCTCATGGGCGGCATGCACATGCAGATGTGAGCGTTCACGGGTGTTCATCACGAAAAAGGGCGACGGAAGCGCTTCCGTCGCCCTTTTTTTTCCCGCCCTTTCCCGCCCCTTCTCCCGGCTCCTTCAATCACGTCCTCGCAGAAGTGCATTCTCAACATGTTGGCAATTGCAAGGGTGAATCCTCCTCGGGACCGGCGGTCTAGCCCTCCCCGCCGATGAACAGATATTTGAGATAGTGATAAAAGGAAAAAACCGTGAAAAAGATCAGGAGGACCAGGGATGCTTTCACGGCCCAACGCTGATATCCGCCCACCGTCTCGGAAAGTCCCTTTCTTTCGACGACCAGTCCGGCCACGGCCACGCTCATCCCGAAAAAAGCCGCCGGGATCAAGGTGCCATAGATGGCAAATCCGAAGTAGCCGTATTCCGGTTTCAGAAGGCAGAATGGGCACCTGTGGTAAGGCATCGCGTAGACATAGGAAGAAAGCACGACGGTTATTACCAGCAGGGCAAGAAGAAAAAAACAGACCCAGGTGAGTGAATAGAATGCCGCAAGGTGCCGCTGCCAGCGTTTCAGGAGAAAAACCGCCAGGGCCACGAGCACGGCCATGGTCAGAACGAAGGCGGCAAGCAGCGCCCGGGGCGAAAAGCCGCTGAACAGATTGGGGCCGCCGCCGGTGGGGGCATTGAAAACCACGCCACAGCAGGAGGTGATGATATCAGGCTTGATACCCGCGATGTAAAGGGTCTGCAGGGAGACATCAAGGACAAGAAATGGAATGAGCAGGAGAAGATAGAGGTATTTGACCCGCACCAGCGGATAATGTTCGGAGCGGATGTCCAGCTGATGCAGGAGGATCCAGAACCCGTAGAAAAATACTCCGAACAACTTTACCAGCAGGGTCGGCATGCCGTAAGGATTGGCCAGAAGAGAGCCGGTGGCGCACATCGCCCCGACAATGGCCTGGGCGAACTGATCCGCGGCCAGGACAAAAAGCAGGAGGGTGACGATCTGAAACCCGAGGCCATAGGCCACCAGGGTCGAGGAAAGCCAGATCTCGCTCTCCAGGCTGATCTGCCGGTTGCTGTCGCTGCCAAGATCCCAGAAACGCAGAACCCTGAGAGCGGTCCTGCAGGCAACAGCGCCAAGGACCAGGGCGACGACCCCGCAGATCGTAAGGGCAAGGCTCCAGGGATTAAGAAACATGGATTCTCCCGTCCTGAATGGTGATTTGCCGGTCAATGACAGGATGCTCGAACACCAGGGGATCATGGGAGGCGATGACGATGGTCTTCCCCTCCCCTTTCAACTGTCGCATGATTTCCATGAATTCGCGGCTCAGGCGGGTATCGAGGTGCGCCGTCGGCTCATCCGCCAGGATAATGGACTGACCGTTGATCAGAGCGCGGGCGATGGCCAGCCGCTGCAGTTCGCCGCCAGAGACCTGGCCGGCGGGAAAACTCTGCCGGTGGGCGATTCCCAACCGTTCCATAAGGGCGGCAGCCCTCTCTTTGCGTTCCCTGGGGGCAACGCCGAGGGGGAGCAGGGGAAGGGTTATGTTGTCGAGCACGGTCAGCTCCGGCAGCACGTTGAACCTCTGAAAAATAAAACCGATGCATTCCCGGCGATGGATGGTGAGGAAACGGTCCGGCAAGCGGGCAAGCTGCTTGCCGGCAATGGCGGCGCGGCCGCTGGTGGGCGGGAAAATACAGCCGATAATGGCAAGCAGGGTGCTTTTCCCGGAACCGCTCGGCCCCTTGAGGCAGATCATCCCTCCGGTTTCGACGACCAGATCGATGCCGACGAGAGCCCGCACTTCATTGGCCCGGCCCTGATTGTAGATCTTGCTGACATTTTCAAGCTCGATCAGCATGCGCTCATCCTCCCAGGGCCGAATCCGTCGGCACCGTGGCGCTCCGCCAGGCAGGGATGACGGTGGCTGCCAGATAGGGCAGAACGGTGAAGGCGCCGATCAGAAGAAAATCAGCAACGGCCAGGTCGGGAACCAGCGTGAGGTCGGGAGTGAGCACCGACCAGCCAAGCAGAATCGGCCGGAAAAGAACGGCGGCGAAAAAAACCACATGCGCATAGGCGGCGAGCATGCCCAGGAAAAAGGCAAGGCCGGAAACGAGGCAGGATTCCCAGAAACGCACGGCCAGCACGTCGGCCGTCTCCCAGCCCAGCACCTTTAGGATGGCGATCTCCCGCCGCTCCTCAGGGGAGATGCCCGAAGCCTTGTCCCAGGCAAGGATAATAAAGGCGGCAAGGGCGCTGAGCAGGCAGATGGAGGCAAAACCGCTGCGCCAACCAAAAACGACCTGATAGGTTTTTTGAATCTGCGGCCTGGTCAACACCCTGGTATCCGGCATGATTTCGGAGATTTTCCTGGCAATGGTGTCGATCTCGTTGCTGTTGGCCACATAGACGCAGTAATCGGTCACAAACCGCGGCTCAATGGCAAAAAGATCGCGGGCACCGGCAAGGGTCAGAACCATGAGGTCTGAAGTCATGATCTCGGCCCGGGGGCTGAACTCACCGCTCACCGTGAGCGTTTTCAGGGAAAGGTCCGGACGGAACAGGGAAAAAACCGGACGATGCGCAAGGTCGAGGGCGGCCTTTATCCCCTGGCCGACCACGACAAGGCCGTCCTCGCCCGTGGCCGGCAGCCTGCCCTCGCCCAGGGCCGTGTCGAGCCGGGCGCCTTCCGGCATCATCCGCACGTCCATGCCCATGACCGTGTAATTCGCCCCGCTCACCTCATCGAAATAATAGCCCCAGATACGGGGCACGATGCGACGGATGCCGAAAATACCGGCCAGACGCTCGCCATAGGCCAGGGGAATCGCTTCCTGTCGACCCGCGGACATCTTCTGGACGGTGATTTCCGGCGCGGAGACAAGGAGCTGTTTCGCCCGCAAGGTAAGGGCCTGGCTCACCATGAGGAAGGAGGCGAGCAGGAAAATGACCGCGGAAAACACGAGGAGGACACTCATGATCTTCAGCCTGCGCCGCCACAGGGAGGAGAGTGCGTAATCGAGAATATTGAGCTGTTTCTCCAGATTACTCCGCAACATGGATCACCGGGATCTGCGAGGAGGCGCCCAGAACGAACCGCTGGGGAAGTGTTCGATTGCCCCCGGATGATCCATGAAAGGAACCATGGGGTCGCTCACGGCGGGATGCCTGGTATAGCGGGCCTCGGTGGCCACGGCGAGATCCGTGAGGCCGAGGGCGCCGGTGACCACACGCAACTGCGGCAGGGAGGCCTCCTGCCGCAGGCGGAGACGTTGCCCCGCCCCGTGGAATCCGGTGGAAATCGCCAACAGCGCCAGGAGAACAATGGCAAGAATTCCGGACGGCCGCATCTGCCCTACCGCATCTTCTGGCCGGTCCGCAGGGAGCGCACCAGTTCCGCTGTAATCTGCGCGAAGGAAAGGATATCGGTCCCCTTGTGGTCCTTGCGAAAATTTTCCGCTGCCGGCCGCGAGGCAAAGGGGATGAACTCATGTCCCATGGGGCCGTATATGTCGCTGCCGATCACATAAAAGGCGGCGCGGCCATCCACCCATTCCAGGGTATAGTAGTCCTTGACCCAGATATCCTTAACCGAGGCCTCACCGGCGCCGTATTCTCCGGGGTGGTGATAAAAGGCCAGCAGATCCTTGACGCCGTCAAAAAACCTTATCCCGCCGTCGGCGAGATGAATCTGCCCCAGCCAGTCGGGGTATTTGGCAACGAACATCCCGCAGACCGGACACCGCTCCGTAGCCGCCACCTCATCCCGGGGAGCGGCAAGCGTCGCCTTTGCCGGGAATGCGACAAAGAAGAAGATACCCAGACAAATCAGCGCCCCCGGGCGCCGGAACCACCAAAACCCTTTTGCGCAGGGATAAGCGCCACCACGCCCATGCCGCATCAATTACCCTCCCGCGGGTCCCGCAGATAGCCGCCGAGCAGATTCTGGAACTCGCCTTCGCTCACCCCGCCGAGGACGGCGGCAAGAATGGTATGCCGGGGGCTTATGAAAATCGTCTGCGGCTCCATCTTGATATTGTAGCTTGCGGAAATGGCGCCGTCGCGGTCGAGAACCACGGGAAAGGGTATTTCCAGATCCGCGACGAACTGGCGCACCGTTGCCTCATCGGAATTACGGTTCACATAAATAACCCGCAGGCCGCGCTCCTTGTATTTCTCAAAGTAGCGGTTGAAAATCGGGGTATCGGCCCGGCAATACTTGCAATCCGTGGACCAGAACCGCAACACCACCGGTTGCCCCCGAAAGGCGGCCAGAGACACTGTCCGGCCGGCAAGGTCGGACACGGCAAAGTCCGGAGCCGGATCGCCGATCTTCAATTTCGCAACCTTCTTGTCCTCACCGGCACAGGCGGCCAGAACCAGCAGAATCGCGAACAACAAGAAACATTGCCCAGTTTTATTCATCATGCCGCAACCATTACCAGTCGGTTTTTCCAAGGGGCTGTCACGTTTCATTCCACCAGTTCGGTGAGAACCCCCTGCCGCATCTGCAGGATCCTGGCCTTCTCCTGGCTGGCCGCCAGATCGCCGTTGTGGGTAACCACCACAAAGGTGATCCCTTTTTCATTATATCGGCGAAACAGATTAAGTATATCTCTTTCCGTTTCCTCGTCCAGGTCCCCGGTCGGCTCATCGGCGAGAATGATATCCGGGCGATTGATAAAGGCGCGGGCAATGGCGATGCGACGCTGCTGCCCGCCGGAAAGCTGGGAAGGATAGCTGTTGGCCTTGTCGGCGAGCCCCACCTGGCCAAGAATTTCCTCGGCCAGGGCGCGACTGCCGGCAGGCCTCTGGCTGAAACTGAGCGGCAGGAGGATGTTCTCCATGACGGTAAGGGTCGGGATCAGGCTGGCGAACTGGAAAATAAAACCGATCCTGCTGTTGCGCATGACCGAAAGCGCCCTGTCGGCCTGGTGCCAGTTTTCGACGCCATCGACAAAAACCTTGCCGGCATCCGGCGAGGTCAGCCCGCCGATCAGGCTGAGAAGGGTGGTTTTCCCTGAGCCGGAGTGGCCCAGGATAACAAGAAAATCCCCTTTATTGACAACGAGATTAACATTATCGACGGCGGGGACCGTTGCATTGTCGGCCACATAGCTCTTGACCAGATTTTCACAAAGAATGATCACGATCGGTTCCTTCGGTCAGGGGTTGATTTTTTTCCATCGGAGGGGATGCATTCACGGTCCGTTTAAAAAACGTGCCCGGCATTTTCAGCCATCGATTGGCCAAAGACGCTTCGGCCAATCTCCCGAGTTCCCTGGCTCCAACAGAACCGGGGAACTCCGGCGACACATCCGGTACCGCTCAGCCCGTTTTTCAAAAGCCTGCCAAGAGCCATGCAATTGCAATCCAACCGGCGACCTGCTCAGGCAACGGGAAGAGGCGAAGAGATCAACCATCGACCACCAGCTGATCCCCTGCAAAATAATTTGCATTCCGCGTAAAAATGCACTTGCCAATGTACCACTTCGTGGTAATATCGTAAATAGAAATGCGGCATTTTGTCGCACCCTGTTTTTTTTAGCCTTATAACCGTCAGAGAGCCGCCTGAGGTCTATAAGGTCGTTATTACTATTTGACAGTGCCGCCACTGTCAAATGCCGTTCGGGACCCCAAGCCCCTAAGCGTTTATAAGGAGGAAAACCATGCAAGTTCCCACATCCACCTGGCGTAAGTCCATGCTCACCGGCACGTTGGCACTCGGCCTGATCGGTGCCGCCGCAACCGCCAATGCCGAATCCTATTCCGGTACCGCCTACATCGCCGGCATGGGCGGTCACTTTGCCAAGGCCGTTTTCAAAATCGACCCGAAGGCAGAGACCCCGATCACCATCGAAGAGTTGGACAAGATCGACATCGGCACCGGCGCAAGCCACCCTGTCCATGATGCACGTATCGACTTCAAGGACCGCGACACCATGTACTGGTCCACCTACAAGCCCGATTCCGAGGCGAAAAACTCCTACCATTACGGAAAAAGCGACCTGAAGAGCGGCAATGTCATCACCGACAAAACCTTCCCGGTTCCGGCCAACATTCTGAGCACCAAGGCAGGCTACTGCGCCTCCGCGCAGACCCCCGGCTACTTCATGCCTATCTCCATGAACAAGCCAGGGTACATCAGCGTCATCGACAAGAAATCCATGGAGATGAAGCACAATATCTTCCTGGAAGGCACCGATGCCGACATCAAGGCCGGATACAAATACATGCACGGCATCAACTCCCCGGACATGAAGGAAGTTTTCATCACCATGAACGAATCCAACACCGCGCCGACCGACAAGGAACTGGGCGATGGAATCGGCAAGCTGCACATGGTCGTTCTCGATGCCGCCGAGCTTGAAAAGGGCAAGGTCAAGGTCATTCGCAAGGGTACCGCCGACGGCAACGTCAAGAAGACCATCAGCTTCCGCCAGTACTACTCCCAGGACGGCAAGATGATCTCCAATGCAACCGGCGACATCATGTTCCTGGTCGATGCCAAATCCTTGAAGGTCCTTGACGCGGAGACCATGCCGAGCCTGAACGAGAACCACGACGCAATCTTTACCCCGGACGGCAAGTACATTGTCCTCACCACCCGCACCAAGACCATTCTCCCCGGCTGTGCCGATCCCGCCAAGCCGGCGGACGGCGAATGGCGCATGGACGGCCAGCTGATGCTGTACGATGTTGCCGCCAAGCAGCTCGTGGGCAAGCCGACCTCTGCCTGCCTGAAATGCCATGACGAACAGCTGGGCACCGGTGACGACGCTCCCCATGCCATTCTCTGCGGCCTGGACGTCAACTGGGCAAAGAAGTAAATTCGTAACCCAGTTACCTCAACCTGAGCTATACTACAAAAACCGGGGGGCCTTTCCGCCCCCCGGTTTTTGTCTTTTGTATTCCGCAAAAGGCCGTCCATAACCGCCGCCCATAACCATAGAGAGGCAGTTTGCCATGTCCACCCGGAGCGTTTCCTCCATTCTCACCATCGCCTGGAAAACCGTTGTCCGCAAACTTTTCCGCAATGTGGTTCTGGTCTTGGCCGTTTCCCTCCTTGTTTCCCTGCTGGTTTTTGCCCTGCTCTTCAACAACGCCGTCCAGACCGACCTGGAAGAGGCGAACAAACGCCTTGGCGCCGACATCGTGATTGTTCCACAGGAAGCCAAAACCGTGGCAGAGGAATTCATCCTGGAGAGCAAGATCAAAACCTTTTACATGGACGAATTCGTCTTCGATTCGGTGGCGGATCTGCCGGAGATCAAACAGGCGACCTACCATGTTTATCTCAACACCCTGGGTTCAGGCTGTTGCAGCATCGACGAAGGCCAGGTCATCGCCTTTGACCAGGGCAGCGATTTTGTCATCCGCCCCTGGCTCGAAACCGGGCCAGAACATCTCAACAATACCGAAATCTACGTGGGCAGCTACATTTACGAATTCCTCGGGCTGATCAACACCGCCACCCTTTTTGGCCAGGGCGTCAAGGTGGTCGGCCATCTCAAGGAAACCGGCACCGGCATCGACCGCGGCGTCTTCATGCGCCTGGACGATCTGGCCAAAGTCTCTCCTGCCGCCATGGGAGATTACAAGCCCGGCAAGATATCGATCATCTTCCTCAAGGTGAAGGAGGGCATTGATCCCGAAATGGTTGTTGCCAAGATCCGCACCATCAACCCGCGGCTCGGGATCATGACCCGCGGCAACATCGGCGCCGGCGTCCGCACCACCCTGAAGGACATTGTCAGGATTTTCTCGATCACCATCTTCATCGCCTCCCTGCTCGCCGTGCTGCTGGCCTGGTCCACCTTCACCGCCCTTGCCAACGAACGGCGGCGCGAAGTCGGCATCCTGCGGGCCATCGGCGCCACCCGCGCCCACATCATGAAGATTTTCCTGAGCGAAGCCCTGATCATCAGCACCATCGGCGGCCTGATCGGCACAGCCCTCGGCCACTATCTCATCCACTACCTTTCCCGCGATTTCGTTCTGCTGGCCCGCCTGAGCAAGGTTGCCGCCTTTGGGGGCGACACGGTTCTGATCAGTCTGATCGCCGTGGCGGCCGGCATTGCCGTCTGTCTCCTCGGCGCCGCCATGCCGGTTTCCCGTCTTGCCAATCTGGAACCCCTGCTTGCCATCAAGGAAGAGTAGACCGGACAAAAAACCATCGCCGTTGCCTGTACCGGCATCCACCCCCCGCCGGAAGAGTCTCCGCCCTTCTTCACGGCCGGTGACGGAAATCAATCTTTCTCTGGCAAAAACCTCCCGGTTCGCCTACATTGCTCCCATGACAATGCGCCGCCGCAATCCAAACCGGTCCGGCCATGGAGATGAATTGGAGCTGGGAGACGCCATGGAATCCTTTGAAGAGCTGTTGGAAAAATCCACGAAAATCCACGGCCACATCTGCGCAGGTCAGGTGATCGGCGTACGCATGTCCATGATCGGCCTGCGGGAGATCGGCATAGACGACCCCCGGGGCAGCCAGCGCAAAGACTTTTATGTGCTTGTGGAGATTGACCGCTGCGCCACCGACGCCATCCAGACCGTGACCGGCTGTTCCCTGGGCAAACGCTCCCTCAAATGGCTGGACTACGGGATCATGGCCGCGACCTTCGTGAATCTGAAAACCGGCAGGGCCGTGCGCATCACCGCCCTGGAAGAATCCCGGGAAACCTCGAAAAAATACGCTCCGGCCATCGGCGACAAGTACAAGCAGCAGCTTGAGGCCTACCGGATCATGCCGGAGGATGAACTCTTCAGGATGCAAAAAGTCTCCATCACGGTGCCGGAAGAGGATATGCCGGGCCGGCCGAAACGACGGGTGCGCTGCGAAGGCTGCGGAGACTGGGTGCAGGACTGCCGGGATGTGACGCATGGAGGGAAAACCCTTTGCAAGCCCTGCGCCTTTGGCCGCTATTATGAGGTACTGGCCGATTGAGGCGTTTTATTTTATTCCGCGCTGAAGGAAGACTGCCATGAGCAAAACCGTACCGGTCGACGAAGCAGTGGGCATGGTGCTGCCCCACGACATCACTGAAATCCGCAAGGGCGAATTCAAGGGCCGCGCCTTCAGAAAGGGGCACATCATCAGGCCGGAAGACGTCGACCACCTCAAACGCCTCGGCAAGGAACATATCTATGTTCTTGAGCTTGCCGAGGACGACGTCCATGAAAACGAGGCAGCCGATCTCATGGCCGGGGCACTGGCAGGGCCCGGCACGGCTGTCTCCGGGGAACCGGTGGAGGGCAAGCTCAACATCATCGCCGCCCACGACGGCCTCCTCAAGGTGGACAGCGAGGCGCTCTACCGCTTCAACCTGCTGGGCGATGTCATGTGCGCGACCCTGCACGACAACACCCCGGTAAAACAAGGGGAGCTCGTCGCCGGCACCAGATTGATTCCCCTGGTCTCGAAACGACAGATCGTTGCAAACGCCGTTGATATCGCAAAAAAGGCGGGGGGCATTCTGCGGGTGCTGAAGCTGAGGAAAGCCCGGGCCGGCCTCATCATCACCGGCAACGAGGTCTTTCATGGCCGGATCAAGGATGCCTTTGAACCGGTATTACGGAAAAAACTGGAACAGCTCGGCTCCGAGGTGATCGAGGTCCGTTTCGCTCCGGATAACCCCGAAACCATCGCAAACGAGATCCAAGCCTGCCTTGCGGCGGGCGCTGATCTCATCGTGACCAGCGGCGGCATGTCCGTGGACCCGGATGACGTTACAAGAATGGGGATCACCCTGGCCGGGGCGACCGAGATCGCTTACGGAACCCCGGTTCTGCCCGGGGCCATGTTCCTGGTGGGTTCCCTCGGCGGGGTGCCGGTCCTGGGGCTGCCGGCCTGCGGGATGTTCCACAAGATCACCGTCTTTGATCTGGTTCTGCCCAGGGTGCTCGCCGGGGAGAAGATCGGCCGACAGGAGCTGGCGATGATGGGGCATGGCGGCCTTTGCCGGCAGTGCAAATCCTGTGTCTACCCCATCTGCGGCTTCGGGAAGTAGGTCAATCCTCGATCCTGCTCCGCAGGGCCTTGACTTTGCCGCGCTTGCTCTTGCTTTCCAGCCTTTTTTTCTGGGAGCTGCGGGTAGCCTTGGTGGGCCTGCGCTTTTTCGTCTCTCTGCCCACCTGCCGGACAAGCTCCTGCAGGCGCGCCAAAGCGTCTTCCCTGTTCTTCTCAAGGCTGCGAAAACGCTGGGCCTTGATGATTATCTCGCCCTCCTTGCTGATCCTCCGGTCATGCAGGGCGAGAAGCCGTTGCTTGTACAGATCCGGGAGAGACGAGGTGGCGATGGCAAACCTGAGATGAACGGCGGAAGACACCTTATTGACGTTCTGGCCGCCTGCCCCTTGCGCCCGGATGGCGATGATCTCTATTTCGTTCTCCGGAATACTGATCTTCTCCGAAATCGGCAGCATCGGTATCAGTTCTCTTCCAGCCAGGCCATGTCAACACTCCTCCCTTACAGCCCCTGCCCTGGGCGCGGTTTACCGACAATGCGCACACTGGTCGCCTGCGGCCCCTCGTTGCCCATTTCCTCGACAAACCGCACTTCAGAACCGATGGCAAGTTCCGCAAAGTCCGCTCCGATGAGGCTGTTGCGATGAAAATAGATGTCGTCGCCGCCGGCGGTAACGATACGGCCGTAATCCTCATCGGCATGGAGTTCCGAGATCCTGCCCATGGGCAGCTCCTCGTGACTCTTCACTTCGCCTTTCTGCCTGCTCACGTACTCCCGCAGTTTGCGCTGGGCCGTATCGAAAACATCCCGTAACACGACATGCACATCATGGTAGGATTTGTGCAGATCAGGCTCCCGGTTCACGACAATGGTTTCCTGGGGCAGGCTGATATCGATGCTTGCGTGGAAGAGGCCGCCTTTGCGTTGATGCAGGGGCGGCGCCTCCACCACCACCCGGCAGCTGATCATGTTTTCGCATATGCTGTCCAGCTTTGCCGCTTTCTCGCGGATAAAGGACTCCAACGCCTCCGAGGTTTCCATATTCCGAAACGTGATCTGTAAAGGCACCTGCATATCCCCTCCTTGACAACCCGATGGGAAAACGGGCTTGTTTACGGCACGGGATGTGCCGTCGCATTTTGCCGGTTCGCAAAGAGCCAAGAAATTCGTGGGGCCGGCCAAAGCCTTCTCTGGCCAACCGGCAGCCGAAAAAAAACAGGGATGTCTTTTTCAACGGACCGCCAAGAAACCCTGCTGGCGGGCCAGGTTGTTATCCGGCGCCTGCTAATCACGCCTCCAGGTCACCCGGAGACTCTGTTCGCCGTCACCATAGGCCAGGTCCAGTTCGCCCTGATAGGAGTGTTTCAAAGCCTCACCGATCCTGCGGGCCAGGTGGATGCCGGTGGTGGTCACCTCATGCCCGCCATCCTGTTCGGCAATGGTCATGATCCGTTCCATGGGGTGTTCAGACTTTTCCAGATTTTCCGTATTGCGAAGAAGATTGTGAATCTCCTGCCAGTGCTGCACGTGAAAAGCCCCTTGGATCTCAATGAGTCCGGCCGGGAACGCGTCGGCGATCCGTTGGCAGGCGGGACAGACCTTTTCCTTTGCTCCCGGGGGTGCGGCCTCCCAGGACCAGCGGCCGCCCAGAAACAGGGCCCTGCACTCCGGGCAGACCGTCGGCTCCGGCCATTTCTCCCATTCCTTATAGGCATCGTGCCGTTTTTCCTGAATCAAGCGATCCCTTCTTGCATTTTGACCCTTTTCCATGGTGCCCCTCCTTTGGAATGTGTTTTCCCACAGAGATAACACGTTGCGTAACTATAGAAAATTCCGCAAAATTCTTTATCGCAATCAGGGGCGGGCCGGCGGGATTTTCTTTTTTCCCTCGGCCCGGACGCCGCAGGCGTGGCAAAAACGGGTGGCTGGCAGTGCGGTCAACCGCGGCAAAGGTATGGGCCTTGAGCAGGACTCACACCTTCCGTAGGACAGGGAAGAGAACTTGCTCAGGGCCCGATCGATTTCCCCAAGCTCCTCCTTCTGCCTGTCGTCAAGATGGGCATAGAGCTCGGCAAGTTCGGCCTTCTGCGCTTCTTCCTCAAATTCGATATCCGGTTCGGCAAGACCCTGCCAGCCATCTTCCAATTGACGCAGATGCTGAAAGATCTCCTGCCGCATGGCCAGAAGTTTATCCCTCATCCCCTCCAATCCCGACGCAGCCATGGCCGCCCCCCTTTTTCCCGGTTGAAATACCGTGCGCTTTCTTCAATTATACAGAAAAAAAGGGACAAGAACTCAAGACAATAATTTTTCAGGGCGGAAAGAGATGGGGTAAGAATCAGGCACCCAGGAGAAAAAGGGAGCCCAGGAGCCACTCGCCTTTCTCTTTGCGAATCCTGGCCGCTTCGAAGGCCAGGACTTTGAGTCCGCACCGTTCCGCCACCTCGCGGATGTAAGCCGGAGAATGGGCGAAACGCCCGGATTGTCGAAGGACGTAGCCGTCCCCGTCCAGCTGTTCCGTGGAAAAGAGGACGCGCCCACCAGGAGCAAGGCGTTCGGCAAGAAGGGGAAAAATCGATTCCAGCCCGCCAACGTAGATAAGCACGTCGGCGGCGACGATCAAATCATAGAGGGCGTCGTGCTGCCCAAGAAAATCGACGATCTCGGCCACCGCCAGTTGATCATAAATCTTCTTCGCCGCCGCGACCTCGATCATCTTGGGAGAAAGATCCACGCCCACCCGGCAGGAGGAAAGATCGGCAAAAACCTGGCCGACCAGTCCGGTGCCGCACCCCAGATCGAGCAAACGCGGGTAATTTCGCTTTTGCCCGGATTCGGCCAGCAGCAGGCTCTTGAGATCCCATGGCGTTCTGTACTCAAGGTCCACGAGCAGGCGGTCTTCAAAACGCGCGGAAAAGCTGTCGAACAGATCGGCGATATAGGAGGAGGGCGCGGACACCGTGGTGACGCCGGTGAGGGCAGCCAGTATGTGGCGGGCCGATTCGACATTGTGGTTCAGGGCGATGAGCTGCCGGTAGCAGGCAACAGCCGCCTCCACCCTGCCCTGGTCCAGATAAAGAACCCCCAGGTTGCCATGGGCCTGCGCATAGTCGGGCTTGAGGGCGATGGCGATCTCAAGGGAGGCGATGGCGTCCTCCTTGCGATGCGACTCCTTGTGGACCAAGGCCAGATTGTAATGCGCTTCGGCGTCGTCCGGGGCGATTTCCAGGGCCCGGCCGTAGGCCCGCATGGCCTCTTCGAGCCGGCCTGCCTTTTTATAGGCCAGGCCGAGATTGAAATGGATGTCGGGATCTCCGGGCTGGAGGCCGGCCGCTTTTTCGTAGGCGGCGATGGCTTCCGGCAACTGCCCTGAGCCGAGAAAGACCGTACCCAGATTATAGGCGGCCTGCCAATGCAGATTGTCGAGGGCGAGGGTTTTCTGGAACTGTTCGATGGCCATCCGCTTCTGTCCTGTCGCGTAATACGCTGTGCCCAAATGGTAGGCAATGGCCGGTTCGTTGGGAAGGAGGGCCTGCGCCTGCGCAAAGCAGCCAGCGGCCTCTGCAAATTGTTCCAGCCCGGAATACAGCAGCCCCAGATACACGCAGGAATCCACATGTTCCGGACAAAGGGCGATCACCTGCAGATACAGGCATTCGGCCTCTTGCACCTCGCCCAGCCGATGCAGTTCCAGTGCCCGGCTGAATGTTTGCTCCGCATCTCGAGGACAAGGACCGACGGAGTCAGAATGCTCCCCGCTCCGCACGGGGGAAAAACCGTTGTTCATCGTTGCACAATTCTCAGTTTCAAGATGGTGCCGCCCCGCACTTTGCATTATGATGAATGCACTGCCGACATATGGAGTTGGCTGGCATGCAAAGCAGGGACAAATCCGTTCGCGATCAAACCCAGATAACGGCCGAAAAAATTACCATGGCTTGCGACGCTGGTCAACCCGGAGCGAATAAGTTTTTCTCTCACCCCAACAAATTATGCAATGACGAGAACAATGAACCCTTTTCCCATGCCGGACGAACAACTTGACACCTGGATGCGGGAAATCCGCCGTCACATCCATCAGCATCCCGAGCTTGCCTTCCAGGAATTCGCCACGGCCCGCTTCATTGCCGGCAAACTTGAGGAACTGGCCATCCCTTTCCGGGAGCAGGTCGGGCAGACCGGCATAGTCGCCAGTCTCGGCAGCAATGACCCCGCCGCCCCCTGCGTGGCCCTGCGGGCTGACATGGATGCCCTGCCCCTGACCGAGGAAACCGGCCTGCCCTTCTCCTCCCGCAATCCAGGAGTCATGCATGCCTGCGGCCATGACGGGCATGTGGCGATGCTGCTTGGCGCCGCCGCCCTGCTCTCGCGGGTTTCCCTGCCCGGCCGGGTGGTTCTGATTTTTCAGCCGGCAGAGGAAGGCGACGGCGGCGCCAGGGGCATGATCGCCGCCGGAGCCCTCAATGGGGTTTCCGCCATCTTTTCAGGCCACATCGACCGCAACCACGAGCTGAATGAGATCATTGTCCAGCCGGGGCTTATCTGCGCCTTTACCGATGAATTCAGCATCGAAATCACCGGCAGCGGCGGACACGCAGCCAAGCCCCATGAAAGCGCCGACAGCATAGTGGCGGCCTGTCAGTTGGTGACGAGCCTGCACACCATCGTCTCCCGCGAAATCCATCCCTGCTTGCCGGCCGTGATCACCGTGGGCAGGATCCACGGCGGTACCGCCGCCAATGTCATCGCTTCCCGGGTCGTTCTCGAAGGGACCATCCGCTCCACGGATCCGGAAGTCCGCAAAACCTGCTTCTCCGCGGTACAGCGCATGGTTGCCGCCATCGGCGCCCTGCATCGAGTGCAGGCCACCTGCACCCTGGTCGAGGGCTACCCGCCGGTCATCAACGACGCGGCCGCAAGCCGGATCGCCCGGGATGTCGCCGCGGAAATCGTCGGCTCCGGCAAGGTCAAGGGCCAGCCGCTGCCCAGCCTCGGCGGCGAGGATTTCTCCTTTTTCCTGGAAAAGGTCCCGGGCTGCATGGTCCGTTTCGGAGCACGCCGCCCGGCTCCCCATGATGCGCCGGCCCACAGCCCCCGCTTCGATTTTGACGAAGACATCCTTGCCACCGGCGCCCTCTTTTTTGCAAAAACCGCGCTGCGGGCTCTGGAGGGCATCGCGGTTTCTCTTTTGCCGCCGAGGCGTTAGCCGGTTCACGGCGGATTTTTCCGCGGGGTTTCCCGGCCGAATTGTGGTATATGAAACTTCTTGCTTTTACATCCTCTTGCCAAGTGGGGAAAACAACGCCATGGATGAGACAGGACAGGATATTTTTTTCAACATCATCAACAGGTTTGTCGGTTTTCACAGCAGGGACGCCGCCCGGGAAACGAAAAACAATACCGACTGCGAGTATCCCTTTGTGGCCATGGATACCAGGCAGGTCTTTGCCCAGCTTGAGTTTGTCGCCAGGCTGCTCAACGCAGATCCCGACGCCCCCGCGCATACGCAGCCACGTTTTCTCGACATCGGCTGCGGCATCGGCAACATCCTGCTCGTTGCCGAACAGTACGGCTTTGATGTGTATGGAATCGAAAAGGATGAATACCCTTTTACCGTGGCAACCCGGCTCATCGGCGAGGAAAAAGTCTCCCGGGATGACATCTGGACCTATCAGGGCCTGGAAAAATTCGAGGTGCTCTACTACTTCCGCCCCTTTTCCGGCAGAGAGCAGCAGCTGCGCTTTGAAAAACTCGTGGAGGACAGCATGCGGGTCGGCGCCATTCTCATCGCCAATCACAAAAACAGCGATGCGATCAGCCAGGACCGACGTTTTGAGCGGCTGAACACCAGCCTGCCCATCTGGCAAAAAACAAGTGCCGGCTGAGGCTATTCGACCGCGACAACCCGGTTTCGGCCGCCGTTTTTGGCAAGATAGAGCGCCTCATCCGCCCGGCGCAGAACCACCTCAAGATCGGCGTCATCAGCCCGCAGGCAGGTCAGGCCGATGCTGACGGTGAAATGCACCGCCTGCTCGCCCACGTAAACCTTCCGGTCGCAGGTCGCTTCACGGAACCGTTCCGCGACCTTGTGCGCCCCGGTAATGGGTGTTTCCGGCAGGACAACGGCAAACTCCTCCCCGCCAACCCGGCCAAGCACGTCGTTTTCCCGCAATCCCTCAAGACAGTTCGCGGTAAAGGCTTTCAGAACCTCGTCACCCACGGCATGGCCATGGGTGTCGTTGATCTTTTTGAAATGGTCGAGGTCCATCTGGAACGCGGCGAAAACATGGCCATAGCGCCGGGAACGGATAAATTCCTTCCTCCCGAACTCCATGAAGTAACGGCGGTTGAAAGCTCCGGTGAGGGGGTCGGTGGCGGCAAGACGCTCAAGTTCCCTGTTCTGGGCAAGGATCCGTTCCTGACTTGCCTCAAGTTGCTTGACCATGGAGTTAAACGAGGCGGAAAAGCCTCCCAGAAAATCAATGCGCTGGGAAAAATCACCCTTGGCGACCTGCCCTGTCTGCCAGGTCAGATGCCGGAGGGTTGCCTGCAGGTTCTTCAGGTTATGGCAGGCTGGCAGCCTGGTGGTGATGGCTGTGTCGATGTCGCCGATGGAAAGATGATAGGTTGCCGTGGTGAGCGCGGAGAGGGCTTCGGTCAGCTCGTTGACGAATGCTCCCACTTGACGGATCTCATCGTTATTCTGACCGGCAAGATTGAGAAGCCCCGGCTGCTGGCCATTGAGCAGGGCATGGACATGGGCGCTTATCCTGTCCAGGCGGTCAATATCCTCTTGCCTCATCGCAGCGGTTACGTCCCCTTCCCACAGATTGTTCAGTGAATCGGGCCAACCTCAAAACGGCAAACCCTGTCCCCGGTGCACCAGCAGTCGGTTTCCCTGGCCAGAAAATCCTTGCCGAAATGCGCGCTGAAAAGCCCGGCGATAAAACCTTCGTCATAGGTGCAGACCGACTCGTTGGTGATGGGCAGCCCCGAGCAGTCGAGATCCTCGGCAATGGTCAGCACAAAGCGCATGGCGACAAGATCGGAGGTCTCGACGCGGAGGATGCCAATGGCAAGATCCTTCATGGTCTCCTGCAGCGTGGAGACAAAGGCGCTGAAGTTCTTGGGGCTGTGCAGCAGCTCCTCGTAGATGGCCTTGCCGGCAATCCTGCCGGCATCGTAGAAAATGCGGTTGGTGGTTTCCACGTCGGTGTGCTTGATGATGGCGTCGCGCAAGGTGAACTGCATCAAGCGATAGATCGCCACCGAGGTCTTAGGACCGAGGTTCGGGCGTCCCCACTCGATGTCCCCGAGATGGGCCCATTCAAACTGGAACGTTTTTCGTTCTTCCTTAAACATTGCACCGCCTCTCCTGATAAGCTTGCGCAGATACCGAGCCCGACCGTTGACCGACAACACTGAAATGGTAGCACATCTTCAGGGGGAATGGCAATCCCGATGGACCTTGAAAACCACTCATCCCGGACAGTGGGAAAAACGGGCCAGGGAAACAGCAGAGGCTTACCCGCGTTACCCCGCGCGGAGTTGGAATCGCGATCCGTATTCCGGGAGGTCGGCAAACCGTCAGAGGCGCAAGGGAGAAAGCAGACAAAAAAGGTGGGCGAAGCACTTTCCGAGCATGTCGTTAAAAATAGGCGGCGTTGGGAAACAGATCTTCCGGGATGCTGTTGCGGCCATGGAGTGTTGCATAGGCATGGCGAGCGCAATCCCGGTATCCACCCGCACAGTACTTGTCCATCATCTTCTGCCTCAACTGCGGCACGCTGGCCATGGTTGCCTGGAAGAAATCACAGGATCCGAAAAACTCGCAGGCCGTCCCAATCACTCCAGTCCGTTCAATCATTACCATATCCAGAAAGCGGCTTTTCAACCCCTGGTCAATACCGTTGGGTATTCCGAACGGAAAAGCCTGTTCCGGCGCCCAAGGCAATACGGAAAAAACAGCAGGGGAAAATCACCGGAGAAAGGCCGTTCCGGCAATCAATGGCCCAAGGTCTGGTTGCCAAGAATCGCCTGCATGGCCTCAGGATCATGCCGGTTCGCCTCGTGCTGGAGCAAAAGCCAGAAACGTACGGCGCTCCTGTTGGTTCCTTTTTCTCTGGCGCTGATCATCACCCGGTTGGAACGTCTGGTCAGGGGCAGGTCGTTGCGCATGGAGACAAAGCCTTTGCTGTCCATGGTCGCCTTGCGCCAGCCAAGCTCGCTCACATAGATGCCGAAACTTCCGCTGTCATAGCGTTCCGGATAAAGCACCCGGGCGCCGAACACGGCGGGGACGGCTTTTTCCAGGGGGGAAATGGAGGGAGTGAGGTTGGCGACGGGCAGATCCGCCCTGTTCAGCACCTTGATAAAATGGTCAAGGGTTGCCCATTCCTTGCCGAGGATGGGTTCCCTGGGAATGAAAAAAGGATCGGTGTCCGCGCTGACGGAGCCGGGATCCTGGGTAAAGATGGCATCATAGCCCAAACTTCTGGCCTCCTCCAGGACAATGGAGTTGTACTCGCCGTATGGGATGGCAAAGAAGCGAGGTCTTTTCCCCAGTTTTTCCCGAAGGATGGTGACGCTGCTGACCAGATCGGCCCGGACCCATTTGCGGTACTCCTTCTCGGTGACCCCCCGGGGCCAGTCCGCCATGCGGTGATGCGAAAAGCTATGATCCTGAAAATCGACGCCTGCCGCCTGCATCTCCAAAATCTGCTCCCAACTGAGATAGTTGCTGTATTTTTTTTCCACCCCCTCCACGTAGAGGAAGACCGTGAACGGAAAGCCAAAGGATTTCAGGATCGGCCAGGCCACGGAATAAATGCTCCGGTAGCCGTCATCAATGGTGATGACCGCGGTCTTCTCCGGCAGAGGAATCTTGGCCTTCAGGCAATGCACCACTTCGGCAAGGGAGAGAACCCGGTAGCCGTTGTCGGCGAGATAGCGCATTTGGGCGAGAAAGTTCTCTTCGGAAACACTGGTTGTCGGATACCGCTTGTCCCCGAAATGATGATAAATGAAAATGGTGGGATCGCCTGTCCGCTGCGGAACCTTTTCAGGGACGGTATTGTTGGCCGCCGTGGATTGGGGCCTGGGCGACAAGGCCATCACGCAGGCCAGGAGAAAGAGGACGAAAAGAAAAAACTTCAAAAACCAGGAACCTGAAGATTTCCGGGGCGTGGACTCTTTCATTGCATATTGGCCAGGGAAACGAGGCGAACCCCGCGCTGCCTGGAGGCAAGCACGCACTCGTCGTACATCTGCAGCTGGTTGCTCCTGATCACCCTGGCAAGATCGGCAACATACTCTTCACGTCTTTCCGAATAGTAGCGCAGACCGTTGGCCAGGGTCAGGGAATCCATGTTCTGCTCCCGGAGTGAACGAAGATGGCTGTATGCGGCAACCCGGTTGAGCATGAGAATATAGGCCCGCACCGAATCAAGGAGCGTCGCGTAAGAGGCGACTTTATGTTCCTTGCCTTCCTCCCGCTGGGAAGGAATGATTCCTTCAATGCCCCAGGTCCAGACACCGAAAAGATTGTTGCCTTCCAGGGCGAAGCGCGACCCGCCCCAGGAGGATTCCAGGGCGCCCTGGGCTAGGATCAGGCTCACCGGCACCAGATTGACCCTCCGCAGGAGAAGATCGACATCGTTTGTCCGGTATTTCTGGCAAAGCTGCTGAAGAAAATACACCTCATTGGGCCGCAAGCCGTCAAGATTGGCCTCTTCGCCGGAGTCGATGCCGAAAGCAAACCGCTTGGGAATCCTCGCCAACCGGGAAAGGATTTCCTCAAGGGCGTACCTCTCGTCCTGTACCTCGGACAAGGCGATCATGGCGACGGGCAAAAGGGTATGGAGAAAGGCCCGTTTCTGCGTCTCAACGTCAAGATAAGGGAAGTCGGCTGGCAAACTCTTCACCAGCACGGGATTCACCGGCGTAAACGGCTCGACTTCCCAGAGTCTGTTGGTTTTCAGTTGCGTTACCAGTTCGGTGGCGGAATGGACTTCGACGGAAGGCAGTTCCTGCTGCCGATGGCCAAAGCCGATCAGGAGTGAAACCGATGGTTTCAGTTGGGCGATGATGAAAAAAAGCACTGCCAAGGAAACCCCGCATACCATCCGGACCATATCCGGATCGACGGAACGTCTGCCGAAAAAAATCAGGGGTTCGTTCCCGCGCCCACCCTTGTCACTTCCGGGTGCCAGGGTATTCTTCTCCTTGGGAGAGCTTGATGTAAGGCAATCCATACCGCGTGCCTCCATCTCTTGCAAACAGATAATAAGAGCATACGATCTTCCCTGACCGTCGCACTGACTCTCTCTGAACCAGTTCAAGAGAGAGGTTGTTCATTTAGCAACTATAACCGAAAAAAGCAATAAAAACATCCTGCCGAAAGGGCGAACCAACCACCGTTACCACCATATATGGCGCAGGATATCTTCGCAACCACAATATCTGGTAACCGAAAAGGCTTGGCAGAGCGGGGAATGCTGTGTAAAATTAGTAAGTTTTCTTGCCGGGGTATTTTTTCTTTCTCTTTTTTTTTCACCATGAGGCCAGACATGAAAAAAATATCGTTCCTCTTCTCTCTGCTTTTCACTATAACACTTTGTTTTTACGCGGAAAACCAATGCTTTGCCAAGGGAAATGACGTCATCATGGAAACAACCCTGGGCACGATCCGTATCGAACTTGAAGACGAAAAAGCACCGCTGACGGTTGCAAATTTTCGCAAGTATGTGCAGGAAGGATTTTACGATGGCCTCATCTTCCACCGCGTTATTCCCGGCTTTGTCATCCAGGGCGGCGGCTTTGCTCCGGGAATGCGGCAAAAGGCCACCGGGGCTCCGATCAGGAACGAAGCGGACAATGGCTTGAAGAACAGCCGCGCCACCCTGTCCATGGCCCGCACCAATGCCCTGCACAGCGCAACCAGCCAGTTCTTCATCAATGTGCGGGACAACGAAAGCCTTGACCATCGCGGCATGTCGCCGAGCACATTCGGCTACGCGGTTTTCGGCAAGGTCACGGAGGGGATGGAGGTGGTGGATAAAATCGTTGCCGTTCCCACCAGGAGCGTGGGCTATCATCAGGACGTGCCTGCGCAGGATGTGGTGATCCTCAAGGCCTATGAGGCGAAATAGAAAAACCCCGAGCCGGCCGCTGTCAGTCTTCGGTTGCCGGCTTTTTTTCCTCCGGCGGCTTTATGTTTTCAGCCGCGGGCAGCGAGCTGCCGTCTGAAGGCTGAAACAGCTTGGGCTGAACTTCCGTCTCCCTGGCGGGTTCCTTTTCCGGTGACAATTCGGCAATGCGGCGCACCGGCCGGTTGGAAACCCTCTTGCCCAGCGCGGAAACCCCCTTGATCAGAACATCGCTGAAACTGCAGTCCACATAGTTATGCTGGGCACGCTTCGACGGAGCCAGGTGCACGCGGACCCGGCCCCCTTCCCCCAGGCCCAGAAAGAGGATGACGGAATTTTTGTGTTCCGGGAAAAGGCGGTACTCTTTTTCGAGAATGAATTTTGGGCAGTGAAAACGCTTGGCATAACAGAGATTCTGCCCTCCTTCCCGGTAGATGAGGTTGAAGATCAGCTTCTCATCCACCTTGCCCAGCCAGGCGAGATCATGGCCGACAAAGAGCTTGTCGATGACGTTGATCACCTTGTACACGCCGTTCTGGTAAATGAGCAGCAGCTTGTCGTATTCCGAACAGGGGAAGCAATCCTCCGGCCGTGCCTTGACCTGATGACCCAGAAAGCCCGTTTCCCGGTCATAGCCCATGCTGAGGTTTGAAAGGGCCACCTTGCGCGCCTCCACCTCGCTGAAGGTTGTGATCTCGGTGCGGCGCGGATAAAGATGGCCGTAGCGGTTGAGCAGATCGTCCAGGTAGGAGACGGTGTAACCGACCATGTCCAACAGATAGTTTTCCACCGCCTTGATATTGTCGCGGACCTCCTTGATCTCCTTTTTCTTCCGGTCGATGTCGTAGCGGGAGATGCGCTTGATCCTGATCTCAAGCAGCCGCTCGATGTCCTCCTTGCTCACCGCCCGCACCAGCAGATCGGCAAAGGGGAGCAGGGCCTCGTCGATGGTGTCCACCACCGCCTTGTAGGTCTTGCACTCCTCGATTCTCTTGTAGAGCCGCTCCTCGATGAAGATCTGCTCAAGCAGATGGGCGTGCAGCTTTTCCTTGAGCCGGCCATGCTCGATGGTGAGCTCTTTTTCAAGATCGCGCACCAGCTTTTCGGTGTTGTGGCGCAACACCTCGCTCACCGAGAGCACGGTGGGATTGTTGTCCCTGATCACGGTCAGGTTGGGGCTGATGGAAACCTCGCAGTCGGTGAAGGCGTAGAGAGCCTTGATGGTATCCTCGGCATAGATGCCGCGGGCCAGTTTGATCTCGATCTCCACCTCTTCGGCGGTGTAGTCGTTGATACTCATGATCTTGAGCTTGCCCGCCCGGGCCGCTTTTTCCACGCTCTCGATCAGGGACTGGGTGGTGGTGGTGTAGGGAATATCCTTGATGGTGATGGTCTTCTCGTTTTTCTCCTCGATGCGCGCCCGGCAGCGCAGGCGGCCGTTGCCGTCCTCGTAGCCGGAGACATCGATGGCGCCTGCCTGGGGGAAATCGGGATAGACGGCGAACTCCTCGCCCCGCAGAATGGCCTTCTGCGCCTCAAGCAACTCACAGAAATTATGGGGCATGATCTTGGTGGCCATGCCCACGGCAATGCCCTCGGCGCCCTGCATCAGGAGCAGGGGAATCTTGGCGGGCAGGGCCACCGGCTCCTGCATGCGGCCGTCATAGGAATCGGCAAATTCAGTGAGATCGCGGTTGAACAGGGTCTCGCGGGCCAGGGGGGAAAGGCGGCACTCGATGTAGCGGGCGGCCGAGGCCTGGTCCCCGGTGTAGATATTGCCGAAATTTCCCTGCCGGTCGATGAGGTAGCCCTTGTTGGCCAGGTTCACCAGGGCGGCGAAGATGGAGGCGTCGCCATGGGGATGGAGCTTCATGCAATCGCCCACCACGTTGGCCACCTTGTGATAACGGCCGTCATCCATGTTGTGCAGGGTTTGCAGAATGCGGCGCTGCACCGGCTTCAACCCGTCCGCCACGTCGGGAATGGCCCGCTCCCGGATCACATAGGAGGTGTAGTCGATGAAGTTGGTGTCGAAAAGCTTGTGCAGCTCGCCGTAGTGGGAAGTATCCATAATCAGACGACCACCAGATGATCCATGATGTATTCCTTACGCTCGGGCGTATTCTTGCCCATGTAGAAGGAGAGCAGCCTGGGCACCTCGCTTAGGGTGTCGATGTTCACCTGCTGCAGCCGCATGTCCGGGCCGATGAACTGCTTGAACTCCTTGGGCGAGATCTCCCCCAGGCCTTTGAAGCGGGTGATTTCCACCGGCTTTCTGCCCTTGCCGCCGCCGGCCAGGTGTTTTTCCGCCGCGGCCCGCTCCTTGTCCGTGTAGCAATAGATGGTCTCCTCCTTGGTGCGCACCCTGAAGATCGGGGTCTCCAGGATGTAGACATGGCCGCGCTTGACCAGGGCCTCGAAGAAGTGAAGGAAATAGGTGAGAAGCAGGTTTCTGATATGCAGGCCGTCCACATCGGCGTCGGTGGCGAGAATCACCTTGTCGTAGCGCAGGGTCTCCACCGATTCCTCGATGTCCAGGGCGCGCATCATATTGTACATCTCGTCGTTCTTATAGAGCAGGGTCAGGGGCTGGCCGTAGACGTTCATCGGCTTGCCCTTCAGGGAGAAGACCGCCTGCAGCATGGGATCGCGGGAGCTGACGATGGAGCCGGAGGCCGATTGCCCCTCGGTGATGAAGATCATGTTGGGCCGCTCCGGATCGGAGGGCCTTTCCGGGGTCGGATGGTACTTGCAGTCCTTGAGCTGGGGGATCTTCAGCGCCACCTTCTTGGCCTTGGCCTTGGCCTCCTTGCGCACATGGGAGAGCTCCTTCCTGATCTTGGCGCTCTGCTGGATCTTATCGATGATGATCTCGGCAAGCTCGGTGTTCTTGTAAAAAAAGTCGCAGACAAAATCCTTGACGCTGTTGACGATGTCGGTGCGGACATCGGTGTTGCCGAGCTTGTTCTTGGTCTGGGACTCGAAGATCGGGTCCTTGACCTTGACGGCAATGGCGCCCACCACGCCCTCACGCACGTCCTCGCCGGAGAACTTCTTGCCGGAAAAGTCGTTGACCCCTTTCAGGATCCCTTCCCGGAAGGCGGAAAGATGGGTGCCGCCCTCGTTGGTGTAGGTGCCGTTGACAAAGGAAAAATAGGTCTCGCCGTAGCCCTCGGTATGGGAAAAGGCGAACTCCAGGGTCGCATTCTTGTAATGGATGGGTTCGTAAAGCTGGGTTGTGCCGATCTCCTTGGCAAGCAGGTCCAGGAGGCCGTTGGCCGAGTGAAAGCACTCGTTGTCGAAATAGATCTTGAGCCCGGCATTGAGATAGGCATAGCGCCAGAACCGCTTGCGGACGAACTCCCGAATGAAATAATAGCCTTCAAAAACATTGGGGTCCGGGTGAAAGGCCACCAGGGTGCCGTTCTTTTCGCTGGTGTCGCCCTGCTCTTCCCCGACCAGCTCGCCATTGGCAAAGGTGGCCCTGGCAAACTTGCCGTCCCGGAAGGAGGTCACCTCGAAACGGTCGGACAGGGCGTTGACCGCCTTGGTGCCCACCCCGTTCAATCCCACGGAAAACTGGAACACATCGGTGTTGTACTTGGCCCCGGTGTTGATCACGCTCACGCACTCGACCAGCTTGCCCAGGGGGATGCCGCGCCCGAAATCCCGCACCTTGACCACGCCGTCCGCGCCGATATCAACGTTGATCCGCTTGCCCACCCCCATGATGAACTCGTCCACCGCATTGTCCACCACCTCTTTGAGAAGGATGTAGATGCCGTCGTCCGGATGGCTGCCGTTGCCGAGCCGACCAATGTACATGCCGGGCCGCAGACGGATATGCTCCAGGGAACTTAAGGTCTTGATCTTGCTTTCGTCGTAGACGGCAGCGGAATCGGGGCTGGGTGCGCTCATGGGGCAATTGGCTGCAAGTTAAGGATTTAATGATCGGGTTAAGCAGGGGAAAATGAATTTCCATTTGTATATCGCTCTTTGCCTGCCGCCGCAATGATATTTTGCCGGAGGCCCTGCGCAGCCTGGATTTAAAGGATAATGAGTTGAAAAGAGGGGGGTTGTCAGGTATGAAGATTGAATAAATCACATCCGAGAAAGGAAAAACGCACCAGCGACACCGACAAGGATAACTCCATGCCCATCGGTTAACAATGGGTAACCATAAGAATGGAGAATTTGTATGCCGAGCCTGAGGCAGCCAACATTATTCGACCTGCTGGATGGTCCCGCCTTTCCGAGACCTGTGGCAGTCATGGACGCAATTGAAACACTGGCGTCGAACAGCAGAATTGAGGCGCGAGGAGCAATCTTTACGCGCATCGAGGTCGTTGATTTTATTCTCGATCTGGTTGGCTACATTGCCAGCGAGCCATTGCACCTCCGGCGTATTCTTGAGCCCTCTTTTGGCAAGGGCGATTTCCTTCTTCCCATTGTTGATCGTTTGCTTGCAGCGTGGCGCATGCATGACGGGAATGCCTCAACCGCTGGCATTGAATTGAAAGAGGCCATTCGTGCCGTGGAGTTGCACCGGGAAACCTTTGCCTCAACACGCAGGGCCGTAATCAATCGGCTGAAAAAAGAAGGTCTTTCGGCATCCGTGGCTTCAGAACTCGCCGGCCGATGGCTGATTCAGGGGGATTTCCTTCTTGAACAGCAGAGCACTTGTTTTGATTTTGTTGTCGGCAACCCGCCTTATGTCCGGCAAGAACTGATTCCCGCTCCGTTGTTGTCTGAATACCGTCGTCGTTACCAAACGATGTATGACCGCGCCGATCTTTACATCCCTTTTATCGAACGTTCGCTATCTCTTCTCGCTGATGGTGGAACGCTCGGCTTCATTTGCGCCGACCGCTGGATGAAAAACCGCTACGGCAAGCTGTTACGGGAATACATAGCAAGAGGTTTCCATCTCAAAGCCTATGTCGACATGATGGATACCAACGCCTTTCATTCCGAAGTCAGCGCCTATCCGGCGATCACCGTCATTTCCAAGTCAAAAACAAGCGGGACCCGCATAGCCCATCGGCCTAAAATCGAAAAAAAGTTACTTGCTTCCCTTGTGGCGGATATCAACTCGGATATCCCGTCAAAAGACTCATCTGTCCGGGAAATGATTGGCGTGGTAAACGGTTCCGAACCATGGCTTTTGGAATCCCCTGATCAAATGTCGCTGATTCGGCGCATCGAAAGCCGGTTTCCCGCGCTGGAGCATGCTGGCTGTAAGGTCGGAATTGGCGTGGCGACTGGAGCGGACAAAGCTTTTATTGGTGATTTCGAGTCGCTTGACGTTGAGCCTGACCGTAAACTTCCCTTGGTCGCAACCCGGGATATTCGATCCGGTGAAGTTATCTGGCGAGGTCAAGGCGTCATAAATCCGTTCGCCGCCGACGGTAGCCTCGTCGATTTGCGGGATTACCCCAGATTAGCCAGCTATCTCGAAGCGCGCAAGGTGATAATTGCAAAACGCCATTGTGCCCAGAAAGCGCCATCAAACTGGTATCGGACGATTGACCGGATATGGCCCAAGCTGACCCGCAAACCGAAACTGCTGATACCTGATATTAAAGGCGAAGCTCATATCGTTTTCGAGCCCGGCAAGCTCTATCCGCACCACAACCTTTACTATGTCGTATCAGACATGTGGGATTTGCGGGCCTTGCAGGCGGTATTGCTTTCCAGCATCGCCAAGCTCTTTATGGCTACCTACTCAACAAAAATGCGCGGAGGGTATTTACGTTTTCAGGCGCAGTACCTGCGACGTATCCGGATTCCCTTCTGGCGGGAGGTATCCGAGAATCTCAGGCAGGAATTGATTCATGCCGCAAACATCCGCGATCTTGACGCCTGTAACCGAGCTGTTTTCAAATTATACGAACTGAGCCAGGAAGAACAATCCGCTCTTGGCGGTAATGGAGACAAAAATGGCAATTGATCTCGTAGATTATGAACGCAAGGCTCGTGAAGCAGTACAGGCGTTTTGGGGAAACAGGAAGGCCGCCAAAAAGAAGCAGATCGAGTCTGGCAAGGCAGACCAGGGCGAACGTGCTGGAGTTACCGCTGGCAAAAACATGGACGGATTTATCGCTCTGATACTTGATATTATCCGTGCCAATGGGCTTGCCCATGCCGATATCCACCAGAAAAAAGCTGTTCTGACGCTGCCCGGTTTTTTTCGTCCAACCAAACTCTGGGATCTTCTTGTTATCCACAAAGGTGAGCTGATCGCGTCCATCGAACTGAAAAGCCAGGTCGGGCCTTCCTTCGGCAACAATTTTAACAACCGGACTGAAGAGGCAATCGGCACGGCCCACGACTTATGGACAGCATACCGCGAAGGAGCGTACGGCAAACAACCCCGCCCATTTGTTGGCTGGCTAGTGCTGGTTGAGGACGCATCCGAATCCCGGTCTCCGGTCAGGGACAACTCTCCTCATTTCCCCGTATTCGAAGAATTCAAGGACGCGTCCTATCTCCAGCGATACGATTTGCTCTGCCAGAAGCTGACACGGGAACAACTTTATACAACCGCTTCGGTTATAGCCTCTCCGAGAACTGCCGCTGACAGCGGTGATTTTTCCTCTTTGTCCCCGATGACCAGTCTCAAGACCTTTGTCACTTCCCTTGCCGGGCATATCGCAGCCGAGGCTGCAAGGCTTGAATAAATAAAATGTATCATTCACCAGATGCTGTGCAATTCAGAAGCACCCCAATACAGTATATATTCTCGATCACAATCTGTATCAACATTTGGCCAAGGAGGCCATCCCATGAGCCACGCATGCGATACCCAAAAAGCCCCCTCACCCGACACGCAGCGGATGCTGGAGTCCCTGAGACACGCCGTCGCCGATGCGCTGGAGAAGAAAAAACGTTTGGGCCAGTATGCCGTACTTTGGGAAAACGACCAGCCCGTGCTGGTTGGCGAGGACGCGCCGCAAATACCGAAAAACCAGAAATCCCCCGGCGACTGAAGTTGTCGTCAGACACAAGAACAAGGAGCAGATCCCATGACCAATCCCTTGAACGAACAGCTCGGCACCACCGAGATTCTCTGGCAACTGACCGATCTCTACCAGGACATCGATGACCCAAAGGTCGAAACCGACATCGCCTGGTGTGAGCAGGAGGCGAAAGCTCTCAAGGAGCAGTTCGTGGACAGGGTCGCAAGCCTTGATGCGGACCAGCTCCTTACCCTGGTCTCGCGGCTGGAAACGCTGGAAACCCTGGTGGGCAGGATTGCCACCTTTGCCTTTCTCAACTTCACCACCCAGATCCAGAACGCCCCGGCTGGCGCCTTTCTCCAGAAGATCAAGGAGGCTGGCAGCCGGATCGGTCGGGAGACCGTGTTTTTTGAGCTGGAGTGGAGCAAGGTGGAGGATTCCGCCGCCGACCCCTTGCTGGCCGATAACACCCTGGCCCACTACCGCCATCACCTGGCGAGCATGCGGCGTTATGCCAGGCATCTCTTGTCCATGGCCGAGGAAACCCTGCTCATCGAAAAGGCGCCGGTGGGCCGCTCCTCCTGGACCAACCTCTTTGAAAAGGTCATGGGAAATCTCAAGTTCGGGGAAAGACAGCGCAGCGAAGAGGAGGTGCTGACCGATCTCTACAGCCCGGAGCGTGCGGTCCGGTCCCAGGCGGCAGACGATCTCACCGAGGGGCTTAAAAGCCAGCTCCATGTGCTGACCCACATCTTCAACACCCTGCTGGCCGAGAAGATGATCGACGATAGGCTCCGCAAATACGACTCCTGGGTCAGCTCCATGAACCTGTACAACGAGCTGGAGGATAGGACTGTGGAGGTGCTGGTGGGCGCGGTCACCAGCCGCTATGACATGGTCCAGCGCTACTACCGCCTGAAAAAGGGCATCCTCGGCCTGGATGAGTTGTGCGACTACGACCGCTACGCCCCCCTGCCCCACCTGCCCACGACCCTGGTGGATTGGAAGACCAGCAAGGAGATGGTCCTTGCCGCCTTCCACGATTTCGCCCCGGAGATGGGGGAAATCGCCGGGCTGTTTTTTGAGAAAAAATGGATCCATGCCCCGATTCTGGAAGGCAAACGGGGCGGGGCCTTTGCCCACCCCTGCGTGCCCGAGGTGCACCCCTATGTGATGGTGAACTACACCGGCAGCCTGCGCGACATCTCCACCGTGGCCCACGAGCTGGGGCATGGGGTGCACCAGTACCTTGCCGCCCAAAACGGCTATTACAACTCCTCCACCACCCTGGTCCTGGCCGAGACCGCCTCGGTGTTCGCCGAGCTGCTTCTGTTCAACTCCCAGGTCAGGCTCTTGACCAACCCTGAGGAACGGCGGGCCTTTATCTGCCAGAAGCTGGAATCCATCTTTGCCACCGTGTTCCGCCAGGTCTCCATGAACCGTTTCGAGCATGCGGTGCACAACGCCCGGCGGGAGGGCGGCGAACTTTCCCCGGAGGAGCTGGCCGGCCATTGGCTCACCACCCAGCGGGCCATGTTCGCCGACTCCGTCAATCTGCGAGAGGATTACGGAATCTGGTGGTCCTACATCCCCCATTTTCTGAGCACCCCCGGCTATGTCTACTCCTACGCCTTCGGCGAACTGCTGGTCCTGGCCCTCTACAACCTCTACAAGGAAGACCGCGCCGCCTTTGTGCCCAAATACCTCGACCTGCTGCGCGCCGGGGGCAGCAACACCCCGGCGGAGCTGCTCAAGCCCTTTGGCGTTGATTTGGATGATCCGGCCTTCTGGCTTGGCGGGCTCACCACCATTGACGAGATGTTGAGGATGGTGGAGTGAATGGCTAAAAAAACAGCAAACGATTCCGGCCTGGTTTACTCCACGGAACACGGCGGCAAATGCCCTGCCTGTGGCAGGGAGAGACGTAAATGCTCCTGCCGGCAGCAAAAGCCTGCCGCAAAAGGGGACGGCATCGTCAGAATTTCGCGGGAAACAAAGGGCCGCAAGGGCAGCGGCGTCACCCTCATCACCGGCCTGCCCCTGGCCGGGGAAGCGCTGCTGGCCCTGGCCAGAAGGCTCAAGCAGCTCTGCGGCAGCGGCGGCACCGTGAAAAACGGCGTCATCGAGATCCAGGGCGATCAGCGCGCCATTCTCCTGGAGGCCCTGAAAAAGGAAGGGTACCAGGCCAAGCTGGCCGGTGGCTGACAACCGCGTGCATACCTGAGACCCCCATGCCCGGCAAACCGCTTTCCGATCCGACAAAGGCTCCCTGGCATGTCTATATGGTGCGCTGCAGCGACAATTCCCTCTACACCGGCATCACAACCGATCTTGGCCGCCGCCTCGCCGAACACAATGCCGGGAAGAAAGGGGCCAGGTACACCCGTTCCCGCCGGCCGGTGTTCCTGGTCTACAGAGAGGAGGCGGAATCGCGTTCAGCAGCGGCGAAACGCGAATACCGGCTGAAAAAAATGCCGCTCCGGCACAAAGAAGCCCTCATCGACTCCGGCGATTTTTCCGCGGCCGAAAGCGGCCAACAATCAGCCTCCTCTCCATGAACCCGGCTCAGAACCTGCCTGCGCAGGGGAGATCACTCCCGCCGGGAGCGCCTTTCATTCTTCATCCCTCCCCCCGCTTTCCCCGCGCGACCGACCTCGCTCCTGACCTGCTTCCTGGTCCCCGGATTGCGGCTTTTGCGCCAAATGCCGTTTCCGGATCCCGGCCAGCAGGGAGGCTGGCTCCCCCATCTCCCGCGCCTCCTCTTCCCTGCCGGCCCCGGTCTTGGTGTTAAGCAAGGAGGAAAGCAGGGAGCCGGAATACCTCCCTCCCCCACCGCCCAGGGCATCCAGCAACTTTTGAGGGGGATCGGGCACGGCGGCCGGAACACCCTCCCTGCTACGGATCTCCCCACCCCCGCCGTTCTCTTCCGGGTCCGGAGAAGAGAGAACGTCCTGCCGGGCCGCGGGATGATGCCGGGGCGAAAGCCCGGGTGGAGCGGGGGTTCGCTCGTCCGCACTCCGAGGGACCGCCGCCCTTGGAAACGAGAGGGATGCCATGGCCTGATGAGGACTCGAAGGAACTCCCGCTTTTTGGGGAGAAGGGGCGGCGGTTTCCACAAAATCCCGCGACTGGTAATAGATGCCCTGCAGATAGTTGCGGCTCACCAGGCCGGTTTCCATGCCCGCCAGGGTTTCTGAGCCGCCAAGGAGCAAGGCCCCGTCCGGCTGCAGCATCCGACGCAGGTTGCCGAACAGCTTCTCCTTGTCAGGCCGGGAAAAATAGATGGCCACGTTCCGGCAAAAAATCACGTCGAATTTTTCCTGGTGCATAAGGGGCTGCAGCAGATTGATTTTTTCGAAGCGGACCATGGCCCGCAGCTCATCCCGAACCCGCAGGGCCGAGCCGGCGCCGGGTAGAAAATACTTGTCGCGCATACTCTCCGGCAGGCCCCGCTGCACGTCAAAGGCGCTGTACTGCCCGTAACTGGCCGCGGCCAGAGCCTTGTTTGAGATGTCGCTGCCCAGGATCCGGATGTCGTATTCCCGCACCGGCAGCATTTCGGCAAGGGTCATGGCAATGCTGTAGACCTCCTGGCCGGAGGAACAGGCGGCGCTCCAGATGCGCAGGGGAATCCGCCCCATCCCGCCTGCCCGCCGGCGCCGGTCGATGATGTCCGGCAGGATCTTGTTCCGCAGGAGTTCGAATGGCTTTTTATCACGGAAAAAAAAGGTTTCGTTGGTGGTGATGGCGTCGATGATCTCCTTGGTCAGCTCCCCACCATTCCCTGCCCTGGCGGCCAGATACAGTTCGCCGAACCCTCCGAAGCCGTGCGCCGCCACGAGCGGTCGCAGGCGGCTTTCCAGCAGATAGGCTTTTTCCCTGGAGATGACGATGCCGGTCATCTCGTGGATGTAACCGGAAAAATCCGCAAACTCCTGCGCGCTTATCTGCTGCATGCCTTCACTCAAAGCTCTTCAGACGGTTTTCATGATTTCCGCGGCGATCTGTTCCAGGGGCGCCACCACGTCGGCGAGCCCCGCATCCACCACCGCCCTGGGCATGCCATAAACCACGCAGCTTTCCTCGTGCTGGGCCACGATGACCCCGCCGCCTGCCTTGCAGACCATGCAGCCAAGTTTGCCGTCGCTGCCCATGCCGGTCATGATCAGGCAGGTGGTTTTGGAGCCATACTCACGCGCCACCGAACGGAAAAGATAATCCACCGCCGGTCGGCAGTTGTTTTCCGGCGGATCGTCGGTGATCCGGATAACCTTGGCCAGGGTGGCGCTGCTCCCCACCTTCATCTGCCTGCCGCCCGGCGCGATGTAGACGGTATTTTTCTCTATGGTTTCCCCGTCCACCGCTTCCTTGACGGTGAGCGCGCACTTGCCGTCCAGACTTCTGGCCAGGGACTGGGTGAAGACCGCGGGCATGTGCTGAACCAGCAGAATGGGCACCCCGATGTCCCCCGGCAGTTGCGGAAGAATCCGGGCCAGGGCGTTGGGGCCGCCGGTGGAAACGCCGATGGCGATAACCTGGGAACGCTCCGGCCGCTGCAAGAGCCGGGACCTGGGCTGGATCCGCACCGTCCCTTTGCCGGCCGCCGGAGCAGGCCGGCAAAGGGGGCCCCGTCGCCCTTTTTTCCCATGGGTCTCAAGCTGCCGCCGGTATTCGCTCAGGAATCTGCCCAGTTCGACGGCCAACAGTTTTTTGTTGGTCCCGGCGTCCGCCTCGTCGGGTTTGGTGATGAAATCAAGGGCCCCCAGCTCCAGGGCCTGCAGGGTGATGGCGCTGCCGACCAGGGTTTTGGAGCTGACCATCAGGCAATCAACTTCCAGGCCCTGGGCCTGCACCTCGGCCAGCACCTCAAGACCGTTCTTGCCCGGCATCTCCACGTCAAGGGTGAGGAGATCCGGCGCCAGGGCCCTGATCCGGTTCAACGCTATCTCACCGTTGTTGGCGGTGCCGACCACCTCGACAAAAGGAAGCCCGGCAAGCACGTCGCTGAGGATTTTTCTGTAGAAGATAGTGTCATCCACCACCAGCACTTTGATTTTCATGGTTCACCGGAGACGCCTGCGGAATGAACACCCGCGGCGGGAAAATCTCCCTGCCGCGGGCAACCCCTGTTACTCAGCCAGAATTGCCTCAAGGTCCAGGACGGCGAGCAGCTCCTTGCCGTTCTTCTTGACCACCCCCCGGAAAAAACTGCCCTGCAGCCCCCTGATGTTGGAAGGCGGCTCGGCAATTTCCCCGCTGTCGATGGCCAGAATCTCGGTCACCTTCTCGACCAGCATGCCGGCATACTCATTCTGCCAGCGCACGATGATGATCCGACCGGTCCTGCCGATCTCCGCCTTGCGGAACCCCAGTTTCCGGCTCAGATCGATTACGGTGACGATCCGGCCCCGCAGGTTCATGATCCCCAGCACATAGTCCGGCGCCAGGGGAACCGGAGTGATGGTCAGATCGTCATTGATTTCCTGCACCCGGGAAATATCGATCCCGCAGTGGGTTTCATCCAGGAGGAAGCAGGAAACCTGGATCGATTCCCCGCTCCCGCCTTCCTTCATTTCGCCTCTTCTCATGCAAGGACTCCTTTCAACAAGGCACGGTCTAGACCTTGAATTTGCTGATCATCCCCTTGAGCTGTTCGGCGAGCTTGCTCAGCTCGGCCGCGCTCTGCTGCACCTGGGCGCTGGAATTGCTGATCTCGTTGGCGGATTCATTGACGTCACCGATCTCCCGGGCCACCTGGCCGACAGCCTGGGAGGTCTGGCTGACGTTGACGTTGACTTCCTGGATTCCCAGGGAGGTCTGGCCGATGTTTTCCGAAATCTCGGCAGTGGCCGATTTCTGCTGGCTCACCGCAGTGGCGATGGCGCCGACGATCTCGTCCAGCTGACAAATCACCTGGCCCACCTCCTGGATCTCGGCCACCGTCAGGCCGGTGGTCTTCTGGATCCCCTGCAACCGCCTGGAGATATCCTCGGTGGATTCGGCGGTCTTCTTGGCCAGTTCCTTGATCTCGTTGGCCACCACGGCAAAGCCCTTGCCCGCTTCGCCGGCCCTGGCCGCCTCGATGGTGGCGTTCATGGCCAAAAGGTCGGTCTTGTCGGAGATGGCCCGGATGGTTTCAGTGACCACGCCGATCTCTTCCGCTGCCTGACCCAGCTCGTTGACGCGCTCCGAGGCGCGCTGCGACTGTTTCACGGCATTGTTGGCCGACTCCCTTGCATGCTCGGCGCTCCGGGAGATTTCACCGATGGAGGCGCTCATCTCCTCGGTGGCCGAGGCCACGGTGCTGACATTGGCGGAAGCCTGCTCCATGGCCGAGGCCACCGAGGTCATGTTGGAATTCATCTCCTCGGCGGCGGCGGCCACGGTGTTCGATTTCTGCACCGCGTTGTTGGCGCTGGCGTACAACTGTTCGGCAATGGTGGACATCTCCGTGGCCGAGGAACTCACGGTGTTGACGCTGGAATCGACCTCGCCGATCATGACGGAAAGTTTCCTGGCCATGGCATTCATCGCGGCGGCCAGTTCGCCGAGCTCATCCTTGCGTTCCATGGCAATAACCTGGCTGAGGTCGCCGTTGGCGACGGTGAGGGTGAAATCCACCCCCTGACGCAGGGGAACGCTGATTCCCCGCGCAACCATGACGGCCAGAACCACCCCCAGGACCACGGCCAGGGAAGCAAAGGTGAGCACCAGCCAGATCGCCCGTCGCATCGCCCGCAGGATCCCGACCTTTGCCGCCTCCACCTCAAGATTGGCCTCAGCGGCCAGTTTTATCGTGGTTTCCTCCATATTGTGGATGGGGTCCTTATACCTGCCGATGGCGGCATTCCCCTCTTTGGCGGTCTTGAGCTGCCCGGCCCCGATCATGCCGTACACCGTATCAAAGCCGGCCTTGTACTGGTCCAGATTATCCTTGATGATCCGGATCTTCTCGAGGTCGTCGGCATGGGACGCCGTCTTTTCCAGGACGGCAATCCCGTCGCTTACCTTGGCATACACCCTGGACCATTTCTTGAAATAGTCGCTGACCTTCTCCGCCTTCTCGATATTCAGGAAAATATCCTTTTCAAAACGCCGCAACCCCAGAATATCGGCGTCGAGCTGGACGGCATGCTGGAGTATTTTCCCTTCCGTTTCCAGAATGGCTTCCGTGGCATGCTTGCCGGCGATCACGCCCCAGAGGCCGACTCCCGCCACCAGCACCAGCAGCAACAACACCGCACCGAAACTTACCAACAACCGCCTGCCGATCTTCATGTCGTTAAACCATTGCATCGCTGAGCTCCTTTGCATTACTCGTGGTAACCCCTACTCTGTAAATTTTACTGTTGCCCATGGCGCCGCCTTGCCGACGGCAGGCGCACCGCTTCTTCATGGTTCCCGGTTTTCTTCCCTGCCGTTGCGGAGCAGCCGCCAGACGCTCCGCAACAGCTTTTCCTTGTCCATCTTGATCTGGTATTCGTCGAAACCGAGCCGCCGGCCTTTGCCCATATCCTCCTCGCTGGCCAGGGAAGTGAGGGCGATCAGGGGCAGCCCGTCGAAACGCCTGTCATCTCTGATCCTGCCCGCCAGGGCAAAGCCGTCCATGACCGGCATCTCGATGTCGGTGACCACCAGGGCGATCTCCCGCGGATGGGCATCAAGATGCGCCCAGGCCACCTGGCCGTTTTCCGCGGCCACCACGACCAGTCCAGCTTCTTCGAGAATCGTTCTGACCTGATGCCGAAAAAAATCCGAGTCCTCCACCAGGAGCACGGACCGGGTGTCCGGCTGCGCCTCCGGGCCACCGGCGCCGATGGCCGGCGCGCCCGCCGGGCCGGGAAGGGCGGGAGAATCGCCGGCAAACCACTGGGGATGCAGGGCCTGCATGAAACCGACCAGATCGACGATCAGGGTCGTCTGGCCCCGAATGATGGCGGAGCCCTGTATTCCCGGCTGCCTGAGGGTATCCCCGTCGATGGGGCCCTCCAGATTCACCGCGTCCAACGGCGGCACCGCCAGCAGCCCCACCTCGCGGCCAGCCACCCTGAAGACCAGAACGAGGAGATCCTCCCGATCCTCCAGGGCCGCAACCCGGGCCACCTCCTCCAGCGCGTAGACCTGAAGATTGCCGCCGCGGTATTGGATGACCTTTTTCCCGCCGCTGATCCGCACCTGTTCGGTTTTGATCTTCTCCACCCGGAGGAGCATCCTGAGGGGGACGGCGCAGTACTCAGCCGGCCCATTCTGGAACATGAGCAGGGTCTGCCTTTCCTCACCCTGTTTTCCCTCCAGCGAAGCCTTGCGGGCCGCGGTATCCGTCTCGGCCTGGAAGCGCAGTTCCGCCTTGTGCGCGAGGCCGTTCACGTCCAGAATCAGGGCGAGATGGCCGTCGCCCATGATGGTGGCCCCGGCATAGACCTCGCACCCTTTCAGATGCCGGCCCAGCGGCTTGACCACGATCTCGACGTTGTCGCTCAGTTCATCCACCACCAGGCCGTAACGGTTGGCGCCGGCCTGGACGATGGCGATGTTGACGTCGCTCTCCCGGCTCTGCCGCCGCTCCACCGCCGTCTGCTCCGCCGAGGCCCCGTGCCCTGCGGCGCCCGCCTCCCCGGCCTTCCGCTCCGGCGCCTCGGTCAGCAACCGTTCGTCGACAAGCCTGGCCCGACGATCCTCCCGGTAGCAACCGCTTCCGGGATCGTAGAAAGTACGCCTGATGCCGAGGACATTGCCGAGCTGGAGCAGGGGGATGAGTTCCCCCCGCAGGGTAAGCACCTCCGCGTCGCCCATCTTTTCCACCTTTTCCCGCACCTCGGCGGCCGGCAGGCGCAGCAGTTCGCTGACATTGACCTGGGGGATGGCGAAGCGCTCCCCGCCGCACAACACCAGCAGGCTCGGGATGATGGCCAGGGTCAAGGGCAGCTTGATGCGGATGCAGGAGCCTCTGTCCAGCACGGAAAGGAGTTCCACCTGCCCGCCCAGCTTGTCCAGGTTGGTTTTCACCACATCCATGCCCACCCCGCGGCCGGAAACCTCGGTGATCCGCTCGGCCGTGGAAAAGCCGGCCAGCATGATGAGATTCACCTTTTCATTGTCCGACATGGCCTGGATCTGGGCCTGACTGCTCAGTCCCCTTTCGACCGCCACCCGGGCGATTTTTTCCGGGTCGATCCCCTTGCCGTCGTCCTGGATTTCAATGATGACCTGACCTGATTCATGGTGGGCGCGGAGCACGATATGGCCGGCCGCGGACTTGCCCTTGGCCTTTCTGTCCGCCGGCAGCTCGATGCCGTGGTCCGCGGCGTTTCTGACCAGATGGGTGAGGGGGTCGCCCAGGCCTTCGATGATGGTCTTGTCGAGTTCCACCTCCTTGCCCTCCAGGCTCAGCTCGATCTCCTTGCCCAGCTGTCTGGCCAGATCACGAACCACCCGGGGAAACTTGTTGAAGATGTTGCCCACCGGCTGCATCCGCGTCATCATGATGGTTTCCTGCAACTCCGAGGTGACCAGATTGAGACGCTGCCCGGCAACCTTGATCTCTTCGTGACTCCGGGAGGAGATTGCCTGCAGGAGCTGATTTCTGGCCAGAACCAATTCTCCGGCCCTGTTCATCAATTGATCGAGAAGCGCCACGTTGACCCGCAGGGTCGACTCTGCCTGCAACGGCCCGGCCTGGCTCCGTTCGGCCTTTTCCTCCTTTTCCGTCTCCAGAGGCCGGCCCGTCGTTTCCGGCGCCGCGGGCCGGGGCGGTTGCGACGGCGCCTCGGTCCGGACAATCGGCTCTTCCGGATGGTCGACCGGGCCGGGTCTGGCCTCCGACACCGGCGGAGCAGCGGCCGAAACCATTACCTTGTCAAGCTCGCCCAGGGCATGCACCTTCCCGCCATCGAGATCCAGCACCATGGGCAGCAGATCCGGCTCAATGATCGAGGCATAAAGGACATACATGGGGATAACGGCCTGGATCTCCTCATCCTCCAGGGTGCCCACCGCCGCGAGGCAGACCTTTATCTCAAGAATCTCGCCGCCGTCCTCAAGCCTGGAAAGCATGTCGAGGGGGGCGAGATTCTTGCGGTGCACATCGTTGAGCAGGTCGATCTCCAGGACGTAAAACACCCGGCCGTTCTGCCCTGCCTGCTTGAGATCAAAGGCCGAAACCTCAAAAACCTGCTCAACCGCCGGGTGGCTGAGCAGGCGCATGTCATGGAGGGAATCCTGCTCGGCCGCTTCCAGCCCGCCGCTGACAACGGCTTCAAGGCTGACCACATGGGAAGAGATGTCCAGACCGTTGCTTTCCAGCACGTTGTCCAGCAGCGTGCCGAGATGGTCAAAAGCCCCGAGAACGGTATTGATCACGTTGGCGCCGGGCGCCAGCTGCCGATGGCGGATCATGTCGAGAACATTTTCAATCTTATGGGCCAAATCCTTGATGTTGACGAGATTGAGGAATCCGCCCCCGCCCTTGATGGAGTGGGCGGCCCGGAACACGCGGTTGACCAGCTCCTCATCCAGGGCCTCCCCCTGCTGTTCAATGGCCAGCAGATCGGTTTCGATATTCTCCAGATGCTCCTTGGATTCCTGCACGTACATGCTCAGTATTTCGTCATTGACAATCTCGACCATGGTGAATTCTCCCGGCTCGCGCCTGTCTGTCGTGGCGGTTTCAGCCGATTATCTCGAAATGGTGATCCAGACGCATTGCCGCCAGAAGCTTGCGCACGTCCTGGCAGACATTGCTCACCTCCAGGCGTTTGCCCGTTTTCCGCAACGAGTTATGGGCCGCGATGAGGACGGCGAGTCCCATGGAATCGATGAGCTTCACCCCGGCCAGATCAAGACGGAGCTGAACCGCCCCATTCTGGAGCAAAGCGGCCAGCTGCGCCTTCAATGCCCCGGCATTGGAGGCCACTATGTTGCCACTGATGCGGACAAGGTCCAATTCCCCTTCCCTGTTGTGCTCAAACATAAATTCCTCGTTCTTGGGATGATTCTTCCGACTCATGCGACTTTGCGGCGGCGGTGCACAACTCCAGCACCACCACGTTTCCCTCATTATTGAAGGAAACCGCGTCAAAATAATGCAGCAGGATGCCGAGCCCCCTGCCCCGCTCCGCGAGCAGGGCAGGTTGTTGCCGCATGGCCGCCAGCTTCTCGCGGATGATTCTTTTCCAGTCAAAGCCGGGCCCGGGGTCGGTGACCCGGATCACAAGGGCGGTCTTCTCGCACCGCACCGTGACGCCTATGATCTTGCCGCGGTCCTGCCCGGCGCCATGGCAGATGGCATTGGTCAAGGCCTCCCGCAGCCCGAGCAGGACCACAAAGGAGAAATCCCGGAGGCCGCGCGCGCCCAGCAGGCCTTCCACCTCCGCGCAAACCCGATCCACCAGGGCAAACCTTGCCGCAAGCAGGATTTCCAGACTGTCGGTCCCCGGTTTTACCCTGTACATGCGCGCCTCATCCTTATCTTCATCTCAGATATCCACCAGCAGGAGCAAGGCATCGTCCTCGGCCGTTTCCGGCCGCAGGCGTCCGGCGATGCACGTGACCGCCCTCTCCGCCGGCAGCTCCCTGGAAAGGCGGGCGGCCTCCTGCAGGGTGGCCAACCCAGTCTCGCGGCTTATCCCGTCGCCGGCAAAGGATTCCACCAGGCCGTCGGTACAGAGAACAAAACGGTCTCCCGGCCCGATGGGAAAGGAATGGCAACAATAATATCCCTCGCCGAAGGCGCCCAGGATGTCGCTGTCCGGCGGAAACCACCGGCTTTCCCCCTGCCCGGAAAGGTGAAGCACCGGCAGGTGTCCGGCGTTGACGATTTCCGCCTGGTTGCGGCTCCGGTCCACGGTGAGATAGACCGCTGTCAGATGTTGACCAGCCCTGAAAATCGTGGCCAGCACCCGGTTGATGGTCCGGATGGTTTCATCCGGCCTGCAAGCGAGGGATGCATTCTGGCGGATCAGCGCCTTGAGGGCCGACACCGTAAAGGAGGCGCCCAGATCATGGCCGCTGATGTCCGCGACAAAATAGCCGTGCCTCCCCTCCGCCAGGGCAAACGCATCATAGAAATCACCCCCGGCCGCGAGCACGGTCCGGTAGTGCACGGCGAACCGCGCCTCCGGCACCTCGGAGGGATCGACCAGGATTGCCTGCTGAGCCTCGTGCACCTGCCGCATGCGGTCGCTCCATTCCTGGCGCAGCCGGCGGTGGCCATTATGCAGCCTCAAAAAATTCTTGATCCTGGCCAGCAGTTCGTCGTTCCGGAAGGGCTTGGCGACATAATCGATGGCGCCGATCTCAAGGCCCTCCAGCCTGTTTCGCGGCTCATCCAGGGCGGTGATGAAAACCACCGGAATCTCCGCGGTCACCGGGTCTTCCTTCAGCAGCCGGCAGGTCTGGTACCCGCTCTCCTGGGGCATCATCACGTCTAGCAGAATCAGATCCGGCAACTTTTCCCTGGCCATTCCCCGTCCGGCCCGGCCATTTTCCGCGGTAAGCACCTCATAGCCGGCCCCTTCGAGAATCTCCCGGACCAGAAAACGGTTGAACTCCTCGTCGTCAACGACCAGCACGGTAAAGTGATTGTTTTCCATCTCTCCCCTACCTTTCCTCAGAAACCCGGCTGGAGCCAAGGCCGGCCTGGCTTGCCGCAATGTCCGGCCCACGGCCGGGGACCAGATCGGCCTGCCCGTTCCGGACAAGCAGATCGGCGAAGAACGGCTGGAGATCGGAATGGGCCTCACCGGCAAGATACTCTGCGGCTTCACGCCGGAACTCCTCGTTGGCCTGCAGGGCCAGAAAAATTCGCCCGGCCTTCGCGGCAAGGATTGCCCGGACGATTCCGGGCCCTTCCCCATCCCCGCGGTTGATCATGTTGGCGATTCCGGCCACCAGCACCTCGTCCAGGTTGTGCTCGATGGCCCTTGCCGCGGAAATCCTCACCTTTTCCACCGGATCCACCAGGCCGCCGGCCAGAACGTAATCCCCTTTGCGGGGGGGCAGACCGGCCATGGCCGCATAGGCGGCAAAGCGGACATCGACATTGCCGGGATGGGTGTTGATGAGCTGGCGTACCGGCGCATGGGCGCTTTGATCGCCGATCTCCCGCAGGATGTCGAGCGAGGCGATGACAAGGTCGGAATCGTTTCCGGAAAGATTTTCGATCAGCAGCGGCACACACTTGCTCCCCACCTCAACCAGCATTTTCTGGCTGTGATCGCGGCTGATCGCGGAACGGGAGCACAAAAGTTCATTGAGCTTGTGGAGGGAAAATTCGTCCTGCACCCTGGCGAACACCTCGATGATCCGCAGGTCGATCTCCTCGTCCCGGCCCAGCCTCTCGGCCAGGCGGAGCATGGCGGCGGGCGTGGCGAAGCGGCCCAGCGCCTCGATGGCGCAACGCACCAGCTCCGGCTCCTCGGCATAGAGCATCTCCGCGACCAGGCGAACGCTCTCCGCGTCACCGATCTCCGCCAGGGCGTTGATGGCCGCGATCAGGGCAGCCTGATCGGTATCGCTCGTGAGCATCCCGATCAGGTGTGGCACGGCCGCCTGCAGGGCGAGATCCCCGGCGAGTTTCGCGTAGCAGACCCGCTCCGCCGACTTTCTGGCGAGCTGGGCGATGACGAGCTCCGGCCTGTTCAGGGCCTTGCCCAGAATGAGTTCCGTAAGCTCCGGAAAGTGGAGAATAACCTCTCCCCCCCGGCTGGCCAGGCTGACGAGCAGGGGGAGGGCGAAATCGTCCCCGCACTCGGCAAGGGCCTCGATCACCCAGGCCTGTTCCATGGGGGAAAACTCCGGAAAATGATCGAGCACCAGCCGCGCCTTGATCAGATCCTGATCACGGATATTGTTGCGCAGTTCACGCATGGCAAGATGTTCGGCAGAAACAGCCATTGGTCCATCACTCCACAAGTACCGACGGAATCCTATCCGTCCGCCACAAAAGCCGTGCCTGGCTTTTGCAACCAGCGGCCGCCCTAAGACGCTGCGGCCAACCTCCCGAATTCCCTGGCTCTTGCAGAGCCGGCGAAATCCGGCGACACATCCCGTGCCGCGCAGCCCGCTTTGCAACGGGCCGTCATTCCGCGACCTTGAGAACCTGACGTTCTTCCTCGAAATCGGCAAAACGCAGGGCGACAATCCGGAACTCCTTCTGGAGCGCGACAAAGGCCGAAAGTATTTCCGGATCAAAATGGGCCGGCAGGGTCCGGCCATCGCCCTCGGTTATGATCTTCACCGCCTGTTGATGCGGAAACGGCGGCTTGTAGACCCGCTTGCTGATCAGGGCGTCATAGACATCGACCAGGGCCATCAGTCTGCCGGCCAGGGGAATCGCCTCCCCCTGTAATCCCTGCGGATAGCCGGAGCCATCCCATTTCTCGTGGTGGGTGTAGGCAAAGTCCTTTGCGATCCGCAGAAAGGAATTGCCGCCGAGCTTTTTTTCGGCGCCGGCAATGGCGTCACGGCCATAAACCGTGTGTCTGGTCATCTCCTGGAATTCCGCCGCCGTCAGCGGACCGGGCTTGAGCAGGATGCTGTCCGTGACCCCGACCTTGCCGATGTCGTGCAGCGGGGCCGACTTGTGCAGAAGATCGATGCCGGTAGCGTCGAGCTGACTCCTGAACCGAGGATGATTGCGCAGGTGGTTGGCAAGCAGCAGGATGTAATGCTTGGTGCGCATGATGTGCCCGCCGGTTTCCGGGTCACGGTATTCGGCAAGGCCGGCCAGGCAGTCGATGGTGACCTCCTGGGTCAGGGCCAGCTCCCTGGTCCTCGCCTGGACATGCTTTTCCAGGAGTTCGTTCTGCCGGGCCAGATCCTGCCGGGCCAACTGCAGGGAAAGATGGGTTTTCACCCTGGCCCGGATCTCTTCGACCTCGAAGGGTTTGGTGATATAATCCACCGCACCGCAGCGAAACCCCCTGGTCTTGCTGGAAATTTCGGTGAGAGCGGTGAGGAAGATGACCGGAATATCCCTGGTGAGCGGAGATTCCTTCAACCTGCGGCAGACCTCGTAGCCGTCCATGCCGGCCATCATGATGTCGAGGAGAATGAGCTGCGGAACCACGCTTTGCGCGATCTCGAGGGCGGTTTGCCCGTCCATGGCCACCATCATCTCATAGGAGCCGGTCATGGCGCCGATCAGAATGTCGATATTTTCCCTGGTGTCGTCAACAATCAACACCGTGCATTGCGAAAGCTCTTTCATTGTCTGCCCGCGGTGTCAAGGACACTGATAACTTGTTCGATAAGCCGCCCGGCCTGCTTGAATTGATAATTTTCCACCGCAGCTATCAGGTTTTTTATCTCGTTCTGCCGGTCCGCGGGCCAGGGGATTTTTTTCAGTTCGGCGACATGCGCCGCGCATTTGACCGGACGATGCTCCTTGACATCCGGCAACATGAAAAGAAGAATTTCCAGGATTCGACCGGAATCAACCTCAAGGCCAGGCGGCGGCTCCGGCGAAACCGGATCGGAGGTCGGGACGCGCAAGGGCTGCAACTCTTCAATGAGCCTGGCATGGCTTTCCGTGAATGCGGCAAGCAGCCCCGTCGGGGCCTGCTGCTCCTTGCAGTTTTTTTCCAGCGCGACGACGATGCCGTGCAACTCCTGGGCACAGATTGTTCCCACGACCCCTTTCAGGCTGTGCAGCGCTCTGTATGCCTCGTCCCAACGCCGGTTCCGCATCTGCTCGACAATGCGGTCGGCTTCTCCCTCGTAGTGTTCGACAAACTGTCTGAGTACACTTGTGCAGAGTTTGGCGCTGCCCAGGCGTTTCATGGCCAGTTCGAGATCGATACCCCGGATCTCCGCCGGCAGACCCTCCGGCCGGATGGGCTCCCCCTTTTGCGGCGGGGACGGCACGGCGGCAGCTGTTTTCCGCGGAAGCCATTTCCCGAGAGCGGCGAAGAGAACATTGGCATCAATGGGTTTGGTGATATGGTCATTCATGCCGGCCCCAAGGCTCAATGCCTCATCTCCCTTGATGGCATGCGCGGTCATTGCCACAATGGGCAGGGCCGCCAAACGCCTTATGCCGCTGGCCCGGATTATCCTGGTTACCTGCAGGCCATCCATGCCCGGCATCTGGATGTCCATCAGAACCAGTTCATATTCGTTTTTAAGTATCGCCTCCAGCGCTTCCTCGCCGTTGTTGGCAATATCGACCAGAACTCCTGCCCGTTGCAGGATCTCCCTGGCCACCTGCTGGTTGATCTGGTTGTCCTCCACCACCAGGATCCTGGCCCCGGCAAGTCTGCCGGCCAAGGCGTCTTTTGGGGTCAGGGCGGTACCGGCCGCCCCGGCGGCGCCCTTCTTTCCGTAGAGCCTGATAATCGCATCAAACAGACCGGAACGGCTCACCGGTTTGTCGATGACGCCGTCACACCCGGCGGCAAGGCAGGCTTCGACGATCTTCGCGGCGCCCAGCGAGGTGAGGACCAGGATTTTCGGCGCCCCGCCCGAAGGTTGTCTTTCCCGCACGGCCCGCGCCACCTCCTCTCCACTGATTCCGGGCAGCCGGTAGTCCAGAAGGAGAAGGTCGAAGGGGCGCGCGCTCTTCACTGCCTTCTGGAACTCCTCAAGCCCTTTTTCGCCGCTGTCAACGTCGGTAACCAGAAAGGAAAACGACTCCAGCGCCTTGCGCAGGATCTCCCGGGTGGCGGGGTGATCCTCGACCACCAGCACCCGCAGGTTGGTGTGGAATTGCAGGGACTCGGAGGCTTCCGACTGGGCCGCCAGTTCGACGGTGAAGGAAAAGGTGCTTCCCAGCCCCGGGCAGCTCCGCACCTCGAACTTACCGCCCATCAGCTCGACGAGCCGTTTGCAGATGGCAAGTCCCAGGCCGGTGCCCCCGTAATTCCTGCTGATGGAGCCATCCGCCTGGCTGAATGGCATGAAGAGATTGCCGACCTGCGCCTCGGTCATGCCCATGCCCGTGTCCCGCACGGAAAAGCGCAGGATCAATTTTTCCGCCCGCCGTTCCTGCAAGGTGATATCGAGGATGACTTCGCCCTGTTCCGTAAATTTGATGGCATTGGAGGTAAGATTGATGAGCACCTGGCCCAGTCGGGTCGCATCGCCAACCAGCCGGTCCGGCACGTTTGGCGCCACGGAGAACATGAATTCCAGGCCTTTCTCCTCGGCCCTGATGGTGGTGATCCCTGCCAGGTCGGCGAGAATTTTCTCCAAGGAAAAGGGATGGGGCGCGATTTCCAGTTTTTTCGCCTCGATTTTGGAAAAATCCAGAATGTCGTTGATGATGCAGAGAAGGTTTTTCCCGGAGGAGGATATCTTGCCGAGATAATCACGCAGTTTGGGAGAGAGATCCATTTCCAGAGCGAGTTCGCTGAGGCCGATGATGGCGTTCATCGGGGTTCTGATCTCGTGGCTCATGCGGGCCAGGAAATCACTCTTGGCCCGGTTTGCCGCTTCGGCATCATCCCGGGCGATGAGAATGGATTTTTGCGCCTCCTTTCTTTCCGAGATGTCGTTGACGATCCCCACCGCATGCCATTTGCCCTTGATCCGGATGGCGGAAAGGGATACCTCGACCGGGAACTTTTCGCCGTTTTTGCGGACCGCGGTCAGTTCCACCTGTCGGCCCATTGCCGGGCCGGTGCCGGTCTGCCGGAATTGGTCGAAATTGGCGAGAAACTGCCGACGGTTTTCGTTCCCGGCCACAAGCCGGTGCAGATCCTCGCCAAGAACCTCGCCCCGGTTCCAGCCGAAAATATTTTCAGCCGCCTTGTTCCAGAAGGAGATGAGCCCCTGGTCGTCGATCATGATGATGGCGCTCAAGGCGGCGGCGGCGATGCTCGCGATCATCTCGGAGCGCTCCTGCAATTCGTCGGCAAGCAGCTTCCTTTCGCTGATATCCTCCTTGACCGCGATGAAACTGACGATTTTGCCGTCCTTGTCGTTGACCGGGGCGATGAAGGCATGTTCCCAGAACAGGGAGCCGTCCTTTTTCCGGTTGCAGATCTCGCCCTGCCAGGTCTTTCCGGCCTTGATGGTGTGCCAGAGATTCCGATAGAATTCGGGCTCATGGGCTTCGGATTTCAACACCCTGGGGTTCTGCCCCACCACCTCGGCAAGGGCATAGCCGGTGACGGAGGAGAAGAAGGGATTGGCGTACTCGATCCGGCCGGAGGCGTCGGTGATCAGGATGGAGAGGGGGCTCTGCTCAATGGCCTTGTGGAGCTTGCCGAGCTGGTCCTCGTAGCTCTTCCGTTCGGAGATATTCTCCACCATGAGCAGAAAGTAGAGGGGGTTGCCGGCATCGTCCCTGAGCATCCGGATGGTTGTCCTTCCCCAGAGGGATTCCCCCTCCTTCTGCCGGTAAAGGCTGTCGGCCCTGAATTTCGAAATTTCTCCGGCCAGAAGGCGGCTGAAGCTCTCTTCGTAGTGCGCCCTGCTCTCAGCCTGGACGAGCCGGAGAAAGTTGACGGCGCCAAGCTCCGCCTCGTCATAGCCGGTGAAGCGGTGGAATTCCTCGTTGACCTGAAGAAAATGGCCGTACAGATCGACCAGGGCCGCCCCGAACGGCGCCTTGTTGAAGATGAGCTGCAGCCGGGTCTCATTTTCCTGCAGGGATTCGTTGGCCGCCGCCAGCTCCGTGGTGCGCTCCCTCACCTCGTGTTCGAGCCTGGCCGCGTAGGCAGCCTGTTCTTTTTCCCGAAGCTCCCGCTCCCAGGTCCGACCCATGGCCAGGGAGACCTGATCAGCCACCGCCCGGCAGAGGGCTATTTCCTGCGCCTCCCAGCCCCGCCTGTTGTGCCGGACCTCAAGACAGAGAACCCCGGCGATCTCGCCGTTCAGCTTGAGGGGCAGGTCGAGCATGGAACGGATATCAAGGGGCAGAAGGTAGTCTTCGCCGAGCTCTCCGGTGGCGGGATGGCTCCGGGCATCCTCGGCGACTATCGGCTCGTCCCGTTTGAGCGCCGCGCTGTAACGGGGAATCTCGTTGCAGCGGATTTCAGCGCCGCCGGGGACGAATCGTTTGCTTTCAGAATCATAGAGGCAGCGGCAGACAAGGGCGGCCCCGCTCTCATCGAATCGCCAGACCGACACCCGGTCGATGCCGAGTTGCCCGGCAATCCAGGAGGTGACCAGTTCGTACACCGGTTCGATGGCGGCGGTATCGCGGCAAAATCGGGAGAACTGGGCAATGAACTGCTCCTGATTCCGCTGGTCGGCGCTTATCTCGAGGCTGCGCTTGCGCACCAGATCGTAGCGGTAAAGAAAATAGATGGTGAGCAAGGCCAGGATGACGGAAAGGATGGTGAGAAAGATCTGCACCTTGAAAAAAAATCCCTGTTCATTGGCAATGGCCTGCCAGAGAAGGGTGTTGGTGGCATCTATCGCCTGGTTCGCCTCCCGGAAATTCCGGTTGGCCTCGCCGGCCAGGACCGCGGCCTCCCCGGTCGCGACGCCCCGCAGGCTGTCGCGGCTGGAACCGGTCACGGCGTCAAGCTGTTTGCTGAGATTTTCCAGCGAGCCTTCAAAGTCCCGCGGATGAAAAAGACCGTGCAGAGCGCTCTCCCTCGCGATCTCAAGCATCAGATCCGCTTCGGTTCGCGCCTGCCGCAGAAGCGCATCGACCTCCCGGGGGGCGATGGCGTCATCGCCGTTCAGGATCTTGTCGAAACTGAAATGGGCGGCGCTGACATTGATGCTGATGGTGTTGATGGCCTGCAACTGTTTGTTGTGGCAGAAGGTCAACCTGACCGTGAGCAGGATATTGAGAATATTGAAGAAAACGATGGCGAACAGAATAAGAGCGACCGCCAGACGCCGCCGCCAGAGAGAAGGAGGTGATGAGCCGTCCATGTTGATACGGGAAAAAGTCATGCCCTGCTTTTCTCCATGTACAAATTCAAAAGGGGTTACGGCCCTGCCAAACCAGAGGCGCCGGGAGCGGCGAACACCATGGGAACGGTTTCCCGGTCCCGGCCTGTTCCGAGGCGAGACGAAGTCGCGCCCTGGCCGCAGGGTCCGACCAGGGCGCGACTTGGCTATTTTTTCGGCGATTCTACAGGAGGTTAAGCACTTGCTACAATTTAAAAAAAGGCAGTAAAAACATATAGCGGAAATATATGCCGACCAGGGATGCAGCAGGCGGAAAAGCGCGTATCAGATGGGCAAGACGATGGTAGTTTTCTTTCAATAGTTTGTCAGGAGATACACCCTGAGATTGACTTTTTTATTTTTCAGGCCGAGTTTCTTGCGGATATTATTGCGATACACGTCCGCGGTGCCGAGGGAAATATGCAGCAGACTGGCGATCTCCTTGTTGCTGCGCCCCTGCTTGACCAGTTCCGCCACCTGCAGCTCCCTGGGGGTCAGCCCGACCAGCTTGGAGGTGAGCTGCCGGGCGAAGGAAGAGGTCGCTTCCTCGATTTTCCTTCGAATGATATTGACATAGACATGGGCGCCACGGTCCACAAGTTCCAGGTCCAGCTCGTCCAGATAGGGGAAAACCAATTCCTTGAGGTTGGAGACGACCTGCCCCTCCAATTCCTGTCTTGCCTTGCTGCCCTGCTCCAGGAGAACCTTGAGGGCGATATTGGCGTCGTGCAGATCCTGGGATTTTTTCTGCAACTCCAGCAAGGTCGCCTGCTGCTCCTCACTTTTCCTTACCAGATCCCTGGTCCTTTTCTGAACCTGCTCCTCAAGGATTGCCCGGGAATGCCGCAGCATTTCATCAAGCTCCTTCTGCTCGGTTATATCCCGGAAAACGCATAAGGTCTGGACAAGCTCCCCGTTGGCGTCGGTCAACACCTCGCCGTCAAAGGAAACCCACAACCCTGAGCCGTCCTTTTTGAGCATCTCCAGCTCAACATTATTTATCACGCTCTGCCTTCTCAATCTGTTGAAATAGCTCTTGAAAAGCTTTTTTGCCAAAGGAACCATGAAATCGGCGAAGGGTCTGCCGATCACCTCGGCCCTGGAATACCCCAGGGTGTGAAGCCATTTCCGGTTGACATCAACGATTTTCCCATTCCCGTCCAATGATTGGTACGGCATGGGCGCGTTCTGGAACAACAGGCGAAAACGCCTCTCGTTTTCCCTGTTTTTTTCCCTGGCCCTCCGCAATTCCGTAATGTCCCGTCCGGCCACCACCAGGGCATGGCGACTCCCGTCGGGATTAAAAAGCGGAATTTTGACAATATCAAACACCTTTGCGCTTCCATCTGGCCTTGGGATGATTTCTTCGCCCCGGGAGGGCTCCGCCTGCGCCCAGGCCGCATTGTCCGTATCCATGCAGGCCAAAAACGCCTCCTGATAAAACTCGCTGTGGGGGGCGAGTTCCGCATCCGTCTTTCCCTTGTAGGCCACGCCCTCAAGCTGAAAGAGATTGAGATCGAAGTCGTTGGCGAGCAACCAGCGTCCCTGCCCGTCCTTGAGGCAGATTATGTCGGGGATGTTGTTGACTATCGTTTCAAGCAGCGCCTGTTTCCTGCTCAGTTCCTCTTCCGCCGCCTTCTGATCGGTGACATCATCGTAGATGACGCCCAGTTCTCCGCTGGTGAGTCTGAAGACATAGTTCTCCCTCCAGCCGTGGATGCGGTTGTCCCGGTATTGCGAGATGGGAAGATGCTCGGCCTTGCCCGTGGCCCAGACGCGCCGGAGCACCTCAAGAAGACCGATCTCCCCGACGCCGGGAAAGACTTCGCTGACCATCCTGCCCAGAACCTCGCTCCGGCCGACCTTTTCTATCCTTGCCGCCGCCACGTTGAAGTCAACTATCACGAAATCCCTGCCTCTGTCCACGGCCTTGTAGATGACGGCGCCGCTGCGCATGTTGTTGAAAAGAAAACGGTATCTCTCTTCGCATTGCGACGAGGAGAGCGCCCCGGCATACCCGGCCGGGGAAGCGGTCAACTCGTCTATGCGCCGCCGGGCCTCGGCCAGTTCCTCGCTCAGTTGGCTTTTCGTTTTGGCTGCCTTCATTGTCACGTATCGCTTGTGTGCTGTTCATGGTTTTTTAGCAAAATGACCGCCGACAACAGTCGCGCCCCCTCAAGCACGATGGTTTCCCGGTTACCGTCGGTCCGGAATCGCTTCTGGTCATACTATAGGTATATTTCTTTGCCTTGCCTAGCCCAAAGACATTGACTGAGCCCGATCAATTCGCGCAAAATAGAAATCAGTTCCCGTGCTCCGTGCATGGGAACGCTCCATTTATTCCGTCATAATCAGGGGGAGATCCATGAACGTCTTCATCGTCGGTGGCACCGGGTTTCTCGGCAATGCCCTTATCAGGAAGCTGCTGGCCTCGGGACACCGGGTCACCGCCCTGGCCCGAAGCCCGCACAAGCTCAGGCCCTTTCTCTCCGAGATCCGGGTGCTCAAAGGTTCTCCGCTGGAGCCTCATGGCTGGCAACAGGAGGTTGCCCGCCATGAGGTGCTCATCAACCTCACCGGCGCAAACATCTTCAGGCGCTGGACAAAAAAGAACAAGGAGCTGATCCTGGCCAGCCGGCTCGACTCCACGCGCAATCTGGTCGCCGCCATTCCCGAAAATCCTCCGCGGCCCGTCACCCTCATCAATACCAGCGCTTCCGGTTTCTACGGCTTTTGCGGCGACGAAGAGAAATACGAGGACGCCCCGGCGGGCGAAGATTTTCTCGCCACGGTCTGCCGGGCCTGGGAAAAGGAGGCAACCCGCGCCCAGGGGAAAGCCAGGGTCATCACCATGCGCATCGGCATTGTTCTGGGAAAAAACGGCGGGGCGCTTGCCAGGATGCTGCCGGGCTTTCGCCTGGGCGTGGCCGGCAAACTGGGCCACGGCCGGCAATGGTTTCCATGGATTCACCTGGAGGATCTCACCGACGCCATCCTTTTCTGCATGGAAAACAAAGCGATCCAAGGGCCGGTGAACATGAGCGCCCCGAACCCGGTCCGCAACCTTGAATTCACCAAGGCCATGGGCACGGTGCTGCACAGGCCGACCTTCATGGCGGTGCCCGCCTTCCTGGTCCGTCTGGCTCTGGGCGAGTTGGGTTCCGTGGTGCTGGAGGGTTGCAGGATGATGCCGGGGGTGTTGGTTGGCAGGGGGTTTTCCTTCCGCTTCGGCGAGTTGAAAAGCGCCTTGGAAAATATCCTGCGGGAACCAGGGGCATGAGCCGTGGCCCTTGCTTCCGGCCGCGGCGTCTCCCCTTTCCTTAATGCCTGTCCATGAGGTTTGCCTCCAGCACGAAGGTGCCGAAGTCGGTCTTGAAGGGGATGACGATCACCGGGGTATCGGTACGCTGATGGATCTCAACGCCCTTGCCGGTGACCATGGTGGGGGTGGCCAGATTGAAGCTGAGCCCGAGCTTGCCGAATTCCGCCTTGGCGCCGCCACAGATCATGTTGGTCAGCTCGCCCACCGCATCGACGATGTCATCGTCAATCCTGGCCTTGGGCTCCTCCATGAGCATCCTGGCGACAATCTGCAGGATGCAGGCCTGGGGGAAGCTGATCATCATGTTGCCTTCCAGCTTCTCGGACGCCATGCCGATAATCCCGGTCACATCGCCAAAGGTGGCGACCCCTTCCTTCAAATAGGGTTTCTGATTCGCGATTTTGGTCTGCGCCATGGTTTCCAGCACATTCCTGGTGGCATGCAAAAAGGGATTCAGATATTCAGCCTTCATATTTCCTCTATGCCGTAACGATCACATTATCGATGAAGGTGCCGCAACTTGCCCTGTAAACGGAAAGAAAGCAGACAGCCGCCGTGACGTAATAAGATTATTTCCCGATTTCCATATTAGCGTTGATCTTCGAGAAAAAGTCAAGCAAAACAGAATGGTTATCCGCGCCCGGGGAAAACAGGCCGCCTGGCGCATCCTATTCCTGGCGCAGCAGAATACGACAGTCCGCCACTGAACAGCCCTTACCCTGGGCATGCACGATAAGGGGGTTGATGTCGAGCTCGGCGATGGCGGGGTGATCCGTGGCCAGCATGGAAAGACGGATCAGGCACTGCTCAAGGGCATCCTGATCGGCCACCGCTGCCCCGCGGGCGCCGTTGAGCATGGGAAAGGCCTTGATGGAGCGCACCATATGCCTGGCGCCATTATGCCGGATCGGGGCAAGGCGAAAGCTGACATCCTTGAAGATTTCCACGAAGATCCCGCCCAGGCCGAACATGATGAGCGGCCCGAAACTCTTATAGCGCTTGATCCCCAGAATCACCTCAACACCGCTTGCCGCCATCTGCTGCATGTATACCCCGCGGATTTCCGCCTCGGGCACATGGCGCCGCGCCGACTCAACGATGGCGTTGTACGCTTCCCGGGCGGCATCGGCGGTGGCGATCCCGACCCGGACCCCGCCCACATCGGATTTATGGACGATCTGCGGAGAGACGATCTTCATGGCGCAGGCGCCGAAGCGCTCCACGGCCAGGGCAGCCTCCTCGGCACTGGTGGCCAGCTGCGCCGGCATTACCGGGAATCCGTATGCCTTGAGGATCTCGTTCCCCTCCACCTCGCCAAGGTACTGCTGGCCGCTGGCCAGAACCTCGGCAATGACCGCGCCGGCCCTCTCCCTGTCCACCGTAAGGTCAAACTCCTTGAGATGCTGACGGTGCAGCCAGCTGGCATACTGGTACAGGGCGCCCATGGCCCTGGCCGCGCCTTCCGGGAAATGGTAATGGGGAATGCCGTTCTGTTCGAGGATTTCGATGCCCTTGGAGACATCGAGCAGGCCCATGAAGGAGGCAACCACCGGCTTGCCGCTCCGTCGGGCCAGGGTAGGAATAATGGCCGCGGTTTCCTCTATTTCCGTCATGGATTGTGGAGTGAGGATGAAGATGACGCCGTCAACGTTCTCATCGTTCAACACCGCTTTGAGCGCGGCCTGGTAACGGTCGGACCTGGCATCGCCGATCACGTCGACGGGATTCTTGATGTTGGCGGCTGCGGGCAGATGACTGCGCAGCACCTCCATGGTTTCCTCTTTCAGCTTGGCCAGTTGCAGACCGGAATGGATCGTGACATCCGTGGCGATGATCCCGGGGCCGCCGGCGTTGGTGATGATGGCGATGCGGTTGGAGGCGGGCAGGGGCTGGCTGGCCAGGGCTATGGCGAAATCGAAAAGTTCTTCGATGGACTGGGCGCGAAAGACCCCGGATTGCTCAAAAAGGGCATTGTAGACCGCTTCGGTGCCTGCCAGCGAACCGGTGTGGGAACTGACCGCGAGAGCCCCCTCCGCGGTGCGGCCGGACTTGATGGCAAGAATGGGGGTCGGCCGGTCGCCGCCGGTGATTTCCCGCACCGTTTCAATGAACTCGGCGCCATGTCGCAGCTCTTCGACATAGAGCATGATCACCCTGGTCTGCTGGTCATTGTGGAGATAGCGGATCAGGGCGAGTTCGCCGATGTCCGCCTTGTTGCCCACCGAGATGAATTTGGAAAAACCGATATTCTTCTTGGCGGCAAAATCAAGCACCGCGGTACAGAGCGCGCCGGACTGGCTGATAAAGGCGATGTTGCCGGGGTTGGCCTTCCGGCGGGCAAAACTCGCGTTGATGCCCTTTTCCGGATCCGTGTTGATGAGCCCCAGGCAGTTGGGGCCGACCAGGCGGATTCCGTGCTCCCGGCAGACCTCAAGCAGTTCCTGCTCGATTGCCGCCCCGGCCTTGCCGGTTTCCCGGAAGCCTGCCGAGATGACGATCAGCCCCTTGACGCCCTTGGCCGCGGCCTCCCGGGCCACCGCCGGCGTCATGGCCGCCGGGACGATGACCACAGCCAGATCCACGGGATCGGGGATGGCGGCAAGGCTCGGATACGCCCGCACCCCGCAGACGGACTTGGCCTTAAGGTTTACCGGGTAGATGATGCCGTTGTAGTCGCTGTCCAGCATGTTTTTGAAAACAGCCCGGCCGACGCTCCCCTTTCTGCCCGAGGCGCCGACGACCGCCACCGAGGCAGGGGCGAAGATGGCGTCAATGCCGGCAGCCGAGGCGAAACTTTCCAGATCCACGCCGCCCCCTGTCTCTTCCTTGTCCATACCCACTCTCCCCCGACGCCGTCGGCGCCGAAACAAACCGGCCGGACTCCGCCCGGCCGGTTTGGAAAACTTTTTGCAATTACTCGACCCTGACCGTCAACCCGTCGAGACGTCTGACCAGCTCCGCCAGATCGGCGGTGGGCAGCTGGCAGGTGAAATTTTCGCAGAAATAGGCGGTGGCCTTGTTGTCCTGCATGGCAACCCCTGCAAGAGACGGTTGCATCTTTTGAAGAAAAATCTGCCCGGCGGCGCCATCGGCCAGGAGCACGACTTTGTTGGGCAAAAACCGCTTCCGGATCACGGAAAGCATCAATTCGGCATCCGGGCGCCCGAGCTTGCCGGCCAGCACGATCTGCCGGGGCTTCTCCCGGTACAGACCGTAGGCAACCAGCATCTGCGGCAGAATGGAAGGATATTCCCCGAGCCGGGCGGCAAAGGCTGAAATCGTCGCCCCCGCGCGCCGCCGCCAGGCATCGTTGCCGGTGATCCAGGCCAACCGGACCAGATTCAGGGCGCTGATGGAATTGCCGGTCGGCTCGGCGCCGTCATAATCCGATTTCATCCGGACCAGAACCGAGGTATCGTTCCCCGCCGTATCGAAAAAGCCGCCACCCGCCTCGTCGGCAAAAATGGCAATCTGCTTTTCCGTCAGGGCAATGGCCCAGGCGAGCCACTCCACCGCAAAGGACGCCTCGTAGAGATCGATGAGTCCGTTGACCAGAAAGGCATAATCGTCCAGTTGGCCGGCAAGCCCAGCCTCGCCGGCGCGAAAGCGGCGGAACAGCAAGCCGTTCCTGGCGTCATAGAGCTGTGCCTTGATAAAGGCGGCGTTTTTCGTTGCCGCGTCGAGGTAGCGTTTCTCCCCCAGCACCTGGGCGGCCCGGGCCAGGGCGCTGATCATGTGCCCGTTCCAGGAGGTAATGATCTTGTCGTCCCGATGCGGCCCGGGCCGTTTCGCCCTGGCGGTAAGGAGCTTTTCCCTGGCCCGTTCCAGCAACCTGGCAAGTTCCTCCTCGCTTTTATGGAACTTCCTCGCCGTTTCCTCAAGGGGGTGGGCGACATGGAGAATATTCATGCCGCCGAACTCGGCCTGGGGGTCTTCCGGAACATTGCCTCTCTCCTCAACCCCATAGTGGAAAGAAAATATCTCCCCGCTTTCCCGGCCAAGCAGGGAGAGGATTTCCTCCCGCCGCCAGAGATAAAAAAGCCCCTCTCCATGGCGGGCGGGATTGCCGGCCTCGGCACTGTCCGCATCCTCTGCCGAGTAGAACCCTCCTGCCGGGCTGGTCATCTCCCGGAGGACATAATCGATAATATCCTGGGCCACGCTGGCGTAGAAGGGATCCTGCCCGACCTGAAAGGCCTCAAGGTAGGTGACGGCGAGCTGGGCCTGGTCGTAGAGCATCTTTTCAAAATGGGGAACCCGCCAGTATCTGTCCACGGAATACCGGTGGAAGCCACCGCCGAGGTGATCATAGATGCCACCGGCCGCCATCTTCCGCAAGGTAAAAAGGGTCATGGTCAGGGCCTGCGACCCGGGTTTGTCGGCGGCATGGCGAAGCAGAAAATTGAACAGCACCGGGCGCGGAAATTTGGGCGCCCCGCCGAAACCGCCGTACTCGCCGTCGTACTCCCCGACGATCCCCGCAAACGCCTTGGCAAGGATCCCGGCGTCGATATGCTCTTCTCCGGCCGGGCTGTCGCGAAGATGGCTGGTAATGGTCGCCGCGGACTCCAGGATTTTGCCGCGCCGGTTCCGCCAGGCGTCGTCCACGGCACGAAGGACTTCGCCGAACCCGGGCAGGCCCTGCCGCGGCTCCGGCGGAAAGTAGGTGCCGCCGTAAAAAGGCCGCAGGTCCGGGGTCAGAAAAACCGACATGGGCCAGCCGCCGTGCCCGGTCAGAGCCTGTATGGCGGCCATGTAGATGTGATCGAGATCCGGCCGCTCCTCGCGGTCGAGCTTGACGCAGACGAAGTGCCGGTTCAACGACTCGGCAATATTCGGGTTTTCAAAGGATTCCCGGGCCATGACATGGCACCAGTGGCAGGTGGAATAGCCGATGGAAAGGAAGATTGGCTTGTCCTCGCTCCGCGCCCTGGCAAAGGCCTCTTCTCCCCAGGGCAGCCACTGCACCGGGTTAAAGGCGTGCTGGAGGAGGTAGGGGCTTTTCTCGGCGATGAGCTGGTTGGCGGTTTTCCCCAGCGCCCGTTGCTCGGCCAGAAAGGTTTCAATGGTAGTGAGGTTTGTCATGGCCAGCACCTTTTGCCCGGCAAAGGGGGAAACGGAGAGCGTGGTCAAACGGCGACCAGTGGACCGACGGAGAAAAAAACGCTTTCCCGCTCCGGAAAATCCTCTTTCCATGCCCTGGGGGATCACGAAAACAATCTGGGCGGCACCGTAAATTCAGGCGCTCTTCTTCCAATTGTAGGAGGGAATTCGCTCCTGTCAAATGGTAACTTGGCAGAGGTTGGGTTATAATGGCTTATTGCATTGGACACACCGACCCGCCGATGGCGGGAAAACACTATAAAAACAAGCAGACAGGGGTTGGACGATGGGCGAAAAAATCGGCTTTATAGGCTTGGGAATCATGGGGCGGCTCATGGCCGCCAACCTGCTCCGGAAGGGACATGCGGTGATGGTCTACAACCGAACCGCGGGAAAAAGCGAAACATTGGCCGCCCTGGGGGCAGAGGTGGCGAAGAATCCCGCGGAAATCGGGAGCTGGGCGGAGAGCACCATTCTGATGCTCACCGGTCCGGAGGCGATCACGGCGGTTTTAGAGGGGCCGGACGGCTTTCTCGCAACCTGTCCGCCGGGGCGCACTCTCATCAATATGAGCACTGTCTCCCCGGACTACAGCCGCGCTCTGGCCGACCGTCTGCGGGAAAAAGACCTCACCCTGCTCGACGCGCCGGTTTCCGGTTCGAAGAAGCCCGCCGAGGAAGGCACCCTGGTCATCCTGGCCAGCGGCCCCCAAGAGATTGTGCGGACGCAGGAAGCGCTCTTTCTGGCCATGGGCAAGAAGGTGGTCTACTGCGGGGAGGCCGGCATGGGTTCCGCCATGAAGATGGCCATCAACCTGCTGTTGGGCATCATGATGGAAGGGCTCTGTGAGGCCGTGGCCTTTGGCGAGAGGTGCGGCCTTGCTCCCGAGCTGCTGCTGGACACCATCCTCGCCGGCCCCCTGGGCTGCGGCCTCTACGGCCTGAAAACGGAGATGCTCAAAACAAACACCTTCCCTCCCCAGTTTCCCCTCAAGCACATGGCCAAGGATATCAACTTTGTCGTGGAGACGGCCAGGGACCGCAAGGCGCAAATCCCGGTCGGCGAGGCGGTGGCAGCGCTTTACAATCTCGGGCTCGGCAAGGGTTTGGGGGAAGAGGATTTCGCCGCCGTAAAAAAGCTCCTTGCCAAGACCGGGTGAGGGCCCCCGCCTTCGGTCAGCCCTCGGTCATGGAGCGGATCGTCAGGGCCAGGGCAAATAAAGGCGCCAGCAGCATGTTGATGACAAACATGCAGTTTTTCTGGATGCGGGGGTCCTTCACCAGCCGGACAAGCTCCGGATCCAGAGAATCCGCGAGCAGCAGGGTGATGACCGGCAGGGAGACAAAGGCGATGACGCTGAAAACCAGCTCCGCGACCAGGAGCTTTTTGAGGAAGGTTTTCAGGGTATCCAAGGCGAGTTTGAGGCGCTGCATTCCCTCGCTCATCTTCTTTAAGGTATCGAGCAGCGAGAGGCCCTGATCAAGACGCGCCTTTGCGGTGGCCAGATTTTCGCCGGCAATGCTCCGCGCCTCCACGAACTTTCGCTTTGCCGCCGTCAGGGTGGTGAGGAAATCACGGAAAAACGGCTGATAGGAATACTCCTGCCAGTAACGGCTGAAATCCGCCCACCTGATGGCCGCCTCGTCAACCTGTTCGTTCAAAAGATCCAGTTTTGCCTCCCGCAGACGGGGGCTGGCCATGGTCAACGCCTTTGCTTTTTCCGCGACATCGAGCAGATCATAAAAACTTTTGCGGGCGACCTGTTCTTCCAGGTGGGCAAGCGCCTTCAGATTGGCGGCCAGGTCGTCATCCTCCTCGCCGAACCAGACAGCCAGGTCGGCGTACTCGGTCTGGGCCAGGGAAAAATTCTCCCTGGCCTCCTTGTTCTTTGTTTCCAGCACGGAAGAAAGAACGTTTTCCACGAGGCTGCTCATGGGCAGCAGGGCCGGGTCCATGAGAGTGGCCATGAAATACCGGCGGTCGCTGCCGGCGAGCTTGCGGATCAATTGAACGGCGTTCTGCCCGGCCCCTTCCCCGGCCTGATTCTGAATGATGCGATAGAGCACTTCCTGGCAATCGGCATAGAGACTGGCAACGGACTGCACCAGCTGCTCGGCTTTCCAGGCGTGGCCGGAAAGGCTGTGGAACCTGGCAAGCAGCAGACTGACATAGATCTTTTCCTTTTCGGTGCCGGCCATGCTGCCGGCCATTTGCAGAAACTGGGCCATGTCGCTCAACCGGCCACGCTCCATGGAAACAAAGGCCTGACCGATGGTGGCATAGAACTGTTTGCCGCCCATGGCCTGACTCTCCGCCGTCAGCAGATCAAAGGCTTCCTTGTGTTTGCCCACCCGCAGGCAATCGAGGCCGCTATGGAGGGTGCGGCTGTCCACCTTGACCCGGTCGAGTTTGCCGCTGCCATCCCAGCCAGGGTGGATGGAAAATGCCGTATAGGCGAGAAAGCGCGGCTGGTAGATGAGGTAGATGTCAAAGTAGGCGAGAAAGACCTGCAGTGCCGGATCCTTGCGGATCATCCCGGGGTCAAGGCCGGCGGCCAGCGCTTCCTGCATCTTTTTGAACTCCGCCATGATCTTCTGGAACAGGGCGTCGATCTGCGGCAGGGGCAGATACCCGACCAGATGGATCCCCCGCGTTTCCATGGTGAGAAGCTTGCTGGGGCAGTTGGCAGGCACATGGTTCGTCATCCCGCAGTAAAAGCATTCCTTGAACTTGCCCCTGGCGGCGAGATATCTGCCGGCGAAAAGCTTTTCCCGCCGGATCTGACTGACATCTCCGGAAAAATTGAGCTGGAACAGGCCCGCATCCATGTCCCTGAACTGGTGGGCGGGCAGCTTTTTACCGGCAACGAGCTGCTCCCATTGCAGCTTAAGCGGCCGGGTCACGTGGGGAATCTCCGGCGGCAAGGCGTTCCAGAGGGAAGAGGTCGCGTCGCGAAATTCAGCCGGCGGATCCTTCCTGCGCTGGAGATGAAAGATGATCTGCAGAGGTACCGGTCCCCATTCCGCCTTCCATCGTTGTTTTTTAAGGGCCGTCAGGCTTTCAAAAAACGAAGTGAGCGCGGCATAGGGTTCATCGTAATCGAGCAGCAGGAGCTGGTCGCTGCTGTCAGCGGCCTCCATGCCCACCTGCATGAGAAGATTCCGGAGGGTCTGGAAAAATTCCGGCCACTGTTTCCGCAGGAGCTTTTCCCCGAGATGGTGCATGGGGTGAACGGCCAGCAGCGATGAGATTTTGACATCCTTCATAGAGAAATACTATTGCACCTTCTTCAGCTTTTCGAGAATACCACGGGCCTTGCCGATATCATCCCTTGCCCGTTCGTGCCCCGGATAAATCCGCAATGTTTCCCGCCACTCTCCGATGGCGAGCTGCAACTGTTCGTTCACAAAAAACTGCACCCCGTTGCGATAATGGCGTTCAGCCGCGCCCAGGCGTCGGGCGGCAAGTTCCGCCTGCGCCGGCCTTAAGGCCGGATAATCATCATCAACATTGGCCAGGGCCGCTTCGGCGCCGACAAAGTCCTCCTTCTCAAGAAGCTCCCTGGCGAAAAACAGGGAGGCGTGGTTGAGCAGATCCACCGCCTCCCGATTGGTGTAATCAAGATTCACCACCATTTTCGCTGAGGATATCGCCGCCTCATATTCCTTATTCTGAAAGCTTTTCCGGGCCAAGGCAATGAGTTTCTCGGTATCGGCATCACGGGAAGGCTCCTCCTTTTCCGGTCGTGGCGCGAACTTGGGGAACCGCAGAAGAGCCCCCGGTTTCAGGACGCCATCCGCCGAGGACAGGCCGTTTACCAAGGCGATGAGCTGAGCATATTCCGGGTTCTGGTAATACTTTCTGGCAATACCCTCCAGGGTTTCCCCCTTCGCCACCCGGTGTTCGTTCATGTTCTCCTCGTAAAAAAGCGCCGCGTAGGCTTCCCTGTTGTCCGGAGCGAGTCGGAGCGCCTTCAAAAGCTCTATCCGGGCCTTTTGCTCCTCCCCCTTCCCGCGCCAGCGCATGGCCTGCTGATAATGCTCCATGCCGCCCTGCCGCGCCCGGGAGGAAAGCTGCGCGATCCGCCCAGCCGCCTCGGAATTTTTCGGCTCCAGGAAAAGCACCACCCGCCAGCTCAACAGGGCACGCTGCAATTCATCGTCCTGTTCGTAGGCAAGCGCCCTTGTCCGATGTTCCGCAACAAGGTCAGCCGCAAAAGGGGACCGCGCGGGCAGCCCTGCCCCGCCCCCGCAGCCGGCAAGGGAAAGGGCCAGGACAAGAAATGCGGGCTTTAAAATCCGGCGCATCAGTTCAGGGCCTGTCGGGTAAAGGTGGAAAGATTTTTGGCAAACTGCTCGATGCTGTACCCACCATAGACAGCGGAACGGTTTACCCTGTAACGGTCGGCGAAAAAGGGCACACTCCCCCTGTTCACCGTAACTGCGCCACGATATCCCCTCTTCCTGAGATAGGCGACCAGGATTTCGTTGTATGCTCCGTAAGGGTAGGCAAGAATCTCGCAGCGCCGGCCGAGGTTTTCCTCTATCAATCGTTCCGCGCCCGCGATCTCATTCTGGATGTCCTGAAAATACCGGCGGAAGGACTCGCCCTTGCGCATCCGGCTCAGATCCCGATGCGACATGGTGTGAGACTGGATATCGAGGCCGTTTTCCGCCATTTCCCGCAGATGTTGCCAGTTGAGGCATTTTTCGTGACCGATCAGGTCCGTATAGAGAAAAGCGGTCATGGGATAGCCGTACCGCTTGAGGATGGGGTAGGCGATCTCGTAAAGGGAACACCAGCCGTCATCCACGGTAAGAACGACCGCCTTGGCCGGCAGCGGCTTTTTAAACTCCATAAAATCAAAAAGAGCGGCAAGGCTGACCACGGCAAATCCTTCATCGTGCAGATATTGCATCTGCTCGGCAAAATCCTTTTCAGCGACGATCATCCGCTTGCCGCTCTTTTTTCTGCTGAAACCATGATAGACCAGAACGGGCACGGTCTGATAGCCGTCCTTGCGCAGACCGCCAAGATCGGAGCGCAAGGGGATCACGAGCTGTTGCCCCGGGGAGACGGCGGCCGTTCCGTTGAATTCGGTGACGATGCCTGCCAGGGCGGCATCCCCCAGATACTGCCTGGCCAGGGAGGCCGGAGTATCGGCGAAGCCTGCGCGGACCACGACAAAATCCTCGTTTTTCACGGCGGCGCAGCCGGAAAGAAAAACCAGGGCAAGCAGAAGCAGCGGCTTTATGCGGGAAAAGGAAATGATCATGATTTCAGGAAACAGTGTCGTCATCATGCCAGGAAAACACCCTATGGATCACCATCGGTTTTGCCTTGCCCTTGATCTGCCGGGGCGGAAGCGCCTCCGATTCGATATGACCGGCGAGCCGCTCATACATATAATCGCTGATGAGGACCTCACCGGATGCGGCCTGACCGTTGAGACGCGCCGCGACATTGACGGTATCACCGATGACCGTATACTCCATTTTAGCCTGGGAACCGATGTTGCCTGCCACCACCGGCCCGGAATTTAAACCGATGCCGACCGCGCCCAGCAGCGGATGCCCTGAGCCGGCAAGCTCCCGGTAGCGCCGCTGCATGGCCAAGGCCGCCCGGGTCGCCCGCCCGACATGGTCCTCCCGTGAGGCAGGTACCCCGAAGACGGCAAGAACCGCGTCGCCGATGAACTTGTCAACATAGCCGCCATGGGCATGCACGGTTTGGGTGGCGATTTCGAAAAACTCATTGAGCCCCTCCACCACCTCCTCCGGGGCGGTGGCTTCCGCATAGGCGGTGAAACCACGGATATCGGCAAAGAGGATGGTGGCCTCCTCGCGGCATCCTTTCACCCAATGCCGCTCCGGCTGGGCTATGATCAGGTCCAAAACCTGAACCCCCACATACTTGCCGAACGACTCCTGAATCATCGCCTTGAGCCAGAGCTGACCGCTCATCTGGTTGAAGGCCACGGCCAGATCCTGAAATTCGTCGTTACGGCCCAGATCGACGGTATGCTTGTAATTGCCGGCGGCAATTTCCCTGGTGGCCCGCAGCAGCCCCTTGACCGGCCGGGTAAGGCGGATGCCGAGCAGCGTGGCCATGAGCCCGGCCACGAGGATGATCGCCAGGGAGAGCAGCAGGATAACCTTTCTCCCCTTTTTAACAAGCTGTTCGATAAAATCAATGGAAAGACCGACATGGACCTGCCCCAGCACCTTGTCCTGAAAAATCACCGGGGCGAGGAGGTTGAGCACATAGCCGCCCTCAGGGTCCCGGTAGTTGAAATAGGTTATCTCGCCTGCCGCCATCTTCTCCTCACGCCCGGGGTGGCCTGAAAATCTGGTGCCGATCAGGCGATGGTCGGTATGGGCCATGATCCGACCGGCATTGTCCAGGATCATCGCATAAAGATGGCCATCCACCGCTGTCGCCCCGCGGATGAGGGTGTTTAAGGCGAGGATATTGTTTTCGAGGAGGGGAATTCTGGCGTTGTTATTGAAATAGTTCAGACTCACCGTGCCCAGGAGGACGCTTTGCGCATAGAGCTGCTTGCGTTGCCGCTCGATCATCACGGAACCGAACAGGAATGTCACCAGCAGAATGATGAGGGTGAAGGTTATGAAAAGCTGAGCCCCGATGGTGATCCGCGGCGAGAGGAGATGCTCGAGCAGAGACTTTCTTTTCCCGTGGATGAGCGTTTCCAGATTGTCGGCAAGGGAATGGATCCGCAAACCATAGAATGCATTGATGGCGGCCACGATCTCAGCTTCGGAAACCACGCCCTGGTCAACGAGTATCCTCCCCAGGCAGCGATTTTGCCCGAACTTGCGATTGTTTTCCATCTGCAGCGCCAGTGCCCGCTGCAACTGCTCCTGGGTGAGCAGCTTCCGCACGAGAAGCATTTCCCCAAGAGGGGTCCTGAATTGAGGGGGAATCTCCAGGAAGAAGGCGCGCAACCGGGCCAGGAGCTTACGGAAAACATTGCCCGGGGCGGCAGAGGCTCCAGAACCCCGCGAAAAATCACCGTTTCCGCCGTGCACCCCCCCTCCCCTGCTCAACGCCGCTTCCCCCCATGCTAAAATCAAGCAACCATGATGATGATCGCTGCATTATATCAACTTTGGCGGTCTGTTAAAAAATGGCCCCTGGACATACCGGCGGATTTCAGGTGCACAACCCGCGCGTTTGGCCCGGCCGGGGATCCCCCCGCAGGGCTTTTCCAGCCGCCCGGCAATTTTTTACAGCCAAGAGACCAACGAACCGTTATTGTAATAAAAACCGCATATCATGAGGCGGTCGGCATCCCGCCCGCAACGGCCGGAAAAACACCTTGCAGATACGGAACCCCCTATGAACAATGCTTCGCCTCCGCCCCTGGAAACCGTAGCCCGGTTCGACAAGGCCGCAGCCTCCTGGGAGGAGAATCCCATGCGGGTGGCGCTGGCCGCTGGCATCACGGAAACCCTGCGGGAGAACATTCCCCTCACGGCCACCATGCAGGTTCTGGAGTACGGTTGCGGCACCGGCATGATTTCCAGGGCCATAAGCCCCCTGGTGCGCTCGGTCACCGGCGTGGACACCTCCTCGCGAATGCTGGCCGTATTCGAGGAAAAAGCCAGGGAAGAAAAGTGTGCCAACATCACCGCCACACACCTTGACCTGAGTAAACAGCCAGGCCCGGGCGAATCTTTCGACCTGATCATCAGCAGCATGACCCTGCATCACATAGTCGACATTGAAACCGTGATAAAACGCTTCCTTGCCTGCCTGCGGCCGGGCGGCTATCTCGCGGTGGCGGACCTGGCCCCGGAGGACGGCGGCTTCCATGACGACAACACCGGAGTCGCCCATTACGGGATCGCCCCGGAAACGCTCATGAACCTCTACGAACAATATGGCGGCATCCGCCCGGCCAGCAGGCAGGCGCATCTGGTGCAGAAAAAAGAGCGCTGTTATCCGGTGCTCTTCACCTGGTGCCAAAAAAAATAACCCGACCCGGCCACAAGAGGCGATGATGCCTCCTCTTTCCCCATAAAAATCTCATTTTCCTTAACAGCCCGCGGGGAAACGGGCTGTTGGCGGCACAGGGACGGGTCGCCGAATTCCGCCGGCTCTACTCAATGAGCCGTGAAATTTACCATTGCCAAAGGAGAGACATGATACGCAGAATCAGCGGGGCTTTCAGCGGGGGCGCCTTCGGTGCCCTTGTGGACAGTGTCAACATCTGGCTCCTGGGCAAGGCCGGGGTCACGGCCATGCTCGGAATCAGCCTGAAACCGCACTTCACCGCCTCCTGGCTTTATCCGCGCCTGGTCTGGGGCGGAATATGGGCCTTTCTCCTCCTCCTGCCCGTCCTGAAAGCGAAAACAGCCCTGCGCGGTGTTGTCATGAGCCTTTTCCCCTCGACCATGATGCTTTTTTTCGTTTTTCCGGAAATGGGCAACGGCCTGTTGGGGCTGAAGGCCGGCATCCTGACCCCTGTCCTGGTGGTTGGCCTCAACTGTATCTACGGGCTGATCGCCTCCTTCTGGCAGAAAAGCTGCGGCTGACCGCCGGGAACAACAGCCTCCGAAATCATTTTTTCAAAATGCGCGCCCGCGCTGCTTACGCCCAGCCATGTCAACACTTCCCTTTTCCTCGTTTTTCCCCAGCCTGGAAATCGCCAACGCCCTTGCAAAGGAGGAATTTTCCCGCTGGATCTTCCTGCCTGGCATGCTCTTTCTTTCTCCGGAAAAATGGTGGCGCCCCGGCCGTCGCGCGGTCCCGCATGAGGGGCTTGATATCGCAGGCTTTGAAACCAGGGACGGACAAAGGCGACCTCTGTCCCCCGGCTGCCTCATTCCGGCGGTGTACGCAGGCACGGTGGTTACGATCATTCCGGATTTTTTGGCGAACACCGTGGTGGTGGGGCACGAAGCCACCAACAGGGAAGGCTGGCGGCTTCATTCGCTTTACAGCCACGTTTCCCCCCTGGTTCAGACAGGTGCCATCCTGCAAATGGGAGATGTCCTCGCCAGGATCGCCGCCCTCGGGACTCCCTCCCCGGCCGGCCCTCCGCCCCACCTGCACCTGAGCCTTGCCTGGCTTGCTCCGGACTTTCCCCTGCCAAAGCTCGACTGGGCCGTGCTGGCAAGCGGGAGAGGGGTGGATTTCCTTGACCCGCTCTGCCTTCTTGCCTGGTCGCTTTCGCGAAATCCGGCTGCGACTCCCGGGAAAGAAAAGGGCCACACTGCGAATGCAGCATGGCCCAGGCGTACAACCACTCGTTAACCGTCAACAGACGGCACTCAGCCGGCAGCTGCCTTGAGAACTTACTGCTTCTTCACCTGCTGCTGACCCACAACCTTGATCTCGGCCTTGCCTTTGGCCTCCGCAAGATAGGCCTCGATATTCTCATTGAGTTTTTCCTGGGCGAGGTAGCTGGTGATCTTGGCTTTTGCCTCGTCAAAGCTGACTGTTTTCGCCTGGCGCTTTTCTTCCAGCTTGATGAGATGATAGCCGAATTCGGTTTCAACGATATCGCTGACATCACCGGGCATCATGGAAAATGCGGCCTTTTCAAAGGGTTTCACCATCTGGCCGCGGGCGAAAAAGCCAAGATCGCCGCCCTGCTCCTTGCTCGGTCCCTCGGAGAAGCGCTTGGCAAGGTCGGCAAAGTCGGCCCCACCCTTCAGCTCTTTTTTGATCTGGGCAAGCTTCTCGCGCTTACGTTCCTTATCTGCCTTGGAATCCCCCTCTTTTGCCTGGATGAGGATATGGCGGGCATGCACCATCTCGGGCTGTTCGAATTTTTCCTTATTGCTGCTGTAAAAATCCTTGGCATCCTTTTCGTTCACCTGCACCTTGCCCTTAAACTGGCTGTCGATGAATTTCTGGATCGCGAAATTCTTGCCGATCTGTTTCTTCAGGTCAGCCTCGCTCATGCCGGTGGCCTCCAGGGCCTTGGCGAATTCCTTTTCGTCGGGAAATCCTTTTTTGTAGCCGTTGAGCTCGTTGTCCACATCGGCGGCGTTGACGGCAATGCCGGCTTTCTTGCTCGCCTGGCTCAACAGTTCGAGCTTGATCATTTTTTCCAGGGCGGATTCACGGATGGAGCCCATCTCGGCCTCGGTTGGCTTTTGGCCCTGGGCATAAAACCGCCGGAGAATCCCGTTCATTTCCCCATCAACGGCAACGGCGAGGATGGGCTCGCCATTGACAAAGGCCGCGACTTCCGCCGGTTTCTTCTCAGGAGCGGCAAGGGCGAAGCTCGCCGTAAACCCGAAAGCCAGAATGGCGCACAACGAAAAGAGAGCAGGACGAATTTTCTTGGAGAGCATAGGAGTTCCTTTCAAAAAGAGTATTCCATCAAACCACGAGGGAAAGCCAGGTGGCGACAAACAGGGTGAGACTGATAAGCCCGTTCATGGTGAAAAATGAAAGCTGAATGCGGGACAGATCCTTTGGATTGACGGCAAGATGCTGATAAAAAAGGGCACCGGCCGTCAAGGCAATGCCGATGAAATAGAAATAATTCAGTTGCGCTACTATACCAGTGAGCACGAACAAAAGAAAGGCCAGCACATGAAAAAAAATGGCCAGTTTGAACGCCCTTTCCCTGCCGAAGCGGGACGGCAGCGAATAGAGGCCGGCCTGCCGGTCGAAATCCGCATCCAGACAGGCGTAGACCATGTCGAAGCCGGCAACCCAGAAAAGCACTCCGCAGGAAAGCACGAAGGGAAAGTCAAACAGGGTTCCCCGCACCGCCACCCAGCCACCCAGGGGAGAAAAGGCCAGGGCAATGCCGAGCACCACATGGCAGAGCCAGGTGAAGCGCTTGGTCAGGGAATAGAGAAAGGTAAGGCCGAGGGCGAAGGGCGAGAGGATCAGGGTGAGGGGGTTGAGGTTGTAGCAGGCGACAAAGAAGAGCAGGCTGAAAACAACAACCATGGCCCAGGCCTCCGGCAGGCCGACCTTGCCCGCCGGCAGGGCCCTGTCGGCCGTGCGCGGGTTGGCGGCGTCAAAACGCCGGTCGGCGATGCGGTTGAAGCCCATGGCGGCGGTGCGGGCGCCGACCATGGCCAGCACCACCCAGAAAAAGGTGATGGCGTCCGGCACCCCACGCTTGGCGAGAAAGGCGCCCATCAGGGCAAAGGGCAGAGCAAAGACGGTGTGCTCGAACTTGATCATCTCGAGCAGGATCTTGATTTTATCGAACACCTTGTTACGACCTTGTTTTCGCCACTGGCGCCCTATGGGTGCCTGTTCCCTTCCGGGGTCCGTGGCTTCTTGTTACTCGATTCCGGTCCAGCGCGGCAGGTTCGCGATCTCAAAACCGAGCAGTTCCGCGACCCGGCCCGCATAGAACCTGGCCATCTCTTCAAAATTCTTCGGTTTATGGTAAAAGGCCGGCATGGGCGGGCAGATGATGGCGCCTGCCTCGTGGGCCTTGAGCATATTGCCGAGATGGGTTCTGTTCAGGGGCGTTTCCCGTACGGCCAGAACAACCGGCCGCCGCTCCTTGAGCATGACATCGGCGGCCCGGTGGATCAGATTGCCGCAGATGCCGTTGGCAATGGAGGCAAGACTGCCCATGGTGCAGGGCAGAACCACCATGGCGGCAAAGCCGCCGGATCCGCTGGACATGGGCGCGGCAAAATCGTGGATGTCGTGCCAGCGGCTGACATAGCGGTCAAGATCCTCGCGGCGCAAGCCCAGTTCCAGCTGCATGACCTGCTCGCCGGCTTCGGAGAGCAGGCCATGCACCTCGACGTCAAGCCCCTGCAGGAGTTTGAGCAGCTCAACGGCATAGAGGGAGCCGGTGGCGCCGGTGACGGCCAAAATGATTTTTTTCTGCATAGCCCAGAGATTCCCGGTTTTCGCCAGGTGTCGACCGTCGGTCGACATGCCGACAACTCCACGAAAGATTAATTTGTTCGGTTGCTCCCTTGCGTTGCCGCTATTTTTTTTGCCCCTCGCCCTTGATTCCAACATACACCGTCACCACTCCGAAGGTCAGGGGCCGGTGGTAGGTCCTGGCGAAACCCGCCTTGTCGAGCATGCCCAGGAGTTCGGCCGGGGCGTAAAAGGCGGCGATGGAGCTGGCAAGGTACTCATAGGCCTCCTTGTCGCCGGAGACGAAACCGGCGATCCTGGGAAGCACCCGGTTGAGATAAAAGCTGTAGATGGGCTTGATCACCGGGTTTTGCGGCCGGGAAAATTCGAGGATCAGCAGCTTGCCCCCTGGTTTCAAGACCCGATGCATCTCGTTGAGTCCCTGCTGGGTGCGGGCAAGGTTGCGCACCCCGAAGGCCACCGTGATCCCCCAGACGCTGTCGTCTTTTACCGGAATCTGCTCGCCGTCGCCGCAGACCGGACCGATCCGACCCTTCCGGTTGTCCGCGGGAAGATTATTCATGCCGGCCCGCAGCATGTCCTCGCAAAAATCAACGGCCAGCACCTGACGCTCCTTTGCCTGTCTGGTGAGTTCCAGGGAAAGGGGCAGGGTTCCGGCGCAAAGGTCGAGGACTATGCCCCGGGGAAACTCTTTCAGTTCCCGGGTGGTGACCCAGCGCCAGTAGCGGTCGATCTGAAAGCTCAAAACCGAGTTGAGGAAATCGTATTTTCCGCTGATGGCGGAAAACTTGGATTGGACAAACTTTTTCTTCTCGTCTGGATTCTGCATGGTTCCCATTTTCAGGTTTACAGGCGGCCCGAAGACCGGAACACCCTCGCCCCCGGGGCGAGGATGGTTTTTGTTTCGTTCCCCGTCATTCCGCAGCCCGCCCTTATCCGCACACCTTGAGGGGCAGGGCCGTGGCCGGAACTTCGCCGCGTTTGATAAGATACTCGAAAAATCGCCGCAGCGCCTCCTGCTTTTCCGGGCTCAGATCATATTCCATCCTTTTCAGGTAATGGTAGCAATCATCCGCGGCCATGGGAATCCTGGGCGCAACCGCGCGGCTGATCTCGGTGAGGCTGGCCCTGCCCTCCTCGATGCAGCGCAACAGTTCCTGGTGGATGGCAAAAACCGTGTCCGGATCCTTGCGGCAGAAATCCTCCCGCACCGCCCAGACGGCGAAAACAAAAGGCAGCCCGGTCCGCGCCTGCCAGGCCGCGCTGAGATCGAGCCGGTGAGGATACTCTCCCCCCCCGGCCAGGCGCAAGGCCTCATCGCCGATGGCCAGCACCGCGGCGGGGCGGACCAGATCGTCGCCTGTTTCGCCGGCAAGACCCGAAACATAGCGGGGCCGGACCGCGTAAAACTCCTCAAGGATGATCCGCACCAGGCTCACCGAGGTCTGGGACTGGGAGCTGAGGAGAACCAGCCGCTCGTCAAGTCGCGCCACCGGAACCTCGGAAAAAAGAAAGACGCTTCCCACCGGACCGGTGGCGGAGATGGAGAGGTTGGCCAGGATCTTATACTGTTCCGGGTGCAGGGCATATTCATGGGAGGAGATGAAACCGAGATCCAGGGCATTTTCAAAGAGCAGGCGGTTGAGCACGGAGGGCGGCGCCTCGGTCACCTGCCATTGGGGCCGCTGCCGCTGCACGCTCCGGCGCCACACCTCATAGAGAGGGGCGGTGTTGATATAGTTCACCATGCCGATGCGGGCGGTGATTCCGGGTTCAGCGGTTCCCATATTCTTTTATTCGAGCCACTCCAGTTTGACATCGGTGCCGAAGGCGGTGAGCTCATCCCACATCGCAGCCTCATTTAACGCCGAGCACTGCACGGCCAGCATCGAGGAAGCTGCGACACCAGTGGCAATCCTGCCCAGCCTGTCGCTCACCCCGAGAAGCCTTGCGCCGTTTGACGATGCCATGGCAAAAACCATAGCCGGATCAACGCCGGGATGATCCTCCCTGATCAGCCGCATCTCCTGCCAAAGGCTCAACACCGGGTTGCTGGCCAAGCTGTCCGTGCCAAGGACAACCGGAACCCCGGCTGCAAGATATTTGGTCAAGGGGGCGGTTCCCACCCCGAGAAAGCGATTGCTGCCGGGACATAAGCAAAGCCAAGCCCCACGCCCGGCAAGAATTTCTATCTCTTCCCCGCTGACATGCACGCCATGGACGCAAAGGGTCTTTGCATCGAGCACCCCGAGGGAATCAAGGTAGCGCACCGACCCGCAGCCGGGGATGGCGAAGGCATCGCCCAGGACTCCCTTTTCTAGAAGGAAGTCGTAAAAAGGACCGGAACCGGATCTTAAAAATTCTATCTCAGCATGAGATTCCGCCACATGGATCGGGAAAAGGCTCCGCCGCCCTGTCGCCCTCTTTTTTGCCGCGCGAATCAGGGCAGGCCCAGAGGAATAAGGAGCATGGGCGGTGCAGTGTATCTCCCCGGGTTGGGCTGCCAATGCGGCAAGGGCAGCCTGTTCCGAGTCCCCGCTCAGGCCGAACAGTTCGAGGAAAAAATGCACCTCGGCCTTAAAGTCCTTGCCGATGAAGCGGCTTTCCGGGAGGTTGCCGATGTCGAGCACGGCCCGGCAGCCGCCGGCATGGAGCCTGGCCAGGGCCATGAGCGCGGCGAAATTATTCTCCTCTGTATCCTGGGCAGAAGCGCGGGCGGCGAGAAGCTCCCTGATCCAGACCGTGATGTCCGCCGGCCTGTCGTCATCGCCGCCCGCGGCAAGAACGCCAAGATGGGAAAGCTCGAGATGGGCGTGGCAGTTGACCAGGGCCGGCACGATGACATGGCCGTCGTACTCCTCCAGCCTGGCGTCATGCCCCTTGAGCGCAGCAAACGGCCCCACCGCCGCCACCACGCCCTCCTCGGTGAGAACAGCGCCATCCGCGATGACCGGGCCGGTACCGGTCACGACAAAGGGGGCGCGATAGAGATAGCGTGGATATTCCTGCATTACGAAAAGCCTCGAATCGGTGGCTGCCAGCGCCAGCTAACGGCCGGCAGCCACCAGTGTATAATCCATTGTCCGCTGCCGGGGGCTGAAACCGGCGTTTTCAACAAGCGTTCGTATCTCCTGCTCGGAAAGCCGAAAACCCACCCCGGCGGCGGCGACCACGTTCTCTTCGATCATGGTGCTGCCGAAATCATTGGCTCCGAAAAAGAGGGAAAGCTGGGCGACCTTCGGGCCCTGGGTCACCCAGGAGGCCTGGATATTGTCGATATTGTCCAGATAGATCCTGGAAAGGGCCAGCATCCTCAGATAATTCACGGCCGTGGTCTTGGGCAGGTGGGCAAGCACCGTATTGTCCGGCTGGAAAGGCCAGGGGATAAAGGCGGTGAAACCGCCGGTGCGGTCCTGGAGAGCGCGGACCCGCGCAAGGTGCTCCAAGCGCTCCTCCATGGACTCGATATGGCCGAACATCATGGTGGCGGTGGTGCGCATCCCGAGGTTGTGCGCCTCTTCCATCACCCCGATCCACTCGTCGGCGGAACACTTGCGCGGCGCCGTCTCCTGCCGCACCCGGTCGGAGAGGATCTCCGCCCCGCCGCCGGGAATGGAATCGAGCCCGGCCTGCTGCAGGCGGATGAGCACTTCCCTGACCGGAAGGCCGGAAAGTTTCGCAAAGTGGCAGACCTCGGGCGGGGAAAAGCCATGAATATGGATACCGTATCCCTTGATGAAGCGGAGCATCTCCTCGTAGAACGCAAGTGGCTTGTCCGGATGGAGGCCGCCCTGCAAAAGGATCTGGGTGCCGCCCAGGGCCTTGGTCTCCTCGATCTTGGCGCCGAGTTCCGCAAAGGAAAGCACCGAGCCGGCCTTGTCCTCAGGCGCCTTGAAAAACGCGCAGAACTTGCAGGCCGAGATACAGACATCGGTGTAGTTGATATTGCGGTCGATCACGTAGGTGACCATGGGCTCGGGATGCTTACGCCGCCGTATGGCATTCGCCAGAAAGCCGAGCTGATAAAAGTCGGCAGCGGAGGCCAGGGCCAGAAACTCCGGGCCGTCAATCCGCTCTCCTGCGAGAACCTTGCCACTGATCTGTTCTATGTTCATTGCACTCACTTTCACGCTTGCAGACGCCGTTTAATACTCTTTGATCACGTTATAGAGGGTATCACGCTGCACCGGTTTGCGGCCGGCCTCCCTGATGAGGCGTACCAGTTCGGTATCCGCCATGACGCCGCTGGTCTCGCCGCCGGCCATATGGGTGATCAGCTCTTCCTTCACCGTGCCGTCCATATCGTCGGCGCCAAAGGAAAGGGCCACCTGGGCCAGCTTGGGGCCGATCATCACCCAGTAGCCCTTGATATGGGGAAAGTTGTCCAGATAGAGTCGAGAAACCGCGATATTCTTGAGATCATCAAGACCGGTGGTCCTGGAAAGGTCGGCAAGCTCGGTGTTCTTGGGATGAAAGGCCAGGGGGATGAAGGTGAGGAAGCCTTTTGTCTCATCCTGGGCGTTGCGCAGCATCTCAAGATGCTCCACCCGCTCCTCAATGGTTTCGATGTGCCCATAAAGCATGGTGGCGTTGCTTTTCAGCCCGAGACGGTGCGCTGTTTTCGCCACCGCAAGCCAGCCCTCGCCGGAGAGCTTTTTTTCACAGGTGAGCTTTCTGATTCGCGGGCTGAACACCTCGGCGCCGCCGCCGGGAATGGAGCCCAGGCCCGCATCCACTAGCTCTTTCAAGGTCTCGGCCACGGATTTTCCGGCACGCTCTGCCAGGTGGGCGATCTCCACGCAGGTGAAGGCCTGGATATGGATCTCGGGCCGCTCCTCCTTAATGGCGCGCAGCATGTCAAGATAATAGCCGTAGGGCAAATCGGGATGGATGCCCCCCACCACATGGACCTCGGCGATGGGCTCGGCCAGACGGTCGCGGATCTTGGCCCTGACCTGCTCGATACTCATCTCGTAGGCCTGGGGGGATTCCTTGTCCTTGCCGAATGCGCAGAACTTGCAGAGATTGGTGCAGATGTTGGAATAGTTGACGTGCTGATTATAGATAAAATAGGCGCGATCCCCGTTGAGCCGTTCGCGGACCAGATTGGCGAGATAGCCCAGGCTCAGGATATCGTTACTTTTGTACAGTCTGACTCCATCGGCGAAACCGAGCCTTTCCCCGGCCCTGACCTTTTCCAGAATATCGCCGAATCCCGCCGCCACAACCATGCTTTCCATGTACGGATCTCCTTCTGCTTACGGCTGCAGGCCGTTTCGTAACACCGTGATAATAGTATCGATCTCGGCATGCAGTCTCTCCGGCGCCATGTCCGCCAGACTGAGCCCCCCATCAAGGTATGGCTGGGCATAGGCCTGAAGAAATCGATCCATGGTGGCGTCAAGGATAAATACCACCATGCGGCATGAGAGATCCCTGCGCAAAACCCCTTCCTCCTTGCCGAGTTCGCACAGGGGGCCAAAGTATTCCAGGGAAAAAAGACGGACCTGGGCCACAAGTTTTTCCCGTTTTGGCACATCCTGCTCAAAGAGCACCTTGAGATAGACCTGAAAAAACTCCGGATATTGACCGATAAAGCCTATGCCGGCGAGCAGGACCTCTTTGGTAAGCGCAAAAAAATCGCTTCCTCTCTCAAGGGCGACCGAATTTTTCACATGCAGCTTCACCTGCCGGGTGAACTGGTCGAACACATGGAGAAACAACGCCTCTTTGTTGTCAAAATACTGATACAAGGAGCCCTTGGCTATCCCCAACCGCTTGACAATGCTGTTGACACTGGCGCGCTGGTACCCCAGCTCGGCGAATTCCGCCACAGCCGCACGCAGGATATTTTCCTGCTTTTCAGGCGGCAGGTTGCGAAATGTCGGCTTGGGGAGGGAAAAGCACTTTTCCATAAAATGACCAGGTGGTCACATTAAAAAAAATAAGAATCCAAAGCAAGATATTTTTAAAAACAAAAATACGTGGAAAACAGAGGGGAATGGCGGGGCAACCGGCTCAAAAATCGCTGTTCTTTATCCAATGCAGCACATTATTGATCCCTTCGGCAGTGGTCACCCTGGGGGCGTAGCCGAGGTCACGACTGGCGTTTTCGATGGAGAACCAATGGGACTTTGCCAGCTGCACGGCGAGAAAACGGGTCATGCAGGGCTCTCTTTTCAGACGGAAGCAGGAATGGAAGGCCTCGCTGAGCATCCCCAACAGGTAGGCCCTGGCAAAGGAAATACTGCTTTCCACCACCGGGATATCAAGCCTGCGGAAAAATTTATTGAGCCAGTTCCAGAGGTTGACCGGTTCGCCCTGGGAAATGAAATAGGGCTTGCCGGCAGCCGTCGCGGGACCGTGCAGATTTCTGGCGGCCAGAACAAGGGCGTCCGCCGCGTTGTCGATATAGGTGACATCCACCAGATTATGGCCATTGCCGACCCGCGTAAGCTGGCGACAGCGGGCCTGGCCCAAGAGCCGGGGAATCAGATCGGTGTCGCCTGGCCCCCAGACCGGATGCAAGCGGAGGACGACGGTGCGCAGAGTTTCGGAATTCGCGGCGAGAATCGCCTGTTCGGCCAGGGCCTTGCTGCGGACATAGTGGGAAAGATGGTTGCGGGCATAGGGGGTCCGCTCGTTCACCCCGCAGAGATCTCCTTTCTGGTAGACCACCCCGGGCGTACTGGCAAAGACAAGGACAGGGATTTTATTCTCCCGGCAGGCGGCAATGCAATTGCGGGAGCCGTCGATGTTCACCGCCTGAAATTCTTTTTTGTTCCCCCAGATCCCGGTCTTGGCCGCCAGATGGATCACCGTGTCATGACCCGCGAAAGCGGAGTTGAGGAAATCCGCGTCAAGAATATCCCCGTTGAGCTGCCGCACACCCAGTGCTTCAAGCTCCGGGGAAAAATTACGCGCCAGGACCGAGGTCTCGATTCCCTGGGCAACAAGAAGGCGCACCACAGCCCTGCCGACAAAACCGGTTCCGCCAACAACAACGACGCGCCGCATCCCTTCTCACCTTTCGCTGAAAACAGTTGAACGGGTCATGTGATCGATGCCGACAAAGAGCCCCTGCAAAGCAACAGCGCCAACTGACCCCGAAGCCCGACCCGAGGAATATTACCCAAGGTTCTTAACAATCGCTTTTTTCAAAACGTATGTCAAGCCACTGTTTTTAATTCGTTTTCAAGGCGGAACGCCTTGGGCGCGCGGTTGCCTTGCCGCTATTCCGGTTTCTGCCGGATCAATAAAAAATGGATGCCGCTTTATGCCGTATGCGGTAAAGATGGGATGAATTTACCGCAAAGGAATGAGAATGGCTGAAAAGATCGAGGAAAAAATAGAACGGCTGCTGCAGGAAGGGAAAAGTCGCCTTGCGATTCTCTCGGAACTTAAGGGAAAGGAAGATCCGCAAAAACTCCTGTTCTACATAAATAATGTATCCCGCCCGGCGGACCGGAAAAAATACCAGGTGCACAATCTCGCCCTGGTGCTGGTTCTTACCTTTGTCACCACCAAAAAACTCATTACCGCCTTCTCCTTTGGCGCCCTTGATCTTTTCCTGCTCATCTCGCTGGTGGTGCCGGTGATCAACATCTACCTGCTGCGCGAGATCCTGCGCTTCCGCAAGATCGGCTACCAGTTCCTCTTCGTGCTCTCGATTCTCTCGGTGCTGCATCCGGAAAACCACTTTCCGCGGGAAGCGGCCCTGCTCGGGAGTATGATCGGCCTTTCCGGCTTTCTCTACTTCAAGATGTTTCCCAAGAAAGAACGAATCACGGAGATTGCCGATTGATACTGACAACCGATGGCCGTAAACCGTCACCTTCCGATGGTTGGCGAAATCGCCACCATCGGGAACCCGGCGGCAAGTTTGAGTGCTACAGAATGTGCTTGACGTGGATTCATGCGGGAAACCTTACAAAGTGAAACCAAAGATTTCAATTTGTAAGGTTTCCCCAACGAGTCTGTAGAAAAACCCGACTTCAAATGGTTCGCCGAATGAGGGCGGATTGATTTTTTTACCGCTTCCGATTTGGCTTCCCGGTTTATCTGTTCTGTTTCCAGCTTCTTTCTTGCCTGCTCCTGCCCTCCGGCTCCATTACTTTGCCAGAATCCGCTTTGTTGTCAAACAGTTTCAGCTTTTCCCTGCTGATCACGTAAAAAGTGGTCCGTATCTCGCCACTTTTTTCAGGTTGTGGACAATGCAGAACAGGTTCCACTGGATGTTCACCTTTCTCTTGCCCCGCAAGGTAAAACGGTCCAGGCCCATGATGTGGCAGATGTTGGCAAAGGGCGGCTCCGCGATGGCTACACGCATGCTGTACAGGGCACGACCTGCGGTGGAGTCGATCTTTCGCTTCATCTTTTCGGTGAATGTTTCCTTTCCCTTGGCGGACCGGCCATGGAAGTAGGCAACCTGTCTGATTTTCGTCCGCTCGGGATGCCGAAGGCATTGAGTGCGGAGCTTGCAGGGGACACAAGCCGATTCCGGCCCCTTGAATTTGGTGGCCAAAAAATTTCTCACCGCGACATTGTTGCCGCTCCTGTACAGCCGTTTTCCTGCCGGGCATACGCAGTGGCTCAAGTCCTCCGGAAACACGAAGTCGGCGGTGGAGAATAGCTCTTTCCGGCCAGTCAATTTGGCCCGTTCCTTCCGATGCCGCTCCCGGTAGCGGTCCGCACCCGCAAAACGCGGGTCACGCTTCCGGAAAAGGTTGTCCGCCACATAGGCGTCCACCTCGCCGGTAAACAGCATCTTCATGTTCTCTTCCGTGTGAAAACCGCTGTCCGCCGAGAGCTTGGTTTCCGTGAAAACATCCTCATTCTTGCCGATGGCCTGGAAGTTCTCCCTGGTTGCCTCCACCATGGGCATGAGCAGATCATGCTCCTGGGCCTCGCCGAACGCCTCGGCATGTACGATGATCTGGTGCTTGCCGTCCACGGTGGTCACCCCGTCATAGCCCTGGATCACCCCATGGGAGGTCTTCATCTTGGCCGACTCGTTGTCCGTGATGTTGCTCTTCTTCGGCTTGCCGGTTTTCCCGGGCTTATCATCGTGATCTTTCAGCCATTCCCTGATTTTGCTGGCCCGTTTCCGCAGGGTTTCCACATACTGTTCTTCCCTGGCAACGATATCCTTGTCCGTCTGCCTGTGGTCCTGCTCCCGGTGGGTGGTGATGATGTGGGCTATGGCCTTTTCAAGCTTGGCCGCCTTTTTCTCGAAATCCGCCCTGGTGCCGCTCCATTCCTTACTGGCATTCGAAGGTATCTTGCAGCCGTCGATGGCGAACATCTCCTTGCCGATCAGGCCAAGGTCGTCGCAGACCAGCAGCACATCCCGGAACAGGTGGATGATCTCCTTGTCCATGGAGGAGATGAAATCGGCAATGGTGGTGAAATGGGGCCGGGTGTCGGCGGAGAGCGCCATGAAGACCACGTTTTCCCGGCAGGCCTGCTCGATCTTCCGGCTGGAGACAATGCCCCGCGAGTAGGCGTAGAGCACGATTTTCAAAAGAATCCGGGGATCGTAGGCGGTGGCGCCGGTCTGGTCGTTGCCGAAGCGGGCGTCGAACAGGGACAGGTCAAGTTCGTGGTCGATGAGGTGGTTCAGGGAGTACTCGAAGGTGCCGGGTAAAATCTGCTTGGCAAAGTGGACGGGGATGAACTTTCCTTGGGCGTAGGAGTAAGGTTTGTAGCGGGCCATGATGCAATACCCTTGTGCTAAAGTTAAGCGGTTGTGTTCCGGGATATCGCAGTCATTGTACAGTGATCACGCACACAAATAAAGTCGAAATTACAATGAGTTGAGTTTTTCTACAGGCTCAACGCATAAGGTTCTCCGTAGTTACAGCTGAGGAGCTTTTTCGAGTGGCTTCGAGGGAGTTCCGCACCAGGGATGCGCGATCCTTGGGGAGGGGGGCAGGCAAAGGAAACAAAAAATCCGATCGACCGTGAATCTCACCCCTCAGTCTCCTACTACCCGAAGCTGGGGGGATTGCTTCTTCCTGGCGGCAAGCTCATCCCTGGCATGTGCCCCATCATACTCAGGGACAATGATCTGCAGATGGGCGATGAGGATATCGAGGTCCCGGCTGGCGGCGGCGGCCTCCAGCCTGTCCAGTTCGGCGAGCAGCCAGTCCCAGTCGATGCGGCGGCTCTCGGCCAGCTGCAGCTTGGGATGCGTGGTGCCCTGCAGGTTCTCCTGTTCGTGAAAAACCTCTTCAAAAAGCTTCTCGCCGGGTCGTAAGCCGGTATAGACGATTTCGATGTCCTCACCCGGTTCCAGACCGGAGAGACGGATCATCTGCTCGGCCAGATCACGGATCAGCATGGGCTCACCCATGTCGAGCACATAGATCTCGCCGCCCTTGCCCATGGAGCCGGCCTGCAGGATCAGGCTTGCCGCCTCGGGGATGGTCATGAAATACCGGGTGATCTCCCGGTGCGTTACGGTCACCGGCCCCCCTTCCCTGATCTGCCTTTCAAAAAGAGGCACCACCGAACCGGCGGAGCCGAGGACATTGCCGAAGCGGGTGGTGATGAATTTGGTGCTCGAGCGCAGGGCAAGATTCTGGCAGTAAAGTTCTGCTATGCGTTTGGTGGTGCCCATGACATTGGCGGGGTTGACCGCCTTGTCGGTGGAGACAAGGACAAAACGGCGCGCGCCGTGACGGTCCGCCGCATCGGCGACCACCCTGGTGCCGTTCACATTGTTTTTCACGCCTTCGGCCGGGTTCAATTCCAGCATGGGGACATGCTTGTAGGCGGCGGCGTGGAACACCACCTCGGGACGGAACTTTTTAAATACCCACTCCACCCGATCCCTGTTTTTGACGTCCCCCAACACCGCGATGATCTCAAGATCGGCAAAATCCTTACGCAGTTCATGGTCGATGGCATAGAGGTTGTATTCGCCATGGTCAAAAACAATGAGGCGGGCAGGTTTCTGGCGGGCAACCTGCCGGCAGAGTTCCGAACCAATGGAACCGCCGCCGCCGGTGATCAGAACGGATTTTCCCTTCAGGTACCCGGCGATCGCCCTGGCGTCCAGCTGAACAGCATCCCTGCCCAGCAGGTCTTCCAGGGTAAGAGGACGCAACTGACTGAAAGTGGCCTCATGTCCGTTCATTTCCTCGATGGAGGGCAGGGTGCGGCAGGCAACCCCGACCTTCGCACAAACACCGGCAACCCGCTGCACCACCCTGCGGCCGGCCGAAGGAATGGCCAGAAGAACCAGCTCAATATCGTAACGCTCAACCAGTTCCTCGATATCGTCAAGGGAACCGCAAACCCGGACCCCGTGGATCTCCCGACCATGCTTGGCATGGTTGTCGTCCACCAGACAAACGGGCATATACTCGGACCGCCGCAGGAGATCCCGCACCAGCAGTTCCCCACCCTGCCCGGCCCCCACGATCAGAGTCCGCTGGCCCGTTTGCTTACCGAATATCTTGTGCCGGTCCTTGATAAGGCGATAACAAAACCGGGGTCCGGCAAGCCCGCAGATGAGGAGAAGGGGATATAGGACGATCACGCTGCGCGGGATCTCAGCCAAGCGGTTATACTGGAAAAAAAACAGGATGATTATGCAAGTCCCCAAAAAAACCGATTGAAAAATCCGAACCAGATCAGGAAGCGAGGCAAAGCGCCAGATTCCGCGATAAAGGCCGAGTGCCCAAAACAACATCATATTGACAGGGATTGCAACAACGACCATCTTGGCGCACATGGCAAGAGAGGCGGCAGGCACACCATGAAGATTGAACCGGAGCCAAAAGGCGCCGTAAAGCGCCAGGGGAACCCATACAAGATCATGAGCAAACGCCGTCAAGCGTGTTAACAAAATCTTACGCAAATATTTTCTCATCATCAGATTTCCTTAGCGATTCGGCCACCGGCACCCGCCAACACGGTTTGTTGCCTTCATTCATGCATGCAGAATGAAGGCAACTAGCGAATGATCTTCAGCAACGTCCTGACAATCAAACGAAAATCAAGAAAGAGGGATTGCTCTGCAACGTATTGTAAATAATATTTAATTTTGATGGGTAAAATTTTTTCCACGTATTCTCGCCGCGGGTCCTGACAATTCGCCAACAGCTCGTTTTCGTTTCGAAACTCGATCGCGGCAAAATCTGTCAAACCGGGAGGGACGGACAGAATGACCTCCCGCGCACTTTCAGGATAATGACCAATATATTCCGGCACTTCCGGTCTGGGGCCAACCAGGCTCATTTCTCCCTTGATCACATTGAATAACTGGGGGAGTTCATCCAGCTTGTATCTTCTCAGCCATCTGCCACTCCTGGTTATGCGCCGGTCTCCGTACACCGTGATTTTCATGCCGTTCTTGTCCGCGTCGGCAACCATGGTCCTGAACTTGAAGATACGGAACTCCTTACCGTTCCTTCCCACACGGACCTGGCGGAAAAAAACCGGCCCGGGGGAATCCAGCCTGATCCAAATCGCCAGCACCAGAAAAAGGGGCCAGAGTATCAACATCCCGAACGAAGCCAGGAGAACGTCGAATATTCTCTTTCCCGGCGTCATCGCGCATACTTTTCAAGGATTGTTCTCACAGCGCCAACAACACGTTGAACATCGCCGTCCGTCATCTTGGGATAAATGGGCAGGCTTACGGCCCGCCGATACCCGTCAAGGGCAACGGGGAAATTGTCAGGGGCAAGGCCGTATCGATCACGCCAGTAAGGATGGATGTGGAGAGGGATAAAATGCACACTGGTTCCTATGCTCGCCTCGAACATAAGCTCGATGAAACGATCCCGGGTAATGGAAAGCTTTTCAAGTTGAAGACGAACGACATAAAGATGCCAGGCATGAACGTCTCCCTTAGGGGCGGACGGCGGCAAGTCCAAGGGCAGGCCGGTCAGCTCCCGGTGATACTGCTCCGCCATCTTTTGCCGACGTTTCTGAAAATCCCACGCCTTTTTCAACTGGTGGATGCCCATTGCCGCGGCAATATCGGTCATGTTGTATTTAAAACCCGGAGCAATCACCTCATATTGCCAGGCGGGCCGGGATGAAACGTAACGGTCGAAGGCATCACGGCTTATCCCGTGCAACCTCATCACCCGGCAACGCGACGCAATCTCGGGGTTGCGGGTCACCACCATTCCGCCTTCGCCGGTGGTGATCGTTTTGGTGGCGTAGAAGCTGAAAACAGTCGCATCACTCGCCAGCGAACCTACAAGTCCGCCATTTGCCCGGGCCGGCAAAGCGTGCGCGGCGTCTTCGATGACCCTCAGATTATGCCTTTGGGCGATTTGCAGAATTTCATCCATCGCACACGGTAAACCGGCGAAATGTACCGGAACGATGGCCCTGGTCTTATCGGTGATTGCCGCCTCGATTTTCAAAACATCGATATTCAGGGTGCGGGGGTCGACATCCACAAAAACGGGGTGGGCGTCAAGATATCGAACGACCTCGGCCGTAGCGGTAAAGGTATAGGGCGTGGTAATAACCTCGTCCCCGGGGCCAACCCCGACGGCCTCCAAGGCTAAGTGCAACCCGGCGGTGGCAGAGTTAACGGCAACAGCCTCGCCTCCCCCTCCCAGCCAATCTGCAAATTCGGTTTCAAATCGCCTGGTCTTTGGCCCGGTGGTGACCCATCCGGATCTTAAAGAATCAACCACCTCGGCGATTTCTTCCTCACCGATTTCCGGGAGGGCGAAAGGCAAAAAAATATCATTTTTCCTCAACACGACCCCCAACACTAAAAATCAAAATCCGTTTAAGGTGAGACAAAGCATCCACTTTTTAATCCACCTCACCTGTTTTTTGAAACAAATAAACAGCGTGGCTTCTCAAAAAAGGAAAAACAGCTTCCAGAAGATGAGCCACCAGAGGGGACAGGCGGGCGATTGGACGCTGCAAGGGAGGCGCAAGTGTTACCTTTTTCCAGTGGACAGGCATATTGGGGAATAAGCTTTTCATCCTTACAATGTCGATCCCCACCGTATCAACATTACGCGGATTGCTTATCCAAAAATCATAGACCATGAGCAGGCCGCCTGGCCGCAGGACACGCACCATTTCTTTTGCGAGTGCAGCCTGAGCATTGTGGTCTAATATAGATGAAAAAACTGTCTGAGCAGAAACTAAATCCATAGAGAGGTCACCAAACGGCAGGAACCATCCCGCGGAAAGGCGAAAATCTATGTGCGGCGATAAAGAAAGTGCTTTTTCGATTCGGTCTGACAAGAGGTCAACCCCGTGCAACCGGTCAGGGTCCCCTCCCCATTCTTGTAAAGTACGCAACCAAGCCCCAGAACCGCAACCGACATCAAGACAATCTTTACCAGCGAAATTTTTCCAGCCCATAGTCTGTAACAAGTCTACAATTGCCTCCAGCCTGCGATACTGGGTCAGCAAAACATCCGGACGAGTCCAGGTATAATATTCTGTTTTTCCAGATGCATCCCGACGGGCATATGAATCGCGAATTCTCGCCGACTCTTTTTCAAATTTTTCAGGCACCAGATATTACCTCTCTGAGTATTGCAGAGGCCCTATCGACACTCACATTGGCAATAAACCAGTGCCGCGCAGACTCGCCCATTTTTTTACGTTTTTCGACATCGTGGTACAGGCTTCGAATGGCCTCGGCAAGCGCCTCATCATCACGCGAACCCACAACCATCCCACCCCCGCTTTCCTGAAGAAGCTTCACCGTGTCACCTTGACCACAAAAAATCATCGCCCGGCCGAGACCGTGATAATCAAAGGTTTTACTGGTCAACGTGTGACTAAAATGCTTATCGGGAGGCAGCGGTTGAACGCAAACATCGAACTGCCGAACAAGCAATCTCGCCCGTTGCCGTGGCACTGCTCCCAGAAAATGAACACAGCTCAAATTATTTTCGCGACAAAACTCTTCATACTGTGGTCGCTTTTCGCCTTCCCCAAGAATTACAACACCGAAATCATCAATATCCCGAAGTAACGGGACAGCATTCATCAAGGTCTGCAGATCGTTGGCGAGGCCCAGTCCGCCCGCGTAACCGACCAAAAATGCTTTACCAGTCATACTGCGGAGATCGACAACACCAATATCGCCATTCTCTGCCATATCGTGATCAAGGAAAGCATCAGCGTTATATACCAATCGAATCTTCTCTTCAGGATGACCATAGGCAATCAACCGATCGCTAATTCCTGGGGTCGCAGCGACCAGCCTAATGGCTCGGCGTCTGAAGTACTGCTGCAGCGAAAACAACAACCTTGTCAGTATCCCTTCGCGAAGAGCACCCAAAGCAACGGCGGTCTCAGGGAAGAGATCGCGTTCGTCAAGCACTAGCCGAGCCTTTTTCAACTTGGCAACAAGATAGACCATCGGCATCATGACAATGGGATCCGTTCCGGCAAAAACGGAAAATACGCGACCAACTCTAAACACCGAAACAACGCCCGCCAATACGGTGTAAGTCGCGTAATTGAACAGGCGCCGCACATACGAACTTCGGTGGTCACTAGGTGCCCATGTCCTCAGGATCCGCACACCATCAATGTACTCTTCTGTACACCAGCCTCGGGATGGCCGAATGTCCTTCCCGGTCATGTACTGAACGCCGGAGGTGACAACTGTCACATCCAGACCAGCCAGACGAAGAAGCCTTGCCTCCATCCAGGGCCGGAAAGCCCCTGGCTCGCCCGCCATGGGGAGATGATAAGACAAGAAAAGAACTCGGTGCGACAGCTGTTCATGCATGAACTGTTATCTCAACTCGTCCGTTCCCTATGACTTGCACGCCAGCACTGCGTCAACAACACGTAGAACATCGTCGCTTGACAAACCATGGTGCACTGGCAATGCCAAAATCCTTGAAGTTAACTCCTCCGTCACCGGCAACTCAATCGCGCCATAAAGTTTTTCAAATATAGGTTGCTGATGCGCCCCTCGCGGATAATGCACACCGGTGGCAATTCCCAACTCGGCCAGCCGCGCAGCAAGCTCATCACGATCGAAGCCGAACACATCAGGATTTACGACTACGGAATACTGGTGCCACGCAGAGACACCCCCGTCAGTGACTTTTTGAGGAATGATCCCCTCTACCTCACTCAACCCGTCGTTCAGGATAGCCGCATTCCGCCTCCGTACCGAAAGCATGTCGTCGAGCCTTATGAGCTGTTGACGGCCGATGGCGGCCTCGACATCTGTCATCCGGTAATTGAGCCCGAGCATGGTATGATAATATTTTCCGGTCTGGCCATGAGAACGCAAGAATCTCATCTTGTAGTCAAAATCGGCATTATTTACACATGTAATCCCCCCCTCCCCCACGAACATGTTTTTTGAAGGGTAAAAGGAGTAGGCAACAAAATCACCGAAGGAACCTATATCCGCGCCCATAAATGTCGCCCCGTGCGCTTGGGCCGCATCCCAGACGATTTTCAGATTGTGTTTCTCAGCAAAAGCCATGACCGCCCTTATGTTGCATGGATTACCGAACAGATGCACAGGGGAAATTGCCCGAGTCCTTGCCGTGACAAGAGATTCAGCATGATCTAAATCGATCAAAAAAGTTGCCGGATCAACATCGCAAAAGACGGGACGTCCACCGGCCATGGAAACCATACTCGCCGTGGCTATAAAAGTAAAAGACGGGACAATAACCTCATCTTGCGGTTCCAGAAAGGTCATATATGCAAGGTGCAATGCGGCAGAACCGTTGGAACTGCACACCGCATGAGCAGCGCCGGTCTTTTGGGCAAATTCCCGTTCAAATTCATCGCATTGTTTTCCTTGCCTCAATGAGCCAGAACGAAGAACATCAACCGCAGCCTGAATTTCATTGTCAGTCAACTTAATTTCGGAAATTTTTACAGTTAGCACAATAAATTACCTCAACGTTTTACTCACAATGACTAATTACTCATAGCCCAAGAGACATCTGATGTTTGCTTATGATGTGTTCTTCATTCGGTTTGGTTTTTACGGCTGAAGTTCCATGAGAATTAGCACTAAAAATACTCAACAAATCAGAAGAAATACGACGGGCGATCAGTTGATTCCCTTCTTCTGACAGATGGCACCAATCTATAAAAACTGGGGAAGCACGATCATCGAATACATTAGTAAGATCAAAAAATCTATAATGAGCAAACTTATCAGAAGACGAATTGAGTTTATTATTTACTTCTTCAAAAAAAGTGGCCCACATTTTGTTATTTTTTTGAATTTCCTCATATTTTGTAAGTATTTTTTTTGCAAAAACTGTTGGTTGCCAATAAAATACCACCTGAAAATTAAATTTCTCTGCCAATGAACAGATAATTTCCAAATTAGCCCTGTACTTATCCAGAACAGAATCCGCGAGTTCTGCTTGTCTTGCATCTTCGAATTCCATTACCTTATAAGAAAGTTTATCAGTATGCAACACAGAAGAAGTTATTAATTCTCCCAATGAACGATTATTATCCTTTTCATATTGTTGCGAATCGCCATGAGAAAAATTTGAATATAGATAATTAACAATCTTCTTTGATACCTGAACGGAATATAAGTTGTCCCCGATCATATTCAGCCAGAATTGATTGCTCGACAAAAAATTATTGATAACCACTGGCAATCTTTTTGATATGTTAAATTCAACCTCTCGATTTATTTCGTTCTGCGGAATTCCAGCGACGCCATTCTGATATGCAGAATATGTATCGTTTACTCCATCATAGAAAATGACAGTATTAGGCACATTACCACTACGCAATTGAACAATCAATGCAACCAATTCTTGTGTGTTTACATAGCCACTTTCGCCAAAATTTGTAACTTCAGCATCGATATCGTGACTTGCTAATTCCTTCGCCAACAGCGACGGGATAGTAAATTCATCTCGAGCGCCTGTACCCCACAATGTTGAACCACCAAACATAAAAATTTTATTTTTCCCCTTGCTCCCTGAGCGGGCCATTTGAACAGTATTGCGAATCCCATTGTTATTAATATTTATATATTCACCATTAAAAAGATCTCTCTTCCAGTATACATAAGGAACCCAATGCATCCGGCTGGAATCTTTAAATTCCTCTGCATACTTAGCCACCCATTTTTGCCCAACATAACTATCTGCAGTTAAGACATCGCCATTTATATTTGCATTCCCGGCAATAGGATTGTTCCGCCCCAAGTAGTAGTAAATACGACAACAACATTCGACAGACATAAGTATTAAAAAAGTCAAACCTACAACAATCCAAGACATATGGACAATGTTCAAAATTTTCATTCTCATATTTGAGCTTCACCCAAAATCTGGACACGCAAAACTAGAAATTTCGGCAATAGGACCGCCCAAGACGAAGCCGAGCTTCCTAAATGAGGAAGCCCGACAAACTCCCTAACGATTTAGAATCGTTAAATAATATCACGTGCGCTTCCAGTGTCACATATTTTCGTGAGTTTTTCGACAGCCGACTAATACTCAAAATCGAATTTGCTCCATCACTTCCATGAGTGCGACGGAATCATGCACCGAGGACCGGGACGGCGGCCTGCCCTCTCGAACTGCACTGACAAACTCTGCCATTTGTGCCTCGAACAGATCCCCCCCCCCCAATTTCAACATGGTTTTTCCGGCAGGGTAACCGCCCCTGTCTCGATTACAAAACAAAAAACTCGGCATGTCCGACTGAATTGACCCCCAAAATGTTCCTTCATCCCCTTGTATTTCCACAAACTGTGTGAAGGCGGGGGTCAACAAGTCTGCCTGACACAACGCGACGATACCATTCTTCATCTCCAAGCGCACCTGAATGTTATCTTCGGCATCCACCACATGATTTTCTCCTAGAATCATCCGGTGGGGACGCAAGATATCGCAGCAAAGCACCGAAACTTTCTGCACCGGACCAAAAAACCAAATCGCCAGATCCACCATGTGAACGAGCATTTCATTGATCGCACCTCCCCCAGATGCTTTTTGATGCTTCCAAAGTTGATGCGATCCTCGTCCACCCAACCTGAAATGGGCTAAAACAACCCTTCCCAAAACCGGGCTAACCCCAGTTGTCCGCACTCCTTGAAGCAGTTCCAAACCTTTCTCAAAGACAGGAGCGAATCGGTAAATATATCCGATCATACCTACACGGCCAGAGATCTCGACAGCCCGGGCTAAATCACGTGCATCTGCCAATCCCTCACAAAGTGGTTTTTCACAGAAAAAATCCTTGCCGCGTTCAATTGCCCGATGGATTAAGGACGCATGGGTCGGAGTGGGGGTACAGATATCAACCGCATCCACAGAATCATCAGCAAAAACGGCGTCTACATGACTTGCCCACGCAACCCCCTCCTGCTCTGCCAATCGTCTGGCTAGGGACTCGTTCACATCGACGACAACAATATCAACGCCGGGAATTTTTCTGAGGCCACTGATATGCTTTGGAGCCTGCTTCCCACAACCAATTAGCGCCACCTTTGTTCTATTCATGCAAATATTTTCTCCAAGACAGTGCCATGTTCAGCTCTCGCAATTTTTCAGGCAACGGCATTATTCGTCCCGGCACTCCCAAAACCATACTCGCGGGGGGGATGTCCCGTGTGACGATTGCGCCTGCGGCCACAAAAGACCCTCGTCCGATACGAACCCCAGGAGTCACTACCACCCCGGCACAAAGAGTAACGGCGTCCTCAATAATCGGACCCTCCGGGGTATAATTTTCCCTATCCTTGAGCGGATAGCGATCGTTCGTCAAGACAACATTGGGTCCCAAAAAAACGCGAGTCCCAATTTTAACATGCGTTGGGATATAACAATTCGATTCGATTTTGACAAAGTCAGCAATTTCGACGTTTCCATCAATCACTGTGTTGGTGCCGACAACAACGTGATCACCGATGACTGTTTTTTCTCTAATCATGACATTGTGCCCGGTTTGGAAATCAGAACCGATCGTCACATCAGCGTATATCACAGACCCAGAACGGATTTTTGCCCTGTCGCCAAAAAAAACCGGGCGGCAGCCCTCCTTATACTGCAAGCCGACAATACAGTTCTCCTGTACTTCAATGGCACAACTTTTGTTGACAAATAGCCCCTTCATATTTGCGCCATTTTCTCCCTAGCAATTTTAACGATCAATTTAGCTGCGTTGCCATCACCGAAAGGGATATCCCACGAAGTTCGGGCCTCAAGCGCATCAAGCGCACCGGCGACAATTCGCCCGGCAGCAGTCCCAACCAGCCGATTGGCCCCCTGTTCCAGCGTCTCCACCCACTCCGTATTTTCTCGCAGAGTCACACAAGGTATCCGATGAATACACGCTTCCTGCTGCACTCCGCCAGAATCGGTAAATACCAACCGCGCATGCGCAATCAACTTGAGGAAATCCAGATAGCCAATGGCGTCCTCAAGACGAAGTGCCGGCAACTCATTAGCCCACGCCCAAAGATCGAATTCGTGCAACCGTTTCCTTGTTCGCGGATGCACCAAAAACAAAACGGGCAGGCCTACTTGTTGACCTGCGGACGAAACTCCCAAAAGGGCATCACGGAGTAAGTCTTCAAAATCAACGTTTTCCTCACGATGCATGGTCACCAGCGCATACTCTTTGGCCTTCACGCCAAAGCGATCAAGAACATCCGATTTGCGTTCGGCAATGTCAAGGTGCTGAAAGGAGGCATCGACAATAGGATTTCCAGTCACATAGATTTCACCCTGCACTGCCTCTTGCCTGAGACGCGCCTCGCCCTTCGCTCCCGTCGTAAACAGCACATCGGAAATATGGTCAATAATGCGACGGTTATGTTCTTCCGGCATCCGCCAGTCATCCGATCGCTCTCCGGCTTCCACGTGCCCCACAATCATTCGGAGTTTTCGGGCGGCAAGAGCCCCAGCCAAGTTTGTATTCGCGTCACCACCAACAAGCACAACCGCAGGTCGTTCCTCAAGCAAAATTTTTTCGGTCCCTTCGAGCATCGCGGCAGTTTGAGCGCCGTGAGTTTTCTTTTCGGCCACCCCCTGTATTTTAAAATCAGGGCTAGGAAGCTCCAGGTCCTTGAAAAATTGTGAATCCATATTGGATGAGTAATGTTGTCCGGTATGAACGACAAAAAAAGGGGTGGCCGTACGTCGCAATTCAGCAATTATAGGAGCGAACATTACAATTCCAGGCCTCGTACCGACCACGACTCCGATTTTCTTCTCCAGCCGGTCCCTAGACAACACTTTGATTTCCCGTTTCTGTTCCATGAGGTCCAAATTGATCTTTTTCTAGAAAGATCATATCCTTTTGTTAAAAAAAGCAGCGTCAATTACAGAGAAAAATTTCTTTTTCTCCATTTCCCAATTCCATACCTCATCAATCTTGCGTCTACCCGCCTCGCCCAACTCTTTTGCTTTTGATGGATCATCCAAGAGCGCCGTCACCGCTGCCGCCACCGCCTCAGGGGACTCAGTGTCCACCAATACACCACAACCTGCGGACTTGACGGCTATCCCCACCTCACCAAAATTCGGTCCGACAATAGGAAGCCCGGCTTGCATATATGTAAAAAACTTACGCCCATTCCCCCCAGACACCCGCGAGTATATGCGCCCTTTCTGGTGAAGCGCAAGCCCAACCGTACAGATCGCCAAATAAGACATCATGACGTCATATGGTTTTGGTCCGATATTGATTACGATATCCTGCAATGTTAAGCAACGAATCATTTTTTCAATTTCAACCGGATCATCCTTCAGCGGCCCGATCAACAACAACAATACTTGTGGATTCGTTTTTCTAACCAGTGCCGTTGCTTCCAAAGCAACCCGTAACCCCTTTTCCCGCATTAACCCACCGACAAAAGCAATAACCTGACGATCGCGGAACTCCGTCGCAAAGGTAGTCGCTCGTTCCAGGTCAGGGGCATCCGATACAGCGGGGACATTCCATATAGCCTGCGCGTTACGGCACCACCGCCGGTAATGCCTTACCAGCCACCCGCGCCTAGAATCCACTGTGGTGATACCGTCAACAGAAAGCAAGGCTACCCCCTCGAGTAAATAAAGGAATGGTCTTGCGATGACACTGAAATGACCAAAATAGAGCGAAACATCGAAGGAATACATTTCAGCCGCATCATAAATTTTCACCACCCGGTGGTGAATGCGCAGCAAAAGCGGCAGAAGAAAAAAATGGGTAACGACGATCATGGACACGTCGGAGAGCGTCCCGATCTCTCGACACAGCAAACGGTAAAGCGCAGGGAGGACAAAAATCAACCGTGCGCTCCAAGTCGGCGCCGGGAGATGGACCGTTCGCCACTCGGCAACAAAAGGCAACCCTGTATTGCATGCCTCCCCCCTCACCGAACGATCCCATGCCAGTACCACGACTTGCATCCCGCGCTCCGATAGTCCTCGTGCCATTAGCTGTTGCCGAGGCGTGAGTTGAGGCCCAAAAAGTATAAAGACAACTCTTTTATTTGTCATGATGATCAAACATCCAAATGGGCTTCGGCTCAAGCATAGCAGGCCGACCATAAACCTGGACGGCATTGCAGGGTTACGTGCAGGGTTGCCATAATGAAGAACTACGTTTTCATCCCGCCCCGTCCCACAACCTCACCGTACAAAGAGTGAAGAGTCTCCTCTTCATGTTGCCACGTATAGTCCGCCCTGATTGCCCTTAGTCCCTTTTCGGAAGCTTCCCGATTTTTTTTCATCACATTGAGCTGCGTCACAATGGCTTGAGCAATACTGGCCGGAGAGTCTGGAGCGAAGAGATGCCCAACCCCGTACCCATCGACTATCCGACGGATTTCCGGCAAGTCCGCGCCGACAAAGGGAATGCCCGCCATAACATACTCGAATAACTTATTGGGAGCACAATAATATTTATTAAGACAAGTTGCCTTGTAGGTAATTACACCTAAGTCGGCGGAAGAAGTGTATCCATGCAATACATTGGCAGGCACCGCCGGATGCAAAAAAACACGATGTTGCAAGCCACCTTCTTCGATACGTTGCATCAAGGATTGTGTCAGGGGGCCATACCCCATCAAAACAAGATAGATTCCTTCCGGAACCAGCTTCATGGCGTCAACAAGCTCTTCAAGACCGCGTAGTGGCACCAACCCCCCCTGATAAAGCACGATCCAACCGCCTGTCTTCAGAGTGCCCACCCGTGTCGCCAGATAATCTCTCAGGACATTCCGGTTGCTTGCCGGCTCATCTGCCGGGGGAGCCGGAATATTCATCACCACGGAAGGCAATCGGGGAGCACCATATTCCTCGTGCATGATCCTCGCGCGAGACCGGTTGGCGGCTATGACTCCGTCAACACGGATGAGCAAAAACCTCTCGACAATCCGCCAGATTGTTTTTAATCCCTTTGATTGCCCATCCTGCTCGGTATAAAGTTCGTGCGAATCATAGATAACGGTAGCCCCACAGAGTCGGGCTCCGACCCAAGACGGAAGCAGGGGGTCGAGATCGTGAACATGCACCACATTGGGTCGACGCCGCAGAATGGCTCCGACAACACGAAAAAAGTATTCAAGATACTTGACAAGCCATCCAAACATTCCCATACGCAAAAATTTCGTGCGCATCGGGAGTACCACCACCGGAATGCCGCACACTTCAAAAGAATTCCCGGCTTGGTAGTGGCTATTTTCAGCTTCCAGGATACTCACTTCGGCGGGCAAAGACTGCAATGACTCAGCCTCACGTAACACTCGCGAGTCATTGCGAATACTGGAATTCGCTAGCCTAACCATCAATATGCGCATCAGGCCAGTTCGGGAATTAAAAATGTTATTGGAGTCCATATATTCAACAAGTGATTATCTGGTCGGCACGCAATGAGCACAACGGTTGTTAGATGAGGACTTAAGATATCGCCATGAATTCGAAACAGCGACGACAGTCAGAACGGTGGCGACTCCGGCAATACTCGGCCAGCTCAACAAGACCCCCCATAAAGATCCAACGGCAAGCTGCGCCACTGTCAAGGTAACAAAGGCATACAAGGCAACCGACGAAATGGTTTTTGGGACTTGCAAAAAAAATAGATAACATCCATTAACGAAAAAACTCACAAATAACATTGAAGACACACAGCCCAGCATTCCAAAATTGGCGTATACCTCTGCAAAAAAAACGGTTGGAGCGCTTCCTCTTACCTGACTTAACGGCTTGTAAACGTCATAAAGAACATAGGAAAAATTCACGGGTGTAAATGGTAGTATCCCTAATGGATTCGGCATGCTGACACCACCAAGAAATTCAAATCGGGAAGGAAAAATTTCGAACGTCAGATGCAGGAGATTGTTATACGTCATGGTCATGCGATTTCCCATGCCCACAAGAACTCTGACCAAAACGTTCTCAGTATTTCCACTTAAGCTATAAAGCCCATACATAAAACCCATCGGCAGCAGTATCAAAACAACCATCAAAGACACTTGTGTCAAAAACGCAAAACGCTGTCGTATGACCCCGAACGTAATGGCGACCAGCACCCAGTATTTCACAAATTCAGCTTTGATCAACAAGCTAAGCAAAATAATCGTGCAACTAAAAAAAATGACAAAAAACAGTCCGCAGAAGAAGCCTCTTCGCTGAGGCCGTCCCGCGAAATAAAGCATCACAAACAACGACAAAACCGGCAATACACCTTTAAAAACTCCGGAAAAGTAGCCGAAAATATTTAATTTTTTTGTACGAAACATCGTGGTCGCAGAATTGCGCAATTCAGCCATCTCGGCAAAAGTCATTTTTTCAAACAGAATCTTGGTGCCCGCTCCGTCGGTCATCTTAAGGTAAAGCAAGTACACCAGAATACACACCAAACACCCCAAAAGAACAAATAAAATTCCAGGAATCCCCAAGTCGTCCTCAATTGGACGGTGGACATACGCCTCGATGGACCCAGTGGTTACTCCAGACAACCGTGCCATGACATAACCGTTGAAGGAAAACAGGAAAAAGAAGAGAGGAACAACAAGCCAATAAAACGAATTAGTATACATACCGGTGAGAATGCCTGCGATTGCCCCGCCATAAATTGTCAGAGAATAAAGTAAGGCAAAAAAATATGGCAGTTTAAAAAACTGAAAAGGGCCCCAAGTAAGACGAAGCATCCCCCATGAGATGAGGAATACCAAAAGATGTAAAATGGCAACAACTATCTTTTCCATAAGATAACAAATGCTACATAGAATCAGGAGCGGATTAATCCTTCCAACATCCTAGGGAGGGTAACAAGTTCGCTCCTTGGATACAAGACAAGACCGACCAAAACCAAAAACAGTAAGTACATCACAGGCCCTTCTATGAACCAATGAGTAAGACATTCGCCACGCGGCATTACAAAAAGCAGCAAGCCCACAACAACCCAGGCTACTACGAACCGCCACGTCATATATGGGACCATTACCCCAAGCCTACGGCATGCCATATCAACAAAACAAAAAATAAACGCATTAGAAAAGAATGTTGCCCAGGCACATCCTGCAATTCCATAATTTTTAGTCAGCACCCATGCGATCCCAATGTAAAAAATCATTCCTAGGAGGTAGATAATCATAACCAATCTAGACCTCAACAACATACTTAATGGTCGCTGCAAAATCCATTGGTAACAATTAAAAAGGAAACCGACCATCAGCCAAGGAATAAGTGCAGCCCCACTGGCATATTGTACTGTTGTTAAATCAACCAGCCACGACGAACCATAAAAAGTCATAGCGGCTATTAATGGTAAAATTATAACGGTAACAAAATGCATTTGTTTTGCGTAAAAGATAAGCGCCGCATCCTTCCCTTCTTCACTCCATATCTTGACATTAACTGGTCCCAGTGATGTCGCCAGCAACTCTGTAAACAAAGCGACAGGGGCTCGACATATAGAATATCCGACAAAAAAAATACCAGCTGCTCCCAATCCAGCGTAATATTTCAAAATGAAACGGCTCGCTATATCGATAATTAGAGCGGAAATTTGAATAATACTAAGAGGAAAACCATATTTTAAAAACTGACGAACCATTGGCCAGTCATATCCGGATTGGAGGTAAGCATAAAAGTTAATACGGTAACGGAACAACAAGTAAAGCATCGCCAACAATTGGCAGATGAGAAAAATAGCAAAAATACCGTGGGATGTTAGGGGGGTAATGTCCTTCAAAAAATACAACAATAAAAATGGCATTACCGTACGCCACACATGAAGAATAGTGTAAGCTAAAGGTTGTTCGGCTGAACGATAAATCTGCAGAACGGTTTGTATCAAAAGACGCATTCCCGCAACTACAGCAATCAGGAACGCTAACGAAGCCAATCCCTCCACATCTGTTCCTGAAATAAAAAAAGGAGTACTGGCCAAGCAGACAGACACAACTAAAATTGACATCAGGGCCGTTTGTCGGCACAACGTCCCACCATAAGAATGAAATTTTGAATACTTTAAGTGAAATCGTAGAATACTAGTCGTCAACCATGAACCTGCAAACCCAACAGACAGACCAATAATACCCAATGCCAACGAATAGATACCCATCTCTCGAGGGGACAAAGCACGCGTAACAAGCGGGACCATCAGAAAACCAGCAACAGCCGGAATAATTGTTGCTGGCAGATAGGAAATTAATTTTAAAAGCATGAAGATGGTTTCTGGCCTAGTGTTTTGGAGCCATAAAAAATCGACAACAAAAGCAAAGGCCCTAAACTTTGCAAATTGTCAATGTCAACCCCCCAGAAAGCATATCGAGTGGCCGCGCAATACGAGTAAGCATATATCGCATAATACCTCGCCCTCTCATTGAAGGAAGGGGAAAGCCATAGCTAAAAATAATCTTTCTATTGACGACTATATCCAACTTGGCGATGTTACAAAGGATCTCCATATGTTTTGGCCCCATTGGAAACTGATATCCAACATCTTTAAGATTTTCTGGCTGAACGGAACGACGGTTGTTAAAAAAAGTATCCGAAGGAACCACAAACACGACATAATCTTTAGAAAAATTGCGATGCTGCTTAACCACCTGGACCAATGCGTCGCCTTTGAAATGCTCAATAACACCGGACGAAAAAACAATATCGTACTTCTCCTGCCGTTGCATATCAAGAAAATCACCTTGAATGAATGAAGCATTTTTTCGACCTGCCAGAAGCTCTCTGGCCACATGAAGTGCTTTTTCAGAAAAATCAACTAATGCAACTTCTGCGGCCCCGGCTTCGGCCATCATGTAACTGAGCCGGCCAAGCCCGCATCCCAACTCTATTGAAGTCTTCCCTTTGATTGGAACGTAATGTGCAATATATCTAAAAATCTCCTGAGACATGAAGTCAAGTTGCAACACATCGGACTTTTTCTCCCAAGATCTATTCCAAAGTTCGTTGCTGGTTCGTTCACTCATTCACTCCCCCTCACAACTATCGCTAGTGTTCAGCACAAAAATTACCATGCCAACAATAATCACAAGTTTCCATTCTCTTTCTATCTCATTGAGATGATTACATCAATAAACATCAATCATACAGCATCTCAACGGATACAACAAATGACAATGGGGTTCGCCAAGAAATCTCAAGTAACGGGCAAGGAACCTTGATTCCGTAATCGGGAGAATACCACCCACTAGTATGAGCAAAGCAAGGAACGAATCGCCTCCCATCTGAATACTCCGCGGTCACCGACAAAACGAGATGTCTTCCATCCCGCGTGGCGCTCACTTTCCCGTTTGTCTCGTCGACACTCAGCCGGACTGCCGGATGGAAATGGAAACGACTGACATATTCATGAAAAATCCGGCTATCAAAACTATCCCGGATGACCCACCCATTGCCATTGCAGCATTTCGCGACTTCCCTGCGGTGAAGCAGGGGCGCGTCTTTCCGGGAGAATCCATCATGAACCCCGAAAGCGAAAGGGAGGCCTTCTTCACCCGTCCGCCACCCTCTGTGCACGACTTCCGCGTACCGCCTATATACCCAAAAAGACCCCAAGCCGCACTGATCTTGTCCGTCCACGGTCACTGTGTTATGAGCACATGTAGTACGCAGGGCATTATGCCAATAGAGAGAACCGGTGTTGGCATAGCTCCCGCTGTCAACAAGGAACGGTCGTCCGCGGATAGTGGCAACGACCGCCAACGTGTCACTATGCCCATGGGCAGGCCGATTAATCCCTGTCTTGGCCAACCCAATATAACCACAATCGAAGATCAAAGAAGAAGCGTCCTCTCCTCGACCATCACGAAAGACGAAAAAACCTCCGTCGGGGAAAACTTTCAATGGTTCAACGGGGGGGGGGGGCGGTAAACGCGCCAGCTTTTCCAGTCCATCCCTGCCAAACAACCAAGCCACAACCTCATGTTCGCCATTGGCGGCCGCCTTGAAATCAGCACGAGCGAATATAACAGCGGCAATCGCGAATAAATCTCTCACGTTGTTGATCGAGACGGAAGAAAGCGAAAAAACTCGAGTCTGATAGTTATCTCCTATAACAGGAAGATCACCGGATGGATCGGCGATGCACATCATGAATTCGACCATTCTCTCGACACGATTCCGAAGAAACTCCGCATCTTTTTTTTCTCCGAATCGCTCTGCTACCAAAAGCATCAACAAACAAAATTCTGTTACATAACGGTGATATATCGAAGATTGTTCAAAATTAACACCATCTTCATAAACCTGCCTCTTTAGCTCAACATATAGAAGGTCTTTAGCCGACCGCAGCCATTTAGAGGCATCTGCAAACTCTGGAAACGCCAGAGAAACTGTGTAAAGAAAAGCGATATTCGAGAACAAGTGGTTGTTGTTATATATATAATGCTCCTGATTTTCATACACATACTTGGCATGCAGATACAACTCTCCCAAAAAACTTTCCGCCTCGGTATTATGTCGGCTCAATACAGGGGCAAAAAAATCCAAGGCAAACAGCCAGGCAATACCGCGTTGCGTAACAAGTAACGAGTTCATCCAATGAATGCTGCACATGTAATTGTTTTGTTCTCGCCACGACCGGAAATGCCGCATAAAAGTTTGCGCATACACTTCGTCGCCGGTTAATCGATAAGCGCGGCCCAAGGCAAAAAGATACGGATGCTTTCCCAGTTCCCAAGAATAAAGAATATCGCCTAGATATTCCTTACAACCAAAATCATTGGCAAACAAGCGAGACCGCAGGCGACTGAAATGGCCGTGTGGCCATTGCCCGCATTCAGGCAGACATTGGTGCCACGAAATCTCCTGACCGAGATAGAGGTCAAGCCCGAAAATCCTAAAGTATCCATCAACAATCCTTCTGCCATCCTTAACTGCCGCCGCCACGCAGTCCTTCCCGACCTGGTCCGGGGCCAAGGCGGGATCGGAAAGCAGAAATGGACGAGACACCAGGCCGGCAGCATTAATCTCTCCCGCTCCCGGCGCGATCAATCGCCGGTAAACACAAAGGCTGAGTGAATCCGTCGCCCACCTTTCATAAATCTGTGCCTCGCAAAAATTTCTCACCTGTTTGGCAAAGCGTGTGAGCGCTAACCGTCCCGCCTCCTTGACTCCAATTTCTCCTAGACGGCGAAGAACATGGATAACACGGTGCTTGAACTCACTGGCTAACAACGGCTCGCCTCCAACTATGCCTAACCGAGGGAGGGGAAAATTCAAAAACGAAAGGCTCTACAATAAAATTAAGGTACACCACGGTCACTGGAAGGGCTCTCATAGGGCATCAACGCCGCAGAATACCGCGAGTATCAATGACAACCTTGCCCGCAAGCTGTTCTGGAGTGATATCCCTAAACGGTTTGTGGTCTACAAGCAACAAGACAATGTCTGCCGCTGCTATAGCAGTGGCCGCATCGTCTTCCATTTCGAGACCTTCGGCGCGCGCCAACTGCAGCGGCAAGGAATCTATGTAGGGCTCGACAACCATAAGTCGTGCCCCTCCTTCATAAGCAAGCCTTTGCACTATAGCCAACGCAGGACTCTCTCGCAAATCATCGACATCAGCTTTGAAGGCCAGACCGAGACAGGCTATAGTCGGCGTTTCAGGATAAGTTGCGACGGCGGATTTCACTTTACCGATGACCCATTCTGGTTTTCCATCGTTCACCAATCGCGCAGCCTTGATAAGCGGCGCTTGGTCGGGAGCGGAATTATATATGAACCACGGATCAACCGCGATGCAGTGGCCTCCCACCCCTGGCCCCGGCTGCAGGATATTGACGCGGGGATGTCTATTGGCCAACGCTATCAGCCTCCACACATCGATGCCAAGACGATCACAGATCAGGGACAACTCGTTGGCAAAGGCAATATTGACATCCCGGAAAGCATTCTCTGCCAATTTACACATTTCGGCAGTTGCGGCATCGGTCAACAGGCACTCCCCGTCGATAAATGAACTATAAAAATCTCCGGCACACTTGGAGCAGACAGGGGACATTCCACCGACTACCCTGTCGTTTTCAACCAATTCACGCAATATCTTGCCAGGAAGTACCCGTTCAGGGCAGTGCGCCACTCGTACATCGGCAGTGCCGCCATGTTGATGGGGAAAAGTCAAGTCGGGACGCTCTTCGGCAAACCAGTGGCACAACTGCTCGGTGGATCCGACTGGCGATGTGGATTCCAGTATGACTAGATTTCCCTTTTCGAGTACCGGAGCAATATCCCTAGCAGCTCCCTCCACATAGGAAAGGTCTGGTTGGTTGCCATTCCGGGTTGGGGTTGGAACAGCAATGATGAAAACATCGGCATGTTGGGGACGAAGGCGGGCTATAAATTTTTCTTCAAAAACAACCTTGCAAACTACAGCGTCGAGGTCTTTCTCGACGATATGCGCCTTCCCGGAATTTATAATTTCAACAACACGTTCATTCGTGTCCACACCGATGACGCTGAATCCTTTAAGCGCCAGGATAGCCGCAGTTGGGAGGCCAATGTATCCAAGGCCAATCACATTAACCCGTTTTATCTGTGCCACGCCAAAAGTTCCTTTATGATCCGCTCGCACGCCTTCCCATCACCATATGGGTTGTGCGCCATGCTCATTCTTGCATATGCTTCACGATTATCCAACAGGAGCGAAGCCTCGGTCACTATCCTCTCCGTGTCGGTCCCGGCGAGAACAACAGTCCCCGCCTCTATCGCTTCTGGTCTTTCCGTGTTTTTTCGTGTAACAATAACCGGCTTCCCTAAAGACGGAGCCTCTTCCTGGACCCCCCCAGAATCCGTGATCAGCATAAAAGCTTTTTTCATCAGATATACGAATGGCAGGTAGTCCAAAGGCGGCAACAAATATACGTTTTCTATACCAGACAGAATGCGAGTCACGGGTTCACGTACATGCGGATTCATATGCACCGGATAAAGGATGCGCACATCCTTCCGCCACGCTATCTGTTTAATAGCGTTGCAAGCATCTTCAAAGCAGCCGCCAAAATTTTCTCTCCGATGCATTGTGACCAAAATATTCTTTCGGTCATCGCCAAGAAAAGAAAAAGTATTATCCAGTGCTGCAGAGATATCGTGTCGCTGGTCAATCATTTCCGATATTGTGAATAAAGAATCTATGCCCGTATTCCCCGTGACGACAATATATTTCTCCGGGATCCCCTCATTAAGCAAATTCTGTTTTGACAAGACAGTAGGAGCAAAATGAAGGGAAGCAATACTGGTTGAAATACGCCGATTCACCTCTTCCGGCCACGGAGAATAGATATCACCAGTGCGAAGGCCAGCCTCGACATGGGCTACTGGAATCCTTTCATAAAAGGCGGCCAAGGCAGATGCCATAGTTGTGGTGGTATCGCCCTGGACTACCACCATATCCGGTCGGGAAGACGCTATTACTTCCGTCACTCCGGACAGCACCCCGGAAGTTAAAGTCGTAAGCGATTGATTTTCTTTCATCAAATTCAAATCGTAATCCGGGGAAATTTGATAAAGTTCTACCACCTGGTCCAGCATCTGCCGATGTTGTGCCGTAAAACATACGACAACCTCAAGGCCGGTCGTCGCCTTGCCAAGCCTCACGAGAGGAGCAAGCTTGATAGCTTCCGGTCGAGTACCAATAATCACAAGAATTTTCATGTTAGTAGGCCGCTCCTAACAGCCCGTTGAAAAACCCCCTGTTGCGGCAGAATGTCAACCGCCGGCAGGGGCCATGGATAAATACGGCAATCCTGAATTGACCGCCTGTTTTGCCCCGCCCTGTGGCTCAGGCGGGGCGAAAATGGCCGCAAGGAGGTTCCACAACCAGAAAATAAGCCGCACCAAGGCGTCTGCCATCCCCTTCGGGGTACCCTGGCCAAAGATCGTACGCATTAGCAGCCCCAGGTTGTAGGCGACCGCATGGACCAGGCAGCGTTTGCTTACGTTCTCAAGACCGCGCAGGGTCATTCTCCCAAGGTTGCCACTGCGCTTGAACATGGCAAAACTTCGCTCCACCAGCTCGGACCGGAGACGCCCCAGCCGCTTGCCTTCGTTGCCTCGGGTACGGCGGCGGTTGCCATGAAACTCCCGGCAGGCCTCCGCGTCTCCATGCCAGTGCCGGCGCTGGCCTGAGCGCCGTTCCGGGATATAGGTGGTGAGACCTTTGTCTGCGTTGAGATTTCTGATGAGATCGGCCTGGTGGTAGCCTTTGTCGGTCACCACGCAAAGCAGTTCCGGTGGCTCGTCACCAAGGGAGGCGAGATTGTCCTCGGCGGTCTCCAGGGTCTCCTCCACGCTGGCGGTATCGCCCTGGTCGGCCGGGTATACCTTGATCCCCAGCATGGCGCCGGTGGTAAGGTCAATGGCATGTTCTGATTTGTAGGCAAGATGAGTGGTGCCGTCCTTCATCCGGGCAATGCGGCTGTCGGGATCGGTCTCCGATTGCCACTCCCGGTTGGAGAGCTTCTTGCCCTTGCGTTTCTTGTCGAAACGGACAACGGCAGCGGCATCGGTGGGGTCTTCGCCGGCCTCGCGCATCAGTTCCTTGACATATTCCCTGTAGGTGGCGCCGGTGTCCTTCCGGGCCAGCCGCCGCAGGGAAGCGTTGGCCTCAAGGGTGGTGGAACCCACTCCGGTGGCGTAGGCATCGATCAGGCCGTGCCGATGCACCATGCAGAGAATGCGCTGGAAGACCCTATTGTAAAACTCCAGGGGCAGACGCTGGCGCCAGACCGTGAAACTTGAATGATCGGGTGTTTTCTCATGGAGCTGGTAGCCCAGGAATTCCCGCAAAGACATACGGTCGCAGCAATGCCAGGCGATTGCGCGTTCGGAGGCAAAGCCTTCCAGGTAGCCGATGAAGAGCATCCGGAAGTAGACCCCCGGCGGAATGGAGGGGCGGCCGACCTCGGAAAAATAGGGGGCGCATTCACGCTCCAGCCAGGTATCGAACCCGTCGTCATCGAGAAGACGGTTGAGCCGGGCGTGAAAAGGGTGGCCGCCCCTGGGCGCCAGGTCGCTGTGGGCTATCCAGAGCGGCTGCTGTTTGATTTTTTTGCGTTTGCCAATGGCCATGAGTATTCCCTGTCTGGTTATTGTGTTCCGCATTTTACCCGATCAACCGCATGGCTCAACTGCTTTGTGGGGGAAAGGTAAAGTTTTTCAACGGGCTGCTACCCCCTGGACAAGCTGAACAAGAAATTTCTGACTCCCGTCACGCTGCTACCGAAACTGCTTCGGAGTCATTTGGTCTGGCGAATTGTGACATCAATTGGGCCGTTATCATTCTCCCGCCCTCTCCCGCTCTTTTGGGTGCAGCATTAATCCCAGGTCGTTCCTCGAAAAATGCGGTGTGCCTGGACTCCCTCCTTGTGCCGCAGAACAAACTCCAGCATTTCAGCCAGAACATCATCAGTAAGGGAATGCGGTTCAAAGCCGAGCTCCAAAAGACCCGTGTGTCGGGGATTATAGTAATGCTCCTCAAGTTCCTTTCGTGGGTTTGGGAGAGAGCGAATCTCCACCGGCAGGCGCAAGTGCCTCCCTACCCCTAATATTTTTTCTGCAAGCTCGTTCACGGTAAAGGTTTCCGAAAATTGGTTGAATATTCTCAATTCGCCTTTTTCGGCAGGAATTGCCAGGGAGAGACGAACACAGTTCAACGTGTCCTTAATATTTAGGTAACCTCGGGTCTGCCCGCCCTTTCCATAGACAGTCAAGGGATATCCGACACATGCTTGCACAACGAAACGATTTAAAACGGTCCCAAATAGTTCATCGTAGTTGAAGAACGGCAGAAGGCGCTCGTCAGCAATGGTCTCGTCGGTGAAGATCCCATAAACAGGGCCCTGCATCAGGTCGGTAACGCGTAGATTCCATGTCCTCACATAGAACCAGAGGAGATCCGTATCCATAATCTTGGTTGTGTGGTAGAGGCTCCCGGCCTGACGAGGATATAAAAATTTCTCTCGCCGCCCCTTATGTTCGATTTCAAGCCACCCCTCCTCAATATCGATATTAGGGGTGCCATATTCTCCCATCGTCCCGAGCTTGATAATGTGAGCTTCTGGACAAAATTCCCGAACTGCAAAAATAACATTAGCCGTCACCTCCAAGTTGTTACGTAATGTGAGAGTCGCGGCCTCACGGCTCAACATCGAATAGGGGGCAGACGGTTGTTCGGCATAATGAATGACAGCGTCAGGGCAGAACCCGCGAAAAACTTCAGCTGTAAAAGACCAATCAGCAAGATCTCCAATAAATAACTTGATCTCATGCCCGGCGCATTCACGCCACAAGCGAACTCGTTCGTGGAGATTGGGAACACTGTAGAGAGGAGACACATCCTCCTCCCTGACCAACTTCCTTCGCAGATAGTTGTCTGCGACAGCAATTGTATGCCCATTGGCACTCAGGTGCATTGCAGTTGGCCAACCGAGATAGCCATCACCGCCTAAAATCAAAATACGCATACGTCAGTTGTTCTCCTTCTGATCCCAATAACTTCTGTCAGGATGTTTGTTGGACATAAAATCCATGGACAAAAGATTGTTGCTGCGAAGAAAAAGTTTTAGTTCTTCAATTGACAACGGCGTCTCACGTGAAGAGATATAGGGATTGGAAACCGTGTGGGATACAATGTCGGAGTACACATATGTGACTTTGTTATATAGCCCTCGGAACGCCGGTAGTACCAAAAAATACTTGGGAAGCTCTATGGCGCGATGAGTTTCTTCGTCGCTCATCAACTCTTCATAAAGTTTTTCCCCAGGCTTGACTCCAATTTCGGTGACTTCAATCCGTCGAGGGTCATGGCCGTAGGCTTCTGCCAACTCTTCTATCATCACCGTTGCCAAATCCTTAATGCGAATAATCGGCATCTTGGTAATGAAAACTTCACCGCCACGCGCCAGCGAGATCGAATCAATAACCAGACGCACCGCCTGGTCAATGCTCATGACAAAACGGGTCATTTCCGGATGCGTAAGGGTAACGGGCCCTCCCTTGGCAATCTGCTTATGAAAAATGGGCACGACAGATCCATTGGAGCCAAGAACATTTCCGAACCTTGTGGACGCAAAGATAGGACCATCACCATGAAAATTACTGTTGGCCGCGGTCATGAGCCGCTCACCCATCAGTTTGGACGTACCCATGACATTGGTGGGATTGACCGCCTTGTCTGAACTGGTAAAAATCACCTTTTCGACATTATTTTCACAGGCAGCATAAATAATGTTTTGAACGCCATTGATATTCGTCTGAACAGCTTCAAAAGGAGAACGTTCACAGAGGATTACATGCTTGAGGGCTGCCGCATGAAATACTATGTCGATCCCACGCATCTTGCGGCGCAACTTGTCGCGATCACGGATATCGGCAAGAAAAAAACGGGCTCGCTTATCTCGCAGAAACTGCTGTTCCAGAAAAAAGAGCCCGCTCTCATTGTTGTCCAGACCGACAACTTCCGCAGTATCGTAATTGCCTTCCAGCAAAAACTCTATCAATTTCGAGCCCACCGTTCCACAGGCCCCGGTGACCAGAACACGTTTGTTTTTTAACGAAAGATTTTCCTTAGTCTCGGTCATGATGAATCCGCCAAAAATCAAAGAAATGACAACTCAATAGCCGTTACAACGTCACCGCTGCCGGCGACGGCAACAACAGGGTTTGTTTTTATGGTTTCAACGAATGATTCGCAGTATGTCACAGCGCCCGCCCATACACATCTTCAAACCGCTCAATATCATCCTCGCCCAGGTAGCTGCCGGTCTGGATCTCGATGATTTCAAGGGGGATAGTGCCGGGGTTTTCCAGCCGGTGTTTTTCGCCAAGGGGGATATAGGTGGATTGGTTCTCACTCAAAATAATATTTGCACTGCCGTTGGTAATATGAGCCGTGCCTTTGACCACCACCCAGTGCTCGGCCCGATGGAAATGACGTTGCAGGGAAAGGCTGGCACCGGGCTTGACGATGATCCGTTTCACCTGGAACCGCTCTCCGCAGTCAAGTGTCTCATACGATCCCCAGGGCCGGAAAACCCTTTTGTGGAGCAGCGCTTTATCGCTCTTTTCACGCCGCAGACGTTGGACTATGGCTTTCACTTCCTGCGATCTGCCCTTGGGCACGACCAGCAGGGCATCCTTGGTTTCCACGATGACGTATCCCTGCAAGCCGACAGCCGCGACCAGACCTTCACCGGCATGGATATAGGAATCCGTCACATCCTCGGCCAGCACGTTGCCGACAAAGATATTACCCTTGTCATCCTTGGCGCCGATCTCCCAGAGTGCCTCCCATGAACCCACGTCATTCCAGTCGCAGGTAAGGGGGACAACGATCTTGTTGTCTGTTTTTTCCATAACCGCATAGTCAATGGAATTGGCCGGGCTTTCGGCAAAAGGTCCGGCAGCCAGGCGGACAAAATCAAGATCATTCTTTCTTTCGGCATATGCCTGACTGACAGATGAGGCCATCTGCGGTTCAAGGTTCTGCAACCGGGCCAGGTAACCGGCGGCGGTAAAAAGAAACATGCCGCTGTTCCACAGATACCCATCACCCACGTATTGCCGCGCCTTTTCAAGGGAAGGTTTCTCGACAAATCTTTCCACGACAAAGGCGCGACCATCACCCTGCCCTTCTTCGATTGCCGCGCCTTTTTTGATGTACCCGTATCCCGTGTGGGGGAAGTTGGGAACAATGCCGAAGGTAACGAGATTTCCCTCGCCGGTGTGGGCCAGGCCCTGTCGCACCGCCGCCGCGAATTTGCCTGTGTCACCGATGACATGGTCGGCCGGCAGGACAAGCAGAACCGCCTCCCTGTCTCGGGTCAGCACTTCATGGGCAGCCGCGGCCACGGCAGGAGCGGTATCACGACCGACCGGCTCGATAAGAATGGTGGCTTCAATCCCCAGGTCACGAACCTGCTCCGCGACCAGGAAACGGTGCTCTTCGGTGCAGACCACCACGGGCCGGTCAACCCCCTCGATCTCAAGCACACGCTGCAGAGTATTCTGCAGCATGGTTTTTTCATTGACCAGGGCAAGAAGCTGCTTCGGGTACTGCTCGCGGGAGAGAGGCCAGAGGCGGGTGCCGGATCCTCCGGCCAGGATCACCGGAAAAATTTTATTGCTTGCAGGCATCATTTTTCCGCAAAGCAAGGGATTCAAAAAAACTCACGACAAACACGGCGAAAATACTGCACAAAAACGCGACGACAAAGGCAAGCAACACAACCTTTGCAGTGGACGGTTTGAGCGATCGCGACTGGGAGGACGCATTCTCTGCATCCACCAGCGGTGCAATGGTCGGTTCATATTTCGCGTTCTGCAGAGATTTGAGTCTGAGTTGTTTCTTCAGAATCCCTCCCTGCAGGAACAGGGCGTCGCCATCATCCAAAACAGTGGTGGCCACGATGTCCCCCTTTTGAATTTTCTCCTGCAACGACTGGACTTCCGCAAGCAGGATCTTTTCGCCAAGCATGAACAATTGGTACTTTTCCGGCAAAACATCCGGCATTGTTTTGATCCCTGCCCTGCGCGCGACCAGGAGCGCGTCCCGCATATTCTGCAAGCGCACCTGCTGCCAGTACAGCAGATTTGTCTTGTCCTCTTCGATTTCCGCGCTCAATCGTGCCATTTCAGTGTTCCGCAACAAAGCCAACTGGCCGCCGATCTTTTCCGCGGTGAGCCTGTTCGCGGCATCAACATATTTGCTGAGAACCTGGGAGAGGGCCTTGGGATCCTGCCCAACCATGACGAGCTTGACCACGCCAGCAGGATCTCTCTTGCCGGGAAGCTCAAAGCTGATCCCCCCAAGCATTCCGATCTCCTCCGGGGTCAAGGCGCCGAGTCGCTCCTTTGCGTCGGGTGAGTTTTTCAAACCCTGAAAGGTATCCAAAAACAATTTGAACACCTCGTCGGAGCTGAACTTGAATTTACTGTCGACATTGACGTTGATCTGCTGCAGAACCCGTTCCGAAACCGGGGTAACTGTCATCTCGACCCAGTAACGATCCGGGGAAAACAGCGAGTAACCAAGGGCGACCAGGGTCACGAAAGAGGTGATGAAAACGACAAGCATCTTTTTGCGCACAACCACATCGACCAGATCCATCAGATCGATCTCGTCATCGCAATGAGGACGCCGACCTTGTTCCGGGTGGAAATTTTCCGTCTGTTGATCCATACTTTTTTTGGCGCCTTGGGGAATTCGTAGGAAATTTTCCAAAATTGGAAAACATAGACATTTACCTGCTATACGGACACCATGTCAAGCGGGAAATCCTATCGCGTAAAGTCTGTCCGGGACAACGCTCCCCAACGTTCCCAGGATGACGCTTACCGTTCGCGCGGATCGCACGTGAATCGTCACGACTTTTCTGGGAGATTTGCCGGAATAAAAACAGAGCACCTAACTTTCCCTTGACACAAAGCCTATCCCAATGATACCCTCGATCTGAAATTCACACCCTCGCCCAGCAGGGATCGGTACTCCGGGCAACCTGTGGAAATCACAAGCCCGGCAGCGCAACGCAAGGTCAGAGACATGGCGGCAACGCACTACATAAATCAGGAGGTAAGCATGCGTAAATTTCTATTCTCCGCACTCTGCGCAGTTCTGCTCATGGCAACCGCCGCGGTTGCCGCAGTCAACATCAACACCGCGACTGTCAATGAAATCGCCAAACTGAACGGCATCGGGCCGGCCAAGGCCCAGGCCATAGTCGACTATCGAACCCAGCACGGCTCCTTTGCCTCGACCGCCGACCTGACAAAGGTCAAGGGAATCGGCAGCAAGACCGTGGAAAAACTCGGCAAGGAAATCACCATCGAAAATTAACAACCATGTTGCCGCCATGTCTTTTTTGTCCTGCCACCAAGAGAACCACTGCGCCGCCAAAACCTGATCCGCCATGGCACGTTCGGTGAAAATGCCCGGCTCGGGCCGGAGCGCCTTCACGGCACAGGATGTGTCGCCCGATTTCGCCGGCTCTGTAAGAGCCAGAGAATCCGGGAGGCTGACCGAAGCGTCGTTGGCCTCCCCCGATGGTTGAAACAGCCAGGGACGGCTTTTTCAACGGACTGTCAGCGGAATTTACGCACGGAATTCCCGTCGCTCTTGCCTCTCCCCCAAAACCGGACAGCCCCGGGCATCTTCTTTCCCCCTTGACCGGGCCCAGGGAGTTGTGTACTTCATTAAGACAGATGCGAACTTATACCTATACCATGAGGATTTATGAGCCCCACCGCCGATGATGCCCATGCCGTTGCTCCTGAGATTGTTCTTTCCTTTCTCACCAAGACCCTGCCCTTCAACGAACTCGATCCCGCCACCCTCACCCACCTTGCCAGACACTGCATCATCGATTTTTTCCCGAAGGGAACCATGATCTTCAGGCAGGAAAAAACCGAAGTGAACCATTTCTATCTCATCCAGAAAGGCGGGGTGAAGATATATCTGAAGGATGAAGAGAGCACCGTAACCTTGAAGGATTTCCGGGGAGAAGGTGAATATTTTGGCGCCCTGCCCATCATCCAGAACACGAAAGCCAACCTCAATGTGGAAACCGTGGAGGACACCTTCTGCTTCCTCTTTGCCAAGGAAGCCTTTCTCACCCTGATCCAGTCCTGCCCCAAGGTCACCCATTACTTCCTGCGCAGCATGTCGGAAAAACTGGTGAACACCGCTTACGCGGAACTGAGGCGGCACAGGGTCAATCCGAGGACGGAAAGCGCCCTCTACCTCTTTTCCGCCCAGGTCGGAGAAACCATCAAGGGCAAAAGTCTATACACCATCGCAACCGACGACACGGTGCAAAACGCGGCTCTCCGCATGGCGGACCTGCACATCGGCTCCCTCCTGGTCCAGGATGCGAACGGAAAGATCGTCGGTATCATCACGGACAAGGATCTCCGCACCAAGGTGGTGGCCGCCGGCCTTGATTATCAGACCCCCGTGGCCAAAATCATGGCAAGCCCGGTGGAGACCATCCCTTCCCAGGCAGTCTGCTTCGACGCCATGCTGAAAATGATGCGACAGCGCATTCACCATCTGGCCGTGGAACAGCAGGAAAAAATCGTCGGCGTGGTAACCACCCACGACATCATGCTCCTGCAAGGGACATCGCCGCTCTATCTTTTCCGGGAAATCGTGGCCCAGCGCAAGATCGAAGGGCTGTACAGCCTCTCCCGGAAAGTACCCCAGGTGATCCGCTCCCTCATCGAGGAAGGGGCCAAGGCGAACAACATCACCAGGATGATCACCATTCTGAACGATCATATCCTCGACCGCATCCTCACCCTGCTCATTGCCGAGATCGGCCCGCCGCCGCTGCCCTTCTGCTGGCTGCTCATGGGCAGCGAAGGCCGCCGGGAGCAGACCTTTAAGACCGATCAGGACAATGCCCTCATCTATGCCGACCCGGAGAACGAAAAGCAGGCCCAGGAGGCGGAAACCTACTTCAAACTGCTTGCCGAAAAGGCGATCGAGCATCTGGTTGCCTGTGGCTACCCCCGCTGCCCGGGCGAGATCATGGCCTCAAACCCCAAATGGCGGCAACCGGCCCGTCTCTGGAAACGCTGCTTTGACAACTGGCTCGTCACCCCTGAACCCAAGGACGTGTTGCACTCCACCATCTTTTTCGACTTCCGGGGCGGCTACGGAACGCCCGGCCTGGCGCACGAACTCAGGCAACATCTGGCGGAACAGGCCCGCAAAAAGGAAATATTTCTCATGCATCTTGCCAAGGACTGCCTGGAAGCCAGGCCCCCCCTATCCTTTTTCCGCAACCTGATCGTGGAAAAGGATGGCGCCCACAAAAACCTGCTGGACCTGAAAACCAAGGGGCTTGTTCCCTTTGTCGATTTCGCCCGGCTGATGTCGTTGAAGTGCGGGATCAAGGAAAGCAATACCTTGGGCCGCCTGCAACTGCTCGCCGAAGGGCACCATATCTCGAAAGAGTTGCATGGCCAGGCTGTCGAGGCCTATGAGTTTCTCATGCAACTGCGACTTATTCATCAGATGCAGATGCTGGAAGACAACAAGAACCCGGACAACTTCATCAATCCCGCCGACCTCTCAGACCTGGAAAAGCAGACCCTCAAGGAATCCTTCGAGGTAGTCCGCCGCATCCAGAGCTACATCAAGCAGGAATTCCGCCTGGGCGAAGCATGAGACTGAGCCTGCACATACTGAACCGGCAATGGGGGTCCCATGTTTCTAAAAGCCTTGTCTGAAAAGCTTTCCCGAAAACAGCACCCCTCCTTTGTGAAAAATCTGGCCTATTTCAAGGATCTCGACCAGGGTCAGCCCTTGGAGCAATACGAATTCGTGGTTTTCGACACCGAACTCACCGGTCTCAACCCCAAAAAGGATGAGATTGTTTCCATCGGCGCCGTGCGGATCAAAAACCTGCGGATCATGGTCGGCGAGACCTTCCAGGCCTTTCTGAAGCCCCAGAATCATCTTCCCAAAAACAGCACCCTCATCCACCGCATTACCCCGCAGCAGCTTGAAAGCGCACCGACTCTGGAGAAAACCCTGCCCCGGTTCGTCGAATTTTGCGGCAAGGCATTTCTGGTCGGTCATTATGTGGGGCTGGACACCTCCTTTGTGAACCGTGCCGCCAAGCGGATATTCGGCGCGGCTCTCCACAACCCCTGCCTCGACACCCTGCGCCTGGCCCAGGCATACAAGGAAATGACCTGGGAAAGTTACCATGACCGCTTTGACATGAATGTCTCCTACAATCTCTCGGACCTCGGCAAGGAATACGGCCTGCCGGCCTTCGGCAAACATGATGCCCTGGAGGACGCCATGCAGACCGCCTACCTCTTTCTGTATCTTGTCAAAAAAATGCGGAACCAGGGGATCGTCACCCTCAAGGATCTCTTCAACGCCGGGCAAAATTGGCGCTGGATCCTCTGACAGTCCGTTATCCAAAAACCGTCCCTGACTTCTGCAACGGACTGAGGCATCGGCTCCCGGCCATGGGTTGTCTTCCGCTCGACGGTGAGCGGTCGCGCATACTTCCCACTCTGCTTTTCCCCTTCTGATCCTCACCATGCATCACCCTCCCGGGAGGACGTTTTTTGCTGTTGTCTTTTTAAATTATTCTGCTAAAGTGGCGTGTCGGTAGTAGTACCCTGGGTATATGTACTCATTCGGTGGGCGGGGAGAATGAGACAGAGGATATGCGCATGCCCGGGAAGCATGCGCATCAACACACAACACGAGTTTGTGCGAAACTCTGAAGGAGGAAGTAGATGGAAAAAAAATCGTTGGCACAGTATTGGAAGACAAATCTGACGTACATGGTGGTTCTGCTGTCCATCTGGGCGGTGGTTTCCTATGGCTGCGGCATGCTGTTCGCGGAACAGCTCAACGCCATCAGGCTCGGCGGATTCCCGCTCGGCTTCTGGTTCGCCCAGCAAGGGGCAATCTATGTCTTCGTGGTCCTGATCTTTGTCTACTACCTGCTCATGCAGAAGCTGGACAGGGAATATGACGTGCATGAATAACCGGCAGGACAGAAGCCCTCTTTTGTTTTCAACCATACACTTATAAAGAGAAGGAGATTGGAATTATGTCGATTCTGACATGGACCTATATCATGGTGGGGATAACCTTTGCCCTCTACCTGACCATTGCCTGGGTTTCCCGGGTGAAAACAACCAAGGGCTTTTACGTTGCCGGCGGCGGTGTTTCTCCGCTGGCCAACGGCATGGCCACCGCGGCGGACTGGATGAGCGCGGCTTCATTCATCTCCATGGCCGGCATGATCTCGTTTCTGGGCTATGACGGCTCCATCTACCTGCTCGGCTGGACCGGCGGCTACGTCCTCCTGGCCCTGCTTTTGGCGCCGTATCTTCGCAAGTTCGGCAAATTCACCGTGCCCGACTTTGTCGGCGACCGCTACTATTCAAATGTGGCCCGCTTCGTGGCCCTGATGTGCGCGATCTTTGTCTCCTTCACCTATGTCGCCGGCCAGATGCGCGGCGTCGGCATTGTTTTTTCCCGTTTTCTTGAGGTGGACGTCAACACCGGCGTACTCATCGGCATGGCCATCGTCTTCTTCTATGCGGCGCTTGGCGGCATGAAGGGCATCACCTACACCCAGGTTGCCCAGTATCTGGTGCTCATTGTCGCTTACCTGATCCCGGCCATCGCCATTTCGCTGAAGATCACCGGCAACCCCATCCCGCAGCTCGGCTTCGGCGGCACCATCAGCGAAGGCGTCAATGCCGGCAAATACCTGCTGGACACCATCAACACCCTGAACACGGACCTCGGTTTTGCCGCCTACACCAAGGGCAGCAAATCCATGCTTGACGTCTTCTGCATCACCATGGCGCTCATGGTGGGCACCGCGGGCCTGCCCCACGTCATCATCCGCTTCTACACGGTGCCCAGCGTGCGCGGCGCCCGGCTTTCCGCCGGCTACGCCCTGCTCTTCATCGCCCTGCTTTACACCACCGCGCCGGCCGTGGCCTCCTTTGCCCGCTACAACATGATCAATACCATCAACAACACCGCCTATGCCGATGCGCCGAGCTGGGTGAAGAACTGGGAAAAAACCGGCCTCTTTGCCTGGGCGGACAAGAATAACGACGGCATCATCCAGTACAGCAAGGGTGCGGCCTTCAAGGACAAGCCCAAGTTCGCCAATGAGCCGGGGCCCTTCGGCCAGAAACTTGTCACCAACGAGCTGACTGCGGAGGCCAACGAGGTGTATATCGACAACGACATCATCGTCCTGGCCAACCCGGAAATCGCCAATCTGCCTCCCTGGGTTATCGCCCTGGTTGCGGCGGGCGGTCTGGCCGCGGCCCTGTCCACCGCCTCAGGCCTGCTTCTGGTCATTTCCTCCTCGATTTCCCATGACCTCTACTACCGGATGATCAACCGGCAGGCCACCGAGGCCCAGCGCCTCACCGTCGGCCGGGTGATGATCGGCATCGCGGTCTGCATCGCCGGCTATTTCGGCATCAACCCCCCGGGCTTTGTCGCCCAGGTGGTGGCCTTTGCCTTTGGTCTCGCAGCCTCGTCCTTCTTCCCCATCATCGTGCTTGGCATCTTTGACAAGCGCACCAACCGGGAAGGCGCCATCGCCGGCATGGTCATCGGTATCTGCTTCACCTTCTTCTACATCGTCAACATCAAGTTCATGGGCGGCAGCGCCTGGTTCATGAACATCAGCGCCGAAGGCATCGGCACGGTGGGCATGGTGCTCAACTTCCTGATAACCCTGATCGTCTCCCGCCTCACCTCCCCGCCGCCCCAGGAAGTCCAGGATCTGGTGGAGAGCATCCGCTTCCCCCGTGGCGCCGGCAGTGCCGTTGACCATTGAGGCCTTGGGCAACGCAAAAAAAATAACCGTCTTCATAACAATAACAAAAAACGCGTAGGGCAACCTGCGCGTTTTTTGTTATTATGACCTAGCATCAACCGCCAACAGCCCGTTAACAGACCGACTGTTGCAGGAGCGATTCAGAACGCGTCATACCAATTAACCAGCCTGATCCGTACACATGGAGTGTCAATGTCCGCGATTCTCATTGTCGATGACGAACCGAGCATGCGGGAGTTTCTCAAAATCCTTCTCGAAAAGGAGGGTTTTACGATCACCACCGCGGCAAGCGGCGCCGAGGCCCTGCAGCAGCTTGCGAAACAGTCCTTTGCTCTGGTTATTTCGGATATCCGCATGCCGGACCTCAACGGCCTTGCCCTGCTGGAACACATCAAGGAAAACGACATCAACATCCCGGTTGTTCTGATCACCGCCTACGCCTCGCCGGAAGATGCCGTCCTGGCCATGAAGAATGGCGCCTATGATTACATCACCAAGCCTTTCAAGGTCGATGACATACTGGGCGTCATCGACGCCGCCCTGGGCAGCAGGCAAGTGACTCCCCTTGACAAAAACGGCGCCACCTTCGAGGGCATCATCGGCGCAAGCCCGGAGATGCTCAAGATCTACGATCTGATCAGGCGCATCGCCCCGACCCCGGCAAACGTCCTCATCTATGGCGAATCCGGCACCGGCAAGGAACTGGTTGCCAGGGCCATCCACAACCACAGCAACGTGGCGCAAAACAGCTTTGTGCCCATCACCTGCAGCGCCATTCCGGAAAACCTCATCGAGTCGGAACTGTTCGGCCATGCCAAGGGCGCCTTCACCGGCGCCATCGCCAACAAGACCGGTCTCTTTGAGCTGGCCAACAACGGCAGTGCCTTTCTCGACGAAATCGGCGAACTCAACCCCCTCATCCAGACAAAACTGCTGCGCGTTCTCCAGGAACGTGAATTCAAACGGGTTGGCGGCACGGAAAACATCAAGGTCAATGTCCGGATCATTTCCGCCACCAACAAAAACCTGGAAGAAGAGGTCATGGCCGGCAGATTCCGGGAAGATCTGTTTTATCGCCTGGCCGTGGTGCCGATCAGAATGCCGCCCCTGCGTGAACGCAAAGGGGACGTGCCGCTGCTCGTGAACCATTTCCTGGAAAAATATGCGAGGCTTTTCGGCAAGGAGGTGCAGCAGATCTCAACCTATGCCATGGAAGTCCTCATGGGCTATGATTTTCCCGGCAATGTCCGGGAACTTGAAAACATCATCGAGCGCGGGGTGGCCCTGGAGGCGTCAAACATCATTCTGCCGGAAAGCCTGACCCTTTCCATGCACCGCAAGGGCAAAAGCCTGCGCGCCGAAGGCGATTCAGCAGGCGACTATTCGGAGGCCAACGATGACGTCGCCTTTGACATCGGCCTTGAGCAGTATGTTATTGATATTGAAAAACGCTTGATTGCCAAAGCACTGGCCAGGACGAACAACTCGAAGATGCGGGCGGCCGAGCTTCTTAAAATGAGCTTCCGTTCTTTCCGCTACAAGGTAAAAAAATACAATATCTGATGCCCGCCTTCTGCCCAATGCATCTCCGTTCCGGCTTCGCTCAGGCCGGCTATCCCCCTGACTCCATCCCGCACGGGCACTGAAGTGCTGAAATCTCTTTGTCCCCGCACCGGCAGCCCGGCAGCCAACGATCATCTGAAAAAGCAGATCCAATGGCTGCTCTTTCTCAGGGTTCTCTTTCTCTCCCTCATGCTTGGCTCCAGCGTCCTTCTCCAGTCGGAAGGGTCCGCGATACTGCTGCCGGCCATCCATTACATAACCTATTTCATTGCCGGCCTCTATCTGTTCACCATCGCTTCAGCCCTGCTTCTCAGAAAAATTTCCTGCTACAGCCGGTTCGGCTACCTGCAGATCCTGGTCGACACCCTGCTGGTCACCCTGCTGGTCTTTTTTACCGGCGGCAGCCAATCCGTCTTCAGCGTGGTCTACTTCTTCCCCATTGTCATGGGCGCCTTCATGCTGTTCCGGCAGGGCGGCATGCTCTTTGCCGTAATCACCACCCTTACCTACGGCGGACTCCTGCTTGTCGAGTATCACGGCCTTGTCCCCAGATACCTGCCACCAGAAGCCACCCCCCTGCTCAACATGCAGGTTGTCCTCCACTATTTCGCCATTCACGGGCTCACCTTTTTCCTGGTCGCCATCCTGAGCACCATGCTCTCCGCCCGCCTGCAAAAAGCCGAGGCGCAACTCTTCCAGACCGCCTCTGATTACGACCGTCTTTCCTTTCTCTACAAACAGATTTTTGACGATATCAACACCGGCATCATCACAATCGGAGCGAACAACCGCATCACCTCCTTCAACCACGCCGCGGAAGTGATCACCGGCTATTCCGCCGGCGAGGCAATAGGCGAGGATATTTCCGTACGGTTTCCGGACCTTACCCAATCACCGCAGGAAAATTCCCGGCCCATGGCGATGCTGACGAAAAAAGACGGCGAAACCATTCCGGTGGGCTATTCCTGGGCAAAGCTCAACACTCCGGACGATTGCGATGATTGCAAGGTCTATACCCTGCAGGATCTGAGTCAGATAAAGAAAATGGAAGCCAAGGTGCAGCAATCGGCGAAAATGGCCACCATCGGCGAAATGGCGGCCGGGATCGCCCACGAACTCAGAAATCCCCTGGCCGCGATCTCGGGGGCTGCGCAGCTTCTTGAAAAGGACTTTAACGAACTATCAGCAAACCGGCGTCTTTTCAACATCATCATCCGCGAATGCGACAGACTTGAGGAAACCATTCACGAATTTCTCCTCTTTTCAAAACCGGTGATCCCGGAAAAGGAATGGTTTTCCTTGCGGGACCTGGCCAATGAGGCCATGGAAACCTTAAGCCAGAACCCGGCCTGGAATGAGGATCTCACCGTTTTTGTCGATATCCCCGCAAGCCTCGAATGCTGGGCAGACCCTCAGCTGGTAAGGCAGGTTCTCCTCAACCTCCTCACCAACAGCGCCAACGCCTGCCGGAGAACCACGGCCGGCAGAATCGTGATTCGGGCCGAGGAGAAAAGCATGCCCGGTGCTGTGCATGGCGAAGAGGCGATCATTCTGCAGGTTGAAGACAATGGCCACGGCATCCCGGATGCCATCCGGGAAAAGATCTTCGCCCCATTCTTCACCACCAGGGAAAACGGCACTGGTCTTGGCCTTGCCATAGTCCGTCAAATCGTGGAAAGCCATGGCGGCCGGATCGACTACACCCCTCTCGCTCCACAGGGCGTACGTTTCCGCGTCAGCCTGCCGTTGCCCTGATGCCCTGAAAGAGCGTTGCCCCTCCTCCTCTCAGCGCATGGCGCTGATGACGGAGAGAATCAGATACAGACCGCACCAGCCCGAGACGACCAACAGTGCCCGCCCGCGCCAGGACGGGATCACCACCGCCGCCAGGGCCGCGATGAGCAGAGAGGGAAAAACCACCCCTGCCCAGAACGGTTGAATATAGCGCAGCAGTTCCTGCAACCCCAGGAAAAACCAAGGCCCCTGGATGTGGAAGACGCCGAGGCGGGCCGGCTCCATGGGGGCAGCCACCAGAAAACTGAAAAAAATCATGGCCGCGATCCAAAGCCCATGGGACCGCATGCGCACCCGGTAACGGCGCAGATGATCCCAGCAACAGATCCCCCAGAAGACCCCCAGGCCGATGAGATGATTGGCGTAGACCCGCTTCATCCCCTCGGCATCGATGGCGAAAAGAAGTGAATTGAAAAGATTGCCCAGATAGGGAATGGCAAGGGTGATATTCTCGGCAATAACGCCGGCCGCCTCCCCGGTGGCGTCGGCACGCAGAACATAGCCGCTGAACAGGAGCAAGAGTGACAGCGGCAGAGAACCGATCAGCAGCAGCCATCTTGCCCGCTTCAAACCGGCGTCCTGCTTTGCCAGAACGACAGCGAAAACATGCAGGACAAGGCAGAGGAAAAAAAGCTGACTTGAATAGAAATGGCATGCCCGCCAGAAGCGGCCGAACGGCACCAGCACCTCCAGGGTGCTGGTGGAAAAAAAGGGAGTGGCCGGATCATACTGCAGGGCAACGACCACGCCGGACAATACCGAAACATACAGAGCGACAAGACTCTTTGCCCCCCATCTGGTTTCAGTGATGAAATTGCGGATATCCATGCGTTCCCGTGATCCAACAGTCCGTTGCTGAAACCATCCCTGGCTTTCTCAACTGCCGGCCGGCCCAAAAAGGCTTTGGCCGACCTCACGAATTTCCCGGCTCTTTCAGTGCCGGCAACATTCGCCGACACATCCTCTGCCTTTGACGGCCCGTTTTTCAACGGGCTGTCAAAGGGTTACGATGTAGCCTTTGTCAACATTGCCTTCCTGCCGTTTGGCCACGGCAAAGCGAGGCAGATTTTTCCGGGCCGGACCGCTGATCCGTTCGCCGGTCTTGCTGAAGCGGCTCTGATGACAGGGGCAGAGCAGAATCCCTTCCTTGTCCTGATAATTGAGCCGGCAGCCCAGGTGGGTGCATTTTCGGGAAACAGCCCATGGGCCGGTCTCATCCACAAAGAGAATGAAATCATGCTCCAGAGCGAACCCGCCCGTGGGAACCACCTTGTCGACCTTGACGTAGCGGGGCTGCTTGGGAGTCCGGTAGGCAAGAAACCGATAGACGGGATAGATGAGCGTCGCCCAGGCAAACCAGCGCAGCCATGTCCAGGACTCGGCTAGGACAAAACGTCTGCTTACCCCATTGTTCTCATTACGTTCCGTCATGCTGTCACCGGCAAGGGCAATGGTTTTTAAAAACGGCAGGGCCAGCACCTGGCGGCCAAAGCGAGGGGAAGAGTAACAGGTCCGTCAGGGAAAATCAAAAGATTCGCGGAAAAAGGACGCGGGACGAAAAATGACCGCGGCAAGTAAATTCTCTTCGGGCAAAACAGGGGCGAACCCAGTCGGAACCGCCTGGCTACGGGGTCAGATACCGCGCACGCAACATTTCACAGACATGGTCCGGAACCAGGCCGCTCACATCGCCGCCATGCCGGGCGGCGTCCTTGATGATGCTTGAGCTGATGAAGATCCAGCGGAACCCGGTCATCAGAAAAACCGTTTCCACCTCACGCTCGATCCGACGATTCATCAGGGCCAGCTGAAACTCATAATCAAAATCCGAAACCGCCCTCAAGCCCCTGATTATGGCCTTGGCCCCGCGTTTGTAGGCAAAATCCACCAGGAGCCCGGAGACATCTTCCACGCTGACGCGGGTCTCGTCGGAGGGGAAGCAGTCGCGGATCATGGCCCGCCGCTCTTCCAGGGTGAAAAGAGGGGTTTTGCTGGGATTGCTGGCTATGGCAATGATGATGCGGTCAAAAAGATTGAGGCCCCGGTGGATGATATCGAGATGCCCGTTGGTGATGGGATCAAAGGTGCCGGGATAAACGGCGATTGAATCGGTTGTTTTTTCCGAAACAAACGGTTCGTAGTTACTCACTGATCTCCGCCTCCTGGGTGCGGTAGAGCCAAAAACAGGCCTCGCCGTAACGCCGCCGGTCATAGCAGCACAAAGAGCCTGCCTGGTCAGGGTATTGTTCGCCCGCGCCGTCCTCGACAACCACGATTGCCTCGGCGGCGAGGTGCTCCCCGCCCGAGAGAGCGGCCAGAAGCTCATGGCCAAGTTTTTTGCCGTAAGGCGGGTCGAGAAAAACCAGATCAAATCCTGCCGGGGCAAGGCCGAGGGCAAGGAAGGCAAGCCCCTTGCGCAAATCGCGCCGCAGCACAAGCGCGCGCTCGCTAAAACCGCAGAGAGCGATATTTTTGCCGATCAACCCGACCACCTCCCGATGGCCATCGACAAAAACCGCCTGACTTGCCCCACGGCTCAAGGCCTCCAGGCCAAGAGCCCCGGTGCCGGCGAAAAGATCCAGTACCTTGGCGCCCACAACCCGGCTGCCGAGGATGCTGAAAAGGGCCTCGCGGGCTCTGTCCGAGGTGGGGCGGATCAGCTTGCCGAACCGGTCTCCCGGCGCCTGCAGCTTCCGCCCCCTGGCGCTTCCCGCGATAATCCGCAATGATAATGGTCTCCCAGCCAAAGGGAAAAAGGCACAGACCCAAGGGATCTGTGCCCGATAACGTCGCCACGGTGGAGGTCGCGCCGTAGCGGAATGCTAAAAAAAATCCGTCCCGACCGTTTTCAGCCACCAGCCACCGCCGGCTCACCGACAACCGATTACAGGTAATCCTTGATGAGCACTTCCGCGATCTGCACGGCGTTCAGGGCGGCGCCCTTCAGGATGTTGTCCGCCACCACCCAGAGGTTGATGCCGTTGGCGATGGACTCATCCTCGCGGATGCGACCGACCAGGGTTTCAAACCTGCCGGCGCAGTCAATGGCCATGGGATACTGACTCAAGGTGGGTTCGTCCACCAGCTTCACACCCGGGGCGTCTTTCAGAAGCGCCTTCACCTCGGCGGCGGAGATCTTCTTTTCGGTTTCAATGTTCACCGCCTCGGAGTGGCCGTAAAATACCGGAACCCGCACGGTGGTGGCGGTGACGCCGATGGTCGGATCCTCAAACATCTTGCGGGTCTCGTTGACCATCTTCATCTCTTCCTTCGTATAGCCGTTATCAAGGAAGCTGTCGATCTGCGGCAGGCAGTTGAAGGCGATCTGGTGGGGATAGACCTTTTTCTCGATGGGCTTGCCGGCCACATAGTCGCGCACCTGCTTTTCCAGCTCCTCAATGGCCTTGGCGCCGGTGCCGGAGACGGCCTGATAGGTGGAAACCACGATGCGCTTGATGCGCACCTTGTCATGGATGGGTTTCAAGGCCACCAGCATCTGGATGGTGGAGCAGTTGGGATTGGCGATGATCCCCCGCTTCTTGTACTGGGCAATGGCATGGGGATTCACCTCGGGAACCACCAGGGGAATCTCAGGGTCCATACGGTAAGCGCTGGAATTGTCCACGACCACGGCGCCGGCGGCGGCGGCGGCCGGGGCGAACTCCAGGGAGCGGGAGGCGCCGGCGGAAAAAAGGGCGATATCAATGCCGCTGAAGGCATCCTTGGTCAACTGCTGCACCGCGATCTCCCGGCCCTGGAAGGCAAGCTTCTTGCCCACGGAACGTTCCGAGGCGAGAAGGCGCAACTCGCCCAGGGGGAAATCCTTTCTGGCCAACACGTCAAGCATTGCGCCACCCACGGCACCGGTGGCTCCGGCAACAGCTACATTAAACTTCCTGTTCGCAGCACTCATTTGCATAGATCCTTCAATTCAGAAGCCGGGCCCAAGGCCCGGCAATTTCATAAATATCAGCAGAAAAAACGCGACACGCGAAACAGGCGCGTTTCAGTCTCCCTGCCTCATGCTTTCTCTCTTCAAAAACATCAGCCGGTTCAAGCCATTGAGATACGCCTTGGCAGCGGCGGTGATGATATCCGGGTCCGCGCCCTGGCCGACCACAACCTTGCCCCCGTCCTCGATGCGCACCAGCACCTCGCCCTGGGCATCGGTGCCGCCGGTGATGGAGCTTACCGAAAAGTAGAGGAGTTTGCTCCTGGTGCCGGTCAGCTCGGCAATGGCGCGAAAGGTGGCGTCGATGGGACCGATGCCGATGGTGGCCTTTTCCACCTCCTTGCCGTCGATGAGCAGTTTGACCGCTGCGGTGGGCAGGGTCTTGCTGCCGCTCATCACGCAGAGATGCTGCAGGGAGAAGGCCTCGGTGATCCGCAGCACCTCGTCCATGAGGATCGCTTCCAGATCCTCGTCAAACATCTCCTTCTTTACATCGGCAACCTCCTTGAAGCGGGCGAAAACCCGATTCAACTCGTCTTCCTTGAGGCTGTACCCCATGGCGGCGATACGATCCTTGAGGGCATGGCGACCGGAGTGCTTGCCCAGCACGATGTTGCCAGTAGAGATCCCCACGTCGGCCGGATTCATGATCTCATAGGTGGTGCGCTCCTTGAGCACCCCGTCCTGATGGATGCCGGACTCATGGGCAAAGGCGTTGGCGCCGACAATGGCCTTGTTGGGCTGCACCGACATGCCGGTTATGGTGCTCACCAGACGACTGGTCGGGTAGATGTGCTCGGTGACGATGTCGGTGTAAAAAGGCAGCCGTTCCCCCCGGGTGCGAATCGCCATGACAAACTCTTCCATGGCCGTGTTGCCGGCCCGTTCGCCGAGGCCGTTGATGGTGCTCTCCACCTGCCTGGCCCCGCTGTTCACCGCGGCCAGGGAGTTGGCCACGGCCAGCCCCAGATCGTTGTGGCAGTGCACGCTCAATACCGCCTTGTGAATATTGGGGATATTGGCGATCAGATAGCTGATTTGCCGCCCGAATTCGTCGGGCAGCGCATAGCCGGTGGTGTCGGGGAAATTCAGGGTGGTGGCGCCCGCCTCAATGACTGCGGCAAAGACCTTGCAGACAAAATCGAGATCGCTGCGCGAGGCATCTTCCGCCGAAAACTCCACGTTGCTCGTATACCCGGCGGCATGCCGCACGGAAGCAACGGCCAGCTCCAGAACCTGATCCCGGTTCATCTTCAGCTTATGCTTCAGGTGGATGTCCGAAGTGGCGAGAAAGGTATGGATTCGCGGGTTTTCCCCGCCCTTGAGTGCCTGCCAGGCGGTGTCGATATCCTTGACATTACAGCGGGCAAGGCCGGCAATCTGGGCGCCCCTGATATTTTCGGCAATGTTCTTCACGCACTCGAAATCACCGGGCGAGGCAACCGGAAAGCCCGCCTCTATGACATCAACCTTCAGCTTGACCAGCTGCTGGGCCAGGCGGTACTTTTCCTGCATATTCATGCTGGCGCCGGGGGATTGTTCCCCGTCACGCAGCGTCGTATCAAAGATGACTATTTTTTCAGACATCGTTATCGCTCCTTACGGCCAAAGCCGCGCCCAACCACCCTGGCGACCGGGCGGACACGGCTAGACCATGTCTTCCTGTTCCTCTTCAACCACTTTTTTGTCCCTTACCAGCAAATGATACACCGCCGCAAGCGGTCCGGATAGAACATAGGTGGCGCCGAGGACGAAGAGGGTAACCTGGGGTTCGGTGGCAAGGACCATGATGAGCAGCACAAGCCCGACCAGAACCTGAAACTTCTTTGCCCGATCGGTTTCCGGGTGCTTGAAGCTCAGGTACTTGACGGAACTGACCATGAGATAGGAAAGGCTGTAGACCGCCACCAGCATGACGATACTCTTCACGGAACCGGTAATATCGAAAAACCCGCAAAACATCACGGAGGTCGCGATCATGCCGCCCGCCGCCGGACAAGGCAGGCCGGTAAATTCGTTTTTTGCCGAACCGGTGTCCTGGGTGTTAAAGCGGGCAAGCCGCAGGGCCGTGGTGGCCACGTAGAGAAAGGCGGCCAGCCAGCCGTAGCGGCCATAGGGCCGCAGCACCCATTCATAGGCAAGGATGGCCGGAGCCACGCCAAAGGCGACCAGATCGCAGAGCGAGTCATACTCCATGCCGAATTTGCTGGTGGTGCCGGTCAGCCGGGCAACCCGCCCGTCGAGTCCGTCAAATACCCCGGAAACAATGATGGCGACCGCGGCATGGAGATACTGACCGTTGATCGCGGAGACAATGGCGTAAAAGCCGCTGAAAAGGCTGGCGGTGGTGAGGATGCTCGGCAGCAGCGAAATCCTGCCTTTTTTGTTGGGACTTGCGTTTTTGTTCTTATGATGCTTTGTCATACGGTTCTCCTCGTTACCACACAACAGTGAACACGGCACAATTTGTTGGACGCTTCATTTTAGAGGAAAAGCCCTCTTTTATAAAGCACTATCACGGGCTACTCAGGCCAGATACCCGAGCACGGTCTCCCCGGCCTTCACCTTCTGCCCGACCGCGACCTCGAGCTGCACCTGCTGGGGCAGATAGAGGTCAACCCGGGAGCCGAAGCGGATCAGGCCAAACCGTTCCCCGCGCACCAGGGTATCCCCCTTGCCGGCCCAACAGACGATGCGACGGGCAATGAGCCCGGCCACCTGCACCACCGCCATTTTCCGGTTGTTCCTGGTTTCGATGGTCAGGGCGCAGGACTCGTTCTCAAGAGCACCCCGTTCGGTATTGGCGGAAAAAAACTGGCCAGGGAAATACTGCACCTTTGTCACGGTGCCCGAGTAGGGAGCCCGGTTCACATGCACATTAAAGACGTTCATGAAGATGCTCACCTTATAGACATGCTCCTTCACGAACTTGTCGTCAAAAACCTTCTCGATGAGAATTATTTTCCCATCCGCCGGCGAGACGAGAACATCCTCATCCTCGGGGAATATCCGTTCCGGATCCCGGAAAAAGTAAAGGACAAAGCCCGTCAGCGCAAGGGCGAAAAGAGCACTCAAATCATGACCAAGCACGGCAAGAACAAGCGTCGTCAACGCCGTAAAACCGATGAACGGATATCCTTCCAGGGCCACCGGCACTTGCGGTCTTTTCATATCTTCCCCGTCACTGAGGGTTGCGAACTTGAAGGCCCGGGTTATCCGGAGCCCATATAAAAATGAACTGACAGGCTGCCGGCCCGGATTGGGGCGGGCAGCCTGTCAGTTCATTCACATGCAAAACGTTGAAAAAAAGGCGATCGTTACGACTTTTTCGCCCTGGTCATGGCGATGGCGCCGGAGCGGACAATCTCCTGGATGCCGATGGGCCGCAGGATGTCGATCACAGCCTGCAGTTTGCTCGCCTTGCCGGTAACCTCGACGATATAACTTTTCGGGCCGACATCAATGACCTTGCCGCGGAAAATGTCGATGATCCTGAGCACCTCGGCCCTGGTATGCGCCTCGGCCTTCACCCGGATCAGGGCCATTTCCCGCTCGACGTATTCATGCTCACACATGTCGGTGACCTTGATGACGTCGATGAGCTTATGGAGCTGCTTGGTGATCTGCTCTATGATCATGTCGTCGCCCGAGGTCACCAGGGTCATGCAGGAAACCTCAGGATCAAGGGTCTGGGCGACGGACAGGCTCTCGATATTGAAGCCGCGTCCACTGAAAAGGCCGGTAACCCGGGACAGCACGCCGGGCTTGTTTTGCAACAGGACAGAAATGGTATGTTTCATCGCGTTAACCTACTCTTTCTCGAAGTTCTAATTTAAACCAACAGCATCTCTGTTGTGGCCTTACCAGCGGGAACCATGGGATACACACCTTCCTCCCGGGCAATGACAAAGTCCATGAAGACCGTGTTGTCGATTCGTAATGCCTCTTTGATGACAGGCTCCACCTCGCTGGGCGTGGTCGCCCGCAGGCCGACCGCGCCATAGGCCTCGGCAACCTTGACGAAATCAGGGGCAACCTCCATGACGGTCTGGGAGTATTTCTTGTTGTAGAAAAGCTCCTGCCACTGCCGGACCATGCCGAGGTAGCCGTTGTTCAGGATGGCGACCTTGACCGGCAACCGCTCCTGCCTGGCCGTGGCCAGCTCCTGGATGTTCATCTGGATGCTGCCGTCACCGGCAATGTCGATGACAACCTTGCCGGGCGCCGCCATCTGCGCGCCAATGGCGGCGGGAAACCCATAGCCCATCACGCCCAGACCGCCGGAGGTCATGAAGTGCCGCGGCTTGTTGAAATGGTAGAACTGGGCAGCCCACATCTGGTTCTGGCCGACCTCGGTGGTGATAATGGCATCCCCCCCGGTCAGCTCATGAAGCTTCTGGATAACGAACTGAGGCTTGATAACGCCGGTTTCCTCGACATATCCCAGGGGATGCTTGCTCTTCCATTCCTTGATCTGCTCGTGCCAGGCCTTATGCTGCGCGGCGGCATCCTTGGCATTAAACTCCTCGCAGCGGTTGAACCAGGCATTCATGGCGGTGAGGGCATGCTTGCAATCGGCGACAATGGGGATGTCCACCCTGACGTTCTTGCTGATGGAGGAGGGATCGATGTCAATATGGATGATTTCCGCATGGGGGGCAAAGGCATCGACCCGGCCGGTAACGCGGTCGTCAAAGCGGGCGCCCACCGCGATCAGAAGATCGCAATTGGCCACCGCCATGTTTGCGAAATAGGTGCCATGCATGCCGAGCATGCCCATGGAAAGAGCATCGGTACCCGGAAAACCGCCCAGGCCCATGAGGGTCATGGTAACCGGCGCATCAAGCTTTCTGGCGAGTTCGGTGAGCTCCTCGTTGGCGTTGGAGAGGATCACGCCCCCGCCGGCATAGATGACCGGCTTTTTCGCCTTCAGGATCGCCCGGCAGGCCTTTTCGATCTGACCGGGATGCGGCTCGTAGGTCGGCTTGTAGGTACGCATCTTGATGGGCTTCGCCTCGGGATAATCAATCCGCGTGGCAAGGACATCCTTGGGCAGATCGACGAGAACCGGACCCGGTCGGCCGGTACGGGCCAGGTGGAAAGCCTCGCGGATGACCGCCACCAGTTCGCCCGCATCCTTCACCAGATAATTATGTTTGGTCACGGGGCGGGTGATGCCTACGATGTCCACCTCCTGAAAGGCATCGTTGCCGATCAGCTTGGTGGGAACCTGGCCGGTAAAAACCACCATGGGAATGGAATCCATATACGCGGAAGCAATGCCGGTTACCGCATTGGTCGCGCCGGGGCCGGAGGTCACCAGGGCAACGCCGACTTCCCCCTTGACCCTGCCATAGGCATCGGCGGCATGCACCGCGGCCTGCTCGTGACGGGTCAGAACGTGCTTGATTTTGTCGTTCTGCATCAACTCATCGTAAATATCGATGATTGCTCCGCCCGGATACCCGAAGATAACCTCCACGCCATGTTCTTCCAGACATTTTATAAATGCCTGCGCACCTGTGAGTTTCATACTGTATTCCTTACCGTTAAATTCAACTCGAATCTATCTAAAACGTATGCATTGATTACCAGTAAGAAGACCGGCCTAGATCAAGAAGGACGAGCCTCAAAAAAACAGGGAACTCTGGAATATATTATGAATATATATCTTGTCAAGTAGGTTTCTCGCCCAGGGCGGGAAAGAGCGAGCCAAAGCCCGGGCAGGCCGGGCCGCATTGCAGGCAAGGAGACTACAACTCGTCGCAGCTCAGGGGGAAATCCTTGAAATCGTCGGGCAGGAGGGCAGCCTGCCTTCCTCTCGCCAGAAATTGCCGCACCGCGGCCAGCCCCTCCTCCCCGAGAGCAAGGGAAAAGGGATTTACATAAAGGCCGATATGGGCCCGGATAACCTGCTCATCAAGCTCCTGGGCGTGTTGGCGGATGTAGGGCATGCCGCGCTCCGGCCTGGCAAAAGCGGCCCTGACGCTTGCCCGAAGGCAGGCGTCAATGGCCCTGATCCTTTCGCTCCCCAATGAACGCTTGGCGACAATGCCGCCCAGGGGAATGGGAAGACCGGTCGCCTCCTCCCACCAGACCCCGAGATCCTGAAGGAGATGCAGACCATGTTCCTGAAAGGTAAAGCGGCTCTCGTGGATGATCACCCCGGCATCCACCACACCGGCGGCAATGGCGGGCATGATCCGGTCGAAACGCATCACCGTGGTCTCAAGAGGCTCTCCGGCATACATCCGCAGAAGCAATGCCGCCGTGGTATAACGGCCGGGGATGGCGATCTTCAGCCCACCAAGTTCCTCCCCCCTGCCGTAACCACGGCCGGAGACCAGCAGCGGCCCGCAACCACGTCCCAGGGCGCTGCCGGCGGTGAGCAGCACATAGCGGTCAAGCACATGCCCCAGGGCATGAAAGGAGATTTTGCTCACATCCAGCCGTCCCTCCAGGGCCCACTCGTTCAAGGTTTCCACGTCGGCGAGAATTTCAGGGGCAAAGACCGGCCACGTCAGGCCGGTCTCGCCATGCATCAGGGCATGGAAGATAAAGGTGTCGTTGGGGCAGGGAGAAAAGCCGATGCTGAGTTTTTCCGGGGGGCTGGTCACGGGGAATCTCGGGGCCTAATTGATCGCCAGTTCGGCAAGCAGCACGGAAACGGCGGCCGCGCATCTTTCGCTCGCCGCCGCGAGCTGCCAGTTGGCCAGGTTACGGTCTTCAACCATGTTGCTTACCGCACGCAACTCAAGGCAGGGCACTGAAAACTCGGCACAGAGCCGAGCCACCGCCGCCCCTTCCATGTTTTCACAAAGGGCATCATGGGCCCTCTGCAGGGAAAGGCCACGACTGGCCGTGGCGCTCGCTCCGTGCACCGTGACAAAGCCGCCCCTTTTCACCGCAAAGCCGTGGCCGGCCAGAACATCCGCCGCCTGATCGAGATGGGAAGAAGACAAGGAAAATACCGCCCGCGTTGCCAGATGATGGCCAAAAGGCTCGGTGGTCTCGCCATGACAGATGCCGAAATCCCCCAACACCTCCTGTTCGGCAAGGCAGAGGTCAAGCATCTCCGCACCCGCGCCAGGATAAGCGCCAGCCACCCCGAAATTCAGGACAAGGGAAACATCGCCACCGCCCTCGCAGAGTCGCCGCCCGAGCCGGACGGCGGTTTCAAGAAGGCCCACCCCGGAAACAAGCAGTTCCACCCCTCCCCCCTTACGGAGAGAAAGAAAGGGGGCTGCTTCCATTTCCGTGGCTGCTACCAGTAAAATCATTTCTTTTCAAAGGAGAGGCGCCACCCCTTACTCGAGGTGCAGTTTCTCGGTGTGCACGATCTTCTTGATGAGGTTATCCTTGTCAAGGACAACGATCTTGGGCTGATAGGTAAGCAACTCTTCGGGAGTATAAAAGGCATAGCTGACAATGATGATGAGGTCTCCCGGCATGCCCTTTCTGGCGGCGGCGCCATTCAGGGCAATAACCCCTGAATCCGCGGGTCCTTCAATGATGTAGGTATCAAAACGTTCACCGTTATTGACATTGTAAATCTTCACCCGCTCGGAAGGATAGAGATCCACCTCCTTGAGCAGGGTCTTGTCCACGGTAAGGCTCCCCTCGTAATTGAGGTTGGCATCGGTCACCGTGGCTCGGTGCAACTTGGATTTCAGCATATATCGCAGCATTTTCGGTCTCTTGAGATTGGGGAGAAATTTAAAGCAAAGATCGCGAATCCTCAGGGCAAAGACTCAGGCCCCTTGAGCGTATCATTGTCGATCAACCGCGTCTTGCCGACCTTGACGGCCATGGCGAGCACAATTCCATCTTGCAGCACACCCACCGGGGTGAGCTCGTCTGGGGAAACGAAACTGATATAATCTATTTCCACCCCTTCCTGCCGCAAAATTATTTCCTGCAACTCGGCGAGCAGCACCTTTGCCTCGGAAAGTCCTTCCCGCAACCGTTTGCGGGCATGGGATATGGCCTGATACAGACAGAGGGCCTTCCGCCGCTCCGCGGGAGAAAGGTAAGAGTTCCTTGAGCTCATTGCCAGCCCGTCGGGTTCGCGGACAATGGGATGGCCGACAATGCGGATGTCCCAGTTGAGATCCGCCACCATCCTGCGGATAACCGCCAGTTGCTGGAAATCCTTTTCCCCGAACACGGCCACCTGAGGTTTTACCAAATTAAAAAGCTTGGCGACAACCGTGGCAACCCCCTCGAAATGGCCGGGACGGCTGCGGCCGCACAGGCCTTGGCTGATACCGGAAACAACCACCCTGGTCCTGGCTTCCTCGGAATACATACCGGAAACTTCCGGGACAAAAAGAAGATCCACCCCCTGCGCCTCGGCAAGTTGCCGGTCCCTGACGAAATCCCTTGGATAACGGGCAAGATCCTCGCCAGGAGCGAACTGAGTCGGGTTGACGAAGAGGCTCACCACAACCTGATCGGCCAACTCTTTTGCCCGCCGCATCAAGGCGAGATGCCCCTCGTGGAAGTAGCCCATGGTCGGCACCAGGCCGATGCTCTTCCCTGTCCGCAAGGCCTGGTTCGCCCACGCGGTTATCTCAGTCGGCTCGACAATAATCCTCATCAGGCCCACCCCGCCCTGCCAGACTGCGCAAAACGCCCCGGATCACAGGCGGTCAAGTTTAGCCTGGACCAGATCCTTGCTGGCAGCGGGTGTCTCCGCCAGGGCAAGCACCTTCTGATACATCTCCTTTGCCTGAGGCAGGGCGCCCTGCTCCTCATGAATCCGCGCCATGGCGAGATACGCCTCGCCGGCAAAGCCTTTTTTCTCGGCAAGCTTCTGATAGGCGGCCAGAGCTTCGGTCAGCATTTTTTTATTTTCATAGGCCTGGGCCAGATTCAGCTGCACCAGGGGAAACAACGGGCTTTTCGCGGAAATATCGCGCAACACCTCCTGGTAGTTGCGGATCGCCTCCTCATAATTTCCCGACTCAAAGGCAAGATGGCCCAGTTCGACCGTGGCCCATTTTGCCGAACCTGTGCGCCCATATTCAGCGAGAACCTGTTTCAGAAGCTCTTGACGCTTTTCCGGAAGATTCTGCGCCATGGCCTCGGCAAGCATCGCCGCCCCCCGGTCGTTCCGGTTTGCCGTATAGCGCGTGTAGGATGACCAGGCCAGGATGGAGACGACCAGGCAGCAGAGAGCGATGAAGAGATTGCGGCGGTTTTCCCGGATGAATTTGATCGCCTTGGGCGGCAGATTCAGCTCTTCAAGCAGACCATGCTTCTGGAGCGGCTTGTTCAGTATTTCCTGTTGAAAATAAGTATCCTGGTCAGACATGCATTCATCCTCTTTTTCTTATTTTCGCAAATAGACCCTGTTTTTCAGACACTATACATGGTGGGTGCAAAAAAATCACCCGTGATTTACAGATGATACCGCAGGTACGCCTCTCCGAGGCCGGGCAAACAAAATCCTTGTTTCCCTGCCCGCCCCTGTGCTAGGTATCTGAAATGCAATTGAACACCCAGGAACGAATCCAGACGGTCACCGAACTCACCCGCTCCATCCGCGGGGTACTGGAGGTGCAATTCCCCTTTGTCTCGGTGGTGGGCGAGATCTCCAACCTGCGCACCCCGTTTTCAGGGCATCTCTACTTCACCCTCAAGGATGCGGCGGCGCAGCTCAAGGCCGTGCTCTTCAAAACCCAGCAGCGCTATCTCGCCTGCAAGCCACAAGACGGCATGGAGGTGGTGTGCCGGGGGAGAATATCCCTGTATGAGCCGAGGGGGGAGTACCAGCTCATTGTCGACACCATGGAAGGCAAGGGGACAGGCGCCCTGCAGCTCGCCTTTGAACGGCTGAAGGAAAAGCTCGCGTCAGAGGGGCTTTTTGCCCCGGAGCGGAAGAGGCTCCTGCCCCTGCTTCCCGAAAAAATCTCCCTGATCACCTCTCCGCAAGGAGCGGCGCTGCATGACTTTCTCAAGATAGCCGGCCAGCGGTTCCCCTCGCTGCCCCTGGAAATCGTACCGGTAAGGGTTCAGGGAGAAGGCGCGCTTGAGGATATCCTCGCAGCCATCGAATTCTGCAACCAGGGCCCCCGCAGCGACCTCATCGTTCTCTGCCGCGGCGGCGGCTCGCTGGAAGATCTGTGGACCTTCAACGAAGAGCGGTTGGCCAGAGCCATTGCCGACTCCGCCATCCCCGTCGTCTCCGCCATCGGCCATGAGGTCGATTTCACCATCGCCGATTTCGTGGCTGACTTCCGGGCGCCAACCCCTTCCGCAGCGGCTGAGGCGATAATCCCCAATCAGGCACAGCTGCAGGCGCAGGTCCGCAACGTCTCAAGGCAACTCGCCAGAACGATGAGAGACAGGCTCTCCTCCCTGCGCCACACCGTCCAGGCGCAAAGAAGGATTCTGGGGGATCCGACCTCGCTGCTTGACCATTTCCGCCTGGCCACCGATCATGCTTCCGCCGCATTGCAATATGCACTTTCGCGCCAGATCCACGCCCACGAACTTTCCCTGGAAAGGATGCGCAACCGCCTCTGCCGCCAGGATCCGTCCCTGCGCCTCAATCATCAGCAATACAGGGTGCAGGAACTGCAGAGGCAGATGACGGGCGCCATGCAACGCCTTTTGGCAGACGGTGAAAACCGATTCGCAAGAGCCGTCGGCATCCTTGACGCGGTAAGCCCTCTGGCCGTCCTGGCCCGAGGCTATGCCATCGTCAAAAAAACGCGGGGTGAAACGGTGGTGCGAAGCGCGGCGGAGGTTGACATGGGCGAGGAGCTGTCCATCACCCTCCATCAGGGGGAAATCGCCTGCACGGTAAGCGGTAAGACTCCAGCCGACAGGCCTGCCTGACCCCGGCAAAACCGGAAAAGAACAGGTCCGCAGAGGGCGGGAACTGGGGGTGCCCCCCCCCAGCGTAATCAGGTGCAGACAAACCACAAAAAAAGGGCTCACGGAAAAACCCGCAAGCCCTTGATTTTTCTGGTCGGGATGAGAGGATTCGAACCTCCGACCCCATGCTCCCGAAGCATGTGCTCTACCAGGCTGAGCCACATCCCGACATCGTCTTGGTCGCCTCTTTTCCGATACCGCTTCCGGTCGGAAATAAGTGAGGTCCATATGTAACCAGAGAATTTCCCGGCGTCAACAAAAAAGAAGGCAGTCACCCACGCCGCGGATGCCTGCCTTTGTTTTTACTGCAGTAAAGAGTCTGAATTGATCAGATTACTTTACAGTGTCAGCAAGTTTGCTGCCAGCCTTGAAGCGAGCAACTTTACGAGCCTTGATGGTGATGGGCTTGCCGGTCTGAGGATTGCGACCCTGGCGAGCAGCCCTCTTGGCGACGGAAAAGGTACCAAAACCAACCAAAGTCACCTTGTCACCCTTCTTCAATGCGGCGGTAACTGCGTCGAGCATGCCACCAAGGGTCTTTTCAGCTGCTGCCTTGCTAATGCCGCCAGCCTTTGCCATTTTCTCGACCAATTCACTCTTGTTCATTTCCTTTCCTTCCTCCTCGTGAATTTAGAGATTCTCTGCCTTCTACAAAGCCGTAAGTAAGTTGCTTACTGAGGATTTAGCCTCATGTGATGTGATTGTCAAACAAAAAAACCGCGCTGTCAAACAAAAAGTACCATGAAATATGAAAAAAACGGCTGATTGCCCCCCCTAAAAACCGGCCAAAAATAACATATTTGTCACAAGTCAAGAGGGGGCCTTCCGCAGGGATTCACCTGAACCCGGCCTGCCCCCAAACGCATAAACTCATTGCTTATCATTGAAATTACGTCTTTTTCCTGAACACGGTCAAGATCATCACGCACCACCTCCAGGGTGGCCACCTGCCCGGAAAGCCTTACCCGGACGCCATTGAAGCCAAGCGTTGCCAAAAATGATTCACAGCTGGCGACAAACAAAATTTTTCCCGGGGTTATGGGCTCACCATGGGCGATTCGCGTCGCGAAACAGGAGGCGGAATAGGAATTCCAGGTGGAAAGGCCGTGTTCACGGCTGAGCCGTCGAATTTCCTTTTTGGTGAGCCCGGCGGCGGCAAGGGGTGTTTGCACCCGCAACTCGGCTATGGCGGCATGGCCCGGCCGGGACTCCTGAAGATCATCATGGTTGGTGCCGTCAAGCAGCACCGCGCCACCGGAGAGAATCCTGCTCCGCAGAATGGTTTGATAAATCCTTTTTTTGCAGAGATAGCAGCGATTGGGGGGATTGGCGACAAATTGCGGCCAGATGAAGGGATCTACCTGGAAATACGCTGCCTGGCAGCCAAGGGTCTCGATGACGACGCTGACCCGTCCCGCCTCTTGCCGGGCAAGAAGGGGGGATTTGGCATGCAAGGCGGTCACCTTGCCGGGGCCCAGCACCGCACAGGCGGTGTGGAGAAGAAAAGTGCTGTCCACGCCGCCGGAATAGGCAACCGCAACCGAGGCATGTTGCGCGAGGATGGTCTGGAGCTTTTTATATTTACTCTGCAAAAAGTGTTCTTACTCGCTGGGCAGGGTGCGGATCGGCTTTTCCAGGAGGAACTTCCCGCTGACAATCCAATCCTTGAGGGTCACGGCAATCTCCCGGGCACGCACCACGCTGGAAAGCGGGGCCGTGGGCACCATTTTCCCGTTCACCTCGATCTGGCCGCTCTTCAACTGCGCGTAGCTCACCTCGCCGTAGTTGCGGGCCACGCCATGGGAATAATCATAGGAATAATCAACAACCTGGGTAAAGATTTCCGCATCGGAAACACCGGTATAGGCGGCCATCTCCTCGTTGAGGATGGGAATGGGAACGCCGATGCCGACCGCCAACGAGCTGCCATACCCCTGCATGCTCACCCCCTTGAGCCAGCGGGAAGACATCTGCTTCAGGTCGCCCTGAACCATCATGGTCCCGGCCGGCCTTCTTGTGGTCCCGTTTTCAGAGCGGATGGCCCTTGGGTTATGCTGACTGCCGTGCCAGGTCACATAACCGACCCCGCCGCCCAGAAAAATCTTGGTGCCAAGCCCGATGGTCTTATAGAAGGGATCGTTCATCAGGGGGCTTAATTCACCGGCGCTGCAGTAGGTTGCGTTCCTGCCGTGGGGCTTGAGGGTGCCCATGTAGCAATAGATGGTCCGCTCGGAAAGGTTCACGGCGCAGTTGTAATTCTGATAACAGTTGCGGGGATTGACGAGCAGCGCGTAGGGCAGCTCGGCCAGGGTCACCTCTTTCTCGACGTTTTTGTTGGGATAGCAGTCCGTCCCGTAGCCAATGGCCTTCAAAAGTACCTTCTTCCCGGCAACAAGATCCTCAAGCACATGCCCGCCGCCATACAAAAACTCACCTGGAAACACCTTGTTCAAAGGATCGTCTTCCGTCGGCTCGGTCGCCCCGATAAAGACGTCAACCGCGGCCAGCCCGGCATAGGCCGGCACATTGTTCAACCACGCCCGCCAGGCCTTGATGGTCGGGTTCGCATGGCCGAAATTGATAAAGGCCCCGGAGGAGCACATGGGAGAAAAGGTGCCGGTGGTGACCACGTCCACCTTTCTCGCCGCCTCAACGGCTCCGTTTTTCTTGACGATGCCGACCATCTCCTCGGCGGTGACAACCACGGCCTCGCCCGCCTTGATCCTGGCGTTGATTTCTTCGTATGTTTTCTGAACCTTGAATTCAGTCATGAATGAAACTCCTTATCGGGGAAAACAGTGGAAACGAAAATTCAGTCAACCACGGAAACAACCTTGTGTCCGGCCTCTTCAAGGGATTCAATCACCTCGTCGATTTCGCCTTTTTCCAGGCGGAAGCAGTAGAGTTTCCGGCGTGAGGAGTGGCTCTCCGTCGCAACACTGATGATTTCGCAGCCATGTTCTTTGATTATTCTTGTCACATCCTCGACCCCGCTGCCTTTGGCAACCAGCACATCAAGCCGCGACGAGGCGCGGAGCAGCCCCATCATGTCGATGAAGGCGGAAAGCAGATCGATGGCGGTGATGATCCCCACCAGTTTTTTCTTGTCGAGCACCGGCAGCCCGCCGATTTTATAATCGTGAATCAGTCGGGCCGCGCTTTCAATACTGGCGTTCACATTGATGGTAATGGGATTCAAGACCATTACCTCATGCACATAGATATCCTTCTCCAGGGAAGGGAAGGAATATTGCCGCAAGTCGCTTTCCGTAATAAAACCGACCATCTGATCATCCTCAACCACAGGCAGATGACGAATGGAATGCTTTTTCATCAAAACACCCGCCTCCTGAAGCAGGGCGTTCTTGCCTATGGTTATCAGGTCTTTGTGCATGCAGCTTTTAACTTTCATGGTCGCGGCCTGGAAGACAAATTGCCAAGGCGTTCATTTGCCTCGAATAAAAGGGGCCTTGCAGTGACAACACGGCAAAGCCCAGAATTTTTCATGAATTCAAGATACTCTATCTTCCAAGAGAAGCAAGAAGTTAATAACCCTCCCCCTCGCTTCGTGTCATGATTTCAACTCCCTTAGGCAAACACTTTTCCCTTTTATTTTCCGGCAGGATATGATTAACAAATGGTGGCGTCGCGACAAGGTCCGCGGGAACGGTTTTCCCTGTTGCGGGCCACTGACTCAATGTCGCCGTTTTGCGGCTTTTCCTTATTTTCGCATGCGTACGGCAAAAAATCAGCGTTCGCGGCAGGCAACAACCCTGCGCTGAGCTGAAACCCCAACCCCACACCGCAATCTCCTTATGGAAAAGAAAAAAGAACTTACCCTGGCCGATGTTCGCCGCCAGATTGATGCCATCGACAGCCGGGTGTTAGGCCTCCTCAAAGACCGCCTCCAGTGTGCAAGAAAAATAGGCGAACTCAAGGCGATGAAAAACAAGGCGAAATGGGATCCCCTGCGGGAGCGGGAGATTCTTGACCGCCTGCTGGCCGAAAACGAGGGCCTTTTCCCCGAGCAGGCCCTGTTGAGCATCTTCCATGAAATCATCACCACCTGCCGCCTTTCCCAGAAGATGGTGGAGGTGGCCTACCTTGGTCCCGAGGCGACCTTTTCCCACCTGGCCGGGGTGAAATATTTCGGCCACGCGGCCATCTATCGGGCAATGGAAACCATTGAGGATACGTTTATCGAGGTGGAAAGAGGCCGCACCGAGTACGGCATTGTGCCGGTGGAGAATTCCATCGAAGGCGCGGTGACCTCGACGCTTGATTCCTTCATCAAATACAACGTCAAAATCTGCGGGGAACTGAACCTCCCCATCGTCCATAATCTGGTCAACCAGTCCGGGGAGATGGCTGATATCAGGCTGGTGGTTTCCCACGCGCAACCCCTGGCCCAATGCCGGCAATGGCTGAAGAAGCACCTGCCCAACATCCCGACCCAGGACGTATTCAGCACCGGCGTCGCCGCCAGGATGGCCACCGAGGATCCGGGCACCGCGGCGATCGCCAGCGCCCTTGCCATCAAAACCTATCGGCTGCAGACCGTGGCCAAGGGCATTGAGGACTACCGGGGCAACACCACCCGCTTCCTCCTGATCGGCAAGGACTCCCCCTCCAAAAGCGGCAAGGATAAAACATCGATCCTGGTGGGGCTGCTGGATCGTCCCGGCGCTTTGAACGAGGCCCTGGCCATACTCGCCCAGCGCTCCATCAACCTGACCAGAATCGAATCCCGCCCGGTCAAGGATGAACCTGGCCGCTACCTCTTTTTCATCGATATGCTGGGACACATGGAGGACGACATTGTCCGGGAGGGCTGCGGAAAACTGAAGGGAATCTGCTCGTACTTCGAGTGGCTGGGCTCCTACCCGCGCGTGAGCGATTAGCCGGCAGCGACGGGGTGAAAAATCTCTTCTGTCTCGGTTCGCCAGGCAATGGTACCGACCCGCGCATTGCGGTCAGACATCGGCCCGATGTCTTTTCTACCGCGACTACCCGCCGATCCTCGACATCTTGCCGTGACAGTTGCTGCCCCCTTCCGTTGAAAGGGTGTGGCCCTTGGGCTTGTTTAAAATGGTGGCCACGATGAGCTCCCTGAGCTGATCATCCGTGGCCCCGCCACGCAACCGGGCCTTGAGGTCCGTCTCCTGATCGGAGAGGAGGCAGGAGCGCAGCTTGCCTTCCGAGGTAAGCCGCAGCCGGTTGCAGCGGTCACAGAAATGATGGCTGATGGGGCTGATGAAGCCAAGACTTCCCACCGCCCCCGGCAGCCGGAAAACGCGGGCCGGGCCGTCCATCCGTTTGGAGGCTTGCGGTTCGAGTTCGCCAAGCGGGCGCAGCAGCTCCATGATGGCCTGCGAGCTGATGTACTTTTCCCTGTTCCAGACCGATGAGGCGCCGATGGGCATGAATTCGATGAAACGGACCTGCAGCGGCTCCGTCAGGGTCAATCTGGCGAAATCGATGAACTCATCATCATTGATCCCCTTTAAAGCGACGATGTTCAGTTTGATCGGCGAAAAGCCCAGGGCGCGGGCCTTCATGATCCCGGCCCACACCCGGGCAAATGCGTCTACTCCGGTAATCTCCTGAAACCGCTCGGGTTTGAGCGTATCCAGGCTGATATTCAGCTTGCTGATCCCCGCCCGTCGCAGCTCCTCGGCGTGGTCCGCCAGCAAAACCCCATTGGTGGTAAGCCGGATATCGTTCAGCCCCGGAATCCGGGCGATCTCCCTGATAAACGAAAGGATATCCCGCCGCACCAGAGGCTCGCCGCCGGTGAGACGTACCTTTTCGATGCCGAGGGAAACGGCGAGTCGCACCACCCGCAACAGCTCCTCGTAGCTGAGCAACTCCCCGCTTTGCAGCTTGTCACGTTCTTCCTGGGGCGTGCAATAAAGACAGCGGAGATTGCAATGGTCGGTCAAGGAGATACGCAGGTAGCTGATGGAACGGGCAAAGGTGTCCGTCAGACGCATATCCTCTTTTTGCCGCAAGGACCGTTCCAGTCCTCCGGCGGCATTCTGGCCGGATAGAGCCTCCATGGGTGCTGCTCCGCTGGTTGTGGTCATCTTCTTCGGGGTGAGGAATCTTTGATTTTTTTGCGCATTCCTGCTAAATAGGCGGGATGAATCATTCACCGCACAACTTTTCGCGTTCTCGCAGGAGTTTGTTAAGGTACGCCGGCGCGTTCCTTTCGTCAACAGGCTTTTTGCATACTCTCCTTGCCTAACGTGGCCCATTCGAGAAATCCACCCATGCTCATACTCGGCATTGAAAGTTCCTGCGACGAGACAGCCGCCGCCGTGCTCCGTGACGGCCACGCCCTGTTGAGCAACGTGATCAACTCCCAGGTGGCCCTGCACAGCGCCTATGGAGGCGTGGTCCCGGAACTCGCCTCCCGCAAACACCTGGAAAATATTTATCCGGTCGTGGAAGCCGCCTTGCGGCAGGCGGGCGTCTCCCTTGCCGAAATCGAAGGCATTGCCGTTACCCAGGGCCCCGGGCTGATCGGCTCCCTTCTCATCGGTCTTTCCTTTGCAAAGACCATTTCCGCTGTGCAGGGAATCCCGTACGTGGGCGTCGACCATATTGTCGGCCATCTTCTCTCCCCCTTCCTGGAAGAAGAAAAACCGGAATTCCCCTACGTCGCCCTGATCGCCTCCGGCGGTCACTCCAGCCTCTTTCTGGTCCAGGACGCCCTCACCTTCATCCCCCTGGGCAGAACCCGGGATGATGCGGCAGGCGAGGCCTTTGACAAGGTCGGCAAGATCCTGGGCCTTCCCTATCCGGGAGGTCCTGCCATCAGCCGACTGGCCAGGGAAGGAAACCCGGGGGCTTTTTCCTTCCCGCGGGCCTGGCTGGAGGCGGACAGCCTCGACTTCAGCTTCAGCGGTCTAAAAACCGCGGTGGCAGGCCAGGTGTATCAGCTTCAGCAGAAGGGGGAACCCTTTTCCGCGGCAGACATCTGCGCCTCCTTCCAGGAGGCCGTGGTTGAGGTGCTTGCCGAAAAAGCGATCCGGGCGGCGCAGGGACACGGCATTGCCAACCTCACCCTGGCCGGCGGTGTCGCCGCCAATCCCAGACTGCGCGAATACCTGAAACTGCGCGGAACGGAAAACGGCCTCAAGGTTTTCATGCCCTCACCCGAGTTCTGCACGGACAATGCGGCGATGATCGCCCTGGCAGGCCATTTTCACTTCGGCGAATGCGCCACCACCTCCCTGGACACGGATGCGTACTCGCGCTCCCAGTTCATCCATCCAGGCACCCCCGGCAGCCGGCACAGTTACGGCCCGGCCTGGCAACGATCCCGGCCATGAAGCCGCAACGTCTTGCCAGATACTATTACCTCAAGGTTCTCCGCCTGCAGGGGGATCCCCATTCCCTGGCCCTCGGGGTCGCCATCGGCCTCTTTGTCGGAGTCACCCCGACCTTGCCGCTGCATACCGTCCTTATCATCGGCCTGGCCGGCTTGTTGCGCGGCAACATCATCGCCGGCCTGATTGCCTCGGTGGTGATCAGCAATCCGCTCACCATGCTGCCCCAGTACTATTTCTCCTGGCGCATCGGCAGTCTGCTGCTGCCGGGCCATCTGAGCTGGGAGCGGATCAAGGGCCTGCTGGTCCGCATCAACTCCGGGGCCGATTTTCAGGAAATCCTTGCCAGCATAGGCCGGCTCGGCCTTGACTCCGTCGCGGTCATGCTTTTGGGCGGCATCCTTCTCGCGACCCCCTTCACCATTGCCGGCTACCTTCTCTCCCTGAGGTTTTTCACCACCCTGCGGAAGAGACAACAGGAAAAACATATCCTCAACTGAGAGGCGCGCCCATGAGCAACGATCCGCCAATCCGAAAAATCCTTGCCGAGCGCAGGCTTGCGCCCAGCAAAAAACTTGGCCAGAACTTCCTGGTGCATCGCCAGACCGCGGAAAAAATCATTGATCTTTCCGGCATTGCCGCCACGGATACCGCCATCGAACTCGGGGTCGGCCTTGGCTCGCTCACCCTGCCGCTGGCCGAGCGGGTCAGGCAGGTCATCGGCATCGAACTCGATGCCGGGATCATAAGCTATCACCAGGAACAGCAGGATCTGCCGGCCAATGTCTCCCTGATGCACCAGGATCTCCTCAAGGCTGATTTCCCGGCCCTGGCAAGGGAAACCGGGGGCCCTTTGAAAATTCTCGCCAATCTGCCCTATTCCATCTCAAACCCGCTCCTCTTCAAACTGGTCGAAAATCGTGCCCACCTTGCCTGGGCGGTGCTGATGCTGCAGAAAGAGGTGGGACAGCGCCTTACCGCCGCGGTGGGGACCAGGGAGTACGGGGTTCTTTCGGTGCTGCTTGCCGGTTGCGCCACGGTGAAAACCCTGATGCAGGTCGGGCCTGGCCAGTTCCACCCCAGACCAAAGGTTGATTCGGTGGTGGTGAGGATCAGTTTTACGCCGATACCGGACAGGGTGGCCAAACTGCCGGCCCATGACGGAACACTGCTCCGGCGGGTCGTCAACGCGGCCTTCCAGCAACGGCGCAAGACCCTGCGCAATGCCTTGAGCGCCGGGCAATTTCCCGAAATAGCCAAAGAAGAGATGGGCACCCTCCTCCTGAGGGCGGGGATCAGGCCGGAGACGCGGGCCGAGCGCCTGAGCATCGAGGATTTTGTCCGCCTCACCCGCGTCTTTGCCGGTTCTTCTTCGGAATAACAGCGTCGATGCGGGACTTCGTCTTCCAGAACCCTACCAGGATTCTCTTTGGGCGGGATTGTCTCGCGCGGGTCGGGCAGGAGGTTGCCGCACATGGCAAAAAGACCCTGCTGGTCTCCGGAAGGGAAAGCGGCAAAATCCACGGCCGCCAGCAGGCAGTGCTCGCGTCCCTGCTGGCGGCAGGACTCAGCGTTGTTGAACACGGCGGGGTCAGGCCCAATCCGCTTCTTGCCCAGGCCCGGGCCGGAATCCAGCTGGCCCGGGCTGAAGGCGTCGAGGTCGTTGTCGCGCTGGGTGGGGGAAGCGTTATAGATTGCGCCAAAGCCATTGCCGCCGGTACGCCGGTCGCGCATGACGTCTGGCTTTTTTTTAAAGGCAGGAAAAGCATCAAAACCTCCCTGCCCGTAATCGCCATTCCCACCGTGGCGGGCTCCGGCTCCGAAACAAACAGCGGCATGGTCCTTTCCAATGGCGAGACCCGGCAGAAGATCGGCATCGGCAACAGGCATCTCTTTCCCAAGGTCGCCATCCTCGACCCGACTCTCACCTATACCCTTCCGGCCGCGGCCACCGCCAACGGCGCCGTGGATGCCATCTGCCATCTGCTCGAATTCTACCTCTTCCGGGAAGAACTCTTCACTCCTCTGCAGGATCGTTACAGCGAAGGCCTGATCAGCACCCTGATGGAAAGCTGCGGACAGGCCCTGGCAAGCCCCGGTGACTACCAGGCCCGCGCCAATCTCATGTGGGCGAGCAGTCTGGCCTTAAACGGCCTGAGTTCTGCGGGACTTGGCAGGGTCGAATTTCCCGGCCACATGATCGAGCACTCCTTGAGCGCTCTCTATGATGTGCCCCACGGTGCCGGTCTGGCCTCCCTGCTTCCGGGTCTTTTGGCCTATCAGGCCGAGAGGAATCCTGCCCGCATCGCCCTTTTTGCCGCAAGAGTGCTGGGCATCACCGCTTCCGGGGAAAGAGAGCGGACCCGGGCGGGAATACGGCATTTCAAGGAATGGCTGGGTTCAATCGGCGCCCCGACTTCCCTGGGCGAGCTTGGCATTCCGGCCGGCGATCTTGCCGCCATCTGCGAAAACACCAGGGAGCAGGCGCGCCTCTGGCGGCTTAGTCACTATCCGCCCGAGACGGTGCGGGAGATTCTTCTCCGCTGTCTGTAGCCTTGGCGCAGAGATCGGCGCTACGATACTCCACCAGCCGGGAAGTGAGAGAGCCGATGACGATCCTGGCCTCGATCCTGACGGGAATGCGCCGCGCATCATCGGTGAGCCAGATAAGCGGATCCCCAACTTTTTCGTAAAGCCCCTTGAATTTGAGATGGGGCTGAACCTTGACGGTCTTTTTTCTGCCGAACACCGTATCAATCTCCTCTCCGCCCTCAAGAGAAACCACAACCTCATGCCGCTTTTTATCGGCAAAGGTGGGCACCACGATTTCAGCGGCATCGCTGAAACCAAGAGCCCGCAGAAAGAAAAAAGAGGAAAATTCGTTGTGGGCCGGCCCGTCCAGCTGATACACCTCTGGCTCCTCCTCATTTTTTTGGTAGGTGACCACATAGGTCTCCTGATCATAGAGGGTCAGCTTCCTGTTCTCCCGTCGCCCTTCCCGTTGATCCATTTCATGAAGCACCGGCAGGCGCTGCCTTCCTTCCACGATGGTCAGGAAGCGGTCCTCGATGGGATAGAAAACAGCCAACAGCCCGGCGGACTTGGCAATGACCTCCAGGGCATACTGCTCGGTTTCCCCGGGGAGCCTGCGGATTTCCATGAAAAGCTCGCCGGCCGTAAGCCCCAGCCAGCTCACCCGATAGCGCAGCTGCTCACCACCGCCATAAGCCGTTGCCAACAGATCCTCATCCGGCAAGGAAGCAAGCCGGGCAAGGGAGGCCGTGGCATGGACGAGCAGACACAGGACGGCAAGCGCCAGAACATTGCGTTTCAATCTTTCCCGCTTCAGCAACATGCCATTCCTTTTTTTTCAGAACCCCAGACAAAATACGGGGATTATACTAGGTATTTTTGTTGTTTTATCAATCATTTTTTTATGCTACAAAGAAGAATAGTAGCCTCCCGGACCAAGAACACAGGGCACCTGACGGCTGCCGTTCGAATAATACGGAAAAAGGGGGAGATCATGAATTGCACCAAGGTACCTCAGTATGCACAATTTTCTAAGGGGATGCATAGAGAATATGAGCGTGCTGTACAAAAACTGCGGGTAAACCTTGCGCAAGGCCTTACCTACGACCAGGCCTGCGATACCCTGCAGGATCTCGATGTGGAGATGCGTGCTTTTGTGCGGGAGGATTTTCTCAAGATTCTCATTGCCGAAGAGCATTTCGGCGCCGGCATCGAAATTGACGATCTTGCCCTGTTTCTCGGTCTTCCTTATGAAACGATCGAATCTTCCATGCTGACCCTGCTCTACGACATGGTAAGGGAAGCCTCCGACCACCAGGAACAGGGCACAATACGAATGAACTGACGGTGGGCCAGGAAACAACCATTGGCAGCAATGCCTTTCCGGCGCCGACCAAACAGGATGACGTCAGCATACATGAAAAAGGCCCCAGCTCGGTTCCACCGTGGCAAGTTAACGGGTTTCGCAAAATCCCTTTCGCTTTTCAGCCTGCCACGCTATAACGCTACCTGTTCACCAGATATCTAAACCGCGGATGCTTTCCCAGGGTACTGCCATGCCCCACCAATCCCCCCCGGCCCATCCTGACACTGTCAGCGCCACCACGCTCGTCATCTTCCAGGAAAAGGGTTCCGGCGACAAAAAGGTAAGCGGAATCGAAAAATACGGCCAGGGCATCAGCATAAGCAAAATTTACAATATCGATGCACCTCTTCCTGATTTTATTGATGATCCGGAACAATTCCTTCCCGAGGATTTCCGCGCCGATCTGGTTTTGAGCTTTCTCAGGCATCCTGATCTCCTCGCCCACCTGAGCAGGCTCTGCCGCGACAAAAAAATCCCCCTCATTGCCTCCGGCAGGAAAACCCAGGACGCCATTACCCCCTTCACCTGCTGCGGGCTCGGTCGCCTTGGCGGTCTTGGCGCCTACGGCGAGCAATTCGGCTTCCCGGAGCTCGACCTCGACCTGGACGCGGAAGACCGCATCACCAGCGCCAGGGTGGTGCGCGGAGCCTCCTGCGGCGCAACCTGGGAGGCGCTCGCGAAGATCATCGGCCAATCCCTGTCCGAGGCTCTGGTCAATTATGCCCGGGAGGTACAATACCTCTGCCAGGCTGACCCGAGCGCCTTTGATCCGATCTCCGGCAAAAGCGCCGTGCATTATGCCGGGCACGTCCACAGCGCCGCCCTGAAGAAAGCGGCGGGCGAGTCAAAAAAATAAGGGCGGAATCGCACAGCGACCCCGCCCTTCCCCAAGACGCGCTTCGAAAGTTTTTTCAACTAAAACCGACAGCCCCCAGGCCCATAGCCCATGCCCCGGCCACCAGGTCCGGCGCCCGGCCCGCCGCCGGGGCCATTACAGAAATAGCCGCCGCCCATCCCCCGACCGGCAATGCCGCTTTCGGTGGCTTTTTTATGCATTGCCTCCCGCAGGTCGAACAACTCCGCGGAAAGCTTGGCGGCCTTCTTTTCATCCGGGTTCGTGGCGTTCAGCACGGCATCAAGCTCGGCCCTCTTCGCGAACATGTTCTTGCGCAGCTCGGTTGTCTCGCTGAAAAACTTCTCCCGGGCTTTGGCGGTTTCCTCGTCAACCTGCTGGCCGCAACCAGGACCACCCATCATGTAGCCGGGTCCGCCCGCCCAAGGACGCGCCTCGGCCAGCTGAAAGCCGGCCAATCCGATTGTGGCGACTGCCGCGATGGTAAGTAATGTTTTTTTCATATGGTGCCTCCTCCATGGTGTATTGTGGTGAATTGGTTTGTTGAATCCCTTGTTCACCCTGTTGTATTTCAACAACCATGCCAGGAGAGGAAAAAATAATAAAACGATTTTATTTCAAGAAGTTAGCACACCACGGCACAGGCAGGGCAAAAACTCCCCCCTCCCGCACGGGGAATATTGGATACTTTTTACGCATCTTCCCCTTGGCCTGATTATTTTTTACCCAGCCGCAGGGAAGAGAAGGCCGGACAACCCCTCCTCACTTTCCGACGGCAGCCCGGCCGGAGAATTTTTCATGGCCGGATGACGGGCAGGGAATGGGATTTGCAATCCCTAAGGAGAACAAAAAAATCATCGCGAGCGTCTCAGGCCCGCCTGAATTTGATTTGTTTACCAAGCCAACAACTTTATTATGCTTTAAGTCCCACCAACCACAAACCTCAATTCCACCCCGGACTGGCGACCATGTTAGAGAAAAAATCCTCCCTCACCCCTCCATTCGCCTATGCATCGCCCTGGATCCTCGCCGCCGCCATCGGCATGCTCATCGCCATAGTCATTGTTTTTGCCGTCAACAATCTGCAACGGGAAAAAAGGATAATGACGGAAAGCCTCATCAACAAAGGAGAGGCGCTTATCCATCTGGTGGGGGCCGGCTCCAGGGCCTCCATGATGATGGGCATCACCAACAGCCAACAGGTGCAGCACCTCATCGAGCAGGCCTCCGGCGAAGCCAACATCCTCTATATCGCGGTGGTGGACGGCAAGGGCAAGGTCATCGCCCACAGCAATCCCGCGATGATCAACAGCCGGTTGGACCACCCGCTGCCCGGAGAAGGAAAACTCCCCCCCGCCACCAGACACCAGATCATCACCGATCATGTGAAGAACAACAAGGTCTTCGAGGTGATGGCTCCCTTTAAACCGTTTCACGGCGGCAGAGGCCAATTTTTCAGAAGACAGATGCTGATGCGGCAGGCGCCGGGGAGTACGCCTGAGAAGTCGCCCCAGCCCATGGGGCCGGGGAGCGGCTGCCAGAATTTTATCGGCAATGGCCCCTTTAATGGCCCCTTTCTTGAGGGCAACCTCCAGATCGTGGTCGGGCTTGATATGGCGGAACAGGAAAAGGTTATCCGGGAAGACCTCTACCATATGGTCTTCATGTCCATCGCCATGCTGCTGGTCGCCATTGGCGGCTGGATCGCCCTGCTCACCGCCCAGAGCTACCGTTCTTCGCAAAAAACCCTGATGAACATGCAGGCCTTCACCGATCTGCTCATCTCCCGGCTGCCGGTGGGCATCATCGCCACAAACACCCTGGGCCAGGTCCAGACCTTCAACCAGGCAGCGGCCACCCTGCTCGGGAAAAACAGCGGGAACATTCTGGGGCAGCCGCTTGTCAGTGCCCTGCCTGATTTTTTTCAGGCTCTGCCGGAACTTGCCCAAGCAGCAACGGAAATCATCGACCGGGAACTCAGCTGGCCGCCGGAGTCGACGTCGGCCGCCCATCTCCATGTAAGCTCGGTTCCCATTGCCGACAAGCAGGGAGCGCACCTGGGCAGGGTAACCCTGATTTACGACCTCTCGGAGGTCAAACGCCTCGAAGCGCAAATCCGCCGGCACGATCGCCTGGTTGCCTTGGGAAAGATGGCGGCCGGCGTGGCCCATGAGGTGAGAAATCCTTTAAGTTCCATCAAGGGCTTCGCCACCCTCCTTGGTTCCCGCTTTGCCGAACAGAGCGAGGAAAAAGAGGCGGCCAACCTCATGATCCATGAGGTCGAACGCTTAAATCGCAGCATCACCGAACTGCTCACCTATGCGCGTCCCCATCCGTTACACATTGAAGAGGTGGAGATAGAACCCTTCATAGCCGGCTCACTCAAGCTTATCCAAAGCGATGCCAAGGCCCTGGGTGTGGAGGTGGGCTACGACCTGGAACTTACCCGTAAAAAAATTCCCCTGGACCGGGATCGTCTCAATCAGGTCCTTCTCAACCTCTACCTCAACAGCCTGCAGGCCATGGAAGAAGGCGGCAGCCTGCGGGTCGTGGTCAGGGAGGGAAGCCAGGAGGGAACCATGGAGATCAGGGTGGAGGACACCGGACACGGCATTGCGGAGGATATCATCGAGCGGGTTCTTGACCCGTATTTCACAACCAAACCGGACGGCACAGGCCTGGGCCTGGCCATGGTCTACAAACTCATCGACGAACACGGCGGCAACCTCCGCATCAGCAGCAGGGAACAGGAGGGAACCACGGTCAGCATCACACTGCCGGTCTGAGCTTATTCCTTTTCCCGTCGGATGCGCGCTCCAGCCTCGGAAAGTTTGCCAACCAGATTGTCATAGCCACGGTCGAGATGATACACGCGGGAAATATGGGTCTCCCCCTCCGCGGCCAGGGCGGCCACCACCAATGAAGCGCTGGCCCGGAGATCGGTGGCCATGACCGGCGCGCCGCTCAAGCGGCCGGTGCCGGTGACAATGGCGCTGTGCCCGTCAATCTTTATATCCGCTCCCATCCGCCGCAACTCGGCCACATGCATGAAACGGTTTTCAAAGATGGTCTCCGCTATGACGCTCAAGCCGTCGCTCAAAGTCATCAGGGCCATGATCTGCGCCTGCAGATCGGTCGGAAAGCCGGGGAAGGGCATGGTTTTGATGTCCACGCTGTGGATGGGGCCCTTCCTGGCAACGCGGATGCGGTCCGGACCCTCTTCGATGAAAAGGCCGGCGGAGCGCAGTTTTTCAAGGAGGGAAGGCAGATGCTGCGGATTGCAGTTGGTCACCGTGGCCTCGCCCCCCACCGCGCCCACGGCGATGAGATAGGTGCCGGTCTCGATGCGGTCCGGGATGACGGCAAGATCGGCGCCGTGCAGCTTTTTCACCCCCTCCACCACCAGGGTATCGCTGCCCCTGCCCCTGATGCGTCCACCCATGGCGACGAGCAGATCCACCAGATTGCCGATTTCCGGCTCCCGGGCAGCATTTTTAATGGTGGTCGTCCCCTCGGCAAGGGAGGCGGCCATGAGAATGTTCTCGGTCCCGCCCACCGAGGGGACGTCGAAATAGACGGTATTGCCCGTAAGCCGCGGGCCGGCCGTCGCATCCACATATCCCTGGCTGAGCTCGTACCGGGAGCCTAATTTTTCCAGGCCCTGCAGATGAAAGTTGATGGGCCTGGCCCCGATGGCGCAACCGCCGGGCAGGGAAACCCTGGCCCGGCCCAGCCTGGCCAGCAGCGGCCCCAGCACCAGCACCGAGGCGCGCATGGTCTTGACCAGCTCATAGGACGCCTCATAGCTGGTGAGTTCCCTGGCATCGAGGACCAGGGTGGTGCCTTCCTTCTGCCATTTGACGCCGAACGATTCCAGGAGGGAAAGAAAGGTTCTGGTGTCACGGAGATCCGGCACGTTCCGGAGAACCAGCGGCTCAGCCGTGAGCAGACAGGCCGCCATCAGAGGCAGGGCCGCGTTTTTCGCGCCACTGACCGCTATTTCACCATGCAGGGGGTAACCACCCTCAATAACGATTTTATCCATTACCTGTACTCTCTCACAGATGGGCCACCCTGATGGTGGTGATGTTCTTCAACGGCAACGCGCCCGCAGAATCCTGGGCAGGCCGGCCAGGTCATGATAAACCTGCACGCTATCATATTCGGGAAGGGAAGAAAAGATATTCAACACCGCTTCTTTCTGGTCAAACCCTATCTCCATGAAGAAGTAGCCGCCAGGCCGCAAGACCCGGGGCACCCCGCCCGCCAGAGTCCGGATCGCGTCAAGTCCGTCCCGACCCGAAGTCAAGGCGAGAAGCGGCTCAAAATCCCTTACCTCCGGCTGCAGGGAGGCGAATGCCACCGCGGAGATATAGGGAGGATTGGAAACCACAAGGGAGAAGATCCGCTTTTCCGCGAGGGCGGTCAACCAGTCGGCGTTGAGCAGAAAAGCACGGGCTTCGACCCGATGGCGGGCAATGTTTTTCTCGGCCACCCGCAGGGCGGCCAGGGAGCGATCCACGCCCAAGACCTTTCTCTCCGGCAATTCCCTGGCAAGGACCACGGTGATGGCGCCACTGCCCACGCCGAGGTCAAGAACCGGCCCCGGCGGCAACCCTTGCTCCTTGGCGGTTGCAAAAACCTTTTCAAGGAGCTCCTCGGTTTCCGGACGGGGGATGAGCACCTGCGGGCAAACCTGAAAGGGAAGCGACCAGAACTCCTGTTCGCCGAGAATGTACGCCAGCGGCTCCCTCAGCTGCCGACGGGCAAGGAATCCCTCCAGGAGAAGACGATCTTCCTCCCGCACCTCCTGTTGGGCATTGAGGAAAAGCTGTGCCCTGCCGCAGTGTAATACATGGCCGAACAGGATGGAGGCCTCCACCTCGGGCTCGGCAATCCCTGCCCTTACAAGGCGTTCAACCGCCACACGATAGAATTGTCCGATCGTCATACAGGGCCGTGTTCGCGACAGGCAGGGTTCATCCGGGCAAAGCCTACTGCATGTCCTTCAGAGCTTCGGTCTGGAAATGAACAATGAGGGGGTCGATGAGGTCGTCAAGTCTGCCGAGGAGGATTTCATCCAGTTGATAGAGGGTAAGATTGATGCGATGATCGCTCACCCGACCCTGGGGATAGTTGTAGGTCCGGATGCGTTCGCTCCTGTCGCCGCTGCCCACCTTACTTTTCCGGTCCGCCGACATCCGGTCGTCCTGTTCCTGCTGCATCTTGTCCAGGAGACGGGCCCGGAGAACCTGCAGAGCCTTGGCCTTGTTCTTGTGCTGTGATTTCTCGTCCTGACAGGTAACCACCAGCCCGCTGGGCAGATGGGTGACCCGTACCGCCGAATCGGTGGTGTTGACGCTCTGCCCGCCGGAGCCGGTGGAACGGTAAACGTCAATGCGCAGATCGTTGGGGCTGATATCAACCTCGACCTCTTCGGCCTCGGGCATCACCGCCACGGTGACGGCGGAGGTATGGATGCGACCCTGGGCCTCCGTCGCTGGCACCCGCTGCACCCGATGGGCCCCTGATTCGTACTTCAGCTTGCTGTAGACATGCTCGCCGCTGATCAGGGAGATGATCTCCTTGAAACCGCCGATGCCGGTGGGATTGCTGGTCAGCACCTCCACCTTCCAGCCCTGGCTCTCGGCATAGCGGGAGTACATCCGGAAAAGATCGCTCACAAAGAGGGCGGCCTCGTCTCCGCCCGTGCCGGCCCGGATTTCGAGGAGAATATTCTTTTCGTCATTGGGATCCTTGGGAAGCAGGGCAATGCGCAGATCCTTAATGAGCTGTTCCTGACGCTCCTCCAACTCGGCGATATCCGCCCGGACAAGGGCCAGGATCTCGTCGTCATTCTCTTCCTGGAGCAGCAGCCGGTTGTCGGCGATCTCCCTTTCAACCTTTCTGTATTTCCGGTAGAGTTCGTCTAGCTTGGCCAGATGGGCGTGGTCCTTGGCAACCTTGCGAAACTCGGAAGGGTCATTCACCAACTTTGGATCGGAAAGCCGCGCCTCAAGGGCAAGCTTTCGTTCGGCGATATTTTCAAGTTGGGCAAACATTCGCTATCCCTAAAAAACTTCAGAATTTCACAGGTCCACCGCCTGTATTCAACACACTGAAAAAAAGACAACCGTTGGCAACAAAGTTTTTACGATGCCGGCAACGATGCTGCCGGTCGCGGAAAAGAAAAAAGGGCCGCCCCGGCACAAGGTGGCCACGCCAGCCTGCCGATTGCCGCCACTTCAGCTTCGCCCCCCCTCAAACAAGAACGCCCCTGAGCAAAACCCGCGACCGGGATGCTCAAAGGCGTTGTCATACAGTGCTGTCTGCGGGTTATTTCTTTTCCAGATGCTTACCGTATTTTTTCATGAATTTCTCAACACGGCCCGCCGAGTCGATGAGCTTCTGCTTGCCGGTGAAAAACGGATGGCAGGCGGAACAGATTTCCACCTTCATCTCCGGCTCTACAGAGCCCAGGGGAACTTCGTTGCCACAGGCACAAACGGCATTGATGCGATGATATTCAGGATGTATGCCTTCTTTCATGGAAAGATTCCTCCAGTACGTTATCTTTTTTCAGCAACCACCTGCTCCGACACAAAACTTGCGAAGCAAGAACAGTGGATTATATCGCATAATTTTATTTTTGCAAGCCATGATCCGCAAACAGCCAAAAAACCCCGGGCAGATCAGGGGGTGTTCATGGAGTCGAAAAACTCTGCATTGGAACGGGTTCCTCTCATCTTGTCCAGGAAGAACTCCATGGCATCAATCGGGTTCAGGGCGGACATCAGCTTGCGAAGAATCCAGACCCTGTTCAGCTCCTCCGGGGTAAGCAGGAGGTCTTCCTTGCGGGTGCCGGAACGGGCGATGTCGATGGCCGGAAAGATGCGGCGGTCGGCAAGTTTACGGTCAAGGATCAGCTCCATGTTGCCGGTACCCTTGAACTCTTCGAAGATGACCTCATCCATGCGGCTGCCGGTTTCGATCAGGGCCGAGGCAAGGATGGTCAGGCTGCCGCCCTCTTCAATATTCCGGGCCGCGCCGAAAAAGCGTTTGGGCCGATGCAGGGCGTTTGAATCCACGCCACCGGAAAGGATCTTGCCGCTGGGCGGGACCACCGTGTTATAGGCCCGCGCCAGACGCGTGATGCTGTCGAGGAGAATAACGACGTCTTTCTTGTGCTCAACCAACCTCCTGGCCTTGTCGAGAACCATCTCGGCCACCTGGATGTGACGCTGGGGAGGCTCGTCAAAGGTGGAACTGATCACCTCCGCGTTCACGCTCCTCGCCATGTCGGTGACCTCTTCAGGCCGTTCGTCAATGAGAAGGACGATCAGAATGACTTCCTTGTGATTTTTCGTGATGCTGTTGGCAATGTCTTTGATGAGCACCGTCTTGCCGGTGCGGGGAGGGGCGACAATCAGACCGCGCTGGCCTTTGCCGATGGGAGCCATGATATCCATGATGCGCATGGAGTAATTGTCCGGCTCCCGTTCAAGCCTGATCCGCTCCTGGGGATGCAGCGGAGTGAGGTTTGAGAAAAGGGTTTTGTCCTTGGCCTTTTCCGGCGGATCGAAGTTGACGCTGTCAACCTTGAGCAGGGCGAAGTAACGTTCGCCCTCCTTGGGAGAACGCACCGGACCCTCGATGGTGTCGCCGGTACGGAGATTGAGCCGTCTGATCTGCGACGGAGAAACGTAGATATCGTCGGGCCCGGGAAGGTAATTGTAATACGGGGCGCGCAAAAAGCCGAAGCCGTCGGGAAGCACCTCCAGGACGCCGCTGCCCCAGTTGCCCCCGTTTTTTTCCGCCTGCTCGCCGACGGCCTGCAGAATGGCGAAAATCAGCTCCTGCTTACGCATGGTGCTGTAGCCCTCTATGTGATAGTTCTTGGCGAGCTTGGTCAGCTCGGTGATTTTCATTAATTTCAATTCAGATAAGTTCATGCAGATCCTTTCTCCATCTCCTTATGTAGCAGCTTCCCACACCCTTGCTTTGTTCTGGGCCGCCTTGCTTTCCACGAAAAACCAAACACCCCCGCGATTGGCGGAAAAACACCGGCAACAACCATTGCATTTTCTTCTTCTTTCTTCACAAAACCGACGCATAAAAAGAGCGGCAGCCGCCACTCGGCATCATCGGAACTGCTCGAAAACACTCCATTCTCGCCGACCAAGGAGGGAACGCAGCGATCCACCTGCGCAACTCGACGGGCAAGAAACGATAACTACTTGATATGTCTTGGAAAATTTACAGAGAACGATAGTATATGAAATAGGTTTTTTTCAGGGATTCGGTTAGGGCACGGTATTTACGGATTATCTTGACCTTACTTAAAAAGGAAGGAATCAAACTTGATTTGCAATGATGCAATTGACGAATACTATTGGCTCCACAAATTACTGTCAACAGTTTTTTCGTAATTCCGGGACGACCGGACTCACTTTTCCGGCCACAGCATCTTACGGAGATGCAGAATCTGCAAACAGGTATCTTCCCAGGGGCCGTTGTTGTCGATTACATGCTCCGCGCGCATAATTTTTTGCGAGAGAGGCAGTTGGGCGGCCAATGCCTGCGCCGCCTCTTCCAGGCTGACGGCATCGCGGGCCATGACGCGGGCAAGACAGGTGGCGTCGTCGGCATAAACCACCACGACATGGGAGAAATCCTTTTCCCAGCCCGCCTCGAAGAGCAGGGGTACCTCCACCACCGGCCCCCCGGACGAGGGTCCACCCTCCCGAACCGCCCGCACCCGGTCGTGGATCTCCCTGCGGGCCAGTGGATGAAGAACGGCATTCAACGCAAGACGAAATGGCTCCTCGGCAAAGAGAACCCTCCGCAGGAGCGGCCGATCAAGCTGTTTGTCCGGGCCGAAAAACCTCTCGCCGAAGGCATCCCTCAAGGCCAGCCAACCGGGAGCCTCCGGCAGGAGAAGATCCCGGCAGATGGCATCCGCGTCAAGCAGCAGGCTGCCGGAAATTTCGGCAAGATACCGGGCCACGGAACTTTTCCCCGCCCCCATGCCTCCGGTTACGGCTACCGCAGATAAACGCGGCCATTGCCCTGCCTGCCTTCCTTTCTCAAGAGCCAATCAGCCGACCCTCCCCTTCCGGGCTCTGCCCTTGCCGGAGCAGACTGAGGGTCTGCAGCATGTCAGGCCAGAGCGGGGCAAAAAATTCCAGGACTTTCCCGGTCCGGGGGTGCGAAAAAGCAAGGCTGTACGCATGCAGGCATTGCCTGACAATGCCCAGGGCTCGGTATTGGGAGTTTTTTCGTCCATAAACCGCATCCCCGGCAACGGGGTGACCAAGGGCCGCCATATGCACCCGGATCTGATGGGTTCTTCCTGTCTCCAGCCTGATTTCAAGAAGGGCGAAACCCTGGGGAAATTTTTCCAGAAGCTGCCAATTGGTGATCGCCTCGCGGCCGTCGGCGCGTACGGCCATTTTTTTCCGCTGCACAGGATGGCGACCAATGGGCAACGCCACCCTGCCCGCCCGTTCCGCCGGAATGCCGTCGACAATGGCCTGATAGATCTTCTTCACCTGCCGACCCTTGAACTGCTCCCCCAGGGCATGGTGGGCAAAATCACTCTTGGCCACCACCATGACGCCGGAGGTATCCTTATCCAGGCGATGGACAATGCCGGGCCGCAACTCGCCATTTATGCCCGACAGGCTTTCGCAGTGATGCAAAAGCCCATGCACCAGGGTCCCGCTGCCATGCCCGCAGGCAGGATGCACCACAGTATCCGGAGGCTTGGCGAGAACAATGAGATCAGCGTCCTCATAGAGAGGGGCGAAAAAAACCGGTTCCGCTGCCAACGCCGAGGAAACCGGCACAGGGATGGTCACCTGCAATTCGTCCCCGGTCTGAACCAGATACTTTGCCTTTTGTTGCCGGACTCCGTTCACGAGAACCTGTCCGGACCTGATGAGCTGCTGCAGCCTGGAACGGGTAAATCCGTCAACCTCAAGATGGGTGGCCAGACAAAGATCCAGGCGCTGCCCGCCCGCCGTCACCTGGAGGACAAGAAGCCGCTCTCTCGCGTTGTCAACGGCGGACACGTTCACATGCATAGGGGAAACCGGCCAGAACGATACGAAAAAAAAGAAGAAAACAAAACGCCTGTGCTACCCAATGATAGGCACAGGCGGATATAATTGCAGCAAAAAAAAGGCGGTTGGTTCCGGAAGGATTTAAGAAAAAATCCGCTCGATATCCTTTTCCACCTGGGTCTCATTGAGCGCATGGGCCAAGGCAATCTCTTTCACCAGAAGGTTTTTGGCGGTGTCCATCATCTTGCGCTCGCCAAAGGAGAGATCCTTGTCTTCCCGCAGCAGAAAAAGGTCACGAAGCACCGAGGCGATTTCGTATACCGAGCCGGTCTTGATCTTTTCCATATATTCGCGATACCGCTGGTTCCAGGGCTGATGCTCGATCTCAACATCCTTTTCATTCAGGATATCATAGATCTTATCAACATCCTTGGCGCTGATGATGTTGCGCAGCCCGACATTCTTGCAGCTCTCGGTCGGGATCATGATCACCATGCTCGAGTCAAGAATCTTCATGACATAGAATGACTGCGTCCTGTTGCCCACCTGCCTCTGCTCGATGGATTCTATCTTTCCCACCCCATGCGCCGGATACACCGCCATATCGCCAACGTTAAACACGACTGCCTCCTTTTTCGCCCGCAATGGGGCATGCTGTTCCTCTGAAAAAAGGAAATGCCGCACACGAAACGAAGAAATGAAGATGAAGGCGCACTATACCATACTTTGCGGATTTATCAAACAATGTTAAAAAAATATGAAAAATCAAATAATTAAATACTGGTTAGCGCTCGGTATTCATCCGGTTCATGGCGCTGGCGACACCCTGCTCAAGGATAAGGCGCACTCCCTCCTCGATGTTTTCCAGCTCCTGTTGCACCAGAGGCTGCTCTTCCGCGGAGAATCGGGAAAGGACAAAATTACTGATCCCCTCGTCGGAAAACGGGCGACCGATACCAACCCTGACCCGGACGAAATCTTTTGAACCGAGCTGCTCGATCATGGAACGAATACCGTTGTGGCCGCCAGCCCCCCGATTCACCATGATCTTGGTTCGTCCCAGAGGAAGGTCAAGCTCGTCGTGCACCACAATGATCCGGTCGACCGGAACCTGATGGAAATTTGCTATCGCTTGTACGGCGGCCCCGCTGCGGTTCATGTAGGTCAGCGGCTTGACCAGCAGCAATTGTTTCCCCCAAAGCTGCTCCTTGGCGGCATCGGCCTGCCACTTCGTCCCTTTAAAGGAGAACCCGTACTTTGCCGCGAGATAATCGAGGAAAATAAAACCAATATTATGCCGGGTCGCGGCGTAATCCTTGCCCGGATTCCCGAGGCCCACAAGAAGATACACGCTGCACTCCTCTCTGAATGGTTACCACCGCCAACGGCGGAAAAAACAAAAGCCGAAAAAAGGGCATCCCTCTTTCCGGCTTTGACTGACTCTTATGGAGAGTTGGCAGGTAACGGTTATTCCGGGGTTCCCGAAATAGAGACGCAGACGGCATCGCCGTTGCTAACCAGGCTTACGCCCTCGCCGAGGGGAAGTTCCTTGCTGGTGAGAACCGCGCCCGGCCCCATGGGGCTGACATCAATGGTGATGGCATCGGGAATATCAAGGGCCCGGCCCTTCAGGGTGACCTTGTGCATGTTGATGGTCATGTCGCCGCCCATGTCAACGCCTTTCGCCTTGCCGACGTAGACAAGAGGCACCTGGAATACCATGGGCGCATTCAGGGAAACCTCATAAAAATCGGCATGCAGCACCTGATCAAGGATGGGATCGGTCTGGATCTCCCTGGTCACCACGTGACGCACGGATTTTTTGCCGTCCTCATCGATCTCCAGATTGATGATCGCATTCTTTCTGTGGATGGAGAGCAGCCCCCTGGTGAGATCCCTGGTGTTGCATTCCAAAGAAAGCGCTCCGCCCTTCGGGCCATAGACAACGGCAGGAGTGTTTCCCGCCCTGCGAGATGTTCTCGCCGCACCTTTTCCAACACTTTTACGGACACGCGCCGTCATATCGATTTGCAACATTGATGAAACCTCCTCAGTTACTGCTTCTCAGAACGAAAAACCAGAATCGCCGCCTCCTCAGGCAACGACTCTGATTTATACTGTTACCTCTTCTCCTGTTACACGAACAGGGAACTTACCGAATCTTCACTATGAATTCTGCGCACCGCCTCTCCGAGCAGTTTGCAGACGGAAAGCACCTTGATCTTCTCGCAATTCCTGGCAGCATCGCTCAAGGGGATACTGTCGGTAATAACCATGGACTTGATCTGCGAGTTGGTGAGCCGCTCGATGGCCGGGCCGGAAAGAACCCCGTGCGAACAGCAGGCATGCACCTCTTTCGCCCCAGCCTCAATGAGCACGTCAGCACCGGCACAGAGAGTGCCGGCGGTATCGACCATATCGTCAAGGAGAATGGCGGTTTTCCCGGCGACATTGCCGATAACGTTCATCGCCTTGCACTCGTTGGCCCGTTCACGGCGCTTGTCGATAATAGCCAGTCCCGCGTCCATGCGCTTGGCAAAGGCTCGTGTCCGCTCGACGCCACCGGCATCCGGCGAAACCATGACCACGTCATTATTCAATTTATTTGCAATATATTCAAGCAAAACAGGCGCGGCAAAAAGATTGTCCACCGGGATGTTGAAAAATCCCTGAATCTGCCCGGCATGGAGATCCATGGTCAACACACGCCGCACACCGACCACCATCATCATCTCGGCAACCACCTTGGCGGTAATGGGCACCCTGGGGGCAACCTTGCGATCCTGTCTGGCATAGCCGTAATAGGGAAGCACGGCGGTGATGCGGCGGGCGGAGGCACGCCGGAGAGCATCCACCATGATGACCAGCTCCATGAGATGATCATTCACCGGCGGACAGGTGGGCTGAATAATAAAAACATCCCTGCCCCGGACATTCTCGCCGATCTCGACAAAAATTTCTCCGTCACTGAACCGCCGCACTTCCGCCTTGGACAACGGCAACCCCAAATAGTTGCAGATGTCCATGGCCAACGGGCGATTGGCATTGCCGGCAAATACTTTCATTTCATTCATCGCGCTTCCTGAAGTTCGGTTTATGGTTTGTTTTGTCCACCGCTTCGGATTGCCAGCCCCGGATAAACGCCGGAGCAGATAAAATGGCTGGGGCGGCAGGATTCGAACCTGCGAATGCAAGAGTCAAAGTCTTGTGTCTTACCGCTTGACGACGCCCCAACGTCTTAATGTTTCTCGAGTGCCGAGCGGTCTTGTCACAAAGACATTGCTGCCAAACCGCTTCAGGAACTTGGCAGCGCTCGCCTGCGCATGTTCTTTCTCTCTGAAAAGACCAAACACAGTGGGGCCGCTTCCGGACATCAATGCCCCGTGGGCGCCATCCGCCAGAAGTTCCTCCTTGATGAGGCCGAGTTCCGGATACTTCCGAATGGTCACCGCCTCCAGATCATTATATAAGGGAACATTTTCCGGCTCCGGGCATGGTGAAACACCACGCGCGAATTCGCGGCCTAAGATATATGGATTGCCCACTGTTGTCAACGTAAAATTCTCATACACCCACTTGGTGGACACGGAAAAACCAGGGTTTACCAGAACCACCCAGTCGGGGGCCGAGATTTGGTTGGGGGTGATCACGTCGCCTATGCCGGTGGCCCAGGCGGCGGCACAGTCATGGACAAAGAAAGGAACATCCGCCCCCAGCGGGCGGGCCAGGTCAAGCAGTCGCTCAGGGCTGAACGGATGGTGAAAAAGCTGATTCAGCCCGCGCAGAACCGCGGCCGCGTCACTGCTGCCACCGCCGAGCCCCGCTGCGATGGGCACCTTTTTTTCAAGAACGATACGCACCCCCTGCCGGAGGTCGGCCGCGGCGAGAAAGGTCATGGCCGCCCGGAAGACGAGGTTGTCGTCGCCGGTGGGCAGGTCGCTGTCCGGACAGATCAGGGTTATACCTCCGGAAACGATCTCAAAATGCAGAAGGTCGGCAAGGGTGAGCTTGAGCATCTGGGTCACGAGCTCATGATACCCGTCGGCACGTTTTCCCTTGATGGCAAGATAGAGGTTGATTTTGGCAGGCGCCTCACAGGTCAGTGGCATGGGCAAACCGTTTCGGTAAAGGGAAAATGCAAAAAAGGGGGCTCGGGAAAAAAAATCGCCTGATATCCGAAAGGGGAAACCAGGCGATTCATGATGACACCAGAGGAAACAGAGGAGGTCAGTTGGCCTTCACGTACCGAAACTTCAAATCGGCCAGAACGTTGTCAATGAGTTCCTGCTCCTTCTCGCTCAGGTTGCCCTGGGTCTTCTTCTTCAGAAGCTGCAAGGTATCGATGGCATGCTTGGCAAGCATCAGGTCCTTACCGGTCTGGCCGGTGGCCGGATCCGGAATTTCACCCAGATGATACAGAGCCGAGGTATTCAACGACATGATAAAGGTCGTAAAGGTCACCTCGGGCAGCACACAGCTTCCCCCCTGACGAATCCGCCCCTCGGGGCAGTTTTTCTCGTTTTTCTCGTTTTCGGGCATGGACTCTCCCCAATTGAGCAAAAGGCGGAATCAACCTCGGCCGGCGCGGCGGCCATCCGGTCTCAGGCGCCTGGCAACTCCGGCAACTCCAGAACCATGGCCTCGCGGATATTGGCAAGGGCCCGCACCTTCTCAAGCTGCTCCCTGCTCAGCAAGCGGTCGGTATTCAGAAGAATGACGTTGACGTTGTGTCCGCCTTCCCTCTGCTCGCCAACGGTCATCCTGGAGATATTCACGCCCTCGGCGCCGAGGGTGGTGCCCAGCAGGCCGATTACCCCGGGCACATCGTTGTTTTCGACAAAGAGCATGGGTCCGGAAGGCAGGGCCTCCAGGCGGAAGCCGTTCAGGCGGACCAGACGCGGCTCGTTCTTGCCGAACACGGTGCCGGCGAGAATATTTTCTCCCTCGGTGGTCTTCACCCGAATATTGACCAGATTCAGGAAATCATCACTCTTGTTGGTCTTGGCCTCAACCACCCGGATGCCGCGCTCCTGGGCGATGATCGGGGCATTGACATAGTTCACCGCGTCCTTCAGAATCGGGGTGAAAAGGCCTTTCAGAAAGGCGACGGTGATCGGGCTGGTAACCATTTCGGCAAGGTCACCGCAGAATTCGATGGTAACCTCTTCGACGCCGCCCTTGGCCATCTGCATATGGAATGAACCGAGCATCTCGGCCAGGGTGATATAGGGTCCGACCTGGGAAAGCACATCGGCGCTGACCGAAGGCACGTTCACCGCGTTGGTCACGGTACCGCGCAGCAGATAGTCGGCAACCTGTTCGGCAATGGCGATGGCGACGTTTTCCTGCGCTTCGGCGGTGGAAGCGCCCAGATGCGGCGAACAGATGAAGTTGTCCAACCCCAGCAGCTTGCAGTTTTCCCTGGTGGTGGGCTCAACCTCGAAAACATCGAGACCTGCCCCGCGGATCTGGCCGGATTTCAGGGCCTCGTACAATGCCTCCTCATCGACAACGCCACCGCGGGCGCAATCAATGAACAGACATTCCTTCTTCATGAGCTTGAACTGGGCAGTGGAGACAAGGTGCTTGGTTTCCTTGGTGAGGGGCACATGTACGGAAATAAAGTCAGCCCGCCTGCACAGTTCGTCAAGGCTCACCAGCTCGACCCCGAGTTTGTCGACAAGCTCCCTGGGCATATGGGGATCAAAGGCGATGACCTTCATCTTCAAGCCCTGGGCGCGCTCTGCGAAAATGCTGCCGATGCGGCCGATGCCGATGATACCGACCGTCTTGCCGGTGACCTCGCGGCCGCCGAACTTTTTCTTCTCCCACTTGCCGTCCTTCATGGAGGCGGTCGCCTGGGGGATATTCCTGGTCAGCGCCATCATCATGGCGATGGCGTGTTCCGCGGCGGTGGTGGCGTTGCCGTCCGGGGCGTTCATGACGATGATGCCCTTCTTGCTGGCGGCAGGAATGTTGACGTTGTCCAGGCCGATACCGGCGCGACCGACAACCTTCAGCTTCTCGCCCGCTTCAATGATCTCCTCGGTCACCTTGGAGGCGCTGCGGATCACCAGGCCGTCGTATGCGGGGATCGTGGCTTTCAACTCTTCGGGCGACAACCCGGTCTTAACGTCCACCTCAAGCCCGGCATCCTCAAGAATCTTGATGCCAATCGGCGACAGATTATCACTGATCAAAACTTTCATTGTTTCTCCTTTCTATAAAGAAAACGCTCCAAGCCCGGCCAGGGCTTTGAAAATTATATTGTCCGCGACGAACGGCCGATATCAGCCGACAGGATGGCAAAAACCGTCCCGGCTTTTTTCCAGCGGCCCGCGGAACAGTTTCGCGGCAAGGTAAAATGGCGAGTATTATGTCAACACGGAACTTTGTCAAGAACAAAACATGGGCAAAAGCTTCCTTAACCCCTGGTACACCGGTCCTTATCCGTCGTTGATCACCCCGCGACGGCAGATGCCCTTGCGCCTCGACAACCTGTTGATTCGGCGGGCAATGAACCCGCTTCCCTCTCCGCACCATCAGGAGGCCGCGCCGATTTTGCCCACTGCCAAGTGGTCGTGATCATGCCGCCCCGGGGTAGTGCATCAATCCCTGAAGCAGGCGGAGAAATCCGCTGGCCCCTCGTCGTCTTCAGGGACCACGGCGCCCCGCCGGTAGTGGCGCTCGATCAGGCAAGCCTGCCTCAACTCTTCATATTTGCGGAAAAAAAGTTTTTCCGGGAATTTCGGATTGGCGAAATACTCCACCATGTTGGCGGCAACCTGTTCCACCATGGCGTTCAAGGTGGGTTCCCTTTCGGCATCATCGATAAAATTTCTTTCCTTGACCACCGCAAAGGTGACAACGCCCGCCATCCTGGCCCGCACCTCCGCCAACAGCTGACGATCGGGCTCCGCCGGCCGGGCGAAGAAGTCGTCATCCACCGGGAACTTTGCCTCGCACAGAATCTTCACCAGCCAGCGGTCGCCGGCGATCTTTTTTGACCGATCATACACCGTCACGGTCAAGCCATTTGCAAGTCGCCGCTCTTCAAGTATTTCCATAATTCACAAAACCCTTTTGCACCCGGATCAGCAGAATCGCCCAGCGGGGATATTGGCATATGCACACAACAAGGTTGCCGTAGCATGCGAAAACGGGTATATACCATATTTTTTTGAAAAGATAATATACCCTTTGTCGGCAAATAAAATTATTATCACGGTTCGCCGCAGGGCTTGAGAGAAATTTTCCCATGGCCCCTTGCTGTATGGCCCATTCCGTACAATCACATGTCGGTCGAGAGAGCATGAGCATCGAAATCTACAACACCAAAACCGGCCGGAAATCCCCGCTCGCCACCATCGAAGAGGGGCACGTGAAGCTCTACGTCTGCGGGATTACCGCCTATGACTACTGCCACATCGGCCATGCCCGTTCCGCCCTGGTCTTTGACTTGATTGTCCGCTACCTGCGCTACCGCGGCTACAAAGTTACCTTTATCCGCAATTTCACCGATATAGACGACAAAATCATCAAGCGGGCCCAGGAGCAGAACACCACCTGCGACGAGCTTTCCAGCCGCTTCATCAGGATGTTCCACGAAGACATGGATACCCTGGGCATCCTTGCGCCCACCGTCGAGCCCAAAGCCACGGAGCATGTGCGGGAAATCATCGAGCTGATCGAAGATCTCATCGCCAAGGGCCTGGCCTATCAGGTGGACGGCGATGTTTACTACCGGATCAGCAGGTTCCCCAAGTATGGCTCTCTTTCCGGTCGGAACCTCGAAGATATGCAGGCAGGGGCCAGGGTCTCGGTCAACGAGCAGAAAGAACATCCCATGGACTTTGCCCTCTGGAAAGGGAGCAAGCCCGGCGAGCCGACCTGGGAAAGCCCCTGGGGGCCGGGACGGCCCGGCTGGCACATCGAGTGTTCCGCCATGAGCCGCAAGTACCTGGGCAACTCCTTTGACATCCACGGCGGCGGCAAGGATCTGGTCTTTCCCCATCACGAAAACGAACTGGCCCAGAGCGAAGGGGCGAGCGGGGAAGAGTTTGTCAGATACTGGGTGCACCACGGTTTTGTCACCATCAAGGACGAGAAGATGTCGAAATCCCTGGGCAACTTTCTCACCATCCGCGAGGTGCTGGCCAACTACCCGGCCGAGGCGCTGCGCCTCTTCATTTTCTCCACCCACTACCGCAACCCCCTGGATTACTCCGAGGCAGCCATGCTCGACGCGGTGGCCGGCCTGAACCGTCTTTACACCTGCCTTGCCGAAATCGACCAACTGCCGGAAACGGGAGTGGAGGGTGCCAGTCCCGCCATCTCCAAAAACGACCGCCAGAAAATCGAAGGACTGAAGAAACGCTTCCTGGCCGCCATGGACAACGATTTCAACTCCGCCCAGGGCCTGGGCCATATCTTTGAAGTGGTGAAGATCCTCAACAAAATCCGCCAACATCTGCCTGCCAAAACCGCCGGCGCGGATCTTGCCCTGCTGAAGAACGCAGCGGCAACCATCAAGGAGCTGGCCGCAAGCCTCGGCCTGCTCGCGGAAGATCCCGTTACCCACATGCGCAACGAACAGGAAAAAATCCTCCAGACCCTGACCATTACCCCGGCGGACATCGAGCAGCTCATCAGGGAAAGAACCGCGGCCCGGGAAGAGAAAAACTGGGCCCGCGCCGACGAGATCCGCGATCAGCTGCTTGCCCGCGGCATTGAAATAAAAGACAGTTCCGGCGGTACAACCTGGCAGGTAAAAATCACCTGAGCTGGCCGCCCGCAGAGAACCCTTTGCATGGGGCACGATTTCTGGTCTATAATGGGAAGCATCCGGTTCCCTTCCCCGTCCTGCTTGTCACCAGACCAGGAGGCCTGTCATGCTTCGCGAACCAGCAGTAGCTCATCAGTTCTACCCCGGCGACCCCCGCACCCTCAGACAAACCCTCGACCGCCTCGTCCCCAAAAAACCGACAAGGGAAAAGGCCCTGGCCGTGATCTCGCCCCATGCCGGCTATATGTATTCCGGAGCCGTTGCCGGCGAAACCTTCGCCTCGGTGGAGCTGCCCAGGGATATCGTGGTCATGGGTCCCAACCATCACGGCTATGGCGCCGCCGTCGCCTTGATGGACGAGGGCCTCTGGGAGATGCCGTTCGGCGAGGTGCCGATCAACAGCGCCCTCGCCCGGGAAATCCTTGCCCGTTCGGCCAACGTCGAGACAGACGCCCTTGCTCACCGCTTTGAACATTCCCTGGAAGTACAGGTTCCCTTTCTCCAGTACCTGCGGCCGGACCTCACCCTGACCCCCCTGGTCGTCTCCCACCTGCCCTTTGAGGCCTGCCGCGAGGTCGGCGAAGCCCTGGCCGCCGCCATCCAGGCTTACGGCCAGCCGGTGTTGGTGGTGGCCAGTTCCGACATGACCCATTACGAATCACGACAAGCCGCAACGGTCAAAGACGCACTGGCCATGGAGCAGATTGCCGCGCTGGATCCGGAAGGCCTTTACAGGACGGTGCTGGACAAGAGGATAACCATGTGCGGGATCATGCCGGCCACCATTGCCCTGATCGCGGCCCTGCGCCTCGGAGCCACCCGGGCGAAACTGGTGCGCTACACCGATTCCGGCGAGGCAAGCGGCGACACCAATCAGGTGGTCGGCTATGCGGGATTTGTGATTTCGTAAAGAAAGAAGAGCGCGGGCGACAATAGTGCTTGACATCCGGGGCCTGTTCTTCTATTTTTTGACCGTTCTCGGAAAACCTGGTGCTGGGGGATCGTCTAACGGTAGGACTGCAGACTCTGACTCTGCCTGTCGGGGTTCGAATCCCTGTCCCCCAGCCAATTCTTTTTTTCTTTCCGGTTTTTCTCCAATTTCCCAAGACAATTCCTGAAAAAACTCTCACTCGGCCACAAGCGAGATGCGAGGGAACATGCCGTCGCACCTGCGTTTTGCCCCAGATGGGGACTGCGTCAAGCCTGGAGTGCCCGCGCAAAACACCCCTCCCTGGGCCACGAAAAGCTTAATTACCGCCTGAAGGCGAGTAAATACGGTGTCCGGCAAGCCTTGTTGATCAGAGATTGCCCTTCCGGTTCTTTTGGAGGCGAAACATCGCTCACAGATCCGCAGGGAACAAACCCTAAAAGCCATCCGCCTTTTGCCGCGCCTGGGCAGCCTTTTCCTTATTGCCCATCTTCAGATGGGCCTTTTCCATCAACAGCCAGTTCTGGCGGATAACAGCGCCGTTCTTGCCGGCAAGGCTGTTTGATTTCAGGCAGAATTGCACGGCCTGGCTGTAATTCCCCTGCCCAAAACGGACCTTGGCCATGCCATGCCAGAGTTGGGCATCCCGGGGGGCCAGACGCAGAGCGCGCTCAAGATGCATCTCAGCCTTGTCCGGTTGACCTGCCTGCATGGCTTTATTGGCGCTGGCGAGCAGCGCGCCGGCCTGCCCGGGCGGTGGCGGGATCTGGGTTGCGTGCGGAATTTCCGGGGCAACCTCCGGCACGGTTTCCGGCGTACGCTCCGGTTGGGCCTGCGGCTGAGGCGGGGCAGGTTCGGCGACGGAAGGGACCGGTTGCGCCTGCACCCTGGGTTCCTCCCTGTAGACCGGGATGGCCACCTTCTTTTGCGGAGCACAGCTGGTCATAACACAGACCAGCGCCAGCAGGATCACCAGCCGCGATAATCTCCCGCACAGTTCCCGGCTTCTCCTCGACATCAGACCATACACCTTCATCAGCATCATCAGTTAAACCAATCAAGAATCTTGTCCACCACGTCGCCAACGCCATTGGTTGGCGAATCCTGTGATCCGCTGGCGGAAGAACCGCTGGGGCCGGGAACAGTGCCGGCCACAAAGGGCAACTTGACCTGATCCGCTGCAAAGAAGAAGGGCGAGGCCGAAAGCTCAAGGGTGTCGGATTTCAGCCATTGCCATTCGATGCCCTCGGGTTCGACCAGATCCAGGGGTTGCGGATGCAGGGCGCGCATGATTTCCCCCCAGACCACCAGAGCGCCGCCGGAGCCGGTAAGGCCGATGGGCTTATTGTCGTCCTTGCCGAGCCAGACCACGGCAAGCTGATCGCCGGTAAAGCCGGCAAACCAGCTGTCCCGCAGGTCATCGGAGGTGCCGGTTTTGCCGGCGACGTTGTATGACGGGGAGAGGTACTGAGAAAGAACCTTGCCGGTTCCATCGCTCACCACATGCTGAAGCGCAATGTTGAGGAGGTAGACCTGCTCCGGGGCAAAGCGCTCCTCAACGGAAATGCCGAACCGCTTCACCACGGTGTTGTCTGCGGCCAGTACGCTGCTGATCGCCCGTTGCGGCAGATAAAAGCCGCCGGAAGCCAGGGTCTGGTACATCTGCGCCACCTCAAGCGGGGTCAGAGAGACCGCGCCCAGAAGAAAAGATGGATAGGCGGGAAAATCCCCGTGCACGCCAAGATCCTTCACGGTCTGGACAACCTTTTTCACCCCCACATCCATGCCGATCTTCACGGTGGCCAGATTCAGCGAGTAGGCGAGCCCCAGGTACATCGGAACCCGGCCATGCTCGGTCCGGTCATAATTCACCGGACTCCAGGGCTTGCCGCCCACATTGGGCACGGTAAAGGCGGTGTCTTCAACCGGAGTCGCCAGGGTATAGCCCTTGCCCAGGGCGGCGAGATAGACGGCTGGCTTGATGAGTGACCCGACGTGTCGCCTGGCATCCAGGGCGCGATTGAAACCCGATTGCAGAGGGGTGCGGCCGCCGGCGACGGCGAGTATTTCCCCGCCCTCCCGGCGGGTGACGACCACAGCCCCATCCAGACCGCGTTTGCCAGTGCTTTTTTCCAGCCTGGCAATGGTCGCCTCAAGCTGCTTCTCAACTATCTTCTGCACCCGCGGGTCCAGGGTGGTGAAAATCTTCATCCCGTCCGAGGTGAGATCCTCCTCCCGATACTCCTCGGCCAACTGCCGCCGGACCAGATCGAGAAAAGCGGGAAAGCGGTTAAAGCCGTTGCCGGTCAGGGCCTGACTGCCAAGGGCGGCCGCCCTGGCTACCTTATGGGTCCGTTCGTCGATGACTTTCTGGCTGCGCATCACCTCCAGAACAACCTGCCTGCGTTTCAGGCAGCGCTCCGGATCCTTGCGCGGATCATAGTAGGAAGGCCCGCGTACCATGCCGACCAGGGTGGCGATCTGGGCGGGCGAAAGGTCCGCCAACTCCCGGCGAAAATAAAAAAGGCTGGCCAGTCCGAAGCCATGCACCGCTCTGCCGCCATCCTGGCCAAGAAAAATCTCATTGGTATAGGCGGTGAGTATTTCATCCTTGTCGTAATGGGCCTCAAGGAGCAGGGCCATGATCGCTTCGTTGAATTTACGCCAGAGGGTCCGTTCGTTGCTGAGAAAAAAATTCTTCACCAGTTGCTGGGTCAAGGTGCTCCCTCCCTGCACCGTCTCTCCGGCCATGGTGTTGGCGAGCAGGGCTCTCAGAATGGCGAGGGGGTCCAAACCTGAATGGCTGTAAAAATTTTGATCCTCCACGGCCAGCAGGGTTTTGACCAGCAAATCCGGCAGTTCCTCCCGGGAAAGAACAATCCTGTCCTCGTGCTGTTTGGGGTGAAAGCTGCCGATACGGGCCGGATCAAGACGCACACCGTCCAGCGCTTCCCCGCTGTCGGCGCGGAAAATCCCGACCAGGGTGCCCTCGGCAAAGGAAAGGGTGTATTTCGCGGATTTTTCAGGGCCGTCCGGGAAATGGAAATCCCTGGTCACCAGATGCACAACCCCCTCCTGCCTGTCGTAGCCACCGGGATCCGACACCTTGCGGTCGCGACGGTAGCCGGCCAGCTGCAACTCCTCTTCCAGCTCGGGGAGTGAAATCGCAAGCCCCGGATACAGCTCAAGGGGGCGGGCGTAGACCACGGCTGGCAAAGACCAGCGCTTGCCCTCAAACTTCTCCCTGATCACTCTGTCCAGATAGCCGACATAGAGAACAAAGGAGACAACCAGGAGAAAAAAGGCCAAAACGACCCATTTCACCAAAGGTGCGTTTCCGCCCATGCTCTTCTTGCCGGCAGCCCCTTTTCCGACCTTGTTTCTTTTCCGTACCACTGTTCTTGATCCGTCAGAAATTTTACACCCTTGATAACGAAGGGCAAATATCGCACGTTCTTGCAACAACTTCAACAGACAACTTTAAAAGCGCCCTCCCGCAAACAGGGAAAGCCGTCCCCATCGGCGGCGAACGCCGTCCTTCCGCATCCTTCCCGCATTCCTCGCTGGCGAGTTTGCGTTCCCGACACTCGGGCTGGAACAGGTGAAAGGCAATGCGACGGCGGGATCCTGAAACAGGATGACGGATAAGGAAATGCTCCGGGGGAAAGTAAGGAAAATCAGCAAATGGAAAGGATGGTACCATACAACGCCAGAAAGCGCTTCAGCCAATTTTCCGCCGCCGCCGGACCATGAAGTAGAGAACAGGTACCGCCATCCGGCTGATGAGCAGCGAGGCGATCTCGCCGAACATCAGGGAAATGGCCAGTCCCTGAAATATCGGATCGGCAAGGATTACCGAAGCGCCCACCACCACGGCCAGGGCGGTGAGCAGCATGGGCCGGAAGCGGATGGCGCCGGCCTCGACGACCGCTTCGGCCAGGGGCAGGCCATGGGAAAGGCGCAGTTCGATGAAGTCCACAAGGATAATGGAGTTCCGCACCACGATGCCGGCGCCGGCCATGAAGCCGATCATGGAGGTGGCAGTGAAAAAGGCGCCAAAACCCCAATGAGCCGGCAGGATGCCGATGAGCGAAAAGGGGATGGCCGCCATAACCACCAGGGGCACGATGTAATCCTTGAACCAGCCCACCATGAGCATGTAGATGAGGATCATCACCGCGCAGAAGGCCAGGCCCAGATCCCGGAAAACCTCCAGGGTGATGTGCCATTCTCCATCCCATTTGAGGGAGGGTTCCAGCTCGGAAAAAGGCTGCCTGAGGTTATAGACCGCCATCTCACTGCCCGTGGCGCCGTACTCCCGGCCATCCAGGGCTGCCATTTTTTCGTTGATGGCGAAGATGGCATAGGCCGGGCTTTCCGCAGCGCCGGCGACATCGCCGGTAACATAAATGACCGGCTTCAAATTTTTCCGGTAGATGGGCTGATCGACTGGCGCCTCGCTGACCCTGACCAGTTCCGCGAGGGGTACCAGAGGGCCGGCCTGATTCCGTCCGGAGGGCAGCCTGAGGCTCAGAATGTCCTCCACCCTGCTCCGCCGCGCCTTGGGCAGCTGCAGGACGATATTGACATCCTCTTTTTCCAGGGGTTGGTGCAAAAGATCAACGACCTGGCCGCTGGCAGCCGTCTCAACGGCCCTGACAATCTCGCCTTCGGAAATCCCGTTTATCGCGGCCTTTTCCTTGTCCACGGTAAAGAGCAGCCGGTTCCGCTCCGCCTCCCGGTACCAGTCCACATCCACCACGCCCTCGGTGTCGCGGAAAAACTCCTTCACCCTTGCGGCCAGCTTGACCCGGACCGCATCCGTCGGACCATACACCTCGGCGACCAGGGTCTGCAGAACCGGCGGCCCGGGAGGCACCTCGGCAACCGCCACGGCGGCCCCGTATTTATCGGCGATTGCCGCCACCATGGGCCGGATGCGTTTGGCAATGTCATGGCTCTGCAGTTTGCGCTCCCCCTTGGCCAGCAGATTGACCTGAATATCCGCCATATTGGCGCCGCTGCGCATGTAATAATGACGAACCAGACCGTTGAAGTTAAAGGGGGAGGCGGTCCCGGCGTAGATCTGATAATTGACCACCTCGGGCTCATCACCGATGGCGGCGGCCATCTCCCGGGCCACCCGGGCGGTGTGCTCCAGGGTGGCGCCCTCCGGCATGTCGAGGATGACCTGAAACTCGCTTTTATTGTCAAAGGGCAGCATCTTCACCCTGACAAAGCCCAAATAGACCAGGGAGCAGGAGCCGAACAGCAACACGCTGACCAGGACAAAAAAGACCAGCCGCCAGCCGGCCTTGGCAAGCAACGGTTCCATGATCCGGTGATAAAGCCGGGTAAAGAAGTCGTCGGGCGCATGGTCATGATCGGACACTTCCCCCGCCGGCAGGGCGCACTCGGCGGGAGCGCATTTTCTCTTCAAGACCCGGATGGCGGCCCAGGGAGTGACGGTGAACGCGATGATGAGCGAAAAAAGCATGGCCGCGGAGGAGCCGATGGGAATGGGCCGCATGTACGGGCCCATGAGTCCGCCCACAAAAGCCATGGGCAGGATGGCGGCAATAACCGCCCAGGTGGCCAGCACCGTTGGGTTTCCCACCTCGGTGACCGCCTCGATGGCTATATCGACCATGGCCCGGTTCCGGTTTTCCGGCAGGCGGATATGACGGACAATGTTCTCCACCACCACGATGGCGTCATCCACCAGAATGCCGATGGAAAAAATCAGGGCGAAAAGGGTGATGCGATTCAAGGTATAGCCGTAGAGATAAAACAGCAGCAGGGTCAGGGCCAGGGTCGAAGGGATGGCGAGGATCACGATGATGGACTCCCGCCAGCCAAGAAAAAACAGGATCAGCAGCGTCACCCCGAAAACGGCGATGCCCATGTGCAGGAGCAGCTCATTGGATTTTTCCGCCGCGGTCTCCCCATAGTTTCGGGTGACGCTCACCGTAACCTCCTCCGGAATGAGCGTCCCCTTCAGGGACTCGATCTTGGCGAGCACCGCATCGACCACCTGCACGGCATTTGCGCCAGGTCTTTTCGCCAGCGACAGGGTCACCGCCGCCTCCTCGGCCTGTCCCTTGCCCTGGCCGAAGAGCACATAGGTATCCGGTTCCTCCGGACCATCAATGACATCTGCCACATCCTCAAGATACACCGGCCGCCCCTGTTGTACCCCGATCACAATGCGGGCGAGATCTCCGGCCGAAGCAAGAAAGCCGCCGGTCTGCAGCAGAACCTCCTGATCCAGGCTTTGCATGATGCCGGAATGGCTCTGGCGATTGGCCTGCTGCAGCATGGGGGCAAGGTCGCTCAGCGCAAGATGGCGCGAGGCCAGCCGGACAGGGTCGAACAAAACCCGCACCTGCCGGCGGCTACCGCCGATGAGCCTGGTTTCGGCAACGGCGGGGATGCTTTTCACCGCATCATCCACCTGGGCGGCCAGCCGCCTGAGGGTGAGGTGATCGTAGCGGGCGCTGTGCAGGGTCACGGCCAGGACCGGCACGTCATCAATGGTATGCGGCTTGACCAGGGGCGGGGAAACCCCCTTGGGAATACGATCGAAATTGGTGGCGAGCTTCTGGTTGAGGCGGACAATGGCGTCCTCCATCTTCTCGCCCACGTAGAAGCGGACAATGAGGAGGCATTGACCGGGCATGGAGGTGGAGTACAGATACTCGACGCCAGGCACCTCGTAGAGCAGCTTTTCCAGGGGAATGGAAACCCGCTCCTCAACCTCCTTGGGGCTTGCCCCGGGCATGGCGACCATGACGTCGATCATCGGCACCTTGATCTGGGGCTCCTCCTCCCGGGGCAGCATGAACACGGCCATGAGGCCGAGCAGGAGCGAGGCGATGATGCCGATGGGAGTCAGCTTGGATTCGATGAAAAAGGAGGCGAGACTGGCGGCAAATCCCTTTGGCGGCGTCTTGGCATGCTGATCCATACTAATACGGCTCCACCTGCACGGGCTGCCCGTCCTGAAGTTGTCCCCCCCCCGACACAACCACCTGTTCGCCGACAACAAGACCGCTCACAATCTCAACCTGGCCGGCCTGCTGTTCGCCGGTTCGGACCAGACGCAATTCCGCCCTGCCCTGCCGCGCTACAAAAACGCGTTCCATCTGCCCCAGGCGCGTTACCGCCTCCAGCGGAACCATGAGGCTGGGAGAGACGGCACCGGGCAGACCCACCCGCGCGTACTGACCGGACTGAGCCTTGTCGGCGCCGGCAAGGGCGAGTTTCAACTGAAAGGTATGCGAGTTGCTGTCCGCCGCCGGCGCCATCTCGGCCACCACGCCTGTGCCTGCAAATTGCGCGGCAGGGATGGAAAGCGGTAGGGTATCGCCAGGCTTGATCCGCACGGCAAGGGCCTCCGGAGCCGCGGCAACAATCTGCAATCGCGCATTGTTTTCCACGACAAGAAGCGGTGCTCCAACCGTCGCCAGATCGCCGACCTTGGCCGTCTTCCCGGTGATCTGGCCGGCAAAGGGGGCCCTGATCTCGGTATAGGCCTGCAAGGCCTTTGCCTCACGGAATCCTGCCTCGGCAAGACGATGCTGCTCCGCCAATGATTTCACCGTTTCAGGCGCCGCGGCCTCCTTGGCAAGAAGGCGCTTTTCTCTTTCATAATCGCGTGTTGCCTGGCTGAGCCGTGCTTCTGCCCGGGAAACCCCTGCCGCAATCTCGGCGGCGCCGATCTTCACGAGCAAGGCGCCCTTTTCCACCCGGGAGCCGAGCACCACCGGCATCTCCTCAATGACGCCGACAACCTTGGCGGCAATGGTGGCGGCCTGCACCGCCTCGACGGTCCCGGCAATCTCGACGGGCCGGGCAAAGGGCGCCATTGCCGCCGGCGCCAGCCGCACCTTTACAGCGGGAAGCTTCCGGCCGCCAACGGCATGTTCCGGTTCCGCCTTACAGCCCCAGACAAAGAGAAAGGCGCAGAAAAAAAGGAGAGTGAAAAATCGTTTGCTCGACATGGGTTCCGGTCCGTCAATTTGTTGGATTTTCTGGATGCGGTTGTCCGGGGGCGGCCTCGGCCACATGCGGAAACTGGGCAAGCCCCAGGGCGCGCCGCAGATCGGCAACGGCGATCTTTTCGGCGCTCTGGGCCACGGCGCGGCGCACCATTGCCTCGGTGAGCCGGTTTTCCACCCCAATCATGTCCGAGGCAAGAACCACGCCCTCCTTGAAGCGTTCCCGATTTATCCGGGCGCTTTCCTCGGCCTGAGCCACGGTTTTTTCCGTAATCAGCAGACATTCCTGCGCTTCCTGCAGGGCCAGTTGCGCCTGTTGCACTTCAAGCCCGATGGCCAGTTCCATCTTCCGCTTCTGTTCCTGCGCTTCAACCAGCATGGCGCGCGCCCTGGCGATTTCCGCGGATGTCCGCCGGCCGTCAAAAAGGTTGTACTGCAACCTGACCCCGGCTTCCCAGGAATCACCGGAGCCGTCCAGCACATAGCCTTCATCAACCCCATAACCGGCATAGCCTTCAATGGCTGGATAATTGCCGCCGCTGGCCTGCCGGACCCTGGCCCTGGCGGCCCGGAGCATGGCGGCCAAGCCTTTCAGCTCGTGGCGTTCTCCATGGTCCATTTCCCGGGGAATCTCCTGTGAATACCTCTCGACCGAATCGACGGCAACATCCTGCGCCTCAACGCCGAGCAGAACCAGAAAAACCCTCTTGGCCAGGGCAAGCCCGTGCCGGGACTGACTCAAGTTTTCCAGGGCCTGCGCATGCTGCACTTCAAGATCCAGGAGGTCGGCGCGCAGCAGCAGGCCCTCCTTCTCCCTGGCCTGCGCCACCCGCAGGGACGCGGCGATGGATTCCACCGCCGCCTGATGGGCACGGACAAGCCCCTCCGCCTGGACAATCTGATTGAAGGCCCGTACCACCTCAAAAGAAAGTCGGGACCGCACCGCGGCCAGCTCCATCTCCGCGGCAGCGGTCCGCGCCTCAGCGGCGGTCAATCCCGCCTGATCCCGCCAGCCATTGAAGATCCTGTAACCGAGCCGGACATTGAAGTTCAGATTGTCGGAGCGGCCGGGATTGTTGAAGTCGATGCCCTGGTCGAATACCCCTTGGTTGAGAATATTGCCAAAGGAATACATGGGGGTGTTGGTCTGGCTGTACTGGGAATTGACCGCAAGCTGGGGATAGAAGGCGGATTTCTCCATGGCAATGACCGCACGGGCCGCATCGATGCGGCTCAGGCCCGCCTTGCTGTCGGGATTGTTGGCCAGGGCGAAGCGGACGGCATCCTGCACCTTCCAGACACGCGGCACAGCGGTCTCCGCCTGCACTCCCTCTGCGGAAGCAACAACAACGGGAAAAAGCAGGAACAAACAGAAAAGCAGACCCACTCCACCGGAAGACAGCCGCCGCCACCAACCCTGAGCGCCTTTTCTGGCAAAAATGATCATGTTTACCCGATCTCTAATTTACTCTCATACAAATGGGAAAGACAGCCCGGCATCACTATTCTATCACAGATGGAAGGCTCCACAATTCCATGGGGAAAAAAATTTCCGCTTTCCCGAAAATCTCGCGGGCCGCTCATAACAGGCGGCCATTGAGGGTTAAGAATTTAACTTATAACTATTTAATATATACCTTAACATCTTTCAGCCACAAAAATATTTCCCCTCGGGAAAACTGGCCGAGAAAAAAACAGACGGGGTTGCCTGGGAGTATCAACAACAGGGATGATAAAGGACAGGAGCAAAAAGGACTGCGGGCATCGCGGGGATTGCCAACTGGCGTTTGCCAAGGACAGTGGGCTTTGGACCTAACCCATTATTTTCTTTTCCATGAAAACAGGGTGGGAAAACCACCAATAAAAAAGGGAAATCAAGCATATCATCTTGATTTCCCTTATGTTTTCGAGTGGTGACCCCTACGGGACTCGAACCCGTGTTACCGGCGTGAGAGGGCGGACCAGACGATGCAACCCACGTATTTTCAAGTAGTTACAAGACACCACCAACCGTTTTCGACCACCAAAAACCACCAGAAAAACCACCAAATTAATCCCCTTTTAAGTGACCGGCATGACAGGTCGGTCACTTATCAAAGGGGAAATTAAGCTCTCAATTAAATGGTCACATGGTGAAACACATGCCACTGAAACGTCTCATCGAAGCATTGAGGCCTGCATATTATTCCACAAGCAATTCCACGTGGAATAATATGGCGGGTGATCCGGGTAAGACACTTTTGAGCGGCAGCGAAAAAGAGACTTGCCCGGATGGGCGTCAGCCCAAACCCGCCCAGGTTAACCTAGAAAAAGCCATCCCCCAAGTTAACCATTTATCTATTAAAAAAGAAGACGCCTATGCATGGATCCGCAATGCAAGGGAACTTATAAAAAATTGGGAGGTTCCCTCCCCTGCCACCATGAAGCTCTACACTGCGACAATGGCTCGGCTGAGACAAAGCAAAAAGTGGCCTGAGGATTATGCGCAAAGCAAAAGGAGCTACTATGTGTACCGCGCAGCGGTGGTAGCCTGCACCCTTTCCGCCATTCAGAACAATCTGGTTGTCATCAACCGCCTTCAGAAAAAAAATGATCCTGCCTGGCTCACTGCAAGTTCATCCCTATGCAACCTGCTCAAACTTGTGGAACGATATAAGCCGGATCAGGAAAAAAACCACCTTGCAGCAGGGATAAAAAGCAAGTTGTCACTGGCAATGTAAAAATGTACCAAAAATGGCAATGAAAAGTGTACCACCTGCAACCTAACCCAAGGGAGATTACCTTCTTCGCAAGGAGGTGATTCCCATGATTACGTTGGAGGTTTTTATGGACATTCACTCATTGCGACGTGACGGCCTGAGTATCCGGGCCATTGCCAAGAAGCTCGGCATTCACCGGCAGACTGTCAAAAATCATCTCGCGGCAACCACATTGCCCCAATACCACACGAAAAAGCGCCGGCCTTCTGTTCTTGACCCCTTCCGCCAGATCATCAAGGACTATGTCGAGCAGGACGACTACCAAGCAACCTGGATCTTTGACCGACTCAGGAAAATGGGCTATGTCGGCAGCTACGAAACCGTGCGGGATTTCGTTCGCCCTCTCAAGGAGCAACAAACCCGTCTGGCCTATATCAGATTCGAGACCGAGCCTGGCCTGCAGGCCCAGGTTGATTTCGGCGACTATCAGATTGTCGAACCAGACGGCACCACCACCACGGTCCATGCCTTTTCCATGCTCCTCGGCTTTTCCCGCGCCATGTATGTGGAGTACGTCGAGCGCTGCACCATGGAAGCCTTCATGGACTGCCACATCAACGCCTTCCGTTACCTTGGCGGGGTGCCGGCGGAGATCCTGTACGACAACATGAAGAACGTGGTGGTCGACCGCAGTGAGGGGAAGGCGAATTTCAACAAGGAATTCCTCCATTTCGCCCATCACTACGGCTTCGCAGCCAAGGCCTGCCCTCCCTATAGCCCATGGGTAAAGGGCAAGGTGGAACGCCCCATGGACTATATCCGGGAGCGTTTCTGGCGGGGCTACACCTTCACCACCCTCCAGGCCCTCAATCGGGACATGCGCCGTTGGCTTGACGAAACCGCCAACCGTCGAGTCCATGGCACCCATCATCGGCCGGTTTGCGATCGCTGGCAGCAGGAAAGCTCCTTGCTCGGGAAACTGCCGCCCACCGACTACGACACCTCCATCAAGGTGTATCGCAAGGTCTACAAGGACTGTCAGATCTCCTACAACACCAACCGCTATCTTGTCCCTCACCGGGTGGTGGGCAAAAGAGTGCTGCTCAAGATCAAGCACGGCGTCATCGCCATCTTCCACGATCACGACTTCCTGGTCAGCTACCAGGAGGCAGGCGGAAAGCACGAGTTTGTCGGCAACCGCCTGTTCTACGACCAACTCCGCCGCGATCAGCAACAGCTCACCCGCAAATATGGCAAAGGCAAGGGCAAGGCCACCAGGGGACTCACCTCCGGCAGCCTCTATCCGCAAGTCGAGCAGCGCCCCCTGGCCGAGTATGACCTGTTTGCACAGGGGGGTGTCGCATGGAACAACTAACCAGTGAACGTCTCCAGGACAACCTGCAACGCCTCAAGCTGAGCCGGGCCGCAGAGGTGCTTGACGCCATCGTCCAAGATGCCGAGGGGAACAAGAGCTCGTATCTGGCCTTTCTTGATCACCTGCTGGAAGAGGAGGTGGCGGCCAAGGACACCCGGCGAGTGCAGACCGCCATGAAAACCGCCGGCCTCCCCAGCGCCAAGACCATCGATGAGTACGACTTCTCCTTCCATCCCAACCTGGACAAGAAGGCGGTCATGGAGCTTTTCGAGCTTGATTTCATTACCAAGCACGAAAACGTCGTCTTTCTCGGCCCGCCCGGGGTCGGCAAGACCCACCTGGCAACGGCCCTTGCCATCAAGGCCTGCCATCATGGTTTCAAGGTCTACTTCACAACCATGGAAACCCTGATCAGAAAACTCAAGGAAAGCGGACAGTCCAAGCATAAAGCGTATCTCAGCTCCAGCCTGGTTGTGGTGGATGAGGTCGGCTACCTCTCGGTCAATCCCCAGGAAGCCTACCTCTTCTTCCAATTCATCTCGCACCGCTACGAGAGAAGCTCCACCATAATAACCTCCAACAAGAGCTTCGGCGACTGGCAGGAATTTTTCGGAGATCCGGTGATAGCCACCGCAATCCTCGACCGGCTCCTTCACCACTGCCGAGTGGTCAACATCAAGGGCCACAGCTACCGGCTGCGGGGCCACTCGATCACAAAATCAACTATCAAAGAACAAGGTGAAACACTGGCAGAAAATCAACCCATGTAACCGAACCATTTGCAGCGGCTGGGAGAGACCGCTTCGATGAACGCTTTGGGCGACAAACTCCGCTGGCGTCTTCGCAGACCTCTTTCCCTCACAGGTGGTACACTTTTACTTTGCCGAAACTGGTACACTTTTACTTCTGTATTGACACAAGTGGAAGAAGGATGGCAAAACCGCTTGTTCCAATGCAAAAAGAAGGGGGATCGGCACGCTGCCTCCAAATTGGAGGGCAATCTTCTGGCAAAGTTTTCCTGAAAACTCACCTCACCGTCTTGCCCTTGCAGTTTGAGCGCAACGGGGTGTCGTCCCAGCGAACTAGAAAAAGGGATTGAAATGGAACTCGACCACGATGGCAATCTTGTCATTTCCATTGAAGGCACAAAAACCCATGATGGGCGCTACGGACAGGAATTCCGTCAGTTAACGATCCAGATCAATAGCGGGGAAACCCAATTTCTTGAAAACTCAATCCAGGAAAATAATGGTCACCTGGATGTAATCATTAAAAACCCTAAAGCCTTGTGCGAAGCGATACGGAGACACTCGAAAAAGCTCTGGCAGAGGAGAAAGTATGTGGTATCACCTTATTCTTTTCGCCACCAGTTTGCTGCTGATCTCAAAAATGACCACGCCCCTGAAGAGGTGGCCATGGCCATGGGGCATTCGGTATGCAAAACCCAGCAGTACTATGGAATGCGCAATCAAGGGCGGTCAGGAAGAATGCTTTGCAGTATTACAGCGGAAAAAATGATTTTTAAGGACAATGCAAAGAATGACCGGGGTAAAATTTCCCCCGGTCTTGGTGAATGAAATGCTGTTAGTCACACAATCCAGCGGTGGTTGAAATGAAAAAAATCTGGTAGCGCGTCGACTAGCCATCTTCTTTTTTACATATGTTTATTGGCCTCTTGACCTGAGATGATCTCTGTCTTTTCAAATTTTCTAATTTCGCCACAAGCCAGAAATAGAATTACATTGCTCCCCCCCCAGCTCCCGAAAAATCAGGGCCTCGACTTCCTTCAATGGATGATGCCCCCTCCCCTTATTCTCAACAATTCATAATGTAAAAGTTAAATTCAACTCTAGTAGGATCCTAGCAAGTTTCATATTTAATAGGCTGCAAGGCGGCAAACTTTACGCAATTTTTCCTGTCCCACATCTGAATTTTGAAAATAAGGAGAAAACCCATCAATGGAAGCTCGTCCTGAGATTGAATATTCGCCTATCCTTTATGCATATTAACGCTTACAAAGCATAAATAGAGCAACTAAGCGCGACACATTCTCACTCGGCTTTAGGATATAGTCGGGCCATAAGAAATTGGGTGGCCACAACATGCTTAGATTAAAAAAAAATTCAAGTTTAGCCGGAATTTTTTGAAATTAACCCATTGGCCCGACATTGGATTCTTCGAATTTTGTTCCGACTGGGGCACATATGATGAACTTTTCGATGGAGGCGAATAGCCCATGCTCAGCAAAGCAAGAGTAGATTACTTTCCATACCTGCTCAAAGTTATTGAGGAGCAAGGCCGATTACACAGCTGTGAGTATTGCGACGAGGAGCGCGATAATCTCCGGGATGCTTGCAATGCGGTTAGCCCCACAAACCATGAAGAACTGGCTTTCGTTGCCGCCATTGGCCCCAAGCTCCATTGCCAAAATTTAGTGAATGAATACGTCCGCAGGAGAGATGGGCAACAAAGCAAAATCTATGACCACCCATTGCTGGCATTAGAAACCTGGGGAACGCCAGATACCCATAGGATTCTTATCTACCGAGAACAGATTTTGGCCCTCATAAAGGAACTGACAGGAGTTTCGAGTTTAGTAGCCCTCTCCCTTTTCTACAAGTCTCTTCAGTCCAAGCCTGATGCTCCTCCTTGGGGCGCAGAACAGTTTTCGGCAAAATATCAAAATCTGCCCAGCGAAGAGGTTGATAGCCTCCATGAATTAATCCGTTATTATGGGCAAAGGTCGATGCCTTATGCTTGGTGTTCCACAATGGCAAGCAGGGCTGAATTATTGGCAGTGCAAGATGTTTTCCGGTAGCTGCTTAACATTGTTTGAGGGATAACCGGCCTAAAAAAAGCAATTAGCAAAGCATTCTTACGTTAAATAACACCAAGGAATACAAGGCCACAACATGCTTCGATTGAAAAGGAAGAATTTGAGAATTATTGGAATAGGTGGCCATGGATGTAATATCGTTAATACATTGTCTGATATAATTTCTATTAATATAAAAATATTAGCTGCGAATACTGATACAACAAATTTTAGCGAGCACACAAAAAAATCGATAAAAATCTTGCCGTTAAGCTTTATTAAACCTACCGCAATAATAAACAATTTTAAAAATCTCCGAGTCATAAGCGGAATATCAAACCTGTCAGATCCAGCAATTATTTCAGAATCATCAAAACATGAAATATTCAAAGCAGTTAGATTCAGCGATGTAGTTTTGATAGTTGCTGGCATGGGTGGAAAGACTGGAACGGCATTTTCTCCGATAGTCGCTCAGATTGCCCAAAACAATGGGGCGCATACAATAGCGGTTGTCTCTCGGCCATTTACTATCGAAGGCAAAACTCGCTGGAATAACAGCACACAATGCATAAATGCTTTGAGTGGGATAGTAGATTCTTTATTAATCGTTTCTAACGATGTTCTATCCTCATTGGGTAACCTTCCGAAAAGATTACAAAGAAGTGATGAGAATATGCGATCAGTTGTGACCAAGATTATTGAATCAATCGAATTGGCTCGAAATTAATCTAACACGAACTGATTTGTTTCTATGGGCGAAGCTCATACCTTTATGCTTGTTGCTCGGCCATGGTGTAGCTAGGCTGAAGTTTTAGTAACTAAAAATTAGACCGATGTGTCTGCCTTAACATGTATTATTTGCTAGAGGATAATCCAATGGCTGGTCTTTCTAAATCACGCATCCAGCAACACTTGCAATGCCCCAAACGTCTCTGGCTTTCTGTGAACAGACCTGAATTAGCCGAAGAGGACGCATCCCTGGCTGCGCGTCTGGCCGCAGGCAATGAAGTGGGGGATGTGGCAAGAAAACTATACCCCGGAGGGGTATTTGTCGACACCTTGGATGCAAAACAGGCTCTGTCCGTTACAGAACAAACCCTAGCAGGAAAACCCTGTCCAATTTTTGAGGCCGCTTTTACCTATGACGGCGTTCTCATCCGTGCCGACTTGTTGTTTCCGATGCGAAGTGGCTACCGTATGGTCGAGGTCAAGTCCTCCACCAGCCTTAAAGAATATCATTTGGCCGACGCCGCGATCCAGTCCTGGGTGGCAAGGAAAGCAGGACTTCCATTGAAGTGTATAGAGGTCGCCCATATAAATAATGAGTTCGTATATCCTGGTAATGAAAATTATGATGGCCTGTTTTCTCATGTTGATGTGACCAACGATGCGCAACTTCTCGACAAAGAAGTCCCGAAATGGGTGATTGCGGCCCAGAAAACACTTTCATCGAAGAGAGAACCCTCCATAGACCCTGGCAATCAATGTACAGATCCCTTTGCCTGTCCTTTTATGGGCTACTGTGATCCTGACCCGGATGGGGATGTCTTCCCTCCTGAAATTTTGCCTTATAGGAATGGGAAATCCATGGCAGAAAATTTGCGGGCTGCCGGATATGAGGACTTACGAAAAGTTCCGAAGGGATTGATCACGGAGCCGAAGCAACAGCGTATATGGCGAGTGACTAAAACCGGAAAAGCTGAGCTTGATCCGGAGGCCGGGGAGGAGTTGAAAGTGCTTTCCTGGCCTAGGTATTATCTTGATTTCGAAACCATCCAATTTGCGGTGCCATTTTGGGCCGGCACCTCTCCTTATAAGCAGATTCCTTTCCAGTGGTCCTGCCATATAGAAAAGAAGAATGGATCCATTGAACACAAATATTTTCTGGCAGAGGACACGTCCGATCCACGGCGTACTTTTGCTGAATTTTTGATAGCGGCCTTGGGAAGCCGGGGACCTGTTTTCGTCTACAATGCTGGTTTTGAGGCTGGCAGACTGAGGGAACTGGCGAGAGATTTTCCACCCCTCGCGCCCAAACTCGATGCTATTCGTGATCGATTTGTAGACTTGCTTGCCACCACTCGAAATTATTACTACCACAGGGACATGCGTGGGTCATGGTCACTTAAAGCAGTATTGCCCACCATTGCTCCGGAGCTCTCATACGATGACCTTGATGTGGCTGATGGAGGGATGGCACAGGAAGCGTTTCTCGAGTTTCTGCACCCGGAGACAAAAGAAGAACGCTGCCGCAAACTTCGCAATGACCTGCTTGTGTATTGCGAAAGAGACACTTGGGCCTTGGTAAAGTTGGCACGTTATTTTCAGAATCAAAAAGGATAAGCGGTTATGCCTTCCCAAATCCATCAAGCCATTGCAAGACAGTGGCAACTCTTAAAGTTGTTACCATCGAGAAGCCCAGGCAAATCGGCTCGGGAACTCGCCGAGGCTCTTGGTCAGGAAGGGTTTGAAGTAACCAAAAGAACGGTGGAACGGGATCTGAATATGCTCATGACTCTTTTCCCTATACGTTGTAATGACAAAGGCATCCCCTATGGTTGGCATTGGGTAGAAGACGCTCAGTTTGATCTGCCCAGCTTGACGGTTACTGACGCATTGTCTTTAAGGCTTCTTGAGGATTTTCTCAAGCCCATTGTCCCGGCCTCGATGCTAAAGGGGTTGACGGCAAGGTTTCAACTGGCGGCCAACAAATTAAAAACACTTTATGATCTACCCAAGGCTCGATGGGCTGAAAAAGTTCGGGTAGTCCTGCCATCTTTGCATCTTCTCCCGCCGCAAGTAGATCCAGTAGTGCAAGATGATGTCCAGGAAGCCCTGCTGTGTGATGAACAGATCGAGGTTTTATATCATTCACCAACTAGAGAAGAACCGACTTCTTTGATTTTACACCCCTTGGGTCTGGTCCAGCGTGGACCTGTTACCTATCTGGTGGCCACTGCATTTGAGTATGACGATATTGTCACTGGCAATGTAAAAATGTACCAAAAATGGCAATGAAAAGTGTACCACCTGCAACCTAACCCAAGGGAGATTACCTTCTTCGCAAGGAGGTGATTCCCATGATTACGTTGGAGGTTTTTATGGACATTCACTCATTGCGACGTGACGGCCTGAGTATCCGGGCCATTGCTAAGAAGCTCGGCATTCACCGGCAGACTGTCAAAAATCATCTCGCGGCAACCACATTGCCCCAATACCACACGAAAAAGCGCCGGCCTTCTGTTCTTGACCCCTTCCGCCAGATCATCAAGGACTATGTCGAGCAGGACGACTACCAAGCAACCTGGATCTTTGACCGACTCAGGAAAATGGGCTATGTCGGCAGCTACGAAACCGTGCGGGATTTCGTTCGCCCTCTCAAGGAGCAACAAACCCGTCTGGCCTATATCAGATTCGAGACCGAGCCTGGCCTGCAGGCCCAGGTTGATTTCGGCGACTATCAGATTGTCGAACCAGACGGCACCACCACCACGGTCCATGCCTTTTCCATGCTCCTCGGCTTTTCCCGCGCCATGTATGTGGAGTACGTCGAGCGCTGCACCATGGAAGCCTTCATGGACTGCCACATCAACGCCTTCCGTTACCTTGGCGGGGTGCCGGCGGAGATCCTGTACGACAACATGAAGAACGTGGTGGTCGACCGCAGTGAGGGGAAGGCGAATTTCAACAAGGAATTCCTCCATTTCGCCCATCACTACGGCTTCGCAGCCAAGGCCTGCCCTCCCTATAGCCCATGGGTAAAGGGCAAGGTGGAACGCCCCATGGACTATATCCGGGAGCGTTTCTGGCGGGGCTACACCTTCACCACCCTCCAGGCCCTCAATCGGGACATGCGCCGTTGGCTTGACGAAACCGCCAACCGTCGAGTCCATGGCACCCATCATCGGCCGGTTTGCGATCGCTGGCAGCAGGAAAGCTCCTTGCTCGGGAAACTGCCGCCCACCGACTACGACACCTCCATCAAGGTGTATCGCAAGGTCTACAAGGACTGTCAGATCTCCTACAACACCAACCGCTATCTTGTCCCTCACCGGGTGGTGGGCAAAAGAGTGCTGCTCAAGATCAAGCACGGCGTCATCGCCATCTTCCACGATCACGACTTCCTGGTCAGCTACCAGGAGGCAGGCGGAAAGCACGAGTTTGTCGGCAACCGCCTGTTCTACGACCAACTCCGCCGCGATCAGCAACAGCTCACCCGCAAATATGGCAAAGGCAAGGGCAAGGCCACCAGGGGACTCACCTCCGGCAGCCTCTATCCGCAAGTCGAGCAGCGCCCCCTGGCCGAGTATGACCTGTTTGCACAGGGGGGTGTCGCATGGAACAACTGACCAGTGAACGTCTCCAGGACAACCTGCAACGCCTCAAGCTGAGCCGGGCCGCAGAGGTGCTTGACGCCATCGTCCAAGATGCCGAGGGGAACAAGAGCTCGTATCTGGCCTTTCTTGATCACCTGCTGGAAGAGGAGGTGGCGGCCAAGGACACCCGGCGAGTGCAGACCGCCATGAAAACCGCCGGCCTCCCCAGCGCCAAGACCATCGATGAGTACGACTTCTCCTTCCATCCCAACCTGGACAAGAAGGCGGTCATGGAGCTTTTCGAGCTTGATTTCATTACCAAGCACGAAAACGTCGTCTTTCTCGGCCCGCCCGGGGTCGGCAAGACCCACCTGGCAACGGCCCTTGCCATCAAGGCCTGCCATCATGGTTTCAAGGTCTACTTCACAACCATGGAAACCCTGATCAGAAAACTCAAGGAAAGCGGACAGTCCAAGCATAAAGCGTATCTCAGCTCCAGCCTGGTTGTGGTGGATGAGGTCGGCTACCTCTCGGTCAATCCCCAGGAAGCCTACCTCTTCTTCCAATTCATCTCGCACCGCTACGAGAGAAGCTCCACCATAATAACCTCCAACAAGAGCTTCGGGGACTGGCAGGAATTTTTCGGAGATCCGGTGATAGCCACCGCAATCCTCGACCGGCTCCTTCACCACTGCCGAGTGGTCAACATCAAGGGCCACAGCTACCGGCTGCGGGGCCACTCGATCACAAAATCAACTATCAAAGAACAAGGTGAAACACTGGCAGAAAATCAACCCATGTAACCGAACCATTTGCAGCGGCTGGGAGAGACCGCTTCGATGAACGCTTTGGGCGACAAACTCCGCTGGCGTCTTCGCAGACCTCTTTCCCTCACAGGTGGTACACTTTTACTTTGCCGAAACTGGTACACTTTTACTTCTGTATTGACAGATATACGACTTTATGCGCTACACAGGATAAAAGAATCGAAAAGGTTATATAAAGCCTCTCTCCAGCCAGAGAAATTTTCCCTTGATGAATATCTAGCAACCGGTGCACTTGACTTCGGTGATGGAGAATTCATTCGCTTCGAGGCCTATGTAACAAAAGATATCGTCAGCCTGCTTCAAGAAACCCCACTCTCGAATGACATGAAAATAAGGCAAAAAAACAATAGGCTTTGGGTTGGATGTACGGTGGTTGATTCATGGCAACTGCACTGGTGGATACTTTCACAGGGTGATAATATTGAGGTGATTGCGCCGGCTAGCTTGAGATCTTCCATTATTGAAGACATCCGCGCAATGGGCGCTGTCTACGGGTTGTAAAAATACGATCATCCACACACACAATTTCTACTAAACTAAAAAAGAAGCACTTACAAGACGCCCCACCGAAGGGTGAGGCGTGCAGTCATATAATGTATTGTTTACCTTAGAGGTGAGTTCGTGAGCGGAGAAGATGAGCTTTATCCGATAGTCGAGAAATTTCTAGTCGATGCTTTTGGGTGTGGGTCCACAAAAATTAATACTGGAACGAAATATGGTCATATTGATGTTCTGGGGCTTCGTGAGCGCAGAAGTGATTTCGCGTCACAGACTGAGTTGTTGGCAGTTGAGGTGAAAAGAGGAGGAACCAGGTTTCTCAACTTTATTGGGCAGGCATTTGCGTATTCCCTCTACGCTCACAGGGTGTATCTGGCATGGGAAAAGCCCAAAGGGGCTAGTTTCACCCAAGAAGAGATAGACATAGCTTCAAAATTTGGCGTGGGTTTGCTCTCGATGAGGGTGTAAAAAGGATTGTGTAAATGGCCATTCCGGGGGTAGAAAAGTTCGCCCCCAACCAAGGAGAGAGATATGGCCATTTCCAAAGAATTGCTTGACCAATTGATTGCGGATTACAAAAAGCCGGAAGACCTGATCGGCGAGAACGGCATACTGAAACAACTGACCAAGGCCCTGCTGGAGCGGGCCATGCAGGCCGAGATAACCGATCACCTCGGCTATCCCCGGAACGCTCCGGCTGGGAAAAACAGCGGCAACTCCAGAAACGGCAGCTACAAGAAAAAGCTCAAGGGAGATTTTGGCGAGATAGACGTCGCGGTTCCCCGTGACCGGAACGGCTCCTTCGAGCCGATCATCGTTCCCAAGGGAGAGACCCGCTTCAAGGGGTTTGATGACAAGATCATCTCCATGTATGCCCGTGGGATGACCACCCGTGATATCCAGAGCCATCTGGAGGAGATTTACGGCGTTGAGATTTCACCGACCCTGATCTCCCAAGTGACCGACGCCGTCACGGAAGAGGTCCGGCTCTGGCAGAACCGGCCATTGGAAGATGTTTACCCCATCGTCTATCTGGATGCGGTGCGGATCAGGGTCAAGCACAACGGCCAGATCATCAAGAAGGCCGTCTACCTGGCGATTGCCGTGACGATGACTGGGGTGAAGGAGGTTCTCGGCATGTGGGCCGCCGAGACCGAGGGCGCCAAGTTCTGGTTGGCCATCCTGACCGAGCTGAAAAATCGGGGCGTGAAGGATATCCTGATCGCCTGTGTCGATGGGCTCAAGGGTTTTCCGGAGGCCATCGAAGCGGCGTACCCCGCCGCCCAGGTCCAGTTATGCATCGTGCACCTGGTGCGGCACAGCCTGAATTTCGTTTCCTGGAAACAGCGCAAGGAAATGGCGGACGACCTGAAGGAGATTTACAGCGCCCCGACCGTAGAACAGGCCGAGGCAAACCTGATCAGCTTCGGGGAAAAATGGGATGCTACCCATCCTCGGATAAGTCAGTCCTGGCAGAACAACTGGCAGCGGATCATCCCGTATTTTGCCTATCCTCCGGAGATCCGCAGGGTGATCTATACGACCAACACCATCGAATCGTTGAACATGTCCCTGCGCAAGGTCACTAAGAACCGGGGCTCTTTTCCGAATGACGAGTCGATGTTCAAGCTGCTCTATCTGGCGCTGACGAATATTTCGAAACGATGGACGATGCCGATCAAAAACTGGAAATCGGCGCTGAATCAATTCAGCATCATGTTTGAAGACAGGCTGCCGGAATTTTGATCACAAAAAACATTTACACAAAATTCTTTACACGCCCCTCTCGATCTCAACTAAAGGCAAAGTTTCCCTTGTTGCCTCATCTTCTGAATTCACTCCTGAACGGCATCATCTCCTTCAAGCAGTAAACAAGCTTGACTATTTTGAGTGCACACTATGTCGTTCCTTTTATCCAAAGGAATCTTCTGTTCAGATAAATCAGCCAGGGGCAATTAATCCGGAAGAAGAACCGAGCTATAGAGGGAATTTTCGCAAAGCTGTTGCTTCACGAAAACCAGCGCTTTATTACTTGTTTCAGCTGGCGGAGGCGCGAGGGGATGAAAGATTATACACACATGACAAACGCTTCATTTGCAAAGATTGTTGCAGTATTTTTTCGGCGTTTCTTCCTGAAATGGGATAACACGTCGGCTGCGCTTGGTGTTCGGCAAATATATGATGAGTGATAAATTATTAACGACATACGCCACGGATCGAATGGATGCCTTTTTGTCCCACTATAAGGCTTCGTCTGAGAAGTACCGTGCTATTTGGGATTATTACAGCGCCACCATGCCAGAGTGTATTGCGTCGTGCTCCGACATGAAGGCACGATATACAAGTGAATCTTGGCTCGATGGGCCGCAAGGAATTTATTGGATTGGAAAAGACCCGAGGCTGTTCTTCATCGGCAGAGAACACTTCGGATGGTTTGGGGAATCCAAATGGCCTGAAGAAATGCCATCAGTCTGTTTTGCTCCTCTGGAATTTGCATATTTTACTGTGCCATCTATGGGCGGTTATTGGGGTGTCGTCAAAGACATAATGGAACGAGCACTTAACGTTGATTTGGGAGATTGGGATAAAGCATCAGCCAATGTCGCATTCTCAAATGCCTGCAAATGCCTAACGGGAAATGGTACATTCCAATGGAATCTACATCAACAGTGCCTGAATCGGGGATACGTAGAAAAAGAAATCTTTGTCGTTAAAGCGCCGGTAACCATTATGTTTACACGCGCGTATGAACTATACTCGAAGATATTTGCAGGAAAATTGGAAATCATTAAAAAAGACGCAGAGTTTATTGTCTCTAGGGTTGGCTCACAAAAGGTAATCGAATGCGCACATCCCGGCAGGCAATCAAAGGAATGGCGTGATCGTCTCATAGAACTTGTAAAAAATTTACTAAAGGAAGCAGAACAAGGCTCACAACTCGGACGATCATAAACTCGGCCGGCAAACACTGATCACTTTTAAAGACATAATGAGGGCGTGATGGATGTATGAGTTCACTCGCTCGGGTACCCGAGAAAAAAAGGAAGGAGTTATTTATTTTTCGATCATTTTATTTTTTGAGAAAATACTGCCCCAATAAATCTATCCCTTTTTTGCTTATAAAACGGGGTAGCGACCACCATTGCTAAACGTCCGGAGCGCTTCAAAAGATATATCCTACGGATAATCTCCCCTGCCCCTAATCTTTTCCTCGCGACACATTCTGTCACACCAAATTGATATATTTCGCTCAATAGGTTCCCCAGTCCAACCGGCTAGGGGATCCGTTAATTGAACAACAACTCAATTGGGGGCTGAACATGAAACCCGATTTTACTCAAGGTCGGTGGGGTTACGCCTATAAAAACGGAAAACTATATCATTTCACCGACCGCCACATCCTTGTCATGCGGGGAGGAGAGCAGCCTCTGGCATGGCTTAAGCGACGATCACATGATTGGCGACCAGACAGGAAATACGCCTCTGAGACCCTTGTCGATGACGATAAACTCTTTTGGTCGACGTCTCTTGCCGAATACCTAAAGCCCAACATATATTTTGCTCCCGCATTAGAGGATTATAAAATACAAGCCATCGAGCGGAACTATGATGCGGTCGCGGCGTTTCGTTCCTCTTTCCCTGAAGAAATGTTTAAGGAAGTAAGACGCTATGGATCTCGCAGATGGAATATGCTCTGCCTCTTTTCTCGCTGTCCCAACGCACTGGACTTAAGTATAAGCAACCCTGCCCTGGCTTTTGCTCTTGCAAGTAACTGGGCCTTTCATCAGCCCAAGCCGACCAAACCAATACGTGCAGCACGAAGCTTGGTTTTTCAAAAGCAAAAGAAAATTCTGGCATGGCTTGGTTTTCCAGGGACAGAGAGAGTACGCCGCATCTTCCGGAAACTATTTCCAGAGAATCTTAGTGTTGAGCTTCTTCTCCTGCTGCGGGCCGCCCTGAAAATCGAAGATAACAGGAAATTGTTGGCTCATCTTCCCGCCATAACACCAAGCACTATCAGCTTGATGGCGATCAAAAAAATTCGTCCATACCTTGGAGACAAATTCTTCCACAGCCTGCTTGATAAAAAGCAAAATATTCCTGGCAACAACAGGAAACAACTTCCCTTTCTGCTGCTCGATACCTTTAGAATGCTAGAAGCAATCCCGGATTACCGATTCCCTGGACCATTCACATCTATTGCGGAAGTAGTAAGAACCCACGACAGGTTGATGAATTTGCAATTAAAACAAGCGCCGCAGAGTCTAAGCCAACTCAAATTCCCTCCAGCCCCCTTTGCTGGCACCAAAAATATAGAACCTATTACTACCGCAGCAGATCTGCATGCTGAAGGCTTACAGCAGCGCCATTGCTGTTTTTCCTTCGCAAAGAAAGTAGCGCAGGGTGATCTTTATTTTTACAAGATCATGCAGCCATTACGTGCCACCCTACTTATCAAGCGCAAAGAGAATCGCTGGATTTTTCAAGAGATTCGTAAAGCAGACAACAAACTGGTACCTGATGAAGATCGCAAAGCCATCGTGAAAAGCCTGTTTCTCTCGGGAAATTGCAGAGATTCGCTATTTACCCACAACCAGAAACTGTTATCGGTGGAACCTTGAGTCTTGCAGGGGTACAAAAATGACCAACCACGTAACGACAAATTTTTTCCAGTGCATGAAACACCATTACTGTGAAGAGCGATATGTGCACAAATATTATCTCCCTTTGGAACTCAGGAAGGAAATCCGGCCGGCTGACATCAAAGCTATTATCAGTTTTGTTTCGCAGGCAGACTTGGTTATCCCTTTGACCGGCTTTATCGCAGAGGAGATGCCTGACATCACAATCTACTATAACGATATTAAAATGGAAAAAGTGGCAACTGGTCCCAAAGTCAGCCAGGTACTGCATGCCTTCTGGAACTACCGGAAGGATTGCAGGGCAAAACTTTCGCCTCAAGAAGTTCAGGAGGCGCTAAACCTTAATGAGTTTCTATTTGCCTGGGAAAAAACTGTTCAGCATGAATGCCTCATTCTAACCGAGAAAATGGAACCGCTATGTCGGACCAATGACCAATTACTGACGGATTATGAAATAGACTTAAAGATCGAATTTTATCTTCGGGACGACGATCCATTGTCCAAAGAAAATAACCAGGAAACCAATGCAGACGATATAGATCATGACATAACACTTATCTGTGCCACAACACGCTTCCCTGGCAAGATATCTCCAAGGAAGGCGAGCAACCAGGATTACGCAGGGATTGGGGACAACAGAGACTATAATGACTTACGGCATTTGGGCAACTGTGAACTATTCCAGGTTCGTCACTGTGGCATCTTTCACGAAATGTATAGCCATCTTCATGTTCCTTTAAAGCACCTGGGACGGATAGGCCGGATCGCAGCTGAATTCCGGATTTTTCATGAAATAGAGTCCACCATTGATCTGACAGACACTTCCGAAAAACCGGGAACTATCAGATCAAGCCTGAACCACTACACTCAAATCAAAATACCACATGTTCCAGACGAATAATCAGGGCCTCGACTTCCTGGGAGCCAACATCTGTCTTCGCATGTTCAAAGGGGGAATTCCCGTCAAGTCCTGTATTCGGGGTGTTCAGCCAGTTTTTGGCCTCGGCCTCATTGCCCTCAAAGAGCTTGATAGCCAGATATAAAAGCCGTTTCTCTGTTGCGGCACGGACTTCTTCCGTAATAGCCTTGAGCATCATCAGGGCCTCCTGCTCGGTTGATTCTTCGGTGTAGCCGTTGGAGTTGACCCAGCCGTTTTCATAGTCGGCACGGGAAGGGATGCCCCAACAATCGACCAAAACGTGGATCTTGGCAGCGATCGCGGCCTCGTCGCCCCACATGCGGCGGATCTCCTCGATGCCCTCGGTGTGATGGCGGTGGCAGCGGTGAGCGGCGCCATACTCGGCAAAGAGGGCATCAAGCCATTTGTGGACTTCTTTCCACTCCTTCCCCAGTCGCTGCTTGCAGTCAAAACAGTGTTCGTGCAGGTATGCCATCGTCTCACTCCCAAGGGGCCTTGCTTGCCAAAAGTTTTTTAAGGGCAGGATTGTCAGCCAGCGGCGCATCCAGCACTGCCTGGAGTTTTTCAAATATGGTCTTTGTCCAATTCAGCCAAGCTTCGTATAATACGCAATCGTAATTTTCTTCGTAGTCCTTCGCCAGGACTGATTCGCAGACCTTCCGGATTTTCTGAATGATCTCCGGATCGGCGAAAGCAGCCTGGCGAAGTTCAGCGTAATCTGCCTCAGTACCGCGGCAGATGCAGCTATCGATAGCAGCCAGGGTCCAAGCCGAGGTAACCAGGTGACGGTGTTTCATCGTTTTTACAACTCCGCTACCAAAGAGTATCTGCCGTCTTGCTGTTGCTCCATAACAGCGATCTCGCAGTTGACTGGGTTTTTCAATGCCTCGAACTCCTCCACCGACCAGTGAAACCAGCGCATGAAGAAAATCCGCATAGACAGGCCGTGGGTGATGACCAGTGTGTTCTCTGCATAATCGTCCTTGGCGAAGTCCCGATGGAGCGTTTCGAGAAAACTGCTTACCCGGTCGTACACATCGCGCCGGACTCGCCGTCGGGAATCCGATAGTAAAAGGTTCCATAGGCCAAACGCTCCTTCTGGATTGCCGCGTTTGCCGCGACCTCGCGCAGATGCCCCCAATCTTGCTCTCTGATCCGAGGATCTTCAAAGGCTTTGACGACGTTGAGCGCCGGGCGGATCTCGGCAAAGGTCTGTCTGGTTCTATGCCAGGGCGAGACATAGGCATGCACAGTCTCGCGGCCAACGATCTCACGGATCTTCTCGCCCGCTGCCCTGGCTTGCAGGACGCCATTCTCTGTCAGGCTGTGGAAGTTATCCGGAACCACTTCAAGCCTGCGCTTGTCAACATTGCCTTCGAATTCGCCGTGCCGTACGAGAATGATGCGTTTAGGCTTCATAGCGTTCCTTTACTTTTCCAATCAATATAATGCCACGACATGGTCACCTCTCGACAATCTTCCGCAAATTGATCGGCTGATAGTCGTTTTCCTCAAGGCTGACAAGCCGGTGGTGCTCTGAAATTCTGTCCGCAAGTTCTGGCTCGCGGCGAAGTCGATGATCTGTATTGTGCAGATGGCCGTGGATATTGAGATCCCACTCGCTGTTTTCCGGCAGTGGGTAGTGAGAAAACGCCAGATCCCGTCCATACAGCCGTATGATAAGCTGGGTTGCTACGCAGTCCCAGCCGTGCTCCAGATACCATGATGTAGTCTTCTTATCGTGATTTCCACGCAGCATCCACTTTTTTGCCGCGACGCATCGAGCCATGAACTGCTCATGCCAGTACTGGGCGCGGCGAATGCAAAAATCGCCGAGGTGGATCAGCACGTCATCGGGCTTGACCACACCCAAGCCGGCAAAGATTTGCTCCTCGAAGCCTTCCGGCCGGTCACAGTATTCGTGCATCCGGCGGTGGCCGAGATGTGTGTCAGTCAGAACCCAGTAGATCATGCTCAAACCTCCACCACCAGCGCCGGTGCGTAGCCGGTAGTTTCCCTGCCGTCATAACCGCGGGGATTGCACAGCACCCGGGTTTCGCCCAGCACGTAGTCGCACGGCTCATGGGTATGACCGTGGACCCACAGCACAGCTCCGGAGGTGGCAACAAATTCATCGAGATTCGAGGCAAAGGCCGCGCTGATCGGGTCGGTTCTGTATCGCTCTGGGACCGATTTGAGCGACGGCAAATGGTGGGTGATCACCACGATCTTCTTGCCAGTCGCTGCCTGCAGTTCTTTCTTCAGCCACCCCATGGCCCTGGTATGCCAGCTAACCGTTGCGGCTGGCGACAAGGGGCGATAGCTGGGAAGCATCCTGATCTTCTTAAAGTCGTTCATTCCGTCTTTGGCAGTCAGCATCGCGATTCGCTGGTCACCCAGAAGTTTAAAATCGGTCCACAGGGTAGCGCCAAGGAAGACTATACCGTCCTGTTCGTACTTGTCGCAGCCTAGCAAATGGACATTTGAGCCAGCCGCTGCTTCCTGCATCTTTTGCTGTAAACTCTGGAAGACCGAACCGTAATACTCATGATTGCCCGGCACCAAGAGAACCGGCTTGCCGGCAAAGGCCTCCTTTGCCCATTCGATCCCCTTGGTGCCGAGATCCGTATCGCCGGCCAGGATCACCAGGTCGGCATCGGCTTCGGGCGGCACAAACCTGCCGAATTCGTTGTGCAGGTCAGCTAAAATATGGAGTTTCATATTTTATCTTCTTCACCTGCCCGCCAGCGTTTATAGTCCCACGGCCAGGCGCAGCCGGCAAACGGGACATTGTGGCCGATAATCCAATTCTTGAATTCTTTCTGTTCTTCGGCGGGAAGCTGGGAGATCCGCACAAAGGGGATTCTCCCGTGGTCATAGTGAACAACCGGCCGCTGGGCCGGGTGCGGACTTCCATCGATCTGCCAGGCCTGGCCGGCCAGGACATCAACGCATGAAAGGAGGCCTTTAGGCATGTAGACGCCCGTGTCAATGCAGATGGCATGGCCGAGATCGTGGATCAAAAGATCCGGCTGCGGCGTATGCCCGCAAATCACTTTCTTTCCCGAGATATGCGGCTGCCATGTTTTGTCGAACCGCATCAAGTGCAGCGGGAAAATCGGATGATCGGCCAGGGGGAGATCTGCACAGAGGCCCCCGTGGACGAAGATATAGTTGTCCATCTCCAGGACATCGACGCAAGTGTCCCGCAGGAATTCGATATGCTCCTGGGGGATCAGCTCGGCCATGAGATGATAAAGATCTTGCTGGTAACACGGGGCTGAAATACAAATGTTAACCGCAAGATCGGCAACGCGGATCTCTTCTGGCTCCGAGCCCTGACAATACGAACGGAGAGTCGTTTGCCCCTGGTTGCCGAACCAAAGATGAGCCGGTTCCTGCTGGCCGACGATCTCCCAGACCTCGGTGGTTTCTTCGTCGCAACCATCTGATGACGGATAAAACTCGTCCGTCGAGATCCCATTGAAACACATGAGCAGCATGGCATCGTGGTTGCCGCGCAGGCTGACAATATTGATATTCGGATCTCGATGCAGGCTGATCAGGGTATCGATGACGCCCTTGGAATCCGCGCCTCTGTCAATGTAGTCTCCCAGTGTGATGACGAGGTCGTCTTTCCCCGGCTTCACTTCATCGAGCAAGTGCCGGAGATGATTCGCGCAGCCATGCATATCACCCATCGCCAGTATGCGCTGATACTCTTTCTGGGTTTTGCTGATAATTTTTGGTTTATCGAACTTTCTCACATTGGCAACCGAATTATTTGACCTATCATACCCCACCACACAATAAATATCTATTTGATCTTATAGAGTTTTTTCGCGATATTTTACTAAGCTTAGCCTAGGCCGTTCATAGGGGACGGCCTAAGCTCTTAGGCGTAGGCTAGGCTAAGATTTCCTTCTTAGCCCGGGCTAACAGTTAGATGGACCCGATCATTTGGCCACAATGCTCACCAAGATTCCGGATAGGGCAACTTCACTTATATTGCCTTAAAAACTCTGCCTATTCTTCAATGTATACCGAAGACTGAACAATGCTTATCGAAACAGACACTGTTGCCTGAACATCGCAGTAAGTCAGATTTTTATTTTTTCGCTTCCGACTCTGTGGGGTAGCAGGGCGCTTTTGTAAAAGATCTGTTCTCCGCGCCTGGGCGGTCGTTCTTTTCCTTATTTCCTGGACCACCCATTGCTCATCCTCTTGAGTAAGCAGATCATCTTCAAGCACAGCATCTTGCCCAGTCAAGGCGGACATCACCTTTGACTCGCACTGAAAACGCGTATGGAGATCAAAATATTCTCTCCAAATAATGTCATCCACCTCGGTCCAACACTGATCAACACAACCCTTGTTTCTGAAATCAATTGTTAACTCGAGAAACGGACCAACCCACCCCATAAACGATGAATACAGCTCTAAAAGATAGCTGGCATCCATAACCCCAGCGTCTTCCAGGGTACCAAGAGTCCGTTTAATGTCCATCATGAACCTCTCCCTGACCAAAAGAGCAAACTCGGCAATGTCAATTGGTTGAGATTTTGATTTTTCTTCATTCCACTGCATTATGCCTTCTCCTGTTTGCCACTGCCTGGTGGATCACTGATTGATATTCATTGTCAGTATAACGAGAAGACTCTCAAGATTTGACAGCAAACCGCCGGTATCGATTTTTTCTTGGGCCTGCATGAAAATTAACCGAGATCATTCACAGACGGACGGCCCAAGCTCCCAGGCGTAGGCCAGGTCAAGATTTCCCCTTGAGCTTGGCTGGCAGTCAAAATGCTTCGATCGTTTACCACAATGCTCACCACGATTCCGGGGAGGGCGGCAACCACCGTAGCTTGCTGCCCCCCATCCACTCTATTTAAATGAAGCCCATTTTTTGCGGGCGCGGCTCAGGGATTGGGATCTTTTTTTCCATACCCCCTGGGTTTTTCAAGCACGAACGGTAATTTTTCAGAAATGCCAACTCCCCTACCCTGTCCATGATTTTCCTGAAGGAAACAGTCATGCCAAGTTCATCGATCGCGTCATTCGCCAAGTCACGAAATGCGCCGGGGGAAAGTGAATATTGTTGCGCCAGCCGCTGTACTCCCAGTTGGGTAACCACCTCAACCATCTCCTTCCTGCTGTATGCTTCAAAAGCAATCTTTGTCAGCCTACTGGCCAAAGGATCATCATTACCCATGGCAAGCGCATCGATATTGTTGGCAGTCAGAAGGAAAAGCACCCTCTGTCGGAGGTCGTGTTCAGGGAAAAAACTGGAAACAAAATTGTCCATCAGCGGCTGATCGGGATCCAGGAGGTTCATGAGCAGATTACGCTTTTCCGGAGCCTTGTCAGCCTCATCGAGAACCACGATCAGCAGCGGCTGCCGCCCGGTCATGGCAACCTTTTTGTAAATCTGCCCGCTATCACTGTTTGACCAGTGGCTGTCGGTTCCGCAAAGACACATCGTCATCTCATCCCCGGCGAGAGAGGAAGTGGGTTTTGCCATCGAATAAATCAAAATATCGGTCGGTATGCCCGCGGCGGACAATGCCTCGGCAACCATCCTGGCCATATGGGTTTTCCCGCCTCCGGGGGGACCATAGAGAACCGGGAATGTGGCTGTACTTTCGCCAAGCAACCTTCGCGTGAAACAGATCAGCACATCCTGGGCGACAGACCCGCGGCACGGGCAGCCATTATGCAAAAAGTCCATGGCCTTTTTCATAAATGGCCTCACATGAGCGGCAGAGAGAACAGGCTTTCGGCCGGCATTGAAAAGAAGATTGTAATCCGCCTCCAACACCATCTTTGCGGCATTGGCACGGTTCTCCCCTGAGACGGAATGCACATTGCCGATAGCCGTCAGCCATCGCCGCTCAAAGGCTTCCCGGCTTGCCCCTTCAGGCAAAGATTCAATCTGCATAGCAAGCCTCTTCGAAAACTCGTCACAATTGTGGTACAAGGTAAGATACTTCACTGCCCTGCTACTCACCCGCTTCAAAATCTCATCAATCTGACTGGGGGAGTCCTCCTGTCTCTCCATGTCCTGCCCTGCCGGAAGAGAATTCTGCGTTAACAGGTGTTTGCTCCCTGCCTGGGCAACAGCCTTTTCCCACACGTCCTGCCCCACAGGTTCCTCAACATCATTTTCGTTCACAATCTCGTCCTCTTCATCGGGGCTCATATCGTCGTCAAGGGCTTCCTGAACTTCAGCAAGGTGAGACAACGCCCTGGCCTCGCGCTCAAAGTGCCCTATGACCTCCTCATATGCCCGCAGAACATCCTCTGCAGCCTCGCGCATGGAGTTATCCCCATTCTCGGCGGAGAGAATCCCGTTGGCCAAATTGCGCAGCGGCCTGAGCCGCGCCTCAAACGATGCGCGAAGCGCGGCAAGATGGTCGGTATCCTCCACGCCCTCGTCAAGGGCAGATTTGGTCAGCTCAACTTCCTTCACGAGCTTTTCTCCAAACAAAATGGCATCGTTAAGGTTAACTTGTTGGGCTTTTGAAGTTTTTTTCATCACCATCGCGTCTTCTCCTTTGGTCTCTGCCTGTTGGTCCATTGGTTGATTTCTATATCTAAGTAATGAGAAGACACTCAAAAGTTGATAGCGATTATCCAATGTCGATTTTTTCCCATAGCAGCAGGATATTCTCAGGATTTGCCCTGCCCTTTTATGGCATGGGGCATTCGATTTTGGATGATTGAAGACAAGTTACAAGCAGATAATTAAAGAATTCTGTTGCAATTGCATTGGATTGGAGGAAGGAAAAAGGATGAGGAGGCCGCACGAAATGAGGCTCAGACAAAGGATGCGGAAGCGCACATCAAGTCATTTTTTCCTCTTTACCGGGATGAGAAGTGCAATGTATAAATAGCCAGCACAGAGGCACTGCTGTTAACTCTAAGGCACGACTACCGAGCCGTGGGAGTCTTACTGCAACAACAGGGCGAATCACGTGCCGCCACCTTTCGAGATACGCTGTACCAGAGATTCGATAGGACAAAGAACGACCTTACGATACCGACACGGAGAATACCAATGGCACCGAAGGATGATTTGGTCAAGGCGGCACTGGCTTATGACTTTAAAGAAAATACCGGTTTTGACGAAGAGGCCTGCAATAACAAACTATGTGAAAATTTGCGGAACTTAAAAGCCGGATCACCCATAACGTGCCTGTTGGACGGATTATTCGGGGAAGATGCCTCATGCAAATATAAAAACTATTCGAAGAACCCTCAATTTTGCTGCAATGGCAAGCATCTAAAACAAAAGACAGGCGGAGACCAGTGGGCTAGGGAATATCAACTTCCCAACGGAAAACGTGTAGACTCAGCATATTTCCAACCCCAAAACGGAAAGCCCCTCGCCGAACTGTTGGCTGAGGTGAAAGTCTGGAAAGCACGGTGGAAGTTTCCTGACATTTTCTATTCGGACTATGATTGCACACGCCTTTACCCTTTTCTTTTCTTAAATGGCTTTTATGACTCCTCTGATGGTTTTAACTCATCAACTCAAGAAATTCATAAAATCGAAAACGCGGAACAGAGGTGGGATCCAATTTCTTCAAGTCGCACCCCGGCATACCCTTGTACAGAGGGAGTGCTTAAACTTATCAAAGGAAAATTATGTTGCTTCCGACCAAACGGCTCCACAATTGTTGCCACCGATGCCGACGAGGGGCAACTCTTCAAAGATTTTGTGAAGATGCTCAACTACAAGAACAACCCCTTTTCCATGCTCCAAGCACTCTATATTGTCACAAAGCACAACTCACCCGACCCTTGGGGCCATGTGCATAAACCGTCTTATATTCTTGAAAAGCTCAACTACCTCTTTGGATTATTTTATGAAATTTCCGCCTTCACTGGAAGGTTTCAAGTTTACAATTACGCTGACCTCACCCTCTTAATTTCTTTCAAACCCTTCATGCCGCTCGAAGGAACTGTCCATTTCGGCAGTATGCTTTCAGTTCATGACCACAACGTCACTCCCTTGGTTATAGAATGGCATAATCACCGCTCTGAATTGGGGACTGCCGCCGCATCTACTCCTTCGACCGTCCTAAACCCTTGCAAGGGAATACTAGAAAACCCGGCAACTTGCACCTGCAAAGAGCAAAAAGCTACCCCCCAACAGAACCAACAACGCCCCAAGCGAGTGTGAGAGGTAACCAACCTCAAGACTTTCTCTGTTAAATGATTTGGAACAGGGAAAAACCATAACCCGCACCGTCCAAAAGCTAGCTCAAGGCGAAGGCCAGGAGAGCAACTCGCGCACCGCGCAATTCCCTGGTTGACCGTGAAACCACACACTTGGCAAAGGGCTTTGCCAGGAAAGAGAAGCTGGCCTCGTAGCCGGTAGCCGTCCCGTCCCAATCCAGACCTATGGTGAAGTTATTCATTGAATGTTGCCAAGAGAGATGAACAATCCCTTGAACACTACCCAACGGCCGTCGTTCTCTGCTTGATTGCAAAATCGATCTTACAAACGGACAGGCCTTGGCCTTTTCTGTGTTTTTTCGAAAACTTCCATGACAGTCTCATTAGACACCCCAGCAAGATCCATCACGGCCAACCGCACCGCTCCGTTGTTGTACATCGCCCGGATACTCCCTATCGACAATCCTCGCTCCTTGTATTTCTGCATAAAGACGAGAAAATCCCTCACTTTTTCAAGGGGGACTGAACCTTTTGTGAACGCATACCGACGCGACCAATCCCCACCGTTCTCAGCAAGGAGCATCACCGTTTCCAGTATTTCATCTTCTTTTGCGGGCCACTCCCCCGGGTCCAGTTCGTCCAACCTTTGCCACGCCGCGCATTGAATCGGAGTTGGCCCAAACGGCCCTGCAGTCTGATTCACGTCACAACCATTTTCAAGCAACTCCTTGACGCCCGCCGCATTGCCATCGCGCGCAGCCTTATGCAATTCCCCGCACTCTAAATCCATACACTTCTCCTTCCGGCCAACCCTCTCAAGAACGTTGACCCTATAGACGCTGAAGAAAATTACTGCCCTTTTCTCACCTAGCCAGAATCGCTTATTTTTTCCTCTCCGGCATTGCAGTCAGCTTGCTGATCTGCGGCTGGAGGATCTTCTCAACCAAGGTCTTGCGCAGCCCGTCATGGCTTATGTACTCGATCTCCGGCAGGAAGCGGCGCAGCCACTCCACCAGGTAGATATGATTTACCACAAACACCACCTCAACCCCTCCACGCGGCAATACCTTCCTGCTTTTGATGCGGTAACGCCTTCCCGAGAGATTTTCCACCTGATGCCGGATCTTTTCAGTGAAGCGGACCACTATCTCTTCATCATCTCCCACGTCGATATCCATATACGGCCCAAAGGCGCGAGCCAAATCCTCAGCCGGGGTCGGCAGCTCATCGCGATCTAAATATCTGACACCATCCACTACCTTGCATGAGCTGATCGAATGCAGGGCAAAGGTGCGCAAGGCCTTCTTTTTGCGACAATAAGCACGCAGCCGCCACTCGCCCTCCAGCATCTCAAGATAGTAGGGATCGATGATGCGTGACGATTTTTTGCCGGTCTCCTTTGAGAGGTAAGAGATATCCAAGGGGACGTTCTCCAGTATGGCGGCATAGATGGTGAACAACAGAGCCAACTGGGTGTATTCCCCCGTTGTGCTGTTGGCGGAAAAAACCACTTCACTGCTATATCTCTCAAGCTCGTATGGATTCGTCTCATTCGCAAGGAGCTTGTTCAGAAGACAATGGAGATGATCTCCAACTTTTTTTCTCTCAGGCGTCTGCACCTCATCCGAGCCGTCAAACAGGTGGCAGATCAGGGCAAGGGCCCGCTTTTCTTCTCGGGAGATATCCACCTTCACCCGCCCGTAGGAATCGAGCTCGGCGGGTGTATTGCGCCTCACCTTCAATCTGTATGTGCCGGCCTCTTCGCAGTCGTTACGCGAGACCAGTTCGATGTCGTTAGACAGATCCCTAAGCTCCTGACGCAACTCATCAAGATAACGGTAAAAGGTAGGCTGGCTGATTCCAAAATCCCTGCATATCTGCTTTTGAGTAATAAGCCCGTCTCCCTGCTGGAGCGCAGCCAAAATGCCTTTCTTGACCCTTACTTTCTCTTCCCAGTTCTTACCCTTTTTCAGAGCCATGGCAGCAATACCTCCTCAAGTTTAAACCCGGCCGCACCCCGGCAGACACTCCACTGCAAAAACGAACTATTTCCCCTTGATAGCTGAATGCTTCGGCGAATTTTCCTGCCAAATATCTTCCGCAAACAACACTATCAGCTTTTGATAGCCTTATGCTCAATATACAAAAAATCAACAAAAAAGGAGACCAAAACATGAACCACGCCAACATACGCTACACCATCGTTTTCAGAAAAAAACAGTGCACTGATCAAATTCTGCACCTGCTGGTCCGCGACATGGTCGAGGCAGAAGCAATCAGCCAGGCCTACGCAGAGTTCTTCCGCCGGTATGAAGCCCTCGAAAAAAATGCCCCGTGGTCGAAAGCCCTTCTGGTCTTCAACCACCCTGTCCTCAGAGCCAAGGTTATGCGCGGCGAAACTCTGCGCCCGCGAGATCTCGAATGCCTGAGCGAAGATGCCGACGGTGCTTGAGGGGCGCAAGCCCCTTTGGGCATACAAGCCTACCATCGCATGCTATCAGTTTCTGATAGCCACACGGGTATATTGTGCCTGGAATTCACAAGACGACAATCAAACAAAAGTGGAGGGATCAATCAGATACCATTTCCAAAAACAGATTTTTACACAAAAACAATAATATGGAGAAATTACATGAGAAAACTTTTGGCAACCTTGCTCGTCACTATTACGTTCATCACCGCCTGCTCCCCAAGCAGCCCCAGCAAATCTGAGATCGAAAAACTGGTCACCCACGAACTGACCAAGGATGGAGCAGGAACAATCAGGGAAGTGATCAACTTCAACGTCAAAAGCGGAGAACTGAGCGGCAATCATTATACTACTATCGTTGCCTATGATTTCCGGTTCAAAATTTCATTGCAGGACCTGAGGAAGCAGCTATCCGCAGAGTTGCATCAAAATCAGGCATCTTTGCAGGAGCAGGCCAAAGCATCGTCCTCGCTGATGACATTGATGTTCACATACGGAGATTTCAAGAAGGGCGATCTTTCGCACCAGGAAGAAGAGGTGATTTTTACCAAGACGGAAAAAGGTTGGCAGCTCGTCTCTGTTGGGGAATAAAAACAGCCAAATGTGGAGCCGCGGCAGTCTCCTGCCGCGGTTGACTAAGATAATAAATTAACTTCTCCTACAGGCTTAACGATAAAAAAAGCTGCGAGCGCGATGCTGACCGTTGCCGCGCTTTAACCGAGTCAACTATGGTGAATTGTTATGCGGTTTGGTAATTATCCATCTAATTTGGTAGATTTAGTTAACTGCTGGAGAGAATGGTTAAGAACAGATAAAAAATTAAGATGAGGGTGTAAAAAGGATTGTGTAAATGGCCATTCCGGGGGTAGAAAAGTTCGCCCCCAACCAAGGAGAGAGATATGGCCATTTCCAAAGAATTGCTTGACCAATTAATTGCGGATTACAAAAAGCCGGAAGACCTGATCGGCGAGAACGGCATACTGAAACAACTGACCAAGGCCCTGCTGGAGCGGGCCATGCAGGCCGAGATAACCGATCACCTCGGCTATCCCCGGAACGCTCCGGCTGGGAAAAACAGCGGCAACTCCAGAAACGGCAGCTACAAGAAAAAGCTCAAGGGAGATTTTGGCGAGATTGACGTCGCGGTTCCCCGTGACCGGAACGGCTCCTTCGAGCCGATCATCGTTCCCAAGGGAGAGACCCGCTTCAAGGGGTTTGATGACAAGATCATCTCCATGTATGCCCGTGGGATGACCACCCGTGATATCCAGAGCCATCTGGAGGAGATTTACGGCGTTGAGATTTCACCGACCCTGATCTCCCAAGTGACCGACGCCGTCACGGAAGAGGTCCGGCTCTGGCAGAACCGGCCATTGGAAGATGTTTACCCCATCGTCTATCTGGATGCGGTGCGGATCAGGGTCAAGCACAACGGCCAGATCATCAAGAAGGCCGTCTACCTGGCGATTGCCGTGACGATGACTGGGGTGAAGGAGGTTCTCGGCATGTGGGCCGCCGAGACCGAGGGCGCCAAGTTCTGGTTGGCCATCCTGACCGAGCTGAAAAATCGGGGCGTGAAGGATATCCTGATCGCCTGTGTCGATGGGCTCAAGGGTTTTCCGGAGGCCATCGAAGCGGCGTACCCCGCCGCCCAGGTCCAGTTATGCATCGTGCACCTGGTGCGGCACAGCCTGAATTTCGTTTCCTGGAAACAGCGCAAGGAAATGGCGGACGACCTGAAGGAGATTTACAGCGCCCCGACCGTAGAACAGGCCGAGGCAAACCTGATCAGCTTCGGGGAAAAATGGGATGCTACCCATCCTCGGATAAGTCAGTCCTGGCAGAACAACTGGCAGCGAATCATCCCGTATTTTGCCTATCCTCCGGAGATCCGCAGGGTGATCTATACGACCAACACCATCGAATCGTTGAACATGTCCCTGCGCAAGGTCACTAAGAACCGGGGCTCTTTTCCGAATGACGAGTCGATGTTCAAGCTGCTCTATCTGGCGCTGACGAATATTTCGAAACGATGGACGATGCCGATCAAAAACTGGAAATCGGCGCTGAATCAATTCAGCATCATGTTTGAAGACAGGCTGCCGGAATTTTGATCACAAAAAACATTTACACAAAATTCTTTACACGCCCATTAAGATTCGGACAATATATGTATAATAATTATGTACACGACCACGAGCCTTGGCCTGAATTGTTTTATTGTGAAAATCCACAACGAGCATATGACATTTGTAGTCATGAGATTTATCCCTTTTCTTCGATGAAAGCTCTCATTTGTTCCGATGTTTGAGCTTTCCACTCTGAGAATTGCAGCAAACTTTGGAACTCTTTCGATGCATCGAGAACGTGTTTTTCAGCCTTCGCATTCACCTGATGGGGGTTCTCCCGTCCCTCTATAGCAACTCGGATGCCTCTGTGGAAAACAATTCCGATTCCTCTTTTCCACATTTCATCAGCATTACGGATTTGGTTTTCAGATGCGCCTATTCCTTTCAGACTTGCAATTACTTGATCGTGAAGCTCTAAACGCTTTTCAAGCGTCATTCCATCCATAAAGTTTCCAGCCATTAGATCTGTGAGTATTGCTTTGGCAGATGTTGCGGCCACCTCTCTTAGCTGTTCTACCGTTGCGTTCGCTTCTGCTACTGCCTTCTTCATTTCCGCTTCGAAACCAGCACCTTTAAATCGTTCGATTTTGTCTATATTTAGGAAGGATAAGCAGATTGCGCCAGCAGCAACAATGATGCCCATCTCAGTTGGCATGCCCTTTAGGCCAAATAGAACAGCCAAGCCTAAAGTGATTATGCTCCCAATAATTGTTGTGAATATTTCGTTCATGTTTTCTCACGCCCAACAAGAAATAATACAGTTTCTTTATAACTTCACAAACTCGCCAGACTGCCTGCGCTCCATAACCGGCCTCCCAACGTGCCTATCAACGTAGATTCGCCATAGTCATTTGTATTCCAGTGGAAAAATTCAGACAAGTTTTTTCCTAACAAAGCTTAATATTTCCTATTATCAAGTTTTTACTTGAGTTAACTATATTTCTCGGAAAAGCTAAAATGCTCAAATTCCCCCTGCTTGCGAACTCAATTCTTGGTAGCGTTACCCTGAAATCGGCATGATCAATATTCTGCTTTTGCACTGCGAATTGTCTGTAAAAAACTTTGAAATGAACGTAGCGCTCCTCTCGCGCTTCGGCAAAACAATTACGTGCAGTATCCCGGGTTAAAAAAATCTTTCTTTTTGAAATCAGCCAGTTAAGAAAGAAATTTCTGTATCATATATCGAGTACAGAAATAACTCACTAATTTTATTGGATAAAATTCGAAATAGAGCTTACAGTTGTCATCGGAGATGGGTACTAACAATTAATGAGGTACTCCATGGAACAACTGAGAAGGCACCTCGGGGCGGCTTTGTCTGTAAAAGAGGTTGCGGAAATTTTGGCGATTGACATCAAAACCGTGCGGAAGTATTACCAACGATTGGGAGGCATTCGTCTGGGCCGCACCTACCGCTTTTTCGAAAAGGAGGTGCAACATGCCATACAAACGTGGCACGAAATGGCTCGGACAAGTATTAGCGAAGGACGGGAAGTGCAAAAGAAGAACCTTCCCGACCAAAAAGGAAGCGATCGCGTGGGAAGTGGAAGAACGGAAAAGGGTGCAGCTAGCCCCGCCCCCGAACGAGACCCATACGGTCTGCTTGCTTGATTGGGCGACCCGCTATCTCGCCTATGCCGAATCAAAGTTCGTTGCCAAGACCTGGGACGAGAAAAAAAGCGCCCTGAAAGGCTTTCTCAAGCATCAGGGCCCCTCGCTCAGCGTCGAGGCGCTTACCCCCGGCAAGGTGCTTGATTACTTGCAGGTACAGGCACAGGCAAGATCAGGTTACGCCGCCAACAAGGAGCGGAAGAACCTTGTCGCGGCATGGAACTGGGGAATGAAGTATATGGGACTTCCCGCCCCCAATCCCTGCCTGGTTGACCGGTTCCCGGAACAGCGTCACGACCGCTACGTCCCTCCGGAGGAAGACTTCTGGAAGGTTTACAAGGCGGCAGACAACGAACGGGACAGGATCATGCTTCTGGCCTATCTTCACCTTGCGGCCCGACGGTCGGAACTGTTCGGATTACGATGGCAGGATGTGGATTTTGAGGAGGCCAAGGTACGACTCTACACCAGGAAGCGACGGGACGGCTCGCTGGAATATGACTGGTTGCCAATGACGGATGAACTCCACGAGGCGTTGCAACGATTGCATGAGCAACGGATCGGCGAGTGGGTTTTTCCAGAACCTGAAACAGGAAAGCCCTATCTGTACCGCCAGCACTTCATGAGGCGACTGTGCAAGCGGGCCGGGGTTGCCCCTTTCGGTTTCCACGCAATCAGGCACCTGACGGCGAGCATACTGGCAAAATCGAATGTACCCATGGTGGACATCAAGGAGATTCTGCGTCACCGCAATCTTGCAACCACCGAACGGTACATCAAGAGGCTATCCTCTTTGCGGCCAGCGCTCCAGGTACTTTGCCATGGAGGCAAGTACCACCAGGAACCACCAAACCCAACCACCAAAGCAAAAAAGGGCCTAAGCATCGCTGCCTAAACCCTTGATTTTACTTGGTGACCCCTACGGGACTCGAACCCGTGTTACCGGCGTGAGAGGCCGTTCCAGACGTAACACTTCCTTTCTTTTTCAGGCACTTACAGGAATTACTCTCCGTCATAATCCACCTTTGGGAACCATAAAAGCCCACATTGCGGCCCACATTGCAAGTTGGAGGGGAACACGTTTATCTTTTACTGATTTGAATTATATTCCGGCAGTTTGGGAAATTGACACATCCCCAAAATTCATCCCCGTTTTTTGGGTTGGATCTTCTGGCCATTTTGATTCCGCATCTTACGCAAAGCGGCGTTTTGTAGTCCGTATTTGCAATTTCTTTCAGGATGCTTTTTTGCTTCTCTTCCGGGAGTCCTTTTATCGTTCTCAGCAGATCTTCACCGGTTAGCATTTCAATGCCTTCTTCCTCTCCGAATCTTCGTGCAGGTTTTGAAAATTTCCCCGAGGTGAAGAAAAAGCCTTTATCTGCTTGGTTTGCGTTCATGGTCCACCTGAACGCTTTTACGACATCAATTTTAATATCCTGCTTTTGTGCTTTGCATTGGGCTATCCCGTAAAGCTTTTCTTGGTCGTCCTGCTCGTAGATGTGAATATCAATGCCACCGTCTGGGCCAACGTCCCCGACTTTCGCCACAAACCCCTTTTCTTCTATAATTTTTGCGCAAAGCTTTTCAAATTCCCTCCATTCAATTTCTTGAATAAATTTTAGTGACCAGGATGGTGGATCATCCGTTATTTTTGGCTCATGGGTTATGAGCTTTGACACTTCTGCTATTTTTTCAACTATTGCCTGTGACCATTCTTTATTAGGTTGCGGGCCTTCCTGTCTTTCGCTGCCATAATAGTAATTGTGTTGATGGTAGTAATTGTTGTTAATTGTTGCCTCTCTTGCATCTGGTCCGTTGTATTTTTTTAAACTTCTTCCTTTCCGTTTCTTTTCATCCATCCATTTATCCAGGATCAATTTTAGAATGGCCAATAATACGATGAAACCCAATGCAGGGCTTAATGCCGAGAATATATTTTTCGGCTTCATCATTCCATCTGGCTTCACGGGCTGCACTTGTGCTTTTACGGTCTTGCCCTCTTTGGCTGCGCCTGTCGGCAAATCCTGACTTGATTTATCTGCCTTGCCTGGGAGGACCTTATAGTTGCTGTAATGGGTCTTGCCATTCTCATCGACCCATGAATAGATTACATCTTTTGTGTTCTGCTGCTGGGCCATTCCCCGCACTTCTCCTATTTGCCGTCAGGCATTTTTTTAAAAAAAATCCCGCCAATTACGGGATTCTCCTTATTGCTCAATCTTGTTGTTATGCTACATTCTGCCTTGAATGACCGCTCTCAGCCACGGTGGTCGCCTTCCGTTTTTTGAGCCACTCCGCAAACTCCGGGAAAGATATCAGGCATTCGCTTGTAAAGTTCATGAAGAAGTTGGGATCCTTCTCTTCCTGTTCCTCAATCCACTCGGCCAGATACCCACGGATGATTCTTTGCTGTGGTGCCTCCTCTTCCCCTAACCGCTTGGGGCCTTCACCCGTCATTAGCCAGTCGGTGTTGAGATCGTATTTTCTGGCAATCATAAACGCCCATTCAACAGGGAAATCATCTTCCTTCTTTTTCCTTGATACGGTTGGCTGAGAAGTTTTCGTAAATTCAGCGAGTTCTATCAATGTTTTTATAGGGGTTACGCTTTGCACCCTCCCCCATACATTCAAAAATGATATTTTATATTTATTTTTGATTGACATTACCATTCATCTTCGATAACTATATTCAAAAATGATATTTATCATTCTATGAATATCCGTTTTTAACATGATGTTATTCCGTTACTTTTGATATTACCCGAATTTTCACACCATCCCCTAACGTTTTTTTAATCACTGGAGGAAGAGAAAATGCCAGCAGCCGAAGCGATCACCACCCCGGCCCCGATCATCGACCAAGGCTATTGCGTCCTGAACTCCGACCACTCACACCTCGCCTGGTTCGGCAGCCGCCTGGACGCCACATCTTTCTGCCTTTCCAAATCTTTCATCTCTGCAAGCAAACTGCTTTTAACCGATGCCGCCACCAACAAGCTTTTCGGCACCTTCTACCTTGGCGAAAGTATCAGCAACAATTGAGGCCTGACATGCCGACCTTTAACGATATTCCAATAGTCCTATTCAACTCTTTAAAGTCGGAAGCAATCCAGGGCTTGATAATGATCATGCTCGGGGCTTTGGGTGTTGTTTTTATAGGCCGCGAGCTGATCACCTTCATGAAGCGTCATGGCATCGACCTTGGTGACAAACTTGATTCGCTTGAGGGTGCAAAGGACTTCACCCTTACCGGTGCATATCTTGACCACAAAGAGCAGAAGAGAAGAGACGAATGGCTCGAAGAGATAATGTCCTCTTCATCTTCTGACACTTTTCCTGATTCAGACTCACTTGATACCGATTTAGAACCGGTCAGCTATGAGGTTTCCGGCTATTACGAGCGTTGTGATTTTCCTCCCTGCGACTACGGAGACTATGGCTTTGAAGACCGGGCCAATCACGAGAAAGACAAACCCCTTTTCGGCCTGGATGAGGATGAAGACGACGACAACCCCATGGGCACTGACGATTTTTAACCGCTGCCTCCCCCACCAACACTAAACAACGAGGACAAGAAAATGGAACTGCAAAAGAACGATCTCTACCTAAAAGGCACCGTCCACAAAGTATTCACCAAAAAAACCCAGAAAGGCAAGATGATGTACACCTACAAGATTTTGACCGACGGCGATCTCAAGTACGTCAAGAGCATGAAAAACGGCCTTGCCGTGGGCGACCAGTTCTTTTCCACCATCTCGGTCAAACCCTACATCTCCAACAAGACCGGCATGGCCGGATTGGAGATCTGGGAAGGCGACCGCATCGAGCTTGACTAAAAGAGGCGCGCCATGTGGCAATTCTTAACCGGCACATTCAGCGTATCAGCTCTTGAATTTCTGGTAGGCACGGACGTCGAGCAGCAAACCTTCAACTACTTTTTCACCCTGTGCTTTGTCTGTGCCATCTTTCCCCTTCCCTTCACCTGGCTCGGATCTCTGATCCGCCATAGCTGGGAGGATAAATAAATGACCCTTGCGGAATGGCATATCGTTTTGCACGGGATGGCCGGAATCGTATGCGGCTTTTCCATCGGTTACGGCATTTTCAGGGCCTTTCGAGGCTAGACCCGGCCGGTCTGACTCTTCAATCAATACAAACAAAAACAATCACTCAAGGAGAACAACAACATGAAAAAGCTGATCCACAAACTCAACAACTCCATCCCCGCCCTCATGGCCGCCTTTGCAGTCCTGGCCGTGGCAACCGCTCCGGCCCATGCAGCCTTCGACCTGACTACCTTCACCCTGGACGCCGGCCCGGTCGAGTCGCTCATCATGATCATCCTTGCCGCCCTCGGCACCATCTGGGCCGGTAAGTACCTGCTGAGCTTCATGAAGCGGGGCTAAGTTTCGCCATGAAACGGCTCTCAATAGTCATAGGGCTTTCCCTGCTTATGCTACTGGGGGCCGTTTCCCGTTCTCATGCTGAAACATGCTTTGCCGGTTCCGCTGTATGGTATGCCACAAATGATGCTGGCACTGGCGGCAAAAATGTTGACTATCAAGAACTCACCATCAATCCCGATACTGGCTACATTACTGTAGGTCCTACCCTTTGGTATTTCGTCCCTGAGGGCGGCGTTTATTACCTTCATACCTTTAAGACTTGGCACTGGGTTGAGGGTGCCCCTGGCTATTGGACACAAGTAGATTCGAGGGTTAGCGTAACTCCGGGCCCTCTTTTTCCGGGTCTTCAAAACACCTTCCTTCATTCAACCGGTTTTACCCAGGCAACGGTAAACAAATTACCCTCTGAATATGCCCCTAACGGATGCTCAGATCTTCCCCCGCCCCCTGATCCCTGTGATGGGCTTGAGCCAGATAAAGACACAGACGGTGACGGGATCTGCGACCGCTGCGACTATGCGCCCCAGGACGCACAATACGGCGGCACCCTTTATGCTCTTATGTCCACCTATAACAGCGACACCGGCGCCCACATCAATTCCACCTGCACGGCCTTCCCTGCCGATGTTTTCGGCGCAATGGATTCCGTCACCCAGTCGGTCTATACCAACGACATAGGCCGTCCCAGAGCGGAAGGCGAACCGGTCAAAATTCAATCCGGCTTTCATGAACCAATCGCCTACATGACGCCCTGCGTCTGTGATAAACCCTGTCAGCCTCTTTTTAAAGAACCTGAAAATTACTCGGATAACCCCGATCCCATAGCCGGGACCGATCCGGTCCCCACCGGAGAGACCCCGACCACGGTTCCCCAGCCTACTCAGGCGGATCTCAACCCCGGCACCATCGATCCTAATGGCGAACATGGCACCACCACCAAGGACACCGGCGACCCGGTAGCGGATAATACCGGCATTATTGGTGATATCCTTGATTCTGAGCTGAACGAACTCAACGCCGGTATGAGGAAAACAACCGGCGAGCTGAACGAACTGAACACCAAGCTTGACCAGGGCTTTGAGATGAAGCTCGACTCTTCAAGCCTTCCAACGAATTCATATGATTCAAGCGTGACCCAGCCGGCAGAGAGCGACCTTTCCTCTACCCTGGGCAACTTCATTGCTGCCGGCCTTCCCTATTCCGATGTTATCCAGGCCACCAGGGCCGAGGTCGCGGACTCTGACCCTGTGATCCGCTACAACTACAAGGGCCAGGAAATCATCATCGGAGATTTCACCGACTATCAATTCATCCTGCAAATCATGGGCGCCGCCGTGGTGGCCGCGTCCCTTTTGTTATCCTTCTTCATCGTGGTGGGTAAATCATGATCCCTATAGTTGCCGGTGGGCTTGTCTCCCTTGCCCTCAAGTTCATTACTGATAAGGCCCTTGCTTATATCGCTATGCGGGCCTTGATCATCACGCTTGTAACCGTCACCCTGCCCATTATCCTCAAGAACGTCATAACCTGGATGTTCCAGACGCTGATCAGCACCACCCTTGCCAACCTGCCGGACGGCTCAGGCTTGCAATCCTTCGTTCTCCAGTTCCACGGCGTGGGCGGTTTCTTCGCAACGCATCTGCGGATCTGCGAGGCGGTGAGCTTCATCATCACCGCGCTTACCATTCGCTTGACCTTGAACCTCATCCCCATGGTGCGCTGATGAAAAGAATCATCCTTCTTGCATGGCTGCTGCTGGCCCCTTCGGTGTGCGCTGCCTCCAATTTGGTCACTTTGGACTTTGACGGCGTGGACATCAAGCAGCTGACAATGGTCTATGCCGATGTGCGTGGCAAGGCGGTCATGTACCCGGATGATTTCAGCGAAATTGTGCGTCTGATTTCCCCCCGGCCGGTGATGCCTCAGGTCTTCTTTGCCATGTACGAGGATCTTCTGAGAAGCATCGGCTATAACCTTTTCGAGTTCCGCAACTACATCAGGATTTCCCGTCAAATCCCCCGCACCTACGAATCCTCCCAGGCTGACACCGCTAATCCGGAACCATTAACCGTTGAGGGGCCAAAGTAATGGCAGTTCGAATTGTAGACGGCAACCCAGGCGCGGGAAAAACTTACTGGGCCGTCCATCATCTTCTGAAGCAATACTTTGATTACGAGCCGGATCTGGACAGGTATTTCCTGAAAGAGCAGTACAAGGAAGTGGTGATCATCACGAACATCGACTCCTTGAAGATCCCGCACCGCAGCCTGAACACAATGATTGATGAATGTAATAAGGAGATGGGCCTTGATGATCGGGATCTTGAAAAATACGGGAAGGGTTATGTTTTCTTCTCTCACGACTATCAGGAGATGCTTGCGGAATGCATCAATGCGCCGGTTGTTTACGTCATCGACGAATCGCAGCGGTTTTTTCATAAGCGCTATTATTATCGCCCTGTATTTGAGTGGTTTGAGCTTCATCGTCATTTTCAGCAAGATATTTTCCTGATCTCCCAGAGCTACAAGAAGATCGCCCCGGACATTCTGGAGCTTTGCGAGATAGTTGTCCATGGCGTTGCCCGGACCCGCTCCCTCACCGGCAAGGAATTTCGTTACAAGCATATCTCCCAGGGCGATGTCATGAAAACAGAGGTCCTCTTGAAGGACAAGAAGATCTTCGCCCTTTACAAGTCCATGATGGGCGGCGTCGAGGTGGAGAAGATCAGCAACCCTTTGGTCAAAAAGATTGCCCTTGCCCTGGTTGGCGTTCTGGCGCTTGGCAGTTTTGGTGTTTACCGCCTGCTGCACTCTTTCGGTGGCGATACCGCAACCGCTTCCGCAGCATCATCCACCCATGAAAGCACACCAGCTCCCCTTTATGCCTCATCAGCCTCGGCCAGATTGAAGCCTGCAAAATACTTCGTGATCATGGGCAAGACGTATATCTCTTTTGACGGCCAGCTCTATACGGAAGGTGACTTCCCTTACAAGCTGACTCGCAAGGGGCGGTCTTTGTATGTCGAACTCTAGGAGCGGAGAGGCCGGATTTTTTCGAGCGGCGAAAACCTGGAGTCCGCGAGATAAAAATCAGGACACGCAGCGCCCGGAGCCGGTCTATCGAAATCTTCCGATTTGTGAGGGCCAGCGGCCCGAGGTAAGCGGAGCGCTCACCCCACTGGTTATTACCGAACTTCTCAATGCAGCATATGCAAAACGTTATTTCCCGGATGATCGACTGCCACATTCAAAGCAGACAGTCAAAGACAGTTCTCTCAAGTACTCAATCAACTTGGGCGCATAGCCCGAACCAAGGAGCTTCAGCCATGAAAGACAACATCGAACACGTTGATTTTCTGGGACAAAATCAAGGCCCCCCGACCCGAATGACATGGGGGCCTCGAATAGCCACCGGACTTGATACTTTGAAGATGTCTTTCTGGGTGGATTTTTCGAGCTCTCGTCTTTTTGAAAGTCTTGAACGAGCCAAGCAGACCGCCCAAGAGGAAGATAAAGACTTCGAACCTGTAGACCTGGGCGGCTTCGAGTTCAATGTCAGCCGGTCCGGTGTGAGCATGTTTCAGTATCGCCTCATCCGGGGCGATATCCGCTTCCTTGTCTCTACCAGAACGCATACTTCCAATATGCCAAACTGCCGCCTAGAAATAGGCTCTGTTTCCTGCTGGCTCCCTGGTTACAACCGTCAGTATGAGGACTTTGTAAAGATGGTCGAATTCCTCGGCGGCTTTGTGGTCAAGGAACGCGTTTCAGAAGTTCATCTTTGCGTGGATCTGATCGGCCAGGACATCAAGGAAACGCCTGTAGGCAACATGGACTACTGGATCACCAGGGCCGTGACCTTTTCCCCTCACTTCACCCACCGCAAGCTGACCGGCGTTTCCATCGGCTCGGGCGATATGATGCTTCGGGTCTATGACAAGATCCAGGAAATGAAAACCGTCTCCCGCCACAAGATCGAACCCTTCATGCAGATCTGGGAGGTGGACAGCATCGAGGATCTTGACGTTACCCGTGTCGAGTTTCAGGTCCGGCGTTCGATCTTGAAAGAGTTCAAGTTCCTTGGTGGCAAGCCCATCAATACCTTGAACGACCTGAACAACTCCCTTTCCTCCCTCTGGTCATACCTTATTAATGATTGGGCAAGGCTTACGTCTGCCCCGGTGGACAGGGAGCACAACCACCAATCCAGGGCCGAATCGCATTCAATCTGGCAGCAACTGAAGAAAGCAGACTTTTCCGGGCTGCTGCATGTAGTCCGCTCGACGGTTGAGACCGTCTGCGACATGGAATCCCTTCGCCTTCAAATGGCAGGCCTGGGCATGTCCCTGGCCGCGGCCATTGGCCGCAGCCGGAAGGACGTCGAGCAGATTATCGCCTCAGCCCAAGGTTTCTTGGAAGGCACCATCCGAAGGCTTTTCCGAGAGGATGAAGAGGACTTCGCAAAGCGCATGGATAAAAAGCACAACCGCTTGAGGCTGTTTGCAGACGCCGTTGCAGCATGATTACAACTTTAAATCAGCGAGGAAGGGAAAATGTTTCAAATAATCTGTGGTCATTGCGGGAAAGCGAATGAGTTTGACTTGTGGATGACTACTGCCTCCGGCATGAAGCTTCCGAAAGGTGTTTATCAGTGCCCGGCCTGCAAGGTTGCCATCAAAAAGACCTTTGGTCCGCCGACGATATATGAGGCTGAAAATGGAGAACCGGCCCTTGTTATCCCTGGTAAGGCGAAATTAGAAAGAGTGCAGCCCTGGTTGTAACAGGGCCAATGGGACACAAGACTATGACTTACCTACAAGACCAGCTCGGAAAAACATTATCGGTCAAGGACGTTGCCAAGTTTCTCGGCATTGATGAAAAAACCGTCAGGAAATACTATGCTGTCTTGGGAGGTGTACGTCTGGGGCGTGCCTATCTGTTCTTTGAAAAGGAGGTTATTAATGCCATACAAGCGTGGAAAAAGCTGGATGGCCCAGGTACGCATCAACGACAAGAAGCATCGCAAAACCTTTCCGACCAAGGCCGCGGCTCTGGCCTGGGAGGTCGAGCAGAGAGAAAACAAGGAACCCTCGTTTCCATCGGTGCAGATCCGCACGGTCTCTTTAGCTGATTGGGCAACCAAGTACATGGATTATGCCCAGGTTAAGTTTTCAGCAACTACCTACGATGAGAAAAAACGTATGTTCAAGATGTTTTTCAACTCTGTTGATCCCCATTTGCCGGTAGGCAGCCTGACTTCGGGAATGGTTTTGGATTTTTTGCAGGGTCAAGCGTCAAGCCGTTCAGGATATGCAGCAAATAAGGACAGGAAAAACCTTGTAGCCGCTTGGAATTGGGGAATGAAGTATCTCGGTCTTCCCTCTCCCAACCCTTGCCTGGTTGATCGCTTTCCCGAAGAGCGTCAGAAAAGGTATGTTCCTCCGGAAAAGGATTTCTGGAAGGTATTTGAACATGCCTCGACTGCCCAGGATGAGGTTATGTTGTTGGCTTACCTACATCTTGCGGCCAGAAGATCGGAACTTTTCGGCCTGCGATGGGATGATGTCGATTTTTCAGAACAGAAAATTCGGCTCTATACCCGAAAGCGCCGGGATGGCTCCCTTGAATTCGATTGGCTTCCCCTTACCGATGATCTGCACAACGCTTTGCTCACCCACAGACAGGTGGCCAAGACGGAGTGGGTGTTTCCAGATCCGGAAACAGGGAAGCCCTATCTGTATCGAATTCACTGGATGAACCGGCTCTGCAAGAAAGCAGGGGTTAAAAAGTTCGGCTTACATGCTATCCGACATTTAACGGCAAGCATTTTGGCAAAAGAGAATGTGCCCATGATCGACATTCAATCGATTTTGAGGCACAAAAATTTGTCGACTACAGAAAGGTATATTCGGAGGCTGGATTCTATTCGTCCAGCTTTGCGAGTACTCCCCGGAAGAAAAAGCCCACATTCAGAAAGTGCGGCCCACACAACGAAAAAAGGGAAACAACTAAAAGTAGTTGATTCCCTTTGAATTCTCACTTGGTGACCCCTACGGGACTCGAACCCGTGTTACCGGCGTGAGAGGCCAGCGTCCTAGACCGCTAGACGAAGGGGCCATGTTGTGCGCCATTTTCTAAATGATGGGAGAACGTTTGTCAATCTTTATTATTTGTTTCCTGAGAAATGCCATCATAATAGGGCCCGGCGCAGGCAAGGAAATCTATTCCCGCCTGCGCGGCACGGGCGAGGGTCGCCTGATCCCCGGCCATTTCGCCGCGGCCATCCTTGCCGCGGACCAGAAACCCGCCGCCATACCCCACCCCCATGGCGTCAAAGGCGTAACGGGCGGTGAGAATTGCCCCCTCAAAAACCCTCTTTCCGTGGCTTGCGGCAACGGAAAGCAAAAAACCGGCCCGGCCGGGGTCCTCCCGCCATTCGCCCCTCTCCATGCGAATACGCTTCCAGTTCCACAGGGCCTGGCAGCGATCGACAAAAGCCTTGGCCTGGGCGGTGATCCCGTAAAAATAGATGGGCGAAGCCAGGACAATCCTATTCGCCGCGCGGATCTTCGGATACAGATCCTGCATGGCGTCTTCCAGGACGCACTCGCCGGTTTTGTCACAGCCGCCGCAGCCGATGCAGGGCTGAATATGAAGCTCCGCCAGGCGGACAATCTCGACAACCGCGCCGGTCGACTCCGCCCCTTTCAAAAAGGCGCGCAACAGCTCCTCGGTGTTCCCCTTTTTGCGCGGGCTGCCGTTGACGGCGAAAATCCTCATCGCACCACACCGTCGCAGGCTCCCCCCGCCTCCTCGGGCAACCGGTTGTAAAACATGACCTCCTCCCTGAGCGCCGCCGCGACCTCCAGGTTTAAAAAGCGGGCTGCGCAGCGCCAGCGCCAGTTTCCGCTTGAGGTGCTGGGCACGTTCATGCGGCAGTCGCTGCCAAAGCCGAGGACATCCTGGAGAGGGATAATCGCCAGGGCGGCAACAGAGGAATAGGCCATGCGAATGAAATCCCTGTGAACCGGACTCCCCACGGCGCTGTGCGCGTAGCGCAGCGCCTTTTCCTTGCTGGATTGCGGGACCCTGTCACTGAAAAACCAGCCCAGGGTGGTGTCGTTGTCATGGGTGCCGGTATAGACAACACAGTTGGGGGTGGAATAGTTGTGGGGTAGGTAGGCGTTGTGCGCATCGGAATCAAAGGCGAACTGCAGGATCTTCATGCCCGGATACCCCAGGGCATCACGCAACTCCTCGACCTCGGGCGTGATGATGCCGAGATCCTCCGCGATGATGGGCAGATCGCCGATCACCTTTTTCATGGCCGCAAAAAACGGCAGACCAGGCCCTTTTTCCCACACACCGTTGATCGCGGTCTCCTCTTTCGCCGGAATCCGCCAGAAGGATTCAAAGCCGCGGAAATGATCAATGCGCACCATGTCCACGGTCCCGAAGGTATGCTGAAACCGTTGCGCCCACCAGTCAAGCAGTGCTTCGTTGAGCCCCTTGCCCCGCTGCCAGGCAAAAAGAGGATTCCCCCAGCGCTGGCCCGTTTCGCTGAAATAATCGGGCGGAACCCCTGCCACATGGGTCGGTTCCCCCGAGGCCGGATCAAGAAGAAAACAGTGCTGGTTCGCCCAGACATCGGCGCTGTCATGGGCGACATAGATGGGCATGTCGCCTATGATGTCGATGCCGTGGGCATGGGCATAATCCCACACCCTCTGCCATTGGGAGAAAAAGCAAAACTGTACGAATTTATGGTAGGCGATGCGCGCGGCCAGCCGTTCACGCCATTGCTCAAGGGCGGCGGTCTCACGCCGGACAAGCGCGGCCGGCCACTGCCCCCAAGGCCGGAAGCGGAACTCCTCGCGCAGGCTGCGAAAAAGCGCATAGTCCTCCAACCAGGCCATCCTGTCGCAGAAGGAAGTAAAGGACCGGGAAGGGCCGGAGGCCTGAAACTCCAGAAAGGCCTGCCGGAGAACCTCTTCCTGAAACGGGACAATCGCGGAAAAATCGACGAGATATTCGGACCCCCCCCCCAGGGGCCGTACATAATCGCGGCTGAGCAGCCCCTCCCCCACCAACTGCACAGGATCGATGAGCAGAGGGTTGCCGGCAAAGGCGGACAGGCTCATATAAGGAGAGTTGTCAAAAACCCGGCTCACCGGGCCGCAAGGGAGGATCTGCCAATATTTTTGCCCGCAGGCCTTGAGAAAATCGACAAACTCGAAAGCGGACCGCCCCAGGTTGCCAATGCCAAAAGGTCCGGGCAGTGAGGTAAGATGGAGAAGAATGCCGCTGCTTCGGCAGGTGAGCATTGGATAACCTCGGGGTATTTGGGCAAAATGGACGGAAGGAAAATACAACCTGTTTCTTATTGTTATACAGAGTGACGGGAAACTGCCCAGCAAAAAATAACACCTGTTTTTTTTACTCACTTCCCCTTGCGCTTTTCTGATAGCATTAGTATATTGTCGAGTTTTACTGCTCTGCATTTGCCAGTCCGGATGCCGGGGCAACAGAGAGAAAACATTTGCAATCAGGAGTGATTAACTCGTGCCTGCCGATATAAAAGCCAGATTGCTCGAAGCCGGAAAGGATGAGGGATGCGTGACCATTTCCTTCCTCAATGACCTTATTCCCGAAGGGAAGGATCCGGATACCATTGACGGCATTTTCGATTTTCTGAACGAAAACAATATCGAAATTGTCAGCCAGGAAAAATCCGGCAAAAAAAAGACCCTGGACGGAAAGAACTGGGACAGCGGCGACGGCCAGCCCGACGAAGTGTCCATGGATGATGACGACGACAAGCTCATGGACGCAGCCCTCATCTCCAAGGACGACACCCCGGAGCCGGAGGAAACGACCACCACCTACCTGAGGGAAATGGGCAAGTTCGAACTGCTCACCCCTGAGGAGGAAGAGAAATACAGCAAGACCATCCGGGAAGGCTTTGACGCCATCATCAAGGCGGTACGCCACAACCAGCACGGCACGCAGGAACTGATTCAACTGGTGGAACGCATCGACCTCTGGGAAAAACGCGATCCCACCCTGAAACCCAAAAAACAGCATCTCAATTTCATGATGCGCTCGGTTGCCAAGGCGTGCCAGACGCATCCCCGCAACAAGAAGCTGCAGGAGATGTATTGCAAGCTCGAACTGTTCAACCGCTCAATCGAGGTGGCCAAGGATGCCATGATCAAGGCGAACCTGCGCCTGGTCGTGAGCATTGCCAAGCGGTACATGCATCAGGGCCTTACCCTGGCCGATCTTATCCAGGAAGGCAACCTCGGCCTGATGCGGGCGGTTTTCCGTTTCGACTACACCAAGGGCAACAAATTCAGCACCTACGCAAGCTGGTGGATTCGTCAGGCCATCACCCGCGCCATTCTGGACAAGACCAGAACCATCCGCCTGCCAGTGCATTTCCTTGAACTCAGAAGCCAGTTCTTCAAGGCCTTCTACTCGCTACTCAAGGAACTGGGCCGGGAGCCGACCCCCATTGAAATCTCCGAGAAAACCGGGCTGCCCATGGACAAGATCCTGGCCATCCTCGAGGCCTCCCGCGAGCCCATTTCCCTGGAAACCCCGGTTGGCGATGACGACAGCACCCTGGGTGATTTTCTGGAGAACCAGGAATCTGTTTCCCCCTATGAGGCGGTGCAGAACCAGCAACTCTCCGATCGGGTGACCTGTATCCTCAACACCCTGAGTCCCCGGGAAGAAAAGATCATCCGCCTCCGCTTCGGAATCGGAGAGGATGCCGAGTATACCCTTGAAGAAATCGGCAAGCGCTTCAATGTCTCCAGGGAGCGCATCAGGCAGATCGAAAAAAAGGCGCTCAATCGCCTGCGTCATTCCAGCCGGCGCGAAAAGCTCAAGCATTTTCTCGACTGAGATGATTTTCCCTTTGAAAACCAAGAGCTAGCCCAATAAATGAGTATCGGACCTGAAAGGTCAGGTACTCATTTTTTTTTGCTTTCACCGCACGCCTGGCCCAAGCAAAGCAAGATGACCATGACTCCACTCTCTTCGGCAGTCTGCGGGTTTGCCGTTGGCATACTCTGCAGCAACTTCCCCTGGCTCCCCAGCCGGCTGACGTGGTATGGCGCCCTTGTTTTCATGTGCGCGACAGGCGCCTCGCTCCGCCACGCAAAAGCAAACCATCCCCTTCTCATGCCGGCCCTTTTTCTAGTCTGCGGCATACTCTCTGGTCAATCGTTCACGACCTCCCCCCAGCCCCCCCACCATCTCATCAATTTTGCCCTGAAAAATCAGGAAGTTGGCCTAACATTCAGATTGCACGACAAGCCTGTCAGCCAAAACGGCAAGACCAGGATCACCGTGGCCGCCACCGGTATCATTTTTTCCGACCGGAAAGATCCTCTGCCGGCCATGGGCCTTGCCCGCCTGACCGTCAACGCCCCCTTCCTGCCCGACCTGACCGCCGGCGGCCATTACCTGGCGCGTTGCCGGCTTTCCACCCCCCGCAACTTCGGAACACCGGGAACCTTTGACTACAAAGGCTACCTTGCCGCCCAAGGCATTGGCGCGACAGGCTGGATCGCCTCCTCCTCGCTGATCAGGCCCATTTTTTCAGGGCCTGCCCCCGCCCTGCCATGGAGACCGCGGCTCTTCGAGGGATTACGGCAGGAGGCCGAAAGATTTTTGCGCAAAACCCTGAGCCAGGAACAGGCCGGACTTTATTGCGCGCTCCTCATCGGAGACCGCAGCGGCGTGGCAGACGAAACCCTGGAACATTTCAAGGCCAGCGGCATCATGCATCTCCTTGCCATTTCCGGCATGCATCTTGCGGTGCTCGCTCTTTTGACCACCGCCTTTTTCACCTTTGCCGGCCGCCAGCTCCCGAAAATCTTTCTCTATGTTTCCGCCCGGAAGCTGAGCGTGAGCCTCAGCCTCCCCCTCCTCGTCTGCTATGCAGGGCTTGCCGGCTTCCAGCCGCCGGTGGTCCGGGCGCTTGTCATGACCGTGATTTTCATGCTTGCAATTCTCGCCGATCGCCAGTGGTGCAGCCTCAACAACATCGCCATTGCCGCGGCCATCATTCTCGCGGCCAACCCATTGAGCATATTCACCGCTTCCTTCCAGCTCTCTTTCGCCGCGACCACGGCAATCGTCCTGATCGCCCCCCGACTGTCATCCATGCAGGCGAAAAACAAAGAGAAAAAGAGCCGGCTGAAAAATATATCCGGATTTCTCGCAACCTCTTTGTTGGTTTCCCTGGCCGCCTTCATTGCCACGGCACCATTCGCGCTTTTCCATTTCAATCGTCTTTCCCTGCTCAGCCCGATCAGCACCCTGCTTGTCTCCCCCTTCCTTTGCCTCTGGGCCCTCCCCCTGGGACTGATCGCGCTTTGTCTCGCGCCCCTGTCCACCCCCCTGGCGGCCATCACGCTCAAAAGCGGGGCAATCGGTCTGTTCCTTTCCCAGAAAATCGCGGCAATCCTGGCCAGCCTCCCTTTCGCCTCCCTGTGGCTGCCCACCCCCACCATTCCGGTTCTTGTTACCGCGACAGCCATGGTTCTCGTCATGCTCACGACCAGAGTTCGCTGGCTGGTTTTCGTTGCCTCGACCTGCCTTGCCGCGCTTCTCTCCGGCCACCATATTCCCCTGCTCCGCCAACAGGGCAACCTTGCCATCTCCTATCTCGACGTTGGCCAGGGAAGCGCCACCGTCGTCGAAATGCCGGACCAAAGCGTCACCCTCATCGATGGCGGAGGAACGGATTCGGAAAGGTTCAATGTCGGCGAAGCGGTCATCGCCCCCTTTCTCTGGCACAGGCAGATCCGCCATCTTGATCAGATCATTCTCACCCACAACCACAGCGACCATTTCAACGGGCTCCCCTTTCTCATTGAAAAATTTTCCCCGCGCACCCTCTGGCTCAGTGAACCCGCGGCCGCAAACCCTGAATTCACACGCCTGCTCACGATGGCGGAACAGGTCGGCTGCCTTGTCCGCGTCGCTTCCTCGGGAGAAATTCTTGCCCCTGAGCAGAACGAGAATCCTGAGGCGGAAATTGCCTGCCTCGCCAACCTGGCCGCGACAACGGCTCCCCGGCCGGCCGGGACCAAGCAGCTAAAGACGGAAAACCCAAACGATCGGGGCCTGGTTCTCAGGCTTACCCACGGGGACAATGCTTTTCTTTTTCCCGGCGATATCGAACGGCAAGAAGAAATGGCCCTGCTTGAATCCGGCTGCCGGCTCAAGGCACAGGTCCTGCTCATGCCGCACCATGGCCTGGCCTCTTCCGGCAGCCCGGAGTTTCTCGCCGCTGTAGCCCCGGAATATCTCATCGTTTCGACCGGCAAGAGGGATCTGTCCGCTTCGGGAGGGGCGGCTTGTCAGGACAACGGCCGGCTTTACATGACGGCCACGGACGGAAGCGTCTTCATCACCTCCGACGGAAAAAAAATTGCCGCCAGAACCTATTACGGCCCTGGCGGCGTTCGGGAACAACAAGAATGAAAAAAACAGATCAGATGTCGGTGAAATCAGTGGGCGGTTTTTTCAGGAACTGGACAAACTTTGCTTTTTCGATGCAGTTGACATAGGCGGACTCGCCGGAAATCCAGCCTTTTTTCAACAGGTCCATGATGGCGTCATCCAGGGTCTGCATGCCATACTTCTTTCCGGTCTGCATGGCGGATGGGATCTGATAGGTTTTCCCTTCACGGATGAGATTCCGCACCGCCGGGGTACAGATCAGTATCTCAAGGGCGGCGCAACGTCCTTTGACATCCACCCGCTTGAAAAGCGTTTGCGAGACAACCGCTTTCAGGGCGTCGGCCAGGGTGGACCGGACCTGGGCCTGCTGATTGGAGGGAAAAATCTCGATGATACGATCAACGGTCTTGTTGGCGTTCAGCGTATGCAGGGTGCCGAAGACAAGATGACCGGTCATGGCCGCTTCCATGGCCAGGGCAATGGTTTCGAGATCGCGCATTTCGCCCACCAGAATAATATCCGGATCCTCACGGAGAGCACCGCGCAGGGCTGCGGAAAAGCTCTTGGTATGCAGGCCTACCTCACGGTGATTGACGATGCAGTTCTGGCTCTTGTGCACGAACTCGATGGGGTCTTCGATGGTGAGGATATGATCCTTCCGCACCTTGTTGGCCTGATCGACGATGGCGGCAAGGGTGGTTGACTTACCACTGCCCGTGGGACCGGTCACCAGGACCATGCCCTTGGGCAGGGTGGCAAGCTTGGAAACGACCGCCGGCAGCCCCAACTGCTCGCAACCAAGGATATTGCTGGGAATCTCGCGGAACACCGCGCCGATTCCGTACTTCTGCATGAAAAGATTGCCACGGTAACGGGCGAGTCCGGGGATTTCGTAGCCAAAGTCCACGTCGCCGGTCTCTTCAAAGACCTTGACCTTTTCCTCGGAAACGATCTCGTAGAGCATGGCCTTCAGGTCATCGTTCTCCAACACCTTGTACTTGACCCGCTCCATTTCGCCCCGGATACGGAGAATGGGTTGCTGACCGGAAACCATATGCAGGTCAGAGGCCCCCTGCTCATTCATCAGTTTGAAGAACGCGTCGATCTGCGCCATAGCTCAAGAAACCTCCCGACAACAACCATGACAAAATGAGAATGGAATCCGCTGAAAAACAGCCGGAAACCATGCAGCTTTTCTTGTTCAGTGATGTTACTATACCCAATCACGGAACACTATTCCAAACAAAAAAAAGAAGGGTGGCAACGCTTTCGCCTCATTTTCTCTTTTAAAATCTACACGTTATACTGCATCCGCTTCCCAATGAGCCGACATATCGATCTGCATACCCACTCCACCTGTTCCGACGGGATCCTCACCCCGACGGCGCTGGTGGACCTTGCCGCCCGCCGCCGCCTGCTGGCAATCTCCCTTACGGATCACGATACGGTGGCAGGTGTTGCCGAGGCGGTCAGGAGAGGGCGGGAAAAAGGGGTGGAAGTCCTTCCCGGCATCGAGGTGAGCAGTCGGCTCGAAAACACCTCTCTGCACATCCTGGGGTACGGCATCCGGCCGGAGGATCAGAACTTTCTCGCCTTTGTGGAAAAGCTGCAGGCGGCCAGAGAACAGCGAAACCAGGGGATCATCGCCCGATTTGCGCAACTCGGCATCCCGATCGCGCAAAAGGAATTGACCTCCCTTGCCGGAGACCAGATCGGCAGGCCCCATTTTGCCAGACTGCTGGTGAAAAAAGGCATCTGCAAGAGTGCGGCGGATGCCTTTGCCTGCTATCTCAAGCGCGGCGGCCCCGCCTTTGTTGAACATGAAAGACCGCCTGCCGATGAGGTTATCAGGGAAATCGACAGAGCCGGCGGCCTGGCCATGCTCGCGCATCCGGCCTCGCTGGACTCCAGCCTGGAGAAAATCCCCTCCCTGGTCGCCCAGCTCAAAGGCTATGGCCTGTCCGGCATTGAAGCCTACTACCCCACCCATTCAAACAAGGTATGCCGCGTCCTCCTGGCTCTTGCCAGCGAACAGGAGCTACTCCCCTGCGGCGGCACGGATTTTCACGGAGACTCCCACTCCGGCGCCCCCCTGGGCGGAAGCGCAAAAACCATCCGCGTACCGCAGCAGGTATGGCGCGAGATCATGGAAAGACTCAACGCCCGCTGAAAACTCCCCCAACCGCCACTCCTGTCGGGCCACTCCTTTTTTGCTTGCCCGCTTTTTCAAAATAACCATATGATATTCATACTGCCTGAAGCTCTTTCCTCAAGCAGCAATCACCATCTTGCCCGCGGCATTATTGTTAGCGGAACTATCCCGACCCCGCCACAGGGCAAAAATGGTTTCCGAAACTCTTAACCGATATTTTTTCATCACTCTTGTTGTTTTTTTGTGAAGGACTTCCATGGCCATGGCACGAAAATATAAGGTTCTCATCGTCGACGACTCCACAAGCATTCTGAAAACCCTGGCCAGGGCCTTTACGGAAACCCCTTACGAGGTAACCACCTGCAACGACCCGGTAAAGGCATACGCCATGATCGAAGACGAACATTTCGACATCGTGATCAGCGATATCATGATGCCTGAGCTGGACGGCCTTTCCCTGCTGCGAAAAATCAAGAACTATAACGGCACCATCCAGGTCATCATGATCACCGGTTACATCACAATCAACAACACCCTAAACGCATTCCGCTACGGAGCAAATGACATTTTCTTCAAGCCATTCAAGGAGATCCAGGAGATCATTTCCGCCGTGGATGCAGCGGCCAAAAAGCTGAACCGCATCAATGAAATCCTGAAAATGCTTGCCAGCGAGAAAGGAAACTGACATGGCGAACGATGCCGATCTTGATGCCCTCCGCGGATTTATCGATGAATCCAACGACTCACTCCTGGGGATTGAGGCTGACTTTATCGCCCTGGAGAATGACCCGGGCAACCTCGATATCATCAACAGGATTTTCCGTCCGGTGCACAGCCTGAAGGGAAATTCCGGTTTTTTCGGCCTTACCAACATCAATAAATTCTCCCATCGACTGGAAAACCTCCTCGATACCTGCCGTAAGGGTGAGATTCTGGTGAATCGGGAGATCATCGACATCCTTCTCAGGGGAGTTGAATATCTCCAGAACATGCTTGACCGGGCCCAGGAAACCCCGGACGATGTGTCATTCAGGCCGGAAGAGAAGGAATTCCTCGCCAGAGTCGAGGCTGTGCAGCCCACCGTTGCCACAGGCTCGATACAAAGCGTCATCACCTTTGAAACCCTCCTCAACACCCTCCTGGATCTCGGGGAAAACATCCATGCCCACCCCCATATCCCGGGGCTGCTTGACCAGATCGAAAAAGCAAACATTGAACTCAACAAGCTCATTGCCGCCAAAAGCAGTCAAGCAATCCGCAGTGCATATTCAGCGGACAACAGCTACTTTCTGGAAAAGAAAAATTTCAGCGAACAGATCACCCTGTTCGGACTGGTCATGGAGTCCTTGCAGGAAAAGAAGCCCGTCAGCGGTGAACAGCTTCTCTCCTTTGCCAAGGCCTACGACGAGGTCGCCGAGGCGTTAAAGGACAACAAGAAGATCGCCAGGGAACTCGACGAGCTCCATTCGATGCGAAACTTCCTCGATGATGCCCTGATGGTTGCCAGTGACGAGTACAACACCATTTGCCGGAAACTCGTCAATGCCGTCATCGGCTGTTTTGAGGCGAGGCCCAAGGCGGGCAGCGCCCGCCTTGGAGAAATTCTGGTGGAGCAGAAGATCGTTTCCGAAGAACAGATCACCGCTGTGCTTGAAAAGCAGAAAAAGATCGGCGAATTGCTTCTCGAACAGGGCGCCATCCAGGAAAGCGACCTGAAAAAAGCACTGGAGATCCAGAACAAACGCGCCCTTGAGGCGCATCTCAAGGAAAGCAAGGTGCAGGAACAGGCGAAAACCATCCGCATCGATCAGGCAAAGCTCGACACCTTCGCCAATTCCGTTGGCGGACTGTACATCAATCTCGATTCACTGAATTTTCTCAAAAAACAGTTCGAGGGCCACGGGGTGGATTTCAGCCTCATCGCCCGCTTTGACAGCACCATCAGCGCCCTGGACGAGCAATTGGAAAAACTGCACGACAACATCATGCGCATCCGCCGCGTGCCGGTTAAATCCCTGTTCCAGAGATTCCCCAAGGTGGTGAGGCAGCTTGCCAATTCCCTGGCCAAAAATGTCAAATTCACCATCGAAGGGGAAGAAACTGTCATCGACAAGGACCTTCTTGAAAAGATCGAAAACCCGCTGGTCCATATTTTGCGCAATTCTCTGGATCACGGGATCGAATCCCCCGCGGACCGGAAAAAAGCCGGCAAGACGGAACAGGGAAACCTCTCCGTCACAGCCAGGGCCGATGAGAACAATGTCCATATCACCATTGCGGATGACGGCAACGGCATCAATCCTCAAAAAATGAAGGAGGTCGCTCTCAAGAAAGGCTTCATGTCCGCCGAGGAGCTTGCCCAGCTCTCCGACAGGGAGCTTGTCAATCTCATCTTCAAACCCGGATTCAGCTCGGCGGAGAAGGTCAGCGACGTTTCCGGACGCGGCGTGGGCATGGACGTGGTTCTCTCCGGACTCAAGGAATGCAACGGCCGGATCCAGGTCGATTCCGTCGCCGGCAGGGGCACCACCGTCTCCTTCACCATTCCGCTCACCAAGACCCTGGTTACCATGGACGCCATGATTGCCAAGGCCGGGGCGGAAACCTATGCCATCCCCTCCGACGACATCACCACGGTCATCGAGACGCAAAACGTGATCCCCCTGCTTGCGGAAAACAACTGTATCGCATATGATGGCGCTATCCTGCGTCTGTTGGAGCTCAACACCTTCTTTTACCCCATGGCGCCCTCCACGATCGCCGAGGTGGCCCAAAAAGTTATCGTTGTCTGCAAGGAACATGGCGTGGGGTTGATGGTCGACAACATACTTTCGCACCAGAAAATTGTCGCGAAGGGCTTTGGCGAAGGGTACAGAAAACTCCGCCATGTCGAGGGGATTGCCGGATACACCATCATGGGCAATGAGGATGTTATCCTGATTGCCGATGTAAAGAAAATTGCCGAGCACGTTCAATAACGGCAAACACTCTTATCTCCCCTCCCAGCTCGCTTCCGCACGAAATCTAATCCCAGCAAGGCTCTTTGTCGGATGAATACCGTATTGATTGTTGATGACGAACCAAACTATCAGATCGTCCTTTCCGAACTGCTCCGGGAAGAGGGTTACGAAATTTTTACCGCCGGCAACGGCGAAGAGGCCTTAAAAACCGTCAATGAAACCGATCTCGACCTGATCATAACCGACATGCGCATGCCCGGCCTTGACGGCCTTGGCCTGCTCAAGGCCGTCAAGGCGATGAATCCGGACCTGCCCGTTATCATGGTCACCGCCTTCGGAGAGGTGGAAAAGGCCGTGGCCGCCATGAAGGCGGGTGCTTACAACTACCTGACAAAACCCTTCAACAACGACGAGCTGGTGCTGAGCACCAAAAAGGCCATTGAGCATTACTCGGTTTTACGCGAAAATATCCGGTTGCGCGACGAGATGCGCCACCGGATCTCATTTGCCAATATGGTCGGCAGAAACAAAAAGATGCAGAGCATTTACAACCTGATCGAAAAGGTTGCCCCCACATCGACCTCCGTGCTGATTACCGGAGAATCGGGCACCGGCAAGGAACTGGTTGCCAGGGCTATCCATTTCAACAGCCCCCGGGAAAAGGCCCCCTTCATCTCCATCAACTGCGCGGGGCTGCCAGAAAACCTCCTCGAGAGCGAGCTCTTCGGCCATGAAAAAGGGGCCTTTACCGGCGCCATCGCCCTGCGCAAGGGCCGATTCGAACTGGCCGACACCGGCAGCATCTTTCTCGACGAGGTGGCGGAGATGGCCATGCCGCTCCAGGCCAAACTGTTACGCGTTCTGCAGGAACGCACGTTCGAAAGGGTTGGCGGCAACCAGACCCTGCATGTCGATGTCCGCATTATCGCCGCCACCAACAAGGATTTGAAGGAAGAGGTGGACAAGGGGAATTTCCGGGAAGATCTCTACTATCGCCTGAACGTTCTTCACATCCATCTCCCTCCCCTGCGGGAACGCACCGACGACATCCCCATGCTTGCGGCCCATTTCGTCAGCAAATTTTCCAGGGAGCTTAATAAATCCGGGTTGGAGATTGCCCCGGAAACCGTGCGTTTTCTTACCACCCTGCCCTGGGACGGGAACATCCGTGAGCTTGAAAACACCATCGAACGCGCAGCCATCCTCTGCTCCGGAAATCTGATCCGCCCGGAAGACGTGCAACCGGACACGGTGGGCAATAAAGACGGCATGCAATGGATTGACGGTTTTGATGTGGAACAGGCCATCCCGGCCAACACCCCCCTGCCCGATGTTCTGGACGGAATCGAGAAAAAAATGGTGCTGACCGCCCTGGAAAAATCGGAAAATATCCAGACCAAGGCGGCGGAGGCGCTGGGGATCACCAAGAGCCTGCTCCAGTACAAGATGAAAAAGCACGGCATCTTCAAAAAGTAGCCGAACCGCAACGCCGTTCCTGCCCTTTCCTCTTGCGGGCCATCAGCAATCTCTTTATTATAATTTATTGGGATATTCCTTTTTTCTGGATAGGGGAGGGACAACGTGACCTTTACGGAGATATTAACCTTGCTCGGCGCCCTGAGCCTGTTTGCCATTGCCATCGTGTTGATCCCGACCATCCTGCAACTCAGGCGCTCCCTCAATCAGGTGGAAATATTCATCCAGTCCCTCAACAGGCATATTGATCCGCTATGCAAGTCGCTCACCGAAGCAACCAGGGAGTTGCAGACCCTCACCCTTTCGCTGAACGACAAGGTTGAACGCACCGATTCCATACTACGGACGGTCCAGAAATCCGCCGACTCCCTGCTCACGACCAGCCACACACTCAAGGAGATAGTAAGGCCGATTATAACCAATATGGGGGGGATCAGCGCAGGGATTCGGACCTTTACCCATATTCTCGGCAAAGTTTGGAAAAATCCCTAAGGAGGTACCCCACAGATGAGCAATGACAACTGCAGAGATTCCAGCGTAGCTGTATTATCCTTTTTGGCCGGCACTGTTGTCGGTGCCGCCATTGCGCTCCTCACCACCCCCAAAACCGGGCCCGAGGCACGGGAGATGCTGGCCGGCTATGGCTCGGAACTTAAGGAGAGGGTCGCAAAACTGCCGGACGACCTCAAGGAATACAGGGAGGACTCCCTGGAACGCGGGAAAGAGCTGATCGAAAGAGGAAGAGAACTGATCAGCCGGGGAACCGATCTTGCCAATCAGGGCAAGGAATTTCTTGATGAAAAGAAGAAGGCGTTGAGCGAGGCCATTGAAGCCGGGAAAATCGCCATGGAAGAGGAGCGCGAGGCGCTATCCCAGAAGCTCGGCGAAAGCGACTGAAACAGCTCTGCTCCACCGAGAACAAAGGCGGGCAGCCCTTCAGGGTTCCCGCTTTTGTTTTTTACAGGCCGCCCCCCCTGGCGAACCCATACTGGCGCGCCCACCCCAGTTAAGCTTGTTGCGGAGGATTTCAAAGTAGTCCTTTTGCGGTGAACAGATAAGCCGCAAATTCTTCTCCGCCACCTCCACTTCCAGGATCTCGCCGACCGACATTTCCCAGGCAAGCTGTCCATCCACGATCACCTTCACCTCATGGGCCTGACCGGCAAGCCTGGTGGCAAGACAGGCCTGGGCCGGCAGCAGGACCGGCCTGCTCTCCAGCATGAAAGGACAGATTGGTGTCACCAGGATGGAGTGCAGAGCCGGGTTGACAATGGGGCCGCCAGCGGAAAGATTGTAGGCGGTCGAGCCGGTGGGGGTGGAAAAGATCAGACCATCGGCCCGGTAGGTTGTAATATACTCCTGATCGGCCCAGGTGCTCAATTGCACAAGCTGGTCAACGCTGCCCTTGCTGATCACCACGTCATTAAGCGCATACTGCCAGGGAAGCGCCTCTCCGGAACGCCGCAGCCTGGTCTTGAGCATCATTCGTTCCTCAATGACCACTTGGCCGGCAAGTATCCGTTCGAGCACCTCATGGCGTTCATCAACGGCAATTTCAGTCAAAAAGCCAAGATCCCCCAGGTTTACTCCAACCACGGGAATCTGCAGATGGCTTGCCTGATCCGCCACATGCAGAAGGGTGCCGTCTCCGCCCAGAATGATGAGAAGATCCATATCCGGCACGATGAGGTCAACTTCCGCGGAGATCTCTCTTTCGGCAAGCCAATCCGTCAACTCCCTGCTCATCTGCAAAGCGGTGGGGGAATTCTTTCTGCAAACAATGCCAACTTTCCGGATCTTCATCGCGGGCGCACGCTATTTATCACCACTGGCGAGGATGAGGCTGCCAAGCTCGCCAGAACGGTTGGTGGCTGCCTCCACGGCATTCATCAGGGTGGCGCGCAAGGCGCCCTTTTCAAGCTCGTGCAGGCCGGCAATGGTTGTACCGCCAGGAGATGTCACCATGGCCCTGAGCGCAGCAGGATGCTCCCTGGTTTCCATGGCAAGCACCACAGAGCCGAGCACCGTTTGCATAACCAGCGCCTCGGCCACCGGGCGGGCCAGCCCAACCTTGACCCCGGCATCGGTCAAGGCCTCGATAAAGGTGAAAACATATGCCGGCCCACTGCCGCTGAGGCCGGTCACTGCGTCAAGATAGGATTCGTCCAGGACCACACTGGTGCCCACTGCCTCGAAGATGGATTTTGCCACGGCCATGTCTTCATCGCTCACCCCCTTGCCGGGACTCAAGGCTGACGCCCCTTTCAGAACAAGGGCCGGCGTATTCGGCATGACCCGGATCACCCGACAGCCGCTACCGGCGACGCTTCGCTCCATCAGGGCGAGAGGAATCCCGGCGGCAATGGAGATCAGCAGATGCCGCGCCTTGATTTCCCCTTTGTAACCGGCAAGGATTTTTCCTAAAATCTGGGGCTTAACCGCCAAAATCACCACATCGCATTCCGCCCAGACAGAAGATGCCCCTTCGGCAGTGGTTATCTTAAACTCCTTTTGCAGCAATTCCCTCCGCTCAGGGCTGGGATCAGCGGCAATGATCTGTTCGGCACGCAGGAGCCCGGCCTCGACGATTCCCTTGATAAGGGCCTCCGCCATTCTTCCGCCCCCGACAAAACCAAGCTTTCCAAGTAAGCCCATGATGCTCTCCTTTCTCTCCGACCGGCAAAAAATAATCCCCAAAAAAACAACGCTGATGCAGATTACCAATTTCCGCCGGCATTGCAAGCAGGATTCCCCTACGCGCCAGAGCGATGGCAAGTCTCATCGGGATCAAATGATCCCCCAGACCGGGACATAAAAAAACCCGCAGAGTCGGAGACTGCTGCGGGTTCTCGCTTACGACCGGAAGGAAGACTCAGACAAAACAGGGCTCACCGGCAAGGGCAATGGAAGGCGGCAACAGGTAGGAGAGCAGCTTGTCACTGGCTTCCTTGGTGCTGGATGCCACCTTGGCCAGCACCTTGTTCTTCCCCTCCCGCTCATAGGCGATCAGATCCCAGCGATCCGGTTGCGCGGCAAGCTGTTTCATCAGGGCAAAGTGGTGGCCATGCCCCGACTTCCGCGCCACAACATGGCCAAGCAGTGGGAAACCGAGAAGCGCGAGATCTCCGATTACATCAAGGGCCTTATGACGGGCGAACTCATCGGCAAAACGCAAGCCCTCGGCATTGACGATGCCGTCGTCATCGATAACCACCGCATTGGCAAGGGAGCCACCAAGGGCAAGACCGTTCTGGCGCAATCTCTCGACCTGATCCAAAAAGCCGAAGGTCCGGGCCGGTGCGATTTCATGGGCAAAATTGTTTGGCGTCAACTCACAGGAGAACTTCTGCCGCCTGATCAGGTGATGATTGAAATCAATCTCACAGGTTACCTTGAAGCCGTCATGGGGAAGGATCTTCACAAAGGTATCGCCATCAGCATAGGAGATTTCCTTGGTGATCTTGAGCATCCACTTGCAGGCACTTTGCCGACGCCGTCCGACCTTGCGCAGGATATGGACAAAAGGACCGGCACTGCCGTCCATGATGGGAACCTCGGGCCCGTCCAGGGCGATAACGGCGTTATCGATGCCAAGCCCGAACAGGGCCGACAGGATGTGTTCGGTGGTCGCGATCACATCCTCATCCGTGGTGATGGTCGTGGCGAGCCTTGTATCGACAATACGGTCCATGAAGGCGGGAACAGGGAGGCTCTGCTGCAGATCACTGCGCACAAAGCGGATGCCGCTGTTTTCTTCCCCCGGCAAAACGGAGAGGGTGGCGGGCTTGCCGGAATGCAAACCAATGCCGGCAAACTTCACCGCGCGTTTGATTGTGTGCTGGAAGGAGTCCATATGCAAAACACTCTTGATGGTTATGGTGTGTAATTTTCCCTACAAATTCAAACTCAGGCTTTTAATATGCAAAAACAAGGCCACACACCGACCAACCCAAACACATCAGGAAAATAAACCACAAATTCAGTGCCTTAAAAAAACAACAACCCGAGCCAATCCCACGACAACACCTCCAGCCAGGCCATACTGTTGCAAAAAAAACACACCTGTGCATGACCAGGACCGAACCGATTCTTTCAGTTCGCCCCAGTGGCTCTGCTCAACGCCTCGCTGAGAAACAGATCAAAATCCTCCCCCATGAGAAGCTCAATCTTGAGAGCCAGAACGGGGAATTCACCGAAAAACGGTTTCAGTTTCACAAAGTCCTTCTCCGTGGTGATGAGCGCCCGGGCACGACGGGACACAGCCGTCGCGACAAGGGCATTCACCTCTTCGGCAGTGTATTGATGATGATCGGGAAATCCCTGAAAACCAGTGAGCAGGAACCGCTCATTTTTCAGGGTATGCCGAAAGGCCTCCGGGTTGGCGATGCCCGCGAAACCGAAAAGAGGCATTTTTTTTGCCCGCTCAACGGCATAGGTTTTACTTTGCTGGCTGTGCAAAAGACTCACTGGAAGGTATTCACCAAGAAATACCGGTTTTTCCGGGAATACCCCTTTCAGGAGACGACGGAAGGCATCCACTGCCATCCGGTTACTGTTGTCCACCCCGGTGACGACGAAACCGCTGGCCCGCTTGAGGGCTGAAAAAGGTTCCCGCAACTCTCCGCCGGGAAAAACCCAGCCGCTCCCCAGAAAGGTTCTGGCGCTGAAAAGCACCAGATCGACATCGCGCCTGAGGGCAAGATGCTGAAAGCCATCATCCATGACAATGACATTGGCGTGAAAATCCTTTGCCGCCCGCTGCGCCACCGGAACCCTGTTCGGCCCGATCAGTACGGGAACTTCAGGGATGGCCTCCGCCATCATGGTGGGCTCATCCCCGGCAAGGCTTGATGGCATGAGGATTTTTTTACCATCGGAAACGACATGCACCTTGCCCATGGCTTTCCCCCCATACCCACGGCTGACAATGGCGGGTTTTTTCCCAAGCCCCAGGAGATATCTGGTGACGTAGAGGACCATGGGCGTTTTCCCTGTCCCTCCCAGGGTGAGGTTGCCGACACTGATCACAGGCACCTGCAACCGATGGGAACGAAGAAGAAGATTCCTGCGATACAGGGAGGCGCGCAACACCATGATCAGGCTGTAAAATGGCGAAAAAAGCCGACCAACAAAAAAAAGGGCTTTGATCATCTTCCTCATCTCTTTCCCCCCTCTTGCAAAACATGAGAGAGCAGAGCGATATGCCTCTCCGTTACCCCCTGTTGCGCCGCGACCAGTTCCTTTGCCTTTTCTCCCACCCGTTGCCGCATGGCGGCATCGGCAAAAAAAAGGGAGAGAACGGCGAGGAGGTCTTCTCCGTCACCAACCTGCCTCGCTCCGCCGACGGCAAGAAGATCCCGGCTCACTTCGGCAAAATCCTCCATGGACGGGCCATACACAACGGGCTTGCCGAACACCGCAGCCTCAAGCGGATTATGCCCCCGCTCCGGAACAAGGCTTCCGCCGACAAAAGCCACGTCACAGATGCCGTAAACGGACGCCAACTCCCCCAGGGTGTCAAGCACCAGCACGGATTCATTGCCGACTGCCGCCTGCGACCGGCAAAAGGCCTGCAGGCCATAGTCTTCCGCCATCGCGGCAAGTTGCTGGCCTCGCGAGACATTCCGGGGCGCAATAATCAGAAAAAGACGCGGCAGGGTGGTCCGCAAGCTGGCAAAAGCGGCAAAGAGCAATTCCTCCTCGCCAGGATGCGTACTGCCAGCCACCAGGATAAGAGCTTGGGCCGGAACCTGGAGAGAGGAGCGCTCAATGCCTTTTCTCGTTTCGACATCAGGCAGCACCGCATCGTACTTCAGATTGCCAAGCACGGCGAGACGCTCGCCTGCCACGCCAAGCATGCGCATATTCTCGGCATCCCGGACGGTCTGCATGGCAAGATATGAAAAGGAATGAAAGAGCGGCAGAAAAAACCAGCGCAACCTCCGGTAGCGGGCAAAGGACTCTGCCGAGATCCGACCATTCACCAGGACGGCGGGAATCGCCTTTTTCCTGAGAACGGCCAGGAAATTCGGCCAGAAATCCGTCTCCACCAGGACGAAGAGATCGGGGTCCACCAGTGAAACAACCCTTTTCACGCTCCAGTACAGATCAAGGGGAAAGGAGAGAAACAAATCCACCTCCCGCGTCAGCACGGTTCGGGCAAGCTGTTCCCCGGCAGAGGTTGCTGCGGAAAAAACAATGGCGGCGCGAGGAAATGCCTTTCGTATCTCCTGCACCAGCCTTTTTGCCGAAGCGACTTCTCCCACCGAAAGCGCATGCACCCAGATCCTCGGCTTGCCGGCAAGCTTGCGCGCATCATCAGCAAGCAGAAAACCCAACCGCTTTGAAAAACGGCTGCGATACTTCGGCGTCAGTATAACTTTGACGAAAATGAAGGGAGCGAATACAATCGCCCCAGCAATCATCAATAGATTATAGAAAAAAAGAACACCCATCGCACCGTGAACCTGATACTCATTTATCCAGAAGAAATCAGCGACCAGCAGGTCGAATTGACCGATCGCCGGGCCGAACACATCCGCAAGGTTCTCCGCAGCCGGGAAGGAGACAGCGTCCGCGTCGGCGTGGTCAACGGACGTATCGGCCTTGGCCGCATTTTAAAGCTGGACAGGACAAAGGTTGCCCTTGCCCTCAACCTTTGCGAAAAACCGGCGAGCGCGCCGCCCCTGGATCTGATTCTTGCCGTGCCTCGGCCCATCATGCTCAAGCGGGTATTGGCGCAGGCAGCATCCATGGGGGTCAGCAGAATCTTTTTGATCAACGCCAACCGGGTCGAAAAAAGTTTTTTCAAGGCAACCCTCATCCAGAGCAATGACTTTTCAGAACCCCTCAGGCTCGGTCTTGAACAGGCCATCGACACCCGGATGCCGGAAATCTCGGTCCATCCCCGCTTCCGTCCCTTTGCGGAAGACCTGTTACCCGAGATCATACACAACACGCCGACACGTCTGACGGCAGACCCAGCGGGGGAGCCAATCCTTCCCCTCGTGCATGGAAAACCCCTTGCCGAAAGAATCATTCTCGCAATCGGCCCGGAGGGAGGCTGGGTGGATTTCGAACTGACCATGTTCAAGGAGCAGGGCTTTGCGTCCTTCAGCATGGGGCCGCGTATCCTGCGGGTCGACACCGCCGTCCCGGCCCTCCTTGCCCAACTGAGCCTTTTACGCCAGATTCCGCCGCTGTCTTCTTAGCTGACGCAAAAAAGTCATCCCCCCCTGCCGAAACGCAACCGCAGCCGCTCGACCAGGATTTTCAGTTCACGCAGGCCCAGAGCATAGAGAACGCTCCCATAAATTATCATCGCAACAAGGATCTCGACAGCCAGGAGGGCAATCCCCTGCCAAATTCCCCCGGACTGGACGCTGGCGAACTGGATGCCCAGGAAGTGCAAACCCAGCCCCATCAGCATCGAAGCCACGAGGACCTTCCCCAGTCCGGAAAAAAGGTACCGCAGGGGATAGCCGGAAAGTTTGCGGTAGAGTGCGGTGCTTAAAAAAAGAAAATTAACGATCATGGCGCAGGAAATGGAAAACGCCAGAGCCTGGTGCTTGAGGTGACCGATGGTGAGGACTATAACCAGAACGTTGACGGCCATGGTCAGAAAGCTGCCCAGCACGGGATAGCGGGTCTCATCCAGTGCATAAAAAACCGGTATCATTATCTTTACCGAGGAATAGGCAAACAGGCCGATGGCATAACAGGTAAGCGCCTCCGCGGTCTTTTGCGTGGCAAGAACGCCAAAATTACCATGTTCAAAGATAATTCTGGTGATCGGTTCGCTGAGCATCACCAGACCCACCGATGCCGGAATGGTGAGACAAAAAGCCATGGTCAGGGAAGAGGTGTAGGTTTCCTTGAGCTTTTCAAAATCCCTCAGGGCGGCATAGCGGGAAATGACGGGCATGGTCGCGGTGGAAAGCGCCACTCCGAAAATACCCACCGGCAGCCAGAAGAGGCGGAAGGCATAGCTCAACCAGGAGAGACTGCCCTGCTCGAGCGAGGAAGCGAAATAGGTGTTGATCAACACGTTGATCTGCAACGGCGCCAGTCCGACCACGGCCGGAATCATCAGCCGGAGAATCCGGCGCAGGCCAGGGTCACGCAAATCCAGATGCGGCATAAAGATAAAGCCTGCCCTGAACAGGGCGGGCAGTTGGCCGGCCAACTGCAGAAACCCGCCGATCAGGGTGCCGATTGCCATGCCGACGATGGCCGGCTGCCCGAACCTCGGCATCAGCAGCGAAAGCCCTACCCCGCCGATCACGGAACCAAGATTGAAAAAACTCGAAGCCATGGCCGGGATGAAAAAACGGCCCTTGGTGTTGAGAACCCCCATGACCACCGAGGAGAGCGAGATGAAGATCAAGAAGGGAAACATGATGACCGAGAGCTGCCGGGTGAGAGCAACCTTACCGGGAACCGTCTCAAACTCCGCATCCACCATGAGGTTGACCAGCTGTTCGGAGAAAATCACCCCGAGCAGCGTGAGAACACTCAAAAGCAGGCTGACGAAGACCAGCACATTGCAGGCAAGAGCCCAGGTGGCTTTTTCCCCCCTGTTGGTTTCATAATCGGAAAAAACCGCGACAAAGGCCGCGCTGAGCGCCCCCTCGCCAAAGAGATCCCGCAACAGATTGGGGATTCGGAAGGCGACAACAAAGGCATCAAAGGCATAACCGGCACCGAAAAGGAGCGCAAACGCCTGCTCCCGCACCAGTCCCAGGATGCGACTGAACATCACCGCCGCGCCGACCGTGCCGGCGGATCTTGCGATTTTCCCTGTATCCCTTGCCGGATTTTTCATATACCTTGAATCGAATCTCCGCTTACCATTGCAACGGGTTGGAACGCGATCCCCACCCGGAGGAACCGAACCAGGGGGAAAACAGCAACAAAAAAAATGGCTGCACAGCCCGCTCCGGCTCCGCAAAACGGACCTGCTGCCGTTCCCCCGCGCCCCTCGCACGAATCCATTGCCAAAATAGCAGGTTAACCGGGAGAAAACAACCAACATTCAAACTAGCTGCTTGACTTTATTAACTTTTTTCGCCTACTATACCAAAAATCCCCAACCATGACCATGGAGAAGAATATGACTGTCTACAGCGCCGCAGTACTGACCATCAGCGACAAAGGATCCCGCGGGGAAAGGGAAGATACCAGCGGTCCGCAACTGCGGACAATGTTGAGCGAAAACGGCTTTACCGTCGCAGCCTACAAAATTGTGCCGGACAACATTGAAGAGATCAGGGATGGCATCACGGCCTGGGTGGACAAAGAGGGCATAGACCTGATCCTCACCACGGGAGGCACCGGGGTGGCGCCCAGCGACCTCACCCCGGAGGCGACCAGGCCCGTCCTCGACCGCGAGATCCCGGGCATCGGCGAGGCCATGCGTTTGGCGAGCCTGCGAAAAACCCCCAATGCCATGCTTTCTCGCGGCATTGCCGGCATCAGAAAAGAAAGCCTGATCATCAATCTGCCGGGAAGCAAAAAGGCGGCAGAGGAGAATCTTGAGGCCGTTCTCCCCGCTCTTGCGCATGCCATATATAAAATCAAGGGCGGCAGCAAGGATTGCGGGAGTTAATTCCCGCAAAAAAAAGGCCTTCAGGTACACACCTGAAGGCCGCCAACTCAGTATTCTCTCAAATCAAGATCACCCGCAGTCAACTTCCACCGCTCTCACATCCTTTTTCTTGCGGGCATCGATCTCGCCGATCAGGTAGGGTTTCTCACCCAGGGCAATCAGCTGCTGCATGCAGTCATCAACCTGTTTGGCGTCCACGACAACGACCATGCCGATCCCACAGTTGAAGGTCCGACACATCTCAAAGGCGGAAATTTTTCCATTTTTCTGCAGAAATTCAAAAACCGGCAGGACATCCCAGCTCTTCTTATCGATAACAGCCTTGCAGCCATTGGGAAGAACCCTGGGAACATTGTCAATGATGCCGCCGCCGGTAATATGCACCAGGCCCTTCACCTTGAAATTTTTAAACAGGTTCAGGAGAGTCTCCGTGTAGATCCTGGTGGGACGCAGCAGCTCCTCGCCAAGGGTACAGCCGAAATCCGCAATGGTATCGCTGACTTGCAACCCCATCTCCTCGAAACAGATCTTGCGGACCAGGGAATACCCGTTGCTGTGCACACCACTGGAAGCAAGGCCGATCAACTTGTCGCCAACCCGAATTTCCGAACCGTCAATGAGCTTTTCCCTCTCGCAGATGCCGACAACGAAACCGGCAATATCATAGTCTCCTGATTTGTACAATCCCGGCATCTCCGCCGTTTCCCCCCCGATCAGGGAGCATTTGGAGATTTCGCAGCCCTTGGCGATACCTTTGACAACATCGGTGGCCACGGACAGCTCCAGGCCGCCGGTGGCGAAATAATCAAGAAAAAAGAGGGGGTGCGCCCCGCAGACAACGATATCGTTGACACACATCGCCACCAGATCGATACCGATGGTATCATGCTTGTTGCACATGTTGGCAATGATCAGCTTGGTCCCGACGCCATCGGTGGAGGAAACCAGAACAGGATCCTGAAACTTGCCCCCGCCAAGGGCGAAAAGACCGCCAAAACCTCCGATCCCGGTGAGTACGCCGGGCCGAAAGGTGGAGGCAACAATGGGTTTGATATTTTCAACAAAGGCATTCCCCTTGTCGATATCAACCCCGGCTTCCGTGTATCGAGAACACTCTTTTTTAGCCATAACCTTTTACAGTAACCCCAATTTTCAATCTTAAAAAAATTCAGCGACCGCCCCGAAAGTCGGTTCGCAACGTATTCATTTCCCTGAAAAAGAAGAGCGCTAATCTTTAATTACCACGCCCCAAAAAGTCAATCAATTTCCTAGAAATTCAGCGAAATACGCCAATGAAACAGGAGGGACATTTTCTGCTCGGAATCGTTTCTTACGCCCATCCCACAAGAGAGTTTTAAAAATTGTACTCCGATTCCCAAGGGAAACTCAAGACCATTTCATGCCCACCCGAAAGAACCTTTCCCGCTGCCCCTGCCATCCTTGCCCCGCAAGATGGTTGCAGTCAGTAACCTCTTGCCAATGCATCATTTTTTTACAGAGAAAAAGTAGAGCGACATTGACCTCCGCCCAATTGTGCATTATTCTTGGCGCAATGAAGTTTTTACTAAAATACTGCGCTTCCCATATCATTTTTCCAATGCTACTGGGGCCGGCATATTTGCTCTGACTCCGGAACGCCTCCTAAGCCTTCCGATAAAGCAAAACATCCCTCAACACCAACCCTTTCGCCGCGTCCGGCGTTTACGGAGGAAGTATCACCATGGATATTGACAGATGCATACAACTGGCCAAGGAAGTTCACCTCTGCCCCCATTGCGGCACACAACTATCCTGTTGTGAAGCCCCCCCGTTCCACATAGGTGACGGCCTGGGCTGGGGATCTGATGTTCTTTTTATCTGTCTCAATGACCAATGTTCTCTCTTTGCCAAAAGCTGGGAAGAATTTGAAGAACATTATGGACACAGCGCCTCCTGCCGCTACATGCTCCTGCCAGGCGAAAAGACCGGTCAGCCCATGATGGTCGGCAGTCCGCAAGCCTTTACGGGTTCGATTATCGATGTCGAGAGCATCAAAAAAACGAATCAGCGCTACCACAATGAAGTGAAGTTCACCGAACAGATGGACACCTGCGTTGCCGACAAAAATCTCCAGCCGGCGCTCTGCCTCATCCTGGACAACTGCGCGGACCTGAAAGTGCGAAACCGGGCGTGTGAACTGCTTGTGGAGCTGAACAACCTTGACTGCATCGATCCGATCCGCAATCACAAGTTCGTGCACAGCGATATTGAGATGGCTGCCAACATCGCCATAAAACAGCTCCTGGAAAAAAACCATCTGAAAGAATGCCCCCACTGCATGGAGATCATCAAGGGGCAGGCAAAGGTGTGCAAGCACTGCGGAAAAGAAGCATAACCGACCAAACGCAGACTTTAGCCTTGCGCAATTACGGCTGATTGATTATAAAGGGGCCGTTGCGCGGCAACCATCGCCCCGTAACATCTATGGTGAGCGTAGCTCAGCTGGTGGTAGCACCGGGTTGTGGCCTCGGCGGTCGTGGGTTCAAGTCCCATCGCTCACCCCAGGAATTTCAAGGGCTTGAGGGGTATCTCTCAAGCCCTTTATCTTTTCGACCCTATCCGCTCCAAAATTTCGTAGGTAGACTTAATGGATTTCCCCTCCTGTCTTATAACCAGCTTATAAAAATCACAGCTGGCGCAGCCCCCGATCTTTTCGGCAAAGCTTCCCTGGACCGCGCCATCACAAAAGGTACCGGAGATAGCCCAGCAAGCCCGGCCGCCGTTTATGCCATCGTGTATGCCGTGCGCCGGGAAACATTTAACAGCTGGGCACTCTCCCCGTTCTTTGACCATTGCCCCTCCGGGCATCCGGCCGCAACCCTTAACTTCCCAACAGTTTTTCTTCATCAAGACAGTCTCCCTCACCCCGACTGGGGCTGACATTCAAAAGCCCGATACGGGAACAGGTGATAAAAAATCGCTTTCCGGTACGTTGCATCCGGATTGAACGCGAATCATCCTCAGGCCTGCGCAGTCATTGCGTACCAGCAATCATTTTTTATCCCAGGAACCCCTTCCTGCATTTCCTCATGCCGTTCCCGCCCTCATCTCAAAAACCTTTGCCGCAGGTGGGCATGCTCGCCATAACGCGCAGGGAATGGCGGGCCTTTCGAACCAATTGCGTTGAAGCCGGCATGCTCAGAACGGTTTTTTTCTTTTCCCAGCTCTTTTTACGCACGAAAAATTTCGGAATGGTATAGCATGGTTTTGTTACATCCTTGGCTAAACCCTTGTGCCCTGTTGCGGGAACTGCCTTCTACAAAATTCGGCATCGGGGTTTAGCCTTTTTTATAAAAAAAGCAGGACCAACTGGTGGTCCTGCTTTTGCGGGATGAGCCTCTTTTTTTCAGCTTACGTTGCGGTAACGCTGCCGTTTTTTATGTGTGTGTTAGACTCTCCCTCTTGTATGGGATCATATCACTGCAAATCCTCTCGAGTAAACCCTGAAAATTACTTTTTCAGAGCGAAGCAAAAATTCTTGCCGGCCACTATCCTCTGTCCTTGCCGGCCACACCCCGGGCATGAGCAAGCAACCAGTCGATTCTGCTCATAAGGCCGCGAATAACCCGCACTTCCCTTTCGTTCAGGCCATGTCTGTCGAAAATCCTGCGGAAGGTGCGCATGAGATGCTCAGGATTCTGCGGATCAAGAAAATCCGCATCGAGCAGTGTCTGGCGCATGTGATCGTACATGGCCCGCAGGGGTTTGCCCGAAACAGTCAGCCGTTCTTTCCTGGCAGTGCTGCTTTGGCCAGCGCCCTTGAGAAACAGTTCGTAAAGGCAGATGGTCACGGCCTGGGCAAGATTCATGGAGGGGAGATCAGGATGGGTCGGAATGGAGATAAGGCGCTGGCAGAGATCCAGTTCCGCCGTTTTCAGGCCGGTGTCTTCCCTGCCGAAAACAAAGGCGATCCGCGCGGACTTGGGAAGAGCGGCAACCGTTGCCGCGGCTTCAGCCGGTGGAACACACTCTTCCCGGTATTTGCCGAAACGCCGGGTTGACCCCACGGAAAGATTTCTATCCGCCAAAGCCCCGGCAAGATCCCCATAAAGCCGCGCCTGCCGCAGCAGATCGACGGCGCTTACCGCCATGTTCGTGGCTTCCTTGCCGAGGTAATCGGCCCGCGGCTGCACCAGGCGCAACTCGGCAAGGCCGAAGTTTTTCATCACCCGGGCGACGGAACCGATATTGGCGGCCCCTTGCGGTTCAACGAGAACGATACTGATATTCTGAGGATTCATTAACTGGTTGCCGGCGACAGGTTCACTTTTGCAGAAAATTCCCTTGCCGCCATTGCCCGCTCATGGTGGTCCCGTCCGCAAAGGTATAGGTTCCCTGGCCATGGCGGATAAAGCCCTTGAACTCACCCTCGTAGCGGTCACCGTTGGGGTAGGTGTAGAGGCCGGAGCCGCTCGGTTCGCCGTTGAGCCACTGGCCGACAAAACGGCCGCCATCGGCAAATTCCATTTCCCCGGCTCCGTGCTTCACCCCATTCTGCCACTGGCCAATAAACCTGCCGCCAGCAGCGAAGATATAGGTTCCCTGTCCGTGCCGCTTAAAACCAAGAAACTGTCCCACATACTCGTCTCCGTTGGCATAACGGTATGAGCCTTCGCCCGTCGGTTTGTCCTCAACCCAGGAACCTGTATAACGGCCTCCGTCAGGGAATATTTCCGTTCCCTGCCCATTCCGGAAACCGTTCAGCCACTCCCCTTCGTAACGGCCACCATCGGGGAAGGATTCCACCCCCAGGCCGCTTTTCAGGCCGAATTGCCATTCCCCTTCGTAAACCGTTCCGTCGGAAACGGTAAAGATCCCCTTGCCGTGGGCCTTGCCATCCTTCCATTCGCCCACGTATTTATTCCCGCCGGAATAGGTTTCAGTTCCCCTGCCGTTCTTCTGATCGTTGCGCCATTCCCCGAAATAGCTGTTACCGTCGAAATAAGTTTCCCTGCCGGAGCCGTCCCGCAACCCGTTTTTCCATTCCCCTTCATAGGTCCGGTCATCGGGATAGCCAAAGGTTCCTCTTCCGTTGCCACAGTCTCCCCTGACACATGCGGCAAGCGCGCTGCCGCTTCCCAGTTGCAAGGCCAGCAATACGCAAAATAAAAGCCTCATTATCCCCCCTGCCTGGCGCCTTGACGTTGCCCAGCCCGACTATTTTCCGATCTGCAGATTGTCGACAATACCCCGGCCCCCGTCCACGGACCGGACAATGGCGAAGACCGTTTTTTTCTGTTCCTGACTCTGGACGATGCCGGTGAGGGTCACCATGCCGGCATATACATCCACATCGATATTGAGCGATCTGATTCCGGGCTCATCCACCAGACGTGCCTTTATCCTCGTCCCGAGCACCTTGTCGTCAAAAGCCTGGCCGACCGTGCGGGAGCCGATCCGCAATTCGTTTTTCACCTGCCGCACGCCCGGCACTCCCCTGGCCAATGCCACGGCCCTGTCGATCTCCTTCTGGGAATCGACAAACCCGGAAAGGATGACCACGCCGTTGATGGTATCGACGTCGATATTGCGGGCCTTGATCGTTTTTTCGGCAATGAGATCCGACTTCACCTTGGCCGTGATGCCGACATCGTCAACCATGTCGCCGGCGGAACGCTCGTCCGTCGCCACCTTGTAACCGCCGGCAGCTCCGCCGCCGACCACGGCCGGGGTGCAGCCCGCGCAGATCAGACAGGCGACAGGCAAAAACAACAAACACATGCGGGTCACTCTATACGGCATCGCCATCACTCCCACCCCCTGTTCTTCTTTTCTTTTTCCTTGCGCTTCATCTTGCCGGGAGGGTATTTCCCTTTGTGCGCATCGAAATCCGTGTAGGGCCTGTCGCTGTCCATCTCGATTTCCACTCCGCCTCCAAGACGGACCTTGATCTCCTGGGGTAAGGAAACGCTCATCCGCCACTGGTCATGGTCAAGGTAAAAATAAAGCCCCCGGCCCGTATCAAAATAAACATAGGCATCGGGGTAATAGCGGTACGAATATTTTTTCCGATAGCCATGGGCCGGCGCATGGGGAGGCGGGCCACCGGGCCGGCCCACCCCTGGCCCGCCATCGTCGAGCGGCATGTTGACGGAGACAGCTCCCCCGGTGGTCTGGCAGGCCGGAAGAGATACGAGGAGAAAAAGCAGGCCAACAAGAAAGAGCGGATGCTTACCTTTGTTCATGGCAAATCCTCCTTTGGTGGGAACATGACCAGATTATATTAGCCAAGGGCCTGTGATAATGAAAGATTTTTCTCGTCCACGGATAAAAACCCTTGCGATGGGCAAGGGTTGCCGCAACCATCAATTTCAGTTCCTCAAGTTCCTCAACAAAAGGCTTCGAAGCAATATGGCAACGCCCCCACCCGAAAAAAACAAGAGCGTTTCTCCTCCCGAGCTCACCCTTGCCTGCATCTTCTGCGGCAAAAAAGCCGAACTTTCCGGACGCTGACACAGCGCAAAAGTCATCTGCACGGTGTGCGGACAGGAATCAGGAACCGAGGCCTATCAGGATCAGATTGAAGGATGGCGGGATGATGTTTTTTGCTGCCTTGCCGGGAAAAAATAGGGCCGACAGGCCATGGAGACATTGTTTGCCGTTCGATCATTTACCCGGCCCCTCCGGATTTTCGACAGCCCCTATACCTTGTAGCCCTTGAAGATGGCCTTTCGCAACGGACAGCCACAGGTGAAAAGGTGGCCGTACTTTTTTTGATAGGGGCAATCGGCCTCATGGTCGGAACCGATGAAATAAAAATTGTCCGGATCAATGGGCCATGCCGGCCGGCAATACACTTCATTCCTGACGCAGGCGTGATTTTTTCTGCACAACACCGCCTGCTCAATCGCTTTAGCAAAAATAAGTACGCCCTCCCAGGATTAAAAAATTGTTAGGACAAATAGTCGCATGTGATTTACGACAAGGCAATACGGAAAAAATACGGGAAGCCCAGATTAAAAACGAGAATCACCGACGCCACTCGCTTTTCCCGGGACTCCTTGGACAATTATCGAGGCAAAAACAGGAAATCCCACCTTGCCCCCGGGACGGAATGGCCATTCCCGACACGCGGTTTTCGTTCCTGCCGAAAAGGAGTCGATAAGCCGACAGGCAGCCAGGGAAGAAAAAACGCATTACCGGTTTACGGAACAACTGTTATAGAGTAAATGTACTTGTTTCGTTTTCCTGTTACACCAGACTTGCCTGGTGGAGTGATTTTCAAGATTACCAGTACCGGAGACAAACCAAATGGGAGAGAATTACTTTAACACCTTACCGCTGCGTCTGCAGCTTGAAGAACTGGGCCAGTGCCGTTTCATGGACGCTTCCGAGTTTAACGGGGTAAAGGCCCTGAAGGGCAAAAAGATCGTCATCGTCGGCTGCGGCGCCCAGGGACTGCACCAGGGGCTCAACCTCCGGGACAGCGGTCTTGATGTCTCCTACGCCTTGCGGGAAGAGGCGATCAAGACCAAGCGCCAGTCTTACAAAAACGCCTCTGGCAACGGCTTTGCCGTGGGCACCTTCGAAGAACTGATCCCCAAGGCCGATCTGGTCATCAACCTCACCCCTGACAAACAGCATACCAAGGTGATCACCACGGTCATGCCCCTGATGAAAAAGGGTGCCGCGCTCTCCTACTCCCACGGCTTCAACATCGTGGAGGAAGGCATGCAGATCCGCAAAGACATCACCGTGATCATGGTCGCCCCCAAATCACCGGGAACCGAGGTGCGGGAGGAGTATAAACGCGGCTTCGGCGTGCCCACCCTGATTGCGGTGCACCGCCAGAACGACCCCAAGGGCATCGGCTGGGATCTGGCCAAGGCGTATGCCTGCGGTACCGGCGGCGACCGGGCCGGCGTACTGGAGTCCTCCTTTGTCGCGGAGGTGAAGTCCGACCTGATGGGAGAGCAGACCATCCTCTGCGGCATGCTCCAGGCCGGTTCCCTGCTCTGCTACGACAAAATGATCGAAAAAGGCATCGAGAGCGGCTATGCATCCAAACTGGTCCAGTTCGGCTGGGAAACCATCACCGAGGCCCTGAAACACGGCGGCATCACCAACATGATGGACCGCCTTTCAAATCCGGCCAAAATCAAGGCCTTCTACCTTGCCGAGGAATTGAAAGAGATCCTCACCCCGCTCTTTGAAAAGCACATGGACGACATCATGAGCGGACACTTCTCCAGGACCATGATGGAGGACTGGGCCAACAACGACAAGAATCTCCTCAAATGGCGCGCGGCCACCGCCAAAACCGCCTTTGAAAAATCGACCTCCGGCAAGATGAAGATCAGCGAGCAGGAATACTTTGACAACGGCATCCTGATGGTGGCCATGGTCAAGGCCGGCGTCGAGCTTGCCTTCGACACCATGGTTTCCGCGGGCATCAAGGAAGAGTCCGCCTACTACGAATCCCTGCACGAGGTGCCGCTCATCGCCAACACCATCGCCCGCAAGAAGCTCTATGAGATGAACGTGGTCATCTCCGACACCGCCGAGTACGGCTGCTACCTTTTCTCCCATGCCGCCGTGCCGCTGCTCAAGGGTTTCATGAAGAAGATCGACACCGACGTGATCGGCAAGGGCTTGAAGAGCAAGGATAACGGCGTGAGCAATATCGAGCTGGTCCGGGTCAACGAGGCCATCCGCTACACCGGCGTCGAAGCGATCGGCGAAGAACTGCGCTCCTACATGAGCGCCATGAAGCCCATCATCTGAGGTTCGCTCCGAAGCAGACACGACAAAGGCCGCACCGAATATCCGGGCGGCCTTTGTTTTTTCAAGAGGACACCATTCCCCCCGACGGAACGGGGTGAGCGCCGGCCTTCTCCCGGCAACAGTGGCTAGAGCTTCAGCTCCAGTCCGGCATAGATGATGTTTTCCGTATAGTCGGTGGCAGGCAGGTTCGAATCGTTCATCAGGTGCTGATAATCCAGCCGGCCGAAAAGCCGCCCGTAAAGCGGGCGCGACACCGTCACCTGAAAGGCCTGCCTGGTATCTTCCCGTTCCACGCCGATACTCTCGGTAATGTTGTCATAATCCTTGAGGTTGTACTTGTAGGCAAGCCGCAGCAGGGTTTCCTCGGCAAACACCATCTGCACGGACACCTTCAGGATCTGCCCCTGGTACTCATATTCGCTGCCGCTCGCGTTTTCATCTTCCAGCCTGTAGCCAAGCTGCAAAAAATCCTTCTGATTCTCCCGGAAAAAGTAAAACAGATCCGCGCCCAGGGAATTGTTGACCGCATCCCTCGGATTGTTCCCGCTCTGCCGGAAATCCTTGTCCAGAAAAATATAACTTCCGTGCAGATAGACCTGGGAGGTCAGCGCATAGCCGAGACCGGGCGTAAGGCCGTGCGTCTGCAAAAAACCGTCGCTGTCCAGGGTTGTGTACGAGTATGAATAGTCCAGCCCCGCCGTTGCCTTGCCGAACTCCTCTTCGCCTGCAAGGGAAAGGGTGTGGGACTGCAGATCATACTCGGAATAATCGTCATAGAGGCTCTGGTAAAAATTATACGTGATCTCCGGATTGCCGGGGAATTTTTCCCCGAAACGGTATCCGCCCTCAAGCTCGAATACGGCCGCGGTGTCGGACTGATCCGAAACCAGATCCTGCTCTTCCACGCTGAGATTGTCGTCATACTCGAAACCCGCGCCCAGAGTAAGGCTCCAATCCTTTGCCTCGCCCGCCGCAGCGGATGAGGCCGTCAGGCCCACCGCCATCAGGATGAAGGCCAGACTTCCCGCCAGTTGCTGTTCCTTGACTCGCTTCATTTGTTCCTCGTCCAAAATACCGCCGTGCGTGAAAAACGGGTTCCTCGACGGACCGGAAGCCCGCGAACAAGGCTGGATCGCCCATGTCAACAAGGGGTAACTCGTTGTCATGGGCGATCCCTCGCAGAATTTATTTCCGCGAGGGCGTGCTTGAAAAAAGCCGGGAAGGCTTTTTTCAACATCCTGCCGGAAACAGAGGGACTAATCAGGCCTTCTCATTTCCCGACGCGCCTCCTTGCCCGCCTCTCTGGCGGCGAGCTTGGCCGCCTCCTTGACCGCGTCACGGGTCGAGGCTTTCACGGAATCCTTGACCGAATCCCTGGCCGACGCCTTGACCGACGCCTTGACGGATTCCTTCACTTCACTGTGCACCTCATTGCGAATGCGCACCTGCTGCTGGTGGCGAAACCGGTTCTGCTCCTTGATCTGCGCCGCCTCCGTAACCACCGCCTCCTCCGCGGTCGAATCGGCAACCTCGGCGTCAGTCGCCGGCTCGCTCACCGTCGCCTCGGCAACCGTGCTCTCCCCGGAAAGCTCGGCAACAACCTCCTCGTCCGCCGCCTGGGTAAACCCGGCCACGGAAAGGGCAAACACACAAACCGAAAGAATACTGAAAATCTTTTTCATACTTCCCCCCTGTATCTGGTTATGGAATGAATTTTGCCGCGAACCGGCGGGTACGGCAAGGCTCGCGGCCGCGGTTATCGCCACCGGACCGATGGGCGATATGGGGTTAAACGGGGGGGTGCGGAGAATGGTTCCAAAGAAATTCGCCGGGCAGGAGAAAAAGCCGGTTTCAGGAGGCAAAGGTCGGGAAAAATTATTGCAGGCGGATGGAGGCGGTGCGCTCGCTGATCCCTTTGATGAGCACCTCCTTGTTGTAGGCGGCGATCACGTCGCGGCGCTTGAGCATCCCCACCACCCAACGGTTGTCCGTGGCCTCGACCACCGGAATCTCCTCCAGCCCCTTGGAATCGAAAAGGGTCATGGCGGTATAGATATTGTCGTCCGGGGTGAGCATCACCACCTTGCGGGTGCAGATATCACCCACCCTGGCGCCCAAGCGCAATTCCTCATCGTGGAGAATGCTCTTCACATCCTGCATCGAAACCATGCCGGTCATGCGACCGGTTTCGTCGATCACCGGAAAATAGAAGCTGCCCTCGGTCATGCTGAAAATCTTGAGCAGCTGGTCCACATTGGCCTGCTCGCTGATGAAATCGACATCCTCGGTAATGATCTTGCCCACCTTGATGGACTTCATCACCGCCGTTTCCCTGCCCTCGTGAATATCGATACCATCCCGGCTGAAATCCACGGTATCGATGGATTCCGGATTGAACTTGCTGGCGACCACCGTCCCGATGATGCTGCAGAGCATGATGGGGATGATGATCTGGTAGTTGCCGGTCATCTCAAAAAGCAGAAAGATGGCGGTGAGCGGCGCATGGGTCACGGAAGCGAGAAAGGCGCCGATTCCCACCGCCGCATAGGCGCCGGGATTTGCCGTGTACTCGGGCAGGAGCCGGTGCACAATATCGCCGAAAGAACCGCCGATGACGGCGCCGATGAAAAGCGAGGGGGCAAATACGCCGCCTGCCCCGCCGGAGCCAAGGGTGATGGAGGTGGCGACGATTTTCAGGAGAACAAGTGTCAACATCACCCAGAGCACGCCGCGGCCATCCAGGATGCTCGCGATGTACTGGTAGCCGTCGCCCATGATCTGCGGAAACCCGATGGCGATCACCCCGGTGATCAGTGCCCCGAGCACGGGCTTGAGCTGGGGATGCAGTTCAAGGGCCGCAAACCGGTCCCGGATCTGATAAAAAATCTGAATATAAAAAATCGCCACAAAGCCCATGACCAGCCCCATGACCGAATAGAGGGGAACCTCGACCAGACGGTTGACAAACTGGTAGGGCGGGATCGGAAAGGCGGGCGAGACCCCGTAATAGGCGCGGGAGATAACGGTGGCCATGGCCGAAGAAATGACCAGGGCGGCGAAAGAACCGATTTCATAGGTGCCGAGCAGGACGATTTCCGCGGCAAAAAAAACACCGGCAATGGGCGCGTTGAACATGGCGGCCACGCCGCCGGCGCAGCCTGCCGCAATAAAGACCTTCATCCTGTTGCCCGATACCCGAAAAAACTGGCCCACCTGGGAACCCACCGCGCCGCCGACCTGGGCGATGGGACCTTCAACCCCGGCGGAGCCGCCGGTACCGATGGTGAGCGAACAGGAGAGAATCTTCAGGACAATGGTCCGGAAACGGATGATACCGCCCTCAAGATTCACCTGGCGCAGAAATTTTGGAAAGCCGTACCCGTTGATCTCGCCGGGAAAGAGCAGGGAAAGCGGGATAAGAAGCAGCATGCCGCAGACAGGCAAAAGAGGCAGCAGAAGCAGGGAGAATCCACCGGCTCCTATGCCGAACAGCTCATAGCCGCGGACAAAAAAATTCTGGTGCACGAAATGCACGCAGGCGCGGAAAAGAATATTCGCTCCGCCGGCCGCAAGCCCGATGGCCACGGCAATGGCCACCATTCTAAAATTTTCGCCGGGCAGGAAATTCTTGATCTTTATATTCATGCCTTTTGGGGAACCTCGCAGCCCAACGAGGCGGCCTGGGAGAGAAAATAATCATCGGTCATGCCGGCGATGAAATCACGGACAATGGCGGCCGGTTCCTGGCCAGCGCTGTATTCCTCCGCCTGCTCCAGAAGAAACTTCCGGAAGATGGCGGAATCGCGCCGCCGCCCGCCAAGGTCCTCAAGACAGGATTCAAATAACACTCTATAGCATTTGCCTATTTTCCCGAATCCTTTCTTGATGGCCGGGTTCATATAAATGCGCTCGTAGTTGAAGGCCTTCAGCTCCCGGAGCCGATCGGAAACCTCTTCGCTGAAGGCGATGGTGTCATCGCCGGCGCCGTTGGTGATCAGGTCGGTGACCAGGCGGTAGACGATGGCCCCGTTGGTTTTACCAAAGGACTCCTGGCAGCGGACCGGGATATCCTCGCGCCTGATGAGCTTGAGTTCGATGGCGTCCTCGATGTCGCGGCCGATATAGGCTATGGTGTCCGAAAAGCGCACCACGCAACCCTCAAGGGTCATGGGAATCAAGGCCAGACCGCGGTCGTGGGCCTTGGCGTCAAGCTGGGCGTCGAATTCGGCAAAGGTCTTGGTACGCTGGGGACTGAGCGTTCGGTTGTGGATCTCACCGTCATGGCACATGATCCCGTCCAGGGTCTGCAGGCTCAGGTTCCAGCCGCGGCCCCGACGTTCGATTTTCTCCAGGAACTGGACGCTCTGCAGGTTGTGCTGAAAGGAGGGCAGCCCATGCTCGCGGCAAAGCCCGTCCAGCACCTTTTCCCCGTCGTGGCCAAAGGGAGGGTGACCGATATCGTGGCCCAGGGCGATGGCCTCGATGAGATCCTCGTTCAAGCGCAGGTAGCGGCCGATGGTCCTGGCGATCTTGGAAACAAGCTGCACATGCAGAACCCGATGGGTGATATGATCGTTCTTGACCATGTAAAAAACCTGGGTCTTGTCGATGTAGCGCGTGTAGGAACGGGAATGGAGGATGCGGTCGCCATCGGCGGAAAAGGCCTGCCGATGGTCTTTTTCCCCGGCTTCGGACTTGCGGCGAAGCGCCTGCCTGCTCAAGGCGGCAAGCGGGGACAGACGCTGGGCCTCCAGATGGTCCAGCTGCTCTTTCATGGCAAGCAATTGCGGATCGGTTGAATAATTCATGGGCTCTCTTCTTATTTCGGTTCCGGATAAGAGGAGCCATTATAGCCCAGCCTGTCCACCATAACAACCCATTGCCTTTCCAGTACTGTTTTAATGAAAAACAGCACCGCGCCTTCTGAAAATTTCCCGGTGTTATTTTTTTTCAAAATAGGCAATACTACCTAAATAGTTGATAGCCTTTTCCCGCCGCCAATGGCAATCTGTTTTTTCGCCTTCCCCGACAGAGGAATTCCGGTGCCGAACCTGAAGCCACTCACCATTGTCACCCATCCCGACTTCGCCGCCCACCAGACCGGCGGTGGCGAACATCCGGAGGTGCCGGCACGGCTCAGCACCATCGGGGAGAGGCTTGCCCTTTCCTCCCTCAAGGAACATCTGGAAACCGCCCTGCCCAGAAAGGCCGAGCGCAACTGGCTGACCAACTTTCACGAGGAGAACTACCTCTTCCGCTTCGAAGAAAGCGCCCTTTCCGGAAAAACCTTTATCGACCATCCGGACAATCAGCTCTGCTACGAATCATATGAGGTCGCCCTTCTGGCCGCCGGCGCCGGCCTCACCGCCATCGACCTGCTGGAAAAGGACAGAGAGCAGGTGTTCTGCGCGGTACGTCCCCCCGGGCACCATGCCGAGCGCAACATGGCCCTGGGCTTCTGTTTCCTGAACAACAGCGTCCTGGCGGCCCGCTACTGGCAACAGCGCCACGGCCGGAGAAAAATCGCGATCATCGACTGGGACGCGCACCACGGCAACGGCATCCAGAGCGCCTTTGAGGAAGACCCCGAGGTTTTGTACATCAGCATCCACGAACACCCTACCTACAGCTTTCCGGGCAGCGGTTACTCCGAGGAGACCGGCACCGGCAAGGGGAAAGGCTTCACCCTGAACATCCCACTGCCGCCCGGCGCCACCGACCAGCTGGTCGTCAAGGCGCTGGAACAGAAAATCCGCCCGGCCCTGGCCGACTTCCGGCCGGAACGGCTCATCGTTTCCGCGGGCTTTGACGGGCACAGGGATGACGACATGTCCGGACTTGCCTATTCCACGGAACTCTTTGCCCTCCTCGGCACGGAGATGTCTTCGCTGGCAGGCGAGTTCTGCCAGGGCAAGCTGCTCTCCATCCTGGAAGGGGGCTACCACCTGACGAGCCTGGCGGAGAGCGTCACCGCCTACCTCACCGCCCTCTGCACCCATGGCCCAAAAGAGGACTCACCATGTTCATCACCAAATACATGACCCCAAATCCGCTCACCGTTCTCCCGGAGACCCCGTTACCCGCGGTAAGAGAGCTTCTCCGGAGCGGGAAATTCCGCCACCTGCCGGTGGTGGACCAGGACGGCCGCCTGCAAGGCATCGTCACCGACCGCGATCTGCGCTCCGCCTACCCCTCTTCCGTGCTTTCCGAGGAAAAGGCCAGGGCCTGCCTGGTCGAGCTGGACCGGACTCCGGTCAGCGCCATCATGACCGGCGCCGCCTTCACCCTCACCGCGATGTCCACCCTGGACGACGCCCTCATCCTCCTCGACCGGGAAAAAATCGGGGCCATGCCCGTGGTGGACGAAGAAAAGCGGGTGATCGGCATCTTCACCACCCGCGATTTGATGGCCGCCTACCGCAGGATCTTCGGCCTGGGGGAACGGGGCAGCGCCATGGTGGTGGTCACGCACGATGGCAAACGAAAACCCCTTTCCCGCATCGCCAAGGTGCTGGAAGAGCACGACATCCGCTTCACCCGCCTGATCCGCACCGAAGGGGGAGAGGGAAAAGCGGAAAAAATCTACCTGCGGGTCAACACCTTCAACATCAGCGCCGTACACAACGCCCTGCGGGAGGCCGGTTTCACCTGCGGGGCAGGAAAAGCCACGCAGGGGGAATAATGAAGAATTCGGTAAAGTAACAAAGGAGGAGGCTCCTGCATTTCTCGTTCGCAAATTTTCATTCTTGATTTCCCGAGGACGCCCCATGCTCACACAACTCTTTGCACCCAAAACCATTGCGGTCATCGGCGCCTCGCGCACCCCGGGCAAGGTGGGCCACGACATCGTCGCCAATCTCAAGACCGGCGGGTATGAAGGCGAGATCATCCCCATCAATCCCGGGGCTGACGAGATTGCCGGCCTGCCCTGTTTCAAAAACCTGAAATCCGCCGGGAAAAAGATCGATCTCAGCATCGTCGTCCTGCCCGCCCCCTTGGTGCTGACCGCGGTCCAGGAGGCGCTGGACGCCCGGACCGGAGCGATCGTGATCATCACCGCGGGATTCAAGGAAACCGGCAAGGAGGGCGCGGAACTCGAGGCAAGAATCGCGGAACTGTGCCGAAACCGCAAGGTGCCGCTCCTCGGCCCCAACTGCCTTGGTCTGATCAACACCGAGCACAGGATGAACGCCTCCTTTGCCGCCCGCATGCCGCAACCTGGCGGCATTTCAGTGATTTCCCAATCCGGTGCCCTGTGCACCGCGATCCTGGATCTCGCCGCCGGCCGCCACCTGGGCATCGGCAAGATGGTGAGCCTGGGCAACAAGGCGCTCCTCAGCGAAGGAGATCTCCTTGTCGCCCTGGCCGCCGACGACCAGAGCCGGGTTATCATCGCCTATCTCGAAGACATCGCCTGCGGCGACGAATTTGTCAAGGCAGCCACCGAAGCGGCCACCGCCAAGCCGGTGGTCATCCTCAAGGCCGGCACCACCGCGGCCGGACAGAGGGCAGCCTCCTCCCATACCGGCGTACTGTCCGGGGCGGAGATCGCCTACGGCGCCGCCTTCAAACGCTCCGGCGTCATCCGGGCCGATACCTTCGAAGCCCTGTTCGACTACGCCACCTTGCTGGCCATGCAGCCGTTGCCCAAGGGCGACCGGGTCCTGATCATCACCAACGCAGGCGGCCCGGGCACCATGGCGGCGGACGCCGTGGAAAAGGCCGGAATGACCGTAACCAGCATCGACCGCAATACCACCACCTCCCTGCGCGCCAAGTTGCCCGCCGCAGCCAGCGTCGGCAACCCCATCGACGTTCTCGGCGATGCCGAGCCGGCCCGCTACGTGGCCGCTCTCACCGCCGCCCAGGATGATCCGGCCGTGGACGCCATCGTGGTGATCCTGACCCCGCAGGCCATGACCAAACCGGCGGAAACCGCCCGGGCCATCGCCGGTTGCCTTTCCGGTGACAAGCCGGTGGTGGCCGCCTTCATGGGCGGCGCCGATGTGATGCCCGGCCGCGACGAGCTGGTGGCGGCAGGATTGCCCGATTATCCCTCGCCGGAGCGGGCCGTGGCCGCGCTGAAGGCCATGGTGGAATACGCGGCCTGGCGTAGAAGGCCGCCTCGGATTGTCACCCGTTTTCCCGTGAACCGGCGAAGGGTGGAACGCATCATCACCAGAAGGCTCAGGACCAACCGCCTGCAGATCGGCGAGGTCAAGGCCAAGAGCATTCTCGATGCCTACGGTTTCCAGATCCCGGACGGCTACCTGGCCACCAAGGCCAGCGAAGCCGTGGAAATCGCCGAACGCATCGGTTATCCGGTGGCCATGAAGATCGTCTCTCCGGACATCATCCACAAATCGGACCTGGGCGGCGTCCGGCTCAACGTGACCAACCGCGAAGCGGTGGAGGACGCCTACGATCTCATGATGCTCCGCATCGCCCAGCGGGCGCCGGATGCCTGGATCGAGGGGATCTATGTGGAAAAAATGCTGGCCCGGGGGTTGGAGGTGATCATCGGCATGAACCGCGACCCCCAGTTCGGCCCCATGCTCATGTTCGGCCTGGGCGGCATCTTCGTCGAGGTGATGAAGGACGTCACCTTCCACCTGGCTCCCATCACCAGGGAGGAGGCCATCCAGATGCTGATGAGCACCCGCTCCTACGAGATTTTGAAGGGCAAGCGCGGCCACCGCGGCGTGGACCTGGCCGCCATCGCCACCGGCCTGCAGCGGATCAGCCAGCTCACCACCGATTTTCCCCAGATCGCGGAACTTGACATCAACCCCTTCATTGTCGGGGAGATCGGCACCGAACCGGTGGTGGCCGACGCCCGCATGACCCTGCACGCCATGGAGATCACGCCATGAACAGCGCAAACAGCTACGACAGCGACTGGCAGCGGAAGTATCAGGACATGCTGGCCACTCCCGCCCAGGCCGCGGCCCGGATCAAACCGGGACAGCGGGTCTTCATCGGCACGGCCTGCGCCGAACCGGTGCTGCTGGTCAACGCCCTCACCGAACGGGCCGGCGAACTTGCCGACGTGGAGATCATCCAGCTTCTCACCAAGGGCGACGCCCCTTACGCCAGCAGCAAGCTGGCCGACTGCTTCTCGGTGAACAGCTTCTTCATCGGCAGCAACATCCGCGAGCACATCCAGCAGGGCCTGGGCAACTACACGCCCATTCTTCTTTCCGATATTCCGACCCTTTTCAGCTCCGGCCAGCTTCCCATCGACGTTGCCCTCATCCAGGTGACGCAGCCGGACGCCCGCGGCAAGGTGAGCCTGGGGGTCTCGGTGGACATCGTGAAGAGCGCGGCGGAAAACGCCTCCCTGGTCATTGCCCAGGTAAACCCGCTGATGCCGAAAACCCTGGGCGACAGCTTTCTTGACATCTACGACCTCGATCTTCTGGTGCCGGCCGAGGCGCAGATCCTTGAGCGGGAAACCCAACCCGTTTCCGAAGACACCCGCCGCATCGGTCAGCATATCGCCGCCCTGATCGAAGACGGCTCCACCATCGAATTCGGCATCGGCCGCATCCCCCACGCCCTGGTGGAGTTCCTGACCGAGAAAAAAGACCTGGGCATCCACACGGAGATGCTCACCGATTCCATCATCGATCTGGTGGAATCGGGCGCGGTCACCGGCAACCGGAAGAGCACGGACAAGGGCCGGATCGTGGCCAGTTTCTGCATGGGCACCCAGAGGCTTTACGACTACATCGACAACAACCCTCTCTTCTGCTTCCGGCCCACCGAATACGTCAACGACTCCTACATCATCGGCAAGCAGCACAAGATGGTGGCCATCAACATGGCCCTCGAAATCGACCTCACCGGCCAGGTCTGCGCCGATTCCCTGGGCTCCCTCTTCTACTCGGGAATCGGCGGCCAGGTGGATTTCAACAGGGGCGCCTCGCGCTCCACGGCCGGCAAGGCGATCATCGCCATGGAATCCACCGCCCGGGCCGGCACCGTCTCCCGGATCGTCACCTGTCTTACCCCCGGCGCCGGCGTGGTCACCACCCGTGGCGAGGTCCATTACGTGGCCACGGAATACGGGGTCGCATACCTGCACGGCAAGAGCGTGCAGGAGCGGTCCCTGGCCCTGATCAGCATCGCCCACCCGAAATTCCGGGAGAAGCTTTTCCGGGAAGCCCTGGAGGCAAAATACCTTCGCCAGGATCTTGCCGAGGTGGAGGGCCGCTTCATGATCGCCTCCCAGGAGATGAACACCACCATGCTCCTGGAGGACGGCACCCAGATCAATTTCCGGCCGGTACATCTGACCGACGAACCGCGCATGCGGGACATCCTCTACGCGCTCTCCCAGGAAACCCTCTACTACCGCTTCATGACCCACAGCCAGCGCTTCGGTCACAAGCAGATCCAGAACTTCGTCTACATCGACCACCGCAAGGACGCGGCCATCGTCGGCACGGTCCCCGAGGCGCACGGCGAAGAGATCATCGCCATCGGCCGCTACTATCTGGATGCCAAAACCAACCGGGCCGAGGTGGCCTTTGTGATCCGCGACGAATGGCAGAACAAGCACATCGGCACCTTTCTTTTCCGCCATCTGGTCACCATTGCCAAGAGAAACGGCATTTCCGGCTTTTCCGCCGAGGTATTGCGCGACAACAAGCGGATGCAGGCCATTTTTCTCCACTGCGGGTTCAAGGTAAAAAGCAGTCTGGAGGAAGATGTTTACAGCTTTCAGATTGATTTTTAATGGGGTATCATGGCCGCGAGGGGGAAAACCAGTGGAGAGGGAGGGAGAATGCATTCTCCAGACGATGGCACGACAAACCAGATCCGCATTCTGGTGGTTGAAGACGTGGACTTCAACCTGGAAATACTCACCACCATGCTGGCCGAACGGGGCTGGCGAACGGTAGGCGCAAAAAGCGGGGAAGAGGCCTTGGCCAGGCTTTCCTCCCAACCGGATTTTCAGCTCATTCTCATGGACATCGGCCTGCCCGGCATGGATGGCATCGAAACCACGCGGAAGATCAAGGCAACCGCCGGCACCGACCGGATCCCGGTTCTCGCCCTGACCGCCGAACCCGCGGGGGAACGGGAACGCTTTCTTGCCGCTGGATTTGACGGCTATGTGGAAAAAAACTTCGATCCGGAGGCGCTCTATGCCGCCGTTGAAAAGAAACTGACCCTGAACCGGACGGGCCGGCCCCCGGCGAATGCCCTGCCGAAGGAGATGGCGGTTCCGGCCGTCCTGAACCTCGCCGTCCTGATGGGCACCTATGGCGACGAGGAGACCGTCCGGATCATCGCCAAGGCCTTTTTCAGCGACACCGGCAAGCAGATACGCCGTCTGGCCGAGGCAATGTCCCGAACGGACAGCGCGGCGGTCCTGGCCTGTTGCCACAGCATCAAGGGCTCCGCCACCATCTTCACGGCAGACGCCCTGGCGGCGCTTGCGGAGAAACTCACTCTCCTCATCCGGGCTGGCAAGAAAACCGAGGCTTTTACCCTCCATCCGGAGATACAGGAAGCCTACAACGCCCTGCGCCGCCTGACGGAACAAAAACTAAAACTGCGGCTGGATGGCTGAGAAAACCCGCTGAGTCCCGCGCCATAGGGGAATACGCCAACATTTTTTTGGCGGCGGGCACACTTCGGCGCAAGGAAGCCATGGACCCTGGTTACGGAAAAATTCTTATCGCGGACAATGCCGAATTCATCCGCATGGTGGTACGGCTTCGCCTGGAAGCAGCCGGAGTGCCGCCCAAGAACATCCATGAGGCGGAAAACGGCCGGGAAGCCTATGCGCTGCTTGAGCAGGAAGGGATAAAAAACATTCTCTCCGATTACGAGATGGATGTGCTGGACGGGATCAGCCTTGCGGCAAAACTCCTCGTCACGGAAAAACGCCGGGACCTCCGCTTTGTTCTCTTCAGCGGCACGCCCATGGAAAGGGTGCTGGCGGCGATGAGCGCCGCCGGAGTGGAAGTCCCTGTCATCAGCAAAACCCTGATCCGGCAAAGCTGGAACGCAGCCATGATCCTGCCCGGTTACTTTCCGGAACTGGCCGAAGGGCTGCGCCAGCCTCCTCCTTGACCGCGCCACCCGTCCCGCGCCGTGAGCAGTGAAAGTTCTCCTTTACCGCCCTTCCATTCTCTGCAAGAATGATTTATTTCCAGGCAGGCCAGCATCCCAACAGCAATAAGGATTCACGAACCATGAAAAGCTTTCGCAAGGAGCTTCTTTTCAACGTCCCGGGCCGCCGCGCCTTTATCAATATCACCCCGCAGGTGGAAGAGTGCCTGCGCGAATCGAAAATCAAGGAGGGGTTGATTCTGGTGAACGCCATGCACATCACCGCCTCGGTTTTCATCAATGACGATGAATCAGGCCTGCACCACGATTACGAGGTGTGGCTTGAAAAGCTTGCCCCGCACGAACCGGTTTCCCAATATCGCCACAACGGTTATGAGGACAATGCCGACGCCCATCTCAAAAGGCAGGTCATGGGCCGCGAAGTGGTGGTGGCCGTAACAAACGGCAAACTCGACTTCGGACCCTGGGAGCAGATTTTTTACGGCGAATTCGACGGCGGCCGCAAAAAAAGGGTGCTGGTAAAAATCATCGGGGAATAGCGATCACCTTGCCGGAAAGAGCGTTCACCATCCCGAATCTGTTGAGCATTCTCCGCGTTCTCATCGCGCCGCTGCTGGTCCTGGCCGCTCTTGCTGGCAACCGGCAGGCGTTTCTCCTCCTTTTCATCCTCTCGCTGTTAAGCGACGCCCTGGACGGCTTTCTTGCCCGGCGCCTTCGGCAGGTTTCCGAATGGGGGGCGAGGCTCGACAGCCTGGGCGATCTTGCCACCTACCTTGCCGCTCCCCTTGGCGTCTGGCTGCTCTGGCCAGAGCTTGTCCGTCGCGAACAGGCCTTCATCCTCCTGGGCCTGGTCGGCTTTCTGATCCCGATCATCCTCGGTTTTCTCAAATTCGGCAGCCTGACCAGCTATCACACCTGGGCGGCAAAAACCGCCGCGATCCTCCTGGGCCTCGCCACTCCGCTGCTCCTCCTCGCCGGTCCGGCCTGGCCCTTCCGGACCGCCATCCTCCTGTTTCTGCTGGCCGAACTGGAAGAGATGGCAATCACCCTGGGCCTCGAACACTGGCAGGCGAACATTCCCAGCCTCTGGCATCTGCGCCGCCAACAGCGGGAGAGAAAAAAGAAAGAGCCGCAGGCATGAAACTCTCCCACGCCATCCCCGCCGAAAAACGGCTGATCTTTGCCTGGTGCCTCTACGACTGGGCGAACTCCGCCTTCACCACCCTGGTGGTTACCTTTGTCTATGCCGCTTACTATATCCGGAATATGGCGGCCGATCCCACCGCCGGCACCACTCTCTGGGCGCGGGGCATCACCATCAGCGCGCTTCTGGTCGCCCTCCTCTCCCCCTTTCTCGGGGCCGCGGCCGACCGCCTCGGCAAGCGCCGCGCCTACCTGATTCGCGCCTCCCTCCTCTGTATGGTCGCCACCGCCCTCCTTACCTTTGTCTCCCCGGAGCTGCCCAATGCGGCGACCTGGGCACTTGCCCTTTTCATCATCGCCAATGTCGCCTTTGAACTGGGCATCGTCTTCTACAACGCCATGCTGCCCGCCGTGACCACCCCGGACAAACTGGGCGCCGTCTCCGGCTATGGCTGGGGATTCGGCTATCTTGGCGGCCTCTTCTGTCTCTGTCTGGCCGGTCTCACCCTGGTGACGGACACCCCAATCTGGCCGGTGCCCACCGAGGCAGGCTTTCAGTACCGGGCAAGCAACCTGCTGGTGGCGCTCTGGTTTCTCCTCTTCAGCCTGCCCCTGTTCCGCCTCGTTCCCCGGGAGAGCCCCGCTGGCGCCAACGACGCCCCGGTCTGCCGGCACTCCGCCCTCCGGCAAACCTGCAAGGATCTGCATCGCTATCCGAAGGTGCGGAAGTTTCTTCTTGCCCATCTCCTTTATAATGACGGGCTCGTCACCATCATCGCCTTCGGCGGCATTTACGCGGCCGGCACCTTCCAGATGCGCTTCTCCGAAGTCCTTGTCTTCGGAATCGCCTTGAACATTGCCGCCGGGCTCGGCGCCCTGCTCATGGGCAGATTGGACGATCGGCTCGGTGGCAGGACCGTCATCCTCATCAGCCTTGTCGCCCTCGCCGCCGGCAGCCTTCTTGCCGTTCTCACCCGCGACCGCTTCATGTTCTGGATCGCGGGCTGCGTCATCGGTTTTTTCACCGGACCCAACCAGTCGGCAAGCCGCTCGCTCATGGCCAGACTGACGCCGGAAAGGCACCGCGCCGAGTTTTTCGGCTTCTTCACCCTCTCGGGTAAGATCACTTCCTTCCTGGGCCCCCTGCTCCTGGGCTGGGCAACCACGTACTGGCAAAGCCAGCGGGCCGGCATGGCCACCGTTCTTCTCTTTTTTGCGGCAGGCGCCCTGCTTTTGCTCCGGGTTCCCGGCAAAGGCCGACAAAGCGCGGCTGCCGCCTAAAAACTCTTTGCAGCCCGCCTTCTTCCCGTTATATAGTAGCCAAGAAAATTCCTGAACCCGCGACAAGCAAGGCAAGGCATCCTCCATGCATTTTTTGATCATTGACGATGATACGGTGGCGCGAAACGTCTTGAAAAACCACCTGAAAACCATGTACCCGGACTGCAAGATCAGCGAGGCGCCCAATGGCGCCCAGGGGCTCTTTTATTTTTTCAAGAAGAACCCTGACCTGCTGTTTCTCGACATGCTCATGCCCCTGGTCGACGGCAGGACGGTTCTTGATGTGGTGCATGAATGTTACCGTTGTGGCAAGATCGTCAAAAAACCCAAGATCGTCCTCTGCTCCATGCTGGAAACCCGGCAGATCGACCAGATGCATCCGCTCAACGACAAATCCCTGGTGGGTGCGGTGGTGAAAAAGCCCATCACCCGCAACAAGCTGCGGGTCATCGAAGAGCTTCTCGCCCAATAGGAGGAGAAGGCCGCGCCGCCGGAAAAACAGCGTTTTTCATCCGGTTTTTTTGCTGACGCATTCCCTGATTCCACTATAATGGACTCATCCGTATAAAATTTCTCAGCACGAAAAGGAGGTTCCCCATGTCTGTCTCCCAGGCAGATTTTGCAAAGGCTCTCTCTGTCGGCAGGCCACCCAACGTGGTCAAACTTTTCCCCAACTCCAAGGCCCTGATCGTCAGCGGCAAGGTGATCGACCGCGCCCTCATGGCAAAGGGCAGGGCAATGACCATTGCCGCCAACGGCCGCAACAACTTCATCATCCGCGGCGCCCTGCTTGCCGCCCAGCGCGCCAATGCGGCGATCATCATCGAAATCGCCCGCTCCGAAGGCGGCGCCAATGCCTACTGTCCGGTCAATTACTGGAACATCGCCCGCCAGGTGGATCAGGCCATGAACGAGCTTGGCATCACCGTCCCGGTGGCCATCCATGCCGATCATTACGGCATCAAGAAGGAAGCGGATATCGATTTCGCCAAGGTGGAGATCCCCACCATCTTCGAGGCGGGAATCACCTCCATCGCCATCGATGCCTCCCATCTGCCCGACGACAAGAATCTGCTCACCAACCTGGCCCTGGCGCAGTTCGTGCCGGCCTGGGCCGGGCTGGAAACGGAGATCGGCGAGATCAAGGGCGACCAGGGCCTCTCCACCGCGGAAGAAGCGCTCTTTCTGATCCAGGGCCTGAACGCCCACAATATCTTTCCGGACTGGATCGCACTGAACAACGGCACCACCCACGGCATCGAGGAGAGCGGCCTGGGCATCCAGGTGGGTCTTACCGCCGATATCCACGCCAGACTCGCCCCCTATAAAATTTCCGGAGCCCAGCATGGCACCTCGGGCAACAGCTCGGAGCGGCTGCGGGAAATCGCCGCGAAAACCTCGACCACCAAAGCCAATGTCGCCACCGCTCTGCAGATGATCTCCTGGGGCCTTGAGGTGAACGACTACGGCAACGCCATTCTGGATGCGGAAGGCAACTTTATCAAGGTCAAGGATGCCGGGGTTACGGAAGCCATGTGGAAACAGATGGTGGAGTACGCCGAGGGCAAGGGCTGGAAAAAGGGCAACTACAAGAGCCTGAACCTGCCCTTTGAACCCAGGCTGATGGGCCAGCCGCGGGCGATCCGGGAACGGATGGCAAAACGGGTCGAGGAGTTTGTCCACAACCTGCTCGTCAATGTGTTCAACGCGCAGGATACCGCCCCCCTGGCCGTTGCCGCCATTCTGCAAAAAGGCACCTACGACATGGGGGCAAAGATCGACCGCCTCGAAGATCCGGCAAACTGGAGCGCCGCGATGATAGCCAAAAGAGCGGCCTCCCTTGACAGCGACAAGGGCCCGCAGGGAGATTTCGACGACTGAGGAAACGCCGGCAAGGAAAACCATAAAAAAAGGGGGAGCGATTGCTCCCCCTTTTTTTATGGTCCGGCTGCGTTGTTCTATATCAGGGCAGCATCTTCAGGCTCTGCACGGCATTGATGCTGCCGTTGGCGGCTGCCTTCTGATACCACTGCTTGGCTTCGGCAAGATCCTGCTTCACCCCGGCGCCGATCTCATGCATGTACCCCAGATAGTACTGGGCATCCGGGTCATTCTGGCCGGCCGCCTTCCGCCACCAGTGCACCGCCTGCTTGTCATCCTTCCTGACGCCCCGGCCAAGGCTGTACATGAAGCCGAGCCGGTACTGGGCCTTGGCATGCCCCATCTCCGCGGCCTGGGAAAAAAGCTTGAAGGCCCGGGCATGGTCCTTGGCCACCCCTTCCCCCTTGAAGAGCTTCATCCCGTCGTCATAGAGAGCCTCCTTGTCTTTTCCCATCGAAGCAGGGGACGAAGGCACCGCAACCTTGGCGACCTGCGCCTGCCTGGCGGGAGCATGCGTCTGGGCGGGCCTGGCCTTTTTCTCCTCCGGCTCGATGGTTTTCACCTCAACCGGTGTCGCCTTCGCCTCCTCCACCACCGGCGGCGGAGACGCCAACACCCTGTCCGGCTGCTGGCCGCCCTCAAGCTCAGCCTTGGCAGCGGCATTGCCCTGCTCCGCAGCGAGGGCCCACAACTTTCTCGCCTCTTCCCGGCTCTGGGCCACGCCGTCTCCTAGGCTGTACATCAGCCCCAGCCGGTACTGCGCCTCGGCATTACCTTTTTCCGCCGCCTGCCGGTAGAGCTTCGCCGCCTCGGCGGCGTCCTTGCCCATGGGATCGACGCCGTTTTCATACTTGAAGGCCTGGGCATAAAGCGACTCGGGGCCACCCTGACCGGGGCCGTTCCAGATGCGGACCGTGCCGTCCAGGCCGGCGGAAACCAGATAACGGCCGGAGACGACAAAAGAGAGGTCGGTGACCGACAGTTGATGTCCTTCGTAAAAATTCACCAGCTTGCCGCTGGCGGATTGCCAGACCAGAATCCGCTGGCTCTGGGTGGCTGCCGTCACATGGCGCCCGTCCGGAGAATAGGCCACGGCGTTGACGGCATCGAGTTCCGGATCCCGCAACACCTTCACCAGCTTGCCGGTCTCGGCATCCCAGACATGTACCGACCCGTCGCGGCTGCCGGTGACGAACTGCGTACCGTCCGGAGAATAGGCAACGCAGAGGGCCCAATCGGCATGCCCCTTGAAGGAATTGGCCAAACGGACATTCACCGCATCCCACATCTCAATGATCCCGTCCCAGTTCTCGGTGGCGACGATTTTCCTGCCGTCCGGCGACCAGGCAAGGGAAAGGATATTGTTTCCGGTCTGTTTTTCCGTGGTTTCCAGGGTGCCATACCTCAGATTCCAGATACGGAGGGTGTTGTCGTTGCTCACCGAAGCAATGCGCTTGCCGTCCGGCGACCAGGCAAGATCATTGATCAGCTGGGTATGCTCCCGCATGTCATGGAGAAGTTGGCCGTTTGCCAGATCCCAGATCTGCACGGCATGGCCACGGCGGCCGGCAACCGTAGCCGCGGCGAGAAACTGCCCGTCCGGTGAGAAGGCCAGTGCCCTGACGCTGCGCAAATCCTCGCCAAGGCTCAGCAAAGGGTTGCCGGTGCCGAGATCCCAGACCCGGATACCGCCGTCGTCGTCACCGGAGGCGATTTTCTGGCCGTCGGCGGAACAGGCAACGGCATTGATGGTATTGCTCTGATGGCCTTGCAGGATTTTGAGCAGATCAGGCGAGGTGGCCGCCGACACCAACGGCGGGAAAACGGCAAACAGAAGCGAAACCATAACCAACAGAAAACCCATGCTATTACGGCTGAAAACAACAGAACCCTGCAAAGTCATTCTTCCTCCCCCTGGTTCATGACGAATTCCCCCTTCCCTCGCCCACACCCCGGGCGCGGGCTGAAACCTGAGCCGCGACGGCAAGGCGAACCGCCAGCAGACTGTGAATAGTTTACCTGCATTTTAAGGCCCGGGACAAGCAAGAGAGTAAAAATACACAAAAAAAGGCAGACAGATTATATCAATCCGCCTGCCTTGCCCATTCTGATCCGCTCGTATTATTTACTGAAGGCGCTGCCCAGGTCCTTCACCTTGTCCACTTCCTGTTTCAGGGTAGCAACCTCTTTCACGCCGGGGATATTCTCTTCCACCAGACTCTTGCCGCCATCCTCCACATCACGCAGGCCCTTTTTAAAAGAGGTGATCGCCTTGCCAAGACCGGAGCCGAGCTCGGGAAGCTTTTTCCCGCCAAAGACCAGGAAGGCGATGCCTAAAATCACGATCAACTCTGGAGTCCCCAAGCCAAACATAACTCATCCTCCTTTGCCCGCGCCGCAATGGGCGGAATAAAAGCTGAATTCCAAATCACGCGGCCCCGGAAGCCCCGTCATCCTTTTTCTCTTCGATCTTTTCCTGCTTCGCCTCGTCTTTCGTGGCCTTCTTGAAATTTTTGATCCCCTGCCCGATTCCGGAGCCGATTTCCGGCAACTTGCCCGCCCCGAAGATGATCACGATGATCACCAGGATAACTATGAGTTCAGGCATTCCAAGTCCAAACATGATGCACTCCTTCAGATAGTAGGGCAATCGCGCGGCGCCAGAAGGCGACGCAATCACACATTGATGGAACAAATCGTATATGTACAACAAAAAAAGCAGGGAAGCAAACCTCTTTTATTTTTCCCTTGCCCCACCCCATCCAAAGGAATCCCCCACATTTCCATTGCCACAGGTAACACATTGTAATACAATCAGGCAGAATCGGTGACCACGGAGAGGAAGCAGATGCGCCAGAAAAAACAGGATACCATAACCTTCAAGGTTGACGAAACCCTTGCCGAGGCATTGAAACAGGTGCCGAACCGGTCGGAATTCATCAGAAACGCCATTCTCCATGCCCTGGAAAACGGCTGCCCTCTTTGCCAGGGCACCGGCATCCTCAGTGAAGAACAGCAAAAACACTGGGCAAAATTCCTCTCCACCCACTCCCTGGAAAAATGCAGGGAATGCAACGCCATCCATCTGGTCTGCGAGGCGGGGGAGGGCAAATGCATCCACTGAACCAACCCGGCAGCGGACGGCGGACAGCGCGGATCTTGCTCCTCCTGCCGTTTTTGCTCTCTGCCGCCTGCGGCATACTCCATCTTTCCGCCCCCGCCTGCCACGCCCGACTCGACGTCTTCGTCAGCCTGCCCCCCCAGGGGGCCATCGTTTCCCGCATCGGCGGCCCGCACGTCCGCAGCCACGTCATGGTCAAGGCCGGCCAGGACCCGCACACCTTCGAGCCCAAACCCCGCCAGGTTCAGGAGCTGGCCGGGGCCTCCCTCTACTTCACCAGCGGACTGCCCTTTGAAACACAGATCGGAGCCAAGCTCCGCGACCGGAAAAATCTCGTCATCGTCGACACCACGGCGGGCATCGCAAAGGTCACTATCGAAGACGATCACCACCACGGGCACGAAGAGGAAACAGACCCCCATGTCTGGCTTTCCCCCGGCGCCCTTGCGATCATGGCGGAAAACATCGGCAAAGCCCTCTGCGACAAGGATCCGGGCAACCAGGCGGTCTACCGGGAAAATCTGGCGTCCCTGCTCGCCGAAATCGCGCGTTGCGACAGCCGAATCAGAAAATTACTCGCCCCCCACGCAGGCCGGACCTTCTACGTTTTTCATCCCGCCTTCGGCTACTTCGCCAGGGAATACGGCCTGCGCCAGAAGGCGGTCGAGGTCGGGGGAAAATCCCCGTCGCCCAAGCAGCTAGCCGCCCTCATCCACCAGGCGAAAAGCGAGGAGGTGAAAATCATCTTTGTCCAGCCCCAGTTCGAGACCCGCAACGCCCAGGTAATCGCCAAGGCCATCGACGGCGCCGTGGTCGCCATCGACCCTCTATCCGAGGATATCCTCGACAATCTGCTCGTCATGGCCGACGAAATCGCCAAGGCGCTGCAATAAAGAAGCGGAAAGGAAAATCGCCATGTCCGCCCAGGCCGTCTCCATCAAGAATCTCTTTTTTGCATACAACGGAGTCCCGGTTCTTGAAAACGTCACCCTGGACATTCCGAACGGGGAGTCCCTCTGCATCGTCGGCCCCAACGGCGGCGGCAAAACCACGCTGATCAAATTGATCCTCGGCCTGATTGCCCCCAGTCGCGGCGAGATTGAGGTTTTGGGTGTTACACCCGAAAAGGCGCGCCTGCAGGTGGGATACGTACCCCAGTATGCCCGCTTTGACCCGCAGTTTCCGGTGACGGTGCTTGATGTGGTGCTCATGGGCCGCCTGGACAGGCTCCGCTGCTTCTCCTACCGGAAAAGCGACCGGGAGGCCGCCCGCGCCGCCCTTGACGAGATGGGCCTCGCCGACCTTTCCGGCCGCCTTTTTGCCGAAATCTCCGGTGGGCAACGGCAACGGGCGCTCATTGCCCGGGCCCTGGCCTCGACGGGCAAAATCCTGCTTCTGGACGAACCGACGGCCAATATCGACGCAGCCTCGGAAAAACATCTCTTTGAGGTGCTGGAAAAACTCAACGAACGGCTCACCGTCCTGCTGGTGACCCACGACGTGGGTTTCGCCTCGTCCTTTTTCAAAAGCATCGCCTGCGTCAACCGTCAGGTGGTGATCCACCCCACCAGCGAACTGACCGGCGAATTGATCCGCAACATGTACGGCGGCGACATCCGGATGATCCGGCATGACCACCGTTGTTCGGAAGGAGGGCACTGCGGCCATGGAATTCCTTAACGCCCTCACGGACCCGGCCATCCCCTTTTTCCGCTATGCCTTCTGCACCGGCATCCTGGCCAGCATTGCCTTCGGCATCATCGGCACCTACGTGGTGGCCCGCCGCATCTCCTACATCGCCGGCGCCATTGCCCATTGCGTTCTTGGCGGCATCGGGGCCGGCCTCTTTCTGCAGCACAAACTGGGAATCTCCTGGTTCGGCCCCTTGACCGGCGCCGTCATCGCCGCCCTGCTCGCCGCCATCATCATCGGCCTGGTGAGCATGCACGCCAACCAGCGTGAAGACACAGTGATCGGCGCCCTCTGGTCCATCGGCATGGCCCTGGGCCTGCTCTTCATCGCGAAAACCCCCGGCTACATCGAACCGATGAGCTACCTGTTCGGCAACATCCTGCTCATCGCCAAATCCGATCTCTGGCTGGTTCTGGCCCTGGATGGGCTGGTGGTGGGGACGGCCGTCCTTTTTTACCACAAGTTTCTGGCCGTCTGCTTTGACGAAGAGTATGCCCGGCTGCGCGGCATCCGCACCGACCTCTACTACCTGCTGCTCCTCTGTCTGACCGCTCTCACGGTGGTCCTGCTCGTGCGGGTGGTGGGGATCGTCATGGTCATCGCCCTGCTCACCCTGCCGGCGGCGGTGGCGAGCAGCTTCGCCAAGGGCCTGGCGCAGATGATGGCCCTGGCCTGCCTCTGCTGCCTCATCTTCATCAGCACGGGCCTTGCGGTGAGCTACAACTACGATTTGCCCAGCGGTCCCGTCATCATCGTCATCGCCGGTTTTGCCTACCTGGCGGTGCTGACCGGCAAAAAAGCATTTGCCCGCTGATACCTGCTACCGCCCAACCTGCCGCCTGATCCCCCTGCCGATCTCGTTGATTTTGGCAAGAACCGCCTCCTCGTCCAGACTGAGAAGGATTCTCTCCTTCATCACCACCCGGCCGTTGATCACCGAATGAACCACATCGGATCCCCTTGCCGCATAGACCAGATGCGAGGGGATGTTGTACATCGGCGTCAGATGCGGCTTGTCCAGATCGAGAACGATGAGATCGGCCTTTTTGCCAGGCGCAAGGCTGCCTATTTTATCCCCGGCCCCAAGAAGCGCGGCTCCGCCCAGGGTCGCCAGGGCAAGGGTCGTCTCGGCGCTCATCACCGTGGGATCGAGACGATGCACCTTGTGCAGTTTGGCCGCCGTATCCATTTCGCCGAACATGTCCACATCGTTGTTGCTGGCCGCCCCGTCGGTGCCCAGACCCACCGTCACCCCGGCCGCGAGCAGCTCCGGCACCGGCGCCACCCCGGAGGCGAGCTTCATGTTGCTTTCCGGGCAATGGGCAACCCTGACCCCGCGCTCGGCGAGAAGAGCGATCTCCTCTTCGTCGAGCACCACGCAATGGTCCGCGACAACCTGGCCGTCAAGAAGCCCCAGGGCGTCCAGATGCCTGACCGGCGTTTTGCCGTGCTGCCTGAGACAGCCTGCCACCTCGTCCCTGGTTTCGGCAAGATGGATCACGTACGGGGCGTTATGCCTTTCCGCCAGGCGTTTCAGGCGGGTGAGCAGATCCGGCGAACAGGTGTAGACGGCATGGGGATCAACGGTTATGGAGATGAGCGGGTGGTTGCGGTACTCGGCAAAAAGCTCCTCGACATAGGCGAAACCGTTTCCTGATTCACCATAGTTGGGGGAGGGAAAATCATAGAGCACCTCGCCGAGCCAGCCGCGCATCCCGGCATCCGCGGTGGCGCGCGCCACCTCCTTGGCAAAAAGGTACATGTCGCAAAAACAGGTGGTGCCGGACTTGATCATCTCGGCCATGGAAAGGAGGGAGGAATGGTAGACCATCTCGGCGGTGAGTTTTCCCTCCACCGGAAAGATATAGTCGTGCAGCCAGGTCATCAAGGGCAGATCGTCGGCCAGCCCCCTGAAGCAGGCCATGGCCGCATGGGTGTGCGTGTTGACGAGCCCGGGCATCACCAGGCCGTAGTCCGCCCCGAGCCGCTCGGCGTCGGGATAACGACCGGCCAGCACCGCGCGCGGGCCGACCGCGACAATGGTATCGCCGGCAACCGCCACGGCGCCGTCCTCGATCACCCTGTTATTTTCGTCCATGCTGAGGACGATTCCGGTCACCAGCAGATTCGCTTCACTTGTCGGCTCCATCGCCATCCCCTGTTATTCGTTGCTTGTCACAGTCGCTAAAATCTCCAGCAGCAGGCGCAGGAGCCTCCCCTCTGCCTTCCTTGTCTCTTCGATGATCTCCGTGAGGATGATGGGCTTGAAGTTGTCCGGGTCATTGACGTTTGAAACCACCGAAATGCCCAGCACCCTGAGTCCGGCATGGATGGCGACGATCACCTCGGGCACCGTGGACATGCCCACGCTGTCGGCGCCGCACCGACGCAGGTATCTTGTTTCCGCCGGCGTCTCCAGACTGGGACCCGGGATGGCCACATAGACGCCGGTGGCGATCCGCTTTAATCCCAGCCGTTCGGCGCAGGCCAGGGAGGAAGCTATCAATTGGCGGTCGTATGGCGCGGAAAGATCCGGGAAACGCGGGCCCCAGTCGTCGATGTTGGGGCCGCGCAGGGGATTGTCCGGGATAAAGTTGAGATGATCCTCAAGGATCATGAGGGTGCCGGGCGCAAAGTCCGGATTGAGACCACCGGCGGCGTTGGAGACGATCATGATCTTCGCGCCAAGCAGGGCCAGGACCCGGATCGGAAAGGTGAGTTCCCGGGTGGAATAGCCTTCGTAATAATGGAAGCGCCCCTGCAGGACGGCCACGGCTTTTCCGCACAGGCGGCCGAAAAGCAGATTGCCGGCATGGCTGGTCACCGTGGAGCGCGGAAAGTTGGGAATCATTTCGTAGGGCAGAACAAGATCCGCCTCGATCCTTTCCCCAAGCCCGCTCAGGCCCGTGCCCAAGACCAGAATGACTTCCGGGGCTTCCGTTATCCTTTGCCGCAAAAAGGTTACGGCTTCATCGACTTTTGCCTTGAACGCTTCCATTGTTCCCCACCCGCGGCGAAAATCAGGAATACAACCGCTTATATCCTTTCCATGGGCAGCCTGATGGTGAAGGTCGTCCCCCTGCCCGCCTGCGACTGAAAGGTAAGGCTGCCGCGGTGGCTTTCCTCGATGATCTGCTTGCAGGAGATGAGCCCCAGGCCGCTGCCTTCGGGCTTGGTGGTGAAATGGGGCTGAAAAACCTTCCCCTGCAGCGCCTCGGCAATGCCCTGCCCCTGGTCAATGACCCGGATCACCGCCATCCCCTTCTCCTGGCCGAGGTCAATGATGATTTCGCTTGCCGGCTGGCTTGCCTGGGCGCCGTTCACCACCAGATTGACCAGGACCCTGCGCAGGCCCAGGGAAGAAAAGGGGAAATCCGGCAGGCTGCCCGCGACCTTCACCTTGATTCCACGGCCGCCGATGTCGGGATGCAACGGCCAGGCCGTTTCCTGCAGCTCGGCAAGCAGGACCGGCAACGAATCCCTGACAATGGGGGTGATGCACTGCTGGCGCTTGACATGGGCCAGGGCCCGCTCCATGAGGGCGAGCAGATTCTCCCGGGCCTTGATCATGCAGGCGAGATAGGCGTCTCCGCCCGGGGCCGGCTCCTGGCGTTGAAGCACCTCAAGGAGGTGCAGGGGGGTGAGCAGATTCTTCATGTCATGGACCAGGATGTTGATCTGCTCGAATTCCTGGGCCAGAATCTCGCCGTCGCGGCGGATCCGTTTGCTCAGGGTCTGCATCATGGCGACCAGGGACTTGGGCTGCTGGGCAAAGTATTCGGCGAAAACCGTGTAGGGAACCCGGAGAAGCACGGAGTCTTCAAGGGCGGCGACGCTGGCGGAACGTGGCTGTTTTTCGATGATGGCCATCTCGCCGATGTAATTGCCGGGCCGGATGATGTCGATCACCCTGTTTCCCCGGAATATCTTCAGCAGGCCGCTGAGGAGAATGTACATCTCCTGGCCCTGCTCCCCCTCGCGGAAAAGCACTTCTCCGCTGGCAAGCGGCACCTTCTTGACCTTTCTGGCAAAGGAGTTCAACTCCTCTTCGGAAAAAAAATGAAAGAGATCGATCTGTTTCAGCGGTTCAACGAGTTCTGATCCTTTCAAGTCCGGCCTATCCCATAGAGTCACAAAGCTTTAAAAATATTGGCCATTGTCCGTCACACCGGCATTATAGCACAGGCAAACCCAAGATCCGCAAGAAATTAGAGGGCATGCGCCGCCACAAAGGATTTCACCGTGGCGATCTCGGCCGCCACCACCTCGCAGCGGCTCTCCTTGCCGGCCAGCGCGGCAAGAGCCGGCGGCAGCTCCGGCTCCCTGCCGATGGCCTGTTTCACCGCCGCGCCGAACTTGGCCGGATGGGCGGTGGCAAGACAGATCAGGGGCACGCCCTCCTCGCGGCAGGCAAGGCCTGCCTTGACCCCCACCGCGGTGTGCGGGTCGAGGATATAGCCATGCTCCTTGCAAAAGGAGCCGATGGTGGCGATGGTTTCCTCCTCGCTGACGCTCCGCGAGGCAAAGTCGGCGCGAACCCGTTCCTGGGCCGCATCGTCGAACTGCATGCTGCCGCTCCTGGCAAAGGCCTCCATCTCCCTGCGGGTCCGGTCGGCGTCCTCACCGTTCAAGTAATAGAGATAGCGTTCAAAGTTGCTTGCCACCTGGATATCCATGGAGGGGCTCACGGTCTGCACCACCTTGCCGAGGGAATAGTCGCCGTTCAGGACAAAGCGGCTGAGCAAATTGTTTTCATTGGTGGCCAGAATCAGGTTGCGGATTCGACCGGGCAGCAGGCGCCTTGCCACATAACCGGCGAAGATGTCGCCGAAATTGCCGGTGGGCACGGCGAAATCAACCTGGGGAACCTTCTCCTCGCCGCCAATCTTCAAGGCTGCGTAGACATAATAGACCACCTGGGCGAGGATGCGGGCCCAGTTGATGGAATTGACCGCGCCGAGGTTCAGCTTCTCCTTGAAGGGAATATCATTGAAGATCGCCTTGACGATGGCCTGGCCGTCGTCAAAGGTGCCGCGCACCGCCAGATTGAAGACGTTGGCGTCGGTGACCGTGGTCATCTGCAGTTCCTGGATCGGGCTCACCCGCTTGTAGGGGTGGAGGATGAAGATATTGATGCGCTCCTTGCCCCGTACGCCGTAAATGGCGGCACTGCCCGTATCACCGGAGGTGGCGCCGAGGATGTTCATCCTGCCGCCGGACTTCTTGAGAAGATACTCGAAGACATTGCCGAGAAACTGGAGGGCCACGTCCTTGAAGGCCAGGGTCGGGCCATGGAAAAGCTCCACGATATGGCAGTCGCCGTGCTTGACCAGCGGGGTGACCTCCTTGTGACTGAAGGTGCTGTAGGAGCGGTCGATCAGCTCCTTGAGGTCGGCGGCCGGGATATCGTCGACAAAACGGCTGAGTACGGCAAAGGCCAGATCCGGATAGGAGAGGCTCCGCCACTTTTCCAGGGTTTCGGCGGCCACCGCCTCGATGCGCTCCGGCAGCAGCAGGCCGCCGTCCGTGGCCAGGCCCATCATCACGGCCTCGGTGAACGATACCGGGGCGATGCCGCCCCTGGTGCTGATATATTTCATGACTCTCCTCACTTGTTCGTTTTCCAGGTGTAGTGTGTTACCGGGCTCGCCAGGCGGGACGCTTACCTGCGGACAAGCAGGCTTTTGCTTTCCATCTCGCTTGGAATCGGCAGCCCCATCAGATCCAGGATGGTGGGCGCGATGTTGGTCAGGGTGCCGCCGTCGGCAAGCCCAAGGCCCTGCTCCGCCGCTCCAACCATGAGAAGGGGGACGGGGTTGGAGGAATGGGCGGTGATCGGGCCGCCGGTGTCCTTGTCGATCATCAATTCGGCATTGCCGTGATCGGCGGTGATCAACGCCACGCCGCCCAGTTCGGTGAATCTGGCGACCAGCCGGCCGATGCACTGATCCACCGCCTCGCAGGCCTTGATGGCCGCGGCCATGATCCCGCTGTGACCGACCATGTCGCCGTTGGCGAAGTTCAGGACCACCAGGCTGTAGGGATTGTCATGGAGCCGCGCGAGCAGCTCCTCGGTAACCTGAAAGGCGCTCATTTCCGGCTTCAGATCATAGGTGGCCACTTCCTTGGGCGAGGGGATCAGGGCCCTGTCCTCCAAAGGAAAGGGCTCCTCGCGGCCGCCGTTGAAAAAATAGGTGACATGGGCGTATTTCTCCGTTTCCGCGATGCGCAGCTGCCTGAGGCCGTGGCTGCTCACCTCCTCGCCGAGGATCCGGCTCAGGGAAACCGGCGGAAAGGCGGCGGGCAGTCCGAAATCCTTCTCGTAGATGGTGAAGGTGACAAATTCCGCAAGCCGCGGTCTTTTTTGCGCGGGAAAGCGGGAAAATTCCCGGTCGCAGAAGGCATGGGTCAACTGACGGGCCCGATCGGCCCGGAAGTTGAAAAAGATTACTGAGTCGCCGTCATCCACCGTGGCAATGGGCAAACCAGCCTCGCTGATCACCGTCGGCTTGATGAACTCGTCGGTTTCCCCGCGCCTGTAAGCCGCCGCCACCGCCGCCTCGGCGCTTTCCGCCGCATGAGCGCCCTTGCCGTCCACCAGGGCCTGCCAGGCCAGGGCAAGCCGCTCCCAGCGGTTGTCGCGATCCATGGCGTAATAGCGGCCGCAGACCGTGGCGATACGGCCCACGCCGTTACGGGCGATGGCCGCCTCAAGCTCGCCGATGTAGCCTTGCCCGCTCTTGGGCGGGGTGTCGCGGCCGTCCATGAAGGCGTGGACAAAAACCTTGGCAAGGCCTTTTTTTCTTGCCATCTCCAGGAGAGCAAACAGATGATTCAGGTGGCTGTGCACACCGCCGTCCGAAACCAGGCCGAAAAGGTGCAGGGCGCTCCCCCGGGCGAGAACCCTGTCCATGGCGCCGCTCAACACCCTGTTTTCATGGAAGGCGCCGGTGGCGATATCCCGGTTGATCCGGGTGAAATCCTGATAGACGATTCTGCCGGCGCCGATGTTGAGATGTCCCACCTCGGAGTTCCCCATCTGGCCTTCTGGCAGGCCGACCGCGCCGTTGTGCGCCACCAGGGTGGTGAAGGGAAACTCGCGCCGCCAGCGGTCCATGTTCGGGGTGTGGGCCTGGGCAACGGCGTTTCCTTCAACCTCTTCGCGATGGCCCCAGCCGTCCAGAATGGCAAGCAGCACCGGCGTGACGTTCTTCATGGCTTCTCCCTAGTCTTGAAAATTATGCCTTGCTCTCCTCGGCAACCACCAGGCGGGGGGCATCGTGCCACAGGCCTTCCAGGTCGTAAAACCCTCTGGTCTCGCTGTAAAAGATATGCACCACCACGTCGTTGTAATCGAGCAGCACCCAATGGCCTTCGCTCAGCCCTTCCGTGCTCTCGTTGCTGATCTTCTTATGACGCAGAGCCTCGTCCACCGCCTGGGCCAGACCCTGCACATGCCGGGTGGAGCGGCCGCTCATGATGACAAAAAAATCGGCAAAGGAGGAAATGCCCCGCACGTCGAGGATGACCAGATCTTCGGCCTTCTTATCCAGAGCCGCCCTGGCCACGATCTGCGCAAGCTCCTGCCCGGATTTCCCGCTGATACTCTTATGAACCTTTTTCATTATAACTCCTGGCGCCGATGCCGGATCGAACGCAAGGCCGGAAAGGCCATGGCGCGACCGGAATCCCTTTACGGTTGTTGCCTTTTCGCTCACTCCACAAAACAGGAAGCAATGGAAAGGGGAGGCCTATCATAAATGGCACGGCGAAATCTGGCAACCAGAGAGTTCTTCCCAAGGGGAAGAAAATTACGTGGGAACCGGCTGATATCCGGGCCATTGACGAGGAGACGGAGCAGGCCGCGGAACCAACGGAAGAAGATCAGACGCCGCGTCTTTGCCAGACGGTTTCGATGAGGGCGGTCAGCTTCTGCATCTCAAATGGCTTTGCGCAATACTCATCCATGCCGGCATCCAGACACTGCTCCCGATACCCCTGCATGGCATGGGCGGTAAGGGCGATGATGGGGATATGCCCGCCACGCTCCTTTTCCAGTGCCCGGATTGCGGCGGTTGCGGCAAAGCCGTCCATTTCCGGCATCTGAATGTCCATGAGAATGAGATCGAACGATTCCCGCGCAAAGGCATCAATGGCCTCGTGGCCGTTGCCCGCCACCGTCACCCTATGGCCGTTTATGGCAAGCATCCGTTCAACCAGACGCTGATTCGCGGGATTGTCCTCCGCCACCAGAATCCTGAGCGGCGTTACCGCGGCCCTGGCCGGCTCCTCCTCCGCCCCGCCCGCCACGGGCGGCCCGGAGGAAAAGCCGGCTATCCTGTCGAGAACCCCGACCAGTTGGATGAGCTTCACCGGTTTGGCGAGGAAATGGTCAACAAGGGCGGAATCATTCAATCTGCTGCGCCGCTCATCCTTTTGCTGGCCGGATGAAACCAGCAAAACAACAGGCAACGCGCCGCCCTCCAGGGCCCGAAGTCCGGCGCTGAAACTGAAACCGTCCATGCCGGACATTTCCGCCTCAACCAGGACAAAGGAGAAGGGCAGACCAACCTGTTGCGCCTGCGTGAAAAAGGCCATGCCGGCAGGGCCGCTTTCCGCGCTGATCACGGAAAGCTCCAGATCCGCCAGGGTTCTGGCCAGCAGCCGTCTGCTGGCCCTGCCCTCGGCCACGAGGAGGACCCTTTTGTCCCGCACCGCCTCCTTGATCTTTGCCAGCCCCGACGCCGGTTGTTCCGCCGCGACTCCCATCGGGACAAGGCATTGAAAACAGCTCCCCTGCCCGGGAGTGCTGGTGAATTCGATGCGGCCGCCCATCATCTCCACAAGCTGCCGGCAGATGGCGAGCCCAAGACCGGTGCCGCCATACTGACGACTGTAGGAGCCATCGAGCTGGGAGAAGGACTTGAACAGCTTCCCATGGGCCTCTCGCGGAATCCCGATGCCGGTATCCTCGACCTCGATGCGCAGCAGGATTTCTTCGCCGTTCCGCCCGGAACCCTGCTCCGGTTCACGGCTGACGCTGATTCCCACCGACCCTTTCGGGGTAAACTTTACGGCGTTGCCGAGCAGGTTGACCATGACCTGACGCAACCGGACCGGATCGCCGACCAGTCGGGGAGGAAGATCCAGGGAAACATGGGAAGCGAGATCAAGGTGCTTGCCCTGCGCAGGCAGGGCAAGCATGCCGGCGACCTCCTCCACCAGATCGCGGATGGCAAATTCCTTGCGGTCAATGGTGAGCTTGCCGGACTCTATCTTGGAAAAATCAAGAATGTCGTTGATGATCTGGAGGAGCGATTCCGCGGAAGAATTGATGATCTCCGCGTATTCGGCCTGCTCTTTGTTCAGCGGGGTATTGCGCAACAACTGGCTCATGCCGATGACGCCGTTCATGGGGGTGCGGATTTCATGGCTCATGTTGGCCAAAAATTCGCTCTTCAGGCGGTTGGCCCGTTCCGCTTCGAGGCGGGCGTCATCAAGTTCCCTGTTCACCTCGATGAGATGTTCGGTCCGCTCCTGCACCCGCCGCTCCAATTCCTCCTGATGGGCCATGATCTCGCGCCGCGAGACACGCAGGGCCGCAACCATGCCATGGAAGGTTTTCAGAAGCTCGCCGATTTCATCGTCACGATCCAGGGCAAGGACGACCTTGTCCATTTCGCCCTTGCTCACCAGACGACTGGAATCAATCAGGCGGGAAAGCGGGTCGAGAAAGAGCCGCTTGAGGCCGAAAAAGAGCAGCAGAGAGACGAAGAGCACCGTGGCCATGGTGACGGCGAAGATCAGGGTCCGGAGATTCCGCCCCACCTCCAGCAGGTCCCGCTCCGGCATGATGGCGCCAAGCCAGAGATCCGCGTCGAGCCGCCGCAGTTTCACATAGGCCGGTTCCGCGGTCAGCCCCTTGAGGAGAACATAATCCCCGCCGGAATTCCGCAGTGTCTGCCAATGGGAAGCGGAAAGCCGGGCCGGCAACCTCTTTTCCCGCCCTTCAAAAAACACGGTTCCGGTGGAATCACAGAAAAAAATCGATCCGCTTGCGCCGATCTTCGTCTCCGCCGCCGGTTCGGAGAGAAAGGTCGGCTCAATGGTCAGAACAAGGTATCCCATGAGCCGTGACGCGGCCAGCGGACCCTCCTGGGCTTTATCGGTAAAGAAGAGCTTCTTGGCAAGGTAGAAGGCCAGCCGGTCGTTGTCGGCATTGATTTCAAGCTGCGGAAAGATCGGCGCGGAGGAATCCCGCATTCGTGAAAACCACGGGCTCTGCCCCTCGTCTTCGTGGCGATTGCCCAGTCCTTCCCGGGCAAAACGCGCATCCTCGTACCCGTCCGGCAGCAGCACCCGCATCTCGTAGTACTCCGGATAGGCCTCCATGTATCTGGCGAACTGGGTGAGCAGCGGGGTTTGAAAAATTGCGTAGCGGGCTTCTTCCTCCGGCACCAGCAGGTAGCTGCGCAACAGCTCCGCGCGGGCGAACAGCTCAAGATTGGCCCGGCAGTTGGCCAGATAGACGCGCACGCCGTCCCCCACCTGGCCGAGAAGGGAGTCCGCCTGGGCAAAGGCGGTTTCCCGTGAATGGCCGGCCAGATGCGCCGAGGCAAACCAGCCGGTTGCCAGGAAAGGCACGGCGATCAGGGGCAGAAGGACTAAGCTGATTTTGGCTCGTAGCTTCATGGCAGGTCTGAACCGTCAAGGATATGGCGTCCGGCCATCAACGTAATCCCTCGGAGGCGCGCAGATAAATGGTGTTATAACGTTTCTGCACCCGGGCGGGCAGGGGCAGATAAAATTCCGATCTGGCAAGGGTCTCGGCATCCGGCCAGATGGCCGGGTTCCGCAGGTGCCCGGCCGGCAGCTTTGCCTTGGCCGCCAGGTTCGGCGTGGCATGATATATATACTCAGCCAGTTGCGCTCCATTTTCCGGTTCATTCAGGAAGTTGATAAACGCCATGGCAAGCTCCTGTCTGGCGGAATGCCGCATGACCAGCAGGGAATCAAGCCAGATACAGGTTCCTTCCACCGGCGCGGCATAGGCGATATCGGCATTGAACTCGCGCAGGGCCACCGCGTCACCACTGTAGACCAACGCCATGGCGATTTCGCCGCTCACCAGCTCGGAGTCCTCGCCAAGGGAAGGATAGCTGTATTTTTTCACAAACGGCTTCTGGGCCAGCAATACCTTTTCCGCGGCGTCGAGTTCCTCGGGCCGGTCGCTGTTCAGGGAATAGCCGAGCATTTTCAGAGCCGGGACAATGGCGTCCCGCTGATCCTTGATCATGAGAATTTTGCCGCGCAACGCCTCTGCCGGGGCAAGCAGCTGCCGCCAGCCGACAACCTCGCCCGGGACCAGATCCCGCCGATAGGCAATCCCCATGGTCCCCCAGGCGAAAGGAACCGCATGGCGCATGAGTTCGGGATTTCTCTTGGCCCAGACCGGATCGATGTGGCTGAGATTGGGAATACGTTTTTCGTCGACCGGGGCGAGCCACTTCCGTTGCAGATACGCCTGGGCGGGCAGCATGCTGGCCAGGACCACATCATAACCCTTGCCGCCGGTGAGAGAAAGCAGGCGGCCCAGCTCCTCTTCTGTTTCGTAATAGACCTGCCGGACCGTGACCCCGTGCTTCTCCTGGAATTTCCGGATCAGATCCTGATCCATGTAGTCGCTCCAGTTGAGAAAGATCAGCTCCCTGGCCGATGCGTCCTCCGCCGCCGTGGCCAACGGCGTCGCCACGGACAAAACGCCGCAGAGCAGGATAAGAAGCGTCGCCAGCCCGCGGCGGCGAAAACCCCAGCCGAAAAGAAAACGCCGGCCCGGCCCCCTGGCACGGAGCCACCCCCAAAGAAGGCTCTTGTTTTTTCCGGGCACAGAAAGATGCGACATGGAACTCCTCGAAGATATTTCAAAAGCTGGGCATGGGGACTGTCCCCCACTTGTGGTTGTCCGTGGTGATTACCAGAGATACCATTTTTCGTGAGGCGGCATCAAGATCAACAAGCAGGACAGGCCGCCGCCTCAACCCGATGTCGAACAGATGTTCCGCGGAAACCATCTCCCCGCGCCTGTCTTCGACCCGAATGAAAATGAGGCGTTCGACATCGTAATCGGTCTCCAGCGTTCCCCAGGTCCGCACGAAATTATAAAAAATTCGGAAAAACCTGCCAAGCCCGCCCTGAAATTTATGCTGATGCCATTCAAGAATCTCGGGGAACCGTTCGATCATCTGGTCGGAGAATCGCCTGTCTTCCTCGGTGAGCAGGGCATTGAGAAAAAAATCTCCGGGCAGGAGATACACGGCATTCGCCCCGACACCGGCCAAGATCTCCCGCACCTCGGCATTGGCGAGGCCTGCCTGATACACGGCGCGGATTTCATCGTCAGGCCGGGGAAATACCGAAACAAGCGGCGGGGCATCCACGCCCTGAATCACCCGCACCCTGCCGACCGCATGGTCGCGGACCCCCAGGGCCAGCAAGACGGCGAGGAGAATGCTCAGAAGATACGCCACCACGAGCGCAAGCCATTTCGGGTGAATCCAACCGAACACCAGCCGAAAAAAACGCCCGCCTGGTTCCCCTGGCAAAAACATCGGCGTATTCGCCATATACCTCTCGTACACCTCCGGATGCTCCCCCATCATCCGCCATTCCTCGTGGCGGGCCAGCAGGTAGTAAACAAACAGCATGGTTATATAGAGAACCAGCACGATGAAGCGCGGCCAGTAAAGCAGCAGACCGAAGCCGGAAATGGCGAGAAAGAGGTACTGGGGATGGCGGATCCTGGCGTAAAAACTCAGCCGCACCACCCCTTTCCCGGTGAATCTGCCGTAATAGAGCGGAACCGCGGCGGCGAAAAACAGAAAAAGACCGACAAACAAGAGTACCTGCAGATAGGAAACCGCCTCAAGAAGCGGGTCGTCAAGAAAGACCAGATGCGGCAGAAAAAATTCGGTTGTCCAGCCGGTTATGGGATGGGCGGCGAGGGTATTGAGAATAGGACCATACACGGAGTAAAAATAGAGGGCGAACGGCGAAATCATGATGATGATTTCCACGCCGATCAAAAAATAAGCCAGGGCTGTTGCCAGGACAAGGACTTTCCCTCTTTTTCCGATCACACGCATCCGCTGTCACCTTTTCCACGAAAACAAAGGCCCTCCCGGCAAAGTCCGCTCATGGGGGAACATCCGCCAGGACGGAACTACCTGGCGGCCCTGAGTTCGGCCAACGCCTTTTCCAGCGCCGCCTTCGACGCCTGCAGCTCCTGCTCCGTATTTTTCCTTTCCGTCACATCGAGCCGATATTGAATGATCTGGCGCAGGATCCCCTGCTTATCGAAAATCGGATGCGCGTGGATCTCGTAGTGGGTTTCCCTTCCCCGGCCGTCACGATCGACATGGGCAAGGACAAAAGACTTCCTTTCCCTCTGCACCACCTCGAAGGGATAGAGGGGGTCAGGGGTCAGGCAGGCGCAGATCGGGCCTTCCGACCCGGGCGGGCAGCCCTTCATCCCCGGAAAACAACGCTTTGCCGCGGAATTGGCCAGAACTACGCCATACTCCCGGGCATCCACCACGAAAAAGGGATGGGGCAGGGCCTCGATGAGACCCTGCAGAAACCTGTTCTGTTCGTTGACTTTCTCCTCGGTCTGTTTGCGCTTTGTCACATCATTGATGATGACGATGGTGGAGTCGCCGCCTTCGTCCCTGACCGGTAAAAATTGCAGGGAAACCCGGCGGCCGTTCAACAGAACGGGCGTCTCCTCGGGAATGCTCTTGAACAGGGCGGTGCCGCAGTGGAGCACCCGTTCGACGAGATCCCGGGAATAGCCGGCGAAAATTTCACAGAAGTCGGCGCCCAGAAGGTTTTCCTCGGCGACTCCGATCATGTTCGCGGCGGCGGGATTGACGAAGATCAGCTTCAGGTCGGGGGCATATTCCAGAATCCCTTCCGACATGTTGTTGAGAATCACCTCGAAATGCCTGCGGGAGGCGATAAGCTCCCGAGTGATCTCACGGCGCGCCACCTCATGCAGCCCGAGGATATCCCGGGAACCCGGCCCCCGCCCCTCGTTTTGCTCGGCCATCTCAAGGACGCGGACGATATGCCTGGCAAGCCCCTCCATATTCCCTTTGGCAATGCAGGCATCAGCCCCCAGCGCGACGAAATCGAGATCATCCTCCGCGGCGATGGCGGAGAGAATCACGAGAAAAACCCCTTGCAGATGCGGCATGTTCCTGATGATGCGGCAGAGTTTTTCCCCGCTGATATTGGGCATCACCAGATCGACGAAGATGAGATCGGGGACAAAGTCTTTGAGAACGTCAAGAGCCCGGAGCCCATCCTCGGCAATGCGCACCTCATGGCCATCCTTTGCCAGCAGGTTGGCCACCAGCTTCAACACCACGGGCTGGTTATCGACAACCAGTATCTTCTTGCCCATTCTTCTTCCCCCCAACCGTGACGATCTCGGAAAAGCCTCCGAAGGAGTGAGGCCCGAGAAGACGAATCAAAAAGTTACCGAGCAATACCCGCCACAATCGCGCCTGGTCCCGGTTGCAACGCCGTAAAAGGTGAATCGCCAGGCAGGCCGCCATGGGGGCTGTACCTCCGGCACGCAAGGCCGGCACCCTTACCTGAGTTAAGTATAGCATAGCCGGAAAAGGAATCAGAACTCTTGTTTGAGAAAGCCAAGAAAAGCATCGTGCCAGTCCCTCGGTTCGGCAAGATGGCAGGGATGGGGCGCCCCTTCGATGACATGCTTGCGGCAGCCCGCGATTTTCCGGGAAAGCGGTTCCGCGTTCGCGGGAGGGGAAACAGTATCCTCGCTGCCCCAGATCACCGGACAGGGGAGCGTGCGCCAGGGCAAACTCCAGACTGACTCTGCCGCCCTTGGCGGCCGCCCCTTAACTTTTTTGCAATTTGACTTCTGAACAAGGTGGGGTATAATCTCGCACCAATCAATGATAAATTCGTAAAAGTCAGACAATTACGCTGTTCTCGTGACAAGGGAAATATCCACTGATTTTCCGCAGATATTAACTGTATCAAGGAGTCGTTATGCAAAGTTCCCTGCGCTGGAAGGTTTTACTGCTGCTTTTTTTGACCGTTTTCTGCGGCATGACCGTTCTCCCCTCTTTCCAGCCGGTGCCGTCCTGGTGGCAGAAATATCTTGCCCCGGCGGGCCTCCGCCTGGGCCTCGATCTGCAGGGCGGCATGCATCTGGTCCTCAAGGTCAACCTTGAAAAGGCCATTGAAAACAACCTTGATCTCGCTGTTCAGGATTTAAAAGAGGCCCTGGCGGAAAAAAAGATCACCGTGGTGCGCAACGCCACCGCCGATACCCACAAGGCCATGCTGACCCTGCCCAACACCGGGGCGCTGGAAACGGTGAAACAGACCATCAAGGACGACTTCCCCGACCTTGCCAGCGAAATCCAGGCGGAGCAGGACGCCTTTCCCCGCATTACCCTTGCCCTGAAACAGGAAAAGATCGATTTCATCAACAACAAAGCGGTTGATCAATCCCTGGAGATTCTCCGCAACCGCATCGACCAGTTCGGCGTGGCCGAGCCGGTCATCGTCCGCCAGGGCGCCGACGAGATCATCATCCAGCTGCCCGGGGTCAAGGATCCCGGCCGCGCCTTGAATCTCATCGGCCGCACCGCCCAGCTCGAATTCAAGATGGTGGAAGACGCTTCGGGCCTCAACCTGCCCCAGCTGATCGGTCAGGCCATTCAGGCGGGCCAGTGGCAGGAGGGCGGCAGCCGCAAGCAGCTCAACCTTGCCCTGCAGAGCAGGCTGCCGGCCGGCACGGAGATTTATTTTGAAAAAGAGGTGGACAAGACCACCAAGAAGGAAAGCAAAACCCCCATTCTCCTGAAAAACCAGATCCTGATGACTGGCGATATGGTCAAGGACGCCCAGGTCCGGGTGGGCGGCAGCTTCAACGAACCCTATGTCAGCCTGGACCTCACCGGCCGCGGCGGCAAGATCTTCGGCCAGGTGACCGAGAGAAACGTGGGCCAGCGGCTGGCCATCGTCCTTGACGAGGTGGTGCGCTCCGCCCCGGTGATCCGGGAAAAAATCCTCGGCGGCAGCGCCCAGATCTCCGGCAGCTTCAGCTACGAGGAGGCCGCGGACCTGGCCATCGTCCTCAGGGTCGGCGCCCTGCCCGCCCCGGTTGAGATCGTCCAGAACCTCACGGTCGGCGCCTCCCTGGGCAAGGACTCCATTCAGAAGGGGCTGATGGCCGGCCTGCTCGGCACCGCCCTGGTCTTCGCCTTCATGCTCGTCTACTACCGCCTCTCCGGCGTCATCGCCAACAGCGCGGTCATCCTCAACATTCTCATGCTTTTTGCCGGCCTGGCCATGATGGGCGGCACCCTCACCCTGCCCGGCATCGCGGGCATCATCCTCTCCATCGGCATGGCGGTGGACGCCAACGTCCTCATTTTCGAACGGATGCGGGAGGAGTTCGCCCTGGGCAAATCGGTGAAATCAGGCGTTGAAGCCGGCTACAGCCTGGCGTTGTCCACCATCGTCGACGCCCAGGTCACCACCCTGATCACCTCGCTGGCCCTCTTCCTCTTCGGCACCGGCCCCATCAAGGGCTTTGCCATCACCCTCTGCCTGGGCATCATCTTCAACCTCTTCACCACCCTCTTCGGCACCAAGCTGGTCTATGACGTCATGCACGCGAAAAAGGCGCTGAAGCCGCTCAGGTTCATGCAGCTCCTCAGCAAGCCCAATCTGGATTACATGGGCGTGCGCAAATACACTTTCGCCTTTTCCGCGGTGGTGACCCTCATCGGCCTTATCGCCTTTGTCCAGATCCTGCGCGGCCAGGCGAACATGGGCGTTGATTTTTCCGGCGGCGTCATCCTCCAGTACCAGGCAAGCCAGCCTTTTGCCCTGGGCGAGGTGCGCAAGGCCCTTGACAGGAGCGAGCTGGGCAGCCTTGATCTTCAGAAGGTCGAGGGGGAGAACCGCCTCATCGTCAAGATGAAGAAATCGGAAAAGGTGCTGGGCCACATCACCGAGGCCATCACCAGCCGGCTCAACACCGCCCTGCCGGATGCGCGGTTTACCATGGAAAGCCAGTCGGAGATCGGCGCCTCGGTGAGTTCCGCCCTCAGGGACAAGGCGCTGCTCGCCATCGCCCTGGCCATGCTGGGGGTCATGCTCTACCTGGCCTTTCGCTTCGATTTCCGCTTCGGCATTGCCGCGGCGGCCTCCACCTTCCACGACGTTCTCGCCGTTCTTGCTCTCTGCTGGCTGATGGACATCGAGGTAACCCTGCTCATCATCACCTCGCTGCTCACCCTGGCCGGCTATTCCCTGAACGACACCGTGGTCGTTTTTGACCGGATCAGGGAAAACATCAAAAAATCCCCGGACACCAGCCTCTTCGCCACCATCAACCTCAGCGTCAACGAGGTGATGGGCCGGAGCATCATCGCCTCCCTGACCACGGCCCTGACCCTGGTGGCCCTCTTCTTCCTGGGCGGCTCGGTGATCCACGACTTTTCCTTCACCCTGCTCATCGGCATCATCTTCGGCACCTACTCCTCCATCTTCGTGGCGGCGCCGCTCCTGACCTTCTGGCAGAAAAAAATGGAACTCTAAGGCAATGGCCAACCCTGTTCTGCCGGAAAACTTCCGAAAGCTTGCCGACGGCGAAAAATTCCGCTTCAAATGCCACCCCGGCGTTCCCTGCTTCACCGACTGCTGCCGGCAGCTTGACCTGGTCCTCACGCCCTATGATGTGCTTCGCATAAGCCGGCGGCTCAACCTTGCCGCCAGTGATTTTCTCGCCCGGCATGCCATCATCGAAACAGAGGACGGCTTTGCCTTTCCCCATGTCTTCCTCGCCATGGTGGATGACGGCAGGGCAAGCTGCCCCTTTGTCGGGCCGGAAGGCTGCCGGATCTATGCGGACCGCCCCGGCGCCTGCCGGACCTACCCCTTGGGCCGCGGCGCCTTTCTGACCCCGGACGGCCAACGGCACGAGATCCACGTGCTCCTGAGCGAACCGCACTGCAAGGGCTTTTCCGAAAGTGAGGATCAGGATGTCGCCGCCTGGAACAACGACCAGGATCTTCTGACCTACAACGCCATGAACGACGAGATCATGGCCATCCTCCAGCACCGGCGGCTCAAGGACGGCTTCGCTCCCGGCGAGCAGGAGGTCAAGGCCTACCTCCTGGCCCTCTACCGGCTCGATGAATTCCGCGCCCGCCTGCTGGCCGGGACCCTTTCCCCGTCCCTGCCTCTCTCTCCGGAGGAAAGAGAAGCCCTGGCCGGCGACGACCTGGCCCTCCTCCGCTTCGGCATCGCCTGGCTGGAATATGCGCTCTTCGGATAACTCCATGCCGGAAAACAAGGAACAGAGAGGCAACCAGCCCGAACCGCCGCCCCTGGGTCGTAAGCTCACCGAACGGCTGTTCGCCATCTCCCGGGAATACTGCGAAAATGAAGGTGGCTGCCACGGCCCGGACCACACCGAACGGGTATACAATCTCTGCCTCCACATCGGCCGGCTGATGCATGCCCGCCTCGATATCCTGGGCGCCGCCGCCCTCCTGCACGACATCGGCCGTCAGCACGAGACCCGCAGCCAGGGCAGAGTATGCCATGCCCGCAAGGGGGCGGAAATGGCCGAGGCGATCCTTGCCGGCCTCGGTTTTTCCGTTTCGATGCGGAAAGAGATCCTGCACTGCATCGAAGCGCACCGCTACCGCAACGACATGGTTCCGGAAAGCCTGGAGGCCAAAATACTTTTTGATGCCGACAAGCTCGACTCCATCGGCGCCATCGGCATCGGCAGGGCCTTCCTCTTTGCCGGCCAGGTCGGAGCCCGCCTCCACAACCAGGGGGTGGATGTCGCCAGGACCTCTTCCTACAGCAGCGAAGACACGGCCTACCGCGAGTTCCTCGTGAAACTTTGCAGGATCAAGGACAAGATGCTCACCCCGGAAGGGAAACGGCTGGCCGCCGAGCGGCATGAGTTCATGGAGATCTTTTTCAAGCGCCTGGAAAAAGAGATCCACGGCAGCCCGGTTCCCGAGCCCCAAGAGAACCAGCGGTAGGACGCCCCTTGCGTCCCCGCGCGATAACCTTTGCCAAGACCAGCCGTGGAAACGACGAATCGCCTCGCCATCATCATCAAGGATCTCCGCCGCTCGCTGCTTTCCCTGGGGCTCACCCTTTTTTTGGGCTCCCTGGGCTATTACACGATTTCCGCCACCCTGCTGGCCGTAATCCAGGACCATCTTCACCAGCAGCTGGCCTTTTTCACCGTGGCGGGCCCCTTCCTCGCCCATGTCAAAATCTCGGTGGCCATGGCGCTCTTCACCTTCATGCCCTGGCTGATCTATTGCCTCTGGCGGGCCCTGGCCAAGCCTTTCAAGCTCTCCGCGGCCAACATCTTCTGGTTCGTGCTCTTCACCTGCCTGCTCTTTTACAGCGGCGCCGCCTTCTGCTATTTCGTGACCCTGCCGTACGGGGTCGATTTTCTCCTGGGATTCCAGACCGAGCAGTTAAAAGCAGTGATCTCCATTGACCAGTTCGTCACCTTTGTCGCCGTCTTCATCCTCGCCTTCGGCCTGATCTTCGAACTGCCCGTCTTCATGATCTTCCTGGCCAAAACAACACTGCTCTCCCGAGGCACCTTTGCAAAAAACCGCCGCTATGCCCTGCTGGTCATCAGCATCGTCGCCTCCCTTCTCACCCCCACCCCGGATATCGTCAACATGCTGCTCATGGGGGTGCCCCTTTACATGCTCTATGAACTTGGCATCATCGCCTTGAAGATGCTGCGGATCCCCTGAGCGGGAAAGACATTTGTCCGATATGGGACTGGAAACGAGAACGAAGCGCTGCCGAATCATCCTGCGCGCAATTCGGCGATTGCAGGAAAGAATCTTCTGTGCTATCTACTGGTTATTGATGCGGCAAGCCTCGGCCGACAGCGCTTACCCCACAAAAAAAGCCGTTGCATAACGATTCCGGCGCGGCGAGGCGGTCCTCCCCCATAACCAACGAGGCGGCAATGAATCCTTTCCGGGCCGAAATGATTCATTCCCAGCCATGGCAATGACCCCACGACGAACAGATGCCACCAAGCCGCTCACAGAGTGACAGCAAAAAACTCCTGATCTCCTCGATCCTGATCCTGGTCCTGCTCGGGGCATGGGCCATTTTCGGCCCCTATGGCGCGCTGAAATACTATCGGGTTGCAAAGGAACTCAACAAGGTTCTTGCCGATAATGAGGAGTTGCGCCTCAGCAATGAGGCGCTCCGCAAGGAAATCACCAAACTCAAGAAAGACCCGGTCCACCTCGAAGAGGTAGCCCGCCAGCAGTTCGGCCTCATCAAGAAAAATGAGGTCATCTACGACTTTCCCGAAAAGAAAAAACGGCACGAATAACCGGCCGTTGAAAAAATCGGCCCCTGCCCCGGCCGCCGCGTCCGGGGCAGGCTGCTACCGTTCCCGCCCGAGATCCCGCAGAATCCAGGTCACCGCCGCCGGCAGGTCCTCGGCGACAAAGCTGGGCTGAACAGCCTGCCCAGGCCCGATATATTCATAGTCGCCGCGGCCGTATCCGGTGAGGACCAGCACCCCCTTGGCGCGCACGGCGGCCGCCGCCTTGAGATCCGACCAGCGATCCCCCACCAGATAGGAACGGGCAAGATCGAGATCCAGCTCCGCGGCTGCCCTGAGAAAGAGCCCCGGCTTGGGCTTGCGGCAGTCACAGGCCGCCCGGAAGCGCTCCTCCTTGGCCTCCGGATGATGCGGACAGACATAGATGCCGTCCAGGTGGGCGCCGGCCGCGGCCAGCTGGACCCGCATCTTTTCATGCACCTCCGCAAGCAGGCTTTCCGGGAAATAGCCCCGGGCCAGCCCGGACTGGTTGGTGACCACCACCACCGGAATACCCTGCCCGTTCAGTCGCCGGATCGCCTCGGCAGCCCCGGGCAGCAGCACGAATCGGCTGATATGGTTGATATAGCCCATCTGCTCGTTGATGGTGCCGTCCCTGTCCAGAAACACCGCCGGTCTGCTCATCCTTCCTCCCTCCCTTCTCCGGTCCGCTTGGCAAGCAGGGCGCTGGTCGCCCTGAACACCTCATCCACCTCGATGGCCAGCATGCAGGCAAAATCGTTCTTGCGGCAATGCGTCGCCATGCAAGGGCTGCAGGGCAGGTTTTTACGGACCACTCGCACCCTTTCGGAAAAGGGGCCGGTGGCCACCGAGTCCGTCGAACCGAAGATGGCGACCAGCGGCGTCTTCAAGGCGGCGGCCACATGCATCAGGCCGGAATCGTTGGTGACAAAGCCGTCACAGAGACCGATCAGGGCCATGGCCTGGGCCAGGCTGGTCTTGCCGGCAAGATCGACTACCCGGCCAGGGGCTGCCGCGGCAATGACCGCCGCGGCCTCGGCATCGGCAGCGGTCCCGAAAACCAGCAGAGTAGCGTCCAGCTCCGCGGCGAGTCGCCCGGCAAGCCCGGCATAGCGATCCGCCGGCCAGCGCTTGGCCGGGCCATAAGCGGCCCCGGGATTAAGACCGACCACCGGGCCGCCCGCCTTGTCGGCGAGGAGATTCCGGGCCCAGGCCATGGCCGCCTCGGGCAGGGCAAGGAAAAGGTCATGCGGCCCGCAGACCAGTCCAAGGTCCTGCAGCAGCCCCTGGTAGTAATAGACCTGATGGCGTTCCCTCAGGATCTTGCGGATGGCGACCCCGTGGGTGAGCAGCAGACCGCGGCCGTCCCGCCTGAATCCGGCGCGGACCGGTATGCCGGCCAGCAGGGCGATGAGGGCGGCGGAAAAAGCGTTCTGCAGCAGGATCGCCATGTCGAAGCGCTGGGCGGCCAGCTCCCTGCTTAAGCGCCACATGCCGGTTATCCCCCGATGCCTCCCCTTCCTGTCATAGAGCATGACCTTGTCCACATGGGGACTTGCCGTGAAGATATCCGCCACCCACGGATAGGCCAGGATGGTGATCTCGGCATCGGGAAAATTCTCCCGGATGGTCCGCACCGCCGGCGTGGTCATGATGGCGTCGCCGATCCAGTTTGTCGAACGGATCAGAAGTTTTTTGGGGGAATGGCTGTTGATCGTTTTCGGCATATGGCTCCTGGTTGTCCTCTTGACAGTCCGCTGAAAAACCATCCCTGACTTTTTCAGCTGCCGGTTGACCAGGGAAGGCTTTGGCCAACCCCACGAATTTCCTGTTTTTTTTCGAGCGCCGGCACGGTCCGGCGCCACCTCCCCGTGCCGCCAACAGCCTTTTTCAAGGGTCTGTCACGGTAAGCGCAGCAGAGAACTTTGCTTTTTTTCCCCGGGGCGTCAAGCTTTTTTGTCGGGAAGACCAGGAGAACCCCACTTGCTTTCGCCTCGGCCCACGGCCGGCTCCCGTCCCCCCCCACCCCGCCGCCCGCCGGGGCGGAAAGAAACTGGAACCAGCTTCTTCTTTGCTTGCAAAATACGAGAGCAGGTGGTAAAAGATTCGGGTTCAAAATCGAGATGGTTTCGTAAAAATCCAGAGCCCCACAGTCATAAGACGTAAACTCAACCGGTTACGCCGAATTCGCTGTCGACATTTTGGCTTTTACGCTGCCAACAACATCAAACACACCCCTGAAAATGTTCCTCTGGTGCCCGAACGGGTTGGAACAATGGGGTGGAAGCCCAACCAAAATCAAAGGAGTTACGGACAATGGCTTACATTACCATGAAAGAGATGCTGGAGGCCGGTATGCATTTCGGCCACCAAACCCGCCGCTGGAACCCGAAGATGAAACCGTATATCTACGGGGCCCGCAACAAGATCTATATCATCAATCTGGACAAGACGCTTCCCCTGTTCAACAAGGCCTATGAGTTTGTCTCCAATATCGCCGCCAAGGGCGGCAGCGTTCTCTTTGTCGGCACCAAGCGCCAGGGCCAGGACATCATCAAGGAAGAGGCCGAACGCTGCGGCATGTACTATATCAACAACCGCTGGCTGGGCGGCATGCTGACCAACCACCAGACCATCAAGAACAGCGTCGATCGCCTGAAGAAGTTCGAGGCCATGCAGGAAGACGGCACCATCCACCATTACACCAAGAAGGAAGCCCTGCAGATCTCCAAGGAAGCGGTCAAACTCGAGCGCAACCTGGGCGGCATCAAGAACATGAAGGGCCTGCCCTCGGTCATCTTCCTCATCGACCCGAAACGGGAAAAGATCGCCATCGAAGAGGCCAACCGCCTCGGCATTCCGGTCGTCGCCCTCATCGACACCAACTGCGATCCGCGGGGCATTGATTACATCATCCCCGGCAACGACGACGCCATCCGTTCCATCAAGCTGATCGCCGGCAAGATGGCGGAGGCAATCATCAGCGGCCGCGAGAAGCATTCGGCAAGCCAGCAGGCGGCGACCGACAAGGGCAGCGAAGCGGAAGCCATCGCGGCCAAGGGCGATGCCTGAGCGGGACAATTGAACCGAGCCGTATCCCGGTCCGCGTCAAGCCCGGACCGGGAGCTTTCCTTTCCAGAGTAATCAAGACGAAAGATAAGAAGGTAGAACCGTGGAAATTACAAGTCAAATGGTAAAAGAGCTCCGCGACAAGACCAACGCGGGCATGATGGATTGCAAAAAGGCCCTGAGCGAAACCCAGGGCAACATGGAAAAGGCCATCGACCTGCTTCGCCAGAAGGGTCTGGCCGTGGCCCAGAAGCGCGCGGGCCGCGCCACCAGCGAAGGCGTGGTGGAGACTTACATCCATGCCGGCGGCAAGCTGGGCGTCATGGTCGAAGTCAATTGCGAAACCGACTTTGTCGCCAAGAGCGACGCCTTTATCGAGTTCGCGAAAAACGTGGCCATGCACGTGGCCGCCGCCAACCCGGTTTCCATCAAACGCGAGGACGTCCCGGCCGACCTGGCCGAGCGCGAGCGCAACATCTACATCCAGCAGGCCATCGACTCCGGCAAGCCTGCCAATATCGCCGAAAAGATGGTGGGCGGCAAGATGGACCGTTTCTACGCCGAGAACTGCCTGATGGAGCAGAAGTTCGTCAAGAACCCGGACCTTTCCATCCAGGATCTTCTCAATGAACTGGTGGCAAAGATGGGCGAGAACATCTCGGTCAAACGTTTTGCCCGTTTCCAGGTCGGCGCATAACCGGCACTGGTCAAGTCAAGCAAACACCATGGTGTGACAAGACCGTGACAAAAGCTAAATACAAAAGAGTTCTTTTGAAACTGAGCGGCGAAGCCCTGATGGGTGACGCCGCTTTCGGCATCAGCACCGCGGTGCTTGATTACGTTGCCGAGGAAATCCTTGGCTTGACGGCCCTCAAGGTCGAGACCAGCCTGGTGATCGGCGCGGGCAATATCTTTCGCGGAGTGTCCGGGGCCTCAGCCGGCATGGACCGGGCCGCCGCCGACAACATGGGCATGCTGGCCACGGTCATCAACGCCCTGGCCCTGCAGGATGCCCTGGAGCGCAAGGGCATCCCCACCCGGGTTCTCTCGGCCATTCCCATGCTCACGGTCTGCGAGCCCTATTCCCGCCAAAAGGCGCTGCATCACCTGCGCAAGGGCCGGGTGGTGATCTTCGGGGCGGGAACCTCCAATCCCTATTTCACCACCGACACCGCTGCGGTGCTGCGCGCGCTGGAAATAGACGCTGATCTGGTCTGCAAGGCGACCAGAGTGGACGGCGTCTACGACAAGGATCCCCTCAAGCACGACGGCGCGGTGAAATTCGACAAGCTCAGCTTCGGCGAGGTTCTGCACCGGCGCCTCAAGGTGATGGATGCGGCGGCGATTTCCCTGGCCATGGACAACAACAAAGCCATCATGGTCTTTGACATGAATATCCCCGGCAACATGAAAAAAGCCATCTGCGGCGAGCAGATCGGCACGCTGATCAAGGGAGATGACAATGAGTAAGGTTATCGACTCGGTAAAGGAAAAAATGGCGGCCAGCATTGAAGCGTACAAACGCGACCTTGCCAAAATCAGAACCGGCCGGGCCTCCATCTCCCTGTTCGACGGCGTCAGGGTACAGGCCTATGGCTCGCCCATGCCCCTCAATCAGGTTGCCACCGTCACCATTCCCGAAAGCAGAATGATCGTGATTCAACCCTGGGACACCCAGCTGCTGCCCGCCATCGAAAAGGCTATCTTCGCCTCGGATCTGGGCCTCAACCCCTCGGGCGACGGCAAGGTGATCCGGATCTCCATCCCGCAGCTCACCGAGGAGCGCCGCAGGGATCTGGTGAAAAACGTCAAGAAGATCAGCGAAGAGTACCGGGTGGCCGTGCGCAACGTCCGCCGTGACGCCCTCGACGGCCTGAAGAAGCAGAAGAACAACAAGGAAATCCCGGAAGACGATTTCTTCAAGCTGCAGGACGAAACCCAGCACGTCACCGACAAGTTCATCAAACAGATCGACGAGATCCTGGCCGAAAAGGAAAAAGAGGTCATGGAGGTTTGAAGCCGCCCTATTCCTTAAGACCAGAACCGTTCCCTCTCCCTTTTCCCTGCTGGTTGTGTCGCCGGGAGCCTTTTCATGCCGACGCCTGACCCCAATACCTTGCCCCGCCATGTCGCCATCATCATGGATGGCAATGGCCGCTGGGCCCAACAGCGCGGCAAGCCAAGAATTCTCGGCCACCGGGTCGGAGTGGAGTCCGTGCAGGAGATCGTCCGTTGCGCGCGGGAACTCGGCATCGCGGTGCTCACCCTCTACGCCTTTTCCACCGAGAACTGGAACCGTCCCGCCCTGGAGGTGCAGTCTCTCATGGGACTGCTCAAATCCTTTCTGGAAAGCGAGCTTTCCACCATGGTCGCAAACAATGTGAGCCTCAGGTGCATCGGCGAACAGGAGCGCATCCCGGCAGAGGTCCAGGAAGTGCTTGCACGGGTGATCGAGAAAACCGCCGGCAACACCGGGCTGACCCTGAACCTGGCCTTGAGCTACGGCGGGCGGGGCGAAATCATTCAGGCCGTGCGGGCCTTGGCCAGGGAATGCCTGCGGGGCGAATTGCAACCCGCCGCCATCAGCGACGGGGATCTGGAAAAGCACCTCTATACAGCGGGGCTGCCCGATCCGGATCTGCTCATCCGCACCGGCGGCGAAACCCGCCTCAGCAACTTCCTGCTCTGGCAAGCCTCCTACGCGGAGTTTTACTTTACGGAAACCCTGTGGCCGGACTTCCGCAAAGATGATTTTCTCGCCGCCATCCGCGACTATCAGAAACGGCAGCGCCGGTTCGGAAAAACAGGCGAACAGGTCGAGGCCAGCTAACCTTATTTGAGTCCGGCTCAACGGAGACGGAACAGGATCAGCATGAAGAGACTCATCACCGGTGTTGCGGCTGTTATCGCCTGGCTGCTCCTGATCTTCCTGGGGCCTTATCCTGTTTTCTGGCTGGCGATCACCGCCCTCGCGGCGGTGGCCTTTTCCGAATACCTGGCCATGGCTCTGCCGGCCGGCAATTCCGGCCACGCCTTTGCCCTCTGCCTTTTCGGCATCCTGCCGGTCGTCGCCGCATTCCCCGGCGAGCCGGGCATCCTGCTCGCCGGCCTTGTTCTTTCCCTGCTCGGCCTCATGCTCTATGGCCTCTTTTGCTACCCCCGGCTGCTGCAGCCCTTTGACCTGATCAGCCGGAGCGGTTTCGGCTCCCTCTACATCGGTCTTGCCAGCGCGCACCTGATCCTGCTCATGGGGTTGCCCCAGGGCCGGTACTGGCTGCTTTTCCTCACCGCCATCACCGCCGCCTCCGATACCGCCGCCTACTACACCGGCAGCCTGCTGGGGAAAAACAAGCTCTGTCCGGCCATCAGCCCGGGCAAAACCTGGGAAGGCTTCTTCGGCGGCCTCTGCGGCAGCCTGCTCGCCTCCTTTGCGGTCAAATTCTTCTTCCTCCCGGAGGAGAGCAACCTGTGGATCGGCTTCCTCGCGCTTCTCTTGAGCTGCCTCGGCGTGGCCGGCGATCTTTCCGAATCAATGCTGAAACGGGCTTTCGGCGTAAAGGACTCGGGCACCATCCTGCCCGGGCACGGGGGGCTGCTTGACCGCATCGATTCCCTGCTCCTCACGGCGCCGGCCCTCTATTACCTGCTTCATTTTTATGCCCGGATTCCTTAGCCCGTTGAAAAACAGGCTGTTGGCGGCACGGGGATGTGCCGCCGGAATTTGTCGGTCCTGAAAGAGCCGGCAAATTCGTATTAAGTTGATAACCTCCTGTCAGGCTCTGAAACTTCGGCCTGAACCAGAACGTGCCAGGGAAGAAAACGCCCATGAAAAACATCTCTCTGCTCGGCTCAACAGGCTCCATCGGCCGCAATGTCCTCGAAGTGGTGCGCCAGTTTCCCGGCCGCTACCGGGTGGTCGGCCTTGCAGCGGGCAGCAACGGCAAACTGCTGCGCGAGCAGATCGAGGCCTTCAACCCGGAAAAGGTGGCCATTGCCGACGCCAAACTTGCCCGGGATCTGGCCCAGAGTCTGCCCACCGGCTGGTCGGAAAAGATCCTGGTCGGCAAGGAGGGCAATGTGGCGATCGCCACCCTGGCTTCCGCCGACACGGTGGTCTCCTCCATAGTCGGCGCCGCCGGACTCACCCCGACCCTGGCCGCCATCGAAGCGGGGAAGAACATCGCCCTCGCCAACAAGGAAACCCTGGTCATGGCCGGCGATCTGGTCATGGCCGCGGTCAAACGCCGCAAGGTCGCGCTCCTGCCCATTGACAGCGAACACAACGCCATTGCCCAGGCATTGGAGGCCGGAAGACGGCGCGATGTCAGCAAGCTGATTCTCACCGCCTCGGGCGGCCCTTTCCGGGAAAAGGCGGTGCGCGAGCTGTGGAACGTGACCAGCGAACAGGCTCTGGCCCATCCCAACTGGAGCATGGGCCGGAAGATTTCCATCGATTCCGCCACCCTGATGAACAAGGGGCTGGAGGTGATCGAGGCGCGCTGGCTCTTTGATCTTGAGGTGGAAGAGATCGAAGTGCTGATCCATCCGCAGAGCATCGTGCACTCCATGGTGGAATTCATCGACGGCTCGGTGATCGCCCAGATGGGTATTCCGGACATGCGGCTCCCCATCGCCTATGCCCTCTCCTACCCTGAACGCCTTCGCCTCAATCTGCCCAGGCTGAACCTGGCCACGGCCAGCGACCTCAGCTTTTCCCGCCCGGATTTTGATAAATTCCCCGCCCTGAAACTCGCCTATCAGGTGTGCAAGCGGGGCGGCACCCTGCCGGCCGTGCTCAACGCGGCCAACGAGGTTGCGGTGGAAGCCTTTCTCAACAAGGAAATCCGCTTTCCGGAAATCGCCATGGTCGTCGCGGAAACCGTCGACCGCCTGCCCCGGGAGGAGGCGACCAGCGTCACCGCCATCCTCGACGCCGACCTCGCCGCCCGCATGCAGGCGCAATCAATCATCGAAGCCTTGAACATCAAGACAAAACAACGGCTCGGCGAAGAGGCCCGGATCCCGGACCTGCCGCCCGGCCAGAAAAACTTAACGATCTGAGACCACCATGAACTCCGTGCTCGCCTTCATCATCGTCCTCGGCCCTCTCATCTTCATCCATGAATTCGGCCATTTCCTCTTTGCCAAGCTCTTCGGCATCCGGGTTCTCAAGTTTTCCCTGGGCTTCGGCCCCAAGGTCTTCGGCCGCACCCTCGGCGAGACCGAATACCTGTTGAGCGCCTTCCCCCTCGGCGGTTACGTGAAGATGTACGGCGAAAGCCCCACCGAAGAGGTGGCCAGGGAGGAGGAAGCCTATTCCTTTTCCCACAAGCCGATCTGGCAGCGTTTCATCGTGGTGTTTGCCGGACCTTTCTTCAATCTGCTCTTCGCGGTGCTGCTCTTCTGCCTGATCTTCGCCGTGATGGGGGTTCCCCGGCCCGTGCAGGAGGCGCGCATCGGCTATGTGACCAGCGGTTCGCCGGCGGAAAAAGCAGGACTCAAGGCCGACGATCTCATCCTCGGCATCGACGGCAATCCGGTTCAGGCCTGGGAGGATATCTCCAGGCTCATCCGGCGCAGCGAAGGCAAGCAGATCACGCTGACGGTCAAGCGGGGCGAGGAAACCCTCACCTTCTCCGGCCAGCCGACCCTTGAGGAAGACAAGAATATCTTCGGCGAGGTCATCGACACCCGCTACATGCTGGGCATCCGGGTTGCCGACGAGATCGTCGACATCTCGCTGGCGGAAGCGGTCGAGACCGGCTTCCTGCACACCTGGAGCCTGATCAAGGTCACCCTGCTGGGCGTGGTGAAGATCATCCAAAAAGTGGTGCCTGCCAGCGAACTGGGCGGTCCCATCCGCATAGCCCAGATCGCCGGCGAGCAGATGCAGGCGGGCTGGGTGAATCTCGTGCATTTCGCCGGCCTGCTCAGCGTGAGCCTCGGCATCCTCAACCTCTTCCCCATTCCCATTCTCGATGGCGGCCATCTGGTCTTTTTCGCCGTCGAGGCCATCCGCAGAAAGCCCTTGAGCATGGAAACGCGGGAACGGCTGCAGATCCTGGGCCTGATCCTCCTCGTCTCCCTGATGCTCTTCGTCTTCTATAACGACGTGATCTTTATCAGGAACAGCGGCTGAGGGTGAGCATGCCGAACGCAGACTCCGCCGGTCCTCCCCTGCTCCTTGCCCTGGAAACCGCCACCACCTGCGGCAGCGTCGCCCTGATCGACGACGGCCGCTGCCTGGCCGAATTTTCACTCGCCACCAGGCCCAGCCATTCCCGCCGACTGCTTGCCGGGATTGATCGGCTTCTACAGGAGACGCAGCTTGGCTGGCGAGATCTCACCGCCATCGCGGTGAGCCTGGGGCCGGGCAGTTTTACCGGATTGCGCATCGGCCTCGCCACCGCCAAGGGCCTCTGCTTCGCCACCGGCAAACCCCTCATCGGCGTGCCTACCCTGGAAGGCCTTGCCTGCCAGCTCCCCTTTGCCGGCCTGCCCATCTGTCCGGTGGTCGATGCCCGTAAAAACGAGGTATATGCCGGATTCTATCGCTGCAATCAGACCGGGGCGCTGGAACAGACCGGCGACTTCCTGGTGCTGAGCCCGGAACGGCTGGTCGAAAAGATCCATACCCCAACCATCTTCGTCGGCGATGCGGTTCCCCTTTACGGCGAACTGTTCCGGGCCAGGCTGCAGGCGCATGCCCTGCTGGCCCCGCCGGAAATCTGCTTCGCCAGGGCGGCGGCCATCGGCTTTGCCGCCCAGCGCCGCCTCGCAGCCGGAATCCTCTCCGATCCCGTCGCCAGTGTTCCCATCTATGTCCGTGCCTCGGATGCGGAACTGCAACTGGGCAGAAAAACCAATCCCCAGGCATGAAAAGCGGGCGCGCCACCGCGGCCGGCTCAGTGTGCCAGGGACATGATCAGCGGCACGAGTTTCCGGTAATCTGCTATCTCCAGGGAGGTATGCCAGTGGCCGGTGACCATTCCCATGCCGACCCCCGCCGCATAGAGTAGAAGAGCGACTGCCGGATAGACCGCGAGAGGAAGCGGTCTGCGCCGGAAAGGCAGCCCCATCTGGAGAACATCCTTCTCAGGGCAAGCGGCCACACAGGTAAGGCAACCCGTGCATTCGGGCGAATGGACCACTTTGCTGGCATGCACCGGCAGCCGCGAAGGGCAGACGGCGCTGCAACGCCGGCAGCCGGTGCAGCCTGCCGTATCCCTCCGGATCTTAAACGGACTGAACATGCTCGCCAGCCCCAGCAGCGCGCCATAGGGACAGAGGTAGCGACACCAGAAATTCGCGTACAAATGGGAGAGAACGGTCAATACCCCCAACACCACCATGGTGGTTGCCGACATTCTGGTGAAAAAATAGAGCATCTTGATGTCGCTCACCGCCCAGTAGGGGGAATTGAGGAATCCGGCCAAGGCCTCGTAGGGCATGTCAAGCAAGATGATCTTGACAAAAAAAAGCAGCAACAGATATTTGCCGCCGCGCAGCCCCACATCCAGCCAAGGCCAGATGCGGAAATTCCGGCCCAGGAGGCGCCGACCCAGTTTATGCCCTCCTTCGGACAGGGTCCCCACCGGACAAAGCCAGGAACAGAAGGATTTCTTGGCCAGCAGGCTCATGAGGCAGATGGAGAGAAAGATGACCGGCGCAGCGGGATGCACCGGATGGATCTGGCCGCTGACCAGCCAGTACTTGAGACTGGTCAGGGCGCCGATGGGCAAAAACCCCTCAAGCCCCGGCGATCGGAAGGCCAGAGGCATGACAGCGGCGTCGCCTTCGATATAGCGGACAAACATGGCGAAACGGATGCCCATGGCAAGAATGAACATCAGAAAACACCATTGCATGACGGTCCGCACCGTCACAATCCTTCCTGACAAAGCTGTTTCACGCATGGCTGCTTGCTCCTCGACAACAGGGGCTCACGGACTTCCGCTCTTCCGCCCCGCGGTTCATGAAAAAAAACGCCTGGTCTGGGCTGGCCCCCCTTCAGGGCGGAAGCGAGGCCGTGATTCCCGCGCCTTCCGTTCCCTCGGCCGGCCGACCGCCACCCATGGCCTGATAGAAGGCGACACTGTTGAGCAGACGCCTGGCCCGCCCCTCCAGCACGTCGAGACGTGTCTGCTCTGCCTGCTGCTGGGCGGTGAGCAGATCGTAATAGCCGGTCGCGCCCAGTGCGTACCGGCGCTGCGCCGAAGCCAGGAATTGCCCGGCTGCCTTTTCGGCGGCCGCGAGTGCCGCCAACCTTTCCGAATCGTTTTCCAGGGCCCGCAGGACATCGGCGACCGTGCGCAACGCTTCCAGCACCACGGCCTGATAGCTTGCCAACGCCGCGTCAAATGCCGCCAGGGCCGCCCGTTTTTCCGCGGCCAGCCCGGGATTGAACAGAGGTTGGCTCAACTGGGCCATCAGATTCCAGACCGCGGAGCCGGCCCCGAACAGGGCACCGGTTGAGAGGGTCTGCGAGCCGAGGCCGGCGCTGAGATCAAGTTGCGGATACAGTTTCGCCACCGCTGCCCCATATTCCGCATTGGCGGCATGCAGCAGCGCTTCCGCCGCCCGGATGTCGGGCCGGACCCGCACCAGCTCCGAAGGGACCAGCAACGGCAGCGCGGGCGGCAGGCTGAAATCCGCCAGAGTAAAAGAGGGCAACCCGTTCGCGCCCGGCGCCCGCCCGACCAGCACGGCAAGAAGGTGGCGGTTCTGCTGATGCTGGTCGCGCAGCGGGGGGATGCCGGCGCGCGTCTGCTCCAGCACCGTTTGCAGGGCCAGCACTTCATCCGGGGCCGCCTGCCCGAGCCGGAGCCGCTTCCGGCTCAACTCCAGCTGCTCCTCCCGGCTGCGCAGGATGTTCTCCATGGCGGCAATCTGCCCGGCAAGCCTGGCCTCGGTAATGGCCGTTGCGGCGATATTGGCCGCCAGGGTCAGACGCGCTCCCGCCAACCGGCACCGCTGATAGTCGCCGCGGGCGGCCAGGGCCTCCAGGGCGCGCCGGTTGCCGCCGAAAAGATCGAAGACGTAGCGGCCCCCCACTTCGGCGTTGTACAGACTGAATTCCCGCGCCTCGCCGGCAAGGCCCGAGGCGGCAGGATTGAAGCGTTGCCGCTGGCCGGCCATACTGCCCTCAACCCGCGGGTAACGCGTCGAGCCTGCCCTTGCCGCGGAAAGCTCCTCCGCCCGGCGCAGGGTCGCCTCCGCCTCGACCAGGGTGGGATGGCCGGCCAGGGCCTCGCCGATCAGGGCGTTCAGTTGGGCGGAGCCCAGGGCATGCCACCAATCCCAGTTGCTCTCCTGGCCGGTGACGATGCGTTGCGAGTCAGCGGATGCAGCGGAGGTTGACCCGGCAATATACCCGCTCACCTCAGGGGGCGCCGGAGGCCGGAAATCAGGCCCCACCGCGCAGCCGGTCAGCAGGATCACCGGGAAAACCGCGACCAGCAGATGAGTTCTGCTTGTATTGTTGCCCATAAATATTCTCCGTCAAGGGCTTTCTGAAACGCGGATGGCGGGCCAGGCCCGTACTTTGCGGGATTGCCGCCGCCAGACGATTTTCCAGGACACGGCGGGCGCATTTGCCACTCCGTGCAGATTCAGGAGAAACCGCGTCCCTCCCCCGCTTCTTCATGGGTCACGCCGTCGCGGATATGATAGATCCGCTTGAAGGTGGGGATGATTTTTTCATCGTGGGTGACGACGATGATCGCGGTCTCGAACCTGCGCGCCATGTCGTTCAAGATGCGGATGACGGCCATGGCCCGCACGGAATCGAGGGGTGCCGTCGGCTCGTCGGCCAGGATCACCGGCGGCCGGTTGACCAGACCGCGGGCAATGGCCACCCGCTGCTGTTCGCCGCCCGAAAGCTGCGAGGGCATGGCGCGGGCGCGGTGCTGCACGTCGAGGGCGCTGAGCAGCTCCAGGGCCCGCCGGCGGGCCTCGCCATTGGGCACACCCGCCAGCATGGGCAGCAGGGCGACGTTATCGGTGACATCGAGAAAGGGAATCAGGTACGGGGCCTGGAATACGAAACCGATTTTGTCGCGCCGCAGCGCGCGCAGATCACGGACCTGCCAGCCGTCGGCGAAGATCACCTCGCCGCCCAGACTCATGCGCCCGGCGCTCGGGTCGATGACGGCGCCCAGACATTTGAGCAGGGTGCTCTTGCCGGAACCGGAAGGGCCGATCAAGCCGACCACCTCACCGGGCGATACGACCATGTCCACCTCTTTCAAGGCGTCCACGGCCGTATCGCCCTTGCCGAAACGTTTTTTCATGCCCTCGATGCGAATGCCATGGCCGTCCATCTCAACCTCCTATGGCTTCGGCCGGATCGACCTTGAGCGCCATGCGAATGGCGATGAGGCTGGCCAGCACGCAAATCAGGAGCACGGCGAAAAAACCGGCCACGGAATCAAGGGGCATAAGCAGCACATACTTGGGAAAAAAAGGGGCGGCAAAGGTGGCGCTGATCTTGCCCACCACAAAGCCGATCAGGCCCAGGACCACGGACTGCTGCATGATCATCGCGGCGATGGTGCGATTCCTGGTGCCGATCAGCTTCAGCACCGCGATTTCGCGGATCTTGTCCATGGTCAGGGTATAGATGATGAAAGCGACGATGGCCGCGCTGACAACGGCCAGAATCACCAGAAACATGCCGATCTGTTTGGCCGAGGTCGCAATCAGCTTGCCGATGAGAATGCCTTCCATCTGCGCCCGGGTATAGGCGGTCAACCGCTTCCAGCGGGCGATGGCTGCCGCCGTCTCTTCCGGGGCCCGACCGGGTTGCAACCGCACCAGCACGGCATTGACGGATTGGCTTGCTTCCTGCGCGGCATTGACGGCGGCGGGCAGGCCCGGGACGCCGGGACGGTTGAAGGCCGGGTTGGCCTCGGTGCGCCGGCGGTTCTGATGGATGGCGTCGTTATCCTTGAGAAACTGCGCCTCCTGGCCATCCTTGAGCGGAATAAACACCATGGGATCGCCGTTGGACGACACCATGCGCCGGGTCAGCCCCACGACGGTATAGTGGTTGCGACGGATGGCGAGGCGATCACCCAGGGTAAAGCCGGTGGCGATATCAGCCACTGCCTCGTAATGGCTGCGGGTGATCTGCCGCCCTGCCACCAGATACGGCGGCCAGCCGGGCGTACCGGCGGCCCCGGGCGCGATGCCCACCACCATGGCGCGCACGTCGCGATCGCCATTGCGCACCTGCATGGTGAGATAGGTGACGTTGGCGGCCTCTTCAATGCCGGGCATGGCGCGGATGCCGCGATACAGGTCTGCGTTGATGCTGGACGACTCCGCGTAGGGGCCCAGGGTATCCTTCTGCACCACCCACAAATCGGTACCGCTGTTGTCGAGCAGCACCCTGCCATCCTCCACCATGCCCCGGTACACTCCGGCCATGGTAAGGGTAACACCGATCAACAGTCCCAGGCCGACGCCGGTGAAGACGAACTTGCCCCAGGCATGCAGGATGTCGCGGCCGGCCAGGCTGATCATCGGGCTCCTCCGGCAATGTTGTCAACGATCCGGATGCGGAGACGTGCATTCAACGCCTTTTCGCTGTACACCACCACTTGCTCGCCGCGGACAAGGCCGGCAAGCACCCGCACCTGGCCGTCGAGGTCGGCGATTCCGAGTGTGACCGGGCTGAAGCGCGCCTCGCCGGCAACGATCTTCCAGACCCCGAGCCCGCCCCCCCTGCGATGCACGGCGGCATTGGCGATAACCGGTCCTGCCGGCATGGCCGGCAAGAGGACGGTGACCTCGGCCAGCTCGCCCACCGGCGGCAGCGGCGACGGCAGGACATCGAACACCACCTTGGCCATGGTTTCCTCGGTCACCTGATCGGCCAATGGTTCCACCCGCAACACCCGTCCGCTCCTTGCTTCTCCTGCCTGGGAACGCAGCACGATCCGGGCCGGCAAGTCGGCGGCCAACCCTTGGGCACGGATCTGGTCAAAACGGACATTGAGCCAGAGGCTGGCAGGATCGATGCATTCCACCACGGTCTGCCCAGCCACCACCGTGCTGCCCGGTTCGGCATCCCGCTTCACCACCAGGCCATCGACCGGGGAAAGCAATCGCAGATCAGCACGCTGCGCCGCCATGGCCTCCCGTTCGGCGCCGGCCCGCCTGAACTCCTGCCGGGCCGCCTCCAGGCCGGCCTGGGCCAGCCGCAGTTCCTGTTGCCTGGCGGCGGCAATCTCCTCGCTGGTGGAATGTTCCCGCCGCAACAGTTCGTAGCGACGGGCCTCCAGCCGGGCATGGCTTTCCCGGACCTCGGCCTCGACCAGTTGCGCGCGAGCCCGGCCCAGGGCGGCATCCTGGGCCCGAATCCGCTCATCAAGATCCACCGGGGCCATTTCGCCGAGCACTTGCCCCGCCCTGACCCGGTCCCCCACCTGCACATCAAGCCGTTTAACCCGGCCGGCAAAGGTTGGCCCGATTTTATAGGTGTAGCGGGCTTCAACGGCGCCAATGCCGAACAGTGCCGGCGACAGGCTTTTGTTTTCAACCGTCGCCACGGTCACCGGCACCGGGGCAAGGGGGCCGGAACGGACGGCGACATAAAAAAACAGCGCCACAAGGGGAATGAGCACGGCCGCCAGCGCCAGGGTCCGTTTCTGAATGGGCGGATTTTTCATGGCGTTCTCCTGATCCCGCGCCGATAGATGGCGAAGATCCGAGGCGCGTTCCGACGGATCTGCCCCACGTCGCCGGCCAGCAGGGACTGGAGCACCAATCCCTGCACGGTGCCGATGAACATGATGACCGCCGCATCCGCGTCAAGCAGGGGATCCAGCTCGCCGCACTCCTTCCCCTGCCTGATCAGATCTTTGAGCCGCTCACCGTAACGGCGGATGAGGGTTGCCACCATGCGTTTGGAGATTGTCTCCTCGGAACGCTGGAGCGGCAGCTGACCGAACAGAATCCGCGGAACCCCGGGATGCTGGGCCACGAAATCGATATGCGCCATGAAGACCGCCTCCAGACCCGCAAGGGGCGACAAGGCGGCCGCGGCCGCCTTGTCGACACGGAAAAGCAACTGCTCGGCCACCCATTCCATCACGGCCTGCAAGAGGGAATCCTTGCTCTGAAAATGCCGGAACAGAGCGCCCTGGGTCAGGTTCATATGCTTGGCAATGGCCGCGGTGGTGATCTCGCCGGGGTCGCGCTCGGCAGCAAGTTCAACCACGGCCTTCACCGTAACGGCGCGGCGTTCCTCGGCGGGAAGATGCTTGGGATGGGATGCCATGGATATCCTCCATAAAGATAGTAATCAATTACTTTCTTCATGGAGAATATCCCAACCCCCTCTGGCTGTCAAGCTGTTCTCGCGGAATGGGCGCGACAAAGCACCGTGGCCGAACCGGCTCGAAACAGGGCGGGTATCGGCGGAAAAAGGCGGGGAAAAACAAACCGGAACGATGCGGAGCGATGAAACGGGGAAAATGAGGAAGGGGATTCAGAAGCCGAATTCAGCCAGGAGATCGTCGACCAGATCCTGTTTCAGGGAAGAGGGCGCGCTGGGCGCATGCACGCCGCGGAGCAGCTCTTTTTTCTTTTCCAGGTTTTCGACGGAGCCATCCTTCTTGATGTTGAGGATCACCAGCACCTCGATGAGCCAATCCCGGATCTGGTTGAGATCAACAATGATCTTTTCCATCTTCTGCCGGGCGACATCCTGATAGGACTGGGAGGCGATGATATCGTACATGGCCGCCTTCATTTCCGTGACGGCATTCTGCAGGGCGGGGTTGCCACCGGCCTGCCTGAGCAGGGTTTCCAGCTCCTCGGCATGCATGATCACCTTGTCGGATTTGTCCAGGACCGTGCTGGTGGAATGATCCATGAGTTCCACCACGTCCTGGGCCCGACTCACCACAAAGGGCGTCTGCTCACCGGCACTGGCCAAAGGCACCTGCACGGTCTTCATGTTGACCAGCATGGCATTGATCTTCTTGGCCAGGATGGAGATCAATCCTTCCGCGTCAAAATCAGGCAGTTCTTTCTTGAATTCCCCGCGCAACAGGGCATCGGTGATGTCCACCAGGGAGGCGATGCTTTTTTCAAAATGGGGGTTGCTGTTTTTGGTCATGGGAAGATATGCGCCTAAAAAATATATTAATATCAACAAGATACAAGATACGCAACACAATATTGCGGTCATTGTACTGAGAGGCCCACCATAAAGCAAGAGCGATTCTCTCCTGTTTCCCGCTCCGTGCCGTGCAGCGGAAAAACTACCGGTACCGCGGGGCAGATTGGTAAAATTTCTGTTTTGCCGCGTACATTTCCCGATCCGCCTCCTTGAGCAGCGCCTCAGGAGGACATTTGTCCGTGCCAGCCTTGCCGAGGCTCACCGTCACCGGAAAGGAGCTGCCGTCCTGCAGGGAGAGGGTCAGATCGGCAAAGACCCTGCTCTGCAGCCTCCGGACGAAGTGGTCTGCCTCCTCGTCGGTGGTATTGGTGAGAAGGATAACGAATTCGTCGCCGCCGGTGCGGGCCGCGATATCGGAGCTGCGCAGGGTCTTTTGCAGAGCCATGGCGGCCACGACGATCAACTGGTCCCCGCAGTCATGGCCATGAAGATCGTTGAGTTTTTTCAAACCGTTGATATCGGCCAGCACCACCGCGTAATGGATGCCGTACCTCTCGAACTTCACCATCTCCTCGTCAATGGCCTGGGTCAGATAGCCACGATTGAAAAGGCCGGTAAGGGCATCCTTGTTCGCCCTTTCCTCAAGCTGGCGAAGCAGCAGCTGATTCTGGAAATAGGCACCCAACGGCTCGGTGACCAACCGTAAAAAGGCAAGCTCCTCAACGCCGGGCTTGCCTTCCAGCACCACCAGACCAACGCGTTGCCCCTTGGCGCCGATCAGGGGGATCTGCTGGCTCTTCGGCCAGGGCAGCAGCGAGGCGGAGATCAGCCCTTCACTCTTGCCGGTCTGCAGATCCCGGGCAAGACAGGCCTTGCTCAAGGCCTTGAACTCCTCGCCCTGCAGGCCCCGCTGCTGGGTGAGCCACAGATTGCCGGCCCGCACATCGTTGACAACCAGGGCCACGGCCCCGTCGTGCAGGGTGGGCAGCACCGTATCGAGGAAGTAATCGACAACCTCCTTGACATCGTTTTCCTTTTGCAGATAGGTGCCGAAATCAACCAGCAGGGAAAGGATCTTGTTTTTTCTTGCGATCTCTTCCTGATTGGAGCGGATCTGTTCGATCAGCCCCACCTGTCTGGTGATATCCCGGAAGATGAGAAGACCGCCGCGGCCATTGGGGGCCACGGAAAAAATTTCGGTAAAAAACCTGCCCGCGGCCTCGTGGCTCCTCTTCAGGCCGTCGGCGGCTGCAAACCCCTGCCTGGCCGGGCAGGCCGGACAGGGCTCGACAAAGCCGAGCAGGGTGTAACAATGCGTGTCGGTTTCGTCGGCGAACATCCCGCGCACGGCGCTGTTTTTCCGCTGGACCAGAAAGTTTTCATCCACGGTGAGCAGGGCGTCGGGCAGATTGTTCATCAGCTGGGCGAGAAACTCCTGCTCCTCCATATTGAGCCTGCGACGGTGCTCAAGAAGAATATTCTTCGCCTGCAGCTCCTTGCGGTCGAGATCCGTCCGGCGCAGAAGGGTGATTTCCTGGGTAACGTCGTGGATGGTGAGCAGAAACTGCCCCTGGAGGAACTGACAGATAACCTTGAGATAGATATCTCCGTCCCGGCCCTTCAAAACAAGGGAATGCTTCTTCCCCGCCTCCTCGCCCTCGCGCGCCGGGCAGCCGGCGCAAGCACCGTCGTTGCCCAGGAGAAGCTTGTGGCAGGGTTGGCCAGCCACCTCGATGCCTGCCTGGCGGAAAAGGGCCATGGCCACCTGATTGGCAAAAACAGCCCGGCACTCCCTGTCGCAGAGCAAAAGGCCTGTCTGCACCGCGTTAAGGAACCGCGGCGCCAGGATATCTGACGGAAACGCTGTATCTTTCATGGATTCGCGGATCGAATTGCCGGGCAATGGCGCCCTTTGCTGAATCCAACAACGATACCAAAATTTCATGCTGAATTACACCCAATCGGATTTTGCCAAAAAAAATACAGAGTACTCTGTATTTTTCCCTGATCAGCAGAGCAGTTCCAGTTCCTGCCATTTCTTTTCCAGCCGCTTTTCCGAAACAGGATAGGCAGTGCCCAGTTCCTGGGCAAAGAGGGAGACCTTGAACTCTTCGATCATTTCCCGGTATTCGGCAAGTTTCTCCCGCAGCTCGGCCGAGGCCTCCTTCTTCGCCGCGGCCCGGGCGTAACGCTCCTCGTGCACCGCCACCCGGGCGGTCTTGGCCGCCTCCTTTCCCGGCGCGACCTGGGCCCGTTCGATGCGGATGCGCAGGGCCTTGAGATAGCGGCAAATGGCGGGAAAACGCCGACGCGCCATCCATTGCAGGAAATCCGGCGGCACGATCCGGTCCGCCTCCCGCCGGTAACCGGCAAAACGCTCTTCCTGACCGCGATTGTTGCCGAGGCTTGCGGCAAACTTGGCGATGGTGTCCAAGGCGGCCCGGCGCTCCTGGAGCACCGCGATGACTGCCGAAAAAATCTCCCTGGCGCCGACGGAAATCCCCCTTTCCCGCACCTCGGCCACCTTGGCGGCAAACTGCGCGGCCGAAGGGATCAGGCCCTGCCGGAGAGAAAAAAGATCGGAGAACACAAAGTTCCACAGATCCGCGTTGATCTGCTCATGGCTGCCGAGCCCCTCATACAAGGCCCAGTGACCGCGGGGGATCTCCAGATCCCTGCGCATGGTTTTGAGCTGCTTTGCAAATTCCGCGCAGTAAAGGGTGATGAGGCTTTGCCGGGTGCTGGCCCGGGCCTCCTCCTCGCTGGCGAAAAGACGTTGACTCACTCCTCCCTGCGGCCCGGCGGAGGCAAGACCGGGATAGACATAGCCCTGCAGGCTGCCATCCGCTCCGGTAATGGGCAGAGAAGCGGGGATCTCGCCGAATCCCTCCGCTGTAACCTTCTCTTCCTCCCAACGCCGCTTGAGGGTGGCAAGCTGCGGCGACCCCAGCTTGCCGGCCCTGGGCATCTCCGCGACAAGTTCGGCAAATTCCCTGGTCGCCCTGATGAGCCCGCCCTGGGCATCACGCAGGCAGTAGCGGAATTTCAGATGGGCCGGCAGATCGGCCACCGGCCACTCCCGCGGCGGAATCCGGAAGCGGAAGGAATCGGCGATCACCTGTTCCAGTGCCCGGTAGAGGGACCCGTGGTATAAAGGCAGATCCGCGACCAGTTGGGCCGCGGTCTGGGGAATCGGCACCAGAAGCCGGCGGCTTGCCTTGGGAAGCCCCTTGAGAAGAAAGACCACCTTGTCGTTGAGCAGCCCCGGCACCAGCCACTCGAAAACTTCCGGCCGCAGATGCGGCAGCACCGTCAGGGGAATCTGCACGCTTACCCCGTCATCCTCTTCGCCCGGGGCAAACCGGTAGGAGAGACTGAGATCGAAATCCCCGACCCTGAGCACGATGGGAAAGCGGGCCAGCTCCGTTGCCTTTGGCGCGGATTGCCGGATATCCGCCTCGGCCATGACCAGCAGCGCCTCGGCGCCGGGTTCTTTCAGCCATTTATTGAGGCTGCGCTGGTCGTGCACTTCGGATGGCAGCCTCTGCTCATAAAAGCTGGCCAGGGTGTGGTCGTCAACCAGGATATCCCGCTGCCGCAGCCGGTCCTCCAGGGCGGCGAGTCCTGCCACCAGTTGCTGATTCTTTTTGAGAAACCCGTATTCTCCCTTCAGCTCCCCCTCGACCAGGGCGGTCTGGATGAAGATCTGCCGCGCCTCCTCCGGCTTGATGAGACCGTAATTCACCGGCCGCCTCGGCACGATGACCAGGCCGAAGAGGGTGACCTTCTCGTGGGCGACCACCTGACCGCGCCCCTTTTCCCAGTGCGGCTCGGAGTAGGAGGAGCGGCAACTCTCCCGGGCCAGGGGCTCGATCCATTCCGGTTCGATGGGGGCCACGGTGCGGGCATAGAGCCTGCTGGTCTCGACGAATTCCGCCGCCATGATCCAGGCGCCGGTCTTGCCGAAGAGGCTTGAGCCGGGAAAGATCATGACCTCCCGCCCCCCTGCCCCAAGGTAAAGATTCTTCTCCTTGCGCATGGCGATGTTCCGCAGGTTGCCGGCAAGGATGGAGCGGTGTACCGCCTCCGGCGCTGCTGGCGTCCGGTTGACGACAAACCCCGACTCCTCGGCGAGGATCAGGCTGATCTGCTCATGGATGTCACGCCATTCGCGCATGCGCAGAAAGGAAAGATAGTGGCTTTTGCAGAACTTGCGCATCCGGCTGAGGCTTTTCAGCTTGTCAAAGGTGAGATGATAGGCGTCCCAAAGTTCCAGGAAGAAGAAGAAATCAGACGGCACCTTGGCAAAACGGGCATGCGCCGCGTCGGCCTCCGCCTCCTTGTCCGCCGGCCGCACCCTCGGATCCTGGCTGCTCAAGGCGCTGGCGATCACCGCCACCTCGCGCAGCGCGTTGTTGTCCCGGGCCTCGATGATCATTCTGGAGATGCGCGGATCAAGGGGCAGTCTGGCCATGAGCCGACCTTCCTGGGTGAGGCGGCGTTGTCTGTCCAGGGCGCCCAGCTCGGCAAGGAGCGCATAGCCGTCCTGGATGGCGCGGCCCGAGGGCGGATCGACAAAGGGGAATTTCGCCGGCTCACCAAGTCGCAGGGCGGTCATGCGCAGGATCACCTCGGCCAGGTTGGAACGCAGGATCTCCGGCAGGGTGTACTCGGGGCGGTTCAGGTAATCCTCCTCCCCGTAGAGGCGGATGCAGACGCCGGGCCCCACCCGGCCGCAGCGTCCCTTGCGCTGGTCGCAGCTCGCCCGGGAAACCGGCACGATGGGCAGCTTGCTGGTTCTGGCCCGCACATTGTAGCTCGCCAGGCGGGCAAGTCCCGTATCCACTACGTAGCGGATGCCGGGCACGGTGATGGAGGTTTCGGCCACGTTGGTGGCGACCACGATCTTCTGCCCCCTGGCCGGCAGAAAGATCTTTTTCTGGTCGCCGGGCGAAAGCCTGCCGAAAAGCGGCAGGATCACCGGCGCCCCTCCGCCCCGCTTCACTTTGGCGAGCTGGACGGCGAGGCTTTCCACGGTTTCGAGAATATCGCGTTCCGTGGGCATGAACACCAGGATATCGCCCAGTTGCCCTTCCTGGCGCAGGGAAACCACCGCGGCGACGGCCTGGTCCACGTAGCTCAGCTCTCCTTCCTCCTCCTTTGCCGGATCAAGGGGCTGGTAGCGGACCTCCACCGGATAGGTTCGGCCGGAAATCCGGATCACCGGCGCGTTGCCGAAACTTTTCGCGAACTTTTCCGTATCGATGGTGGCGGAGGTGATAATTACTTTCAGGTCGGGACGGCGCTCCAGGAGCTGTTTAAGAAGACCGAGAAGAAAATCGATGTTGAGGCTGCGCTCATGGGCCTCGTCGATGATGATGGTGTCGTAGGCGGCGAGCAGCCGGTCGTTCTGCGCCTCGGCGAGGAGGATGCCGTCGGTCATGAACTTAACCCGGGTGGCGCGCCCGGTCTGGTCGCGGAAGCGGATCTTGTAGCCGACCAGACCCGCGCGGTCGCCCAGCTCCTCCGCGACCCGCTCGGCCACGGAAACGGCGGCGATACGCCGTGGCTGGGTGCAGCCGATCTTCCGGCCTTTTGCGCCGCGCCCCGCCTCAAGGCACATTTTGGGCAGCTGGGTGGTCTTGCCGGAGCCAGTATCGCCGGCCACGATCACCACCTGATGCGCGGCAAGAGCGGCGATGATTTCCTGCCTGTGCGCGGTGATGGGCAGCTCGGCAGGATAATCCATGGTGACTTCGGGTGCGGGCTTCATCTATTCTCTCAGGGCTCGATTATCGGTTGCCAGGGGCAAAAAGGCGCGCACAGACAAGAGGTTCGCTTCCGTTCGCGACCCGGGCAACGATTTTTTTTAGTAATTTCTTCAAGTAGAATGCTGAACCGGTCGAAAATAAAGTAGAATTTTTAAAATTCCGAAAGTAAAATGATAACAATTTTAACAGGACCCGTAAAATCCCGCCAAAGCCACAGGTCCGTTCCTCGAATTCATCGAGGGCGCAACCTGCCCCTGTCGACTTCGCGGCTTTTGCGGTGCCAGCCATATTCCCGAGCAAAGCGCGGGAAACAACAGCAGACGCTGTAAAAAAAAGAACGGACCGTCGGCCCACCACCGACAGCTTGCCGAGCAAACAGCCTCGCTACGAGGTGATGAGGATGAGGAGGAAAAGGATGACGGAAGAGATGGGAAACATGAAGAACGCCATGGAGGCAACCCAGAAAACCATTGTCTCCCGTGAAAAGGAGATCGGCGAAGATGCCGAACGCCCCCAAGGGCCGGTGGGCCTCGATATCGGCACCAGCCATATCGTCATGGCCCAGAACAAGGGGAAAAACATCCATACCGTAAAACAGCTCAATGCCTTTTTTACGATCCCCTACTCGAAGTTCACCAAAAAGATCCTGGTCGACAACGAAGTCACCTTTTTCGAGAAGAACGACATGTTCTACATCCTCGGCTACTCTGCCGAGAATTTCGCCAACATGTTCAACACCAACACCCGGCGCACCATGGAAAAAGGCCTCCTCTCCTCCCGCGAGGACGAGGGGATCAACGTCCTGCAGGCCATCATCAGCACCCTGATCAAAAAGCCGAAGAACCCCGGCGAGGTCATCTGCTTCAGCATGCCGGGCAGCCCGGTGGACAGCGGCAATTCGGTGGTCTACCACGAATCGATCATCAAGATGTACCTGGCCAGCGTCGGCTACAACCCCATTTCCATCAACGAAGGGTTGGCAACGGTCATGGCCGAGCTGGCCGAAGACAACTTCACCGGCATAGGCATCAGCATGGGCGGCGGCATGTGCAATATCTGCCTTGCCTATCTCTCCGTGCCGGTCATTACCTACAGCATCCAGAAGGGCGGCGACTACATCGACCAGATGGTCGGCGCCTCGGTGGGCGAGCCGGCCACCAAGATCAAAACCACCAAGGAGAGCACCTTCAAGCTCTCCAAGGCTCCCAAGAGCCGGATCGAAACCGCGTTGCACATCTACTACGACGATCTCATCCACACCCTGCTCCACAGCCTGCAGGATGTGCTGCACTCCTCGGACAAGATTCCCAAGATCGCCAAGCCCATTCCCATCGTCCTGGCCGGCGGTACCGTGCTGCCGCACGGCTTCAAGGAGCATTTCGAAAAGGCCCTCAGGGACTTCAACCTGCCCATCGACATTTCCGAGGTGCGGATTGCCGAAGACCCCCTCAACACCACGGCCAAGGGCGCAATGGTCATGGCGCTTTCCGAAGAGATCTGATCGCCTCGCACAGCCCGACCCGCCTCAAAGGCGCATCCTTGCGGGGTGCGCCTTTTTCTTTCCCTCGGGCGGAGGGAATTCCTCACAAAAGCCCGCCATCGCAAAAAAAAAACCGATCACAACCGGTGGCCCGCATGCCAGGGCCGCTACACATAGCGCTGCATTATCTGTCCCATTCCCTCCCGGGAAACCTCCTGGCGGGCAAGCGGGCCGTTCCTTAAAACCGCGAACTGTTCTTCGAAGATCGGCCCTTCTTTTTTATAGATGACGCCGAGGGGGATGCGCTCCCCGAATTCCAGCGCGGTGCGGAGGGCCAGGGCATGGTCGGTCGCGTCATGGGTTTCGGCAAGCTCGTAACAACGCTCCTTGTACCACTTATACGTATTGACCCTGTTGAAAGAGACGCAGGGTTGCAGGATATCGACCAGGGCCGTGCCCCGATGTTTGATGGCTTGGGCGATGAGCCCGGCGAGGTGCTCCGGCTGCCCTGCGTAGCCGCGGGCCACAAAAGAAGCGCCCATGGTCACCGCCACGGCCACCGGGTTGAAGGGGGCGGCGAAAGCGCCACGGGGCTGGGCCTTGGTCACAAACCCCTGCTCCGAGGTGGGACTGGCCTGCCCTTTGGTAAGACCGTACACCCGGTTGTCGTGCGCAAGAATGGTGAGGTTGAGATTGCGGCGCAGGGCCGCAAGGAAATGGTTGCCCCCCTCTCCGTACATGCAGCCGTCCCCGCTTTCGGCAATCACCGTAAGTTCGGGGTTGGCGAGCTTTGCCCCGATCGCCACCGGCAGGCTGCGGCCATGCAGGCCGTTAAAAACATTGGCCTTCAGATAATGCGGGGTTTTGGCCGCCTGGCCGATGCCGGAAACCAGCAGAACCTGATGGGGCGCAAGCCCGCAGGCGGTCAAGGCCTGCTTCAGGGAGTTGAGAATTCCGAAATTGCCGCAGCCCGGACACCAGGCTGTCTCGTATTCGCCGTACTCTTCGATGGACGTCATGCTTTTCCCTCCCTGGTTGACTGGTTTTCCAAGCGGTTCAGGATATGGCGGGCGGTGAAGGGCAGTCCGTCATAGCGCGCTATCCGCGCGGGCATGGCAAAGCCGGTCTCCCGTTGGATGAGGCGGGCAAACTGGCCGGTGGCATTGCCCTCCACGCTGACGACCCTACCGGCGCTCTGGAGAATATCGAGAAACTGGTCCGGGACCAGCGGCCACACCTGGGAAAAATGCAGGCAGGCGACACTCCGGCCCTGCCGGCGTAGAACGTCCACAGCCTCCAGCACGGGCCCCTGGCTGGAACCCCAGCAGACGAGGAGGAGTTCCGCGCCCCTTTCCCCGCTGAACTCGGGGGCAACAACTTCCTGCCTGAGCAGCGCGAACTTGCGGAGCCGTTTTTCCACCATGGCGATGCGCACCCCGTGCTCCTCGCTGATATGGCCGTCTTCGTCATGCTCGTCGCTGTCCGCCACCACCAGCTGGGTCGACAGACCAGGCAGCAGGCGGGGCGTAAGACCGTTTTCGGTAAGACGGTAGCGTTGGTAGGGCAGCGGCACCGCTTCCGCCTCCGCCCCGGCCCTGACCGGGGTGATGGCCGCGGGGTCAAAGGGCGCGACCGGCCGGGCTGAATCGGCCAAAAACTGGTCGGTGAGGAGAAAGATCGGCGACTGGGAACGCTCGGCCAGCCCCAGGGCTCTCCGGCTGAGATGATAGCAGGCCTCGATGCCGCCCGGAGCGAAAATCGCCCGGGGAAATTCGCCATGACCGGCATGGAGGACGAACTCCAGATCCGCCTGTTCGGTACGGGTTGGCATGCCGGTGGCGGGTCCGGGCCGCTGGGCCACCACAATCAGCACCGGTGTTTCAGTCATGGCCGCCAGGCTTACCCCCTCGGCCATCAGGGCAAAACCGCCGCCCGAAGTGGCCACCATGCTGGCTGCCCCGGCAAAAGCAGCGCCAATGGCCATGTTGATCGCGGCGATTTCATCCTCTGCCTGCTCGAACACGCAGCCCATGACCTCGGCATGGCGGATCAGCTCAACGACAATGGAGGTGGCCGGGGTCATGGGATAAAAAGCGCAGAACTTGAGCCCCCCCGCCAGAACCCCCAGAGCGATGGCCTCGTTGCCGTTCAGGAGCAGACGACCGGCGCCGGGCACCCCGCCGGTCAGAGCGAAGCCATGTTCAGGCACATGGGCCACGGCCCATGCCCGGCTTTTCTCCATGATCTCCAGGTTTTCGCCCAGACTTTCCGGGTGTTTTTTCCCCAGCATGGCCTCCACGGCCTGCTGGAGAGGCTCGGCGGGAAGAGCGAGAATCTGGCCGAGCAGGGCAAGGGAGGCGGTATTCCAGAGCCGTTCCGGGCCAAGCTCGGCAAAGGGCACCGAAACCGTCCCCGGCAGCTCGGGGGCAAAGGCGGAATCGGCGATGAGCAGTGCCCGCTCGCTCCGCCGGCCGCGATGCAGCTCCACGGTCTCGGCATTGAGCGCCACCAGGATATCAATACTCTCGCGAGGACCCGCGAAAGGACCGGTTCCCAGGCGGATGGAAAAGGTGTTGTGGCCGCCGCGGATCCTGGAATGATAACTCTGGCCGACAAAAATTTCATATCCGGCCCGGACCAGGGCCTTGCTGAGCAACTGGCCTATGGTCGCCAGTCCCTGGCCGGCTTCGCCGCCAATAAGAAGATGAATATCCAACGACATGGTCTTGGCCTCCCCTCGTTATTTTTCGTCTGACCTGCGGCCGGCGACGGATCGTGGCCGCGAAAACGCTGCGCGCTGTTTTTTTGTTGAATTTTTCCTAAAGAGCCACGGCGGTACGCCGATGACGCCGATGCCTTTCGCAGGCCCATCATACACTCCATCGCCGGCCCGCCTCCTCTCCGAGTGCATGCCCCCTCCTCCCGCCGTTCGATCAGGTTGCCCTCCCGTTGTTTATGGGCATGCTTTCCGCGTCCGGGTCAACGGAAGGAGCCGGGCGGTAAAAGCGCCACTCTTTGTTGATGATCAGCCGGGCCCCCCGATTGAAGCTGAAGAACGCCCAGGCCCATTGCATGGCCACGAACAGCCGGTTTTTAAAACCGATCAGATAGTAGATATGGGTGACAAGCCAGATGACCCAGGCCCAAAAGCCGCCGCACCGGAACCGGCCCAGCTGGATGATCGCCCTGTTGCGGCCGATGGCGGCGAGTTGGCCCTTGTCCAGGTAACGGAAAGGAAGTGGTTTTTTGCCCACCGTGTCGCGCAGGATATTCCTGGCGATCCAGCGCCCCTGCTGGAGGGCCACGGGCGCCAGGCCTGGCAGGGGCTTGCCGTCGCCATGGGCAAAATGGGCCAGATCGCCGGCGACAAAAACCTCGGGATGCCCCTTGATGTTGAGGCAGGATTCCACCGGAATCCTGCCCAGCCGGTCGGGAACAACGGCCAGCTTTCGGCCCAGTTCCGAGGCCTGTACTCCGGCGGCCCAGAGGATGGTGGCGGTCTCCACCCGTTCCTGGCCGATGGTGACGGCGTTGCTGTCCACCCCGGTAACAGTGGCCGAGGTCCATACCGTGACGCCGAGATTTTCCAGGTTGCGGGCCGCCACCGCTGCCAGCTCCTCGGAAAATGAGGGCAGGATGCGCGGCCCTGCCTCGACGAGAATGATGCGGGCCAGCTTGGGGTTGATGTTGCGAAAATCCCTGGCCAGGGTGAAACGGCTCATCTCGCCGATGGCGCCGGCAAGTTCCACGCCGGTGGGCCCACCGCCGACGACGACAAAGGTAAGAAATTTCCGGAGTCGCTCCGGGTCCCGGCTCCGTTCGGCCGCCTCAAAGGCGGTGAGCACCCGCCGCCTTATTTCCGTGGCCTGCTCGATGGTCTTCAGCCCCGGCGCGCTCTCTTCCCATTCCTCGTGCCCAAAGTAGGAATGGCGCGCACCGCAGGCCAGAATCAGGTAGTCGTAAGTCAGAAAGCCGTTCTGGGTAATGACCCTTTGCCCGGTGAGATCCAGATCGCGCACCTCGTCCTGCAGCACCGTAATATTGCGGTACCTGGCCAGGATATGGCGGATGGGCACGGCGATTTCCGCCGGACTCAAGGCGGCCATGGCCACCTGGTACAGCAGGGGCTGAAACAGGTGATGGTTGCTCCGGTCGATCAGAGTGACACGGATGCCCGGTCTGTTGCCGAGACCTTTGGCGGCGTTCAAGCCGGCAAAGCCTCCGCCCACGATAACCACATGTTTTGTCACGCCCGGCCTCTGTTTGTGATGACATTTCGGCGAAGAATCGTTTTCGCCGTCGTGGTCGAAAAACTCCCCCAGGGCTTCTTCATGGCAGTACCCTGCATCGGCCGTTGATGTCCTGCCCCACGGCACTTCGGGTTCACAGATTCAGCAGACGATGGTTGATCTCGATGCCCAGCATGGCCCCCTGACCGGCTGCAATAATGGCTTGGGCCTTGCCCGCCTTGAGAGCACCCAGGGCAAACAGGTTTTTCACGGACGTTTCACAGAAAGAATCGGTTGAAAGCTCGCCCCCCTGGCCAGCACGCGCAAGGGTAAGCCCGGCAAGACAGGAGTCGTTCAAGGCATAGCCGTAACTGAGCATGACCACCTCGCAGGCTATCTCCTGCCCGTCCGCCAGCTTCACGCCGGTCAACACCCTGTCGCCGAGAAATTCATGGGCTGTGCCGACAAGGAAGGAAATGCCGTCCTCGGCCAACAGTTCGGCATGGTCCTCCGGCAGGAGGAGGTCGGCCGGCAGGATGAGCGTGATATCCGGAGTGAACATTTGCTTCATGGCAAAGGCGAGGCGCATGGCATCGAGTGAGTCGCCGAGGATGACGAGCTTCCTGCCGGTGGTGCGGTAGCCGTCGCAGTCAACGCAGGTAAAGACCGTCCGGCTGAAAAATTTGCTCATCCCCTTGATTTTTGGCGTGTTCTCTGTCGCCCCCATGGAGAGGATGACATGGGGTGCCTGGTATTGGCCCTTTTCCGTGACCACGCTGAAACCGTTGCCGGCCTGCACCGAGACAACATGCTCACGTCGGAATTCAGCGCCAAAGGATTGGATCTGTCTGATACCGGTGTCAACAAGCTCTTTCCCGGAGATGATTTCAAGACCGAGATAATTTTCAAGGTGCAGGGCGTGCCGGGTCCGCCCGCCGCCCTGATCGACGAGGATGACCTTGCGGTTATAACGGGCAAGATGGATGGCCGCCTGCAGACCGCCAGGCCCTGCGCCGATGATGATGCAGTCGTAGCTGTTCTTTGCCATGGATTTTCCCGCTCCTCCCCCCGATGCCAGGAACCCGTTTGCGGTGCAGGACCTGCGCGGTTCAGCCGGGCCGCCGCGTCGGGCTCCGGCCGAACCATTGCGCTCCGGCTCAAAGAAGCCGATAGGGATAGGCACGCCTTGTCCATTCGCTGTCGGGGAAATCCCTGCTCAACTTCTCATGGGCGGCCTTCAACGGTTTGGGGTCGTGCGACCGCTTGTAGCGAGAGACACCGGCCAGAAAAACGGCCTCCGGGGTACTGTCGCTTTGACCATATCCTTCGATCAACCGCTCAAGACGGGCCAACGCCTCATCAAACTGATCATTATCAAGATGATATTTACCAAGCCCCAGCAGGAGCGAGGGAATCAACTCCTCCGGGCCGAGAAACCCCACGGTCCGATGATGTTCCCGGGCTTCGGGGCTCAGGATTATCAGGGCAGGCGTCCAGGTGACGTTGAACTTCCCGGCATGGGGCTTGCTGTCAAAGCTGAGGCGCAACGGGATAAAATTCTCTTCGATGAAACGGACCACCTTGCTTTCGGGATACGTAACCGCATCCATCTGTTGGCAGCCGATTCAGTTGGGGTTAAAAAAATCGAGCAGGATCGGTTTGCCCGCCTGCCGCCCCGAACGCAGGGCATCGTCCATATCCGTCCGCCATTGAATTTTTGCCGTCATGGTTGTCCCTCCTCATCTGGATAATCGTTCAACGCAACGCCATTTTTTTACAATCAAACGACAGAAAAGGCCGATTGCCGCCAGGATGAACCTGGCGGCGGCGGAAAAGATTTTCCCCGTCACCAGCCGGGCATTCCCGATCATTTGAGCAACTCGGCCACTTCCTCCCTGCCCTTCTCAAGTTCATGCCCCTGTTCCTTGTCTTTCCGCAGGAGCAAGGCCTGAAACTCGCCCACGTGGGTTTTTTCCTCCCTGGCAACATCGAGAAAGATGGTTTTCAGATCCTTGTTCGTTGCAAGATTCGCCATCTGCTCATAGAGATTGATCGCATCCAATTCGGCGATGATTGCCGCCCTCAGGAGCTCTTTATCCACATCGGCTTTCGAAATCCTGTCCAGATTAAAAGGAATGGTCGCCAGCATCTTTTTCCCCTCCAAGCAACAATTGCGTTATGGCGTCTCACCCGGGACCGTTCTCCGTCGCAGAACCATTTTCATGCACGCGATCAAAGGGGAGGAACGCCTTTAAATGCTCCGTTGCCAGGGGCGAATTCAAGCGTGGGGAAACAGGCGGGACCGGTCAGCGTCAAGACTAGCAAATCCCGACTGGATCCAAATGGAGAAACGCCCCGGAATGCGGACACCCATCAACGCGGGACTCCCGGACCATCGGCGGCGGCAAGAGCCGGCAAGGGCCGTGGTCTTGCCCACACCAGTCTCGTCCGGCTTCAGGACCCCGCGATGATGCGGGACACAAAAAAGAGAACGGTTTTCCCGGCAATGCACCCTGTAGTCGGATGCCTATTGGGATTTCTGGTAATTTCGAGCGGATAACAACGAACATTGCCCGCATGGCCCGCTGCAATGCAATCATTCTCGTATAGGGTCGCGAATAAGTCAATCCCCCAATTGCACACCGTAGCGCGGCAGGCCCAGGCCCGTCCGCCCGACAAAAGGACGATGGGATCCGAAATGTTCTCGTTCCTTGCCGTCGCGCAGGGGAGCAATACCTCTTCTTCTTTTTAATTCCCCACAAAAAAAATCATCTGCTATACACTGTGTTCATGACGCAGCGTACCCATGGTACGGATCTGCAGGAACAGAAAGGCGTTGCTTGGAGAAAGGCAATGGAAAACCCGGCCCCGGATCAATGCTGCCACCGTTTTCAGCTCCTTGTCGAGGCGGCCAACGAAGCAATCGTGGTTGTGCAGGACGGCCTGATCGCATACTTCAATCCGAAATCCCTGGAAATGTCCGGCCATCGGCCGGAACAGCTCCAGAACCTTCCCTTCCGGGAATTCGTCCATCCCCTGGACAGGGAACTGGTGAACAAACGCTATCGCGACCGGCTGCGGGGCCTCAAGGTGCCAAGCACCTATCAGTTCCGGATCATCGATGCGCACGGCGAGGCCCGCTGGATACAAAGCAATGCCAGCGCCGTGACCTGGGAGGGAAAACCCGCCATCCTCGCTTTCCTGCAGGACCTCAGCGCCCTGCGCCAGACCGAGAAGGCCCTTTACGAAAGCGAAATCCGCTTTCAGATGATCGCGGAAAACACCAAGGACATGATCCTGCTCAGTGAAGGCCTGGGCCGGATCGTCTTCGTCAACTCGGCGCTGCTCGCGCTCCTGGGCTTCACGGACAGCGAATTGAGCAGGCGCCCCATCTCCGACCTCATCCAGCCGCGCTTTCACGGCCATCTCGCCAAGACCTGGAAAAAGATCCTGGCCGGCACCACCGTCCCGCCCCAGGAGATTGTCCTGCTGAAACAGGACGGCACCCCCCTTGATGCCGAGATAAGCTGTTTCGCCATCGAACAGGAGGAGGGCGAGGCCTATTTCGGGGCCATCATGCGTGACATCACCACCCGCAAGATGGCTGAGCAGGAGATAGAACACTACCGGGAACGCCTGGAAAAGCTCGTGGCCGAGCGGACCTCCGAGCTGACCGTGGCCAACCGCAAACTGCGGCAGACCGTCGTCGAGCAGGAACTTGCCGAGGAGAGGCTTTCCCAGGAAAAAAACAAGCTGGAGGCGCTCTTCGCCGCCATCGGCGATGGTCTCTCCGTGCATGACCAGAACTTCCGCATCCTTTTTCAGAACAGTGTGCTCACCGACAAGTACGGCGACTGCACCGGCCGCACCTGCCATGCGGCCTATCATGACCGGGCCGAGCCCTGTCCCGGCTGCGGCCTGCCGGAATGCTTCGAGGACGGCGCGGTCCACTGGTTTGAGATGGTGGAGGTCCGGGGCAAGGAAAACATGTTTTACGAGCTGAGCGTGAGCCCGGTCCGCGACGGCAAGGGCGCGATCATCGCCGCGGTGGAGGTGGTCCGCGACATCAGCGACCAGAAAAAAATGGCGGATCAGCTCCTGCAGGCCCAGAAGATGGAGGCCATCGGCACCCTGGCCGGCGGCATTGCCCACGATTTCAACAACATTCTCACCGCCATTCTCGGCTATGCCGAGTTGTCGAAACTCGAAACGAATCCGGGCAGTGATCTCAACAATAATCTTTCCGAAATCATTGCCGCCAGCCGGCGGGCCGGCGATCTCATCCGCCAGATCCTCACCTTCAGCCGGCGCAGCGAATTCAAAAAACAGCCGCTCGCCATCCAGGCCGTGGTCAAGGAAGCCGTCAAACTGCTCCGCGGCACCATCCCCTCGACCATCGAGATCCGACAGCGAATCTGCGAAGAGTGCGGCACGATCCTCGCCGATGTGACCCAGATCCATCAGGTCATTATGAATCTCTGCACCAATGCCTATCATGCCATGCAGGAAAAAGGGGGAACCCTGACCATCGGACTGGAACAGGCGGATCTGCGCAAGGACAGCGGCAGCCTTCTCATGGGGCTCGCTCCGGAAAATTACGTGAAGCTCAGCGTCTCGGATACCGGGCACGGCATGGACGAAGCCACCCTGGAACGGATTTTCGAACCCTATTTCACCACCAAGAAAAAAGGGGAAGGCACCGGCTTGGGCCTTGCCACCGTGCATGGCATCGTGGAAAACCACGGGGGAGTGATCACGGTGGACAGCAAGGAGGGAGAAGGAACCTCCTTCACCATCTACTTCCCCACCGTCGACAAACCGGCCGTGGTTTTTCCGGATCAGGAGGAAATCCACTCCCTGGGAGTGGAGGCAAGAATCCTCTTCGTGGACGACGAAGAGATGCTGATAAGACTGGGGGAGAGGATCTTACGGAAACTGGGTTTTACGGTCACCGCCGTAAGCAGCAGCCGGCAGGCCCTGGAAACCTTCCGCGCCGATCCCCTGGCCTTTGACCTGCTGCTCACCGATCAGGTGATGCCGGGCCTCACCGGCATCGACCTGGCCCGCCAATGCCGAATCCTGCGCCCGGATCTGCCCGTGATCCTCGCCACCGGCTACAGCGAAGTCAGCGACAAGGAAAGCGCCCTCGCCCATGGCATAGGAACCGTTCTTCTCAAGCCGATTTCCATCAAGACCATGGCGGAGAGCATCATGAACGCCCTGCCGACGAAAGAGAAAGAACGCACAGCCCCCTAGAGCAGGGACCCCTTGCCGGAAAAACGCGCCTCCAGCTGTTTGGTCTTTTTCACCAGCAGCCGCTGTTCGCCGATCTTCCGCTCGTTGTAAAAAAACTGGATGGTCCAGGCCCCGTAAATATTTCGCGCATTCTCCGGGATGGTGTACGCCTCGACCTGCCGCCGCAGGCATCTGATCTGCCGGCTCGAAACCCTGGCCAGCTTGCCGTCCGGCGCCAGCCACTTGACGGCCACCGGGATGGCCTGATCCGCGGGCATGAAGTTGACCGTGTAGAGCAGGCCAAAGGTCGCACCGGGCTGACCGGCGATATTGTCCGGCCCTCCGGCGAACATCTGATGCTTCATGAGATTGACCTCGATGTCGCTCAAGTTGGCATAGGCGGCCGACAGCTCGGAGACCTGCCGGAAAGAGGATTGGACCAGACCGGCGCTCTCGACCTGCAGCCCCCAGATCTTCACGCTCCGCTCGGCGCCTGCCGCGGCCGGCTCCTTCGCGGCGACCCTGCTCTCCGCCGGCGGCGGGTCGGAGGAATCAAGACTGCTGGCAGGACCGGGACCGCTAAACCCCTTGGCAGTGTTGATCTTCTTCGCCTTGTCCAGGTTTTTGACGTTCTGCAGCGAGGCCTGGCTCAGATCCGCCTCGTCCAGGTTGGTCCTGTTCAGATCCGCGTCATTGAGATTGGCGCCGACCAGCGAGGCCTGGCTCAGGTCGGCATCGGTGAGGTTGGCCCAGCGCAGATCCGCTTCCCGGAGAACGGCGCCCTTCAACACGGCATTGGTGAGATCCGCATTGGAAAGATCGACGTTGGCAAGATCGGCGTTGGCAAGATTGGCATCGACAAGGTTGGCGTTGCGCAGGTCAAAGCTTGTCAGCCTGGCGTCGCTGAACACGGTGGTCTGCAGGTTTTTCAGGTCGAAGCCCTTGGCCGCGGCCAGGTTGATGCCGGAAAGATTCGCCCCCTTGAGATCGGCATTGGCCAGATCGGCATTGGTCAGATCGGCGTTGCTCAGATCCGCCCTGTTCAGATAGGCGTGACTCAGTTTCGCCCGGGAGAGATTTGCCTCCTGGAGGTTGGTATTGTTCAGGTTTGCCCCGCCGAAATCGCCGCCCGCGAGATTCGCCTTGCGCAGATTGGCGCGGGTGAGATTGGCGTTGCTCAACTGCGCCCGCCCCCCGAGATCCGCCTCCTCAAGGTTGGCGCCGGTGAGATTGGCCTCGCTGAGATCCGCCCTCCCCAGTTTCGCCTTCAGGCAATTGGCACTGGTGAAATTGGCCTGCTGCAGCTTCGCCCCGGAAAGCGCCGCCCCGGCCAGGCTGGCCTTGGTGAAATTCGCCCCGCGAAAATCAGCCTCCTCCGCCTGAATGCCATCGAGGATGGCCCCGTGCAGGTTGGCCTGGATGGCAATGGCACCCGGAAGTTCCGCGCCGGTCAGGGTCGCGGTGCTCAGATCCGCGCCGGCCAGGCTGGCCCCGGCCAGATCGACGCCGCTCAGATCGGCGCCATAGAGGATGGCCTTGCCGAGGTCCGCCTTGGGCAGCTTGAGGGAACGCAGGTCCATTCTGTTCAGGTTCGCCTGGCTGAGCATGGCTCCGGCCAGGTCGGCATTCCGCAGGATGGTGGCGGTGAGATCAGTGGCCGCCAGTTTGGCCAGCCTGAGGTTCGCCCCGGAAAAATTGGTTTTCGCCAGGCTTGCCTGGCTGAAATCCGCCTCGGCGGCCGTAACCTCCGAACAATCGGTTTCAAGAAGGATGGCCCGGGCAAAAACCGCCTGACCGAGATCCGCCTTCCGCAGGTTGGCCCGGGAAAGATCCGCCTCCGTCAGGTCGGCGCCGGCAAGCCTGGCCCCGGACAGATCCGCCCTGCTCATTCTGCTGCCGGAAAGAAAGGCGCCGCGCAGGTCGGCGCCGCGCAGGTCGGCATTCATCAGATTCGTCTGCCGGAGATTTGCCCCGCGCAGATCGGCCTCGCTGAGCGTCGCCCCCTCAAAATCGGCGTTCTGGAAATTGCGGCCGCGCAGATCCTGGCCGGCGAGATTGGCTTTCCGTAACGCCTTGCCGGCCAGGGTTCCCGCCTGCCCTGTCTGCCGGGAATCGACAACGATGCCGGCCGGCGCGGCCGGAGCCGGAATGACGGCGGTGGAAAAAGGCAGATTGCTCGGCAGGGCGCCACGGCCCTTGCCGAAAAGGAAATAGCCGCCGCCGGCAAGGCCGGCGAGCACCAGGAGCAAAGCCGCCAGCCAGAAAAAGGAACCGGGAAGTTTGCTTGCGCCCCGCCGCGGCCCGACCGGACGGATCGCGGTTTTTTCCGAGTGGCAGCGCGGGCAGGGAACCTTCTTGCCGGCGAACACCGCCGGAACCAGCTTGGAAAAACCGCACTGAGAGCAGGCAAAGGCGGCCGGCCCCTGGTCGCCGGCCTTGCCGGCACCACCGCCCACCACCACGATATTCCTGCATTTCGGGCAAGGAACCGCCTTGCCGGCATGGCGATCTTCCACCTCCGCGGAGTAGCGGCATCTGTCACACTGAAAAATCATCCGGAATCCTCAGAAAGGGAACAGGAGGCTCAAGATTTTTCCGTCCGGAGCCGATACCTGTCCAGAAAGACCTTGGGAAGAAGATTACACTTCCTATCGGTCCCAGCCCGAAAATACTTCATATCTTTCCAAACTGCAAAAGAGGAGTGCTGAAATAATTATTCAAGTGAGGTATTATACCATTTTGTTTCTCAGCTTCACACAGCCATAATACTGCCGGCAGCGCCTGCTTGCCTAACCAGAGGTTTTAGAATATTTTCCGTGAACGACGCCAACAAACCGAAATCTCCGCGTAAAGCCCCGCCCAAAGCCGCACCCCATGGCCCGCCAAAGGGAAATTTCGACCCCAAGGAGCAGGCCATCAAATACAAGGCCTACCGCCATATCTTTTCCGACAAGGATATCGAAAAGGGCCTGGACGAAAAAACGATCATCCGCAAGATCAAGAAGAGCAAGAGCCTGGCCGGCCGTTATCAGCAGTACGTGGAGATGCTTGAGGATGAAAGCCGGGGCGGCAAGGTCTACCCCTGGCAGAACCCTTTCAACAAGATCCTCTTCTGGACCGCCTACTGGATCCCGCGCTTTTTCAAGTGGGGCGCCCTCATTGCCTTCACCCTCCTTTTCATCAACTATATCCCCGGTCCCACCCAGCACATCATCGAGCTGCTGGTGATCCGCTCGGTGTACGACACCGCCCCCATCGAACGGTTGCCGGACAGCCTGGAGAGCTACGCCCATTCCGCCAATATCCGGGACAGCAACGGCACCATCATCAAATCCTACGGAAAGCGCCGGGTAACCCAGCAGCTCCCCGAATCGGCGCAAAAAGCCCTGCTCGCCTGCGAGGACCACTACTTCCTGCCCCATCCCAACAACCCGTGGTATGTGAATACCTTCCTCATCCATCCGGGCGTGAGCTGGCTGAATCTGGTGGGAGCGGTGAAGGATACCCTCATGGGCACTCCACGCGGCGCCAGCACCATCGTCATGCAGAACGCCAAGAAGATCCTCGGCAATCAGGAACGGACCATCGCCCACAAGCTTGAGGAGATCATCATCGCCTACATGATGGTTTCCAAGTTCGGCAAGGAAAAGAATCTGAACTTCTACATCAACACCGTGCCGGTGGGCGCCAACATCTACGGCTTTCCCGCCGCGGCCGGCAGCTACTTCAAAAAGGATCTTGAAGAACTGAACATGCAGCAGCTGGTCGCCATCGGCTCCTTCATCCCCAACCACAACCGGCAGGTCGCCTTCTACGAGATCGTCAAGGGCAGAAGCTTTGCCGAGCTTTCCCCTTCCCTCCTCGGCCACGCCAAAAGCGCCATCAACAAGATCAACCTGGCCCTCACCCATCTCAGGGAGCAGGAGGAGATCACCGAAGAGCAATACCGCAACTGGCTGCTTGACGACGAGGAATCCATCCGCCGCATCGGCTTCCGGGACTTCCGCTCGCCCCTCTACGGCGAGGAGGAGTGGACCTCCTGGAACGTCATCAAGGAGGTCACCTCGCAGACTTACAAGGTCAACGGCCGGGAGGTTTCCGGCACCCAGTTGCTCCTGGACGAAAAGGGCGACGTGGTCATCGAGACCGGGGTCGACCTGGCCCTCATTGAAAAGATGAAGGAAACCATCAACGAATTTTTGCAAAGCAGCTATTACCGAAGCATCCTGGAGGCAAACAACGCCCAGACCTGGCAGCTCGACCGGGAGCGCTATCTTTCCAGGAATCTGACCCCGCCGTACACCGATTTTGCGAGCTTCATGGACTACCTGCAGCGCCACATCAACGTCGGCATCATCGCCGTTGATCAGAAGGGTGAAGTCATTGCCTATGTGGGCGGCAAGGAATTCCTGCAAAGCCGGGAGGAAAGCGAGGCCCTGGAGGACGAGGCTCCGCCTGAGAAAAACCACGATGCGGTCATCATCGACCTGATGAACAAGAAGGCGAAAATCACCCCCTCTTCCACGATCAAGCCCGTCATCGCCTACTATGCCATGACGGTGAACAACAGCAAGCTGCACAGCCGCTTTGCCGACAAGCCCCTCGAATACCGGTACGTGGAGAGCGAAGGCCGGCAGGTGTGGCTGCCGCGCAACTGGTATGACTACAGCGGCGCCCGCCCCCTGGGCAGGGAATACGATCTGATGGAGGCGCAGGTGATCTCCATCAACACCATCTTCGCCCGCCTTTACACCAACAGCCAGCTGCGCACCGCCATGCTCCTCGACTTCGACGAGGTGGGGCTCGACTACAGCAAGGAGGATGCCAAGTACTGGCCCTTCGGTATCGGCGCCTCGGACGTTTCGGTGCAGCAATGGCTCGGGATCTACAATGCCTTTCTCGACGGCCAGTACCGCCAGCCCTCCTTCGTGAAGCGGGTGCTGATCAACGGCAAGCCGATCTACGACCGGAACCAGGATGAAAGATTCGCCCCCGTTCCCCTCTTTGACTCCAAAAAGGAACGGGAGGAGGAGATGAGCGTCCTCTACGAAATCTGCAATCGCGGCACCGCTTCCAGCATGAAAACCGAGTTCAAGTACCACAAAAATCTGGTTTCCGGCAAAACCGGCACGGCGCCCATGAACAAGTCGGCTCTCTTCATCAGCCATTTCAATCCCTATCGGAACCGACAGACCCACGCCGACCGCAACATGACCATGCTGATCGCCGTCACCACCAACAGCGGCGGCTACAAGAGCGTCGGCACCTCGGGACATGCGCCGGTGCAGATTGCCGGCCGCATCTACAACCACCTTTTCCAGAGCGAACTGCAGGAGATGCTGGACCGCAACATCGACAAGGCCAGACGCGACAATGCGCACTTCCGCAACAACCATGTCTACTGGGCCAACGTGAACCGCTACATGGACACTCTGCTCAACGACAAGTGCGGGGCGAATTTCATCCACGAGAACATCCTGGGCATCGACGGCTACGAGGAGGCCCTGGAGCAGATCCTGAACGGCAACAACCGGATATACAGCGGCCGCGATCAGGTCTTTTCCCAACTGGTCCAGTACTACTGCGACCAGGAAAAGGTGGTCAAGATGGGGACGACGCCGGCGCCGACCGTGCTCGAAGAGAACGAACCGGCCCTGTAGGGGCAGGGCAAAGCCCGACTTTACAAACCGTTGCCGCCATGGCATAGTGAGGCCCTGAACAGGGGCCTGAACTTACCGACAAGCCAGAAGAGAGAGAAGCCACTATGGGTATCAAGATAGGAAGAAATGATCCATGTTTCTGCGGCAGCGGCAGGAAATACAAGAGATGCTGCCTCGGCAAGACCGCGGCTGCGCCCGCGGCCAAACCGGCGATCCCCTCGGTGCGGGGCGAGGTCGCCAAGATCCAGGAAAGCGCCGTGGCCAGGAAGGCCGCGGTCATGGCCCTGGGCGTCTTCGTGCTCTTCTCGACCTCGGCGGGAGATGCCTGGCTCCTTGAAGTCACGGACATGGACGCGATCCAGGTGGCCCGGGCCGGCGAAAGGATCGAGGTGCAGATCGAGGAGAATCCCGAGACCATCGAGATCAACTGGAGCCACAAGTTTGCCGTGAAGGACAAAAAATTCGTCCTCACCTCCTACAAGGACCAGAGCGAGGAGATCCGGGCGGACTACCCGGCCCACACCATCCTTTCCACGGTGAAGAAGATCCGCAGCCGGATCCCGCCCGAGCTGATGGGCAACATCCACCTCGACAGCGAAGAGGCGGCCCAGGCCTGAGCAACCGGAGGCGGCGCCAGGCCGCCGCCTCCTCCTTCCCGACAGGCATTTGCAAAATTCCCCTGGACAAAGTTTAAGAAAAGGCTTAAATTCTTTTCATAAATGAATTTGTCGACTTCCCATCGGCAATCCCCATAGGGTTTTCATTTTCACCATTTTCACGAGGAGAACGCTATGCCTATTTATGAATACCGCTGCCAGGAGTGCAAGGCCCTGTTCGAGATCATCGCCTCCTCCGCCGAGGGAGCCCAAGAGGTCCGCTGCAAACAGTGCGACAGCACCAATGTCAAGAAGACCATCTCCGCAGGAAGTTTCAGGATCAACAACGGCTCAAGCGCCATTCCCTCAGGGGCTCTGTCCGGCTGTTCTTCCAAATCCGGCTTCTCCTGAGCGTGAGGTGCATGCAGCCGGTCCGGCTGCACGATAGACTGCGCATCATCCTTCAGTAATAGATCCGGAACTCCAACGCCACCATCCTGGCGAGCAGGCCGAATTCCGATCGCACTCTCTCCTGCTCCGGGGTTCTCCCCATGGGCAGGGAGAGGGTGCAGGCCAGTTCCGCCTCGTCTGAGAGCGAATAGACCCCGTTGATGCTGACCAGTTGCGAATGGTCGCTCCAGTTCTTCAGAAAAATGGCCTGACCGCTGAACAGCGGGGAAAATTCGTAGCCCGCCCCCAGGGCGCTGTACTGCCGTCCCGTATACCCTTCCGGCAGATCGCCGGCCGGAATCGCGAAAGCCATGTCCTCGCCGCTGCGTAAGCCCTGCCCGTGAAAGAAGTGTTCCAGCCGCAGATCCAGGCTGTTGGCAAAGCGGTGCTCAAGGCCGAGGGCCAGCTCCGACCCGCTGGCAAGCCCATCCCTTTCCGGCGCCGCGTAATGGCCCTCGGCCCTGATCCCCAGCCAATCAAGAAACTCGCCCGCAAACGAGCCGCCGACAATGCGATGCTCCCGCACCGAACCGGCTAGAAACGCCCACTCGAAACCACCGCTGCCAACCGCCACCCTGCCCAGCAGGGAATTGCGGTCCCAGTCCGGCCGATTGGCCCAGCCGTTGCCGGTGCCGCTGTCCGGCGCATAGCCGAACACGCCAAGCAGACTCAGCTGGCTCAAGGGTCCCAAACGCACCTCGGCCCTGGCCGCATCCACTCCCGACTTGTAGGCCCGGAAAAAGCTCTGCGCCGCAAAGGGGGCGAAAAAATCATTGGGGGAAAAATAAAAGGTGGTGGCCAGGTTCACCGGCTGCCGGCCGATGCTGAACTCGGCCGGCCCTGCCGCATGGTGGAGGCTTAAGGTGTCGACGCTCAGGTTTGCCTGGGAGTTGCCACTCCCGTGCTGTTGCCAGGCAAGAAGGCCGCTGCGTTCCACGCCGCTTGCGGTCAAGCGGCTGCCGGCAAAGGCCGGGGTCTGAGTATGGCGGACATACTGCAGGACATTGGCCTCAAGCCGGCTGTTCTCGCCGTACCCGGCCGTCAGCAGAAAGCGCTGCTCAAGGTTTGCAAGCAGATCCTCGCGGCTGTCGTAATAGGGGGTGTCTTCCGGGTTCCTGGCCCAGGCGGCGCCAAGCCCTGAAAAGCCGCGCAGTTCAAGGGAAGTCTCTTCGCCCTGCCAGCGGCCGAACCCCTCGACCTGCCGAACCGGCAGCAGGAACAGGGCCAGGAGCAGAAACCGCCAGCCCTTCCCATTCACCCGCGCACCTCGTCTTCGGCCAACCTTCCGTCCCGCAGATGGATGAGTCTGCGCGCCCGGGCCATGACACGCTGATCATGGGTGGAAAAAAGAAAGGTCACGCCCTGGCTCCGGTTGAGGTGCTCCATCAGGTCGAGAATGGCGTCGGCCGTGGCGGAATCCACATTGGCGGTGGGCTCGTCCGCCAGCACGATGGCCGGCCGGGGCACCATGGCTCGGGCAATGGCGATCCGCTGCTGCTGGCCGCCGGAAAGCTCGTCGGGCCTGCGCTCCGCCAGTTCGGCCATGCCCACCTCGGCCAGAACCGCCATGACCCGGCGCCTGCGCTCGGCAACCGGCACATTCTGCAGGGCCAGGACAAACTCGGCATTTTCATAGGCGGTGAGGACAGGGATCAGGTTGTAGGATTGAAAGACAAAGCCGAGCCGCCGGCAACGCAGCCTGGCCAGCTCGCTCCTGCCCAGTTCGGCAAGATCCCGGCCTTCCAGGAACACTCTCCCGCTTGAGGGCTCGTCCAGGGCGCCGATCAGATTGAGGATCGTGGTCTTCCCGGAGCCGGATGGCCCGCAGAGCACGCTGAATTCCCCGGCCTGGATGCTGAGGGAAAAATCGCTCACCGCCCGGACCCGCACCTTGCCCTGCTGGTAGACCCTGCTCACATTTTCCAGTTGCACGAGCGCCATCTGCTTTTTTCTCTTCAGGAAAAGGCCCCGCCCTGGCCATGGAATCGACGGGGACCGAGGATGTCACCTGCTGCCGACGGCAGGACAGGGCCGGAATAAGGGCGGGGGAGATTTACGCGCCCCTCTCCCGCTGTCCGCCGCCTATCCATCCTCATCCTTCCGCCGCCGGTTGAGCACCTCGGCGATGGCGTCCAGGCGTGATTGGGGCGGGGCAAGGATGGCATGGATCTCTTCCGGCGAATAATTTTCCTCGATGAAGCGCCGGATGGGGATGAGTTCGAACCAGCAGTCCAATATCCGCGGACAGGGCCGCCCCTCCCGCATGATACGGCAGTACCCGAAGGGAACAGGCATGCCCAGCATGCGGCAATGCCATTCTTTTTTGTCATACTTTTCGATCATATGATTTCCCCGGAATAAAAAACCGCTGCCAAGGCCGTTTCGGCAGACTAACGGTACCGCACCAGATCCTCGGGCAGGATGGCCTTGTCAAGCAGCCAGGTTTTTTCCCGCTTTTCAAGGGCAAGCTCCAGCCGATGGGTTTCATCGAGAAGGTCCGGCAGGCCCTGGTTGGCGACCACATGGACGAGTACGCTCACCTCGGCCCGGCCCTTGGCCGGGATCGTAACCAGGATCTCCTCCAGGGTTAGCCGCAGGGTGGCATGGCGGGCGCGGTACATGATGAGATAACGGACCGCCATGCCCGGCTCCAGCCTCTCATGGTAATTGCGCTCCGGCACCAGCACCTCGCAGGCGGGGGCGAAAAAATCCTTCACCGGCTTCATCTTGAGGGCGATCTGCACCGGAGTCTCTTCCCCCTCCTTGGTCAGCTCCACGGCAATGGCGGCAAGCCTTCGCTTGACCACCTCCTTGTCGCTGAAGTAATGAAAAAGCCAGCCTGCTGTCCCCGCGACAACAACAATGACCGCGAGGAGACGCTTTCCGTTCTTCATCGTCCTTGACCTCCGCAGGCTGGAAGAGGTTGGCCGGCAAGCAGGATCGCCCTGATCATACCCGCTGCCAGCCCCCAGGACCAGTCCTTGTCCGCAGGGCCGGTGGTCTTCCCGGCCAGACAGAGATGGAATATTCAAATATCCATTGAATTGGATATTTGAATATTAAATTATCATGCTTATCTTTATAACATAAAGGGGGATTTTCCCCAATCGGCAGCACAAAATATACTTTCTCCCTCCCAGCGAGGGAAGGAGGTTCGCCATGACAACCCAAGAACTCTTCCACGAAGCACAGAACTTTTTCATCGAAGGGCGCATTCCGGAAAGCATCAAGGCGTTCACCCAGGCCCACGAAGCCGGTTATGACCCGGTCAGGACCTACCTGAGCCGCGGGGTGGCCTTTCTGAAAACCAATGAACCGGACAAGGCCATCGATGATTTTTCCGCGGTGGTCGCTCTTGATCCGGGCAACGACCGCGGCTACTACTACCGCGGCATTGCCCATCTCGGCAAGCGCGAGTACGAGGACGCCCTGGAGGATCTGACCCACGCCATCGCCCTCAACGAGGAACGGGGAGTGACCTATTTCGCCCGGGGCATCATCGAGAGCGAGGTCGGCTGCGAGGAAGACGCCCTGCGCGACTTCAAGGCGGCTGTCGCCTATTCCGACCTGGAGACCGCGGGCTTTGCCCACAGTTTCGGCAACACCCGCACCCTCTTTGACCGCTCCATGGCGCTGCTCGAGGGCGAGCGCGGCCCGCTCTCGATTGTCCTTACCAATGAGGAGGTGCGGAAGCTCGAAAAATGGCTGGAGCATTAATCGTCGACAATACCTGAAACACGGGGCTGCCAATGGGGCGGCCCCCTTCTTTATCCCGCCCCGCCCGCAGGGACGAAACAGCTCCCTGCCGACCTTTCTGAATCACTGAATCACTTCCACTTCTTGCAGGCCTCGTACTCGGCGAAAATCGGTGCCCGGCCCTGTTTGGCCACCAACGAACAATAAACGGCGACCTGGGGGTGCTTGCGGCCCAGAGCGGCCAGTTCTCTTTGCTGTTCCGGCACCAGCCCCTTGTATGCCTTGAGCTTCCCGCCAAAGTAAAAAAAGAGCAATCCCGGCCCGACGAAAAGGATCAGGGACACGGTCTCCAGAAGCTCGGTCCGGGGACCGCCCCGGACCATCCCATAGACCATGAGCAGCAGCCCGAAGGCCACCAGGGAGAGCAGGGCGATGGAGATCCGGAAATACTTGCCCAGATCCCGGTAGATATCGGCGGGCGGCTCGCGGGTAATGTCGATTTTCATGACTTCCTGTTGTTCCTTGCAAGGAATGGGAAAGGAGATCCTCTCCTCTGCCTCCATGATTGCGCATCCGGGCGGCACAAGTCAAAGATTTTGTCGGCGGGCGGGAAGGAGGGCATGGATTTTTCACGATTCAGTCGGGTCGCCGTTCCGGCCGGAACGGGAGAAGCCGGCCCTGGCCGGGATCCGGCCGACAGATGGCATTCAACTGGCTGTAACGGAAAGAAAAAATTTAATTTCGCAACGGTTCATGCTACATTGTAGGCTAACGATCTGAACGTAAACCCCGTGGGGAATGCATATGAGTTTTTTATCCACGTACGCCGCGCGACTGCTGCCGTTGCTGTTCTTTCTCTGTATCCAGCCCCCTGCTCCGGCCCGGGCCGCGGAGCCTCCCCTTGAGTTCTGGATTCACCCCTATCTCCACGCCCCGGAACTGGTGCGGCGCTTCACCCCCCTCACCCGTTATCTGGAACTGAAAAGCGGGCAAAAGATCGAGATCCGCATCTCTCCGTCTTACGAAGATCACAAGGAGCGGCTGGGCGAGGACCGGGCGGATCTTGCCTTTGTCGGCCCGTTTGCCTATGTCCAGCTGACCGAGCGCCACGGCGGCAAAACCATTCTCGCCACGGTGGAAGGCAACGGCAAGGCCCGGTTCCACGGGGTCATCGCGGTACGGCGTGACGGGCCCCTCAAAAGCATTCAGGATCTGGCCGGAAAAAGCTTTGCCTTCGGCGACAAGGACTCCACCATGGGCACCCTGGTGCCCCGGTACATGCTGCGGGAGGCGGGACTGGGCGTCGACCGGCTCAGCCGCTACAGTTTTCTTCATTCCCACAACGATGTGGCCCTCGCGGTGGTGGGCGGTTTTTACGACGCGGGCGGGCTGAAGGAAGAGGTCTTCCATGAATACGCGTCCCGGGGGTTAAGGATTCTGGCCAGAAGCCCGCCCATTCCCGAGCATCTCTTCCTGGCGGGGAAAAAACTGCCCGCGCCCCTGGTGGAGAGCCTGCGCAGCGCCCTGCTGCAACTCAAGGATACGGCGGTGCTCACCGCGATCCAGAAGACCGCCACCGGCATGACTCCGGCCACTGACAGGGATTACGACGGACTCCGCCACATCGCCCGCAATCTCGCTCCCATGCCGGGAGATTGATCCATGCCGCTTTCCGCAGGGAAATACAGACAGACCCTTCTGGCCTTCATGCTGGCCCTGGCCCTCTTCCTGGTCGGGCTGGACAGTTTTTTCTTTCTGCGGGAAAAACACAACCACACCCTGGAACAGGATGAAAAGGCCCGGCACGATCTGGAGCTGATCGGCGCCTTTGTGGTCGAACCCATGCTGCGACAGGAGTTCGGCAAGGTGGAGCAGTTTCTTCTCCAGTGGGGGCGGAATACCCCGGAGGTGACCTCCATCCACGCCTTTTTTCCCCAGGGCCAAACCCTGGCCGAATTCAAGCGCGAGCTGCCCGCCGACAACGTCCTCCTTGCCTCCACCCCGATCCATTTCGAGGGGAGGCATCTCCTGACCCTGGAGATCGCCAAGGACCGGGATGTGTCCGAAGCGCCTCTCCAGCGGTTCAAACAGGATCTGCTCCTTTTCTCCCTGACCGTCACGGCCTTCATCGGCATGGTGCTGTGGTACCTGCTGAGGTTCATGGCCATCCGCCCTCTGGAGCGGGAAATCGTCAGACGCCAGCGGGTTGAGGAGGAACTGCAGCAGAGCCATGACCTGCTGGAAGCCCGGGTGGAGGAACGGACCAGGGAGCTGAGCGGGGCGGTGGAAGAGCTCCATCGGGAGATGGTGGAACGCAATCGAGCCGAGCATGAGCTTGCCGCCGAAAAGGAACGGCTGATGGTCACCCTGCGCAGTATCGGCGACGGGGTGATCAGCACCGATATCGAAGGCCGGGTGATCCTGCTCAACAAGGCGGCGGAACGGCTCACCGGCTGGACGCAACGCGAGGCGGCCGGACGCCCTCTGGCGGAGGTTTTCCGGCTGGTTGACGCCGAAACCCGCACCCCGCTGGAAACCCCGGTGGCAATGGTGCTGCGGACCGAACAAGTCGCCATGCTGACCGACCAGGCGCTGCTGATTGCCAGAAACGGGACGGAACGGGATGTCGCCGACAGCGCCGCGCCCATCCGCAACGAGCAGAGCGAGTTGGTGGGCGCGGTCCTGGTTTTCCGGGATGAAACGGAAAAAAACCGGATGGCGGCGGACATGCTCAAGGTCAAGAAACTGGAATCGGTGGGGGTGCTGGCCGGCGGCATCGCCCACGATTTCAACAACATCCTGGCCGCCATCCTGGGCAACATCGATCTCGCCATGCGCCGGACCGGCGACGAGGCCGGGGCCCGCGCCCTGCTGGAAGCGGCGAAAAAAGCCTCCCTCAGGGCCAGGAAACTGACCGGCCAGCTCCTCACCTTTGCCAAGGGCGGCGAACCCGTCAAGCAGCTGGCCGCCATCGGCGAGGTAATAAGGGATTCGGCCGAATTCGTCCTGCGGGGCAGCAATGTGCGCGGCGATTTTCATCTGGCCGAAGACCTCTGGCCGGTTTCCGTGGATTCGGGCCAGATCAGCCAGGTTATCCAGAACATCATCCTCAACGCGGCCCAGGCCATGCCCGGCGGCGGGGTGGTGGACATCTCCTGCCGGAATGTCCGACAGGAGACGCATGACGGAGATGCCGGCAGCTATGTGCGCATCGTCATCCGCGACAACGGGTGCGGCATTCCCGCCCATCTGCTGGACAGCATCTTCGATCCCTATTTCACCACCAAGGAAGAGGGGCACGGCCTGGGGCTCGCCGTCACCCATTCCATCGTTACCAAACACGGCGGCCGGATTACCGTGGAATCCGAGGAGGGAATCGGCACCTCCTTCATCATCGATCTCCCCGCCTCTCCCTGGGAAAAGATAAGCGAAGAACCCATGGTCAGAATCAAGAAGGCGGCGGGCCAGGCAAGAATCCTGGTGATGGACGATGACGAGATGATCAGGGCCATCACCAGGGACGTCCTCGAACACCTCGGCTACACGGTGATCCTCGCCGCGGACGGCCGGGAAACCCTGCGGCTCTACCGTGCGCACCTGGAAGCGGGTACGCCCATCGATCTGGTCATCATGGACCTTACCATTCCCGGCGGCATGGGCGGCAAGGAAGCGATCAGGGAACTGCTCGCCTTCGCCCCCCACGCCAAGGTCATCGTGGCCAGCGGCTATTCCAACGACCCGGTGATGTCCAATTATCGAGAGTACGGTTTTGCGGCCATGCTCAGCAAACCCTTCAATGTGGGGGATCTGTCCATGGAGATCGACAGGGTGCTGGCCGGCTGATTTCCACCTCCTCCCCGGGTCAATAGCCACCCGCTCCGGTCTCAGGCAAGGCCTTGGCCGGGTCGCGGCTCTCGCCGGCACTGGTGACCCGCACCGCCGAGGCCCCGGGCAGCGGGCATTTAGCCTCGCAGATGCCGCAGCCCACGCAGAGCGCATCGACGAGATATGGCTGCTTGACCGTCACCTGCCCGCCCCGGCTGTCCGCCACCGTCACCTCCCGAAATTTGATGGCCTTGTCCGGCGTGGGGCAGTGCTCCTCGCAGACGATGCAGGGAATCCCCTTGGCATAGGGCAGGCAGCGGTCCCGGTCAAACCAGGCATTGCCGATCTTCACCTTCTTCTTCTCCTCCCGGGGCAGAAGCCGGATCGCGCCGCTGGGGCAGACCTGGCCGCAGAGGGTGCAGTTGTACTCGCAGTAACCGGTGCGGGCTTTCAGGACCGGAGAAAACATCCCCTCAAGCCCGCCCTGGAGAAAGGCGGGCTGCAGGCCGTTGCCGATGCAGACCTTCATGCACTCCCCGCAGCGCACGCAGCGGCCGACAAATTCCTCCTCAGGCAGCGCGCCGGGCGGCCGGATCAGGAAGGGGTCGGGTTGTCTGGCCAAGGTCCTGCCCTTGAGGACAAAGGGCAGCATGGCGCCCACGGCCAGGGAGCCCAGAAAGCCGCGGCGGGAAATGGCCAAGGCGGGCCGAGCCGGCTGCGGCCTTTTGAAGGTGAAGCTGATCTTGTTGCCCGGGCAGTGGTGGAGGCAGTCGAGGCAGAGGTTGCAGTCCGCAGGCGAAATATTGCGCTCCCCATCGATGGCCCCCATCCGGCAAACCTCTTGACAGTTGCGGCAGTTGCCACACTTGCTCCCAGCCCTGCCGCGCAGGAAGGCAAAGCGACCGGTCAGGGCAAAAAGGGCGCCCAGGGGGCAGAGGTTGCGGCAGAAAAATCTCCTCTCAAGCCGCTCCAGGAGAAAAACCGCCAGGAGGATGGCTAAACTGAACAGGGCCAGCTCATGATACTTCTGGTTGAATGGCAGGATGGTGGCCTTTAAAAAGGCATAGAGCGGCTCGGTGAAATTGTTCAGCCAGGCAGGCGCCTGCTGGTAGGTATGGGTGAAAAAGGTGGTGGCCAGGGCGTTCGCAGCCGGATCCACGGCCAGGGCCAGGGCCCGGACCAGGACGGAAAAGGGGTCGAGGTAGCCGGCCATGGGCAGGCCGAACCAGGCGGCCATCAGGAGAAAGCCCAGGAGAGAGAACTTGAGCCCCCGGTAGCGCCCCTCCCTCCCCTCACTTTGCGGCTGAATCAGCCGGTGGCAGCCGTCGAGCAGGGTGCCCATGGGGCAAAGCCAGCCGCAGAAGAAACGACCGAAGATCAGGGTCAGCAGCAGGGTAACGGCGGCCGGCAGCATGAGGGCGATGAAAAAGCCCGCCGCCACCGAGGCGGCCAGGGCCAGGAAGGGGTCGAGCCGGAAGAGGATGTTCACCGCATAGGCGATGGTATCGCTGCCCGAGTAGTCGGTCTTGATAAAGAGGAAGAAAAAGAGGGCCAGGCAGATGAGCTGGCTTAGCCGCCGCCAGTAGTAGAGGGGAATCCCCTTTTTGCCTTTCTGTGCCATCTGCTTATCTCTTGCTCAGGCCGCAACGATCTTGATCTTCTTGAGATCCATCTGGCCTAAGCCCAGGGCATGGGCGGCCACGGTGGAGGCGATCTCCTTAGGCTCAAGGCCGAAGAGGGTGGTGGCATAGGCGTCGGCCGCCACCGGGTCTACCGAGGCGACCAGGGTGTCCAGCACCCGCACATCATTGAGATCGCCGCCCTGGGGGCCGTTGGCCAGGAGGATGCGGGTGGCGTCGATCACGGTGAGCTTGGGCCGGATAACCGTGGCCAGGTCCGCCAGCTTCTGGCCCAGGTTGTGGTGCATGGCGCCCCGGTTGCCGCCGAGAACCCCCATGCTGTTCTTGAGTCCCAGGGTCAGGCGGCTCAGGCCATGGTGCTTGGCCACCGGCACGTTGATGTAGCTGTCCGCCTCCAGGGCATCCCGGTAGATCTCCAGGCGCTTCACCGCCCTGCCCCGGCTGATGTCCACCGGCACATATTTGCGGCCGTCCGGGTGGAAAACCTTGATCCGCTTGTCCCTGATCCCGGCCAGGGTCTCCTGGATGCCGCTGTTCACATAGCAGCGCCGTTCCTCGTTGCAGGTGCGGTCGAAAACCAGGACCCCGCCGGCGCCGGCAGCCAACGCCTGCTCCACCAGGGCCTTGACCACCAGGGGATGGGTGTTGGCCGCCTGGGCCGGGCTGCGGTCCCAGCCGATATTGGGCTTGACCACCACCCGGTCGCCGGGGCGGACGAACCTGGCCATGCCGCCCAAGGGGGCAAGCACCCTCTCCACCAGGGCCGCATACTCCTTGCCGGTGGCATGGCTCAGAAGCGGCGGCGCGCCCTCGGCGGCAAAGGTCTCGCCGATCGTAAAATGGGGGATACTGACGCTGAGGCCGGCAGACCACAGGGCCACCTGCTTGAGAAATTCTCTCCTGTCCATACCTTCACCTCGCAACAAAGGTTGGTCGTAAGACGATACGTTTCTGATAATTATGGTTGAGCAAAAGAAGCTTGTCAAAGCAAACCACCTCCCCGGCTTGCCAGGCAAGCGCCGGCTAGGCGAAGGCGCTGCCGATGGCGGCAAACTCCTCCGGCTCCAGACTGGCAGTCCCGACCATCAAGCCGTTGAGCCCGGCCAGGGTGGCATAGGCGCCGGCATTTTCCCGGTTGATGGAGCCGCCATAGAGGATCGGCCTGCCCGGCGCCATGGCCCGGATGGCGGCAATGGCCTCGCTTGCCTTGGCAAGGGATTGCGCAGCATCAATGCCGATGGCCTCAACCGGCCCATAGCCGATGATAAGCCCTGCCGCCTCCTTTTCGTCGATGGCGGCAAGCTGCTGCCTGGCATAGGGCAGGTCCACGCAGAGTATCGGCGTCATGCCGGCAGTCAGAGCTTCGCTCACCTTGTTGGCGATCTCCTGGTGGGTCTCATGGAAGTAGCGCCGCCGCTCCGAATGGCCCACAATGGCGTAATCGGCAAAATCCCTGACCATGGCGGCCGCAACCCCGCCGGTATAGGAACCCAAGGGAAAGGGGGAGAGATCCTGCACCGCCAGGGCCAGACCGGCGATCTCCATTTTTTGCAGCTTCTCCCACAGGGGGATAAGAAATGGCGCAGGCGGGGCGATGATCGCCTTAAGCCCTGGCGCAGGCCGATAGCTATGCCGGAATTTTTCAAGCCACGCCTCAGCCTCTGCCAAGGTTTTGTGGGATTTCCAGTTGGCAAGGAGGTATCTGCCCATACGATCACCGTGTTTGGGGGAAGAAGTTGTCCGGCAAACCCGCCGGCGGCCTATCCCTCTCTTTTTATGGTCAGGATTTTTTTTTGAAACAAAAAGCCGGCCCAGGCCAGGATGACAAAGGCCAGCATCTTCATGAACAGCCCGACATGCAGTTCGCCGACAATCGCGCCAGCTCCCAGCAGACAGGCAAGAATGGTAATCGCCTCATCCATGATCACGGTCGCGAGAATAGCACCGACCAGCCCTGCAGCAAAGGTGATGAGAAACACAATATTGCTGTCTGGCAGGCCAATGAAATGGACCACAGCCAAGGCCAGGTACATGCCGGCAAAGAAACCGGCAACGGCAAAGGCAAGGCGCTGGGCAAGGATTGCCACCCCTGCGCCGAGGCAGCCCATGCCCAGGGCAATGGCCAGTTGCAGCCACTGCGCTTGATGCGCAAAAAACAATGGCGTCATCTCCATCCCGAACAGAAAGCCGGCAAGGCCGAGAAAAAGCCAGAACAACTTTCTGCCGAAGAGAAGCAGGATACTGCCTGCGATTATGTTGTAGATCTGCATGGTGCTCCGTTGCGGCAGAGGGCCTTAGCCTTCAACAAGCCGCGTACGCGGGTGATTGTCTCCGTGCCGGGCAATGGGAAGAGGAAATAAATCCCGGTTGTTGCATTATACAAAAGACCGACGGTCCGGCGCAGGAGAAAAAGCAGTGCAGCCTGCATTCTCCTCTTCCTTCTCAGCGAAAAAGATGAGGCAGATCAGCGGCAACCGGTTACATTAGGCGCTTATCCACAATTTTCCCGGCCAGCAAAGGACCAAGCCATGGCGGAAACCATTCCCAAAGATATCCAGGAAGACCTCAAAAAGGCAGCAGACCTGCACCAACGCGCCTCTTCCGATTTTGAAAAATGTCAGGAATTCAACAAGCTGATGGGCGAAATCCTGGGCCGGCTGGAGGATGCCCACTGCTACAAGACCGCAGACAAGGTGATGGGTATTCTCATCGACTGCAACCCCAAACAGGGCACCCAATGCGAAAAAGCCACCCGGATTACGGACAAGATGAACAGGTTTTAATGGCATAAGGGCAAAGCCCCCGCCTGGCCTCTCTTAGAGCACCGCCCCGCAGTACTTACGGAATTTGGCATCCTGCGCATGGCCTTCTGCCGGGCATTGCGGGCAGGCCTGGGCGGAAACACCCTTCCCGGCGGCCCTGCCCATCTCCACGGAGACAATGCCGGTGGGCTCCGCGATGATTCCGTAGCCGATGGCCCCATCACCACCGAGGCCAAGGCCTTACCCAGCGGGGTTTGCGGCAGGATATCGCCATAGCCCACGGTGGTCAGGGTGAGGATGGCCCGGTAGATCGCGGGAGGGATGCAGGTAAAGCCGTGCGCCTTCCCTTCGATCACATACATCAGGGAACCGATGATGACGACGGTGGTCAGTACGGCGGAGAGAAAGACGCTGATCTTTTTCAAGCTCGCCCACAGGGCCGTCATGGTGATGGTGGCCTCGCTGAGATAGGCGCCCAGCGTAAATACACGGAAGACACCCAGCAGACGCAGAATCCTGACCACGATGAGCGACTGGCTGCCCGGGATGAGGATGCTTACATGGGTGGGGATAACGGCCAGAAGATCGACGATGCCGTAAAAGCTGGCGGCCGGGGTGTCCGCCTCGAAAATGATCTGGCGTAAGCGGTTTTTCCAGCTTTGGTCCTGACTCTTTTTCATGGTCGCGAGATAGTTTTGTTCTTTGCGCGCCCCGCGACAGGCGGACTGCTCTTTCCTTGCCCCTCGCCCCTGCTTGCGTCTGCCGGAAATTCGGTTTATGGTGCGGCCCTTGGGGTACCAGAAAGGTCGGCAGGAGCAGAATCCTGTCTCCTTTGCAACATGCGGAAAGGAACGAGCGCGAGAAAATCGTACCATGAAAGTCATCATCGCAGAAAAGCCATCCGTGGCGCGGGACATTGCGGAGGTCCTTACGATCAGGGGCAAGAAGAAGGGCTATATCGAGGGCCGCGGCTGCGCGGTCACCTGGGCCTTCGGCCATCTGGTCACCCTCCAGGAGCCCGGCGACTACGAGCCGGCCCTCAAACAGTGGTCCCTTGCCACCCTGCCCTTTGTCCCGGAAGAGTTCAAGCTGACCCTGATCAAGAACCGGGGGGTGGCGGAGCAGTTTGCCGTGATCGAATCCCTCTGCAAAGAGGCCGAAGAGATCGTCTGCGCCACGGACGCCGGCCGGGAGGGCGAGCTGATCTTCCGCTACATCCTGGCCATGTGCAACTGCGAGGATAAGCCCATCCGCCGCCTCTGGCTCAACTCGCTCACCCCGGACGCCATCTCCGAGGCCTTCAAGGAGCTCAAGGACGGCCACGACTACGACCCCCTCTATGCCGCGGCCCGCTGCCGCAGCGAGTCGGACTGGATCGTGGGTCTCAACGCCACCCGCTACTATACCGTGCGCCACGGCCGGATCGGCGGCGGCCAGGACCGGGTGCTCTGGAGCATCGGCCGGGTGCAGACCCCGGTTCTCGCCATGATCGTGGAGCGGGACGACGCCATTCTCCACTTCCGGCCCCAGCCCTTCTGGGAGCTCACCAGCAAGTACCGGGAGGTGGTGTTCAGGTACACGGGCAAACGCTTTGAAAAGCCGGAGCAGGCCCAGGCCCTGCTCGACAGGATCATGGGCCAGCCCTTTGCCATCACCGCGGTGGCCGGCAAGGAGAAGAAAGAGCAGCCGCCCCAGCTCTTCGACCTCACCACCCTGCAGCGGGAGATCAACAAGGCGCACGGCCTTTCCGCCGCCGACACCTTGAGCGCCGCCCAGAACCTTTACGAAAAGAAGTTCATCACCTACCCGCGTACCGATTCCCGTTACCTGAGCAAGGATCTGCAGCCGCGCATCCCCAAGATCTTCGAGCAGCTCAAGGCCATCCGCGCCGAGGCAATCGCGCCCCTCAATCTGGGCAAGCTGCCATTCAGCAAGCGGATCATCGACGATGGCAAGGTGAGCGACCACCACGCCATCATCCCCACCGGCGTCATTCCTCGCAATCTCCCGGCCAACGACCAGCTCGTCTACGAGGCCATCACCACCCAGTTCATCGCCGCCTTCTATCCGGTCTGCCTCAAGAAGATCACCACCGTGGACGGGCTCAGCAACGAGGTTAGCTTCCAGGCCAAGGGCACCCAGGTGATCGAGCCGGGCTGGAGCGCGCTTTTTGCCGCGAAAAAGGCAGAGCCGGACCCGGGCGAGGAGCAGAGCCTGCCGGCCTTCACGCCGGGCGAATCAGGGCCCCATGAGCCGACCCTGCGCGAGGGCAAGACCGCCCCGCCCAAGCACTTCACCGAAAACTCCCTGCTCGGGGCCATGGAGGCGGCGGGCAAACTGGTGGAGGACGATACCCTGCGCGAGGCCTTGAAGGAACGCGGCATCGGCACCCCGGCCACCCGGGCCGCCATCATCGAAACCCTGCTTGGCCGCAACTATATCCGCCGCGAAAAAAAGCAGCTGCTTGCCACAGACATGGGCCGCTGCCTCATCGCCCTGATCCGGGACCCGCTCCTCAAATCGCCGGAGATGACCGGCGAGTGGGAGGAGAAGCTGAAGAAGATCGAGCGCGGCCAGCTTGGGCCAGAGGAGTTCATGGGCGGGATTTCCAATTACATCCGCACCCTCATTGCCAGGGGCCTTGCGGAAGAAGTGGACTCCAGCCGCTGGGGCAATTGCCCGCTCTGCGGCCGGGAGGTGGTCAAGGGCAACCGCGCCTACGGCTGCTCGGGCTGGAAAGAGGGCTGCCCCTTTGTCCTTGCGCCGGAATATAAAGGGGTGAATCTCACCCCCCGTCAGGTGCAGTTGCTCCTCCAGCAGCGAATCCTGCCCCAGCCCGTACGGATTGAGAGCGAACCGCGGATGCTGGTCCTCTCCAGCCAGGGCGTGGTCATGGCTCTTGCTCTGCCTTCTGCCGACCGGCAGCAAAAGGGACAGAAGGCGGAGCAGCCCGAGGGAGAAGAGGAGAGCAAAGAATAAGAGTGATTGATCCTCTGGAGGATGGAAAAAATACTCCCGAGACAATCAGAAAAAGAACTTGTAAGCTTTATGTTCATTTTCTTTGCTTGCCCAAAGAAAACGAACCAAAAGAAAAGGCCCCCGGTGTCACTTGGGGCTTCGCCCTTCCCTGCGCTGCTCGCATTGCCCGGGGTCTTGCAAACTCGGCTTCGCCTCAAACAGTGCAAGCCCCTTTTCGGCCAATGCTGTGCTGCTCGGCTGTGTGCCAATGGGAAAGGCCCATCTTGCATCGTAAATAAAAAAAAGGGGGATATCCCGGCTAAAGCCGGGATATCCCCCTCGCGGCAAGAAGGAGAAAGGAGTTTTCTTGTTGCCGTTTATCTGTCGCTGAGTGCGGCCAGGAAGGCGACGATGTCATCGACTTCAGCGTCGCTCAGACCCATGTTGCCCACATCGGTGGTGTTCAGGTTCTCAACCACCTCGGGCGCCGGCCAGTTGCCGGTGTCGCGGGAGTTGTGGAAGCTGACCACGTCCTTCAGGGTGGGGAAGTAGCCGTTGTGGCCATAAGGGGCGGTCAGGGCCACGTTGCGCAGGGTGGGCACCTTGAACTTGCCGTTCTCGGCCGCATCGCCCAGGAAACCGCCCAGGCCAAGGTCGGTGGGGTTGCCTGCCAAAAGCGGATTGGCCGGCACGCCGATGTTCTCGTAGCTGTAGTTGGTGAACAAGGCGACAGGCGCGCCGTTGGCCGGGGTGGTTGCGTGGCACTTGCTGCAGTTTGCCTCAAAAAGGGCAAGGCCGTTGGACTCCTGGGCAGTGAGGGTGCGGGCGTCATAGCTGGAGGCAAACCGCTGCACGGAGTTTGACCGCTCAAAGGCGGCAATGGCGCGGGCGATGTTGTCGTAGGCCTCGCTGACATTGGCAAAGGCATTGGCGCCGAAGACCTGGATAAAGAGGTCGGCGTACCGGGAGTTGCGCACCGCCTCCACCACGGCGGCGGCGCTGGGCATGTTCATCTCCACCGGGTTCAATGGCGGCCCCTGGGCCTGCTCGGCCAGAGGATCGGCCAGGTTCTCGGTAAGGCCGGTGGCGCGGCCGTCCCAGAACATGCCGCCCACCCAGGCGCCGGTTGCGGGATCCTTATGCAGGGCCGGGCTGTAGCCGGCATAGGAAGAGGTCGGCGCGTTGCGGCCGCCCTTGCTCACCCCGTCCGCACCGGTGGAAACCACGGTGTGAAAGGGATCCTGGCTGTTGGTGGGGTCGGCAAAGCCGGAGCGGGGATGGTGGCAGGTCTGGCAGGACTGGGTGGAGTTGTAGGAAAAATCCACGTCCATGTACATCATATGACCCAGGCGCACGATGTCACTCTGCTGTGCTCCCCCGCCCTGCTGGGCGGCAAGTGCGGAACCGGCCAAAACCGTGGCGCCGAGCAAGGCGCTTGCGTAAATAATTTTCTTCATCATTGGTGTTCTCCTTAAAGGTATTAAAAAGTTAGTTTTTTAAAAATCATGCCCTGTCCAATAATTGCCCTTCCCCCCTCCGCCATCACCCCCTTTGCACATTTTTTGCCAGGCAATATTCGTTATGAACAGGCACTCCATTTCGCCTCAGCCACTAGACGATTCGGGAGCATAAATTTCCCATTTATTTTTTTATTCTTTAAAATCAATGGAGTATGAAAAATAGAATTCACACTATTTGATAATGATTACTTTTCACCCTTTTATAATTGTCAGGATTTCCTGTCAAGCATTTTGATCGATATTGCTGATTTTTAATCTTCGCCTAACCATCTCCTAACAGATGAAGCAGACTGAAAGGCATGGGCGACAAGACGCGTTTTTTGCACAATTCAGGGGGGTGTAAAAAAGGGAATACGCGCTACGCTGGTGATGGGAAGGGGAAAATGGTCAACGACAGCTCGGGCTGGCGGGAGGAAGGATATTTCGTCAAGGAGGGGGCAAGGGGGGCACAGCCAGAGAGGAGATGCCGAAAACAAGGCCGCATTAGGACAGAAACCTGCTCTGCGCCAAAGGCCAGCGCAGAGCAGGCAGCCATGAGCGCCTAATCACTTCACCAGCAGCATCTTGAAATTTTCCTTTGCGGCAAGAGCGTGGGGAAGATTCTTCGGCAAGGAGATCTTTTCGCCTGCCGCCACTTCATACTCTTTCCCGTCTATCACTACCGTGGCGGTCCCTTCCAGGACCTGCACAAAGGCGTCGACCGGGACTGTATGGGCCTCCAGCCGCTGGCCTTTCGCAAAGGCAAACAAAATGATGAGGTAGTTTTCGCCGGTAAAGATCGGCTTTTTCACAAATGCCTGGTCGGAATATTGAATCGCTTGCCTCAGGTTGACAACCTCCTGTTGAGCGGCAACGGGGTTTTCTTTTCCGGCCAGCGCCAAAGTCGGCCCAGCCAACAGTAAGCAGGCAAGACAGCACATAAAAAAACGCCTCATTTTTCCCTCCGTGATTTTTAAGGATGCGGATACAATTGCAAGCCAAGATTCTCAGCCCTCTTTCTACCGCCTCGGCTGCTGCCCGGCCTTGACCTAAGTCAAATGGCAAGTTTACCGGGCTGGGTCTCAAGACAACAAGCCCAGGCCTTCAAAAAAATGCAGCAATGAAGGAAGCAACCCAGAGATTATGACGCATATACATCGGATGGTGCGGCCCGGCCGCGGGGAAGGAACAGTTCTCTCCGAGGCGGGCGACCCGCTCAACCCGCCCGACAACTGGGCCTTTCTCCCGGCCGGCGACGCGGCGATCACCAGAAGCATCAAGGCCAAGGGGCCGACCTGGGTCGTGCGGGTCAGAAAAGGCCGGCGGCTGATCGCCACGGGGATCTGGGCCGACAAGGACGATATTCTCGCGGCCCAAGAGGAGGTTGCGGCCAAGCGGGCCACCCCTGCCTACGCCCAACGGCGGGAAAGCGATCTGGCCCGGCGGGCGGCCAAAAACCAAGCATATGCAGGGGAGTTCTTTAACGCGGTGAAAGCCTTCCTCGCCTTTCATCCGCGCTACCGGCAGGAGGCGGAGCTGCTGGCCGAAAAAGTCACCAGCCACGCCACCCCGGTGGGCAGCGGCACCGTGGCCAGGACCGAACGCATCCCGGTGGCCAGGCGCGCCGAGGCTGCGGTCATCGCCTGGCTGCGGCATGCGACCACGGCCTATGATTCCATGCGGATCGCCAGGGTAAAGGGCAGGAGAAGAGAGGTGCGCAGAGAGCTCGCCGCCCAATCCGTGGCGCTGCTTGCGGCCTATCGCCAAGGACGCGAGGTGGCGGCAGAGTGCCCGCTCAAAAAGGCCCTGGCCTGAATTGCCGAAAAAGCAGCTTTACAGACAGGGGATGCGGAAGGGCTTGGCAGGGACCTGGCTGGATTCGCTTGCGAAATTTCCTTCCAGACCGGCCTTGAGGGTGGCGAGCAACGATTTGGTCGCCGCCAGGAAGTCCGGGCTGTGCTCCAGGCGGTTGATGGTGGCGTGGAGGACGATCTTCTCCGGGCATGGCGGATGGCCGGTGGTCACGGTCCAGGCCAGGGCGTTGGGGCAGTCCGGCACCCAGAAGCGCACCCCGCCAAGGACATTGGCGCTTGCGATGTGAAAACGGCCCCAGTGGCGAAAGTAGATCACCCGGCCCAGCTCCTCGGCCTCGTCCACCTCTTCGATATCCTCGCAATACAGGGGAAGCGTCTCGATGGTGACCCTGCTCCTGATCCCCTCCTCGCTTGTCAGAACCTCGGCAAACTCGAAAAACTCCATGTTCTCCTCTTTAAAATCCTTGCACACTCCACCCCATCGGGGCAAAACTCCGCCCAGCGCGGAGAAACCATAATTTATTCCGCGAATCCACCGGAACGGTCAAGAAAAAGTCAAGTTTCCCGTCAATCCCCCCCCTGCCCCGCACCTTTTTCGGAAGATCCGGATCTCCACGTCGACATCGAGGGCCAGGCGGTCCAGCGCCGCCACCCTGGCGTGGGTCTGCCGGTCGATGTTCCAGAAATAGGGCGTCATGGCCAAAAGGTCCATGATCGTCCGGCTGCCGATGAGTTCGAGGGGGTAGGTGATCCGCGACACCACCGGCGGAGAGAAAAACTCCTTTGCCTTTTCGGTGATGGAGGGCGCCTCATGCTCCCTGGTGATGGGATAGATGATCTCCCGCAGGCCGTTCAGGTGCCTGGGGCCGGGGCTCACAAAAACGAGGCTGCCGCCTGCCTTCAGGATCCGGGCAAACTCCGGGATATTGGCCGGGGAAAAGACGTTGAGCACGATGTCAAGTCCTCCATCGAGAAAAGGCAGATCATTGATGCTCGCCACGAACCAGGCCATGCCCCGGTCGCGCTGGGTGGCCTGGCGCACCGCAAACTTGGAAACATCCACCCCGTAATAATCAATGGCCGGGTGGACCGCGCCCGCCAAGGTCAGGGCGGATTTGAGACGCTCAAGATAAAAGCCTTCCCCGCAGCCGGCGTCCAGCACGCTGCGCCTGCCGGCTTGCGGCAGGCCCGCGAGGAGTTCACCGATGGCCTGATTGAGCAGGTCGGAAATCCGGCAGTAATGACCCTGGTCCAGGAAACGCCTCCGGCTGGCGATCATCTCCGGATCGTCCCCCGGCACCTTGGAATTCTTCCTGTGGGCCAGAAGGAGGTTCACGTAGCCCTGGCGGGCGGCATCGAAGCTGTGGCCGGCTGCGCACCGGTAACCGGCCGCGAAGGGCAGCAGCGGTTTCCGGCAAACCGGGCACTTTAGAATGGAGGTCATGCGCGGATCCTTATCTGAACCCATCAGCGCCATGACCAGACCATGGGGCGCGCATGCAGGATGGGCAGATTCATTTGTTTTGCCCGGCGAGTCAGGCGAACAACGCCCAGGGGGTGTTTCCACGCTCCCGGATTTGAGGGTACAGCTTACCCGATTTCGGGAAATAAAGCTGCGGCAGGTTTTCAAACCTCACTGCGGGCAGGGTACGGAAGAAAGTGGATGAGGGGAATGTCAAGAAGGGGCGGAGGATGGGGGCTTGAGCCTGCCCCGTAGGCAGAGGGGTGAAAAAGGTTCGCCGGGAAGGCTCCGGAGCCTTGGGGAGGATCAAGATTCACACCCGTGCTCCGGACACAATGGTGGGCGATACTGGGATTGAACCAGTGACCCCTGCCGTGTGAAGGCAGTGCTCTCCCGCTGAGCTAATCGCCCTGATGATTTCAGGTGACTATAGTACATTCCACCGCCGGCAACAAGGGATCTTTGTCTCCGCGCCGAGGTATTTGCCGGTATCTCCTCCCAGCCCCGGGCAAGGAACCCGCGGCCGGGCCGGGGAGAAAAAATTCACAACCAACCCGGCCTGCCTGCCGGACGGCTCCCGCGCCCCCCCTGATCTATTTGCCCTGCACCTCAACCCCGATTATCGCGGCATCGACCCCGGTCTGCAGGAATTGCTCGATTCCGGCCAGGGTTTGATCGATCTTTGCCCGGCTGAGGCCGATGACGACAAAGGACCACTGGGCCTGCTGGAGGGAGTCGTGAAAATCGCTTTCGCAGACCGCCACATTGCTCACCTTCCCGAACCTGTCCCGGATGCCGGACAGGCGATGGCGTTTTTCCTTCAGCGACCGGCAACCGGCCAGGTGGAAATCGACAACCATCAACACGGTCTCCATCAGCAACTCCAGGTCTCAGAAGAGGTGAAGAACGGACTATCTAAAGTTAAAAGAGCGCCCTCCGCCGGCAACACAAGTTTGCGTCCAGGATAAAAATTGCCCCTTACTCCACACTACCACCACGCTTCCTTCGCAGCGTCAGGGGTTCAAATCCGGACGGGCTTATCAGAAATATCAAGGGATTATCCAACATTGCTGACTTTTTCCTATTTCCTTCCCTATTGACAACGCCCAGAAACTGTGTAACAGTATTTTTGTTCTCTACCAGTGGTAGTAGAATCTAAAAAGGCCTCCGCTGAGCCAGCCTGGCGAATCAGCGGTTTTTTTATGCCCATTTCGGGCCCTTTCTGATCATTCCTATTGTGCGTCCGCTGTCTGCAACATATGCCGTAATAAACCTTGCGTTATCTCTCTGCCTGTTAAGGGCAATAATTACGACGTAATTTCCCATCACGACAGTCACTCTTCTTTGCCCGTCGTATTTTTTTCTCCTGTTATCCCAACCAATATATCTTTCACTCTGTGGATCTTGTAATGCTGCTTTGATCCATTCGATCCGCTCTGCCCTTTGCCGCGAGAAAGTATCATCCTTTGCATGCACGGATTCGAAAAATGCATGAGAGAAATCATCCCTTTTGAACCGAACAGGGATACCATCAAAAGTCATGATTGGCCCTTGGCAATAAGATTGCTCAAAATGGGATTGATACTCTATTTCTGTCTGATAATTAACTAAAGGAGGATATGCCATTACTACCAAACACCCCCAAAGTTAATACGAAATAAATTGTATTTTTTCTCACAAAGAGTTGTTGGGGCGATTGGCCTGCCAATAACATTTTCAAAATGCTCAACAAGTTCGGCTTTGGCTGTCCCGGACGTAATTTTTTTATTCAATTTAGCCGAGGCAACCCCAACCAAGACATCAGCCAACTGAACGAGTACAGACTCATTGGAACGGATAGCCTGCACAGAAGAGATAGTTGCGGATAAATGAGAATTCTGAAGACATCGCTGTAAAACATGGAGACGATCTCGCCTTCGGTTGCTTTTAAAATCGCAGAAAATTCGGTAGTCGTTACATTCGTGAATCCAGTGGTGAATCAACTGGTAATAGAATTTGTAAAACCCCAATTCCTGGTCATTACCGTGAAAGTGCAGCAGGTCAACTTGGTTGCTATCAATGGCAATACAGCGAAATCGTAGCTCTTCACCCTGCGCGACGAACCAGTGTAGAAGATCTTTATAAAAATCGATTCGCGAAGGGGAAACCTTGTTCCACTTGAACTCTCCTCCCACCTTGTATTGATCACGTAGTTCGTGGATGGCTGCCTTAAATCTTTCACGATCTTCACCTTTCAGCCAGAGGCTGCCTATAAACATATACTTTGCCTGCTTGGATTGAGACGATAGCAGGTCAGGATATGCCTCGTCGCAGTATACTTCTATGTTCATGGCGTCTTCTCTCTGGTTGTCTCACTGCATCAAATAAAAATTACCCCGTACACCGCCTACACCGCCTCTTCTCAACTCGCTTCGTAGCTTTTCAGCAAAAGAGGCTTGGCCTTTTCAAAATCGTTCATTGAGCCGATTGATATCTCCAAATCACCGGTACCAAAGTGGCCGACATTTGAAACATCACGGGTAAAACCTTTCTCCAGCTCAATGGACTCTGGGTCTACCTTAACAAAAATCAATATCTTCCCTGTGCCTGGGTGCACCTCAACACAGGCAAAATTTTTGATCCGCTTAAAAGCGAAGTAAAATTTCAGCGCCTTAAACTGTACGTCATCCCCCATGGCCAGCAAATACGCCTTTATTTCCTCATACAGGTCTTTCTGTTCCTGTTTGGCCTGGGCCAGATATTCCGTCACAGTCTTATATTGGTTCTTCCCCTGCTTATCAGGCTTTTGCACGTCGGATACCGCAACAACTGCCGTTGTCGCATTGACCAGTTCCAAAAGCAGCAGGTCGTCCCCGTACCGCCGATAGCGAATCAGTTCTATGTTTCGGTTGATCTGCTGCACGGCATGCTCGTCGTACTTGGTAAAATCCCCGGCAATGCAAAGGAGTCTCGGGCTTGACCATTCAATGGCGTCGGAGCTCTCTTTGCCCACTTTCTCCATGACCAAAAGGGTGAATTCCGCTTTATGGTCCATCAGCCAATCAAGGTAAAAGAGGCCTTGGTTGATGACGTTTTCGTTCATGGCCCGCTTGTATTCTATGATGACCGGACAACCGTTTTCATCGATCCCCAGGGTGTCGATCCGACCGCCATGGGTCTTTCCGGTGGAGTATTCGGTGGCGAGAAAGCGAACCCCAAGGAAGGCCTCAAGATGAGCTTCCATCTGGGCCTGCAACGACTTCTCAACCGAAGCAGCGCGCCCTTCAAGTTCCTGCACCCCGCCTTTCAAAATCTGGAACAACTTGATATCACTCATTTCCCATCCTATGGCTCTCTACCCTTCTGCGATCGGCGAACCTCAATCCACGATACCTTTATCCCAACTGCCCCTTCAATCCGACCTGAACGTCTTTCAACGCTCCGAAGATTCCGTCGATGATCTTATTCTTGCCCGCGAACAGCGCATCCGGCCCCCCGGCGTGCAGGTTGCTGAACGGAGGTTCGTAGAGCGCCGAGGCTTCCATCACGCCGCGGGCGGTGAGCTGGTCGATGATCGTCTCCACGAAGCGCATCTGCGGTTCGGTGAGGCTGCGGTCGTTTAAAAATTGCGAGAATGCGGCCTGTGCCGCCGCCCGGTCCATACCGACCAGACTGCGCACGAACCAAGCCAGTGAAGGGGCGCCGCTGCGGGCCAGCAAACTACTGAGCAAGGTCCGGCCGTCTTCTTCGCCGATCTCGCACAGGGTCTGCTCCAATCCCTTCAGGTCCGTCTCGGTCAGCGGCTGGTTGGTTCTCAGGCGATGGATCACGATGTGGTTCAGATGATTGCGCAGGTAGTCCCTGACCTTCTTTTCATACTGGGCGCCGGTCATCCTGGGCATATAAACGGCCTCGGGCTCCCGCACCCCCAGAACCTCGTCCTTGAAGTCGGTGTAGACGATCTTGCGCTTCTTCTTGTCGATGTGAGGCACCAGATCCCGAAGGCGCAGGCGCATCTCCTCCAGCATCTCTAAATTAAGTCCTTCCCAGAAACCGGTCTCCTGAAGTGCAGCCAGGTAACTCAACTGCGCCTTAACCATCGGAATGGTCGCCTTATCCTCCAGCAGCATGGCGATCTCAACCACCTTCAGGCGATGCTTCTCCAGGGTGTTGGTGTCGTTTTCGGCCAGGGCGAGCTGCATGCGCAACACGACGAGGTCGAACATACGCGATTCGATGTCATCGGTGGCCAGCTCGCTCGGCAGACAGGCCACCTCGCGCTGCAACACCTCGCGGTCCTCTTCCCCGAGCTTGTCCCAGGCCCCGCGATCCTGATACTTCTCCACCGCCTCCAGGTGCATGCGAACGATGAAGTTCTCCCGGTTCATGGCCGTGACTTCCTCGTGGAGCCCCGAGGTGATCCCTTCACGCAGTTTGGCTTCGGGGTCCAGTTCCGGCAACTGCTGCATCTGCCCCAGCAACTGCACGCGGGCTCGAAATAAACGGATGGCCAGAGGCACCCCACCGCCCCCTTCGATGCCCTGCGGATTCTCGTTAAAGAAGTCGAAATTGAAGCAGAAGTCGAAAACGCGAAAATCCTCTTTGTCTTCATCCGGTCCGAACAACTCGGGGCACAGACGGGTGCCGCGCCCGATCATCTGCCAGAATTTGATCTTGGAGTAAACCGGTTTGAAGAAGGCCAGATTGGCCACCTCGGGCACGTCGATACCGGTGTCGAGCATATCGACCGAAATAGCGATGTGCGGCGCCTTGCCCTTCTGTGAAAAGTCATCGATCAGGCTCTGGGGGTACGTGGCGTAGTTGTCGATGATCCGCGCGAAGTGCCCTTTGTAATGCGGGTAATGGTGATTGAAGCGCTCCTCGATGAACTCGGCATGCTTATGGTTGCGGGCGAAGATGATGGTCTTGGCCAATCGGTCGCCGCCGTCGACCTTGTGGCCGTGCTCCATCAGGTGCTGGAGGACCTTGTCCACCGTGTCCCGGTTGAACAGCCAGTTATTGATCGCCGTTGCATTGACCTGGGTCGGCATGCCGCGCTCGTCACCATCATCCCCCCAGTCGAGGCTCTCCCACTGCTCCTTCTCTTCCTCGCTGAGCGACTCGTAGTCAATCCCCTCGCGGGGAAACTTGAGGTCAACCTGCTGCGCCCTGGGCGGCACCAGGAAGCCATCGGTAACGGCGGTCTGCAGCTCGTAGGCATCGGTGGGCACCCCCGGCTCCAGCTCGAACAAATCGTAGGTGTTGCGGTCCACCTCTTCCCGTGGCGTGGCGGTGAGCCCCACCAGCATGGAATCGAAATAGCGGAAGATCGCCCCGTACTTCTGGTAGACCGAGCGGTGCGCCTCGTCGATGACCACCAGATCGAAGTGACCGACCCCGAAGCGGGCCTCGCCGCCGTCGGTCTGATCGATCAGGTTCAGCATGGTCGGATAGGTGCAGACGTAGACCCTGCCCTCGGTGTCCCTTTCGGTGACCAGGTTGACCGGGCTCGATTCCGGCAGGTGCGCCTTGAAGGCCCCGACCGCCTGGTTGACCAGCGACACCCGGTCGGCCAGGAAGAGCGCCCGCTTGACCCAGCCCGCCCGTTGCAGCACGTCCACCAGGGCAATGGCGGTCCGGGTCTTGCCGGTGCCGGTGGCCATCACCAGCAGCGCCTTGCGCCTGGCCTGGGTGAACTGGTTGAAAATGGAGCCGATGGCGCGCTTCTGGTAATAACGCTCGACAATACCGTCCTTGATCCGGGCCACGTCGAGGCTGTTTTTCTGACTGCGGCGCAAGATCAAGCGCTGCAGCTCGTCCTTCTTGTAGAACCCGGCCACCCTCCGCGGCGGATAGCTCAGATCGTCCCACAGCCGGGTCTCGTAGCCGTTGGTATAGAAGATCAGCGGCCTCTGTCCGTGCATCTGTTCCAGGCAGTCGGCATAGAGCTTGGCCTGCTGTTGGCCAACTCGCGAGTCGACGGTGGTCTTCTTCGCCTCCACCACGGCCAGCGGCTTGCCGTCGTCCCCCCAGAGCACGTAGTCAACGTAGCCTATCCCCTTGTTGTTCGGCATGCCGGGGACTTCATATTCCCGGTCGCGTTTTTTATCCAGGGGCCAACCGGCACGATGGAGGTCAACGTCGATCAGGTAGCGACGGGTCTCTGTCTCGGAGTAGTCGTGGGTGTCGGTGGTCTGTTCCGCTGCGGCGCGGACCTTGGCCAGTTCCTCGCGCAGCTTCTGGAGCTCGGCATCGAGAGCGTCACGCTCCTGCTGCTGCTTGAGGTCTTTCCGGTTCTGCTCGGCCAGGGTCGCTTCCAGCTTCTCCAGCTCCTTGCGGGAGACGACCTCCTCGTCTTTCGCCTGTTTCGGCACCCGGTCGTCCTGCCAGATCACCCCGGCAAGCGGGGTGGCGGGGGCATAGGTGCGCACCAGCCAGTAGCAGATATGGTGCAGCTCTTTCACCACCTGCAAGGCATCGTACTGGCGCACCGGTCGCTGGCTGTGGACAGCCTGGTTGCCGAGCTTCTGGATGACGCGCGCCTTCTGAAAGACCGGTTGCGGCAGCAGATTCTGGAAGGAGGGTTCGTGCAGCAGCGTCCCGAGGCTGTTGTCGTAAGGCAGGCGCAGTGAGGAATCGTGGCGGTAGAGCCAGTGCACCGCCGCCTCCAGGGTGAAGCGGGCGTGGAAGCAGGCCCCGCGCGGGTCGCCCATGATGTGGCCTTCCGCCCTGGCGGCCGAATCCGCGATGTCGCGAAACTCCTTGGGCAGGAAGGCGAAGTTGCTCATAATAAATCCCCTTACAAATCAGTCAGGGCCAGTAGACAGATACGGCCTTGACAAAAAAGGAAATAAGGCTACAGTAATAAATGAATTCACTGCCTATCGGCTTTGAATCTATCGAGGTCTCAGCCGCTGAACCCGCGTAGCGAATCAGCGGCTTTTTTCATGCCTACCTTACACCGCCCGGCTCGACCGCTAGCTTCAGCAAACAACCTTCCCGCGACCAGAACGGAGATCGTCGGATCACACCGATGCTGTTTTCTGCCTGATAACAGGTGATGAAATTCGCTTTCAGCGAATTATCCCTCTTCAGACTCAAGGCGATGACCACCACGAAATCTTCGTAGACCACCGCTACCCGTCGGGTTTCATCATAAAGGCGGGTCTTTTTGTTCCACCCCTGAAAAAGATACGCTTCAGGATGTTCCAAGGTCGCCCTGATCCAGTCGATGCGCTGGGCGCGGACCGGAGAGAAAACGTCTTTACCGCCGTCGCGGGCGCTGCTTTCATAGAATACATGGCCGAACTTCGCGGCAGAAAAATAGACTCGTATGCCGTCGGACGTATAAATAATCCCACGGCAATAAATATTTTCATAGTGCTCGCGGTATTCGGCCACCGTTTCATAATGCACCAGAGGCGGCAGCGCCATTACCAGCCCCCCTGCAAGCGAATCCGGAAGATATTGAACTTTTCCTCCCCCTTGTATGTCGGCGCCAACATCCTTCCCAATTCAGATTCCAGCCGGGCAATAACAGCGGTCTTGGCCGCTCCCTGCCGGAGAGTTCCATTCAGGCGGCTGCTGGCCGCACCAAGCAACAAATCGCACAGTTGGATCAATACTACCTCCCTCGACGGGAGCGATTGGATCGACTGAATTTCCGAAGAGAGGTTGGCGCGAGTCAGGCAACGCTGCAGAACCGGCAGACGCTTGGGGTCACGGTTACTTTTAGCGTCGCAGAAAATCCGGTACTCGTTAAAGTCAAAAATCCAGTGATGGAGGAGTTGGTAATAGAACTTATAAAAACCCAATTCGCCGTCATTCTCATGCAGGTCCAGATCGACCTGCTGCCGATCCACGGCGATGCAGCGGAAGCGGAGGTTGTTCCCATAGCTGAAAAAGAGATCGACAAGATCAAGGTAGAAAGCCTGCCGGTTGGGTGATACCTTGCTCCACTTGATCTCCCCCCAGGCCTGATGACGCTGCCTCAGTTCCAGAATCTTCTGCTTGATTTCGTCCCTCAGGTCCGCCAGGAGCCACAGGCTGCCGATCATCAGGTATTGCCCTCTCGGGTTGGAACTGGTGAACATCTCGGGGTGGGCTTCGTCACAGTAGACTTCAAATTTCATGGCATGACTCCGACAATCGTACGGCCTTCCGCCCGGCTAGCCGCTGCGGCGATGTCGCGGAACTCTTGGGGCAGGAAGGCGAAGTTGCTCATGGCTACAGCTCTCCGCTAAAGGCGCGCTGTTGCAGGGAAGCGAACAGGGTGTCGAGTTCGGCCAGGTGTTGGCGCAGCCGGGCTTTCTGCTGTTCGACCGATTCGACGATGGTGGCGAAGCGTTGTTGTAGGTCGATGGGTGGAATTGGAATGGGGAGTGCCTTGACAATGCCCATATTCAGCCCCGACATGATGGCCCCCTTAGCGCTTCTTTCAAGGTATTTCCGGGCGGATGGATGCATCAGGAAATATCTGTGCATAAAGCTTGGTAGACACTTGCTATGGTCGAGAGTAATACAGCACAGATGTTTCGTGTTGATTGCAGTACCGACGCCTTCCGGCACGACAGCGCACCGCCCACAGGTACCCATTATGGTGATCAGAACGTCGCCCGGCTTGACTGTATAACGCTTTAGTTGTGCATATTTTTCAGAGGTAATGAACCGCGGTTCTCCATCTCGAAACTCGTTCGCAACGACATTATCTATCCCTAGAACCGTGACACCCTCATCAACAAATTCGCTATGAAGTAATTGACTGCCGAAGGGCCCGGTTCTAATTGCCCCTTTTTCGGTTCTGGCAACATCCTCAACCGTCACCATGGCCCAACCATTTCCTACGGGATCGCCGAACATGTCGAGAAAGGTCGATTGGAGCAGGGTGTCGAGCTGGGCGAGGGACTCGCGCCGCTTGGCCCGCAGCCCGTCCGCCGCGTCCAGGATGGCCGCAATCCGCTTCTGCTCGGCGAAGGGTGGGAGGGGGATTTCTATTCTTTGAATAACGCTGGTTTTGATTGAAGGATATGCATCATTCTCAATAAGGCGAGAGGGGGGATTCCCCTCAAACCATCGATGCAAATATCCTGGATTAACATTAGCAGAAGGAGAAACCGCAGCCAAATGGCTGACCAAATAACAAGGCACATCAAGGCGGTAAACACGCCCAATTTTCGCAGACATTCCACTTTTTGCGAAAATAACAGTGTCTTTCGGAAACAACTTAAGCCTGAATTTTTTGGCGTTACTTTCGTTGATTAGCTCAAACTGATTTTCTCGTTTTCCGGCTAATAAACCCTCAAGGCTTCCAGCACGGATAAATGGAATTCCTTCATCTGTAAAGGCCTTTGGGTCTTGAGGGGCACTTTGTCCAGTGGTGACATTACAAATTTTACCAAGCGGGGCTGATTGTATCATCCCAACAGCCCCTCCAGCTCCTTCCGACCCTTGGCAATCACCTCCTCCAGCCTGGCCAACCGCGCCAGAATCACCTGCGGAGCCTCGTGCTCCACCGCCTTATACTCCACCTCCTTGTAGCGGTTGATGGAGAGGTCGTAGTCGTTCCCGGCGATCTCCGCCTTGTCCACCATGAAGCTCTGCTCGGTGCGCCTGCGCTTGGCCTCGGCCTCACGGTTCTGCCAGCGGGTGAGAATGTCCGGCAGGTCGCTCCTGTCCGGCTGCGGGGTGCGCTTGTCGTCCAGGGAAAAGCCGTCCGACCGCATGTCGTAGAACCAGACCTGGTCGGTGCCGCCGGAGTTGGTCTTGGTGAAGAAGAGGATGGCGGTGGAGACCCCGGCGTAGGGCTTGAACACCCCCGAGGGCATGGAGACGATCCCGTCGAGCTTCTGCTCCTCAACGAGGATTTTGCGCAGAGTCTTGTGCGCCTTGGACGAGCCAAAGAGCACCCCGTCCGGCACGATAACCGCGGCCCGGCCGCCGCTCTGCAGCAAGCGCAGGAAGAGGGCCAGAAAGAGCAGCTCAGTCTTCTTGGTCTTGACGATCTGCAGCAGGTCCTTGGCGGTGGACTCGTAGTCGAGGCTGCCGGCAAAGGGCGGATTGGCGAGGAGCAGCGAGTATTTTTCCGCCTCATTATCATCGGCCTGGGCCAGGGAGTCGCGGTAGCGGATATCCGGGTTCTCCACCCCGTGCAGCAACATGTTCATGCTGCCAATTCGCAGCATGGTGGAGTCAAAGTCGTAGCCGTGGAAGGTGCCCTCGTTGAAACGGCGACGGGAGGCCTCATCGCGGTAAATGGCGTCGCTGTGGTGTTTGAGCAGGTACTCCGAGGCGGCAATCAAAAAACCGGCAGTGCCACAGGCCGGGTCACAAATTTTATCCTTGGGGGTCGGCGCGGTCATCTCCACCATCAGCTTGATGATGTGGCGCGGCGTACGAAACTGGCCGTTCTGACCGGCAGTGGCGATCTTGCCGAGCATGTACTCGTAGAGGTCACCCTTGGTGTCGGCGTCGTCCATGGAAATGCTGTCGAGCTGGTCGACCACGTTGGCCAGCACCCGAGGGGTCGGCATCATGAACAAGGCGTCCTTCATGTGGTGGGTGTAGGTGGAATCCTCCGGGTCGTGGTCGCCGTTGGTGCCGAGTTTCTTGATGAAGGGGAAGACCTCGTCGCGCACCGTGACAAACATCTTCTCCGGCGCCGTCTCCTTGAAGCGCGACCAGCGCAGGTGATTCTGGCCTTTCACGAACACCGGCTCCTCGATGGGCCTGCCGGTGCGGGCGGCCTTACTCTCCTTCAGGGTCTGCAGCTCGTCGAGCCGCTTGATGAAGAGCAGGTAGGTGAGCTGCTCGATGACCGACAGCGGGTTCGAGATGCCGCCGGACCACATGGTGTCCCAAATTTTATCGATTTTGGATCGTATTTCGCCGGTGATCATATAATCTCGCAAATAATCTCAACAAAGAGACTGGATTGTTATGGGAATTCAAAACCTGGAACAGATGGAGTTTCCTTCAAGACAAAAACAGATCTGTCACGGCTTTTGGTTATTCATGTTTTTTTCTATTTTCTAAAACTATCTTCTGGCATTTTTTGCAATATACCTTGTTATCGTAAACCTGCTTGTAATTCCAGCAGTATTCGGCAACTACGTCCGTAACCCCTTCCTTGCAGGCCCAACAGTAATAATGGGACTTTTTTGCGAGAGCTTCTTGCTGTTTTTTTGCTGCGACCTTACTTTGCGGAAGTGTAATGCCGAACTTCTTTGCATAATCCACCTGGATGGGGCGGTGAAGCGAGGCGAGTTTTTGTGCTGTTTCTTTAATGGTCTCACTGCTGGATAGCTTTGCGGCAGCGCTCAACACACCGAGAGGTTGCTTGGTATCAATTTCTTTATCGATGGTGGTCCGCAATGTGTCCACCTTGAGCACCAGACCAGAATCAAAGATATTCTTCTTGGGTTTGATAATCCGTGAGCTTGCAGACATGACGACGTAATTGATAAAACTCGGACGGATGGCAATTCCCAGCCTGGTAGGCATGATTTCATTAGCCTTGAGACAATCCTCCAGCACCTTGATATGCCTTCTGTTCTGCTCAATGGGCGACGGAATGCCGTGATAGGCCTTGTTGTAATAGACCAGGAATTCCCCATCATCACCGATCTTCACGCCGTGGGAGAAATTCTTTGATTCCAAGACATAAAACTCGAAGAAACGGTTGATAAGAAGATGATCGATCTGGGCAACACGGCCTTCACTCTCCAAACGGAGATCATGGAGAACCGCCCAGTTTTGTGAGCTTCCAAAGTCAAAATTAATGAAGTAGGCAGCATCTTGCTCCCCCTTGAGGCCTTTGCGCATAGAAGCGAGCTCTTTTTCCACCATGGCCTGTTTGTCTTTGGGTACCCCTTGTTGGAGTATGGCCTCTAGCAGTTGTATATCCGACCCTTTCGAGTCCTTTTCTTTGATGATCATAATTCCCCCGCAAAATCTTACACAGCAAAGCAACACTGAGATTGCCTAACTAAATAATTTCACAAGAAAAAGTCAACTGATAAAAACTACGGAAACTTTACGGATGTTGCGGGTTTTAGGGCAGGACTTTCTCCTCGCTTTGGACGCAGATTTCGCCGAAAAAATAATCCTTTAAATCCCTGCTCTTCCTTGTTGCAAAAGAGAAGCCGGGCCGTTACGGTAATTATATCCCTAGCGGTTATTCATCTACGCAGGGAACAGGCTCATGGCCGGGGGGCTTGAGCGTGACCCTTGCCCCCCTGGCCAAGGTATCGGCAATAGAGCACAAGGGAGTTCAGGATGAAGTCCCCCATCCAAAAATCACGGTTTCTCCACGGGCACGGCGCCCCATGGCGCTACCTCGCCTACGCCCTTATCATCGGACTGCTCGCCAACCTGAGCGCCCTGATCAACCTCTTCCTCCACCCGGAAATCCCCTATCTGGACGGCTGCAACGGCATTGTCGGCGGCATCCTCGCACTGCTGGCCGCCATCCTCTGCATCATGCTGGAGAGCAACATCCGCAAGCGGGACCCCTTTTCCGCCGCCGCGGCCCGGCTCGGCGCCTACCCCTGGATCCTAGTGGTGCTCTGGACCGTGCTCATCGGCGCCTCCTTGGCCTGGTCCATCTACAGCAAACGGCAGGAGATCATGACCGAGGAATATGGGGAATATGGGGGTCAAATCTTTATCCTTGACACAACATCCCCCCTTCTCTACCATCATGAAAAAAAGAGAAGGTCAAAGGACAAGCAGCTGCAAGCCATATACGCAAAAGCCGAAGCGCTGCCGTCAAGAATAAAGATTTGACCCCAACCCTACAATTTTGACCCCAACCCTATGATTTACCCCCCACCCTACGCACAAGAGTCAAGCAAAAACTTGACCCCTCTTTGCTTGGAGGGCGAACCATTTGAAATCGGGTTTATCTACAGGCTCGTTATGGGTAACAAAAAATACTTGCCAAACTTCAAATTTTCACACATTATAATTTATAAATAATTGTGTAAAGTGAGGTGTAACATGGCTACCAATTTAGCGATTGACGACAGTCTTATCGAACAAGCCCAGCTAGTGGGAAAACACAAAACTAAAAAGGCAGTGGTAACTGAAGCACTGGAGGAGTACATCCAACGTAGAAAACAAAAAAACATCCTCGACCTCTTTAACAAGATCGAGTACGAAAAAGATTATGATTATAAAAAGCAGCGGAAAGAAAAATGAAAATAATAGTCGATACTTGTATCTGGTCGTTTGCTCTCCGCCGAAATGAATCAAAATCAAGCAATCTTGTTGATGAATTATCTGAATTAATATCAGAAGTAAGGGTTCAACTTATTGGGCCAATACGCCAAGAATTGCTTTCCGGCATCAAATCAAAAACTCAATTCAATAAACTTAAAAAGCATCTTTCAGCATTTCCTGATCTTCCCCTGCTATCCAACGATTTCGAGCTTGCCGCTGATTTTTTCAACTTGGCAAGAAGCAAAGGTATTCAAGGTTCAAACACTGATTTTATAATTTGTTCTTTGGCATACAGCCATAAAATGTCAATTTTCACATCCGACAAAGATTTTGAGTCATATGCAACTGTATTGCCAATCAAATTATATGAGCCCAGATTAAAAGCCGAAAAATAAAAATGTACAGTTACGGGGACATCCATGACAAGTAAAGTCAAGGGGAAAACGGAGATTTCCCGCAACCCTCGCGGAGTACTCCGGCGGCTTTATCTACCTCACAAACCCTTCAATCTTTCCGACCTTTTTTCTCTGTTCTTGTGGTCCGCCGGTCAGGCGACCAGACATCCATTTGCCGTCTTTGGGGAGATTCCCCATCACGGAAGATTGAGTTTGGGCCAACCCGTCAGCCTCGAAACAGTATAAGGGCGTGCAGCTTCGCAGCTCACGCAGTCCCCGGAATAGCAAGGCCTGGCGGGAAGATCGTCTTGATTAAGGGTTGGATGTTTTGGCTTTGCCGCTAAACGACTTTGGCCAGTTTTTCCTCAAAGGGCCTGCCGCGTCGGTCCTGCCGATTCCCGCTGGGCGCTGCATAACCCGCAATAGCTGACCGCATCCCGTGAGCTGCTGAAGCGGGCCGGGTCACCGATCTCCAAGACCCAGGTCAGGGCCGTGATCTCGCCGACTCCGGCAATGCTCATCAGCCGTTTGACCCGCTCACTGATCAAAGGCTGTTCCCGCAGGGTGTTGATCAATTTTTTCTGGATTGCCGTGAATAACTCCAGGTAGCCTCGACTCAAGAGCAACAACTCTTTTACCGAATCCGGGACATCCTCGACTCGTTCCAGGAGGTTGTTGAAATATCTCCGCCCGTGCAAACTCCGCTTGTTGTAAGTGCCCCCTACCTCCATCAGCAGACCGGACATCTTGTTCTTCATCTGCGTGGCGGTGCGAACCACCAGGTTTCGATAACGCAGGATACGGCGTAATTCCCGCAACTCCGTGGACATCATGGTGCATTCCGGCAGCAGATTCACCCGCAGCAGGTCGGCCAGTTTCTCCGCGTCGGCCTGGTCGTTTTTCTTTTTGGCGGCGGTAATCGCTTTGAGCATCTCCGCGTGGGCAACCTTCAGCTCCACCGCGTGGGGTTTGAGAAAATCGTAAATCCAGCCGGTGAAAATCGTCGCCTCAAGGGCGCCCAACCATGGACCAGGTAATTCAGTGAGCCATTGCCCAAGAGCATTGCGTTCAGCGGCGACAACTCCTTGCCGCACCTTCGTGCCGTTGGCTGTCTTGATGCAGTAAGCGATGGTTTTCTTGTGGACGTCCAGGCCGATGTAGTAAATACTTTCCATAGGGAGCCTCCTTGTGGGTCTGACTCGGGGCGATTTATTCGACCCCGCTCGCTCATTATATGAGCTGTCCGCCACCTGGAGGCTCCCTTTTCAATTACTTATGCATTCAAACAGGATATTTAATTGACATGCTTTCACTGGAACTCTTGTCCCCGGAACTCATCGGAACTCGATTACTGTCAATACAGAAGTAAAAGTGTACCAGTTTCGGCAAAGTAAAAGTGTACCACCTGTGAGGGAAAGAGGTCTGCGAAGACGCCAGCGGAGTTTGTCGCCCAAAGCGTTCATCGAAGCGGTCTCTCCCAGCCGCTGCAAATGGTTCGGTTACATGGGTTGATTTTCTGCCAGTGTTTCACCTTGTTCTTTGATAGTTGATTTTGTGATCGAGTGGCCCCGCAGCCGGTAGCTGTGGCCCTTGATGTTGACCACTCGGCAGTGGTGAAGGAGCCGGTCGAGGATTGCGGTGGCTATCACCGGATCTCCGAAAAATTCCTGCCAGTCGCCGAAGCTCTTGTTGGAGGTTATTATGGTGGAGCTTCTCTCGTAGCGGTGCGAGATGAATTGGAAGAAGAGGTAGGCTTCCTGGGGATTGACCGAGAGGTAGCCGACCTCATCCACCACAACCAGGCTGGAGCTGAGATACGCTTTATGCTTGGACTGTCCGCTTTCCTTGAGTTTTCTGATCAGGGTTTCCATGGTTGTGAAGTAGACCTTGAAACCATGATGGCAGGCCTTGATGGCAAGGGCCGTTGCCAGGTGGGTCTTGCCGACCCCGGGCGGGCCGAGAAAGACGACGTTTTCGTGCTTGGTAATGAAATCAAGCTCGAAAAGCTCCATGACCGCCTTCTTGTCCAGGTTGGGATGGAAGGAGAAGTCGTACTCATCGATGGTCTTGGCGCTGGGGAGGCCGGCGGTTTTCATGGCGGTCTGCACTCGCCGGGTGTCCTTGGCCGCCACCTCCTCTTCCAGCAGGTGATCAAGAAAGGCCAGATACGAGCTCTTGTTCCCCTCGGCATCTTGGACGATGGCGTCAAGCACCTCTGCGGCCCGGCTCAGCTTGAGGCGTTGCAGGTTGTCCTGGAGACGTTCACTGGTCAGTTGTTCCATGCGACACCCCCCTGTGCAAACAGGTCATACTCGGCCAGGGGGCGCTGCTCGACTTGCGGATAGAGGCTGCCGGAGGTGAGTCCCCTGGTGGCCTTGCCCTTGCCTTTGCCATATTTGCGGGTGAGCTGTTGCTGATCGCGGCGGAGTTGGTCGTAGAACAGGCGGTTGCCGACAAACTCGTGCTTTCCGCCTGCCTCCTGGTAGCTGACCAGGAAGTCGTGATCGTGGAAGATGGCGATGACGCCGTGCTTGATCTTGAGCAGCACTCTTTTGCCCACCACCCGGTGAGGGACAAGATAGCGGTTGGTGTTGTAGGAGATCTGACAGTCCTTGTAGACCTTGCGATACACCTTGATGGAGGTGTCGTAGTCGGTGGGCGGCAGTTTCCCGAGCAAGGAGCTTTCCTGCTGCCAGCGATCGCAAACCGGCCGATGATGGGTGCCATGGACTCGACGGTTGGCGGTTTCGTCAAGCCAACGGCGCATGTCCCGATTGAGGGCCTGGAGGGTGGTGAAGGTGTAGCCCCGCCAGAAACGCTCCCGGATATAGTCCATGGGGCGTTCCACCTTGCCCTTTACCCATGGGCTATAGGGAGGGCAGGCCTTGGCTGCGAAGCCGTAGTGATGGGCGAAATGGAGGAATTCCTTGTTGAAATTCGCCTTCCCCTCACTGCGGTCGACCACCACGTTCTTCATGTTGTCGTACAGGATCTCCGCCGGCACCCCGCCAAGGTAACGGAAGGCGTTGATGTGGCAGTCCATGAAGGCTTCCATGGTGCAGCGCTCGACGTACTCCACATACATGGCGCGGGAAAAGCCGAGGAGCATGGAAAAGGCATGGACCGTGGTGGTGGTGCCGTCTGGTTCGACAATCTGATAGTCGCCGAAATCAACCTGGGCCTGCAGGCCAGGCTCGGTCTCGAATCTGATATAGGCCAGACGGGTTTGTTGCTCCTTGAGAGGGCGAACGAAATCCCGCACGGTTTCGTAGCTGCCGACATAGCCCATTTTCCTGAGTCGGTCAAAGATCCAGGTTGCTTGGTAGTCGTCCTGCTCGACATAGTCCTTGATGATCTGGCGGAAGGGGTCAAGAACAGAAGGCCGGCGCTTTTTCGTGTGGTATTGGGGCAATGTGGTTGCCGCGATATGATTTTTGACAGTCTGCCGGTGAATGCCGAGCTTCTTGGCAATGGCCCGGATACTCAGGCCGTCACGTCGCAATGAGTGAATGTCCATAAAAACCTCCAACGTAATCATGGGAATCACCTCCTTGCGAAGAAGGTAATCTCCCTTGGGTTAGGTTGCAGGTGGTACACTTTTCATTGCCATTTTTGGTACATTTTTACATTGCCAGTGACAATTACTGGCTTGCATTGCAGCATGACAGGAAAGGCTTTGCCCAGACAGAGCAGGAAAAGCTGATTCTGATTTTCCAGACCCCACCAATGATGACCATCCCACAAAAAAAGAGGCGCGGAAACCTCTCCGCACCTCCCGCTGGAACATCTTCCCCCGTAACGTTTACAGGGTGTGCTTCCCGGCCGCCTCCTCAGCGGTCACGGCCATGGTCTTTGCCGTCCTTCTTCCGGTTTCCGCGATCATCATCCCTGCCCTCGCCACGATGGCCATCCCGGCGGTCACGGTGCCTTTCCTGATAACGGGGCACATACTCGCGTTCGTACCAGTCGTCATGGACAAAGAAGACCCGCTCCCCGCAGGCGTCGTATTCGCGACAGTGCTTTTTCCAATTTTTGGCGTGCCCAGGCGGCACACGCAGATAAATCGGGGCGCGTTCCACCCGGACCCGCTCAACGATTATCGGCTCACGATAGATCACTCGCGGCTGGGGGTAGCCGCCGATGTCGAGGCGACCATAGAAGCCGGGTTGGCCAATGCTGATCGAAACGCCAACGTCGGCAGCCTGTACAGGTGTTGTGACAATGGCCGCGGCCAGCGCCACTGCAAGCAGAAAACCTTTCATGTCGAGCCTCCTGTTGTTAGGGTTTCAATGATTATAGCAGCATCGAACCCGTTTTAACATCCTCCCTTGGCGCACACCGATCCCCCACCCCGCTCGCCCGGAGGCCGAGGCGGACACCCGGCCGGCAGAGGCCGGCGACTATTTCCGGTCTGGCAGGGAAAGCGCCTGTTCCGGGCAGTTCTCCACGCAGTTGCCGCAACGCATGCAATCAGCGCTTTTGACATATCCGCTCTTTTTACAGGCGCCGGGATAGGTTTCGACGGGACAGACCTGCCGGCAGATCCCGCATTCCCTGCATCCGGCATCAACCCGCAACCGGTAGGTGCGCGGGGAAAGAATCCCCTGGAAGGTGGCCATGGGACAAAAGGCGCACCAGGATCTGGGCTTCCAGAGCAGGCCGACGAAGATGGCGATGGAGCAGGCAATGGTCCACATCATGACAAAGGTGGCGCCGATCCTGGCCGGATCGCCGCCGCTCAGAACCAGGCGGGAGAGGAGCAGGCCCATCATGAGAACGAAAACCAGCCAGCGGAACCAGGCCTGCTTGAAAAGGGGCAGCATCTCCCGATTGCGGCTCACCAGGGAGAGGACGCGCTCATGGAAGGCGCCCATGGCGCAGAACCAGCCGCAGTAGTAGCGGCCGCGAAACAGGGCCAGGGTCAGCATGAAGAGCATCATGACAATGGCAATATAGCCAAAAAACGGCCAAAAAAAGCCGCCGATGACCACCAGCGGCACCAGCGGAACCATTGCCAGTTGAAAATATCTGCGGTTGGGCTTTTCCTTCATTTGACGCTCCATTTCCTTGTTGTGCCGGCAAGCGCGGAAAGCAAGGAATCTCGGAATATCCTAAAAAGGCGATCCATCCACCATATTCCCTGACCGCTGGCACGTGGCGGGCAGGGTCTTCCGCGGCCAAAGCCGCCTTGGGGTAACGATAGAAACCTGCCATATCGGAAGGATACGGGATGGTGGATCCCCTGGCCGCCGCTTCCCGGCAAGCAAGGCGCGGAAAACGACGATCAACGGAAACCATAACAGGTTTCCGCGAAAAGAAGAGGAGCAAATTTTTTTGACATTTCAGGGCAATGGAAGGGAGGGCCGGAGGCAGCGGTCCCTACATGAAATCAAGACTTACGTCGGGGAGGGAGCCGATCTTTTCCCATTTGCGGAGAATGGTGCGGTCCTTGCCTTGGGAAATCATGAGCTGGAGGTCGTTTAAGGTGATGCCGTAGACCAGATAGCGGCTGCCGTCGGGGTAGGAAAGGATGAGCATGGTGCCGCCGGTGGCCAGGCCGGATCTGCGGGGGGATTTCCCGTAGTACTCAACGGTGGTGGCCTGGGTCAGGTTCAGCAACCCCTTCTTTTCGTCATATACGTAAATAACCATTGGAAACGACCTCCCGCTGCCGCCTTGGCCAATCCTTTTTCCGCAAGAACACCGGAAACCGTTTTTGCATCTATAACGCACTCTTGCAGGAAAAGGATATCTTTTTTAGGCGCCGTTTTTCTTTTCCGAAAAAAAGATCACCTCGTCGTTATCAGGCAAAATAAAGCCGGCCTTGTCCGGCAACCTGCCCTGCGCCGCTTCCTCAAGGCGCAAGACCATCTCGGTGAGCTTCCGGTTCTGGGAAACCCGCGGCCCCATGTTGACGGCAAGATTTTCCCGGGCATAATCCGCCGCGCTCTTCCCGGTTTTCTCGACCAGGGACGGGTCCGCGCCCCGGTCGAGCAGGGCCGAAACCACCGCGCTCCGGCCGTCTCTGGCAGCCACCATCAGGGGGGTCATCCCCTGCCGGCCGGCCCGCAAATCGGGATCGGCCTTATAGTCGAGGAGCAGGGAGACGATCCTGGCATCTTCCTTGTGGGCCGCCAGCCAGAGCGGGGTCCGGCCCGCGGCGTCCCTGGCGTTGGCATCGGCGCCCGCGCTGAGCAAACGGGAGACAATGGCCGGATTGCCCTGGGTCATCATGGCGCAGTGCAGGGCGGTGGTGCCGTCGAAGGTGGCGAAATTGACGGCCTCCCTGCTCGCCCTGGCCAGAATATGCTCCACCCCTTCCTCAAAACCCTGGGTCACCGCCTGCATGAGCAGGGTCTTGCCGGTTTCATCGACGATGAGAAAATCGTCGCGGTGCCGGAAACGCTGCAGGATCCCGAGCTTTTCCCCGACCTGTTCATCCTCCAGGTGCTCCACGGTCCTGCGCACCCTGGCGAAGATAAAGGTGATGATGCCGATGAGGGCCACAAGGAGGATGAGTGATGAATAACCGTCTTGCATTTCCGATTCCATCCTTTTGAATGCCGCAACATCAATAGACTGACAGGTAAGCGCCAAAAATTCAAGTGGCCATGGCAAATTTCGCCGGGACCAGAGCGGAAATGTCCGGGAAAACCATCACTTCAGCCGGTATTTGCTGGAATAGCCCCGGGGGGTCACCAGATAGTCGCCCCACTGGAAGGTGTTGGAATTGCCGATGATCACCGAGGATTGCATGGAGATCTCTTCATCGAGAAACCTGCCCAGGGTGGAGATGGCGACCCGTTCGGTCTCCCGGGTGGCGGCGGTGACGATACCCACCGGGGTGTCGAGGCTCCGGTGGCTGGCGATGATCTCCCGGGCCCGGGCGATCTGATCGGTGCGGCGCTTTGACTTCGGGTTGTAGATGACGATGACGAAGTCGGCGGCCGCAGCGGCGGCAAGGCGCTTTTCAATGACCTCCCAGGGGGTGAGCAGGTCGGAGAGGCTGATGGCCGCGAAATCGTGCATGAGCGGCGCGCCCAGCCGGGCCGCGCAGGCGTTTAAGGCGGCAATGCCGGGAATGACCTCGATGGGTATGGCTGTCCCCTGCTCCCTGGCCATTTCAAAGGCCAGACCCGCCATGGCGTAGATGCCGGGATCGCCGCCGGAAACCAGGGCCACTTTTTTGCCTCCTGCCGCCAGCGCCAGGGACTTCCGGCAGCGGTCCACCTCCTTCATCATCTCGGAGGAAAGCACCTCCTTGCCCGTGAGCAGCTCCGGGATCAGGTCAAGATAGGTCCGATAGCCGACAACGGTGTCGGCCCCGGCTATGGCATCGCGGGCCGCCGGGGTGAGGTGTTTCAGCCCGCCCGGTCCCGTGCCGACAACGAAAAGTTTGCCCTGGCCAGCGCCAGTGTTACATTCTGCCATTTTCTTTTCCCTACCAGTAAATCATTATTCTCTGCGCTCAACAATGCCGCCGGCTCGGCGACGCCGATGGCGCCGACGGCGGAATAAACCGCCTCCGAACGGGTTACACTGCCGACGCCGTTCAACTGCTCCTTGCTGAAAAATTCGATCCGCCAGTCGTTCTCCACGGCAAAGGCCAGCAGCCCCGCCTCGTCGGCCTTGAGGTCGATGGAGGCCAGGTTGCGGATGCAGAGGGGAGAGAAATCCTCCTCGGCCAGCAACTCGGCCAGCGCCTCGGCAAACTCTTTTGCCTCGGTGCCCCGGTTGCAGCCCACCCCCAGCACCAGATCGCGGGGGTGCAGGAGCAGGGCGTCCGTGGGCCAGCTATTTTTGCCCGAGACAATGATATCGGCCTCGCCAGGATCTAAAACCTGACTGAACCCCTGGGGCAACGAATCCACCGCCACCTCGGAAAAGATCCGCACCTCGCCGCTGTTGACCAGCCTGGCGCTGGCCCGGGTCAAGGCCTTTCGGTCCCCGCAGGCCAGGTTCTGAGCTTTGGCCCAGAGATCAAGGGCCGGCAGGCCCAAGGTGTCCGAGGCGGTGGTGATCACGGCCGTGCCGCCGGTCAAGCCGGCAACCTCTTGGGCCAAAGCGTTGCCGCCGCCCAGATGGCCGGAAACAAGGCTCACCACATGCCTGCCCTCGTCGTCAAGCACCAGGACGCAGGGGTCGCGGTACTTGTCTTTCAAAAGCGGGGCGATCCCGCGCACCACGATGCCTGCGGCCATGACGCAGACAAAACCGTCAAACGCCTGCCAGTGGCGGGCAAGGGTTGCGGAAATCCCAGAGCATGTATCCAGCACCTTGGCATCAGCCAGCTTTTCCGCCAACTTGGCTGCCAGCCCTTTGCCGCCTGAGGTGATGGCCAGAAGAGCGATGCGCATGGGATAACTTCCTTACACCTTGGCCTGACGGCAGCCATGGCTGAAGCTTGCGTCGTAGAGCCTTGAAAGCGGCGGCGCTCCCTGCTCGGCCAGCACCTTGCCCACGGCGATGATCGCGGTTTTCCGGATGCCGGCCGCCTCCACCTTTTCGGCAATGGTGGCAAGGGTCGCGCGGATGATCCGCTCATCGGGCCAGCTCGCCTTTTCCACCACCGCCACCGGCGTATCCTCGGAATAGCCGCCGGCAAGCAGATCGCCGACCACCTCCCGGATCATGCCGACACTGAGGAGGATGAGCATGGTGGCCTGGTGACCGGCCAGGGAAGCAAGATTTTCCCTGGCCGGCACCGGGGTGCGGCCTGCCCTTCTGGTGATGATCACGGTCTGGGATATCTCCGGCAGGGTCAACTCGGCGGCAAGGGCGGCGGCGGCGGCCATGGTCGAACTCACCCCCGGCACCACCCGGTAGGGGATGCCCTCTTCCTCAAGACGGACCATCTGCTCGCGGATCGCCCCGTAAATGGCCGGGTCGCCGGTATGCAGGCGCACCACCTTCCGGCCCGCCCGCCAGGCCGGGATCATGAGGGCCAGGACCTCGTCCAGGGAAAGGCCGGCCGAATCGTGGAGTTCCGCGCCAAGCCCGGCAAGAAGGGCCGCCGGCACCAGGCTGCCGGTATAGACGATCAGCTCGGCTTCCTTGAGCAGACGTTGGCCCTTGACCGTGATCAATTCCGGATCTCCCGGGCCCGCGCCGATGAAATGGATGCTATTTTCCGCTCTCTGTGCCTTCATGACTTCCTGACGATGATCGTGGAGAAATAATGCTGTTTCTCAAGAAGCGCCCCGCGCAGATCCCGGCTGACCCTCTGGCTGCTCTGGCTGGAACGCTCCACCAGCACCGCCTTATCGAGGAGGTTCAGCTCGTCGAGCAGCGGCACCAGACGGTCCATGACCCGATGCACCTTCATGAGCACCACGGTGTCGAACTGGGCCAGCACCTCCCTGAGCCTGCCGTTTTCAAAGGTGGCCGGGATGACCACCAGGCGGTCGTCCCCCAGACACAAGGGCTGCCGGGCCGCCGCCGCCGAGGCGCCCAGGGAGGAGACGCCGGGGATGATCTCCACTTTAAGCTCGGGTGCCATCTCAAGGAGCGTCTCGCAGACATAAAAACCGGTGCTGTAGATGGCCGGATCGCCCAGGGTGGGGAAGGCCACGTCCCGGCCCTGGCGCAACCGCGCGACCACGATGGCCGCAGCAGAAAGCCAGGCCTTTTTCACCTCGGGCAGGGGCTCCTCGCCCATGCGGATCTTCTTCATGGGAAAGTGATGGGTCAGGATCTCCTTGCCGTTGCGGGACACCTCCCCTTCCACGATGGATAAGGCGGTGCTCGCCCCCTCCTCCCTGGCCATGGGCGCAAGCCAGACCGGGCAACGCGCCAGGATGCGCATGGCCTTTAAGGTAATCAGTTCAGGGTCGCCGGGACCCACGCCCACCACATAAAATGTACCGCTCATTTCTTCCCCACGACAATGGCAATGGGATTGAACTCCTGAGCCTCAGCTTGCGGATAAGCAAAGCGCGAAACCCGCACCTCGCTGATCGTGACAGTCAAACCGTTCTCCGCTAAAAGCCTGGGAGCCAATTCCCTGGTTTTTTCAGTTACCCCGTTGATGACGATCCTACCATGCGGTCTCAGCCTGGGCACGGCCTCGGCCACGATTTCGCTGAGCCTGCCGCCGCTGCCGCCGACAAAAACCCGATCCGGATCAGGCAGTCCCTTTACCACGTCCGGCGCCTCACCCGCAACCGGGAGAATGGAAAAGGCCTGGCAATCGACGATATTCTTCTTCACATTGGCGAGTTCCCCGGCCTCGCGCTCCACCGCGTAGATGGCAAGAGCGGGACAGAGCCGCGCCGCCTCGATGGAGAGCGAGCCACTGCCGGCGCCCAGATCCCAGAATACCCCTTCGGCAGGGAGCCGCAGCCGGTGCAGGGTGACGGCCCGCACCTCATCCTTGGTGATCAACCCCCGGCTGTGGGCGATCTCCGCCTCGGTGAGGCCCAGGGGGCTTTTTTCCGTCTCCGCCCTTGCCGGCCGCACGATGAGCAGAACATTGAGCGGCGCAAAGCGCCTGGCCGCTATCTCGGCCAGGCTGCCGGAAGTGAGCCGCTCATCGGCCTGGCCCAGGTTTTCCGCCACATGGATCCTGGTTTCCGCCAGCACCTGCGCGGCGCCGACCTCGTTGAGATACTCGTAAAGAGCAGCGGCGATGCGATCCGGCGAATTTTGCCGATCGGTGAACACCCCCACCTTGGGGTGAATGAGCAGCCTTGCCGCCGACCCCGGGCAATCCCGGCCGTGCAGGCTGACAAAATCCGCGTCGTCCCAGGGGATGCGAAACCGGGCGCAGGCCAGCTGCATGGCGGTCAGGGCCGGATAGACCATAAGGCACTCCGGACCGAACTCCTGGCTGAGCCTGCGGCCGATCCCGAAGAAAAACGGATCGCCGCTGGCCAATACTCCCACCGGCCCCTCCTGAATCCTTTGTTCGATCTCGGCCAGGGCTGCCGGCAGGGGGGAAATGGGCACCACCTCCATAACCAGCTCGGCCGCCAGGACGCGAAACCGTTCCGAGGCAACGATGCAACGGCATTCGGTCAGGGCCTGGCGCTGTTTGCTGGTGAATCCTCCCGGCCCCACGCCGACCACGATGAGCTTAGACATCTTCCTCCACCCTGGCCTTGCTGTTCACCAGATAGACCGAAACCGGCACTCCGGCCCTCTCCTGGGCATAGGCCCTGGCAGCCAGGCAGACCTTGCGGATCACCTCGCGCAGGCCAAGATCCAGAAGGCGACAGTGGATCTCCCGGGCCGTATTGGCGCCCCCGAGAGAGGCGAGAATCTGCTGCTCGACGCCGAGAGAACGCAACAGGGCCAGGGCCTCATCCACCTCCAGGGCCCCGTGCCGGACATGGGTCTGGGGAATTTTCAGGGCCGCCTTCATGATCTTGGCCCACATCCCGGCCAGGTGGATGCGGCGAAACCCGCGCCGGGCCGCGGCCAGTAGCGAGAATTCCAGATAGTCGCCCATCATGACGAAGGCCTCCTCGGGCAAATGCAGCAGTTCCTGCGCGCCCTTTTCCGAGGTGCGGCCCGTGGCAAGCACCACCTCGCTTAAGCCCGCCGCCCGCGCCACCTCAAGGGAGGCCTCGATGGTGGCGGTCCAGGCCTCGGCGGAAACCGGCCGGACAATGCCGGTGGTGCCCAGGATCGAAAGGCCGCCGACAATGCCGAGGCGGCGGTTCAGGGTCTTTTCGGCCAGCTCCCTGCCCCTGGGCACGGAAATGGTCACCTGCACCCTGCCGCTTTCGGCGGCAGCAAGCGCCTCTCCCACCGCGGAAGCGATCATCCGCCTGGGCACCGGATTGATGGCCGGTTCGCCGACCGCCACCGCGAGTCCGGGCTTGCTTACCCGCCCCACCCCGTCGCCGCCGCAGATGGCGAGACGCCCATCCTCCGTCCCTACGCAAAAAGCGGGAAATGGCTCATCGTCGCCGAGGAAACGCGCACTGGCGACGATCTCGGCGCCATTGGTCACGTCCGGGTCATCGCCGGCATCCTTGATTATCGAGGCGGCCCAGAGCCTTTGCCCCTGTTCATCCACCGCCTCCCGCGCGGCGTGGAGCGAAAAGCCATGCCGGCTCCCGTCCGGAAAGGGAATCTCCACCGTTTCCGGTTTCCCGCCCAGCAGACAGAGCACCGCGGCTTTAGCCGCCGCCGCCGCGCAGGCGCCGGTGGTGTATCCGCTTCGCAGCCGCCTGGCCATCCGTTATGCCCCGGCCAGCCGCAGCAGGGCGTTGACGATGGCCGCGGCCACCGGACTGCCGCCCTTGCGGCCCAGACTGGTGATGAAGGGATAATCCTGGCCGGCCAGCAGCTCCTTGGACTCGGCGGCATTGACAAAGCCCACCGGCACGCCGACGATCAGATCGGGCCGCAGCGAGGGATTTTCAGCCGCCAGGGCCATGACCTTCAAGAGGGCGGTGGGCGCGTTGCCGATGGCGACGATGCCGACATTTTCGCCCAGAGCCTGCTCCATGGCCACCTCGGAGCGGGTCTGCCCCCTCTCCCTGGCAAGCCTCGCCACCTCGGGGTCCGAAACTCCGCAGAGCACGCGCCCGCCCCATTTGGCAAGGAGCGCGCCGCTCACCCCAACCGCGCCCATGTTCACATCCACCAGCACATTGCGGCCAGCCCGGATCGCGGCAAGACCCGCCTCGATGGCCCGGGGATGAAAGCGCAGGTTCTCGGCAAAGGCGAAATCGCCGCTGGCGTGGATCACCCGCTGGACCACGGCGAAGGTCCAGGGGTCCATTTTCGTGGGGCCGAGTTCCTCCTTGATGATCCTGAAGCTCTCCGCCTCGATCTCCAGGGGATGTATCTCCTTAATGCTGCCCGTCATGGCTCATCCTTTTGCGCAAAGATTGACAAAGGCCCGGGCCGCCTCGGGCGCGGAGCCGAAATGAAGATGGATATAGCTGCCCAGGGTGTTGCCCAGCCGATATCCTTCCGTAAACTCGACGCCTGAACCGGTGGCCGCGTAGAGACGTTCAATCCCTTTCGGCATGGCCCCAATGGCCGAGTAATGGAACTCATGGCCGCGCAGCACGGTGCCGGCCGGGCCGAAATGGCCGTCCTTGCGGAGGCGCACCTCCCGATACCCCAGGCTTGCCCGCCGCGCCTGCATGGCCGCCTTCGCCGGAAAAACCCCGGCCATGGGAAAACTCTTCCCGTTAAGATCGACTATCTCCTCACAGAGATACATGAAGCCGCCGCACTCGGCATGGATCGGCCTGCCGGAGGCGGCAAAAGCACGGATCGACTCCCGCATGGATCTGTTGTCCGAAAGCTCCTCACAAAAAAGCTCGGGATAGCCGCCGCCAAGATAGAGGCCGTCAAGCCCCTCGGGCAGGGCGCGGTCGGCGCCGGGGCTGAAAAAAACCAATTCGGCCCCGGCGGACTCCAGAAGCTCCAGATTCTCCTCGTAGTAAAAGCAAAAGGCCGCGTCCCGGGCCACGCCGATCCGCGCCCGAACCTGCCGCCGCGCCTCTTCCTTAACCGCGCCCCCGCCCGCCGGGCCGGCAAGGGCAACAAGGCGGTCGAGATCGATGTTTTCGGCAACCGTTTGGGCCAGCCGCGCCAGCGCCTCGGCGCCGAGCGGCGCCTCCGCCCCCATCCGCAGGCCGAGATGCCGGGAGGGAATCTCAAAATCAAGGGAACGGGGCAGAAAGCCCAGAAGCTCCGCCCGGCAATGGTCGGCAATGGCCTGACGCAGCAGGGAAAAATGCCGCTCGCTTGCCACCCGGTTCAGGATCACCCCCCCAACGGCAACAGCCGGGTCCAGGCTCTCGAAACCCTTCACCACCGCGGCCGCGCTCTCGGCCATGGAGCGCACGTCCAGGACCAGGACCACCGGAACCTGGAGCGCCTTGGCCAGCCTGGCGCTCGACGAGTCGCCGCCGTCGAACATGCCCATGACCCCTTCGATCAGGGAGATCTCCACTCCGGAAGAGTGGCGGGCAAAGGTCTGACGACTGAACTCCTCGCCCATCATCCAGAGGTCGAGGTTCCGGGAGAGGACGCCGGTCGCCAGCCGGTGCAGGGTGGGATCGATGAAGTCCGGCCCGCACTTGAAGGGCTGCACCTTAAGCCCCTTATTCCTAAGGGCGGCGAGCAGGCCCAGGGTGAGGGTGGTTTTCCCCGAACCGCTCTGGGTTCCGGCCAGGAGAAAGGCCTTGCCCCCTGTCGTTGTCGCCATGGCTCTACCTGCCTCCGGCCAGGGAGGGATAGAGAAGTTCACGGATCTGCCGGACCCCGGCCAGGATACGCATGGTGGGCCGGGAGACGAGGCGCTCGTCGATGAGATACACCTTCCCCTCCCGCACCGCCCGGATGGCGGCAAAGCCCGGCTCGTTGGCGATCACTTCCCTGTCCACGGGATTCATCCGCCCCTGCTGGGCAAGATAGACATCGATCTCCTCGCCCCTGGCGAGGATGCGTTCCTTGCCGTAAAAGGCGATATTGGTCTCCCGAACCTGCTCGGCATCGGCCGCGACGTTGATGCCCCCAGCCCGGCTGAGGACAAAAACGGCGATGCTCTCCGGGGCAAAGGTCTTCATCTTGTTGTGGATGGCCTCGAAGTAAACGCGCTGCCGCCCGGCCGCCGGCACCGCCTCGATGATCTTCTCTCCCCGCGCAAGCTCCTCGCTGAAGAGCCGCACCATCGCCTCGGCCTCCTTCTCCCTGCCGGTGAGGATGCCGAGCTTTCGCCAGTAGGCGAAAATCTCCGCCATGCCGGTGGGCTGCAGGGAAACCACCACGATTCCGGCCTGGCGCAGCTTGCCGAGCAGCTGGGGGTAGGAACGCTCGATCATCGGCCGCACCAGGACCAGATCGGGCCGGGCGGCGATGAATTTTTCCGGATCCTCCTTGTAGCTGAAGCGGGGCCGGTCCATGAGCTCGGGCGGATAATCGTCCGAATCGGCAATGCCGATGATCTCCTTATCAAGGCCCAGGCCGGCGAGGTTTTCCGTGTGCGCCGGATAGAGGGAGATGATCCGGGCAAAGGGCGCGCTGAAGGCAACCGTCCTGCCCTCCTGGTCGAGAATGCTCGCGGCCCGGACCTGGGAGAAAGGGAACAACAGAACAGCGCCAAGGGCCAGAGCTGCCAGAAAATTTTTCCTGCAACGCATCATGACTCCCCTCTCGCTCCGTAGCGAAACGAAACCCGATGGGCGTTGGAAAAGGCGTCAAAGCTCACCGCCGCTTCCACCCCGAAAACCCGGGCAATGGTCTCCGGAGTCAACGCTTGGGCCGTGGGGCCGTGCTCGGCGATCCTGCCCTCCTTCATGAAAACGATCTCGTCGCAATAGGCGGCGGCCAGGTCCAGATCATGGATCACCGCGACCACGGTATGGCCGAGACTGCGCACCCGTTCCGCCAGGGCCTGGAAGATGCCGAGCGTGTAGCGGATATCCAGGTTGGAGGTGGCCTCGTCGAGCAGGAGGATGGGCGCCTCCTGGGCCAGGGCCCTGGCCACCACCACCCGCTGCTTTTCGCCGCCGGAAAGCTCGTTCACGTAACGGTCGGCCAGATGGCTGATGCCGATCTCGGCCATGGCCGCGGAAACCGCCCGCAGGTCATGGGCAGAAGGGGAGCCGAAACGCGGGATATAGGGATGCCTGCCCATGAGCACCACCTCCTGCACGGTAAAGGCAAAACCGATGGCAAAATCCTGGGGCACCAGGGCGATCTGCCTGGCCAGCTCCCGCCGGGGCAGGCCATGCACCTCTTTGCCGCCCAGCCGCACCCCGCCCGCCTGGACCCGGCGGTTGCCGGCCAGGAGATCGAGCAGGGTGCTCTTGCCGCAGCCGTTGGGTCCCACAATGCCATAAAACCTGCCCGCGGGCAAGCTGAGGTCAAGGGTGTCCAGCACCTTCTTTTCCCCATAGGCAAAACTCGCCTGCCGGACCGCGAAGCCGCCCTGCTCAGTCATAACGGAGCCCCCGCTGCCTGCGCCTGAAAATCACGCAGAAAAAGGGGCCGCCGATCAGGGCGGTCAGAACGCCGATGGGCACCTCCACCGGCAGAACCGCGCGACTGACGGTGTCGGCGACCAGGAGCAGAGAAGCGCCGGCCAGCACCGAAACCGGCAGCAGCTTCCGATTGTCCGGACCGACGAGAAAACGCATCAGATGCGGAACGATCAGACCGATGAAACCGATGATCCCGGAAACGGAGACACAGATGGCGGTGACCAGGGAGGCGGAAAGGAGAAGAATCTTCCTGACCCGGCCGCTCTCCACCCCCAGGGAATCGGCGGAACGGTTGCCCAGGCTGAGGATATTGAGATCCCGGGCGTAAAAATGGGCAACAAGCAGCCCAAGCAGCAGCGTCGTGGCCACCAGGCCGACATCGGCCCAGGTGCGCGAGGCAAAGCTGCCCATGAGCCAGAAGATGATCACCGCCACCTGTTCGTCGGCCAGATACTTCAAAAAGCTGATGCCGGCGGCAAGGATGGCGCCGACGATGACCCCGGAGAGGATCAGGGTATTGGCGGACATCTGACCGTTGAAGGTGGAGAGATAAAGAACCACCAGCAGGGCCGACATGGCGCCGGCAAAGGCAAAGAACGGCACCGAGACCTGGCCGAGGAAGGTAAGGTTGGCCAGCAGCGCCAGGGAAGCCCCGAAGGCGGCGCCCGAGGAAATGCCTAGAGTATAAGGGTCGGCCAGGGGATTCAGGAGAATGCCCTGGTAGATGACGCCGCTCATGGCCAGGCCCGCCCCGACCAGGGCCGCGGTGAGGATCCTCGGCAGACGCACGTCCATGACCACGAAGGGGGCGACCCGGTCCAGGCCGGCAAGCAGCTCCGGATTGTCGCTCAGCCTGGCCAGCACCACCCTGGCAACATCCGCGGCCGGCAGCGCGACATAGCCCATGCCCGCCGAAATCAGCACGGCAAAGATGGCCAGCAGCGCAAGCCCTGTCAGCAGCAGCCAGTATTTTCCCGATCTTTGCAAAGACATTCTTTTCCTTCTTTCCTCAATGCCGCCTGTTTCAGGCCAGAAACATCGCCGCAACCGCAAACGCCAGGCCGCCGGAGAGCAGCCACCGGTCAAGGGGCCGGTAACGGTAGAGCAGCAGGCCGCTTACGGCCAGAAAAACGATGCCCAGACCAGCCATATCCGCCACGGCCAGCCAGAGAGCGCTGGTCTTGACCGCCTTGTGCAGGTCGTTGAGGCGGCTGATGGGCTGCAACTGTCTCTTTTCCACCTTTTCCATCACGCCTTTGCCCGGATCGATCACATAGGTGGTGGCGCCGTGCGAGCCGTAAAGAAACTCGATCGTATCGTCCTTGATCCTGATCACCGCCGGGTCGTCTTCCCGGTCGATCTGGGCCTTGTAACCATCGAGCAGGGCCCGCAGCCGGGCGGGATCGGTGACCGGGACCCTGCTGCTCGTCACGGTTTCTTCCTGGAAGTAGCCGAAATCCTTGCGGTGGTTGAGCAGGATGCCGGTAAGACAGTAAAAGCCGAGCAGCACGGCAAAAAAGAGGCCGAACCACCGGTGCAGGTCGCGCAAGAGTTTGCTGTTCATCTCCATATCCTTTCCCGCCGCCCCCGAGGGGCTGTTTTCCGACTCAGGAGCGGCGCCTTTGGCCTTTACTTGAGGATCCGCTCGATGGAGTCAAGCAACTGGCGGATGAACATTGCGTTCACCTGCTCGGAAAAGCCCAACCCCTTGAAGAACTCTTTTTCGCGATAAACGGTTTTCGGGGTATCCACGCTCATGCCTGCCGCCCGCAGCTCCATGGCCCAGGAGGGGACGCCCTCCTCATCAACCTTGCTGCCCATGATGTCGTTCATGATGTGATCGCCGGCCACATACATGAAGGGAATCATCCGCACCTTTTTCACCTTGTAGGCCTTGGCCTGGGCCAGGGCCTGCTCCCGGGTGAGGATGCCGTCCACCCCGCCGACAAAGACATTTTTGTACCTGCGGCTCAAGTAGCGTTCAAGGCCGAGATAGGTGGAGTTTGAGCCGGGAAAGGTCTCCGGGGTGCCGTGCACCACCAGGACGTTGCACCCCTCCTTGGCGGAAAGGAACTCCTTTTCCACGGCGGAAACCGCCGCAAAGACCCAGGGCCACTCGTGGAGCAGGGTGCCGCCGTACTCGATGCGCATGCCCAAGGTGCGGAAGGCGGCGATCTCCTTTTCCAGATCCTCGTACTCCTGACCGGGAAAGATATGCAGCGACTGGATGGCGACCTTGCGAAAGCCTTCATCCTCAAGATCGGCCAGAACCTGGGGCAGACTGCGGTACCTGACGGCCTGCCCCTGCTCCTTGAACTTCCGGTTGGCCCGCTCCCGGACGATCTCCGAGGTGAAAGCCCATTCGATGCGGAAGCCTCTGTACTCCGCCGGCAGACTCTTTTTCAGCTGCTCCTCGAAAAAATCATAGGTGACCTGGGCACTGGTGGTGGTGCCGAAGGCGACCAGGACGATGGCCGGCTCGCTCTTGAGGGTCCTGGTCATGGCCGAGGCCAGGCCGGTGGAGCCCAAGAGGGTAAGCAGGATCCCAAGGCCGATCAGGGCCTGACAGTATCGCCGCACTCCTGCCTGCCAAAGGGAAGCCCTGCCGATTTTTTTGCCATTTTTTCCGCGCTGCATGCTCAATCTCCTTTTCTTGAAGAAATGAATAAATTTCTCCGAAGCAAAAGGCTGGGGCCGGTCGGATAGCCTAAAACCGGCCTTCAGCATCCTCTCCTCGAAGGATAACCCGGGCGAAAAGCCCGATTGCGTCAAACAGGCAGGTCTCCTGACTCATTCCGATCACGGTTCGCCTTCCCATCCAGCATGCATGCTGCACAGTGGCCGATGAACCGGACCTTTTCGCCTGCTTCCCGTTGGAGAGGCAGGGAGGAAATTACAGTGGCGGGACCGTTCCCGATTTGCACGGGATTCCCTTTTCAGCCCCGAAGGGCGCCTGCTTGACAATGAAACGTAACCGCCATCGGCCTGTGGTCCATGGACCGCGCGGCCTATGACAGGGTTATGGCGTAAAATGCGGCGCCAACCGCCAGCACCGTGGCAAGGCGCAGGGCCTGGCTCGCTCCGACCAGCTCGATGGCGAGCCTGGGGGAAAAGATGCCCACATAGTAAGGAATCTGATGGCGCACGGCCCGGATCGGCGTGGAAAGGATGTTGCCGACCAGGAGGGCCAGCACCACCTCCCGGGAACCGAGACTGCCCCCGGCGAGCAGGGCCCCGGCGGCGGCCAGGCCCGCGGAAAACTCCACGGTGACATGGGCCATGACGATGGCCAGGCTCTGCGGATTGAGCCAGGCGAGAAACCCGGCCTTGCCGGCCAGGGAGTGCTCAAGCCAGCTGAAGAATCCCTTCTTGCCCAGGAAAAAGAAGAGGGTGTAGACAGGCACCGTGAAATACAGAAGCCCCCTGATCCTTTTCTGGAAACGCCTCGCACTCTTCCGCACGGCCTGTTGCCAGCCGATCCTTTCCCGGTGGGGCGCGGCGCCCTCAGCCCGCCCATCCGCCAGGGGCGGCAGCAGCAGCCTGCCCCAGATCACCACCAGCAGGGTTTGCAGGATGGCGGCGCTGAAGGTCAGGGCCACGTAGAGAAAGGCCGCCCTCTTGATAAAGGGCGCGGTGAGAAAAAAGACCGTGGGCAGGTGCAGGAAAAAACGCGGCAGGCTGTTGAAAAGGTTGGCGAGCACCAGCTCCTTCTTGCTCATCCGCCCCTTGGCAAAGGCCTCGGCGAGCATGGTGTTGGCGGTGACCCCGGAAAAAAAAGCCATGGAAAAACTGGCGCCCGAAACGGCGGACAGCCTGCCCAGCCTGACCAGGGGCCTGGTCAGGGCGGCGAGCCGGTGTGTCCAGTTGAGGGCCTCGATGAAATTCGCCACGAGCAACCCCAGCGAGATCCAGAAGAGGAGCTTCAGCAACGGCCATACCAGCTCGGGCCAGAGGGCGGCTATGAGGTGTGCGTCCAGCAGCATGAAAAAAAAATCCCCGGACCGATAAAATCGATCCGGGGATGCCCTTGCTTATCCACGCGAGATCATACGGATAATCACTTGTCCACGGTGATTATGCAACCAGTCTCCCAAGGCAGGTCTTCTGACTCTCGGCTCATCCTTGTTCCACGCCTTCCCGTTCATGAAACAGTGGCATACAGCGGAACTTGTCCCCGATCACAGCGGCGGGCCCGTCCCGGATTTGCACCGGGTTCCCTTTTCAGCTCATGCACGAGCGCCTGAGATATGAGACCAACATTTAATTGAAAGCGCCCTGCTTGTCAAGGCGCTTTCTGCGTCAGACGATGCCCAGGGATCGCAGCATCTTCTCGAAATCGCGTTCATCCAGGCGGGTCAGCCCCGCCGCGTGGGCAAGGCGGAGCGCCTCCTGATACTCCTCGACCCGCAGGCTCCGGTCGATGGGCGGAAAGTCCAGGGCCTGGCCGCAGGGGCGGTACTGGTCCATGATGTTCACATAGGTGGTTGCCGAGATCTCCTCGGCGATGAACCCGAGAATCGCGCCTGTTTCCGTCAGTCCCCCAGGCATGACCAGATGGCGGAGCAAAAGGCCGCGCTCGGCAAGGCCCTCTTGGTTGATGACAAGCTCGCCCACCTGCCGGTGCATCTCAATAATCGCCGCCCTGGCCCGCTCCGGATAATCGGGGGCCCTGGCGAACCGTTTGGCGCTGGCCTTGTCCCAGAACTTGAAATCCGGCATGTAGATGTCGACGACACCGTCGAGCAGGGCCAGGGTCTCGACAGAGTCATAGCCGCTTGAGTTGTAGACCAGGGGCAGGCGCAGACCGCCCTCGATGGCCGGAAGCAGGGCTTCCAGGATCTGGGCCGCCACATGGCTGGGGGTGACCAGATTGATGTTGTGGCAGCCCTGCTTCTGCAGGCTCAGCATCATGGCGGCCAGCTGGCCCGGGCTCACCTCCACCCCTTCGCCGAGGTGGCTGATCCCGTAATTCTGGCAGAAGACGCAGCCGAGGTTGCAGTTGCTGAAAAAGATGGTGCCGGAGCCGCCAACCCCCACCAGGGGCCGCTCTTCCCCGAAATGGGGGGTGTAGCTGGCCACCACGGCCTTGCGCCCGGTCCGGCAGATCCCCTTTTCGTTCGCCAGACGATCGACTCCGCACTGCCGCGGGCAGAGGCGGCAGGAGGCGAGGAGAGCGAGGGCGCTCTCTGTCCGCCGTTTCAGCTCGCCGCCGGCGGCAAGGGTGAGATAGCGGGGGCCGGCGGCCATGCTTACCGGAGGGCCGCTGTCGGCGCCAGGCCGCCGGCGATTTTTTTGTTTCTGAAATAGAGGAGAATATCCCCTGCCACCATGAACCCGTTCAGCATGTAGAGATAAATGACCGGATCGAAACTGTGGAAGACCTTGTGCAGGACGCCGGCGACATAGCCGGCAAGGACCACGCAGAGGAAAAAGAGGCTTTTCCCGGCATTGGTGCGGCTCCGCCAGGATCGGTAAAGGGAAAAGGGCCAGGCCGCGCCGAAGCAGACCAGCATGATGATCTCGAAAATACTCATGATCCGAAAACCCGAAAGCCAAATTTCAAAAAAGGAAGAAAGTGGACAGCATGAGCAATTATCCCCCACCGGAATCGAAATGCAATGAAAAATAAAGCCTGTTCTCCAACGGATTCCACCGTCGCCATTTTGTCCTGCCGGGTAGCGAAGCACATGGAGAAAAAAGATCCCCTTCTTTTTTTGCTTGCCCTACATCCCCCCCAAGGGTGAAGAGAATAAGCAAAAAAACGGCTCCCGGTTCGTCCTGGTCCTGCGGACTTCCCGGAGTTCAACCCCCTTGCGGATACTTCTCGGCCATGGCGCAATGGGGGATAAAACAATACACGCCTTCACAGCACCTTCGGATATTTTTTCCAGGCACTCTTCAACCTCTTGCGGTAAGGTTAGACACCTGACACGCATGCCCCGTATCCAAAACACCACGTGAGCCCTCGCCACCGCAATGTATAACAATCCTTTGGAAACACTCAAAAAAATATTCGGCTATGCTTCCTTCCGGTCCCCGCAGCAGGAGATCATCGAAGGTCTGATCCGCGGCGAGGACGCCTTTGTCCTCATGCCCACCGGCGGCGGCAAATCCCTCTGCTACCAGATCCCGGCCCTGCACCGGCCCGGGGTCGGCATCGTGGTCTCGCCGCTGATTTCCCTGATGAAGGATCAGGTGGACGCCCTCAAGGCCTGCGGGGTAAAGGCCGCTTTTTACAACTCCTCCCTGAACAGCGTCGAGGCCCGCCGGGTTCTCGCCCAGCTGCGCAACGGCGAACTGGACCTTCTCTATATCGCCCCGGAGCGGCTGCTGGGCAACGAGTTTGCCGAACGGCTCCGCGAGATCCCCATTGCGCTCTTCGCCATCGACGAAGCGCACTGCATTTCCCAGTGGGGCCATGACTTCCGGCCGGAATACAGCAAGCTCGGCCAGCTGCGCCGACTTTTCCCCGATGTTCCGCTGATCGCGCTCACCGCCACGGCCGAGCCCCACACCCGCCAGGACATACTCGCCCGGCTCGGCCTTGCCCCCTCCCAGTGCCACATTGCCGGCTTCGACCGGCCCAATATCCGCTACTCCGTGCTCGGCAAACAAAAGCCTTTCAACCAGCTCGCCGCCTTTCTCAAGGGCCGCGAACAAGAGGCCGGGATCGTTTACTGCCTGAGCAGGAAGCGGGTGGAATCGGTGGCCGCCCGGCTCCGCGCGGCGGGTTTTCCCGCGGCCGCCTACCACGCCGGCCTGCCGGCCGGAGAACGGCAGCGGGTGCAGGAGGAATTCCTCCGTGACGATGTCAGGATCATCGTGGCCACGGTGGCCTTCGGCATGGGCATCGACAAATCCAATATCCGCTACGTGGTCCATTACGACCTGCCCAAGAACATCGAAAGCTATTATCAGGAAACCGGCCGCGCCGGCCGGGACGGCCTGGCGGCCGAAGCCCTGCTCCTCTTCGGCCAGGGCGACATCGCCCTGGCCCGCGGCCTGATCGAAAACAGCGGCAATCCCGAGCAGAAACGCATCGAACTGCACAAGCTCAGCAGCATGGTGGGCTTTGCCGAGGCTTTGAGCTGCCGGCGCCAGGTGCTGCTCGGCTATTTCGGCGAACGGTTGGCCGAGCCCTGCGGCAATTGCGATATCTGCCTCGACCCGCCCGAGGTCGTCGACGTGACCGAAGACGCCCGCAAGGCCCTCTCCTGCGTTTACCGGGTCGGGCAGCGTTTCGGCATGGGCCACGTGATCGATGTTTTGCGCGGGGCAAGGAAGGAACGGCTCCTGCAGCTTGGCCACGACCGGCTTTCCACGTACGGCATCGGCGCGGAGAAAAGCCAGGAATACTGGGGCAGCCTGCTGCGCCATCTGGTGCAGCAGGGCTATCTGGAACAGGATGTGGGCAATTATTCGGTGCTCACCCTGAAGGCGGCGGCCCAGCCCCTGCTGCGCGGAGAGCAGACTCTGAGCATGGCCCGGCCGGGGCGCAAGCCGGTGGCGGCCGCGAAAACGGCCCGCCGCCGAGAAGGGGATCCAGAGTATGACCAGGCCCTCTTTGACAGCCTGCGGGCCTTGCGGAAAAAAATGGCCGACGCGGCCGGGGTGCCGCCCTTTGTCATCTTCAGCGACAGAGCCCTGGCCGAAATGGCCGCCCAACTGCCCACCGATGAGGAGGCGTTTCTGGCCATCCACGGGGTGGGAGCCCACAAGCGCCAACGTTACGGCGAAGCCTTTCTTGCCGAGATACGGGAATTTTGCCGGACAACGGCCGCCGGAGGGCGATGACGACCGTCCCGTCCCCGCCAGGCTCCCCGGCGTTTATCCCGGTTTATCCCCATTGATGGGGTGCTTCCCGCCCTCCTTAAACGGTCGGCGTTTTCGGCCTCCTCCCTGCCTTGACATTTCCCCCGCATCTGTTGCATTCTGAAAGACAGGACAACAATCAGGAAATCACCGCGCGGCAGTTCTCCTCAAGGAAAAAACATGAGCCACAGGCACCCAGGCACCACCATCACCCGCCTCAAGGCACGGCTTTCCTCCCTGCCAGTCCGGCTTGCCGCACTGCTATCGGCGTTCTTGCTCATCGCCTGTGATTCCCCGAAACAAGAGGGCTATGCCCCTGCTTACTCGGACACCCCCGCCGCCGGCAAGGTTGTCCTGATCTTCGGCGTCCATCCGCTGCACAACCCCCAGCGCCTCCATGAAACCTACGGCCCCCTGATCGAATATCTGAACCGGAACATTCCCGAATGCACGATCCGCCTTGAGGCTTCGCGCTCCTACGACGAGTTTGACAAAAAACTCTACGACCGCCACTTCCATCTTGCCCTGCCCAATCCTTACCAGACCCTCAATTCCCTGCGGCACGGCTATCGGATCTTCGCGAAAATGGGCGAGGACGACAAGTTCCGCGGCATCATCATCGTCAGAAAAGACAGCGGCATCAACAGGGTTGCCGACCTGAAGGGAAAGGTCGTCAGCTTCCCCGCGCCCACCGCCCTGGCCGCCACCATGATGCCCCTCTATTTCCTCCATACCCACGGCCTCGACGTAAACAAGGAAATCGAGCGCCTTTTCTCCGGCTCCCAGGAATCATCGATCATGAATGTGTACTTGGGCAAAAGCGCGGCCGGCGCCACCTGGCCACCCCCCTGGCAGGCTTTTTGCGAACGCAACCCCGGCATTGCCGCCGAGCTTGAGGTGAAATGGGAATCCCCGCCCCTGCTCAACAACGGCCTGGTGGCCCGGGATGATCTCCCGCCCGAGGTGGTGGCCAGGGTCCGCTCCCTCCTCGTGGCCCTGCACAGCCACGAAGAGGGCCGCCTTCTTCTCGCCGCCCTCCCGCTGGCCCGTTTCGAGAGCGCCACGGAGGCCACCTATCGGCCGGTCCGCGACTTTCTGCGACAATACGCCGAGGCGGTCCACTGAGATGGGGAGCCTGATGACGACACCGGCCGATGCCGCAAGAGCCCTCTGGCCCAAAACGATCCGCTCCCGGCTGATCTGCGGGGTTGCCCTCGTGCATCTCCTGCTGATGACCGTCTTTGTCCTCGATCTTGTCGCCCGGCAACGGGATTTCCTCAGCGAGCAGAGCCTGGAACAGACCACCAGCCTGGCCGAAACCCTGGCCATCAACAGCGGCTCCTGGGTTCTGGCCAATGACGTGGTGGGACTTGAGGAAATCGTCCTCGCCTTCCGCAGGTATCCGGATCTCCATTACGCCATGGTCATCGACATCGACGGCCAGGTGCTCGCCCACACCGACAGATCCCACGTCGGCCAGCATCTGGTTGATGAAAAAAGCCTCACCCTCCTCAAGTCCGGCCCGGAAAGTCAGGTTCTCCATGCCGGGCACGACATCATCGACATTGCCGCGCCGATCATGACCGGCACCGGAGAGATCATCGGCTGGGCCAGGATAGCCCAGGGTCAGGAGAAAATAGCGGACAACCTGGGGATCATTTCCCGCAACGGCATCCTCTACACCCTGCTGGCCATTGCCGCAGGCTCGCTTCTCGCGGTGCTGCTCGGCAACCGTTTGACCTCGGGCCTCACCAGGCTGCTCTCCGTCTCCAATCAGATCAAAAACGGCCGCCGGGACCTGCGGATGGATATCTCCCGCCAGGATGAAATCGCTCTCCTGGGAGAGGGATTCAACAACATGCTCGACGCCATCGTGGCCAAGGAAAAACTCATCCTCCTCAACCAGCAGCGGCTGGAAAGCCTTGCCCGGATCTTCCAGTTCGAGCCCGCGGATCGGCAGGAACTCCTGGACTTCGCCCTGCAAGAGGCGATCCGCCTCACCGGCAGCAAAATAGGCTATATCTGCCATTACGATGAGGAGAACCGGGAGTTTATCATCAACAGCTGGTCCAGGGAGGCGATGCGGAAATGCGCCGTCGCCGGGCCGCCGACCCGCTTTCAACTGGACAAATCGGGGCTGTGGGGGGAGGCGGTGCGGCAGGGCCGGCCCGTCATCATCAACGATTTCCAGGCCGAAAACCCTTTGAAAAGAGGTTGTCCCCCGGGTCATGTCGAGCTTCGCAACTTCCTGACCATCCCGGTGTTCCGGGAAAAACGGGTCGTTGCCGTGGTGGGCGTGGCCAACAAGGCGACGGACTACGACCAGGGGGATATCTCCCAGCTTTCCCTGCTGATGGACGCGGTGTGGAAGATCGTCGAACGCAGGCAGGCCGAGGAGGCCCTGCGGGAACAGCGCGCCATGCTCCAGCAGATCCTGGACACCGTTCCCCAGTCGATCTTCTGGAAGGATGCCGCCCTCACCTACCTGGGCTGCAACCGGGTTTTCGCCCGGGCCGCCGGCCTGGACGACCCCGGCCAGATCAGAGGCAAGACCGATTTCGACCTGCCCTGGCCAAGGGAGGAGGCCGAGGCCTATCGCGCCGACGACCAAGAGGTCATCGACGGCAAAGAGTGCAAGAGGCATATCGTCGAACCGCTGCAGCAGGCGGATGGGAACAGGATCTGGATCGACACCACCAAGATGCCGCTGCCGGACGGGGAGGGAAATGTCCATGGCGTTCTCGGCATTTATGACGACATCACCGAGCGCAAACGGGCCGAGGAAGCGTTGAGCCAGAGCGAAGAGAACCTGAGACAGGCCCAGCGCATCGCCCGCCTCGGGAGCTGGACCCTCGATCTGACCGGCAACAAGCTGGTCTGGTCGGATGAAATCTACCGGATCTTCGAGATCGATCCCGCGGAATTCAACGCCTCCTACCAAGGCTTCCTGACCGCCATCCATCCCGAGGACCGGGAGGCGGTCGACCTGGCATACACCGAAGCGCTCAGAAACAAAACGCCTTACGAGATTACCCACCGGCTGCTGATGAAGGACGGCCGGGTGAAATTCGTGCATGAGCGGGGCGAGACGGTCTATGATCCGGAGGGACGCCCGCTGCGCACGCTCGGCACGGTTCAGGACATCAGCGAACAGAAACTGGCGGAGCAGGCCCTGGCCAGGGCTTCCCGGGAATGGTCCGCGGCCATGGACGCTTCCGACGATGTGGTCTACCTGCTGAACCTCGACCGCCGCATCGTCCGGGCCAACAAGGCCTTTTATCTGGCCACCGGCTCCAGCCCGGAAACCGCCGTCGGCCGACATGTGGTCGAGCTTGTCCATCCCGGGGGAGAACCGGCCCCCTGCCCCATCTGCCGTGCCCAGGAGGAAAGACGCGACCTGCGGGTAATCATGGAGGCGGATGACCCCGCCAACCCCGTCGGCCGCCCCCTTGAGATCACCGTGAAAATAATCCGCGATCAGGCGGAACGGCCCATGAGCATTCTCATCAGCCGCCATGACCTCAGCGCGGCCAGGAAGGAAACGGAGGAAAAAACACTCCTGGAAAGGCAGCTGCGCCAGGCGCAGAAGATGGAAGCCATCGGCACCCTGGCCGGCGGCATCGCCCACGACTTCAACAATATTCTCGCCATCATCTTCGGCTACAGCGAACTGGCCATGGTGGACAAGGATCTGGAAAGCTGCCGCCGGCATCTGGAAGAAGTGGTCAGGGGAGCCGAACGGGCAAAAGAGCTGGTCCGGCAGATCCTGACCTTCAGCCGTCAGGCGGACCAGCAGAAGCAGCCCCTGCAGGTTTCGCTGGTTGTCAAGGAGGCCCTGAAGATGTTGCGCGCCTCCATCCCCACCACCATCGACATCCGTCAGGAGATCATTTCCCAGGCCACGGTCCTGGCCGATCCCACCCAGATCCATCAGATCATGATGAATCTTTGCACCAACGCCTACCACGCCATGCGGGAAACAGGAGGGACCCTTGCCGTTTCCCTGGACGAGGTGACGATTGGCCCGCGGGACTTCGCCGATGCCGACCTGGCAGCGGGCAACTACCTGAAACTTGAGATACGCGACACGGGCTGCGGCATCGATCAGAAGATAAAGGAAAAAATTTTTGAACCCTACTTCACCACCAAGAAGCGCGGCGAGGGAACCGGGATGGGACTGGCGGTGGTGCATGGCATCGTCAAAAGCCACCATGGCCATATCACGGTGGAAAGCGAGGTGGGCAAAGGCGCCAGCTTCCGGGTCTACCTGCCGGTCACCGCCCAGCAGGCCCAGGAACCGCCAAAACCTTCGCAAGCCGAAGCAACCCTCGATGGAAACGGGGAATGGATTCTTGTTGTTGACGACGAAGAGCAGATCCGCGAGGTTGTCACGGCCATGTTAAGCAAACATGGCTACCGGGTGACCTGCGCCGCCGACGGAGGACAGGCGCTGGCGGAATTCCAAAAACATGCGGATCAGTACCAGCTTCTTCTCACGGACATGACCATGCCGGCCATGACCGGCACGGAGCTGGCCCGGCGGGTTCTCGCCCTCAAGCCGGGAATGCCGGTCATTCTCTGCACCGGCCAGAGCGAGATGATCACCAGGGAAAAAGCCCTGGCCATGGGCATTGTCGACTTTCTCAACAAACCCTTCGTGGCGCAGGCCCTCCTTGGCTCGATCCAAAAAGCACTCGGCAAAAAATAATGGCGGCCCGGCCCGGCGGGAACCAGCGGACAACGCCGTTACCGCGGGCCTGATCATTATCAAGGCCATTGCGCGACAGCGGGAAAATGCTGTACTGTTTCCAGACGGGCAGGAAGCGCTCCGCGCCATGCCAAGGGTTCCATTCTCCAGCCGAAAAAAGGTTCGCATGAAAAACAAACGCTCTTCCCTTCTCCGGATCGTGGCCGGCTGCCTGCTGCTTCTCGTCCACAGCTCCCCCTCCCTTGCCGACAAGAGGGAAATCATCATTGCCGGCGGCCCGGCGGGCGGCACCTTCGAACGCTTTGCCGAGGCCGTTGAATCCTACAGGAAATTCAGGGAAGACAAGACATTCAGGTTCACCGCCCGTCCCTCCGCCGGCTCGGTGGACAACCTGCAGGCCGTGCATGCCGGCAGGGCCGATTTCGGGGTGGTCTATTCGGGCCACCTCTACCAAGGGCGCAACGGCCGGCTTCCCGACCATGCCGGCAAGTACGACAAGGCCCTTGCCATCGCCTCCCTGTATGGAGCGCCGGCCCAACTCGTGGTCCGCAAGAACTCCGGCATCCGAAGCGCCAAGGATCTGGTCGGCAAAAGGGTCGGCGTCGGCAACAGCGGCTCCGGAGCCTATGCCAACTGCAAAATTTTCTTCTCCCACCTGGGCATCTGGGAGAAGATCAAGCGCATTCCCGTGGGCTACAACGATGCGGCCGCGGCCTTTGTCAACAACGAGCTCGACGCCTTCTGGCTCTTCAGCGCCTACCCCAGCGGCGCCGTGATCATCGCCGGACAGACCAGAAACGTCATTGATCTTGTCAATCTGGATACCGATGCCAAGGGCAGCGGCTTTTACAAAAAATACCCCTACTTTGCCAGGATAAGCATCCCGGCATACACCTATTTCGGCGTCAGCCACCCCACCCCCACCTTTCAGGATTCCACCCTGCTGGTGGCCAGGGCCGACCTCGACGAGGAGGTTGTCGCCAGGCTGCTGGCCACCATCTATTCGGAACGGGGCCTGGCCTATATGGCCAAACAGCAGAAGGCATTCAAAGAGATGTCCATCCGGACGGGCACCAGGGGCATCGTCACCCCCATGCATCCCGGCGCGGTCAAATTCTGGAAAAAAAGGGGCTTGCTTTAGCGGGCCGCCGCTGAATCCACTGCCGCGGCCGCCTGACCGGAAAAAGCCGGGAAGGCTTTTTTCCACATCCTGCCAACCGGAAAAAAACTACCTGGGAAGCAGAGGAAGATAGCGGGGCGTCCAGCGCATCATCTCCATGAGCCGCGCCAACCGCTCCGACTTGTACTCGTGGTTGTAAGCGCTGAACCTGCATGGTCCGGCCACCCCCGCGGCCAAAGCGGCGTCGCCCACGGCCCTGGCCACGGACAGACTCACCTCGCGGAGCATATTCACCGGCGGCAGCAGTATCCCTTTCCTGAGATCAGCGGCAGAGACCTGGGCTGCCACCGCTTTGGCCGCGGCGGTGAAAAACTCCGGCAGCACTTCCTTGGCGCCGGAGGCAAGAACCCCCAGACCCAGACCCGGAAAGACAAAGACGTTGTTGCACTGACCGATGCGGGTGGGGATGCCGCCCCAGGACACCGGGGCAAAGGGACTGCCGGTGGCGACCAGGGCGCTGCCCGAGGTCCACTTGCAGATATCCTCCGGAGTCGCCTCCGCCTTTTCGGTGGGATTGCTCAGGGGCAGAATCACCGGCCGCCTGCTGTTGGCCTGCATGGCCTGCACGATATAGCGGGAAAAGCAGCCGGCCTGCCCCGAGGTGCCGATGAGCACCGTGACCCTGCCCTTGGCGATCACATTGAGCAGGGAGCCGTCGCCCTTGGACTTGTACCAGTCCAACCTCTCAGGATCCTTGGCAAACTTCTTCTTGTAGGGTTCAAGCTCCCGTTCGCTGGTGACCAGCCCCTTGCTGTCCACGGTGTAGATGCGATCGCGCGCCTCCTCGGCGCCGAGGCCTGCTTCCCGCAATGCCGTTTCGAGCTGCTCGGCGATCCCCACGCCGCCCGCGCCGGCTCCATGCACCAGAAAGACCTGTTTTTCGAGAGCCTCCCGCTTGATCTTCATTGCCGTGATGATGGCGGCCAGGGAGACCGCGCCGGTGCCCTGGATATCGTCGTTGAAGGAGATCAGCTCGTGGAGATGGGTATCGCGGATGGCAAAGGCGTTCTGTTTGGAAAAATCCTCCCACTGGCAGAGGGCATGGGGGAACACCGACTTGAAGGCCCGGGCGAAACGCCGGACAAAGTCCAGATACTCTTCGCCGCGCAGGCGGGGATGCCACCAGCCCAGGTAGTTGGGATCGTTGAGCAGATCGGCATTGTCGGTGCCCACGTCCAGGGAAATGGGCAGGCAGTGCCAGGGCGCGATGCCGGCCCCCTGGGTATAGAGCATGAGTTTGCCCAGGCAGATGGCGATGCCACCGGCCCCCTGGTCGCCGATCCCCAAAATCCCCTGATTGTCGGTGACCACCGCCACCCTGATCTGGCGGGAGGTAAAACGGCGCAGGATATCCTCGGCCCTGTCGATGTTGCCGGGGAAGAAATGCAGGCCATTGGCCCGACGGAACAGGGAGGAATAATTCCGGCACGCCTCGGCCACGGTGGGCGTATAGATGATGCGCATGTAGCGCTCTATGTCGCTGGCGATCACGGCATGGGCAAGGGTGACATTGCGGTCGAAAAGGGAGCGCAGATAAACGAACTTCTCTAGATCGGTGCTCTTTTTCTCCAGAACCTCACGGCTGTTGTCGATCTGCTGGGCAAGGGTGCGCACGCTGGCCGGCAGCGTGCCTTCAAGCTGCAACTCCTCGCGCTCGGCCTGGGTGAAGGCCGTCCCCTTGTTGGTGAACTGATTTTCATACACCCCGAGCCAACGGGTGAGGACTTCCATCCGGGAGGTGTTGCCATAGAGATCGTAACAGAATTGATAGCTGTGCGCGGGCATGGGGTGCTTCGTATCCTCAAAAAACGTTCAAGATGATGACGCTAGGCCTGGATAACGCTTTGTAGCACAGCGGCAAGTTTTTGCAAGGAATAAGGTTTGGCCAGCACCTCGTCAAAACCGTATTCCGCATGGTTGGCCATGATGGGATCCTGGGCATAGCCGCTGGAAACGATCACTTTGGCCTGAGGATCGATTTTGCGCAGCTCCTGGACAGCCTCCCGTCCTCCCATGCCGCCGGGGATGGTGAGATCCATGATCACCGCCGCGAAAGGCCGGCCGGCCGCCTGCGCCTCCCGATAGCGGGCAAGGGCGGCCACGCCGTCCTCGGCCATGACCGCTTCGTAGCCCAGGGCCCTCAAGACTTCGCCGGCCAGATCCCGGACCATCTCCTCGTCATCCATGACCAGCACCTTGCCCTTGCCTCCGACGATTTTTTCCGCCGCCCGCGGCTCGACCGCACGCAGGGCCTTGCCGGAAGCAGGGAGATAGACCGTGAAGGTGGAGCCGAGACCGGGCTGGGATGAAACCATGATCCGGCCGCCATGCCGCCTGACGATGGAGTAGCTGCTGGCCAGGCCAAGGCCGCGCCCCCCCTTCTTGGTGCTGAAGTAGGGATCGAAGATTCTGGGCAGAACGTCCGCGGCAATGCCGGCCCCCTCATCCCTGATGCTGATCCGGACATAGGAGCCCGGGGCAAGATCCATCTCATTGGGATAATCGAGCTGGGCGTTGCCGCAGACGACATGGATGACCCCGCCTTGGGGCATTGCCTGATCGGCGTTCACGATCAGGTTGTTCAGAACCTGACTCATCTGCCCGGCATCGACCTCCACATGGTGCAAGCCATCGGCAAGTTCGAGGTCGCAGCGCACATTGGAGCCGCGCAAGGAAAAAGCGATGGAATCCCTGATGATCTCGTCCATGGAAGCTACCTCCTTCACCGGCGCCCCGCCCTTGGCAAAGGTCAACAGCTGCAGGGTAAGGCCCTGGGCGCGGAGGGAGGCCTTTTCCGCCGCGGCCAGCTTTGTCTGCACCTCGGCATCTTCGGGCAGGCGCAGGCGGGCAAAAGCGATGTTGCCGAGTACCGCGGTGAGCAGATTGTTGAAGTCATGGGCGATGCCGCCGGCAAGAACCCCGAGGGACTCCAGTTTCTGGGCCTTCTGCATCTCCTGCTCCAGCTGCCTGGCCTCGGTGACATCGCGGAAGACCAGGACCACGCCGATGATCCGGCTTTTTTTGTCACGGATGGGGGCGCCGCTGTCGGCAATGAGCCGTTCGCCGCCGTCCCGGCACTTCAGCAGGGTATGGGGGGCGAGACCGACAATGCGCCCGGTCCTGAGCACCTCGGCAATGGGAGGGAGAACCGGTTCGTGCGTCTTTTCGTCAAAAATCTGAAAAATCTCGTCCAGCATCCTGCCGATCGCCTCTTTTTCCGACCAGCCGGTGAGGTGTTCCGCGGCCTTGCTGAGCATCACCACCCGGCCGCCGCTGTCCGTGGTGATGACCCCGTCGCCGATGCTGCGCAGGGTAACGGCCAGCAGCTCCTTTTCCGCGGCCAGCTCCTCCTCGGCTTTTTTCCGGTCGGTGATGTCGCGGACCATGGAAAAAACGATCCGCTTCCCGCCCCAGGAAACCACGCTGACCGCAATCTCGACGGGATACTCACCGCCGTCCTTCCGGCATTGCCTTGATTCAAAGAATATGGGTTTGCCGGTCTCGATGCCGGTATAGGTCTTTTTCATCTCCTCCTGGCTGAAACGCGGATCAAGCTCATGCATGTACATCCGCAGCAACTCCTCCCGCGCATGGCCGGAAAGCTCGCACATCCGCCGGTTGACATCCCGGATTCTGCCGTCGAAATCATGGACGATAAAGCCGTCCGCCCCCTGCTCCATCAGGGTATGGAAACGCGCCTCGCTTTCCAGCAGGGTTTCCTCCGCCTCCTTGCGGGCGGTGATATCGCTGTTGCTGCCCCGCACCCCGAGAAATTCGCCCTTGCCGTTGTAAATGGCCCGGCAGACATGACTCAACCAGCGCACCCGGCCATCCTTGGTCAGGATGCGGTACTCGATGGGATCATGGGCTTCGTCGCTGACGGCATGATCGATATGGTTGATGCCCAAGGCCTTGTCTTCCGGATGCATCATCTTCTTCATCAGGCCGGGGTCCGCATAAAACTCCTCCGGAGCGTAGCCGGTGATGGCGAGACAGGATGGGGAGACATAGATCATCTCCCGGGTCGGGCTGAGCCAGAAGGTCCAGTCGGTGGAAAACTCGGTGACGGTTCTGAACAGCTCCTCGCTTTCCTGCAACTTATCGTTGGCGATTCTGGCGTTGGTCGCCATGGCATTGGTCGCCTCGACGATCCGGGCCAGTTCCAGATTGTCCACCGCCTCGGGAGGGACGGCCAGGGGCCCGCCGCTGAGGAGATTCTGCCGGGAAAGGAACTTGGCGAAACTGGCGAGGGGGCGGGAAAGCCTTCTGTCGATGAGGATATTCAGCACCACGATGGCCAGGAGAAAAAAGAAGCCGATGGAAAGCGCCAGAGAGGCAAGGTGGGAGAGGACCAGATCGCGGACCTCGGCGCGGGGTATTGCCGCATAAAAAGTCCACCCCTGGGGGGGATTGAGCGCCTGTCGGTAGGCAATGAATTTCTCGCCCCGGTGCGCATAGGAAACGAGGCCGTACTCATCCGGCCCGCCCAGCATTTTCAGCTCGAAACCCAGGGGATGGCGGCTGCGGCCCAGGGCGGCATCAGGATGGTAGACAACGGTGCCGGTCTGGGAAAGGATGAAGACAAAGGCCTTTTGCAAAGGGCCGCTGATGGTCAGGTGCCCGACCAGGGGAGTCAGGGAATTCAGGTCTTTTTCAACCAGGAGCAGGCAGCCTTCTCCCAGTTGATAGAGCATGGTCACCACCGGGGTCAGGCCGACCAGGGACTGGTGCACCTTGGTGATCTCCCGGGCTGGCTCCAGATACTCCAGATGGGAAAAATCAAGCCCGACAAAGGACTCGTCCCCCTTGCCGGTCCGGATCACCCGTTTCTGCCGGTCAAGGATGAAGTAATGGTCCAGGGGGCCGGTCATGGGCAATCTGTCGACAAAATAGTCGGCTACCGCACGGGGGCCGCCTTCGAGGGGTCTTTGCTCGATGATTTCCTGGACGAACCGGTCATTCTGGAGAAGATACTCGCGGATGAGGGCGGCACAGGAGGCGGCCGCCCCCTTCATGACCGCGGCGACATCCTTCCTGTATTGGCGGTATTCAAAAAAGGCGCTGACGGAAAAGACCAGGACGAATCCGATACAGCCGAACAAAACGAGAAGACGCCGCAGTCTGACACTGAAGGATAAAGGCATACGCACCCGCCACGAAGCCCCGGTTCGGAGCTTGTCCGTAACTTTATTCTTTGACCCTTATCTCCCCTTCGTTCTGGAAGGCGCCATTGCGCACCCGTATCGCGTAGATCGGGCGGGAAACGTCACAGGACGCATCAAAACGCAACGGTCCCATCAGGGTCCGGAACTCGGTGGCCAGCAGAGCCTTTTTCAGATCAAGGGCGGTGGCCCTGACCGGGCAGAGCTCCAGAGCCTTGGCCAAAACCTGAACCGCCTCATAGGACCGGGCCGAACGGGCGGTGGGCGGCTTGTTGAAGCGCCCCCGCATTTTCGTGGAAAAATCCTGGTAGGCAGGGCTGGCCAGCTCCGGATCGATGAAGCTGATCAGGGTCATGCCCTCCACGGCCTTGCCGCCATACTGAAGCAGATCCGGGGTCTGGGCCCAGACCGTGGCGATAAGATCCCCGGAAAAACCGCGGCCCAGCAGTTTCTGGGCGCCGATGCCGGTCATGGTCACCTCGGTGAGCATGATCACGGCTTCCGGGGCGGACGCGAGAAGCTCGTCCACGATCCGCGGCCAGTCGACCTCTTCCTTGGAGTTGAAGCGGACCTTTGTCACCCGACCGGGGAAACGACCCACCGTGTGTTCGATATAATCCTCGACAAAGCTCTGGTTGGACATATCCATGAGAAAGGAAACGTTCCCGATCCCCCGTTCGTTGAGCAGGGAGGCCAGGGCGATGCCGTAGAGATTGTTGTCGACCGCGGTCCGGCAGAACAGGTCGTCCTGGCCGGTCAACCTGGAGGTGGCCGTGTAGGGGGTGAAAAGCAGGGTGTTGCGCGAGGTGACAAAGGGGTGGGCAACCAGGGTGTTTTCCGAATAGGAGTGGCCGATGATGGCGATGACCCCCGCCTTGATCAGCTTTTCGTCGGCGGCGAAGATTCCCTCCTCGCTGTTGAGATCATCCTCCACCAGGAGCTGCAGCGGCCGCCCCTTGACGCCACCGGCGTTGTTGATGTCGTCAACGGCGAGCAGGGCGCCGTCCCGGATATACTCTCCGGCGGTCCCGCCCCTGCCGCTCAAGTTTATGGCCAGACCGATCCTGATCGGCTCCTCCACCCTCCCGCAGGCGGCAATGGCGGCGACAACCAGCAGCACGACCAGGGTAAAGCCGACCTTGGCGGCCCGTTGCCGAAAGGGCTGTCGACGGCACAGGAAGGTGCCGCTCAATTCCGCCGGCTCTGAAAAAGCCGGGGATGGCTTTTTCAACGGCCCGTTGCCAGATGTTTCCCTCAACCGCACATCCATAACCCCTCCTCAGCGAACGCCGACCACGACGCCCATGCCCGTCTCAGCCCCCCCGGCCGTTTATCTTCCGGAACAATCCGCGGGGTGCCAACAAAAAATCCGTATTTCGCGCCCTGTTGACGAATCAGGGGGATGGCAACGAAAAGAAGAAGCCGGAATACCCGGCCCTTAGGATATTACACAGGATTTTCCGCCACTCTGTCAAGCTATTCCCTGGCCGCGGATTCACGAGGAATTCCGGCAAACGCGCCTCTTTTACATCAATGCCATTGCGCTCGCCGACGATCTTGGCTACATTCGCTCATAATCTTTCCCTTTCCCATCCGCCGAGTTTTTGCCCTATGACCCACTGGAAAAGCCTCCTCGCCCGCAGCATCAGCACCCCCAGCCAGCTGGCCGGGCACTTCCCCATCGATATCCCGGCTCTTTCCGCGGTAACCGAACAATTCCCCATGCGGATCAACCCCTACTACCTTTCTCTGATCAAGGAAGAGGGGGATCCCATCTGGCTGCAGGCGGTGCCGGACAGCCGCGAGCTTGCCGACGAAACCTGCCTGGCCGACCCCCTCAATGAAGAGAACCTCTCGCCAGTAGCCAATCTGGTCCATAAATACCCGGACCGCGCCCTCTTCCTGGTCACGAACCAGTGCGCCATGTTCTGCCGCTTCTGCACCCGGAAGCGGAAGGTGGGCACCGAACGGATGCTGATCAGCAGGGCCACCATGGAGGAGGGCTGCAAGTATCTGCGCGGCAACCCGGAGATCCGGGACGTCCTCATCTCCGGCGGCGACCCCCTGCTGCTGCCCGACGAAACCCTGGCCTGGCTTCTGGACAAGCTGCGCGCCATCACCTCGATCCAGATCATCCGCATAGGCTCCCGGGTGCCCTGCACCCTGCCCATGCGGGTCACCACCAGGCTTGCCGCCCTGCTCAGGCGCTACCATCCCCTCTATCTCAACACCCATTTCAACCATCCCCGCGAGATCACCGCCGAATCGGCGCTGGCCTGCGCCAGGCTGGCCAACGCCGGCATCCCCCTGGGCAACCAGAGCGTGCTCTTAAAAGGGGTGAACGACGATGCCGCCACCATGACGGAACTCATGCAAAAGCTGCTCGCGATCCGGGTCAGGCCCTATTACCTCTTCCAGACCGACATGACCCGCGGCACCAATCACTTCCGGACCAGGGTGGAGAACGGTCTTGAGATCATGCGCGCCCTGATCGGCCACACCTCGGGCATGGCCGTGCCCACCTTTGCCGTTGATGCCCCGGGCGGCGGCGGCAAGATTCCGCTCACCCCGGCTTACCTCACCGCCCTGGGCAAAACCGTCACCTTCACGAACTACCGCGGCCTCCCCTGCTCCTACCATAACGACCTCTGACCACGATACCGACGGTGGCACTTTTTCACGGCAATCCGAGATCGCGGACCTGCTGGTCGCGGGTCTCTTTGCCGGACCTGTATTTTTTGTCGGTATCGCGGATAGTGTAGAATTCGAAAGGCCACGATACCGACGGTGGCACTTTTTCACGGCAACCCAAGATCGCGGACCTGCCGGTCGCGGGTCTCTTTGCCGGACCTGTATTTTTTCCAACCAGCGCATTGTCTCAAGCCGGCGGGAGTGATACCATTTAGATCAGGGATTGCTCTGCAGGGAGGGACAGCATGCAAAAAAAGATTCTCGTCGCGGTGGACGGCTCTTCATACAGCACGAATTCGCTCCGCTACCTGGGCCAGCTCTTCAAGGATGTGCCGGAGATGGAGGTCCATCTCCTCTCCATCGTCCCCGCCGCCGGGACCGGCAGCGCCGCCCGGGAATGGCTGAGCGAGGAGGAGATGCTCAACGTGGTCAGCCCCGCCACCCGCAAGGCCCTGGCCGCACAGAAAAAATATATGCTCCAGGCCATCGAGACCCTGAAGACGCTCGGGGTGCCGGAAACACAGGTGGAGAGCAGCGTCAGCCTTTCCCGCCTGGGCGTTGCCGACGACATCCTCCATCTCGCCCGCCAGGGCCGGTATGACGCCCTGCTCATCGGCCGCCGCGGGGTCGGCAAGCTCGAAGAGCTGATCATGGGCAGCGTTTCCGCCACCATCCTGGAAAAATGCCATGACCTTCCCCTCTGGATCATCGACGGCCAGGTCAATTCCTCCCGCTTTCTGGTGCCGGTGGACGGCTCCTGCCACTCGCTGAAGGCCATCGACCATCTTGCCTTTATCCTTGCCGGCAACCCGCGGGCCGAAATCACCCTTTTCTACTCCAAGGCCCTCCTCGCCAGCCGCCCGGAGATCGATCCCGCGGATTTCCATGCGCTCTGGGGCCGGGAATGGTGTGAAGCCCATCTGGAAAGGCCGGACAGCCTTTTCCACGCCCCCAAGCAGCTTCTTCTCGAAAACGGCTTCCCGGAGACGCGTATCTCCTGGCTTGAGACCTTCAAGGGACTTGAGCCGGCCCAGCAGATTCTCCGCCAGGCGATCATCGACGACTTCGGCACCATCGTCATAGGCAGGCGCGGCCCGGAAAGCAGGAAAGGGCTGTTCCGCGGGGTATCCGACCGGGTCCTGCTCATGGCGGAGCGGGTCGCCATCTGGATCGTCGGCTGATCTTCGCGGGCAAGACCTCCCATGCGCCACTTTTCCCGTCCCCTGCTCGTCCGGGCCGCCGTCCTCATCCTCTGGGGCCTTCTCTTCGGCGCCTTGCTGAAACGCGACATCTTCGTCGAAAAGATCGACCCCGGCGATGCCGCCATCATCAGGCAGAGTCGGGAAGAGAGCTTTGTCGGCATCTATTTTGCCGGCAACCGCATCGGCTATGTGCGCTCCCGCCTGACGCCGGATGAGGAAAGGGGCGGCCTGCGCCTTTCCCAGAGCGCCTATCTGACCCTCAATATCCTCAAGGAAAAGCACCCCGTCCGCATGCAGCTTGAGGCAAACCTGAGCAACGGTTCGGTGCTCAGGGATTTCTCCTTCACCCTGACCTCGCCGCTCTACCGGGTTTCCGCCCGGGGCGAGGCGACGGGCAACACCATCCGTTTCAGCATGGATACGGGCAAGGAGGTGATCCGCGACAGCATCACCCTGAAAAAACCCGCCATGCTGGCCACCAACCAGCGCGGTTATCTGCTCAAGCAGGGCCTTGTCCCGGGCCGGAAAGTCACCATTCCCTTTTTCGACCCCGCCTCCCTGAGCGCCCAGGAGACGGTGCTTGAATACCGGGGCCAGGAAAAGGTGCTCATCAAGGGCAGGGTCCAGCTCCTCCATCACTTCAGCGAAACCTTTGCCGGAATCCGGGTGAACAGCTGGCTTGATGACGCCGGCAGGGTGATCAAGGAGGAATCGCCCGCCGGCTTCGTCTACCTGGCGGAAGCGAAATTCCAGGCCATGGCGTTGAGCGAGGAAAGCCCGGAGCTTCTCAGCGCCGTCTCCGCCCCGCTCATCGGCGCCATGCCTGCCTTGGCCAAGCGGAATCGGATGCGCTATCGCCTGCACCTGCCCGAAGAGAGCCGCTTCGACCTCGACTCGGACCGCCAGCGGGCCTCGGACGGGATCGTCACCATCAGCAGGGAGCCGTTGCCGGCGGAGACGGCGCCTGCCTGCCAGACTCAGGAGTTTCTGAGGGCAAGCCCCTATATCCAGGCCGATCACCGGGAAATCGTCAACCTTGCCGGCAGGCTCACCGCAAAAACGGTCTCCGCCCTGGGCAGGACCCGGATTCTTGCCGGCTGGGTCTATGAGAATCTCGAAAAGAAACCGGTGCTCGGCATTCCGGACGCCCTTACCACCCTGCGCGGCGGCAAGGGGGATTGCAACGAACACGCCGCTCTCTTCGCCGCCCTGGCCAGGAGCGCGGGTATTCCGACCAAGGTGGTGGCGGGGGTGACCTTTTACAACGACGCCTTTTATTACCATGCCTGGAACGAGGTCTGCATCGACGGCAACTGGCTGAGCCTCGACACCACCCGCAACCAGCTACCCGCCGACCTTGGCCACATTCGCTTCGTGGAGGGGGAAACCAGGGAAATGATCGCCATGGGAGCGCTGCTCGGCCGGCTTACGGTCGAGGTGCTGCCTCCTGAGCCGCCGGGAGAAACCGATGACTGAAGCCATCAGAATCAACGGATTGACCAAATCCTTCGGCGGCTATACGGCGGTGGACCGCATCAGCCTTTCTGTCCGCCGGGGAGAAATCTTCGGTTTCCTCGGCCCCAATGGCGCCGGCAAGACCACCACCATCAAGATGCTGGCCGGCCTCATCCGGCCCGAACACGGCACCATCGCCATCAACGGCCATGACCTGGCCGGGGAACCGGAACGCTGCAAACAGGAGACCGGCTATATCCCCGACCGTCCCTATCTTTACGAAAAGCTTACCGGCAGCGAGTTTCTCTCCTTCGTGGCCAGCCTCTACCGGATTCCCGCCGCCCAGATCCAAAAAACCGTGCCGCGCCTTCTTGAACTCTTTGATCTCGGCGAATGGCAGCACCATCTCATCGAGAGCTACTCCCACGGCATGCGCCAGAAGCTGATCATCACCGCCGCCTTCATGCAGGCGCCACCGGTGATCATCGTCGATGAGCCCATGGTCGGCCTCGACCCCAAGAGCGCCCGCATCGTCAAGGAACTGTTCAAACAGCACGCCGGCAAGGGCGGCACCGTCTTTCTTTCCACCCACTCCCTGGAGATCGCCGAAGAACTCTGCGACCGGATCGCCATCATCCTCAAAGGCAAAATCAGAAGCATGGGCGATCTTGCCGGCCTGCGCCAGGAAGCGCGCCTTGAGACAAGCGGCCTTGAGGATATCTTCCTTGAGCTGACCGGCACCCATGAGCTGCAGGCGGTGATCGAGGCCCTGCGGGAAAGAAAGGAATAATCTCCGGAACAATCCGGCCCAGCCGGAGCAAACAAAAACAGGCCCCCATGTCCATCCGCATCGATCTTCTCCAGCCCTTCCGCTGCTCCTTCCGGAACCGCTTCTTCCCCGGCGGCCGCCTGCCCTTGAAAACCGTGACCGCCCTTGCCTTTGCCCTCGGCGTCTGCCTTGCCCTCTATCTGATCTCCGTCAAGGTTCTTGGCTATTTCCACGGCCAGAACGAACTGGGCATCATCCTCAGCCTCAAAATCTTCCAGATGGCCTGGATCATCCTCTTTGCCATGGTGATCTTTTCCTGCATGGTCTCCGCCGTCTCCACCATCTTTCTCTCCCGGGACAATGAAATCATCTTTGCCGCCCCGTTACGGCCGGCGGAGATCTACCAGATGCGCTACCTCACCACCAGCGTCTACACGGCCTGGATGATGGTGATCTTCTCCCTGCCGATTTTTGCCGCCTACGGCAAGGTCTTTGCGGCCGGCTTTCTCTACTGGCTCCTGATGCCCGCCGCCACCCTGGCCACGGCCCTGGCCGCCACCGGTATCGGCTGCCTGGCCACCGTGGTCCTGGTGAACCTCTTTCCGGCCCGCCGCACCAAGGATATCATCCTCTACCTCTCCCTCTGCTTCGGGCTTTTCCTCTACCTCCTCTTCCGCCTGATGCGGCCGGAGGATCTGGTCAATCCCGACAAGTATGCCCACTTTGTCGAGTATCTCTCCGCCCTTTCCACCCCGGCCGGCCCTTATCTGCCGGCCGCCTGGGCCGCCAACCTCCTCTCCGGCTACCTCCTGGACCGCGAGACCGACTGGCTCCTGTTTTCGCTTCTGCTCACAACCCCGCTTGCCCTCTTTTGCCTGGGAGAAATGGCCATGACCCGCTGGTTCTTCAACGGTTTCAGCAAGGCCCAGGAATCCTTCGGGGGATACCGCCGCTTCTCAAGCGGAATCGAAACAGGGGGCCGGCCCTGGCAATGGATCTTCCGCAAGGAGGCCAAGATATTCCTGCGCGACTCGGCGGAGTGGTCGCAGCTCTTCATGATCGCCGCCCTGATCATCGTCTATCTCTATAATTTCAAGATGCTTCCCCTGGAACGCTCCTACATTGCCGAGGAATTTCTCGTCAACATCATCTCCTTTCTCAATATCGGCCTCACCGGCTTCATGGTGGCCTCCCTTGCCGCCCGCTTCGTTTTCCCGGCGGTGAGCAGCGAAGGCGGCTCCTTTTATCTGATCAAGAGCGCGCCGCTCTCCATCCAACGGTTTCTCCTCTACAAATACCTCTTCTACCTGATCCCCTTTGCCCTGTTCACCCTGTTGCTCATCCTCGCCTCCAACCGGCTTCTGCGGATCAGCGGGCCCATGGCCTGGCTTTCCGTCGGGACAAGCCTGCTGCTTACCGCGAGCGTGGTGGCCATGGCGCTGGGCTTCGGCGCCATTCATGCCGACTTCAAGGCGGAAAACCGGGCCAGCACCCTGGGCGGCATGGGGGTGATCCTCTTCCTGCTCACCGCGATGAGCGTCGAGCTTGCCATCGTCCTTGTCGGCGCCATGCCCGCCTACCGGGTCGTGCGCAGGTGGCTCGCCGGCGCCGTGCTCGGCCCGAAGGAACTGCTCCTCCTCGGCGCCTGGCTTGTTTTTTCCATTCTTCTCGCCGGCGGCCTGGCAATTTATTTCTTCAAAAAAGGGATTCGGGCATTGGAAAATCCTAACTGATTTTGTATGCTGTCCACGAGCCACCTCTTCTTACAATACAGGCTGCCGCAAGCGGCCTGGCAACAGAGGCGCCCCATGACCGGCAGGGGGGCGCCGAAGGAATATGCATGCTGGCCAAGGTGATAAGCGGTACGGTCCTGGGCGTGGATGGCAGACTGGTCGATGTCGAAGTCGACATCGCCATGGGGTTGCCCACCTTTACCATTGTCGGCCTGGCCGAGGGAGCGGTGCGGGAAAGCAAGGACCGGGTAAAGGCCGCCATCAAGAACAGCGGCTACGATTTCCCCAACCGCCGCATCACCGTCAACCTGGCCCCGGCCGACCTGAAAAAAACCGGCACCGGCTTTGATCTGCCCATTGCCCTGGGCATCCTTGCCGCGGCGGGGCTGATCAGCAGGGAGCAACTCCTCAACAGTTGCAGTGTCGGCGAACTCTCCCTGGACGGCGCCATCCGCCGGAGCACCGGCATCCTGCCCGTGGCCCTGGCGGCCGGGGAGGCCGGGCTTACCGGCTATCTGGTCCCGGCGGCCAATGCCGCGGAGGCCGCGGTGGTTGCCGGCATCGATGTGCTTCCCGTCGCCACCCTGCACGAAGCGGTGGAACATCTTGCCGAACTCAAAAAAATACCCCCCTGTCCGCGGCTGGCCGGAGAACTCTTTGCTCCGGACGCGGAGGCGGAGAACGACTTCGCCGAGGTGAAAGGCCACGCCCATGTGAAACGGGCCCTGGAGGTGGCCGCGGCCGGCAGACACAATATCCTGCTCTCCGGCAGCCCGGGCGCGGGCAAAACCATGCTGGCCCGCCGTCTGCCCTCGATCCTGCCGGACCTCTCCTTTGCCGAGGCCCTGGAAACCACGAAAATCTACTCGACCATGGGCCTCATCCCCCGGAACAAAAGCCTGATCACCGTTCGGCCCTTCCGCGCCCCGCACCATACCATCTCGGACGCGGGCCTCATTGGCGGCGGCTGTCAATTCCAAAAGTTACTGAGACTCTACAATAATTATTGGGACTGGCCTTCCCTCTCACCCCGCTTTTCAACCTCTCTTTTTCGATCTCGACAACCAAAACCATCTCTTCGGAAGCCGGCACCTCTTGATTACTGGGGTGCTTTGTGATCAAGAACCTCCGCGACATCGCCATTCTTCCAAGGATGGCCGAGAAAAAGGGGCGCACCTATACACTGATCTGGGCCACGGACCTTCATTATCTTCCCGGCCGTTGCAGCATTTCCCTTCTGTTCAAGAACACTGAGGGTGATTTTTACATCACAGACAGCATTCCTCCTGAACTCTTGTCGTATTGCACTATCGGCTCTTTCTTCAAGGAAGGGAAAAAGCTGGAGAATATGCCTCCGACAGGAGACATATTGAGGTTCACCATCTCCTCCACAGCCAATAACCGTATCGTTCTTGCCAAAAATGCCATAACCGATGCCGAATACCCACTCACGTTCCCTACCACCGAAAATAACGCGACTTTCCTTTTTAACATCACAGAATTTTGCAAACACCAACATTGCCTGGTGTTTCAGAACGAGGGTTTGAAAATCGTAATTCCCAGCTTCGTCATAGGCGGGACCTACTATTTCAAGTCCACATCCATGCGGGAGCAGGTCTTTAGCCAAAAGCTAGAAGGTCTGTACGAATGGATCAAGATAGATCCTGAGACCAGGAATGCGGAGATTCTTCTGAAACCCGGCGCCAGCGACCACGATGCCTCCGATATTGTGCGGTTTGCAAAGAACGGCTTCGCCCGTAATCGTTGGAACATGATTATGCACCATATCAGAAGTAGAAATGGACAATTCAATCCGCTCAAGGTCGATTTTCCCGTGGAACAAAATCTTTCCATCCTTGCCCGGGGAAACCTTTCCGATAACCCCGAAGGCGGGAGAACCTTCGTTGTGTTCGAGATCATGGAGGAGAACAGCCGATTCCCATTCGACACCATCAGCCTCCTTAGAAGGAGATATGACTCTTCAGGAAGGGACTTGATGACGATATCCGTGTCCGATTCCAAGGACTCAGACAGAATGACCCACTCCAGCCCCGCCGCTCGGGAGATACAGAAAATACTGAAAGAGCGGGTTCGGATATCCAACCCCAACGAGAAGGCGATTGTTAAAACCAAGGCTTATATAGAGCCAGATCCGAGAGGCAAGAAAGAGTACCTGATTGTCGGCGTAAAGCGGGAGGGGGAAGTAGATCTCAGTGCCCAACAAGAAAAAAACTCGGCCAAAAAGATTTCCAAGGCCAAAATTGAGCGGAATCCAGAAGAGACAGTTGCCGGTTATGAAATGCCCCTCGACGAATTCGTTCAAATGGCCTCAGAACTCAAGGAGATGCAAGGAATAACAGACTGGTCGTACTCCGAGCAACTCGTTTGGCAGAAACCGAGATATAAGGGAAGGAAGCGGCTTTCTCAAAAAGAAAGCTACGATGGCACGGATGGCAACAGGCGTCGATGCGGATATGTTTCGTTTCAGCATCAATGGAAACAAGTCTGCCTTGTCGAGATCGACCAGAGAGCTCTCACGAATGGATGTTCCACCTTCGTTCTCTGCTCAACAGAACACGAGGCCTCAGCCGAGGCGGACAAGGTTGTGAAGTGGTACGTTGAGGCGGTTACTCAGGAAAAAATGTCCGACCGATTGGCCAGGTTGGGAGTTGTATTCCAGGTCAAACATCACCCGTCGAGCAACTCAGAGGCAGACAGAGCGAGTTGGATTTCGAGGCTCATCACGATACTCGGGTGACCCCTATCAATATAATTCATTTGTTTCTGTGGATGCACAACCCATCTCACCCCATCATCCCGATGGTTTTGCGGAAGCGGGTCAGCGTGATGCCGAAAAAACCCAGACCAATCAGGATAAGGATAATGAATTGCGACCACACCACATCCAGGCCCGCGCCCCGATAGAGAATTGCCTGGGCAAGTGAGACAAAATGGGTGGTCGGTGCCACCTGCATCACGGCCTGAACAAAGGCAGGCATACTTTCGCGCGGCGTGACCCCGCCGGAGAGCATCTCCAGCGGCAGCAGCACCAGCATCAGCAGCAGCCCGAATTGCGGCATCGAGCGCGCGATGGTGCCCAGGAAAATCCCCATGGAGGTCGTGGCGAACAGGTGCAGCGCGGTGCCGAGCAGAAAAAGGGCGAGTGAACCTTCAATGGGCACCGAAAGGAGGCCCTGGACCACAAAGAGAAGGGAAAAAGCACAGGCGACAAGGACCACGAGCCCCATGGACCAGACCTTGCTCGTCATGATCTCAAAGGGTGTAACCGGCATGACCAGAAGATGTTCGATGGTGCCATGCTCCCGCTCCCGGATCAGCGCGGCGCCGGTTAGCACGATGGAAAGCATGGTGACGTTGTTGATGAGTTCCATCAAAGCCCCGAACCAGGTTTGGGTCAAAGTAGGATTGAAGCGCGCCCGCAGTTCGAGCACGACCGGCGGCGGTGCAATCCCGCGATAACGCTGGGCGAATTCGGCTACCTCGCTGCTGATCATGGTCTGGATATAGCCGCTGCCGCTGAAGGCTTGGGTCATGCGGGTCGCATCCACATTCAGTTGAATGGTGGGTTGTCTTCCCGCCAGGAGATCCCGCTGAAACCCGGGCGGGATGTTCAGGGCGAAGGTGTCGAGGCCGCCATCCATCCGGCTGTCCATTTCGGCCCGGGTAATCAGCACCGGCGGCAGAAAATGCGGCGGATAAAAGGTGTCGACGATCCGCGCCGACAGCGGCGATTGATCTTCATCAACGATGCCGATCGGCGCCTTGTTGAGGGTTTCCGGCATTGCCGTGGCGCCCGAGTAGATTGCCACCGTGAAGGCAAAGAGGATCAAGCCCATCATGATCGGATCACGGGCTAGGCTGTGCAGTTCCTTGATCCCCAGTTGGCGAATGTTGTCGAGCCGCATGTTCAACGCTCCTGTTTGCGCAACAACAGCACACAGAGTCCGGTCAGCAACGGGACGGCCAGGATGAGCGGCAGGAAGGAGGCCTGCAGATCCGCGAAACCGAGGGCCTTGGAGAAGGTTCCCCGGGCAATGGTCAGGAAATAGGTGGTGGGATAGACGTTACCGATCATCCTGCCCAACCCCTCTAGGGCGGAAACCGGGGAGGTCATGCCGCAGAACTGCACGGCAGGCAAGAGGGTGAGAATGGCCGTGCCGAAGATGGCTGCAATCTGGCTGCGGACAAAGGTGGAGAATAACAGGCCCATGGCGGTGGCCGAAATTACATAGAGCAGGGCCGCAACGGATAAGGCAAGAAAGCTCCCCTTCATCGGCACCCCGAAAACGGTCACCGCCAGCAAGGACATGAGCAAGAAGTTCACCATTGCCAGGCCGATGTAGGGCAGTTGTTTGCCGAGCAGAAACTCAAACCGTGTCACCGGCGTGACATAGAGGTTGACGATGGAGCCCAGCTCTTTTTCCCGCACCACACTGAGCGCCGTGAGCATTGCCGGAATCATCAAGAGTAAGAGGGGAATCACCGCCGGTACCATTGCGATCAGACTCTTGACCTCGGGGTTGTAGCGAAATCGGGTCTCGATCTTGATCAGACCGGCGGAGCGGGACTGGCCAAGCGTGCGCGCCGCCATCTCGGCCAGCCAGTGGGCATGCATCCCGCGCACATATCCCTGAATGGTTTCGGCCCGTTGCGGCATGGCGCCGTCGATCCAGGCCCCGATCGCCACCGGGGTGCCGCGCCCCAGGTCGCGGGCAAAGCCCGGGGGTATTTCCAGGGCCAGGCTGATCTCGCCTGCCCGCATGCGTCGGTCCAGATCGGCGTAATCGGTAATGGGCGCGTGTTCGATGAAGTAATAATGGGAGCCGGCAAGGTTGAGGGCATAATCGCGGCTGGTCGCGGTCTGGTCGCGATCGAGCACGGCAAAGGAAAGACCTTCCACATCCAGGGTGATCCCGTAGCCCATGATCAGCATGAGCATTACGCTGCCGAGCAGCGCCAGGGTGGCCCGAATCGGATCCCGCTGGAGCTCCAGCCCTTCGCGCCGGCTGTAGCTGAGCAGACGGCGAAGATCGAAGCGGATTTTTGTCATTGCGGCGGGCGGGTCATGGGCTGGCGGCGGGTGAGGGACCGGTGCCGCAGCTGCTGATGCCTCAGGACTTTTGTTGTCGGGCGCGGCGTCTTCCAGGTAGGCGATAAATGCCTCTTCCAGGGTTGTTGCCCCGCGTTTCTGCATCAAGGCGGCGGGCGTATCGCTGACCAGCACCTGCCCGGCGTGCATCAGGGAGATGCGGTCGCACCGTTCGGCTTCGTTCATGAAATGGGTGGAGATGAAGATGGTGACCCGGTCATGGCGGGCGAGGTCGATCAACATTTGCCAGAACCCATCCCGGGCGATCGGGTCCACCCCCGAAGTGGGCTCATCGAGGATCAGCATCTCCGGCCGATGGATCATCGCTACCGCCAGGGAGAGGCGTTGGCGTTGCCCCAGGGGGAGACTGTCGGGCAGCGCCGCCATGATCCCTGTCAGGCCGAAGCGGCGGGCCATTTCGTTTACGCGGTCCGGAATCTGCTCGGCGGGGACGCTGAAAAGTCGGGCGTGCAAGGTGAGGTTCTGCTCCACGCTCAGCTCGGAATAGAGCGAGAAAGACTGGGTCATATAGCCGACCCGGCGCCGGGTTTCAAGATCCTTGGGGTTTATCGTCTGGCCGAAGAGCCACGCCTCCCCCTCGCTGGCCGTCAGCAATCCGGTGAGCATCTTCATGGTCGTGGTCTTGCCGCAGCCGTTGGAGCCTAAGAAACCGAAGATCTCGCCGCGGGCGATGCGGAAGCTCACCCGGTCCACCGCCGTGAAGTCGCCGAAACGCATGGTCAGATCCTTCGCCTCGATGGCGATCTCCTCGCCATCGGTTTGGCGTGGCGGGATGCGGATCGCTCGGTGGCCGGCGCGCTTTTCTTCCGGCAGCAAGGCAATGAAGGCCCCCTCCAGGGTCTCGCTGGCGGTGCGCTCTAGCAGCTGCCGGAGGGTACCGGTGGTCAGCACCCGCCCGCCATCCATGGCCACCAGCCAGTCGAAGCGGGCGGCCTCTTCCATATAAGCGGTGGCCACCAGGACGCTTATCCCGGGTTGCCGGGTCCGGATGCGGCCGATCAGCTCCCAGAACTGTCGGCGCGAGAGCGGATCCACTCCGGTGGTGGGTTCATCGAGGATCAGCAGATCGGGATCGTGGATGAGCGCGCAGCAGAGGCCGAGTTTTTGCTTCATCCCGCCGGAAAGCTTGCCCGCCGGACGGTCCCGGAAAGGAGCCAGGCCGGTGCTGACGAGCAGCTCGGCGATGCGGCGTTCTCGTTCGTCGCGCTCTTGGGAGAAGAGCCGGCCGAAAAAATCGATGTTTTCGTATACCGACAGGGTTGCGTAAAGATTTTTGCCCAGTCCTTGGGGCATGTAGGCAATGCGCGGGCAGACAGATTTCCGGTGGTGCGCGTTGGCTATATCCCCGGACAGCACCTCGATCCGGCCGTTCTGGATGATGCGGGCGCCGGCGATCAGCGAGAAGAGCGTAGATTTTCCTACCCCGTCCGGGCCGATCAGGCCGACCATTTGTCCGGCCGGCAGATCAAGGGTGACTCCATCCAAGGCCAGGGTCTTGCCGTAGTGCAGGCTGACCTCGGTTAACGATGCAACCGGGGGTGTTTCTGCTGCAACCGATGGGAAGGGCGACTCGACACCGCTCATTGCGGGAGCCTTACCTGCAGGGCGGGTGGCCACTTCATCTGCGGATCGAGCCGGACATGGGCCACACCCGGCAGGCCGGTCTTGACCTGACGGATATGTTTCTTGAGCAACTCCGGAGCGATTTGCGCCTTGACTCGAAACATCAGCTTCTGTCGTTCGCTGGCCGTTTCCACGGTCTTGGGGGTAAACTGGGCAACATCGGCGACGAAGGAAATCGTTGCCGGGATGACATACTCCGGTGCGGCATCGAACACCAGGCGCGCTTCGGAGCCGATTGCGATTTGGCCGGCCAGCGCGGTGGGGAGAAAGAAGGTCATATAAACATCGGTCAGATCGAGCAGGTTGAGGATCTTGCCTCCGCCGGCGACCACCTCGCCGGGCTGGGCGAGGCGATACTGCACGCGTCCTTCGCGGGTCGCCTTCAACGCACTGTCATCAATGTCTGCCTGGAGTCGTTCGATCGTAGCCCGTGTCGCCTCAACAACCGAGCGCGCTTCAACCTCCTGGGATTGTGCCGTGGCAATCGCGGCTTCGGTCGCGGCTATCTGAGCTTTTGCCGCCCGGATTGCCGCTTGGCTGCTCAGGGCTTGGGCGCGATCATCGTCGAGTTCCTGGGTGGAGACGGCACCCATGCCAGCCAGGGGTTCCGAACGCGATAGACGTTTTTGAGCCGCATCAAGTTCGGCCTCGCGTTGCGCGAGCAACGCCAGAGCGGCGGCCTTCTCACTCTGGCGTTGCACCACTTGGTTCTGCACGGTTTTAACAGCGCTTTCTGCCTTACGAAGATATGCTTCGGCCTCGCGGCGCTGGGCATCGAGCACCTCGGTATCCATGTGTGCGACAATCTGCCCGACGGTGACGAAGTCGCCTTCATTCACCAGAATGGCCTTGATCCGGCCGGCTGATTTGGCGGCGATGTCGATCTCAACCGACTCAATACGGCCATTGCCGCTGGCAATTCCCTCATTCTTTTCATTACCACCGTACCGTTGCCATGCGACTACAGCCAAAATGCCAATTGCCATAGACCCCACGATTCTGATCAACCATTTTTTCCGCTGTTCGATCATTGTTCTTCCTCAACCAGCCAAAGCGTGCCTGACGCCTTTCATTTCAACACCACCGAGTTTCCCCGAATCAAATGATGGAGCATATTGCCCATGACCCGAAACCACTATGAAAAGAAGAGACCCACGTCTATTATGACAACAGGCTATTTTGTCTCTCCAAGCTCTTTCTGAATCTTAAGAATAATTTTTGGTAGAAATCCATCCCTTCCTGGTTGTTTTCTGCATCAATCAAGACAGCCAATTTCTCCACATACCGCGTTGCGTCTTGCTCTATCACTATCTTTCACCCCTTTCTATTTTTCATTTTTTGCCAAATACTGCTTGCAAGTGACCTTCTCGGGCTTTCGGTTGTGAACGTGAGTTGAGTCGTTTGATCGAAAGATCTTCCCCCGAAAGAAAGTTTTTGAGGAAAGCTATCCATATTCCCTGGCACGGTCATAGCACTTTCCTTTGCTCTCTATCTATAAATTTCAGGGGTTCTGCCGTATTAGAAATACGGGCAATCTCGGCCATTGAAAATGTTTCTCGGTGCTTCTCGTAAAAGTCAAGCAACGGAAGAAGTTGAGGGCTATACAATTTAGCCAGGTTCTTGTAATAATCCGAAAAAATCCTCTGTTCTAGTCATGACCCTTTTATTATATTATCCCTCAAAGCTGATCACGTGTCCATCTAGAAACGAGAATGGGCCCTGCAAGATTTTTCAATTCACTGGCAAGAAATTCTTCGGGTGCGGCGGCGTAACTTTGATACAGTTTTGGGGCCAACGACAAAAACGATTGGAGATACTCCGGATCAAAGGCTTTTCCTGACTCTTCCGTCATTAGCCTAAGGCTTTCTTCCAAGGAGTAAGGCTGTTTGTAAGGACGCCCGGAGGTCAAGGCGTCAAAAACATCAGCAATAGAGAACAGACGAGCAATAGGCGGAATTGCCTTACCGGCTAAGCCGTTTGGATATCCCGTGCCGAGATAGTGTTCATGATGCCCTTCTACAACCGCCTCAGCCCCGCGCAGAAAAATGCTGTGGCGGAGGATATCAAGGCCTTGCGCAACATGCGTCCGCATAATTCTGGTTTCTTCTTCATCAAGCGGACCCGGCTTAAGCAGAATTTTATCGGGAATTGCGATTTTCCCAATGTCGTGAAGAAAGGCGCCGACAACCAGATCGTGCATCTCGGCCTCAGGAATACGAAGCGTTCCGGCCAAATGAATTGCGTACAAAGTGACCCTGTAATTATGCACGCTGGTGTCGCTGTCCCTTTTTGCTATCAAACTCCCTAGCATGATCAAGGTCTCGCCCCTGGCTCTCATATTGTCCAAAGCTTGTCGTTTCAACGCTTTCTGATGCAGGCGCAAAACAGGATAGAGAAGTATCGTTGTGGCATAAACAAGAAGATAAAAAGCAATAATCATCCCCAGCAAGTCATAATGAACTTGCCCTGAAAGCTGATACGCATAGCGAACCAGCGCATAATGATCAGTAACATCGACTTGCCGCAAATGAGCCTCGGTTAACAACCGCAGGATACCAAGCATAAACGCAAAGTTTGTTCCCACTAGGGTCGCCGCCAGAAATAGCTTTAACCCAAGTCCATCGGCCATAAACAGTTTTCGCAACCATCTATACATTACATTGGGACTGATCGGGTTGGAGGGGGAAATAGGGGAAGAATGAGACCACGATGGCAAATTAGCATCATTCATTTTTTGGAACTCCGTTCTATGACGCTTGGAGCTAGATCGTCCCACACCCTAGTCAACGAACAATTGAGAAACCTACCCTCGCCTGTGTGCCACGATCTAGATTGTAGTCTAACAGGCTTTCTCCGTATCCAGTGAATAGCTGAAAATGCAGAAAACCTCCTGTACGGGCAAAAAAAGCCTTACGTAACGGATAGGAAAGATCCAGCTGGGCACTGCCATACCCGGCGGTACCGCTGCGCAATTGTGTAGCCATCATCCAGCCATCCTCATGTCCATAGCGGAAATTCCAGTCCACATACCCTCGATAGCGCTGGATATCTGGGTTTTCTTCTTTATCCAGATATCCATAAATTTTGGGCGCGAAGATCAACGCGCGTTCATTCATAAATTTGATGCGCCAGACAGGCTGCGCAAAGAGGGTGTTAATGCTGCGAGAACTCACGTCATCCTTACCGTTCGATTCGTGTTCAAAGCCAGTGCGAAGCAGGTCGGGCATCAGACCATTGCCGATGATAGCGCCCTGCCAGAAAAGACTGGGACGATAGGTGCTGTCATGAAAGGGTGCCGAATCTTCCCCAAGATCCCAGAGCGAAGTCTGCGTATAGCCGAAATGCAGACGGGAAAGCAGTGGAACCCACGCCACTAGACGACTGCCAGAATCAAAAATCCGGTATTTAAAACTCAGTTGAAAGCGTGCATTGATGCCGCCGTTGTCGCCCACGGCAAAGTATATGGGCTCATTGACCGACAAGGCAGGTTCGTTTGCAGGGAACAATATGTCACCGACAGCACTAGGCTGCATAACTGGCGATGCTGCTGTCACTAAAGGCGCCGGGGTCTGCTTGATGGGATCAGGAAGGGTGACCAGCAGAGCCAACCGGTTCGATTCGACTCCCGCCAGCTCAACCCGCACCATCCCTGTGAGATAATTCGGCAATACCCCGTAATACGTTCGTCGGGTATCCCCCATAGCGGCCGTCCCTGCAGCGGCAACCTCCACTTCCAGTGTCCTGCCGTCATGCACCACCTTGAGCCTGAGCCTTGTCGGCCAATCAACCTGCGCCGAGGGCTTAACGACATCAAACGCAATCGGCGCGCCTGCAAACGCGGTCTCGTCCTGAGTCACAATTAACCAGGACGGAATTACCGCCCAGGCTAACGGCACAACGGTTAAAAGAACCAACAGTAGCAAAGAACAAATCGCTATCAAGCGATTCAACGATTTCGTCCTCCCTTGCAGCTTCCGTCCTGTCCAACGCCCCATAATATGTCCCAGAGTAAGGCAAAAAGTTGTTTCTACACACTCTCATAGCCGACCCCAGCGCGTCCAAAATTCAGGAAGCGTATGGGGCACAACGCCTGACCAGAACTTGACGTAATGATGACAAGTCTAGATCGCAACAGTTCTTGCCTTGTAACTCCTTAAGATTGTGTAGTGGAATTTTTGAGTTTCAGGGGGATCCGCGCCACATGTCCTCCTTGAAACCGGGCTCCGGCCAGTTCATTGTCACTTGGCATTCGTTCTCCTTGGCCTCCGACGATGGTCGATGCGCCATAAGGTGACCCGCCGCAGACTTCGCTAATCCCCATCTGACCAACAAAGGTATAGGGCAGGCCAACTACCACCATGCCATGGTGCAGTAATGTGATGTGAAAACTGAGAATGGTCGATTCCTGACCACCATGCTGCGTGGCAGAGCTGGTAAACACGCTGCCTGGCTTTCCAACCAGAGCACCCTTTTGCCAAAGACCGCCGCTGGCATCCAAAACTGGCGCATCTGGCCGCACATGTTGCCGAAGCGGGTCGGAGTGCCAAAAATAATTGCATCTGCCTTAACCAAATCATCCATCGTGGCAGTCGGGATATGTTGCATTCCTTTCTGGGTATCAAGTGCTCCCATCTTCTCCATCACTGTCGAGGGAAGGGTCTCCGGAACTTTTTTTATCACCGCCCCGCACCCGGCTACCGCCCGAACACCTTCCGCCACAGCTTCGGCCATCTTGTAAATGTGCCCATACATACTGTAATGAACGATTAACACTTTACACATGTTTTGCTTCTCCTTTTATCAACCTACAGCAGAAATTAGTCTGTGACCTGAATCAGGCCCTAAGCAGAGGAACGAATATATGTCGAAATTCCTGATCGGTGGGCGACAGGCGGCCGGTGATAAAAATTCCTGAATCTTGGCAGCTTTCGTCATGTGTGCAAAATCGTGATGCTTGATTGCCCCTCCTTGACTAATTTTCTCGTCTTTCCCTTGACTGTATTTTTTTGTTATTCGCACTTATAAGGAGCAAACATTATAGAGTTCTTAGTCAGTAGGGTTGCACGTTATCTTTACGATAAAGCGAGAGGTAACTATATTCACCAACTTCAATCTCTCGAGGTTTCACTGAAGTGAACCCGTGAAAACGGAGCGTCTCGTCCAGCTCCGCCGATTTGATACGAATATTGATCGGCAGTCCGAGGTGACCGGATATTTTCTTGAATTCAATCACAGCCAGAACGCCGCTTGGCTTCAAGACTCTCTTAATTTCCTCCAATGCTTTCTGATCGTCGCCCTGCGGCACCAAGTCATGGAATGCTATGACCATGAGGCAAATATCTATTGTGTTGTTACCCAAAGGAAGCGAAAGCGGGCCAGCGACCCTGGGAACGATATTGGTGATACCTTCAGCCACAATTTTATCAATCAACCGATCAATTATCCCCTCCTGCAAATCAAAGGCATATATCCGTCCCTGCTCCCCAATACGGCTGGCCGCAGCCAGGGCATAGTCGCCGCAACCACAGACAGCATCAAGAAAAATTGCGTCCTCCTTGATTTCTAGTTCTCGAAAAAACTTTTCCTGGTCGATTAAATCGAAACGGCTCTTACCAGTGGGAATATTCTTTTGCTTACTCATCCAGACACCTCTTCAGTCCCATGTCATACGTTTCCAGAATTCAATCCTCTCTCTTCTGTCCTCCACTCAATGTTTATGACCTTATGGAGACGCGCTCCATATTGGTGAGCATGAAGGATGCCCTCGTGGCGACAGTATGCATTGAGCGCCAGTCCGCGAGAGCAACCCCTTCCCAAGCACCTTGCAGAGAGCTTCATTGTTAGTTAACCGGTAAAGCTAGGCTAAGACCAACATCTGAAAAATCAGTGTTTGAAAAGCAGGTGAATCAGATTGATCGGCCAGCCCGGCGGTGGTTCCTTGGCCAAAACGTAAAATGCCCCAGCAAGAGAGAGTAATGCTATCGCGATATACAAAGCCAACCTGGATGGTTTCATAACGCCCTCCGGTTAAGTGTTTGGTGCTTCACCTCAGCAGCGGATCACGGAGTTTGTGGCGCAGACGCGATTTCTCCGCCGCCACCCAACACTTTATATAATGTCACCAAGTTCTGTAGCCGCGTTAACCGGGTGGCAATCAACCCCTTTTGGGCATCATAGAGCGAACGCTGGGAATCCAACGCATTCAGATAGCTGTCCACCCCTTTTTCATAGCGAGCTTGAGAGAGACGGTAACTCATGGCGGTGGCATCGGTGAGCGACTGCTGCGCAGCCACCTGGTCGTTGATGGTTCCCCGCTGGGCAAGGGCGTCGGCCACTTCTCGGAAGGCCGTCTGAATCGCCTTCTCATACCGGGCAACAGCGATGTCTCGATCCACCTCCGCCACCTTTAAACTAGCCCATCTGCTGCCGGCATCGAAGATTGGAAGAACTATTTGTGGTGCGAAAGCCCAGGCACCCGATCCGGATTTGAAGAGACCGGATAACTCATCGCTTCCGACTCCAACAGAGCTGACCAGAGTAATGCGTGGAAAAAACGCCGCTCTTGCCGCGCCGATATTGGCGTTGAACCCCTTGAGCTGATTCTCAGCCTGTAGGACATCGGGACGCCGCAGCAGTACCTCGGACGGCAAACCGGGGGAAATATCCTTCATAGCTGTAAGTGTTTCGGATAATGTCTGGGGAAGTAATTCGGCTGGGACCGTCGAGCCGACTACCAAGTTGAGACCGTTTTCGTCTTGAGCCACCAAAGTAACGTAGCGGGCGATATCCACCCGCGCCGCATCCACCCTGGTTTGCGCCTGTCGCAGATCCAACTCTGAAGAGGCGCCCAATTCAAAGCGACGCTGAATTAGTTGGTAGGTGCTCTGCTGGGCCTCCAGAGTATTTTTGGCCAGCGCAAGCAGTTCGCGGTCGGCAGCCAGGGTCAAGTATTGCGTAGCTACCTCTGCGACCAAGCTGATCTGGACAGTACGCCGCGCCTGCTCGGTAGCAAGATACTGTTCTAACGCCTGATCCTTCAGGCTTTGCACGCGACCGAACAAATCAAGTTCGTAAGCGCTGACCCCAACACCTACGTTATATTGATGAACGGTTTCGGCCTGACCTGTGGTCGAGAGGGTCTCAGGGATCCGTTGTTTGCTGCCGGCAGCGGTGGCGTCGATCTGCGGAAACAGCTCGGCACGTTGGATTCGGTACTGAGCCCGTGACCTCTCTATATTGAGAGCGGCGATGCGCAGGTCGCGGTTATTTTCCAGTGCGAGAATAATCAATTTCTGCAATTGCTGATCAAAAAAGAATTCCTGCCAGGGGATATCGGCCACTTCTTTGACGGATTGGTTTTCTCCTCGCTCTTGATATGCCGAGCCGCTTGGCCAGACGGCCGCCGTCGGTGCCTCGGGGCGGACATACCTGGGGGCCATGGTACAGCCCTCCAGGCAAAGCAATGCTGCCAAAGGCAAATACAGGACTACGGTCTTCGATTTCATATCAATGCACCTCTTGAACGTTGGGATCAGCCGAGGACTGTGGTGTCGGTTTTTTTCCTGCAAAGCGTCGAGAAATCAGGACAAAGAAAAACGGGATAAAAATCAAGTCGATGAAAGTAGCCGAAAGCAGCCCGCCGGTGACAGCGGTGCCGATGGCGTTCTGAGCCCCGGCGCCTGCCCCGCGGGTCAAAGCCAGCGGCAGGGTGCCGAAGAAGAAAGCCAGGGAGGTCATGATGACCGGACGCAATCTGATCTTAACCGCTGCCAGAGTGGCCTCAACCAGCTCATGGCCCTGATGCATCTGCTCCTTGATGAATTGAATGATCAGGATGGCGTTTTTGGTGGAAAGCCCCACAGTGGTGAGCAGACCTATCTGAAGATAGACATCGTTGGGCAACCCCCGCATTGTAACTGCCACAACTGCACCCACCAATCCTAACGGAAGCATCAACAAATTAACAAAGGGGACGGTCCAGCTCTCATACAGTGCCGCCACACTAAGAAATACCACCAGGAGTGAAATGGCATACAGGGCGGGAGCCTGTTTGCCCGATTGTTTTTCCTCATAGGAGAGACCGGTCCACTCGTAACCGATCCCCGACGGCAGCCCAGCAGCCATTTTCTCCATTTCGTCCATTGCCTCCCCGGTACTCACGCCAGGGGCTGCCTGCCCCATAATCTCCACGGATGGAATCCCGTTATATCGTTCCAGGCGGGGCGATCCATACTGCCAGTGGGCGGTCGCAAAGGCTGAGAATGGCACCATCTCGCCCCGTTCGTTTCGGACATACCAGCTTTTAATATCCTCCGGTAGCATTCGATACTTGGCGTCGGCCTGGAGATAGACCTTCTTGACCCGACCGTTCTGAATGAAGTCGTTAACGTAGGAACTGCCCCAGGCTGTTGTCAGAATATTATTGATGTCGGCCGGGGGGATCCCCAGGACTCCTGCCCGGACATCATCAATATCGAGCTTGAACTGGGGTGAGTCATCCTGACCGTTCGGGCGCACCGCAATCAGCTTGGGATTTTTCATGGCCAGACCCAACAACTGGTTGCGTGCCTCCATCAGCTTATCGTGTCCCAAGCCGCCACGATCCTGCAACTGAAAGTCAAAACCATTGGCTTGTCCCAACTCCACCACCGCCGGTGGTGAGAAGGCAAAAACCATACCGTCACGAACCTTTGAGAAGGCCTGCATAGCCCGGCCGGCAATGGCCGGGGCCTTCAACTCAGTGGACTTACGCAGATTCCAGTCCTTGAGCTTGACAAAAGCCAGTCCCATGTTCTGCCCTCGACCGGCAAAACTGAATCCGGCCACGGTAATTATGGATTCAACTGCTTTGGACTCCCGCTCCAAAAAATGCTGCTCCATCTGTCGTATCACCTGAATCGTCCGTTCCTCGGTGGCGCCAGCAGGCAGTTGCACCTGGCAAATAATGAATCCCTGGTCCTCGTCCGGCAGGAAGGCGGTAGGAAGCCGCATGAAAAAGAAAACCATAGCCGCCACAATAGAGCCATAGACAACCAGGTAACGTACCGGTTTACCAAAGGAGCGACCGACGATCCCTTCATACTGCTCCCTGCCGCGGTCGAACAACGTATTGAACCAATGGAAAAACCTCCTGAACCAACCCGATTCCCCAGGCTTGTGTCCTTTTTCAACCGGTTTGAGCAGGGTGGCACACAGGGCTGGTGTAAGAATCATAGCTACCAGCACCGACAGAATCATAGAGGAAACGATGGTGATAGAAAACTGGCGGTAGATGACACCTGTAGATCCACCAAAGAAGGCCATAGGCACAAAAACCGCTGCCAGCACTGTGGCGATACCCCAGAGTGCGCCGGTGATCTGGCCCATGGATTTGATGGTCGCCTCCCGTGGCGACAACCCCTCCTCAGACATGATTCGCTCCACGTTCTCTACAACCACAATTGCGTCATCTACGAGTAAACCGATGGCGATAACCAAGGCGAACATGGTCAGCGTGTTTATAGAAAAACCGCTGACCGATAGCACTCCGAAGGTGCCAAGCAAAACGACCGGTACCGCAATGGTGGGTATCAATGTGGCCCTGAAGTTCTGCAGGAAAAGAAACATGATGATAAAAACAAGAAGAACCGCCTCAAACAGGGTCTGAACCACCTCTTCTATAGATATTTTGACAAAAGGAGTGGTGTCGTAGGGATAGACCACCTTCATGCCGGCAGGGAAGTATTTCGACAATTCCTCCAACTTGGCCTTGACGCGATTGCCCGTATCCAGGGCATTGGCGCCGGCTGCCAGACGGATTGCCATACCACCCACCGGCTTCCCGTTGTAGAACGACTGAATATCGTAGTTTTCGGTGCCTATCTTGCTTTCGGCTACATCCTTCAACCTGACAGTAGAGCCATCGCTGTTGGTCCGCAGGATGATTGCATCGAACTGCGCCGGAGTCTGGAGTAAGGTCCGGGCCGTGATAGTGGCGTTGAGTTGTTGTCCCTGCGCAGCAGGGGTTCCGCCGAACTGACCGGCTGAGACCTGAGCGTTCTGGGCCTGTAGCGCCACAATTACATCGTTGGTGGTCAAGTGGAAGTTGTTCAGCTTAACCGGGTTCAGCCATATTCGCATGGCATTCTGGGTGCCGAACACCTGCAATTCTCCTACTCCCTCCACCCTACTGATGATGTCCTGAAGATTGGAGACCATGTAGTCAGTCAAGGTATTACGGTCCATGGAACCATCTTCCGAAACCAACCCGAAGATCAGCAGGAAGTTCTTGGTGGATTTAACCACCGAAACCCCTTGTCGCTGCACGATTTGGGGCAGAAGCGGAGTGGCCAGTTGCAGCTTGTTCTGCACCTGCACCTGGGCGATGTTCGGATCGGTACCGGCTTTGAAGGTCAGATTGATGGCCACCGCTCCGGCTGAATCGCTGGTGGAAGACATATAAATCAGATTATCGATGCCATTCAGCTTCTGTTCGATGACCTGGGTGACGGTATCCTGCACGGTCTGAGCGGAAGCGCCCGGATACACGGCATTGATGGTTATCTGGGGCGGCGCGATGGGCGGATACTGGGAGACCGGCAAAGTCTTGATCGCTAGCAATCCGGCCAGCATGACCATGATGGCGATCACCCAGGCAAAGATAGGGCGATTGATGAAAAACCTAGACATGGAGCGTCTCCTTTACTTTTTAGCTGCTGCTGACGTTGGAATGCCATCTGGGGGTGCATCCGTCTTGCTGCTGAACGGTACGGCTTTGACTGGAGTTCCAGGACGCGCCTTTTGTATTCCTTCCAAGATTACGCGGTCTCCATCCTTCACCCCTTCAGTCACCAGCCAGTTTTCGCCAACCGTTCTGGAAACCTTGATGACACGCGGCTCCACCTTCTCCTCGTCGCCGACCACCATGACCATGGCCTCGCCTTTGGGATTACGGCTCACCCCGCGCTGCGGCACAAGGATCGCCTGTTCACTGACCCCCTCTTGCACGATGCCACGGACAAACATGCCGGGCAGCAACAGTTGCTCCGGGTTGGGGAAAAGCGCCCGCAGAGTAACGGAACCGGTACTCTGGTCGACAGTCACTTCGCTGAATTTCAGGGTTCCCTCTTGCGGATAAGAGCTACCGTCTTCCAGCAGCAGCTTGACTTTTGCCTTGCCGGCATCTTTCCCTGTAATTTCACCATTAGCGAGATTCCGCTTCAGACGGAGCAACTCAGCGCTGGACTGTGTCACATCCACGTAGACTGGATCAAGTTGCTGAATCGTGGCCATCGGAGCCGCTTGACTCGCTGTTACCAATGCACCATCGGTCACGGTCGAGCGGCCGATCCGACCCGATATCGGTGCCTTCACACTGGTGTAATCCAGATTGATGCGAGCGGACTCGACGACCGCCTGATTGGCTGCAACATCTGCTTCGGCCTGTTTGAGCATTGAACTTGCATCATCGTAATCCTGTCGGCTCACGGCATTTATAGCTACCAACTCCCGAAAACGTTCCGCCTTGAGTCGGATCGGGATAAGGTTGGCCTCGGCTCGGGCCAGGGCTGCTTTGGCATTGGCGTGGGCGGCCAGATAGGTTGCGGGATCAATCTGATAAAGCACCTGCCCGGCCTTCACGTCTGCTCCCTCGGTAAACAGCCTTTTCTGGATAATACCCCCCACCTGGGGGCGCACCTCGGCAATCATATAGGGCGATGTCCGGCCTGATAGTTCCATGGTCAAGGTGATTGGCGAACTAGTTATGGCCACGATCCCTACCTCAGGAGGACCGCTGGTTGGCGGTCCTCCTGAGGTATTTTGCTTGCAACCGGTTATCGCGAACGTGCCGATTAAGAGTCCCGTCAAAGCGATCAGTTTGACTTTGTCAGTGGTATCCATCAAATTTACCTCAAAGAAGTTAAGCGACTTCCTAGCTTGATCGCTGGGGCATCAAGCTTATGCCCCAGCACCGGGAAGAAATTTACACCCAAAACCTGGAATGAACATTCACTCCGCAACAAGCAATTAAAAAACCCTGTATCCCCAGCAGCACTTCGTTTCACCTTTTGACACCATCCCAGCAGGCCTGAACGGTCTGCACAAGCAAAGCATCATCAAGTTCGACAAACCCAAGTATATGGTCGCGAGCCACCATCAAAAGAGGACCAAACGCCAGGGCGAAAAGCACGACCACAGGGAGATTCTTCACAATCTGCTGGGCGACTCCCTCCTCAAGAAGCATGCGGAACAAATCGCCATCCCCCCCTTTTCCCAGGATCCGGTCCCGACGAAACGCCACGCCATAGGGCGAGTTAAAATACTGTTCCAAGAAGCGAAACTCCAGAGGGTTAGTAATAAAATATCTGAGTAACTCCGTACTGACCCGGATAAACCTCTCACTGAGTGACATGTGCGACTTATACCCATCCATAAGCCCTCTATGGAATTTGTCGTGGAGTTCCTGGAACAAAACAGTAATAAGCACATCTTTGTTTTCGAAATAACGATAGATGGTCCCCGCCCCCACGCCAGCTTGATCAGCGATGCTGGCGATTGGCGCACCATGAAATCCATGCTCGGCGATCAGTTCCAATGCCGCTTGCAGTATCTCTTGTCGTTTTTCAGAAGTCGCCATACCGGACCACCTATCTTGGGAGTGAACGTTCACTCCCAAGATAGGTGGTTATCCATTTCTTGTCAAATTGTTTTTTACAGACCTATGTAATTCATGAGCTAACCTAGTCTGTTGATTATTGCGTATCTCGGAGGCGAAACACTGGATACCGGAAAGGCTAAAACGAGTAATATGGTCAACCAACTGCTCCACATCTTCGACCAGCGGCTTAAGACCGTTTTGAGAGGGATCCTGTACACTCTTGCGGCGACGGGCATAAAGCAATGGGCCTAAACACTGGAATCGGATACTCATAGAGCAGAGTTGCACCTCTTGCTCGTTTGGCTCTTTGTCCAGTAGTTCACTGACCAGAAGGTCAAAACCGCGAACGATTGGTTCCACCGATTCCCACATGACTTTGGTCAGCAAGCCGGAAGGGTTTGCCGCTTCCTTATAAAAGATGTCAAAAGCATGACTTTTCGGATTGGTGATCCTCTGCATAATTGAAAATATCAAACCGCGCATCCGCACTTCCGCCGGAGCTTCTGCCGGAATTCCGCCATTAAGGGGACAGACATTCGATGACTGAGCGAAAGCGTAACGCCAGCACTCCACATACAAGTCCTCCTTGCTGCCGAAATGATAACTGACCGCGGCGTTATTGACCTTGGCCTTTTTGCAAATCTCGGCGATTGTCGCCTGGCGAAAACCTTTGCTTGCAAAAACCTTGCATGCGGACCCCAACAGGTTTCGACGTGTTTGCTGCCCGTCGCTTCGTTGCCTTCTCATGATTCACCCCCATTCCGAATAAGTTAAATTTACATTTTACTTATTTACAAAGTCGCGTCAATGGAGTCTTGGGCCTGAATTTCAGAAAGAAGACTTGGGACATTCGAAGGAAAGCTAATTTATTATGCTTCCGAGCATAATAAAAATCCAATTGGCAGCGTTACACTCCGAGGGATAACGCTGCCAATCGTCATATTTTTTTCTGGCCTTCCCCCGATGTCCACTAAACCGGAGGAAGGCCATCTCGCCGTTGACGGACTTTTAGTGAAAATAGTAGCGTAAGCTTCCCCGTCGTCTCTCTTCTATCCTGCATACTATCCCTTAGGTGGATAAGGGTCGTTCCCATGGCTGTCCGATCCAGAAATTTTGCCATCCTTATTATGGATGACTAGCTCTGTTTCTTGATTTTTGCTGACCTGCCTTGCAAAATCTATCGCGTCTTGTTTCGTTTCGAGGTGACGTGACGCCCTTTCGCAACCACTCCGCTTCACATCCCAACCGCCCTCTGAATTTGGAACCACATGGTGCTCATCTCTTGCCATTCTCTTGACTCCTCTATAAGTTGTTTATAATAAACAAATGCCCAGGAAAATGGGTAAGCATGATCCATCTGTTTGTCAAAACCAATTCAAGGAGGACTCTAATGAAACCGGCCATCGCGATCAGGATTGTGCTCATGCTCCTCATGCTCCCTTCCCTGGCCCTTGCCCATGGCGGAGGACTCGATGGTTACGGCGGCCACAACAATCGAAAACAGGGAGGATACCACTTCCACAGAGGGCCGCTCGCAGGCAACCATTATACCTCCAAAAGTGAGGCGTTGAATGCGCTCTCCTCGGGCAGCGACAATAAAGCAAACGTGGCGCCAGTGCCTCGCCCCAGAAAGGCGAAAGAAGGCCTGAAAAATGAAAAATAGCTTCTTCGTATTGCTTTTGACCTTCTTGGTTCTCGCATCAGCTTCAGCTCATGCCTGGACTGGCCAGGTCGTCGCCGTCACCGATGGCGACACAATCAAGGTTCGGCAGGATGGCCGCGAGACGAAGATCCGCCTATACGGGGTGGACACCCCTGAGAAAAAACAGGCTTTCGGCCAGAAGGCCAGAGACTTCACCGCTTCCATGGTTGCCGGAAAAATGGTGGATGTAGAGCCGGTTGACCAGGATCGTTATGGTCGGACAGTTGGGCTTGTGACCGTGGCCGGGCGAAGTTTAAATGAAGAATTGGTAAAAAACGGCTTTGCGTGGGTGTACCGCCAATATTGCCATCGCGGGGAGTGTACCGCCTGGATAAAGGAAGAATCGCAAGCCAGAGCAGCGCAAATCGGCCTATGGGTTGATCCGGCTCCTGTGCCGCCGTGGGAGTGGAGACGCATAAAAAAATGACTGGCTATCATTATCTATGGATAGATTATACATCCACAGATAATTTTTATACATAAACAGATAATATTTCGATTTTGACCATGAACCGAGACCGATGTCTGTCGAAAGACATTGGAGGCTAACTCAGCCTGTCGGCCAAAATCAATGTCATTTCAGCAGCACAGAAAACAAAACATGCTTGTGTAGCGTTATACTTCGAAGCGTAACGCTGCCAATCGTAAATTTATTATGCTCCGAAGCATAATAAAAATGAGCCGCCTTTTTTTTCGAATCCTCCTGATTTTTTCCTGGAAATTTAAAAATCCGTACCCTACCTCCCCACTATTAGTATTTTTCACGTATTGATTTTTTGATGCAAAAAGGCCTAACCTTGAAATTGCATAAACGGGACCACCCAAAAATGCAAAAAAGTTTATCAGGCTCATCCCAACCAAGGAGGATATATGCCATTGTTACAAAGATCAGACTTGAAATTTGAATACTCTTGGACGGCAATTACTCCTGATGATCCCAAAGTCACAGGAAAACCAGATAGCACATTGTTAAATCGAGGGGAAGGCTATGAGGTTCTTGCGTTCATAAACAGTTTTGCCGCCACAAATAATTTAAAGCAAAAAGCATCGGGATTAAAAATAGAACGGTTGATACACAAAAATCTGCCTGGCAACATCCGAAGCCATGCCAATGTAAAAAAATGGTTAGTTGATAACTGGAAGAAATACGACTAAAAATTAACCCATCATTTTACCGGACTAATACGATCGGGCACCTTCATCCTTGTAGCTAACTGAACTGGCATTGCACAAATTGCCTAACCTTCGGAGACACCCTCGAATTTTGGCTCTTTTGTACAAGTAACGCACGGAGAACGCAACGTGGTCAATTTCAAAAAACGATTGGCAGGAAAAAAGGCTGAAAAACCAACCGATCCTGTAAAGCTTTACGACACTCTTGATCGCGCTCATGACAAAGGTCCGTTACGGCCTGCTCAACTGTCCGTCCTCACAGAATGGTTTTCTCATCATCAAGCATCCCGCGACACTATTGTGAAATTGCACACGGGCCAAGGAAAAACGTTGATCGGCCTGCTCATGCTCCAATCGAAGCTGAACAATTCAAAAGGTCCTGCACTCTACCTGTGTCCCGACAATTTCCTCATCGCCCAAACATGCGAACAGGCAAAACAGTTCGGCATTTCGACATGCATGGCCGACCCGGACCTCCCTGAAGACTTTTTGAATGGTGAAAAAATTCTTGTCACATCGGTACAAAAGCTATTCAACGGACTTACACGCTTTAAACTTCATCGGCAATCATTCAACGTGGGCACGCTACTGATGGACGACGCTCACGCGTGTGCCGATACGATTCGTGAAGCATGTCGCATTCGTATTCCCAGCACTGAACCAGCTTACGACAGCTTGAAAACCCTCTTTGCCGAAGACCTTGAACAACAAGGCGTTGGGACTTATGCAGATATCTGCAACGGCAAGCGTGACACCCTGCTACCAGTACCCTATTGGGCCTGGGTTCAACGCGAAACTGATATTGCCAGCGTTCTTTCCGCCAATACAGATCGAGCTTCAATCAAGTACGCTTGGCCCTTATTGAAGGACATGCTTGGACTCTGCCAATGCGTAATTTCAGGTGTGGCTATCGAGATCGAACCTTATATCCCTCCCCTTTCTGCATTTGGGAGTTACTGGAAGGCGCCTAACAGAATATTCATGTCTGCTACCGTCACCGATGATGCCTTCCTCGTGAAAGGATTACAACTCGCACCTGAAACAATAACCAAGCCAATCACCTACGCTAAAGAAAGCTGGTCCGGCGAAAAAATGGTTTTGCTGCCCTCACTAATCCATGAGGAACTTGACCGGGATAGAATTGTCAAGGGCTTCGGCCCTTCAAATTCCAAGAGGCAATACGGCCTTGTGGCGCTAGCGCCTAGCTTCTCAAAAACGAAAGATTGGGAAGCGTACGGGGCGGTGGTTGCCGGTAAAGAAACCGTATCTGAAGTCATAGAGGATCTTCGCAAAGGTAACTACGAAAAAACCGTAGTTCTTGCGAATCGGTACGATGGCATTGATCTTCCAGACGACACTTGCCGCATCCTGATTTTTGACAGGAAGCCTTTTTCTGAAAGTCTTATCGATCTTTACCAAGAATCTTGTCGACCAAACAGCGAAGCGACTCTTGTACGTACTATCCGCACAGTCGAACAAGGAATGGGGCGAAGTGTTCGTGGAGAAAAAGATTACTCCGTTGTGGTGATCATCGGCACGGATATCACTCGACTGCTTCGGGACAAGGAATCCCGGAAATATCTATCACCACAAATGTCAGCCCAGATTGAAATCGGACTGGAGCTTGCGGAAATGGCACAACAGGAAATAGAAGAAGGGCAGGAGCCATCCGCAGCGTTTAACGGCTTGATCCGCCAGTGCCTAACTCGCGACGAGGACTGGAAAGCTTTCTACATTGAACAAATGGCGAAAGTCAAACCTGCCGGTGCTAACGAGCGCATTTTGCGAGCATATGCTGCTGAACTCGAAGCGGAGCAGGCATACAGCACTGGTGACTATCCCAGTGCCAGCGAGAAACTCCAAAGCCTTCTCGACAGCGGTGCAGTCCATCCGGAAGATAGAGCATGGTATCTACAGGAAATGGCTCGTTACCACTACCAATCTAACCGAACCGAGTCTGAGCGTTTGCAGATTGCTGCACATAAGGGTAACCGTTTGCTTTTGAGACCAGCCTCGGGTATTACCGTTGCAAAACTAACCGTAGTGAGTCAAGGACGGGTCGATAGAATCGCTGCATGGGTCGGCGAGTTTGAGAACTACAGCCAGCTCGATGTGAATCTCTCCGATATTCTCGGAAGGCTTGTCTTCGGCACTAAGGCAGACCGGTTCGAGCAGGCCCTAGACGAAGTCAGCCGCGCACTAGGGTTTGCTGGAGAGCGGCCGGACAAGGAATGGAAGGAAGGCCCGGACAACCTCTGGGCGCTAGACGATACGCACTACATCGTATGGGAATGTAAAAACGAAGTAACAGTCTCCCGCGCAGAAATCAACAAACGGGAAGCCGAGCAGATGAATCGTTCGAGTGCTTGGTTTGAGAAACACTATCCAGGTTTAAAAGCAAAACGGATAATTATTCATCCCGCGCATGCTGTGTCAAGTGCAGCGGCATTCACCCATGACGTAGAAGTGATGAAAGCAAGTGAACTCAAGCGGTTCGTTAAATCGATAAAGGATTTTTTCAAGTCATTTGAGTCTCTCAACTTCAGAGATATATCTGCGGCACATATCCAAAAACTAATAAATTCACACAAGCTTTCAGTTACAGATATATTGAGTGATTACACAAAGAAGCCCAAGAGCCTGAAACGATAAGTTCAGTTTCCACACGTCAAAAATATGTGAGCAAGCGTTGTAGTGCCGTTCTGCGCCGCTTTTTCTAAGGGGCGCAGGTGCTCCGTATCAAACTCAGCAATCGTTGGAATTGCCTCGGAAGGTCGACGAATACACCGATCATTGCTGTCTTCTACCATCATGAGCTTGATACGCATCTTTTCTTTCGACAGAGAATTACACAATGCGTCTATTGCAGCATTATCCTTACCATTGAGAATCCCCACCATAACCGCAAGAGGCCTATTAATGGCATAATTGCCATCAACGAAACGACACATGCCGTTTTTCCCACGATATTCGGCAAGTGATGAACGCGAAAACTTTTTAAATTCAAAAATCAGTTCCAACCGTTTTTCTGATGCGTTGGAGAAATATGTGATATCTTTTTTGATCCGATCAAGCAACTCACCTTCTTCCGATAAAAGAACATTCTGTGCTTCATTAACCCAAGCCCCGGTTAACCCAGAATCCGCACTAAACAGCACGAGGTAATAACACAGCTTTTCCGTAAGTTTTGGCTCATCCTCTGCATATCGAACCTTGATGGGCTGTGCTTGCGCGATCCGATTCCACGTTGTTACTAGAAACAGTGCGGCGCTTTTTGTTTCTTCGGCCGGAAACAACTCTTCCCAAGAATACCGCTGGCTCACCGGTTCGCCTCCACTTCTGGCTTGGTCAAAAGTACGTGGCGGACTATACGCTCCGCATCGCGATATGCCTCGGAGCTCAACCAAAAACGAGTGATAAGCGGCTTTACCAAATATATCGTATTCCCCGTGCGAATCACCACATCCGTGGCCAGATACAGATTGTTCTGAATTTCTAGCGGTAGCAACTGTTGTTCCGTTAAGTGCTGCAATAGATGATTGACTGCTTGATCATTTGCAGTCGCGTGAATAATTCCAGAATCACCTTTTTGTTTTTTCATCGCAGGGTCCACCCGCACCACACCTAAAGGCCCACAAATCTTACTTGAATTAACGCTGATCGCCACTGTGACGTCGCCAAGACCGCCTCTGGCTTTCCGCCATGCATGGATTTCGGCGTGGAGCGCTTGGGCGTATTCATTGAGATGGGATCGATTCGGCCTTTTTTGCAATGGGGTCTCCAAGCCCACTATCGAACTGGGTTGAAGATTCGGGGCAATCTTGCCTGCGGCCTCGCGCACTCGCGCCTGTTGCGTGGAATTCAGATTGAAGTATTCAAAAATTAATGGCTCTAATATACGGGAATCATATTGCCGAAGAAAAAAATTATTGCATTCATCAAGCGTGCGCATGTGTTCTGCAACTTCACCGACGATGCTCCAGGCACGAGTAGGATTGGCATGCCGATCAGGATGAATGAACGGTAGTTGCCTAATATCACCGAGAGTGACGCGCTCCCGCTCAAAATTGATCTGATAGGCTGTAAGGAGTAGCACATACTGTGCGAGACTCGAATGCAAGTAAGCTGCCACGAACTGCAAAAGGGCCTCATCCTTTTTCGGGCCAGCAATAACACCGATACTGCTACTGAAAGAAAAAGCCCTCCTAGAAAACGCCGCCCGAATGCTCCGGTGGCTTGTAATCCCGTCTGTAAAAACGATCTTCGGCCCTTCAAAAATCTCCAAAAGGTCCTCGGGTAAGCGAGCGACTGTCTCGATATTGTCAGGAAAAGCCGACAGTAACCGTTGATCGAACACAGGTCCATCGACGACAAAACGCTTGGCATCGAGGTATGGCAGTTCTTGTAGCGGATGGGATGAGACAGGATCAAGAATGGATTTGTCGTGCTTATGGAAACCCTTGCGCGTGAGCCACGATTCGTTACTGTCAATAAAATTGCCAAGTGTGCCCTGTAAACGGAGGCTGGCAATGGTAGAAACATCGCGCCCCGTTCCCCAGAAAAGCGTTGTCAGCAGTTCGTTGTTCTGGCGGACGGTCCAGGTTGATAAAAAATGTCGATCAGAGCCGTGGAGGGTAAGACGACCGAACGCGAAGCTGATATCAGCCTTCGGCACCCAATACTCAAAAGTTTCCGTCCTTGGAATTTTCCCAAGCAAAGGTTCGGGCCGAGGCGTAGCGATCGCTACGACACAAGGTTGTTTTGCTGTACTAAACAGCAGTTTCCGCAGATCTCCGAAATTAATGAGTGTTTCAAGCTGGTAGTTATCCAGCCAAGTCTTGAAAAAAGCAGCGCTGGTCGGAGCTGCCACAACACTGGCAGGCAAAATCAAACATACGCGGCCGCCTTGTGCGAGACTATCACGCGCCCGCAGCATAAACGCACTTGCCATTTGTCGGCGAGGAATCTGGATGCCTTTATCCTTGGCCCATTGGTCGCTGCTGAGAAATTCGCCTTTTTTAGGCTCAACCCATGGTGGATTTGACAGGAAAATCGTGAATCTTCCTGCGCAAGCATGGGGATTCTTTTCAGAAAAGAAATCACCGACATCTGGTCCTCCCGAAATATTCTTCTCGCGCAAGGACGGCAGTTTGACATTTTCATTATCTTGTAGTTCTGCAATATCCGCCGGTTGCAACCCTTCCAGGATCGACAAATAAAGACTGAAAGCGGTGACGCGACAGGCCGAAACATTAATATCAGAGCCAAAGATATGCTCTTCCAAGAGTTTGCGACGGTCCCGAAACGGAAGGGGATGCTTATTTTGAGCCTCGGCGTAGGCAAGCATCCTACGATATGCCGTTGTCAGAAGAATTCCAGACCCGCATGCGCCATCATAGATACGTTCCCCGAGAATATCTGGAGAGCCAGCAAACGCTTGGTCGACGACCAGATTTGCAAGATGGCGGGGGGTGTAATAAGCACCGACATCCCGCTTTTCTTCCGACAAAAAAGTCTCATAAATACCGGAGATGAGCTCAACTGGAATATAGCGAAAATCGTAATGCCATAGACTCCGCTGACCCGACTCTAAATCCATACGACTTAGAAATTCATTCAGCCGAACGAGTGCCTCGTCGGGAAGCGTCTTCCACAACACCGAACCTTTAGTCCCCGGCTCGAGAAAGTCACCGTTAAAATCTCGTTTAAGCTGCGAGAACAACCGTGCGATACCGGGACGATCTCTCGCAGCCACCAGATCTTTGAGACAACCAAGCACATGTTTGGTGCGATATGTTTCTCCGATGATTTCCCGGTGCTCAAGGTAGGAGACGAACAAAACCTGCGCCACAAGGTATTGGGCATCCACCTTTTTGAGGCCATATCTCTCAAGATCCAGAACAATAAGAGAGAGATTGCGCAACAAGACACAATCCACGCGGGATTCAGCCGTAAACCAGTCGGGGTGACGACGAAATGCACCACCTGATTGAACATCGCGGAGGGAATAAGGACCTGCCTCATGAGCCTGCCCCCGTAAAAGTTCTTCGCCAACAAAGTCGCGCCGATTGACTGGCACAGCCAAGGCATCGCCTTCGCGCACCACCAGGACGATGGAAATTAAATTTTGATTCCAGATTTTCTCCCGGATGCGATCAAGTGCATCCGGATCCTGCGCGAAACGACCATCATCCTCAATGAAACAGATCGTAGGAACCCCATCCACATCGAAAACTGCGGCTGCATGAATGATCCCTGTAGAACCAAAGAGCTCTTCGATCTCACCGCGATAAGCATGAGTAGCTGGCACAGGAGTGCCACGATGATAAAGGCCTTCCGGGGAGCCAGAGTACCCCAGAGCGTTGAGCCAGTCTGTTGTTGTTGAGTGGGTCACAGGAACACACCTTTCTCTTCTGTTGACTTTTGTTAAACATTATCATAATAATTGACAAAATCAATATATTTATTGTAATCATGACGAGCAATATACTCGTCATGATTAGCACGGACACCCAATATGACCACCAACATAACTAAAAGCCGGCGAGTCGATCAGCCAGCCAAATCTGACTGGCCGGCATCGCTGAGTTACGCCCAACAACAACGACTACGTTTTTTTGAAGCTCGGCTGTTATGGGAGGGACAAGTCAATCGGCAGGATGTGTGCGCCCAATTCAGAGTAACCCCGAACCACTTCACCCGCGAAGTGCGGGACTACCAGCATTATTTCCCCGACAATATCTGGTACGATATTTCTAGGCGCACATACCGACCCCGCAAAAAATTCCAAGCGAGATTCTCCACCGGACGCCCAGAGGAATATCTCGCACTTCTCAAACTCTATACGCACAACCCTTCGCCGATTATTATGACCGAGATGGGCTCGCCTGTGGCGTGCGAGGTGCTGGGAGAACCGCAAGGCCAAGTGGGCCGCGAGGTATTACAGGAAATACTTGCAGCCATTCACGGGCAGTGTGGGTGCCAAATCAAATATCAATCGTTTTCTGCTCCAAGTGTCACAACACGCACTGTCTGGCCGCACGCCTTGGCGTGGGCAGGCTACCGCTGGCACGTGCGCGCCTACGACGCTAAACGGAAGGCATACGTTGATCTTGTTCTTGTGCGGATTAGTTCTGCTTCCTCTGGCGATATTCCACTACCCGATGATGCTGGCGAAGATGCAGATTGGCTGGAAACTGAAATGATCGAAATCGTCCCGAATCCCGATCTCTCGATATCCCAACAAGGGGTTATTGCCAAAGAATATGGTATGAAAAAAAGACCAAATGGATATGTGTGGCCCGTGACCTTGCGGCGTTGCCTAATTCCTTATTTCCTCTATCGCTACAGACTTGATGAGGATAGGAGAGAACAAACTACTCGACGCGCTTTTTCCACTCAGCGAATCGTCGTTAGAGATCAATCAATTATCGCGAAGTATATATTCCCTGCCGACTAGTTACTCTTCGTCAAAGCCAGCGAATAAACTTCCGCATACCAAAACGGCACATCCCTCATATCTCTTGCCAGCTCAGTTTTTCCAATCCCGTTCTCCACACAAAAAGCTATAACCTCTGACGGATATGCTTGAAATAGTCGCCCTAACCCGGCATAAGCAAAATACTGTGCTTCTATCGGCGCCTTGTCCCAACATTTCATCACATCACCAATAAAAGGGTTCCCCTCGGCCCCAAAAAACCCGATATCCCTTCCCCAAACGCAAACCACCTTCCAAAAGTGGCGCAACACCCTAAAAAAAAGAAACGAGTATACTGGCACCCCATCCAGCATGACGTAACCAGAGTCAACGATCCCATAAAGCCACCGGATAGCCTCCATTCCCTCTCCTCGAGCTGGCAACCTTTTGAAGGAATTGCACCGCCTCAAGTCGTACCCGCATCTGCTACATCTCGAAGAATGTCCCTGCCTACATCCCTTGTAAAGACTTACCGGCGCACCGCAACGACCACATTCATCGAGCAGAAAACATTCATGCGTCAGGCAGACAGTTGAGAATGACAGCCGCCATTTCTTCCTGAAATACGGTCCCCTATCTTCCCGCAAGCAGTACGGGCAAAACCGCAGACCATGGCTCTTTGGATATCGCCCTCGCATCCGCAAAGGCAGGACAAAGGGTGTTCCCCCGCTTTTCGCGTACAAACGCTCAAACAGCATGCTTTCATAGCTCCGCAGGGTCATACCATGGAGTTCTTCCACCGAAAGGGCACTCTTACGGGACAAGTTCTCCAGAAGAGGCCTGTCCGCATGAAGATCCAGGTCTGAGGCCCAAAGCTTGTTTCTGGTTTCGGGGAGATAAAGATTGGTAAAGGTGGTAGGCATCGTCCGGTGCGCAAGAGCAACCCGAATGAGCCAGGAACTGAGCAATTCATCGTCTTGAGGCCGGACTTTGATCGGAAACACGGCCTCGGCGTATTTCCTCTGCCGGATTTTGTAGACGATCCTAGACAACTTCCAATTCGGCCAGCGTCCTCCGCTGGGAAGGAAGGATGAACTCGCAGGCCTTGATCTCCTTCATGGTTATTCGTTCCGAACCGTTCTTGATGGCCATTACCGCGGCTTCGGAGACAACACTGACGATTTCCCCTATCTGTCCCTCGGAAAGCCGATGGATCTCAGGCGCAAGCTCCTTGGATGCAAGGTTGGACGGCCTTTTGAGCGGCAACGTCTGCTCGATGCTGGCCAACATTTGGGCATACTCCATATCCAGCTTCCACAGGGGCAGGCGGATCGGCTTGAACCTGCTGCTGATCTGCATGTCGGTGCTGGTGGCCACGAGAGCATCCTTGGTCCCGACAAGCACGATCGGGATCATCATCTTGTTCCCAAGATTCTTCAGGGCGTTCATGAAAGCGCGCTGCTTGATCATAGACCCGCTAAGTACGTTGTGGATCTCATCGACGATGAGTATCCGGGTTCCGATCTTCTCAAAGTAGTATTTGATGTCGTCCAGTTTCTGAGACGGCGCATCCCTGTGGCGGAACGGCACCATCAGGACGGAGAATATTTCATCATAGAATCTTCGCTCATCCGGAACAGGGGGCGCCTGGACATAGACCACCGGATATGCGTCCCCTAGAAGGCCATCGGTGGGAGGATGGTTGCGGCAGAACGTCTTGACGACGCTCGTTTTCCCATTATTGCTGTCCCCGACGACAAGCAAATTGGGCATTCTCGACCTATTGGGCGCCCTCATGAGCGCATCCATCTTTTCGAGGATCTGATTGGCTCGCGGATAGGGAATCCACTTGTCGCTTTCGATATACTCAATCCTCTCCCTATCGCTTTTTCCGACGATCCCCCGCGCCTCAGGGAGAAGGTTGTCGAGATGAGTTTTATCAGTAGTCTTCATATTTCCTCTTTTGGTCCCGCAAGACCTCGATTCCCTGGAACGGTTTGACGTTGGCAAACAGCTCGTCCAATTTGGCATCCATAGACTCGGCCACGGCCCCGCGCGAGACCTTCCCCTCTTTTTTGAGGGTTTCGGCATGGTCTCTTTCATCTGTCAGGCTTGCCTTTCGCTGCTTCTTGGCCTCACCGCCGCGCCTGGCCAGTTTGGTCTTGGCCGCCGCCTCCAATTCAAGTTTTTTCAAGTTCTCATGGGCCTGAAATATCTGATGCTCGTTTGGCTTCCCCAACCCTTTATCACGGAGATTGCGGCGCACTTCACGCAGCTCCCAAATCGACATGGGCGGATAGCCGAGGTTCCTGTAAGGAATCGTGTAATACTGACGCAACCCGGGATCATAAAAATAAACTCTGCTGATATCCCGTGGGTCCTGCCGGAAGGTGAATTTGTCCTTGCTCGTTTTTTGGCCAGACTGGCTTATATACCTCCTGAGCACGTCGTGGAAATAGTGTATGCCATCACTGACCACGCCCTCTCTGTTGATCCTTCTGCGAAAGGAGGGAAGCAAGGAGACCCGGAGGCGTTCCTCGTCGTCAACGACTGAAGGGAGTCCGATCCCGGGTACGGACTCGGTTCCCAGGATCATTTCTTCATATTTCTTGCGGGGGGACATCCCCAAGGTGGAATGATCCTTGTTGTGATAGACGTCGACCAGATAATGCACAATCCATTTCTCCAGTTCGGCGAACGTGAACACTGCCTCCTTGTCGGAGTTGTAATCGCCCCGGGCCGTAACATTGGAAAAAGTTGTGCCGGGCAGATTGTGGATCGCATTGTTGAGGTTCCCGACCAGTCGCTCTATGTGGCCGCCGAATTGAGGACGAGCCACAGGCCTCCAGGCAATCTCGATCCCGTACTCCTCGCAGAAGGCTTTGATATCCTCCCCCCGGAATTCACCAGCGTTGTCGGCGAAAATCGCCTTCGGGAGCCCGAATATCTCCCAGGCTCCATCGACACCCAGCCTTTTCAGGAGTGGGTCTTTTGGAAGTATACCCATCGCCAGGGCCTGGCCGACGGCAAAGAACCCCGGACGGTCCAAGGAGAGGTAGAACCCGTAAACGAATCGAGAAGACACATCCATGGCAAGAGTAATATATGGACGCCCTATCGGCTTCCTGTGAACTTCATCGACCAGCATGATATCTAGAATGGTGTGGTCGATCTGGATGGCGTCAAGGGGGTATTTCCCGTCGGGGAACGTCCCCTCCACGCTACTGAAAATCCTTGAGCTTTTCCTGCTGCCCTCACGCCGCTTGACGACTTCTTTATCGGGCAGCGCAGTGATCCTGTTCCTGATAGTATTTGCGTGGGGAACCCGAACGCCTGCCGACTTGCAGCGCATGGCAACTTCGCGACATATCTCAGTGCCATCTTTGCGTTGTCTCGTCAGGTAACAGTCCTCGATAACCTTCTGCACGATGGCTTCCGCCGCAGGATCGAGCCGTGACTTCCCCTTCCCGCCTCGCAGGTCGAAGGAGGGAGATAGGGCACTCAATTGCTGGGTCGCAAGGTAGCGTTTGATCCAGCGATAGATGGTCGAGGCGCCCACCCTATATACCGAGGCTCTTTGCTCCACCTGCTTCCTGGTACGCCCTTCTCCGAGTACCGGGGCGATTATCTCGAAGCGCTTCCTGGCCACAGCCAGATTCTCATCCGACATTTCATCGGGCGGAGGCAGCGACGTCCCGTCACCGTTTTTCAGTATCTCCCCCAAGTCCGCCACTGCGACAATCTTGACTTCGCCCGTGCCGACATTCTTGATCGTCACGCTCTGCAAATCATACGGCCCCATAATTTCATAGGGCTCACCGCCGACCATAAGTCTGCCGCCTTTTTTCAAATCATGGACGCCCATCCACCACCTTCAGAATTGTAGAGTTGTCTATGGGCCGCTCGACATCCGACAACGCGAGGCGGCCCTTGAAACAGAGATGCCAGACTACAGGCACAAGGACTGGCTGTTCGGCTCTGTCCTTCGCGCAGTGCTGCAGCAGATCGACCAGGCTGATCCCGCCGACGCCCTGAACCGCCCGAATAATCTTCTCCGCGTGGAGGCCGAAGTCCGTGGGCTGGCGGTTGAAGCCGTAGATGAATTTGCAGTTATCAAGAAAATTGCCGCGGATATCCTCATCGGTCATGACTTTGAACGCCAAGCCGTTTTCTTCCGCATACGACTTGGCCAGGTCGAACCTGGGGAGCAAGTCTTCCTTGTTTTCTTCCAGGTCCTTTCGGTATTTGACTTCAACGATGGTTTGGAGAGGACTACGATGGCGATAGGTGATCAAACAGTCCGGAGTGTATTTAAGCTTTTTCCCGGCCAGTTTCCCTTCCAGGACGAGGGGCTGTTCTTCATATGTGGCAACGGCAGGGTCGAATTCGAGCAGGAGGAAGAAATCCCTTTCCAGCCGAGATTCAAAGGCAACGCTCCGGCCGTTCTTCACGCTCGGGAAAAAACCGGTAACGGACCTGAAGTTTTTTGGTATCTTTCGGACAGGCATACACTTTTCCTCAATAGTAAATTTGTCTCACTATTTCGTATTAAATGCAAGCCTGTCCCACTATCTTTTATCACAATCCCATATTTCTTTGTGCATACGCTCAAAGAATGCTAAAAATAGTCAGGTAAGTTGAATTGCGATCACTGCTGGATTTCCAAGGGATAAATCATCCATTATGACAGTCTCGGCAACTTATGGAATTGACAGCGGCCAGAACCCCAGGCCGGGCGAGGTCTCACTCGCTCACAACGGCGTGCTTTTTCTCGACGAATTGCCTGAATTTAAAAGAAACGTGCTCGAGGTGCTGCGTCAACCCCTGGAGGACGGCCATGTGACCATCGCCCGCGCCGCCCAGTCCTTGCGTTTTCCGGCCGACTTCATGCTGGTGGCGGCCATGAATCCATGCCCCTGCTCTTTCCTGGGCTCCGAAAAGGAATGCACCTGCAGCGCCGTGCAGATCCAGCGCTATCGCAGCAGGTTATCCGGGCCGCTCCTGGACCGGATCGACATCCATCTGGAGGTACCCGCCGTGAAGATCGAGGAACTGCGCGCCGGGCCAAGCGGAGAAAATTCAGCCGCCATCAAGGAACGGGTCGGCCGGGCACAACGGATCCAGCAGCAGCGGTTTAAAAACAGAAACGGGATCTACTTCAACAGCCAGATGGGACCTGCCGATCTCAAGCGCCACTGCGGGCTCGACGCAGCGGGCCTGGATCTGCTCGGCCAGGCCACCGCCCGCCTCGGCCTTTCCGCCCGGGCCTACCACCGGATCCTGAAGATCGCCCGCACCATTGCCGACCTCGCGGCAAGCCCGGCCATTGATCCCGGCCATCTCGCCGAAGCCATCCAGTACCGGCGTCTTCCCTGTCGCTGAGCAGCCGCCCGCCGGCAGACCATTTTCCTCCGACCCCGTCACGACGATGCAATAACCTTGCGAAAGCAGGAAAAACATTTTACCCTGAACCGCATCGTATAGTCGTCCCCCTTTCAAGACCCGGCAACGGAAGCGGATACCTTCGGCAGATGGCGGAAAAAAAAGACAACCATACCCGGCAGCGGTTGCTGGAAATCTTTTCCCTGGTCAACATGGACTCCCTGCCGGCCATGTCCGATCACGTCATGGAGCTGGTCTCCCTCCTGGGCAACAGCCGCGTCACCGCCCATGAACTGGCCGACGCGATCCTCAAGGATTACTCCCTCAGCACCAAAATACTCCAGGTTGTCAACTCCGCCTATTACTCCCGGGGAACGCCGGTCAGCACCATCTCGCGGGCCGTCACCGTGGTCGGCTTCGATACCCTGCGGCAACTGGCCACCACCATGGCTCTTTTCGAGGAGTTTGTGAACGCCGGCTCCGAGAAGGACGAGATTGCCGGGGTCTTCACCCTCTCGCTCATCAGCGCCACCCAGAGCAAAATCTACTGCGAGCTGAAAAAGCTGAAACTCTCCTCGGAAGAGGCCTACATCTGCACCCTGCTGCACAACCTGGGCAAGATCGTGGTGCTGGTCTATCTGCCGGAACTGTATCACGCCATCGAACAGCAGGTCCGCAAGGGTTACTCCGAAGAGCATTCGAGCCGCAAGGTGCTGCAGGGTCTTGCCTACAGCCAGATCGGCCAGGAGATCGCAACCTTCTGGAATTTTTCCAAAAGAATCGTTTCCTGCATGGAAACGGAACCCCCGAAACCGGGAAAAAGTCAGGACGCCTTTCTCTACCTGCAAAACCTCGTCGTCTTCAGTAATGCCCTCACCTCCGCCTTTTTCAAGGGAACCGATGTGGAGCTGGCCGACCTCATCTTCACATATGGCGGCATCCTTGGCTTGGGCAGGGAGGAGGCCCTGGAACTGGTTGACAGGAGCATAGGCATCTGCGAAAATTTTTCCGGCGCCATGCGCAATGGTCTGAGCAAGATCCCAAAAGGCCATTCCGAAGAAATCACCGTCAGCAAAGACAACTCCGGCCGCTGGGTCAGACTGACCTGAGCCGTTCTTCCCTGCACGTCCGTGCCTCCCCGGCGCCACAGGTCGCAAGGCCGCCAAGGCGGGCGGAGGGCGCTTTGCCAGGGAACGCCTGCCAATACGATTCTTTGCTTGACAACACGCTACCACGTCGTGGTAGTTATTAGGATATTCTGAAACCGATCGATCCTCTCTTTGCCGGGTGAGCCAGGTGGAAAAACAGGACTTCTTGGAAGCCAGAAAAAAACTGGGAAAAACCCAAAAACAGATTGCCGAACTGCTGGGCGCTTCAGTGAAAGCCATTCAGGGCTACGAGCAGGGCTGGCGGGCGGTGCCGCCCCATGTGGAGAGACAGATCTACTTCCTTCTTTCCCGTCAGCGCAACAAGGAAGAAGGAGGGCCGAGGCCCTGCTGGGAAATCAAGATGTGCCCGGATGAGCGCCGGAATCAATGCCCTGCCTGGGAGTTTCAGGCCGGCAAGCTCTGCTGGTTCATCAACGGCACCATCTGCGAATGCAAGGCCCAGAAAAGCTGGCGGGAAAAAATGAAAATCTGCCGGGGCTGCGAAGTGCTCTCCCATCTGCTCTAGCCATTCAGGATACAGCCCCGTGTCCAGAAAAAGGGCATACCCCCATCTTCCGGAGCCTCTGTCATGAACGGAATTCATCACGACATCACCGCCATTATCGGCAAAACCCCCCTGGTCGCCCTTTCCCGCCTGGGCGCGGGTCTTGATGTCCGGCTTGTTGCCAAGCTGGAATCACAGAACCCGCTGGGCAGCGTCAAAGACCGGATCGGCGTGGCCATGATCAGCGCGGCCGAAGCCCAGGGTCTGGTCACCTCCGGCACCACCATCATCGAGCCGACCAGCGGAAACACCGGCATCGCGCTGGCCTTTACCTGCGCCGCCAAAAAATACCGCCTCATCCTGACCATGCCGGAAACCATGAGTATGGAGCGCCGCGCCCTGCTCAAGCATCTGGGCGCCGAACTGGTCCTGACCCCGGGCGGCGAGGGAATGCGCGGGGCCATCGCCAGGGCGGAAGCACTTCTGGCCGGCACCAGAAACAGCTTCATGCCCAACCAGTTCGCCAACCCGGCCAACCCGGAGATCCACCGCCGCACCACGGCCGAGGAGATCTGGAACGACACCGATGGCGGCATCGATGTTTTCGTGGCCGGCGTCGGCACGGGCGGCACCATCACCGGGGTGGGCGAAGTCCTCAAGCACAGAAAGCCTTCTCTCCATGTCGTGGCTGTCGAGCCCGCGGCATCGCCGGTTCTTTCCGGCGGCGCGCCCGGCCCCCACAAAATTCAGGGCATCGGCGCCGGCTTTGTCCCCAAGGTTTTGAACCGGGGAATCATCGACGAGATCATCACCGTGGGCAATGAGGAGGCCATGGAGACGGCCCGGAAGATCGCCAGGGAGGAAGGCATTCTCTGCGGCATCTCCTCCGGGGCCAATGCCTGGGCCGCCCTGCAGCTTGCCAGCCGTCCGGAGTTCACCGGAAAACAGATCGTTTTCCCGCTCTGCGACACCGGAGAGAGGTATCTCTCCACCGAACTGCTCAGGGGCTTTTGAGCAGGAAACGCAACCCCTCCTTCGCTTTCTCCCGGACCGTTCCCCGGAATTGTCGGAAGTTTCGCACGCCGGCCGCGTTTCCCGCGGCATGGACCTCGCCCGTCCGGCAAAAGGGGCAGGAATTATTGTTTGACAAAGCCCCCCTGATCATATAGTAATCGGTGGACATACAATCCGGAAAATTTGCCTCATTCGCCTGCGTTGCAACATGCGGATACGGCTTCGCGCGCATCCGGAAGATTCCCGTATCGCCCCATGCAGTGCCCCGGGCCATCTTTGCAAGACAATGCCTCCATGAAAAACAAAGAAATCCTCTCCCGAGTCTACCAGCTGATAAAGCCCCATCGCGGCCGGCTCGGCTTGGCGGTGTTGAGCATGGTCGCCGTCTCGGTGCTCTCTTCGGCGCAAGCCTACATGGTAAAACCGCTTCTCGACGAGATTTTCTTCAAGAAAAACCAGGCCATGCTCAATCTCCTGCCGCTGGCCCTGGTCATGATCTTTCTTGTCAAGGGAGTGTTCTACTACTGTTATTCCTACCTCATGGAGCAGACAGGGCACCGGATCGTCATGGAGGTGCGGACCAGGGTCTATGCCCATATCCAGTCACTGCCCCTTTCCTTCTTCAACAAAACCCCCACCGGCGAGCTGATATCCAGGATTGCCGGAGATGTCGGACTGATGCAGGCCGGCGTTTCCTCGGTGCTGATCGGGATCATGAAGGATTTCTTCACCGTTGCCGGGCTGCTGGGGGTGATCCTCTATCAGGACTGGAAGCTGGCGCTGATGTCTCTCATCATTCTTCCGCTGGCCGCCCTGCCCATCTACAAGTTCGGCAAGAAATTCCGGGAAATCAGCTTCAAAACGCAGCAAATCGGCGCCGTGGTCATCAGCTTCCTGCAGGAAACCCTGACCGGCACCCGCATCGTCAAGGCCTTCTGCCGGGAGGAGTATGAGGTGGGCCGCTTCGCCGCCACGGTCAAACGGCTGTATGATTCATGGCTTCGGGACGCCCAGGTCAAAAGCCTTTCCCACCCCATCATGGAAATCATCGGCGGCATCTGCATGGGCGGGATCATCTGGTATGGGGGGCGCCAGGTGCTGCAGGGCAGTTCAACCCCCGGCACCTTTTTCTCCTTTCTCACGGCGCTGATCATGATCTACGAGCCCATCAAGGGGTTAAGCAGGGTCAATAACCCGGTGCAGCACGGCATGGCCGCGTCCCAGCGCGTTTTTACGCTTCTCGACACCAAGTCGGACATCATCGACACCCCCCAGGCCGGCGAGCTCCCCCCCTTCCGGAAGGAGATCAGATTAGAGGACGTCCGCTTCCATTATGCCGCGGAAAAGGATGTGATCAAGGGAATCGATCTGACCGTGAAAGCCGGCGAGGTGGTGGCTCTGGTCGGCACCAGCGGCGGCGGCAAGACGACCCTCACCGACCTTATCCCCCGCTTCTACGACGTGACCGGCGGCGCAATCAGGATAGACGGTCAGGATATCCGCGACGTAACCCTGCGTTCCCTCCGGGAACAGATAGCGGTTGTCACCCAGCACACCATCCTCTTCAACGATACGGTCAGAAATAACATCGCCTATGGCGACCCGACCCGGACCGACGCCGAGATCAGGGCCGCGGCAAAAGCGGCCAATGCCCTGGGTTTTATCGAGCAATTACCGGATGGTTTTGATACAATCATCGGCGAATCCGGCTCCAGGCTCTCCGGCGGACAGCGGCAACGGATCTCCATCGCCAGGGCCCTGTGCAAAAACGCCCCGATCCTGATTCTCGACGAAGCGACTTCAGCCCTGGACACCGAATCGGAGCGCGAGGTGCAGAAGGCCCTGGAGAATCTGATGCGGGGCAGGACCACCCTGGTGATCGCCCACCGCCTTTCCACGATCCGCAATGCGGACAGGATCATTGTCATCCAGAACGGGGTGATCGTTGAGCAGGGCAAACACGAGGAGCTTCTTGTCGCGGAAGGCGCCTATAAAAAATTGCACCTGATGCAGCACGAACAACCGGACTGACCAGCCTCCCGAAAACAACAATCGAAAAAATCGACCACGTTGCGCGAAGATACCTTGATTGACATTATCGTCCCCACCTATCGCCGTTACGAGCTGTTGCCCCTTACCCTCAAAAGCGTTCAGGAGCAGACATGCAAGAACTGGCGGTGCTGGATCTCGGAAGACGGCTGCGACCCGAAAACAAAGGCGTGCATCGAGCCCCTTCTGGCTGATCGCCGCTTCACCTACCTCTGCGGCGAGCATGCCGGCTTTCCCGCCAGGCCGCGTAACCGGGCCATTGCCCAAGGGAATGCCGAATATGTGGCCATCCTTGACGACGACGACCTGTGGCTGCCGGAAAAGCTGGAACGACAGCTGGCGTTCCTGAAAAGCCATCCAGCTTGCGCCATGGTCGGGAGCAATGGCTACCGCTGGCAGGGAGAGCCGATCTCTCCGACGGATATTGCGGATCATCTCCCGCTGTATCACCGGAAAATCCCCTACGGCAGGATCGACATCAATCTCCTGCTGCGGGAAAACTGCTTCATTGCCTCCTCTGTGATGATCAGGAGGGCCGCGCTTGAAAAATGCGGCCTTTTCAATGAAGCACTCAGCCCTCCCATTGGCGAGGACATCGAGATGTGGTATCGGCTTGCCGCGGGCGGGGAACTCTGGTTCATGGGGGAGCCGCTTGTTCTCTACCGGGATCTGCCGCCCAAATACTATGACATCCTGGAGGGAGAGAACCTCAACCTGTGGCGGATAGGCCTCCTGCAGGCGGCCCTGGAGGGCAGCAACATACCAAGCCCCCTGAATCTGCCGGAAAACGAACCACTGAGAAGGCTTTTTCAGGATAAAATCGAGTTTTTCCGGACAGGCCCCCATCTCTTCGGGGCCACCGGGTATCTCCTCAAGAAGAAACTGGGTCTGCTCGCGAGGGGATAATCAGGATGCGCCAACACCTTTGCGGCTTTGCCGACCGGTTGCTCAGTCCTTTTAAAATCAAGGCTGTCACCGAAAAAAAATTTTCGGAAACGCTCCGCCTGCGGGACAATCTCATCTCCCTCTATAATGCCCGCTGCGCCTGGGAGAAAAAAAACGATCCCAATGCCGCCTGCCTGGTTTTTTCAAAGGACCGGGCCATGCAACTCCACGCTTTTCTGGCCTCCCTGTACGGGAAAATCACCCCGACCATAACGACGCACGTTCTCTTTCATACCTCGAACGCCGCGCACCAGCAATCCTACGAAGAGCTTGCGCGGTTGTGCAACGGGTTTCCCATCCGCTTTCATCGGCAACAAAGCGGCGGCTCCTTTAGGGAAGATCTCATCTCCCTGCTGACGGATTGCCCGGAAGGCAAAGTCGTTTTCTTTGTCGACGACATCATTGTCACTGAAAAAATCGATCTGCACGACCTGCTCGGGTTCGACACGGACCGCTTCGTCCCCAGTCTGCGCCTGGGGCTGAACCTCACGGGAAATTATACCACCGGCCGGCCGCAGCCTTTGCCGCCGCTCCGGGAGAGGGTGATCGCCGACACCGACAAAATAACCTGGCAGTGGCAGGATGGCCTGCTGGATTGGGGATATCCCTTGTCCGTTGACGGGCATCTTTTTTCACGCCAGGAAATGGTGGCCATGCTTACCCTGATCCCTTTCTCGGCGCCGAACTCGCTGGAAGACCGCCTGCAGTGCTTCAGGCCTCTTTTCGCGGAACGGCATGGGGTGGCGTATCGAAAATCAAAGATCATGAATCTTCCCTGCAACAGGGTGCAGACCGAGAACCGAAATCTGGCCGGGAACATCCACCAGGATCACCTCCTGGAGAAATGGAATGCCGGTTACGTCATTGATCTGGAAAAATTCGCCGGTTTTAACAATACAAGCGCCCATCAGGAACTGGACGTGCAATTTATCAAGCGCGCCCCCGCTCTACTGCCGGGGCTCAAGGGATAGGGGAAAATGAAATCTCTTCTCATCGGCATACCTGTTTTGAACAATCTGGAAATGACCCGCGCCTGCCTGAACCATCTCAAAAGAAATACGCAAATTGACCGACTCAACCTTGATGTTGCGTTGCTCATCATCGACAACGGCTCAAGCGAGGACATCGCCGGGATGCTGCGCGCCGATTTCGCGAACTTCCCTCTCCCCATCCATTACCGGAAAAACCCGCGCAATCTCGGCGTGGCCATTGCCTGGAACCAGATTCTTAAGTTCGCGCCGGACAATATTCCGCCGGAAAAACTCGTCTATGACTATTATGTGATCCAGAGCAACGATGCCTTTGTCGGCCCGGACTGGCTGCAACCCATGGTGGAAGCCATGGAGAGCGAAGAACGAATAGGCTGGGTGGCTACCATGGAGAACGGCTCTCTGGTGTTGGAGGAGCTTAAGGAAGCACATGCGCTCTCAAAGAGCTACCGGGTGGACCCAAGCCGCCCCTTCAGCACCGAGGCCATCGAGGAGAGCATCGACTCCATATACGGCAAATGGGGAGGCCATGACGCATTCTGCCGGATGATCGCCCAAAAATCACTCCCACTCTTTCTGCCCTTCGTAAAAACCGACCGCTCCGCCGTCTGTTTCATGGTGCGCCGGGAAATGATTGAACAGATCGGCCTTTTCGACGAAGACGATTGGCCCGTTGGCGTTGCCGAAGATCTTGAGTATTACCTGCGAATGGAAAAAATCATCCGCCCGGCCTGGCTTACCGACGCACGCTACCCGGACGGCCAGAAGTGGAAAAGCGGCTATTGCGGCAGAAGCGTTGTGCACCACAACTGGTGCAGCACGCATCAGGGCAAGGATTTCGACGGCAGACAATGGGACAAACTGAGGGAGAAAAACTGGAAAAAGAAGTTCAGAAAGTCGAAAAAGTACTTCAACACGCTTTTGCCTTAACGTGTTGCCTGGGCAATTCTTGAAGATAACGGAAAGCGAGCAAACACATGCACATGAAAAACCTTATCCGGTTTCTGCGCCCTGACGTCGGCAAGCATAATGAACAGAACCGCGAAGCCTGGCTGGAAAAAACCCTGCGGGCCCTGCCGCCGGGAAGCCGAATCCTTGATGCCGGGGCCGGAACCCAGCAATATCGAAAATTTTGCCGGCACCTGCAGTACGTTTCTCAGGATTTTGCCCAGTATGACGGCGCCGGAGACTCTGCGGGGCTGCAGGTTAATGATTTCGATTATGGAAAACTGGACATCGTTTCCGATATCGCTGCGATACCGGAACCGGATTCTTCCTTTGATGCGATCATGTGCATCGAGGTTTTAGAGCATGTCCCGGACCCCATTGCGGCGGTAAAAGAATTCTCCCGGCTCCTGAAGCCGAATGGAGCCCTTATCATTACCGCCCCGTTTTGCTCCCTGACCCACTTTTCTCCCTACCATTTCAGTTCCGGCCTCAACGCCTACTGGTATCGAAAGCACCTCCCCGGCAATGGGCTGGAAGTAATCGAACTCACGGCGAATGGTAATTTTTTCGAGTTTGTCGCCCAGGAACTGGGCAGAACGGATTCCATCGCAAAACGCTATGCAGGGAAAAAAGCCCGCCTGTATGAAAAATTAGCGATGCTCATCGTCAGATTCATGCTCCAGCGATTCAGCGCCCTGGACTCCGGCTCAGCGGAACTGTTGTGCTACGGCTACCATCTTTGGGCCAGGAAAAGATAAGGATCCCCTGCCCGATAAGGAAAAAATTGCATGCAAGTTATCATAAACTTTCTCTCAAAATTTCCCCCTCTCCGCAGACTGCGCATTGCAGTTAAAGAAAAACGCTTAAAAAAAGAACTTCTCGAATGGGAACAAAAAGGCAAACCAGCGCCGCCCCCCCATCTCGTCAAACAAAACAACCTCATTGAATGCGCCCAGCGCCACGGGCTGAAAATATTGGTCGAGAGCGGCACATTTTACGGCGACATGGTTGAGGCGATGAAAGGTGCTTTTGACAGAGTCTATTCCATTGAACTGAGCGAGCCTCTCTTCAAGAAGGCCAAAGAGCGGTTCAGATCGCAGAAACACGTTGAGATCATTCACGGCGATAGCGGCAAGGAATTGGCCAAACTATTGCCGCTGCTGAACAAGCCCGCGCTTTTTTGGCTTGATGGTCACTACTCGGGAGGAGAAACAGCGTTGGGCGAGAAAGAGACCCCGATTTTTGAAGAGCTGAGAACCATCCTCGCCATGGAGAATTTGCATCACGCCATAATCATCGATGATGCCCGCCTTTTTGGAACAGACCCCGGCTACCCGACGCGCGAGGAATTGTTCAATTTTATCCATGCCCAAAGAAGCGATGTCGATATCACCGTCAAGGATGATGGCATCAGGATAACACCCAAGGGGTAAGGTCTTACCTGCCGCCGAAACCATCACCCAGTGGGCTTCGCCGAAGCGACCTCTTCGCAGACCTTGATAACCGCCTCATGGTTCGCCGCCAGGGAAAACTTTTGCGCCTTCCGAGCCGCCAGGGCAGACATTCCAGATAGGTTATCAGACGAAAGATAGACGGCCATCACCTTTACAAGCTCCTCCGGAGAGGGAGGATGCTTTACAACATGGCCGTCTCGCCCTGAGTCAATGATTCCGGCGGCGCCGTTGTACTCCGTGGTGATCACCGGCAGCCCGCAGGCCATGGCCTCGATGGTCACCAGGGAACAGGTGTCGTAATAGGTGGGCAGGACAAAGACATCGGCATTGGCAAAGTACACCTCCGGCGTCTTCGTGGGCCCATGGAACAGGATGGTCTCGGCGAGTGCCCCCTTGCGGACCGCCTCCCGGATACTCCGCTGGGGTTCTTTCCCGACCACCAGGATCTTGAATTTCCCTTTATACCTTTCGTTCAGGATCGCGGCGGCGTCAATGAGAGGGAATATGCCCTTTTTGCGTAGCGTGTATGAAAGAAAGAGAAAGACGACCTGATCGTCAGCTGCATCGATCCTCTTCCGCAACTCTCCCCGCAACCGATTTCGCAACCCCACATTGAATCTGTCAAGATCGATTCCGTTATAGATGAGTGAAATTTGATCTTTGGGAAATTTGAAATATGCGGCGATATCATCGACGACCATCTGCGAGATGGCGATTATTTTTGGAGGAGGAGACTGCCGGAACGGAGCGGACTCGATCCAGTTCCGCACCTTGTCCTTGAGGGAGAAAAAAATAAGCAGCCGCTTCAGGAACCTGAGAAACGGATTGCGGATCGAATAACACTTGCGCCTGGTCGAATGGCGGTGCACCCCGCCATGACTCTGGTAGACGTTCATGTAAATGGTATTGCCGAAGCCCACCACCACATCATGCTTTTCCTTCCGGGCCATTTGTCGATGCCTGAAGGCGAAGAAAAGCATCTGCGCCCAGGAGGGCAGACATTCCGGCACCTTGATTTGATGGAAGATGGCCTTCTCCGGCACACCGTCCCAGGATTGCCCATAGAGATGCACTTTCCAGCCCCGGCTTATCAAGGTTTCGGCCAGGGAAAGCGCATAGGATTCGGCCCCACCGGAAAATTTCTTGAATTTTTCTAATGCGAGCGCAATGGAGTATGCCATTTATCTTCAACCGGAGTGAAGGTTTTCAGTCGGGAATCTCCCTAGAGGACAACGTGACTTTGCTCAAAAGGGAGAAAAATGTTGTCCTTGAATTTTTCCGACAATTTTGGATAATCACGAATGCTTTTTTTGCGTAAGGGCTTATAGATATCTATGAGCTTGCTTACCCCTGGCCATTTATCATCCCAGGCTTTTCTTATCCTCTGTTGCCAATCAGCCTGGACGTAAACCTGCTCCCGAGCCTTGTTCTTGTCCGTCATCCTGTGATGGTGCCAGACGAACGAATCTCTGCTGACGGCTGTGCACCCTCCGGCCAGGAAACAGCGCAAGGCAAAGTCGATATTCTCGTAGCACGCCTTCCATCTCTCGTCAAAAAAACCGATCTCATCAAAAACGGAACGCCGCCAGAACATGACGTTCAGTTCACTGCCGATGCACCGCAGGTAAGTCGGTTGGTCGCTGGCAAAGATATTGTTCAGTAGGGATCTTCCTTTTTCCTGTAAAGGGCGCAGGTCAAGATGGTCTGAACCGAACTCTTCCTTGGGCTGCCAAATCTGGTAATCCAGATCGCTCTTGTCGGTAAAAGGAGTGGCCTGAAACACCTCGGGAATCTGCACCTTCGCAAAAAGATCCTCGTCCATGCCGGTGGTGGTAACCACGTCGGAGGTCACCAGTGCAACAACCGGGGATTTGCTCAACCGGACAATCCTGTTGATGGCGCCGCTTATGCCGATATTTTCAGTGAACAAGATGGTGGAAAAATTATACCTGCACTGTTGCTCGACCAGCCATTGCCGATGCAGCGGGGTTGTTCCTTGATCCAGCAGAAAGACTTCACAGGATAAGTGCCGGCTTTTTCTTGCGAAAAGAGAGTCGATTGTCGCGCCCAGAACATCCTGGGCAACAGCCTCCCCGGCCGGATTGTAATTTAAGAGCAGATAGGTGATATCGGGTATCATTCTCATCCTTTCCCAACGGATAAATGCTGTCGCCACAGCATGGCCGCGAACGCGACCAGTATCGTGAAATTAAACTCATGCATATGACTGAAGACCGGCTCGAAAAAGCCGATGGTGAAATAGGAGACCAGGGAACAACCGAGACCCACCGACCAGATCCTGAGAAAAGGATCACCGGACCGCCCCAGCGACCAGAGCATTTTGAAAAGCTGAAACACAAAAATCATGAAGAGGATGAATCCCGGAACGCCGGTGCGAACCAGAATATCGGTATACATGTTGTGTGGATCAACGAGCACGGCCTTGCGCGGATACTTCACCCCATACTCCTGTTTTATCCGCTCTTTATATGCCGCAAGATCCAACGCCTTCCCAAAGGTTTCCATCCCGAAGCCGATGCCGGTGAGCGGGTGATCCTTGGCCACCTCCAAAACAAGAAGGGCATGGGCTACCCGTGAATTTTTCAATGTTATGGCGTTAAAACGCTTCTTGATCGGAGTGAATACAAAAAAGACAGCGACAAGCACGATGATGAAAATCGGGACCAGTTTCTTTTGCAGGGAAAGCAAAAAAAACAGGCCCGCCAGGCTCACCGCCAGAAACGCGCTGCGCGCCTGGGTCAAAACCAGGGCCGCGACCAGGGGAATAAGCAGGAACAACGGCAGAAAACGCCTGTATTTATCATCAGCCGTGAATGCGTTGCAGGAAACAAAGAAGATGGAAATAATTATCGGGATATTGATGAGATTATAGGTCATCCCCTGGGAATTCCCCAAAAACCGGACAAGCATTCCTTGTTCCGAAACGAAATAAAAATTCCACAGTGCATATATGACAAAACCGGCAATGGACAGGGAAAAAAGCCAGGACAGGATGACCATGCTCTTTCGTGAAGAGAAGAACTTGACCAACAGGAGAGAGAGAATGATATACCTGAACAGGTGTGAATAGATGTCATGCCAGGTGTTTTGCCTGTCAAGTGCCCACACCAATCCCAGCAGGATCCAGGCGGCAAAGAGCAGCACCGGAATCAGCAAGGGCGTCGGCCTGGCGAAAAAATCCCGCTTCCCGGCCGCAAACAAAACAATGGCCGCGAGGAGCGAACCGTAAAAACAGATCTCCTTGATGGTTGTCGTATGCGAAAACGGGTTAACGACAACGGAGAGCGAGAGAAGAGAGACGATCGCCCACCTGCCCCAGCGAATGGTTTTATTTGTCTGCGCAGAGTATATCAAAACTTCCGTCATTTGATCAGATAAGGGTTGACATCCAAAAACCGATACTACAAATATTTCTCTATTCTTTCCGCAATGGATTTACCTGTTGTTACGCCGGTATACGGGCCGGTGTGACCCAAAGTAAACCTTCTCAAGACAGCTCCATTCATCCTCAGTCAATCCAATTCGTACTCTTCCTGCCAGGATCCCTTCTCCGCCCACTCCGGCTGCTCTTCTTTTTTAAACAAACAGTTGCCGATCACCAGCCAGTCCATTTCAGTCCGCATGAAGCAGCGGTACGCGTCTTCCGGGGTGCAGACAATGGGCTCGCCACGGACATTGAAGCTGGTGTTCACCACCAATCCGTATCCGGTCTTCTCTTTGAAGGCATTAATCAGCCCCCAGTAGCGAGGGTTGGTTTCCCGGTGTACAGTCTGGATCCTTGCGGTACGGTCGACATGGGTTACCGCCGGGATGTCGGATCTGAGATGGTAGAGACGCTCGTACATCCCAAGATCTTCATAGCCGTCCGGCAAGGGTCTGTGTCTCTCCGACCTGACCGTATCGATGAGCAGCATGTAGGGAGATGCCCCCTCAAGGTCAAAATACTCCCCCACGTCCTCGGCCAGAACTGAAGGGGCAAAAGGCCGAAACCCTTCCCGGTATTTGATTTTCAGATTCAGTTTTTTTTGCATTTCCGGATGGCGGGGATCTCCCAGAATGCTGCGATTGCCCAAGGCACGAGGCCCATACTCCATGCGCCCCTGGAACCAGCCCACGATTTTGCCGTGGGCCAGCAGCTCAGCCACCTGGGCATAAAGCCGCCGGTCATCTTCACAGCGGCTGTAAACCGCTCTGTATTTTCGGCACATTCTGATTACTTCCCTGTCGTCAAAGTCAGGTCCAAGATAGGAGCCTCGCATGGCATCAAGCATATCGCCCTGAAGAAGCCGACGCTCCTGTCCGCCCCAGATACAATGGGCGCGGCATAGGCGGCGCCCAAGGCTCCACCCGCATCACCGGCAGCGGGCTGTATCCAGATATCGTCAAAGATTCCTGCGCGCATCAATTTCCCGTTGGCAACACAGTTCAGGGAAACGCCGCCTGCCATCACCAACTTCCCGCAGCCGGTAAGCTCCCGAGCTGTTCGTGCAAGCCGGAGAACTACCTCCTCGGTAACCTGCTGCACGGCCAAGGCCATATCCATGTACTCTTGGGTCAACTCGCTTTCAGGTTTTCTTCTGGAAACCCCAAACAGAGATTGCCACCGATCGTCCCTGCACATCTTCAGGCCGGTGGCGTAGTCGAAATAATCCATATTTAACAGCAGTGACCCATCCGAGCGTAAATCCATAAGCTCCTGGAGAATGAGAGCTCTGAATTCACCAACCCTCTGTCCGCCGGCATTCCCGTACGGAGCCAGCCCCATGAGCTTGTACTCGCCGCTGTTGACCTTGAACCCGCAGTAATAAGTGAAGGCGGAGTAAAGCAGCCCGATGGAGTGGGGGAAATCAAGCTCCCGGAGCATTGTAATCTCTTTGCCGCTCCCCTTGCCGATGGTGGTGGTCGCCCATTCACCGACTCCATCGATGGTCAGAATTGCCGCCTCTTGAAAAGGTGATGGATAAAATGCGCTAGCCGCGTGGGAAAGATGGTGTTCTGGAAAAAGAAGCGGCGGTCTTTTTTTGAGTTTTCCACCCACAATCTTTTCCATCTCATCCCAGAGCATACTCTTCATGAAGAGTTTTTCCTTGATCCAGACCGGCATGGCGGAAAGGAAACTCCGCAACCCGGAAGGCGCAAAGGCATGGTACGTCTCAAGAAGCCTTTCGAACTTGAGGTAGGGCTTGTCATAGAAGGCAACGGCCTTCAGGTCGGAAAGTTCAAGGCCCGCCTCCGCAAGAACATAGCGGACAGCAGCGGCCGGAAACGCCGCATCGTGCTTTCTTCTGCTGAAACGCTCTTCCTGGGCCGCCGCGACAATTTCCCCGTCAACCAGCAGGGCGGCCGCGCTGTCATGATAAAAAGCGGAGATTCCTAGAATCGCATCCATTTTCATTCATCAGAAAAGGGTGTAGATAAAGGGAGCAACGGCAGAGCCGCTGGTAAAAACGATCAGTGCCCCGAACAAAAGCAGGGTGAGGATGATCGGCAGCAGCCAGAACTTTTTCCGCTCTTTCAAAAATCCCCACAGATCTTTCAGTAAATCCATCCCATCTCTCCAGAATCAATAAGGTTTTTCAATATCTTCTTTAACAAAGGTGTGATTTCGTTCTTTAAAAACCGACGCCTCTCCCTTTTTCCAGGAGCGCAAACGCATGGCATCCGCACCGGCAAACCGCCGCAGAAGGCCGATCGGCGTGGCAACCCCATAAAAAATCGCTGCCAGGAAAACTCTGGACATGACGCTTCCCAACAGATGGGAGAACGCAAACCAGACCCTGGCCAGGGGCGCAAGAATTCCCGGACAGGTCATGGTCACCAGCAGGACGCCGATGGCCGGCAGCAACAAAAAATCATACCCGGCAAAATGAATCAACAGCAGGCAGATGAGTATAACGGCAAGCCCGGTGTCTTTTGCCTGTCCAGCGGACATTGTACCCTTCGCCATAAAAACACCTCGCTTCCCCAGAAAAAATCCACAAAATCAAGGGCAATGGGAATATCCCCCCACTTCCTCAAACCGTGATATCCGAAAAAAACCTTTTTATTGCAGCCATTACTTCGTCCTCCCCCAACCCGTCCAGGCACCTGCTCTTCTCCTGGCCGTTGCATCCCTTCTCTCGGCAGGGAACACAGGCAAGATCCTTCTGGATGACCAGATGCCGGTCGCCCCGTGGCGCCCAGGAGGAAGGGGCAGAAGGCCCGAATATGCTGACCGTTGGCGTGCCCACTGCCGCGGCGATATGGAGGCCGGCGCTGTCCACGCCGATGAAAAGGCGGCATCGCTTCAACAATGCCGCATAGAGACCGATGCTGGTCCTGCCGGCAAAATTATGGCAGCCCGGGCCGCAATTGCGCGCAATTTCTTCAGCCCTGCCCTGTTCGGCGGCGGAACCGGTGACCAGCACAACCGCATTGTATTCCTTCAGCAGCCAGCGGATAAGGGCGATATACTTTTCCCTGCCCCACTCCTTGTATTGCCAGAGCGAAAAAGGCTGCACCGCCACGAGCGGCCGCCCCGGCTCCGCGACCGCTTCCCCCAGGAGAGCGTCCACCCTCGACGACTTTTCATCCGAGACGGACAGCTCCGGCGTCCTTTCCCTGGCCACAACCCCGAAGGCTTCCGGCAGGCAGAGCAGATAATCGACCACATGCCGGCCCGGCGTATACTCCTGGCGCAGAAGGCTTGTAAAAATACGGTTCCGCCAGAGCTTGCCGTCCTCCGCGTAAAAACCGAGACGCTGACGGGCCCCGGAAAGATACGCCATGATCGCCCCACGGGTGCCGGTGCGCAGGTCAATGGCCAGATCAAAGCGGAACCCCCGCAATTGCCTGAAAAATTCGCGCTGCTGCCGCAGCTCCTCCCACAATGGCCGCTTTTCCTTGCGCACGGCAATCACCTGATCGATCCAGGGGCAATCATCAAGCAGCTCTGCGGCCTTGGCCCAAACCGCCACAACAAGGGTCGCCTGCGGGTAATTCTCACGCAAGGCCCGGATAACCGGCATGGTCAGGACCACATCGCCGATGTCGCCGAGCTGGATCAGCAGGATGCCGCGGGGCTCACCCTGGATACTCCGCGGGCCTGTGATCTTGGCCATCTCGCCGGTCATGTCAGGGGCACCCCTGCAGATGCCAGGCGAAAAGCCGGAAATAAAGGGCCAGCCTGCCCCGGATTCCCGCCTGCAACCCCAGGGTGAACGCCAGGCCAAGCAGATTCAGGCCAATATTGATGAGCAGGCGGGCGATCACCAGCGAAGCGAAAAACGGCCAGGAGCGCGGAAACCACTTCCTGAAGTAGATATAACGGGAGCGGTAGAACATGATGCGGGCCCGCACATTGTGACCGGCGGTCTGCCCCTGCAGGTGGTAGATTCGGGCATCCGGCACGAAAAAAGATTTCCAGCCCGCATTGCGCATGGAAAGAGCCCAATCGGTTTCTTCCATGAAGACAAAATAGCGCTCGTCAAACATCCCCACCCTGTCCATGGCCTCTTTCCTGACCATGAGGCAGGCGCCGATACAGGAATCAACCTCGATGGGCGTTTCGTACTCCTGCCGCTTGCTGGGAAATTTTTTCGGCAGAAGGAGGCGCAGAATGGTTTCATTGCAGAGCAGGGATAAAAAGGACGGAAAGTTGGCAATGGAATTCTGCTTGCTGCCGTCGGCATTGAGCAGTTGTCCGCAGGCAAAGGCGGCATCCTGCTTTTCCTCCATCAAGCGGTACAACTTAATCACGGCCTCCTCGGTCAAGACAATATCCGTGCTCACAAGCAAGGCATACTTACCCAGCATCCTGGCAAGCCCTTTGTTGTTGGCCGCACCGAAACCGAGATTTCTTTCATTTTCGATGACGATTACCTCGGGGTACTCCTTTTGCACCGCCTCCACGCTGCCGTCCGCAGAGGCGTTGTCCACCAGAAAGACCTCAAAGTCGAGATCCTTTACCGTAGCGTAAACAGATGCCAGGCAATCGAGGAGCAGATCCCGGGTGTTCCAGTTGACGATGACGATGGAAAGGTCCATCATGCCCCTCTTCCGGCCAGGGTTGCCTGCGCCGCCGCAAGCACCATGTCCACGGTGATTTCGGCCATGCACTCGTGGTTGCGCGGGCAGTCTTTCCGCAAACAGGGGCTGCAGGAGAGATCGCGGCGCAACACCGTGTGCTGTGGACCCAGGGGGCCGGTGCGCCAGGGAGCGGTCGGCCCGAAAAGCGCGATCACCGGCGTGTCCACCGCCGCGGCCAGATGCATGGGGCCCGTGTCGGTGGTGATCAGAAGCGCAGCCCGCTCGTAGAGGGCGGCCAGCCCCTTCAGGGTGGTCTTGCCGGCGAAATTCACCGCCTTCTCCCGCATGGCGGCGCGAATCCCCTCGATGGCCGCGACATCGCCGGGCCCACCGCTGAAAACCACGGCAAGGCCCCGGGCGCTGAGATGGTCGGCGACAGCGGCGAAGCGTTCGTCAAACCAGTGCTTGGTTTTCCAGGTGGTCATGGGATTGATGGCCACCAGGGGCTTGGCAAGGTCAACCCCGGCCTCTTCGAGCAGCCGGGCGATCTCGCGCCTCTGCAGGTCACCGACCGGAAAGTCAAAAACCATTTCCGCGCTTTCCACGCCGATGGCGGCAAGCAGCTGCAATTCGCGCATGGCCGCATGCTGGTCCATGGGCACGGACGGGATGCGTTCGTTCAGGAAAAGATAGCTGCATTCGGCGTGTTCCATGCCCCGCCCAAAGCCGACCTTGCGTTTCGCCCTTGCCAGCCCGACAAAGATCCCGCTTTTGAGCAGGCCCTGGAAATCAATGAGCAGATCATACTCGGTGGCCTGAAGTTCCCGGAGAAAATCCCGGAATCCTGCATAAGCGGCAAAAAACCGCCCCTGCTTCAGCGCCTTGAGCCAACTTTTCCTTTTGGAAACCAGCACCTTGTTGACCGCCCGATGGCCGATGACCACATCGCTGGCCGCCTCCTCCACCAGCCAGTCGATGCGGGCCTCGGGAAATTTGCGGCGCAGGGCGTTCAGGGCCGGCAGGGTGTGGATGACGTCGCCGATGGCGCTGGTTTTTACGATGAGGATATTCACTGCTCTTTCATTGCGGTCAGGAGATCGCGGAGTTACGCCGAGAAGCCCTTTTCCGCATCTCCCGCAGTTTGAGGTATTTAAAAAAGATGTTCACCGCATCGGTGACCGCCAGGATAAACCCCTCGGCGCCGTCCAGAAAACCGCCCCGCAACAGGTAATTATGGGCAAACCCCCATTGTGCCCGCAGAACAGCCTTCAGGAGGGAGGACTTCACCCCTTTTTTGAATAATTCCTCAGCCCCGGCCGTGGAATATTTATTGATCTTGGCCAGGGTCTGGGCCAGATCCCGGTTGGCGTGGTGGATCAAGGGGTTCCGCAGCTCGCCCACCGGTCCGTCCACCAGAAGCCCTTCGTGCACGAGCCGGTCGGACATCCTGGCCTTGCCATTCTGAAAAAAGCGGACAATACGATCAGGCCACCAGCCGGCATGCCGGATCCAGCGGCCGCAGAAGAAATTCTTGCGCGGCATGGAGTAGGCCGCATGACGCGCCCCCCCGGCAACAAGGGCTTTCAGTTCCAGGGCAAGCTCGGGGGAAACCCTTTCATCGGCATCAAGGACCAGAACCCATGGCTGACCGCAGCGGTCGATGGCCAGTTGCTTCTGGCGGCCGAACCCCTGCCACGGCTCATCATGGACCATGGCCCCGAACTCGCGGGCGATGGCCACCGTCCGGTCAACGCTGCCCGAGTCGACCACCACGATCTCCCGGACAAAATCGACGCTGGCCAGGCAGCCGGGAAGGCGTTCTTCCTCGTTCAAGACGATGATGGCCACGGAAACGGGCAGCTTGCGATCAGGCATACTGTTGTGCGATCCACTCCCGGTAGCTGCCGTTCATGACGGCGCGCCACCATTCTTCGTTGGCAAGGTACCAGGCGATGGTTTTCCGGATGCCGGTTTCAAAGGATTCCAGCGGTGCATACCCCAGATCTTTTCCGCTCTTGCCCGCGTCGATGGCATAGCGCCGGTCATGGCCGGGCCTGTCCTTCACAAAGGAGATCAGATCCTCCGCCTTGCCGCCGGCCACGACAGGGGCGGCAGGGAAGCGCCGCCGCAGGGCGGCGTCTCCGGAAACGGCCTCGTCCACCAGGCGGCAGACCAGGCGCACGATATCGATATTCTTCCACTCGTTATTGCCGCCGATGTTATACACCTGCCCCACCCGCCCCTTGCGCAGGATCAGGTCAATGCCGCGGCAGTGGTCCTCCACGTAGAGCCAGTCCCGGATATTGGCGCCATCCCCGTATACCGGCAGGGCCTTGCCTGCCAGGATATTGGTGATGAGCAAGGGGATAAGCTTTTCCGGAAACTGGTATGGCCCGTAGTTGTTGGAGCAGCTGCTGGTGGTCACCTGCAGGCCGTAGGTCTTGTGATAGGCCCGCACCAGATGGTCGGCCGAGGCCTTGCTGGCCGAATACGGTGAATTGGGGGCATAGGGCGTTTTTTCACTGAAGGGCGGATCGTGGGGGCCGAGGGAGCCGTAGATCTCGTCGGTGGAGACATGATGAAATCTGTGTTCCCGGCCTGAGCCGGCAAGCCAGACGGAACGCGCCGCCTTGAGCAGGCTGTGGGTGCCGACAATGTTCGTTTCGACAAAGGGATCCGGCCCGGAAATGGAACGGTCCACGTGGGACTCGGCGGCAAAATTGACGATGATCCCGATTTCCTCCCGGGCGAGAACCTCTTCCGCCAGCTTCTGATCCCGGATATCGCCCTGCACGAAACGGAAGGCCGCTGACTCCCGCACCGGCGCCAGGCTGGCCAGGTTGCCGGCATAGGTCAGGGCGTCGTACACCACCACCCGGTCCTGGGGATAATTGGCCAGCCAGTACTGGACGAAATTGGCGCCGATAAAACCGGCGCCTCCGGTCACCAGGAGGGCGCGGCCGGCCGGTGCCGGCGTTGGAGCGTTCTGGGCTTGCGACATTTGCGCCTCGTTCAGGATGCGGCCGCAAAAGAAGCCAGGACCTGATCAATGTAGGTGAACATCTCTTCCAGGTAGCCGGAATGGCAGCCCACGAAAAACACCTGTTCCAGCACCTTGTTGGCCTGGGGAAACTCAGCCGCATCCCCCAAATCCCGGTAAGCGGGATGGAGCAGGATGTTGCCGGCGAAGTAGTTCCGGGTCTGGATCCGGTTTTTCTCCAGGAACTCCACCAGCCTTTCCTTGAGCGCCCTCTCCCGGCAGATCACCGGCACTCCGAACCAGGAGGTCTCGCTTTTCCGGTGTTCCTGCGGGATCTCCACCAGGTCGCCCAGGTGGTTTTTGAAGATCGCCTCGATCCGGTTCTTGTTTTGCCGCCGCAAGGCATGGATGCGGTCGACCTTGGCGAGCTGCCTGAGCCCGATGGCGCCCTGCATGTCCAGGGGCTTGAGGTTGTAGCCGCGGGTGGTGAAAAAATACTTGTGGTCGATCGTGCCGTCGTATCCCTCAAGCCAACGGCCGAAACGGTGCTTGCAGGCGCCATCGCTCGACAGGTTGGCCGGCCCCACGCAGAAGCAATCCCGTCCCCACCAGGCAAAACCGCGGGCCAGACGGATCAGCTTCTGGTCATCGGAGGAGACCATGCCGCCCTCGCCGGTGGTGATGTGGTGGGCGGGGTAGAAGGAACAGGAGGTGACATAGGCATAATGGGAAAGATCCTTGCCCTGCCAGCGGCTGCCCAGGGAGTCGCAGCCATCCAGGACCAGAAGAACCTTTTTCCTTTCCGCGATCTCCCGGAGCCGGTCCATATCGGGAGGATTGCCAAGAACCGGGGAGATAAAAATTGCCTTGGTCCTTTCCGTTACGGCCTTTTCAACCAAATCCAGATCGAAATTGAGGTCGTCGAAGGTGATGTCGACAAAAACCGGCTTCAGGTTGTTCTGCACCAGGGGGGCGATGGTGGTGGGAAACCCGACCGGCGAGACAATCACCTCGTCCCCGTCGGTCCAGGAAAAATGTTTTTTCAGGGCCGCCACCATGACCAGATTGGCGGAGCTGCCGGAGTTGACCATCACCGAGGCGGCAAGCCCGTATTTCCTGGAAAACTCCTTTTCAAACTCGGCGACGCTGTCGCCGGAGACCAGCCAGTTCCCGGTGAGAAAGGATTCCAGACCGGCGGCCAGTTCCTCCCCGTCCCAGGTCGGGCCCGAGTAAAAAACCCAGTCCTTGCCCGGATCAAAGGTCTTCTTGTTGGCAAGATACAGATAGGGAGGAAATGCCTCCTCCCGCACCAGCTTTTCGACCAGCTCGGCCACCAGCGTACTTACTGACATAATTCGGCAACTCCCTGTTTGAGCGAAATCTTCTGGGCAAAGCCAAGGGATTTCAGCCTGTCGACATTCATGTAAAAATCCTTCACCTGCACCACCCGGTGGAAAGCGGGCGGGACAACCTCCTTCAACTCCGAGGTCGAATGGGTATATTCCCTGGCCAGATCGATCACGTCCTTAAAAAGGATCCTTTCCCCGGAACCCACGTTGTAAATTTGATCCAGCTCGCCCTTTCTGAGAATAAGATCGATGGCGTCGGCCACATCGGAGACATGCATGTAATCACGGTAGAGAAGGCCGCCGTGATACAGGTCGATGGGTTCGCCTTTTTTCAGACGATCAATGAGAAACTGCAGGGCGTTCTTCTGCTTGGAAACCCCTTTGTCCCCTTTGCCATAGACATTGCCCAGCCGCAGGATGCGGTAGTTGATGCCAAAGGTCTGGCAGTAGGAAACAAGCAACTCCTCGGCAGCCCGCTTGGTGATGGAGTAAAACCCCTTGGGGTTGCAGATCGACTCCTCGGTGGCCGGCAGCTCGGTATCGCCATACACGAACCAGGAGGAGATAAAGTTGAAAACGCTCTTGCCCGGCGTCAGGTTCCTGAGCACGTCCACCAGGATGGAGAGATTGGTGTCGATATCCCTGTGGATGTCTTCAAAGACGTGATAGTTATGGGTCGTGCTGATGAAATACACGACCTCGTCGGTCAAGGGCTGTCTGGACTCCCGCGCTATCAGGAACGGCTGAAACTCCGTGCGCTCACAGAAGCGGGAACCGACAAATCCGGTGCCGCCGAAGACGGAAAGCTCTTTTTTTTCCATATCCACCAACCTATCGCCTCTCGTCCGCCAGAAGCTGGCGAAGATAGGCGCCGTAATCGTTCTTGCCGTAAAGATCGGCAAGGTTCCGCACCTTGCCGGCATCGATGTATCCCATCCTGAAGGCGATCTCCTCGACACAGGCCACCTTGAGCCCTTGCCGCTCCTCCAGGACCCGGATGAAGTTGGCGGCATCGAGCAGGGAATTGTGGGTGCCGGTATCGAGCCAGGCCGTGCCGCGGCCCAGCACCTCCACATGCAGGTCTCCGGTGGCGAGATAGGCCCGGTTGACATCGGTGATTTCCAGCTCGCCCCGGGGAGACGGCTTGAGGCCCTTGGCGATTTCAACCACCCGGCCGTCATAGAAATAGAGGCCGGTCACCGCGTAGTGCGATTTCGGATGCTCCGGCTTTTCTTCAATATCAATGACCTTTTTGTCCTCATCAAAGACCACGACCCCATAACGCCTGGGATCGCGCACATAATAGCCGAACACGGTCCCGCCCTGGCCGCGCCGGGCGATCCGTTGCAGGGAAAGGGCAAGGCCCTGACCGTAAAAAATGTTATCGCCCAGCACCAGACAGACCGGCTCACCCCTGATAAATTCCTCGGCAATGAGAAAAACCTGGGCAATGCCATCCGGCTTCGGCTGCACCGCATACTCCAGATTGATCCCCCACTGGCCGCCGTCCCCGAGCAATTCCATGAACTGGCCCTGATCCTGGGGGGTGGTGACGATGAGAATATCCCGGATCCCGGCAAGCATGAGGGTGGAGAGGGGGTAGTAGATCATGGGTTTGTCATAGACGGGCAGAAGCTGTTTGCTCAACGAAAGGGTCAACGGATACAGCCTTGTCCCTGATCCACCCGCCAGAATTATTCCTTTCATGAAACGTCCGATCCTCAATTATCTCAAGATGCCCAACGCGGGTGTCCCGCAAAAACCGCCCACCCCCCCTGACCCGCGAAATCGGAATTTCTTGCTTTTCGACTCCGGCCACTTTATGTTTCAAATCGCCTCGGCGGCAACGCCTTTCCGGCCTGGCGCAAAAGGCTAGTTAATCTAACGTACTTCACTGAAAATAGAAAGATTTTATCGGCGGAAAATCGTCTTTTCCCCGACAAGAGGCAAGCACCATGATCAGCAAAGAACTCCTCGACATCCTCGCCTGCCCCAAGTGCAAAGGCCCTGTGCATCTGAACGCAAAGAAAGACGGCCTCGTCTGCGATACCTGCAAGCTCCTTTATGAAATCAGGGACGACATCCCCATCATGCTCATCGACGAGGCGAAGAAGATTGAGGACTGAAGCCACGCTGCCATGACCTGCTCCGAAAAAACCAAGGCGCGCTGCTTTGTAAACGTGCCGTTTGCACGACTTTGCCATGAGTTACAATACATCCTTGACAATCGGCTCCAGCCGGAAATAGGATTGGAAGGCGACTGTCTGTACCGGTACTCGCCGGCTGAATTCGCGGAAATCGCCGCCGCCCTCAAGGCCGCCGGCCTCGCCTGCACCCTGCACGCGCCCTTTTTCGATCTGGCCCCGGGCGCCCTGGATGAAGAGATTCTGAAAGCCAGCCGCACCAAGCTGGGCCGCGCCTTTGCCCTGATCGACACCTTCAGGCCCCTCTCCGTGGTCTGCCACCTCAACTTCGAGGAAAACAAGCACGGCTACAAGGAGGAGGCCTGGTTCGCCAACTCCCTGGCCACCTGGCGGGAGCTTCTCGCCGTGGCCGCGGGAAACGGTGTGCCCATGATGCTGGAAAACACCTACGAGAGAGAGGGGAGCCGGCACGAAAGGATGCTCTCCGCCCTGGCTTCGCCATACGCCCGCTTCTGCCTGGACGTGGGCCATGTGAACGCCTTTGCCAAAAATTCCTGGCGCGACTGGCTGCCGCGCCTTTCTCCCTGGCTTGGCCAGGTGCACCTGCACGACAACAACGGCCAGGCCGACCAGCACCTGGCGCCGGGCCTGGGCAGCTTTGATTTCAGAGGGTTTTTCGCCTATCTGAAGCAAGAAAAGCTCTCACCCATCGTCACCTTGGAACCGCATACCGAAGAAGGTGTTTGGGAGAGCCTGGCCGCCCTTGAGGAGATGAATTTTTTTCAATCCACAGTGATATAGCAAAAGCGCAACGCAACGACGCAAAGACGCTAACTTATCCTTAAGTTTAATCGTTTTCTTTGTTGCGCCTCCGCGCCTTTGCGTCAACCATTCTTCGAGAAGATAAATCATGTCCGATACAGCACCCGCCAATTTCGTCCACCTCCATGTCCACACCCAGTACAGCCTGCTCGACGGGGCCATCCGGGTCGGCGATCTGCTTGGCAAATGCAAGGAATACGGCATGGAGGCCGTGGCCATCACCGACCACGGCTCCATGTTCGGGGCACTGGAGTTCTACGTCAAGGCGAAAAAGGCCGGCATCAAGCCCATCATCGGCTGCGAGTTCTACATCTCTCCCAACGACCGCTTCGACAAGTCGGCGAAGAGCGCCGGCAAGGCCGCCTTCCATCTGGTCCTGCTCGCCATGGATTGCGAGGGATACCAGAACCTCATGAAGCTCGCCTCCATCGCCCAGATCGAGGGTTTCCACTACAAGCCGCGCATCGACATGGAGGTGCTGGCCGCCCACAGCGCGGGCTTGATCGCGCTCACCGCCTGCCTGCACGGCGCCATCCCCTACCGCATCGCCCAGGGCGACATGGAAGGGGCGCGGAAGGAGGCGAAACGGCTCGTCGAGCTCTTCGGCGACCGCCTCTACCTTGAGATGCAGGAGAACAACATCCCGGAACAAACCATCGTCAACAGGGGCCTCAAGGAGCTTTCCCGGGAGATGGGCATCCCGCTCATCGCCACCAACGACTGCCATTACCTGAATCGCGAGGAGGCCCAGGCCCACGAGGTGCTCCTCTGCATCCAGACCGGCAAGACCATCCACGACGCCGGCCGCTTCCGTTTTTCCACCGACGAGCTCTATTTCAAATCGCCGGAGGAGATGAAAAGAGCCTTTGCCCACAGCCCCGAGGCCATCGCCGAAACAGTGAAGGTGGCGGAGCGCTGCAATGTGGAGCTGACCTTTGGCGAACACCACTTCCCCATCTTCCCGGTGCCGGAAGGGGAAACCCTGGACAGCCTCTTCGAGCGGGAGGCGCGGGAAGGCCTTGAGGAACGGCTCCTTGCCCTGAAAGAAACCGGCGACTTCACCCCGGAGCTTGAAAAGACCTACCGGGACCGCCTGGACATGGAGATCGACGTCATCAAGAAGATGGGCTTTCCCGGCTATTTTCTCATCGTCGCCGACTTCATCAACTGGGCCAAGGACCACCAGATCCCGGTGGGGCCGGGCCGCGGCTCGGGCGCGGGCAGCCTGGTCGCCTATTCCATGCGCATCACCGACATCGACCCCATCCCCTACGGGCTGATCTTCGAGCGCTTTCTGAATATCGAGCGCAAGTCCATGCCCGACTTTGACGTGGATTTCTGCCAGGACCGGCGTGGTGAGGTGATCGAATACGTGCAGAGCAAGTACGGCGGCGACACCAACGTGGCCCAGATCGTCACCTACGGCTCCATGAAGGCCCGCGCCGTTATCCGCGACGTGGGCCGGGCCCTGGGGCTCACCTTCGGCGACGTGGACCGAATTGCCAAGCTGATCCCGGAGGAACTGAAGATCACCATCAAGAAGGCCATCGAGGCCGAGCCGCGCCTCCAGGAGCTGATGAAGCGCGATCCCCAGGTGGAGGAGCTGCTCAAGGTGGCTCAGACCCTGGAGGGGCTCAACCGCCACACCTCCATCCATGCCGCCGGCGTGGTGATCTCGCCCAGGGCCATGGTGGAATTTCTGCCGGTCTGCAAGGGACCCAAGGGCGAGGTGCTCACCCAGTACGACATGGTCCACACCGAGATGACCGGACTCATCAAGTTCGACTTTCTGGGCCTCAAGACCCTCACCGTCATCGACCGGGCCGTCAAGCTGATCGAGGCCGATATCGGCGCCGGCTTCGACATCAGCCGCATCCCCCTGGACGACCAGAAGACCTACGACCTCCTCTGCAAGGGCGACGCCCTGGGCGTCTTCCAGCTGGAAAGCTCCGGGATGCGCTCCCTGCTCATGAAGATGAAGCCCGAGGTATTTTCCGACCTCATCGCCCTGGTGGCCCTCTACCGGCCCGGGCCGCTCGAATCCGGCATGGTGGACCAGTTCGTGGAGACCAAGCACGGCCGGATGATCGCCCAGTATCCCCTGCCCCAGCTCGAACCCATCCTCAAGGAGACCTACGGGGTCATCGTCTACCAGGAACAGGTCATGAAGATCGCCAACGTCCTGGCCAGCTACTCCCTGGGCGATGCCGACAACCTGCGCCGGGCCATGGGCAAGAAAAAGGCCGAGGTCATGGAGGCGGAAAAGGAAAAGTTCCTGGCCGGCGCCGCCAAAAACAACCTGCCGGCGGACAAGGCCGAGTACATCTTCGACCTGATGGCCAAGTTCGCGGGCTACGGCTTCAACAAGAGCCACAGCGCCGCCTACGCCCTGATCGCCTACCAGACCGCCTACCTCAAGGCCCATTACCCGGCCCAGTTCATGGCGGCGCTGCTCTCCTGCGACGTGAACAACACCGATAAGGTGGTGCGCTACATCACCGAGTGCCAGGATCACGAGATCGACGTGCTGCCGCCCGACATCAACGAGTCCAACAAGGATTTCACCGTCATCAACGACCGGATCCGCTTCGGCCTTGCCGCGGTGAAAAACGTGGGCGGCTCGGCGCTTGATTCCATCATGGAGGAGCGCGACCTTGACGGCCCCTACAAGTCGCTGGAGGATTTCTGCAATCGGGTGGATTCCCGCAAGGTGAACCGCAGGGTCATCGAAAGCCTCATCAAGGCCGGCGCCTTTGACTCCCTGGGCGCCAAGCGCTCCCAGTTCTTCGCCGTGCTCGACCAGGCCCTGGAACAGGCCCAGGCTTCGCAGCGGGACAAGCTCTCCGGCCAGATCTCGCTCTTTGCGGTGATGCCGGAAGAACAGGTGGCGAAATCAGGCAGCATCGAGCTGCCCGATATCGACGAGTGGACGGACAAGGAAAAGCTGGCTTACGAAAAGGAAACCGTGGGCTTCTATATCACCGGCCACCCCCTGGACAACTTTCGTCAGGATATCCGGGCCGTTGCCGACACCGATATCGCGGGACTGGCCGAATGGGGAGACAACCAGCCGGTGCGGGTGGGCGGCCTGGTGCGGGAGTACAAGGAACACAAGAGCAAGAAGGGCGATCGCATGGCCTTCATCACCCTGGAGGATACCGCCGCCGCCGTGGAGGTGGTGATTTTCCCCGAGGCCTTTGCCAGGAGCGGTCATCTCCTCACCCGCGACGAGCCCCTCGTCGTCCTGGGCACGGTCAAGCAGGAGGAACGGGGCGCCAAGATCATCGCCGACTCGGTGGACGATCTTGCCGAGGCCCGGCTCAAATACACCTGCGGGGCGCGCATCCTGCTGCAGGCCGACAAGGTCAGCCGCCAGAAGCTGGAACTCCTGAAGACCAGGGTGCGCGAACACCACGGTCCCTGCCCGGTCTCCCTGACCCTGCACTTCGACGGCCGCGGCGAGGTGGACATCGACACGCCCCGCGACTTCACCGTCCGCCCCTGCCGGGAATTCTCCGAGGCCGTTGCGCAGACCCTCGGGTACCCGGCGGTGAACTACCTGAAGACCAAGGCCGAGGTGCAGGCCCGCAATGGCGGCAGAGGCGGCAACTGGCGCAAGAACGACTGATTGCCCACCGGAAATTTCCGCAGGACACTTTCCGACGGGAGGACAACCGCTGGCTGGCCCATGACATGGCCCCGCTGTCCCGCGGCAAAGGGCGCGGATCATGGCCCGGACGATGGGAGCAGCGGCCAGGAAGGCAAAACGGTTCCGGTCACTGAGCCCCGGCCTGTCGCAACAGCTGCACAATGGCTTCCGGCGCAGCCACGGCCTTGGCCGGAACCAGGGGCTTTACCCATCTCGTCGGCCAGATTGACATCGACGTGATTTTCAACGAGGCCCCACCACCTCCTCGTGCATATCGGCCATGGCAGTGAGCAGGGGTCCTGGCCTGCCGGTCAAGTCGGCAGGCCAGGACAGCAGACCGCGGCCTGTTATTGCTCTTCCACCTTGAGCTGCCCCTCCTGCACGGTGACCTTGCCGTCCAGGTAGCGGTTGGCCCGCCCTTTCTTGTTCAGAATGCTCTGGGCCATCTCGGCCTGCACCCCGGTGTTGCAGAAAAGAATAAGCTCCTTGTCCGAAGGCAGTTCCGCAAGCCGCTGCTCCATCTGCTCCACCGGCAGGTTCACGGCCCCGGGCACACTGCCCTGGGCAAACTCTTCGGGGTTTCGCACGTCGACCAGGGCAACGCCGGCCTGCTGGCCCGCGGCCATTTTTTCAAATTCGGCAACGCCGACGGTCCCTGGTTTGGGCTTGGGAACATAGCTGATGGCAGCCGGCCCCTGTCCGGTCTGCACCGGGAAGCCGTCCGCCTGCCACTTCTCGAAGCTTACGGGCAAAACCTGCACCTTTTTGTACCCCCAGGCCACTGCCGTTTCCGCGGCCTTCTCGCTCCCCGGGCCGTAAAAAATGATCGGCGCCATCCTGTTGTCCGGGAACCTGTGCCGGCTCTCAGCCAGCGCCGGCAGGGGCAGGTTGACCGCTCCCTTGATGTGTCCGGCGCTCATGTCGGCATTGGAGCGCACATCGATGAGCACATGGGGGATCTCCTTTTCAATGGCCATTCGCAGCCAGTCCGGCGCGGTGCTCCCGTATTCGCCCTGGGCCCAGTCCGGATAACCGCCCGTATAGATCTTGACATCGGTGTAACCGAGGCTCTTGACCTTCATCGCCACGGTGGGACTCAGGCATCCGCCCACGCCATAGAGAATGATGGGGGTGTTTTTCTCCTGGGGCAGCCGGGAGGAGAATTTTTCAAAGGCCGGGGCGGGCAGTGTTTGCGCCCCGGGAACATGGGCCATCTGGTAGGGCACGGGCGGGCGGACATCATAGACGACAACGCCTGGCTGGGCCCGCAGCTTTTTGAACTCCTCCCTGGCAATCTTCTCGTCGTCGCCGATGGCCTTCATGATGTCGAAACGGATGATCTCCGTGGCCTTGCGCTCGCCGTTCTCTTCCAGGTAATTGATCTGAAAGCCCTTGCCCCTGTAGTTCCGGATATCCTCAAAGGAGCTGACATTCCTGACCTTTGTGCTGTCCGTGAACTTTACGGTGTCCTTGTGCGACATGAAATCCATCTGGATCATTCTGGACTTCAGGGAGATATTGTCGAGAAATCCCATCATCACACCAGGTTCCGGCTTATGGCAACCGCCGCAGAGCTGGGCCATCGGGGGTCGCTCCGCGGCCCCGACCGTGTTGCCGAGAACAAAACCTGCCGCCAGTACGACCGTCACAATGATTTTCTTCCGCATTTCTCCCTCCATACTGTTTTTTCTTTGGCAAGATGTTGCGCCGGCCAGGCCGGCGGCCCGCTCCCTTTGCGCAGGGAAAACCATATCGATTTTCTTGTACCACAATGTGGTCCTTTGCGGTATTTTTTTCCATTGAAAAAAATACCGCGACACGCTTTTTCCGGGTACGCGGACGCCCGATACGCTGTACAATAATCGTAAGATGGCAGGGCAGCCCATGTCCCGGGCATACCTTGTCCGCGACAAAACAAAAGGCCGGTGTCTTTCAGTCCCGTCCATGGTCGGGCCCAACGGCAAGGAGAGGAGAATGTCTCAATTCGAAAGCACGACATCCCCACTGAAAGAGGTTGCCCTCCTGGAGATGCTTTCACTGGTTTACGAGGAGATGGATATCGACGCCATCGAGGAGCGTTTCGTCAACCTGACCGCCGAAATCTTCGACTTTGACCGGGTGGGTCTCTTTTTCATGAAACACCGGAAAGGGGTCCTGCAGGGAAAGCTGTGCCGTGGATTTGAAGCGGGGCTCATAAGCTCCCTGGAGATTCCGGTGACGACCGACAACCTGCTGACCAGACCCCTGGTAACCGGATTTCCGGTTTTCAATACGGAGGCAAAAACAGACGACCCCTCCATCAAGCAACTGGGCCTTAAGAATTTCGCGCTGATTCCCATCGTGAACAAAAAACGTCTCTCCTGCTGGCAGATCAAAAATTGCAGCAAGGAGGATTGCCCGGCCTTCGGCAGGAGATGGTTGCGCTGCTGGCTGGTGCCCGGCACCAAATGCGGCGATATCCCCATGAGCGATTGCGGGCAAAAAGAACAGCTCTGCCGGGAGTGCGAGATCTATGCCAAACAGGAGGCAGGCGCCGTCGAAGGGGTGATGATTGTCGACAACTCGCTTTCAGATCGCCCCATCCCGGCCGAGCAGGTGACCCTGCTCTCCATCGTTTCCCATGCGGTGGGCGGGGCGATCAACAATGCGAAAATCTACAGCAGAACCTTGAGGGAGTCCATCCATGACGAACTCACCGGCCTTTACAACAGACGGTTCTTCAATGAGCGCCTGCTGGACGAAGTGGAACGGACACGGCGGTATGGCGGCAACTTCAGTATCCTTATCTGCGACATTGACCATTTCAAACGGGTCAACGACACCTATGGGCATCCCATTGGCGACAAGATTCTGGCGCAGGTTGCCTCGGTGCTCCAGAACAGTACCCGCAGCAGCGACATGGTCTGCCGTTATGGCGGCGAGGAGTTTGCCCTGTTGCTGCTCAATTCCAGCAAGGATCACGCCTGCGCTCTCGCGGAACAGCTGCGCAGGAAGCTGGGCGCCACGGCAATGGCCGACATTGATGGTGATTTCATCACGGCGAGCTTCGGGGTCGCCACCTTCGGCCAGGACTCCATCACCTTCGAGGGGCTTGTCAGCAAGGCCGACCAGGCTCTGTACCTGGCAAAAACCCAGGGACGCAATCAGGTGCGGGCCCTGTAACGCCCTCCGGCCGGCCCGGTGGACGCGATCATGTTGCGTCCGCAGCTTTCGCGCAGGAAAGACAGGAGGTACGCTGGGGTCGAAGCGCAGGCCTCCTCCGGCGATCTCCTCGCCGCAGAGGATACAGGAGCCGTGTTCCCCTACTTCCGTTGCAGGGTCGGCTGACCGGTCAGGATCAGCTTGAGCCAGTCGAAGCCGAACTTGAGCAGGGACTCGTCATCGCTCTCGATGGCCCGCCTTTTTGCCTTGTCCAGCCGGAACTGGCCGAGAAGATCGTGATCGTTCACATACTGACGGAAACGATCCAGGTTGTAGGAGATCATGAAGGCCAGAAGCTGCTTCGGCCCGGCCGCGCCCTCGCCTTTCCAGGGATTTCTCGCGAAAATGGTGTCCATCTCGGCCCAGAGGTCGTCCATGGCGTTGTAATAGACGAGCTGCTGATCCCGCAGCCACTCCCGGACGGTCCACTCCCTGTCCTCCGCATGGCCCTTGCAGTACTCATGGCTGGTCATGAAATAATACTCCTGGACCGCTCCCCGCTCGGGGTTGCGGTCCACCGCCCGCTCAAGGGGATAGGTGCGGCAGGCCGAAGGCCGATCCTCATAGACCAGACACCCTTTTTCAGGGTCGAGAAAGGGGCAGGTATGCTCCTCGTTGTCCTGCATGCGCATGATCACCGCTGGAAAAAACGGGTTTGCACCCTGGACCACGCCGGTGTAGGTGTTCAAAAACTCCTCCGAGGAGATGTTAAGCCGCTTTTTCAGGCGGATGATGTCGTAGGGATAGAGAAAAAGCTCAAGCTTGCGGCAGCAGCGGGTGAAGCAGGAGACCCCGGGATGACAGGCGAACCTGAAGGGGGAATTGCCCAGCGGCACCATGCCTTCCGGAAATTTTTTCGTCTCGGTCATATTGTTTTTCATAGCGGATCCGCCTACCATGGGGTCATGAAACGTCCAGTGTTTGCAACCTGATTCCAAGCGGGTGTATTCTTACCATTACCCCCCTAAAAGGTCAACAGATGGCCTGTCGGTCCGCCTCCCCCAAAGCACGCTTCCCGGTCCTTGCGCCCTGCCTCCTGCTCCTGGCCCTCCTGCCCCTTCTCGCCTCCTCCTGCGCCCCCGGGCTGAAAAGTTCCGCCTGGCTTGTCCGTTACGACGCGGACAGCCCGGCGGAAATCGACGCCTTGTGCGCGGAGGCAAGAGAGGCCGGCTTTGACCAGCTGCTCGTCCAGGTAAGGGGGCGGGCCGACGCCTTTTATAAAAGCAGCCTCGCGCCGCGGCCGGAAAGCCTGGCCGCGCAGCCGGCGGACTTTGATCCGCTTGCCAGGGTGCTCGAAAAATGCGTCCCTCTGCCCGTGCACGCCTGGCTCAATGTCTATTATCTCTGGGGCGACAGCGCTCCCCCCGCTGATCCGACCCATCCCGGCTTCCCGGGGCATGCCTGGATTCTTTCGGACAACAACGGCAGATCCCTTTCCGAATACGGCGAGGCGGAAAAAAGACTGGCCTGGGTGGACGGCATCTTTGCCGACCCCGCCTCTGCCCAGTATCGGCAACTTTTCACAAGGGTTGTCCGGGAATTGGCGGAAAATTATGCGGTGAGCGGCATCCATCTTGATTTCATCCGCTATCCCGGCCCGAATTTCGGCAAGAGCGGGGAGTTGGGAGAGCGGTTTTACATAGAACAGGGCTATGACCCGCGCTACCTGCCGCAAGCCATCGAGCGGAGAGAGCTGAAAGCCTGGCTCATGGGAGAACAGGACGAGGCGGAGCGGATCCTGACCACTGCAGCCCTTTTCTGGAGCGAGATGCGGGCTCAGGAAGTCAGCCGGCTATTACGCGACCTCCGCGCCGTCCTGTCGGAAACCCGGCCAGATATGATCGTAAGCGCCGCAGTATTTCCGGATGCAGCGGACGCCTATCTGGAAAAGGGCCAGGATTGGCAAGGCTGGGCTGAGGAAGGTTTGGTGGATGCCCTCTACCCCATGGCCTATTTTGGAGAAACCTTTCGGGTGGGCAACCAGCTCGCAGCCATTGCCGCCGCCAAGAACCGGCTCGGCCAGGTGGAACTCTGGGCCGGGCTGGGCGCCTACATCAAGCCTCCCGCCCAGATCGGCGCGGAAGCAGAACTTGCCGGCAAGGAAGGATACACCGGCGCAAGCCTTTTCAGTCTCGGCCATTTGGCAAGAAAAAATCGAGGCAGCAAAGAGTATCTCCAGTCGCTCAACAGGCTGCCTCGTCTTACTTCTTTACGACAAGAAGTGAGGAAGCAGAAAAGAGAGATAAAGAGAGTCGAGGAAGGGGATGCAGCGCTTCTTTTGGCAATTGCCCGCAAGGCCATTGGCGAGGGACTGCCTGAAGAAAAAGAGCTTTCAGACCTGGTGGCGGCCCGCCTCAAGGAATACCGCAAGGCCAGAGAGGAACTGATCCCCAGGGCCCTGGCGCAGCTTGCGGCCCAGCCGGTTATCCTGCCGGAACGCGCCAGCCTGCACGGCATCTTCCGCTATATCCATCCCCTGGACAGTCCGGCCCGCAAAGAGGAGCAGCAGACACTGTGCGAGGAGGCCCGGGCCAGACTTCTTGCCGGCGAGGATTTCGGCTCGCTTGCCAAGGAGCTCTCCCAGGACGGCAGCAAGGATCTTGGCGGCAATCTGGGCAACCGCTTTCTCGACCCGCTTGCCGCAGCCGACCAGGAGATTGCCCGGCTTGGGCCTGACGAAGTCAGCCCGGTCATTGCCGTGGAAAACGGCTGCTGGTGCTTCCGGCATAATGGAGTGGAGGCTGGCAGGGAGGCGGACTTCTCAGAAGCTCCCTGGGAGGCGAAACGGATTCTCTTCAGGCAGGCCCTGAGGTGATAAGCGATATAGTTTTTTTGTTCGGATAGCGCAATGATCAGTGTCCACCGTATATCTTGCTGCGGTGGCCGATGCGAAGCACCAAGACAAGCAGCTTGTCGTCCTGGATATCACAAATAATCCGCCAGTCGTCCACACGAAAACGCCAAAGGCCGCCGAGCGGCCCCTTCAGCGCTTTCCCTTTGCTGCAAGGATCTTCAAGAATGGCAACCCCCTCCATATACTCGATAATCTGCCGTGCGATCTGCTTGTCGAGTTTCCGCAATTGCCCCTTGGCCGAGGTCGCGTAATTAATCGTCCAAGCCAAGGTCTTTCCTCACGTCAGCCGCAGAATGCACTGTTTCTTGTCCTTTTCGGACTCGCTCAAGCACTTCTGCCGCGAGGTAATAATCCTCCATGTCCTCGATGCCATGCTCGATGATCTCCCGGAGGTAATATGCCTTGGTGCGGCCGGTATGGGCCGCAAGAAAATCCAGTCTCTTTTCTGTTTCTTGGCTGAGTCGAATTGATGTGGGCATGTGATTCTCCTTCTGTGAATACATGTATTCTAATCACTTCTACGAAGGATCGCAAGGAGATGAGATGATAGATGATAAGTAATCGCTTTTTTCGGGACGCCTAAAAATTAGGGCTTCCCGCCCGAGGATGAACCCAGCCTAGCAACGCCATGCGGTGATTGCAACTCTGGCGAAGCCATCTTTCAAGTCGCCACATTTCAGGTATCCCCGAACAACATGGCCAACAACGGAACGATAAAAGCCGTAGTTGCGGACAAACCGCTCCTCATACTCCTGTTCAAACCGCTCATAATCATCTTCCAGGAGTTGATATAAGGCGAGGCCTTTGGACGCCTCGGCCTGTATAGAGCCGCTTGATCTGGCCAGTTCACGGTATGCCTTTTGCCGGAAGGTGACAAAAGACATATCGAGCGGCGGCCCTATTTCTTTAAGATTTTATGCGTTAGGCACAAGATCAGTCCCTTTCACCAGAATTCCGTCCCCACTTGCAACAACTACGTATAAATGAACACATACTCCCGGTCGTTGATGACGATCCTCACCCTGCCCTGGTGATTCTCGCCGTAGACCTCCCAGCCGGGACGGTTCCCGATCTCGCACCTTACGCAGCAGGGCGAATGCCTGCCCGCCTTGCCGTCCAGCCAGGCAACCAGGCTCGCCTCGGCATTCCCCCTTTCCGCCAGGGCCTTCGCCACGGCCCGCGCCTGATCGAAATCAAGGCTCTCCCCGGTGATTGCAATTGAAATGTCTTTCATGCTACTATCCCTGCTGAGATATTTCCCGTAACCCTTGCCCCGCGAATTTACCGTGCCAGCATACCATAACAGCAACCAAGGCAAACCATGAAACTGCGGACCCTCATCTTCGTCATCCTCCTGGCCCTTGGTGTGCTGCCCATCCTCACCCTGGTCGGCGTCAACCTGCGGGACCACATCAACAAGCATGAGACCGTGGAAGAGGCGCGGATCACCGCCTCGGTCGAAAGCAGTTTCGTCACCTTGAATGCGCATGTGGAAAACCTAAAAAAAAGTCTTCTCCAGGTTTCCTCCACTCCCCTCACCGTGAGCCAGGCCTCGGGCCACTCCATGTCCCTCATGAGCCAGGAAAACCATGTCCGCCTGGGCGAACTGCTCATCCACCTGCTCAACCCGGAAAAAGTGGTGGCCGAGGTCCATGTGATCGATCTCAACGGCAAGGAAAAGGTACGGCTTTTCCGCAACGGCCGGAAACTGCTGCAGGCGGCCCCGGACAGCGCGTTGCAGAACTTCCAGGACTCTCCTCTCTTCTGGAAGGGCCTGCAGCTGCAACAGTTCGAGATCGATTCCCTTTTTCAGGGGAAAGGCGCCATTCCGGACCCCGCCGTCAACTTCCTCAACCTGATCAGCCCCATCATCGGCAGCAAAGGCACGCCCATCGGCGTGGTTCTCCTCGCGGTGGACCTCAGGGCCTTTCTCTCCCCGCACCTGAACGCCTGCTGGGCCACCACGGAGGGCGACATCGTCCACATGCCGGCGACCCTCAGTCTCCAGGATGCGGAGACAATGGCTTACTTCCGTGACACTTCCGTCGGCGGCAACATCTTCGCGAGCTTCCCCGCCCTGAAGGGACAGACCCGGAACAGGCGGCCCTTTGTCTGGGAAAGCGGACACGGCCGCAGCGTTACCTGGCTGCCGCTCATCTTCAACACCAACCAGAGTCCGGCCCTCTGGATCGGCACCCCGGTCGACCGCAGCGCGGCCGAGGAGTGGAAACTCTCCCTGATTTACAACATCGTCTGGATCGTGCTGATCATGAGCATAATCATCTCCCTGATCGCCAACGCCATCGCCCAGAAGATCGACCAGATCAAGGAATCGATTCTCACCGGCCTGGACCGCATCCTGAACAGAGGGGAAGAGGATGTTCACTTCGCCTGGACCGGGCCGTCCGAGGTGGTCAACCTGGCCGAGGAGCTCACCACCCTGGCCCGCCGCTACTCCCTGACCAGACAGAAACAGGGAGAGGCCGAAGCCGCCCTGCGGGAGAGCGAAGACAAGTTCAGAAACCTCACCGCCTCGGCCCAGGATGCCATCGCTCTGATGGATCACCGCGGCAACATCTCCTACTGGAACGAGGCGGCCGCCGAGATCTTCGGCTACACCGCAGAGGAGGCCATGGGCAAACCCATCCATTCCCTGATTTCCCCCAGGCTCTCCGAGTCAAGCCAGAGGGATTCGGCCGAGGAAAGGCCCATGAGCGACGGCCCCATCCGCGAAACCATCGAGCTTGTCACCCGGCGCAAGGACGGCAGCGAGGTGCCCATCGAGCTCTCCCTCTCCGAGGCGCGGATCAAGGACCAGTGGAATTCCATCTGGATCATCCGCGACATCACCGACCGCAAACGGGCCGAGGACGAAACCAGGCTGCAGCAGCAGCAGCTGATCCAGGCGGACAAGATGATCTCCCTGGGCGTGCTCATCTCCGGCGTGGCCCATGAAATCAACAACCCCAACAGCATCGCCATGCTGAACACGGCCATGCTCAACAAGGCCTGGGAGAGCGCCAGACCAATCCTCGACGAATACTACCGGGAGAACGGGGATTTCCTCATCGCCGGCCTGGAGTACAGCGAGATGTGCGAGCAGATCCCCAGGCTCTTTCTGGAGCTCGAAGACAGCGCCAGGCGCATCAAAAACATTGTCCAGGATCTCAAGGACTATGCGCGGCAGGACACCTCCCGCCTCATGGAACAGGTGGATCTCAACGAGGTCGCCCAAGCGGCGGTGCGCCTCAACCACAACAAAATCAGCAAATCCACCAAACATTTCCACACCGATCTCGCCGCCACCCTGCCCCCCATCCGCGGCAACAGGCAACGCCTGGAACAGGTGCTGATCAACCTGATCCAGAACAGCTGCGAAGCGCTCACCGGCCCGGAGCAGGCCATCACCATCGCCAGCCGCCATGACCCGGATAAAAAAGAGGTGCGCATTTCGGTGCATGACCAGGGCGCGGGCATCCCTCCGGAAATCCTGCACCAGATCATGGATCCGTTCTTCACCACCAAGCGTTCTTACGGCGGCACCGGCCTTGGCCTTTCCGTTTCCGCCGGCATCGTCAAGGAGCACAACGGCAGGCTCAGCTTTACCTCCAGCCCGGAAGAAGGAACCATGGCGACCGTGACCTTTCCTCTCCCGGCGGCGGATGACGACCCGGACGCGGCGCCCCCGGAGCAGGACAACCCCTCCGTCTGAGGCGGAAAAAAAGGACGGTATCCCCCGGGACCGCGCACGGGATCGTGATATTTTTATTCCAATATGGCATAGTTGTTTAAGGATCGGAAGATCAGGAGAGCGGCGCCTGGCAACCAGCGGCCTGGCCGTGATCCTGAGAGGTTCGCGCGGATCCTCTTTTTTCAGACCGCGCCGGAAACAAACCCTTGCAGGAGAACCCTTTTTTCATGGAAAAAGAGCTTGTCCCATTTCGCCCCATCATGCTGGTGGACGATGAAGAGGCGTGGCTGCACAGCTTCAGTCTGACCCTGCGTTCCAACGGCCTGAACAACATCATCTGCCTCAACGACAGCAGAAAGGCCCTCGAACTGTTGAACAGGCAGGAGGTCGGCGTCATCGTCCTCGATCTGACCATGCCCCATCTTTCCGGGGAAGAGTTGCTGCCGAGCATCGTGGCCGAGCATCCCCAGGTGCCGGTGATCATCATCACCGGGCTCGATCTGGTGGACACCGCGGTCAAATGCATGAAACTCGGCGCCTTCGACTACTACACCAAGGTGACCGAAGAAGCCAGGCTGATCGCCGGCGTCCAGCGGGCCATCGACATCAGCCGCCTCCGCCATGAAAACGATCTGCTCAAGGAACATTTTCTCCAGGACAAGCTGGACCATCCCGAGGCCTTTGCCCAGATCATCACCCACAACAAGGCAATGCGCACCATCTTTCAGTATATGGAATCCATTGCCGCCACCAACGAGCCGGTCCTCATCTCCGGGGAAACCGGGGTGGGCAAGGAACTCATCGCCCACTCCCTCCATTTTTTGAGCAGACGCAAAGGAGAATTCGTGCCGGTCAACGTGGCGGGCCTGGACGACACCATGTTCGCCGACACCCTTTTCGGCCACAAGAAAGGGGCCTTCACCGGCGCGGAGCAGCCCAGACGCGGTCTTATCGACCATGCCGCCGGCGGCACTCTTTTCCTTGACGAAATCGGCGACCTAAGTCAGGCGGCCCAGATCAAACTGCTCCGCCTCATCCAGGAACGGGAATACTTTCCCCTGGGAGCGGACATCCCCAAACGCACCGATTGCCGGATGATCTTCGCCACCCACCAGAACCTGCAACAAATGCAGGAAAACGCCGCCTTCCGCAAGGATCTTTACTACCGCCTGCACGCCCACCGCATCCATATCCCCCCTCTGCGGGAGAGGCTGGACGACCTGCCGCTTCTGGTGGAATATTTTCTCGCCGAGGCAGCCGAAAAGCTCAACAAAAGGAAACCCGCCTTTCCCAAGGAACTGATCAGCCTGCTTGGCACCTACAATTTCCCCGGCAACCTGCGCGAACTCAAGAACATGATCTTCGACGCGGTGAGCAAGCACAAATCCCGCACCCTCTCCATGGACTCCTTCAAGGACTACATCCGCGAAAAACGGCCCAACCTCGAGGAAGACGGCAAAAAACACCAGGAAACAAGCACCCCGTTCAGCGACCTGCCCCATCTGCCCTCCCTCAAGGAAGCCGGCTACCTGCTGGTGCTTGAGGCCTTGAACCGGGCAAACGGCAATCAGGCCATTGCCGCGGAAATGCTCGGCATCACCAGGCAGGCCCTCAACTGGCGGTTGAAACAGGCGGACAGCGAGGAATAACCCCGGCCGCCCCCGACCCGCTGCAAGATTCTTTGCAGCCCCCTCCCCCCTCCATTTCCGGCAAGGTCGGCGGACAAAAGGGGGCAACGCGCCAACTCCGCGCGGCCGTCAAACTTCTTTGCACCTCCTCCGCCCTGCCCCGGTCCCCTTCCGCGCTATTTTTTCCCAAGCAAATTCAAGACATTAACAGAAACAAGCCGGGTCATGGCACCCATCTTGCTTTGCTACCGTGAAAACTCGCCCCAGGCGAGGATTCGGCAGGAACATTTACGCACCCACCCAGGCAAGGCGACAGACAATGGCGGTTGCCCATATCCTCCTCAAGGAAGAAGAAATCCACCTGCAACACAGCATCGCGCTGATGCTCAAACAGGCATGCTACCGTGTCAGCGTGGCCAGCAACACCGGCGAGGCCATGGCAACCATGCGGAAGTACAGAAATACTTCCACGGCGGTGGATCTTCTCATCGCCGACATGGATTTTGCTCCCAGCGAGAAATACCACTGCTTCCTGCGGACACTCTCCCAGGGAGATGTGGCTGTTCCCTTCCTGATCATTGCCGAGGAAACGGCGGCATCCATGGTTGAATCTCTGATGATCCATGGCTGCCGCGCCCATATCACCAAGCCCTTCGCCCCGGAACTTTTGCTGCGAAGCATAAAAACCGCGCTTCGGCATACAGCATGATGAAAGAGAAAATGCCGAGACAGGAAAAGGAGGAACAAGCGCACGGCCCACGGCAAGGAATCCATGATTTTATTGCGTAAACGGTCGGCGGCCCTTTTTTGACCCCGCTGACAATTCTCAAAGACAAAGGAGAAAAGTGCATGAAAAAAAATCGGCTACTCAAGTTTGTCCCCCTGCTGGTCTTTGCCGCCTTTCTGGTGAGCGGACCGGTCGGCAACCTCAACTCCGCCCAGGCGGCTGATCCGGCCCCGGCGGCAACCCAGGCCCAAAACGTATTCAAGGGCAAGGTTACCGGTAAATCCAACAAGGCAAAGACCATCACCATCGAGGTCAAAGGCAACACCGAGATGGTAAAATTCGACGACACCACCAAGGGTCTTGAGCACGCCGCGGAAGGCGAGGCGGCCATCATCGAGTTCGTGGTGCAGGGCAAAGACAAGGTTGCCACCGTCATCAAACCCAAGCTTGCCGAACTTCCCGCCGGCGTGACCGAGATCATGCCCGATGAAATGGCAAAACTCATCAACCAGGGCCAGGCCGAATCCAACTATGTCCTTGTCGACTCCCGGCCGGCCCCCCGCTACCACGAAGGCCATGTGCCCACCGCGATCTCCATTCCCATTGAGGACATGAAAACCACCGGCGCGGCCCGGCTGCCCGGCGACGTCAAACTCAAGAACACCATGCTGGTCTTCTACTGCGGAGGCCCCACCTGAGGCATGAGCACCGATGCCGCCGGTCTGGCGGTAAAAATGGGTTACAAAAACGTCCGCGTCATGCTGCAGGGTGTTCCCGGCTGGAAGAAATCCGGCTACAACATCTTCGCCTCTGAAAAGTTCGTCAAATCCGGCAATATAGTCCTCATCGACCTGCGCGCGAAAGAGACGTACGAGGCCGGCCACATCCCCCGCGCCCACAACATCCCCCTGGCCACCCTGGCGGACCGGGAAGATGATCTGCCCAGTGTGCAGAAGGCGCCCATCGTTGTTTACGGCGACAGCCTGGCCGAAGCGGAAAAGGCCTTCAGAATCGTGAAAAAATGGGGCTGCAAGAAAGGCTCCATCTGGGCGGGCGGCGTCAACTCCTGGCCGGGCACCCTGGCCAAAGGCCCCACTCCTGCTGAAATCACCTGGAAGCGCGAGATGGGCAAGGGCGAGGTCAGCCTGGCCGACTTCATGAAGGCGGTGCATGGCAATGCGCAGCAGCTTGTCCTTGACGTCCGGACCAATGACGAAGTCAAGGACGGCATGTTCGCCAACGCCGTCCACATCCCTCTTGACCAGATCGAAGCCCGCCTGGCGGAACTGCCCAAGGATAAGGAGATGCTGGTCCACTGCACCACCGGCGCCAGGGCGGAGATGGCCGCCCAGGCCTTGAAAAAGGGCGGCATCAAGAGCCGCTTCCTGATCGCGGACGTTGAGTGCGAAGGCGGCAAGTGCACGGCCACGGAATAACCATTGCTCCTTGACGGTCCGTTGCCAAAGCCGTCTCCGGCTCTGGCAAGCAATGGGCTGTCACGAAGAAGCAGCTCCCCGCTGTTTCACCACCCCAGGCCCTGCCGGCTCACGCCGGCAGGGCCTTTCATTTACGCAAAAAACAGCAAATTGCGCCACCCCTTGCGCACATTGCGTCTTGCGTTCCCCGGATCAAATTGCATATGATTACTTCTAGTATAACCGCCGTTGGGATGTTTTTTAATTACCACTGAAAACAGCAGGAGGAATGCAGAGCATGATGTTCAAAAAATTAGGCGCCTTACTCGCAATCTTTATTTTGTCCTTACTGGCAGGTCAGGCCACGGCCCTTGCCGCCGACATTCCCTTCATTGTCACCGATGACCTGAAGAAGAAGATGGACGCGGGAGAACCCCTGGTGCTCGCCGATGCATTAAGTTCCATCGAACACAACGAATTGGCCATCAAGGGATCGGTGAACATTCCCGCCAGCAGGGTGGCTGGAAACCCCAATCTGCCCGCCGACAAGGGGATGCTGCTGATCTTCTACTGCAAGGGTCCGAAATGCGGCAAAAGCCGGATCGCCGCCGAAGAGGCGGTGAAACTGGGTTACAGCAAGGTAATGGTTTATAACGAAGGTCTGCCCGAATGGGCGAAAAGAGGCTTCGAGGTTGTCAGCAAGACCCAGTACCCCAAGGTCGAAATCGCCCGCATGAGCCCGAAGGAGGTTTTTGACCAGAAGGCCTCCCTTGTTCTCGTGGATATCCGGGGAGAAAAGCACATGGACCTCGGCAAGATTGACGGCACGGTCAACATCCTGCTTGACGACATGGAAGAGCAGTATACCAAGCTGCCGAAAGACAAAAAGCTTCTGCTCCTCGACCACGCGGGCAAGCAGCTGGCCGTTGCCGCGAAATTTCTGCACATGAAGGGCTACACCAACGTGGCCATCATGGACGGCGGCGTCACTTCCTGGATTCAAGCCGGACTGCCTGTCTCCAAATAGTTTCCCGCGGTACGTGGCCGTCCCCGGGGCGGCCACGTCTTGTCGCACCTCTTTCCACAGAAAGGTTTTTTCCATGAATTTTCCTACCATGCGTGCCGTCGGCAACAAATGGCGGCTTTACTTCGCCTTTCTTCTCCTCGGCCTGCTTTCTTCCGCCATCATCGTTTTCGCGATGCTCTCCATGAAAAAGCTCTCCGTTGACGTGGCAATGGTCCGGGATCAGGTTTTCCCGGAAACAAAACTCGCCATCGAGATGCAGGGGACCATCACCCAGGTGGTGGAGCGGTTCAACACGGCCAAGGCGGCCGGCAGTGTGCAGGCACTTGAAAAAATCCTCCCCCTGAACGAAAAGGCGCAGGCCCTCCTCGCCAAAATGGCGGAACTCGCGCCACGGACAGATGGGGAGGATCCCCTGGCCCTGAGGCTGGGAAAAGCCTACCAGGCCTCCTACGAAGCCGGCATGAAGATGGTTCGCGCCTCCATCGACATGGAATTCGCCACGGAAGCGGAATTCGGAAAGATCTTTGAAAAAGAGAACAAATTCATGCTCCAGACCCTGGAAACAGCGGTTTCGGAAAGCTCCGCCACCCACAGCGCCAGCATGCGGAACATCCAGGAGGTGAGCGACCGGGTCTTCCGCATCATGCTCATTTCCTTTCTGATCCTTTCCGTGATCGGCCTCACCACGATTTATCTGGTGTCCAACATGTCCAGGAAGCTGGCCGACATGTCGGCGGAATCGGCGACGACAACGGCCTCGCTGCTCCGCTCCATGGGATACATCTCCGAGATGTCCGGCCAGATCAGCAACGAGACTTCCTCCTCCGCCGCCTCCCTGGAAGAGATCGCCACCACGGTGGAACTCATGGCCGGGCAGGCCAAGGACAACGTCGGGCTGGCCCGGGAAGCGGACAGCTCCACCCAGGAGGTACTGCACACCGCCTCCGAGGCCGGGCTGGTGATCAAGGACGTGGTCGTGGCAATGCAGGCCATGGCGGATGCGGACAAAAAGATCTCCACCCTGGTCAAGGTCATTGAGGATATCGCTTTCCAGACAAACCTGCTGGCTCTCAATGCCGCGGTGGAAGCGGCCCGGGCCGGGGAAGCAGGCGCGGGTTTCGCCGTGGTGGCGGACGAGGTCCGGAACCTGGCCATGCGCGCCGGCGACGCCTCGCATCAGGTGGCGGCGGTCATCGAGCAGCTCGACGAAAAGATCAAACTGGGAGAGAAGGTCGTCACCAGGCTCGAAACGACCTTTCCGCAAGTGAGCAAGGCCTCGCGGGTGGTCGCGGAGCAGACCGTGAAGATCATCACCAATTCGACAAACCAGGCGGAAAATCAGGAACAGGTGAAAAGCGCCCTCACCACCATCGACTCCTCGGTGCAATCCCTGGCCGCCATGTCGGAAGAGGGGTCCGCCACCGTGCAGGAGGTGAAGGCCCAGGTCGAAATCCTCAACGGCCTGGCGGACGATCTCATGATCTTCTGGGAAGGCCAGCGTGGCGGACGGGCGAATGCCCGGCAGGAGCGGCTGCCGGCTCCGGTCTGATCATGCCTGCCTCCCTGCCCGCAACCTGCCGGCGACTCCTGGTGCTCGGCAATTACTACCTGGCGGCGCTGATGCTGCTCGTGGCCGGAATCATGAAAGCCGTCGCCCCCGGAGTGAGCGATCTTCTGCAGGCCCTTTACGAGAGCGGTTTCCTCTCCTTCCCGGCGATCATCACCATCTCGCGCTGGCAGCCTTGGCTGGAGATCAGCCTTGGCGCCGTCGCCTTAAGCGGCGTGGTGATGATCTGGTCGGCCCGGCTCATGGCCGCGCTCTACCTGCTTTTTTTCGCCCTGATCCTCGTCGCCGCCCGGGGATATCTTTTTCTTCCCATTGACTGCGGCTGTTTCGGCCAGGGAGAAGGCACGCCCGCCTACCTGCTCCTTGCCCGCAACGCCGGCATGGCCATGCTCCTCCTCCTGGTGAACGCCTGCCACGAAAACGCCGCCCTCTGGCCGCGCCTGCCTCGGCAATCCCGGCAAACACCCTCCTGAAGACGGTCCGGCAAAGGCGCCGCGCCAAGAGAGGATATTTTACTTCTTTGCTTGCCCTCCCCTACTTGGACGTCTATAATTGCAACTTTTACGGTCGCGGCAATTCCGGGGGGCGTTTTTTTATCTTCCCCCCGCGCTTACGAAGGAGAACACCCTTGACCCTCTCGGAGACAAACAGAAAAAAACTGCGGGCCGCGGTCCGCAAATTCAAGGATGCCAATATCCTGGTGATCGGCGACATCATCGTCGATCATTTCATCTGGGGCTCGGTTTCCCGCATCTCGCCCGAGGCGCCGGTGCCGGTGGTGGACGTCACCCATGAAAGCCTGCTTTTGGGCGGCGCCGCCAATGTTCTGCACAATATCTATGCCCAGGAAGGCAGGGCCTCCCTCTGCGGCCTGATCGGCAAGGATGCCATGGGCGACCACCTGCTCGGCCTGCTTGCCGAGCTCGGTTCGGGAACCGCCGGCATCGTCCGCACCGGCAACCGTCCCACCACCCTGAAAACGAGAATCGTCGCCCAGAGCCAGCAGGTCGTCCGTTTCGACCGGGAAAAAACCGGGGAGCCGGCTGCGGAGCGGCTGACGGAGATCTTCCGCTTTCTGGATGACAACCTGACGGAATTCAATGCAGTGATCGTTTCCGACTACAACAAGGGCATGATCAACATGCCCCTCATGGACCAGTTGCGCGGGAGACTCAAAAAGCGGAAGATTCCGATGATCGTCGACCCGAAACCGCAGCACCCCGAGCGATTCAGGGGCGCCACCATCATCACCCCCAACCACCACGAAGCGGAGCGCATGTCGGGCATGAGCATCAGAAGCGAAGCAGACCTGCAGACCGCCGCCCATCTCCTGCAAAAACAACTGAACTGCGATTCCGTCCTCATCACCCGCGGCGAGGCGGGCATGGCTCTCCATGAAAAAGGCAGACCCATCTTCACCATCCCCACCATGGCCAAGGAGGTGTACGATGTCACCGGCGCCGGCGACACGGTGATCGCCACCCTCGCCCTCGGCATGGCCGTGGGCCTTTCTCCGGCGGACGCCGCCACCATCGCCAATTTCGCCGCCGGCATCGTCGTCGGCAAGGTGGGCACGGCCACGGCTTCCACCGCCGAACTGCTGGAGGCAATCGCATGAAAAGACCATTGAGCATGACCGCTTACGGGCGCGGCGACTCGACCCGGGGGACCCGGAGCTGGACCGTGGAAATCCGCTCGGTGAACCACAAGTTTTTTGATCCCGCCATCAAGCTGCCCCGCAAGTACCTGGGCCTGGAAGACCGCATCAAAAAGGAGATCTTCGCCCATTACAGCCGCGGCCATGTGGATGTCTTCGTCACTCCGGGCGCGGAAGCAGGCGATCAGATCCGCCTGCAGGTCAACCTGCCCCTGGCCCGCAACTACCAGCAGTGCCTGGAGACGATCCGTCGGGAACTGAACCTGGCCGATGCGCCCACCCTGGCCATGATCAAGGACTTCCGGGAGATCATCACCGCCCATGAGGAGGAGGAGGATCTCGACGCGGTCTGGCCCGGCATGGAAGAGGCCCTGCGGCAGGCCCTGGCCAACGCCCTGGTCATGCGGGAGCAGGAAGGGGAAGCGCTCAGAAGCGAACTGAACGGCCGGCTCGCGATCTTTGCCGAAACCGTGGAGAACATCAGCCGGGATATCCCGGTCATTGTCCAACGACGCGGCGAAAAACTCAAAGAACGGCTGGCCAATCTCCTGCAGGGCGTGGACCTCGATCCGCTCCGCCTGGCCCAGGAAGTGGCGGTCATGGCGGATAAATCCGACGTCACCGAAGAGGTGGTGCGGCTGCGCAGCCATATCAGCCAGTTTGCCGGCTTTCTCGCCGCGGACGAGCCTGTCGGCCGGCGCCTCGACTTCCTCCTCCAGGAGTTCCTGCGGGAGATCAACACCCTGGCCGCAAAGATCTCCGACGCAACCACGGCCCATCTCACCGTGGAGCTGAAAACCGAGGTGGAAAAACTGCGGGAGCAGGTGCAGAACATCGAGTAGCTGCAAGGCAGAATTCAATTTTTTGATGCAGGATGCCGTTTCGCCATTTACATTCTGCATTCTTAATTCTTCATTCTTAATGCGGAATCGGCCATGGACCAACGAATGATCAATGTGGGTTTCGGCAACGCGGTGCTCGCCAGCCGGGTGCTTGCGGTGGTGAACCCCAAATCCTCGCCCATGAAGAAAATGCGCGAAGAGGCCAAGGAGCAGAAACGGTTGATCGACGTCACCGAAGGCCGGCGGACCCGCTCCATCATCATCCTGGACAGCAACCATATCGTGCTCTCCTCGGTGCAGCCGGAAACCATCACCATGCGCTTCATGAGCTCCTCGGAAAGGCGCGAGGAAGAAGCAACGGAAAAGGCGGGCAAGTGAAAAAGGGAAATCTTTTCGTCATCTCCGCGCCCTCCGGGGCAGGCAAGACCACCATCTTAAAGGAGATCTTCGCCAGGATGGAAAACCTTTCCTTCTCGGTCTCGCACACCACCCGCCCCCCACGGGCCGGCGAGCAAAACGGCCGGGATTACCACTTCGTGGAGCGCGGCGAGTTCGAAGCCATGCGGGCGGAAGGGGCATTTCTTGAATGGGCCGAGGTGCATGGCAATCTCTACGGCACCAGCCGGAAGGCGGTGAACGAACAGCTGGAAAAGGGGCTCGACATCTTCCTTGACATTGACGTCCAGGGCGCGCGTCAGCTCCGGAGCATGGAGGGGAACGTCGCCATCTTTCTCTTCATCGCCCCGCCTTCCTGGCAGGAGCTGGAAAAAAGGCTGCGCGGCCGGGGCACCGATGGCGAGGAAACCGTCCGCCTGCGTCTGCGTAACGCCCGGCAGGAGATGGAAGACGCCGCGCTCTACGACTATCTGGTGGTCAATGACCGACTGGAGGAAGCGGTGGAGATGCTGGCGGCCGTCATCCTGGCCGAGCGCTGCCGGGCCCGCCGCAACGCCGCCGGCCTGCCCATCGACCTGGCCGCTCTTAAAGCCACCTTTTGAGAAAGCCATGACTGAGGCAAACAACGAAGAGCTTCTCTGGGGCATCCATCCGGTCCTCGAACAGCTGCGCCTTCAGCCGCGCAAGGTCAGGGAGATCATCGTCCAGCAGCACAAGGGCGGCAGGAAGCTGCAGGAGATCATCGATCTTGCCCAACAGCAGGGAATCAGGATCCGCTTCCTGCCGGCCCAGCGCTTTCCCGGCACGGCCCAGCAGAATCACCAGGGTGTCATGGCCCGGGTGGCGCCGGTTGCCACCACCAGCCTCGACGATCTGCTCGCCGGCCTCCATAAGGAGGAACACCCCATTGTCGTGGCCCTTGATTTGATTCAGGATCCGCACAACCTCGGGGCCATCATCCGCTCAGCCGCCGCAGCCGGCGCCTGCGGCGTCATCATGCCCAAGGACCGCTCGGCCCCGCTCAACGCCACGGCGGCCAAGGCCGCGGCCGGGGCCATGGCCCATGTCAAGCTCTGCCTGGTGACCAACCTGGCCGCGACCCTGGAAACCCTGAAGGAAAAAGGATTCTGGGTCTACGGCGCCGCCGGCGAGGCCAAACAATCCCTCTACCGCACCAGATTCAGCGGCCCGGTCTGTCTGGTGGTGGGCGGCGAGGGCAAGGGCATCCGCCCCCTGATCCGCGAGCATTGCGACGTCATCGTCTCCATCCCCATGGCCGGCACTCTCAATTCCTTAAACGCCTCGGTGGCAGCGGGCATCATCCTCTTCGAGATGGTCCGCCAGCGTCGAAACTCCCTCTAGCGGCCAGGAAAACATCCCGACTTCCCCCTTCCCGGAAATGGGCTTACAGGAATGATCAGTCAGGAACAGAAGCCCATGCTCCGCTTTCTCTTTGTCCTCACCACGGCCTCGGTGGTGGGGCTGCAGACCTGGATGATCCTCTTCAACAACTTTGCCGTGGAGGTGGCGGGGCTCGACGGAAAGCAGGTGGGCGCGATCCAGTCGGTGCGGGAGATTCCCGGCTTTCTGGCGCTTTTGGCCGTCTACGCGCTGCTCTTCCTGCGCGAGCACCGGCTCTCGGCCTTTTCCGTGGTGCTCCTCGGGCTGGGCACGGCCGCGGCGGGATTTTTCCCCAGCTACCTGGGGCTCATTGCCACCACCCTCGTCATGAGCTTCGGCTTCCACTACTTTGAAACCACCAACCAGTCCCTCACTTTGCAGTACTTTGACAAACTGACGGCGCCCGTGGTCTTCGGCAGGTTGCGGAGCCTTTCCGCCGCCGCCAACATCGCGGTGGCCGTACTCATTCTGTTCCTGGGCAGGCTGGCCGGCTACAAGGCGCTCTATCTGGGGATGGGCTGCATCGTTACTTTCGCCGGTCTCTGGGCCCTTCTCCAGGATCCGACCCATACAAACATTGTTCCCCAGCACCGCCGGATGATCCTCCGCCGCCGCTACGGGCTCTACTACTTCCTCACCTTCATGTCCGGGGCCAGACGGCAGATCTTCATCGCCTTCTCGGTCTTTCTCCTGGTCAAGGTCTTTCACTTTTCCGTACAGGAGGTGACCCTGCTCTTTATCGCCAACAATATCGTCAACTACTTTGCCAGCCCGCTGATCGGCAAGGCCATAGTGCGCTTCGGCGAGCGCAGGGTGCTGAGCGTGGAATACGCCGGCCTGATCGGCGTCTTTCTCACCTACGCCTTCACCGAGTCCAAGGTGGTGGTGGTTGCCATGTACATCCTCGACCATCTGCTCTTCAACTTCGCCATCGCCATCCGCACCTACTTCCAGAAGGTGTGCGACCCGCGGGACATCGCGCCGGGCATGGCGGTGGGATTCACCATCAACCACATCGCCGCCGTGGTCATTCCGGTCCTGGGCGGCATGGCCTGGATGGTGGACCACCGGATCCCCTTCGTCGTCGGCGCCGGCATGAGCCTGATCTCCCTGATCGCCGTCCGGAACATCCCCGTCTTTGCCAGGGAAGACTGAAGCCTCCCCTTTTTTGTCTTCAACTCCTCCAGAGTTCGGGATCGATGACGCCGATTTTCACGGCATAGCGCACCAGAGCCATGGGCTCATGGATATCAAGTTTCCGGACGATGTTTGACCGGTGTTTTTCCACGGTTCGCGGGCTCAGATACAGCATGTGGGCGATATCCTTGGAGGAATACCCTTCGACCACGAGACGGAAAACCTGCTGCTCCCGCTCGGACAGGCTGTCGTATCCCGAACTCTCCCGTTTCTCCTCCTGGACGGGATTCAGATACTTTCGGATCACTTCGGCATTGATTTTCGGGCTCAGATAGTACTGACCGGAGGCAACCCTCAGGATGGCCTCGGTCACCTCGCCGCCGGAATCGGTTTTCAGCACGTAGCCCGTGGCGCCGGCGGCAAGGGCCTTGAAGACATAGGCTTCCTTGTCATACATGGAGAGCACCACAACCCGGGTCGCCGGCGCCGCCTCCTTTACTAGAGGGAGCGCCTCCAATCCGTTCAGACTGGGCATGGAGATGTCCAGAAGAACGATATCCGGTTTCATCTGTCTGGCCTTCAGGACGACATCCATGCCGTCCACGGCCTCACCGGCCAGCTCCATTTCCGGATGATCGAAAAGAAGCCGGGAGATTCCGTCCCTGACCACGGCATGATCGTCAGCCACCAGCACCTTCAGCTTCCGTTTGTTGTTCATGGCGCAGCTCCGCATGGCATTCCCGTTTATCAAAAAACAGATGGACCCGTGAAAAACCTCGAAAGGGGGCGGGCCCGTAATGGTATGTGTTCCCTCGGCACGTTCACCGCAATCAGGCGATCCCTTTTCCGGCCCCGGCCCTGCGCACCTCGGCCCGGATCATCGTGCCTTCGCCACGGCGCGAACGGACCGTGAGGGTGCCGCCGATGGCCAGCATTCTTTCCTGCATGCCGCGCAGGCCGATGCCGTCATGAGCTTCCGGCAGGGCAAGCCCGGAGAGAGGGTCCGTCTCGAAGCCCCGGCCATCGTCGGCAAGGGTAAGAATGAGGGAGGGATAGCTGAAGATCAACCGAACCGCGACCTTGCCAGCCCCGGCATGTTTGCCGATATTGGTCAACCCCTCCTGAAAAACCCGGAACAGGGCGATTTCGATCTCGGGCGCCGCTTTCCCCTGTGCCCCCACGACCTCAATGGAGGTCCGGATCGCGGGATAGCGGGCGGCGAAATCCCGCAGCCCCCACTCCAATGACGGCACAAACCCCAGGGTGTCAAGCAGGTCCGGCCTGAGCCTGTTGGTGGCGTTGCGCACCGCGCAGCCGATTGTGTCGATCAGCGATGCGATGTCGGCCAGCTCCGGAAAACCGGGAAATTCGCCGGCAATGATTCTCTTCTGCGCGGCATCGGCTTTGTGCCGCATGGCAAGCAGTTGCTGGCCCAACTCGTCATGCAGGTCCCGGGCGATCCGCTTCTGTTCCTCTTCCACAACCTCCACCACCCGGCGGGAAAGATGCCGGATCCTTTCCTCGGCAAGCATCGCCTCGGTCACGTCGCGATGCACACAGTGCATGAATTCCGAGCCGTTGAGAAAGAGCAGGCTTCCCCGGCATTCGATGAAGTTGGTACCGCCGTCCTGGCGCAACCAGGAATAAAGCCCTGAACACCGGCCTGAACCGAGGAGGCCGAGGGAAGGGCTGCGCCCTTCCCGGCCCCGGGTTTTTTCGAGGAACTTCTTGGCGGCCCTGACGTCGGCAAGGTCAAGAAGCGCGCTCTTGTCGCGGCCCGCCATTTTCTGATAGCTCGCGTTGCAGTCTATGAGCCTCTGCTTTCCATCCTTGCCGGCCAAGGCATAGATGCTGATTCCGTCGGTGCTGGTTTCAAAGAGCATACGATAGCGGATTTCCGAGCCGCGCAGCCGCTCGAAAATATCCATATAGGCCGTGATATCCTCGGAGACGCTGATTTCCCGAAATTTCCTGCCGTTCCGGTCGCAAACCGAGAACACCTTGGAGCGGACCCAGCGAAGGGCGCCGTCGCTCCGGACTATCCTGTAGTCAATGCCCTCTTCCCCGGCGCGAGGCGTGTCATGGATTGCCCGTACCCGCTCGCCGTCGTCCGGATGCACCGCCTCCAGCCAGGAGCACGGGTTCAGGTAGAGACTTTCCCGGGAACGCCCCCAGATCGCCTCGTAGGCCGGGCTGACGTAGAGCATCCGCCCGCTGGAAAGGTCGCGGCTCCAGAAAACGCTGTTGACGCTCTCCGCGATCTGCCGGAACCGCTCCTCGCTCTCCCTGAGTTCCGCCTCGGTTTCCCTTTGCCTTTCAATGGCCTCGGTCAGTTCGCTGACATTCTCCTCAAGCTCCCGCGTCTGTTCGGCGATCTTCCGTTCCTGCTCGTCGCAGGCCTGGCGCAGGGCCTCCTGAACCGCCTGCAGGTCGGTCACATCCCGGCCGATACCGTTCACATAAAGAAGATGCCCTTCCGCATCGTAGTGGCAGTTGCAGGTCCAGTGCAGAAAGTGCACCCTGCCGTCCATGGCCATCTGGCGGTTTCCCAGAATGAATGATTTTCGGCGCTCCCGCGTTTGCGCCAGCAAGGTTTTCCGGGTTTCGGCGCGGTCTTCCGGATGCACGAAGTCAAAGGCCGAACGGCCCAGGCACTCCTCGGGCCTGATTCCGAAGATCTTCTGCGCGGCCTGGTTGATGAAAAGCAGACGCCCCTGCGCGTCCACCTGGGTGATCAAATCTTCGCTTGCCTCGACAAACTCGCGGTATTTTTCTTCACTCCGGGATAATTTTTCTTCAAGCTCCCGACCGCGGGCAAGCTGGCCGAGCAGCATCTCTCCGGTTTTTCGCAGATCGACGGTCCGCTCCGCGATCAGTTTTTCCAGATCGGACCGGTATTGGGCCAGGCGCACGGTGATATCCTGCGAAATGCCCAGCAGGCCGAGGACCTCGCCCTGTTCAGAAAAAACAGGGGCCTTGACGGTATGCACCACCAACTCTTCCCCGCTTGCGGAATAACGCTCGTCAAACTCCTCGCTCTTGCCGGACGCCATGACCAACCGGTCTGCGGCCCGATATCCGTCGGCAAGCTCCCGGGGGAAAAAATCATAATCCGACCTGCCGGCTATCTCGTCCGCGCGGATCCCCAGATCCCTGGCAAAGTGCTGATTACAGTAGACATAGCGCAACCCGGTATCCTTCACATAGATTCTCTGGGGAAGGCTTTCGAGCAGGATTTTCTGGAACTGTTCCCTGCGGCTGATTTCGGCAAACGCCCGTTTGAGTTCGCTGGTCTCGACCACGATCGCCCCGGCGCCGGCGACATTCCCCTTGCCGTCATAGACCGGAAACTGCGAATGCAGCCAGTGACGGACAACTCCCGGCTGGCCGGGCATTTCGCCGTTGATCTCCACGTTGAGGTTCGCCTCGCCGGTGGCCAGCACCCGCCGGAGTCCGGCCTCGGCGGCCTGCCCAACCGCGGAGGGGATCATTTCGGAGATCGTTCTGCCGAGATGATCCGCCGGGCCGCGGCCGGCAAGGGCGGCAAGGGTCCGGTTGACGGTGAGATACCGGCCTTGCCGGTCGAACAGCGCAATTCCGGCCGGCGCCTCCACGAAAAACGAATTCAGGTTGGCGGAAAGCAGCTCGCAGCGCTCTTCAAGCTCACGCACCTGTTCGCCCAATTCGGCAGGGGTCGGATTTTTGCCCATACGCGTCGCATCTCCGCCATGAAAAGCGTAGAAATTATCGTTATCAGGCACCTAACAAAAAAAATTATGGATGAAAAAAAAATCGCCGTCAACGGCAAACGCTTACCGCCGTAAGGAAAAACCATAACCGACAGTAGGTGTCTCCCGCCCTCTTGACACAAATCCCCCAAGGGAAATACGTACCGCCTCGTATGGATTTTCCGGCGAGTCCTTCTCTACAATCAAAACATTGTTCACGGTTTTCCTGAAAAATCCGCACCGTCCGGCAGCCACCTTTCGACAGGGAGGATACGATGCATTCCCAAAAGCGGCAGTCCTTTTTCCCCTCATATCTTTTCGCGCTCTTCATCAGATGCCCATTTTCGGACGCAACGGCCCACTGCCCGTTTGCGGCGATCCGGCGGCTGCGGTCCCTGGAGATGCGGTTCCGGCTTGCGGAACAGCTCGCCGATGACTGGGAGGTCCTGGCCGGCATCTGGGAGACGCACAATGACTGCTACCATTCCCGCCTTGCGGAACGAATGGCCCATATCCCGCCCAAGGCCCCATCGGCCGCCCGCCCGCGGAGCGGACCTGCGGCCGGCACCAGCGGACACTGACCGACCTCTGCAAAAGCAAGGGCGCCCCTTGCGACGGAGCGCCGAGCAACCACCAGCGGGGAGAAACAAATGGCCTTCACCTTTTTCATGCGCGACCAGCCAACCCTTGAGCAGGCTGCCAACCACCTCATCCCTTTCGCCAGCGGCCGGAGCAGAATCAAGGTCTGGGACGCGGGCTGCGCCAAGGGGCAGGAGACATACACCCTGGCCATGATCCTGGCCGAACGGATGAACCGTTTCGGTTTCAAGAACGTGCGGATCGACGCCACGGACCATGACAGCGCCAACCGCTTCGGCGACGTGGTCAGCGAGGCGGTGTACCATGGCGATGAGCTGAAACGCACCCCTGCCGACCTGCTCGGCAAATATTTCGAGCCTGCCGCCAGGCCGGGCCATTACCGGGTAAAGGAAGAGCTGCGCAGCAGGGTGCGCTTCCAGTACCACGACCTGCTCTCGCTCTCACCGACGGGAAACGATTACTGCCTGGTGGTGTGCAAAAATGTCCTTCTCCACTTCCAACCCGCCGAACGGGTGGAGGTCTTCAGGATGTTTCACGCCGCGCTCGCGCCCGGCGGCTATCTGGTCACGGAAAATACCCAAAACCTGCCCGGCGAGGTGACGGGCCTCTTCTCGCGGGTGGCGCCGGACGCCAAATTATACAAAAAAACAGGAAGCTGAACGGATGAAAGTCCTGCAACTGCGAAAAAATCAAAGCCTCTACACCTGCAACTCCTATCTGCTGCTGGGAGAGTGGAACCGGCTCGAGGACGTCAATACCCTTATTGATCCGGGTACCGACGGCTCCATTCTGGAGGAACTCCAGCGTCTTTCCACCGGCTGCGGCAAGAAGGCGGTGGAACAGGTGATTCTGACCCACGACCATTTCGACCATGCCGGCGGAGCCGCCGAGATCAGGAAGATCTACAACTGTCCCGTCCTGGCCTTCAAGGGCGGAAACGGCATCGACGAAGTGCTGCGCAACGGCCGGATGCTGCCGGCGGGCGATGGGGTCGTCGAGGTGATCCACGCCCCCTTCCACTCCAACGACTCCATCTGCCTCTATTGCGCCCGGGAGGCGACGCTCTTTTCCGGCGACACGCCGCTCAGAATCATGCAGCCCTGGGGATCTTACTCTCCGGCGTTCATGGAGTTCCTGACCGGGCTGACGAGTCTTGAAATCAAGGCGATTTATTCCGGCCATGACGAACCGCTCGTCGCCGACGCGGCAAGGGTTGTCCGGCAAAGCCTGAAGCAGGTCCGGGCAAGCATGGATCTGCCCCCCCTGGAAACATCGCGGGCTTTCTCCCGCGAAAATCCGTTCATCTGAAACAGGCCGGAAGGAGGAGCCGCAAAGCCCGCTGTCACGCAATTCATCTTCAACAAAATCAGCAAATTCAACCCACAAGGAGGAAAAGCGCCATGTTCAAGACCATGAAACTGGGTCAAAAAATCATCGCCGGCTTCTGCCTGGTAACCATTATTTCCGCGGCCATGGGGATCTTCGGCTATTACGGCATCACCCGGATCATGGGATTTCAGAATGAAATTGCCGTGGTCCGCCTGCCGAGCGTCCAGAACCTGCTGATCATGAGCGAGGCGCAGACCGCGGTCAAGGCGGCGACCAGAAGTCTCCTCGTTCCCGGCCTTTCGGACGAACGGGTTGAAAATCAGTTCGGCTACATCAAGGAAGCCCTTGCCCGGGCCGATCAGGCATGGAAAATCTACGAACCTCTTCCCCAGACCGCAGAAGAAGCCGCGACCTGGAAGGAATTCGTCCCGGCCTGGGAAGCCTGGCTGAAGGACGTGCGACAAACGGAAAACAATTTCAAGGCGTACCGGAGCGGCAATGGCAAGGCGGAGCATGAACGCATGCTTGAATTCGCCCTGGAGACCGAAGCGAAATCCTTTAAGGATGCAGAAGCCTTGTTACTGAAACTCGCCGACATCAACATCAAGGTCGCGGAGGAAAGCAGCCTGGCCGCGGATGCCCAGGCGGGTCTGATCAAAAAAAGCATGGTGGCCGTGGTAATAGCCGTGATCGTTCTGGCCCTGACCATCGGCTTCTACCTCAAGGGCAACATCGGCACCATCCTCAAGTCGCTGCTTGACGAAGCAAAACTCCTCACCGAGGCGGCGGTGAACGGGCAACTGGCCACCCGCGGCAACGTGGAAAAGATCAATTTCGAGTTCCGCGGCATCGTGGAGGGGGTCAACGCGACCCTGGACGCGGTGATCGGACCGCTCAACGTGGCCGCCGAGTACGTGGACCGGATCAGCAAGGGCGATATCCCGCCCAGGATCACCGACAACTACAACGGCGACTTCAATGAGATCAAGAACAACCTCAACGGCTGTATCGAGGCGGTGAACATCCTCATCGCCGACGCCGGCATGCTGGTGCGGGCGGCGGTGGCGGGCGAACTGGCCACCCGGGCCGACGCGTCCAGACACCAGGGCGATTTCCGCAAGATCGTGGAAGGGGTCAACCAGACCCTGGACGCGGTGATCGGACCGCTCAACGTGGCCGCCGAGTACGTGGATCGGATCAGCAAGGGCGATATCCCGCCCAAGATCACCGACAACTACAACGGCGATTTCAACGAGATCAAGAACAATCTGAACACCTGCATCGAGGCGGTGAACGGCCTCATCGCCGATGCCGGCATGCTGGTGCAGGCGGCGGTGGCTGGCGAACTGGCCACCCGGGCCGACGCGGCCAGACACCAGGGCGATTTCCGCAAGATCGTGGAAGGGGTCAACCAGACCCTGGACGCGGTGATCGGGCCGCTCAACGTGGCCGCCGAATATGTGGACCGGATCAGCAAGGGCGACATCCCCGAAAAAATCACCGACAACTACAACGGCGACTTCAACGAAATCAAGAACAATCTGAACTCCATGGTGGAAAACCTCGGCAATTTCGCCCTCCATTGCCAGGAAGCGGCGGAACAGGTCGCCGCCGGCAGCGAGCAGATCAGCTCTTCCGCGGCCAACATGAGCCAGGGCGGCACCGAAGCCGCGGCTTCGGTGGAACAGATTTCCAGCGCCATGGAGGAGATGAGCAGCACCGTGGCGCACACCGCTGACAACGCCAGGGAAACCGCGGCAATAGCCACCAAGGTCGCGGTCGACGCCAAGGAAGGAGGCGAGGCCATGGTGGAAACGGTAACAGCCATGCGGAACATCGCGGAAAACATTCTGATCATCGAAGAAATTTCCCGGCAGACCAACATGCTGGCCTTGAACGCCGCCATCGAGGCGGCCCGGGCCGGAGAACACGGCAAGGGCTTTGCCGTGGTCGCCGCCGAAGTGCGGAAACTCGCGGAAAGAAGCCAGAACGCGGCCAAGGATATCGGCAGCATGGCGGGTTCCAGCGTCGAGATCGCGGAAAAAGCCGGAGATCTCATCTCGAAAATGGTCCCGGAAATCCAGAAAACAGCGGATCTGGTTTCGGAAATCAATGCCTCGGCCAACGAACAGGCCCAGGGCATCGCGCAAAACGCCAAAGCCATCGAGCAACTCGATCAGGTAATCCAGCAGAATGCCACGGCCAGCGAAGAAATGGCCGCCACCAGCGAGGAACTGGCCAGCCAGGGCGCTCAACTCATGGAGACCGCGAGCTTTTTCAAGACAGGGCAGGCCATGGGCGCCCAGCTCTCTTCGCGCCCGCAGATCGGGAAAAATCTCGCCGTCCGTGCAAATACACGGGGAAAAGGGCTGCCGGTCCTGAAAGAAACCGGGGCCGTGCTTCTGAGCCAGGAGGAGATCAAGGCGGAAAAAAATTCACGCCCGGTGAAACATGTGAAGGAAGGCTTCCGGGTTTCCCTGAAAACCGACCAGACCGACGGGGAATTTGCCAGATACGATGCGGCGTGACCCGAATTCCGGTCGCGAGGTTGTGAACCATTGCCGACGCAAAACCCGGACAAACCAATCTGAAGAGGAGCAAGCCATGGCGGAAACAAACCATGATGAAATCAAGAGCAAGCAGTACCTGACCTTCACCCTGCGCAGCGAAGACTTTGCCATCGACATCGCCAAGGTGCGGGAGGTTCTGGACGTCACCACCCTGACCAGGATTCCCAAGATGCCCCCATTCATCAGCGGGGTCATCAACCTGCGGGGCAACGTGGTGCCGGTGATGGATCTGGGATACCGGCTGGGCATGGAGCCTGTTGACCAGACCAAGAACACCTGCGTGATGATCGTGGAAACAACCATCGACGGAACAACGGTCGCCATGGGCACGGTGGCGGATTCGGTGCAGATGGTCCTGGATCTGCAGACCTCGGAAATCGAAGAGGTGCCGCGGATGGGAACAAATATCAACACCGACTTCATCATCGGCATGGGCAGGCAGGGAGAGAAATTTCTCATCATCCTGAACATCGACAAGGTCCTTACCCATGGCGAGGAAGATCTCCGCCTCTGCCTGGACCTGGAGACGGCCATGCCATCGGAAATCCCGGCGGCAATGGAGACGGACGTTTCGGCGGCCGCCTGACCCGCCACGGAGGGACCGGGCCGCCCCGGAACTCCATCTCTTCATGCCGGTTGGCTGAAAAGCCGAACGCAAAGGCGCGGAGACGCGAAAGGAACATCATAAGCCAAGAAAAGTGAACCTTCGCGTCTTTGCGTTAACACCATTTGTCAGGGGATTTCAAAAAGGAGGCCCGATGAAAAAACAGATTCTGGTGGTTGATGACGACGCGCTGCTGGTGGAAATGATCAGCTATTTTCTGAAGATGGACGGTCATCTGGTGACCACGGCAAGGAACGGAAAAGAGGCGCTCTCTCTTCTGGCGGCGTACACCTTTGATCTGGTTCTTTGCGACATTCACATGGACGGCAGGGACGGATTCGCGATTCTCGCGGCCAGCAAGGCGCTTCAGCCGGAAACAAAGGTGATCCTCTCTTCCGGTGACGTTGTCTACGAGACAATCAGCATGGCGTTTCAATGCGGCGCCGACGACTTCCTGGCCAAGCCCTTTCTGGTGAGCGAGCTGCAGCACCAGATTTCCCTCTGCCTCGACCGGAAGCGGCAAAAGAAAATGAAAATACCAGCCTCACCGGCATCCGTCGCGCAGGCCCATTGCCAGGCAAATTGCCGCAACTGACCCCCCGCGTGCAAAAACAGGACAGGAGAGCGTCCCGATGGCAGACAGGGAAACCGACAGGGAATTTGCCTGTATTCATGATTCTCGCAACCCGTTCACCGTTCAGCGGCAAAGGCGACTGCGCTACCGGAAACTTCTGGAAGCGGCGACCGACTATACCTACACGGTCCGCTACAAAGACGGCAGACCGGCTGAAACGTTCCATTCGCCCAGGAGCTTCGCGGTGACCGGCTATTCTCCGGAAGAATACAAAAAATCGCCGTTTCTCTGGTATGAGATGATCCACGAAAAGGACCGGGGGATGGTCATGGCATATCTCGGCAACCTCCTGACCGGCTCGCCGATCCCCCCCTTTGAACACCGGATCATCCATAAGGATGGCTCGGTGCGCTGGATCAGGAACACCACCGTGCCCTGCTTTGCCGAAGACGGCTCCCTTCTTGCCTATGAGGCCCTGGTGACGGACATCACCGGGCAACGGAACGCCGAGGAAAAAAGCGCCAAACTGAGCAGGGCTTACAAAACCCTGAGCCTCTGCAATCAGGCCCTGGTCCGCTCCAGAACGGAACAGGGGCTCCTGGAAACCATCTGCCGCATCCTTGCCGGGCACGGCGGCTACGCCCTGGCCTGGGTCGGCTATGCCAGAAAAGACGGGGAAAGGCCCGTGCGTGTCGCGGCCAGGGAAGGCAACGGCCTCAGATATCTGCGCGGGCTGAAAATCAGCCGGCCGGCAACGGAAGGCTTCGACCAGACACCGGAATGGGCCGCCGTCCGCGACGGACAAATACTGATCAACAACAACACCCTTGCCGCGCCATACGGCGAGAAATGGAAGGAAATCGCCACACGCCACGGCTATCTCTCCTCCATCACGCTTCCCTTTTTTGCGGAAGAAAAACTCTTCGGAACCCTCAACATCTATGCGGAAGAAACCGAGGCCTTCGACGTCGACGAAGTGCAGCTCCTCAGCGAACTTTCCGCGGACCTTGCCTATGGGATTCTGGCCCTGCGCACCAGAAAAAAACATGACAAGTCGGTGCAAGCCCTTGCCGCCAGCGAAACCCGCTTGAAGTGCATTTTCGATACGGTGCAGACCGGCATTCTTCTCATCGACCAGGAGACACGGCAGATCCTGGACGCCAACAGCGCGGCCATCGGCATCATCGGCATCTCTTCCAAAAAAATCATCGGCCGCACCTGCCATGGCTTCATCTGCCCGGCGGGACAGGGGCAGTGCCCGGTCCTGGACCTGGGGCAGGAAATCGACAATTCCGAAAGAATTCTTCTGAAGGAAACCGGCGAAGAGCTCCCCATCCTCAAATCCGTGGTGCGGCTCGAACTCAACGGCCGCAAGTGCCTGCTGGAGAGTTTTCTTGACATCTCCAAACGGGTGCAGGACGAAAAGGAGCGCCTCGTTTTGGAGTGTCAGCTTCGCCAGGCGCAGAAAATGGAAGCCATCGGCACTCTGGCCGGCGGCATTGCCCACGACTTCAACAACATGCTCCATGCCATTCTGGGGTATGCCGGTCTGCTTGTCCGGACCCTGCCCGCAGAGAGCGAGGCCCGCGGTTTCGCCCTTTCGATCAGCCAGGCGGGAAAATCAGCCGCGGAACTGGTGAAGCAGATCCTGACCTTCAGCAGGCAGTCGGAACTGGAAAGAAAACCCCTGAAAGTGCAGTTTATGATCAAGGAAGCGCTGAAACTGCTGCGGAGAACCCTGCCCAGCACCATCGAGATCAGAGAGCATATCGATCTCGGCTGCCCTCCAGTGCTGGCCGATTCCAGCCACGTTCATCAGATCATCATGAACCTGGGCACCAATGCCTACCACGCCCTGCGGGAACGGGGCGGGAGGATCGCCGTGAAATTGGACGAGCTGGAGATGGCGCGGGAACTCGTCGCGGAACTGCCGCACCTGACGCCGGGCAAGTATGTGCGGCTCACGGTTTCCGATGACGGCTGCGGCATGGACGACGCAACCAGGCAGCGGATTTTCGAGCCCTATTTCACCACCAAGAAAGCAGGGGAAGGGACCGGCCTGGGGCTTGCCATAGTGCATGGCATCATGACCGGTTACGGCGGGGCGGTTTCCGTGCAGAGCCGGCCGGGAGAAGGCAGCACCTTCACCTTGTTTTTCCCGGTAATCGAGCAGAACGCCCAGCAGGATGAGAAAAAGAACGAACCGGGTGTCCCGAGGCTGCACGGGCGGGTGCTCCTGGTCGACGATGAGGAATTCAACGTGGTTCTGGGCAGACATATGCTGGAACGGGCCGGCTGCGAAGTGGTGGCATGCACGGACAGCAGGGAGGCCATGAGCCGGTTCCTCGCCGCGCCGGACGAGTTCGACCTGCTGGTCACCGACCAGACCATGCCCTGTTTCACCGGCTTTGCACTCGCGGGAAAGATGCTCGCCATCCGCCCGGATCTCCCGATCATTCTTGTGACCGGCCACAGTGAAATCGTGAACGAAGAAATGGCAAAGGCCATCGGCATACGGAAATTTCTCATGAAACCCATGGATCTCGCCACCATTTCCAGGGCCATCGAGGAGCTTCTCGGCCCTGCGCAGCCGTGCCCGACCCGGGAGTTCCCGGCAAGTCCACAGGAGCAACATGCCCACCATCCGCATTGAGGAGGGGAAGACCTCCTGTCCTTATTTCCTCGGCGGCAGAAACGAGTGCGGTCTGAACGCGGGCGGGGTGTTCATCCCCTCGGAGCGGGAAGTGGCGGGCCATTGCCTTTCCGGTCTTTATCCGCGCTGCCCCCACTTCCGGAAAAGCCTCCCTCACCGCGAGCCAGGGCTGCCCGCCTCGATCTTCTCCTCCCGGACTTTGAGGCATTTGCGGCTGTAGTCGTCGAACTCGGCGCAGGTGCTCCGGACAAAGGCCTCCTCGCGCGGATAAAAGACGCAGCGGCTCTGATAGTCGCAGCGGTTGGCGAAGGAATCCCAGTGCTGGCACTCTTCCGTGCACTCCAGGCCGTTGTATGTGTGGCTGGTCTTTTCAAAGAGGCATTTTTTGGCAAAATCATCCCAGTACTGGCATTCCCGCACCGCCAGGGCGCGGCCGGAGGCCGCGGCCGGCCCTCCCTCGCAGATCACGGCGAGATCATGCTCGCGGTAAACTTCCCCCCTTTTGAGGCGAATTTCCTTGGCAAAGGCAGGACTGCCGGCAGCCAGGGCAAGGCCCGCCCATAACAGCACAAATCCGGACACCGCTTTCATCGCCTCCCCTCCCCTGCTTATTTCCTGGTCTTGACCTTGTCCTTGAACAGATCGGCAAAGGTGCCCAGGGTCTGTTTTTCATCCTTTTTCTTTTCCGCAAGATAGCTGCGGAAATCTTCCCGGTCCTCGCCCTGCTCGGTCACCCTGCCCTTTTTGCCGGCAGCCTGTGCGGTTTCGTCCTTGGCCGGCATGGGCAGGGAAAGGGAAATCCGCTTCTTCTCCGGATCGATGCCGTCGATCTTCACCTCCAGGGCGTCGCCCACCTTGACCACCTCGCGGGGATGCTGGATGCGGCGGCCGGCGCCGAGTTTGGAGATATGCACCAACCCGTCGATGCCGGGGGCCAGGGACACAAAGGCGCCGAACTCCATGAGGCGCACCACCTTGCCGGTATGGCTGCTGCCTTCGGGAAACCTGCCTTCGATGCCTTCCCAGGGATCGGGCAACGAATCCTTGAGGCTGAAGGAGTAGCGCTCGTTCTCCCAATCGAGCTTGAGCACGGTGACGGTCACCTCCTGGCCCACGGCAATACGTTCGCGGATATCCTCGACCTGACCCCAGGCGATCTCGGAAACCGGGATCAGCCCCTCAATGCCGCCGATATCGACAAAGGCGCCGAAATCGCGGATGGAGGTGATGGTGCCGGCAACACTCTGCCCCACGGCAAGGCGCTCCTGCAGTGCCTCCTTCTGCCGGGCCCGTTCCTCTTCCAGCAGGGCGCGGCGGGAAAGCACGATATTCTTGCCGTGCTCGCCAAACTGGGTGATGCGGAAGGAAAACTTCTTGCCGATATACTCCTCGGCATTTTCGATGCGGCGCATCTCCATCTGCGAGTAGGGGCAGAAGGCGCGGATGTTGCCGGAAAAACGCACCTCGAAGCCGCCCTTGGTCTCGCCCTGCACCGTACCTTCCACCGGGATCTGATTGTGAAAGGCCTCGTCAAGGTGACTGTGCACCGCGCCGCCGCTCACCTTGGCGGTGAAGAGCCGCTCGTTGTTTTTTGCGGAGAGAAAGTAGACCTGCACCCGGTCCCCCTCCTTGACGGTCACGTTGCCCTCTCCATCGACGAATTCATGCCTGGACACCGCGCCTTCGCTCTTGGCGCCCAGATCGAGAAAGATCCAGTCCTTGGCAATGCGGACCACGGTGGCGTCGATCTTCTGGCCGGGCCTGAGGCTCTCCTTCTTGCCAAGGGTTGATTCCTGAAACAGTTCGGCAAAGCTTGGGCCATCGTTTGTCGTGTTCATCATGTTCACCTGAGGGTTGATGGTTTCTGAAATAAAGAAGAAACCTGAGTATTCACAAAGCTAACGCAAGGACGCAGAGACGCAAAGGGAAAGTTGAAAACTCCCGTTATCACCCGGTGCCATAATGCTTTCCCCTGCGCCTTCGCGTTGTTTTTTTAGTTATCACCAAAAGGAGTACCCACCTCCACCCGCTCCACTTGCATGGTTTCGCACTGGAGAATGGCGAACCCCGGCTGGTCATCCTTGCCCAGCAGTTCCCCGGGGTTGATCAGCAGGCAAGCGCCGACCTTTTCCACATGGTAGCGGTGGTTGTGGCCGCAGCAGACCACGTCGAACAGGCCTTGGCAGGCGATCCCCCTGGCCAGCTGCGGATAGTGGGTGAAGGCGATTTTCCGGCCGCCCGCCTCAACGGCGCCGAAGATGCCGTGCTGGGTGATGCCGGGATAGCGGGAGCCGCAGGACTGGGAAATGAGGTGCTGGTCGCCGGCGTTGTTGCCGTAGATCAGATGCACGGCGCCGGCGAACTTTGCGAGTTCGTCCAGCATGAAGGGCGAGATGAGATCCCCGCAATGAATCAGCATGCTCACGCTGTAGGCATTGATGTATTTCACCGCGGCACGCAGGTTGCCGATGTGGTCATGGGTATCGGAGAGGATCGCGATTCGCATGGGGTTGCTCCTGATATTTTGCTGAAAAAGCCAGACCCGGCTTTTTCAACCACCCGCTGGCCAAAAAGACGCTTCAGCCAGCCTTTCGCCCGTTTTTTAAGGGGCCGTTAAAACTTCGGCAAGCGCCGCAAGACACCTGGCGTTCTGTTCGTTGCTCTTCAAGGAGAGGCGAAAGTACTGTTCATCAAGGCCGATGAAATTGCCGCAGTCGCGCAGCATGATCCTCCTCGTGAGCATGGCCTGCCGCAGCCAGGCCGCCGTCCGCCCTGCTCCCAGACGGCAGAGGATGAAGTTCGCCTCTCCCGGCACCACTGTTACCTTTGGCAGAGCGGCAAGGCGGGAAACGAAACCGGGGCGCACGGCAAGCAGGTACTCCCGCACCGCCCGCACATAGTCATCCGCCCCGGTCAGCAAATACTCGCCGGCCACCTGGGCCATGCGATTCACCCCCCAGGGCTTGCGGCGCGCGGCAAGGTGCCGCATCTTCTCCTCGGCGGCCACGAGAAAACCGAGGCGCAGACCGGGGATGCCGTAGATCTTCGAGGAGGAACAGAGAAGAAAAAGGTTGGCGGGCATGGGCAAGGCAGCCAGGGAAGGTTCGGCGACAAAGGGCAGGTAGGATTCATCCACGAGGAACTCGCTGGCGGGATGCGCCATGATGAAGTCATGCAGAGCCCGAGTGGGAATCACCCTGCCCGTGGGGTTGTTGGGGTTGCAGATAAAGACCAGTTCGTTGCCCGAGAGGGCCGCCGCGAGGCGGGAAAAATCAAGGGCAAAATCCTCGCCGGCGGCAAGAGGGAAAAACTCCACTCCCAGCCCTGCCCATTCGCTGGCCAGCCGATAATCGCCGTAGGTGGGGGTGACGATCAGGGCCCTTTTGCAGGCAAGCCCGGCGGGAACCGCGTAGATGAATTCGGTGGTGCCGTTGCCCACCAGAACCTGGCTCGGCGCCAGACCGTGCTTTTCGGCAAAGAGGGCGGCCAGGGTTTCGCTGCCGCTCTCGGGCAGATAAGCGATCTCCTCAAGCCGCGCAACCAAAGCCTCGCGCAGCCCGGGCACCATGCCCAGGGGGGTGAGGTTGCTGCTCATGTCGATGAGGTCGGCGACCTTGCAATTGAGTTGCCTGGCCATGGCGATGATATCGCCGCCATGGGCGCCCTGGCCGCCGGGTATTTTCCTTGCCATCTTCGTCATCCCTTCAGCCGCAGGGGAAGACCCGCGGCCACGAAAACCACCTCCGGACAGACCTGCGCCAGCTGCTGGTTCGTCCAGCCGGCGAGATCACGGAAGCGCCGGCCCAGGGCGGTGTCCGGCACGAGTCCCAGGCCGACCTCGTTGGCCACCAGCACCACGGAACTGGCAAGCCGTTCCACGGTCCGCACGAGCCCGAACACCTCGGCCTCGATCTTCCCGTCCGTAAAGTCACGCATCAGCATATTGGTTATCCACATGGTCAGACAATCCACCAGAAAGACCTCGGCGCTTCCGTCATGCCCGGCAAGGAGCCGGCCGATGGCCAGGGGTTCCTCCAGGGTACGCCAGCCTCGTTCCCGGCTTTCGCGGTGCAGGGCAATGCGGCGGGCCATCTCGCCATCCCCCAGATCCTCCAGGGTGGCCACGTAAACCCTGTCCGTGAAGTTCGCCGCGACCCGCTCTTCGGCATAGCGGCTCTTGCCGCTCCGGCAGCCGCCCAGGACAAGCAGTTTCATGGGGCTGTCTTTCCTGTTCCGCGCCATGGGCCGCATGGCGTCCTCCTTACCCGTCAGCGCACTCTCGGTCATTCCACGTTCTTCCTCTCCCGCACAGCCAGGGCAAGATACCTCGTTCCCTGGGCAAACAGCAATCGTTTTGCCGCAAGCTCGCCAAGAAACTTCAGCAGCTGCTCGCGCCCGACCCGGGGAAAGCGCTTCTCCAGCTCCGTAAGCTCGCGGATCTCCGTACAGGCCAGGTAGATGGCTCGCGAAATCCCGCGCAACCGATGGTGCAGGGTGGACCGGCCGGGCAGTTCCTGGCGGAGCAAAAGAAATGTGCCGCCATCCCGGTAGGAGAGCGGCGGGGAAAGGTGGGCCGGAGTCTGGCGCCGGGCATGAAAACGCTGCCAGGCCGCGACCTTTTTCACCACCGGCTGCCAGAGTTTCCGCTGCCTGGCCCGATCCCCGCGATATTCGTTGATGAGCAAGGTGAGGTTCCGCAAAACCGGGGCCGGAAAGAGCTTGCGGTTATCCCGATGCTGAACGATGGCCCGGATCCCGTATTCTTCCGGCTTTGCCGCCACCTCGCAGCCATGGCCGAGGAAAAAAGCCGCCGTGACGAGGGGGGTGAAGGGCAGAACATAGTCGAGACACTCCAGGGTTTGCGCCACCTCATCCTCGCCGGACAACGGGAACTCGGTGATGAGGTTGCCGTCCAGCCGGATCCCCAGGCCCACGGCCTCTTTCATCAGTGCCAGGTTTTCCATGACCGTGGCGCCCTTGCGCATCCTCTCAAGCAACTTCTGACTCAAGGCCTCGATGCCGGCCTGCACCGTGGCAAGCCCCCCCCGACGGAAAGCAGCCAGAGTCCCGCCCCGCTGGTTGATGCGGATCTCGGCGAAAAAACGAAAATCATTTCCCGCCGCAGCCAGGCTGTCGAAAAAAGGCACCGCCTCCCGGAGCGGCAGCACATTGTCGGTGAAGCAGAAATTGAGGCAGCCATGCCGTTCGGCAAGAACCTCGATCTCCTTTTGCATGCGAACGGCGCTCTTGCTCCGGTAGCCGTGCCATTGCAGGTTCAGATTGCAGAAGGTGCATTTCCCCCACCAGCAGCCCCGGGAAAACTCCACCGGGAGTTCCGGAACAAAGGGCTCACCGCGAAACGCATGCCGCAGCTCCCGGAAATACTCGGCATAATCCGGAATGGGCAGGTCGGCGAGATCGGCGAGCTGCCAACCGGAAGGCAGCGCCGGGCCTGCTTTTTTTTGCCGACCAAACACCTGGGCCGGCAGTGTCTCGCTCTCTCCGGCAAGCACCCGGCAGAGATGCAAAAGCGGCTGCTCCCCTTCCCCATGCACCACATAGTCGAGCCAGGGAAAAGTGGCGAGAAGCGACCTGCCCATCTCGGCCACGCAGGAGGAGCCGCCGAAGACGATGGGCAGCTCGGGCCGGATCTTCTTGATCTCGCGCGCCGCGTAGAGGGAAGAAAGCAATTGATTGAAGCAGACGGAAAAACCGAGGAGATCAAAGGCCCGCACGTCCGTGGCGGCAAGCCAGCCGGCAAAATGGGCCTCCACCTTCCCCCAGAGCCCTTCGACGGATTCCCCTTTTCCCTGAGGAATGGCCTTGAGCTTCCTGGCCAGAAACGGGGCGAGGGCCGGACGCTGATCGGGAAAGAGGAGGCCGGCATAAAGTCCTTCGCAAAGCCAGACCTGCCGGGAGATTTCATGGTAGAGGCCGGGACCGAGCGCCCTGGCCAGGCCAAGATACGGGTGCAGGGTGACGACCGCCAGATTTTCGGCCGTGGTTTCCAGATAGCTCTTCAGAACGCCGAGCTGGGCCGATGGCCGGTTAAAGAGCGCCCAGGGCAGGGAAACAAGCCCGAAACGAAACGGACTGTGCTGACAAGCCGCCTTCGCCATCCTCACTGCTCGATGATTTCGGTGCCGGCCGGCGGGGTGAAGGTGAAGAGATCCTGGGCCACGGATTCGTTCCTGCTGATGTTGGCAAAGGTCAGTTCGGTGACGCTGCCGAAGTGATCGACGATCTCGAGGCGACGGAGGAGATAGTTCCCGTCGATCCAGACATGCAGGTAGTCCACCTGGGGATGTGCCGTCCTGGGTACCAGCTTGATAGCCTGCAGTTCCCCCTCGGCCGGTCGCTGCGGCGGCAGGATCTCAAAATCGCGAACAAGGTTGCCGGTGCCGACAAAAAAGGAGTAGGTGACGTCGGAATTGATATATTCATTGACCGGCTGGACAATCATCTGCCGGGAGGCGGCAAAATACATGAAAACCTTTTTGCCGTTGCTGATCAGCACCTGGCGGTCCGGAGTCGTATAATCCCAGCGGATCCGGCCCGGCTTGAGGATGACGACCCGGCCGGCGCCAAGGCGTTTGCGGTTGCTCATCGGCACCGAAGCGACCTGCTGAAAATCGGCGGACATGCTCTTGGTCGCCTCATATTGCGCCTGCAGATTCTCCGCAAGTTCGAGAGGGGTAAGCAACGGCGAAGACCAGGCCGGCGTCGGCCCGGAGAACGGGAAAGCCAGGGCCAGCAAGGCGGAGAGAACAAGAATCTTGGCAAGAGCTGCAGCGGTCATGGCACCACTCCTCATCAGTCCGTTGAAAAACGGGGAATTATCTGGCGGCAAACCAACCGGAAGGCAAGGGATTTCTCGTTGCGTTCCCTAAAAATCATCACCGCTCCGAAGTGACCTTCTGCAAGGCAATGGGCCGGCCGAAAACCTTGCGGGCAATCTCGGCCGCGGCATCGGTGATGTCCGAGACATAATAGGAATTTTCCCCTGCCCGGCTGAGCTGCCCTTCGACGGCGGGATGGCTTGCCAGAAACTGGGCGAGGCTTTCCGCCACCTCCTCGGAGGAATCAATGATGGTGACCCGTTTGCCGATCCGGGGCTGGATGAGATTTTTGAGGAGCGGATAATGGGTGCAGCCCAGGACAAAGGTGTCCACCTGCTTGAGCTGAAGCGGGTGGAGGTACCTGCGCAGGATCATCTTCGTCTCCCGCTTGTTGAGCCAGCCCTCTTCCACCAACGGCACCAGCAGCGGACAGGCCTGGGAAAACACCTGATAATCGGGCTCGCGGTCGGTGATTTTTTTTTCATACACCCCGCTCTTGATGGTGGCGCGGGTGCCGATCACCCCGATGCGGCCGGAACGGCTGGCAGCCACCGCCCTGCTCACCGCCGGGCTGATCACCTCGAAGATGGGGACGGAAAACTCCTGCTGGAGAATATCGGAGGCGACGCTGGCCGCGGTATTGCAGGCGACAATGATGATCTTCGCCCCACGGGCAAGGAGAAACTCGGTGTTCTGCCGGGAATAGGAGATGATGGTTTCCGGGCTTTTCGAGCCGTAGGGAGTCCGGGCCAGATCCCCGAAATAAGCGATCCGGTATTGGGGCAAACGTTCCTCGACGGCCTTTGCCACGGTCATGCCGCCCACACCTGAATCAAAAATACCAATCATGACGGTTTCGCAAACTCCTCATAACAGTCCGTGGCAAAGCCATCCCTGGCATTTTCAACCGCCCGCCCTGGGCCGTCCACCGCCCGTTTTTTCAACGGGCTGATAACGCCAGCAGGACACGAGGGCGGCCGGCAAAGGCCTGAGGGAACAACACCGGTTCCCGGCGGAACTCGCGGGCGGCGCGTTTGCTCGGAATTTACCCCCATCCGCGTCGCCATCAAACATCTGCTTTCACAACTGAAGGCAATTTCGGGAAGTTCTTGTCCGCTGGATTACATCCTGTGATTATACACGGTGCGGGTGGGAGAAGTAAAAAATTGTCGGCAGCGTGGTCTGCCATGACGCCGACCACAAAGTTCCGCCAATATGCTGCTTATTCTCGAAAAAGTCAACATGCATGAGGCAACGGAAATTGGCGCCGCGGCCGCCACGAACAAAAAAGAGCATCCCGCGCGATTGCCGGAATGCTCTTTTTCCAGGACAAAACCCGGAGGGGAAGGGAGTGGCCCCGGCTGGTCCCGCCCTGCCCGGACGGAAACAGGCCGACCTGACCCTATTTCTTTTCGGGGGCCGCGGTCTTTTTGGCCGGTGCGGTCTTCTTGCGTTTGGCAATGGCCTTACGCAGATTCTCGGGCAGGCCACGATCCTTGCCCGCCTTTTTGCGCCGGTCGGACAGAGATTTTGCGCAAAGGGGCTGCCGCAGGGAAAATCCCCATTTCGCCCGATATTCGCGCCCGTTCAACCCGTGGGACCGCAGGTGTTTTGGCGAGAGCATCTTGAATTCCTGACCGCATTCCAGACAAACTATTTTATTTTTCTGGATCGATTTATCAGGAGTCATGCCGGCGGTAGGCACCGCGCTTACACCACCCTCACCCGCACTCGCCTGCAGTTTTGTTTCATCCGCCTGCAACGCCTGCAACGCGTTGAAGGTGGACTGCAATGCCTGGGTTATTTCCTCGGTGCTCATGCCCTTGGACGCACATTGCGACTGAACCAGATCAGCCGCCATTTCCACAAGAGATTTACTCATCTTCACGTCCTCCACACAGTGAAAATTGTAAATGAATACGTATCAACTCATTTCCTATCGCAAAAAGAACAACAAATCAAGAAATTTAACAAAAATACAAATAAAAATATTGATCATATTCCATGACATCGCTCAATCATCTTGTTACTTTTTTTCCAATATAACCATCAGGAGCACATGGCCACGTTTAAATCCAGAACAAAAATCACCCTGCTCCCGATACTGAAATATTGCACATTTTCCGCCAATTCCCCAACGCTACAGCGATGAAATGAAACGCACACCGTAAGTTAGCACACGATGCAAACAACGCAGGGGGATCTGCTCATTTTGCGCAGACGGCAAAAAAAAAGCATCTGACTCCAATGGGGAAACAGATGCTGAAAACCGCTTGCCTGCCTGTCGGCAGGCTCGGTATCGTTTACGGCAATGCGGGTTATTCCCTGTCGCGCCGATCGATCAGATAATTGCTGCCCTCGCGCTTCTTCACGCAATGCTTGAGCTGCGAGGCAACGGTGGAGACCTCACCGTAATGGCGGTACCTGCCCCGCCCGGTGATCACCACGGCAACGGAAAGGCTGAGCAATGGAAACCGCGTTTCCCGCTCCTGGCGGTCACGACCGACAAAGGCGCCCGCGGCGATATCCTCGGCGCTCAAAAACATGTTCCGAACGAGGTCGAAGTTGGCCAGGATCTTCTGGCATACCGGCTCCACGACTTCCTGCCGGACGATAAAAACAAAGTCATCGCCGCCGATGTGGCCGACAAAACTTCCCTTTCTCGCCAGTTCGTCCACCACATTGACGATGACCCTGGCAACCATCAGGATAACCTCGTCCCCCCGGGAAAAACCATAGCGATCATTGTAAGGCTTGAAATTGTCAATATCCACATAGCAGACGGCATAGCCGTCCTCTTCCGCGAGAACCCGCTGAATGGCGCGGATGATCGAGGTGTTGCCCGGCAGCCTGCTGAGGGGATTGTTGTCAAAGGCGCGGACCATGCGGGACTCGGCCAGACGGATCCGGGTAAGCAGCATCTCCGGCGAAACCGGCCCCACCACGATGTCATCCACCGCGTAAAGATCCCAGTCGAGTTCCGCGCTGAGATCCTCATTGGAAATCGCCAGGAAAATCGGGATATTGGCCTTCTGCAGACAGGACTTGACCGCCCGGATCAACTCGATGTCGCCGTTTTTTCCGGAAAAGCCCTTTTCGGCAAGGAGCAGATCCGGAGGATCCTCCAGAACCTGTGCCAGCGCAGCCTGCAGCGTTCCGCAGCTCTTGAGCTTGTACCCTCTGGCGTCGAGAAGAACCCGGCATTCCGGCGAAAGGAGGGAATCGCTGCCGGCCACAAGGAGACGGGACATGGAATACAGCCGACCGGGAGGTTACGCAGGAGAAGGGGCCACGGAAACGTTCCCCTCCAGGCCTGCTTGGATTTCGAGACTGAAGCCCTTGACATCCCAGAGTTTCTCCTCGACCTCTTCGAGCACCAGATCAAGGTCGGTGGGGGTGAGTTCCAGCATACGCCAGGCCCGGTTGCTGAGGGGCGGCACCCAGATATCGCCGGCGTGGCCGTAGCCCATGCCCCGGATCATGACATTGCCGAAATGGACAATGGCGGAAGCCAGCTGTTCGTCCTTGGCCAGGCGCGGATCATGATGGGTCGCGATGGGCTCCACCAGCTTATTGGGCAGATTCCAGCTCCTGGCCAGCCAGCCGCCCACCTCGGCATGATCGAGCCCCAGTACTTCACGCTCCGCTTCAAGCCGGGAGATCTTTTTGCTCTGCACCATCTCGGTGATCAGCTCATACTCCCTGGGCAGCTCCATCTTGATGGCAACCTTGCCGATATCATGAATAAGACCCGCGGTGCTCACCTCTTCCGGATCCTTGACCCCCAGCCGTTTAGCCAGGACGCTACACACCACCGCGGACCCGAGGGAATGCTCCCACAGCTCGATGTCCTGCGATTCCATCACCTCGAAGATGGAGGCGCTGATGATCAAGCTCTTGATAACATTGAAGCCAAGGAGAATGATGGCGCTGTTCAGCGAGCTGATCCGCTGCGGAAACCCGCAAAAGGCGGAATTCACCAGTTTGAGGAGCTTGGCGGCAAGGATGTGATCCTTACTGATCACCTTGCCCATCTGTTCGGTGGTGGTGTCGGGATCCTCGGCCATCTTGGTCAGCTTGAGAACGATCCCGGGCAGGGTCGGCAGGTTTTTGATCTCACGCAGCGCCTTCCTGAATTCGGCGCGTTTATCTTCATTCATCACGAACTCCGCGAGGCGACAAGCCGTTCTTTGAGCCTTTTTTTCAGATACATCAACGGCGCTATCTTCTCCACCCGGGAAAAACGCAGATCGATATCCCTGAGCTGCTCCGGCAGTGGTTTTTCGCCCTCCACCTTCACCGGATTGCCCTCCACCGTCACGTTCATGATCTCCATCCGGATCAAACGTTCGACCAGAGCTTCGGTCAGCTCGGTCCCCTTGCCGCAGAGAACACGGCCTTCCGGGGTCAGAACATCCTTGGCAAGAGTCATCCCAGGTCCGGCCTGGGCGGTCAATATCTGTTGCACAACGCCCCCCCATGACAACGGCCGGGCGGCGATGAAAAAAGCCACCCGACAGACACATCAACAAAGAACCATACGATACATTGACAGATCAATGATACATTATTAAATTAAACAGCATTTCAGAGATCCGCCATAAAAATTACAGAAAGTTGCGTCAGGAGGCCGGCACGGCAACCGAAAAACGCGACGGTTTGTTTTCCCTTTATTCTCACCCAAGCACCGGGCTTACGACGGAGGAACCTTAAATGCCTATTTATGAATACCAGTGCGAATCCTGCAAGGAAGTGATCGAGGCCATGCAGGGCCTTGCCGACAAACCCCTCACCACCTGTCCCGCCTGCACCGGCACCCTGAAAAAACTCATCTCCATGAGCTCTTTCCAGCTCAAGGGCGGCGGCTGGTACGCGGACGGCTACAGCAGCGGCGGCGGTGCAAAGGGCTGCGCCGCCGCCGGCTCGGATTCCGCCCCCTCCTGCGGCGCCAAAGACGGCGCCGCCTGCGGTGGCTGCTGCTAAGGATTCATGGCCATTATGGCGGAAAGTGGCGCGGGAAATCCATGTTCCCGCGCCACTGTGTTTGACACAGAAGTGTGTCGTCAATTTCGAGCACTGGACCGGGATTGAAATTACCAGTAAGCGGGAAACGCGCCGTCCCGCTCCCGTAAATCAGGAAGCTCCGGGAATGGCCTTCTCAACATCCCCTTGATGCCTGGTGATGATCGCCATGGCATCGCCATAGCTGTAAAAACGATACCCCTTCCGCACCGCCTCCCCGTATACCGACAGAATCCGCTCCCTGCCGGCCAGGGCACTGACCAAAAAGAGCAGCGACGACTGGGGCAGATGGAAGTTGGTGATCAGATTGTCCACCACCCGAAAGCGATAGCCCGGATAGATGTAAAAATCGCAGAAGCCGCTTTTGGGCGCGATCCGGCCTGTTGCCTCCGCAGCAAACTCAAGGGCTCGCACCGAAGTGGTGCCCACAGCCCAGATTCTCCCTCCCGCCTGTTTTGTCTCATTGACCAGTTCCGCCGTCTGCTCCGAGACCAACAGGTATTCGGCATGGATTGCGTGTTCCCGGATATCCTCAACCCGCACCGGGGAAAAGGTGCCGTATCCCACGTGCAGGGTGACGCTGGCGATCCTGACGCCCAGGCTCTCAATTCTGGCCAGCAGCTCGGGGGTGAAATGGAGCCCGGCCGTGGGCGCGGCCACGGCCCCCGGGGTTTGCGCGTAGACAGTCTGATAACGGCTGCGATCCTCGGCGGTCTGCCCCTCCTCCCTGCGAATATAGGGCGGTAGAGGCAACTGCCCCTGTTCCTCCAGGAGCCGGGCAAGATCTCCGCGATGGCAAAGCGCCGCCCGGACCTTGCCGTCCGGCAGAAGGGTAAGGATCCTGACCTTGAGGTTCTCGGAGAAAAAAAGCATGCTGCCGGGCCGGGGACGCTTGGAGCTTTTCACCAGCCCCACCACCACGACCTCCCGCCAATCATCCGCCGGCAGACCGGCAACACTCTCGGGTGCAGGATATTCGAGGATCAAAAGCTCGACCCTGCCACCGCTCTCCTTCCTGCCGAGGAGCCGGGCCGGAAAAACCCTGGTGTTGTTCACCACCAGGAGGTCGCCCGGGGCAAGATATTCGCAGAGGTCGCCGAACTGCCGGTCCAGACAAAGGTCGGCGGGACAGTCGATCACCAGCAGCCGGGAACGGTCACGACGGCTTGCCGGCTCCTGGGCGATATTCGCCTCCGGAAGTTCATAATCATAGGAAGCGAGCAAAAAATCGGCGTCAATGGTCATAAATTATCTGTGGATTGCCAAAAAGAGGAAAACGAAACCCCCGCCCCTCAAGGGATAAATCCGGTCCGCTGGGTCAGGTAACAGAGCAGAAGGCCGATGCCCAGGGCCAGCAATCCGGCGCCCCGCAAGACGCCTGGCTCCATACGGCTGAGCTGGGCGAGCCACCTCTGCATGGCCTCGGGAAAAAGGACATAGGGAATCGCTTCCAGGATAAAGACCAGTCCCAGGACGGTGAGAAAGAGTTTCATGGCCGCATCCTACCAGCTGGCCCCCCTGTTTTCAACAGCGGAACGCATACGCTTCCTGGGAAAAAGAAGGATGCAAGAAGAACCGCAAAAGTGTATACTCCCAGGCCATGATACACCGTAAAAAAACACGCCAAATCAAGGTAGGCTCCGTGCCGGTGGGCGGCAACGCGCCCATCGCCGTCCAATCCATGACCAATACCGACACCCGGGACGAAGCCGCCACCGTGGCCCAAATCCACCGTCTGGAAGATGCAGGCTGCGAGATCATCCGGGTGGCGGTACTGGATCTGGAGGCGGCTCACGCCATCAGCCGGATTCGGGAACAGATCAGAATCCCCCTCATCGCCGACATCCACTTCGACGCCCGCCTGGCCATCGCCAGCATGGAAAACGGCGCCCAGGGCATCCGCATCAACCCCGGCAACATCGGCGGCACGGAAAAGCTGGCCCGGGTGGTGGCGGCGGCCAAACAGCACCGGGTGCCCATCCGGGTCGGGGTGAACTCCGGGTCGGTGGAAAAGGATATCCTGAAAAAACATGGGCATCCGACCCCGGACGCCCTGGTGGAAAGCGCCCTCCGCAACGTCCGGCTCCTGGAGGCGCTTGATTTTCACGAGATCAAGATTTCTCTCAAGTCCTCGGACGCCATGACCACGGTGGAATCCTACCGCAGGCTTTCCGCCCGTTGCGACTACCCGCTGCATCTCGGCGTCACCGAGGCGGGCGGCCTCATCGCCGGCACGGTGAAATCAAGCGTCGCCCTGGGGCTTCTGCTCTCGAAAGGCATCGGCGACACCTTCCGCATCTCGCTGACCCGTGATCCGGTTGAGGAGATCCGGGTGGGTTACGAACTCCTGCGCAGCCTGCACATCCGCGAACGCGGGCCCGAGCTGATCTCCTGTCCCACCTGCGGCCGCTGCCAGGTGAACCTCTTCAGCCTGGCCGAGCAGGTGGAGCAGCATATCCAGAAGATCGAAACCCCGCTCAAGATCGCGGTCATGGGCTGCGTGGTCAACGGCCCGGGCGAGGCCAAGGAGGCGGACCTTGGGGTGGCCGGCGGCCACGGGGTCGGCATCATCTTCAAGAAGGGCAAACTTTACAAAAAGGTCGAGGAAGACAAGCTGCTCTCGGTCTTCCTCGACGAAATCGACCAGATGGCCAAGGAGGCGGGCAACCGCCGCTGATCCTGCGCCAGCCCGCAAACCATGCCACCCCACCCTTGCCCATCCTCACAGGCCAAGCGGGCTCCGGGCCTCCCTGATGGTGACGCTTTTGACGGTGTGGGTGCAGATCATGGTGGTGCGCAGGTCACTGAGCCCCAGCAGTTCCTGAATCGTCCCGATATCAAAATTCGCCAGAAGCAGATGACTGGCAAAACTGTGCCGGAAGGTATGGGCCGAGGCCCGCTTGCAGAGGCCGTCCTGCCGACCCCCGCCTGAACGATTCGTGGAGATGATACCGCCTAAACTCTTCCCTGACTTCGGGCACACGGGTCTGATTCTTTGCCAAAAACAGCCATTACCGGACAAACTCTTTGGCTACGTTGGGGTGCTTCGGCGACCAGTGCAAAAACCATACGGCTAAAGAACGTATAATCGGGCAAGGGCGGGTTTACCCCCGCCCGCCCCTCACACCACCCGGCATACGGGGACGCACTTAAATCATTGACTAACTCGCACCGTCATGACCACATGAAGGTCCGGAGCTCGAACCCAGACAAGTCAACGTGTCAAGTACGTCCCCATGTCACCCCCTTCAGACACCCCCTCGCGAGGATGCCCTTGCCTTCGGCAAGTACTTTTGACAACTGTTAATATCAGCATCACGGTTCACGGACAAAGGACTTTCTCCCCATAAGATCACGGCCCATGCCAGGCGTACACAATCGGGTCAATCTGACCGTGTGAATGTTGGCGGCGCTGACGCGGCAAGTGAAGGTGGCGCGGTCAGTTTACCCGTGGTATTGGACTGAATTAACCTAGCACTCTGAAGTTAAGAGAATATTTGTTGTTTTCATCAACAAGCAAAAGTTTTTCAGAAACCAACTTCTTCAAATCACGCCTTGCCGTCTGTGTTGTTATTTTACTATACAAAATTGAAAACGGTCTGTTCTCAATTAGTTCCTTTATGCTAAAATTTACTGGATTGTCCAAGAGTAAAGACAACAGCTCAAATTGCCTATCCGTAAGGATCTTCTTTTGTTTCTGAAATCTATAAAAATCTCTAAGAGAAAACTTTCTTATGAAATAAACAATAGTCGCCTTTATCCTTGCCAAGCTATCAACAGCTGCCTCTAGGCAAAACTTTAAAAAGGGCGTGGTATCACGTTGCAATTTGATCCCTTTTGAAAATGAATTATAATATTCGTCCACATTCCTGTAATAATAATTAGAGAGCTCACGAGGCACATATTTTATATTTGAAGACTGAAGAAGAATAGCCTCAATCAATCTCGCCGTTCTCCCATTTCCATCCCAGAAAGGATGAATAACACAAAAATAGTAATGAGAAAGTGCAGCACGGATAAAAGGGTTAAGCTGCAAAATTTCTTCACTGTTCATCCACCCTACGAACTCCCTCATCAAGTTTTGTATATCTTCAACAATCTTTGGAGGAGTGTACACTCCTCCGTGGGCCTTATCACCAACATGCACAAGACCATTTCTATATTTACCAGGCACATTGTTTTCATCTGGCACGTCGCTGGTAATAATTTTATGAAGCTCACAGATCAATTCTTCAGTTAATAGAAAAGGTTCGGCCATCGGCTCAATACCGGAAAGGAGATTGTAAGCTTTTATAAGATTTTTGATTTCTTGCTGGTCTTTTTTTGTATAAATTTCAACAGGTTCCCCTCTGGCAATTTTTTTCACATCATCACCTGTTATTGGGTTGCCCTCAATGGCGGCTGTGCCAGCGATCGAACTATACATTATGTCTGGCTGAATTTGTGATGCCAGCTCTGGAAGAATGGGCAGATCTACAATAGTTTCATTGAGCACCGTGGCCCGCACCAAGAGTCTATCGATTTGCGAAGCATCATAATTTTCGCTAAAATAAAATTTCCCTGACTTGAATGTTAAAAAATCTCTCATGGGATTCACCTTAAATGTAATCAAAAATGTAACTTTAAAAGTATTTAAAAACAGAAAGTTACCAGTGATAGTCAAGAAAAAATGTCACTCATAATTTACACAAAATAAACACAAAACAAAAGATGAAAAATCCCAACCGGCTTAACCTGACCGCGAGAAGCGCCGCGTTGTTTCCTGCCACGATCTCGGCGCGGTCAGGTTCACCGTGGCATTGAGCGTCATTGAGTACGCACCACGAGAACCACCCACAAAGGAGTTTGCAATGGTTGATGTTGTTATCGTTATCGGCACCAGGATCGATTGGTCGGGCCATCGCACTGCGGGTGAGCGCAGGCAAGCATGTCTTCCAGTAGCTTAGGCCGCTGGGGATATTCGCTGCGGCAAAATTTCGAAACAACAGTGCGTCAGGTGTTGATTTTCCGCCCCCCCCTTGGACCACCTGGGAGTCGAACGCCTTCATGACAGCGGCCTGTTTCTGGCTCGGCTCAGCAAGGACTCTTTCCGGAATTTTTTTTTTTGCTTCTTCCAGACCAGACATGAATGGAGGCTGTGCATTTCGTCCACCCCTCCCTTGGCGCTCAACCGTGGGCTTACCATCGACTCTGGCTGGCCCTCTGCTTGCCGGCGTCGCCCCTCCCCGCAGAATCCTCCTGGAAAAAGGTGGATGCGGGAAGCAGTCCGAACGTGTATATTTACTCTTCGTATTCCCATGGAAAATATGTGGCCGATCATATCCGCCGCTGACCCGTAAATTTCATACCCAGGTGCCCCATGCGTTTTTCCCAGCTTCTCATTCCCACTCTCAAGGAAACCCCTTCCGAGGCGGAGGTCGTCAGTCACCAACTCCTGCTCCGCGCCGGCTTTATCCGCAAGCTCACCTCGGGGGTTTACTCCTACCTGCCCCTGGGCCTGGCTGCCATCCGCAAGGTGGAAAAGATAGTGCGGGAGGAGATGCAGCGGGCCGGCGCCCAGGAACTTCTTCTACCCATGGTTCAGCCCGGCGACCTCTGGAAGGAATCGGGCCGCTGGGATAAGTATGGCCCGGAGCTGCTGCGCTTCACCGACCGACATGCCCGCGAATCCTGCCTCGGCCCCACCCATGAGGAGGTGATCACGGATCTTGTCCGCCTCAACGTCCACTCCTACCGGGATCTGCCTTTGAACCTCTACCAGATCCAGACCAAATTCCGCGACGAGATCAGACCGCGCTTCGGCCTGATGCGCGGCCGCGAGTTCATCATGAAGGACGGCTACAGCTTCGACGCCACGGAAGAAGGCGCCGACGAAACCTACCGGAAGATGCACGAAGCCTATCACCGGATCTTTGCCCGCTGCGGTCTGGCCTTCCGCGCCGTGGAAGCGGACACCGGCACCATCGGCGGCAGCTTCTCCCATGAGTTCATGGTGTTGGCCGCCACCGGCGAAGACACCATTGTCATCTGCAAGGAGTGCTCCTATGCGGCCAACATGGAAAAGGCCCGCTGCCAGGAACCGCCGCCCGTGACGCCGCCCGAACTTCTTCCCCTCGCCAGGGTGGAAACCCCTGGCAAACGCAAGGTGGAGGCGGTGACGGAGTTCCTGAAGATCGCCGCGAAAAATCTGGTAAAGACCCTGATCTATATGGCGGACGACAAGCCGGTGGCCGTGCTGCTCCGCGGTGACCACGAGGTGCAGAACGTCAAGCTCGCCAACGCCCTGGGGGTGAACACCGACAACCTCCGCCTTGCCGACGACAAGGAGGTTTTCGACGCCACCGGCGTACCCAGCGGCTATCTCGGCCCCATGGGCCTCACCATCCCGGTGCTGGCGGACAGCGAGGTGTCCCGGATGCATAACTTCGCCGTCGGCGCCAACGAAAAAAACTTCCACTACCTCAATGCCAACCTCGGCCGCGATTTTGAGGTGAAAACCATCACCGATCTGCGCATGGTCACAAGCACGGACCGCTGCCCCGCCTGCGGCGGCAACCTGGAACTGACCCGCGGCATCGAGGTGGGACACATCTTCAAACTGGGTACCAAATACAGCGAGGCACTCAAGGCAACCTTCCTGGACAACCAGGGTACGGAGCAGGTTTTCATCATGGGCTGCTACGGCATCGGCGTCAGCCGCAGCGTTGCCGCGGCCATTGAACAAAACCACGACAAGGACGGCATCATCTTCCCGGTGCCCATCGCCCCCTTCCAGGTGATCCTCCTCAACCTTTCCCCCAAGGACGAAACAATCAGCACGGCCAGCAACGAGCTGTATGCGGATCTGCAGAAGGCCGGCATCGAGGTATTGCTGGACGATCGGGACGAACGGCCGGGCAGCAAGTTCAAGGACGCCGACCTCATCGGCATTCCCTACCGGGTCATGGTGGGCAAGAGCTTCAGCGAAAAGGGGTTGGTGGAGATCAGGAACCGGGCCACGGGCGAGACCATGAGCCTCCCCCTTGCCGAAGCCGGCCCGCAACTGGTTGCCAGGATCTCCTCGGCCCTTGCCATCTCGGCATAACCCCCAGCCCGCGCCGATGAACCTTCTCGCCTGACCAGCAACCATGGTTTCCATAGAATCGATCCTCAGCAATGCCAAGGGCTATATGCCCGAGGAAGACCTGGCCCCGCTCAAGGAGGCATACGCCTTCGCGGAACAGTTTTACTCGGGCAAACACCGCCTCTCGGGCCGCCCCTACCTTTACCATGCCCTCATGGTCACCGACATCCTGGCCACCATGCGCCTTGATGTTTCCACCCTTTGCGCGGGCCTTCTGCACGGTGTGCTCAAAAAGGCGGACAATGTCAAGGATGCCGAAAAACTGGTTCGCGACAGATTCGGGGACGACATCACCAATATCGTCAAGGGCGCGACCAAGATCACCGATGTGCAGTTCAACAGCAAGCTGGCCTACCAGGCGGAAAACATCAGAAAGATGCTCCTGGCCATGTCCGCCGACATCCGGGTTCTTCTGGTCAGACTGGCGGACAGATTGCACGACATGCAGTCGCTGCGTTACGTTTCCCGGGGCAAGCAACTCGAGTTTGCCCGGGAAACCATGGACCTCTACGCGCCCCTGGCCAGCCGCCTCGGCATCGACTGGCTCAAGCGCGAGCTGGAAGATCTCTCCTTCGCCCACCTGCATCCTGAGGAGTACGAAGATCTTGCCAACAAGATCCGCACCTCCCTTGCCGACAGGGAGACTTACGTGGAAGAGGTCAAGGCCCTGCTCAGCCAGAAGCTCGCCGAGCACGGCCTGCGGAGTTTCCGGGTGTTGGGCCGCCCCAAGCATCTTTACAGCATCTACAAGAAATTGATCATCCAGAATATCCCCCTGGAAAAGGTATACGACAAGGTCGCCTTCCGGATCATCGTCCATACGGTAAAGGAATGCTACGAGGCGCTTGGCATCATCCACTCCCTCTGGCCGCCGGTGGATGGCCGCTTCAAGGATTTCATCAGCACCCCCAAGGGAAACATGTATCAATCCCTGCACACCTCGGTGGTCGGCCCGCGCGGCGAATTCATGGAGGTGCAGATCCGCACCGAAGAAATGGACCGCATTGCCCAGGAAGGCATTGCCGCCCATTGGGCATACAAGGAAGGCAAGGCCATCACCAGCAAGGATGCGCGCCTCTTCAAATGGCTCAAACAGCTGGTCCACGCCCTGCAGGAGCTTGAGGATCCCAAGGAATTTCTCGATGCGGTGAAAGGCGAGCTTTATGAGGCGGAGATCTTTGTCCTGACCCCGAACGGCGAGGTCAAGGAATTCCCGCGGGGCAGCACTCCCATCGATTTCGCCTACAGCATCCACACCGAAGTCGGCAACCATTGCACCGGAGCCAAGATCAACGGCCACATCGCCCAGCTGAAGACGGTTTTAAAAAACGGCGATCTGGTGGAGATCATCACTTCACCCAAGCAAAAGCCGAACCGTTCCTGGCTCGGCATTGCGAAAACAGCGCGGGCCAAGAGCCGGATCCGGCAGTGGCTCAATCAGGAGGAGCGGGAAAAGGCGCTGCAGATCGGTCGGGAACTCTGCGAGCGGGAGCTGCGCCGGCATGACCTCAGCCTGAAAAAGATGATCAAAACCGGCCACCTCAAGGAACTGCTCAAATCCTTCGCATGCAACTCCCTGGATGAGCTGATGCGCAAGGTCGGCACCGGCAAGCTCCCGGCCCATACCATTATAAAGGCCCTGCAGCCCGAAGAGATCAGGGAAGGGCTGCCGGAGGAGACGGTACCCGAGGTGGCTGCACCCAAGGCGCGACGGAGAACGGACAAGGGCAATATCATCGTGGTGGACGGCGCCGACGACGTGCTCACCAAGATCAGCCACTGCTGCATGCCGGTCCCCGGCGACGAAATCGTCGGCTTCATCACGGCCGGTCACGGCATCTCGGTGCACAAGGCCAGCTGCCCGAATCTGCAAAACGCCGACCAGCAACGCCTCATCGCCGTCAACTGGGCCGAGGGCGTCAGGGCAACCCACCGGGCCCAGATCCAGATTATCGCCCATGACCAAAAGGGCCTGCTCGCAAGCCTCAGCAACACCATCAGCACCGACGACGCCAACATTCTCAACCTGGAGGCAACCACTTCATGCGGCGGCCTGGCCAGGATCAGCATCATCATTGAAATCAACAGCCGGGAGCACCTCCTCAAGCTGCTGCAGCATGTGCAGCAGCTTGAGGGCGTCATGGAGGCAAAACGGCTCTGAGCATCACCGCGCCCCAGGCAAAAGAGCAAAAAAAAAACGGCTCCAAATGGAGCCGTTTTTTTATCGCGATGCGAAAACGCTCTTACGCGGTTTTCACCACGGCGCCGGAACGAATGCAGCGGGTACAGGCGCGAATGTAGCGGGCATTGCCGCCGGAGGTGGCCATTCTCACCCGCTGCAGATTGGGGAGCCAGCGCCTTTTATTCTTGTTATTGGCGTGGCTCACGTTGTTGCCGGTGACCGGACCTTTACCGCAGATATCACATTTCTTTGACATGACTAGACTCCTTTATGGAACGTCGCAATCAGCGACCATCAACAAATCGCACCCTAGAAACTCAATCACCAGCGCTTTTATCCCCTACCAGGGAAGGGGAATTTATACATCGTCTCCCTGGGCTTGGCAAGCATTTTGTTCTCTATTTTTATCCGCTGCAAAGGGAATCCACCAACCGCGAAGAAAAAAAAGAACATTTTCCCCAGCCCAGTGTCTCAATAGCAATACGAACGCGACCCAGAGCGTCGACAGAAGGAACCCTTTGCCGGCGAACCGGTAAGCCGCCATGGGAAAAACCCATAACACAGGAAAAAAGCACAAGAATATTGCGGTGTTTTCTGTTGACAGCACCTTGGAAACAAGAGTAGACAATACAGAGATCTACCCAACACCGGGCGAATATTCACCGACTTATATCTTCCATCAAAAAAGGGGCATATGAAGAAAACAGAAAATATGGTCTGGCGTTTTTTCGCGTCAGTCAAGCTTGCGCTCGTCACCCTGCTGATCCTTGCCTCAACCTCCATCATCGGCACCCTCATCCCGCAGAAAAACCCGCCGGAATTTTATATCCAGAATTTCGGCGCCAAGACGGCACAGTTTTTTCAACTGCTCGATGTGCCGGACATGTATAACTCCTGGTGGTTCATCGCCCTTCTCCTCCTGTTCAGCATCAACCTCATCGTCTGCACCATCGACCGCCTTCCCAATGTCTGGCAGATGGTGGTGATGGACAACCTGAACACCCCCATCGACCGCCTGGAAAAAATGCCGAACCGGCGTGTTTTTCTGGCCAACAACCCCCAGGATGGCGTGGTGAGAACAATAACCGCCCAACTCAAGGAGGGCGGCTGGGCTTGCCAGATGGAGGAAAAAGAGTCCGGAATTCTCCTCTTTTCCCAGAAGGGGGCCTGGAGCAGGTTGGGGGTCTACGCCGTGCATCTCAGCATACTTTTCATCTTCGCCGGCGCCATCATCGGCTCGGCGGGCGGCTTCAAGGGAAGTGTCATGATCCCCGAAGGGGCAGCCATCGATACCGTCTATGCCTTTGGCAGCGAGAAACCGATCCCCTTGGGCTTTACCGTAACCTGCGATCAGTTCAGCGTTTCCTATTACGATGATGGCCAGACCCCCAAGGAATACCGTTCGGTGCTTACGGTGAAAGACGCGGCCGCGAACAAGACCATAACCCGCCCCATCATCGTCAATGATCCTCTCGACTACAAGGGGATCACTTTTTATCAATCAAGCTACCAGCCCATGCAGGGTTTCGGCGTGACCATCACGAACAAGACCAGCAAGGCCAGCCAATCCTTCCAGATTCCCTTCGCGCAAAAGATCTCCTGGCCAGGAACCGCCATCGAGTTCGGCCTCATCAACCAGCAACCGCGAAGCCGCATGGGCGATGTGAGTCAGGTGAAATTCTGGTTTTCCGACGGCCAGGGCGAACCAAGCGTCTTCTGGATGGCCGACAAGGCAACCCAAAGCATCTCCCGGCAGGATGACGAGTACGAAATCTCCGTGCGCCAACTCTATGCCACCGGGCTCCAGGTCGCCAAGGATCCCGGGGTCTGGGTTGTTTACTTTGGCTGCACCCTCATGCTCGTCGGCCTCTACGTTGCGTTCTTCCTTTCCCACAGACGGGTTTGGGTATATATTGGACAGGAAGCCGACAAAACGAGAGTTCTGCTCTGCGGGGCAAGCAGCAAGAACAAACTCGGCTTTGACAAGGATTTTGCAGCGCTTACCGAGCGCTTTGAAAAAATCGAAGACTTTCAAAACGCTTGAGGATCAGCCATGAACAGCTCACAACTTTTGGGAATCACTACACTTGCCTACCTTTTCTCCGCGGTCCTCTATATCGCCACCTTCGTTTTCCGGACAAAGAAGATGGGGATCTTCGCCACCCTGGTCACGGCGGGCGCCTTCCTCGTGAACACCGCCGGCATCGGCATGCGCTGGTATGAATCCCACCAGATGGGGATCGGCTATGCGCCACTCTCCAACATGTACGAATCGCTGGTCTTTTTCGCCTGGTCCATCGGCATTCTCTACCTCGGCATCGAATTGAAGTACAAAAACAAAGTGCTGGGCGTTTTCGCGATGCCGTTTGCCGCCATGGCCATGGGGCTTGCCGGACTAAAAAACCCGGACATCAAGCCCCTTATCCCGGCCCTGCAGAGCAACTGGCTCATCGCTCATGTCATCACCTGCTTCATCGGCTACGCCGCCTTTGCAGTGGCCTCCGGATTTGCGGTCATGTACCTGCTGAAAGACTGGCGAGAGCAGTCCGGTTCAGGCGGAACGCTGATCGCAAGCCTTCCGGACCTGAAGATGATTGACGACATCATTCACAAGACCCTGGTCTTCGGATTCCTCTGGCTTTCCGCCGGCATCATAACCGGCGCGGTCTGGGCCAACTCCGCCTGGGGAACCTACTGGAGCTGGGATCCCAAGGAAACCTGGTCGCTCATCACCTGGTTTGTCTATGCCGCCGCCCTTCATGCCCGCTTCACCAGGGGCTGGGGCGGCAAACGCATTGCCTGGTTCGCCATTTTCGGATTCATCTCGGTGATGTTTACCTACTACGGCGTCAACTACCTCCTCGCCGGGTTGCACAGCTACGGCGGCAGCTGATGGGAAAACTTCCGGCAAAAGGAATTCTTCCTGCTTGACAACGCGATATCCGTGGGTATATAAAACGACATTTGCAACTGAATATGGATTCATAATGATCCACATTAAAAACCAATATTTAGGAGAAGGACGATGAAAAAGACCATTATCTGCTCCACCGCTTTCGCTCTTGTGTTTGGACTTGCTGTAGTTGGCAGCTCCTTTGCCGAGGACAAGGGTCCTGCCGAGATCACCCTGCAGACCGAAGCAGCCAAGAAACCCTCCGTTTTCCCGCACGCCAAGCATCAGGGCAACATGGAATGTGATGTCTGCCACAAGAGCGCTGACTTCCCGGCCGACAAGAAGTGGGACATGAAGAAAGGGCATGCGCTGTGCCAGGGCTGCCACAAGGCCAAAAACCAGGGCCCGACCAAATGTGACGGTTGCCATGTGAAGAAATAATTTCCAGAGGGAAATATTTCGCAATAAAAAAAGGCTGCTCAAACGAGCAGCCTTTTTTTATTGCAGTTCCATCCCCTGCAACCAAGAATCAATGGCCGGAATCAATTCTTTCCCAGCCGCTCACTCTTGACTGCAGGAACCCACTCAACCGTGCAACACATCATCGTAATTCACCTCATCTCTTTGACATGGGGACATGGGACATTACGGGACACGCACATTCATCATTACAGTGCTTCCGGCTCTGCTCCCTTGGCTTGCTTTGCAAGAGATGCGATGCCGAAAAGCGTAGCGATGGCGGAAAAAGGCCCCAGGAGCAAAAAAAGCGCAAAGGTTGAAACACCCCAGCAAAACTCGGCAACCTGCTTCGCCGAGACTCTCGCCCCACTCTTTTCATATATGGTTGCTTCACCAAGAGGAAGGCCACTCACCGTAATTTTGTCCAGCAGATGTGTACGGGTGCTCATGTCGATTCTCCTTACGGTTTAAGGTTACGCCAGATCGCCGCTTCAAGCGGCGACATCTCCCGACCGCTCTTCCACGTTGATCTTCCTGGGAACCAGGCCACTGGCCATGAAGGCCGTGCATTGCTTTCTTTTCTCAAAGGGACAATCCGCGATATTCCAGCAGGGGGTGTACTGGAGGAGCTTCTTGATGGCTGCGATGCTGATGCCATGCTCATGGATCATGTCGCGCAGGCACTGAATCCACTTGATGTCGTCCATGGTGTAGTAGCGCCACTGTCCTTTTCTCAAGGGTCTGATCAGATTTTCCCGTTCGTAGATCCTCAGGGTCCTCGGATGCACCTCCAGCATTTTCGCCGCGGTCCCGATGGTAAAGATTGCTTTGTTATCTGGTATCATTTTCTCTCTCCGTGATGGATCCCTGCGGGCAGAGGGCATCTGCCCGCAGGACCGGTATTGGCAAATTTCAGCGCCTTGATTAATGATGAGCGCTGTGGCGGAAGGCTTTGCCGAAAAAGCGCTCGCCGAGCAGAAAGAGCGCACCCACCAGCCCGAAGCCACCGAGTGCGACCAGGAATTCCGCGGCAGAGGGGATATAGGAGAAGTAGGTGGGCAGATTGTCCCAGCCGCTGTAAACCGGCACGATCTGACCGGAGACAACGATATCGTAACGCTGGAAGTATGCGCCAACCAGTACCATGAGAGCCGCTGCCGAAAGCGCCTGCATGCTCTTCATGCGGGAAAGGGTCATAATTGCGATGGGAGCCAGCATGCCGACCACGGTTTCAAATACCCAGAAGTTGGTGGCCAGGGGACCCTGAAGAAGGCTCAGGGCGGCCAGACGGGCTTCCTCAGTGCCGCCGACAAAGGCAGAGATGAACTTCCAGGCGGTGGCAACCATAAGGAGAATCAGGGTGGTGAACATGACCTTGCCAGCGCCCTGCAGGCCATCTTTGGTGGTCTGGCTCATCTCTTCACCACGCATCTTATATGCCCAGTTGGTGAACATGATGATTGCAGCGGAACCGGTCATTACCGCAGAGGCAAGAAAGTAAACCGGCAGCTGGGATCCGTACCAGAAGGGACGCGCGGAAAGGGTCGCAAAAACCGCACCGAGGTTGGTATTTGCCGCAAGCTCGGCCAGAGCGCCACAAACACCGAGGGTTACGGCCAGGGAATATTTTTTGGTAAGGATCAGGTAAAATTCCACAAACATGAAACCGACCGCCATGCTGTACAGGGTTCCCATCCACCAGATATTGGAGGTCAGATTGGGTGAAAGCATATTATAGAGAAGCATACGATGCGGATTCTCGAGCTCAAGGCCGATGATGGCAAACCCACCGAAGATGACGGCGATCGAAAGATAAACCATCCGATTGGCAAGCGGGGTAAGCCGATTGCTGCCGAAAACATGGCTCAAAACAGCGAGCAAACAAAGACCGGTGGAGATGATGGCAAAATAAGCATAGTTGGCAATAAGAATGCCCCAGGGCATTTCACGGGTATTGTTGAATGCATGCTCATGCCCCACCACCTGGGCATAGAGGCCTGCGCCAATACCAACGGCGGCGAGAACCGCGCAAAGAATGGTAGCCTTGGTGACGGTCGGGGTCGCAACCTTCTCCTCAGCCACCTCAGCGATAGAAAATGTGTTCAACATGATTTTTCCTCCCTAAGATTGATACGTATTTATTGATACTTTATTTGATAACCCACTCCCGGCCCGGGAGTTATTTTTCTATTCTGTAAAAATCAAATTCAGCTCACTGTCTGTCGGTGCTGCTAAAAAAATTCCGTGGAAGGTCTACTTTTTCGGGCCGCCACCCGTTTGATTGAGGAGTAATTCCTCCCAGAATCTCTTTTGCTCCCTCTCCCCGGTCACCTCCTTTCTTGCGTATTGTTTCACTGAATTCAACAGGCTTTTTCCGCGTTGTGTCCCATGTCGAAAAGTCAATATAGCAATGGCCGTGCCAAGCGACCAAACTGCCCCCATGAAAATTTCGAAAAACGCGTTTTGCTTCTAGTTGCAACAAGTTAGAAATCTGTCTCTGTTCATTTGCAATACATTCGGAACAAAACGGGTTTCAGATAATTTACCGCGATTGGCTCATTTTGCGCACACAAGCCGCAGCGCAAAGACGCAAAAAAAGCCCAGTGCCAGCGAGGATCGCTCAAAAAGAAAATTGGATAAAAAATATGAAAAAACAACAAGATAGACTAAACAGGAAGGAGCGGACACCAAGGGGGGTGCGCGCCAGCGGAGTTGGGAAATCGCCTGGCCGACACAATCAAAAAATTAAAAAATTCAACAAGATAACCACTGAGAATTCCACCAATGGCGAAGATTGAGCCACACAGGGCAGAAAACCCCCGACAAAACCTTTTCCAGAATATTTTGCCCAACCATGCCAAATCACCGTGACATCAAGGGGGAAATTCTGAAGTTTTCAATGAATCAGCTTCGATTGACACCATCCTGGCCGAACCGCACAAAGACAGAAGAAGAAAGAAGGTGGTTTTCATGAATCAGAAGAGAACTAAAAACCAAGTTATCCTTTAATTTGACAATACTGACCAGCCGGTTGGCCAGACTGCGGATGGCACAAAAAAAGCGGAAGCCCAGCAAGGACTTCCGCTCAGATACACATTTCCAGTGGCCGCGGAAAAGCTTAAGGGCCGCGGGCACCGGTTTCAGTTGCTAAAACTTAATGCTTGCCGCCGGCCTCCCCCTGCGGGGCTGCGCCGGTCAAACGGTTATACCCCTTTACGCCCACATGACAGGTGGTGCAACGGGTATTGGAAGCAAAGGCGGTCTGGCCGTCATGGCAGGCACCGCAGTATTTCCCCTTGTAAAGCGACTCCATGGTGAAATCCTCATTCTGTTCCGCAGTACCGGCGGCCATTTCAAACATCTCACCGTTGTGACAGCTGTCACAGTCAAGACCTGCATCCATGGTGTGGGTCTTATGCAGGAACACAACTCCCTTCACCGGCTTCGCCCAGACGATGGGAGCCTTGGGACCATAGGTATCCTCATCGTATGCTTCCTCGGCAAAGGAAAGGCTTGAAAAAACAAGGAGACCCGCGGCGGCCAGCATGGTCAACATATTCAATACGCTCTTGTTATTGCGCTTCATTGTCTTCCTCTCTACTGATGAAAATTTAGTCGTTCACGTAGAACACGTTCGGCATGGCGCCGGTTTCGGGCCGCAGAACCCACACCACCTTCTCGGGCCTGTGGATCAGCTGGTACGCCTCGCTGTCGAAGTCGGTAAGATCCCCGAAAACACGCACACCAGCCGGACAGGCGGCAGCGCAGGCTGTCTTCTTTTCCCCTTTGGCAAGGCGGGTATCAACGCAGAAGTTGCATTTGTCGACAGCACGATTTTCTTCCTTGAAATAACGGGCATTGTACGGACAGGCCGCCATGCAGGTCTTGCAACCGATGCAGCGCTTATAGTCCATCATGACGATGCCGTTGGTCTTGTCTTTGTAAGTGGCGGTGGTAGGGCAGACCCGCACGCAGGGAGGACGGTTGCAGTGGTTGCAGAGCACCGGCATGAAAACACGCTCTTTTTCACCCCGCGCGATATCCCGCTCCTGCTCCATGATCTTGGTCCGGTAGCCATAGGAGGGAACATTGTTGGTGGCAACACAGGCTTCCATGCAACGTTCGCAGTCGATGCAGCGATTCTGCCGCATGACCATGGTATAATGGGGCTTGTAGGGAAATTTTCCGGCGGCAGGCACCGGCCCCATGGCACTCTGGGCATCACGCGCAGAGGTCAACGACAAAACAGAGCCCCCGACAAAGACACCGGTTACAGCCAGACCAAACCGCAAAAAACGGCGCCTCTCCTCAGAAGGAAGGGTTTCAACACCTTCGTTTTTGAGTTTTTCAAGATCACTAATCTTCATCCTCTCGTCTCCTCAACTGTATTTCAGAAGGGTGCTCGACCTCTTCCACCCTCCCAGAATTTTGATGCCCCAGAAGGAAGTTAAGCAATTAACCACTTCCTTAATTGCCAGGTTGTAAATTCTGGGTATTCTAATTTGACAAACCCGCATGTCAAGACAATTTTTTACCAACCCGGATACCCTCACGATTCCCAGCTTCCCGAACAGGCTGCCCCAAACGAAAACACGCTCTGCCCCAGGGAGAAAACTCGGTAATTCTCCCTTTCTGCAAGCATAGTCTTATTTTATTTGCTATATTTACACTCCCAAAAAATGGAATTCGAACTCCAGGACTGATACAGTCAAGACCCTCTACCCTCCGACAGGCAATGAAAACACAAGCCCCCCCCGCAGCCACCGCCCCTGTTGTCCAAGAAGCTGTTTTTACGGTGGATGAAAATTGGCAGATCACCTCTTTCAACAAGGAGGCCGAGAAACTTTTGGGCCTGGCCACCGGCGATCTCATCGGGAAAAGTTGCCGTGATGCATTCAGCGGCGCCGGCGGACTGGATGCCCTCTGCAGTCTTTATGGCCCGCTTGCCTCCGGCCGCGCCATGCACAACTTCAGCGTGGTGATGAAAAAGCCGAACAGCGAAGAATCCACCATAGCCCTGGTAACGGCGATTCCCATCCCCGACGGTACAGGGAAACTTTCCGGCGCAATCATCGCCATGCGAAACGCTGCGGACCCGAGCCAGAACAACTCTCTGGTGCTCGACAGCATCGCCGATGGCGTTTTTACCGTGGACAAGCACTTTCGCATCACCTCTTTCAACAAAGCCGCCGAGCAGATCACCGGCTGGAACGCCCAGGATGTTGTGGGAGCTTCCTGCCATGAAATCTTTCACTCCAGCATCTGCGGCGCGGACTGCATTCTGGCCCTGAGCGTGCGCGAGGGCAAATCAATCGTCAACCGTTCCATTTACATTCGGGGCAAAAACGGCCGCACCATTCCGGTCAGCATAAGCGCCGCTCCTCTTGTTGGTCCGGAAGGGGAAGTCATCGGCGGGGTGGAGACCTTCCGCGATGTCACCGCCAGCATGCAGCAGGACCTTATCCTGGAGAGTATCGCCGACGGCGTTTTCACCGTTGATCGCGACTGGAAACTGACCTCCTTCAACAGGGCAGCCGAACAGATCACCGGCTGGAAAAGGGAAGAGGTTATCGGCGAGTCCTGCAGCGCCATCTTCCACTCCAGCATCTGCGGCGACACCTGCATCCTTGCGCAAAGCGTGGAAAGCGGCACCCCCATCGGCAACCGCTCCATCTTCATCAAGGGCAAGGACGGCAACACCATTCCCATCAGCATCAGCGCCTCCCCCCTCACGGATCCGGAGGGAGATGTGATCGGCGGCGTGGAAACCTTCCGGGATCTCACCTCGGTCATGACCAAGGATCTGGTTCTGGAAAGCATCGCCGACGGTGTTTTCACGGTGGATCGCAACTGGAAGATCACCTCCTTCAACAGGGGGGCCGAAGCGATCACCGGTTGGAAGCGGGAGGATGCCATCGGCAAGTCCTGCAGCGATGTTTTTCACTCCAGCATCTGCGGCGAAAACTGCGCCATTGCGCAAAGCCTGTACAGCGGCAGGCCCGTGGCCAACCGCTCCATCTTTATCCGCGACATCGAGGACAGACAGATCCCCATCAGCATCAGCGCGGCCCCCCTGCTCGACCACGAAGGCAACGTCATCGGCGGCGTGGAAACCTTTCGCGACCTCAGCGTGGTGGCGGAACTGCGCAAGCAGCTTTCCCGCCGCTACACCTTCGGGGAAATCATCAGCAAAAGCGCCTCCATGCAGCGCATCTTCAACATCCTGCCGGAAATCGCCCACAGCGAGAGCAACGTCCTGGTGCTCGGCGAATCGGGAACAGGCAAGGAACTGGTAGCCCGGGCCATCCACAATTCCAGCCAACGCAGCAAGGGCCCCTTTGTCGCGGTCAACTGCGGCGCCTTGCCGGAAACCCTGCTCGAATCGGAACTCTTCGGCTACAAGGCAGGCGCCTTCACCGACGCGAAGCACGACCGCCCGGGCCGCTTCGCCACAGCGGAAAAAGGTACTCTTTTCCTGGACGAAATCGGCGACATCCCGGCCGCTCTCCAGGTGAAGCTCCTCCGGGTGCTCCAGGAAAAAGTCTATGAACCCCTGGGCTCAAACAAACCGGTAAAGGCGGATGTCCGGATCATTGCCGCCACCAACCGCGACCTGCAGACCCTTGTCCAGGAGGGGAACTTCCGGGAGGATCTCTTCTACCGCCTGAACGTCGTGAAAATCAATCTCCCTCCCCTGCGGGAGCGCATGGAAGACATCCCCATGCTCGCCGAACACTTCACCAAACAGTTCAGCGCCCAACAGGGCAAGGACATTGTCGGCATCTCCGACACCGCCTTAGGCATCCTCATGCGCTACAACTTCCCGGGCAACATCCGCGAACTCGAAAACATCATCGAGTACTCCTTCATTCTCTGCCACGGCGGATTCATCCAGCCCGAGCATCTGCCCGAGCCCTTTGCCCCCAAGGAAAACGAGTGCCTCCAGCCGGGAGTCATCCCCATGCACAAGCCGCAACCCCTGGAAGATATCGAAAAACAGGCGATTTTCCAATCCCTGGAGCGCAACCAGTGGCGGCGAATGGCGACCTGCCGCGAACTGAAGATCTCCAAGGACACCCTGCGACGCAAGATCCAACGCTATGGACTCAAAAGCCCATTTGACGAGGAACTTGACTGAGGCTGCTCCCATCGCACACAGCAAAAAAGGCCGGAGAGGAAACCCCTCCGGCCTTTTTTTGCCTGTTACTCGTTACTGACCAACTGTATCAACTGCGCCCGACCTGTTTTTTGCGGCCAGAACCGGTACCTTTTTTCGCCCGGTCGGCCGCTTTCGCTTTTTTTTCGGCCACCTCATCTCCAGCCACCCGCAACGAGCGCGGCACCGCATTATCGATGCGGGATTCGCAGATCTCGTGCACCTCGGCCGGACATTCGGCTATCTCCCAGCAGGGAGCGAGCGCCAACAACCTTTTCAGCCCCGGGATACTGATCCCCTGATCGTGGATCATGGAACGCAAACATGATATCCACTTGATGTCATTCAGGGAGTACAGCCTTCGGGATCCCTTTTGTTGGGGATGAATCAGTCCTTCTGCTTCGTAGATACGAAGTGTCCTCGGATGAACATCCAACAGCTTTGCTGCCACCCCTATGGGGTATATTGGCAAATCAGGCCGCAAAGGCTGGATGGCCGTTTTTTTCTTGGCCACCATAGTCCTTTTCTCCTTTGGGCTGTACTTAGTGATCCTCGGAAAGATGCCCCTTGAACAGCCGCTCACCCATGAAGAAACCCATCACACAGAGGCCCATTGCGCCTGCGGTGATGGCGATTTCATGCAGAGAGGGGGTGTATGAGAACAGCTCCGGAAGATCGACGACGCCCAGCCCATGGAAATGCGGGACAATCTGACCGACAACCACCAGATCGTAGCGCATGAAGAAAATACCTACGACACTGGAAACAGAAGCCCAGAAAAGAACCGGCAGGTTCTTTGCCCTGGCTGCCAGAATCATCACAAAGGGGATAACCATGCCCAGCATGATCTCGCCGAGCCAGAAGTTCACGGCATAGGGGCCGCTGACCAGGGACATCATGGCCTCATACTTTCCTGGCGGCTGACCGCTGATGCCGGAGATCATTTTCCAGGTGGTGAAAAACATGATGACGGCAATCAGGGTGGCACCAAGCTTGGCGGTGGCCTGCAGGGAGTTCTCGAGCTGCTGGCTCATCTTCCAGCCGTTTGCGCGGTAACCGAGCCAGTGGAAAAAAATAACCGCCGCGCAACCGGACATCATCGCGGAGGTAATGAAGTAGATGGGCATGTACGGACCATGCCAGAACTCACGGCCACCAAGAAGTCCGAACACGGCGCCGAGGTTGCTGTGCGCGGCGATACCGGCGACAACACCCATCAGGCCGAACATGCCGGCAACCTTATGGTTCTCCAACTGGAGCAAGGCGAACTCGACCAGCATGAAGAAAAGATAGGCGCCATACAGAGTCCCCATCCACCAGATGTTCGAGGTGAGGTTGGGGGAAAGCATGTTATAGATGGGCATGCGCCAGGGATTCTCGATCTCGAAGCCGATCACGAAAAAGCCCGCGATGATGGTCATGATGGCCATGAACACGGAACGCTTGGCAATGGGCTTGAAGGCCTCAACGCCAAACACGTGGCCAATGGAAGACACCAGACACAAACCGGTGGAGGTTACAACAAAGAAAACATAGGCGGCAATCAGAAGGCCCCAGGGGACCTCGCGGGTAACGCCGTAGGCATGCTCGTGGCCGATGTACATGGCATGAAGCCCGGCAGCCAGACCAAGAGCGGCAAGAAAACCACCAATGGCAATGGTGGCGTTGTAGGGGCGGGAAGGGGCGGCCTCAAGCCCTCCCTCCTGCGGCAGAACATTTGTTAAGAAGTTATTCATGGGACAACACTCCTTTTGAAATTATTTGATCTTCATGTAATCCAGAATGATGAAAACCTTACTCGTTACCCTCCTAAGAGGTTTTCAGGGCAACGTTTCCTCATTGGCCTGGATCAACGGTTTGATTTTGAGATCAAATAAGGTATGGAGCGCTGAACACCCGATCCAAAAAGCTAAAAACAGTAGACCTTCCATCTTTTTTCTCCTCAATCAAACAACCTGATCTTCCAGGCTATTGGTTCATCGTAGACTCGAACGGAATGGCGGTCCCGGACGAATCCCTGCATCGATTTACCTTGTATTTCTCTCTCCCCGGGCCCTCCTTTTGTTGAGATTTTCCATTCTAAAAAATTCGGGGGAATTTTTGCCCCCACCAAGTTCAAAACCTACCTCAATTTAAAAAATGGAAAACACCATTGTCAAGTTTTTATTCTTTCGATATTCCAGTTTTTGATACTTTCATGATTCGATTTAAGCCCACTGAGGCATTGCGCAAAAACAGGGAAAGCGAATATCGACTTTTCTTGACAACCCATTCAGGCAGAGATTTAACCAAAAAAATCTTAAAAAACAAACAGATAATGAAATAAAAAAATCTTCTTTGATTTCAGAAAGTTCCACTCACCAGCGGCAAAAATCCCTTCCCCAGACACCACGGGCATTCCCAAAAATACCCTTCATGACGCAAAATGAGCATACAAAACCAAGCCGTATGGATCATAATGCGCCATCAGCGTACAACTTCCTCCTTCCGACAACATGGGGCACAAGAGCGAAACAAGGAAAAGCCATGATCTAACCAATTGGAACAAAATGACATCTCAAAAAAACCGCCATAATTCTCCACAAACAAATAATTCTGGCACACCAATTGCTTTTACAGAATCCATAAGGGAGAACAGGCCCCCTGGGGCCAAGTGAGAACCAGACAAACGACCTTCTGTCTTTCCGTTCCCGAACGGTTCTTCTCATTCCATCTTCCCTTCCCCTCAACAAAGGATCCCGGGTGGCGGCCCGTGATCCTTTGTCATTTACAGACCCCTCAAGCAGGCCCTCCGGCGCCACTTCCCAAAAAAACATCGTGACCTGCCACAAGCAGCCCTGTATTATTACAGAAATTTTCGACCATCATGTACTCAACGAGCCAAGGGACAAAGGGTTACAGTGCCCCCAGCCAAACCTATCCGCAAGCAGCCGCAACAGAGTGCTCCGCGCCCTCCCACAAAGATCAGGATTTGGAACCATATCCAACTCACCATACTCCTGCTTGCGGTAAGCTTTGTGCTTACCCTGTGCATTGCAGGCACCTTCTACCTCTTCATCTCCCTCAATATTCCGGCAATCAGCTCGCTTTCCAACTACAGGCCGGCAACCTCTTCCTATATATATGATGCGGCCCGCCGGCCCGTGGCACGTCTGTTCAGACAGAACCGGACCGTTGTCCCCCTTTCCCGGATGCCGCCTCTGCTTCCCCAGGCCTTCGTGGCGGCGGAAGACTCCCGTTTTTATCAACACAGTGGCGTTGACGCATGGTCCGTGATCCGGGCACTTATCCACAACATCCGTTTTGGCGAGCGCGGACAGGGGGGCAGCACCATCACCCAGCAGGTTGCGAGAGCCCTGCTGCTATCCCCTGAAAAAACCTATTCCCGCAAAATCAAGGAAGCAATTCTCGCCTATCGGATAGACAAGGCCTTGAGCAAGGAAGAAATCCTGCACATCTACCTCAACCAGATCTATCTTGGCAGCGGCGCCCACGGGGTGGAAGCCGCGGCCCAGGTTTACTTCGGCAAACATGTGCAGGAACTGAACCTTGCCGAAATGGCACTGCTTGCCGGCCTGCCGCAGGCCCCCAGCCGCTACTCTCCATTCCGCCATTTCAAACTGGCCAAACGCAGACAGGCTTACGTCCTGAACCGTATGGCCGAAGAGGGTTACATCACCCCGACCCAGGCGAGAAAATCATTTGCCCAGACGCTGTTCTGGGGCTCGGATCAGGAATTCCCGGAAGAAAACAGCTATTACCTGCAGCATGTGCGCAGCTATGTGGAAAACACCTACGGTAGCGAAATGCTGCTCTCCGGCGGCCTGCGCATCTACACAACGCTCGACACGGAGCTGCAAAAAGCAGCGGTGATGGCGATCAAACGGGGCACGGCAAAATGGGTGATCCGGCAGAACTCCGCCACCCGGACCGCAACCCTGCCGCAGGCGGCCCTGGTGGCAATGGAAGTAAAGACCGGGTTGGTCAAGGCCCTGGTCGGCGGTACGGATTTCGGCAGAAGTCAGTTCAATCGGGCCACCCAGGCCCGCCGCCAGCCGGGCTCCGCCTTCAAGCCCGTTATTTACGCGGCAGCCCTTGAACAGGGGATGACTCCCGCCACCATGATCGTGGACGAACCCCTCCAGCTGCGCGGGGCAAGCGCCGGCGAACACTGGGAACCCAAAAATTTCGACAACACCTTTTCGGGCCCCACCTCCTTCCGCAACGCCCTGGTGCACTCCCGCAACATCGTGACCATCAAGATTCTTCAAAAAATCGGTATTGCCAACGCCATTGATCTGGCCCGCAGACTGGGGATCACCTCGCCGCTGCTGAAAAATCTTTCCCTGGCCCTCGGCTCCTCAGGGGTGTCCCCCCTGGAATTGACCCGCGCCTACACCGCCTTTGCCAACGGCGGCAAACTGCCCACCCCCATCTTCATTGAAAAAATTGTCGACGGCAGCGGCAGGGTCCTGGAGCAGCAACGGCCCCAGTTCAGCGAGGCCATGGATGCCCGCACCGCTTATCAGGTCACGAGACTTCTGGAGGGAGTTATCGAGGAGGGAACCGGGAAAGGAGTTCGGGAGCTGGGAGTTCCCGCAGCCGGAAAAACCGGGACCACCGACCAGAACATGGATGCCTGGTTTGTCGGCTACACGCCTGAAATCGCAACCTGCGTCTGGGTGGGACACGACCAGAAAATCCCCCTGGGCGCCACGGAAACCGGCGGCAAGGCAGCCGCCCCGATCTGGCTCGACTTCATGAAGCAGGCGACGCAACGCTACCCCGTTACCGGAGGGTTCAAAGTCCCCCCCGGCATCGTCATTCTGCCGCTGGACAACAGCACCGGACTTCGCGGCCTCAGCATGGAGGGGGCCGACATCTCCCTGGAGGCGTTCAAGGAGGAGCAACTCCCCTGGCAAACTCCCCCCCAGGCAGAGGACATCTTTGATAATGAGGAGCTTGGCGGGGAATTTTCCGACGGCAAAGAAGCGACCGAACCCCTCGCACCATAAAAAAAGCCCCGCCATCCGTGGACTCCGGAGGCAGGGCTTAAAATGCGCCTTGCAAGGTAAAAGTCAGACAGCCCGTTTCCGGGGCAGATTTTTCAACTCGTCCTTGCCGCAATAAACAACGGTAAAGGACTCTTTCAGATTCTTGGTCACCTGCTCGGCCTTGGCCTCATCATCGGAGATAACCCGGATCGCCACCCGCTTCTTGCCTTCCGGCGCATCCTCAAAGGAGGTGAGGATGCTGATCACCCGGGTATTGTACTGACGGAGGCTTTCGATAACCTTGGTCACCGAACCCGGGGCATCAGGCAGATCGAGGACAAACTGGATGGCCCCATCCTTGATGCCGGTGCTGTGGATGAACCCGCGCAGGACATCGGTCTCACTGAGCAGACCGACAAGATTGCCGACTGCATCCACCACCGGCAGGCCGGAAATCTTGCCCTCAAGCATAACCAGCGCGGCTTTTTCCAGGGTCTCATCCAAGCTCAGGGTCAACGGATTCGCGGTCATGACATCCTTCACCTTCATTTCAGAAAGCAGGTAGTACAATTCGTGGATATCAAGCGAGGTTGTCTTGGAAGGAGAGGCATCTTTCACATCGCGGTCCGTGACAATCCCGATCAACTTCCCATGGGAAACCACCGGCAGGCGGCGGATGCCGTTTTCCTTCATGATCCGGGTGGCACGCATCAAAGAGGTATTCTCGTCCACGGTCAGGACATCTTTTGCCATCCAATCTTTAATCAACATACAGGGATATCCTCCTTAAAAAATTATGCAGCCAAGCTCAGGACAGAGCAATTTTCATCAACTTCCGAAACTTTTTTATAAAATATTCCTGGGGTTCCCGCAAGGTGAAGTGCGCCTTTGCGGTGAAAAATCACGGGGCGAACGGCGCGTGGCCGGACCTTGTTTTTTTGCCTTGCTTAACCGCGGGCAAGCCGGTAAAGGATAAGAACTCCGTGACCTCTTGCCACAAAGAAAGGCACCCTTTTCAAAAAATCCCAGAGCCCCTATGCCTCTCCCCCTGACCGACACCGCCCTGGCCCGGCTCCTCAACACGCTGACCGAGGAGGAGGAGTTTATTTTCCTGGAAACAACCAGGATAACGGAGGACGAAGACCACTCCTACCTCTTTCTGAAGCCGACCACATATCTCCTCTGCCATGCCGACGACGACCCGGACAATTTTTTCCAGCGGGCGAACGCCTTTCTGAAACAAGGCTATTACCTGGCCGGCTGGCTGGCCTATGAATTCGGATACCTTCTCGAACCCGCCCTTGCGAAACTGAAACCCCGGGGCAGCCAGCCCCTGGCCTGCTTCGGGGTTTTCCCGGCGCCGCATATCTACGAACATGGAACCGGCACATTCAAGGGCGCCGGCCCCTGGCCCCTCTCGACAACAGCCGCGCCGCCGCGCACCTGTTCCGTCGAACGGTTGCGCCCGAACCTGACGCAGGCCGATTACATTGCCGCCCTTGCCCACCTCAAACGGTATATAGAATCCGGCGACACCTATCAGGTCAACTACACCTTCAAGCTTCTTTTCGATCTTGCCGGCTCACCGGAAGCACTCTACACGGCCCTGCGCCGGAACCAGAGCGTTTCCTTTGGCGCCTATCTCCGCCGGGGCGAGCAACGCATGATGTCGTTTTCCCCGGAGCTTTTCTTCAAGAAGAAGGATGGACGCTGCACCGTGCGGCCCATGAAGGGAACCGTGAAACGGGGACGCTATCCCAAGGAAGATCACGAACTCGCCCGCTTTCTGAAGCACGACAGCAAAAACCGCAGCGAAAACGTGATGATCGTCGATCTGTTGCGCAACGACCTTGGCCGCATCTGCAGATCCGGCTCCGTCAGAACGACCTCGCTTTTCGACGTTGAAACGTATGAAACCCTGCATCAGATGACTTCGAGCATCGAGGGGATGCTGCCCGCCGAAACGCCGCTCTCAGCCCTGTTCAGGGCACTTTTCCCCTGTGGATCCGTCACCGGCGCGCCCAAGATCCGCACCATGGAAATCATCCGGGAGCTTGAGAAGGAGTCGCGCGGCGTCTACACAGGAGCCATCGGCTTCATCGCCCCTTCCGGGCAGGCCACCTTCAACGTCCCCATCCGCACCCTGCGGCTTGCCGGAAAAAAGGGCGAAATGGGCATCGGCTCCGGGGTGGTCTACGACTCCGATCCCCATCAGGAATGGCAGGAATGCCTGCTCAAGGGCAGGTTCCTCAGTGAGCCGGCCCTTCCTTTCCTGCTCATCGAAACCATGCTCTGGCGGCCGGAAAGCGGCTTCTGGCTGCTGGGGGAGCACCTCGATCGCCTGGAGGAATCGGCAAGGCACTTTCTTTACCCCTGCGACCGGGAAAAGATCGTTGCCCGCCTGAGCGAACTTGCCGCCCGGTTCAGCCAATCCCCCATGCGGGTCCGGCTGACCCTGGCCAAGGACGGCGAACTTTCCCTCGTGGCCGGCGAATGCGCGAGTCCGGCGCCACTGCACCTGCCACCCGCCCGGCTGCCGGCCAACGAACTCCCCAGGGTCCGTTTTTCCAAAAGCCGGACCGACCCGGCCTCCTCCCACCTCTATCATAAGACCACCCTGCGCGACCTCTACGACGCGGAACGACATGCCGCGACGGCCGAGGGCTGTTACGAGGTGCTCTTCACCAACACCAGGGGGGAGGTCACCGAGGGGAGCATCAGCAACATCTTTATCCAAACAAAAGACGCCTTCCAGACACCGCCCGTCGAATGCGGTTTGCTGAACGGCGTCTTGCGCAGGCATCTCATCGAACACTCCCCCCTGCCGGTGCGGGAGGCGGTGTTGACCAGGCAGGACCTTGAGCAGGCGGAGGCCATCTATCTGGGCAACTCGGTGCGCGGCCTGCTGCAGGTGAGATTACAGGATTAAGGCCGGCTACGCGCTCCCGGTCTAAGCCCTGGCCAAGGTGCGGATGATATCCGCCTTGCCGACCACCCCCACCAGCGCGCCATCTCTCAACACCGGCAGGGTGTGGACATTCTTTTCCGCCATGATGGTGGCGATTTCATCCAGCGGGGTTTCTTCCTCGATGGTGATGGGATTTTGCGAGCAGATATCCTGCACCGTTGAGCCGGTCATTTTACCGATCTCCTTTTCCACCGTTTTGGCCCGGTCAAGGAAGATCACCGAATCGAGAATGGAAATGACCGTGGGAATATGAAACCGTTTGCTCTGGTCAACCAGATCGCTTTCCGTCACCACCCCGACAAGCTTTCCACCCCCATCGACCACAGGGGCGCCGTTGATCCGATGCTCCCAGAGAATTGCGGCCAGCTTTTCCACCGGCAGATCAGGAGGCACGGTGACAACCTTTTTCGCCATGATTTCCTTGGCAAGCAACATTGTTATCTCCCCTTTCAGGACGCCGCGGGTAAAAACGGCGTTTTTTTTTAATGTGATCCGGCTCAACCGACAGGGCGACAGGAAGATTTCTTCCCGCAGCCACCGTCGGAAACCGCGACTGACTTATTTTCCCATGCCCGTCAGCAGGAGGCAAGCACATCCTGAAAGGCCGCGGGAATTTCCGCAGCCACTTCGCTGGCGAGAAACCCAAAAGGCATACCCGCCTGCCTCAGCCGATCCGCCGCCCGGCCATGCACATAAACCGCGAGACAACAGGCCTCCCAGGGCGCCACCCCCTGGGCGAGCAGACCGGCGACAAGACCGGTGAGGACATCCCCCATGCCGCCGGCGGCCATGCCGGGATTGCCGGTGGAGTTCACGGCCAGCCTCCCGTCCGGCGCGGCAACCACCGTGGCCGCCCCCTTGAGAACGATAAAAACCCCATGCCGCCGGGCAAACTCCGCGGCAACCGCCGGACGGTCTTCTTGAATCTCGCCGGTGGCACGACCGGCCAAACGCGCCATTTCCCCGGGATGCGGGGTGAGAATGCGGGGAGCGGAGACACCCGCCAACAAAGCAGGAGTGCCGGCCAGGAGGTTTAAGCCGTCGGCGTCCACCACCATGGGAAGCGGCAGTTCGGCATACATCTTCAGCATGAGCCGGCCGGTTTCCTCGGCCTGACCGAGTCCGGGCCCCACCGCCACGGCCCTCTTGCCCTTGCAGGCGGCCAGTACCTCGTCGTAGTCCGCATCGGAAAAACAGCGCCGGGAAAAAGGCAGGGGCAGGGTCATGGCCTCCGGCACCCCGTCCTGCAGGATGGCGTTGAGCGCCTGGGGCACAGCCAGGGTGGCAAGACCGACCCCGGAACGAAGAGCCCCCAGGGCGCAGAGGATGGCGGCGCCAGCCTTTCCCTCCGAGCCGGCAATAGCCAGCAGATGCCCGAAAGTCCCTTTATGCGCGGCGCCCCGCCGCATGGGCACCCAGGGCCGCACTGTAACGGCGTCGAGGAGATCGGGAGCGATTCCCACCCTGGCCACCACCTCCGGCGGGATGCCGATGTCGACAACAGCCAGCTCCCCCACGTAATCCTTGCCCGGCGGCTGCAGCTGCCCCAACTTCACCAATCCGTAGGTACAGGTCAGCTGCGCCCGCACACAGCGGCCCTGCGGGAGACCGGTATCGCTGTCCAGCCCGGAAGGGATGTCGACCCCCACCACCGGGGCACGGCCCCCGTTGATGACGCGGATCACCGCCGCAAAGATCCCTGTCACTTCCCTGGCGAGACCGGTGCCCAGAAGGGCGTCCACCACCAGATCGCTGTCAGCCACCAGCCGCTCCACCCAGGGCAGATCCTCCGTGGACTGACAGATCTGCAAGGGAATGGGAAGCAGTTGCAACCGATCCCGGTTCGCGGCGGCATCCCCGCGCAGCGTTTCCAGCCCGACCAGGCTCACCACCTGCGGCTGCGCCCCCTGCTCAAGAAGATGCCGGGCGATCACGAACCCGTCGCCGCCATTGTTTCCCGGGCCGGTGAAGAGCAGCACCTTCTTGCCGGCAAGGGGGGAAAATCGGCGCGCCATGGCCTCCACCGTTCCCCGGCCCGCGTTTTCCATCAGGGCAAGGCCAGAAATCCCGTATTCCGCGATCGCCAGTGCCTCACAACGTCGCATCTGTTCAGCGGTGGCGACCTTCATTTTCTCCTCCCCAAAACAACAAGAACGCCCTTTGCCGTCCCCATCACCCCTCCTTGCCGTCCAAGGCCCTGCGCAGGGCACGGGCCAGATCAGAGACCACCACCGGCTTCATCAGATATGCGCGCACCCCGATCTCCCGGGCCTTTTCCTCGCTCACCGCCTCGCTGAAGCCGGTACAGAGAATAATCGGAATTTGCGGCTTGAGCCGCAACATTTTTCCGGCAAGCACACCGCCGGTAAGGCCGGGCATGGTCTGATCGGTGACGACCAGGTCAAAATTCTCAGGGTGTTTTTCAAAGGCTTCCCAGGCCTGCCCGCTGTCGGAAAAGGACGTCACGCGATAGCCGAGGAACTCCACCATCTCCTGCAACATCTTTAAAACCTGTTCCTCGTCATCAACCAGGAGCACCCGCTCAGCCCCCCTGGGAATCGAACAATTCGTCGTCCCTGTCTGCTTCTCTCCCTCGGCGTCGCAGCAGACAGGGAGATAAATTTTAAAAGAGGATCCTCTGCCCGGCTCGCTATAGAGAGAAATGATCCCGCCGTGGCCCTTGACGATCCCGTGCACCAGGGCAAGACCAAGACCGGTGCCTTTACCCTGCTCCTTGGTGGTGAAGTACGGCTCGAAAATCCGCTCCTGGGTTGCTCTGTCCATGCCGCAGCCGCTGTCGTTGACGATGAGGCGCAGATATTTCCCAGGTCGCAGATTGCCATGGGCTACAGCGTCCGCCTGGGTAAGTTCCACCTCTTCGAGAACCACTTCGAGAATCCCGCCTTTTTCCTCCATGGCATGGGCCGCGTTCGTGCAGAGGTTGATGAGCACCTGCTGCACCTGGGTGAGATCGGCCAGAACTTTCCCGCAATCGGTGCGGATATTTTCCCTGATCTCGATGGTCGTGGGCAGGGAGGAACGCAGCATCTTCAGACACTCCTTCAGGGCCGGATGGAGCTGAATGCAGACGAGCTCCTGCCCCTTTTGCCGGCTGAAGGTCAGGATCTGCTGCACGAGGCCTTTGGCCCGATGCGCGGCCTTCTGCACCTCGGCAAGATTTTCCCGCAGCTTGTCGCCCTCGGGCAGCTGGAACATGGCCAGTTCGGTATAGCCGAGTATCGGGGTCAGCATGTTGTTGAAGTCGTGGGCCACGCCTCCGGCCAGGGTTCCCACCGCCTCCATCTTCTGGGCCTGCCGCAGGTCGGCCATGAGCTTGTCCCGTTCGGCGGTGGCCCGGGAAATATTCACCACCTGGGCGAAATAGCCGGCAAGGCGCTCCACTCCCCCAAGATCCTGGTCCGTATACGGCCGTTGCGGATTGGCCAGGGCAATCTGCCCCACCAGTTCGCCGCCCAGCATCACCGGCACGGAGAGAAAACGCTCCACCGGAACATGGCCGGGCGGACACCCGCGGGTCGCGGGATGTTCAGCCGGGGCATTGCTGTAAAACGCCTTCTTTTCGTTGAGCCCATACCCCCACAGGGCCGGATATCTGCCGTCTTCGCCCGGCGGGAACTCGACTTTCCGATCCTCCCCCTGCACCAGACAGGAGGATTCCAGCATGGGGGTAAAGGTATGACAAAACAGATTTCCGCTCCTCGGCTCCACGGAGCCCACGTAACCGTGGGCGCTGGTGGTGAAAAGCTTGGCCTTTTCCAGAATCTTGCCGGCGACGGCGGCAATATCGTAGGCGCTGGCGATCACCTCGCCGGAGAGTTCCGCCAGCGCCTCCTTGATCTTGATCTCCTGCGCCAACTGCTGTTCGAGCAGATACTCCTCCGTCACATCACGGAAGACCAGGACCACCCCGACAAGATTACCGTCTTCTCCCCTTATCGGGGCGGCGCTGTCGGCAATATGGTATTTACGACCGTCTCTCGCCACGATGAGGGTATGCTCCAACAGGCCCATGACCCGTCCCTCGCCCAGAACGCGGACCACGGGATTTTCACACGCCTCCCCGCTCAGAACGCCGCGGATGTCGAAAACCTCCCGCAGTTCCCGGCCGACCGCCTCCGCTTCGGGCCAGCCGGTCAACTCCTCGGCCACCGCGTTCATACTGGTGACCAGGCCGCGGATGTCGGTGGCGATGACCGCGTCGCCGATGGAGCGCAAGGTGACGCGGACGTGCTCCTTTTCCTGGCGCAATTTCTGCTCGGCCATTCGGCGCGCCTCCGCGTTGGCGGCGTGGCTCTCGGCCAGAGCGGCCAACTCGCGGCCAAGATGGGCAATCTCCCTGGGCCAGCGCCAGTTCAGGGAAGGAATCTCCTCCCGTTTCAGAATTCCGTCCAGGGCCCGGACAAGCTGCTCCTTGATCCTGTCGGCATACCGCGCCACGAAGTAGGCGATCCCGACAACCCCCAGGCCCAGCAAAGAAACAATGATGACGAGGCTCACCCTGAAATTCTGCAACCAGACCTCGATGGCGCCCATGTCGATGGGCTGCACCAGCCAAAGCTGCCGCCCTTCCCCGCCCTCGTGGATCAGGGGCAACCAGACAGAGGACTCGCCGGTGACCTTCCTGAGGATCCGCGGCTTCCCGGAACCAAAAACCTGATACAGGCCGGGAAAATCCACAAAGGCCTGGCCGGCTGTCAGCGTCTGCGCCTGGGCCGCCCACTGGCGGGAAAAGTGATAAACGCCATCCTCGCTCACCAGATCATAATGATCAAGATCAGGGATCAGGGCGGAAAGATTCAGGGTCAGGGTGACAAGGCCGCCCCAACCGCCGGAGCCCATGATCGGGATACCGAAGCGGATCAGGGCACTGCGGGTGTTTTCCGGAGAGGTTGCGGGCAGAATCCTGATTTCTCCGACAAAGATTTCCCCGGGCGCCACGGCCAGGCCTTTTCGGAAAAATTCCTCATTGATGACGCTGCGCAGCGCGATCGAGGGCCTCCGGGAAAAGGCCTCCTTCCCGGTTTCCCTCGCCATCCGGAATTGCTCCTGGCCATCGGCGTCGATCACGACGAGATCGAGAACCTCCGGCCGATCACGAAACCAATTTTCGGTGAGGGAAAACACCCTTGCCCGGAGCAGCTCGGGGGAAAGAACCCCGGGCACTTTCCCTTCTGCCGCAAGGTCATTGGGGCCGGGCAGGAGACTGAAGATGCGCAGGGTTTCCCGGTTCTTTTCCGTGGCGGCGCTCAGCAATAAAAACCGTTCCTGCATCTGACCGAGCCGCTGCTCTTCCACGGCCTGTTCAAGGATGGCGACGATTCGCGGCAGATTAAGACCGATGGCGGTGGCGAGAGGGAAAAGACCCACAATGAAGAAAGCAAGGAATATTAAGGTCTTATGTTTCATGCCAGGCGATCACCGTATCAGAATATCGAGCCACCGGAAGAGAGACGCTTCCCTGTTCGCGCAACACCGCAGGGGAAACAGGTTCTTTCACGGAATGCAAACCTCCGGACCAAGGACGCCTGCCAGACGAGACAGCCATGCGGAAGAGATTTGCACCCCGCTCTTTTTTCCTTATATAACGAGGAGTTCCAATTTGTCAAAACCCTTCGTCCGGAAAACGAAACGCCTGACGTGCGCAACAGTCCGTTGCAAAAGCCATTCCTGGCTCTTTCAGAGCCGGCGACATTGAGCGGCACCTCCCCTGCCGCCCAAAGGTCTGGATTTCCTCAACAGCGTGAAAAGGCGGAAAAAGAGCGGAATCCCCCCCTCTTCCCGATCAGAAAGGGCTTGCGCATTGCCCTGCCGATGGTATATTACGACCCTTCTTTCGCTGGCTATTGGAAGAATCGACCCGTGGGACAGCATGGTCGCGACAAGCAGAATAGCCCTCGTAGCTCAGGGGATAGAGCAACCGCCTCCTAAGCGGTAGGTCGTACGTTCAAGTCGTACCGAGGGCACCAGCCACCCCCGTTTACCAGCCTGCCCCGCCATGATCCCGTGTCGGGGCGCAAAACCGTGCAACCGTGCGACCCACGCACTTCCTGGCCGCCATTACTTTTTCCATGACAGTACACGCCAATATGCTATGCTTGTCAACGGCAAGGCACTCAACCTGCCCGCTGCCCCCAACACTGCGACAAACACGATTTTTTTGAAAGGAGACATACCATGCGGCGCATCCTCTTGCTCATCACCATGCTTTCACTCGCCTTCGCTTTAAGCGGCTGCGGCTACAACACCATCCAGCAGAACGACGAAAGCGTCATCGCCGCCTGGGGCGACGTTGAAGCGTCTTACCAGCGCCGGGCCGATCTGATCCCCAATCTGGTGGAAACGGTAAAGGCCTATGCGGCCCATGAAAAGGAAACCCTCACCGCCGTCACCGAGGCGCGGGCCAAGGTGGGCTCCATGCAGGTGGGAGCCGAGGTGCTCAACAACCCGCAGGCCTTTGCCGATTTCCAGGCGGCCCAGGGCGGGCTTTCCTCCGCGCTTTCCCGGCTGATGGTGGTGGTGGAGCGCTATCCGGATCTCAAAGCCAATCAGACCTTCCTTGATTTCCAGCACCAGCTTGAAGGCACCGAGAACCGGATCAACGTGGCCCGGGTGCGTTACAACGAGGCGGTGCGGGTCTTCAATACCTCCATCCGCACCTTTCCGAACAGCCTGACCAACAGCCTGCTCCTGCACCTGCCGAGGCGCGAGCCCTTCAAGGCGGAGGCCGAGGCGGCCCAGGCGCCCAAGGTGAAGTTCTGATCATGCCGCTGCCCACGGAAAGCCCCCATCTTCGGCAGACCAGACCGAGGCGTCCGCTCCTCGTCCGTCTCGGTCTGGTCTTTGCCGTCTGTCTCCTGCTGGCGGCTTACGCCCTGCCGGTCTTTGCCCTGGAGGTTCCGCAGCACCAGGGCTATGTCACCGACCTGGCCGGGATGCTCACCCCCGCGGCCAGACAGCGCCTGGAACAGATGCTGCTGGCCTTTGAGGAAACGGATTCCACCCAGGTGGCGGTGCTGACCATTCCTTCCCTGGAGGGGGACTCCCTGGAGGAGTTCAGCATCCGCACGGTGGATGCCTGGAAAATCGGCCAGAAAGGCAGGGACAACGGGGTACTGCTTCTGGTAAGCAAGGCTGAGCGCAAAATCCGCATCGAGGTCGGTCGGGGTCTTGAAGGGGTGTTGACCGATGTCCTCACCGGCCGCATCGCCGACAATATCATCACCCCACGTTTCAAGGCCGGCCGTTTCGACGAAGGATTCGAGGCCGGGGTTTCCGCCCTCATCGCCGCCTCCCGTGGTGAATTCAAGGCAAGCGGGACGCGACGGGGAACCTCAAAAAATGATACACCACCCCTTTTCAACTACCTGATCTTCTTCGCCCTGCTGGTCGGTTTCTTAGGCAGGATCGGCAAGACGGTGGGCATGCTTGCCGGCGCCGTGCTTCTCCCTCTTTTCGTATTCATGGGCCTCGCCTCCCCCTTCGGCTGGCTGCTCCTCTTCCTGCTCATTCCGGGCGGCGCCCTGCTCGGCCTTCTCCTGCCCCTCTTTTTCGCAGGCTCTGGACGCGCCGGCGGCCCTTACCTGGGGAGCGGCGGCTTCGGCGGCGGCGGTTTCAGCAGCGGTGGCGGTTTCGGCGGATTTGGCGGCGGCGGATTCGGAGGCGGCGGCGCCTCGGGGAGCTGGTAACATTATGAAGGCAGAGACTTTTTTCAACGAGAAGGAAAAAGAAACCATTGCCGCGACCATCGCCGAGGTGGAGCGAAAAACCGCGGGTGAGGTGGCGGTCATGGTGGTGGACCAAAGCGATACCTATCCGGAGGCCTCCCTGCTCGCCGGCTTAAGCCTTGGCGGCATCACCGCCCTCCTTGTCACCGATCTTTTTTTCGCCGACAGCCTCATCGCCTTTCTCCCCCTGCTTGCCGCCGGGACCATTCTTTTCGCCTTGCTTGCCAAAGCCTGCCCGGCCCTCCTGCGGCTCTTCATTCCGGCCGGCCGGATGGAAAGCCGGGTCGGCCAGCGCGCCCTGCTCGCCTTTTACGAAAAGGGGCTTTACAGAACCAGGGACAACACCGGGGTTCTTTTTTTCCTCTCCCTCACCGAGCACAAGGTCTGGGTTCTGGCGGACAAAGGGATCTACGAAAAAATCAGCCCGGAGACCCTGCTCTCCTTCGCGGCCGGCATCGGCGCGGGCATCAGGCGTAAACAAGCCTGCCCGGCCTTGTGCGAGGCGATCCGCCGGTCGGGCGACATCCTGGCCCGGCACTTCCCGGTCAAACCCGGCGATACCAACGAACTCGCCAACGAAATCATCACCGGCTGACCGCTTCTCCCTTTTTCCCTGGCGGCATGACCTCGCTGAAACCCTCCCCGCCTATCCGCGACCAGCCGGCCGGCGGACCCTTGCGGAACCTGTTGACGCCCACCCTCCTTTTTCCATAGACTTAAAGCAAGAAACTTTTTTTCGTCCGGCCCGTCTGCTGCCGTAAACCATGCGGCATCAAACCGCCCTGGCAGGAGATCCGGCGAGAAAGCGGCAATCCCGAGAGGAGAAGACCCTTGCCCCGCGCAAAGCCGAAAAAAAATCAGCTCAAGCAGTTCGAAACCATCCGCCGGGAACTGAAAAAAATCGTCCTTGACCAGGATGACGCCATTGACGAGGTGATGGACGCCCTTATCCATCTGGCCTTTCGCCCGCCCAAGGAAGCGCCGCCCAAGGCGATCTTCACCTTTCTGGGCCCACCGGCCGTGGGCAAGATTTACCTGGCCCGGGTTCTCTGCAACATGCTCAAGGAGTATGAAGAGTTCAGGCATTTTGACCTGGAACGCTACAGCGAGGCGGAAAGCGCCGCCCAGCTCCTTGTGCCGCAGGTGGTCGGCGAGGAAATCCAGGAGGGCGAGCTGATCCGCTTTCTCCGGAGCAATCCCCGGGCCATCATCCTCTTTGAGTCCATTGAAAAGGCGAGCAACCAGCTGCAGATGACGCTGCTCGACCTCATCACCAAGGAGGAACCGGAAAACGGCATCAACTGCCGGGAGGTGATCTTCATCTTCACCTCCACCCTGGGCAGCGCCCTGTACCAGGGCAAGGAGTTTCTCGCCACCTTCCGGCGCAGCAAAACCCGGGCCCAGGGCATGATCATGGAGGCCATCGCCAAGGAAAAGAAGGTGGCCGGCGAGGTCATCCAGGAGGCGATCACCCCGAAGCTGCTCGCCACTTTAGCCCAGAACTATATCATCCTCTTCAACCGCCTGGGCATCAACGCCATGGTCCGCATCGGCGCGGACTCCCTCCTGGAGCTGGCCGGCCATTTCCGAAAAAAGGGGATCATCCTGCAGTTTTCGGAAATGGAAAAACTGGTGATCCTCCTGGTCCTCTCCCTGGGGCCGGCGATTTCCGCGAAAAAAGTAAAGCTGAAGCTGCCCGACGAAGTGCTCTTCCTGATCACCCGCAGCCTGCGCCAGCTTCCCGCCCCCCCGGCCCGGATCATTTTCAGGCTGACCAAGAAGGCGGAAGCCTCCCTGCGCAGGCTCTCCGCCGCCGGGGACCAAATCCTGTCCCAGCTCTACAAAAACAACCAGACCGTGGAGCTGACCTTCAAGGAATACCGGCGGGGAGAGAACCTCTTCTTCAGCCTGGCCAAGGCGGAAACCCGCGCCCTGCCCATGAGCAAGGAAATGCTGCGCAGCGAACGGCCGGCCATCGAATTTTCCGAGGTCGGCTTTGAGAGCATCGCCGGCAACCGGCAGACGAAAACCGCCCTGAAACAGATCATCAACACCCTGAAAAGCCCTGAACTTACGAAAAAATTCGCCATCAGCATGCCCAGGGGCATGCTGCTCCACGGCCCGCCCGGCGTCGGCAAAACCCTGCTGGGCAAGGCCTTTGCCAGGGAGGCGGGCCGCCCCTATATCTATGTTTCCCGCACCGAGCTTTTCGACTCCGAGTACATCCGACTCGTCTATCTCAAGGCGCGGGAATACGCGCCCAGCATCGTTTTCCTCGACGGCCTCGACGTCAAGGGGCTGGTGGAAGGAGTGCTGACCAGCGTTCCTTCCGATCAGATCGCCCTTGAGATCGACGCCCTTCCCGACGATCCGGCAGAGTCGGTGTTCACCGTGGCGACCGCCATCAGCCGTGACGAGGTGCCGCCTCTGCTCATCGAGCCCGAACGGATCGACACCTTTGTCGAGGCGCCGGAACTGGACAAGGAGGCGCGGCGTTTCTTCATCGAACAGATCCTGAAAAAACCCAACGACGGCAAGATCGATGTGGATAAAGTGGTCCGCTACATCTCCGGCATGAACGGCTACGAGCTGCAGCGCATCGGCAAGGAGGCCTCCCTTTACGCAATCCGCCACGGGCTGCCCTGCATCAGTGAAGAGATCCTCATCGAGCAGATCAACATCATCAAGTACGGCTCAAAGCTCGAAAAAAAGCATATCCGCAACTTGGAGGAGGATCTGCGCATGACCGCCTTCCACGAGGCCGGCCATGCGGTGCTCTCCCACCTGCTCCTCCCCGACGTTAAAATCGAGCAGGTCACCATTGCCCCGCGCATGCGGATCCTGGGCTTCATCTCTTACAGTTTCGAGGATTTTCCCGGCAATCTCTCCAAGGATGAGGTGTTCAACAATATCTGTGTGCTCATGGCCGGCAGGATGGCCAGCATGAAGAAGTTCGGCGCCAAGGGCATGGACACCGGGGCGGCCGGCGATCTTGAGGAGGCAAGCCACCAGGCTTACACCGCCATCGCGAACTTAGGCATGGACGAGGAATTGGGCTTTGTCCATGCCGACACCTTGAGCCGCAACATCAACAGACAGTTCTTCCGGGAAGTGGTGGAGCGCCAGATCCGCCTCTGGATCGACAAGGCCACCCGCAGGGCCGGAGAGCTGGTGGAAGCCAACTGGGAGCAAATCGAAACCCTGGCCGCCATTCTGATCCGGCAGGAAATTGTCGACGGTGCGGAATTTGAGCGGATCATGGGGGAAAAACGGCGCAATCGCGGCAAGAAGACGCAACAACCTCCCGTGGGCCGGCAAGGGTAAAAAATGCAACGGATCCTCGTCACCGGCGCGACCGGACAGATCGGCTCGGAACTGATTCCAGCCCTGCGCGCACGTTACGGCGCGGCCAAGGTGATCGCCGTGGGCCACCGAAAAGAGCCGCCGGCCTCCCTGCGCAGGGCTGGCCCCTATGCGGCCCTGGACATCCGGGAGCGCCGCGCCCTTGCCGCCCTGGTCGAACGGGAACGGATCGACACCATCTTCCATCTGGCGGCCCTGCTTTCCGCCACGGCCGAGACAGATCCTCTGCTTGCCTGGGAAATCAACATGGGCGGTCTGCTCAATGTTCTGGAAGTGGCGCGTTCTCACGGCTGCGGAGTCTTCCACCCAAGCTCCATCGGCGCTTTCGGCCCCTCCACCCCCCCGGACCATACCCCACAGCTGACCATCCAGCGGCCAAACACCATGTACGGGGTGACCAAGGTGAGCGGCGAACTGCTCTGCGACTATTACCACAGCCGTTTCGGCCTCGACACCAGGGGCATCCGCTTTCCGGGCCTCATTTCCCACAAGACCCCGCCCGGCGGCGGCACCACCGATTACGCCGTGGAGATCTTCGCCGCCGCCGTTTCCGGGAAACCCTACCCCTGTTTTCTTGCCCAGGGTACCTGTCTGGACATGATGTACATGCCGGACGCCATCCGGGCCGCCATCGAGCTGATGGAGGCGGATCCCGGCAAGTTGCGCCACCGCAACGCCTATAACCTCACGGCCATGAGCTTCGCTCCAGAGGAGCTGGCCGCGGAAATCAGGCGCCGGATTCCGGGGTTTGTCATCTCCTTTCAGCCCGATCCCATCCGCCAGGCCATTGCCGATTCCTGGCCCAACAGTCTGGACGACAGCGCGGCTCGGGAAGACTGGGGCTGGCGGCCGGAATATGGTCTCACCGAGATGACGCGGGAGATGCTTGCCGCCATGTCCGCACAAGGAACCAGTCATGAGCATTGAGAAAATCAGGGCCGGTTTCGCCGAAAAACTTGCCGCCCTGGACCAGCGGCAAATCCGCAAGGGGCGGGAACGGGTGATCACCGCCATCCGGCCCGGAAATGAGGGTTTCGGACCCCGGCTTCTCCTGGCGGGACATGGCGAAAAGGAGTTCCTGCGGATGAACTCCAACTCCTACCTCGGGCTATCCCTGCACCCGGCGGTGCTCGCTGCGGAAGAGAAGGCGGCCCGTTGCTTCGGTACCGGCCCGGGCGCGGTCCGTTTCATCAGCGGCACCTTTGCCCCGCATCGCATACTGGAAGAAAGTCTCGCCCGTTTCCACAACCGGGAGGCAGGGCTTGTCATGAGCTCCGCCTACGCCACGGTCATGGGGGTGCTGCCCCAGCTGCTCACGGAAGAAACCCTGGTTGTAAGCGACGCCCTCAACCACAACTGCATCATCAACGCCATTCGCCTGGCCAAACCTGCGGCCAAGGAGGTCTACCGCCATCTGGACATGGCGGATCTTACGGTAAAGCTCTCGGAAGCAAGGGGCCGTATCAAACGGGTGGTGGTGGTCACCGACGGTGTTTTCAGCATGCGCGGCGACCACGCCCCGCTGGCCGAGCTTGCCGCCCTCTGCTCCAGCCTGGAGGATAACTTTCCCGAGGGCATCATCACCGTGGTCGACGACTCGCACGGGGTCGGGGCCTTTGGTCCCACCGGCCGCGGCACCGAGGAATATACCGGCGGGCGGGCGGACATCCTGATCGGTACCCTGGGCAAGGCCTTTGGCGTCAACGGCGGCTATCTGGTGGCGGATGCTCTCCTCATCGAGTATCTCAGGGAAACCTCCCCTTTCTATATCTATTCAAACCCCATCGGCCCGGCCGAGGCCGCGGCCGCGGGCAAGGCCCTGGAGATCGTCGCCGGCGGCGAAGGCGCCCGCCTGCGCCAACCCTTGCGCTCGTTGGGAGATTTTTTTGCGCGAGGCCTGGCACAGCTCGGTTTTGAATCCATTGCCGGGGAGCACCCCATCGTGCCGCTCATGGTCCGCGACACCTTGAAAACCGCCGCGCTCACCGCGCACCTTTTCGAAAACGGCATCCTTGCCACCGGCCTCAACCATCCGGTGGTTCCCAGGGGCGACGAAGCAATCAGATTCCAGATCAACACCACCCACACCGAGAAGGATCTCGAACTCCTTCTCGGCGTTCTGCAAGCCTTCCGCCCACGCAAATAGCCTTTTTTGCAGGCAGCCGCGATTTCGCCTTGAAAGATACATAGCCGGATAGTAATATGACTATGTACCTTTTTGGACAATTTCGCGGGAGCCAGCACCATGCAGGATTTCATCAGGGTCATGAAGGCCCTTTCCGACCCGAACCGGGTCAAGATCGTCAAGATGCTCGAGAAGAAAAAAAAGATGTGCGTCTGCGAGATCCGGGCGGTGCTCGATCTGGCCCAGCCCACCGTGTCCAAGCATCTCAAGGTGCTGGAGGATGCCGGCCTCATTGTCGGCAGCAAGGAAAAACTCTGGGTCAACTACCGGCTCAATCCCGCGCCTCCTTCCCCCTACGGCGCCACCATGCTCAAAGAGCTTGGCAAATGGCTGAACCACGACCCGCGGATCACGGAGATTACCAACATCCTGCCCAGCATCGACCGCAAGAATCTCTGCCAGCTTTAGGAGAATCAGTCCCATGCCGTTAGCCCCTCCCCCGCAAAGTACGCCGGCACTGCTCGGCCGCTACGGCCTGGCCGGTCTGGCAGGCCTTGCCCTCTGGTTCCTGCTCTACGGTCAGCTTCTGCCCTTTTCCCACCTGCTCGCCTACCGCCTCCTGGGCCTTGCCCAGGGCAGCCACCTGGGCGAGGCGGTGCAGTTCTTTGTCTACGATACCCCCAAGGTGCTGATGCTCCTGGCCCTCATCGTCTTTGCGGTGGGCATCGTCCGCTCCTTCTTCACCCCGGAACGGACCCGGAAGATCCTCGCCGGCAGGCGCGAGTCCGCCGGCAACGTGCTCGCCGCCGGGCTCGGCATCGTCACCCCCTTCTGCTCCTGCTCGGCGGTGCCGCTCTTCATCGGCTTCGTCACCGCCGGCGTCCCTCTGGGCGTCACCTTCTCCTTTCTGATCGCAGCCCCCATGGTCAACGAGATCGCCCTGGTGCTGCTCTACGGCCTGCTGGGCTGGAAGGTCGCCGCCCTCTATCTCGCCACCGGACTTGGGGTCGCCATTGTCGCCGGCTTTGTCATCGGCCGCCTCAAGCTGGAGCACCACATCGAGGATTGGGTGCGGGAAATGCACGTCAATGCCGGCGATGTCCCGGACATCCAACTGAGCTGGGCCGAGCGCATCGAGCACGGCAAGACCGCGGTGCGGGATATCCTGGGCCGGGTCTGGATCTATGTGGTCGCCGGCATCGGAGTGGGCGCCGGCATCCACGGCTATGTGCCCGAGGGCTTCATGGCCGCCATCATGGGCAAGGGAGCCTGGTGGTCGGTGCCGGTGGCGGTGACCATCGGCATCCCCATGTATTCCAACGCCGCCGGCATCGTGCCGGTGGTCGAGGCCCTGCTCGGCAAGGGCGCGGCCCTGGGCACCGTGCTTGCCTTCATGATGAGCGTCATCGCCCTCTCGCTGCCGGAAGTGGTCATCCTGCGCAAGGTGCTCAAACCACGGCTCATCGCGGCCTTTGTCGGCGTGGTCGGCACCGGCATCCTGCTGGTGGGCTATCTCTTCAACCTCATCATCTGAAAGGAAGTACAACCATGGATATCAAGGTACTGGGACCGGGCTGCGCCAAGTGCGGCGAGGCGGAGCAGATCATGCGGGCGGCGGTGGCCGAGGCAGGCATCGACGCCAGCATCGAAAAAATCAGCGATTTTCAGCAGATCGCCAAATTCGGGGTCTTTTCCACGCCCGCGGTGGTGATCGACGGCGCGGTCAAATGCGTGGGCAAGGTGCCCGGCAAGGCCGAGGCCCTGGCCTGGTTACGGAATTAACCATATTCTGAGCGAAGAAAAACCATGCGCCCATTATTTTCCCTGCCGCTGACCCTGTTCGCCCTCGCCCTGCTTCTTCTGCCCGCCCTGGTCCGTGCGGAAAAGCTGGACGACTATCTCGCCGGCTTTGACTATCAGGAACGCAAGGAGATGAAGATCGACAGCAAGGAACTGCTGGAGCTGCTCAAAAAGGGCGAAGTCCAGTTCGTCGACATCCGTTTCCCGGAGGAATACGCGGCGTGGCGCATGGGTTTCGGCAAGAATATCCCGCTCAACGAACTGCCCTTCCGGCTTAATGAACTGGACAAAAACAAACTCATCGTCACCGCCTGCCCCCACTATGACCGCGCCAGCCTGGCCAGGCACTATCTCATCACCAGGGGATACCGGGCCAGATACCTCAACGACGGCCTGCTCGGCCTGACCGAGCTGCTGCGCGGCGACAAGGCGCGGGATTTCATCAAGACCATGACGCGGTGAGTGAAACCAGGCACATTCAGTCACAAAGGAATTCCCTGAACAAGGAGAACACATGAAACCAATTATCCGATTCTCGCTGCTGCTGGCTGCCTTTCTGGTTCTGCATGTCTCCAGCGCCGGGGCGGCAACCACCTCGATACCTGTCCCCGGCATGGTCACCATGGTCGATTTGGGCGCCAACTCCTGCATCCCCTGCAAGATGATGGCGCCCATCCTGGAAGAAGTCAAAACGGAGTACAAAGACAAGGCCGCCATTGTCTTCATCGACGTCTGGAAACTGCCGGAGCAGGCAAAAAAATACAAAGTCAGCGTCATCCCCACCCAGGTGTTTTTTGACCAAAACGGCACGGAGGTGTACCGCCATGTCGGCTTCATGGACAAGCAGGCCATCGGGGCGCAGCTTTCCCGGATGGGCGTTGCCCGGCCCGGCGGCGGGGGCGAAAAATAATGGACGCCCTCTTCCTCCAGGTCAATGCCTGGATGGGCGCTGGCCTCGCCCTGGCCGCCCTGGGCTGTTTTCTCTGGGGCATGATCAGCGTCCTGCTCAGCCCCTGCCACCTGGCTTCCATCCCTCTGGTGGTGGCCTATGTGGGCGGGCAGGAACAACTGCTCAAGGGCCGGCAGGCCATGCAGTACGCGGTACTGTTCAGCACGGGCTTTTTTCTGACCATCGTCGTGGTGGGGGCGATCTGCGCCCTGCTCGGCCGGATGCTTGGCGATGTGGGGCCTTACTGGACCATGGCCGTGGGGCTGATCCTCCTCTGGGTGGCCGTCGACATGCTGGGCCTGGCAAAATGCTCCATCCCCGGCGCGCTCATGGGCCGGCTCAAGATAAAGGGGGCACTGGGCGCCCTTGTCCTGGGCCTTGCCTACGGCGTACTCTCCGGTTCCTGCACCTTCGGCTTCATCGCTCCCATCCTGGCCATCATCACGGTTCAGCAACAGGTGCTGACCGGGTTCCTGTTCATTCTCCTGTTCGCCATCGGCCATTGCCTGCCCATTGCCGTGGCCGGCAGCTCCACGGCCATGGTGAAACGGCTGCTGGCCAATTCATCCTTCAGCCGGGCCAGCGACTGGTTCCGCAAAGGGGCCGGAGTGCTGATCGGCGGCCTGGGCCTCTACTTCGTTTCCCAGCCCTTTATCTGATCCCGGAAGAGGAGGCACAACAATGATCGGGGAACTTTTTATTGCCGGACTGCTGGCTGTTCAGGATTACGTGGCCACCCACGTGCTCACCTGCCTGATTCCCGCCTTTCTGCTGGCCGGGGCCATGGTCACCTTTGTCGACCGGGACCTGATCCTGGACCATCTCGGGGAAAAGGCAGGCAAGCTGAAATCATTTTCCCTGGCGGCCGGCGGCAGCTTCCTGATCGCGGCCTGCTCCTGCACGGTGATCCCGGTGGCCAGCGGCCTCTATTTCGCGGGAGCCGGCGTGGGGGCCGCCTTTATCCTCCTCTGGGTGGCGCCCGCCTCCAATATTCTCTCCCTGGTCTACACCGGAAACATCCTGGGGCCGGAGATGGTCCTGGCCAGAATCGCGGCGGCCCTGCTCATGGCCTTTGCGGTGGGCGCGGTCATGAGCGCCGTGTTCGGGGGCGAACAGCCTGAACCGGAAGCGGCTGCTTCCGGTTCAGCCCCAAAGGACAAACAACTCATCTCCCGGCGGGAACTGATCCTGCTGCTCCTGATTCTGCTCTCGCTGCTGCTTCCCAACTATCTTGTTACCAGCCAGCCCTATCTCTACAAAATCGGGGTATGGGCCTTCTGCACCATGGTCATGGCCCTGTATGCCTGGAAAAATGTTGCCGGGGAAAAATTACGACCCTGGCTGCGCGAAAGCTGGTGGTTCGTGAAGACCATTTTCCCGCTTCTCATCGGCGGCGTATTTCTGGTGGGAATCATCGGCCGGCTGCTGCCGGCAGAACTGGTCCGGCAATGGTTGGGCGGCAACGGCTTGCTCGCCTCCTTTCTCGCCACCATTTTGGGTTCGGTCACCTATTTCGCCACCATGACCGAGGCGCCATTCGTGGATACCCTGTTGGGGCTCGGCATGGGCAAGGGCCCGGCCCTGGCCCTCCTCCTCACCGGCCCGGGCATCAGCCTGCCCAATTGGCTGGCCGTGGGCCGGGTTTTCGGCTGGAAAAAGGCATTTGTCTACATCCCCCTCATCGTTCTTTCCGGGACCTTGATGGGTTGGTTTTTCGGCAACTTCATCCTTTAACAGCTAACAGGAGGCAACCATGAAAATCCAGATCGCAGGACCGGGATGCGGAAGGTGCCAGGCAACGGACAAGGTGGTTCGCGAGGTTTGTGACGCTTTGGAACTGCCGGCCCAAATCGAGCATGCCTACGATGTTCGGGAATACGCCAAACTCGGCGTCCGCCTGACTCCGGCGGTGGTCGTGGACGGAAAAATCGTCTTTGCCGGCCGGGTGCCCACGGCGGAGGAACTTACCAAGGCAATTTCGGAAAATGAGGATTGAAAAAAGGTGACCACATGGCAATGGATATCGAAATAAAAATCCTCGGTCCTGGCTGCAAAAAATGTGGCCAGGTGGAGGATCTTGTCCGGCAGGTGGCGGAACAGTACGGAATACCCGCCCAGGTTGAAAAAATCGCAAGCATGGACAAAATTGCCGAATACGGGGTCGTGTCCACCCCGGCCGTGGTTATCGGCGGAGATGTCAAGTGCGCGGGGCGGATTCCGGAAGCACAGGAACTTCTCGCCTGGCTGAAAAAATACCAGGGCATTCCCGAATAGCGACCAATCTCTTGCCCGTAAACAAAAAAACTACAGTGTAAAGCCAAGTAAGGATCAAGCACATGTCCCAGCAGGTAAAAAAACTCTCCTTTCTCGACCGGTTCCTCACCCTCTGGATCTTCCTGGCCATGTTCAGCGGCGTTATGGGGGGTTACCTCTTTCCCGGCGTGCAGGAGATCATCAACTCCTTCCAGGTGGGCACCACCAACATCCCCATCGCCATCGGCCTCATCCTGATGATGTACCCGCCTTTAGCCAAGGTGAAGTACGAAAAACTGCACGAGGTGTTCCGCGACTTCAAGGTGCTTGCCCTGTCGCTCATCCAGAACTGGCTTGTCGGCCCCATCCTCATGTTCGGCCTGGCGATCACCTTTCTTGCCGGCCACCACGAGTACATGGTGGGGCTGATCCTCATCGGCCTGGCCCGCTGCATCGCCATGGTCATCGTCTGGAACGACCTGGCCGAAGGCGACACCGAGTATTGCGCCGGCCTGGTCGCCTTCAATTCGATTTTTCAGGTTCTTTTCTTCCCGGTTTACGCCTGGTTCTTCATCACCATCCTGCCGAAATGGTTCGGCGTCGAAGGCGCGGTGGTCAATATTTCCATGGGCCAGATCGCGGAAAGCGTCTTCATCTATCTGGGCATCCCCTTCATCGCCGGCATGCTCACCCGCTTCATCGGGATCAAGGCCAAGGGAGAAGAGTGGTACCAGGAAAAGCTGATCCCGCGGATCAGCCCCTTCACCCTGATCTTTCTGCTCTTCACCATTCTTGTCATGTTCTCCCTCAAGGGCGACTACATTGTGCAGCTGCCCCTGGACGTGGTGCGCATCGCCGTGCCGCTGGCCATCTACTTCCTGGTCATGTTCACCATCTCCTTTTTCATGTCAAAAAAGGTGGGGGCCACCTACGAGCAGGCCACCACGCTGTCTTTTACCGCTGCCTCCAACAACTTCGAGCTGGCCATCGCCGTGGCCATTGCCGTGTTCGGCATCGACTCGGGCCAGGCCTTCGCGGCGGTGATCGGCCCGCTGGTGGAGGTGCCGGTGCTGATCACCCTGGTCCATGTCGCCCTCTGGTTCAGAAAAAAATATTTTCCCCTGAGCAAACCGACACCCACCGGCATCTGCCATGTCGCCTGCAAATCATGAATCGTCGGAGGCATAAAAACAATTTCTTCTGGAGAAATACCAATGAAAACAGTAACCGTGGAATGGCGTCATCTTGACAAGAACGGCAGAACCTGCGAGCGTTGCACAGAGACTGGGGAGACAATCGCCCTCCTCATCCGCAGCCTGCAGGAGGAGTGCCACCCCAAGGGCGTTGAGATTCTCTTTACGGAAACACATCTGAACGAGACGGAAATCGAGCAGTCCAACCTCATCCTCATCAACGGGAGGCCGCTGGAGGCTCTCCTGCCCATGGCGTCAGCCGGACAAAGCAGCTGCTGCTCCTGCGGAGAGCTCACCGGCAAGGAAGAGTCGTGCCGGACCATAGTGAGAAACACACAGGTTTTCGAGGCGATACCGGAAGAATTCATCCGGGAGGCGATATGCCGGGTCGCCCAGTGCTGTTGAACCAGGCCGGAAGAGCAAAGGAGCGCACCCCATGAGCAGGCCGAAGATCCTCTTTCTCTGCACCGGCAACTCCTGCCGCAGCCAGATGGCGGAAGGCTGGGCGCGCCACCTGCACGGCCACCGCTATCAGGTGTATTCCGCCGGCATCGAAAAGCACGGCATGAATCCCTCTGCCATCAAGGTCATGGCCGAAGCGGGGGTGGATATTTCCGGCCAGCGTTCCAAAACCACCGCGGAGCTGCCGGAGCGGAATTTCGACTACGTGATCACGGTCTGCGGACACGCCGACGAGAACTGCCCGTTTTTCCCAGCCGGAACCAGGGTGATTCACCACGGCTTCGACGACCCGCCCAGGCTGGCGGCAGACACGAAAAACGAGGAGGAAGCGCTGGTCCACTACCGGCGGGTACGGGACGAGATCCGCGACTTCATCCGCACCCTGCCGGAGAGCCTGGGATAACCCCGGCCACGAGGAATTATCAAACCATGGATGAGCAGATCTGTTTCTGTTTCGGCCACCGGGTCTCGGACATTGAAAATGATGTTCTGGCAAACGGCCGGTCGACAATTCTGGAGCGCATAACAGGCGAAAAAAGAGACGGCCGCTGCAACTGCGCCGAAAAGAACCCGAAGGGGAGATGATGCCTCGCCGACGTCCGCCAGGTGGCGGAAAGAATCATGAAAAGCCGCGACAACACGACCTCGTCTCCGTAACAGAGCAGGCCGACGGAAAAAACATGCGACCCGCGCGCGTAGTCCCCCGTAACCCCATCTCCGCAATACTGGCTGGCGACCGCTTTCTCCTTTTTCCGATTCTTCCCTTTTTTTGCGCTCTTCTCACCCTCGTCACGGGCTGCGAGAGAAGGGCGCCTGAACCCCAATCGGTCATAAGGCTTGACCGGATGTCGCAACTGCCCGAAGTCGCGCCGCAACCCCAGGAGGCGAGTCTGCGGATCGCGGTGGCGTCCATCTTGTCGCCGGAGGGGACAATCCACTCCTACCAACCATTTCTGCGCTATCTTGAAGAAAAAACCGGAAAAAGCGTCCTGCTCATCCAGCGAAGAACATACAAGGAGGTCAACGACCTGCTGGCCAGGAACGTGGTCGATGCGGCCTTTGTCTGCACCGGCGCCTTCAGCCTGGGCAAAACAGACATGGAACTGCTGGTCGTCCCCCAGATAGAAGGAAAAACAACCTACCGCTCCCTGCTGATCGTACCGGCGTCCGCAAAGACGGAGAACCTGGAGGCCCTGCGCGGCAGGATTTTCGCCTTTACCGATCCTCTCTCGAACAGCGGCTATCTCTATCCCCTTTCCCTGCTCAAAAAACAGGGACAAAGCCCGGAGAATTTCTTCGGACGCATCATTTTCACCTACAGCCATGATCGCTCCATTGCCGCCGTCATGGAAGGGGTTGCGGACGGCGCGGCCGTGGACAGCGTCATTTATGACTATTTCAAACAGCGTGATCCGGAGGTTGCCGCCAAGAGCAGAGTGATCCTGCGATCCGGAGAGTTCGGCATGCCGCCGGTGGTGGTTCCTCTCCGGCTTGCCCGCGAGAAAAAAGAGCAACTCAAGGCGATTTTTCTGACAACGCACACCGAAGAGCAGGGGCGAAAAGCCCTCTCCGTCATGGGGGTGGACCGTTTTGTCGAGCCCGATCCAGAACGTTACCGATGCGGCGACCATGACCCATGCTGAAAAAAACGCCTGGCCGCCGATGGTGACGCGCAGCATGAACTCCTTTGTTAAAAAAATACGCCCGGCGCTGCTCGGGGTTCCCCTCCGGCTCAAAATACTGGGCCTGGCCTTCGGGCTTATCGGCTCTTTCAGCATTGTCACCATTTCCCAGGTCAGACAGGAACTGAACGCCAATCTCGATGCCGTTCTCCGCGAGGAAAGCAGATTTGTCGCCCGCGAACTTTCTTACCAGGCCCGGGATTATCTTCTCCTCAACGACATCTTCGGCCTGAACCGTATCCTTGCCAACATGGTGAAGAACCGCCCCGACCTCCGCTATGCCTTCATTGTCGACAACGACGGCCAGGTGCTGGCCCACACCTTTGGTACGCAGTTTCCGCTTGACCTGCTGCTGTCCCACCGGCAGACTTCGCCAATTCCCGATGAGTCGACGGACAGGCTGGCCACCAACGAGGGAGTGATCTGGGACACGCAGCAGGTGATCCAGGCCGGGACCAACAATTACGTCAGGGTCGGTGTAAAGGGGGACAATCTGCGGGCCGGGCTCTCCTCTCTCATAAGGGCCCTCATGCGCGACACCCTTATCATTGCCGTTCTGGGCGGCCTCCTTTCCCTGTTCCTCTCCTGGCTCATCGCAAAACCCGTCAGCAGGCTTCTCGCCGCCACCCAGAAGATCAGGCGGGGTTCCTATGACATAATGCTTCCGGTGGAGGCCAACGACGAAATCGGCAGTCTTGTCGATGGATTCAACGCCATGGCAAGATCCTTGGAGACGGGAGAAAAAATCAGAAGGGAAAAAGAGGCGCTGCAAAAGGATTTTCTCCAGAAACTGATTGCCGGCCAGGAGGCCGAGCGCAAACGCATAGCCCGCGAACTGCATGACCAGAGCGGCCAGGCCCTCGCCTCCTGCATGGTGGAGCTAAAAATCATGGAGCAGGCCGGGACGACACATGAACAGCGGGAGGGAATTAGGCGGCTCAGGAAAGCCATCACCCAGGAGCTTGACGCCCTGCACGGCCTTGCCATGGATCTCCGCCCTTCCGTGCTTGACGACCTTGGCCTCATTCCGGCCCTGGAGATGTATGCCCGCAATTTCGAAAAGCGGCACCGAATTCAGGTGCAACTGAATATCCTCGGAGCCCTTGAAAGACGGGCGGACCCTTGCCTGGAAACCTGCGTGTACCGTATTATCCAGGAAGCGATGACCAACATCGCGAAACACGCCCGGGCCAGCAAAGTCACCATCTTCCTGGAAGGCAGAGCCAAGACCCTGCGCGGAGGAGTTGAAGACAACGGCCGCGGCTTTGCGCCGGCCGCCATCGACCAGGGAAAACACATGGGCATCTATGGCATGCGGGAACGGGTTCAGCTCCTGGGCGGCACCTTTCACATCGACAGCGACGAAGGAGTCGGCGCCTTGATCTCCTTTGAAATCCCCCTCCGGCAGGAAAAATGCCATGAACAGAACACGAATCCTGATCATTGACGACCATCAGCTTCTTTCCTCCGGCCTCGCCATGCTGCTCGGAGCGGAAAAAGACCTGGAGGTGACCGGCCAGGCGGACGGACCGGCGGCCGCCCTCGGACTTGCCGGGGAACAGCAACCGGATATCGTCCTCCTCGACATTTCCCTGCCGGGCAGAAGCGGACTCGACCTCATCCCGGAACTGCTGGCGCTTTCCCCGCGATCCCGGATCATTATCATGACCATGCACGAGGAACAGCAATATCTTCAAAGAGCCCTCGAAGGCGGCGCCAGGGGCTTTGTCCTCAAAAAAGGGGGCGGCGGGGATCTGCTGTATGCCATCCGGGCGGTCATGAAGGGCGACACCTATATCCAGCCCTCCATGCTGGCCGATTTCATAAAGACCGCGGAAACGGCGGACAAGGAAGGCCGGGCAATCGCCTCGGCGGCCGAACAGCTCTGGCGGCTTCTGAGTCAGCGCGAACAGCAGATTGTTCTCGGCGTGGCCAAGGGCTACACGGGCCGGGAGATAGCCGAACAGCATTTTCTGAGCGAAAAAACCGTGGCCACCTACCGTTCCCGCGCCATGGCCAAACTCGGTCTTGCGACCAGGGCCGAACTGGTTGACTTTGTTTCCCGTCAGAGGCTTTCCTCCCAGTAACCCCCCTCTTTCCGCCACTGCCGCCGTAGGGAAAATTCCTACACAAAATCAGGGAAATCCCGCTTGTCTCTTCCCGGGAACTTCTCTATCATGATCGTTACATGCACCCTTTCCACAATGCAAACACAGACCCACCAGGAATATGGCCGCATGTTGTGGCAAAGCAACAAAATTCGTAATCCGTGGGAAAAAGGAGGAGAATGGGAATGAAAATCAAACGACGTGACTTCTTGAAATTGAGCGCGGCAACGGGCATTACCGCCGCCGCCCTGGGCGGACGCGCATTGAATGCATTCGCCGAAGTTCCCAAGGGAAGCATCGGCGGCGAAAAGCCTGGTGAATGGAAAGCCTCCACCTGCCAAGGCTGCACCACCTGGTGCCCGGTGGAAATCTTCGTGCAGGACGGCCGGGCCGTCAAGGTGCGCGGCAACCGGCATTCCAAGCAGAATGACGGCTATGTCTGCCCGCGCGGGCATCTCTCCCTCCAGCAGCTCTACGACCCGGACCGGGTTAAAGTGCCCATGAAGCGCACCAACCCGCAAAAAGGCCGCGGCGTTGATCCCAAATTCGTGCCCATTTCCTGGGACGAGGCGCTGAACACCATCGCCGACAGAATGATGGAGCTGCGCAAGTCCGGCGAGCCCGAGAAATACCTGCTCATGCGCGGCCGCTACACCTACATGCGGGACATCATTTACGACGGGGTGACCAAGATCTTCGGCTCACCCAACAACATTTCCCACAGCTCGATCTGCGCCGAAGCGGAAAACTTCGGCGCTTACTACACCGAGGGCATGTGGGGTTACCGCGACTATGACCTCAGCAACTCCAGGTATGTCCTGGTCTGGGGCTGCGACCCGGTGAGTTCCAACCGCATGATTCCGGCCACCATCAAACGGCTGGGCGATATGCTGGACAATGCCACGGTGGCGGTGGTGGACCCGAAACTGAACAACACCGGGGCCAAGGCCCACGAATGGCTGCCGCTGCTGCCCGGCACCGATGGCGCTTTGGCCCTGGCCATCGCCCATGTCCTGCTCGCCGAAGGACTCTGGTTCAAGGAGTTTGTCGGCGATTTCAAGGACGGCAAAAACCTGTTCAAAGCCGGCTCCACCGTTGACGAGGAGACCTTCGCGGAAAAGGAATCCCATGGCGTGGTCAAGTGGTGGAACCTAGCGGTCAAGGACATGACCCCTAGGAAGGCCGCCGAGATCACCAAGGTACCGGCCGAACAGATCATCCGGGTGGCGCGCGGCATGGCCAAGGCCGCTCCCAACGTAGCGGTCTGGATGGGTCCGGGAGCGGCCATGCAGGTGCGCGGCGCGTATGCAGCCATGGCGGTCAATGCCCTAAACGGCCTGGTCGGCGGCATCGACAATGTCGGCGGCACCCTGCCCTCCAACAAGGTTCCCACCAGGAAGATGCCGAAACTGGACGCCTATCTGGACGAGCTGGCCAAAAAACAAAGCAAGCTGCCCAAGATCGACCAGCGAGGCACCAAGGCCATGCCGGCCCTCAAGGAGGGCAAACCGGGCGGTGGCGTGGTCACCAACAACACGGCCACCGGCATCCTGAACGCCGACCCTTACGAGATCAAGGTGGCGATCGGCTACATGAACAATTTCGCTTTCTCCTGCACCGGCGCCGAACGTTGGGAAAAAGCGATGGCGAAAATCCCCTTCTTCGTTCACATCACCACCAACGCCGCCGAGATGACCCAGTACGCCGACATCGTCCTGCCCGGCGCCATTTCCAAGTACGAAAAGCTCTGCTGGGTGAAACAGAAGCAGAACCGCTACGCCCAGTGCACCCTGCTGCAACCGGTGGTCAAACCCATGTGGGAGGTGATCAACGACGAAACCGAGTTCCCCTGGCTGCTCGGCGAAAAGTTCGCGGAACGGGGCTTTCCGAACCTGATCGATTTCCTGAAAAAGGAATTCAAGGACCCGGAAACCGGCAAGGAAGCGACCAACGCCAAGGAGTTCACCGAATACGCGGTGAAGTACTACACCCAGGACATCTGGAACGGCAAGGACGTGGGCGGCGACAAGATCAACGGCTGGGAGGAGTTCAGAAAACGCGGCATGTGGAACTCCGATCCGCAGCCTTACAAGAAGCGCTGGGGCGGCAACTTCGGCAAGGACGAGGAAAAGGACGGCAAGAAAACCACCAAGGGCACGGTGACCCACAAGTTCGAATTCTACTCCGAAACCCTTAAGCACGCACTGGCGAAACACGCCGATAAGCACAAGACCACGGTGGACGACATCCTCGTGGCCTGCAACTACACCGCCCAGGGCGAACTGGCCTTCGTGCCCCACTACGAACCGCCTTTCCGCCATGGCAGCGAGAAGGAATACCCCTTCACCTTCATCGACTACAAATCGCGTCTCAACCGCGAGGGCCGCAGCCAGAACGCCCCCTGGTATTACGAATTCAAGCATTGTGACCCCGGCGATGTCGGACATCAGGACGTACTGAAGATCAATCCCGAAGATGCCGGGAAGCTCGGCATCAAAGACGGTGACGCCATCCGGGTGACCTCGGTCGCGGGCAGCATCGAATGCACCGCCCATCTCTGGGAAGGGGTGCGGCCCGGCACGGTGGCCAAGGCATACGGCCAGGGCCACTGGGCCTATGGCAGAACCGCGACCGGAGATTACGCCAAGGCGCAGCCGCGCGGCGGCAACAACAATACCCTCATGCCTTTTGACACGGAACGGCTGAGCGGCGGCAATGTGCGGAATGGCGGCTTCACCGGCGTCAAAATCGAACGTGTATAAGACAAAAGGAGGATTAAATCATGACGCAATACGCGATGATCATAGATCTGCAGAAATGCGTGGGCTGCGGCGCCTGCGCCCTGGCCTGCAAAACCGAAAACAACACAGCCCTGCGGGGAAACGGCCAGACCCACAACTGGGCCGATTTTCTCCATGAAACCACGGGCAAGTTTCCCAAAACCACATACAAAACCATGCCGGTATTGTGCAACCATTGCGCCAATGCCCCCTGCGTCAAGGCCTGCCCGGTGGAGCCGAAAGCCATGTACAAAACCCCGGAGGGCATCACCATGCACAACGACGAACGCTGCATCGGTTGCCGCGCCTGTCAGGAGGCCTGCCCCTACAGCCGCATGGAGGTCAAAAAAGATGGCGAGTACAGCGTGATCAGCTTCAATGAATTTGACCAGCCCTATGAACCATTCTTTGCCGGCAAGGACGAGCTGATCAAGAACTGCACCACGTCAGGAGCCGAGATTGCCAAGCTGGCCGGCGACACCCCGCCGCACCGGACAAGGTATGACCACCCGGATTACGAGGATGTCCGCCGGGCCGGAATCGTCGAGAAGTGCATCTTCTGCGAACACAGGGTGAAAAAGGGGGAACTTCCTTACTGCGTGGTGAGTTGTCCGGCCGGCGCCCGCGTTTTTGGGGATATGGCCGATCCGGGCAGCGAGGTTTCCCAACTGCTAAAAAAACACAAACCGCTGACCCTTCAACCTGAGAAAGGCACCAAGCCCAATGTGTACTACATCAGAAACTACAAAATCTGATCTTTGTGCAATCCCGTTGTTTCCGGCCAGGGGGCTTCAGCCCCCTGGCCGAATCCTTCACCAACCCGGAACAGCGGGCAACATCGGAAATGGAAGTGAATGATCTTTCTCTACACCAGCGCCGCGCCGACACCTATCGCCTGCTGAGCGCCTGCTTTTGTCCTCCGCAGCGCACCCTGTTCCTGGCGGAAAATCTCTGCGGCAATCTCACAACGCTGCTGGCGGCAATATGTCCCTCGGCGGCAGCCGCCGCGGAGGGGATGGCCACGGCCCTGCAAACCATCGACAACGAATCCCTACTGACGGCGCACACCGCGCTGTTCGTCGGTCCCTTTGCCCTGCAGGCCCCACCCTATGGCTCCGTCTACCTGGAAAAGAGCGGCCTTCTCATGGGAGAATCCACCGTCCAGGCGCTCCGCTTTTACGAAAAAGCAGGGCTGGCTCTTGATATGCCGGACGCGCCGGATCACATCGCCATTGAACTGGAGTTTGTCGGCCACCTCGCCTCTCTGACCGCCCATGCTCTCCAAAACGGAGACAGGATGGGGGCTTACAACTCACTGGCCTTGCAGACGGACTTCGTACATCGCCTTTTGGCGCCGTGGGTCCCTTCCCTGGCTGTGGCGATCCGGGAAAATGCCACATGTTTCTTCTATCCGGCCCTTGCCGATTGCCTGGCGCATTTTCTCACCAGCGACCAGGGATTGCTGAATCGGTACGCCCAAACAGAGACAGCCTGATGCTCTCGAAACTGCTCGACAAATCCAGCCAGGAAGAAACAGTCGCCGAATTTATCCCCATGCGCTGCCTTCGGCACCGCAATCGGGGAAACACATGCAACCGGTGCGCCACAGCCTGCACCGAGGGGGCAATTCGTCTTGACACGACAGTACGGCTCGACCTTGAAACGTGCAACGGTTGTCTGGCTTGCGTTGCCGCCTGCCCCACCGAGGCCCTCGAACCGCCGGGTTCCGCATACTCTTTCCGCAACAGGCTGATTTTTGAAGGCAAATCCACTCTAACGATCGCCTGCCTGCGAAATTCCCTCGTCAGTCCCGACCTTTCCCTGGCCTGCCTCAAAGGATTGTCGGACCACGATCTTATCGCCATCTTTCTTCTGACCGACGGAGAGGTGGATGTCCATCTCTCCCCCTGCAACGACTGCTCCAGGGGAAAAGCCATGGATGCCTGGGCAAGACGTGTATGCCACCTGACCAACCGGATCCCAGATATTGCAAAACGGTTACGGATCATAAGGGAAACGCCCGCCCGAACCTTCCGGGAGGAACGCCGGTCCTTCTTCAGCCTGCTCGGCCGGACCACGCTCCACTCGGCCAGGCAGTTTCTGCGGGCCGAAATCGACATTCACTCCCCCAGCCAGGCGGGAAAACATTTTCCCGCACGACTCCGCTATCTGCAGCGGGCCGCGCGGTTACGGCCCCGGCCCGAAACCGATCAGGGCTGGTACACGCTGTTGTTTCAGAGGCTGCGTTTCAATGCATCCTGCAACCATTGCGGCCGCTGCCTGGGCAGTTGCCCCAGCGGGGCGATCACGATCCAGCGAGACAACGCACCGGTTATCAGCCAAAACCGTGATCTGTGCTGTGGATGCGGACTTTGCGTTGACATCTGTCCTCTCAAGGCGGTCACTTTGTTTCCTGAGGGGTAGGACCATGCCTGTTCCGCCCTCCCTTTCCGAACAAAATCAAAATCGTCATGTTTTTTACCGTTTGAAATATTTCCCTTGCATTCCCACCAGACATCAAGTATATATAGTGATCATTGTGTAGTATCTGTTTGTAGTCGACCCGAAGTACAAAAGCGCACCGCACAATCCTCAGATCGAAGGAGTGCGGTTTTTTTGTTTGAAGGCGCTGCGACGGATACAATGTTCGGGCCGTCGGATGACCCCGGGCAAGTATTAGAGAATGGTTTCCGAGGCAGGAAACCGATTACAAAGGAGTAGTAGAAGTGTTTCAAGGAACTGTAAAATGGTTTAACGCGGCAAAGGGATTTGGTTTTATCGAGCAGGACAATGGCAGCGATGTATTTGTGCATTACTCTGCGATCAAAAGCCAGGGCTACAAGAGCCTTGACGAGGGCGCCCGTGTACAATTTGAAGTTGTCGCCGGCCCCAAGGGTCCCGCAGCTGCAGACGTAGTTCAGATGTAATTCGCTGACCTGACCGTTATAGCCCCGCAATTTTTGCGGGGCTTTTTTTTTTCGCGGGCGGCCGCGAACAGACCACGGAATTTCCGCCGCCCCCCTTGCTGTTGCATGAGCGCCCAGTGCCGCGCCCCTGTTTTACGGATCCGTTTTTCCCCATGCCGCCGGCGCCCCTTCCGGCCTTTTACGCAGGAACATACCTTCCATGACGACCTTTGCTGAACTCGGCATAAGCCCTGAAATTATCACCGGCCTTGACGCCCTGGGCTTTACCGCCCCCACCCCTGTCCAGGAGCAGATCATCCCCATCCTTCTTGAACGACCGGTGGACATCGTCGGCCTGGCCCAGACCGGCACCGGCAAGACCGCCGCCTTTGGCATTCCCCTGGTGCAACTGAGCAATCCCGCCCTGCGCCAGACCCAGGGCCTGGTACTCTGTCCCACCCGGGAACTCTGCATGCAGGTGGCCCGGGATATCACCGCCTTTGCCAAGCATGTGCCCGGCCTCAGGGTTCGCGCCGTGTACGGCGGCGCCAGCATCGAAACCCAGCTCCGCTCCCTCAACCAGGGCGCCCATATCATTGTGGCCACCCCGGGCCGGTTGCACGATTTCATGCGGCGCAACGCCATTGACCTTTCCGCCGTCCGCTCCGTTGTCCTCGACGAAGCCGACGAGATGCTGCAGATGGGCTTCCAGGACGAGCTGAACGCCATCCTCGCCGACACCCCGGAGAGCAAGCACACCCTGCTTTTTTCCGCCACCATGCCCAAGGCGGTCGCGGCCATTGCCGGCAAATACATGCACGACCCCCTGGAGGTGACGGTGGGCACCCGCAATGCCGGCTCGGAAAACATCCGCCACGTCTACTACATGGTCCATGCCAAGGATCGCTACCTGGCCCTGCGCAGACTGGTGGACATCACCCCTGACATGTACTCCATCATCTTCTGCCGCACCCGCCAGGAAGTAAATGAGGTGGCGGACAAGCTCATGCAGGACGGCTACAACGCCGACGCCCTGCACGGCGACCTATCCCAGAGCCAGCGCGACTACGTGATGCAACGTTTCCGGAGCAGATCCCTTCAGCTCCTGGTGGCCACCGACGTCGCCGCCCGCGGCCTCGATGTCAACAACCTGACCCACGTGATCAACTATAATCTGCCTGACGACATCGCCAACTACACGCACCGCAGCGGCCGCACCGGCCGGGCCGGCAAAACCGGCGTCTCCGTCGCCATCATCCACATGCGCGAACGGTTCCGGATCCGGGATATAGAAAACAAGCTCAAGCGCAGGTTCGAGCACGGCCAGATCCCCTCCGGCCGCGAGGTGTGCGAGCGACAGCTCCTGCACCAGATCGAGACCTTGAAAAAGGTGGAGGTCAACCATGCGCAGATCGCCCCCTTTCTTGCCGCGATCAAGGCCTCCCTGGCGGATCTCGACCGGGAGGAGCTGATCATGCGCTTTGTTTCCTCGGAATTCAACCGCTTCCTCGACTATTACAAGAACGCTCCGGATCTCAATGTCGCCGAGGCACCCAAGGGGCGGGAAGCCCGTCGGGAGAGTCCGTTTCGCGAGCAGGAGAGCAGATTCGCCGGCAAAACCGGGGAGCGGGTCCGTTTCAGCAGATTCTACCTCAATGTCGGCCAGAAGGACGGCCTGTACCCCAAGCGTCTCATCGGCCAGATCAATGACGGCACCGGCGCTGCCGGCATCAAGATCGGCAAGATCGAAATTCTCGACAACACGGCGATGCTTGAGGCGGACAGCCGCTTCAGTCAGCAGATCCTCGATGTCTTCGAAGGGCTTACCATCAATGGCAGGCAGGTGAATGTCAAGGTGGTGGAAGGCAGCAAGGCGCCCAGGCCGAGCGGCGCATTTCCCGGGCGCAAGGGCGCGGGAACTGGCAAGTTCGCCAAACCTTCCCCCTACAAAAAGATCAGAAAGAAGAGCTTTGAACGCTGAGTTTCGCGGCCGTCAGCCCAAGGGTCGACGGCCGTTTTTTTTTAGCGTCGGCCCCCTTCTCCGCGGGCGGGACGGCAGATGACGCTTGCGGCCAGCTTTTACGATGGACAGCTTCATAAGCGAACACAGCTATACAGCCCTTTTTCTCTTGAGCTTTCTCGCCTCCACCGTCATCCCTCTGGGGTCGGAATGGCTTCTCGTCGCCCTGCTTGCCAACGGCGGCGATCCCACCCTCTCGGTCTTCCTGGCCACCATCGGCAACACCCTTGGCGCCTGCACCACCTACGCAATCGGCATGCATGGCGGCCCTTTCCTCATCACCAGGGTTCTGCGCATCGACGCGGCAACGCGGCAGCGGGCCGAACGGCTCTATGACCGCCATGGCTCGTGGTCCATCCTTTTTTCCTGGCTACCGTTGATAGGTGATCCGCTCTGTCTGGTCGGGGGCGCCCTGCAAATGCGCTTTTCTAAATTTTTTCTCCTGGCCTTAAGCGGCAAATTCGCCCGCTATCTTCTTGTCAGCCTCATCACCCTCAAAGCGGTCTCACTCTGAAAAAAATTTCTCCGCCCCGAAAGATCGTCATTATCCTAATCATTTTCTAACAATCGCGTGCTATCCTGTTGCAGTCGTTTTTTTTGACCTCCTTAAACCAACCGGGGACCCCCATGCATCCTAACCGCCTGCTCTGGCAGCTTTTCCCGAGCCAGCTTCTCATCACCATCGCCGCCCTGCTCGCCTTTACCTGGTTCGGCACCTACACCCTCCGCTCCTTTCAGCTCGACCAGACCGCGGCGGGCCTGAAAGCGCGCGCCTTGCTGGTGGAGAGCAATGTGCTGCAGCTTCTGCGCGCGGGCGACACCGCGGGCCTGCGTTCTTTTTGTCAGGAGGCGGGGAACAGGGCCGGCACCCGACTTACGGTAATCGCCCCCGACGGCACCGTGCTCGCCGACTCCGATGAAGAGCCGTTCCGCATGGAAAACCACCGCGACCGGCCGGAAATCCTTGCCGCCTTTGCCGGCAGGATCGCACCCTCACTGCGCTTCAGCCAGACCCTGCAAGCCAACCTCATGTATGTCGCCATTCCCGTCGTCGACCGCCAGCAGAACGTCGCCGTCCTGCGCACCGCAGTGCCGGTGACCTCCATCGATGACACCCTGCGGGATATCCACAGACAGATCGCCTGGGGCTGCCTGATGGTCGCCCTGGTGGTCGCCCTCATCGCCTGGTTCATCTCCCGACGGATCAGCAAACCTCTGGAGGAGATGAAGCTGGGCGCGGAACGTTTCGCCGACGGCGACTTTACCCTCAAGATGAAGGAGGAGGGGTCGGAAGAGGTGGCGGGCCTGGCCCGGGCCATGAACGACATGGCAGCCCAGCTCGACAGAAGAATCGAAACCATTGTCCGCCAGCACAACCAGCTGCAGGCGGTATTTTCCAGCATGGTGGAGGGCGTCGTCACCGTGGACGCCGAGGAACGCCTCCTTGATATCAACCAGGCCGGGGCCCAATTCCTCAATGTCGACCTGGAAAAAGTCAGGGGCAGAAGCATCCGGGTTGCCGTGCGCAATACCCAGTTGCAGAGCTTTGTGCAAAAGGCCCTTGCCTGCGCGGAACCCATCGAGGGGGAAATCACCGTCAGCGGCGAAGACGGCGCGGAGCGATTCTTTTCCGCGCACGGCACCCGTCTTCCGGATGCCAACGGAAAAAGCACCGGCGCACTCCTCGTGATCAACGAGGTCACCAGGCTGCGCAGACTGGAAAACATCCGCCGCGACTTTGTCGCCAACGTCTCCCATGAACTGAAAACCCCCATCACCTCCATCGAAGGCTTTTCGGAGACCCTGCTGGACGGAGCCTTGTCCGAACCGGAGGATGCGAGACGTTTCGTGGAAATCATCGCCAAACAGGCCAGACGGCTGCATGCCATCGTCGAAGACCTCCTTACCCTGTCCCGCATTGAACAGGAATCGAAACGCGAGGAGATCGCCCTTGGCGAACTGCCCCTGGCGGAAACGCTGCGGGCGGCCATCCAGGCCTGCCACAGGCGGGCGGAAGAAAAAAAGATGGCCGTCAACCTGCACTGCCCGGAAGATCTGAACGCCCGGATCAACCCCGCCCTGCTGGAACAGGCGCTGGTCAATCTGGTGGACAATGCGATCAAGTACGGCAAGGAGGGCGGCGCCATTACGGTGGAAGGCGAAAAAGCCGGCAACGAGGTGCTCATCATGGTTCGGGATAACGGGGTGGGCATTGCCCAGCAGGATCTCGCCCGCATCTTTGAACGTTTCTACCGGGTGGACAAGGCGCGCAGCGCCAAGCTCGGCGGCACCGGTCTGGGGCTTTCCATCGTCAAACATATCGTCCAGGCCCACCATGGCCATGTTCGCGTGGAAAGCGCCCCGGGCCGGGGCAGCACCTTCACCATCCACCTGCCGGAGTAAGAAGCCCGCGAAAGTTCCCGCTCACCAGAATCCCCCGCCCTCATGCGCAAAAAACTCTGGGCCCAGGGCCAGACAATCCCTGACCGCCCGCACCACCTCCTTGATTTCGTAAGGCTTGGTGAAATAGCCGTTGGCGCCCAGAGCCATGCCCTTGGCAATATCCCCATGGCCGGCGAGGGCGGAGAGCATGATGATGGGAGTTCGGGCCAGGCCGCGGTCCGGATGGGCGCGGATCAGGCGACACACCTCGTGGCCGTTGAGGTTTGGCAGCATGATATCGAGGAGGATCACCCCCGGCCGCTTCTCCTCGGCAAGATCGAATCCCGCCATGCCGTCATGGGCGACCACCACCTCCACTCCCCGTCTCGTCAAGGAATAGCGGAGAAGCTCGGCAATGTCCTCATCGTCCTCCACCACCAGCACCGGACGGTCCTTGCCCTGCTCAAGCCGCTGCCTGTCCTGTTCGGGAAGATCCCCTTGCGCCGCCTCGTGGTTTGCCGATATTTCTGTCTGCATACGTCCCCTTGCCGCGTTGTTTTTTCGTAAACGGAAACCGGATTCGCCCCGCGACACTCGCGGAGTCGGCCATGCCCTGCCCGTGGTCCATGGACGCCGGATCTCAACCTGCCCGGCCGATGCCGCCGGAATGAAAGATAATCCGTCAGGCAGCCTTGTTCTCCAGGGGCATCACCGCCGCCTGCGCGGAACATCGCTTGTTGCGGACAATGGAAAAGCCTTTCTGCTTCTTGGCCGCCTTTTTGACACCCGAGGCCAGAAAGGCCAGCTCCCCGTAGGAGTTGACCTTGCACTGCTCGGTGCTGACAATCCCGATGGAGAGGGAAAGGGGCGAAAATCGGCGTTCTTCTCCCTGACGGTCCATGGCCAGATAAAATCCCTGCGTCAGTTCCAGACTGCCGTGAAACTCGGCCCGCAGCCGCGTAAAACCTTCGACAATCTCCTGACAGAGTTGCACCGAGGCGTGGGGCCGGGTGATGACGATGAAATCATCCCCGCCGATGTGGCCGACAAAGCGGAAGCGGTCGTTGCCGCCCGCCTGCACCGTCGCCACCAGGAGGTCGGCAAGACTCTTTATCACCGTATCCCCCTTTTCAAACCCGTAAAAATCGTTATAGGGCTTGAAATCGTCGATGTCGATATAACAGACATCGAAATGGACATTCTGGCCGATGAGCTGGCTGACGGTGCGCTGAATGAACTCGTTGCCGGGCAGGCCGGAAAGCGGGTTCGCCCCCTTTGCCAGCTGGATGCTCCTCTCGGTGATCGCCTTGAGCAGCACGTTGATGGCCACGGTTCCCACATATTTGCCGTTACGGGTCACACAGATGTCGTCGTAGAGATGAACTCCCCGCCGCTCCTGAAGCACCCGCACGACTTCCTCCACCGGAGTCGCGGATTCCACCACGAGAAAATCCGGCTCCAGCACCTCGGCGATGGCCCGGTGGGTGGAAAGGGCAAAACCGTAGCCATACGGGCCGATCAACTGCTTTTCGAGAAAACGCATTCTGCTCAGCATCCCCACCACCCGTTTGTCTTCAACAATGGGCAGTCCCTGCAGGGAGGAGCTTTCCGTAAACCTCCGGTACGCGGTCATCAGGGATTCCGCTGGCGAGAGGGGCTCCAGTGGTTTGGCGATATTGCCGATGGTGCAGGAGGTAAAGATGGATGCCTGGCAAGTCTGCTCCCCCCATTTTTCAACCGGCGGCTCAATACGGTGGTCAGACAGCTCAGGGGCGGGGCGGGCCAGGAGATAGCCCTGGAGCAGATCGATGCCGAAGCCGGAAATGACGGCGAGTTCCTCCGGTCTTTCAATGCCCTCGGCAATGACGGTGATCCCGAGTTTGTGACATACCGTGGAAAGGGCATCGATCAGATTATATTTGACCGGATCCCTGTCGACATTGGTGATAAAGTGCCGGTCAACCTTGACGAAATCAGGCTCGATGATGGAAAGCATCTTGAGGCCGCCGTAACCGGCGCCGAAATCATCGATGGCGATCTTGTAGCCACGGGCCCGATAATGGTCCACCGAGCGTTTGAACAGATTGTAATTACGGATAGCCTCCTGCTCCGTGATCTCAAGGATGATTTTCTCCTTGGCGATGCCGCAGTTTTCGGCCAGGGTGTCGGTCATCCCGCATTTGTGGTCCGGATGCATGAGGGTGGCCGGGCAGATGTTAAGATAGAGAAAGGAATTCTTCCCGGCAAGACCAAGATCCGCTGCCCGGCAGAGGGCATTTTCCCGACAGAGCATGTCGAGGCTGGAGATGATGCCCAGGGCCTGAGCCTGGGCAAAGAGTCTGGCAATGTGAAAATTGTCAGGAGTCCGTCCCTGCAGGCGGGCCAATGCCTCGTAGCCGTATATCTCTCCGCTCCGCCTCGAAAAAATAGGCTGAAACCAGGAGGTGAGGCCGTTGTTGTCCAGAAGACAGACAATCATCTCGCGAGAGATCTCGAAACCGCCCTGCATGCTGTTCATCGGTCCGTCCTTTATAAAAGGTGGCTCAAGTGGTTGCGAATTCCGGCAGCTGTTCCATGAGGGTTCCTGCCGCCTCCTCCTGACCGTCGCCCTTTTCCCCCCTGACCAAACGGACCAGGCTGCCGGAAATTATCCTCAGTTCCTGGGCCTGGGCTTCAAGCTGACCGGCGGTTCTGGCGGCTTCTTCGGCCTGGGTCGTGGCGGCCATGCTCTCCTTGTCGATTTCAGCCACGGCATCGCTCACCTGTCTGATGCCGATCGCCTGCTCATTGCTTGAGCGGGCAATATTTTGCACCTCGCTGTCCACCCTGGCCATTCCTTCATTGATCGCGACAAAGATCTTCTCAAGCCTCACGCACAACTCGCTGCCCTGTTTGGTTTTGCTGATGGTGTTCTGGACGATCATGGCCGTTTCCCGGGCGGAACTGGCCACGTTTCTGGCCAAACGCCGGATCTCATCGGCCACCACGGCGAACCCCGCCCCGGCCTCGCCGGCCCGGGCCGCTTCCACCGCGGCGTTCAAGGCCAGCAGGTTGGTCTGGAAGGCGATGTCGTCGATGTTCTTGGTAATCTTAATGACCTCGGCCGAGGCCTTTTCCATCTCCTCCATGGCGGACAGCATGTTGACCATATGCATGCCGCCCTCCGCCACGACTTTTTGCGCTTCCGCCGTGAACGCCCCGGCCTGCAGAGCGCTGGCGCTGTTGGCCGCGGCCTGGCCGGAAAGCTGTTCGATGGAAGCGCTGGTTTCCTCCACGCTGGCCGCCTGATTGCCGGCGCTTTCCGCCAGATCGAGACTTGCGGCGGAGAGTTGTTCCGATTCCACGGAAACCTGGGCTACGACGCCCTGCAGCCGGTGGTTGAGGTCCAGAAGAGGTCGGATCACCTTCTGGCCGAGAAAGAGCAGAACAAGACAAAAAACCGCGAAAACACCGAGCCCGGAACCGATGGTGATCAGGAGCGATTTTGTCCGGGCCTGGCTGAGCATTTTTTCCATATCGCCTTGCGCCACCCTGACGCTTTGCGCGCTCTGTTCGAGGGTGTCCTCTTCGATCCGCGCAAAACCGGCGCTGGTGCTGTCCGCGACATGCTTCGCCAGGGTCCTGGTCAGGGTAATGGCGTGGAGGCCTTTGTCCCCGGTGTACTGGTCCGCCGCCCTGATTCCCTCGGAATAGGTATCATGGAACTCCATCATGCCGGTGGCGACTTCCATCTGTGTCTTGAAGCCTGCATACTCCTCCGCGGTCTGGGCCAGGATCTTTTCCGCCTCCCTGTCCTGCCCCAGGGCCTTCTGGGCGGCGGCCAGCATTGCGGTGATGCGCGTGTCGCCTTTCTGCAGGGCCTGGATGTATTTTTCCCGCATATCCTTGTACTGCCCGCGGATCAGAAAATTTTTCCATTGCAGCATCTGATCCAGCAAGGCGGCCTGCAGCTCCCGGACCAGCAGCACGGCATCCATGCCGTCATCGCTGCTGAGACTCAGTTGCCGCAGGGAAGCAGTGCCAGCGCCAAGGACCTCCTCACTGGCCTGCCGGGCCGCAACGACAAGTTCATTCTGGGTTTTGATGGAGATGCCGTACAGAAAGGTCATGCCGGCTCCGGCGGCAAACAGGATGACGACAAAAAAAATGGCCAGGCGTCCCTTCAGATCGAATTTCAACACAATCTCTCCTCACATACTGGTAAAGGGAATAAACAGCCGCATCGGCATCACATCGCCTCGGCAAGCACCGAAGGCCGGAGGGGCTGGGGAACCCCGGCCAGGGAGAGCAGGAAGAACGGACAGAGAGCGTATCTGGCGGTCCGGCAATAGCTGTCAAGCTCCTGCATGCTGGGCACATAGGGGGTGCTCTTGCAGGAACAGCTTGCCACGGACCATTGCTTGCCTGCCGGCGAGTAGAGATAAAGGTGTTTGCAGCTCATGATGATAACCTCCGCTGGTTGTGGTTGATTTTGTTGCCTGCCCGCGAACTTAACGCCCCAATGTTAAGGCATGATTATGAGGCGGTTATTTTTGCTTTCGGTCTTCTCCGCAAAAAAAAACTCCCCTGCCGATGCCCTGGCAGGGGAGTAAGGGAAGAGAGATGCGTGGATCACCGTACTGCCCGGTTGTTGGCGTTCCGTTACAATGCGGTCATTTTTTGGTTAAAAGCCGCTTCTTCGGGAAGGAGATGCCCTTTCCTAGAATTTGTAACTCACGTCAAACTGATAGATATCGACCTGATCTTCCTTGGCGCTGGCGTAATCCTCGTCCCGCTCGAAGCTGAGCCAGGTCGCGCTGGTGGACCAGTTCTTGCTCAGGCTGTAACCGAGCTGCACTCGGTGTCCTTTCTTGTTGGTCTTGGAGAGACCGTCGCCAAAGTCGGAATCCGAGAGATAGCCGAAAAGGGAGTCCGCCTCGACCACGGAATAGGCATAGCCAAGCTTGACCGCGCCGTACTTGGCGTCAAGCCCGAAGACCCAGCCCAGATCGGCGTCCTCGGGCTTCTTGGTGAAGCTGCTGCCCGCCTGGCTTTCACCGATGGCGCCGTCGGCGCCGAAGTTCTGCCAGACCTGGCCGTAGAGGGTGAATTTGACCTCGCCCAACGGCATGGTCACATCGCCGTAGAGGTCTCCGATATTGAGCTCATACTGCTCGGGATCAACGCTGTCCAGCTTGAAATCGGCGTTTTGTTCGTTGAGCAGCGACTTGCTGTAGGTATGATAGCCGGCGGCCAGGGTATACTTCGCCTCGCCCGCCTTGCCCCGGTAACCGAGCTGACCGGCAACCAGGGTCGCGGTGTTGTCATCGTTCACCAGTTTGGCGCCATAGCCGCCCAGGGTGGCGAAGAGCCCCTCCTTGCCGCCATATTGGCCGGTCAAACCGGCCAGACGCACGTCGCCATCCCAGAAAACCCAGGAACTCTCAAAGGGATTCTGATGCTGGCCCATGGTGAAGGTAAAGTCGTCCCATTTGTGCTTGGCATAGGCATAATCCAGGCGGATATCGCCGGTCTCGAAAACCTTGGTTTCGCTCCAGGTGTCGTTGGTGCTGGTGGGATCGTCTCCCCCCGAGGCAAGGCCGGCGCCGACCTGCCAGTTTTCCTCCTTGTTCTCCCAGACGCCGCCCAGGCGGAAACGGGTGCGCCAGCGGTCCCTGGAGATGTCACTGCCCTGCCCCTCCTTATAATCCCTGTCGCGGATCTCATAGCGCACCCGCAGATCGCCCTTGAGCTTGAGCTGGTCAATGAACTCGTTGGCCAGCGCCACCTTGCCGCCGCTGTTTTTCTTGACCTCTTCCTCGACCTTGGCCGTCACCTTTTTGTCCACCATGGCCTCGAGGGCATCGATGTGCTCCTGCTGCGCCTGCATCCTGGTGCGCAGATACTCGAGTTCCTTGAGGAGCTGCTCGTCGCTCAGACCCGCGCCGGCAAAAGCGGCCGCGGGCAGGCCGAGACAAAGAGCCAGTGCTGCTGCCGCTGATAAAACCTTTTTCATCTGTTTCTCCTTTCTCCGTAAAGATTGTCTAAAAAGGTGCTTCCCTCAAAATTGTCTGCCTGAAACTGGTCCACTCACCAGCCGCCCCCGATGGGCGGATTCATTTTTTCAAGGCGGAGAGGGCGGAAAGCCAAAGGCCGGCCCTCCTCACCTCGAATGTTGCGGAGAGGGTAACGGAGGAATTTTAAAGCGTGGTTATCATCCGGTTAAAAAACCGTTAAAAGGGGAACCAGGGAGGAATGTTCGAAACAACTGCTCGAATTACCGGCATAAAATTAAACATTCCGTCTCTGTTAGGAGCGCGTCAATCTTCTGTTCATCTCTTAATTGAATCCTAATCAAACGCTAACAATCCGGGGGCATATATAGGGGCACCACTCACCGGCCGATTCCTGTTTCGGGCAGAAGCCTTCAACATTACAGATAAGGAGAATCACCATGAGGATGACAAACGGCTTTATCGGCAAGACGGTCAAAAAAACAGTACTGGCAGGCTGCCTGGTCGCCGTGGCCGCGACCAGCGCCTTTGCCGCCGGCGTGGAGGTGGATGCCAAGGTTCCGAGCTACAAGAAGACCAGCGGCGTTTCCGGCAACCTGGACAGCATCGGCTCCGACACCTTGAACAACCTGATGACCTTCTGGGCGGAATCCTTCCGCAAGGAATACCCCAATGTCCGCATCCAGATCGAAGGCAAGGGCTCCAGCACCGCGCCTCCGGCCCTGATCTCCGGCACCGCCCAGCTCGGCCCCATGTCCAGACCCATGAAGGACAAGGAGGAGGATGCCTTTGTCAAGAAGTACGGCTACAAACCGACCCGCATCGGCGTGGCGCTCGATTCCCTGGCGGTCTTCGTGAACAAGGACAACCCGATCAAGGCGATGAGCCTGCAGCAGGTTGACGCCGTCTTCTCCAAGACCCACAAGGGCGGCATTGCCGAGGATTACGTGACCTGGGGCCAGCTCGGCCTTACCGGCGAGTGGGCCAGCCTGCCCATCAGCCTCTTCGGGCGGAATTCCGCCTCCGGCACCTATGGCTACTTCAAGGAACATGCCCTTTCCAAGGGAGATTTCAAGGATACCGTCAAGGAACAGCCCGGTTCGGCCTCCGTGGTCATGGGCGTTACCGGAGACCGTGCCGGCATCGGATACTCCGGCATCGGCTACAAGACCTCGGGCGTCAAGGCCGTTGCCCTCAGCGAAAAAACCGGTGAACCGGCGGCCGAGGCCAATTACGAGAACGTGCTCTCCGGCAAGTACCCTCTTTCCCGGACCCTTTACATCTATCTGGCCAAGGAGCCGAACAAACCGTTGCCCGCCGTTACTCAGGAATTCCTGAAGTTCGTTCTCTCCAAGGAAGGTCAGGAGATCGTGGTGAAGGATGGCTACCTGCCCCTGCCGGCCGCTGTTATCGAAAAGGAGTTGGCAAAACTCAACTAGGTTACACGGCAACTTTTTTGCAAATCCGGAAAAAGCCCGGTCCGGCAGCGGCAACCGGGCTTTTTTTTCAGGTGACTCCGTTTTCGGCGGCAACCGGCAAGGACCATGGCACCATGCAGAAACTAGACAGACAATTCATCAAAAAAGTCCGCCGCAAGGACCGCATCGCCACCCGGATCATCACCGTGGGCGGCCTGCTGGTCATCGCCAGCGTCATCGCCATCCTCCTGCTCATCGTCAGGGTGACGCTGCCCCTCTTCACGCCGGCCCAGGCGACAATGCTGGGCAGTCTCCCTCCTGCCGCCCGGACCCAGGAGCCGCTGGCCGTTGGCGTTGACGACTATCAGGAGGTGGCCTATGCCCTGGACGGCAGGGGGGTCTTCACCTTTTACAGCCTCAAAACCGGCGCCAGACTGCGGGAAATCCCGGCTGCCGAAAAAAACGGTCTCGCGGTCAAGGCCGTGGAACTGCACAAGAACAACGTCTACACCCTGCTCTGGACGGATAACAGCGTCACCGCCACCGCCGTGGATTTCCACCTCGTCTTTGCCGAGGACGGCGCCCGCACCGTGACGCCCGTCCTTACCCCCATCGCCTCCTTGCCGGCAAGCGTCTCCCCGTCTGAGCCCGTTTCCGCGGCCGTGCGCGGCGCCAGGGCGGAGAAGCTGACCATGGTGGCCCTTTTGGCCGATGGCAGCTTTCAGATCAGCACCGAAACGACCCGCACCGACATCTTTGAAAACGTCACCAGAGAAGCCTCGGCCTTTCATCTTGCCGAGGAGCTTCCCGGCCGGGTGACCGCCTTTGTCGTGGACGAGAAGGGAGAAACCCTCTATGCCGGCACCGAGAGCGGCAGCCTGCTGCGTTGGGACCTGAGCGGCCCGGAAGGCTTTCGGCGCACCGACAACGTGATCGCCACGCCGAACAATCTGCCGGTTACCGCCCTCGCCATGGTCTTCGGCGACATTTCCGTGGCGGTTGGCGACGCCGGAGGCAATCTCGCCACCTGGAGTACCGTCCTCACCGGCGGGACCGGCGCAAACCCCAAAAAACTCCGCAGAATGCACCAGCTCGCCGCCCATAAGGCTCCGGTGACCGCGATCGTTCCCTCCCGCCGCGCCAAATCCCTGGTCAGCCTTGCAGCGGACGGCATGATCCATTACGACCACATGACCAGTGAAAACCATCTGCTGGACCTTGAAAGCGGCTTTTCCCGCTTCGGCATCTCAGGCCGCGACAACAGCCTGATCGGCCTGGACGCCAATGGCCAACTGGTCGCCTGGAACATCGACAATCCGCACCCGGAAGTGAATGTAAAAACTCTTTTCGGCAAGGTCTGGTATGAAAGCTACGACCAGCCCGCCCATGTCTGGCAATCCTCCGCCGGCAACGACGACTTCGAGCCAAAATTCAGCATCGTCCCCCTGCTCTTCGGCACCATCAAGGGCACGCTCTACGCCATGGTCTTCGCCGTTCCCCTGGCCATCTTCGGCGCCGTCTACACCAGCCAGTTCACCAACCATACCTTCAGGAAAGCGATAAAACCCGTGGTCGAGATCATGGCCTCGGTTCCTTCCGTGGTCATCGGTTTTCTCATCGCCCTCTGGCTGGCGCCCATCATCGAACAGGCCATTCTGGTCTTGATCCTCTCCTGCCTCCTGCTGCCCCTGCTCTTTTTCGCCCTGATGAACAGCCTGCGACCATTTTACAAAACGCCTTTTCTGCAGAACCGCTTCAGCGGCTATGAATTTTTCCTGCTCATTCCGGTGATTCTCCTTGCCGCGGCATTGGCGGGCGCCATCGCTCCCGGCCTGGAAAACCTCTTCTTTGCCGGCAGCTTCAAACAATGGCTCTTTGACGACGTCGGCGTGCGCTACGATCAGCGCAACAGCATCATCATCGCCTTCGGTCTGGGGATAGCCGTGATTCCCATTATCTTTTCCATCACCGAGGATGCCATCTCCAACATCCCCGGCAGCCTTACTGCGGCCTCCCTGGCCCTGGGAGCCAGCCGCTGGCAGACCATCTGGCGGGTGGTACTTCCTTCGGCAAGCCCGGGAATATTCGCGGCGATCATGATCGGTTTCGGCCGCTGCATCGGGGAAACCATGATCGTGCTCATGGCCACCGGCAACACTCCCATCATGGACTGGTCCATATTCAACGGCATGCGCACCCTGTCCGCCAACATCGCGGTGGAGATCCCGGAAGCGCCCTTTGGCGGCACCCTCTACCGGATACTCTTTCTCTGCGCCACCCTGCTCTTCGCCCTGACCTTTATCCTCAATACCGGGGCAGAGGTCATCCGCGAGCGGCTGCGGAAAAAATATGGCCGTTATTAAGGAGAAGCTATGCTGAAGCAGAAATTCTGGCGGCAGGGGGAGCCCTTTGTCTGGGCCACCGGTCTCGCCCTATCCCTCATTCTTTTTCTGACCCTGGTTCTCATGTATGTGGTGGTGGCAAACGGCATCGCCGTTTTCTGGCCCCGGGAGGTGCGTCTGGCCACCCTCAAGGACGGAAGCCGGATCATGGGGGAGATCGTCCGCGAGGAACAGATTCCCGGCAGTGACGGCAAGCGACTGCAGTTCAAGATCGGCAACCGCGACCTCTACGGCCTTGATTTCCGATGGGTGGACAGGGCGGAGATCGCCTCCCTGACCACGCCGGGAAACGCATACGTGCTGGAACGCCGGGAGTTCGGCAATTTTTACGGTTATCTTGCCCAACTCTCCACCCCGGGCCTTTCCCTGCCGGCGCCGGCAGAGAACAGCCTGGACGCCGCCCTGGCGGCCATTGAACCGGTCACGGCCGAAGTGGAAAGGCTGGACAGGGGTATCAGCGCCTTGAACCGTGAAATGGAAGCCGTTCATCTCAAGCTCGCCGATCTCCGCTACCGGCGGCAGGAAGCAACGCCTGCCGCGGCCCGCCTCAAGGCGGAAGAGGAGAGGCTGAAAAACGAATTTTCCCGGCAGGTCGACCTGCTCGGCAGCCAGCGGATCGCACTGCTCCGACACGAAGCGACCTTCGTCACCGCGGACGGCCTCGACAAAAGCGTCGCGCTCGCCAACATCGTCCGCGCCTACCGGCCCAATGCCATGGGCCTGCCCGCCAAATGCCGCTATTATCTCGTCCGCCTCCATGAGCTGTTCTTTGCCGAGCCCAGGGAATCCAACACCGAGGGCGGCCTCTTTCCGGCCATCTTCGGCACAGTGATGCTCATCTTCCTGATGAGCATCCTCTCCTTCCCCCTGGGAGTCATCGCCGGCATCTATCTGCGTGAATATGCCAGGGAAGGCTATCTGGTGAAGATGGTCCGCATCGCCGTGAACAACCTGGCCGGCATCCCCTCCATCGTATACGGCATCTTCGGCCTGGGCTTCTTCGTATACGGGATCGGCGGCCAGATCGACCAGCTCTTCTTTCCGGAAAAGCTGCCCACCCCCACCTTCGGCACCGGCGGCATCCTCTGGGCCAGCCTCACCCTGGGCCTGCTCACCGTGCCGGTGGTGATCGTCGCCACCGAGGAGGCCCTGGGCGCCATCCCGCCCGGAATCCGGGAGGGTTCCCAGGCCCTGGCCGCCACCAAGTTCCAGACCTTGAGCAAGATCCTCCTGCCCATGGCCTCGCCCGGGATTCTCACCGGTTTCATCCTGGCCATGGCCAGGGCGGCCGGCGAGGTGGCGCCGCTGATGATCACCGGCGTGGTCAAGCTGGCCCCGGCCCTGCCTCTGGATGGAACCTTTCCCTATCTGCATCTGGACCGCAAGTTCATGCACCTGGGCTTTCACATCTATGACATCGGTTTCCAGTCGCCCAATGTGGAGGCAGCCAAGCCCATGGTCTACGTCACCACCCTGCTGCTGATTCTGATCGTACTGGTCATGACGAGCACCGCCATCTACCTGCGCAACAAAATGCGTGAACGCTACGCCGTGGCCGATGTGTAGGAGCCGTTCAGAAAAAAATGCCCTGCCCCGTTTGCAAACTTCCGTCCCGGTGCCTTGCGCCACGGAGAATTGCCCAGGCCAACGCGAACGACGGCAATAATTAAGGAGACCCAATGCCCCCCCGGACAGACAACGCCATTATCAGTATTGAAAACCCGCAGGTCGCGGTGGAAGGTTTGAATCTTTTCTACGGCGCCAGCCACGCCCTCAAGAACATGACCTTCGGGATCCCGGCCCGGCAGGTCACCTCCCTGATCGGCCCCTCGGGCTGCGGCAAATCCACCTTCATCCGCTGCGTCAACCGGATGAACGACCTGGTGGAGGGCCTGCGCGTCGAAGGCCTGATCAAGATCGACGGAGAGGACATCAATGATCCCTCCCTGGACGTGATCGAGCTCAGACGCAAGGTGGGCATGGTCTTCCAGAAGTGGAACCCCTTTCCGAAGTCCATCTACGAAAATGTCATCTATGGCCTGCGCATTGCCGGCATCAAGGAAAAAGGGATACTGGACGAGGCGGTGGAAAAAAGCCTGAAGCGGGCCGCCCTCTGGGATGAGGTCAAGGAGCGGCTGCACCAGTCCGCCATGGGACTCTCCGGCGGTCAGATGCAGCGACTCTGCATCGCCAGGGCCATTGCCGTCAACCCCGAGATCATTCTGATGGACGAACCCTGCTCGGCCCTGGACCCCAGATCCACCTCGCGCATCGAGGATCTGATCCGGGAACTGCGCGGCGACTACACGATCATCATCGTCACCCACAACATGCAGCAGGCGGCGCGGATTTCCGATTACACCGCCTACATGTATCTGGGCGAGCTGGTGGAATACGGCCCGACCCAGAGGCTTTTCACGGTGCCGGCGAAAAAAGAAACCGAAGATTACATCACCGGCCGTTTCGGGTGAGAAAAGGAGCATTCCCATGGCACGAAATATTCAAACGGAAATCGACAAGCTCAAAAATCATATTGTCTATCTGGGCACTGTGGTGGAAGAAAACATGCAGCGCTCGATAAAATCGCTTCTGGAGCGGAACGCGGAGCTGGCAAGATTGGCGATGCAGACGGACCGGGAGGAAATCGATCATATCGAAATCGACGTGGAAGAGGAGTGCCTGCGGATCATGGCCCTGCATCAGCCGGTGGCCTGCGACCTGCGCTTTCTCGTCACCGTGCTCAAGATCAACAACGATCTTGAGCGGATCGGCGATCTGGCGGCAAAAATCGCCGACAAGGTTGTCCTGATGCAGGAGACGGACCCGGTCAAATTCTCCTCCGAGAGCATGCAGATGCCGATGATGTTTCAGGCCATGTTCGAAAAAACCCTCTGGATGTTTCGAAAAACCATGGATTCCTTTGTCGACGAGGATACCGACCTCGCCTACAAGGTCTGCCTGGCCGACGACGAAGTGGACGGGGCGAAACGCGCCATCCGCAAAGAACTGGAAGAAATTATCATGAAAGATCCCACCCAGCATGTATACTTGGCCAAGCTGATCAGCGTGGCCAGAAGCCTGGAACGGATCGCCGACCACTGCACCAATATCTGCGAGGATATCATCTACATGGCGCAGGGAAAGATCGTCCGTCACCATATCAGCAGATAGAAAAAAGGGAGAGGCTCTTCATGGCCAAGGAAACCATCCTCATTGTCGAAGACGACGAAAACATCCAGCAGCTGGTGGGGTATAACCTGGCCAAGGCTGGATTCCACGTGCTCCATGCCGAAAACGGCGAACAGGCCCTGGCCATGGTGAAACGCGAAAAACCGGATCTGGTGGTGCTGGACATCATGCTGCCCAGCGTAAGCGGTCTGGAGGTGTGCAAGGCCGTGCGCAAGGATCCCCAGAGCAAGGCGACGCCCATCATCATGCTCACCGCCAAAAGCGAGGAAAACGACATTGCCGCGGGTCTTGACCTGGGTGCGGACGACTACATCACCAAGCCCTTCAGCCCGAAAATTCTCATCTCCCGGATCAAGGCGGCGCTGCGCCGCAAGGAGGGGATCAGCGAGGAAGAGAGCGGCGGCAAAAAAGAAGGCCCGCTCAAGGTCCACGGGATCGTCATCGACCCGAAGCGCTACGAGGTGCTGGTCAACGGCGAGCCGATCACCCTCACCGTGACGGAATTCAGCATTCTGGAGCTGCTGGCCCGGCGGCCGGGCTGGGTTTTCAGCCGCCAGCAGATCATCGACGGGGTCCGTGGCTACGACTATGTCATCACCCCCCGGGCCGTGGATGTCCAGGTCTTCGGGCTCAGGAAAAAACTCGGGCAGGCAGGCGACTGCATCGAGACCGTGCGCGGCATCGGTTACCGCATGCGGGGCTGAACCGCCCGGAAAAATTCGTTTTCCGGACACTGTCTGTCCGCAAGCAGCCGGCGCTCGGGGAAGACGTGAATCCGCTGCCCGCCGTTGCCCAACCTTCCCTCTCCCCCCGAGAGGCCTCCCGTCTTGCCCCCCCGCAGACGGTTCTCCCTTGCCCTCTCGACAGGGAGCAACCATGCCGGCAGCGGATCGAGCCTCCCTTTTACGGACAAAACCTTCCGTAATTACGGAAAATCTCTTCCCTCTGCGTTCGGGAACATGGACTCTTCATCGGAACGCCCACGACCTAAAAAAAATAACCCACTGAAACAACTAGAAAAAATAAAAAATGCAACCTCGGCATGGTTTATGCTTAACAGGAAAGCCATTTGCACCCAACACCTGCAACCACGAAAAACCGAGGGAAACCATGAAAAAGATACTCTTCGCAGCACTGGCCACCGGCATACTGATGATCGGCATCAACGGATCGGCAAATGCCTTGCCCACCACCCTGATCGCCCAGGGGTCCACCTGGCAGTATTCCGTTCTCACCTATGACCTGTATCCAAGCTGGAGCAGTGCCGACTACGACTCATTCGGCTGGGATAATCCCGGCATAGCCTGGCAGACCGGCGACGCGGCCTTTGGCAACCCATATTCCCTCCCCTACAACACTTACTGGGCGGCCTACACCGATCTTGCCCTCAAGCAAACGTTCAACATCGATGGCGTACTGGCTGAACCCATTACCCTGAACGTCGCCTCGGACAACGGCTTTATGGTTTTCATCAATGGCCAGATGGTGGCAAAGGAAATGGCGGAAGGGTACACCGGCTATTGGGAATACACCCTGCCCCTCACAACTCTTGCCTTTATTTCTCCGGGCGAGAACCTCATCCAGGTCCTGGCTGAAGATCACGGCGGCGCCACCTTCTTTGACCTGCAACTGTCCGCCGACGTGACAGCGGTCCCGGAGCCTGCCACCATGCTCCTCTTCGGCACCGGCATAGCCGTTCTCGCCGGCAGGCGCCTGAGAAAATCAGGGGCAAAAAACTAAACGCAAAACAGGCATGGGCGGCTCCTGGTCCGAAGCTGCCCATGCTTTTGCAACACACCGCAACCGACAAAAATCCCATTTTCCGTACAATGGTGAGAAGGTACATTCTCCGTCCCAGGCATGTTTTCCGCTTTTTCGTACTTCCTGGAAATCTCTCACCGACAGGGTTTTCGTACGAATCGTATTGATCACTTCAGGCACCGGCCAAACGAGAACGCATTTCCGGAAAATACCCCTTTTCTTGTATTCCCGTTTCCAGGCACACCGGCGATCAGCAGCGCCTGTGGCGCGTCAATTCAAACGTAAAATCATCAGGATAACCAAATAACCCCAAAAATACTTTTTTACGGGGAACAGATATTGCAATTCCATCTGTACAAGAAGACGTGAAACCAAACCAAAACGCAGGGGGGTTGCACGATGACACGCCAACAAGCACTCCATATCCTGATGATGAGTCCGATTTACTTCCGCCTCCCCTTGGTTGAACGGAAAAGCCTTTTGGATGAATTCTGCCAGGAGCTTAACCACTAAGAGGCGTCGTGCGATCCTGCGGCATCACCGCCGTCATGTTGGGCAGCCAGTTGCGGAAACCGCCCTCTCCTGAGAGACAATGCTGCCCTGCCGCAACGCTTTCCGTAAGGAATCCTCAAGGAGGGCTGGAACAAAAAAAACCGCCTCCATCCTCCCTTCCCCTTTTTTCCTTCCCTGCTTCCGCTCACTCTGCTCCATCCCTGGAACCTTGGAGTTTCGCAACTATTTCCGAAGCCCGTTGCCCGCGCCGGCAAGCATCCTGTTCCCCTTCGGCGGCATGAGTACGCGGAACCGGCTGAAAAGGAAAGGCCGTCCGCTGGCAACGGCTCGGCCTTTCCTTTTGGGAAGACGCGGATGAACCCTCAGATCTGTTCGTTTCGCACATAAAGATGAAGGCGCGCGCCGGTGACGCGGCTCACGCCGGTGTAGAGAAAAAGGGCCAGCCAGAGAAGCTGCAGAAAGAGGATGACCTCGGGCCGCCAGAGGGCGGCGAACCCCTGTCCCAGCATGGCCGCAGGCAGAACCGGCGCGGGGAGGAGGAAAAAGAGGGTGAAGGCGTAAGCGATGTTGACGAGCCCCATCTTCTGATAGGCGCTCCACCTGCCATCGCCCCGGTAGTCGGCGCGGAAACGCTCCGAAACAACCCGCCAGGCCATGGAAAATATCGCAGTGAACGCAAAGCTTGCCGCAAACCGCCCCTCCAGAAAAAGGAAGACCCCCATGAGCCCGGCAAGCACGTAAAGCAGCGAGGTGATGGCCTGGACCGGCAGCACCTTTACCCCGGCAAGATCGGAGGCATAGGCGATCTTCTTGGTTTCCCCCTGGAAGGTGCAGTGCGCCCTGGCAAAGACCTTTCGCCAAAAGGGGCTGAGTTGGTGCAGGGGCTTGCCGTAACAGCAGCCAAAGCTCAGACAGGCGAGACGCCCCACCCCTTCGCCGATGATATAGGCGGTGGCCAGGGCGGCCATGGCCGCCAGGGCCGGAATGCTTTGCCTGGCGGCAAAAGGAAAGAGGCCATGACCCCAGATCAACAGCGGCAGCAAATAGAACCCGGCCGTGGCGCCGCCGGCCACGGTGAAGGTGTTTTTCTTTCCCTCAACCAGCCTGGCCACCACCTTCGCGGCGACAAGGGAGACGAACATGGTGCAGCCGGCGAGCCCTGTGATTACGGAAATGGGCAGGCCCACCGAGGCAAGGAGAAAGAAAAAGACCATCACCCCCAGAACGCTGCCGCCGGCAAGAAGCACTCCGTAAAAGGTAAGGTTCTTCCCCCGCCAGCCTCCCCCCTCCTCCCGTCCCGCCGGGATCGCCGCGAGAAACTGCCAGTTCTCCCGGGGCAGATGTCTGAAGGCAAGAAAAAGCAGCGGGACGCTGACCGATGCCACCGACAAGACAAATACAGCGTTGTTCATGTGTTATCTCCCAAAATATTTCACAGGCAGGGCAAAACAGCCTGCCCATCGCGCGGCCGTCACCCCTTGCGGGCGATCAACGACCTGACCTGAACATCCACCTCGGCCAAGGGAACACCAAAGCCGCGGCTGAAGCGGCTCAACACATCCGGCCGCCGCATCTGGGCGAGAATATCCTCGGCAAAGCGGATTTTGCCCCGTTCAAAGAGCAGGATATCGGTGCTGCTGCCGGGCCGGTAGATGCTTTTCGGCTGACCCTTGCGGACAAACATCCCGGGCCTGACCACGAGCGGACGCTCGTAACGGTACTCGCTGTAGCACTGCACCACGTCCCCGATCATCAGGGCAACCACCTCGATCATCGCCACAAAACCGAGCCGGGAGCCGCCAGGCACGTCGGTCTGGAGAATGGTCACCACCCGCTTGTTCTTGGAATAGGGGGTCACCACCTCCACCACGGCGCCGGGGTTGCATGAATGGTAGGAACCCTCCACCTCGTAGATATCGACCACCCTTCCGGACACCGGCAGGTGGTTGTAATGGTATTTGTCCGGGGTCAGGCGGAAGATGGCAAAATCACCGTCGGCAAAAAGCCTCTGCCAGTGCTCCCTCTCCCATCCCAGGAGTTCGTCGAGCTCAAAAAACTTCCCCTTCAGGAAAAATGGCGACGGCCCGGCAAGAGTACCGGCGACCATGCGCGCATCGGCCGGAGAAACGATGGCCTCCTGTTCAACAGGCATGGGCCGCGATTCCCAGTAGCGGATCTTCCTTTCAAAGATACGGCGGGCGGTGCTGAAGTATTCGGCCGGCTCCAGGCATTCGCCAAGATCGACGCCGCAGCGCGCCAGAAAACGCTGATTGCCCAGAAGCCTGGCGGCCAGGGGCAGATCGAAATTACAAAATCCCAACAGACTTGAGACAAAGCCGCTGGTCGCGAGCCGAAAGAGGCTGGGCGCCTGTTCCCTGGTGCGGGAATAGAGAAAATTGACAATACGGTCACCGAAAAGCTGTTCGGTCATCACCGCCTGGCTTGCGCGTTCGACATACTGGTGCATGGCTTCTCCTCAACTGAAAGATGATAACCTATTCCCCACCTGAGACGCATTGCTCGGCACGGAAACCCGAAGCTTCACCCCAGCGAAGGAGCGAGATGGCGGCACGTTTTTTCAGGACGCCAGCAGGTGTTTCTCCCGCTTGGCGTCGGTATCTTCGGCAAAGAGCAGCAGACAGAGAAGGCGCTCGGCGTCTTCCCGGTCAAGGTCATCGGCGGCAATGCCTGTCCAGCAACGGGACAGCCATTGGGTACCGCTTCCGGCTCCCGTCAGCAGCCGGATCTGTTCCCGGTTCTCCAGGGAGAGTGGATAGCTGCCGCCGGCCATGGCGCCAATGTCCTTTGCCGCCTCCTGCCACGCCTCGCTCAGATGGGCGAGGCGCAGATCCTGGCGGTAATAGCGCTCGGCCTCGTTGTTGAATTCGGCGGCGGAAAGATCCATGGGCGTACGACCGGACCGATGGTTGCCAAGGATTCCCCGCACCAGGCGACCGCAGGCGGAATACGCCTCGGGTCTGGCGAGGCGCAGATCAAGATCATCAATGGTTTCATGGAGATCGAGCATTTCGATGAGATCGGCGCCATCCTCGCGGATGAGCGCGAGCAAGGCCTGGCAATATTCCCGGTTGTGGACCCGGAGATAGCCAGGATAGCGGCGGCTGGGACGGACACCCCTTGTCCGCCCGACAATGCGAGCGAGAAAACGGTTCCGGCTCCCCTTGCGCACGAAAAAGGTGGGGATGTTGCCAGCCGCTCCGAAGAAGATCTGGCGGCGTTCGCTTTCGACGGACGGTTCGCCGGGAATGTCCTCATGGCTGGCCAGCCCTTTGGCAATATAGTTGTAGGCCATGGCATAGAGGAGCATCTGCAGGTCGGCCGCCCGGGCCAGATCCGTGCCGAGCCCGGAAAAGAGCGAAAAATGGCGGGCCTCGAATCCGGAGTAGCCCATGACGGCGAACTGCCGCAACCGGTAGGGCAGATAGATGGACATACTCCGATCAAACACGCCCAGGGCGTGCAGGTCATCCTTCAGCCTGAGGTCGTTGTCCAGGGTCCCGTCCTGACAGCAGTTGCTCTCAGTGGATAAAAGGGAAACCGGGTAATCCACCAGCCGGAAATCAGGGACAAAATCACCCCGCAGGCGAAACAGCCTGCCGACCAGGCGATCAAAGGCCTGGGGGCCGAAAGGTGTCAACGCATGGCCGCAGACCCTGTTTTTCGCCTTCTTTTTCCAACGCCGCCAGAGCATGCGCAGATGGGTGTAATCAAGTTGATGGGGCAGAAAACCGAGGACCTTTTCCGGGTGGAAATCCTCATAGTCAAAGCGGTAGGGCGCGGCACTGTAAGTCCCGACGAAGAGCGGGAGAAAATGCTCCATGATCTTGGCAACCAGGTCACCCAGATACTTTTCATGATGCCGGTCGAAACCGCTCGCCGGGTCGCTCAACAGCGCCGTGAGTTTTTTGCTCCCCATGCTGAGGTGGGTGCCGTTGTTGGCCAGACTGATGTTCGAGGTCTGGGGCAGGACCACCAGATTATTGGTGATGATGCCGGCCTCCCGCATCTTCATGACCGAGTTGAGATGGCTGCGGCTCAGTACCTGATGACAGAGTTCCATGTAGCGATGCTTTTTCTCGCCGTCGTTCCAGCCGGAAAGGCATGGGCTCATGAAGAGTTCCCGGTAAAAGGCATCCGAAATGTTCTCATTGAGAAAGCGCTGCCGCACCGGCGGGTGTGGCGAGAAGAAAATCACCGCCTTCTGGCCGCTCTCTTCCAGGGCGAATTTTTTGTTGGCGTAAAGCAAAAGCAGATGCGAAAAGAGATACCGCCTGGCAACCTCGGCCGCAATGGCGCGGCCGGGACTCTCCCCCTTCCGGCTGCCCAGCACATGGAAGGAAAAGGTTTCCGGCGAGGTGTTGTCGCTCAGAAAATGGTTGAGCAGCCGCCCGCCCACCAGCCTGAGCGTCTCGTTTCCGTTTCCGCGGCCGCCAACGAGATCGGCCAGGGCCAGTTTGAGCAGATAGCTGATGGGCACCCGCAGCCAGCAGGCCCCGTTTTGTCTCAGAAAAAAGCGTTCGACGTCATTGCGCGGCAGGCTGTCGGGATCATTTTTGTCGGCGCGCAAATCCTGGTTGAGGATCTCCCTGGCAAAGCTGTTCAATCGGTGAAACGGAAATTTGACCCAGCTGTTTTCCCAGAGTCCTTCCTTGTTTTCGGCAAGGTATTTTTCGAGATTCCGGCAGGCCTGATAGGAAGTGTCCCCGCTCCTTGCCCGGCGGATCAGGTTGGCGAAGTAGCTTGACCGCTCGATGGCGGCCGGCAGATCCACATCCGCCCTGGAGCCGGCCACGGCAACCTGCAACTCGTTTTCGGTTCCCGAGGTGATGTCGCCCCGGACAAAGGGCAGGGTGGCTGGATCATGGGAGCGGAGGGCAAGACGGTCAAGACATTCGGCCAGGGTGACGGGGGCGCGAAAATTACGGGCAAAGAGGGGATAATTTGCGGCGTTCAAGGTGATTTTCCTCTCCTTCTGCATAAGTTGCTTTGCCGCTCATCCTAGGGGGAAAAAATGATGATTTGGTTAGAATCGAAAAAAAATTCCGTTAGCAGCGGGCCTCGGCAAACCCCGTTGCAATTACGCCCCTTTTTCAGCAGCCAAACCCGCAGATCGGCTCAATTCAACGTATCTTCTTAAAATAACAGGGAAATTCCGGTAAGGAAAAATTAACTTTCCCGGAACCGCGCCTTAACAATCCTCAGGCAAAGTACTTTGCAAAGGGAACAAACACGGCCGCCTCGGCCATCCTGAATAATTTCAATGCACAAGGGGGATTTCCCATGAAAAAGGCGTATCTTTTCGCAACCTGTCTGACGCTGGCCTGCACCATGTCCGTTTCCGGAGAAGCACTGGCGCGAAAGCACGACAACGACCAGATCGAGCAGCACCGGAAACGCAAGGCGAAAAACATCATCTTCATGGTGCCGGACGGCATGGGGCTGGCCGACGTCACCGCGGCACGCATCGCCATCAATGGACCCAACGGCCACGGCCTGCATTTCGAAAGCCTGCCGGTGATCGGCTACCAGCGCACCCATTCCGCGGACAGCACGGTAACTGACTCGGCAGCCGCGGCCAGCGCCTGGGCCGCCGGCGAAAAATTCAACAACGGCGAGATCTCCTGCCACGCCATTGAGGCCGTCTGCCTGGAAAGTCCGGCAACCATTCTGGAAATCGCCAAGGCCATGGGCAAGGCCACCGGCCTGGTGGCCACCTCCACCATCACCCATGCAACCCCGGCCTCCTTCGGCGCCCATGTCAACTCCCGCAAATGCGAAACCGAAATCGGCCGCCAGTACATCGAGGACACCCAGGTCGACGTTCTCCTGGGCGGCGGGATCGGCCCCAACAGCACGAGCAGCTCCGCCAACTGCGCCCAGTACCCTGGCCAGGACAAGGATGCGATCATTGCCGCGGCCCAGGCTGCAAACTACCGGTATGTGACCACGGCCGACGAACTGCAGGCGGCGGTCTCCGGTGACGACAAGGGGAAGATCCTTGGCCTTTTCAACGCCGAAGGCCTGACGCCCGAGTATCTGCGCACCCCACAAGTCAGCGAGCCGCGCCTGCCCGAAATGACCGCCACCGCCCTCGACATCCTGGAAGAGGATAAGGACGGCTTTTTCCTGATGGTGGAAGGTTCACAGATCGACTGGGCAAACCATGCCAATGACTACCCCTACCAGCTCGGAGAAATGCGCGCCTTTGACGAATCGGTGCGGATGGTGCGGGAATGGATCGCCGCCAGGCCGGGACGCGGGGAAAACACCCTGCTGATTGTTGTCGCGGACCATGATACCGGCGGTTTTGCCGTGAACGGACCTTACGGAACCCTGAGCAATGCCGGGGACTCTATCCAGGCGGGCTGGAGCACCGACGAACATACCGCCGGCGATACCATCATCTGGAGCCAGGGCCCTGGCAGCCATCTGTTGGGGAGAGCGGTGGACAACACCGATCTCTACCACGTCATGGAGAGCGTCCTGAGATAACGTACTCTCCGCCTTTCCTCACCCTGGAGCGGGGAAGAACGTTCGCTTCTTCCCCCTCCGTTTCTCTCTCTCCCGGTCCTCGGTCTCCAGAATGACGCAACCGGTTTCCCCTTATCAGCCCGCTGAAAAAGACAGCCCCGACTTTTTCACCTGCCGGTCGGGCAAAGAAGGCTTGCGCAACCATCACAAATTTCCGGAATCTTGCAGAACCGGCGAAATTCCGCGACACATACTCTGCCGCCGCTCTTCCTCTGCCGAGGAAAGATCATCTTGACATTCGCTTCCCGCCTGATCCATCATCAAAGGATGATAACAAACCTTTCACGCCGGGGGATACCGCAATGACCATGACCGACATCAAGGAACGAGCCGAAAAACTGGGCATCAAGATCGGAAAGATGAACAAAACGGATGTGATTCGCGCCATCCAACGCAAGGAGGGAAACTTTCCCTGCTTCGCGACGGCAAAGGACTATTGCGACCAATTGGCCTGTGCCTGGCGCAATGCCTGCCTGCCGACAAAAAAACTAAAAAAAGACTATGACCAGAAAAAAGAACTCTATCTCAAAAAAATCACCACGGAGATGGAGGAGTTGACGGACAAGCTTGCCGACCTCAAGGCAAAATCACAAAAAAACATGGGAGAAGGCAAGAAGGAGGCCCTTGAAGAGCTCCGGAAAATCGAGAAGAAAAGCGAGGAGCTCAGGAAAAAGGCCCGCAAGCTCGCGGCAGCCGGCGAAGATGCCTGGGAAATCACCAGAAAAGGCATCGACAAAGCCTGGGATGAGGTGCGCAAATCGTTCAAAAAAGCATTGGCGCAGTTCGACTGAGGGTTTCCTCTTTTGCCGCAGGGTCTGAAAAGAGGGCAAGATGGGCGATCGGCAAAACACACCCCATATCGCCCGGCAAATATCCAGCCAATAAGTCAGCCGGGAGACCGGCCGACTTCCGGATGAACCATCGATGAAAAGAGAGGCGAACGATGCCTGAAGGAACAGTGAAATGGTTTAATGACGCAAAGGGGTTCGGCTTTATCCAGCAGGACGACGGAAAAGACGTTTTTGTCCATTACTCGGCGATCCAGGGCGAAGGGTTCAAATCCCTGCCGGAAGGGTCCCGGGTCCGCTTCGACATTGTCGAAGGGCCCAAAGGACCGGCCGCGGCCAATGTTGTCAGGCTCTAGCCTTCAATTCCTGGGCAGCCCGCCCGCAAGCCCGGAGCCCTTCCCCCTGGCGGAGGAGGGCAACCTCCCCCCTTCCCCTCCCCAGCCGCGGTACGCAAGCCGGGCTCAAGGTTGCCCGGCCCTTTGCCAGAGCCGTTTTTCCAGCTCCACAACAAGGTAGGTAACAATGCCCGCCGCCGCAATCTTGAGCCAGGCCAAGGGACCGATGGGCTCCGCCTGAAAAAGGCGGTTCATGATCGGCAGATAGGTGTAGGCGACCTGGAGCAGCAGCATGACGACAGCCCCGCCGAACACCCAGAGGTTGGAAAAAAAGCCGAGCTCAAAAATCGTTTTGCTCAGCGATCGGCAGTTGAAGAGATAAAAAAGCTCGACAACGACAAAGGCGTTGACCGCCACAGTGCGCGCCTGGGCCAGGGTGGCGCCGGAGGCCAGCTCCCACGCGAAAAGGCCGAAGGCGGCAAGAAGGAGAAGGGCGCCGACCAGAAGAATGCGCGCATTCAGGGTGCGGGTGAGAATGGGGGTTTTCGGATCCCTGGGCTGCCGCTGCATGATCCCCGGCTCCTTGGGCTCAAAGGCCAGCATCAGGCCGAGAAAACCGGCGGTGGTCATGTTGATCCAGAGGATCTGCACGGGAAGGATGGGAAGGGTTACTCCCAGAAAGATGGCGAGGAGAATGACCAGTCCCTCGCCCAGGTTGGTGGGCAGGGTCCAGACGATGAATTTGGTCAGGTTGTCAAAAACGCCGCGCCCCTCCTCAACCGCCGCCTCGATGGAACTGAAATTATCGTCGGTGAGCACCATGTCCGCGGCCTCTTTGGCCACTTCGGTGCCGGTGATCCCCATGGCCACCCCGATATCCGCCCTTTTCAACGCCGGCGCGTCATTGACTCCGTCGCCGGTCATGGCCACCACGTGCCCCCGGGCCTGGAGGGCTTCCACCAGGCGCAGCTTCTGCTCCGGCGTCGCCCGGGCAAAGACGGGAGTGCGTTCGGCCGCCTCGATGAATTCGAGATCGGAAAGCCCAGCAAGCTCGCCGCCGGTCAGGACCGGAACCTTGCCATCCCCGCCGGTGCCGGCAAGGCCAACCTGCCGGGCAATGGCCGCCGCGGTCAAGGGATGATCGCCGGTGATCATCTTCACCCGCACCCCGGCGGCCTGGCAGATTTTCACCGCCGCCATCGCCGCCTCCCTGGGCGGATCGATCATACCCTGCAAGCCGAGAAAGGTCAGACCGGAGGCCACATCATCGTGGTTGACCCCACCGGGTTCTTCAGCCATTTCCTTCCTGGCCAGGGCAAGCACCCGGGCGCCGCCGCCGGTCAGCGCCTCGACCTCGCGATGGATCTGTTCGGGTCGCAGCTCGCTTACGGCGCCCGCCGCATCGAGCTGGTCCACGCACCTGGCGACAATGGTTTCCACCGCCCCCTTCAGGTAAATGGTGCATGGTCTGCCGCCCCCTGCCCTATGCAGGGTGGCCATATACTGATGCTCGGATTCAAAGGGGATGGAATCAAGGCGGGGGGTTTCCCGCAACAGCGGTTTCGGCGCCTGCCCCGCCTTCAGGCCCGCGACCAGAAGCGCTCCTTCCGTGGGGTCGCCATGCACCTGCCAGGTTCCCTCCTCGACAACCAGTCGGCTGTCATTGCAAAGGACGCCAGCGCGCAGACATTCCGCCAGGGCGGGAAAAGAGTCGCTTGCCACCGGAGCGCCACCGGTTTCAATCGTGCCGCCATCGGGATTGTAGCCCGTCCCGGTGACCTCAAACCGCTTCCCGCCCGCGATTATCCCCTGCACGGTCATCTGGTTTTCAGTGAGGGTGCCGGTCTTGTCGGAACAGATCACCGTGGTGCTGCCCAGGGTTTCCACCGCCGGCAGCTTGCGGATAATGGCATTGCGCTTGGCCATGCGCGAAACGCCGATGGCCAGGGTGATGGTCACCGCCGCGGGCAAACCCTCGGGGATGGCGCCGACCGCAAGGGCGACCGCGGCCATGAACATGTCGAAAAGCGGCTGACCACGGTAGATGCCCACCACAACCGTGAGGGCGGCAAGGCCCAGGATGGCATAGAGAAGGATGTGACTGAAGTGGGCGATCTTCCTGGTCAGGGGGGTGGCGAGCGCCTCGGCCTCGGAGATCAGCTGGGAGATCCGGCCCACCTCGGTGTGATCGCCGGTGGCAACGACAATGCCGCTGCCCTGACCAAAAGTGACCAGACTGGAGGCGTAGGCCATGTTCTTGCGATCGGCCAGCACCGTATCATGGGCGAGTTTACCGATTGTCTTGCCGATTGGCAGGGATTCGCCGGTCAGGGCCGACTCATCGACCTGCAGTTCGCGCACCTGGAGAAGGCGCAGATCGGCCGGCACCTTGTCCCCGCCCTGCAGAAAGACGATATCGCCTATCACCAGCTCGGTGGCGGCAATGCGTTTTTTCTCGCCCTGCCGCAGGACAGTCGCCTCGGTGGTCATGGTCTTGGCCAGGGCGGCGAGTGCATTCACGGCCTTGGCCTCCTGGATGAAGCCGACTATGGCGTTGACGATGACCACCCCGAAGATGACCCCGGAATCCACCCATTCCCCCAGGGCGGTGGTGATAAGACCGGCAACGACGAGGATGTAGATCAGGGGCTGATGGAACTGCAGGAGAAAACGCAGCAGCGGTCCCTTGCCTTTCTTGGCACTGAGGGTATTGGGGCCGAAATGCTCCAGGCGTCGCTTGATTTCAAACAGGTCAAGGCCCTTTTCCTTCCCGCTCCCCAAGAGGTCCACGACCTCCGCCTCGGGCAGATGGTGCCAGTGCTTGCCGAGCAAATCATCCATGCACACTCCTCCTCGGTATACGTTCCCTTGATTTCGAATTTAGGTAAGGTTGCCGGCTGGCGATCTCACAACTGCCGGCTCAGGCGTTCCGCCCTCTTGTCCGGGGCAGGATGGCTGGAGAGAAAGGAATGGGAACTGCCCAGACCGGCAAGTTTTTGCAGGGCCGTGACCGCCGCCCGCGGCTCCGCCCCTGTTTTCCTGAGAAAAACGAGGCCGTAATCATCCGCCTCTCGCTCCTCCTGCTGCGAAAACTGCGCATTGAGCAGCCGTTCCGCAAAACCACCCAGGGCGGAACCGGCGAGGGCGCCAGCCTCGTGGTTCAGGGAGGCGACCCCCTTGCGTACCGCCCGGCCGGCATAGGCGACGCGCATCTTCTTGCGGACATGGTCCTTTGTCACGTGCCCCATTTCATGGCCCAGAACAAAGAGCAACTCCCCGTCGCTCATCATGTCCATGAGACCGCTGTAAATACGGATTGTCCCATCCGCCATGGCAAAGGCGTTCACCTCGGGGTCCAGATACACCCGGCAGTCGAAGAGATAGCCGTCCTGCTCCAGATGACCGGAGGTGATTCTGGCCAAACGCCGCGCATAGCCGCTCTCTGAGGGGGCAATCCGGTGCTTGCGGTCGGAAAAATCCGCGGCCTGGGATGCCGATTCCCGCACCGCCTCGCCGGAGAGGGTTATGGCCTTGACCGCATCCGCTCCGGCGTCGGCGGCGAGCAGCACATCAACATCCTCGCACCCTGCGAGCAGGAGCGACAGACCAAGAAGCATCGCCAGGGCGCAGCGGCGAATCACCATTGCCGGCAACATCCTGCCATCCTTATCCCATGCCGACGCCGCGCCATTACCGGTTGCCGCTCAACAATCGCTGGATCCGCTCCCGAATCGGCGGATGGGTGCTGAAGAGGTTGGCGATGGCAGAGCCGCTCAGGGGATTGACGATGTACATCTGGGCCGTGGCCGGATTGACGTCCATGGGCCGGCGATGGTTATATTCCTCAAGGCGGTTCAGGGCGCTGGCCAGCCCCTGCGGCTTGCCGCAGATGGAGGCGCCGGTGGCGTCCGCCAGATATTCCCGGCTGCGGGAAATGGCCATCTGGATCAGGGCGGCGGCAATGGGCGCGACGATCATCATGACGATGGTGCCGACAAGGCCGCCGGCGTTCCCCTCCTCATCCTCACCCCGGCCGGCGCCAAAAATCATTGCCCACTGCGCCATGGTGGCAAGGGAGCTGATGGCGCCCGCCATCACTGCGGCGATGGAGCTGATGAGGATATCCCGGTTTTTGATGTGGGCCAGTTCATGGGCAATGACGCCTTCCAGTTCATCCTGATTCAGAAGCCTGAGCAGGCCTTCGGTCACCGCGACCGCCGCATGCTCGGGGTTGCGGCCGGTGGCAAAGGCATTGGGGGTGTCGCCGGGCATGATGTACACCCGCGGCTTGGGCAACCCCGCCCTGGTCGCCAGCCTTTCGATCACGGCGTGCAACTGGGGCAGATCCCCGGCGCTCACCTCTCTCGCGCCGCCCATCTTCAGGGCCAGCTTGTCACTGAACCAGTAAGCGAAAAAATTCATCCCGAAAGCCATGAGCAGAGCGATGATCATGCCGCCCTGCCCTCCCAGGGCGCCGCCGGCCACCACAAACAGCCCGGTGAGCGCCGCCATCAACAGAAAGATTTTTGCCGTATTCATCATCTCGTTTCCTCGGCATCCGAATCGTAACGCTTCAGCCTCAAGAAAAGGTTAAAAATCAAAGAGGTCGTGCAGGAGCGATTTCTTTTTGTAAGTATGCACTTTTTCCTCCCGGTGCGACTTGCCGCCGTGACGGCCGCCATCATCATGTTCCTTTCCGGACCCGGAACGCTCGATTATTTTATCGAGCTCTCCCCGATCAAGCCAGACACCGCGGCATTGCGGGCAATAATCAATTTCCACCCCCTGCCGTTCCGAAATGAGCAAATCAACCGTGGGACATACAGGACATTTCATATGCGATCCTCCTTTGCTTGTTTGCGTATTGACGATACCTCCGATACCAGGGTGAGGCAAGTCCGCCTCCCCCGTTCCGAACAAAATAAGACAGGCAAACACTTTGATCAATTAGAAAATAATGATATTATCATTTCAAATAATCGAAAAGGAGATGCCATGGACTGGCTGAACTATCATCATCTTTACTATTTCTGGATCATCATGCGGGAAAAAAGCCTGACCGCCGCAAGCACCAAGCTGCGCCTTGCCCCGTCCACGGTGAGCAGCCAGCTCGCCAAACTGGAGGAAATCCTGGGCGGCAAACTCTTCCACCGGATGGGCCGCAGCCTGGAGCCCACCGATCTCGGCCATTTGGTCTACCGCTATGCCGATGAGATTTTTTCCTTGGGCAGAGAACTGATGGACACCGTCCGGGGGCGGCCGGTCGCCGGCCCTCTGGCCCTCAAGGTCGGCATTCTCGACGTGCTTCCCAAACTGGTTGCCCGCAGGCTTCTTGAGCCGGCCACCCAGCTGCCGGAACAGGTCCGGCTGGTTTGTCATGAGGGAAAGGAGGAAAACCTGCTTGCCGCCCTGGCCCTGCACAACCTCGATGTGGTCCTGAGCGACACCCCGATCCGTTCAGGCCTCAGTATCAAGGCATACAGCCACCTGCTTGGCGAATGCGGGGTGTCGTTCTTCGGGGTTGACAGGCTGGCGACCTCGCTGGAGAAGGATTTTCCCCAGTCGCTGGATAAGGCGCCCATGCTGCTTCCCATGCAAAGAACTTCGATGCGCGGAGGGCTCGACCAATGGTTCAACGCTTTGGGAATTCAGCCGACGGTGGTGGGGGAATTCGACGACAGCGCCCTGCTGATGGTCTTCGGCCAGGAAGGGGAAGGAATTTTCGCCGCGCCTTCGGTCATTGAGGAAGAGGTCTTGAAACAGTTCCAGGTCGCGGTGGTGGGCAGGAGCAACGAGGTACGCGAACGATATTATGCCATTTCGGTGGAGAGAATCATCAGGCACCCCGCCGTGACCGCGATTTCAGAGGCCGCCCGCCAGAAGCTGTTCTGCAGAAAAGAGGAGCGCGGGGAGAAGAGGCCGGCCAAAAGAGATTGAGACAGCCCCCTCATTCTGGCGGGGTATCGACCAGCCCCTTGGCGATGGCATATTTGATCAGATCGGCGGCCCGCTTGATGCTGAGCTTCTTCATCATATTGGCCCGGTGGTGCTCGACGGTACGCTTGCTGATGTTGAGCTTATCGGCAATATCCTTGCTGGTGACTCCCTCGGCAACCATCTGCAGGATCTGCTTCTCGCGGGGGGTGAGCACCTCGCCCCCCTCCTCCGCCCGCCCCCGGCAAGAGGCGATAACATCTTCGGAAAATTCCTTGGAGAGATTTGGAGAGATATAGAACTCGCCCTGGCGGATCTTGGCAATTGCCGGCAGAAGCTCGGTGTCGGAATCCTCCTTGAGCAGATAGCCGTCGGCGCCGGAACCGATGGAGGCGCAGAGGTACTGCTCGCTCTTGTGCATGGTGAGCATGAGGACCTTGGCCTGCGGACAGATCTTGCGTACTTCCCGAATCGCCTCGATGCCGCGCAGATTGGGCATCGAAATATCCAGAATCACCAGATCGGCCGGCGTACTTCTCAGCAGTCCGATGAGCTCCAGGCCGTCGGCAGCTTCCCCCACCACCTTGAGCAGGGGGTTCTCCTCTATCATCTTTTTGATGCCGTGCCGGATCAGGGCATGGTCATCGGCCAACACTATACGGCAATAGGGCATGACGTTCCGCTCCCGCAGTCTCTGCAACCAGAAAAAATCTCAATATATCCTCTGGTTGTATACAGGAATTGCGCGCTTCCTGCAGCAAAATTGTTGGCGGCTGAAAAAGCCCGCCGCCCGGCGCGGGAGGAAACCCCTCAGGTTTCTACGGCGAGCGTCTTCACGTTCGGAGCAAAGGCGTTGTAGGCCAGGCTGATACCCAAGGCAAAAAGGGTGGTCCCCACCCCGATGATGGCGCTGATGGTGATGGGCGCGATCAGGGCCAGGCGAATGAGGACCGTGGCCACGGCATAGCCCGAGTTACGGAAGGAAACCAGATAATGCGAACTGTACCTGAGCGAAATGAGGACGACAAGCACGTCGCTGAAGATCAGCAGGGTATAAAAGGAAGCAAAGGCGTTTTCCGGATGCCCTGCGCTGAAGTACCCCCAGAGATCGACGGCGCAGATGCCGATGAAGGAAAAAAGCAGCAGGAGGGCAAGCAACTTCTTGGTGAGAATGAAATGGCTTCTGATATTCTCATCGGCTGTGATGGGATGGGACCGCTGCGCCTTATAAAAAAAACCGAGCACCACGAAAATGAGCAAAGCGCCGAGGGCCGAGGCCACAATGGCGCTGAGGGATTCCTGAATCTCCAGCCACTGCAACGGCTCGTGAAAATGGGAAAACTCCTTGAAAGTGTCGCGGAGGAGGATGAGGGAAAGGATCTCGAACTGCTTGCCCACCGATTTGGTCACCGAGTGGACCAGGCTGAAGATGAGGCTTATTACCTCCAGGGCCAGAAGCAGGTTGAAGGCCTGCTCGATGGCGGCAAGATGGGTGCGGGAGAAATGGGGAGCAATGGAGGCCGGCAGCAGCTGCCTGCGGTTGCACTCGATGACCAGGATGGCCGCGATAAAAAAACTGACCAGGAGCGTGGCGAAGAATTTCTGCCCATCCTTGCTTTCCACCTGCAGCTCGATCCAGTCGAAGATAAAACCGGCCCGTATCAAAAAAAATTCCATGTCTTTCCCGCCTGCGTTGAAAAAGAAACCAGCCGCCTGACAATTTCTAAAATAATAAAGATTTTAAGACAATGCCATAAATTTGATAATTTTTACCAACGACTAACCCTTCACGCAAATCATGGGTTCCACCCGGGCCACTTTGCCGGCAAGTCCTGCTGCATGCGCTGCTTCGACGACCTCGCTCACATCCTTGTAAGCGCCGGGCGCCTCCTCGGCAACCCCGCGCAGGGAGGGACTCATGATGAGGATTCCCTGCCTGGCCAGTTCGTCCACCACCTCGCGGCCACGCCACTTTTTCAAGGCCCTGTTCCGGCTCATGGCCCGGCCTGCGCCATGGCAGGCCGAGGAAAAGGCGCGGCCCTCGCTTTCCTTGCTCCCCACCAGAATGTAGGAGGACGTGCCCATGGTGCCGCCAATCAGCACCGGCTGGCCCACCTGGCGCAGGGAAGGGGGAATGGCCGGGTGACCAGGCCCCAGCGATCTGGTCGCCCCCTTGCGGTGCACGAATACCCGCCGTCTGACTCCGGCGACCTCATGTTCCTCAACCTTGCAGGTGTTGTGGGATACGTCATAGAGGAGCTTGAGATCGGCGTAAGGAAAAACCTCGGCAAAGGCGGCTCTGGTCAAATGGGTGAGAATCTGGCGGTTGGCCAGGGCGCAGTTGATGGCGGCGCGCATGGCGCCGAGGTAGGCACGGCCTTCCGGGGAATCGATGGGCGCGCAAGCCAGTTCGCGGTCCGGCAGAACGAGATGATGCTTGCCGGCCGAGACGGCCATGCGCTTCAGAAATTCGGTACCGATCTGATGTCCCAGACCGCGGGAACCGCAATGGATGCTGATCAGGGCTTCCCCGGCCTTGAGGCCGAAAACGGCCGCGGTTTGCGGGTCAAAAATTTCCACGATCCGCTGCACCTCCAGATAATGGTTTCCGGAGCCCAGGGTGCCCATTTCGTTACGCTGTCTCTTCTTGGCATACTCGGAAACCTCGTCGGGGTCAGCGCCCTCCATGCAGCCCTGCTCCTCAATCCGTTCGAGATCCTCCTGCCGGCCAAAGCCTTTTTCCAGCGCCCACCGGGCTCCGCCCCGCAGCATGGCCTCCATGCCCCTGGCGTCCAGGTGCACGTTGCCGGTGCTGCCCACTCCGGCTGGAATGAGCCGAAAAAGCACCCGGGCAAGCTCTTCCTGCCGGGCCAGGATCTCAGCCGCCGAAAGACCGGTGGTCAGGGTCCGCACCCCACAGGAGATGTCAAACCCGACCCCGCCGGCGGAAATCACCCCTCCTTCTTCCGCGGCAAAGGCCGCCACCCCGCCGATGGGAAAGCCATATCCCCAATGGGCGTCCGGCATGGCGTAGGAGGCTTTGAGAATCCCGGGCAGGGTTGCGACATTGGTGACCTGCTCATGGACCTTTTCATCCATCTCCCGGATGAGCTTCTCGCTGGCGTAGATCACGGCCGGAACCCGCATCCTGCCGAACGGCTCTATCTCCCAACAGTATTCATCCCGCCGCTGAAACAATCCCAGTTCCATAGCATCCCCTCCCCAGGCAAAATCCCCCATCTCCCAGTGCCGCGGCGGAACAGATCAGACATCCACCACGCACTGGGCCAACCAGAGCCCCTCCTGCGTTTGCGCCACTTTCAGGGCGGTGTAGGTCGCCCCCTTTATTTCCACGGCCGGCGCATGACGGTCTGTATCAACAGCCTCCCCCCAAGCCTCGCCGTTGAGGGAGGTGCCGACAATCTTCACCGCAAACCGGGCAAAAAGCATCCTGCGGGTGGCCATCTCGTAGAGCAGGGCATTGAGCCAGTCGGCAAAAAGCAGTTCCAGATCCGGGGCCTCGCAGGCAACTTCAACCTTCGCCAGCGCCCTCACCGTGGCCGGTTCCGTAAGCACGGCGGTCATGGCCAGGGCGGCCTGGACAAAAGCCGACTCCACGGTGAGTCCCAGACCGCGCACCCCTATGTCCGCGACATGCTGAAAGTGTTCCCAGCGGGCTTTAGCGGCCCGTCTCTGCTTCGCCGTCATGCCCATCTTCTCCGCAGGCAAATGAAATGAAAAATACATTGTATCATTGGCTGATCTTTTTTTTCCAGCTCAACCGGCGAATTCCGGCCTGCCGGAAATTCCCGGCGCCGTAATAAATTCTTTGACTCGCCAGCAGGGGTTAAGCCATCATGAGATCAGGAAGTTGTTGACGGGAAAACGGGAGCTTGGCTTACGGCGGGGCTATGGACAAGAACAAAATGCAGGAAATGCTCCGCACCATCGAAAGCGAGTGCCGCTATACCGGCGGCATTACCGGCCGTTACACCCTCCAGCAGCGGATATTCGACGCCATGGCCGCGGTGCCGCGGGAGGAATTTGTCCCTCGGGAGCTCAAGGATTATGCCTACGACAACAATCCTCTGCCCATCGGCAACGGCCAGACCATCTCCCAACCATTCATCGTCGGCCTGATGACCGACCTCCTGGAGCCGAGTCCGGAGGACATCATTCTTGAGATAGGGGCCGGTTGCGGTTACCAGGCCGCCATTCTCGCCAAGCTGACCAAACAGGTCTACAGCGTGGAGATCATTCCGGCCCTGGCGCAGCAGGCCGCCCTGAATCTGGACAAACAGGGAATCGACAATGTGGAGGTCATCAACGGCGACGGCAGCGACGGCTTGCCGGAACATGCCCCTTATGACGGCATCATCGTCACTGCCGCTGCTCCGAAAGTTCCCGCCTGCCTCATCGCCCAGCTCAAGCCCTTTGGCCGGCTGGTTATTCCCGTCGGCGCGCCCCACATGCCCCAGGAGTTGATGCTGGTAGAAAAAACCGACAGGAAGCTCATCAGCCAGGCCATACTCACCGTGGCCTTTGTTCCCTTTACCGGCAGAATCCAGGGCACCCATCGCGAGGATGACGACTAGCAGGAGGTGTCAGGTGTCGGTGACCATCCAGGTTGAATGCTATGCAGGGTACCGCGGCGAACAGACCCCGCGCCGGATTACCTTTGCCCGCAGGAGCGTGGAGGTGCTGGAACTCCTTGATTGCTGGCTTGCCCCGGACCATCGCTACTTCAAGTTCATCGGCGCGGACGGCGCCCTTTACATCATCCGGCATGACACAGGCAAGGATGTCTGGGAACTGACCCTTTACGACGCCACCAGACCGGCGGGCGGGATCTGCTGAAGGGAAACCGGCCTCAGGCTAAAAGTCCGCGCTTTTCGGGGTTATTTTCAGAATCACCTGCCCGGTATCGGAATAAAAACCCAGGGTGCGCCCATTTTCACCACCCACATCCTTGGCGGTTACGGGAATGTTCTTACTGGCCAGCAGGTTCAGCGCTTCGGCCGCGTTTCTCTCGCCCACGCTCTGGTTGCCGTCAAAAATCCTCAGCACATTGGCCCCGCCAAAGATCTTGACCACAAGCTCCTGGCGGGCGACCCCCCGCCGCAAAAATTCATCCAGCATATGGTTTACGGCACAGTTCACATATTTGAAATCGCAGGAGGATGGCGCATCCTGCATGCATTTCACCGGACAGGCGTCCCAACACCGCGAGCCGTTCCGGCCGCGGAAGGGCAACTGCGCATGGCAGATGGCGCCCAATTTCAGGCGCGGGCTGAAAAAAACCACGGAAAGGCAGGAGCCGAGGGTGGTCCAGACAAAACAGGGCGCATCGGCGATGCAGATCTCCCCGGGCTTCAAAAAAATTTTCCGATAGCTCTCGTCTGGAATCATGGGAAAATCACCCCCAGGGCGGAACTTATTCCTTCTCTGAGCGGGCAAGCATGGCGAGGACATCCGCGCGCACGGCGCCGGAAATTTTCACCCCATACTCCCTGAAAAAATAGTCGCCCAGCTCCTCCGTACTTTGCGGAACGACCCCTTTGCGACGGAGAAAGCCGGCAAGATCCTCCAGGACCGCCCACGGATAAATCACCCAGCGCCAGCGCACGATTTTGCGCGCGACAAAATCAGGGTGAAACTCCGCCCCCTTCTTGGACTGCATCACCGCCGTCCTGATCTGGACCGCGCCCTTCCCGGCCAGATGCGCCATGGCGACCACCATGGTATCGCCGGTGTCCACCAGATCATCAACGACCAGGATCTTCCTGCCCCGCACATCCAGGGAAAGAGGCGCGACCAGCCGCGCCGTGCGCTCCTTGTCAGCGCCGGCCCGATAATGAAAGACCCGCATGCTGGCCAATTCATTGATCTCCAAAAAATCGCAGATGAGCCGGGCTGGGACGAAACCGCCCCGGGCGATGGCCACCACCACCTCCGGCTTGAATCCTGACTTGCGCACCATCTGCGCCAATCTGCGACAGAGGCCATACATGATTTTCCAGCTGACGAGTTCACACTGGAAATGCTCCTGCATCCCTATGCTCCTTGACAAAAATGGCCCCCGGACAGGCGCCCGTTCCGTCGTCACGCTTCCGACAAAGATATTGTATCATTTTTCAAAGCGGGGTATGCCAGTAAAGGAAAGGGCAACGGAAAAAGAACCGCGGCCCCGCGCCACTGCAACAGAACAATCCGGAGGCTCCCGTCATGGAAAACTCTCAAGACAGCAACGCCGACAAGCTGGAAAAGGGAACGGTCACCCTTGCCGACGGCGGCCAATACAACGGCGAACTCAAGAATGGCGTCCCGCACGGCCAGGGCCGTCTTGACCTGCCCAACGGCGGGGAATACCTCGGCACCTTCCAAAAAGGCGTCCCCGAGGGGCAGGGAATCCTGGTGATGGCGAACGGAGGCCGCTACGAAGGAAACTTCAGCGGCGGCGGGCCCAGCGGCCAGGGAACCCTCTATTTCCCGGATGGCGGCCGATATTGCGGCGATTTTGCCAAAAACGTCCCCCACGGCCACGGGATCATCCACCTGGCCGACGGCCGGCAGATTGCCGGAGAGTTTGCCAACGGGGCTCTGCTGCGGCAGAAATAGGCTCAGCCGAGCCACTGTACGAGAAAGAGGCTCAACTTGGGAAAATAGGTGATGAATACCAGGGTGATGAGCAACAGACCGAGAAAAGGCAGGGTTGCCCGGTAAAGCTGCACCACCGGTTTTTCAAAGCGATAACTGGCCAGAAAAAGGTTGAGCCCCACCGGCGGTGTGCAGTAGCCGATCTGCAGGTTGGTGAGAAAAATGATTCCCAGGTGGACGATATCCACGTCGTACCCCCTGGCAATGGGCACGATGAGCGGCACCACCAGCACCAGGGCCGAAAAGATATCGAGCATGGCGCCGACGATGAGCAGGAAGATGTTCAGGAGCAGAAGAAAGGTGTATTTGCTGGTGATGTGCGCCTGAATAAACTCAAAGAGTCTGGTCGGCACCTCCTGATCCACCAGAAAATTGGTGGAAGCCATGGAGGCGGCCAGCACCACGAAGATCCCACCGAAGAGCGCCATGCTCTGCACGATGATCCCCGGCAGCCGGCCGAGGGAAATATCCCGATAGATAAAAACCTCCACGACCAGCACGTACAGGGCGGTGATGGCCGCCGCCTCGCCGGCGACAAAAAAACCGCCATATATCCCGCCGAGCACGATGACCGGCAGGGGCAGCTCCCAGGCCGCCGCTCGCAAGGCCTGGACAGTGTCTCCATCCTTGGGCGGCTTGACGGGCCTGAGCGCCGTTCTCCCCTTGTGGATACTGAAGGCGGCCAGCAGAAAAAGCATGAAGAGGCCGGGCAGAATCCCGGCCAGGAAGAGGTGATCCACCCTGACTTCGGCAATCACCCCATAGAGGATGAGGGGCAGGCTTGGCGGAAAGAGCAGGCCGAGGCTGCCTGAGGTGGTGATCAGCCCCAGGGAGAACTGCTCCGAATAGCGATCCTTGAGCATGGCCGGGTACAACAGCCCGCCCAGGGCGAAGATGGTGACCCCGGAGGCGCCGGTAAAGGCGGTGAAAAGCGCGCACACCACCAGAGCCAGGACGGCAAGCCCTCCGGGCAGCCAGCTGAAGAAGACATGGGAAAGAGCGAGCATCCGGACGGGAGCCCTGCTTTCCGAAAGCAGGGTGCCGGCAAAAATGAAGAGCGGCAGGGATAAAAGCAGAGGAGTGTCCGCCAGGCGCGACATCTCGACGATCACCACGGAAAGGTCAACGCCGATGCCGTAAAAGGAAAGAAGAGCCAGGGCGGCAATGACCACGAAGAGCGGACTGCCCAGCACGGCAAGGCCAAGGGTGAGAACCTTCAGGATCTGCAGCATGCCTTCCCGCCTCCCCCCTCAGCGCACAGGATTGATCTTGCCGAGGGCAGCCAGGAAATCGCCGATGCTGCCGGCGAAAAAACGAAGGGCGATCAGGGCAAAGGCGATGGGAAAAACGAGATTGAGCTGCCAGGGAGCAAGACCGATCAGGCGTTGACCGGCATCGTATGCCGCTTCTCCCCGCACGAAGACCACTGCCGCGTAAGTCAGCACCAGACAGACAAGGGCGGAAAAAAGCTGAATCAGCACCGACAGCCAGATCATCAGTGGGGCCGGGAGCAGGCGGGAGGCGAGATCGATGGCGATATGCCTGTTCAGCCTGGTCGCCACCCCGGCCCCCAAAAGCCCTGCCCAGAGAACCAGATAACGCAGGAACGGATCAGCCCAGGGAAGACCGGCGGCGAAAAGCCTGAGTCCGATCTGGACGCAGGCCAGAACAGCCATGCCCACCAGGAGCAGGCAAAGCAAAGCCTCCTCAAGCCGGTTGAGGAGGCCGACAAGCCGCGGAAAGACTCCGGTGAGCACTCTGAGCTGACTCATTTCGCCTCGGCGACTCTCCCGAAGCCAGCCCGGAAGTCCGCCCGGAGCCGGGTGGCGGCCTCGTAGATCTCCTTGGAAAATGCGGTGCCGACCAAGCGCTGCACCGTCCGGTCGCGGGTGGCATGCAGCTCCCGCAGGGAAGCCTCCTCGGCGCCGAGCAACTGGATGCCGTTGTTCTTCAGCGTCTGCAGGGCTTCCTCGTTGCTCTTCCGGGTGTCGGTCAGAAGACCGGCAAAATGCTTACGGGCCGCTGTTTCCATCAGAGTGACATACTTGGCGGGCAGTTTGTCAAAGGCGCTCTTGGAAAAGATCAACCCGCCATAGGCGTAGCCGAAGGGCGCATTGGTAATGTATTTTGTCCGGGTGAACCATTGCAGGACGATGGAGCCGTAGAAGCTGTTGAACACCGTATTGATCATGCCGGTCTGCAGGGAAGGCAGCACGTCGGGGATGGAGAGCGGGATGGGAGTGACTCCCATGTCCTCCAGGAAGGAGCGGCTCACGGGATCGCTTTCCGGGGCCCAGCACTTGGTGGCACGCAATTGCGCCACCGTGGTCAGCGGCTCGCTGGACATGGTGTAGATGAACCCCACCTCGGTCATGGCCAGCAGAACAAGGTCTTTTTCCGCAAAGGCCTTCTGGAACAGGGGAAAGAGCCCTTCCCAGACCCGGTCCACCTCGGCATAGGAGTTGAAGAAGAACGGGACGCCCATGACCCTGAAATCCGGCACCACCTCGCTGATCCCGGTCATGGTAAAGCCGCCGCCGTGCAACTGGCCGATCCGCATCTTGCGGTACATGGCGCGATCGTCGCCCATCACGCCGCCCATGTATACCTTGAAGCCGATCTCATTGTTGCTTTTCGCAGCCACCTCGTCGTAAAAATCCTGGAAGCGCTTGGTCCAGACACTGCCGTCCGGCGCCAGGGAGGCGACCTTGAAGAGATAGCGCGGAGCCGCTTGTCCCGTGGCCGGGGAGCAGAACAAGGCGGCAAGCAGCAGAACGCATATCCTGACAGAAAATCGCTCCATAATTCCCCCTAGAAATACTCGTCGGTCTTGGCCAGCAGGCGCAATGCCCTACGTTTTGCCACCACGTTGGGCAGGGTGAGCTCCGGGGCGCTGGCCAGGTCAAAGGCCAAGACCTCGGCAAGGAGACTCTCATAGAGTTCACGATCAAAGGTCTGGCGCGCATAATGCTCGGCATAGGCGACCAGGGCGGGCAGAAACCGCCGCTGGCTCAAGACGAGCGCCCTGTCGAAATGGCCGCGGCTTGCCTCGGGGTTGCCCCCCAGCAGAGCCGGCCTTGACCCGTAATAGATGGCGAGAAAAAGGTGGCTGCCGCCGTTGTAGTACCCCTCGTCCAGGGCGAGCACCCGCAGCATGAGCTGTTCCACCTTGGGCAACTCGGCCATTGCCGCCGGGGCGCCCTGCTGCAGGCCGATCCAGGTTGCCCAGCCGTAGCCGGCCCAGAAAAGCTTTTCCACCCCGGCTCTGTCCACCGCCGCGAGGGACGTGGAAAAATCGGCGACCGCCTGCCCCGGCGTGCTGGCTGCCAGGCCCGACAGGCGCAACAGCCGCAACCCATATTCCCTGGCCCTTTCGCTCAGGACCGCGGCGCGCTGCGCACGGCCCGGGCATTCCGGCATGATGGTGGCATAGGCGGAGTAGGCCTGCACCCCGCTGAGAAGAAGCTTCTCATTATCGGGGTTCCCGGCGATCAGGCTGTCGAGCATGAGCAGATAGGCGGGCGCCCCATCGCAAACCAGCTCCAGGTCGGACTGGCGGTTGAGATTCCTGACCACCGGCTCGACCACCGGCGTGATAAAGAGAGAGGCGCAGCCGCTCAAGAAAAGCAGCGCAACGGCCAGAAAGCCGTTTTTTGCAACAGAAGAAAAATTGCCGCTGGCCTTGCCCACGACCGCACCCCATGCCTGAAAATTCTTCAACACCCCGTCTTTTTGGATATCTTCCCAGAAGAAGGCGCTGAACACAACCGGGCAGGAGAATTTTTCCCAAAAAACCCTCGGCCCCGGGAAAAACCTCAAAAAAACCCGGCCTGCGCGCACCAGGGTCTGCCTCGGATTCAGGCTTCCCTGTCTCAGGAAATGGCGACCAGCTCCAGGTCAAAAATCAGATCCTTGCCGGCCAGGGGCGGGTTCGCATCCAGGGTGATCACCTCGTCGTTGAGGCCGACAACCGTGACCAGAATAACCTCGCCGTTGGGCCCGCCCATCTGCAGCTTCTGGTCAAGCTCCGGGTTGAGATCCGGCGGCACCTGACTGCGGGGCACCTCGATGACCAGCTGATCATTTTTTTCGCCATACGCTTTTACGCAGGGGATGGTGACGTTCTTGGTGTCGCCGATGGCCATGCCGAGCACCGCCTCCTCAAACCCGGGGATCACCCGGCCGTCACCAATGGTAAACTCCAAGGGTTCGCGTCCCACGGAGGAATCGAATATACTGCCGTCCTCCAGTTTCCCGGTATAATGGATACTGACGCTGTCTCCCTTTTTCGCCTTGGACATACTGTTCTCCTTTTTTAATTACCCCGACACGGGATTTTATCTCCACGAAATATCGAGTTTTATCCGAAAGTCCCGCACTATACCATAAAATTATGCACAATGGTACTTGCCGTCTCCCCTCTTTGGCTTTAAGCTACAAAAACGCATTCCGTAACCTCCTCTCCGCAGGCTGCCCCGAAACAGGATCTTTCAACAATCAGCCAAGCCTCCTGCCCCAGGCAACGACCAAGGAAATTTTATGTACGAATGGCTTCTCACCGGCCTCAGCATCCTGGGCACCATCTACAATCTGCAAAAACGCGCCGCCGGCTGGGTGATCTGGACCATCTCCAACCTGGGCTGGATCATCAGCTTTTCCATGAAAGGCCTGATGGCTGAAGCCTTTCTCTTTTCCGTGTATCTGTTCCTCTCGGTCTACGGAATTTTCAAGTGGTGGCCCCGCCACCAGAAAGAGAACGCATCCTAGCCCGCGATGCAGGCAACCGGCAGAGCAACCATCATTCCCGTGGCCAGCGGCAAGGGCGGAGTCGGCAAAAGCATCTTTTCCGCCAGCCTGGCCATCGCCCTGGCGAACAGGGGCCACGATACGGTGGCCGTGGATCTCGACCTGGGAGGCTCGAACCTCCACACCTACCTGGGGCTTGCCAACACCAACCCCGGGGTGGGAGATTATCTCAAGCAGCGGCTTGGCAACCTGCAAAGCCTGATCGTCCCCACCACCATCAAAAACCTGCGCTTCCTGCCCGGCGACGGCAAAACGCCCTTCATGGCGGACATCCCGACCGGACAGCGTTTTCAGCTCCTTGAAGAGCTGCAGAAAATCCCGGCCCGCTATGTGCTCGTCGATCTTGGTGCCGGCTCCTCCATCAACACCATGAACTTCTTCGGGCTCTCCAACAACGGCATCATTATCACCACCCTGGACTCACCGGCCCTGATGAACGCCCTGGTCTTCCTGCGCAATTTCATGTTCGCCAACATCCTCGCCCTTGCCAGGGAAAACACGGTCTTGCGGAAAATGCTTCTCGATGCCTACCGCCAGCCGGCCAACAGGGAAAACCTCACCGTGCAGTCCATCCTTGCCTGCATTGCCCTGCACGATGGGCCTCTGGCGGAAAGGATCAAAAGGCGCTGCGGCTTTTTTCAACCACGCTTCGTCTACAACATGGGAGATCAGGCCGAGGATGTCACGGTGGCGACGAGGATGGAGGCGACGCTGCAAAAGAGCCTTGCCATGCGGTCATCCACCCTGGGCCTCATCTATTACGACGAGTTGGTCCGCAAGGCCGTGCGCAAAGGCGAGGTTTTTCTTCCCGCCCATCCGGCCAGCGCCTATGCCCGCTGCCTGGACACCATCGCCTCCCGCCTGCTGCAGCCTGCTTCCGCGGCAAAAGCCTCTCCAGATGCCCTGGTGGCGGAAGCCCGCCGCAACGCCTGACCCCCCTTTCGCCATCATGGCTGAACAAACAGGGCGGCCGCCAGAAAGGCAACCGCCCCGCATGGTTCGGAGAACAACAAGAGGAAATCAGGCACCGAGCTGGATGGAATCCTCCACGCCCAGGCTCTGGTAGATCTCCAAGGTCTGCCGGGAATTATTGAGGGTATAAAAGTGAATGCCCTTCACATTGTTGTCAATCAGGTCGCGGACCTGTTCGGTGGCCCAATGCACCCCCACCTTTTCCACGGCTTCGTCGCTCTTGGCCCGATCGATGGCGCGAAGCAGCGGGGCTGGCACCCGGGCACCGGCGGCAAGCTCGGCCATGCGGACCATGCCGCTTCGGCTGGTAATGGGCATGAGGCCGGCGATGATCGGCACCCCGATGCCGGCTAGCTCGCAACGGTCGCGGAAATCATAAAAATCACGGTTGTCGAAAAAAAGCTGGGTCACGATATAGTCTGCGCCGGCATCGACCTTGGCCTTGAGATAATCCATTTCGAGAAGCCGGTTGGGCATGGCGGGATGCCCCTCCGGAAAACCGGCCACGCCGACGCCCATCCGCGGGAAATTCCTCTTGATGTAGGCGACCAGATCCGCCGCAAAGGCAAAGCCGTCCCTGGGCTGGACGAAATCCTTCTGGCCCTTGGGCGGATCTCCGCGCAGGGCCAGGATGTTTCTGATGCCGCTTTCCGCGTAATTGGCAAGTATCGCCCCGATCTCGTCACGGCTGGAACCGACGCAGGTGAGGTGGGAAACCACGGTGAGGTTGGTCTCCTTTTGGATCCTGACGATCAGCTTGTGGGTGCGGTCCCGGGTGGAGCCGCCTGCCCCGTAAGTCACGCTGACATAGGCCGGCTTGAGGGGCATGAGATCCGAGATATTGGCAAAGAGATTCTCAAAGCCGGCCTCCTCCTTGGGGGGGAAAAACTCGAAACTGAAGGAAATTCTGTTCTCGGCAAGGATGTCTTTAACCAGCATGTGTCCTCCCAAACGTGCTGTTTTGCTGAAAAATTGCGCAATTACGAAGAATCCCTATCTACCAAATTTGCCTCCCCATTGCTCGACAAATCCTTGCGGAAAGAAAAAAATAATCCGCCACCTCTGCCCCTGCCCTCATGCCATCCGCTTTGCCAAGCTCGCATCTTAGCTTGACAAAGTCCGGCCCATGGTTTTAATCAGATTTGCAAACGGATGAACGCGTGATTTTTCTCCGGCTCAGCCCCGGATTCTCCTTGCGGCCGGCGACACCACCTAAGGGTTACATGACTTTGGCAAACTCGATAATGAAAACATCCGCGACGGTACTCACTTTCTGCTCTTTCTGCGTCGCCGTCTGCCCTTCCGCTGCCTCAGCCTATACCCAGAAGGATCTGGATACCCTCCTTGCCACCAAACGCTGTGTCGAATGTGATCTCTTTGGCGCCGATCTCAAAAAGGCAAAGCTTGCGGGCGCCTATCTGGAACGAGCCAATCTCTCACGAGCCAATCTCATGGGGGCGGACCTGGAAGGGGCCAACCTGAAGGCGGCCAACCTGACCGGCGCCAACCTCGTCGATGCCGATCTGGAAGAGGCCGATCTGTACAGAGCCGACCTCAGCGGCGCCTTTCTGAAGGGCGCAGAGCTGAAAGGCGCCGCCCTGGAGCGGAGCAATTACGAAAAGGCCCTCCTTGAGAATGACGGCTATCAGGCCCCGGAAAATGCCCTGACCATCCCGGCGGCGCCCCCGGTGGAAACACAACCCCTGGCGGAACCCGTTCCGGAAACAACGATCCCGCACAAAACGATTGTCGAAGAGCCTCTCGGCCAAGAACCGCCCGCCCATACCACGACGGCCGCTCCCGCTTCCGCGGCCATCGCCTCCGACAAACCCCAGCCGGCCGGCCCGGTTGCCGACACCGTCGCCTCTGACCGATATCCGGTCGAAACCGCTGAAAAAGAGGCGACAGTGCCGGCGCAGCGACCGGAGGCCGCTCTCCCGGCATCGCCCGTGGCGGCAAGCGGGACTGCCGCCGCAACTCCGGCTGCAACCGACCAATCCGAACCGGAGGCGACGCAACCGGAATCGGTGCCGGCCACGGCCACTGCCCCGCAAGTCCGCACGGTACGCGTCACCACCAAGACCCAGGATGCGGAGGCCGGCCCCCGGGAGCCGCAGACGGATCTGGACCGCCTGCTGATACAGAACGCCTGCGCAGGCTGTAATCTCAGCGGCGCCAATCTGGTGGGCCTTAACCTGAGCCGCGCCAATCTGGCCCGCGCCAACCTGGCCGGCGCCAATCTGGAAGGCGCCATCCTCAAGATGGCTGATCTTGCCGAGGCAAGCCTTGCCAATGCAAACCTGAAAAACGCCATCCTTTCCGGCGCCGATCTCTATAACGCCGACCTCACCGGCGCAGCCCTTGCCGACGCCCAGCTCGACGGCGCCTATCTGGTGGGCACCCTTATCGAAAACCAACGGCAGATCGGCAGCAAAGAGGACATCGACGCCTTCCTTGCTCAATACCGCGACAAGAGAGTGGTGCCGGATCAGGATGCCCGGCAGGTCGGGGACGCTCCGGAAGATACCCCGGCAGCCGGCGACGATTTGCCCCTCCAACCGGGCGGCACCCCGGAGTTCACCGCAACCCTGCGGCCGGAACAGGCAGAGGAGCGTCCCGCCGCCTTGACCGCCGCGGCTGCCGTACCCGAGCCGGCCCAGACAGAAGAGTCCCCGGCCATTACAGAAGAAGATCTGCTGGCGCTGGCGGCTCAGGAAGCGCCGGACCCCGCCCGGGTCGCGGTGCCCTCCCCTCCGGAAACCGCTGTGCCCTCAGCACCGGCCAAACCTTTCTTGCAGAAAAAGCTTGCCGTGGGCAAGGAGACGGAAGTCCCGCAGCTCACCGATCTTGAAAAACTGCTGCAGCTCAACCGCTGCGTGGAGTGCGATCTCGCCGGCGCTGACCTTTCCGGCAGGAAACTTGCCGGCGCCTATCTTGAGCGCAGCAACCTCGCCGGCGCCAACCTGCGTGATGCAAAGCTGGAAGGGGCCAACCTCAAAGGGGCCAACTTAAGCGGAGCCAATTGCGAAGAAGCTGATTTTGAGGATGCTGATTTCTACAAGGCAGACTTGAGCAATGCCAACTTCAGGAACGCCAACCTGAAAAACGCCGCCCTGGACAGGGCAAACCTGACCGGCGCCCAGTTTGACGGCGCGAAGATGGAAGGGGTAAGCAGGTAGGGACGAGGGGAACTCCGGAAATCAACGCCCCCCCCGCCGCCCGCTTTTTATTTCACCACCGCCAGTGCCGCCTCGTAATCCGGCTCCTGGCTGATCTCCGGCACCAGCTGGCTGTGCAGCACCTTCCCCTTCTCGTCAATGATGACAACGGCCCGCGCAAGCAGACCTTTCAAGGGTCCGTCCATGATGCGTACCCCATACGCGTCCCCGAAGGTCCTGTCGCGCAACTCGGAAACGGAAATCACGTTCTCAAGCCCCTCGGCCCCGCAGAAACGCGCATGGGCAAAGGGAAGATCCAGGGAGGCGCACAGACAGACGGCATTGGCGATCTTGTTGATCTCGGCGTTGAAACGGCGCACGGAGGTGGCACAAACCGGGGTGTCGATGCTCGGGAAGATATTGAGAATCAGCCGCTTGCCCGCGTAGTCCTTGAGACTGACATCGCCGAGGTCCGTTTTGGTCAGAATAAAATCCGGGGCCTTTGCCCCGACCTTCGGCAGGGCGCCAATGGTTTTCGCAGGGTTGCCCTGCAGCGTTATTTTCGCCATTCCATCTCCTTCACTTGAAAAAAAAGCCCGGGGGAGTCTTTGCCGGCGCAATGGCGCCGTCATTTCACCTTGATTTTGATCTCTTTCTTATGCGCCTTGGCGCTCTTCGGCATGGTGATGGTCAGCACCCCTTTGTCGAATTTCGCGTCTATCTTGTCCGCCAGCACTTCAACCGGCAGACGGAAGGTGCGCTGGAACCCGCCGTAATAACGCTCCAGACAGTAATGATGCTCGTCTTTTTCCTCGCTCTCCTTTTTCTTTTCGCCCTTGATGGTCAGCAGGTCTCCGGAGAGGCTGATGTTGATGTCCGCCGCGGCAAGACCGGGCAGCTCCGCTTTGACGATCAGTTTGTCCTTTGTTTCGGAGATATCGGCGTTCGGGGCCCAACTGACCGTCATCATGGAGGAAAGCGGCGAATCCTCAAAAAAACGGTTCCACAACCTGTCCATCTCTTTTCGCAATGTGCCGAGTTCCCCTAATGGTTTCCATGGCGTTAACTCTTTCATCGCAACCTCCTTGGTTTCCCCCTCCCGGGCTTCATGGTTGATTGGCAGCGACACCCGTGTCCGTTCACTCCCCACGGCAGGAGCTGGCATACATTCCTGACGGGCCGTACAGCAAGCAAGCCCCATGCCCATACCCTCGCGGGCGGCATACAGCCGGCAGCGTGGACGACATCCCCAATATTTTCCATCGTAGCAGATTCGCGAAGCGCGGAACAAGACTATTTCCGCCCGGAGAGGTAGGGCAAGCATCTGCCTAAAAGGTGCTCATTCCGCTCCATTCCTGGAACCGATACCTGGCATACCGCCAGGGGGAAGGGTCGGAAAACTCGCTTGCTGCGCGGGAATAGTCGCCATCCTCATTTTGCCAGATCCGGTCAAAATATGCGGCAACCTCGCGGACAATCGCTGTCCCGTTGGGCGCAAGCACGGCAAGACAGGCTTCCAGGTTCAAATCGTCAATATTTCTGCGGGTAAGATTGGCGGAACCGCCGATAATCAGGCTTTGCTCCGGAAAGGTGATCATGGTCAGCTTGCTGTGGAACTGCTCGCCGCTGGTTGCGTACCAGCGCAGCGCTATCCTGCCCCGGGATTTTTCCACGAGTTCATGGGCGACTGGCCGGTTGGGCAGGCCGTTCTTGGCGCGGCCGAAGGCCTCGCTGTTTGCATCGAGAATTATCCGCACCAGGGCCCCCCGCTCGGCGGCGGCGAGAAGTTCGCGGATGATCTCCCTCTCCGCGAGATAGAACATGGCCAGGCGCACCGTGCACCCGGACCCGCAATTCCCAAGGCCTTCCAGCAGCCTCGCCTTGATTTTGCCTTCGGTCAGAAATTGCAGTTCGAGGGGACCGGACGCCTGCCCTTGCTCCGCCTGCCACGGCGGCAGGGAAAGGCCGGAGAACGCCGCCACCGCCTGCTCCGCCTCCACGATATCCTGCACCACCTCCCCCCTGGCAACCAGGGCGATGTTGGAATGACAGGCGCTCGCGTCGTGCGGATTGGCGGAGGTGACCATGGCCTCTTTTTCACTGGCAACCACCTTGCGGTGGTTGGCCCTGAAGTTCATGAGCCGCAGATAGCTGGTCAGGGTCATTCTCGGACCCGTTGCCGCGAAAGGATTGGGCAGCCAGCCCGGCCCCTCGCCGCCGAACCATTGCGCAACCATGCGCCAGGCCGCGGAATAAACAAAGTTGGAATCACGCAACCGGGCTGTGTCGGTGGAAACGATCCGGATCCCGGCCTTTTCAAGCCTGCGGAAATGTTCAGGCTGCGACACCCCGTAATTGCTGTTGATTTCGTCGGTGATCACCACGATATCAATCCCCGGGCATTCCTTTTTTTTGGCAAGGAGCGTCTCGGTGAGGGTGGCGGTCAGGGTCGGCAAGGAGTGCCCAGGGTCGTGGAGATCGTTAAAAAGGAAAACGTCGAGCAGAACAAACCGTTCCGCCTCGGCAATGATTCTGCACATCCTCGCGAATATCCGCTGTTCGGACACCAGGCCGCCATCGCGCCTATAGGTGAGATCATGGAGGAACTCAACCTCGGAGGCGGCAAGACGCCGGCCGGCAACGGAAATCCCCTGGGGCAGGGGTTTGATCTGCCCGTAAATCATGACAACACCCCAAAGCATTCCCAGCACAATCAGCAGCACTTTCAAGCATCCCTCCCGCAAGATCGGCCTCCCAGCCGCTATTTGTTCAGAGAAACAATGCCCTGCGGGCAGGACATCGACACAGGCCGCTTTCCCGATTTTCCCGGCTTCCGGCAAAAGAAATCGATGCTTTTGCGAAAAAACAGAGCCGGGTTTTGCCCCTGACGGCAACCCTGCTCAGACAATGGTCAGGAAGATATCGACAAGGCTGGGATCAAACTGGTTGCCGGCCAGGGAGCGGATATGCTCGACGACTTTTTCCCGCGACCATGCCTCCCGGTAACGGCGGGTCGAGATCAGGGCATCCCAGTTGTCGGCAATGGCGAAAATCCTCGCGGCCAGGGGGATCTGCTCGCCTTTGAGCCCGCGGGGGTAGCCGCTGCCGTCCCACCACTCGTGGTGACAATAGGGGATATCCAGGGCCGGCCGCAGGTAATGGATGGGGGAAAGCAGTTGAAAGGCGAAGAGAGGGTGCTGCCGCATGGTCTGCTGTTCCTCCGCACTGAGGGGCCCCGGCTTCATCAGGATGGAATCCGGCACCGCCATCTTGCCGATATCATGGAGCAAGGCCCCGCGCCGGACATGATCCAGTTCATCCTCGCGCATGCCGACGGCGCAGGCGGCCTTCAGGGTAAGCTCGGTAACCCGCTGGGTATGGCCCTCCGTCTCCGAATCCCGCAATTCGAGCGCCTTGGACCACCCCTCGATGGTTGTATCATAGGCCAGGGTCAGCTCGATATTCGACTCCTGCAGCTTCCGAAAAAGGGTGGCGTTTTCAATGGCGATCGCCGCCTGAATGGCCAGGGCCTCAAGGAAATCGAACCATTCCGGCTCCGGGTTGAACCGGGACCGGCTGAAAATTTCAAAAACCCCCTTCACCTGCCCCTTGGCAATGAGAGGGACGGCCAGATAGGTTCTGAACCGCTCATCCGCCAGGATCTCCCGTCGGATGAAGGAATTGGCCTCTCGGCTCAGGTCGTCGATCTGGACAACCCGCCGCTCGTAGGCCGCGAGCCCCGCGCTGCCCTCGCCCAGGCGTTCCCGGGATTTCCGGATGCCGACACCGTCAAACCCCCAATCGGCCCCGTAATCAAGGAACTGCGTATGCGGGTTCAACAACAGAATCGCCCCGGCGTCCATGCCCAGTTGCGGCACGGTCTGTTCGAGAAAGAGCTTCATGGTGAGGCGCAGGTCCAGGCTGGCGGTGATCACCATATCGATGGCATGCAGGGTGGTCAGGTGCTGCAGCCGCACCCTGGCCCGGCTCTCCGCCTCCATGCGGGCGACGACCTCCTCTTCAAGCTCCTTGTTCTTCTGGACCAGCGAGGCGTTGACCCTGCTGATTTCCCGATCCGTTTCCTGCACCTTATAGATCGTTTTCCGGGACAGGCTGATCACCAGGAAAACAAAAAAGGCACCGCCGAGAAAGATAAGGCCGGTGACGATCTCGACAGGAAAAAGAATCCGCCTGATCTGGATGATGACGAAAAAGAGATATCCGAAAATGAAAAAAGCGATCAAGCCGGTCAATGCCAGCCAACGCCGTTGCAGGGAATGGGGAACCTGCCGATAGGTCTGCATGCAGAGCAGGGCCGCCGCGCAGAGAAAAAGAATACCGGGAAATACCAGAACCGTGGAAAATAACTGACTGGCCGTCATGGGCTACCTGAAAAAATTATAAGGGACGGGGACAATCCCGCCAGGAACCGCGATTATCAACAGTGTACAGAGCGCCAAAGTGAAAGTCAAAGCGGGAACCGTCAAAAATCGGGCGATTTCCCAGGCAACCGATAAATACATTCCCCTTCCGCCCCTCCTGGGCTATAAATAAGATACCTCTTGGCATCGCCACCCGAACCGATCATCACTCCCGGCGAGATCGGCGGCACTTTTCCCGCGAAGCCGGAAGGAACCCAGGGAGGGATCATGCCGACCATTCTGGCAATCAACGGCAGCCCCCGTCTCGCAGGGAACACCGATTTACTGCTTGCCCGGGCCGTGGAGGGCGCCCGCTCGGCCGGTTGCCAGGTTACCGGCCTGGAACTCCGCTCCCTGCACATATCGCCCTGCCTTGAGCTTTATGGCTGCAAGAACAATGGCCGCTGCGTGATCAAAGACGATTTCCAGCAGTTCTACGATCTTATTCCCGCCGCCCAGGCAATCATGCTTGCCTCACCCATATTTTTCTATACGGTGAGCGGCCAGACAAAAATTTTCATGGACCGCTGCCAATCCTTTTGGGTAAAAAAAACATTGGCTGGACAACACTCCCCCCGGCGCAAGCAACTACAGCAAAAAAGGACTTTTCCTCTCGGTCGCCGCCAGCCGGGGCAAACGGCTTTTCGAGGGGGCAAGCCTCTCGGTCAGGTATTTTTTCGATGCCATTGACACCGAATTGTGCGAGGAACTCTATTTCCGCGGGCTCGACGCCCGAGGCGAGGCGCTCGCCCACCCCGATTATCTGGAGACGGCATATGAGACCGGCCGCAGGTTCGGGATGTCCATAAAAGGACGCTGAGAAGCATGGAACAACCACCGCTGACAATCGAATATCTTTTCGAGCTGCAGGACAAGAGCGTCGAGCGGTTTACGGTCCGCCTTGATCCCCTGACCCTCGAAATGTTGCCGGAAACCTCGGACAAGCTCCCAGGCTGGACAGCTCTTTCCTTCTGCCAATGCGCCGGTTGCCCTTTGCCTGCGGCAACCCCCGACTGTCCTGCCGCGGCGAACCTTGCTCCCATTGTGAAGCGCTTCGACAGGCTTCTCTCCTTTGACAAGGTCCTGCTTGAAGTAACAACCGAGGAACGGCTGTGCAGACAGGCAACCACGGCGCAGAAGGCCATCTGTTCATTGCTGGGCCTGGTCATTGCCACGAGCGCCTGCCCCTGCACCGCGTTCTTCAAGCCCATGGCCCGCTTCCATCTGCCCCTGGCCAGCGAGGAGGAGACCATTTTCCGGGCCACCGCCACCTATATGCTCTCACAATATTTTGTCAACAATAGCGGGGAAACGGCGGATTTCAACTTGTCCGGCCTGCAGAAGATCTATCTCAAAATCCAGGAAGTCAACATGGGCATGGCGAAGAGGCTGCGGCACGCCGCGAAAACCGATTCCTCCATCAACGCCATCGTCCTCCTCGACATGTACGCCAAGGCGCTCCCTTATGTGATCAAGCAATCCCTGGAAGAGCTCCGCTACCTCTTCGAACCCTTCCTGAAGCGCTCCTCCGGCACCATCCCCCCCTCCTGCTAACGACCGCCATACTGCCGGGCAAGGGCCTGGGCCCGCCCCGCCGCGGCTTTGCCCAGCTTGCCCGCGGAATCCGCCTCGGCAACCTGCTTGTAGAGCTGAAAGGCTTCCTTGACGGAAGCGCTTTTCTCATAGGTTTCCGCCAGAAAAAAAGCACTTCCCAGGGTGGGCATCAACTTCATGCTCTTCTCAAGATGCATTTTGGCCCGCCCGAGATCGCCCTCCTTCAGGTACGCATAACCAAGGCCGAAATGGGTTTCAAAATACTCGCCATTGAGATCCGCCGCCTTGTGCAACGATTTTTTCGCCTCGCCAAGTCTGTTGGCCTTCAGATACGCGAGCCCCAAACCGTTGTGCAGAAGCGACTGCCCGGGCGCCTTCCGCGCTGCCTGCTCATAAAGGGAAATGGCGCCGGCAAGATCATTGGCCCGCTCCCGTTCCTTGCCTCTGTCATACTCCTTGAACGCCTCCCTGCTTTCCCGCAGGGGCCTGATTGCCTGGAGAAAACCTTCCGCGGCCAGGGTGTAGGCGTCATTCCGCAAGATGCCGGCGTAAACGCTTTCGATATAGTTCTGGTTATCGCGCATCCGCTCCCCGGAAAAAGGATGGGTACGGAAGAGCCCGGAAATCCAGAGGGGATCCTGCTCCCCGCTTTTTTTCATGAAATATTCCTGCAACTGCACCGCCCCTTGGGGATTGTAAGAGGCCCGGACCATATAATCGATGCCGAGCCGGTCCGCCTCCCGCTCTTCATCGCGGCTGTAGGAGCTGGAAATCACGGCGCCGGCAATCTGGCCGGCCTGCCTTGAAAGAGCGCTGTATGTAGTCCCGCCGGTTTCAAGGGCAAGCACCTGCAGACCGAGGTTCAAGAGGATGCCGCGCTGCAGATTCTGCAGGGAATGCCGGGCCGTGACGTGCCCTATCTCATGGCCCAGGACCGCGGCAAGCTGGGCCTCGTTTTCCAGATCGACGAGCAGGCCGCGGGTAATGGCGATGTTGCCGCCGGGCACGGCAAAGGCATTGGGCTGCGAATCATTGACCACCTTGAAGGTGTAAGGCAAGCCGGGCCGATGGCTGACCCTGGCCAGGCGCTGCCCCACGGAATTGATATACTCTTTGAGCCGGGGATCGTCATATTCCCCTTCCATCTGCTGGACCGCCTGGGGAAAGGCCTTGCGGCCAAGGGAGATCTCCTCCTGTTCGGACATGGAGTAGAAGGCCAGCTCGGCTTTGCCGGTGACGGGGTTGACGGCGCAACCCGGCAAAAGGGGAAAGAGAATGAGCAGCATCCCAAGGGCAAGGAAACGACAGGACATACGCAACGCGGCGATCATGGGCAACTCCGGCGAAAGAAAGCAGGAAAAGGAAGAATTTATTCCACTATATTCAGTTGGCAGGAGGAGCGCAAGCGGCGAGGGGAAAGGAGCCGCGCCGGGCCGGGCGCCCGAAACAAAAAAAGGGCGGCCGCGAAGGCCACCCTTTTTGCCTGCCGCAATAGCAAGTTGCGCTTAGAAACGGCAGTCGAGCAGGAAGTAAAAGTTATCCAGATCTTCGATGGAATCCCCGAAGTCCCCGATATGCATACCGCTGTTGGTGTAGTTGTAGTCGATATGGGTGTAGCCCAACCGACCGAAGAGGTTGTCGTTAAAGGGCTGGATGTAGTAAAAATCATAGGCGTCGCCGCGGGTGGCCAGCTTGTTGTACAGCTCGGCGCTGCCCCAGGTGAAGCTGAACCAGTAGTCGCTGCCGTGGTTGTACTCAAAGCCCACCTTGGGGTTGTTCCAGGGCTTGTAGGGGATGGTGTAGCGCAGACCGGTGTGGATGGCCCAACCGGAATGATCGTCGTCGTTGGCCCCGGTGTTCATCAGGCCGTAGGTGCCGTTATAGGCCCCGCCTGGGGAATTAGCAACGGTAATGATATTGCCGTTCGGGTCGGTCACATTGACGCCGCCGGAAAGAAAGACATCAATACCGGAATCCATCAGATTGTTGGCCTGGGCATGCACTCCGTACAGGGTCATGTCACCGATATCGACCTTGGGATTCGCAGTCCCGCCTGTAGCCGCATCAAAGAGATACGAAGGATCACCAATCAGATCGGTCACCTGCAGGGCGCTCAACACCAGAAGGCTGTTCCGTACGCCCGGGATCTCGGTTTCAAAGAATGTGGCGTAGACATTGGTGTCGTCATACATGGCACCATAGTTGTCCATGTAGCTTACCGCAGTATTCGTATCCTGGTAGGCCTTGCCCCAGGCAAAGCGGATGCCGGAGTTCTTCCAGCCAAGATACCGCTCGAGACCGACGGTGGCCACCACACCGTCCGCCTCGCCGTCAAAGAGCAGGGAGGGATAGGTGGATTGACGCAGGCGGTTTTCCTTCAATTCCGAGGGCGGACCCTCGGAGGAGGGATGGCGGCCAAAGGTCAGGGCCAGGGGCACCGGCATGCCCTCGGGAACCCAGTCCACATAGGCGCGGTCCAGCTTCAGGCCGCTGTCGCCAGGCAGGTGGGCAGCATTGGAATCGTTGACAAACGCGTTGGCATCATCGTTGGCGAAATTCTTGTATCCGGTGATACGGCCGGTGAAGAGCAGGTTTTTCTGGATCTCCGCATCCATGTTCAACCGGAAGCGGTTGGTCCAGTGATTATCATTATGTTCTGTGGATCCGGTGCCACCGAAATTGGCGCTGTTCTTCAACTTGAAGAAATCCGCCCTGGTGCGCAGCTCGGCGCCGAGGTTGATGCGGTCCTTCAGGGTCTTGGTCTCCACCTCATCCAGGGTGTCGTAAATGGCTTCCACGTCTTTGGCGAGCTTGCTCGGGATGACGGCGGAGCTTGCCTTGTCAGAAGGGCTTTCAGTCCTTTCCAGCTGATCAACGCGCTTCTGCAAGGCATCAAGGCGTTCGAGAATGGCTTTATAATCTTCTACTGGCATCGAGACAACCTGCCCGCCGGCTCCTGCAAAGGCGCAGCCGCTCCAGGCCAGTAATGCACCTGCGGTCAATAAAATTTTTTTCACTTCTCCTCCTCCTAGTGAATAAATTGTGTTCGCTAGTGTATTACTTCGGAATTACAGCTGCCGCCGGTTGGTCGCTGTCCGCCGCATGGGCGGTCAGATAGGCTACCACGGACTGGAGGTCCGCATCGCTCAGGCTGATGTCAACAGGATGGCGGCCCCGCGCAAAGTATTTCTCCCACACACTGCCGGCCTTATCGGCAGGGTTGATAACCGCCGCCTGCCCCCCCTTCTTGTGACATGCGCCACAGCTCTGTAAAAAGAGCGCGTCCCCTCCCGCCGCGAGCGCGACAGAAGGAAGCACAAGCGACAACGCCGTCACCATTGCTACGATTCGCTTCTGCACCAACTCACCTCCCTTCTCCATAAGTGATAGCAAATAGCCAAAAATATTTTGCAGCAATCATAACTGGTTACTGCCGAAAAAGTCAATCAGGTAAAAAAATCATTTTATTTTTTCATTAATGAAACTGCTTAATTACTCCTCGGCTTGCCACTTCCCCCTTTCCGCCATGAAAGGCACTCCCTCAGCAGATTCTCGGCAGTTGCTCGCCAATGGGCATATCGACAATACGCTGCGCGCCCAAGGCGGTACGCATGGCGACCAGCCCTTTGTTCTCCGCCACCACCTCGCCGATCATGACCGCATCACGGCCCAGCGGGTGATTGCGCATGGCGGCAAGCACCGTTTCCGCCGCATCACGGGCAATCACGGCCACCAGCTTTCCCTCGTTGGCGACATAAAGGGGATCAATGCCCAAGATCTCGCAGGCGCTCCGCACCGCGGGCCGCACCGGGATGGCCTCCTCGACAAGTCGGATGCCCACCTGCGAAGAGGCGGCGAACTCGTTGAGGGTGGTGGCCAATCCGCCCCGGGTCGGATCACGCAGGGCATGAATCCGGCTGCTTGCCGAGAGCATCGTGGCGACCAGGCCATTGAGGGCAGCGGTGTCGCTCTCGACCCGGGACTGAAAGGAAAGTCCTTCGCGGCTGGTGAGGATGGCCATGCCGTGATCGCCGATGGTGCCGGAAACGATGATCCTGTCGCCGGGCACCAGATTTGCGGCGGAGAGGTTCGCCCGGGCCGGGACAAGGCCGACGCCGCTGGTGGTGATGAAGAGCTTGTCACAGCTGCCCCGGTGTACCACCTTGGTGTCGCCGGTGACGATCTGGACGCCGGCGGTGCGCGCCGCCCGTTCCATGGAGACGAGAACCCGGTGCAGGCTGGCCATGGGCAGCCCTTCCTCGATAATAAAGGCGGCGGAGAGATAGAGGGGGGTCGCGCCGCTCATGGCGACATCGTTCACCGTGCCGTTCACGGCAAGATCACCGATGTCGCCGCCCGGGAAAAAAAGCGGATCCACCACAAAGGAATCGGTGGTAAGGGCGAGCCTGCCCGGGCCCAGATCCACCACGGCCTGGTCCTCGAGGCGGTTCAGGGTCTCATTGGCAAAACGCGGCAAAAACATCTTGCCGATGAGTTCGGCGGAAAGCCTGCCGCCACTGCCGTGCGCCAGTTGGATGGTGTCATGATCCAAAATGGGAAGGGGACAGGAAAAACCCTCCGGTTTCAACTCAGTCATTATTCCCTCGCTGGTATCTGTAATAGGCGGCGCAAGCCCCTTCGCCGGAAACCATGGTGGCGCCCAGGGGGTGCTCCGGGGTGCATTCCCGGCCAAAGGCCGCGCAGGCGTTTGGCTTCTTGAGCCCCTGCAAAATGGCGCCGCTTTCGCAGAGAGCGGATTCGGAGGCGGTGAGCCCGGAAACGGCGAACTTCCTTTCCGCGTCAAAGGCGGCGAACTCCTCCCGGATCGCAAGGCCGCTCCGCGCCAAGATCCCGATCCCCCGCCACTTGCGATCGGCAATCACAAAGACTTCCCGCATCCGCGCCTGGGCCTCTTTATTCCCTTCCCGGCTCACCGCCCGGCTGTATTCATTCTCCACCTCGTGGCGACCGGTTTCGAGCTGGCGGACCACCATGAGGATGCCGCTTATGATGTCAAGGGGTTCAAAGCCGGTGGGCACAATGGGCACCCGGAACTCCTCGGCAATGGCGGCATACTCCTGCCAGCCCATCACCGTGCAGACGTGGCCGGCGGCCAGATACCCCCGCACCCTGTTTGTCGGGGAGGAAAGCAGGGCCCGCACGGCGGGCGCCACCAGGACATGACTGGCCAGCATGCTGAAATTCCGCAGGCCCTCACGCCTGGCCTGCAGAAGTGCCATGGCATTGCCCGGCGCTGTTGTTTCAAAACCGACCGCAAAGAAGACCACCTCCCGTTCGGGGTGACTCCGCGCCAAAGCCAGCGCCTCAAGCGGCGAATAGACCATGCGCACGTCGGCGCCAGCGGATTTGGCCTTAAAAAGATCGCTGGTGCTGCCGGGTACTCGCAGCATGTCCCCGAAGCTGGCAAAAATCACCTCCGGCCGCCCGGCGATGGCCACGGCCCGGTCAATGATCTCCACCGGCGTCACGCAGACCGGGCAGCCAGGGCCGTGCACCAGCTCCACCTCCGGCGGCAGCAGCTGCTCGATGCCGTTTTTCATGATGGCGTGGGTGTGACCGCCGCAGACCTCCATGATCACCCAGGGCCGGGTGACGGTCTGCCGGATTTCCGCCAGAAGGCGCTTGGCAATCTCCGGATTACGGTATTCATCGACATATTTCATAAAAGCAGGCTCGCAACGGCTTGAAAAAACGCGGAATCGTCACGTGGCGTAATCCCCATGGGCTTTGCGATCAATCCGCCTCTTGCAGGGGGTTGCCGAAGAGATCGACCCCCTGCTCGGCAAGGGCCCGGTTCAGCTCCCGCCAGGCGGCGAAACTTTTTTGCGCCTCCTCCTCATCAAGGATAGACAGGGCAAAACCGGCATGCACCACCGTATACTGACCGGGCACTATTTCCGGCACATACTCCAGGCACACCTTGCTGACCGTGCCGCCGTAATCCACATGGCCCATCGCAAGCCCGTTTTCCGCAAAAATTTCCACCACCCTGCCGGGGATTGCCAGACACATCGCTTCACCGTTCCTGTATCATCTGCCTGCCGATGACCGCCTGCCCCAGGGAGATGCAGGCGTCGTTGCAGGGCACTGTGGTGTGGGTGAGGACCCGAAACCCTTTTCCGGAAAGGGAGGCGACAAGACCCTCCAGGAGCAGCCGGTTCTGGAACACCCCGCCGCTCAATACCAGGGTCCTGATTTTTTCCCGCCGCCGCGCCTGGCAGGCCAGATAAGTAAAGCCGGCCACCAGGCTCTGATGAAAACGGCGGCTGACTTCGGAAATTCCCATGCCGTCGGTAACCGCCTCGGCTATGGCCGCGACAAGCGCCCGCACCGAAAACTTCACCATACCATCTTCCTGAAAAAATTCGCAGGGGAAAGCAGCCTCGCCAAGGGTGTTTCCGGCGGCCTGCATCAATTCGATGGCGGCCTGCGCTTCGTACTGAATCACCTGCCTGCCGCCGCCCATGGCGGCCACCGCGTCAAAGAGCCGGCCGCAGCTGCTGGTGAGCGGCGAGTTGATTTTCCCCCGAATCATGCCGAGGATCGGGGCAGGATCGTGCCCGGCCAAAAAAGGAAGCGGGGGCAGGCACTCTCCGCGGGCGGCGAAAAGATAGCTCAGCGCCGTCCGCCAGGGAGCCTGCACGGCGGCGTCCCCGCCCGGCAGGGGCAGGGACTCGAGGGCGGCGAAGCGGCTGAATCCCTTCGCGTTGCCAATGAGCACCTCGCCTCCCCAGATGGTCTGGTCCGTTCCGTAACCGGTGCCGTCGAGGATGATGCCGATGGCAGGCCCCTCCTCCCGGTTTTCCGCCAGACAGGCGGCAAGGTGGGCATGGTGGTGCTGCACCGCCAGAGATGCGAGCCCGGCCTGCTCCCGCGCCCAACGGCTGGAAAGATACCCGGGATGGAGATCGTGCACAACCAGCTCCGGCCGGATCTCGAAAATTGCCGCCAGATGGGCAATGCTTTTCTGAAAAATCCGGTATGCCTCCAGATTTTTCAGATCGCCGATATGCTGGCTTAAAAACGCGCTGTTCCCCTTGAGCAGACAGACGGTATTTTTCAACTCCGCCCCGACTCCGAGCAGCATGGGCCCATCCGCGGCGAGAGGAATGGGCCGCGGGGCATAGCCACGGCCACGGCGCATGAGCCGCATGGCGCCGGCCTGCATGGCCACCAGGGAATCGTCGCAGTGCAGATGGATATCCCGATCATGGCAAAGAATGTAATCAACGGTGCCGGCAAGCCGCTGCCCTGCCTCCTCGTTCCCGACGCAGATCGGCTCTTCACTGATGTTGGCGCTGGTCATGACCAGGGCGCGCACCGCCCCCTCGAACAAAAGATGGTGCAAAGGGGTATAGGGCAGCATCAGACCGAACAATTCCTGCCCCGGGGCCACCTCTTCCGCCAGGAAATGGTCTGCCCTTTTCCTGGCAAGGACAATGGGACGCTGCCGGCTTGTCAGCGCCTGCCGTTCCTCGTCCGCCAACAGGCAAATCCCACCGGCAATGCCAAGATTCGCCACCATCACCGCAAAAGGCTTTGCCTCCCTTCCCTTCCTTTGCCGCAGGCGGCCGACCGCCTCGGCATTTTCCGCATCCACCGCCAGATGGAAGCCCCCCAACCCTTTGATCGCGACAATGGCGCCGGCCTGCAGAAAACGCAGGGTGTCGACGACGGCTTCATCACGCTCCGCCAGCAATCGGCCGTCAGCGGCAAGCAGGCGAAGCTGCGGCCCGCAATCAGGGCAGCAGGTCGGCTGGGCATGGAAACGGCGGTTTTCCGGATCGTCATACTCCCGCTTGCAGGCCGCGCACATGACGAAGTCGCGCATGGTGGTATGGGGCCGGTCATAGGGAATCCTGGTGACGATGGTATAACGGGGTCCGCAGTTGGTGCAGTTGAGGAAGGGGTAGCGAAAACGCCGGTCGGCAGGGGAAAAAAACTCGGCCAGACACTCCGGACAGACCGCGACATCCGGGGAAATGAGGGTAGCGGCCGCGCCGAGTCCGCTGGAATCGTGAACCCGGAAGGTTGTCTCCAGAGCCAGGGGAACAGACCTTATGGCAAGGGTGGCGATTTGGGCCAGAGGCGGCGGCTCCTTCCGGATGGCCTGCACCAGATCCGCAAGTCGGTCGACCCCTCCCTCCGCTTCCACGGTCACCCCCTCCGGCGTATTTCCCACAAAACCGGCCAGGCCTCGTTCCCGGGCCAACCGGCAGACAAACGGACGAAAGCCCACGCCCTGGACGATGCCGTTGATGGTAATCCGCCAGCGCTCCGGAGGTATGGCCATTTTTCAGCCCGCTCCCAAGATCCGCATCCGCCTACCGATGCCTGCGCAGCCAATTGAGCCAGCCGTCCAGGCCGGCCCCGGTTTTCGCGGAAAGCTCGACAAACTCCAGACGGTGATTGACCTGCCGGGCATACTCCTTACACCGCTCCAGGCTGAAATCCACATGGGGGAGAAGATCGACCTTGTTGATCAGGCAAAGAACGGCGGCATCGAACATGGCGGGATACTTGAGCGGCTTGTCCTCCCCTTCGGTGACGCTGATGATCACGACCTTTGCCGCCTCGCCCAGGTCAAACATGGCCGGACAGACGAGATTGCCCACATTTTCGATAAAGAGCAGGGAATTTCCCTTCAGCTCGAGCCGGTGCAGGGCCCGATGCACCATCTCGGCATCCAGATGGCAGCCGGAACCGGTGTTGACCTGAATCACCGGCACGCCGGTGGCATCGATGCGTTCGGCATCGAGCAGGGTCTGCTGATCGCCTTCGATCACGGCGATGGGAAACTGGCCCTGCAATGCCAGGATGGTCCGCTCCAGAACCGTGGTCTTGCCGGATCCCGGGGAGCTGACCAGATTGAGGGCGAGGATTTGCTTTTTCTTGAAAAACTCCCTGTTGTGCTCGGCGATGGCGCTGTTCTTATCGAGCACCGCCTCCTCCACCATGAGCCTCCTGCCGTGGCTGTGGCCGGCATGCTCCTCACCGGGCCTCCTGATGGTCACTTCGCTCTCGGAATGGCTGCATCCGCAGGAATCACACATAGCCCCACCTGTTCATCGGTTATTGACCCGCAACCGCCTCAGCGTCGCAGCCCCGGGTTTATTCTTCTCCGCACATCCCTATTCATCAACGATCAGGGAAACGACCCGCAGTTCCCTGCCCTGGGTGATCTCCGTGGCATAGGCCCAGCAATGGGGGCATTGGGCAAGCAGGGAATCGACCGGAAAACAATGGGAACAGGCAAGACATTTCGCCTGGCCGGCAATTTCGCGCACCGCAAGCCGCGCTCCTTCAGCCGGGGTGTTCCGGGCCGCCGCGGCAAAACAGAAGGTGAGCGCCTCGGCCATGACTCCGGCAAGGGTGCCGATCTCGATTTCCACTTCGGAGACCTTTTCAGCCCCCGCCGCTCTGGCCTTTGCCGAAACGAGTTCCATGATATTAAGGGCAAGGGACATCTCATGCATATTGGCATGATACACGAGGGAAAACGTTTCTTCCAGACAAGAGCGGCAGCGCTGCTCGTTATTTTCAGCCTGGAACAGGGGGGGGGAAATTCAGACCGACCCTGACCTCGGGGGACAGGAATTTTCCTTGGCGGCTCCGCAGCACTGGGTCTGCGACTCATCAACAACAGGGCCGTTTATCGGCAGGGTAATGATGAACCGCGAGCCGAGGCCAGGAGAACTTTCGGCGCCGATGACGCCGCCGTGGCGCTCGACAATGCGCTTGCAGACCGCAAGCCCGATGCCGGTGCCCTCGTACTGGCTCCGCCCATGCAATCTCTGGAAGAGTCCGAAGATCTGCTCCGCATCCTCACCTTCAAAGCCGATCCCGTTGTCCGCCACGATAAACCGGCAGAACTCCGTCAGGCCATCTTCATCCGAGAACGAGAGATGTTCACAGGAAATCGTCACCAGGGGGGCAATATCCGGCCTGCGGTACTTGAGAGCATTGGCGATAAGGTTCTGAAAAAGCTGCCGGATCTGCAGGGGGTCCGCCTTGATCCGGCAAAGCTCGCCGACTTCGATACGCGCCCCGCTCTCCTTGACCCGCAACTCCAGATCGGTGATCACTTCAAGGACCACCCGCTTCAGGTCAACCTCCTCAAAGGGGCGTACCTTGGTGGTGACCCGCGAATAGGTCAGCATGCCGGAGATCAGCTCCTGCATCCTCGTGGTCGCGGTATCTATGCGCTTCAGATATTCAAGCCCCCGTTCCGGAATCATCTCGCCGTAACGACCGCTCAACCGTTCACTGAAGGCCTGGATGAGAACCAGGGGTTCACGCAGGTCATGGGAGGCCATGTAGGCGAAATCCTGCAGATCCTTGTTGCTGTGGGCCAGATCAATCGCATACTTGTTAAGGACCTTTTCCGTCCATTTGCTTCCGGTGATGTCCCGATTACTGGCCCGTCTGCCCAGGAATTCGCCGGCGGCGTTGAAAACAGGCTGGCAGGTATGCCCAATCCAGCGCTCCTTGCCTTCCCGCGAGATGATCCGGAACTCCATCATGCAGACTTTGCGATCGTTCATGGCCCGGACAAGATGGTTTTTCATCTGCGGGATATGGTCTGGATGCATTATCTCCATGCCGAGATCGGGATTCTCCTTGAAATCCGCCGGGGTGTACCCGGTGATCCGCTCCACGGAAGGAGAAATATAGAGATAATTGCCCGCCGGATCCAGCCAGTATTCCCAGTCGTAGGTAAAATCCGCAACTGTGCGGAATTTTTCCTCGCTGATGAGAATTTCCGCCTCCGCTTTTTTGCGCTCGGCAACTTCCCTGGTCAGGGCGCTGTTTGCTTCGGCCAGTTCCGAGGTTTTCTCGGCCAGACGATCTCGGGAACGCCGCAGGGCATCTTCGGCCGCGTTGCGCTCCGCAATCCGATTGCGCAGAATCCTGCCGCCGACCAGAAGCCCCGTGAGCCCCGTAACCCAGATCAGCCCGGCCCTGACAAGATGGTTGACAATCTGCCTTTGCTGCAGCCGCAGCGGTTCGGCCATGGGCAGACCGATACTTATCCCCCCGCGGATATCACCGATCTTGTACCCTTGGTGCGCATGGCAGGCCAGACAATCGGGCGAGACAAACACGGGCTGCATGAGGCGCAGATGCAAAACTCCGCCTATTTCCGCCAATTCCAGCTTCTCGCCCAGGCCATGCTTTTCAAAATCCTCCAGAGCCCCGCGCTCCCAGGCATCCGGCGCATTTTCAGGCCGCAGGGGCTGCAAGCTGGTGATTCTCGCGACGATTCCGTAGAGGCTTGAGAAATCCTCACTGAGTTGCCGTATCATATAGGCCGGATTCATGAGGGTGAGCCGTTTCCCGGAGGGAGTAATCAGGTCGCGCTCAGGCACATGTCCCAGATAGGGGCTGGGAGGAGTTCGGGAATCGATGGGCACATAGACGCCCCCATGAGAGGCGCTCCAGACACGCAGGGCCCGGTCTTTGTTGAAATAGGCCCGGATCTCGCTGACAGCCATCTCGTGGGTAATCTGGCGGATTCCCTGGATCTCGTCAAAGGAAAGTCCGGCCATGAGCAGGGTCCAGACAACAAGCAGAATCCAGGTAAATCGCTGAACCGGCACCGGCTTGGCGTCGGCAATCTCCTGCTCTATTGAATCCTCCACACACTCACCAGACAGTAGTTGGAACAGTGACAATGGACAGAAAAAAGCAAAGAAACGTTATGATCAAGCCGGCGGCAGCGGCAGGGCACCCCCGGCATCCGGGGAAAGAAAGGAGGCAGGCCGTCATGCGCGCGGACTCCACCTGCGTCCAGGCCGAGCCATTGCCGCCCAAGGCTTTATACATGTTTTCGCGTCCCTTGGCCAGACAAGAGTGTCAAAAAACGTTTTTCCTTTTGCGATTAAAGGAAAATCCTCCCCACCGATAAATTGTGCGGCACGGACGCGGAAAATGCCTTGTCAGGGATCAGGCCAGAGATTGGGGTCAGCCACGCCGATCTTGATGGCAAACTTCATCATGGCCAATGGATCGCTGATTCCCAGTTTTTTACTGATATTGGAGCGGTGTTTTTCCACGGTTTTCGGACTAAGGCAAAGCAGGTCGGCGATCCGTTTGGTGGAATTGCCCTCGATCACCATCCGGAACACCTGTTGCTCGCGGTCGGAGAGCTGATCGTAGCGACTCGATTCCGAGGCCATTCTTTCCTCATTGTTGAGATAGCTGCGGATCACGTCGGAGTTGATGTCCCTGCTTAAAAAATATTTTCCTTCCGCAGCCATCTGGATGGCTTCGATCACCTCGGACCAGGGAGCCGTTTTGAGAACATACCCGAAAGCGCCGGCAGCCAGAGCCTGATGAACATAGGCCTCGCGCGCGAACATGGAAAGAATCACGATGGCGGTTTTCGGAGAAATATTTTTTACCAGGGGGATGCACTCAAGCCCGCTGATATTGGGCATGGCGATATCGAGAACCGCGACATCGGGCTTAAGCCCCCTGATTTCTTTCAGCGCGCTTTCTCCATCCGCGGCCTCCCCCGCCAGCTCCAGATCGTCGCGCTTTGCGAACAGCTGCCTCAACCCCTCCCGCACAATGGAATGATCATCGGCAACAAAAACCCTTACCTTCCCCATCTTAAAACTCCTTTAGGCCACAGGCAGCACGTCGCCCCACCCCCCCCTGCCTGAGTGTGACCGGTCGGTGAGCGGTCCGCTCGCCGATTCAATCCTTTCCCCCAAGCCAATGGGGTCAATCCCCATGCCATGCCGGCACAAGCCCCACTGCCCCCTCTTGCAGATCAATACGCCTCCCTGCATCAATCACGATCATGACCATGGTCAAAATGACACGCGGACGGCTAAAGGTCAACAAAATCTGCACGTTGCCCCTGCAGGCGTGTTTGGCGATATTGCCGGGCCCTTCCGAATGGTTCGACAGATAAACGAGGTAAAAGTCCAGATCAACCCGGACAGCCTGGGAATTAAGAACGCGGCGCCGATCTGGAGGATGGCGGAATCCTCCCGTTGCCTGATCGCCTTCGGACGGGAGGAGAAAAGCGTGGCAATTCTTTTCAACAGAGTGACGCGAAAAGTCAGGCGCGAAGAGAAACGGAAAGCCCCATGGCGTCAAGCTCCGCGACAAGCGAAGAAATTGCCTGTTCGGCCGCGGCCGCTACCGGGACGGAGAGAGAAAGGCCGGTGGAAAGGTCCTTTGGAACAATGCCGAAAAGTTTTACCTTGGCAGGCAGGCATTCCTGCATGGCGGCAACGGCCATAACCTCGGAAAGTCCGATCTGATGCGGGGAGATTTTTTGCCGGAAATAGGCGGGGGGATCGGGAAGTTCCTTGACCGTGAAGGTGCCGGGAGGACCCTCGGCGCATACCGCATCAACCAGAAAGAGATGGCTCTTGCCCTCAAGGTAGGGGAGCAGCTCAAGACCCATGGTGCCGCCATCGATGACCGTGACCCGGTCGGAAAAAACATGACGCGCCCGCAGCTGCTCCACGATCCACACCCCAACCCCCTCGTCGGAGAGCAGAATGTTTCCCACCCCCAGCACCAGTATGTCGAAAGCCATGCCCCTCCCATCCGGCAATGGCATCAGCAGCTTGCCGTAACCATTGCCATCGCAACCCTTCCCGCTCAAAAACGTGCCCCGCAACCTTTTTTGCGAAACCGTCAAACTTGCGTCCTCACCTTGACGATCTCCCTGCTTTCCGGATCCAGGAGATGGATGGCGCAAGCCAGACAGGGGTCAAAAGAATGCACGGTGCGCAAAACCTCCAGGGGTTTTTCCGGGTCAGCGACCGGGTTGCCGACCAGCGACGCCTCATAGGGGCCAAGGGCGTCGTCACTGTTCCGCGGCCCGGCGTTCCAGGTGGAAGGAACCACGCACTGGTAATTCCTGATCTTGCCGTCGCTGATGACGATCCAGTGGGAAAGAACCCCGCGCGGCGCCTCGTGGAACCCTACCCCTCGCTGCTCCCCCTTGGGAAAGATCGGCTGGTTGAAAGTGGCGTAGTCGCCCTTGGCGATATTGTCGACCAGAGCCTGCCACTGGCCGACCAGGGCGTCATGGAGCACGGCGCAGCGCACCGCCCGCGCCGCATGCCGACCAATGGTGGAGTGCAGGGCCGGGATGCCTACCTTGCTGCCGGCCAGGCTGCTTACGGTGGCCAGCAGCTTGTCGGTGTATGCCTTGGTCGGTCCATGGCCTGCCGCATACATGGCCAACACATTGGCCAAGGGGCCGACCTGGGCCGGCTTGCCGTTATAGGTCGGCGATTTAACCCAGGAATATTTGCCGTCATCCTGGAATTCGGTATGATGGGGCACGGTTTCTTCCTCCCAGGGATGCCGATCCCAATCCCCTTTATACCAGGAATGCTTGATTCCCTCCTTCACGCCCTGCCGGAAACCTTCGTCGGCAAAGCTCTTGATGGGCTTGAAGGATCCCACATCCCCGTCGGCGAGATAGCCTCCGGGCAAGGCGAAGACGGTGCCCTTTGTGTCGAGGGGCAGGTCGGGAACGGAGAGATAATTTTTCACCCCGGCGCCGTAAGCGGTCCAGTCGGCGTAAAAGGCGCCGACCGCGGCAACGTCGACCATGTAGACGTTCTTCACAAAATCTCCGATCTCGTCGATCAGGGTTTTGATGTAAAGAAGCCGCTCCAGGGTGAGAGTGGACTGGCTGTCGGGATTGATGGGGTTGGCAACCCCGCCCACGGCCAGATTCTGGATGTGCGGCGTTTTGCTGCCCAGAATGGCGACCACCTTGTTGATCCGCCGCTGATAATCCAGGGCCTGGAAATAATGGTTCACGGCCAGGAGGTTCACCTCCGGGGAAAGCTTCATGGCCGGATGCCCCCAGTAGCCGCTGGCAAACACCCCAAGCTGGCCGCTGCCGACAAATCCCCGCAGTTTTTCCTGCACCGCCTTGAGTTCCTGCTCGCTGTTCCGCGGCCAGGGAGAGAGACTCTGCCCCAGTGTCGCGGCCGCCTTGGGATTTCCCTTCAGCGCCGAGACGATGTCCACCCAGTCCAGAGCGGAAAGATGATAGAAATGGACGATATGGTCAAAAATCCCATGGGCGGCGATGATCATATTGCGGATGTATTGAGCGTTCAAGGGTACCTCAAGCCCCAGGGCGTTCTCCACGGCCCGCACCGAAGTGATGGCATGCACGGTGGTGCATACCCCGCAGATCCGCTGGGTGTAAAGCCAGGCATCCCGGGGATCCCTGCCCTGGAGAATCAATTCGATCCCGCGCCACATCTGGCCGGAAGACCAGGCATTGGTCACCTTGCCGTTATCAACCTCACAATCAATGCGGAGATGACCCTCAATTCTGGTGATGGGGTCAACAACGATTCGCTTGGCCATGGGAAATCTCCTTCAGATAAAAAAATTACGCTTCCTTAAGCTGATTAAGCTTGGGCAGCACCGGCAATTTTTTAACAAACCACAGATAGGCCACGACCTCAGCCGCGACAATGCCGAAGGTGATGAACAGCTCGGGAACCGAGGGAAAGTACCGCCAACCGGTTCCGGGATCAAAGCCGATGATATACGTATTGAAACGGTAGAGACTGCCCCCGAGCAGAAGGGCCAAAGAGGCAAAAAAAAGCAGGCGCGGACTTTTCCGGTTGTTGGGATAGGCCAGGATCAGGAGGGCGGCCAAAAGAAGCGCGTTTTCCAGGAGAAACATGTTTGCCTTGAGACCGCCCTTAAAGGCCATGGGCAGAAAGCCGCGCAGGTTCACATCCTCGATGCGGACCAGGAAATAAAGTCCCAGCAGCCAGGGAACGATGGCGGAAATCTTGCTGAGCAGGTGCATTTCCAGCGGTCGGTTGAACACCACCGCGGAAAGGAGCGATTCGAAGATGACCGCGGCATAACCGATCACCACCGCGGTGATCAAAAAAAGCAGCGGCAGGAAGGGCGTCCACCACAGAGGGGAGAGCTTATGCCCGGCCATGAGCATCATGGTCCCCAGGGAGGACTGGTGCATGGTGGGCAGCAACACGCCCAAAGCGATGAAGATGAAGATGATCCGGTTCAGCCTGGCCTTGAGCTTCTCGGCCTTGAATTTTTCGAGGAAGGCGGGAGCGAATTCCAGCCAGAGAACCAGGATATAGGTCCCGATGCAGAGAGCGACCTCGAACATGACCGAATGCAGATTGCTGAACCAGGGGAGAAAGATGTTGTACGCCTGCCAGTACCTGCCGATGTCGAAGATGACCGAAACACCGGCCAGGGTATAGCCGAACATGCTGGTCATCAGGGCCGGCCTCACCAGGGGCGAATATTCCCCGCGGTTGAAAATATAGACGATGAGGGCAATGGAATAGCCTGCGCAGGCGAGGGCCGTGCCCACCACCACGTCGTAGGCGATCCAGATCCCCCAGGGATAGCCGTCGTTCATGTTGGAAACCGCGCCGATTCCGTAAATGAATCGCTTGCCGACAAAGAAAAGACCGATCAGGGCGATGAGAGACCAGAACAGAAACGGCTTGGTCAGTACTTTTGTCCCCAACGCTTCTTTTTCCTGCATAAGTGCACTCCTTGCGGAGAAAACGGGCGGCCTGACGGCTATCCCTTCTTCTCCTGCCGGTTCTTGATGATATAGATCAATCCGCCCAGCACCACGATGGGGTAAACCATTCCCTTATAAATGGCATACTGAATGCCGTCGGCCAGGGCCACATAGGAATCCTCCGGCAGATCCGGCAGACCGAGTCTGTCGAAGGAAACGCCGGCAAGGTAGAGAACCTGGGTGCCGCCCAGTTCCCGTTCGCCATAGACGTGCCGCACATAGCCGCCGGCCCGATGTTCCTGCATCTCGCCGGAATCAAGAGAGGCGACCGGAAAATCATAGTATTCGCCCGGCTTCATCAACAGGCGCCGCGCAGCCTCTTCCCTGAGTTTCTGGACCGGACCGAAGAGGGAAGCGCCGGTGGGACAGGATGCGCAACAGGCGGAAATCCCCCCCTTGGCCAGGAGATGAGAGCAGAGCTGACACTTGACGATCTGCGGGAAGGGAGAGTCCCACTCAAATTTGGGGATATTGTAGGGACAGGCGATTTGGCAGTAACGGCAGCCGATGCAGGCGTCCTTGTTATAGGTCACCACCCCGTTACCCGGATCCTTGACCAGGGCGGAAGCGGGGCAGGCGGAAACACAGGCCGGATCAATGCAGTGCATGCAGTGTCTTTTGATAAAGGCAAAGCCGTCTGCCGAGTCCTTGCCCCCTTCGAAGCCGTACCGCTTGATGACATTGAGGGTTTGCGCGGAAAGATCAAGGGGGTTGTCCCAGAGCGCTTCAGGCCCTTCGGCTTCCACCGGCATGTTGTTCGCCTGCTTGCAGGCATGCACGCAGACCTTGCAGCCGATGCAGAGGGTGGAATCGTAAAGAATCCCCAAGGCGCCCGGCGGCAGTTCCTTGCGGACGCTTTTCGCCGCCGCTGCGCCCGGATTCGCGGCACAGAGAAGGCCGCCGGCCACGGCTCCTTTCAAAAAATCCCTGCGTTTGAGCTTCATGGCCTATTCCCCCTCCGAGGAAGTCCCGGAACCATCCTTGCCAAGATTTTTGGCCACCACCGCGGCCGCCCCTATTGCCGCGCCGGTGGCTGCGGCCACCAGGGCCACGGCCCCGGTTGAAGCTCCTTCCCCGCGGTCGCAGACAATCGGCGGGTAACCGGCGCCGGGAGTGATGTACTTGAGATCGGCCTGCGCATGCAGGGGCATGTGGAAACCCACCCCCTCCTCGGTGCAGCCGAAGCAGGGATGACCGGTCCCCACCGGCCAGGCGCCGGAACCCACCTCGTTGAAGAGGATGGCGGGGCAGTTGGCAAAGGTCATTGGCCCCTTGCAGCCCAGTTTATAGAGACAATACCCCTTCCGGTGCCCCTCGTCGCCAAAGCTGACGGCAAAGCGGCCGGCATCGAAATGGGGCCTGCGCTCGCAATTTTCATGAATGAGCCGGCCGTAGGCGAACTTCGGCCTGCCTTTTTCGTCCAGGGCCGGCAGCTTGCCGAAGGTGAGAAAATGAATGACCGTGGAAAGAAAGTTGTAGGCATTGGGCGGGCAGCCCGGGATGGTCACCACCGTGGTGCCCTTCAGGAACTCCGGAGCGCCCACGGCGCCGGTGGGATTGGGTGCCGCCGCCGCCACCCCGCCCCAGGAAGCGCAGGAACCGATGGCCACCACCGCGGCCGCCTTTGCCGCGGCCTCATGCACGATTTCCGAAAACGGCTTGCCGCCGATCATGCAGTATACGCCGCCGTCCTTGACCGGGATAGCCCCCTCGACGACGAGAATAAACTTGCCGGTGTTCTTCTCCATGGAGGCCCGCAGGGCCGATTCCGCCTGATGCCCGGCGCCGGCGTTCAGGGTTTCGTTGTAGTCAAGGGAGATCAGATCGAGGATGAGATGTTCAAGGGACGGGTGGGAGGGGCGGAGAAGGGATTCCGTACAGCCCGTGCAGGCCTGACCGGAAAGCCAGATCACTGGCGGCCGTTGCGGAGCGGTGACCGCCGCGGCGATTTTCGGCGCCATTTCCAGGGGGAGTCCCATTGCCGCCGCCATGACCGAACAGAACTTCATGAAATCGCGTCGCGAGATGTTGTTCAGCCGCCCCTTGATCCTGGCAAAATCATGCTCTTTCATTGTTCGCCTCTCTTGCTTTTCCGGCTGCGCGCCCTGCCCCTTAAAAAAATCGCAACCAATACCAGTTATGCATTATTACCCCATTGAAAACGGGTGAAAGTCAAGCGAAATGCTGCTAGGTACTAATACCTATTTCGATGATAGTAAAACCCCATTCCCCAGGTCAAGAACTTTTCCATTGGCGGCCCCGATTCTTTACAGTATGGTGCACTCTCTCCCTGTTCAACATAAAGAGTCTACTCCCGAACATACCATGCTTCAACCTCCCCGGCCTGATCCGGCAGCGATCATTCAACACATCCTTATCGAAGACGGCTGCCAGGATCTGCCGCTCACGCAAGACATCCTGACGAAACTTCCCGGCCGAAGCGTGGAAATCCTCCCGGAACGCGCCGCGCCGACCTTTGCCGGCTCCCAGGCCGGACCCCTTGGTCTGCACACGGGGAAAAAATACCTGCTGCTCTGCAAGAACCGAGGCCGTTTCCTCAAGCCCTGCCCGGCAACCAGGGAATACCGCTGCTGCGGTTACCATGTGCTCAATGTGGGCATGAACTGCCCCATGGATTGTGTCTACTGCATCCTGCAGGCATACCTCAACAACCCCTGGCTCTCCTTCTTTGTCAATACGGACGATCTTCTCGCGGAGCTCTCTGCCGTACTTGCCGAAGACCCTCAAAAATTCTGGCGCATCGGGACCGGCGAATTCACGGACAGCATGGCCCTTGACCGCGTCACCGGCCTGAGTAAAATCCTCATCGAGTTCTTCAAGGATAAGAAGAATGCGGTCCTCGAACTCAAATCCAAGGCGGTTGTCCTCGATCATCTGACAGAAAGCGAGCACCGCGGCCGTACCATCATGGCCTGGTCGCTGAACAGCCCCCCCATCATGGCCCGCGAAGAGAAACGCACCGCCACGCTTTCGGATCGTCTCGAAGCGGCGGCCCGATGCGCCGCATTGGGTTACCGGCTCGCCTTTCACTTTGACCCGATCATCTATCATCCGGGCTGGCGGGAAGGCTACCGGGAAACCATCGACAAGCTTTTTTCCGCCGTGCCGGCGGAAAAAATTGTCTGGATCAGCATGGGCGCGCTGAGATTTCTGCCGCCCCTTAAAACCATCGCCACGGCCCGTTTTCCCAAGTCGCGCTTCTTTCATGAGGAATTCGTCCTGGGGCTCGACAACAAGTTCCGCTACTTCCGCACCCTGCGCACCGAGATGTACCAGCACCTCGCCGGGCTGCTCAGGCCCAGGCTGGACCCTGACACCTGCCTCTATTTCTGCATGGAAAGCGATGAAATCTGGCGGGAGATTTTCGGGTTCACACCGGAAGATCGGGGCGGTCTGGCGAAGATGCTGGAGCGCGCGGCCAAGGCCAAATGCGACCTTGGCTGACATTTTTCAAGGCAAAGGCAACACGCCTGTCTCGCAATATACATTCACCCCTTTTGTGTATTGATTTTTACCGGGGCCGTTCTTACTATGGTGTATCGAAAGTTTATGGACCCGCGATAACCGGCGTACCCGCGGTTATCGCGGTTAGATCAAGGTTTACGGATTCACTGCCCGAACGGGCGATCCCGCCACCGGAAATGTTTGCGCACCGGGCTTGAAAAACAGTCCCCTTCCGGCAAGTTCGGTCACTGCTTCCTTTTACAAATCTGGCAAGGACTATTAAGGAGAAAAAATGGTCAACAAAGTTATCCTCATTGGCAACCTGGGAAAAGATCCGGAAGTACGTTACTCCCAGACAGGCACTGCCATCGCAAGCTTCAGTGTGGCCACCACGGAAACCTGGAAAAAACAGGATGGCTCCAAGGAGGAGTTGACCGAATGGCACAGGATCGTCGCTTTCGGCCGTCTTGGCGAGATCTGCGGTGAATACCTTTCCAAGGGCTCCAAGGTCTTTATCGAAGGCAGGCTGCAGACCCGCAAGTGGGACGACAAGGACGGCAACACCCGCTACACCACGGAAATCGTCGCAAGAGAGATGAAGATGCTGAGTCCAAGGGGGAGCGGCGAAGGCGGCGGCAGCCAGCAGTATGACGAACCGCCTTTCCCGGAGCCGGTCATGGGAGATGACGTTCCGTTCTGAGCAACGCGGCCATGTTGAAAATCAGCAACAGTAACGGACTTTGCCGGATCGCAGGCCTTTTGATAACCGACCGCCGCCAACACAGGTAGATCAGGTATGGACTATTACAAACTGCTCGGAGTAGAAAAAAACGCCCCGCCGGAGGAAATCAAAAAAGCCTACCGCAAACTCGCCATCAAGTACCACCCGGACAAAAACAAGGGTGACAAAAACGCGGAGGAGATGTTCAAAAAGATCAGCGAGGCATATGCCGTGCTTTCCGACAAGGAAAAACGGCAGCAGTACGACACGTTCGGCTCCACCGGCTTCCAGCAGCGCTACTCCCAGGAGGACATCTTCAGAAACGTCGACCTGGGCGATATCCTGCGGGAGTTCGGGATCAACTTCGGCGGCGGCCGCACCACCTTCCGGACCTCGGGCATGGGCGGCAACGTTTTTGAGGAAATGTTCCGCCAACCCGGCGGCGGCAGCCAGCACTTTCAGGGTTTTCAGGACTTCCGCCAGCAGCCGCAGCAGATGAAGGGCAATGATCTGACTCTGGAACTGCCCATCACCCTGGAAGAGGTCCTGCACGGCACCGAGAAGACCATCTCCCTCGGGCGTGGCTCCACGGCGGAAAAGGTTTCGGTCAGGGTTCCGGCCGGCATCGAGGCCGGCAAGAAGCTGCGGGTGGCAGGCAAAGGCTCGCCCTCACCCATGGGAGGAATGCCCGGCGACCTCTACCTGCTGATCAGGGTCGAGCCGCATCCCGCCTTTACCAGGGAAGAAGCCAACCTGCTTCTGGAACTGCCCGTTCCCTACAGCGCCGCTGCCTTGGGCGCTGAGATCGAGGTACCCACCCTGGATGGCAAATACCTGAAGGTCAAGGTTCCGGCCGGCTGCCAGCCCCAGGCGAAGCTGCGCCTCCGCGGCCAGGGCTTGCCAAGCAGACCCGGCGGCCCCAGGGGCGATCTCTTTGTGAGGGTGCTGGTCGCGGTGCCGAAACATCTTTCCGGCGAACAGGAAGATCTGATCCGGGAACTGAAGAAAAACGGCTTGTAAGTGTAAGTGGAGGAGTAAGCAGACCTGCCCGCAAGATCTAAGGGCATTCCCGTAAGGCAAGGGACGTGTCGTCGATGTTTTCCTGAATGGCCCTCGCCGCCCCCAGCACCCTGCCGTTTATCTCATTGGCCTCGGTCATGCGCTTGAAGCTCAGGAACCAATCCAGCCCGTTGTAGGATTGGTTGATCGCAAGCTCGACCCCTGCGATGATGGGCACCTTTTTTGCCACCCACTTGCCGAAAACGGCATTTGAGGCGGCTATTTTTGAAATATCGAGCAGGGCTTTCAGCTCCGGGGATTCTGTTTCGAAATATTTTTGCAGTTCCGGATCGTCGAGCAGGGCGTGGATTTCCTGGTTTGAAGAGGTCAACTGCGCCATCAGGCCGGACATTCCATCCTTGATGAAGGTTTGCCAGTCGAGGATGTTGCTGGTGAGTTCGGAGATTTTGCCTGCGGAAGAGAGCATTTTTAACCGTTGTATCTTGGCCTCCACTGCGGCGATATCCACCCCATCTTGCGCCATCCGCGCGGCATTCTTGTCGTAAATCCGTTGCAACCGATCCGCCGCTTTCCCTCGATTGGCAACACCTTCCAGCAATTGTCCGGTGAAATATTCAATGCCGTCCTTGGCCGCATTGAGCAAGGCGTTGCGGTTGGCGTCTTCCCAGGTGGTGAGCTGCTCCTGCGCCAGATTGATGGTGTTGTGGAACTTTTCCCTCTGGGTGAGGAACCCCTGCAATTTCCGAGTCAGCTTGGCGCAATCCGGAGCTTTGGTTATGGGCTTGCCGTCAGCCTTCCCATCCCGCGGCTTCGCGGTTGGCGCAGGGGGCTCGCCATCATCTTTTAAATTCTTGGCCACATAGGCGGTGGCGTTTCGCAAATCGACAACCCTGGGGTCGTTCTCCGGGTTGACCAGCAACTGAATGTCCTTGAGCGGCATGGTGTCGCCGAAGAAGGGGGTGGGCGGTTTCGGCTCGGCTGCGGTGTCAAAGGGTTTCCGGGCATTGGCGGCAAGGGATTCCGCGTCATCGTCCAGGGTTTTAAAGGCAAGGGAAGCATCCGATAAACTTTTGAAGGCCACGCCCTGGGAGCCATCCAGTTGTTTGAACGACTGCATCATCTTGTTGTGTTCGGCCTGGAAGGCGGCCTCCTGGGCGCGCTGGAACGCGGCTGCCTGCTGGGCGGCCAGGGCGGCGGCCTTTTGCTGGGCGGCCAGGGCTTCCTGCGCATTGTTCGAGCTGGTGGGCGGGGCGAACATGGAGGTCAGCAATCCCTGGAAGATGGTGCCCACGACCATGGCGTTGATGTCCCCGGAGGTAACGCCATGCTTCTTGGTTTTGTGTCCCCCCGAAGGTTCGTCGCAAACGATCTGCCCGTTCACGCAGTTGCAGGGGATGCCCTGCAACGCATACGCCTTGGCCGATCCTTCGCAATCAAGGGCCGGCCCAGCCAAAGCCGGCAGGGGCAAGAGCACGAAGCAGAAAATCAGGAGATGCTCAAAAAAACGTTTCACTTGTTATGTCCTTGCTCCGAATCCTGCCCCGTCCTACCTGTGTCGTCCACCATGGCTTCCCACTCATAGATCTTATCCTGGGCGCTGCGGGCGTCCTTGGCGTCAGGGGCCAGCAACAGATATTTTTCCATGTATCCGATGGCGGACTTGAAGCGATTTTCCTGGGCAGAGAGCAGGGCCAGATTGAAGTAAGCCTCCGGATACGAGACGGGGTCAAGCTCAATGGCTTTATTGTATCGGCCAATGGCTCCGGCATAATCTTTCTTCTGGGTAAAGGCATTGGCCTGCACGATAAATTTTCTCTGCGCCTCGGATACCTGCGGCTTTATTTTGGAAGCGCGGTATTGAGCGGCTTTTTCTTTAAAAACCTCCAATTCCCCGGAATTATACCTCTCAATATCTTTCTGTATGAAATACAGGTCGTCAGCTATTTTTTGCGCAGTGCCTTTAGGCGCTCTTAAATGGACATGGTGAGATAATTCAACAATATATCCTTGTCTGACCAGTATTGCGACATCCCCGGAAAGCTCTTTATAGTATAACGAAAATAAAGGGAAATCTATTCGATCATCAAAAACATCAATGGTGCCGCCTTCATCTTTGTATATGTTGTAACAATCATCCGTGTAAAGAATGTTGTTTATCCTCATGCGAGGATATTTTCCATATAGTTCGCGCAGAACGCCTTCCCCGGGCAATTTAAAATTGGACCTATAATAGAAAATCACGTCCACTTCTTTCATAAGGATTGCCAGGTCTTGTCTTGCCTCTTCGATGGTCGTTATGCCGGCTGGCGATTTGGGATAATAAACTTCAGGTTCAGGTTCAGGTTTTGCGGCAGGCGCGGCAACGCATCCTCCCGATATGGCGATAAGAAGGGCAAGAAGCACAGAAACCAAAAACCGCCTGATTGTGTCCATTACGTTATATCTCCTTAATAAGATGGGTTCCTATCAAGCAATCCGTATATGTCGCCATCATTTTTTGGGGGCCATCAATTCCCACTCGTAGATCTTGTCCTGGGCGCTGCGGGCGTCCTTGGCGTCCGGCACAAGCTGCAGATACTGTTTCATATAAGCAATGGCCGGCTGGAACCGCTGCATCTGGGCCGCGAGCAGGGCCAGGTTGAAGTACGCCTCCGGGTAGGAAACCGGATCGACGTCGATAACCTTGCCGTAGAGGTCGATGGCCCCAGCATAATCCTTCTGTTCGTTCAACGCATTGGCCTGGACGATGTATTTCCGCTGCTCCTCGGAGAGCGGCGGCTTCACCTTCAGCCCGCGATATTGCGCCGCCTTGGCTTCAAAGAGGGCGAGTCGCTCGTCACGCTGCTTCTGCAACGCCTGCTGGATCACAAAGAGGTCGTCGGCAAACCGCTGCGCATCGGGCAGTTCGGCAAAGTGAAACGACATCACCCCCGGGAACTCGATCCGATAGGGGGTAACCCAATTCGTCATCCCTCCCAGGCTCCCCTCAAGGATTTGAAAGCCAAGGGCGGGCTGCTGGGCAACGGTTTTCGTTACACCAATGGAAGCGCCCAACAGATCGGTATAGAAAAAGGCGAGGCGCGGGCTCACCTCGATGCTTTCGGCCCGCACCGCAAAACCATCCACCGCCATGAACAGCAAGGTATTGCTGGCATCGTAAAACGCCACGGCGCCGCCCTTTCTGCCGTGCAGAAGGGGCTTCAGGGCGTTTCGCTCGGCATGGGTATTGATCCCCGGTTGACCAAGGTACTTCACACCGGGTTGTTTTCCGCCTTGCAGCAGCTCCGCCAGATCCTTCCTGGCGGCGTCGGGGCTCGCAATACCGGCCGGAAGCTTGGGGGAATACTTGTACCCGACGGGAATGCCGTCTTGTGCCTGGTCGATTTCGGGATTAGCGGCAACGCATCCCGCCACCATGGCCAACAGAAGGATACCGAGGCAAAACCCCGTTTTTTTCTTCGTGGCGAACATCATGCGTCTCCTCCTTTGCGTGACGAGGCATTCCTGGCGTGAAGCGAATCCTTAGTTTTGTCAACGTCCCTTTTTCTGCAGCAGGAATTCCCACTCGTAGATCTTGTCCTGGGCGCTGCGGGCGTCCTTGGCGTCCGGCACAAGCTGCAGATACTGCTTCATGTAGCCGATGGCCGGCTGGAACCGCTGCATCTGGGCCGCAAGCAGGGCCAGGTTGAAGTACGCCTCCGGGTAGGAAACCGGATCGACGTCGATGACCTTGTTGTAGAGGTCGATGGCCCCGGCATACTCCTTCTGCGCGTTCGCCGTATTGGCCTGGACGATGTATTTCCGCTGCTCCTCGGAGACCGGCGGCTTCACCTTCAGCCCGCGATATTGCGCCGCCTTGGCCTGAAAGAGGGCGAGTCGCTGGTCATGCGTCTTCTGCAACGCCTGCTGGATCACAAAGAGGTCGTCGGCGAATCGCTGCGCATCGGGCAGGTCTTCGAAGACAAAGGAGATCAGCCCAGGGAAGTGGATCTTGTAGCGGCGCACGGTCCCCTCAATGCTCTGCCCCACGATATGGCGCCCCACGGCCGGCCATTCCGCGGTCTTTTCCACCACAATGGGTTGGTCCAACAGATCGGCATAGAAAAAGAGGATACGCGGACTTACCTCGATCCGATCCTCCAGGGCGCTACTGCCGGAAAAGGCCATGAACAGGAGTTCGTTCTGGCCATCGTACCAGAAGGTGATGGGGCCATTCTTGCCCTGCACCAACGCCTTCAGGGCTTGCTCATTCGCGGCGTTGTTGATGCCGGGTTGGCCGTAGAATTTGATGCCGGGATTGGTGCTGCCGGCGAGCAGCGCGGCCAGATCCTTCTTGGCCGCCTCAGGGGTCTCGATCCCGGGTCGGGATTTTGGTTGGTAGGTGTAGCCGATCGGAACAACATCCTTGGGCTTGGCTTCACCGTACTCCGTGACACATCCTCCCAACAATGCCACCAGAAAGAGCGAGAGGGCCATTCCCAAGAGAGAGCGCATCCGCACCATCGTTTTTCCTCCTTACCCTTGTTTGCCAGCACCCCCCGACGGTTGACCCACCACGGCCGGGGCCAGAATCCTATTTCCCGGAAGGCAGCTCGACGCGGTGCAGGCTGACAGTGAGGGGCTCCTGGTTGCCCTTGCGCCTCAGTTGCAGGGTAACACGGCTGCCGGGTTCTCCCCGCAGGCGGAATACCGTCTCGCCGGCCGAGAGGGAGCGGACCGCCACGCCGTCGATGGCAAGGATCTCGTCTTCGTCCCGCAACCCCGCCTCGAAGGCCGGTGTTCCCGGCCGCACCTTGATACCCAACCGCCCCTGCCAACCGTACTGCACCGCGGAAAAGCCGCCGTCCCACCAGAAGGTGAGACCGTAAAGCACCACCCCCAGCCCGCCCTTCGGCAGGGGGCCGTAGAAGGTCTCCTCCACCGACCTTTTTGCCCCGGCAGTGACGCCGCCGCAGCTGTCGTCGCCCAGCAGGGAGATCTGCGTGGCCGCGGTATAGCTCGTGCTCTCGTGGCGCAGCACGATCTTGCCCTCACGGTCATTCAGCTCGCCGGTCGCCTCGGCGGTGTCGGGGGGAACCGTGCATTTGTCGGCGCGGACCGCGCCCCGGCTCCAGGTACCGGAGAGCCGGTTGCCCTGCAGAACAAGTTGGTATTCCGCCGGGGTGGTTGCCGTGACCGGTACATTGCCGGCAAAAGAGTAGGTGGAGCGCACTTCCTCCTGGGGCACCGGCCGCTGCTCGGTCTTGAGGGTCAGGCGGTTGCCGTTGGCCGTGAGGCGATAAGAGGCGCCATCCTGACCCACCCAGCCCCCGAGCCGTGCCTGGGCCTTTGCTGCCAACTCCTGCCGGAATTCGAGCTTGACGATCTCGTCGCGCACGCTCTGCGCATCCTTGGCCTGGGGCGCAAGGGCCAGGTAGTGACGGTAGCTCTCCATGGCCTCGCCGTACCGGCCCAACTGGGTCTGGGCCCGGCCCAGGTTGAACCAGGCAATGGCCATTTGCGGGGCGATCTCGGTGGCCATGCGGAACTCGTCTTCGGCCAGGACCAGGTCCTCATTGGATTTGGCTATTTCAATGGCGGCCATGCCGCGCAGCATATGGCGCCGGGCATCTTCCGGCGTACCGGTGGCGCGCTGCCTTGGCGGCGGCACAGGTTGCCCGGCAACCGTTTCCAACGTCGCCCCCGCGGTCTCGGCCTTTGCCGCAACGGACATCGGCGCGGGCGGCGGTACGGCGCAGCCCGCCAAGGCAAGCGTTGCCAGACAGCAAAAGATGAAAAGGCCATGCATACAGGTTCCCTCCGTTTCAAAATCCCAGCGGTGAGGCGACAGGGTATCTGCTTGCGGAAAGCAGACTCCCCCTGCGATCCGAATTTTTCAGGATCGTCCCGCCCTTGCATTCTCTGCCGCAAACCGGCGTACGCCGGAAATATACACCTGGGTAAATTCCCGATCCACCCATTTTATCGACTCGAATCCGTGTTGACCCTACGGGATTGCCTAAATCGCAATGCTGACAAAGATGGTGGACATGCGAAAGAAGTATTTCTGCGGAAGCCCTCCCCGCATGGCGATGTCGTCTTCGATACGGGTGAGGATCCGGGTCATGATCACCTCATAGCCCATATTGATGTAGCCGTCTTCGCCCATGGCATTGGTAAGAAAGAGGAGCTCCCCCTTCTTGTCCTTGCAGGTTTTGAGCCGCCAGTTCACCTGGCTGATGTTGTGGTGCAGCCGCTGCAGCCGCTCAAGCGAGACCTGCAATCCGCTTAACAAAACCTCCTCGTCCCGGACGTTGTAGGCCTCCTTGATGCTCTTCCAGAGACCAAGGGCCAGGAGATAGACCCGATCGGTCTCTTCCGCGTCCACGCTGAAAGCCGCCGCCAGGATTTCATGGGAAAGCCTGGCGGCATAGGCGTATTCGACAGCCGGCCCGCCGTTGAATATGGCCGCAAGTTTGCGGCTCCGTTGCAGCGGATCTTTTTCGTACCTTGGATTTTTCGCGTAGAGGCGGGAGGTGAAATCGTAGAGGGAATCGTGATACTGCCGGACATGATGGCGGATGATGCTCGCGTCGGTGGGGGTAACGAAATCCCGGAGACCTTCCCTGGCCCTGTCCAGGGAAAAACCGCAACCGGCGAGTCCGAACAGCAGGCCGGCCGCGGCAAGATATGTAACGGTTTTGAGCAGGACCAGCGGAACCGCTCTCACCATTCCGACACCTCCCCCGGGAATCTTGCTGCCGCGGTCGCCACCCTCAGATCTTTACTCCGCTTATTTTCTCCAGGGCCTCACGGTAGCGGGAAGCGGTCTTGTCAATGATTTCCCGGGGCAACTTCGGCGGAGGCGGGGTTTTCCCCCAGCTGAGGGAAGAAAGGTAGTCGCGGAGAAACTGCTTGTCAAAACTCGGCTGCCCCGCACCGGGTTTGTACTGATCCACCGGCCAGAAACGGGAGGAATCGGGGGTGAGCACCTCGTCGATCAGGATCAGCTCGCCCTCGTACAGGCCAAGCTCGAATTTGGTATCCGCGATGATGATCCCCTTGCCGCGGGCATAATCCGAAGCCTTGACATAGAGACGTACACAGACGTCCTTGATTTTCGCAGCCAGCTCCTTGCCCACGATCTCCTCCATCCGGGCAAAGGAGATGTTCTCGTCATGCAGGCCCAGCTCCGCCTTGGTGGAGGGAGTGAAGAGCGGCTCGGGAAACTTGTCCGACTCCTGCATGCCGGCGGGCAGCTTAAACCCGCAAACGGTGGTGTCTTTTTTATATGCCGACCAGAAGGAGCCGGAGAGATACCCACGGACAATGCACTCCACTGGCAGCGGCTTTGCCTTCTTCACCAGCAGACTGCGGCCCGCAAGCTGATCGCGGTAAGGCGCGCAGGCGGCTGGATACTCGGCCACATCGGCGGTGATCAGATGATTGGCCACGACATCCTTGAGGTAATCAAACCAGAAGAGGGAAAGTCTGGTGAGAATCTCGCCCTTCTGGGGAATGGGATCATCCATGACCACATCAAAGGCGGAGATGCGGTCCGTGGCCACCATGAGGAGCTTATCCCCCACCTCGTAGAGATCCCGCACCTTGCCGCGATGGATGAGCTTTAGATTTTCAAAATTGGTCTGCTGCACAGGAGTAGACATGACTTCTCTTTCCTTTTAAAAAAATTATCAAAATCAAGGCGTTCGCCGTTTGTTTTTTTTACTTTTCCGGCATGGCCGGCGTGGCCCCGGGCCGGCTGGCCACATAGCCCCCCCGCCTGTTGGCGAGGTCCAGAATCTCCGGCCAGGGCCGCTGTCTGAGGTAGCCATGGATCAGGGCGGCAAAAAAGGCATCGCCGGCCCCCACCGTGTCGATGACCTTTACCGGGGCGGCCTCCGCTTGAAAACAGCCATCCTCGGCAACCACCCAGGCGCCGCCGCTGCCGGCGGTGACCGCAAGCGCTGTCAGATCATACCTTGTCCAAATTTCTTGCGCGATGCTTTTTTTGTCCTGCTTTTTGATTTGCAGCCAGCCTCCCACAATGAAAAGTTCTCTCTCGTTCATCTTGACCAGATCCGCCTCCGCAAGCGAGGCAAGGACCAACTCCGGCGTCGTGAACGGCGGCCGCAGGTTCACGTCGTAAAAGCGAAAAGCCGCCTTCGCGGCCAGGGCCCTGATCACCCCCCTGCTCGGCGCCGCCCGCTGTGCCAGGGTACCGAACACCAGGGAAAAATCCTGGCCGGCCACAAGCCGCAGGGCCGGGGCCAGGGAAAGATTGTCCCAGGCAGCTGGGGCGACGATCTCGAATTGCGGTTCATTGTCCGCGTCCACCGTCACCAGCACCTGGCCGGTGGCAAGATCCGCATCCTCCTGGACTCCGGCCAGGGGGAGATTTAGCCCGGCCAGGGCTTCCCGGGTTTGTCGCCCCAAGGGATCCCTGCCCACCCGGGTGACGATCTCAACCTCCGCCCCCAACGCCTGCAGATGATAGGCGACGTTCATGGGCGCTCCCCCGAGCACCCGCCGATCGGAAAAGAGATCCCAGACAACCTCGCCCACGGAAACGATCATGGTGAACCCCACGGGAATATTCAGCGCGGACGGGCGACGGCTCAACGGATCCGCCGGGCCCGCTCCTTAAAGTACAGATGGTACAGCAGATTACAGTACTGGACCAGGCGCGACTTCGCCTGCTCGGAAATGGAATAGCGCCAGAAGCCGTAAACCTTGGTGAGACGGGTCAGCTGCCGGCAGTGGCGCTCCCAGGTGAAACAGGTTTGGGCCCTCTTCAGGCCGGCCTTGGCGATACCATGCCAATGCTTGGGATTGGCGGCGCAATCATCGAAAAATTCGCTCAGTTTGGCGGTCATTGCCGCCTGGTTGGTCGGATTGATGAGAAATCCCGTTTTTTCATGCTCGATGATCTCAAGCGGCCCGCCGAATTGGGTGGCAAAGACGGGCAGGCCCGTGTGCATGGCTTCGAGGATGGTGAGACCGAAAGCCTCAAACAGGGCGGGCTGCACGAAAACCCCCTGCCGGTCGGCGATGACCCGGTAGGCTTCGCCGGTTTCCTCCTTGCCCAGAAACTTGCCGATCCAGCGTACGCTGCCGCCAAGCTCATGGCGAACGAGCAGTTCATGCATTTTCCGGATCTCCTCCGCCTCCTCCGCATCCTTGGATCGCGCCGGATCAATGACGCTGGCGATGAGGATCAGATTGGCCTGCTCCCTGAGCCGCGGATCATTGCCGTATGCCTCCACCAGGCCGGTGAGATTCTTTATCCTGTCCAGGCGGGCGATGGAAAAGATCGGCGGCAAATCCGGGTTGTGGAGCCGCCCGAGACACTCCTCATCCTCCCTGACGAAGAGCAGCTCCGCGAGTTCCCTGCGCTTTCCGGCATCACGCTGCTTTTTCCGCGTATGGGGGAAAAACACCCCATTGTTCACCCCGGGCGGGATGACATTGAAACGGGGATGGAAGAGGTTGATGCCGTTGGTGACATTCATCAGACCAGGCATGGTGAAGAACTGATAAGACTCGTACTGGCCGATGGTCTGATCGGTGCCGGTGATCTCCTGGCTGGTGCTGGAGATAATGAAATTGGCCAGGTTCATGGAAAGAAGATCAGCCATGAACTGCACGGAAAAGTGGTATTCGTCCTCAAATTTTTCCCAGTAGAGATCGCTGAACAGATACTTGGATTTTTCCAGGGCATGGGCGATATTGCACTGGATGACGCCCATGCTGGTGGAAAGGCGGGTGGCAACCAGGTTGCCGTCGGAATAGTTGCCGACAATGAGATCCGGCCGGCCGCCGAACTCCTGCCGCAATTCCTGTTCCACCTCCGCGGCAAAACCGTCGAGATAGGGCCAGATCCGAAAACGCGAAAGCCAGTGCCTCACCACCTCCCCGCTCTCCTCCCGAAACGGCACCCGGAGAATCCAGACATTCCTGGTCTGCCTGACCTTTTCCAGCCGCCGGCCGGAGGTGGTCCCCTCGCTTTCCGAAATCAGCCGGCTGACAATGAGGATCTTCGGACTCAGGTCCAAACCGGCGTTTTTGAGGTCTTCGATGAGATGCTCTTCCAGGGCCTTGGCCTGATCCAGCACATAGACCACCTGACCGCCGGTATCGGGGCGGCCGAGAACATTTTCCTGCCCGAACCAGCCATGCGGGGAGATGAGGGCGACCTTGGAAACCATGGGGATTCTGGCAAGAAACTCCTCCAGGGTCTCCTCGTCGGGCTGTTCCAGGATGTCCTGTAACAGATTGATGGTCTGCAGAATCCGCTTCGGGTTGTCGCCCCAGCCGTCGAGAAAGCCTGATTCCCGCAATCTTTTCCTGACCAGTTCCATGTCGCCGGGGCATTCGTCACGCTCCAGAAAATCCACCGCCTCCTCCAGGGCCGCCTCCAACTCCTCGGTGTTGCGGATCGCGTTGCCATCCAGCAGGAGCTGGACCCCGTGCAGATGGTGCAGCTTCAGGAATTCATAGAGGGCCTTGTTCCACTTTGCCGGCTGGTTGGCCAGGTTCGAGGACATGTAGCGATTGAGGTGCCTGATCCCGTGCCCGATGGTATGGGGGTCTTTCAGACTGGGTCCGTAATCGTAAAAAGGTGCCAGATTCAACTCCATGGTCCGCTGACTTTTCGGCAGATCCGGCCGGATCAGCCGCTCCTTTTCGGCGAGAAAGTCGGGAATGCTCATCTGGGTCAACTTTTCGCTCCCGTTTTCCATCCGGTAAATCCGACAGCTGGCCTTCCGGTGACGATAGACAAGGGCAAGGGCCCCGGGGAGCCAGAGAATCTCCTGAACCTTGCGCAAAAACCGCCAGGAACCGCGCGGCGTCCTCTCCGGCCCATATTTCTCCGCATGGCCGGCAAAGGCCAAAAGGATGTCGTTGCGCAACAGCATCGAGGTTTCCGGGCGCGGCAGGGCAAAGAGGAATTCCAACAGAAAGGGAAGCTCCTCCTCGTCGATAAAACCGGCAAGATGGTTTTTAGACATCGGTTACACCCTATTCAAGAAAGCGGTAATGGCGGATCCCGTCGATGATTCCGGCGGCATGGGGCAAGTCGCTGAAATAGACGCTTCTGGCATGCCGCAGTTCCTCCAGCCCGCCCGTATAGTTGCCGACCACCAGCCCGCTGGTGTCGCCGCGCAGCATCTCCGCGTCCTTTTCCGAATCTCCGCAGACCATGATATCGGGCAGGGGAATCTCCCACTTGTAGCTGAGATACCGGATCGCCTTGCCCTTGGAAGCCCGGTAGGGAAGGATGTCCAGATACTGCCCCAGGGAAGAGACCAGCTTGTAACGCAGTTTGCCGGCGCGCAGGGCCTGATGCACCAGGCTCAACGTCTCCGGCTCCTCGGCAAGGTCGATATAATAGCTCAGCTTGTAACGCCGCTGCTCCTCTTCATCCTGGCGGTTGAGAAAGGCCAGCGAATCGAGCTTCGCCTTGAGCTCATCGGGACGCCACTTATAGGCGATATGCTGCTGCCAGCCCTTGTCCGGAGAAAAATTGGCCCCGTAATGGATCTCGGTGCCCACCGAACTGATGATGATGTCCGGCAGCGGCACCCCGTGCGCGGTCAGGGTCTTCACCGCCTTCTCCAGGCTGCGGCCGGTGGCCACGCCCCAGCAGATGTTCGCCCGGGACGCGGCGAGCATCTCCATGAGTTCGGCCAGGGCCCCGTCATCCCCCAGCAGGGTATTGTCGATGTCGGTGATCAACAGCCGCTTGGCCGCGGTGAGTCTTTTCCCGAAAGATATTTCCGGCAGGGGCTCGGCCGGGGAGGGCTTGGGCATCAGGGCCAGAACCTTGCGCAGTTCCTTGACGGTTCTGTCGCAGTGGGAGGGCCAGGAGTAGTGGGCCCGTACGCCGTTGATGCCGTTGCGGGAATAATGCTGCCAGAGCTCCTTGTCCACCAGGATTTTCTTGATGGCCGTGGCGATCTCCGCCGTGCTGGTCGGATCGACGAGGATGCCGTTCGCGCAGTTGCCGATGATATCGGCCGGGCCGCCGTCCCTGGTGGCGACAATGGGCAGCCCGCAGGCCGCCGCCTCGATCAGGGTCAGGCCGAAGGGCTCCACCAGGGCCGGATTGACAAAAACGCCGTGGCTGTCGGCACAGAGACGGTACAGCTCCGGCACCTCCACGGAAAAATCATGTTTCTTGGGAATGGCCAGCTTGCCGTAAAGATCATAGCGGTCCATGAGCAACAGCATCTCGGTGAGCACATTGCGCTCGTTTTCCTCCATCTCGGCGATGTCCTTGCGGATGCCGGCGAAAATGGCCAGGTTGGCGATGGCCCGCAGCTCCTTGTCCTCGCCGTAGGCTCGGATAAGGCCGGCGATATTTTTTCGCTGATCCGGGCGGCAGAGGGCCAGGATAAAGGGTTTTTCCGGCGAAACCCAGAAACGGTGCAGCTCGTGGAGAAGAACCACCCTGGCCTGCCGGGTGATCTCATCGCCGAAATCCACATCAAGCTGCGGGGCGTAGTAGGGATAAAAGGTTTCCACCTCGATGCCCGGCGGGTTCACGGTATAGCGGCCGGCCTTGCCGTTCTTGTAAAGGCCGTACTGCTTGTCGATTTCGTGGCGGGTGCTGGTGAAAATCCGCTCCGCTTCCTTGATGAGCCGCTCTTCCACATCGATACGATGGTCGATGCGGTAGCGGCGGACAACCTCCTCCCGGCTCATGCCCTCGCCCAGGAGCTTGTTTTTCTTGTGGGCCCCCATGGAATGACCGGTGAAGATGAAGGGCGCGCCGAAGATGCTGGCCAGCTCACTGGCCACATAGCCGCCGTCGGCGTAATGGCCGTGGAAGATATCGGGGAGGCGGCCCGTGTTTTTGATGAGTTTGAGGGTTTTGTCCACCATCTCGGCGAGATGGGGCCAGAGCAGTTCCTTGCGGATGTATCTGCGGCCGCCGCACTGGATACGGACGATGCGGGCCTTTTCGGAAATGGGTTCGACGGCCCGGCCGTAATCGGCGGAAACCGCCTTGTCCACGATGAGCCGGGTTATCAGGTCGACCTGGGCCACCTCGGGATGGGCGGCCAGGGCCCGGGCGAGCTCAAGCACGTACTTCACCTGGCCGCCGGTATCGGCATCGCGGCCGAGTTCCGGGGCCGTGCCTCTGATCAGACCGTGGACACTGAAAAGCTGGATGTACAAAGGAGAAGCTGTCATATACCCCCCTCGATTACGCTGGAGACAGGACGCGCAGACGCCTCTGCCCTTTTTGGTCCGGTTTTCTTGGGTGACAGGAATTTGTATTGTAACAGAAACGGCGACGCTTGGGGACCCCTCAGCCGCGATAAAACCATTTTTTGAGATCTGCGGCGGAAAAACTCCTGGCCACGGGCCGGCCGTGCGGGCAATGGGAAAAGATCTCTGCCCGCCGCATCTCGGCGAGCAGAGCGGCAACTTCCGTATCGTTCAAGGACTGCCCCGCCTTGATCGCCGCCTTGCAGGCCATGTCGGCGAGCACCTCTTCGGCCCGCACCCCGCCCTGGCCGCGGCCGGCCTCGGCAAAACGGGCAAAAACCCCGGCAATGATCTCATCGACCGGGACGCGGCCAAGCACGGCAGGCACCGCCTTGACCACGTAGCTGTCGCCCCCGAACTCCTCCAGGTCAAGGCCGAGAGCGGCGATTGCTTCGGCATGATTCCGGAGAATCTGCGCCTCTTCCAGGGTGCATTCGATCACCTTGGGAAAAAGAAGGGTCTGGCGGGCAACCTTGCGGGCGGCGAACTGCCTCTTCAACCCCTCGAAGAGCAGACGCTCGTGCGCCGCGTGCTGATCAATGGCAAGCAGGCCATCCTCACTTTCGCAAAGCAGATAGGTGTTGAGCACCTGCCCGAGATAGCGCAGTCCTGCGGCCCGCGAAGGGGAAACCGATTCCGCCGCCGGGATTTCCGCGCCTGGCTGCGGGCCGCCGGCCACATTCCCGGGCGGACGGCTTTCGGAAGCGGCTGCCGGCCCGGCCGTATCCTCAGGCGACATTACGGGCATGGTCGATGGCGAGACCGGCTCCTCCGGGGCCGGAGTGGTGATGACCGCCGGGGGGGGGGCTGGCGGGCAGGCGGCAAAGAGCTGCGCCGGCTCGCCCAGGACCGGAGCAGGCCCGGTCGACTTTTCCGCATAAGGTTCTTTGGCACCGGACTCTTCCCGCCGCGCTTGCGGAGAAACCCGCGGGGCCGGCCCGCGGAAGAGATCCTGCCGCAGCGCCTGCTGATAGGCGGCCATCCCCTCCCGCACCGCGGCGACGATGGCCTGGTGGAGCTCGTTGGGTTTATGGAAGCGAACTTCCTGCTTGGTGGGATGGACATTGACGTCCACGCTCCCGGGAGAGACCTGGAGAAACAGGACGCCGGCCGGCCGCCTCCCCTTCATCAGATAGTGCTGCATGCCCTCGCCCACGGCATGGGTGATCATCCGGTCGTGGATCGCTCTGCCGTTGACAAAAATCCTGAGACTGGCGGCCGCCTCTGTCTCGGGCGGCAACAGGAAACCAGAAATCGCCGGCTCCCGGCCGGATACCTCGCCCGCTTGGAGCATCTCCCCCACCGTGACCAGATCTCCCGCTCCTTTCCGCAGCAGACGCTCGATCCGGCGCCGAGGCGTATCCAACCCCGCGGGCAGCCGAAGCACCTCGCGGCCGTCAACGGTGTAGGCAAACCCGAGGTCGTGGCGGCACAGGGCATAATTCCGCACCACCTCCTCGATATGGGCCAATTCGGTTTTAGCAGTTTTGAGGAATTTTTTCCGGGCCGGAACATTGCCGAAAAGATCGCTCACCTCGACGACGGTCCCCGGGCTGCCGCCCATCTCATGCACCTTGAGGAGACGGCCGTACCGGACATCCACCTGGGTCCCCAGGGGCTCCGCCGCCGGCCGCGAGGTGATGCGCAAGCGGGAAACCGAAGCGATGCTGGGCATCGCCTCCCCGCGAAAGCCCAGGGAACGGATCGCCGAAAGCTCGTCCACGCTGGCGATCTTGCTGGTGGCGTGCCGCTCCAGGGAAAGCAGCACATCGTCCTGATCCATGCCCTGGCCATCGTCAACCACCCGGATCAGGCGGGTGCCGTTGCCCTCCACCTGGATGTCCACCTGACGCGCCCCCGCGTCGATGGCGTTTTCCAGCAGTTCCTTCACCACCGAGGCGGGCCGCTCGATGACTTCACCGGCCGCTATCTGGTTGGCCAGGTTCTCGGGAAGTATTCTGATCCTGGACACGGGTTACAGATAACTCTGCATGTGCAATTGCACCCAGTTCTCATCCCACCAGGCGATGGGGTCGACAAAGACGCCGTTCACCAGGATGCTGAAGTGGAGATGGTCGCCGCCGGCCATGCCGCTCATTCCGGAAAGGCCCAGTTGACCGCCCCGCTCCATCATGCTGCCCACGGTGGCGTCTATCTGGCTGAGGTGCGAGTAGAGGCTGAAGATCCCCTGGCCATGGTCCAGGATCACCATGTTGCCATAGATACCGAGATAATCGGCAAAAACAACCACCCCGCGGTTGGCGGCCTGAACCGGCGCGTGCTGCAGCGAGGCGAGGTCCATGCCCAGATGCACCTGCTCGTCCACCGCCCTGCCTTCGTAAAGATAGGTGCGGCGATCGGCATACCTGGCCCGGGTGCTGCCGGGCCAGCGATCAAAGCGACCTTCCCAGAGCCTCTCCGGCTGGGACTTTGCGCAGATCTCGCTGATTTTGGCGTTGTTCTGCCGGCGGATCTCATTGTTGATTCTGAGGTACTGTTCGATGGGGGTGCCGGCAAGATCAGGGTAATGCACAATGAACTCGGGGAGCTTGGCGGAAAGAAAACCGTCGCTCACGGCAATCTGGTCGGTGGTGATTTTTCTTTGCCTGAGGCGCATGGAAAAGGGGGCTTTATTCTCGTTGCCGGCAAGATCGGTCACCGTCACCATGACTTTTGTCAGCTGCACGGTGTCGAAAGGCAGGCCGATACAGGCGGCATAGACGCCCTCGCCTTTTTTGGGCAGCGGGAAACCAGGGAAAAACAGGTCATTCACCACGACGCCGTGCTTGTCCACCGGCTCGTTCACCCGGTACACCACCACGCCGGCGCTGCCGGCATCGATATACTGGGGGGAATCGGCGACACCCACCGCCGGCGGCCTGGTGTCAAAAACCACCGGCTGGGCAAGAGCGGTTTCGTTGCCATTGAACCAGCCAGAGAAGGAATAATCCCTGACCGTAACAAGCAGGGTCGCCTCCCCGTCCTTAAAACCGAGGTTCTTGCCGGCAACCTCAAAGGCCTCCTCAAGCTTCAGCGGCCCGGCTCCGGAAAGATATCCCTGCCGCGGAAAGGATTTTTCAAAAACCGTGACATTCTTCTCCCCCTGCATCAGCGAAACCCTGACGGAACGCAGACCGCTTTTCGCGTCGCTCACCGCGAGGGAAACCTGCTTTGCAAGACCAAGGCGGGAAACATCGCCGGCAAGATGCACCTGGGGCAGCTCCCGTTCGAAACCGACCCAGCAGAGGCCTCCCAGCGCCGCCAGCAGAACGACAAAGCCCGCAAGAACAAAAAAGGCGGCTTTGCTTTGGGGTATTTCTCTTTTTTTCTCAAGGGGCTCAAGTTCCATAACACCTATCCTCGCACCAGCCCCGCGGGGGGCCTTCGTCATGATTTCAGTTCAACAGGGACCAGCCGACACCAAGCGGGCAGCGCAATGGAGGCAGGAGCGAAGCCTCCCGGGCGTTTCCGCAAACGCCGGCACTATACCATGATTGTCGCAATGATTCCAGGCCTCTTAAAATCTTGACAGGAAAAGCGTTCCTCTATAGTCTGCATCTTATTTCCGCTTCGGCACTTTCACCGTCAGACTGCCATGAAAAACTATCACACCGTCATAGTGGGCGCGGGTCCAGCCGGACTCGCCTGCGCCACCAGCCTGGCCCGGCACGGCAAGGAGGTTCTGGTCCTGGAGCGCAACGCGCGGATAGGCCCGAAGGTCTGCGCCGGCGGTATCCCTTCCGCCACCCTTACCCTGGGTGTCCCCGCTGAAATACTGGAACGCGCCTTCACCTCGCAGCGGATTTTGAGCAACTGGCAAAAAACCACCATCCGTGACGACAAACCGATGGTCTGCACGGTGGACCGTGGCCGCCTCGGGCGCTGGATGGCACAGAAGGCAGCAGCCACAGGGGTCACCATCAAAACAGACACCCCCACCACCGGCATGGATGAAAAAAAAGTGTATACCAGGGCCGGAGAATTCGGCTACGATTTCCTTGTCGGCGCTGACGGCAGCGGCTCCATGGTCCGACGCCGACTGGGGATCGCCACCAGGCGCTGCGGAGTGGGCATTCATTTTCAGATCCCGGGCAACTACCAGGCAATGGAGTGGCATCTGGACACGAAACTGTTCGGCAACGGTTATGCCTGGATCTTTCCCCATCGGGACACCGCTTCCATCGGCGTTTACGACGGAGGCGGAAAAAGCAAACCCGGCGCGCTCCTGAACAGCCTGCGCCGGTGGGCGGCCCGCTTCGACATTTCCCTCCCTTCCCACCAACCCCGGGCCGCCCTGGTCAACTTCGACTACCAGGGCTTTCGCTTCGACAACCGGTTTCTGGTGGGCGATGCGGCCGGACTTGCCTCGGGACTCACCGGCGAGGGCATTTATTCCGCCATTCTCTCCGGGGAAGAGGCGGCCCGCAGCATCCTGGACAAAGACTACGAATGTGCTCCGCTTGCCGAACTCATCGCCAAGCAGCGCCGGCACAGCCGCATCCTCGAACTTGCCTCCGGCAGCCGTTTTGGCGGCAGGTTGATCCTCGAATCTTTGATCCTGGCGCTTCGCGCCGGACTTATCGACTACCATGAACTGGAAATGGGCCTGCACCCGCCGCAGACAAGGACCGCGCCATGAGCCTGGAACAGAGCAAGAAAAAAAATCGCATCTTGAACATCCTCTTCGTCCTGAGCTGTGTCGGCATCCTGATTTTCCTGCTGAAGGCGCCGCCGGAGTCCACCAAAAAAATTCCCCGCGATGACAATCACCTCAAGTTTTACGAAATGGGGAAAAAAGAAGCGGAAAAATATTGCGAATCCTGCCACGTTCCGAAAGGAACCGCACCGCTGCCCGCCGACCACCCTCCCAAATACCGCTGCCTCTTCTGCCACAAGAAACAGCTTTAGCCACCCGGGATCGGCTCTTCCATGCCAGACGACTTGATTCTCCCGCTTCCCGACCTTGCGGCCACGGCCAGGCTTGGTCGTTACCTGGGCGAAATTGCCCGGCCCGGCGACGTCATAACCCTCTCCGGGTCGCTGGGGGCCGGCAAGACCACCCTCACCCAGGCCATCGGCCAGGGGCTGCAGGTACCGGAATCCTGTTACATAACAAGCCCGACCTTCAGCCTTATGCACGAATATCCGGGCCGGCTCCCCCTCTACCACATGGACCTCTACCGCCTGACCGACGAGACGGAAATCGAGGAACTCGGCTTTGAAGAGTATTTCCATGGCGCCGGGCTCACGGTCATCGAATGGCCGGATCGGCTGGGAAGCCTCATGCCCGGGGACCGCCTGGAGATCACCATGGATTTTCAGCCCCCCGCGTCGCGGCAGTGCCGCCTTACGGTTTTCGGCCCAGGCTGGCGGGAACGGATCGGGATGCTCAAGGAAAAAGGGTAAGGCAACAGCGCGGCAAGGCAAGAACACCGGAGAATTTCAAAACGATTTTCTTTGCGCCTTGGCGTTGTTGCGTTAACGACCGGGGGAAGGGAACTGCTTTTCTCCGACAGGACGCCGGAGTGGCAACCGTGTTTAAGGATGCTCCGGCATCATCTCGCTGACGACCTTGGCCAGCTTGGCCTTGATGATCGGCTTGGTGAGAAACCCGTTCATCCCCGCCGCGTAACAGGCGTTTTCATCCTCCTTGCGGGCATGGGCGGTCAGGCCGATGACGACCAGGGGCTGGAGCAGATCCCGCAGGCAGACATACTGCGCCTTAAGCGCGGCATCCGCCTCGATCTCCCGGATCTTCCTCGTCGCCGTTATCCCGTCCATATTGGGCATCTGCACATCCATCAACACCAGATCAAAGCGCTGATGCTTAAGGCGCTCCATGGCCTCCACCCCGTCGGAAGCCACATCCACCTCGTAGCCCTCCCGCTGGATCAGAATGGTGGCAAGGCGCTGGTTCACGGCATTGTCTTCAACCAGCAGAATCCTTCCGCCCTTGCCATGCGTGGCAGCAGCCCCCTCCCGCGGCGCCTTGAGCGGGATCACTTCGGCGGGCGCCTCTTCCAGGGGGAGCATGAAAAAGAAAGTGCTGCCCTTGCCGACCTCGCTCTCCACGGCAAGCTGCCCCCCCATCAGCCCCACCAGCTGCAGACAGATGGCCAGCCCCAGGCCGGTGCCGCCGTATTTTCGGGTGGTGGAGCCGTCCGCCTGGGTGAACTTGTCAAAGATAGCCTCACGCCGGTCGGCGGGGATCCCGATGCCGGTGTCACGCACCGAGAAACGGCAGAGTATCCGACCCGCGACCTGGCGCTCATGGGCAACCCGAATGTCGATCTGCCCCTGTTCGGTGAACTTCATGGCATTCCCCACCAGATTCACCAGAACCTGACGCAGACGGATACTGTCCCCCAGAACCCGGCGAGGAATCCGCTCATCGATGGAACAGAGGATCGCAACCCCTTTTTCCTTGGCAGGAAGCTTGAACAGGGAGCAGACGTTGCCCACCACCTCACCCAGGTCAAAGGAAATGTGCTCAAGCTCAAGCTTGCCCGATTCGATCTTGGCCAAATCCAGGATGTCGTTGATCAGCGAAAGCAGGCTGGACGCGGACTGGGCAATGGTTTTCGTGTAATCCGCCTGCTCGCAGTCGAGGTTCGTCTCAGAGAGCAGTTCGGTGAAACCGATGATGGCGTTCATGGGCGTGCGCAATTCATGGCTCATGTTGGCAAGAAAATCGCTCTTCAGCCTGCTGATCTCCTCAAGCCTCGCGTTGGCTTCCCGCAATTCCGCGGTCTGCTTGGCAATCTCGCTCTCCAGCTTTTTGGCGTATTCCTTTTCCCTCTCCTGGTTGAGACGGTATTGCCGGTAATTGTCTTCAATGAGCTTGCCGTGCTGCTGCTTGAGGATGGTGATCTGGGTCAGGGCCTGCTCCTTGTCGGCAACCAGGATCTCCTGCTCCTGGCGCACCAGAGCAAGCTCCAGAGAGTTCCTGAGCAAAGCGGAGCCGCCGGGAACGGCGGTAAGGTCCTGGGCTCCCTCGGGAAAGGAAAATATCAGCACAGCGTCCAGACTGGGAATCTGCCGGGCATAGCAACAGAAACCGTCATCCGTTTTGCCGCTGACGATGGCGGGCGCATGCCTGGCCCTTTCCACGAGCTTCTCCCGAACCGGCAGAGAAAGATCCAGGTTTTTTTTGCCGGCAAGAACGACGCCGGCCGCGCCCTGCATCAACAGGGCCGCCTCGGGCAAGACCTTTTCGACCATGGAGAGAAAGCCCTGCAGCTCCTCGCCGACATCGACCAGATCCTCGAATATGGTTTCAAAGGTGGGCTCGGTCATATGCTATTCAGAATCCGACTCATACAACTCTTTGGCCTTTGCCATCTCGGCGGGAAGATCCCTGATGATGATCTTGTAGTTGGCCATCATGTTCTTCACGTGCCTGGCCAGATCAGGGGGCAGTGGCTCGATGGGACCCGGGATGGGCCAGTATCGCATCTTGGCCGCCATGAACTCGGAAAGCTGGAGAATGCTGCCGATGCTGGAAATCGCCTTTTTCTGGTTGGAAAGATGATGCGATTTGATGGAGGCAAGAACCTCTTGGGGCAGATTCCAGTCCTTGGCAAGAAGGTAGCCCACCTCGGCATGGTCGGTGCCAATGGCCTCCCGCTCACATTCGATCAGCGGACCTTTCCCATCCCGGAAGGCCCTGCAGGCCTCGCGGAGCTGTTCGCCCGCCACCTGATTTTCGACAATGAGGCCGATATCGTGGATAATGCCGGCCAGAAAGACATCCTCTCCCTCCTGAGCGAAAATCCGTTTTGCCACCATTTCCGCCAAAATGGCCACCGTGGCGGAATGCAGCCATAACTTCTGGGCGGAGAAGTCTTCCCCATCGCCTTTGAACATGTTGCGCAGGGCTTCGACGGCGACAAGGTTGCGCAACTGCTTCATGCCGGTAAAGACGACCGCTTTGGCGATGGATTCGACCTTCTGGACAAGGCCGAAATAGGGGCTGTTCACCAAACGCAGCAATCGGGTGACCAGAACAGGATCGAGCTTGATGATCTCCTCGAAATCCTGCATGGTGCTGTTGTCGTCGTTGGCAAGCTGGGTAACCTTGATTGCCACATGCGGCAGGGTTTTCAGCTCGCTGAACTTTTTGATTATGTCATTCGCGCTGGGCATGACGGAAGGCGGGTTGTCTCCATTATCTGTTCTCGGCCGCGCACCCGAAACCGGCGGCGGTTATGCCTCGCAGCCCATGAAATTATCGCTTCGCCCCTGCGCCGCAAGGCCATCAGCCACACCCTTCCTGGTCGGCCGGGACCAGGCTTCGGTTCACCGCAGATCATCAAGGGCGGCAAGAAGATCGGCAAGCTCGGGCACCTGCCGGGCCAGGGCCGCCAGATCACCGCCACGCCCCGTTTTTTCCATTTCCGCGGCAACCCTGCGCACGCCAGCCACTCCGAGGCTGGCGGCGGCCCCTTTAATGCTGTGGGCGGCATCCGCCACCGCAACGGCGTCTTCCCTGCTCAGGCCATCACGGATCCGCTCCATATCGGCAGCGGAAGAATCCCGGAAAAGGACCAGAAGTTCCGCCAGCATCTCCTCATCATCCCCTGCCTGCTCCAGAGCGAAATTTCTATCCCATTCAAGATCTGCCATTATTTTTCCTTATCGTGGAGTTGCCGTCGGATATTCCCGGCAGCGAAGACCGGGAAACACGAACCACTCGGTCTAATTCAATTATCATACCGAAATCGTTATGGATCAGCAAACAGATAAATGGAAAAATCCTGCCCGGCCGGGTTTTTTTCCATTTCACGGTGAACGGGAGAGAAAAGCGAAAAAAGCGGAGGGCCGATCAATGTCCGGCCACAAGGGCCAGAATGTCGGCAAAGGGAATCACCCCCTCGCGGAGCAACCGCACCTCGCCTTCTTCGCAGCCGATGATGGTGGAGCCCTTGCCGCCCGGGGTGACGCCGCCATCCAGGACAAAATCGACATCCGGCCCGATCTGGTCGATGACGCCGGCGGCATCCACGGCGGCAGGCTGGCCGGAAAAATTGGCGGAGGTCGCGGTTATCGGCGCCCCAAAGACCTGCACCAGACGTCGGGCAACGGGGTGGGAGGAGAGACGGACGCCAACGGTGCCGCTGTAACCGGTGAGCATGGCCGGCAGCGTCGCCACTCCCGGAAAAACGAGGGTCAGGGCGCCAGGCCACAGCGTACCCATCAGAATTTCAAAAGGCGGCGGGACTTCGGCGACAAGCCGGGAAAGCTGGATCCGGTTTTCGACCAGAACCAGCACGGGCTTGTCCGGCGGCCGCCTCTTCAGGGCGAAAAGACGCGAGAGGGCGGCCTGGTTCAGGGGATCGACCGCCAGGCCGTAATAGGTTTCCGTGGGATAGGCGACAACGCCGCCGGCCAGCAGCACCTCCCTCGCCCTTGCCAGATCCTGATCCGTAACGATATGCTCTGCTTCTTCTTCCCGTCCTGACACTGGCGCAGCCCGCTCCTTCCCGCTCCTTCCCGGTCCTGCCCGCCCTTACCCGCGGGAAAGATTACGGTTCTTTGCCTCGACCTCCGCGGCCATATCCTCTTTGAATTCTGCCAACTTGCCGGCAATGACGCCATCGGTAATCCCGAGAATCTGGGCAGCCAGGATCGCGGCATTCCTGGCGCCGGCCTTGCCGATACCCATGGTGGCCACGGGAACGCCCGGCGGCATCTGCACGGTGGAAAGCAGCGAATCGAGCCCGTTCAAGGAAGAGGAATCCACGGGCACGCCGATCACGGGCAGGGTGGTGTGGGCGGCAAGCACCCCGGCCAGGTGGGCGGCCATGCCGGCCGCGGCAATGATCATCTTCAAACCGCGTTCGCGGGCCGTGCTTGCATAATCGGCGGCCCGATGCGGGGTCCGGTGTGCGGAGGCGACCGTCACCTCATAGGGAATATTCATCTTCTTCAGAAAATCCATGCAGCCCTGCATAACCGGCAGGTCGGAATCACTGCCCATCACAATGCCGATCATCCCTCATCCTCCTGTGCGGCCAAGAGCCTTGCCGCCGATGTCTTTCCGGTAATAACAGCCATCCCAGGATATATCGCCAACCGCCGCATAGGCCTTGGCAATGGCATCCTGCACCGTCGCCCCGAGAGCGGTGACGCCGAGCACCCGGCCGCCGTTGGTCACCACCTCGCCATCCCGCCGGCTCGTGCCGGCGTGAAAAACCACCACGTCCCGCCGCTGCCCCGCCTGGGCAAGCCCCCGGATCACCTTGCCCTTTTCATAGGAGCCCGGATATCCCCCCGCCGCCATGACCACACAGACCGTGGGCCGCGGATCGATTGCCAGGGATACCTCGGCGAGCCGGCCGTCGATGACCGCCTCCATCACCTCGACAAGATCCCCCTCAAGGCGCATGAGGAGCGGCTGCGCCTCAGGATCCCCGAAGCGGCAGTTGAACTCAAGCACCCTGGCGATGCCGTTATCGATCATCAGCCCCGCATACAGCACACCCTTGTAGGGGCACCCCTCCGCGGCCAGGGCCTGCACGGTGGGATACATCACCTTTTCCATGACCTGCCGGTGCACGGCCTCGGTGACCACCGGCGCGGGTGAATAAGCGCCCATGCCGCCGGTATTGGGCCCCTGGTCGCCGTCGAAGATGGCCTTGTGATCCTGGGAGCTGGGCAGGGGCAAAATTGTTTTCCCGTCGGTAAAGGCCAGGAAGGAGGCCTCCTCGCCGCGGAGAAACTCCTCGACCACCACCCGGCTGCCCGCTTCGCCGAAGGCCTTCTCCTTCATGAAGAGATCAACGGCGGCCTTGGCCTCTTCAACCGTTGTCGCGACAATGACCCCCTTGCCGGCGGCCAGACCGTCGGTCTTGACCACCAGGGGCGCTCCCTGCTTTTCTATATAGCGCAGGGCCGCCTCCCGGTCGGTGAACGATTCGTAAAAGGCGGAGGGGATGGCATATTTTTTCAGGAGATCCTTCATGAAAACCTTGCTGCCCTCAAGCTGGGCGGCCTTCCGCCGCGGGCCGAAGACCCGCAGGCCCTCCTGCTCGAAGCGGTCCACTATCCCCAGGGAGAGAGGCACTTCAGGGCCGATGACGGTAAGCCCCACCCTTTCTTTCTTGGCAAAGGCGATCAGGTCGTCGATGGCGGTGGAACTGATCTCGACACAGGTCGCATGGGAACTGATCCCTGCATTGCCCGGCGCGCAGAAGATCGCCTCCACCCGGGGACTTTGCTTCAATTTCCAGACCAGGGCATGTTCCCGCCCGCCTGAGCCAACAACCAGAACGTTCATCAATGGATCTCCTTCCCCGCCATCAAAGGGATACAAATCGTTTTTACCGAAAAAAACGCCTCTTTGCAAAGTGAAACAATGTACCTCAAAAATCCCTGCCAAGAAAGTGCAAAATCACGCCGCATCGGGCAGAACCGCGCGGAATTCGCGGAGCACAACTTCCCGGCCCGGGTGATCGTCACGCCCCCGCTTTTTCACCTTGACACAGCCACATTCCTTTTCTAAGATAGGGTCTCCAAACTGAATGAATACACATTCACAAATCGCGCGGAGAACTTCCTCTGGCGCCCCCATTTCCTCTCAGCCCGCAGATCAGTCCATGAGAACATCCGACAAGCACTCAAAAATTCTTGAGGCGGCCATCAAGGTCTTCGCCAGAAAAGGCTTTTTCAACGCCCGCATTTCCGATATCGCCACCGAGGCGCAGGTTGCCGACGGCACCATCTACCTCTACTTCAACAACAAATACGACATCCTGATCTCGCTCTTTGAGGAGGAGATCGGCAAGATCATCCTGGAGGTGAAGCTCCTCACCGAAAAGGAATCCGACCCCATAAAGATGTTGGACATTTTTGCCCTGCATCATCTGAAGCTCATGGAAGAGAAGAAGGAACTTGCCGAGGTCCTGCAGATGGAGCTGCGCCAGAGCAACAAATTCATGAAGGAATACAGGAATACCAAATTTATTGAATACGTGGATGTGGTTTCGGCCATCGTCCACAAGGGCCAGGAAACGGGACTGTTCCGCGCCGATGTCCTGCCCGGCGTTTTCAAGCGGGCATTTTTCGGCGCCCTTGACGAAACATCCAGGCTGTGGGTTCTCTCCCCGGACCACAACTACACCATCGAAGAGGCCGCCCATCAGATCAGCGCCATCTTCACCCATGGCATTCTGAAGAAAGACTCATAAACGCACCGGCCGGCGCCCGACAGTTACTCCTTGGGCGCCGTGATGTCCATCACCTCAAACTGCCGCATCCCGCCAGGGGTTTTCACCGTAATCTCGTCGCCGATGCTCTTGCCGATCATCGCCTTGCCGATGGGGGAAAGGACGGAAATGCTGCCCTTGCTCACGTCAGCCTCCTCCGGCCCCAGGAGCTGGTAGCGGATCTCTTCCTCGGTGTTGAGATCCACCAGGGTCACCACCGTCCCGAAGACAACCCGGGAACAATCAACCGCCGAACAATCGATCACCTCGGCCCGGCCCAATTTATCCTTGAGTTCCATGATCCGCCCTTCGATATGGCCCTGACGCTCCTTGGCGGCATGATATTCTGCGTTTTCCTTGAGATCGCCATGGCCGCGCGCCACCTCAATGGCCTTGATCACTTCGGGCCTCTCCTGCCTCTGCAGGCGATCCAACTCCAGCCGCAACCTGGTATATCCCTGTTGAGTCATGGGAATACGCTCAACCATCTCATCCTCCTCGCTGAGGTACAGCACTAAAAAAAAATGGCCGCTTTCCCGGGGAGCGGACACACACCACTCACCCCGGCCAAAACGGCGGCCTTTCCAAGTAACGCAATGGGAGCGCCCTGCCGGAAGGCAGGGTACGCTGTCAGAGAAACCTTCAACCACAAACAAAAGAACCACGGGCCTGCCAGCCATGGGCGGCTTGGTGATTTTTTTCGCCGCCAACAATCGCCGGCGCCGCGGACAAGCCTCCATGGCAAAAAGCCGAGCCACCTATGGTGTCCGTCGGCAACTCCTTGATTCGTGGCCGCGGCCCCGTATGCCTCGGAGGTTTTCACAAGACCGTCAACAATTAGCACACGGAAAAAAAGATTGCAAGGGAAAGCATGCCGGAATCCCCATGCGCAGGCCATGGGCACGGCTCACCAGCGATAGGACGCCCCGAGATAGAATTGCCTGCGCCGATACTCCTGACTGGTGGCAAGCTCTGCCGTTGCTTCGAGCATGACATGCGGAGTGCACTCCACGAAAAAACCACCTCGCCAGCTCTGGATGGGGTAGCCCTTTTCATCGTAGGACAGGGTATACTCCAGGTCGTAATAGCGCGGTACGCCCCGCCTGAACTGATCATCGGAAAGCTGGTGCCTGAAATACACGCTGAAACGGTTCTGCCAGTAATTCATCGGCGTCCAATAGGGATGATCGGTCAGGGCAAAACCGTCGGCCTGCATGGGACCCCCTCCGCCGGCGCTGTTCGCGTCCTGGTAATCATAGGTATAACTGAATCGCAGAAAGGCGGGGTCGAAAAAAAGGAGATAGGCGGCCCAGAAATCATAGCCCTGCAGGTCGTTGTTGTCCGAAAACTCTTTATAGAGGTAGCCGCCGCCGACCTGCACGCTTGCAAGAAGATCCACCACCATGTCTGCCTTGTAGTCCTGCTGGACGATATTCCTGCCCAGGCTCGCCAGGGTATCATGATTCACGTCCCGGCCGTAGGAGAGCGTCCCGGTCAGACGATCGCTCAACCGCCCCTCAAGGGCCAGATCAAGCACCGTGGTGTCGGGCTGGCCGTTTTCAAGGATTTCCGCGCCGCCGCCCGCCCTCAGGGCGAGATGTTCGTTCACCGCCGCTCCATAACTCACAAGGGCGCGATTTCCGCGGATCCTTGCCGTCCGATCCGGATCGCGATATTCGAGACGGGCCAGATACACCGTCCACTCCTCCTGCAGATAGGGCGAATAGTGGAATTGCCCCTCTTCCCAACTTTTCCGGATGGCCTTATAGCCCTCCCGCCCTTCCTCCCGCAGTGCCCCGTAACCCACGGAAAGCCAGGGCCGACGTTTCAGGGCATTGCGCTGCCTGGCCTCTGCCACGCCGGGAAACGCCGCCCCGGAAGTGGCAATGTCTTCATACAGGGACGCCTCCGGCCCCAACTGTCCGAACCGGCTGTAAATCCCCGCCAGGTCAAAACGCAGGGACGCATCCTGCGGATACTCCCGCAGCAACCGGCGCAGGTAGGTCGCCGCAGTCAGGTATTCGCGATCGCCCAAAGCCTCGCGGGCGCTCCCTTCCAGGGCGAACCGCTTCTGCCAGCAATATCTGGCATACCAGGGAACAACCACTCCGTTGCTTGCGGCGGCCTCCGAAGAAAGCAGGCGCTCCGGCCGCATCAAGGCATCAAGGGAAGCCTGTCTGTCGAACTCCGGCACGGTCAGTTTGCGCCAGAGGCTTGATTCGTCGTGCAGGGGAAGAGCCACTCCGGCCCGCTCTCCCTGCGCCTTGATCTGCTCCTGCACCGATGGGGCAAGAAAATCGGCATACGCTCTGGCGGCATTGTCCCAATCATGTCGGGCCCAGAAAATTCTGGCTCTCAGCAGCGCCAGGTCCGGACGTTGCGTGCTCGCTCCCGCCTCGCTTAGAGCCAGAGCCTCGCTGAAACGTCCGTTGTTGAAAAGCTGTTGGGCAAGCAGCGCCGTGGCGTGATCATGTTCGGGAAACTCGCGGACCACGCCCTGCAAAATCCGGATTGCCTGGCGGGAATCACCGTTTTCGAGATGCGCTCCGGCAACAAGCATGGAAAGCGCAACCGAATGGGGATATCTTCCCGCGGCCTCATCGGCAACCCGGCAGAGTTCCGGGAACAGCCGCTGCCGCTGCAACTGGCCGAGAAACTCAAGAAGAAAGCGCAGATCCTCCCGGACCGTGGCCACGGTCCGGGCCAGAAGCACCTCGGCTTCGGCGGACCGGCCCTGTTGTTGATAGATACGGATCAGGAGCGCCTGCGTGGCAAAATCCCTGTCCGGCTCCAGAAAAGAAACCGCCAGAACCTCCGCCTCCCCATAACGCTCCTCGGCAAGCAGCAGCTCCGCGCGGAGAAGTCCGGCCTCCCGCCGGATGGAGGAATCAATGCCGCGATTTTCCCCGCTCGGGGCCGCGACGGCGGTTTCGTCGGCAGGCTGCCCCAACAACCGCAAGGCGGCCCGGGTTTGCCCTTCCGCGGCCAGAAGCCTGACGCGAAAGAGCCTGCCGTCGCCCTCCCGAGCGGGCAAGGCGACAAATTTTCCCTCGGCGGCGGAAAGAGCCTGGTTCCGTTCCAGCGCGTCAAGCCACACCGCTGCTTCCGACAAGCGCTTTTCCGCGAGCGCCAGGGAAAAAAGCCGGGCAAGAACTTCCCCCCTTCGCGGCCCGACCAGATAGGCCTGCCGCAGGGCCTGTTCCGCCTCAAAGGGCAATGCCCGTTTCTGCTGAAGACGGGCCACCCCGAGCAGGGAGGCGGTTTTCAGCCCGGCATCGTCACCGTGCTCATCGAGGAGGCTTGCATACTGCCGTCCAGCCTCGGAAAAGGCGGACGCATCGGTCAGGGCTTCGGCAATGCGCAGCCGGGTCTGGGGCGCGGCATGGAACTCCTCGCTCTTCTCCGCCAGCAGCCGACTGTGCTCAAGCACCTTATCCTGCAACCCGAGACGGCCGGCCAGTTCGATGCAGCGCAACCTGATTCCCGCCACCTCCCCCTCCTCCGCCAGCAACCCTTCATAAAGGGCAAGGGCCTTTTCCGACCGGTTCAACCGCTCATAGACGGAGGCCTCCCCCGCCCGCACCTCGGGACTCCTCACCCCCAGGGCCGACAACCGGGAAAAAATGGCGAGGCTCTTTGCCAGATCCCCCCGGTCAAGATACATGCGGGCCAGTTTTTCGAGCACCTTGCCGTTCCTGGGATCCTGGGCATATAAAATCTCCAGCACCTCAAGCAGCTTTTGCCGGCGCGCCAGGTGCGCCCACATGGCATTGGCCTTCTCGTCATCCCCTGCCGCGAGCAAGGCCCTTGCCCTTTTCGCCAGGATCTCCGGATCGTCCGGGGTGCTGAGGAGAATGCGATCATAGAGGGCGACCGCCTCGGGATAGCCGCCGCTTTCTTCGTACAGGGCCGCGGCCTTGGCCAGATTTTCCAGGTTGGGCTCCGATTCGAGGCTCAAGAATCTGTCCAGCGCCAACAGGGACTGGGTTTTATTGCCCAGAGCGGCATGGATATCCACCACCATCCGCAGGACATCCTTATCGTTGGGCTGGACCACGATATAGCGCTCAAAATAGTCCAGGGCCTCGGGATAACGGTTCATGCCGAGGTAAATCTGCCCGAGCCGCTTCAGGAGCTGCGGCGAGGAAGGGGTTTCCTTGAGCAGGGGAAGAAGATAGGGCAAGGCGGCTTCCCCCTTGCCTTCCTTGAGATAGTAGGCAGCCAGGCGCGCTCTGCCTTCCGGGTGCAACGGATCCCGCAAAACCAGACGCTCCCAGTATTCCACCCCCAGGTTCTCAAGCCCCAACCGGTCGAGCACCCGCGCCGCGTTGAGCAGCGACTCGCTGTCCGCCGTTTCCGTATTGGCCAGGGCGAGAAGATGGGGTCGGGCCTTGTCGTAGTAGCCGAGTTCATAATAGAGGCGCCCCAGTTCCCTGCGGACCCAAAGTCGGTCAGGGGCCCGCTGGGAGAGAATTTCCAGGACGGGCAGGGCTTCCTCTCTTTTCTGGAGCGCGACAAGGCCGGATGCAAGCCCGGAAAGGGCTTGCAGGTTTTCCGGATCGTGCTGCCGCGCCCTCCTGTACAACTCCACCGAGCGGCTGATCGCGCCCTGGCCGCCGAGGGTTTCCGCCAGGGCCAGAAGATACTGCAGGTTGCCGGGCGCCGTCTCCACCAGCATTTCAAGGTGGGGGACAGCCGCATCCGCTTTTTTCACCTGCAAAAGCAGGGTAACCAGTTCCCACTGGGCGGCCTCAAGCCCCTGACGCGCATCCAGGAGTTTTTCATACACCGGCACGGCCTCAAGCAACCTCCCTTCGCGAACCAGACGCCTGGCCTCGTCCCAAAGGGATTTCCAGGCAATGTCGTTGTCTGACTTGAGCTGAATGGTGCGCGCCGGCACCTCAACTTTCTGATTCAGGGCGGATGAAACGTCTTCGCCGGCGGAAGCGGGCACCGGCGGGAAGGCGGGGAGAAAAAAAAGTGCCAGTACGCAGATCGGCATCACCCGCGAGGCAACCGGGCAAAGAATGAACTTTCTCAAGGAGGAGTGCGCGCTTTTCGGCATCAGCAGGGGATGTCCTTTCGAAAAAGGGACAAAGGACGGTTTTTCATCGCGGCCGGGCAAGGATGCGGCGGCTGCTATGCTTTATAGAATTCGCCGATCTTCTCGACGACATAGCAAAGCATCTCCTCGCTAAGCTCCGGATAAATGGGCAGGGCCAGGGTTTCCAGCGCCGCCATTTCCGCTTCCGGATAGGAGAGTTGCTCGTAACCCATGCCGGCAACGCATCCTTGCCTGTGCAAGGGAATGGGATAATAAATCTCGGCGCCGACATCGTTCTGGTGCAGATGCCGGATGAGCCCGTCTCTATCCTTGGCCCGAATGACAAACTGATTGTAGATATGGTAGTCACAATCCGGCCCGGCGGCCCTGCCCTGCTCCTCATAAACAGCCCGGGGCAGCCGGACCGCCCCGGCCTCGCCGAGCCCGGTTTGCGCAAAGAGGCGACAATAGATTTCGGCATTGCGACGCCTGGCCTTATGCCATTCAGGCAGATGCGGCAGCTTGATGTTTAATACCACGGCCTGGATCGGATCGATACGGAAATTGCCGCCGACCACGCCGTGATGGTACTTGGGCGCGCCGCCATGCACCCGGATCACCCGGATATGCTCGGCCAGCGTGTCGTCGTTGCAGGTGATGAGCCCGCCATCGCCGATGCCGCCCAGATTTTTGCTGGGGAAAAAGGAAAAACAGCCGGCGTCGCCCATGGCGCCCGCCCGCAGCCATTTCGTTCCGCCTTTTCCGGTCATGGGATAGGCGGCGCCGATTGCCTGGGCGGCGTCTTCCACCACCGGCAGGCCATACTCGCCGGCCAGGGCAAGAATGCGTCCCATGTCGGCGCACTGGCCGTAGAGATGCACGGGGATGATCGCCTTGATCCGTCTCTCCCCCCGGGCGTCCGCAGCCAGAACCTCGGCCATCAGATCGGGGTCGATGTTGTAGGTGAGCGGGTCGATATCGGCGAAAACCGGGCGGGCGCCAAGGCGCAGGATGCAACCCATGGTGGCGAAAAAGGAGTAGGGGGTGGTCAGCACCGCGTCGCCCGGCCCGATTCCCAGGGCCATGAGGGCCGCCAGCAGGGCATCGGTGCCGCTGGCCACCCCGATGCCGTGCCGCGCTCCGCAATAGGCGGCGACATTGTTCTCGAACTCTTCAACCCTGGGGCCGAGAATATACTGGGTCGAATCAATGACCTCGGTCACCGCGGCGAGAATCTCGCCGCGTAACGGCCCTAACTGGCATTTCAAATCAAGAAGGGGAACACGCATCGCTTTTCCGCAGGCCCCCGCGGAGACCGAGGGGCAGAGTTGTTATGGGGATCAAGAACGCCAGGGATTCAGAAATTCATCAAGAAAATCTTTGATATCAGGCACTTCCTTTTCAAAGAAGACCCGCATTTTTTTCAGGAGATTGGCCTCGATCTGCCGGACCCGCTCCCGGGAAATCTCAAACCGATCGGCAATGTCCTGGAGTGTCAGGGGTTCATCGTTGAGCAGGCGCGTGGCCAGGATGACCTTTTCTTTCTCGTTCAGGGTGGTCTGCAGCTTCTCCAGCACCTCGGCCAGCCATTCCCGGACCTCTTTTTCCGCCACCCGTTCTTCCACGGTGGGACCGACCAGGGGCAGAAAATTCTTCTGCTCCTCGTCCGAGCCCTCGCGCACCGGACTTTCCAGGGAAACATCCCAGTTGTCCATGCGCTGGCTCATCTCGATCACCTCACTTTCCTTGACGTTGAGGCGTTCGGCCAGCAATTTCGGCTCCGGTTTGAAGCCCTGCGATTCTAGCAGTTTTTTTTCTTTATTCAAGCTGAAAAAAAGTTTGCGCTGGGCCTGGGTGGTGCCGATCTTCACCAACCGCCAGTTATCCATAATAAACTTGAGGATATAGGCCCTGATCCAGTACGCGGCATAATAGGAAAACTTCACCTGCCTGTAGGGATCGAACTTCTTTACCGCCTGCACCAGGCCGACATTGCCCTCCTGGATGAGATCGAGAAAGTTCTGCATCCAGTACTTCTGGAAATCCATGGCCACCTTGACCACCAGACGCAGGTTGGAGGTCACCAGCTTGTAGGCCGCCTCGGGATCGCCGGTTTCCTGAAAATAGCGGGCAAGCTCGTCGGTTTCCTCCCGGGAAAGCAGCTTGTACTGGCTGATCTCCTGCAGATAGCGGTGGAGGCCGGCATTGCCGACGGCCGGCAAATACTCGTCGTCCGAAAGGGTGACGAGCGGATGCAGCTCCTCCTGCTCGTTCTCCGGTCCGTCCTCGTCGTCGGTTATTATCTCAATGACTTCAGGGTCTTCTTTCATGGCTGTCATTATTAATACAACCTGGGTAAAGGTCAATCTCTTTCAGCACAATCACGCGGCCCGGCGGCTGTTACGGAATCATACCCGGGCGATTTTCCCGGAAAATCGTTGCCGACTCCCGCCACCGGCCCCCGGACCGCCCATGATACAAAATTGTATTTGCAACCCCATCTTTTTATGATAGATAGCCAGATTCTCTGTTACTATTTCTACAATCCTTTTGTCCGTCCGCCCGCTTTTGCCAAACCGGCGGCAAAGACGCGACGCACACGATTCAAGAACAAGCCAACCGCATATCCACATGGAAAACATTCGCAACTTCAGCATCATTGCCCATATTGACCATGGCAAGTCCACCCTGGCCGACCGCTTCATCCAGATGTGCGGCATGGTCAGCGACCGCCAGTTCAAGGACCAGCTCCTCGACAACATGGACATCGAGCGGGAACGCGGCATCACCATCAAAAGCCAGACCATCTGCCTCCCCTACAAGGCGAAGAACGGCAAGGAGTACCTCTTGAATCTGGTAGACACCCCGGGACATGTGGACTTCAGCTACGAGGTTTCCCGGGCCCTCGCCTCCTGCGAGGGCGCCCTCCTGCTCATCGACGCCGCCCAGGGCATCGAGGCCCAGACCCTGGCCAACCTCTACCTGGCCATGGAGCATGAGCTGGAGGTGATCCCGGTTATCAATAAGATAGACCTGCCCTCCGCCGACCCGGACGGGGTTGCCCTGCAGATAGAAGAGGATCTCGGCATGGATCCCGCCAGCATCCAGCGCTGCTCGGCAAAGACCGGCCAGGGAGTCGACACGATTCTTGAGGCCGTCGTCAATCTGCTCCCCCCCCCGAAGGGCGACCCGGAAAAACCGCTGGAAGCACTGATTTTTGATGCCTTTTACGATCCCTTCCGGGGGACCGTCATCTCCTGCCGCGTTTTCGAAGGACGGGTCAAACCCGGAGACACCATCATCTTCATGTCCAACGAGGCGGCCTACCGGGTGGAGGAAGTCGGCCTTTTCCGGCTGACCCGCGAACCACAGAAGCAGTTGTGCGCCGGGCAGGTCGGTTACATCATCGCCGGGATCAAGAATATCAGCGACACCCGGGCCGGCGACACCATCACCCTCAAGGAGCGCCCCTGCGCAAAGCCCCTGCCGGGCTTCCAGGAAGTCAAACAGGTCGTTTTCTCCTCGATCTATCCGGTGAGCACCGACGACTACGAAACCCTGGCCACCGCCATTGAAAAACTGACCTTGAACGATGCCGCCCTCTCTTACCAGAAGGACTCCTCCACCGCCCTGGGCTTCGGCTTCCGCTGCGGCTTCCTCGGCCTTCTCCACCTGGAGGTTATCCAGGAACGCCTGGAACGGGAGTTCGATCTCTCCCTGATCCTCACCGTGCCTTCGGTGAACTACCACATCTTCCTGAAGGACGGCAGCATGATCGAGGTGGACAACCCGGCCTACTATCCGGACCCGACCACCATCGACACCATCGAGGAGCCCTTCATCAAGGCCACCATCCACATGCCGGAACGCTACATGGGCGTGGTCATGACCCTTTGCATGGAGCGGCGGGGCGAAAACACCAATTACCACTACCCCATGCCCGGGCGGGTCGAGTTCACCTGCGAACTGCCCTTGGCCGAAGTGATCTACGATTTCTACGACAAGTTGAAATCCGTCACCCAGGGCTACGGATCCTTTGATTACGAACTGCTGGACTACCGGAAGAGCGATCTGGTCAAATTGGATATTCTGGTGAACGGGGAACGGGTCGATGCGCTCTCGCAGCTGGTGCATCGCAACAACGCCCGGGCCCGCGGCCTGCACGCCTGCGAAAAGCTGAAGGAGGAAATCCCGCGCCAGATGTTCAAGATCGCAATCCAGGCGGCCATCGGCGGCACCGTCATCGGCAGGACGACCATTTCCGCGCTGCGCAAGGACGTTTTGGCAAAATGTTACGGTGGCGACATCAGCCGGAAGAGAAAACTGCTCGAAAAGCAGAAGGCCGGCAAAAAGAGAATGAAAACCGTGGGCAACGTGGAGATACCTCAGAGCGCCTTCCTGGCCGTGCTCAAGTCCGACCAGTGATTCCCGGCCCCTTCCCGTCTCCGCCAGCCGAAAACGCCGACCGTCACTCCCCCATCTGCGGGCAGTTGCCGGCAAGTACGCACTCGACCTTGCGCGAGAGAATCTCCTGCACCTCCGCGGAAGTCAGAACGGAACTCCTCTGCTTCGAGATATAGACGATACAATCCTTGCACACATTAAGGCCGCTGCGGAAATCATCCAGATCCAAGGCCACTTCCCAGCACGCTCTGGCGCCTGCCTCCCGCCGGGCGAGGCAGCTCTCCTGATTGCCGCACCGGGTGATCTCCCAACAGTGCCATTCATTCTGCTTAGCCATTGTCATCCATCCTCACACTTCAAAAAAATATAAACCACCCTCATGCCGGGCGGCAGTTGCATCGAGAATATTTTTTTGCACGACTTTGGATTTCAGCAAACCCTAAAGCAGCATAAAACCACTAAGCCAAAAAAGTCGCAAGTGCTGAAAGCAGCTCTTCCTTGCCGGCCCCTGTTTTTGCCGAAAAAAGCACCCGTTCGTTTTTGGCGAGCCCCAGGGCGGCATCAAGAATCGCAGCCTGCCGGAACTGCTGGTTTCCGGAAAGTTTATCGCGTTTGGTATAGACGATGAGGAAGGGACGGTTGTTGGCGCGCAGCCACTCAACAAGCTCACGGTCCTGCGCCTTCAGGGCATGGCGGATATCGATCAGCACCACCACGCAACGCAGGGTATCGCGACCCAGAAGATAATCGCTGACAAGCCCCTGCCATTCATCCTGCAGTTTTTTCGAAACCCTGGCAAAGCCGTAGCCGGGCAGGTCGACGAGATAGAGCCGCCTGTCCACCAAAAAATAATTGAGGCTCTGGGTCTTGCCGGGCCTGGCGCTGACCTTGACCAGATTCCTGCGGTTGACCAGGCGGTTGATCAGGCTGGACTTGCCCACGTTGGAGCGGCCGGCAAAGGCGATTTCAGGGAAACCGTCCTCGGGCAGATGCCCGACCTTGTATGCGCTTTTTATGAACTCGATCTTCGAGTAATTGACGGTGGAATCGGTCAAACCCTTTTCTCCCGGCGGCCACGCGCCTTATTGCCCCTGCGGCCGCCAGGCCGGCCGGGACTAGATAACCTTGTTCAGCGAGTACTCGATGATCCCTTCGGCCCCGCTTTTCAAAAGCTTCGGAACCAAATCGCGGACCTCGTGCTCGGAGATCACCGTTTCCACCGAATACCATTCCTTCTGGTAGAGATGGGCAATGGTCGGCGCATTCATGCTGGGCAGGATCTTGATCACCTCGTCCAGCCGGGTATGGGGAACATTCATCTTGAGCCCGACGATCTTGTCGGCCCGCAAGGCGCCCTGGAGAAGCAGGGCGATGTTTTCGATCTTTTCCCGCTTCCAGGGATCGGCCCAGGCCGCCCTGTTGGCGATGAACTGGGTGTTGGAGGCCATCAGTTCATGGATGATTCTCAACCCGTGCGCCCGGATGGTGCTCTCGGTCTCGGTCACCTCGACAATGGCGTCGGCAAGACCGGAAACCACCTTGGCCTCGGTGGCGCCCCAGGAGAAGGAAATATCCACGTTGATGCCCTGGCCGGCGAAAAACTTCCTGGTGTAATTGACCAACTCGGTGGCGATCTTTTTGCCCTCAAGATCCTTGAGGCTGGTAATTTTTGAGTCGCCGGGCACGGCCAGCACCCAGCGGGTGGGCCGCTTGCTGACCTTGGAGTAGACAAGGTCGGCCACCACCACCACGTCGGATTCATTTTCCAGGGTCCAGTCCTTGCCGGTAATACCCGCGTCGAGTACGCCCTTTTCCACGTAGCTGGACATCTCCTGCGGCCGACAGATGGAGCAGGAGAGCTCCGGGTCATCGATTTCGGGAAAATAGTTACGGGAAGAGAGCTTTATCCGCCAGCCGGATTTTTCAAAAAGTTCGATGGTCGCCTTTTCGAGGCTTCCCTTGGGCACACCCAGTTTCAGAATGTTCATTTTTTATATACCTCCCCGGGATCAAACACCGGTGTATCGTTGATCGTTAACTCTTCCCCTTGCGCCTTCCTGAAAAAACAGCTGCGATAGCCCTTATGACAGGCGGCGCCGCCAAGCTGCTCGACCTTGTAAATCACGGTATCCGCGTCGCAGTCCACCAGGATCTCCTTCACCAGCTGCACATGGCCCGAAGACTCCCCTTTCAGCCAGATCTGGTTGCGGGAACGGCTCCAATAATGGGCTTTGCCCGTGGCCAGGGTTTTTTGCCATGCCTCCTCGTTGATATAGGCAAGCATGAGCACCTCGTTGGTCAGATGATCCTGGGCAATGGCCGGCAGGAGACCGTTCCCCTTATCAAATCGCAGTACGCTCATAGTGTTCGCAGACCCGACAGTTTGGTTGTTCTTCCTCTCCACCGAGGGCGCGGGGTTTTGGGTCTCCTTTGCCGCGCGCTCCTTGGCAAGAAAATGGATCAGACAGGCGCTTCTGAACTTGCAGTATTCCGTGGGCCTCCGGCAGACGGCCGTTTCGGAATCAACTTTGTCCTTGTATTTTTCACAGACCAGCTCCATTGCAACCCCTGAAAAACTCGCAGAATATGCCTATCTGCCTGTCTTGTCAAGAAATTGCCGCATCGGAACGCCGGATCCTTGCAAGAAAAATCAAAAAGGAGCAAAAAACGCCCCGCCACGAGGAGGGAAGGCTCCCGGAGTTCCTCGCCACCCGGGCGTCCAGGCCCGGCGCAGGAGCGAGATCGGATTAACAGTGGCACATCCCCGCGAAATTGACTATGATAACAGGTTTCCCGCCACGCGACAGCAAGCGGGAAACAGCGGCTTCAACATATTGATTTTATACATTTCCCCCAAGAGATACCCACAGACAAGAAATGTCCGGAACCGTCGAGTTTGTCCGCATACAGCCGCGCTTTGACCAGCCTCCCCAGGGCCAGGCCCGGAGCATGCCGGCCGAGGGCTTTGCCCCGGTCGAGGAGATGATCGACAAGGCAAAGGCCAGGCTTGCCGCCCAGAGAAACGAGGCATTCACCCTGCCGACAGATCCGCGGGTGACACAATGGAAAAAGTTCAATTTCACCCGCTACGAATACCTCCTCAGCTTCTTTAAACTGTCTTCCATGCTGGCCGAAGCCAGGGATCAGCACCCCGCCGCGACACAAAACGTCCTGAGATATATCGAAAAATGTGAAAATGAGCTGGGCGCCCTGGAGATCGACATCCACCGCAGGACAGTGCGGCCCGGAAGCGCGCTTGCCAAGGCGCAACGGATTATCGAGGGGTGCGCCGAGTACAAGGACACGCTCGATTCCTGGCGCGGCCACCTCAACAGGCTGCTCATTGCCGACAAAACCATCAGGGAAAATCTGTTCCTCGCCGCCCTGCTGCCCATTGCCAGGGAGTTGAGCAAGAAGAACGCCGAGCTCGTCGAGGACGGTTTCATTTTCTACAGCATGGTCAAAGACGACGAACAGGCCAATGGGCACAAAACCCTGCACGAACTCAAGGCCCAGGCGATTGACCTTGAAAAGAGAATCAGGACCGTGGACCTTGGCGGACTTTCCGGCCTGGCCAGAACCATCGTCGACCACCAGCTGCAGGTGGTGCTGCGGACAACCGATCAGGTGAAGTCCTTTATTGAGTATTTTCTGCAAAACCTGCCGGGAGAAATTCTTTCCGTGGACAGGATCCAGCAGGAGCTGACCGGCCTGAAACAGGCCCCGGCCCCGGCCATTCTGGAAAAGCTTGATGCACTGATTCCCACCCTGGCCCGCAACCTCATCGACCTGCGCCACAAGGCAAAGACCCTGAAGCAGATCCGCCTGCTGCCCCTGATTCTCGATGAGATAAAAAATCTCCAGCTCTCGCTCAAAACCACCATTCTCCCGGAACTGCAACGCCGCATCAAGGAAACAGGCTCCAGCGTGAACCCGAACAGCCTGGCCGCGGAAAAAACCGCGGAGTTCTTCATGGGCCTGAAAGGATTCGTCCGGGCGGTGAAGCTGCTTTTCAGTTCCCTTGGCGGCCAGAAGGTCGTCAAGGTGGACGATCTGCACAAAAAGATCGTCGATATCCTCACCAGTTGCGAGGTGTATTACGGCAGCGAGCGGGAGGAACTCGGCAGGCTGCAGAATTTCATCGATGCCAAGCTCAGCGATTTCGACCGGCCCTTCCCCTATGAGGGGATATATCAGATCGTCAAGGAGTCCATCGCCGCCTACGGTACCCGGCTGGAGAAACTTTTATTCAGCTTCGAGGTAACCGATTACACCAATGAAGACGCGGAGGAAAGCGCCGCCCATACGGAAAAAAGCACACTGGGGCGCCTGATCGCCAAATTGGAGGTCCGCTCGGCAAACCTGGAGAGCGCCAAAGGCTGATGGCCTCTCCTTCAGTATCAAGGGCAGAGGCACCGACAATCAACAACACACACCGCGAGGAGATCGGCACCGTAAGGATCCCAGGCCCCCGGCGGGCGCTTCCCTGCGATGGCGACCAAAACCGACCATGCTGCAATTTCTTGAACAGATCCCTTTTTCCCTCTTGCTGATTCTGGCAGTCTTCATGCTGCTGGCCCCCTTTCACCCCATGCCGCATGTGGTTGAGAAGATCATCATGCTGAAGAACGGCGAGCTCAAACGGCCTCTCGATATCTTCGACCTCTGCTTCCACCTGACGCCCCTGGTGCTGCTCGGCCTCAAGTGGTGGCTGACGGGCGGCCGCTCTTGACCTCGCCGGGATATGGTCTTATTGTGAGCACCATTCCGCCACCCTGAAAAAAATTGCCGAAGGCAGTCCCGCGCCGTCGCCGCCCGTCTGCCTTGCCATAACCGGAACCCAGAACCAAAGGAGCACCATTGCCAATGCAGCGCGTCAAAGAAAACGATTCCGTCACCATAGTGTATGAAGGCCTTCTCGCCAGCGGCGAAAAATTCGAATCATCCCAGGAGACCGGCCCTCTGCAGTTTCAACTGGGCACCGGCAGCGTTCTGCCCGCCTTTGAAGAGGCGGTGCTGGGCATGGCCGTGCGCGAAAGCAGGAGCGTGACGGTGCCGGCCGAAGCCGCTTACGGCAAGAAGGATGAGAACCTGATCATGACGGTGCCCCGCGAAAATTTCGCCGAACAGACCATCAAGGCAGGCATGATTCTGGGTATGAGCATGGAAAAAGAGGGCCAGCGGCATACGGTGCCGGCCACCGTTGTCGCCTTGGACAAAAAAAATGTCACCGTGGATTTCAACCACCCCCTGGCTGGCCAGGAGATCACCTACCAGATCACCCTGCTCTCCATCGATACCCCCGAACAGGCGGCGACCGACTGCGACTGCCAGGACAAGAAAGGCGAGCACGGCAAGACTGATGGCTCCGGCGGCCGCGCGTAACCCTCCGGCAAAACACCATGCACCCCCAGGCCGTTCTCAGCATAGCCGGCTCAGACCCTTCGGGCGGAGCCGGCATCCAGGCAGACCTGAAAACCTGCTGCGCCATCGGAGTTTACGGCGCCGCGGCAATCACCTGCCTCACCGCGCAGAACAGCCAGGGTGTTGTCGCCACCCAGCCGGTGGCCCCGGATTTCGTCAAAAAACAGATCGATCTGGTCCTGACTGACCTGCCGGTCAGCCACATCAAAACCGGGATGCTCGGCACCGACGCCATAGCCTCCGCCATTGCCGAAGCCCTCGCCGATTTCAACGGCGAGGTGGTCTGCGACCCCGTACTCAAGGCCAGCGACGGCCACCCCCTCTTCGCGGCGGGAAAAGGCGCGGCAGGGCTTGACGCGCTCCTGAAAAAGGCCACCGTCCTCACCCCAAATCTCCCGGAACTGCAAACGCTCACCGGCCTTGCCGGCGCCTCCTCCCGCGAAGCCCTGGACGCGGCGGCTTCGCTCCTGGCGCGCTTCCCCGGCCTGCGGGCCGTGATCCTCACCGGCGGCCACCTCCAGGAGCAGGCGGCGACGGTTGAGGATTTTCTCATCCGCCGCCGCGAACAAGGAGTTGAGGTTATCCCGGCCCGGCATGAGCGCATCCGCAGCCGCAACACCCACGGCACCGGCTGCACCTTTGCCTCGGCCTTTGCCGCCTACCATCTGCGCTGCGGCAACGACCGGGACGCCTTTTTCAAGGCAATCACCTTCATGGACGTTCTCGTCCGACAAAGCGCCCCTCTCGCCCTGGGCAAAGGCAAAGGCCCACTGGCGCACCATCTTTTCCGGGAACCGGACGGGGAATAAATTGTCTTGCGGGGGTGATTTTCCCCTTGGATCCAAAAGGGGCGCGGACAACGCTTCGGCCGCGCCGGAGGAAGGGCTCTCCCTGCGGAAATTCAGGAGCGCATCACTTGTCCAGGGAGTACCGCTTGATTAAATGGGCAAGTTTGATGAGGTCGCCGGTATCGAGGTCAGCAAAGGCCATGCAGCGGCGACGCACCGCCTTGTCTCCCTCTGCGCCGGCATCTTCGACGATGTCGGAAATATTCCGCAAGGCGATGCTTTCAAAGAAAAGCTCTTCACCGCCGAAGATGATGCCGAACTCCACGGGCTGGCTGACCATCTCGCCATAGGCGGTGTAGCGGAAAGAAAGGCCGCCGAAACTCACATCGATGATTTCCCCATAGACGGAATCCAGGGCGATCACCCCGCTTTTCACCTGAAAGCGTTTGCACAGCCTGCTGTCTCGCCGGTGTTTCCCCATATCTCCCCCATTCCTCCAAAATCGCTCGCGCCCTGGCGCGGTACCGCCTCCGGCCAACCTGCGGGCAAGAACCTACATCATCCGGATCCGGCCGCAATCCGGACAGACCCAGGTCGGCCCGTTGCTGATGCCCCAGAGATTCTCCTTGAAGCAGTCGTCGCAGATCTGAAAGCCGCAGGGACAGCTCCAGCAAAAGGGGAGCGTCTTCCGGCAGCAGTGGCAGTGAAATTCCTTGGGATTGCGCCGCCGGCCCGCCTTTTTTTCGGTTTCGCCCGCCATGCTCAGGAAGACTCCGCAAGCGCGGCGCCCAGCCAGGTCAGATAATCCTGACTCCCGGCGCAGATGGGCAGAGCGATGATTTCCGGCACCTCATAGGGGTGCACGCTTTTAATCGCCGCCTCGACCTCTGGGAAAAGATCCTTTCTGCTCTTGATCAGACAGAGGTGTTCGCCGGCATTTTCAATTTTGCCCTGCCACCGGTAATAGCTGGTCATGGCCGGAAGCACCTGCACGCAGGCAGCCAGTCTTTTTTCCACCAGCAGTTTCGCGATCCGCCCCGCTTCTTCCGCGGTGGCCACGGTGGTGGCGATCTGTACATACTCTTCCACGGCAGACCTCCCTGGATATCGATATTGTCCCGCCGCTATTGTTCTTTCCCCGGCACGATCCGTCAAGCCCCATATGGATGCGCGGCAAAGTTTTTTTCAAACGCTCCTTCCCGTGGACAGCAGCCGCTTTTTTCTGTTACAGTCAGTGCAATCCCATGATACCCGGAACGCTTTCAGGAGTATGCCTTATGCTTTTAGCGGTTGACGTCGGCAACACCCACATGGTCATCGGCGTTTTCAGTGGCACGGCCCTGCGCTGCCACTGGCGCGTGAAAACCGACAAGGCCAGCACCGTCGATGAACTGGCCGCCATCTTTCATGGCCTCTTCACCATGGAGGGCCTGCGCTTTTCCGATATCTCCAAGGTGATCATCTCCAGCGTGGTGCCGGTGATGCAGGCCGCCTGGGCCGCCTTTACAACCAAGTACCTGAAAAGCACCCCCATGGTGGTGGGCGACAACGTGGTCACCGGCATGGAGGTGCTCATCGACAACCCCAAGGAGGTGGGCGCGGACCGCATTGTCAACGCGGTGGCCGCCTATGAGGAATTTCGCTGCGCCCTCATTGTCGTCGATTTCGGCACCGCCATCACCTGGGACTGCGTTTCCGAAAAAGGCGCATACCTGGGCGGAGTCATCGCCCCCGGCCTTTCCATCTCCATGGAAGCCCTGGCCAGCCGAACCGCCAAGCTGCCCCAGGTGGACATCTCGACCCCGCCCGCCGCCGCGATCGGCACCAACACGGTGGCGGCCATTAAATCCGGCATCCTCTTCGGCTATGGCGGCATGGTGGACGGCCTCATCCGCCGCATCCGGGAAGCGCTGGCGCCGGCAGCGGCCAAATCGGTGGCCACCGGCGGCATGGCCGCCCTGATCGCCCCCTATACCACGACCATCGACCATGTTGATCCCATGCTTACCCTGAAGGGACTGCGCCTGCTCTATGAACGCAATTGCTGAACCGATTCGCCCCGCCGCTCTCAAGCGCGGGGACACCATCGGCATCGTGGCCCCGGCCGGCCCCCTGCTCAACGAAGGAGAATTTGCCGCCGGCCTGAAGATCCTCGGCGAGATGGGCTTTCAGACCAGACATCTCAACAGCATCCTCCGCCGGCAGGAGTATCTGGCCGGCAGCGACCGGGAAAGAGCGGAGGAGCTGCACACCCTCTGGCGCGACCCCGAGGTGAAAGCCATCGTCGCGGCGCGTGGCGGGTACGGCTGCCTGCGCCTTCTTCCCCTTCTTGATTTTGAGCTGATCCGGCGTCATCCCAAGATACTGGTCGGTTTTTCCGACCTCACCGTGCTGCTGGCCGCCGTTACCGGGCGGACCGGGCTCATCACCTTCCACGGTCCCATGCTCACCACCCTGGCCAGGAGCGAACGGACCTTTCAGGAGGCATTCCGCAATCTTCTCCTGGGGCGGGAAAACAGGGAGATCAAGGCCAAGGGTCTGGAAATCCTGAAAGCCGGCGCGGCAAGGGGCCCCCTTCTGGTGGGCAACCTCACCAATCTTGTCCATCTGATCGGCACCCCCTTTGAGCCGGACTATGAGGGCCGCATCCTGATTGTCGAGGAGATCGGCGAGGCATCCTACCGGATCGACCGCCTCCTCACCCATCTTGCCGCGGCCGGCCGCCTTGACCGCATCGCCGGCCTCGTCCTCGGCGGCTTTGACCAGTGCGGCGATGTTGAGGTGATCTGGCAGCGCGCCATTGATCTTCTGGCCCAGCGCCCCATCCCCATCTGGGCCAATTTCCCGGTCGGCCACGGAGGCGGAAACCTGATCCTTCCCTTCGGGGCGCTGGCCGGACTCGATTCCGCCGGCGGCCGCCTCACCCTTCTCGAACAGCTGACAAGCTAAACGATCCCCTTCAACATCCGATCCGTCCCTCTCCCCCTTGGGCGGAGGACTCCACTTCACCGCCAGGACATTCCTCTCCTCCCGGACCCGCAAACAAGTATTGCAATTTCGCAATGCAAGCCCTGCAAGCAATTGCATAAATGCAACAATACCCCCGTGGGTTCTTCTGTAAACTTGTTATCGTAACAAGCTGATATAAAAGGAAAAAGAATAGCGGCAATATTTCCCTGGCCAATGGCACGGGATATGCTTTTGCAATGATGCAACACCAGAAAAAAATGCAGCTTTGCACGCTTTCCCATAGAGGCCGAATTTGAACAGGTAACCGGATATCAGGAGGTCCATCATGACACAACTATTGGTATTACTGGCGCTCATCCCCATTTCCTGTCTGATGCTCAGCAAAAACCTGCACCCGAAGGACAGATGGCTTCTCTTCGGGGCCGCCTTCGGCACGGTGGTGTCTCCGGTCAGCTACGGACTCATCGGATTCACCAGTCTGCCGGTGCTCGGCAAACTCCTGGGCCTCATCGGCCTGATGGCGAATCTGATCCACGGCTCCCTGGGCTACTTCTTTCTCCAGAGCATCGGGCTTCTTGCCGACGGCCTCACCCTGAAATGGTCCCAGCTGCTCATGATCCACATGGTGAACGCCCTGATCTGGTCATCCTACTACGGCATGATCGGCTACAAGATCGGTCAGAAGATCGCCGGAGAGGTTCCGGAAAGCACCGCCGGCATGGAGCCTGTCCGCCAGCAGTCCCGCGCAATATGAAAAAATAACGCAATCCCCACGCAGATACGAACGGAGGTGCCGACATGATGACATTCAGAAAGACAAGAACCGCGGGGGCGCACCATCATTACCTTTCCCATGGCAGGCGGACAGTGGCTGACATGGACGAGGAAATAGACATGACCGCATACAGCATCCTCGTCTCTCTCACCGGCATCGTGGCGTTCTGGGGAGTTGCCTGCCTGGGGGCCGGCATCCTGAACAGCGGGTTGCTTGAACTTTGCGGCGGCTGGCTTTCGGCCATAATCGGATCCTGATATTTCATGCCCCAAGGCGAAAGAATGACGCCCCGTCACCAGCGGCAGACACACACCGGCAAAGGAGTAAAAAAACATTGCCTGTCCGGATATGGCCTGGTGACGGTTCCGTGTTCAGACCAGACTGATTTCCATCATTACAATGAGAAAGCACAGGGAGACCAATGAGGCCATGAAAAAAATAATACGCTTTTCCCAGGGCATCGGCTTGACCGTTTTCTTCCTCTGGCTTGCAACTTCGCCCCCGGCCTGGGCGGTGGACAATGCCGAATGCTTCGGCTGCCACGGCGATGCAAATCTATCCCGCAGCGAAAACGAAGGACTCAACCACAGCCGGATGAGCGAACAGCTCTTCATCGATGAAGGGAAGTTCAATCATTCGGTGCACCACGTGAATGAAATCGGCTGCGTCGACTGCCACGCGGACATAGAAAAACTCGACTACGACGCCGAGGTTCCCCACAAGAAACACCTGGAGCCGGTGGCCTGCAACCAGTGTCATGACGAGGAGGCCGGGGCCTTCAAGGACAGCGTCCACATGAAAATCCGCGGCAAGGGCATAACCATGACCTGCTACGCCTGCCACGGCTACCATTACGTAAGCCGTCAGGAATCCATGTCCGTCGGGGAACGGGTGAACAACGCCTGCGCCAAATGCCACAACCCCTACCAGTCCCACGACTGGCTGCCGCAGAAAAGCGAACACTTCGCCTTTGTCGAGTGCGTGGTCTGCCATGTGCCCGAGGCGCCGCGCATGATCCACCTCACCTTTTTCGATCTGGTCTCAAACAAGCTGTACAGCGGCCAGGAAATCCTCAAGGTGCTCCGTTTGGAGGAAAGCGAATTCATGCCCAGCCTGGACGAGAACAAGGACGGGATCATCAACGTCAACGAGCTGGAAAACCTGGAGCTGATGCTCAGACAGAGAAACGTGCATGCGGTATTTCATGCCGAGCTGGTCGCCGGCATGCATCCGGTGGTCCATCGGGTGAACAGGGGGGCGGCGGAACGGGATTGCGAGAACTGCCATGCCGCGGACTCACCCTACTTCAAGTCGGTCGCCCTTGTCCTGCCCAGGGATGACGGAAGCTCCGACAATTTTCAGGTGGACAGGGCCGTGCTGGAAAGCTTCGTCCTCAGGCACTTTTACGCATTGGGCGGCACCAGGATGAAGATGCTGGACAAGATCGGTTTCCTGCTCATTGCCGGAGGAGTTTTCGTGGTGCTCCTCCACCTTGCGGTAAGAATAGCAACCATCCCCCTGCGCCGGAAAAACGAAGACCTTGAAAAACCATGCGTAAACCAAGAGCTCGGCATGCAAAAGGAGGTTTCCCGATGAGCAACAAGAATCTGGTCTATGTTCACCCGGCTCCGGTCCGTCTCTGGCACTGGCTCAATGCGGCGGGCATCGTCATGCTGGTCGCCACCGGCTTCCAGATCCGCTACGCGGAAAGCCTCAAGCTCATGACGTTGAAGGATGCGATCACCCTGCACAACTATGTCGGCTTCGCCGTGATCGCCGCCTATTTCATCTGGCTCTATTATTATTTGAGCAGCGGCAAGATCACCATTTACTTCCCGAAGTTAAGCACTTTCGCCGAAAAGGCCCTGCAACAGGCGAAATTCTACGGTTACGGCATCTTCCGCGGCGAGCCCAACCCCCACACCATGACGCCGGAAAACAAGTTCAACGTGCTCCAGCAGAAAGCCTACCTCGGAATCATGTTCCTCCTCCTGCCCGCCCAGATGGTGTCCGGAATTTTTCTCTGGAAGGTGAAGGGCTATTCGGACTACATCTACCTGCTGGGCGGCATACGGATCATCGACACGATCCATGTCCTGTTCTTTTTCTTCTTCGCCGCCTTTCTCGTGGTGCACTGCTATCTCGCCACCCTGGGGCATACGCCCCTCGCCCATTTCAAGGCGATGATCACCGGTTACGAGGAACATCATAAAGCCTGATCGCGGGCTGAAACCGCCGCAGAGTGCGGCCAGGCCGGCTTCAGATCACCGGATACCTACCTGCCTTCGGCCGGAAAGGTGATGTTGTATTTCTTCATCTTCCGCCAGAGGGTCGTCTTTTCAATGCCCAGATAGGCCGCGCACTTGCCGCGGTTGCCCTGGAACTTGCGCAGGGCCTCCAGGATGGTGTTCGCCTCCGCGTGGGAAAGCGGCCGCCCCCCGGCCTGCGCCTCCTCCTGCCCGTTTTTTTTCGGATTGAGCCGGGCAAGCCCGTCCGGCAGGCATTCCACGCCGACCACCTCGTCGTGGCAGAGCACGAAGCAGTATTCGATGATGTTTTCAAGCTCTCGGATGTTGCCCGGATAATCGTGGCGCATGAGAATGCTCAACACCTCCTGGGATACGGACTTGATCTCCTTGTGCTTGAGCGTGTTGAATTTCTTTATGAAATGACCGACGAGCAACGGGATGTCCTCCCGGCGTTCGGTGAGGGGCGGCAGGGAAACCCGTATGACGTTGAGCCGGTAGAACAGGTCGTCACGGAATCTTCCTTCCGCCACCCTGCTCTTCAGATCCTTGTTGGTGGCGGCGATCACCCGGACATCGGCCTTGCGGGTGACGGTGCTTCCCAGCGGCTCATACTCCTTTTCCTGCAGGACGCGCAGGAGCTTCAGCTGCAGGGAAGGCGAGATGTCTCCGATTTCGTCAAGAAAGATGGTCCCTTTCTCCGCCAGGGCGAAGCGGCCGGGCTTGTCCGCCTTGGCGTCGGTGAACGCGCCCTTCTCGTAGCCGAAAAGTTCGGACTCCAGGAGGGTATCGGGGAGGGCCGCGCAGTTGAGGGTGACGTAGCGCCCTTCCCGCTTGCTGAGGGAATGGATGGCCTTGGCGAAAAGCTCCTTGCCCGAACCGCTCGGCCCCTCGATGAGAACCGTGCTCCCGCTCCTCGCGACATCGGGGAGTATCGCGAAGATGCTCTTGATTTTATGGTTTTTGCTGATGATGTCGTGGAAGTTGTATGCCTCGGAAATTTCCTTGCGCAGGGCCTCCAGGGTGGAAATATCCCGAAAGGTCTCCACCCCGCCGATGATTTCCCCCTCCTCGTTGCGCAGAGCCGAAGTGTTGACGCTGATGGGAACCAGATCGTCTTCCGCATCCAGGATATAGACCCTGAAATTCGCGACATCCCGGCCGCTCTCCAGGGATTGCTTGAGGGCGCATCCGTCCCCCTGGCAGATGTCGGCCCGGAAGACCTCGTGGCATTTCTTGCCGATGGCGTCCCGGCGGTGTACGCCGGTGATGTCCTCGGCCGCCCGGTTGAAGGAGGTGATCCGGAACTCCCTGTCCACGGTGAAGGCGCCGTCGGCGATGGAATCGAGAATCACATCACCCAGGGAGACCTCCTTGCGCAGGGCTTCCAGGGTGGAAATATCCCGAAAGGTCTCCACCCCGCCGACGATTTCCCCCTTTTCGTTGCGCAGGGCCGAGGTGCTGATGCTGACCGGCACGGTATCCTCGTCGATATCCCGGAGGTAGGCCTTGTGGCTGATCACGTCACGCCCGGTTTCCAGGGATTTTTTCAGGGCGCAGGCGGCCTGGCAGATATTGGCCCGGAAAACCTCGTGACATTTTCTGCCGATGGCGTCCCGGCGATGCACGCCGGTGATGTCCTCGGCCGCCCGGTTGAAAAAGGTGATCCGGTATTCCTTGTCCACGGTGAAAGCGCCGTCGGCAATGGAGTCGAGGATGTGGTCGCCCATGGAAATTTCCGCGCGCAGATCCGCCATGTCGGAAATATCCCGGAAGGTTTCGACGCCGCCGACGATCTCGCCCTGCTCGTTGCGCAGAACCGAGGTGCTGACGCTGATGGGAACCACGGCGTTGCGGACATTCCGGATAAAGACATCGTGGCTGACCACATCCCGGCCGGTTTCGATGGATTTTTTCAGGGCGCAGCTCGTCCCGCAGAGGGTGGCGCGCATCACTTCATGGCATTTTTTGCCGATGGCGGCGTTGCGGCTCATGCCGGTGATCTTTTCGGCGGCGCGGTTGAAGGAGGTAATCCGCCATTCCGTGTCCACGGTGAAGGCGCCGTCGGCAATGGCATCGAGGGTGACGCCGCAAAAGGAGATTTCCCTGCACAGGCCGGCCAGAACCGAGGTGTCCTTGAAGGTTTCGACGCCGCCGATGATTTCCCCGCTGCCGTCATGCAGCACCGAGGCGTTGACGCTGATGGGAATGAGCCGGCCGTCGTTCCTGCGGATTTTGACATTATGGTGGGCGACATCCCGGCCGGTCTCGATGGCCCTTTTCAGGGCGCAGGTGGACATGCAGATATCGGCGCGGAACACCTCGTAGCAAAGCCTGCCGATGGCCTCGCCCGCCTCGATTCCGGTAATATCCTCGGCGGAGCGGTTGAAAGAGGTGATCCGCCACTGCCGGTCAACGGTGAAAACCCCTTCGCTGAGAGCGTTTAAAACCTCCCCGCTGAAAAAGGCCAAGGATTTTTGGGGGTCTTTGTCGGGCATGGCTGCCGGAAATCGCTCCTTGACGGAAAACACCGGGCACCACCACCCAGCGGAAAACCCGAGGCAACAAAGCAGGAAACCGAACCGGAAAGCTCCCGGTCTTCCCTTTATTTAGACAGAGGCAGGTCCAAATAACAAGAGGGTTTTCAGCCAATGCGGCCGGATGCCCGCCTCCGTCTTCCCGCTTGACAGAATGCACTGTTTTTCCCGATCATGGAAAAACAGACAAAAGCAAAGGGAATACGCCATGCCCCAAACCTATACCTACAACGCCGCGGAAAACGTCCTGACCTCCATCTCCTCGGGAAGAATCACCCTTTCCGACATCATGAACCACTTCAGCATGGTCGAAAGGGATCCGTTGGTGCAGGCGGACTACATCGAACTGGTCACCTTCAGCGAGGATGTCGAAATCCTCTTCAACTCGACAGAGGCAAAAAACATTCCTGCCGCCTACAAAAAACTGAAGGCAAACAAGGGGATCAGGGCCACCGTCTTTCTCGGCGCCACGCCGCTGACCTTCGGCATCGGCAGAATGATGGAGTCCATGCACGAGGTTTTCAACCCCGAAGATGACGTGCGGGTCGTGCATACCATGGCGGAGGCACGGCGGGAGATAGAAGCGATCCGGGCGGAAAAGGGCTGACCGGGCGGCAGGGAGGGGGGAGGTCGGCCTCAGCGGCCCTGTTCACCGGCGGCTTTTTTGGCATCCACGAAGGCCACCACCGTCTCATATTCGACCGCCACCGGCTTTCGGCCGGAGGCTTCCACCCGCCGCAGGTACGCGTCCACCTCGGGAAAATCCCGGGCAAACTCGGCCATCTTCTTCTCTTCGCCGGCGGCCACTTCCTTGTAATCCTGCAGCTTTTCCATGGAATAAACAAAGGCGAAGCCGGCGGAAACAAAGAGCGTGAACGCCGTATTGCTGTACAGGCTTTCCCGCGCCGGGTCGAACACCATCCCGAGCACCCCTGTCCCGATGGCGCCCAGCAGAACCACGACCAGCACCTTTATCCTGCCGAGATGGTTCCCGCGAAGCCGGGCGACATCGGCAAGCGGTTCAGCGAGCTTGATTTCCATCCTGCCGCTCCTCCTGTTCTTCCCCGCGCGTCTTGTCCGACAACGAAAAGCCGTTTCCCGGCTCAGGAGCGGGCCAGCAGCGCCGCGACCTTTGCCTGGAGAAGTTCGGCCAGTTCCTGTTTCTGTTTCGGCGCATATGCCCTGGTTTCGATGGGTTCCCCCACCCGGATCTCCACCCGGCCAGGCCTGACCAGCAATCTGCCCTTGGCAAGAACCTGATGGGTGCCGGTTATACCCACCGGCACCACCGGCACCCCTGCCTTGATGGCGAGCACCATGGCGCCGGCCTTGAACTGCTGCAGCCGGCCATCCGGACTTCTTGTCCCTTCCGGAAAAATGATGACCGAGGTGCCGTCGGCGATCCTTTTCGCGGCCTCATCCAGGCTCTGGATCGCCTTGCGGCCATGTGCCCTGTCCACCGGGATGTAGCCGGCCATGCGCATGGCCGGCCCGAAAACCGGGATCTTGAAAAGCTCGAGCTTGGCCAGCCAGCGAAAATCAAAGCCCAGATACCCCTGCAGCACGAAGATATCGAACTGACTCTGGTGGTTGGCGGCAAAAATGTAAGGCCTGCCCTTTTCCAGCCGCTCAATGCCGGTCACGGTGACGGAAACCCCGCTGAGCCAGGCAACGACCCGCCCCCAGTAGCGGGGAAGGAACTGCACCTCCGCGGCCGACCGCCGCAGGAGTCCCACCATCACGAGGGCGGTGATGCTCACAAGTCCCGTCAGGATCGGGGTGAGGGCCAGCACAATTACGCCGCGCGGAACAGTAAACACTTTGAACTCCTTGCCACTTTCATGTTATTTTTACAGCAATACGGTTCGCGTTTTTGCTTCCGTTTTCCCTGAAGCCTGTTATTTTAGTGTCCACCCGGAAACGGGACGTTCCGTTCGGGCGGAAATCCCGTTTCCGGGTGGGCGTTATCTTAGCATTCCCTCTTGACCCTGCCAAGCAATGTCGGAGAAAAACCTTAGATTCGTTTTCCAGGGACCACACCCCATGCATACCAACGATAGCACGCAGGATGATTTTGGCACCATCCCCATTGCCGAAGAGCCCACCGTCTCTCCGGCAAAGCGCGAAGAGGAACCGGACATCACCGGGCAAGACCCTTGCCGGGAGGCCGCCGGTCCTCCCGCCCCCCCGGCCGGCAAACGCTCCCGGCTCCTGAAAGCCGGCGGCGCGCTCCTGGTTTTCGCCATCCTCTTTCTCGCCTGCGGCTACCTGCTGGTGCCGCATCTGACCCAAACGGTCTTCGCCGACAGACTGGGCAAACGGTTGAACCGGCCCGTAACCATCGCCAAGGCGAAATTCGACCCCTTCAGCCTGACCCTCACCCTGCAGAACCTGATCGTCGGCCCCCGGCTCACGGACGCCGATGATCAGGTGGATCCTCTTCTTTCCGTGGGCAAGGCCAAAATCGATTTCGAAATCTCCGGAATCTTCGCCGGCCAGACAGTGGCCAGGCAGGTTACCATCGAACAATTCTTTCTCCATCTGGTCCGTCACAAGGACGGCGGCTACAACGTGGCCCAACTCATGCAGGAACTCTTTCCGGACCGGAAAGAACCGCTGCGCTATTCGCTGAACAACGTCGCCATTTCCGCCAGTCGCCTCGTTTTCGACGATGAGCCCACCGGCAAGACCCATACGGTTGAGGAAATCAATCTGGCCGTCCCCTCCTTTTCCAATATCTCCTATCAGGCAGGCCAGTATATCAAGCCCCGCTTTGCCGCCAAAATCAACGGCAGCCCCTTGAATCTCACCGGGGAGACCTCCATGACCGGGGAGACCATGCAGGCCTCCCTGGATCTGAATTTCAATAATATCGACCTGCCCCGCTATCTGGATTATCTGCCGGAAAACTGGCGGTTGAGAATCAACAAGGGCACGGCGGAGTTCACCGGCAAGCTGGTTTTTTCCTTTGCCCCGAAAGCCGACGCCCGCCTGAATATCGAAGGGGCCGGCTCTTTCAGCGATCTCGCCATTCAGGACCGGGAGGGAAACATCCACAACGCCGAAAAAATCAGTTTCAGCGGCAGCCTGACCCCGCTGGAACGTCGTTATCTGTTCCAGGAAATCGAACTGCAGGGACCGACGCTCTTCCTCGACAAGGACAAGAAGGGGGCCTGGTCCTTTCTTAGCCAGGCGGGTTCCCCCCCGGGAGAGGCTCAGAAAATACACCTCCGCATCGGCCAGCTCGTCATGCACAACGGCACCCTCCATCTCACCGACCGTCAGGTGAAGGGCGGCTTCCGGCACACCTGGTCGGATCTGCAGCTCACCATCAAGGGCTATGACGACCAGGGCGATACCCCTGCCGCCTTTGCCCTGAGCGGCAAAAGCGGCGCCTCCGCCCGCCTCTCCGCCCAGGGTTCGCTGACGGCAAATCCTCTCCAGGCGGAAGGGCTTCTGGTCATCAATCAGATGGATCTCGGCCGCTTCAGCCCCTATCTCGGCAGGTACAAGGATCTGAAAATCGTCAGCGGCTTCGCCAAAAGCGTGGAAAGCCGCTTCACCTGGACTCCTGCCCTGGCTTCTCCGGCGGAGGCCGACGGCTTCGTCCTGGCCGGACTCAAAACCGACATCGAAAAGCTGACCCTGGCCACCCAGAAGGAGGAATGGCTGCGCCTGCCCGTGCTGCACATCAGCGAGGCGGCCCTGGACAGAAAAAAACAGAGCCTGCACCTGGGCAAGATCAAAGCCGAAAAAGCCTCCCTCCTCCTGGCCTGGGATAAGGACGGCCGCTGCAACTGGGCCGCGGTCGGAACTTCGGCCGGCAAAGGCTCCCGTTGGCATGTGACCCTGGCGACTCTTTCCGCCGGCAAAAGCGCCATCAACCTGCGCAGTGCCGCGGCGAAGCTGCCTGCCCTGGAACAACGGCTGGACGGCGTGGAAGCCCTCCTGGAACTCTCCGACCCGGCAAGCAGGAAGGGGGTTCTGACTCTGACCGCCACCGCCAACGGCAGCGGCACCCTTTCCCTGGAAGGGCCGCTCCAGCTCTCGCCTTTCGAGGCCGCCTTCACCTGTCGCCTGGAGAAACTGCCCCTGGCCTCCGCCGCCGCCCTGTTCAAGGGCTGGCTGAAACCTGCCATCAGCGGTGGCGAACTGCAGGCCAACGGCACCATCCGTCTGCCGGAGGCAACCTTCACCGGCGGCGTCTCCATTGGCGGCCTTGTCGCCGGCAGCGGCAAAAACCCGATTCTCTCCTGGCAGAATGCCTATACTGAAAACATCACCGCCGACCTGAAAACGGCCAGCATCGATATCGGGCAGCTCTTCGTGGAAAGCCCGGTTCTCCGCTGGCGACGGGAGGCGAACGCCTCCATGCGCGCCATCCTCTTCCAGCCGAGAAAGAGCGAAAACGGCGCAGCCCCGGTTTCCCTCAGCATCAAGGAGGTTTCCCTCGGCAAGGGCACGGTTTTCGTCAGCGACCAGAAGGTTAGCCCGGCCTTCGAGGGCGGTATCGGCGAGGTCAACGGCACCATCACCGATCTTGCCAACAAGGCGGAAAGCATCTGCCGCCTCGACCTGAACGGCATCGTCAACAACCGGGCGCCGCTGATCCTCTCCGGCGACTTCCGCCTCTTTGCGCCAAACATCGGCGCCGACTGCAAGATCGGCCTGTCCGGCGCCGCCCTGACCGAGCTTTCCCCCTATGTGGAGCCGGTGCTCGGCTATCAACCGACGGCAGGCAGCCTCAAGCTGGTGAGCATCCTCAAAAAGGAGGAAAACACCCTCAACGCCAACAGCCAGATAACCATTACCGGCCTGCGCCTGGGCCAGGTCACCGACGGCAGCCGGCTGCTGCCCCTGACCGTCGCCCTGCTTGCCGACGAACAGGAAGAGTTCACCATGAACGTCAGCAGCAGCGGCGATCTGAACGACAAGGATTTCTCATACGCCAAGGCCCTGGCCAAACACCTGCGCAGCCTGCTCGCCAAAACAGGCGCCTCCCCCTTCACGGTGCTCAACGAATCCCTGCCCAACATCACGGTGCCCACCTTCCTGCCCTTCAAGGCCGGACAGACGGCCCCGGATGAAGCCGGGCAGCAGGAACTGAACACCATCGGCGAAGTCCTCCAACGCCGACCCGGCCTCAAGCTGGTCGTCAGCGGCAGCGCCGATGATCAGGCGGACCGCAGAATCCTCTTTGAAAAGCTGCGCAGACAGGAGGAAGAGCGCCGCAAAAAGGCGGAAGCGCAGCTCAGCCAGAAGATGGCCGCGGCCTATGGCAAGGAGGAGATCGCCAAACCCGGAAGTCCGGGGCAGCCCCAGGGGATTGTCGAGGAGAAGGCCATCGAGGAAAGCAGCGTCAGGAAGGAGGATCTCCTCCGGCTCGCCGAAGAACGCGCCGCCAACACCCGACAGTACCTGATGGATAGATTCAAGATCCCGGCAAAACGCCTGGGCCTTGCCGCGGCAAGGATTCTTGGGGCCGACAACCCGCTTGCCGCAAAATCCAGGGTGGACTTCACCCTGGATCGCGCCGGCCAATAGGAGAGCATGGTGCCCGCGTTGAAGGAACTGATGGCGGCGACAAGAACCTGCCGCAGGTTTTACGAGGAGCAGGCCATCGCCCCGGCAACCCTGCGCGAACTGATCGAACTGGCCCGGCTTGGTGGTTCGGCCCGCAATGCGCAACCGCTCAGATATCTTCTCGCCGCGGATCCCGCCCTGAACGCGCGCATCTTCCCGCACCTGGCCTGGGCCGCCTACCTGGGCGACTGGCAGGGTCCGGAACCCGGCGAGCGGCCGGCCGCCTATATCGTCTGCCTGTTGGATACCAGGGTGAGCCGGAATGCGGATTGCGACCTGGGCATCGCCAGTCAGAACATCCTCCTGGGCGCCACCGCTCTTGGTCTTGCCGGCTGCCGGATCGCCTCGGTTTCCGGCAAGCTGCACAAGGAACTTGACCTGCCGTCGCACCTGAAGATTCTCCTGGTCCTTGCCCTGGGCAAGGCCAGGGAAAAGGTGGTGCTCGAAGAGGTTGGGACCGAGGGCAATATCCGCTACTGGCGCGACAAAGACCAGATCCACCATGTTCCGAAACGGTCTTTGGCGGAACTCATCATCCCCCTCTGACAGGTTTTTCATGCTTCGGCCGCCATACACCAGCTACAGCCGCCTCTACACCTATCATCTGGACCGCAGGGAGCTGCCGGCCTTTTCAGACCCGGACCTGATCGGCGTCTGGATGGAGGATGAGAACGCCATTCTCTTTTTTCACCGGCCCAAGGAGCGCCTGGTCGCCGCCCTTTGCGCGGAAAGCGGGGCCAGGGTGATCTACGAGGCGGATCTCGATTACCAGGACTGGGAGGCGGGCCGGGAAATCGGCCCCTTTTCCGTGGGCGACTTCACCGTGGCCCCTGTCTGGGAAAAAACCCCGGCCGATGTCCTCCTCGATCCCAGCGTCATCTTCGGCAGCGGCTTTCATCCCTCCACCCGCCTCTGCCTCGGCGGACTCCTCAAATACAGCCGCGCCCCGGAGATCACCCTCAATACCGCCCTTGATCTCGGCTGCGGCACCGGCTTGCTTGCCATCGCCGCCGCCAGGCAGGGCATCACCCGCATCACCGCCTGTGACAACAACCCGCTTGCCTGCGAGGTGGCCAGGGCCAATGTCCGCCGCAACAAGGTGGAGGGGGAGGTCACCGTCCTGCAGGCGGACCTGCGCAGCCAGTGCCCCGACACCAGGGTGGATCTGGTCATGGCCAACCTCTACAAGGGGCTGATGCTTGACCTCTTCAGGAACCCCGACTTCTGGCGGGCCAGGCTCTATCTGCTCTCCGGCTTCATCTCCGGCATGGAGGAGGAACTGCTTGCCGCCCTGCCGCAACAGGGCCTGAAGTTTCTGGAACGGGGGCGCAATGACCGCTGGTGCTTCTGGGCCCTGCTCAACAGCCGTTTCTGAATGGCCTCGCCAACCGACATCCCGTAAGCGCGCGCTTAGGGCAGAAAAGCGAGCGACCGGGCTTCTCAGAACTTTTTTTTCTGGCGGGCAAGAAACACCGGGCATTGCCCGCGCTTGCTCTCCGGGCAGTCGGTGACCTCCCAGCAGGGGGCATACTTGAGGAGCTTGGCAATGGAGGCAATGGTGATGCCGCGCTCGTGAATCATGGCATGAAGGCAGCGGAGCCAGGCGATGTCGGTTGCCGAATAATAGCGCCAGGCCCCCCTGCGGGCCGGTTTGATGAGCCCGGCGTGTTCATAGTTCCGCAGGGTGCGCGGATGCAGGTTCAGCATTTCCGCCACCGCGGAGATCTTATAAATGGCCGCGGCCACCGGATGTTCCATGGACTTTCCCATTTCCGTTTATTTCCCCGTCAGACAAAAGCCGATCATTCGCCCTTCACGGGCAGGTGAATCATCAATCTGGTAAAATTCCCCTCTTCGCCGTCGATGGAAAGCGAGCCGCCGTTTTCCTCCACGACCCGCCGGCAAAATGCCAGTTTGGCGGCAAGGGCCTGCTGCGCCTTTCCCGAATATTGCGGCGCCCTCTCCTGCTCCGTCGCCAGAACGACCAACGGCAGGGCGGCGGCGTAGTCCGTCAGGCCTATCTGATAGATGCGGCCATGGCTGTTATCGGTCACGACCTTGCTTTCGATACCGATTTTTTTGCGGGGATCCCGGCCGGCAAATCTGTTGTTCAAGGCGGCGCGCATGACATTCAAGACGCCCAGCAGCGCCTGCTGTATATCCTGGGCATGAACGGGCACCACCGGCGGCAGCGGCGCCAGCCGCACCTCAAGCTGAATGCCGTCGCCCTTCAGATGATAGCCGCTCAGCAGAAGAGCGTCTTCGAGCACCACGTCCGCGGAAAGAAATTCGCCGGCAATTTCCTGCTTCTGCCCGTAAAAAATGAGCTTGCGGACCATCTCGGCGATGCGCTCCCCGCCATCGATGATCTTGTCGAGCAGCTCGCTCTGCGGGCTGCCCGGGACACGGCCGCTCTCCTCGTCCGCCAGGACCTGGGCATAGTTGATCAGGCCGTTCGTCAAATCGCCGATCTCGTGGGAAACCCCGTCGGCAAGCTCGGCGATGGTCTCAAGACGGAGGGTATCCGGGCTACACCGGGTCTCCTCCTGCTTGAGCACGGGATAGCCGAGGAGAATCATTTCCAGGGGAACGCCGTCCTCCTCTCTGCCCACCAGGAGAACACACTGCAGCCATTGCGCGGTCGGAGCGGCAAAGAGGAGCAATTCACATTTTTTTTCGGCGGCAAGCATGGCAAGGAGGGAGGCGGCATCGGCGACCGCTGCCGGGCCGGGTCGGAAAAACTCGTGCAGACCGAGGCCTGCGATCCTCTCGGGAGCACGGCCTGCCAAACGCACAAAAACCTCGTTGGCGGCCAGGATCTCGCCGCCCGGTGAAACGGTGATCCTGATCACGTCCAGGGCGGCAAGCAGTCTTTCCTGCAGTTTTTCCTCCCGGGCAAGGAGCCGATGCTCATGCACCGTATAGAGGGCAAGCCCCATATCCGCGGCCAGCCCTTCAAGGAGTTCCACCTCCTTTTCCTCGAAACCGCTCTCGGCAACGCCGTAAACGGAAAGCACGCCATAAATCTCGCCCTGCCAGACAATGGGCAGGGCGGCGCAGGCAGCGTAGCCGGCGGCGAGCGGCGTCCCCTTGAGCAACCCCTTGGGCACCTCGGCCAGAATATCGCTTTTCACCACCGGCTTCCTGGCCCGAAGGGCCATTGCCGCCGGATTGTATTCGAGCCCCTTTTCCTCCGCCTCGGTGAGGAGGAGGGAGACGCAGGTATTGCACTCCTTGCTGGTCATGGTTGTCGAGCCGTCCGCGGAAACCGGAAGCACATCCTCTCCGGCCGCGTTCGGCCTGCCTATCCAGACCAGGCAGTAATCTTCATTCACCAGCAGGGCCCGACAGATCTCCTTGAACAGGGATTCCTCATCTTTTGCTTTGCTCATGGCCAGTTGGGCTCTTTTCACCGCGGCGGCCACCCGCTGGAATTTCGCCAGCCCCTGGGCGGTGATCTCCCGGGCGGAGAGCAGATCATGGAAGGAGTAGGCAAGTTCCGAGATCTCGCCGCTCCTGCCGGCGATGGAAAGACCGGCGCGCCTGCCGCTTGCCACCTCCTTCACCTGCCCCACCAGCTCAAGGAGGGGGACGATCAGTCTCCTCTGAAAAAACAGGAGGAGGACGATGACCAGACAGACGGCCATGGCGAGGGCGCCGATAATGATATTCTGAAAACCGACCAACTGCCGCTTGGCATGCTCGACCAAAACCCGATCAAAGAGCATGAGTCGTTCGCCCAGGCTTCTGATCTCGCGGTTCAGCTGCCGGAGATTTTCCGTTTTTTCCGGAGCGGCTTCGATTTTCCGCACCAGGAGAACGAGGCCGGGCAGATCAATGGTGTTGTGAAAACTCAACTTGTACTGGTCGTCGACCTGCTTGCTGCGCATGATCGCGGCAAGATTGAGATTCAGCTCCTCGATCTCGTTGGCGACCATGGAGAACTCGGCATACGGGCCATCAAGAAGGGATTCGCTCACATGCTCACGGATGATGGCGAATTGAAAAATCAATTTTTCGGTCTGGGCGGTCACCTGATCATGATCGCGATAAAGCTGGTACTGCCTCACCCCGAGGCCGAGGAGGGCGGCAAGAATGATGGCCACGGCAAGGGCCGTGACCTGTATGGTTCTGTTGAGAGGAATGGCCATGGATGCCGTCACCGGTTTGGGTGGGCCGATTTCTCGGCCCACCCGTTGCCTGGGTTGCCCCATTGCAGAGTGCGCAATGGAATGAAAATTCCCTTCACCTTCCTACTGCTGCTCCTTCCAGGTATAGAGGATGGGCATTCTCGCGAGAATGGCCCGGTAAACCACGATATAGGTGGCATAGACGGTGATGACGATCATCACTTCGCGCCAGTGGGGAATCTCCTGATAGAGATTCCAGTTGAAGGTGACGAGCGCGGTGTTCAGACGGTTCAAGGCAATCCCGAACACGGCCAGGAAGGCGCTGAAACGGGCCAGGGAGGCATTCTGATTCTTGATGGCCATGGTGTAGAAGACCAGCGGCAGGAGCACGCCCACCACCATCTCGAACATGAACCACTGCCCCCAGCCCGAGGCCAGGTACTCCCAGTCGCCGTCATGGGCAATGCCGATGATCTTGGTGACAAAGTAGGTGATCAGGGCAAGGGAAGCGCCCTTGGCAAGCCCCAGGGTAAGGGTGTTGAGATTTTTCAGGAAGTTGTCGTCACAACGCCAGCGCAGGAACCACTTGCAGAGGGTGCTGACCACGATGAGCATGGAAAGCCCGGCAAATACCGCGGAGATGAAGAAATGGAACCACTGGAAGGGCGATGAGTACCAGAGCGGATGCACCTTGCCCGGCGCATAGGTGAAAAGCGCGCCCAGAGCACCCTGATGCAGGGTGGAAAGGATGATGCCCGCCACGGTGAGCCCCAGGACGATGCTTTTGATGAATTTTTTCGCCTTGGGAAACCCCATCCATTCTGAAAAGGCCGGCACCAGCTCGGCCACCTGGCAGGACAGATAGGTGGCGACATGCCAGGCAACCAGAAAAAGAACCGCGGCCGGACCGAGGGAGACAAACATGGGGTAAATCAAACGCCAGGGCTGGCCCAGGTCAACCTGCAGAAACATGACGGCAAAGAGGTAGCCCAGCAGGCCGTTCAAGAGGCCAAGCCGTTCGATGGGCTTGAAATCCTTTCTTCCGAAAAGCTCCACCGTGGTGCCCATCATGAAGCCCGAGGCGGAAAGGGGAACCATGGTAAAAAGACCCCAACCCAGGAAAAGACCCCAGGGATATTCATAGGATGAATGGGTCACCCAGCCGAGGCCGAAGATAAAGCGGCCGACCAGAACCGGGATGCCGACGGCGTAGATTATCCAGAGCAACCAGTTGAACGGGTTGCGGACCTGCATCGCAATGTACTCCTTGGGAGTAAGTCCCAGCAGCAGCTTCTCCTTCACGCTCCAGGGTTTGCCATTCGCCTTCAAATGCGAATCAACCGGCTTCACGCCTTGTGATTGTAATGTTTTCATGCTATTTAAGCCCTCCGATCAGCTCTTGGTTTCTTCGTTTTTCTTGGCATCCTTTCTGTTGCTCAACAGATGGAAGCCGGTGAACAGTGCCGGCCAGATGGTGAGCACCATCGGCACCACGGTAAGGAACTCCTTGACATAGTTGATGATCGGCTGATTGCCCAGGTGGGTGTCAAAGCCGATCCGGTCAAAGGGCACGTCGGAGAGATAGAGCCAGGCCGTGCCGCCCACTTCCTTTTCCCCATAGACATGGTCAACATACTTGTCCGGGTTCTGCCTGATCTTCTGGTGGGCAAGCTTCAACAGCTCCGAGCGTTTGCCAAAGGTCATGACCTGCTGCGGACAGGCTTCGACACAGGCAGGCGGCCGACCGAATTTGAGGCGGGTGTCGTAGCACATGATGCATTTCTTCACCACCGGATTGATGGCGCTGGAGTAGCTGTAGGCAGGAACGTAAAACGGACAGGCGATCATGCAGGTCCGACAGCCGACGCAGACGGTCGGGTCATAAATGACCGCGCCTTCCGGGGTTTTCTTGTACGCATTGACAAAACAGGAGGTGAGACAGGCCGGTTCGTTACAGTGATTGCACTGCACTTTCCGGAAGAGGGGATGCTCGCGACCGACGATATTGTAGCGGTTGACCACGGTGTAAGCCTTTTCCGTGGGTCGCCTGGGCAAGCCGCCGTGCCGCTGTTCGTCAAAAACCGACTGATCGTCAAAGGGCTTTTCCGGCTCGGGCAACCCCTGTTCCTTGTTGCAGGCCGCCTCACAGGTACGGCAACCGACGCACTTGGTAAAATCCACCAGGACTCCCATGCTGTCCGGATAGCCGCCAAAATCCTGGGCAGCCGAGGCGGTTTTCGCACCGGTCGCAGCCAGGGCCGCCCCACCGGCCAAGCCGCCCTTTAAAAAACTTCTGCGGTTGATCTTCTTCATGATGTATTCCTCTGATATCGTTACAGGCTAGAGATTCAGCCGTTTTATCATTTTAATGACCGCCGCCGTGGCTCTCCGAAGCCGTTGGCTTCGGCGCATACTTGCCGGCACGGAAAAAGGCGTCGCCCTGATCATTTCTGGCATGACAATCCTGACAGCCGGTGGGCGCCCCCATTTCCTGATGACAGCCAAGGCATTTCTGGTGCAGGGCGCCCTTCAGCCCAGGCTTGCCGGTGTGGTACATCTGCGGATTACTGTCGATTGCCTTCAGATTCGCGGCGGAAAACGGCTCCACCGAATGGCAGTCACGGCAGGCAATGCCGCTGGCGCCCTGGGCCGCCGAATGACAGCGCCCGCAATTCTGGTCAACCGGAGCCTCGCCGGTGGTATGATGATGGCAGGTCGCACAGTTCCCGGCCACATCAACATGCATGGCGTGATCAAAGGTCACTGCCTCGTAGTGGTTTGCCAGGCTGTCCAGCACGACCGTATCCGGTCCCGTTTCGGCCCAGCTCCTGCTGGCAAGTGGTGCTGTCAACACGAGAACGGCCGCCACTCCCAAGAGCTTCTTTTTTCCTCCCATCGTTCGTCTCCTTTTCATATTGATTCTGAACACATATGCATGCTTGCTTATAAACCGGGATATGCGGAATCGCCCGACAGGATTCAGCCGGGATCCTCTTCCCGGCGCCTGCCAGTGGCCGGCCCGCGATCGTTGCCACCTCCCTTTGCACATCCGGTGCCAACATTTTTTCAGAATACAAAAAAGAAGGGGTGATTTTTTTATGAAAAAAATCACCCCGGAAAGAAAAGAAAGGCCGCGAATTCTTTTTTATTCGCAAAAGCGCACTGTTGCAGCATCAGTGTAGCGCCGCGCCATGGGATTGAATGCGTAATCCGTTCCTTAATTTATACCGTTCAGTTGGCGGGGTACCATACATATTGGGTTTTCCAGAAATGAGCTGCCAAAGGAAGTAACCGCATGGGAATACGGAAACCAGCGAAGGGAAGCGCCTGTCCGGCGCCATGGGACGGCAAACGCCTCTATTTTGTTTGTCTGTTTCCGGTCTTGGCTCAGCGAGGAGGAGCCCCGCGCTTCAAACTGTTGCATGCAACACATCTGTTGCAACAGATGTGTTGCATGCAACAGTTTGGCAAAACAGCTGCCGATGCACACCATGATCACCCTCCGACCAGGGCCTTGTTTTCCTCACTCAGCTTCGGACAAGTCACAATAATATCAACCTCTTCGGCATCGATTGTCTCGTTCTGCAACAGCACCTCGGCAAGTTTGTGCAGAAAGGCCATCCGGCCCTCAAGAATGATGATCGCCTCCTGGTAGCTCTCCTCGATGAGCTTACTCACCTCTTCGTCAATAAGGCGCGCCACCTCTTCACTGTAAGGACGCTGCCGGGAACCGCTGCCGAGAAACCCCCTGTCGGGGGTGACAAAGGCCCTGGGCCCCAACCGTTCGCTCATGCCCCACTCGCACACCATCCGGGTGGCGATATCCGTGGCGGACTGCAGATCGTTGCTTGCGCCGGTGGAAAACTCGTTAAAGACAATCTCTTCGGCGGTGCGCCCTCCCAACAGGATCTTGATGCGGTTGGTCAGGTACTCTTTCGAATAGGCATGCCGATCGTCAAGGGGAACCTGCTGGGTAACGCCCATGGCCTGCCCCCTGGGAATTATGGTAATCTTGTGCACCGGGTCGGTGTTGGGAAGCAGTTTGGCGATAATGGCGTGGCCAGCTTCATGGTACGCGGTCACCTTCCGTTCCTGCTCGCTGATCACCATGCCTTTACGCTCCGCGCCCATGAGGATCTTGTCCTTGGCGTCTTCGATATCGCCGAGTTCAATGGCTTCCTTGCCCTTCCGCGCGGCCGTGAGCGCGGATTCATTGATCAGATTGGCAAGCTCGGCGCCGGTGAAACCGGGAGTGCTCTTCGCGACCTCATGCAGGTTCACATCAGCCGCCATGGCCACCCGCTTGGCATGCACCCCGATGATCTGCTCCCGGCCCTTCACATCCGGGGGCAGGATCGTCACCTGCCGGTCGAAACGGCCAGGCCGCATCAGGGCGGGATCGAGAACATCCGGACGGTTGGTGGCAGCGACGATGATCACGGTCTCGTCGCTCTGAAAGCCGTCCATCTCAACGAGCAGAGCGTTGAGCGTCTGTTCCCGCTCGTCCTGACCGCCCATGGAGCCAGCGGCGCCACGGCTGCGGCCCACCGCGTCAATCTCGTCGATGAAAATGATGCAGGGCGCATTTTTCTTGGCCTGGGCAAAGAGATCCCGTACCCGGGAGGCGCCCACCCCCACAAACATCTCGACAAAGTCCGAGCCGCTTATGCTGTAAAAAGGAACGCCCGCCTCACCGGCAATGGCTTTGGCCAGCAGGGTTTTGCCGGTGCCCGGCGGTCCCTGCAGCAACACTCCCTTGGGGATCTTGCCGCCAAGCCTGGTTATCTTCTTGGAATCTTTCAGGAAATCGACAATCTCGACAAGCTCTTCCTTGGCCTCGGGAATGCCGGCCACATCGGCAAAGGTTATCTTGTGAGCCTGATCAGGCGACATGGCCTCCTTTTTTTTGGCAAACCCGCTGCTGCCGCCCTTCTGGTTGCGGAACATGAAAAACATCCAGCCCCCCATGAGCAGGAGCACTGGGAAGGATGAAGTCCAGAACGGCGAGACCTCTCTGGATTTTCCGGCGGAAATGTGAATATTTTTCCCTTCGAGCCTGGGGAGTACCAGTTGCACGTCGGGAACATAGGTCTGAAAGGGTTGCCCCAGGGTATCGACGCCATGAATCTCACTGCCGCGAATCTTCACTTCCTTGATCTGATCAGCATCGATCTTGCTTATGAAGTTCGAATACTCAATGCGCGGCGGCGTGTTTTCCATATCCCAGATGTTGTATGCGATCACGGCCACGGTCGCGACAAACAGGAACAACAGATAATTCCGCACGTATTTTGCCACCATCTTCCTCCCAGGCATGCGCCGACAAGCTCTATTTACGTTAGTATGAGAAAGACATTTTCACAACTGGTTATGCATATTGCAACATCTGAGCCACAATCAGGGGCCCGGCCGTGGCACTGGCCGGCGCCATCCTTTTCCGCGCACAAAAAAAGCCCGGCTTTCGCCGGGCTTGAGGGAGGGGACTACGGGAAGGTTATCAGTGTTGGCCGGGAACCGTAACCTTCGGGGTGTTCACATACTTGAAAAATACCGGGAAGGCGAAGAAGAAGGCCACGCAGATCAGGTACTCAACCCCTTTGATGTGGGTGTAAAAATCCACCAGGGTCGCCTGTTCGCCGATCAGCCCGATGGCAACCATGTACTGACGCAATACTTCGCTCGCCCCGCTCTGCGAGAGGCTGTAGGTCAGCGCGCTCAAGGCCCACAAGCCGATCACCGCACCGATCCCGCCGATTATTCCCATGAAAACTCCTGCGCCCTTGCCTTCAACCATTGCTTTTGCCATTGTCGTCACTCCTTGTTTCATTTGCTGATTCTTATATCGGTCACCAGTCTTCAACTGTGTGTTTCCCTTCAAACTCCGGTTACCGCCGCGAACCATGCCCGGGCAAGTTCAACAATGCCGCCCATCCGGCTCATCCCGCTGACCAGACACGCCAGGCCCCAGGTGCCGATCAATACCGCCAGGGTCAGGATCACACCCATTGTCGCCTGGGAGGCGCCCGCACCGATTGCACTCTGATCAATTTCGCCGAGGCCGATTCTTTCCCGCTCTATTGTTCTCTTCATGGTGTGCCTCCTATCTTATTGGATTCGTGTCCGTATTCGCTGATTGCTTCCCTTTGACCAGTTAGAATTGCATGGCCCGTGCCAGCCCTGCGCTTTTTCCTGCGGCAACTTTCCAGCAATCATTGATAAATAATTGATTTCAAAGAAAATAAAAAATTATGCATTTTTCAGCCACCGCAGTGGCCCGGCGGGTCAGCCAATGGGAAAAATGTTTTATTTCAGCAAGTTACAGCGATTCGACACGGAAGGGCCAGGGAACGGCGGGGATTGCACGATGGCGGGCCTGGAAATACAAAAAGTGTTGCACCCGACCCCAGGTGCAACACTTCAGCTGTTGCATGTGTTGCAAAAGTGTTGCAGGTGCAACACTTACCCACGCCTCTCTTCCCAGTCCGTTGCCAAAGACGCTTCGGCCAACCTCCCGAGTGCCCTGGCTCCTGGGGACGACGAAATCCGGCGACACCTCCTGTGCCGCGCAGCCCGTTTTTCAACGGGCTGCCATCCATGAAGTTTACGCTTGCGATGGGATCGGCACGCAGGCAGTCACTGTTTTGTCCGTTCGGGGAGTCAAGTGCCCAGGCTCGGAAAAGGCATGACCATTCCGCCAGACAAGGAGAGGCGGGATCGGGGAAACAGCGCAAAATTCAGGAGAGGGGGCCTGTCCGTAACACCGCTGGCTCGCCGGAAGGGCAGGGAGGTTGCCATCCGTCGAAGCGACATTCACCGGACTTTTTCCGGCCCTTGCCTGGACAGGCACAAAAAAAGCCCGGCTTTCGCCGGGCTTGAGGGAGGGGACTACGGGAAGGTTATCAGTGTTGGCCGGGAACCGTAACCTTCGGGGTGTTCACATACTTGAAAAATACCGGGAAGGCGAAGAAGAAGGCCACGCAGATCAGGTACTCAACCCCTTTGATGTGGGTGTAAAAATCCACCAGGGTCGCCTGTTCGCCGATCAGCCCGATGGCAACCATGTACTGACGCAATACTTCGCTCGCCCCGCTCTGCGAGAGGCTGTAGGTCAGCGCGCTCAAGGCCCACAAGCCGATCACCGCACCGATCCCGCCGATTATTCCCATGAAAACTCCTGCGCCCTTGCCTTCAACCATTGCTTTTGCCATTGTCGTCACTCCTTGTTTCATTTGCTGATTCTTATATCGGTCACCAGTCTTCAACTGTGTGTTTCCCTTCAAACTCCGGTTACCGCCGCGAACCATGCCCGGGCAAGTTCAACAATGCCGCCCATCCGGCTCATCCCGCTGACCAGACACGCCAGGCCCCAGGTGCCGATCAATACCGCCAGGGTCAGGATCACACCCATTGTCGCCTGGGAGGCGCCCGCACCGATTGCACTCTGATCAATTTCGCCGAGGCCGATTCTTTCCCGCTCTATTGTTCTCTTCATGGTGTGCCTCCTATCTTATTGGATTCGTGTCCGTATTCGCTGATTGCTTCCCTTTGACCAGTTAGAATTGCATGGCCCGTGCCAGCCCTGCGCTTTTTCCTGCGGCAACTTTCCAGCAATCATTGATAAATAATTGATTTCAAAGAAAATAAAAAATTATGCATTTTTCAGCCACCGCAGTGGCCCGGCGGGTCAGCCAATGGGAAAAATGTTTTATTTCAGCAAGTTACAGCGATTCAACACGGAAGGACCAGGGAACGGCGGGGATTGCACGATGGCGGGCCTGGAAATACAAAAAGTGTTGCACCCGACCCTAGGTGCAACACTTCAGCTGTTGCATGTGTTGCAAAAGTGTTGCAGGTGCAACACTTCTCTTTTGCTTATTCCAGCCCGTGGGATTTCATTTTCCGGTAGAGGGTGCTGCGGTCTATGCCAAGAAGCCGGGCGGCCTTGGCCTTGTTGCCGTCGGTTTGCGCCAGGATGCGGCCGATGCGCTCAGCCTCGCTCTCGTGGGGGATGATTGGCGCCAGCCCGTCGTCGGCCGCCTCACGGTCTTCTCCGTTCTGGGGGGAAGCACCTGTTGCAGATGCAACACGTGCCCAGCTCCGCACCTCGTCGGGAAGATTGATGGTGGTGATGGTATCGTCGGCGCACATCACGCAGGCCCGCTCCATCACATGCTCAAGCTCCCGGACGTTGCCGGGCCAGGGATAAAGACCAAGCAGTTGCAGGGCCTGATCGGAAATGCCGGAAATGGACTTGCCCAGCCGTTTACTGAAACGCTCGATGAACATCGCCACCAGAATGGGAAGATCGCCGTTGCGGTCGCGCAGGGGCGGCAGGGTTATATCCACCACCCGCAACCGGTAGTAGAGATCTTCCCGAAACTCTCCCCGCTCCACCTTCTGCTTCAAATTGGCATTGGTTGCGGCAATGACCCGGACATCCACGGTTATGGGCCGGTCTTCGCCAACCGGATAAAAGGTGCGTTCCTGAAGAAACCGCAGGAGACGCAACTGCATGAGGGAAGAAATATCTCCGATTTCATCAAGAAAAAGGGTGCCCCCGTCCGCCTGGAGAATACGCCCTTCCCGATTGCGGTCCGCGCCGGTGAAAGCTCCCTTCTTGTGCCCGAAAAGCTCTGACTCCATCAAATTTTCCGGGATGGCGGTGCAGTCGAATTTGACCAGCGGCATGTCGCGGCGCGGGCTTTCCGCGTGCAGGGCCTCCGCCACCAGCTCCTTGCCGGTTCCTGACTCGCCGGTGATGAGCACGGAGGTGTCCACCTGGCCGACATTTTCAATGAGGGTGTATACCGTCTGCATGGCGCGGCTTGCCCCGGCCAGGCGATGAAAATAGGTGCGCTTCCCCCTTTTTTCAAGGGCCTCCAGGCGGCTCACGTCCCGAAAGACCAGAACCACTCCCAGGAAATTGTCATCATGATGGCTTTCGAGCGGGGCGGCGCTGAGCCGGAATACCACATGGCTGCCATCCTCAAGATTCACCTCGACCCGGTGCTCGCTCACCTCTTCGCGACGGTCAAGAACCTTGCGGACATCCCCAGCGAAGATGGCAAAAGGACCGGACAGCGCCGCCAGGGAAAATCCCACGGTCAGCCCCGGCATGTGGACCGCGGCCCATTTCTTGGCCTGGTCATTCATCTGCTCCACGCGCAGATCGCGATCCACGGCAATGATCATGTCCCGGACGCTGCGGAAAATCGTTTCAAGGTACTGCTGATAACGCTCCTTTTCCTCGGTGAGCCGCTCCTTCTCCTTCCATAACCCGTATTGCTGCAGGGCCATGCGGGCGGTGCGGAGCAGATCGGCCTTTTTCACCGGCTTGGCCAGGTAGTCGAAGGCCCCGAGCCGCACCGCCTCCGAGGCGGTGTTGATATTGGGATACCCGGTGACCATGACCACCGGGCATTGCAGGTCAAGCTCACGCACCCGCCTGAGCAGGTCTATGCCCGAGGCGCCCTCCATGACGATATCGCTGATGATCAAATCGAATTCCTGCTTTTCTATGTAGGCGATGGCCTCCTCAAAGGTCGAAGCGGTCACCACCGGCCCATACCCTTCCCGGCCCAAGAACATCTGAAAGGTCAGGCGCAGGCTCTCTTCGTCATCGACCACCAGTATGGCCGTTTCCGCTTTGTCCAGATCGATCATAGCTGCTCCTTTTACCATCTATTTATAGGGATAATCCATTACGATTCATTGCGGTTCAACCCATGGGCCGGCAAATCCACGATCATGGTGGTATGGCTGCCGGGTTCGCTGCTGACGCTGAGAAAGCCCTGGAAATCTTTGACAAGCCCCTGACTGATCGAAAGCCCGAGCCCAGTCCCCTCTCCGGGTTTTTTCGAGGAGAAAAAGGGCTCGAAGATGTGGCTGAGGATCTCGGGCGGAATGCCGATGCCGTGGTCTGTAATCGCGGTGCGCACGTAGCTTTTTTCGGCAAGAACCAGGGTGCTGCATTCTATTTCCAGCTTTTTGTCGGGATCGCGGCCCGAATATCTCAGGTTCAGGGCGTGGCGGGCATTGCTGAGCAGATTGAGAAACACCTGCTGCAGCTGCTGGGGGTTCACCTTGATCTCCGGCAGATCCGGCGGGATGTTCACGGCGATATGCACACCATCCTTCTGGAACTGGTGTTTGATCAGGGCCAGGGAGTCGTTGACCACCGATTCGATGTCGACGACCTGCGCCTCCTCGTCACGTTGCCGTGCGAAAAAGAGCAGATTTCTGACGATATAGGCAATCCTTTCCCCCTCCTTGATGATCCGGCCGAGAACCTCGACTTCCGGGGCCTGGGGGGAAAGATCGTCCTGAAGAATCTGGGCGTAATTAATGATGCCGTTGATGGGATTGTTGATCTCATGGGCCACGCCGGCGGCAAGTTCGCCGATGGAGGCGAGCTGCCCGGCCCGCATGGTTTCGGCCCGATATTTCTTCTCCTCGGTGACATCACGGAGAAGGATCAGACACTTGGTTTCGCCGTCAATGTCGGTGAAAGGCACATAACTCTGCTCATAATGGCGGGCATCGGACATGATCTCTTCGGTGCGCTGGATTTCGCCGTGTTCGATGGCGGCATGCATACGGCACACCTCGCAGGGCTCGTCGCGCTGCTTGTAGACCTCGTAGCATTTTTCGCCGATCTTGTCGCCGAAGATCCTGCGCAGGACATCGTTCTGGTATTCGATGATGAAATCATGGTTGAGGATATGCATGCCCTGGTCAAGGGCGGCGAGGATGCCGCGAAACTTGTCGCGTTCGGTGCGGAGCTGCCGGTCCACTTCCTGCCGCACCGTGATGTCTTCGAAGCTTTCCACCCCGCCGATGACCTGGCCGTCCGCATCCCGAAGCACATCGGCGTTTTTGCTGATGGTCCGCACCAGGCCGTCCTTGGTTTTGATCTTGCAGATCTTGCCGAGGATGGGTTTCGCCACCTTGGGAGAAAGCACCCCGCAGCCCTTGGTGCAGGGATCAAGGGCGAAGATGCTGCACGGCTTGCCCAGCACCTCCTCCGCCGTAAACCCGGTTACGCTCTCGGCCTTGTTGTTCCAGCTGGTGATCTGCCGGTTCAGGTCCACGGTGAAGATGGCGCTGGGGATAACCCTGTAGACAAGGTCCGCATGCTCCAGGGATTGGATGAGCTGATCCTCGGCCCAGCGCCGCTCCTGAACCTCCAGACGCAAGGAGGTATTGGCCTTCTGCAGTTCCCGGGTCCGCTCCTCGACCCGGATTTCCAGCTCGGCATGGCTCTTTTTCAAGGCTTCGGAGGCAAGCCGCCGCTCGGTGACATCCCGCAGGGTCTCGATGATCCCGAGCAGCTCTTCGCCTTCGCCCCACAGGGGAGAGGCCACCACCTCGTAATGGCGCAGCTCCCCGGTTTTCAAAGTGATATCCTGTGAAACCGTCACGGTTTTCCCGGTTTCCAGCACATCCATGAGCGGACAGCTCCGGCCGGCCTGGCTGCAGGTTCGATCCATCCCGAAGAGCACACTGTAACAATGGGAGTTTTCCGCGAATTTATTCTGCAGGGTCCTGGCCACGGGAAACTCGCGGGCCGCCTGGTTGATGAGCTTTACCCGCATGTCGGTGCCGATCACCAGAACCGGATCGCCCACACTGTTGATGACCGATTGCAGAAAGCGGAGATGGTTCAACAGCATGCGGCCAATGGCCCGCCTGTCCTCCTTCGCGACCCTGCGGTCATTGCTTCGAAAACTCATCGCCTCTCCCGTAAGCTTTCAGCCGGAATCTCCGGCCCCCCGCTCCGTTACAGCACCCTGTCCATCTCCTCGGCCAGATAGGCAAGATGCATTTTCTCATCATCGGCCAGGCGCAAAAAGAGCGCGCCGGTCTCCTGTTTCCCGCTTTTTCGCGCCATGCGGCCATAAAGATCCAGGGCCTGGGTCTCAAGCATCATGGCCAGCTCAAGAATATCCCTCCTGCTCTCGACAAGGGCCTCGACCCGTTTCACAAAGTCCTGGACCCGGCGCCCCCCTTCCATGATTCCGGTCATGCCCCTGGCCGGCATCTGTTCCTGGCCATGGACCCGCTGATACTCGGCGAGCAGCCCGGCCTTATGCCTGTCCTCGAATCCGGCCAGTCGGAGATAGAGTTTTTTCCGCGCCTCATCCTGGTCCCGGTCGGCCAGAATGCGGTAGAATTCCTGCAGGCCCTCCTCCATGGCATACGCAAGGCTGACGCCGTCGTCGAACTCCTCGTCTCCGCTGAAGAACTCGAGCCCGGCCTCTTCCGGCCCCCTTGCCTGAAGTCCCTCCCAGGCCTTGATGCCGCCGCTCAGGTTGAAAACGCTTGCAAAATCCTTGCCAGCCAGCAGCTGCGCCGCGACCTTGCTCCTGCCCCCGACGGCGCAATAGACGATGGTGGGTTTGGCCTTGTCGAGTTCGTCCAGGCGATCCGGCAGCTCCTTCAGGGGAATAAGAACGGCGCCGGCCAGGTGGCCCTCCTCGTACTCCTTGGGCTGCCGCACATCGAGCAGTTGGTACTGCCCGGCGTTTTTTCCCTCCATGTACTTCCTGGCCTCGCCGACGGTAAGGTTGCTCACCGGCACAAAAAGATTTTTCCAGTTCATGGTTCGCTCCAGACACGTTTCAACGGGATCAACTCCGGCCCGGACCCGCCCCGGACCGCTTTTTTTTTTTTTGAAATCACACCCCAGCGGACCGCTGAAAAACCAACAGGCCGCTAAAGACTTTTCCTGGTAAAGGGCATGACAAGCAGATGCCGGAAATCGAGCTTTTCGATCTTCCGGTGCGACCCGATGCCGATGACAATCGATTCCTGGGCAACCTCGGTGGTCAGGGTGCCCAGCATCCGATCCCAGATGGAAAAAATCACGCCGTAGTTGGAATCCCGCTCCCTGATCTTCACGGAATGATGGATACGGTGCAGAAACGGCGGCACAAAGAGCAGGGCCCACCAGCGCTCGAACTCACCATTCACCCGGATGCTGCTGTGGTGGAACTGCACGGACAGATTCACCAGCAGCTCGAAAAGCGCGTAGGCGGTCAAGCCGATGCCGAAGGTGTGGATCACCGCCAACCGGATCAGTCCGGTAACGAGGAACTCGCCGAGATGAAAGCGGCTGGCCGTTGAAACATCCATATTGAGGTCGCTGTGGTGCACCCGGTGGAAACGCCAGAGAAGCGGAAGGGTATGGGTGAGCTGATGCCAGAGGTAGATGAAGAAGTCAAGGATCAGAATCCCCAGGCCGATCTTCAGCCAGGCCGGGAGCTCATAGGCGTTCAGCAGGCCCAGCTGCCTACGCTCGACGTCATGGGCCATGGCCAGGATGCCGGCCGTATAAAGCAGATGGTAGAGGGTGCCGTTGAGTATCGAAAGCGGCAGGTTGCTGAGCCAGCGCCTGGGTTTGGAAATCGTCGGCTTCCGATAGGAAAAGCCCAGTTCCGCCAGGAGGAAGATTCCCATCCCGGCCCAGTAGAGGTAAGGCTTTATTGCGTAAAGATCCATGGCAGTCCTTGAACTCTCCTTCCCTTCAGATGGTGACGATGGTGTAGCCGGCGGCCAGGTACCGCGCCATGCCGGGATGCCCGCTCATCTCGTCGCAAAGCGGCAGCCCTGAAGCCTCGACCGCGGCCAGCGTCCCCATCTTGCCGGCGCAGGCCCGGCAGACGCAGTCGATGAGCCCGGCGGCCCTGACCCTGGCAAAAAGCGGCGCAAAGGGCTTGTCCGCCTCGACCAGCTCCGGGAGAAGCGCGGTCGCTTTCCCTTCAATGATCAGCTTCACCTCAAACCCCTTTTCCCGCATGTCAAGGGCGTTCAGGAGGGCATGGGCGAAGCAGGCCGGCTCGCCGGCAAAAGCAAAAATGGCAATTCTGGCACTCATGATCGTTCGCCTCCGGGATGGGATGTTATCGGGAAAACCATTTTTCGACCCAATTCTTACCAATCAGCACCTGACGGAGGGATCCATCTTCCCGGAATCCCACCTTCGCGGGCATGACGGTCCGCAATCCGCGCCGCTCACCCGGCGCGAAAGGACTGATCAAGAATCTTGCGCAACTTGGCGGCAAGCTCCCCCGGAGCCAGGGGTTTGCTGATGAAATTGCAGCGGGCCTGGGAAACTCCGTACGCATCGAGCATGGAATCGGTGTAGCCGGACATGAACAGCACCTGGGCAGCAGGCTGCATGGACTGCACCTTTTCGGCAAGCTCACGCCCGTTCATGCCCGGCATGATCACATCGACAAGCAGCAGATCGATCTTCACGCCCTCCTGGCCGACGATCCGCAGAGCCTCCCTGGTGGAGGCGGCCTCCAGAACCTTGTAGCCCATGGGTTCGAGGGAATGACGAACCACGCCGAGGATTTCCGGCTCGTCATCCACCACGAGAATGGTTTCGCTGCCCCGGAGCACCTCGCGCACCGCCTCGGAAACCACCGAATCCACCGGCGCCCTGGCCATGGGAAAATAAAGCCGGAAGGTTGTTCCGGCTCCGGGCTCGCTCTCCACCACGATGTAACCGCTGTGCTGCTTGACAATGCCGTAGGCGGTGGCCAAGCCGAGGCCGGTTCCCTTGCCCTGGGCCTTGGTGGTGAAAAACGGCTCAAAAATCTGCTCCTGCACCGCCTTGCTCATGCCCTCGCCGGTGTCCTGCACGGTGAGAACGACATAATGGCCGGGCTCAATGCTCGCAAAACTTGAAAATTCCTCTTTATCGATGATTTCCTCGCCGCAGGCCACGGTCAGTTCCCCACCGTTGGGCATGGCGTCGCGGGCGTTGATGGCAAGGTTGAGCAATACCTGCTCGATCTGATGCAGGTCGGCCAGGATCCTGGCCGGCGAAGCGGCCACCGCGACGATAAAGTTGATATCCGGATGAATCAGGCGCCGGATCATCTTGCTCAGATTGGTGACCATGGCGTTGAGGTCAATGACCCGGACATCCACCACCTGATGCCTGCTGAAGGTGAGCAGCTGCCTGGTCAGAGCCGCCCCCCTGATCCCGGCGTCGCGGATGGCGCGCAGGGCCTCGGCCAGGGGATCCTCCTTGGCCAGGCGCATGAGAGAAAGCTCGCTGTAACTTAAAATCGTGGTGAGCAGGTTGTTGAAATCGTGGGCCACGCCACTGGTGAGGCGGCCCACCGCCTCCATCTTCTGGGATTGCAGCAACTGGGCCTGCAGTTTTTTTTCTTCGGTGACGTTGCGGAAGATGCAGCGGGCAAACTGCGGCTCGCCGCTCAGGTAGCGACAGTTCGCCGACCCCTGGAGGATGACCTTTTCGCCGCCCTTCGTGACAAAGACGGTTTCGATCTTCTCCAGCCGCCCCTTGGCGATGACGTTCCGGAAGGTATCCAGGCAATGATCGGAACAGTCCGGATCGATGAGGTCGAAAATGGTCAGCTTGGCCACCTCTTCCTCGCTGTAACCGAAGGTGGCCCGCCAGGCGGGATTGACAAAGAGAAAGTGGCCGTCGGGCCGGACGATCTGGATGATATCGCTGGCGCTCTCGAAGAGTTCCCGATACTGCTCCTCGCTTTCCCGGAGCGCCCGTTCCATCTGCTTGCGTTCGGTGATATCCCGGGCGAAAACCGAGATATAGCCATGGGAATCAAGAGAGATGTGGACGGCGCTGACATCCTTGTCGACAAGACGGCCATCCCTGGTCCGATGGCTGGTTTCGAGCTGCAGACTGCCCTGCCGCCTGATCTCGGGGAAGAAATCGGCAAAGCCGGGACCGAGGGTGAGATCGACATCGGCAATGTGGAGGGAAAGCAGCTCCGCTTCCGAATAGCCCAGACTCTTTACCGCGGCCTCATTGACATAGCCGAATCTGCCTTCGGTATTGATGAGATAAAACTCGACGCTGGCCGTGTCGACCACCCGCTTGAACAACCTGTACAGTTCCTTTTCCACACACGCTCTCCCGGTTGGGCCCCAAAGGGGCATCGGTCCCATTGGCGATGCCGGACGATCCCCATTATACACACCTCTCGTCCCAAGAGCGAGCACGGCAAACGGAACCGCGCCATTTTCCTTCTTTTTTTTGCTTTTGACTTTTCCTTTTGTTCCATACTACAAAAAAGAAAAAACAAAAGCGCCGGCCAAAACAGATCATCGTTACCTAAAGGCATGCCATGGATTTTTCCGCGCAAACACTCTGGTTCTGGATTTCCAACTTCTCCCTCAAGACCGTCGCCGCGATCCTGATCCTCCTGACCGGCGGGGTGAGTGGCACGATCAGGCAGATTTCCATATTCAACACCGAACTCTCCACCCCGGACAATCAGCAGGTACTGGTGCCGAACAGTGCCATCATGGGCAACGTGATCACCAATGTCACGGCCAACCCCACCCGCCGCATCGACCTGACCGCCAGCATCAGCTATGGCGAAAATATGCGGAAAGCCAAGGATGTCCTCGCCCGCATCCTCAAGGAGGAAAGTCGCGTCCTGGCCTCCCCCGCCGCCGTCGTTGCCGTGGCCGAACTGGGCGCGAACAGCGTCAACCTGGTGGTGCGGCCCTGGGTGAACACCGGGGATTACTGGGATGTCCGCTTTGACCTGACGGAAAAGATCAAGGCCGAGTTTGACAGGGAGGGAATCGCCATCCCCTTTCCCCAGCAGGATGTGCATCTTTTTGTGGAAAAACAGCTCGCCGGATAACCGGCGGAAGGGGAATCCATGGAGCAGCTCACCCAGATCGCCGGCATCATCTCCCTGACCATGGGGATCGCCTGGGCCAGCGGCATCAATCTTTACGCGGCCATCCTCATGCTGGGCCTGCTGGGGACAACCGGCAACATCATCCTGCCGCCCGACCTCCAGATCCTGAGCAACCCGCTGGTGATCATGGCCGCGGCCGTGATGTATCTCATCGAGTTTGTCGCCGACAAGATCCCCGGCGTCGACAGCGGCTGGGATGCGCTCCACACCTTCATCCGCATTCCCGCCGGCGCCCTGCTGGCCGCGGGCGCCGTCGGCGAAGTCAACCCGGCCCTTTCCCTGGCCGCCGCCATCCTGGGCGGTGGCATGGCCGCCGGCAGCCACGCCACCAAGGCGGGCTCCCGCCTGCTGATCAACGCCTCGCCCGAGCCGGTCAGCAACTGGCTTGCTTCGCTCTCCGAGGACGTTCTGGTGGTGGCGGGCCTCTGGGCGGCATTGCACCACCCCTTTCTCTTTCTGCTCCTGCTCGTCGCCTTCCTGATTTTCATGGTCTGGCTGCTGCCCAAGGCATGGCAGGGGCTGAAAAAAATCTTCGCTTTCCTGGGCCGGCTTGTGAACAACAGGGGCAGGCCGACCCTGCCCCCAACTCCATGATCATCGCCAATTTCCAAGGGAAGGAGAAACAGATGGACCTGATCAAGATTCTGCTCGCGATTTTCCTGCCGCCCGTGGCCGTTTTTCTCAGCATCGGCCTGGGGCTTCATTTCTGGATCAACATCATTCTCACCATCTGCGGCCTGTTGCCCGGTTCGGTGCATGCCCTCTGGCTTCTGCTGAAGAAAAAGAAAGGGCATTGAAATAAAAAAGGGCGCCCCGCCGGGGTTCGCCCTTTTTCCGCGCCATGCTCAATGACCCGCAGATCAATTCAGCTCTTTGTCCAGCCAGTACCTGTTCCGGCAATGGTCGCCCGCAGGGCCGCGCCCGCCTCGGTAACGGAATTGAGGAAAGAATGGAGGAAACAACTTTGACGGCGTTCAGGCCGGCGCCCGGATCAGGGCGGCAAGCTCCTCCCAATCGACATCGCTCTGCCGGCAGTTGCAATTTTTCAACAGACAGACCTGGGGAATCACCTCCCCTCCTCCATGTCCGCCCAGGGTGCCCCTGGGTGAAAAATTTTCCGGCCGCAGGTACTTCTCGCGCAAATCACGGCTGCACAGACAGCCGACCACCCCGCGCGGCCTGAGCCGCTCGATCTGGCCCATGAGAAAATCCCGGCTCCGCAGGACGCCTTCCTTTTTGTGGATTTTGCCGCTCACCACCACCAGCACCTCCAGATAGCCCAACCCTCGGGCCATCTGCCGCATCTCCTGAACGCGGCAGGGAATGGCGCAGTCTTCGGCGCAGATCAAGCCCCTGGCCGGATCAATATCCGTGGGGCAGCCTTCCGCCCGCAAACAGTAGGGAAGAAAGAGGATCCTTTCCGCATAGGGAATCCGGACGAATTTCCCATAAAAAAAACGGTTGCCGGCCGCGACCACCTTGCGGACGTAGGCGTCCTTGTCCATTTGCGGGCGCAGCCTGCTCAGGGGCTTATAGAAAAAAACCAGCAGGGGGAGGGAGAGCCAGGGCGGGAGGGAGGAGATCATGCAGCCTATTCTATTCTTTGCCAATGGCATACGTCGTTGAGAAAAAATCTTTCCTGACAGGATGTCGCCAAAAACCTTCCCGGCTTTTGGCGGTCACGCGCCCGCGGAAGTGCATTCTTCGAGCATCCACGTTTATAACGAGTCATTCTCGCGGGAATATCGGCGATCCATCCCCGGGCCGCTTACAGGCTGCCAAAAAACGGGTTTTCCGACGGCCTGCCGAATCTTACCATACTCAACAGCCGTGTGTCAGGAAGTTTTCCCCCCAAGACCGCTGGCCCATTCTTTTGGCATAAACCGGCCCGGCCGACAACCCGGAAACCGCAATACGCAACCCCCTGCAAACACAAGATAAAGAGCGAGACAGACGCAAGGACACAACATATAGCGTAGTTATCCCTTTACTTTGCCGGCGCAACCGCGATAGGATTTTATTGACGGTCCGTTGCAAACGCCGGGGATGGCTTTGTTGCGAACGGGACCGTCAAGACCCGTGCTCTGTTGCCGCCATTGCTTTGCGGCCTGCCAGAATCGGCATTTCGGGAAGCGAGGTTGTTCCGGCCGCATCCGACATGATTTGCGAGGTGAGACGATGACGCGACTTCAAATGCAGGGCATGCTGATCGGTTTCAGAAAAGAAAAACTGGCTCTTCCCCATGGGCATCCCCCCACCCTCCATCAGGACGGGCCACGCCCCCATGGGCTCTCCTGCCCATTCAGCGAGGAGACCAAGGGCGCCATGCGTCAGGTGGCGCGCTGGCTTATCCGCTATTTTTGATTTTTCCACCGCCCCCCCCAACCGGGCCGTGCTGATCGATGGCCTCCCAGGCGTCGTGCAACTCGCCCAGCCACTTCTCGGCCACCTGCACGTCTGCAAGGGAATTTTGCAGATTGGCCCGGCTCAACCGGGAGAGAATCAACCGATAGCTTTCCCGCAGCGGCCCGGCAGCCTCGGGGGTGCCGAAGTCGAGACTGTTGTCGAGATAGCCGACAATATCCATGGCCTTGCGCAACCCCGCCGCCTTGCCGGCGATATCGCCCCGGCCGAGGCAGTCCCGCACGCCGGCCAGATGAAAAAGGCATTTCTCAAAGAGGAGCACGACGCTCCGGACAGGGGTGCCGGTCTCGACCATGGTTTTCAGATACTGTTCGCCCGGGTGTTTCATGACGCACTCTTTGCTCCGCTGCCCAGTCCCGCCGCCGCGGGAAATTCTTCTGCTTCCGCCCCTTTCATCCTCGCACATCCCCCCGAAAATCCATAGCCGGTTTTTTTGCTCCCCGCGGCCGGGCCGCCACCCCGCAAACCGGAATATGGTATTAACTCCGCCCCGAAAATGTGCTACCTTTCAAAAAGAAGTCCAAAAAGAAGTCGCGCGGTCGAAATTCCATGGCAAGACAATCTCCGCGGCAAACGGAACGCTTATGCTGAAACTTGTCAGAACCTCCTCGAAGAAAGCCGGCCTTCCGCCGGGAAGCCCGATTTTCGTCGGCGAACGGGTTACCGAGGAGTTCGGTATCCAGGTTATCGATTACGATACCGAATCCTTTTCCGAGAGCACCCCTGCCCGGATCGAAGACTTCTGCGTCCTCAAGGAAACCCCGACCATGACCTGGATCAGGGTGCATGGCCTGCACGACGCCGAGGCCGTGAACCGCTTCTGCCTCAAATTCGGCATCCATGCCCTGACCATCGAAGATATCCTCCACACCAGCCAGCGCCCCAAAATCGATCATTACGACGAATACCTGTTCCTGGTCATCAACCTGATCAGCTACGACGAAAAAATCCAGGAAATGCGCATGGAGCAGATCAGCTTCGTGCTCGGCCCCAACTATCTGCTCACCTTCCACGAGAGAAACGGCGACATCTTCAACCCGGTGCTCGACCGCATAAGGAGCAACAAGGGCCGCATCCGGAAAATGGGGGTTGATTACCTCGCCTACTCTCTCCTCGACACGGTGGTGGACAATTTCTTCCTGGTCCTGGAAAAGATCGGCGAGGAGATCGAGGAACTCGAGGATGAACTCATCGCGGCCCCTTCCCCGGAAACCCTGCAGTATGTCCACTACCTGAAAAGAGAAATGATCCTGCTCCGGAAATCGGTCTGGCCCCTCAGGGAGGTGATCGGCGGCCTGCAGCGCGACGAAACCCAGCTCCTGGGCGATGCCATGCGCATGTACCTGAAGGATCTCTACGACCACACCATCCAGGTTCTCGATACGGTGGAAACCTTCCGGGACATCATCTCCGGCATGATCGACATCTATCTTTCCTCGGTGAGCAACCGCATGAACGAGGTGATGAAGGTGCTGACAATCTTCGCGGTCATCTTCATCCCCCTCACCTTCATCGCCGGGGTATACGGCATGAACTTCAACACCGCGGCAAGTCCCTTCAACATGCCCGAACTCAACTGGTTCTTCGGCTACCCCTTCGCCCTCTTCCTGATGGCAGGCACGGCCGCGGCCATGCTCGTGTACTTCAAAAAGAAAAAATGGTTCTGAGGATCGCGATGCGATTGAAAAAAAACCTGCTCATCGCCCTCTTCATGGTCATGCTGGTCTTCACTCTGCAGAACGCCGAACCCGTCGACATCCGCTTCTTTTTCTGGCAACTCACCCTTTCCCGGGCCCTGCTTCTCTTTGTCGTGCTGGCGGTGGGCTGCCTCTGCGGTTTTGTTCTCGGCACCTTGCGCAAGTCCAGACCCGTCTCCGGGCCTGGTGATGGCCAGCCCCCGGGCGGACAAGAAAATTAAAACAAAAAATCAACAAGCTACCACGCAAATTCTCCCTCCGCCCGGCCTCCGGCAGCCCGCGGACAGAGGGGGGGAGCCGCCTGCGGATCCCACGCCAAAAAACCATCACATCCACGCTATTTCAATACGATAGCCAAAAAATACCCACCCCATGAAATCTCATTGACAAGGCCCTGTTTATTTCTTAATAGCCAAGAATATCCAAACGCAGATACCGTAAAGGAAAAACGGCGAAAGTTTTTGACAGCAAAAAAAAATACCGCCTGCACAACATAAAATGCCAACCCGGAGGAAGCCTTCTCCCTGCTCCCTGCCGGGACCCTTTTATGTTGAAGGAAAGATCCGGCTTTTCTTTTTTCAAGGTGCCCCGTCATGCTTGTCGTGAAAACCTATCTTGCCCCGTCCAAGGTGCACGGGATCGGCCTTTACGCCGCCGAAGACATCCCGGCCCAGACCCCGGTCTGGAAATTCAACCGTTTCATCGACAAGATCATCAGCGAAAAAACCTTTCTCCGCATGTGCCGGCAGGTGGACCGCTGCTCACTCCAGCACCTGCTCAACTCCACCTACCGACGGAACGATAAATATTTTTACCTAACCGACAATGCCCGTTTCATCAACCATTCCGAAGCACGTTACAACATCGCCTTTGTCGACGATTTTACCGAGGTGGCAACCCAGCCCATCTATGCCCACGAGGAGCTGCTGGAAAACTACCTGCTTTCCTACGACAGCAGCGATTTTTTCTTCCAGGAAATGCGGAACCCCGACCCGCACACCTATCTGCTTTCCATTGCAACCGGCGGCAGGTCGCATGTTCACAATTGACACCTACCTCGACCGCTCCACCGTGCACGGCATCGGGGTTTTCACCGGCCAGGATCTTGCGGCAGGCCAGGTCATCTGGCAATTCAACCCCCTGGTCGATCTGGTTTTCAGCCCGGAGAAATGGCGGGAGGTGGAACAACACATTGCCCCGCAGAGCTTTGCCATGCTCCAACGGTACGCCTATAAGGAAAACGGCAGCTTCCACCTCTGCCTCGACAACGCCCAGTTCATGAACCACTGCGACGCAAACGCAAATGTGGCCAACGACCGGGACACCAACACCATGTTCGCGAAAATTCCCCTGAAAAAGGGGGAGGAACTGCTCTGTAACTATTTTGAATACAGTGACGACGATGATTTTCATCTCGAAGGCATAAGAGGAAGGTGAACTGCCGCCGGGCCAGCACGCCCATGATGATTGAGAGACCGCCCCTGCGTTATCCCGGGCCAGCCGAGAATCCGGATGGCCTGAAAACAGAAAACATCCAACAACGGAAAAACGGAGAACAGTATGAACAAAGCAGACCTGATCGCCTCCATCGCCGAGAAATCCGGCATGACCAAAGTCCAGGCCGAAATTTCCCTGAACAATCTTCTCACCATCATCGCCGACACCTTGAAAAAAGGCGACAGCGTGACCCTGGTCGGCTTCGGCACCTTTGCCGTGTCCAGCCGCGCCGCCCGCAACGGCAGAAACCCCAAAACCGGCCAGACCATGAAGATCCCCGCCAGGAAGGTGGTGAAATTCAAGCCCGGCAAAAAGCTTACCGACAGCGTCAACTGAGCGCCGTCAAGGGGGGAGGCGGCCGGCCGCCTCCCTTTCTCCCGGGTTGCCGGCCAGGCAAAAGAAAATCCCTCCGAAGATGAGAACCCGCCATCAACCAGCAGACGCAACCCCATGTCGAACAGCCCGTCTCCAAACAGCTTTCTCACGATCATCGACCAGACCCCGCTGGTCTCCGTGGATCTTGTCATCAAAAACCCGCAGGGAGAGGTTCTGCTCGGACTCAGGCGGAACAGGCCGGCCCGGGACTCCTGGTTCGTGCCCGGGGGCAGGATCAAAAAAAACGAAAGGATCGCCGCGGCCATCCAAAGGATCTCCCTGGCCGAGGTCGGTTCGGACCTTTCGGGGCGCAACCCGAAACTGCTCGGCGCCTTTGAGCACCTGTACGAAGACAACTATTTCAACGCCCCGGGCATAACCACCCACTACGTTGTCCTCGCCTTTCTGATAACCCTTGCCGACAACCTGACGGCCGCGCCGGACCCCCAGCACCTGACGTTGCAGTGGTGGTCCGTTGCCGCGCTGCGACAGAGTCCGCTGGTTCATCACTATACCAAGGCGTACTTCGCGGCAGAGGCGGGGGAAGACTGCTGAGACACCATTGTAAGGAAAAACAGGAACAGGAAATGGAGAATTTCAGCGGCCGGGTCATCGCCGTCACCGGCGGGGCCCAGGGGATCGGCAAGGCAATCGCGGGCAGGCTCCTGACCCGGGGCGCCGTGGTGGTGATCGCCGACATCGACGAAGAGGCCGGGCAGGAATGCCTGGCGGAATGGGGGTATCCCCGGAATGCGCTCCTTCTGCGCACCGACGTTGCCGAGGAAAAATCGGTGGCCGGCTGCATTGACGAAATCGTCCGCCGCTTCCTCCGCCTCGACGGGGTGGTCAACAATGCCGGCATCGCGAATCCCGGCGCCACCCCCATCGAAAAAACCCCTCTGACTGACTGGCAGCGACTGCTTGCCACCAACCTGACCGGCTGCTTTCTCATGGCGAAGCATGCGGTGCCCCATCTGCGCAAGAGCAGGGGCGCCATTGTCAATATCGCCTCAACCAGGGCCCTGCAATCCGAGGCGAATACCGAAGCCTACTCCGCGGCAAAGGGCGGCCTTCTTTCCCTGACCCACGCCCTGGCGATCAGCCTGGGACCGGAGGTCCGGGTGAACTGCATCAGCCCCGGCTGGATCGACACGCGGGCCTGGCGGAAGAAAGAACTCCGCGAATACGAACCGTTACGGCCCATCGACCATACCCAGCACCCGGCCGGAAGGGTGGGAACCCCGGAGGATGTCGCCGGCATGGTCGCCTTCCTGCTTTCCGCGGAGGCGCAATTCATCACCGGCCAGAATTTCATCATCGACGGCGGCATGACCCGAAAGATGCTCTATGCCCCATGAGCATTCCGGCGGCTTGTCCCGCCTCCGAGGAATCGGCCCCCCCGGACCTCAGGGCGGGGGCGGTGGGATCAGCCCCCGCTGAATGGCGTAGCGAACCAGATCGGCGGTCTTGCTGGCCCCCAGTTTGCGCATCAGGCTGGCCCGATGGTGTTCGGCGGTACGCTTGCTGATATTGAGCTTTTCGCCGATTCCCTTGCTGGTGATTCCCTCGGCCACCAGATGCAGGATCTGGAGTTCACGGAACGAAAGCACGGCCCCTTTGGCCGGATGCTCCTCCCGGCAGATGCCGAGGGGATCTTCCTGGTATTTTTCCGCGAAACGGGAGGAGATGACAAACCGTCCCCGCAATACCGAGGCAATGGCCGGCAGCAGTTCCGTGTCCGAATCCTCCTTGAGGATGTACCCGTTGGCTCCGGCCGAAAGGGCGGCACAGAGGTATTGTTCGTTCTTGTGCATGCTGAGGATGAGGATCTTCACCCTGGGGCAGAGCTTGCGAAGCAACGGAATCGCCTCTATGCCCTGCAGGTTCGGCATGGACACATCCAGGAGAATCAGGTCGATATCCCGGTTGCGTTTGAGCAGATCGAGGAGTTCAAGCCCGTCGGCCGCCTCGCCGACAACCCGCAGGGCGGGCTCCGCTTCGAGCATTTTCCTGATCCCGAGCCGCAACAGGGTATGATCGTCGGCCAGGAGCAGGCGGTATGATGCCAGTATCACCCTGCCGCCCTCCCCGGGCCGCGGCCCTGCTCCGCAAAACAACAGGCCTGTTTTCGCCGCCCGGCTCCTCTCCTTTTTTCCCACGCCCTTGCCGCCGGCGAAACCGAACCAACCATTTGCATGCGCCTTTTTTTACCGGTTAACGAATATTTTCCCGCCCGACATTCCCGCAGTTCAAATACCCGTTGCCGCAAAAAAGAGCAACCAAAAAATACGTAGTTATACCTATCGGAATACAAAGGACGAGGAGTCCGGAGCCCCGGAAGGCAAAACCGCGGCGCCGGGCAGGATGCCGGCCAGGAAAGAGGCGTTACGCCGCGGGCGGGCTGTTCTGTTTTCCCCGCAGGGCATCCCGTTCGATGATGCCCGCGGTCATGGCGAACTTCATCGCCCGATCGATGGGGATATCCACGGGCTCAAGGAGGGAACGCGGCACCAGCAGGGTGTAGCCGCCGATCTGATAACTCAGGGGAAAATAGACGGCCACCAGGGTGCTGTCCAACCCCTGGCCGAGAAAGGAAAGGTCGGTCTTGGTGACAAAGCCCATCACCTTCATGCCGGTATCGCCGACCGCGACCAGCACGGTCTGGCGCGGACCCTTGCTTTTCCCTCCTTCCAGCAGAAAGGCCAGGAACTCCCGCATGGAGCCATAGATGCTTTTCACCAGGGGCACCCGGTAGATGACTCCCTCGAACTTGTCAACAATGACCCGCACGAAAAAAAGTTCCATCAAAAGACCGATGGAAAAGATGAGGGCAAGGCCGATCATCACCCCCATCCCCGGCGCGTACCACCCTTGCGGCAGAAAAAACTGCAGAAAGACTCCGAAAAAATTCTCGGTGGAACGCATGAGCCAGAAGAAAAAATAGATGGTGCCGGTCACCGGCAAGACGGCAACCAGGCCGGTGAGCAATATCTTGTTTATCCGTTTCAACTGCATGGTCTCACCTCTCAGGGAGTGAACACCCCCTTGAAAAACTGGCTGTTGGCGGCACAGGGGATGTGCCGTCGGATTTTGCCGGCTGGCAAGGGGGCAAAAGATTCGTGGGGCCGGCCAGAACCTTTTTTGAGCCAAGCGGCCGTTGAGAAGGCCGGGGATGGCTTTTCAGCGGGCCGATGGCCGGCCGCCATGTTCAAAAGAAGGCAATGGCGCCGGACCGCCATACAATATAGAGGCCATAGGCAAACAGCAGGAATACTCCGCCTCCCCGACCGATCTGCCTCCTGTTCCTCAACGCCAGCGGCAGAAGGAGCACGGAAAGCGCCAGCATGACCCAAAGATCGACGCCGCCCCCCGCCGGCACCGGCACCGGAGAAACAAAGGCGCTCAAGCCCATGATGAAAAGCAGGTTGAAGATGTTGGAGCCGACCACGTTGCCCACGGCGATATCGGACTGGCCGCGCCAGGTGGCGATGACCGAGGTGACCAGCTCCGGCAGGCTGGTGCCGACCGCGACCAGGGTAAGCCCGATCACGACCTTGGGAACCCCGAGCAGGGTGGCCAGGGCCACGGCCGCATCCACGGTGAGCTTCCCGCCCAGCAGCAGGGCGACGAATCCGCCCAGCACCATGAACGCATTCAGGACCAGGGATTTTGACCGGCTGGCCGGACTCGCGGACAGGGCATGCTCGACAAAGGGATCCTCCTCCCTTTTCTGCAGCACCTCGCTGATGGTGTAATAAAGAAAGACGGCAAAGAAGAGAAGAAACACCAGGCCGTCGGCCCGGTCATAATGGTCCGTCGCCCCGCGCAGGAAACCGTCGAACCCGAGGACCAGGGCGGCGGCGGAGGCAAGAAGCATCATGGGAATCTCCCGGGTGATGACGCTTCCCTCGATGGCGATGGGCCTTAGCAGAGCGGCACAGCCGAGGATGAGGGCGATGTTGGCGATGTTGGAGCCGACGATGTTGCCGAAGGAAATGGCGCCGTTGCCCTGCAGGGCGGCGAGCATGTTCACGGCAAGCTCCGGGGCGCTGGTCCCGAAGGCGACAATGGTCAGGCCGATGATCAGGGGGGAAATGCCGACGGTCTTGGCAAGGGCGGAAGCCCCGCGCACCAGGAGATCTCCGCCGCCGAGCAGCAGCACGAACCCGACAACAAGCAGCACCGCATCAAGCATACCTACGCACCTCGCGCTCCTCCCCGAACCGGGCACCGGGTTCATCCCCGGCATTCTTTTTCCGCCCCTCGGACAGCGAAGGGCCGTGGCGGCAAAACCGAGCCCGATTATCAGATTTTCCCCGCCGCTTGTCGAGGCTTTTCTTTCCCTGCCCAACCACTGTTTCGCTTTTTCCTGCGCCGCGTCCCCCTTGCCCTTCACTCCTCATTGAGTTTGAAAGGCAGCGGCTTGCCGAGCAGATGCTTGCCGAGGCTTTCCGTTCTGGCTCCCGGCCGGCGGCGGATCGCCTTCTGGAAAAAGATGTTGTTGGGGATCTGGGTGGTAAAACCGCCCCGGGGGTCGGCCTCCCCCGCGCCCAGGGTGGTGAACATCAGGTTGAAGCCGAGCACCGTGCCGCGCAACCCCTCCCCGCCCACGGGCTCCACCACCTCTATCTCGTCGCCGACCTGAAACACCTTGAAGAGGATGAGAAACAGCGCGCAGAACATATTGCTGAGAATGCTCCACACGGCGATAAAACCGATGGCCACCATGCCGGCCACGGTGAGAAGCGCGGTAAACACCGAGGTGATGCCGATTCCGATCTGCTGCAGGACAATGACGGCCACCACGGTGAAGATGAGCCATTTGAGGATATTCCTGATGACGACATACAGCGGATGGGTGATTGCCTGCTGGCCCAAAAGGGTGACGAGCGCTTTTTTCAGGATAAAATACACAAGAATACCCAGCGCCACGATGATGACCACCGCGACTCCCGGTCCCCCCAGTTCGAGCAGCCGCTCATAATGAAAATTCATCCGCTCTCCTCCTCTTGCCGTTTGCCGCAAGGACAACCCATTGCGTTTCGCTCCGGATGGTAGTCTTTAACAGCCCGCCGAAAAACGTGCCTGCTGCACAGGGATGTGTCGCCGCCTTTTGCCGGCTCCGTGCGGAAGCCGGCAAACCCATGTCTGTCAAGCATAACCGATTTTTGCCGGGAGCCAAAGCCCTGCCGGCCAGGCAGCGGGGAAAAAGAGGGGCCGCCTGGGGCGTGGCCCCGTGAAAACCTGAAAAAAAAATCTTCCACCCGGAAAAACTCTGATGACAACCTCGGTTTTTCCATATATTAGACGATACGCAGGCAATTTCACGCTCGGCAAACAACACTTCGGGGAGGGTAAGGGTATGGAGGATGTCAAGCTGTTCATCAATCCGTTTCTGGAAACACTGGGCGCCTATCTGCCCAGCGTTTTCGGCGCTCTTCTGATCTTTCTGCTGGGGCTTTCCCTGTCCGGCATCCTCAGAAAGGGCCTTGCCAGGCTTCTTGCCGCCGTCAATATCGATGCCCGCTTAAGCGCGAGAACCGGTAATGTCATCGGCGTTGAGCAGTTCATCACCAATCTCTGCTACTACTTTCTCCTGCTCTGGGTTCTCCTCCTGACCTTGGATATCCTCGGGGTTCAGGGCGTACTGGACCCGGTGAAGAACATGTTCAACAATTTCCTCGGGGTCATCCCCAATCTGGTCGCGGCCCTGCTCATCGGCTTTGTCGGCTACGTCATCGCCAGAATCGTTTCGAGCGCCGTCGAAGTCGTCGCCAAGAGCCTGGACAGGCTTTCCCTCAGGATCGGCCTGGGGCAGGAGTTCTGCATCTCCAAGCTTCTCTCGCAGATGATCTTCATCGTCATCTTCGTGCCGGTGCTGATCTCCGCCCTGGAGGCCCTGAAGATCGAGGCCATCTCCGTGCCCTCCACCCAGATGCTGGCGGAAATCCTCATTGCCATTCCGAAAATCCTGGCCGCCATGCTGATCCTGGCCGTCGCTTATGTGGTGGGCCGTTTTGTCACTTCCATCATCACGGAACTGCTGCAAAACATCGGCGCGGACACCCTGCCCGCCCAAGTAGGCATCACCGGCATTGTCGGCGACAAAACCTCGTTCTCCAGGCTGTGCGGCGGCATCGCCTTCTTCTTCATCATGCTGGCCGCCTCGGTTTCCGCGGTGGAACAGCTTTCCATGCCCCAGCTTTCGGAAATCCTCAGCGATTTTCTTCAATTTTCCGGGCAGATCATCCTGGGCCTCGTCATCCTGGCGGTGGGCAACTTCGTGGCGACCCTCGCCTACAACGCCCTCACCAAAACCGCCGACAACAAAGGCCTCGCCAATATCGCCAGGATCGCCATCCTCGGCCTGGTACTGGCCATGGGCCTGCGCGCCATGGGGATTGCCGACGACATCGTCAACCTGGCCTTCGGCCTCACCCTGGGCGCGGTTTCAGTCACCATCGCGCTGGCCTTTGGCCTGGGCGGCAGGGAGGCGGCTGGCAAACAGATGGAATACTGGCTGAGCAAGCTGCGCAGGCCGGAATGATTCCTTGGGCCATCCCCGCTTTCCGGCGAGGAAAAGCGGGAGGAAAGGATTGTTTTTCCCTGCCCGGATGTGCGACAATCACAAAGTGATTTTTTACTCTGGCAAACAGGATGAAATTCTGGTATCGAATCCGTGCAACTTGACACTCCGTCGAAAAAATCAGCCCTGGTTTTTCAACGGCAGGTTGGCCGGAGAAGGCTTTGGCCAATGACTTGCACAAAAAAATCCTGCCGGACCGGCCATGGGGAAATGGATGTTCCCAGGGGCAAAAGCCGCCCCACCTGCCACACGTAACGGACTCGCGAAAAATATGAGAAAAGCGGGAAGCCCCCCTTCCCAAAACCATATTCGGCGCTGTTTGGCCCCCACATGAAAAGGTGTCTGTCATGCAACGACTCATCGCCCTTGCCCTAAGCCTTCTGCTCATCCCCCTCCTTGCCGGCTGCGGTTCCGCCCCGGAAGAAAACGGCCAGAAAAAGACGCAAACCCAGTACCTTTCCATCAAGGGCTCGGACACCATGGTCCATCTGGTGAGCACCTGGACCGAAGAGTTCATGAAAACCGACGCGAATGTCGACATTTCCGTAACCGGCGGCGGTTCCGGCACCGGCATCGCCGCCCTGCTCAACGGCACCACCGATATCTGCGCCGCCTCCAGGGCCATGAAGGAAAAGGAGTTGAAGCAGGCCCAGGCGAGCAATATTTCTCCCAAGGAGATCGCGGTCGCCCGGGATGGCATCGTTCTGGTGGTCAACCCGGAAAACCCCGTCAACAGCCTGACCACCGACCAGCTTCGCCTGATTTACACCGGCAAGGCGACGAACTGGCAGGAGGTCGGCGGCCCTGACGCGCCGATCATCGTGCTCTCCAGGGAGTCCAGCTCCGGCACCTTCATCTTCTTCCAGGAGCATGTTCTCAACAAAGAGGATTACACCGCCTCCGCCCGTCTTCTTCCCGGCACCTCGGCGCTCATCCAGGCCGTGGCCTCGGACAAATGGGCCATCGCCTACGTCGGCCTCGGTTTCGCCGCAGAGTCCCAGGGTACCGTCAAGGCCCTGGCCGTGCAGGCCGAGGGTCAGGCCGCTCCGGTCGCTCCCAGCGAGGCGACCATCAGCTCCGGCGAATATGCCATCTCCCGGCCCCTGTTTTTCTACACCAACGGCGATGCCCAGGGCGTTGCCAAAAAGTTTGTCGATTTCTGCCTGAGCCCGGCCGGGCAGGACATTGTGAGGAAAGCGGGATATGTCCCGGTCCAATAGAGCCATCTTCACGGACAGGATGATGCGGATACTGCTGGTCGGCGCGGCGTCGACCAGCGTCCTCATCGTCGGCCTGATCTTCCTCTTTCTCTTCAAGGAGGCGGGCCCCTTTGTCCTGAAACCGGGATTGGCGAAACTCTTCGACAACCAGTGGATCCCGGTCTCCTTCCTGAAGGAACGCTACGGGGTGGGGCCGCTGCTTTCCGGCTCCGCCCTGGTGACGGTGCTGGCCATGCTCATCACCGTGCCCACCTCGGTCCTGATCGCCATCTACATCGCCGAAATCGCCCGGCCCGTGGAACGGGAATGCCTGAAGCCCTTCATCGAGATCCTCGCCAGCATCCCCTCGGTGGTTCTCGGCTTCTTCGGCCTCATCGTGGTCGCTCCCCTGGTGAAAGAGATTTTCGGCTTGAGCACCGGGCTTACCGGCCTCACCGGCGCCCTGCTCCTCTCCCTCATGGCCATCCCCACCGTGATTTCCATCTCCGAGGACGCCCTGGCCAGCGTGCCCTATGCCCTGAAAAACGCCTCCCTCGCCCTGGGCGCCAGCCATCTGCAGACCATCTTCCGGGTCACCCTGCCGGCGGCCCTGCCCGGCATCGTCGCCGCGGTGATGCTCGGCATCGGCCGGGTAATCGGCGAGACCATGGCGGTCCTGATGGTGACCGGCAACTCGGCCATCGTCACCTTTTCCCCCCTGGAATCGGTACGGACGATGACCGCCACCATCGCGGCGGAGATGGGGGAGGTGCCCTTCGGCTCCGTCCATTACCAGGCGCTTTTCTGGATCGGCATCATCCTGCTCTTCATCACCTTCGCCCTCAATATCATCGCCCAGCGCGTCCTGAAAAAATACGGGATGATGAAATGAACAACACCAGGGAAAAATTTGTCCTGCTGAGCTTGCGCCTTATCACCTACTGCGTGGTGCTGATCATCGGCTATATCCTTTTCGACATCATCAAAAACGGCATGCCGGCCCTCAACTGGGGCTTCGTCAGCACCTTTCCCCGACGCAGCGGAGCGGCGGGCGGCATTCTGCCGGCCATTGTCGGCACCTTCTATCTGGTGATCGGCACCATCGCCGTCTCCCTGCCCCTGGGAGTGGGCGGCGCCATTTATCTCTCCGAATATGCAGGGCACGGCCGTTTCGCCAATCTGGTGCGCCTGGCCATCATCACCCTTGCCGGCGTGCCCTCCATCGTCTTCGGCCTGTTCGGCCTGGGCCTCTTCGTGCTTTTCTGCGGCTTCGGGCCTTCCATTCTGGCCGGCAGCCTCACCCTGGCCTGCATGGTGCTGCCCACCATCATCGTGGCCAGCGAAGAGGCCCTGCGCGCGGTGCCCAAAGGCTTCCGGGACGCCAGCCTGGCCCTGGGCGCCACCAAATGGGAGACCATCCGCACCAATGTCCTGCCCTACTCCCTCTCCGGCATGATCACCGGCTCCATCCTGGGAATCGGCCGGGCCGCCGGGGAAACCGCCCCCATCCTCCTCACGGTGGCGGCGTTTTTCCTCCCCAAGCTGCCCAAGTCGGTTTTCGACCAGGTCATGGCGCTGCCCTATCACCTTTATATCCTGGCCACCCAGCATCCGGAAGCGGACCGGCTTAAAAACATGCAGTACGGAACAGCCCTGATTCTCCTCCTCCTGGTTCTGGGCTTGAGCCTTGGCGCAATCATCATTCGAACACATTTCAGGAAAAAATTCCGATGGTAGAAAAATCCATTTTCCCGCAAGACCTCGACATCGTCATCACCACCCGGCATGTCAATTTCTTCTATGGGGCAAAACAGGCTCTTTTTGATATCACCCTGGACATCCCGGCCAAGCAGGTCACGGCCCTGATCGGTCCTTCCGGCTGCGGCAAGTCGACCTTCCTGCGCTGCCTGAACCGGATGAACGACACCATCACCGCCAGCCGGGTCGAGGGAGAAATCCGGATCAACGGCTCCGACATCTACGCCAACGGCACCAATGTCGTGGAGCTGCGCAAGGAGGTGGGCATGGTCTTTCAGAAATCAAACCCCTTCCCCAAATCGATCTTCGACAATGTCGCCTACGGCCCGCGCATCCACGGCATGAAAGACAAGAACCGACTGACCGAGATCGTCGAACAGAGCCTGCAACAGGCCGCCATCTGGGAAGAGGTCAAGGACCGGCTGCACGACAACGCCATGGGGCTTTCCGGCGGCCAGCAGCAGCGCCTCTGCATCGCCCGCGCCCTGGCGGTGGGGCCGAAGATCCTGCTCATGGACGAACCGGCCTCGGCGCTCGACCCCAAATCCACCACCCGCATCGAGGATCTGATCGGCGAGCTGCGCAACAACTACACCATCGTCATCGTCACCCACAATATGCAACAGGCGGCCCGGGTTTCCGACTTTACCGCCTTTTTCTATGAAGGCAGGCTCATAGAATTTGACGCCACCCCGAGAATCTTTACCAATCCCAAGGAAAAACAGACGGAAGACTACATCACCGGCCGCTTCGGATGAGCATGGAGAACAATTATGCCTAAACACATGCAGCACGATATCGAAAAGCTGAAAGCGAAGATCATCAGTATGGGCGAGGCGGTCGAGGACCGGGTATACCAGGCCACCCTCGCCGTGATCAACCGCGATGTCAACAAGGCCAATGCCGTGATCAAAGGCGACCGGGAGATCGACGACATGGAGGTGGAAATCGAAGAGGACTGCCTGAAGATTCTCGCGCTCTATCAGCCGGTGGCCATTGATCTGCGCTTCATCGTGGCGGTGCTGAAGATCAACAGCGACCTCGAACGCATCGGCGACCTCGCGGTGAACATCGCGGAAAGGGGCCTGTATCTCTGCGGCCAGGAACGCTTCGAAATCCCCTTTGATCTCTCGCCCATGGTCTCGCTGGCGGAAAAGATGGTGACCGAAAGCATCGACTCGCTGGTCAACCTCGACGTCCGCCTGGCCCACCAGATCCGGGCCTCGGACGACAAGATGGACGCCATGAACCGGGAGATGTACATAAAGCTCAGGGGCATGCTCACCACCGACACCGAGCATGTCAACAACCTGCTGCATGCGCTCTCGGTGGGCCGGCACCTGGAACGTATTGCCGACCATGCCACCAACATTGCCGAGGATGTCATCTATCTGGTGGATGCGCAGATCATCCGGCACAAGCCGGAACTGTACAACGATTAGCAGACCGGCCGGGGGCCATCCGGTCGATTGAAAAAAACCTCCCCCGGTTTTTCCGACCGCCGGTCGGCCACGGAAGATTGCGGCCAACCCCACGAATTTCCCGGCTCTCTCAGAGCCGGCACCATTCGGCGCCGCATCCGCCGCCAGGAGCCCGTTTTGCAACGGGCCGCCATTATGGCCGGCCTGATTTTTCCCCGTGCTGATAATAGCGGCGCAGATCCTTGTCCAGGAAGCGCTCGATCCTGCGCAGATGGCGACGGTGCGCCCGCCACAGGAGCCTCCGCGGCTCGGCGCCCAGCCGGCGGAGAACCCTTTCCCGCACCCGGCTCCAGATATCCTTCTTGTATGCGTTGTCCAGGAGAACCAGGCCGTCAACCTGCCCGCATGCCTCCCTGACGAAGCGGGGCAGCACGAACCGCTTCACCACGAGATAGAGCAGAAAAAACAACAGGCCGGCAACGGAGAAGGGCAGCAGGAAGGACTCGGGACTCACCCGGCCGGAAAGCAGCCCGACCAGCAGCGGCGTTTCCGGCACCCCGGTCAGGGCCTTCAACAGCAGATCCCCGAAGAAAAAAAGAGCGAGCACCGCCAGCATCCCGTAGTTGAGGATGTTTTTCAGGCGCGCGCCAAAGCCGCTTTTGAATCGGGCCAGGGCCTCGACCTCAAGGCGCAGGCCCCTCACCTCGCGCTCCACGTCCTGGAGGATATGGTTGACCCTCTTGGCCGGCGCCTCGCGGATCGCCTCGATCAGATCCCGCCGCTCGCCGTCCCAGACGGCGAAGGCCGCGGCGTTCTCGGCCAGTCCGGGGGAATAGGTCAGAAAGATCCTGGGGATGTCCTTGCGGCCGGTCATCTGGGAAAGGTTCCAGCAGAGGGTGCCGTAGGAGCGGACCAGATCGGCGGAGCTGTCGCATTCATCGATGCGGTTCAGCACATAGAGTATTCTGTCTTCGCTGGTGCTGCCCGGCAGGGTGCCCCTGATGGCCTGGTAGGTTTCCTTGATGGTCCCGGCCTTGAAGGGGTCGAACATCAGGATGATGATATCGGCAAGCCGCGCCAGTTCGCCCACCACCCCAAGATAATCGTAGCCGCGGTCCCGCTCGGTGACCGAATCGAGCATGCCGGGGGTATCGATGATCACCATCCTGTCGAGAAAGGGGGAATCGACATGCTTGAGGCGGAGGTGGGCCTCAAGCCGTTCGCCGAACTTTCCGAGGCCGGCAAAGGGCAGAGCCGGGTCCCTGATCACCGTGCTGCCCGGAATCTCCGGCAGCACCTCACCCGGCTCAACGCCGGCCAGGATGGTGAAGCTGTCGTCGGTGGGGGACTGGCCGGTCCTCTGTATTGTCTGTCCGAGCAGCTCGTTGATGAAGGTGGATTTACCGGAGGAGTAATTGCCGATCACCAGCACGATGGGCTTCCACTTCAGGGGCATGAGAAGGTTTTCAAAATCGAGCCCGTAGAGTTCAAAAAGCGGCCGGAGCCTGCGCCGCAGAAGCACCTCGAGTTCAGCCACCACGGCTTCATGCCCCGTACCCGAAGCTGACCTTGTTCCCGCCATGTCCATGAGCCCCTGCCCCCTCGCCGCCCCGTTGCTCCCTGCGGCCGCACCTCAGACGCTGATGACCTTTCTGGCGATCAGCAGATTGATGATCTCGTCCACGCCGCTTTCTATGGAGGTATTCACCGTGTCGATCACCAGATCGGGACCGACCGGCTCCTCATAGGGTGAGGAGATCCCCGTGTAATTCTTGATTTTCCCCTCTCTGGCCTTTTTGTAGAGCCCCTTCACATCCCGCTGTTCGCAGACCTCAAGGGAGCACTTGCAATATATCTCCAGAAAATCCCCCGCGCCGAGAAAATCCCGCACCATCTTCCGGTCGGTGCGCATGGGAGAGATAAAGGCGGAAAGAGAAATCACCCCCGCGTCGAGAAAGAGCTTCACCACCTGGGCGATGCGGCGGATGTTCTCATGCCGGTCCTCGATGCTGAAGCCGAGATCGGCGCAGAGGCCGTGCCGGATGTTGTCCCCGTCAAAAACATAGGCCTGGCAGCGCAAATCGTGCAGCCTCCTGGCGGCGGCGTGGGCCAGGGTGGACTTGCCCGAGCCGGACAGCCCGGTAAACCAGAGATTCACACTGCGATGGCCAAGCATTTTTTCCCGGTCGCGCCGACAGACAGAGGTATCATGCCAGACAACATTTTCATCCTTTTCAATATTCATGGGTCTTCTTCTCCTTATCACCCGAACAACGCATGCCTCATGCGTTTCTCTTCCCGAAAGCCATCCCGATCGGCCCAGAACATGCTACCACAACCACCCGCCCGGCCAAAAAGGAAAAAACCGGCGCAAGACAAACACGCTTCTCCGGAAAACCGGAATCACAAACAGGGTTTTCGCTGATAACCATTTAATACAATTACAATTCCAGCGAACAGGCAAACTTTTTTCCAAAAAACGGAAAAATACACTGTTTTTCCCGGTTCAGCAGCCACTCTTCTTCCCCACAACCCCCTAACACCTTGTAATCTCATGATTTCCACCCCGCACCCGGCCCGGGCATATTTTTTGCTTTATAGATTGGAGAGGAATTCCCTATTCCTCATCGGCTGGACATCATGGCAGGGGGGCTGATCAAGAACGATTCGCACAAGCAACGAATCATGAAAAAAATCCTTCATAACCTCTAATCTGGAGATAACAGGCAATGAAAGCAAAAGTACAGCTTGGACAATTACTTCTTGAAAAAAAACTTGTTACCCAGGATCAGATCAATGAAGCACTTCGCCTGCAGGTGAGCGGAGGACGGCGGCTCGGCTACCTTCTCATCAAGATGGGCTACCTCAACGACGAGCAGTTGCTCAAGGCCCTGGCCGAGCAGCTTGAGGTGCCCATCATCAATATCGATGAAAAATTCTCCAACGAAGTACGCTCGGCGGTTCCCCGCTACCTCTGTCAGAAATACAGCCTCATCCCCCTCGGCAGGAAAAACCACAACATCCTTTCCGTGGCCATGGCGGATCCCATGGACCGGCAGGCCATAGAGGACATCGAAAATTACACGAATCTGGTGGTCGAAGCAAGCCTGGCCAAACACAACGAGATCGACCGCGCCATCAAGCAGTACATCCCCCTTTCCCTCAAGGACATCTTCAACCCGCAATCCTTCGGTCTGGTGGCCAAATCGGCAACCGCCCTTCTTTTCATCATCTTCGTGGTGATGAGCTTTTTCGCCGCCAGGTACGTGTACCATGAAAAATACGGCACCATAACCATGGCCGACTCGTCGGTGATCTACAAAAACCATGACATCATGATCGGGGTCGACAAGGCAGGGAAATTTTCCCTCCTGGGCCGGGGCGCCAGGGCAACGGGATTCTATTCGGTGACCTTTGAGAATATCGACCAGCTCAAGGCCTTTCTGGAGATGAAGAAAACCGACTTTTCCGAAAAACAGTATGATTGGATCAACTGGACCATCAGCCACAGGATCGAAAAAACAAAACCCGGGCAGGGATGATTTTTCGCCAGCCCATCCGAAGGTCTGACTTTTCGTTCCCACTGGCACGCATTTCGCATAAAAACCACGCGAACGATAAAGGCAAACCTTCTGAAAGGATGGGACGCAAAGCCACCGGCCTAAGTTTCCGGAATTATCAAAACCCGGAGATACGGTAGCGGGGTTGCCGGGGAGGATGTACCAGAGTCGAAAAAATCCTCCACGGCATCTGAGCCTGCTCAACAACGAGCAGGTGACAAAACTTGTCAAAGGTGCCGAAAAATGATCACTTTCACGCGAAAACCATCTCCGAAGTTTCTCTGGTCGCAGCAGCGACCCACGGCCTTCAAGGCAAGGCTTTGCTGCCTGCTTGCTTTGCTGCTGGGCCTCTGGGCGCCCATCCCCTCCCGGGCCGCGATTCTGCAGCCGCTCCACATGGAGTGGTCCTACCAAACCCTCCCTCCTGGGTTGGCGGGCTACAACATTTACCAGAACGGGCAGCTCATCGGCACCTTTCAGGATCCCGCGCTCTTTTTCGCCGACCTCAATGTCTACCTTGAGACCGGGCAACAGAACAGTTTCACCGTCACCGGCGTGGATGCGTACGGAGGGGAAAGCACCCCCTCAGCTCCCTATATCGTCGATGTCCCGGCCGAGGACGACAACGGCAATGTGCCGCCCATTCCGAGCCTGAAACTCTCTTCCACCTCAGGGGACGCCCCCCTGATCCTGGACTGCGACGCCGCCGGCTCCTATGACTTCGACGGCACCATCGCCTCGTACAGCTGGGATTTCGGTGACGGCGCGACCTCTCCCTATGCGACCACCAACCACATCTATAAGGTTCCCGGCACCTACACGGTCCGCCTCACGGTCACGGACAACGACGGCGGCACCGCCTCCGCCCAGGCCAGCGTCAATGTCACGGGCGAGGAGGTGCTGAACACCCCGCCGGTGGCATCGATTTATGTGACAACCAGTTCCGGCGAAGCGCCCCTCGCGGTTCTCCTGGACGGATCATCCTCCACCGACAGCGACGGCACCATAAGCCAATACTCCTGGGATTTCGGTGACGGTTATTCCGGAACAGGCGCTTTTGTAAACCACACTTACAGCTCCACCGGTACCTTCACGGCAATCCTGACCGTCACCGACAACGAAGGGAAAACCGCCTCGGCCCAGACCGTCATCACGGTCACGGCGCCGGTGCCCCTCAATCAACCGCCCACCGCCGTCATAACGGCCAGCCCGTTGACCGGGGTGGCGCCGTTGAATACATCCTTCTCCGGCGCCGGTTCCATTGACGCGGACGGAACCATTACCGCCTACGAATGGGACTTCGGCGACGGCACCACGGGCAGCGGCCTGACCGTTTCCCATCAGTATGGGATAGCCGGCACCTATGTCGCCACCCTGACGGTATGGGACAATTCAGGAGCCAAGGCGCAAACCAATGTAACAATCACGGCGACCAAGGTCGCGGCAACCACGCCGGTGAGCCGGTTCTCCGACGACTTTTCCGTGGACACCTCGGCCAACTACACCGTGATCAACGGCGCACTCACCGTTTCCGGCGGCACGGCCCACGGCAAGGCATATACCGACACGAGGGTATTCCACAAAACCCCGCTGGACAGGGATGATCAATACGTGGAGGCGGATGTCCGCTACTCCGGGAAATCACAGGGAGCAGGGATACTCGTCCGGGTTGATTCCACACTGAAAACCGGCTACCTCGCCTATCTTGAAAGCGGGTACATCAACCTCGCAGCCATATCAGGCGCCTCGAAAACCTGGCTAGGACGCGCCGGTGGAACATACGCCGACGGGACGTACAAACTGCGCATGGAGGCGGAAGGCAGCACCATCCGCATCTTTGTCAACGGCCAACTTATGGTTGAGCGGCAGGACACCAAATACGCCACCGGCAAATACGTGGGCCTTCGCTTCAACCAGGGCGCGGTAGATGCCGATATGTACGCGGACAATCTGGCCGCGGGCATCTTCTCCACCGACATGGTGGACGACTTCTCCGCAGACACTTCGGCAAGCTATACCCCGATCATTGGTGTCATGTCGGTGGTCAACGGCGCTGCGCACGGTAAGGCATACAGCGACACCAGGGTACTTTCCAAAACTCCCATCGAAAGCGACGACCAGTTTGTCGAGGCCGACGCCCGCTACTCAGGAAAGAGCCAGGGCGCCGGCCTGCTCCTGCGGGGAGACATTGCAACCGGCACAGGCTACCTTGCCTATTTTGAAAGTGGATATATCAATCTCGCCGCCGCCTCCGGCAGCACGAAACTCTGGCTTGCCCGTTCCGGCGGGGCCTACGCCGAAGGGACATACAAATTACGCATGGAGGCGGAGGGCACCACGGTACGGATCTTTGTCAACGGCAAACTGGCCCTGGAAAAATCGGACGCCAAATACGCCACAGGCAAACACGCAGGCCTCAGATTCAACCAGGGCCCAGCCGATGCGGACATGTTTGCGGACAATCTGACTGCCGGCATACTGAAATAGCAACTCTTTGACCAGAGAGGAAAATACAATGAAATCCCGTTCCCTTGGAAAGATTATATTTACACTGCTGTTCTTTCTCCCTTCACTGTGCTTTGCACAACTATGGCCCCACTTCAAAACATTTGGTTTTGATTATGGATATCCACGCGACACTGAACAGCTGCAATGGCTGGCGACCCATCACGATGTCCTCGTCGGCATCGGAGAATGGCAAACAAAAAAAATCTCCGAAGCACAGTATGACACGTTGAAGGCTGCTAACCCCAACGTCATTCTCATTCCCTATGTGGTATTCCAGGCCTTCACTTTTCTTCCAATGCAAGACTTCATGGTCTCTTGGGCAAAACAAAACAGTTACAACCCAGAAGACCTCTACCTTCATTACTATTACGACACCGTGGTCAAAACCAGGGTCAAGGTGGTTAAAACCTCGGGCACAGGGACCCCTTCTGACAGGGTTTGTGACGTTAACGGCGTTCTCCTTGCTGATGGCCTGTCCAGCAACTATTACATCGCCTTGGGCTATGGAGGAGGTAAGGCAAAGACCATTGAAGAAGCGAGGATATTCCAATATTGGAATGCCGGATTCGAACCGCGCATGAATCATCTCTCCGCCGCTTGGAAAGGTGCTTACAAGGCCTATATTCTGGACGTAATAACCGCAGAGGGAACAACAAATAAATATGCCGATGGCGTAATGCTCGACACCTACCAGGGGGCCTTTGACGTTGTTGGCTACTTGCCGAACATGCACCACATGATCGAGGTGCGCAACGCAGGGTACACCACGGACGACAAAACAGCCAAAGCGTGGTACGCGGAACAAGTAGCCCTCTATGTTGGCGACCTAAGAGAATATCTGAAGTCAAAAACTGGAAAATCAATGATTTATATCATCCCGAATTTTGGGGAGCTGAGCTATACATACAATACCTATAAATTTGGTTGCGAAGATCAGTTTGCGGCAAACAAACTCAACGCCGGCACCATCGAGTATGTTGCCTCTCCGAGTAAAAACTACTACGTCATCAGAGACTACTTCCAAAAACATTACGATGCAGGCGCCCAAAATGATTTCTTCTTCTTCAACCATCTGGACACCGCCTGGTACCACTATGGCAAAACGCCTCCTATTGGCGGGAAGCAGTTTATGATCGGCTCACTCTATCTCTTCAACTCGCCGACCACCTTTTCGGCTATTCATTACGGAACTGCCTCTAAATATGGGCCCGACCCGACGTATGCGGATTCGCATTGGGACAAAATGATGGAATTTGACATCGGCACCCCGGTTGTCCGAGGCGAAAACGATTTCTGGGGAGTTCCCAATACTGACAGGGCTTTTCTCGTCGAAACAGAGGCCCCTGGCTCATGGAACGCTACCCTCAACAGAACTGATCCGCGAGGACGCTATGTCCTGGCCCGAGAATACACCAAGGGACTTGTGATTGTTCGGTATGAATATTCAAACAACACGACGCTTTCCGAGCTCGGCACAGAACCACGCACATATCAATTAGGGGGGGAATACCGCCGTTTGCTCGAAGACAACACCTTTGGGCCGGTTGTTACGGAAATAACCATTGGCTTGAGCGAGGGGGCGATCCTGATCAAAAAGGAATATGCCAAAACCCCTTGGCAGGGCCCCGTTATCGATCAAAACAAAACGACTCTGCCTTTACTGACGCAGTGACCATCCCCATCTCCTTGCCTCACCACAAAGGAAAGGAACGAAAAAAAGCGTATTATAACCAAAAGAGGGTTGCCTTAACAAAAGCAACCCTCTTTTGGTTGTGAGAACAAACAGCCTTAACCTTCGGCTCTTCCTCTTTTCTCGCTCCTATCTGCCGTCCCCAAACTGTAGCAGATCTTTCGCTAACAATTTCATATAGTAATATCCACTCCGCAAAATCGCCATCCTGTCTTTTACTGAAAGAGGAGGCACATCGATGGGCTCATAGCCATATGCTGCCATCTCCGACGCGAGCCTTGCCTGAATAAACTTCAACTCAAACGGCAGCAACCCGCTCCTCCATTTTTCTAAACTTTTCGCATTGGGATCAGAGCGGACATTCACATGAAGGGCTTGCTGATTTTCAGGAATTTTATCTGAATAGGAAGCTCCTGTTTCCTTTTTCTCTTCGCTCACATCCAAGTATCTCAAAACATTTCTAATCCACAGCGCAGGATCTCCGATGAGGCTTTCATAAGGCACGCAAAGGAGGCTGTTGTTGGTCGCGTTATCAGAAAGAATCTTAATTCTTTTTTTGTATTGCCAGACAAAATATGGCAAAGAATGCCCCATTGATTTTCCGGTATATATACAGCGTGCGTTTTTTTGAGAATTAAAAATGGCCCGCGGATCGCGAACCACAAAAATATGTTTAGCGCCCGGAAATGTTTTCTCAGCAGTATTGAGGACATCGACATAATATCCTGCCTTATGCACAAAAACCTGGGCCCCTGTATTTCCAAAATATTCCTTCAGACAACTCAGCAAGATGTCCCTGAAGGTAAGGGGATAACCGTGTTCCGTTAATTTTCTGACTAATGCCTTTCGGTCCACCTTCCATTCCTTAAAACGTATATCTTCAAATAATTCATCAAGATAACTATTCAACTGATTCCCATCTTGAATGATTTCATATTCTTTCGGGACCAATTTCGTAATCGCCCCGGGGAAACCCGCCTCGATCCCGACGGCGATATCAGCAAATTGATCGAGGAGCTTGCAAAGAAGGGTTGAGCCCGATCTGCTCAGATAGCTTACGAAAGCCAGTCGTGGCTCTTTTTTATTCATCATTTCAGGCATTGAATCCTCCCCTCTTTGGCAAATAGGCCGTCCATGTAAAAATATCTGACCAGCGCAAGCGCCTTCAAAACTTGTCGCCGCCGCCGGGAAAACAGGCTTCCTTGATATTCTTCAAGGTAACGGACAAGATAACGGCCACCGGGATAAAATATTTTCCCATTGCGCACTATGCCGGGAACCCCGAACCGTTTGATCAACTTCGGATCATCTCCCACCCTGTTCCGAATTGCTGAAACATCACGCGAGCTTAATGTTATCGCGGCATAAACATTCAAAGCAACCTCTTGGGATGCCTCATCATAACCGCCTCCAGGCCAGCAAAGAAAATGGACTTTTTTCCCAAGACGATCTTCAAGGATCTCTCTAGCCCTCACTAACTCAAAACGGTAGCGCGCATTTCTTTCTTCCGGTGACTCGCTACGTCCTGGGTCAGCGGATCTCTTTCTGAAATCCTCCACTTTTTGCATGAGTTGCTGTCGCCAGTCTGGGGAGTTGAAGAATGCTGCCCCTCCCCTTTGTTTCACAAAATCAACAAGGATCGCTTCCTCTTCAGGGGTTGGGAAATATCGGGTTGCACCGAGTGCCTTTTCATGCTCGTAGACAGGTACGCCGTACGGCACCTCTGTTTTCGACGGATCAAGCAGATAGAACGGCTTTTTTTCTGGATACCTATTCCAATCGAGCCAGTAGTAGCCGTCACCGGGATGATGAAAATCAACAATCTTAGCGCTTATTGGGTACCAGGTATGGGTCATAGCATGGGAATGCACGGACAACGGTCCGTTTCCCGCCAGGAGTTTCAGTTCCGGCCAGGACATGAATCCGCGCGTCTCCAAGGCATCCTCTTCAATCTTTCCGTCCCAGACATCATGTAAATTTGGCCGTACGATGTCACGCGGGTCGACGAAATCAGGATTCATGAAGACCGTACCTTTGAAGCCGTACCGTTCTAATAGTGGGGCAACATAGGTCCAGTTGTCCACATAGCCGTCGTCAAAGGTCAGAAAAACAGAACGCCGGGGCAAAGGCCGTTCTCCGCGGACATGCGCCTGCAACTCGTCGATGTCTATGGTCCTGTAACCATACTTTTTCAGCCACTTCAGATGATCGGCAAAGGTATCCTTCGGCACGGTGAGAAAGGACCATTTCCAATCCTCCATAACCCGACCAACGGTATGGTACATAATGACCGGAATAGGAAGGTTATCCGCTTGCATGAAGATCCCCCCCTTTGCTCGCCGTTTCGTTTACCACGAAACGATGTTTCCCGGCCTTGGTCCTATCAATCTTCTCAACCAAATTTACAACAAGCTCCACTGGACCCATCTTTTCTTCTATTTTCGGCAGGATAGCCCTGATCAATGCTTCGCGCCGCTTCTCAAGATCCTGACCTTCCGGCTCAATGTTCAACTCCAGGCGGTTCAATGCTTTCTGGATAAACTGGAAGGATCTGATCCAATCGTTGCCATCAAGGACATGAATGAAAAAGGAGGGAAAAATCTTGTTTCCGTGCTGCCCATAAAGCATGTCTCCGGAACGGCCAATATTGAGCTCCATCAACGGATACCCTCGCCCGCAGGCGCATTGACCATCCCGAGGCAAACCCAGATCGCCGAGCCGGTATCGCATCAGGGGCTGAACGTAATTGTAAAGAGGGGTCACGACAATATCACGACTCCCAGCCGGGTCCCCTTCCAAATCGATAAATTCCACCCGATTAAAATCAACGAAGATATGCATGCCCCCTTCCGGGCATTCACAGGCAAGACAAGGGGTTTCCCTGCTTCCGTACTGATTATACACCTTACAACGGAAAACATTTTCTATGATATGTCGTTGCTCCGGATACAAAACCTCGGCAGAACAGAACACCCCCTTAACCCCCTCCGGGATATGCCCTTCCGCATCGAGCCAGCGGGCAAAATCCGCCACTACAGAGGGATATCCATAAATGATTGTCGGCTTAAGAGTTACAAGCACCTGCCTCCAGAGCATAAGCTCCTTTTCCGTATAATCATAAACAGGAACGGCAAAATGGCCTGACAAAGAAGCACGCAGCCTGTCCCATAAAGTGGGAGGGAGCCGTTTCTCCTTATTCCCCCAGAGTTCAAAACACAGCTCCCCCGGCCGCCAACCTGCCCAGGAAAAAACCATTGCCATCCATGCCCCCATTCTCTGGTACTGTTGCCAATCCGTCAAAAACGTAACAGGAGTGCCGGTGGAGCCCCCACTGTGGTTGACAAAACGCCGACGTTTTGCGGTAGCAGTGCTCAACAGGCCCTTGTTTTCCTGGCGAAGAATTTCTTTGCTGAGGAATGGGATACGCTCCCAATCATAAGGAAAATTCATGCTCGCAGGGTCAAGCTGCATATTGCGAAAAGTCCGTTCGTAATAGGGAACCGATGCTTTTGCATGCACAGCCAGTTTTCTTGCCAGATTGTCGCCGTCGACGAGCAGCAGATCGCAAGACCGCCACTGCCGCTGAGAAAAATCGGCAAGCATCCGCATCTGCGCACGATTGCGGAATTTGTAAACCAAAGACGAGATCATTTAATTTTCTCCTGACAAAGGGACGCTCCTCAATACTCCTGTGAATTGCTCCCTGGCCCCAAAGCACATTCAATACTTCGCCATGATATTTTCATATAATTGCGCGTAGCGCTGTGCCGTTTTTTGCATGGAATAGAACTTCTCAACCATCTCTCTTCCGGACAAGCCCATGGCTGCGGAACGTTCCGGCTCACTCAACATGAGGCCTATCTTTTCAGCAAGGGATTCAGGGTTTTCCGGTGGGGCAAGAAAACCGTTATCCCCCTCTTTAACGACCTCTGGAATGCCGCCCACGTTTGTTGCCACCACAGGAAGCCCGGAAGCCATTGCCTCAAGCAGCACCATGGGTAACCCTTCCCTGCGGGAGGACAAAACAAACATGGCCGCATCTGGTAACAATTCATGCACATCCGTACGGTTGCCGAGCAGAAAAACATGTTGCCCAAGCCCCAGCTCCGAAATGCGCGCCTCAAGGCGGCCACGCAACTCCCCTTCGCCGACCAGGGCCAACGAAACATCAGCCCCCCCCTCGGCAATCAACTTTTTCATGGCATACAGCAGACACTCCTGATCCTTTGCCTCGGTAAGCCGGCCAACGCTGATCAGGAGCTTACCCGTGGCAGAAGCGGGAAGCAGTTCCACCAACCGTCCTCTGATATTGTCCGGACTAAATCGTTTTGTGTCAACGCCGTTCAGGACAACCTCGATGGCTTTTTCCGACAACCCGAGTTCGCTTACAAAGTACTGTTTAAGGTTATCCGAAACGGTGGTGAAATAATCCGCATCCTTCGCGGCCCTACGGCAACCATCTTGCAAACTGACGGATCTGGAGATGGAAAACTTGGCATGTTCTGTAAACACCACCCCTTTCACGCGGGAAAGTCGAACCCCCAAGGCAACCTTCATGTAGAGGGGGATGTGATGCACATGGAGAATATCTATTTTGAGCCTGTTCAAAACTGAAGAAACGATCAAGGATCTGAACAGCGAAGAAAACCGAGTCAGCTCAAAGCTGGAGGATGCAACACCCAAACTTGATAAAACCTCGGGCATGGCGCCGGTGGATTTGTACATGAAGAGCACCATGGGTTCGAAGCGGTTCCGGTCCAGATTGCTGCACACATTCGCGGCGACCATCTCCGATCCACCTATTTTCTTGGAATAAATAAGATGGGCAACGCGACACCTAGCCATAGACCCCCCATTTTTATACTGAGACTGCCCCCTATAACTGGTCTCAGAACACCCTATTTTCGCCTGTTGCAGCCATCTTGGAGACGGCTATCTCACAACCATTTCCCAAAGCCTTACTCGATACCTCCCACCTTCATCCTTTCGCGCATGGAACACCAAGCCCTCACAATCCGCTGAGGAATCCGTAGCGCATCGAAAAAACCCAACAAGTATAGGCTTAAAGGGAAACAAAGCAACAGCGAGGACTTAATAACAATATCCAGCAACAGATTCCCGGTGGAGACGCCGATCATTAACGCCATGCAGAGCAAGGCATGAGCCGAAAGAATAACAATCTTTTTTACCTCGTAGGCAATGGCAATATACCGGTGCGAGAGAAGAAGATTTCCCAAAAAAAGCAGCACAAATGAGACCAGCGTTGACAACGCTGCACCATAGGCGCCGTAATGTGGAATGAGCAAGAAATTGCCAAGCATGTTGGCGGCAAAGGCAAGAAAAACAATCCAAGCAGAGGTTGCGGTCTTGTGATGCACAAAGAGCCCGACGCTCACTACAGAGCTGAGAGCGAAAAAAACATAGGACCAGGCCACCATGGAAACAAGACTATAGGATTGCCAATATGCTGGGGCAGTCATTATCTGCACCGTTTCCTTGGCGAGCCCGGTGAGTGCCACAGCAACAAAAGATGTTAGAGCAAAAAGATAAGTAAAGATCTGGCCATATTTTTCAGCGGCATTGTGGTCATCGGCGAGAGTGATTCTTTTCGGCTGCCATATCAATAAAAAAGGCCCTAAAACAAGAATATTGACCAGCATGCCAAACTTGTAGCCGATAGCATAGAGACCGGTGGCCTCCAGGCCAACCATCCTCTGAAGAAAAAAACGGTCTGCGCTGTGCACCGCCGCCATGGCCACTGCAGAAGGCACCAGAGGAAGGGCGTAGCGAAACATCTTCCTCATGATTTCCAGATCGAAATGAAGTCCGACCTGCCTGAGAAATGGTGGCAACAGCCACAAGGTAATGCAGCCAAAAACAATTACATGGGCAATGAACATACCCCAAATGCCCATCCCGAAGCCGGCAACCAAGAGGACGCTCATCAAACCGATTCCAACCCGCTGAGACAACTCCCACAGAGAAAAACGACGGGACTCATCACGAACACGCATTTCCGTCATGATTACGGTAATAACCATGCCGAGCTGACCTTCGATTAAAGCAAGACGCAGCAGGTTTGCATGGCTCTGCATCCCGAGCAGTGAAGAAAAAGAATCGGCCCAGACATAGACAGGCAGGAGAAGAAGAGTAGGGACCGCCATCGTCACCAGCATGGCGCTGCCAAGCACACGCTGGCGCCCTTCCTCAGTTTCCTCTTTGACCCAAAACTTGTAGATGGCGACCGGAAGCTGGAAACTCAGAACCAGAGCAACCGCGTCCATGCTGATTCCGAGGATGCTCAGCTCACCATAGTCAGCAGGCGAGAGATAGGCGGTAAAAATTGGCAGCAGGACAATCTGCAGGGAGCGGGCCACCATTCTCCCCAGCCAGTAGATCATGGCATGATGGAAAAAACTTTTTTTCTCAGACACAGGTTTTGCTCAAAACAATGTTTCTTTGGTTATCAGGATAAGCTCTATGCTCATCCTCTTTTTTCTTTTTCACTATTAAGCAGAGCCGCAAATGCCTCCTGGACAGCAAGAGGAGGCTGCCAGCCCAGGTCATTCATGACCATTGATGGATCAAAAATTACCGGGTTCTGGGAAGACTTAAGCCGATAGCGGGTCAAAAACGGTTTGCGCTTAAGCAGCTGAAAAATCTTTTCCTGGCAGAAAACAATGAAATTGAGCAGGCTGTATGGGAAATAAAGAGTATGGGCATTGGGGTGAAGTTTCTTGACCAGCCGCTCCATATACTCCCTCTTCGTCACCTGTTCCGGATCAACCACGTTGTATGTTTTCCCGACACTCTGCTCCCGGCGCATGGCTGTAAGAATGACCGAGCAGAGATTATCGACATAGGTAAGCGGCAGCACAAAAGTGCCGTCACCGATCACCACATAGAGCTCAGCCAAGGAAAAACCCATCATGGGAGTGAAAACCTCACCGCCAGGACCATAAATCAATCCAGGTCGCAGGCACACGCAGGGGACGTCACCTGCCGCCATGGCTTGGCTCACAATCTTCTCCGCCTCCAGTTTATAGAGGGAATATGCCCCCCGCCGCTCGGGAAAACGTTCCAGAGAAGAATCTTCCGTAACCCTCTCTCCCGCTTTGTAGTCGGCAACCCCGAACACGCTGCAGGAACTGATGTATACCATTCTTTTTACGGCGGCATTACGGCAAAATTTCAGGATATTTTTTGTGCCCTGAATGGTGCTGATCTTGCCTTCCTCTTCACTGCCGCCAGTGTCGGCAGCCGCGTGAACCACATAGTCGACGCCGGAAAATGCCGGCTCCAGAGACTTCTCACAAGCCACGTCTCCATAGAATATCTCGGCACCGACCATGCGCAACTGTTCGATATTGGAAAGCTTTCGCACCAAGGCCCGAACCCGGTAGCCGTCTCGCAACAGCATCTTGACCAAGCGTTTTCCAAGGAACCCTGAAGCGCCTGTCACCAGCACTAAGGGACCACCGCCTTCTCCTTGGGAGATAATGGGATCAAAACATAAAGTCTTTTGGGTGATTTTGGGCCATATTGCATCCATGACCTCAATAACCTGCAAACCATCCTTCCGGCTGACCGGAATTTCACCACGACCTGCAATAGCATCATAAAACCCGTGGATGAGAGTTTGCATCCCCTGGTAAGGCCGCAATTTTTTCCGGGCAAAATTCCAGACATTGGCAACTGTGCCGCTAAAAAGCTGCCAACTTCCGGTCAGATTGTAGGTCGCCTTCTGGGCAGCCTTGGGAAGCGAACTGACCGGATATGTTGTGGTAGTCATTGTATTAAAATCCACGTTGATCATCATTCTGGTGCCGTGGATACGCACAAAGTGATGATGCGGCTTGGCCGCAAAGGAAAAGGTTAGATGCCCGAATGCCTTCTCCCCTTTGATCAATACTCTCAGCTCGTCAGATATATTCTGCGGGAATTCGTTGAAAGACTTTTCCATGACCTCGAGTTGCTCCACGTTTCCCAGAAAGGGAAGCATTACGTAGAGGGGATGCGGCATAAAATCGTGGAATACCCCTCCCGGCAGGGAGTAAAGCCATGGCAGCACATTAGGAGCTGGATATTTGCGAAAAACATCTGTACGGGTATTCATGCCGTAATGGCTTTCAACATGAATAATCCGGCCAACCTGGCCCGATTGCACCAACTCGCGAGCCTTGAGCATGCAGGGATCAAAAAAATGATTGTGCATGGCGCACAGCATGACCCCATTTTGTTCTGCCAGGTCGTAAAGCCCCCTGGCCTCTACGGCTGTCAACGCCAATGGCTTTTCAATGAGAACATGACATTTGGATTCAATGGCCTGTTTGGCAACTGCAAAATGAGTGGGGGGAGGGGTAATGATGTGCAGGACATCCGGCTTCTGTTCTCTGACAAGATCGGGAATATTCGTATAGGTATTCCTGATCCCGTGCCGGGCAGCACAAGCCTGGGCCTTTGCCTCGTCTTTGTCAACCACACCGACGATTTCCAGTCCCGGGTAACGCCTGGAAAAATTCACATGATAATCTGAGTTCAACCCGCAACCGATCAAGCCTGCTTTCATAAATCCCCCATTGGAGCCGAAATATGGCCCAAAAAACCTTATCCTTCCAGCTTTCTTGCCAACCAAACTACGATTGATGCCTCTTGGTGCGCACCCACTTTTTTCCTTTATACAGGCCGGTAAAAGTCAACAAATCAATGGTCGACTTCCACGCCAAAAAAACCGGAACATACAGGAGCGCGCAGAAGATCCTCCCGGGCGATCCTGCAATAAAAGCCCCGGCAATAAAAAGCAGAAACTGCCCAACCAGCAAAGCCACAGACAAAAAAACAAAGCCCCCCTGCCATGAGAAAGAAGAGGGCAGAAAGAACGAAAGGGTTACGGAAAGAATGGTCAGATTGACCAGTAATGAATAATTGGGGAAAATTAATGGAAAAGACGCATCAAAAATCTGCCAGCTTCTTTCACGGATGCCTTTCACAAAAAGCCTTACCCCAAGGGTCTTCGCGATAGCGAAGCGGCCGCTTGACCACCGCAACCTCTGGCTTGTCGCCTGATTCAAAGATTTCGACTCCTGATGAAACACCTTGGCTTTGACTGCAAAACCTATTTTAAGATTATCCTCGACCAACTGCGCGTAGTACTCCCAATCCTCCCCCTCAGAAAATGCTGTCCAGCCTTTCTTCCGCAACAACTCCGACTTAAAACATATGCCGTTACCCATAAGATAAGAGGATAAGCCGAGTTTCTGTTTTGCTTCATGGTAGAGCTGATTGCCTATGACTCTTGATACATAGAGCAACTGGGTGAACCAACTATCATCCCGGTTGCCCACCGCGTTGTAGCACTGGATGGCCTGCTCTCCCTGGTTGAGAAGTTTGCTCAACTCCCGCAGGATGGAGGCATCGACATAATTATCGGCATCGACGATAAACACCGCGTCATATTTGCCAAGATCGATCCTTTTTATCGCCCAATCCAGGGCCTGTCCTTTCCCGCCATGTTCGGGATCTTCTCTTTCCAAAACATGTACCGCAAACTGTCGGCAGATATCCGCAGTTTTATCATTACAGTTGTCGGCGATGATATAGATCTCGAACTTCTCCTGCGGATAATCAATTTCAAGAAGGCTTTGACAGAGAGTGCCGACCAGGAGTTCTTCATTATGGGCAGGGACAAGAATCGCGAAACGGTTAAGGGGGGCCTCGCTTCCGATCTCCTCTTTTTGCACAATAAAATACGCAACGGCCAATCCGAGCAGATAAACAGTTGCCAGCGTCAGATAGCCAAGTAAGAAAACGAGAAAAAGACTTAAGATAAAAACCACCAAAGCCGCCATCCTTATCAGCCTAACTCTATTTGAGAAGAGGGAACGTGGGTTGCAACTGAAATATGATGCAAGCCGTCCGAAATGAGTAGTAGAATCGGCACCATGAGGGAATACGCTTGGGAAAGAAAAAAGGCGGCAATCATGTATACAACAAGAGAGATACGACAACATCCCGCTAAAAGAACGAGTTGTTGCCGGTGAGGCTGCTGGCCAAATTGTCCGCGGGCATGGCTGCAATTACGCCAGATTGTCCGCAATAACAGCATAAACAAGATGAATCCAGGTAAACCCAATTCAAGTGCTGCTTGAAAATAAGAATTGTGGATGGCACGCCAACGCCCGTACTCTACGCCCATGGCATTACTGCTGTTGCTCACTCCAACCCCCGTCAAGGGATTTTCCAAAATCAACTGCGCAGCGGAAACCCAGAGGCTCAGACGCCCCACTCCCCCCTCTTCCACGCTTTCCACATTGTAATCCTCGCCGCTCAACACGGCCTGCCAGCGCTCCTTAACAGTGTCCGCCGCCGGGCTCATGAAAAAGACGATCACCATGGCAACCACAAAGACCCTATGCCACGTCTTCAAACCTTTCCCCGCAGTAAAAAAAAGTAAAAGCGAAGCAGTTCCTAAGGAAAGAAGACCACCGCGAGAGCCTGTACTCAGAATGCCAAGCACCAGGCAAACCAGCAGCCCTCCCCAAACGACCTTCCCTTTAAACTTCGCCGAGAGGAAGAGAAAAAAAGTAAACGGAAAGACAACGGCCATGATCATGGCGACATCGTTTGGGTCATAGGTTCCTCCCACACTGAGCCTGCCCAGATCTGCAGCCCGATAACGTACGGCAGATTCGGCAAAAAGCATCGCGTACACCAAGCATCCTGTTGCCAATACCAGAACAATCACAAACTTCCGGAGCCGATCCGGGGTTTTAACAGCAGGCAGCCAGAAGAGATAAAGCAATGTATTCACGAGGACAATGGTACGCCAACCCTCAAAAGCCATTCTTGGCCAGCTTGAAAAAACAATGACCAGGAACCCCAGCAAAAGGAACAATCGCATCATCTTTAGACCCGGAAAATCTGCTTGCTTCAACTCGTTAAAACCGCCTGAAGTAACAAAAGCAAAACAGGTGAGCACAATGCTGCTGAGGCCAAGTTTGAAACCAGCAAGTGCGGGAAAAAGCTCTCCGGGACGAGCCACAAAAATAAAGAGGGAGGCGCAGACACAGCAAAAGTAAAAAATATTGCCTCGAGTTACCTCCTGGGCAGATGCAAGTCCCATGTCTTGCATTTTTCCATTAGCCCTTGGGACACCGGCATATTCCTTCTGATGCTGTTTTTCCATTACAGTACTATCCAATCATGCAAAATTTCTTAAAGATACTTGGTCTACGCGTATTGTCAGGCTCATTCCACTGAACGCACCGGAGAAGATGAATAAAGCCGCTCGTAATCCGGTTCCGGTTCCTTGTCATAAAAATCAAGACCAAATGCTCTGACCACAGCGAGAATCCGCTGACTTTGCTCCGGGCTGAAATATCTTTGCCAGCCGGCGAGCGGATCTTTCCCTTTGGAAACTTGAGAAAAGGCGGCGGTGGTCATGCTTGGCTTAAAAAGCCTGGACCTTACTTCCGCAGGCAGAGGCAAATTCCAGACGTCAAACAGCTTCGCAAGTTCTTCCAATCCGTTGCGGACAAGCCGTTCATAACATACAAGGTGAAAGGGCAACGGAGGTGGCGCGAGCAAGGCCATATAATACTCCATGCACCAAGCGACCGCGATAAACTCTTCCACGGTCTCGAGCCCGTCGCACACACTTCGCAGGTGCGGGTGAAGCCGGAAAAATTCATGATCAGCCGGGGGTTTCTCCGGCCTCGCCCATCCTTTCTGGAGATAGGAGGCTATGGACGCGCAGGGGTGGCGGATGATCAGGGCAGGTGGCCGAATAGGAAAGGTATGCGCCAGCCACCCCAGCATCATATTGGCACGAACGAATTTGACTATCCATAACTTGGTATGCCGTGCCTGCGCCAAAGAAACATGGGACATGGTCCAGGAATTACGCACCTTACCGCTCAAGACGTCGCGGAGATACCTCTCTCCTTCCGGCCAGTCGGTTCCCTCATGTACGATGGTCTCCCACTTGAAACCGGCCTTTCTGGCCTCGGGCACCCGGCCGAGATGCAATGGTTCAAAGAGAATGGAGCTGCCGGGGATGCTGTTTACCAGTTCGGCGAGCCAGGTTGTTCCCGCCCGCGGGGCGCCGGTAATGACCAGGGTGTTGGACAGATCGTAATTCTTCTCTTCATACATTCTGAGGAGCAAAGGGACAAGGATCCCCCTCGACAGAAGCTCAAGCTGGGGCCTGAGTTTAAGCTTCGGGATTCTATGTAAGGTTTTCAACGCTTTTTCCCCCCGAAAACCGAATCCATATAGTTCATAAAGGATTTCTTCATCTTTCCACCTTTTCCCAAAGCGTCTGCTGCCTTAAAGAGAGAAACCTAAAAAAACCACGGAAGGCTGCCAAGTTGACCACGCAGAAGTAGTAAGGCAGATAGACAAGATGGTTCGTCCGCAATTCCTTTTTCAAAAAACCGAGAGCGGCCAGTAGATAAAAGAACAACTGGCCGACAAGCAGCAAGGCATAGAGAGAAGAATCAAGCAAAAACAGGTTGCTCGCGAAAAGCATGATGAGCAAAAATGGAGCCAGCCACCTGAGAATCTTGTGGGAGAAAAAGGCAAACCACATGCCCGCCTTGAAACTCCGGCCGGATTTCAGGAAATTCGCCAGATACTGGTAGCCGCCGGCCACGATCCTCGCCTTTCTCTTGAACTCGTTGGCCGCCGAGGGAATAACCTCTTCCACGGCCACGGCCTCTTTTTCGTAAACAATGCGCAAACCAGAGGCGGCGGCCTGCATGGAAAGGGTGAAATCATCCAAAATGGTATCAAGGGTCAAGGGGTTGAAGAGCGCGCGACGCATGGCGAACAAGGCGCCATCCACGCCGACCATGCTGTAAAGTCGCGCTTCCGCATACTGGACCGCGGCCTCATACCTCATGTAAAGCCCCTCCCCGGCCACCTCCTGCTCGCCACGGGCCCTGACCAGAACCCGGCCGCAGACAACGCCCACTTCCGGATCGCTGAAAGGCGCGAGCAGGGGTTGGCAGCTTGTCTCACCGACCATGACGTTGGCGTCCCCGAAGATAAGGATCTCGCCCTTGGCCTGGGCAACGGCGACATTCAGGGCATTCGCCTTGCCGGCCCTTGGCTGGTAGGTGATGATCCGCAACCGTTCCGATCTGCCGGCGAACTCTTCGAGGATGGCATTGGTTCCGTCAAGGGAGCCGTCCGAAACCATGAGAATTTCCGCATCGGCCCCGCCGAAGTCCAGGCTCAGGCAGTTCTCCGCCTTGTCCCGGATCACCTCTTCCTCGTTGTGGGCCGCGATGATCATGCTCACCGAACCCGAGAACGGCCCTGTCCGCCACGGCCTGGCGAGGAAGCGGGACAGGACGATGACGGCGAGGGGATAGCCGGCAAAGGTCCAGGCCAGAAGCAGCAAGGAAAGCCAGAGCAACAAAGAAAAAAAATCCATCACCTTCCTCCGGAAAGAACATCGCGGTAGATGGCCTGCAGCGTGGCCACTCTCGCCTCGACGCTGAACGCCTCCCGCACCCGGCGTCTGCCCCCCAGCACAAACCGTTGGGACAATTCACGGTCGGTGAGCACCTCGGCGAGGGCTTGCGCCAGCGGAGCGGGTTGCTCCGCTTCGACCAGGCGGCCGCTTACCCCGTCTTCGATGACCTCCGGCACGCCGCCCACCGCCGTGGCGACCACGGGCTTGCCCATGGCCATGGCTTCCAGGACCGCGTTGGGAATGCCCTCGGAGCGGGAAGGAAGCACCAGCACATCCGCCTCGGCCACGTAGTCTCCGGGTGTTTCCGAGTAACCGGCAAAATGGACCCTGCCGCCCAGCCCGAGCCGGGCGACCTGCGCCTCCAGGGCCGGGCGCTCCTGGCCGTCTCCCACCAGGAGCAGGTGGACATCCTTCACCTCGCGGACAAGAAGCACGAAGGCCTCAAGCAGGATGTCCATCCCCTTTTCCGGGCTGAACCGGCCCACCGAGACAACGATCCTGCCTGCCGCGGGCATGCCGAACAGCTCCCGCACCGGCCGTGGCTTTTCAGACCTGGGCATGGGATTATCAATATCCACCGCGTTGTGCAGCACCCGCACCCTTCTGGTGTCGCTTCCGCCCAGCACTTTCCGCCGCTGGGCCTCGGAGACGAGGACGGTGCGGTGCGCCCGGCGCTGGAGAATGCTGTCCACCAGATTGTAGAGGCGGACCTTGAAATTCTCGCTGGTGGTTCCGTGCATGAAGCAGACCCATTTCACCGGGCAGAGCAGCCGGGCGCAAAAACCCAGAAAGGTCGGCTTGAAGCCGTGGGTCTGCAGCACATCATACTTCTTGTCCCGGATTTCCCGCACGACCTGTCGGACCAGGGAAAGATAGGATCTGTTTTTCTGGACCAGAATTCCGTAAGGGATGCCCCGCTCCCGCACGGCATCGAGCAGAAGATTCTCCTTGGAGCCGTTGCATTGAAAATCATAGAGCCGGATCGCAAATCGGTCCGGATCCATGTTTTCGATCAACTGGAACACCCCTTTCACCGGGCCGGAAACATTATTGGCCGCAATGAGCAGCATAACCCTGACTGACATATATTCCACTCAACGTAAAAAATTCTCCGTCGCACAGGGGCCGTATCGCCGTGCCGGCCCTTGTGCCCCGGCTATTCCCAGACGCCTTCCAGTGAATCGCCGACCCGTTGCCGGGAAAATCTCCTCTGCAGGGCCTTGCGCATCGTGTAGGCGGCCCAGGCAAAAAAAGGCAGGGGATCATGCAGATCCATGTCATCCCGGTAGAGGTTCCAGTTGGAAATTGCGAAAAAATCCCGCAAAAATAGCCATTTATCCGGGCAATTCCCGAGCAGGGGCAGAAAGGCCCGCAAATCTCCGCCCAGCCAGCGGGATTTCACGCCCACGGCAAAATCGGTGACCGGCTCCACATCGCCGTCCATGGCTATCCGGGCAAGCAACCAGGGGAAATCGACCCCCGAGGCGATGGCCTGGGCCACGGAACCCCAGAACCGGGGATTGATGTCGACCAGATAGGGGATGCCGGTTGCCCGATCCACGACAAAATCGGCCTGGCACACCCCATGCCAGGCCAAGGCTTCCAGAAGCGTTTGGAGATTGTGTTCCGCCGCCTCGCTGCGCAGGCTCTGCCGCAGCACCGCCTGCCCGAAGCGGACCGGGTATTCCCGTAACTGCCTGTAGGCAACCTTGCCCCGCAAGGAGCCCTTGCAAAAAAGCATGGCCACGCAATGGGTTTCGCCGACAATTTTTTCCTGCACGAAAAACCGCTCCCAGGCACAACCGCAATAGGAGTCAGCGGCAAGGAGCCCGGCAAGGGCGTCTGCCGAAGCGGCTTCCTGGATGGCCCAGCCGCCGCCGCCCTGCTTGGGTTTGAGCAGAACAGGATAACGCAGTTCCCGGGCAAGGGACGGGTCCGCCACAAGGGCCGAGGCAGCGGCGGTACGCGGATGGGGAATACCGAGTTTCTCGGCCAGGGACTCCCATCGGTCTTTATTGTGGGCGGACAGGATCTGCTCGTAATCCGGCACGACCAGCTTGACGTGCCGGGAGAACTCCTCCTTGTGTTTGGCCACCAGAAAAGTTTCTTCGAGCACGGGGATCAAAAGATCGACGTGCAGTTCCTCTATCTTGCGCAGCAGACACCCCTTGAACCCCTCCGGATCGACAAAGGGAGACGGATAGACAAAACTGCCGCGGGCATACCGGGAGGCAAAGGACATTGCCCCGGAATCCCCCTCGGCCACATGGACAATACAGCCATGCTTCCCGAGGCTGCGGACAATGTTGTACGCCACCCGGCTCTTTCCCGAGGTCACGATCACGGAAGGCTTTTTAGGGGCCATATGCTCAACCGGCCTTGTCTGTTTTTTGATTCTTTGGAAGAGCGATCGCGGTCACCTGCTGAAAGTTTCCCTCAACCGCACGGATGATCATCTCCGCTGTTTTCCGCTCCACGGCCAGATGGGTCGGCAGGGTGATGAGCCGTTCGGCTATTTCCCGCGCCCCGGGCGTTCCGCCTGCCGCGCCCGCAAGCGCCTTCCCCAAGGCGGCCAGATCGCACAGGGCAAGGGGGTAGAGCCGTCTCACTCCATGGGCGGCCAGCAGGCCGGTATCGCTTTGATTCCGCACCAGAAGGGGATACCTTGTGTAGGCGGGAGTACGTTCCGCCCCTCCTGCCGCCTGCGCCTGGAAACGATCCTGATACAGCTTGCCGATCATAATCCGGTGCCTGTTCAGGCGGGCGAGTTCCGGCAGAACCGCCACTCCGATGCGCTGATACGCCCGGGGCATCGCTTCCACGGCAAAACCGGGGTCGTAAACCGTGCGGCCCAGCCCCAGGGGCAGTTTTTCCAGAATCCAGTATAACCTGGGCTTGATAAAAATCTGGACCAGAAAGGGCAACAAAAAATTCCCCATGCGCTGCCGGTCCAGGAAGGATTCCGGCCGCATGTTGTCCAGCTCGCCGGGGTCCTTTGCGATCATCGCCCCTCCGCTGCCGAGGGGCAGGGGCTTGCCGCGGCCAAAGCTGAACACGGTGAAGTCGGCGCCCGCCCCCGGATTCTCCGTCGGCTCCCCCAAGGCCTGGGCGGAATCGAGAACAACCGGAATCCCGTGCTCCCGGGCAATGGCGGCCAGCCCTTCGATATGGGAAGGAATCCCGAGAAGATGCTGGCCGACGACGGCCAGGGTCCGGGGGCCGATCTTCCGCCGCACATCCTCCAGGTCTGCCTGCAGAGTGCCGGGATCCAGATCATACAGGGCGACCCTGAGCCCGGCCTTCACCACCGCCGCGGCCACCGAATAACAGGTATAGCCCGGGATCAGAATTTCATCCCCACCGGCAACGGCCCGCTTGCGAAGGAAGCAAAACAGCAGGTAGAGCAGCGCCCTGGCGCTTTCCGCCACAAGACACCTCTTCACCTTGAGAAACTCGGCCAGCGCGTCGGCAAAATCGTCGTTTCCCGCAACGACTCCTCGCGCCATGGAAAAAAACGGCAGTTTCGCCTCAGCGGGCGGCAGGGCATGCCACATCATCTGTCTATATATTTCCTTACGGATGGACCCATGAAATTCGCGGCCGCAAGAGGCAAACGCCGCCAGACCTGCTCCAGCAGGCGCCTGGCCGTGCCGGCTTTCTCCACCCCGCCCCTCGGAAACCCCTGCCTGTACCAGTGGAGCGGCGCCGGTCGCGCTCCCCATTGCTTTTTGAACGCATAGGTCCCCTCATTGGGGGTCGAACGGCCAAAATCAAAAAATTCAAAGCCATTATCGCAGGCATACTCCAGGAAAGTCCAGTACAACAGCATATTCGGACTCAGCCTGTTGTACTCCCGCAGGGCCGATGCCCAGGGGATTGTCAGCAGTTTGCCGTGCGCCAGCACAATTCCGCCGGCCACGGCGATATCGTCCTTGTAAACCACGGCCGCTCTTGCTCTTCCGCCATAGGCGCCGAGCAGGGAGTGCAGCCACTTTTTCGAGTGCACGGGCGAGCCGAGATCCCGCATGTTTTGTGAAAAAACCGAATAGAAGTCCGGCAGCAACTCAGCATGGCCGGTACGGCAGAGCAGGCCGTCCTTGCCCGCTCTTTTCACCTGGCTGCGCAATTTTGATTTGAATCCGTCCCAGAGAAGCGCGGAAGAGGAAGGCAGCTCCATGAGCATGCGGCATTTGTCCGTTGCCTGGCCGAAGCGATCATCTTCCGCGACGACGGGTACGGGAGAAGAAGATCGTATTTCAAGCCCGGCGCCCAATTCCCCGGCAAGAGAAAGCGCACGTTCCACCAGCGCGGCGGCGCCTTCCCCATCGTCGGCAAAAAGCCCTCCATAGTCACAGAAAGGAAGAGAAACCAGACTCCCCCCGCATCCCGGCAGGGGAGGCTTTATCAGGAAAAGGGGCAGCACCCCTTTGATCCTGCCATGCTGGAAGGCGGCCAGATAATAGGCCGTGTGCCCGTAGCCGTTTTCCACCGCCTCCTTCCAGGCCAGGGACAGATAGGGCCCGGCATGGGGATTTTCCTGCACATATTGCTCCCAGGCAGGAGAATGGCCGGCGCTTATGGTTTTTATTTCCACCATGAAAAAACACGATTAGAGGATCAGAAGAGTTGGGGTTGCGCATGGCCCTGTTCTTTCCAGGAACCATCCCGCGCAGCCCTGCTGCCGTCGGCGGTACAGGGAGCCTCCGGCGGGAGCGATCCGGGCATCGAGCCCGGCGGCCCGCGGCATCACCCCCCGCAGGAGGACACGGTTTCCGCTCAGGAATCGGGCAACGGGACAAACTTGAAATCGCCTAAAAGTTGCCGGAATCGCCCCAGGGTTTTATCGAGATTGTTGTAATGCCGGAACTTCGAAAGCAGACTCGCCCTTTCAAACCGAGGTTGCTCCGGGTCGATTTCCCACGGATGCAGGTAAAAGACAAAGGGCTGGCATTCCTTGTCATTGATCTTTTTCAAGGCCATTTTCGTAAACCAATAGGGAAAGAGCCGAAAGTAACCGCCGCCGGCGACCGGAACCTTTTTCCCGAAAAAGATCGCGGTGGAGATGGGAAACTCGGTAATCCCCCGCTCGGGCAGCCGATAACGAAACCGTGGCGCGTCGGGGATGCCGTACCTGTCATGGTAAATGGGGAAGATGCTGGAATCGACCGTAAAGCCCGCCTCGGCGAGGATATCCAAAGCCCATATGGATTTTTTGGTGATGGAATAACTCGGAGCCCGGTACGCCGTCACCTTGCGCCCGGAAATGCTTTCCAGAATGTTTTTCGCCCGCAGCGTGTCCTCGCGAAACTCCTCCGGGCTCAAATCATATATGTTCCGGTGCCAGTAGCTGTGGCAACCGATCTGGTGCCCATCCGCCACAATCCGCCGGACAACCTCCGGATGTTTTTCCGCGATCCAGCCGACGACGAAAAAGGTCGCGCGCACCCCATGCGTTTGCAACAGCCGGAGAATCGGCTCCATATTTCTTTGCACGCGCTGGTCCATGCCCGGCCAGTCCGCCGTGGCAACAATGTCGCCAAAGGCCGCAACCTGGAAATAGTCCTCCACGTCAATGGTCAAATAATTCTCCATCACCAGCCTGTCGTGAAACTCCTTTCCCGCGCCGAGGCCCTATTTTTTCTCGCTTCCCAGCAACACATATGTTCCCCACAGCAGGACGAGGCCCACCACGAAAACCAGCATGCCAGAAAATTCATGGAGAAAACCCTGTGCCACTTTTTCGCCGTAGCGGCTGGCAAGCAGGGCGGTTGCCGTCAGCCTTACAATGTTGACGAAAACCGCGATCGGCACCGCGGAAAGAAAAAGGAGCCATTTCCGCCACGCGGAACATTGGGCGAACCAGGCGAGAGCGGCGCTCAAGGCGAACATGGTGGTGAGCGACCGCAGTCCGGAACATGCGTCAACCACTTCGAGGGAGGTCTGTGGCAGAACCAGGACATTGCCTTCCCGGTAAACCGAGACGCCGAACAGGCGGATGATGTCCTCGGTCAGCCCCGAAGAAAAAAGCTGCATGGGGAAGGCGATTTTGTTCCAGATGATGGCGGGGATGGGGATCATGAAAATGAGATAGGCGATGGGGACAAGCATTTTCTTGCCATATCCGGGCCCGAAAAGAAAAAGGGAAAGTCCCCAGAGAACCAGCAGCAAGGAAAACCGTTGCATGAAAAAGGTCGAGGCGATGCTTGCGGCAAGCAGGAGACCGAGGCCGAGCAGGATGAGCAGCCCCCCCCAATTGGCCGGCCGCAGGGGCTCTTCCCGAAGTTCCCGCCGCAGCGAAAAGATCATGTAGCCGCTGATCAGGGGAATGAAGTAGCCATGGGAAAAATTGTCGTTCACCGACCAGACGGCCGCCAGTTCCCGCAACACCGGAAAATAGAGGCCAATCAGCCCGGCAAGCAGAAGGGCCAGGCGGATCATCCCCTGGCTGAGCACTGTTTCCCCAAGAACTTTCTGACTCATCGGCTTCATCTCCCGGGAACGAACCGCTGCAGCTCGGCAAGAGTGAGCGCGGCAAAATCCCGGATGGCCGCCTCGGATTTGGCAAAATCGCCCCCCTCCGGCACATCGAGCATGATGCGGACAAAAGAGCCGTCGCTGCGCCTCATCAACAATGAATCAAGCACGCGGTATAATCTTTCCTTATATTCCGAGGGGATGATTCGTCCACGATTCTGATACCAGTACAAGACTATCTGCTGCTCGTTACGGTTGCGGATGACCATTTCCGTAACCTCGGCCGAACCGGCCCCTTTGGCCAGGGAAACCGTTTGGGGCTTGACCTCGGCGATACCCCATCCTGATCCGGGAAGACAGTTCTTGGGCGAATGGTAGCCCTTGGTATCGTTCACGAAATCGTAATAGGCGACATAGAGACGAACCGGCTTTCCTTTGCCGTCCGCATAGGTATAGCTGATATAGTCCGTCACCCCGAGCATCTCCACGACAGCGGCCGATGATTGCTGGGTGCCCTGCAGACGATAGGGGCCAAGGACGGCGGGGAAGTTGCTCAACGGCTGCAGGGCCGGAGTGGCGCCGATCCCGGAAACCCCTCGCAACAAAAGAAAAACCAGGGCAAAGGCCCCGAGAACAAGGGCAAGCCGAAGGGGGGAAATGGCGGGGAAACCGGCAGACTGCTTCTTTGTCAATATCTCCAAAGCATTACCTCTCTCCGTTGGTCCGGGGGAACGAATACGCCTTGCCTGCCGGCAACGGGTGCCAGGCAAATACTCCTCGCCGCGCCTCTCACCATGGGACCGACACCCTCAACAAGGGACATTCTCCAGGGCCGGCCCTGGACAAACTCCATTGACCGCCGCCAGGACTGGCTGTTGCGGAAGATCCCCGGAACAGCCGCCGAGACAGGAACCTGCCCAATCAGCGACAAGCGGACGCTCTCCCGGCAGGCAGCGGGACGGCATCAACCCTTGTATTTGACATACCAGTCCACGGTTTCCCGCAGGCCGCGCGAAACGTCGATCTCCGGCTCATAGCCGAGCAATCTGCCGGCCAGGGAAATATCGGCCAGGGAATGCCGTACGTCACCCTGGCGGGCAGGACCGTAGGTCGGCTCTACCGCATTGACTTCCGGCGCATAACGGCTGATCATCTCCCGGATCCTGGCGAAAAGCTCGTTCAGGGTCGTGCGCTGACCAAAGGCGACATTGTACACCTTGTTGACCGCCTCCCCATTCCGGCTGGTTGCGGCGAGAAAATTCGCCTGCACGACATTGTCGATGTAACAGAAATCCCGGCTGGTTTCGCCGTCCCCGTTGACAATGGGGCTTCTGCTCCGGCGCAATTCGTCAATCCATCTGGGAATCACCGCCGCATACGCCCCCTGGGGATCCTGCCGTTTCCCGAAAACATTAAAGTATCTGAGGCCGATGGTTTCCATGCCGTAGGTTTTCGCAAACACGTCGGCATAAAGCTCATTCACGTATTTAGTCACAGCATAGGGAGACAACGGGCGGCCGATCTGCTCTTCGACCTTGGGCAAGGCCGGATGATCGCCATAGGTCGATGACGACGCCGCATAGACAAATCTTTTGACTTTGCTTTCCCTGGCGGCGACGAGCATATGCACAAAGCCGTCGATGTTGGACTGGTTGGTGGTGATCGGATCCTCTATCGATCTCGGCACACTCCCCAGGGCCGCCTGATGGAGAACGTAGTCAACCCCGCCGCATGCGGCGCGGCATTCTTCGATATTGCGGATGTCGCCCCGCAGAAAGGAAAAAAGTTTCCAGCGTTCTTCGCCCACCTCCATCCGGACATTATCGAGATTCTCCTGCCTGCCGGTGGAAAAATTATCCAGGCCGATTACCCGTTGCCCCAGAAGGAGCAGATTTTCGAGAAGATTTGAGCCGATGAAGCCGGCAACACCTGTGACAAGCCATGTTTTCGGGTCGGCTTTCACCCTGTCCAACGCACTGTCTATCGCTTTCATCAACCCCTCGGAGCCAGGCACGACCATCCGAACCTGTGCCGCAAAAGTGTATTTCCCGGTGCCTCCATCCCCGCACCGCCGGAAGAATATTCCAAAAAGAACGCCGGTCCGAAACGCGCCACGCCTCGCTGCCCGCTTTACTTCCGGCCGGCAAGGCACTTTCTCAAGGTATCATGATCCCTGTTTTATTGTCCAGTTGCTTGTTGCAAAATCATGATGCACACGGGATGCGCTTAGCATAAAAAAAAGACCATTCCGCGATTTGTCGCGGAACAGCCTTTTTTTAGTAACAAACCTGACTCAAATTACCGCAGCGGAAACAGCTAACTACTTCTTGGCCGCCCTTCTCCGCCGTGCCGCGCCGGCAAGCCCGGCGAGTCCGGAACCCAAGAGCAGCATCGTGGCCGGCTCGGGAACCTCATTGTAAATCACGTCATTGCCGCAATACGGGGTATAGGCGATAATCGGCAACCCTTCCACGGCAATCCCCAGATTGGAGAAGTCATAGAACAGAATCCCGCCGGCATAGGTCGGAGCAAAGGAGCCATCAACCATGGCCAGGTCGTCGGAGACGATGCCGTTCACATGACCGTTTCTTCCCTCGCCGGGACCGACATAGGTGTAGTCATAGGCATCGGCCACGCTATAAAGCCCGACAGGGATGGGGCTTGTGAAGCCGGTGCCGGCAACGCCGTCATCAGCCCGGACCACGTATTCCCAGTCATGGAAGCCCGTATCGACATCGGTGTTGATGAAAAGCGTGTCATAGACAAGCCTGTCAGCCACCTGGATGGATACGGACTGCAGGAAGCCATTGTCCACCACGATGTCCATCCACTCAATGTGCGGCCCAGTACCAATCACATCAGCAGTGGCAAATGAGGCGGGTGCGCCGACCGGAAGCACATAGTCGGGGAATACTGCGACATCATCCGTCTTGTGGATTGTCAGTGCGGAGGCGCTCACCGCCGTCATGGCGCAGCCCAGCAGAGACAGGGCAAAAATTTTCGCGATCTTTTTTTTCATTGTTTTCCTCCCTCATGGAAAGAGTGTTTGAAGAAGAGACATGTGAGACTCACTTCAATCAACATCGGTGGCTCGAAGTCGATGAATAATAAGTCCATATACATTTTTCGTGCCACAAGCGAAGACTTCAGCCGCAAATCCCACAGAATCAACCTAACAATCTGTTTTCCAAATAAAAAAACACTCGCTTCGCCAGGAAAGTCGTCAACTCCTCCTTCTCGGCACCAGGGGGGAATCCGCATTTCCGGATTTGCCGGCAGACTCGGGACCACCATGGGCGGAACATGTAACACCCTATTTTCAAAGAAAAAAACAAGCAGCAACCATACACGGCGCTGCATGGCTGGCGTCATTACTTCTTCTCGCCAGCCCTTAATAAATAAAAATAAATAACAAAATCAAAGAATTACATAAATACGGAACCAGAAATACGTTTTTCCGGAATTACAGACTGGAATTTCCTGGACTCAAATGGGATGTAACCGCAGACAAGGAACCGGAGACGCCGGGAACAGGAATAAACAAAAAAGATGGAACAACAGGGATATACACGAAAGAAGCACGAACAATCAGGGCAAAGGCGCCGGGAACCGCGCCCGTGCTCTACAGATCAACCTGCAAGGCGATCAGGGCTCCGACGCAGGCATCCTCAAAAGCGAGACCCGCAACCCATTGCTCGTTTTTCCGCTCCTGGGTCTGCCAGCAGACATGCGCCATCCCGCGCAACTCAGGAACGATAAAATCCTTGGCAAAATGGATGAAGAGAGGGCTGTCTTCCGGCAGTTTTTTGTTGCTTTGCACCCGAATCCCGCCCTGCCCGTAGTTGACGGCGACGACGCTTGCGTCAAAGCCGTCATTCAGCGAAGCAACGGCGGCGCCATTGGCCTTTCTGATGGCAAGGGCGTATTTCCCGTCAAAACGGGCGAATCTCCTGCGGCCGGCATGCCCGGAAACACTGTTCTGCGAGCCGGCCTGCGCCCGTTCATACAGGGGGGATCCCTTGAGGAAATGCTTGCATTCAGGGAAAAAACGAGAAGAACAGAACACTACGATATGGTTTGCCGAAGGGACAAAAATCCCATTGGCGGTCAGGTTACATTCATGATTTTCGCGGCGAAAATAGGGGCAGGCCATGGTTTCTCCTCAAGGCGGTAGTTGCCATGCTTCGTTGGGATGCACTGCCGCATTGATTGTGCAAAAAGCGAGCCACGCCTATGCCTTTCGAAAACATTTCGGATCAATCCGATATTTCCGGAACCGCTCATACAGCACTGTTTTCCGCATGCCGAGCTTTTCGGACACATCCGCGGCCTTGCCGCCATATCGCTCCAGGGCCGCATGCAGGATTTTGACCTCGATCTCTTCCAGGCTGTCCTTGAGCGGTCGGGACAACATGTGGTTGTTGATATCAAAGGTGCCGTTATCATTCTGGACGGCTTTTTTCACTTCTCCGGTGGGGATATCGATATCCGTCGGCAGGACCGTCTTGTTTCTGCACAGAAGGACGGCGCGCTGGATGGTGTTTTCCAGCTCCCGAATGTTTCCGGGCCAATCATAGGTCAGCAGCTTGTCAATGGACTTGTCGGGAAGGAAATTCACCTCTTTTTTGAATGCACTCCGATATTTCTTCAAAAAATGGGTTACGAGCAGGACAATATCCTCCCGCCGCGCACGCAGCGGTACCAGCTTGAGATTGATCACATTCAGGCGGTAGAACAGATCCTCCCGGAATCTGCCCTGGCTGACCGCCTCCACCAGATCGGAATTGGTGGCGGCCACAACCCTTACATCAATGGCGATCGGCGCCACCCCGCCCACCCGGATAATCTCGCCATTCTGCAGAACCCGCAGCAGGGACGCCTGCATCTTCGGGCTTATGTCGCCAATCTCGTCGAGGAAAATCGTCCCGCCGTTGGCTATCTCGAATTTGCCTTTCCTGCTGGCGGCAGCGCCGGTGAAGGCGCCCTTTTCGTAGCCGAAAAGGTCGCTTTCGAGCAGACTTTCCGAAATCGCGGCGCAGTTGAATTTCAAAAATGGCCTTGTCGCCCGCTCGCTGTGCTTATGAACCAGATCGGCGACAAGCTCCTTGCCGGTGCCGGATTCCCCGGTGATGAGGATTGTCGCGCCTGTTCCCGCCACCTGATAGATCATTTCCCGCAACTCGCGCACCGGCTTGCTTTCGCCGATCATGGCATCGGGAGTGGTTAACCGTTCGACCTCTTTCTTGAGAGTCCCCACCTCCGCGTTCAATTGCTGGCAAACTTTTTCGCTTTCCTTCAGGGTGGTTATCTTGTCGTAGAGGACCTGTTCCAAATTTTTCTGGTACTTTTCCAGTTCCATTTGGTGCCGCTGCATATCCGACACGTCACGCATTTTGACCAGGAGCAGTTGCTCCTGCTTGTAGCCCTCAAGGGGAATGTGCGTACATTCAACATAAAAATTGTCGTTGATTTTCAAAATGCTCGGCTCGCCGCATTTCCGCCCGGCGACGGGACGACCGCCCTGGCAGGCACAGGCGCATGTTTCCGCGCCCAGGACGACTTCACGACAATTTCTGCCACAGATATTGCCGAATTGGCGCAAGGCCGCGGCATTCATCTTCTGGATGATGCAATTTTCGTCCACCACCAGAAACATCTCGGGAAGAAGGTCAAAAAAGGCCTGGTTGTTTCGGGAAAGCCTTTCCACCTCTTTCTGTGATTGCCTCAACAATGCATTGTCCGTCATGTCTCCTCCGCACATTGAATTTGCAATCTCTTCCCCATTGTATAGCAGTTCATCAGCAAATTTCTATCCGTTTATTCGACCGGACGCCTCCCGGGGCGGCAGGTCAGGCAAAGACGATTTTTTCATTGTTGCCGCCCGCGGAGTAGACATTCCTCGTATCGACGACCATCCGGGCGTGCCGCAGAATAAAGTCATAGTCATAGGCCGAATGGTCCGTGACGACTATAACACAATCCTCCTGCCGCAGGTTTTCCTCGGTCAGGGGAACGCTTTGCAGGCCGTAGGCATGCTGGCGTCCGGGCTTGAGTGAGGGGATATGGGGGTCATTATACTTCACAGCGGCCCCTCTTTTTGTTAAAATTTCAACAAGTTTAAAAAACGGAGACTCCCGGGGGTCATCGACGTCCTTCTTGTATGCGGCCCCCAACAGCAGAATCCCGGCCCCCTTGAGAGTTTTTCCGCGATCATTCAGGCCTTCCATGGTTCTTTCCACGACATAGTAAGGCATGGAGGTGTTCACTTCCCCGGCAAGCTCGATGAATTTGGTCTGAAAATCGTATTCCCTGGCTTTTGAGGTGAGGTAAAACGGATCAATGGGTATACAGTGCCCACCCAGGCCGGGGCCCGGATAAAAAGGCATGTACCCGAACGGCTTGGAACTGGCCGCCTGAATAACCTCCCAGACATTGATCCCCATCCGGTGGCACAGCACCTTCAATTCGTTGACCAGGGCAATATTGACGCTTCTGAAAATATTCTCCAGCAGCTTGGTCAGTTCGGCGACCTGGGTCGACGAAACGGCGATGACCCGGGCCAGGGCTTTTTCGTAAAGCTGCTTCGCAAGGGAGGTGGAGTGCTCTTCCACCCCGCCCACCACCTTGGGTATGTTGGCGGTGGAAAATTTCGGGTTGCCCGGATCTTCGCGCTCAGGAGAGTAAGCAAGGAAAAAGTCCTTCCCCACCTGCAACCCCTTCGCCTCAAAGGCAGGTTGCAATACCTCCACGGTTGTTCCCGGATAGGTCGTGCTCTCCAAAACGATCAGCTGCCCCGGACGCAATGTTTTTGCAATGGCCTTTGCCGTCGATTCGATATACTGCAGGTCCGGCTCCCTGTTTTTGGTGAGAGGGGTGGGTACGCAGATCAGAATCGCGTCCGGCTCATGCAGCCGGGCAAAATCAGTGGTAACTTCAAATTGCTTCTTGGCGATAAAGGCATGGGTCTCGTCGGCGGGAATATGTTTGATGTAACTTTTTCCGGCATGGAGCTGTTCGATTTTTTTTTCATCCAGATCAAAACCGATTACGGAAACGCCCTTTCGCAAAAAGGTAAGACACAAAGGCAGGCCGACATAGCCAAGGCCGACCACGCCAAGGACAAAGCGATTTTCTTCGATTTTCTTCCCCAATTCCTGTGCAATAGAACCCATTGTCTCACCACGAGTTGATTTGTTGGCCCAAATTAATAATTATATCACAAAAAAAATAACCGCCGATATAGGGAGCGGAATGTATTTTGCCACCCGGAGGCACCCCTCCTCCGGTATACTTTCCGACATCGTCTCCGCGTCGCCTTACCCGTCCCAAGGGGGAACAGAACCGGCCCTGCAGAACGCAACACCAAAAAAGGCCGAAAGAAGTCGGTGCGGGCTGGCGCCCGGGTTGGGAGACAGGCGGAAAGACCTCATGCAAAAAACGCCATTCGCAAAGAAACCGGCCCGGATCCCAGGCCGGCCGCCGAAAACCACGGGGATTTCTCATCCCGGCCGTTAGCGGGAACCCTTGCGAAACAGAACCACCTTCACCGTCTGGAAGATAGTCCAGAGATCCATGCCAATGGAAAGATTCTTGATGTAGTAGAGATCATATTCCAGTTTGCGCAACGCATCTTCTTCCGACGCCCCATAGGGGTAATAAACCTGCGCCCAGCCAGTGATTCCCGGTTTGACCACATGCCTGATCGAGTAATAGGGGATTTTCTCTTCGAGATCCTTCACGAAAAAAAGTCTTTCCGGCCTCGGCCCGACAAAACTCATGTCTCCCATCAGGACGTTGAGCATCTGCGGAATCTCATCGATGCGGAGTTTGCGCATGATTTCGCCATACCGCGTCACCCGGCTATCGTTTTGCTGCGCCCAGACGGGGCCGTCTTTTTCCGCATCATTGCGCATGGAGCGGAATTTTATCACCTTGAACAAGACGCCCCTTTCCCCAACCCTTTCCTGACAGTAAAAAACGGGTCCGGGCGACTCCAGCTTGATAATCAGGGCACTGACCAGAAAAATGGGCAGGGAAAAAAGCAACCCCACAGAAGAGGCGCAGATATCCAGTGCCCTCTTCACGAATCTGGTCAGGCGACCGACATGAAACCCGTCGGAAAAGAGAAGCCAGGAAGGGTTGACTTTTTCCACCGGCATCCTGGCGGCGATCTCTTCATAAAACCCTACGCCATCAACAATATCAATTCCCATGAATTTGTAACGGATAAGCTCATTCATGGGCAATTGCCCCCTGCGTTCATCCGGGGCCAGCACAATCTTCTCCACGGTTCTGGCGACACAGAGAGGAAGAAGGCTCTTGGCATCGGCAAACACCGGCGCGCCATTGGACATCTTTTCCGGCGGAGCCTTGCCGACAAAGGCAACAATCTTGAAGCCGGAGTCCTTTTTCCCCTCGATGGCCGCCACTATCTTCGCGGCGAGCTCCCCGGTCCCCAATATGGCGATGGGCTGGGTGAACATCTTTCTTTCCAGCATTCCGAAATAAAAAAAACGCCAGACACAGATTGCCAGACACACGGCAAGAAAGCCGGCCCAAAAGACCTTGGTGGAGATAATCAACAACGGGAAGAGAAAATAGAGAAAGGAAAGAGCAATGCAGCCAAAACCAAAGGCCTGCAAAATTCTCGTCAGACTGTCGGACAGACTCGGGATGATGCTGAGGTCGTAGAGATCAAAGTAATAAAGACAAACCTGGAAGGCGAGGGTAACAACCATGGCGCGAAAACAATAGAGCGCCAGTTCGCTTTCCACCTGCGCCGCTCCGGCCCCCAAATAGTTCACCGAGGCAATGGTCAGAAAAATTATCGCCCCCTCTCCCAAAACAAAAATCACGTTTCGGAGCGGGTAATATTTTTTCAGGATATAGGGCATTTCAACTCACCACAGGACTTTCGCGTTGCTTGTTCTCCGGAAGTGGAAGGCCGGACAGCCCCAGCACCCGGGGCCGGATTGGGTTGTGGAGCAGCGGCGGGCGCCGCCGCCTTTCAGGAGTAATAATCTTTGTAGTTGTAGTGATAGCCCGTCTTTTCGCTCAGAAACGCCTTGACCTTGTTTTCCTTATAGGCATTGAAAACTATGCCAATCACCTTTTCCGGGCCAATGGAGTCGATCAACCTCTTGACATGCTCCCGTTTTGCTCCTCCGGAGCGCACCACAATGATGACTCCGTCCACCTGCTGCGCCAGAATGGAGGTTTCCGAGGCGACGATGTTGGGCGGACTGTCGAAAATCACAACGCGATCCGGATAGCGGCCGGCGACCTCGTCGATCAGGACTTTCATTTTTTGCGAATCCAGAAGTTCAGCCGGATTGCGCGGCGGCTTGCCGCTGGGAATAAGGGAAAGCTTGGCTTGTCCTGTTTTTCTGACCAGCAGAGAGAGGTCGACATCGTTGCGCAAATGGTCGACCAGCCCGGTTTCGTTGGACAAGCCGAAAAGCTGGGCAAGGGACGGCCTTCTCAGGTCGCAATCCACCAGCAACGCATGGCTTTCGACCCCTTGCGACAGGGCAACGCCGAGATTCGCGCAGACAAATCCTTTCCCCTCGTGGGGAGCCACGCTGGTCACCAGAATCGTTTTCACCGGAACGCCGGACGGAGGATGCAAAATGGTGGCGCGGAGACGTTTGAATTGCTCGACATATTGAGAGTAAGGGTCTGTGGACATGCGCAGACGCTCATTCCACTTGTCGCCGCAAAACAAGGCGGCAGAAGCCTCTTTCGCCACGCTCCGGACCAGGGGTTCCTCGCCTGCCGCCCGCTCTTCCGCGCCGCCGTTCTCCGCCGTTGTCGGCCTGGCGGCTGCCCAGTCGGCGGTATCAGTGTTAAAAGCTTTTTCAAAAGCTTTTGATAATTTTCCCAAATCAGCTCCCCCAGTTTATAAACAATATCCCTGCATATTCGGTCCCAAGGAAAAGGAAAAGGTCGTGGCAGCCCCCCTTCCAGCTAGATCACCAAGGCTCCCCGATGAAACAGATATGCCAGCGCCCCTCCCAAAAGAACAAACCACCCGGCCAGGCCGCAGTAAACCACCCTGGCAAGGATTTTTTCCTTGCGCCTTTCACCTTCGGTAATGATGAAAGGAACGGCGCACAGCACAGGCACATGCAAATAATTTTCCAACTCGGCGGCATCACGGAAGGAGGTATCAAAAAAATCAAACAGGAAAACCATGCCCACCCCGGACCCCAAGCCCAAGCCGAGAGCGGCCAGCATGATTTTGAGAAAATCGGGCTTGATCGGCTTTTCCGGCAGATACGCCGGATCGATGATCTTAAACTGGCTGCCCTTCTGGCGGCGTTCTAGGCTTTCCGAAGCCTCGGCGTTCAACCCCTGGGCAACGAGATATTCGTAATGTTTTTTCAGTTCTTCATGGTCGCGGGTTATCGCCGCCCATTCGGCCTCGCGAACCGGCGACCTGTCGATCCATTCCTGATATACCCTGATCTGCTGCAGCACCTTGTCGCCCTCGAACCGCAGATTTTTCAAATTGATATCCACGGCCCGCGCCGGCAGGCTGAGTTTGTCCCTGGCGGCGCCGGCTTCACCCTCCCCGGCGGATCCGCCCTGCGCCTTTGCCGGGGCGGCGCTGTTCTCCAGCTCCAGTTGCTGAATGCGCTTTTTAAGCTGCTTCACATCCGGGTGCTCCTCGGTATAGCGCGCCAGCATTTTCTCAAGCTGCTGACGGGCGGAAGCCAGATCATCGGGTTGCTCCGCCGCCTTGCCCGCGCCACCCACGGAAAGACTCAGCATGTCCTTGCGTACCGCGGACTGCTCGGCCACGAGCAGCCGGGTCTGCTCCAGATTATGAATATTCGCCAGAATGGCCTGGTACTGCTCCTGCAAGGCATTGAGCCTCTGCATGTTGGCCGCCCTTTGATCGGGCATTTCATTATAATATTGCAGCTTATAATCCCGCATGATGGCTTCCTTCTTATCCAAAGCCTCCTTGGCCATGCGGAGCTCGTCTTTGATGTAGGCGGTGGTTTCGGTGGCGCGTTCTTCCCGCACCCGCAAGTTCTCCTCAATGAATTTCGAAGCCAGAACATTGGTAACCTGCATGGTTGCCCGCGGGTTGTTCCCATTGAAGGTAACACTGAAAACATTTCCCTTGCTCTGCTGGGAACGGATCTGAATCTGCTTTTCGCGCATCATGGCGACGACATCTTCGATGGGAAGCTTCTCTCTCTGGTCGCGGTACAGGTTAAACTGGTTGATGATGCCCTCCAGGCTGGTCCGGCTCGTCACCTGCTGGCTTACCGTGCTCACCATCTCTTCAATCTTTTTTTCCTCATCGGGAGAGAATTTGGAGGGATTGACCCTTGACTGCTGGTAAATGATCAGGGAGGTGGACTGATACACCTTCGGGGTCATGAGGTATACGGCGAGCCCCGTGGACAAGGAGAAAAGGAGACAACCAAGGATCACCTTATCCCATCTCAGAAGCAACTCCGCATACTTGTCGATTATCTTGTGCTGTTCACTGCTCATGCGCATTCATCCCGTTTTGACTCGTCGTATCCGCGATCCATCCCATCCCATCACGCCCCGGACCTACCACTTCAACAGATCCCGTTCCGTTGAAAGGATGAGGAACACGCGGTTGTCGTCGTACCGATTGGCGGCAACATCCGCGTCCACGTTCACGTAGCTGTATTTGACCGTTGCCTTGTAGTGCTGCCAAAAAGAATAGATCAGGGCGGCATCGGTCCTGAATTCCTGCTCATCCTCTTCGGGAACGCGCTCAAGATAGGTATCCTCCCGGTAAGAACAGGAAAGCACCCCTTGAAGATACTTTAAAAAGTCATGGCTCAAATCCCCTTTGATCTTCCAGAAGCGGCTCACGCCCTGATCAGAGACGCCGCTGAACTGCTGTTCGTCCAGACCGCTCTCCGCGGAGAAGGACAACAGCCCTTTTTCCAGTTCCTCCTGTATCCCCATGCGGAAGTAAAAGGAATCTCTGTCACTGCCGGTATCCCGGCTGAGGAAAGACCCACCGCCCTCAAGACTCAGGGTCATGGTCGGCGAAAGGGAGCGCTCAAGCCCGAGCGTGGCGGTCTGAATATGATAATCCACCTGCAAACTGTCATAATCGACGTCCGTGTAGCCATAACGGCCAAACACCTTCGAAGAAGGCGTCAGATGGTGATACAGATACAGGTCTGCCGCATGCCGGTCCAGATCGTCCGACTCGTCGAACTGGCCGTTGGTATAGGTGTAATCCGCGACACTGGACCACTGATGGTTGAAGCGGTGGGTGATGCCCACCCCCGGGGTATGTTTCACGAAATCATCCTGCCCGGCCTCGCTGTTGTCGAGCACCTGATTCTCGTAGGACACCTTCGCGAAGCTCTCCTGGGCATACTGATACTCAAGTCGGGACAGAAAACTGTTATGGGAATAGCGATTCCGCCCGCGCTTGTCGGATAAACCGAGCAGAACCTCCTCATCCTCATAGGGTTCTTCCGCGCGGCGGAAGGAATCCTGGAGAAAGGTTTTCACATGTTCCGTCCACTTCTTATCGAATCTGGCCAGCAGCGAATGATCAACCCGCTCGTTGTCGGTGCGGTAGCTGTGTACGAGATCAGGGGCGTAGCGAAAAAAATACTCCTGCCGCTTATCGGCGGAAAGAAGGGTTAGGCTCGGAGAGACGCTCGTGGTCCATTCAGTCTCCCTGCCCTGATTCACCCTGTTGATATTTGAATCATAATTCTGCCCGAGACTGATCCCGCCCCGCAAGGTGTTCTCGTTGGCAAAACCGGGAGAGCCGACAGCGAAAACAACCCAAAGAACAGCCGCCCCGGAACCGAAAATCTTCATCTTCCATCTGTCAGTCATCACCCTTCCCCCAATACCATCGCAATATGCCACATCTCCGGACCTGCCCGCAAATCATACCAGAATCAAGGGATAACAATGGTATCCCCGGGAACAACCTGGACGTTCTGCGGCAGATTTTCCCCTGCCAGAACATCCTCATAATTAAAGGGGATAATCCGTTCCCCTGACGGAGAGCGCCGGACGATCATGATTTTTTCCTTTTTCGCCCACTCCAGCAACCCGCCGGCCCTGGCAATGGCCTGCAAAACGGTCACGGGGTAATTCAGCATATACTCGCCGGGTCTGGCGATTTGCCCGAGCACATAATATGCCTTGCTCCGGCTTTCCTGTAAGGTGACGGTTACGCTCGGATCCGCGACAAACGCCACAAGCCTTTTTTTAATCTGTTCGGCAAGGGAGACCAGGGTGGTATCCGCGGCGGCGACATCTCCGACCAGCGGAAGGGAAATGCGTCCGTCAAGACGGACAAAGACGGTTTTCGACAACCGTTCCTCCCCCCACACCGACACCTCAAGGACATCCCCCACCCCAACCAGATACTCCTTCGCCCCACCGGAAGCGGGGGGGGGCTGTTCCGCGGAGATGGCCGACGCCGGAAACGGATTTCCCAAAAACAGCAGACCGAAAATCAGCGGCAGCCAAACATCGGCAAACAGCCTGCCCCGCTTGCCCCCACCCTCTTTCCCGCCGCCAGAAGACCGCACCACCGTCCTGAACCGAAGCATGTTACAATTCCTCCTCACCGGCAGCAATGCCCTGAAACCGGGCCTCCGCACCCTAACACAACTGATATGCCGGTTGTAAAATATAAATTGTTGTGGTTTGATAATTGAGATGTGTGATTTCGGAAACGCCGTTTCATCATGGTTGACAGCATACAACAAATATTAGGTCAATTCTACAGATCTCGTAAAGGGGCACTGCATGGACGCTTTAAAAAAAATGGCTTCATTTTTACTTGTAGCTCTAATCAGTTCCAGCTTATCAGTATCCTGCACAAAACCCGAAGAAAAAAAAGCGGAACATTTCAGGAAGGGAATGGAGTTGGTGACCGCCAATGACCTCAACGCCGGAATCATCGAGTTGCGAAACGCCATCCAGATCGATCCGAAATTTGCGGAAGGGCGATATCGGCTCGGCCTCGCCTACCTCAAAAAAGGCGAGATTGCCGAAGCATTCAAACAGCTTGAAAGAGCGGCCAGCCTTGACCCGAAAAATCACGACGCCCTTCTGAAAACGGCCGAGCTTCTCTTTCTGGCGAAGAAATATAAAGAAAGCCGGGAAAAGGTGGAAGCGCTTTTAAGCGATAAAAAAGATTTTCCCGAAGCGCTCGCCCTGCTCGCGCAACTGGAATTGACGGAGGGCAATGTCGATAAGTCCGAAGAGGCCATCCAGAGCGCCATCCGGTTGAATCCCAGGGAAAACCGATTTTATCTCGTGCAGACCCAGATTCTTGCCTCGGCGAAAAAATTCGCCGAGGCCGAGGCCTCAGCGCAAAAGGCCATCGAGCTTGCCCCCAAACTCGTCAATTACAAATCCCTGGTTGCACTCTACATGAATCAGGGAAAAGTCGCCGAGGCGGAGCAGACCCTGAAAAGCATGACAACCACCTTTCCGGATGACCCCGGCCCCTACCTGGATATGGCGAATTTCAGCATGAACCAGGGTGATGTGCCCGGGGCGGAAAAAAATATCCTGGCCGCCATCGAGAGAAAAAAAGACTCCGCGGATCTTCACGTCATCCTGGCCTCCTTTTATCAACGGACCGGGCAGCTCGACAAGGTGGACGCCGCATACCAAAAAGCGCTTGGCCTTTCCGAGAAGCCCGAGGATATCAAGGCGTTGCTTGCCGACTTCCATTTCGAAACAGGCAAGCATGACATTGCCGGAAAAGAGGTTGCCGAGATAACGGGAAAAAATGCGAAGCATCCCCTGGCCAATCTGGTGAAGGCGAAACTGCTGCTCAAGGAGAATAAAAATACCGACGCCCTCGCCATTCTTGACAACCTCATCAAAGAGCAGCCGAGCTGGGGCGAGGCATATTACCTGAAAGGCGTCGCCCACTTCAACAAGGGGGAAGCCCTTCTTTCGCAGAGTGCCGTGGAAAGCGCGGTCAAATACATGCCCAACAATCCCGACCCGCACACGCTCCTGGCGTACCACCTTCTCCTGAAGAGAGAGTTCGAGGGGGCCGGGCAGGAGGCAAGCAAGGCCTTGCGTCTGAAACCGAACAATTATCGGGCCGCCATTATTCTCGGACAAACCTTTCTCGGCATAGGCGAGACCGACAAGGCTGCCAAACTGTTTGAGGCAATGAACAAACAGGCGCCCGAGAACACGGAAATTCTCTACAATATGGCAATGGCCTACCTTGCCGCAAAGGATGTTAAAAAGGCAGAGACTGCCCTGGAGGGCATCCTCACCCTGCAGCCGAACCACAGCCCCTCGCTTGCCATCCTTACCGCCATGTATACCCAGCAGAATGACTGGGGCAAGGCGGTCCGCAGGGTAAAGGAACAGCTGGGCAAAACCCCGGACAATCCCCATACCCACATTCTCCTTGCCAGACTTTTAGGACAGAAAAAGGATTCCAGGGAAGAAGCACTGGAACTCCTGCGGAAGGCGGAAAAAATAAACCCGGATATACAGCAGATCTATGTCATGACAGCCCAACTGCTCTCAGGGATGGGCAAGATCGACGCGGCCATCGACGAATATCGCGCCTTGCTGGCAAAAAACCACGCCTTCCCCCAGGGCCATATGGCACTGGGCTCCTTGCTCGAACAAAAGGGAGATGTTGCCGGAGCTCTGGCGTCCTACCAGGAAGCACTGAAGCTGAAGCCCGATTTTGCGGCCGCGGCAAACAACCTGGCCTGGCTTCTCAGCCAGGGAGAAAATCCCGACCTGGGCGAAGCATTGCGGCTTGCTCTTCTGGCCAAGGAAAAATTTCCCAATGATCCCTATATTGCGGACACCCTGGGCTGGGTTCATTACAAGAGAGGCTCCTACAAGCTTGCCCTGACCCAGTTTGCCATGGCCGCCGAGAAAGTCTCCGACCATCCCACCATCCGCTACCATCTGGCCCTGGCCCTTAAAGAGGACGGCCAGACCGAACAGGCCAAAAAGGAGATTGAGCGCTGCCTGGCCGGCAAGGCTGATTTTCAGGAACGCGCGGACGCGGAAAAGCTGCTCAAAGAGCTCAGTTAGACAACCCGCTCGGTTTTCCGCCGGGGGGTTGCCGCAATATACACAGACAGGGCCGTATCGGCGGAAAGGCACGCATAAGGCCCGGATAAGATGAAAAAAACCTTTGTCATTGGCGATATACATGGCTGCCATTCCCCCCTGCGACGCCTGCTGGCCCGGACCGAGGCAGTTCCGGCGCGGGACAGGTTCATCTTCCTGGGAGACTATGTGAACCGGGGGCCAAACAGCAAAGAAGTCATAGACGAACTGATTCAGCTTCAGGGAAATTTCCCTGACACGATTTTCCTGAAGGGCAACCATGAGGTCATGCTGCTCGACTATTTAAACGGCCGAGGGCATGACCTTTTTCTTTCCGTTGGGGGCTTGGCGACGTTGAAGAGTTATGGCGCAGGCGGAGAAGGCCCGCCCTTTCACAGCTTCCATTTCCCGGAAAGCCATCGCTTGTTCCTCGAAAACCTCCTGCCTTACTGGGCGGAAGATGATTTCATCTTTGTGCATGCAGGGCTTCAACCCGGGGTCCACCTCAGCCAACAGGATCCCCACTGGTTGTTCTGGGCGGAGCGGGAGAGGTTCATCAACACGAATTTCCCCCCGCCCGAACGGATCGTCTTTGCTCATTTCGCCAACCGCTCCCCCTTGATTATGCAGGACAAAATCGGCATCGACTGCGGCGCCGTCTATGGGGGGCAACTCACCTGTCTTATCCTGCCGGACATGGAATTTATCAGTGAGGATTCACCGCGGTTTTGGCCCCACACGCAACCGGAAAGGCTCTTCTCTCCATGACGGCCCCTTCTTTTCCCGCATCGCGGCCGGGCTCTCTGTTTTCGTCTCTCTCTCGGCCTCAGCCCACCGCCTTTGCCCATGCGTAATAAAATCTTCTTTCTCGCTTCCCTCCTTCTGCTGCTCGCCTCTGCCCATGGGGTCTTCATCGAGGCGCCCTCCTTCCGCGTCACCCGGATCACCATCAGAAACAACAATTTTTTTGCAGCAACCGCCGAGAAGAGGATTGTCCAGATAAGCGATCTCCATCTGGGCACGGCCGGGGATGCCCGGAGCAAAAAACTGCTCGCCGCCATCAGAGCGATACGGCCGGATCTTATATTGCTTACCGGGGATTACGTGCAGTGGTTCGGGGACGACAAAACCTACGAGAGGGCCCTCGCCTTTCTTGACCGGATCGAGGCCCCCCTGGGGGTCTATGCGGTTATGGGCGATGCGGATTACGGCAACTCACGACGCTCCTGCTCCTTTTGTCACGGGTCTGAAACCGACCCTCACCAAAAACCAGGCCACCGGGTGAAGTTCCTGAAAAATGCCTGGGAGATCCTGGAAACGGGAGCCGGCAAGATAGTCGTCTGCGGCTTGAGCCAGGAGCGGGACGCGAAAGGAGACTGGGAAAGGATTGTTGCCTCACGCAACAGGAAGCTCCCCGCGATCATCCTCAGTCACACATCGGAAATCTACTCCCGGCTGCCGGACACGGACGACATTCTTGTCCTGGCAGGGGACACGCACGGAGGGCAGCTTTACCTTCCTCGGTTTGTTTGGCCATTGCTGCGAATGCTGCCGGATCCGACCCATCTTTATGGCCTTTTTTCGGATAATCGAAAGCATCTTTACGTAAGCAGCGGCCTCGGCTCCAGCCATCTTCCCCTCCGGTTGGGCAGGCCGCCCGAGATTGTGGTATTTTCCTTCAAACCATGAGGTTGGGAAACGACAGGGGCGCGGGTCCACCAATTCGCATCGCAATGCCCATGAACGGGAAAGCCGGACCCGCTTGGCCGCATGACGTTGCCGTCCCGGGATGGACGGAGGCGAATGGGCCATGAAACAAAAACGGAGAACAGTCAGGATGGCAACGCGCCCCTCATGCCGATTCGGCCCCATGCTTTTCGGCCTGCTCCTTCTTCTTTCCGCCTGCGATACCAGGCCTGCGTTCCGTTACGATTTCGAGCGGGCAAACGATCTGGACAATCTGGAATGGAAGTGCGGGGTGGTGTACAACATCTCCACGCAGCATGCCAGCCAAGGGGAAAAAAGCCTGGCGATAACCCTCTATCCCCCGCCGGCTGGGGACGGCAGAATCTACCGGGGAGTTATTTTCAGCAACTTCAACGCAGATTGGCGCGACGCAAAACTGCTGCAATTCGAGATGTACAACCCCCAACCGGACCCCATCGAGCTTACCCTGCGCATTGACGACAAAATAGAGGCCCCTTACGAAGACCGCTTCAATAAGGCCCTGCTCCTTGCCCCAGGCCCAACCCGGGTGGAGATCCCACTGGAAACGCTTTTGACTTCAGGAAGTGGCAGGAAACTGGACAGAGGCAAAATTCAACACGTGAGCCTTTTTGCCGTCCGCCCCCGGGGGAGATATCTGCTTTACCTTGATAACGTCCGCCTCACGGCCTCCCGGGAAAACGCACCCGCAGCTAAATGAACCTTGGGAGATTGTCGTGGGCTGTGACGCCGGTGCCGTTGTTGCCGACGCGGGCATCAACCAGGGACGGTCAAGTTCGTGGCCGTTGAGGTGGTTCAGGATTTCCCTTGCGAAGATCAGTGGCGAATTGACTGTAAGCCAGGCTACGCAACCATCTCCTTCAGGGTATGGCCATGGCCAATATGCGCCGGCCGTCATCAGTCTCTGTTGCCAAGAACCTCCACCTCCACCCGCCGCGAAAAGACCTTCTCCCCCCCTTCGCCGACGGCGGCCACCGAAGACACTCCCCCTTGGCCGCTGCTTTGAATCTTGCCGGGGTCAATCCCGCGACCGATCAGAAAATTCCTGATGGCGTTTGCGCGGAACTCCGAAAGTCGCCGATTATACTCCTCCGGCCCCGTGGCATCGGTATAGCCCCGAATGACCACCTGCGTCTCGGGATTGGCCAAAACCCCATCGGCAAGCATCTTCAGTTTCTCAAAACTTTCCTCCTTATCCGGGGTAATGGAGTTCGTGGCAAAGGTGATGGTCACCTTCCGCGGCGCCGGATGGCGTTCTGCCGCCATCTTCTCCGGAGCGGCAGCCTCCCTCGGAGGTTGCTGCCGTTCCACCCCGGGTGGCGTTTGCTCAAGGGGCTTGCTCACCTGAGGGGATTGCGGAGGAGAAGGTTGCGGTGCCGCAACCTCCGCGGCCGGGACACTGACCTTTTTTTCTCCGGAATCCGTCCTGGCGGCCGAAGGAACCGCCACAAGCGGTTTGGCTCCGCCTTTTACCGAAAAAGCCCAGTACCACAGAAGAGAACCGTACATAAAGAGAAGAAGAAACGCGGCAACGACTGAATATTTTTTAAATGCGCCCCTCTTGCCCTCCTCGTCCTTCTTCTCAAAAAGCTCCTTCTTCGCCGCAATATAACCGGACGTGGTGCAGCCGGAGATATCAAGCTCCTCCGCGCTTTCCCGTACAAGCTCCCCGGTTATCTTTTTTACCCCCTTCACGAAACCAGTGAGCAATGCCCGGTCGCAAAGAATGTTGATCAGGCGCGGGTAGCCTTTTGAATGTAAAAAAACCTCCTTGATGGCGTTTTTATCAAAAATTCTTTCGCGGGCGCCGGCCACGGCAAGACGATACTCGATATACTTGCCGACCTCTTCAACCGTTAAGGGCGGGATGTTGAAGCTCGTCGTAATCCGCTGTCGCATCGCCTTGTTCTCCGGCCTCAGCAGGAGACTGTTAAACTCGTTCTGGCCGACGAAGAAAATGTTTATCAGTTTGCTGCCCTCAATCTCGATATTGGAAAGAAGTCTTACTTCCTCGAGCATCTCCTGCTTTATGCGCTGGGCCTCGTCAATGAGGAGAATCACCTTTTTTCCCTTGTAAAAATTCTCCCGGAGAAAGTTCCTGAAGGCGAGAAGGAAGTCTCCTTTGGTGGTGAATTTTTCAGTCAAACCAAAGGCATTGGCAATATAATTAAAAAATTCGAGCTGCTCGAGCCCCGGATCCTGAATGATCGCCACCAGGGTATCCTTGTCGAGCACCCGCAACAGGGCATTGATCAGGGTAGTCTTCCCGGTGCCCACATCCCCCGTTAACAGCAGGAAGCTTTTGTTGTTGAAAATCCCATAGTTCAACGTGGCGAGGGCTTCCTTGTGCTTTTCTCCCAGCCAGAGGAATTTCGGGTCGGTGCTGATCTGAAAAGGATCTTGATTTAAATGGTAAAAAGAATGATACATGCGCCTCCGCCTCTGACAAAAAGAGAAAAAACCACTTCCCGGACACTTTTACAGGGAACATTTTTTAAACACTTGCGTTCTAGCAAAGTATACATGAATTAATTGTTATGTTTTTTAATTATTTTCTGGACATCGCCGATTAATATGCAAACATGAGACATGAAGCGGCCCGGTGCCGGCGCTGGTCCATGTCGACTTTTCACGGGGGAGATCACCAGAAAAATCCCCCCTTTGCCTCTGGAGGATAGACTGTGAAGCGCATACTTGTCATTGATGACGAACCCGGCATCCGGAATCTCCTCAAGGAAATGCTCGAAATAAGCGGCTATGAAGTGCTGGTGGCGGCAAACGGAAACGAGGGGGTTGCGCAGTTTAAAACCTTTCACCCCGACCTCATTATTACTGACATGGTGATGCCGGAAAAAAACGGGATTGAGGCCATCATGGATCTGAAGAAAATCAATCCGGCCGTCAAAATAATCGCGATCTCCGGGGGGGGGCACATCGCCGCGGAAAAGTATCTGATGCTGGCCAGCGCTCTCAATGTGGAACGCACCCTGGCCAAACCTTTTGAGCCCGACCAGATTCTCAGCGAGATTCACGATCTGCTGGGGGAGTGAGATTCTTTACAGCCACCGATCCGACAGTTTTTCTCCTCCTTCCTTTGCCCCGCGCCCCTTACCTTCCTGCTCCAACGTCATGCCGCCCCATCGGAAAGAATCGGTTCCCGGCGCGGCTGCCGGTCATTCCATCGGGGCGTTGTCGTAGCAGTTGCCCTTTCGGCTCATTGAGGATTTCATCTTGAATTGGGCCAGCAACTTCCGGTAGTTGTGAGAACAGTTACCGGCTGCCCCGGACCGAATGGTGAATCAGCCCCGCGGACGGACGCTTTTTTGCCACGGCCCTGAACAGGGACTGCATGACAAGCCCTTTGGTCATTCTCGCACCCAGGGCATACCCCACGATTTCCCCGTTGAAGATATCCGTTAGCCGGATCTGGTTTGGAGCCGTTGCCTCAAATTTCTGTCCAAGCAGATTTTCTGTCACAGGAAGGGAATGCTTTGAGTTGGTCGTGACCTTGAATTTCTGTTTCTGCTTACAACGAAGCCCGAGCTGCTTGCGAATCCGCTTGACCCGGTGAACGCCAACCACAACCCCGTCATGCGCTGCAATGTCCTGCTGTAATCGTTCCGGGCCGCAGGTTTCCCTGGTTCTCTTATGGGCAGCCCGGGTCACCACCTTAAGCCGGGCATCTTCCTGAGCCCGCTGTGACGTTACCAGCTTCCCCGCCTCTTCTCGGAACTCTTTTGTGTATCTCCCTTTGGGAATCCTCTCCATTTTGACACCTCTGTTTTCTGTTTCAAGAAACGGCGCTTTGGTGTCCACTTTTTCCAACCTACATCAAACTCGGTCCATCATCAGGCCTCATAACCTCCGACTGAGCGCCGGATCTCTCCGGCGCATCCTTCCCGTTTCATCCACTTAACCAGCCGGAAATCTCGCCGACATTATGTGTTGACAACGGATATACACATGCGTATATATATTGTATACACAAAGGAGACGATATCATGCCACAAACTGAAGCGCGCATAGCTCCCATCAATATTCGTGCAAAGCAAGCCCAGCGGGATCTTATAGACAAAGCCGCGGCAACTTTGCAAAAAAACAGAAGCGATTTTATGCTTGAGGCGGCTTGCCGGGAAGCAGAAAATGTTTTGCTGGATCAGCGGTTTTTTCATCTGGACAGCGAGGCCTTCGCCGCCTTCCAGGCAACACTGAATGCCCCAGTGGCTGACAATCCGGCTTTGAGAAAACTTTTGGCAAGCAAAGCCCCATGGGAAAAATAACGCCGCCCGCTCCGATCGCCGCCGAGCACACCTTTGCAAATTTTGATTGTGGCGTGGAGTCCCTTAACGAGTGGATCCGGAAATACGCAGTAAGAAATGAAGCATCGGGTGCGTCTCGGACTTTTGTCGTGTGCCAAGGCAATGAGGTTGTGGGGTATTATGCCTTGGCCACTGGAAGCATTACCCACCAGCAGGCTCCTGGCAAAATCAAACGGCAAATGCCGGATCCTATCCCTGTTATGATTCTTGGTCGCCTCGCCGTAGACAAGCTGTGGCAGTCCTCAGGGATAGGGCGAGGGCTTCTGAAAGATGCTCTTTTGCGAACCTTGGCTGTGTCTCATCAGGTTGGGGTTCGTGCTCTCCTGGTCCATGCTTTATCCGATGAGGCAAAAGCCTTTTATCTGCATCACGGATTTTTAGAGTCTCCAATTGATCCTTTTGCGCTTATGCTGTCCCTTCAAGACGCTCAGAAACATTATCGAGAATCTGTGGGGCGATATCCGTCTTGAAAAACGACCTTGTCCCTCGGCGGGATAAGGATACTTTACACACCCGCCCACGGACTTCAGCCAATGGATGCGCTACCCTCAAAAGCTGGACAAATAAAAAAGGGGTTACGATTCGAAAATCGTAACCCCTTGCTATTGCTGGTCGGGATGAGAGGATTCGAACCTCCGGCCCCTTGAACCCCATTCAAGTGCGCTACCAGACTGCGCTACATCCCGACAAATTCATAGACAAAACGGTAAAACAGAAGACCCTATTTAGCATGCCCACTGACGGCTGTCAAGCTGGACTCGCCAGGGCGCTCATCCTTCGAGGATTTTTTTTAAGGCCACAAGCTCCGCCTTGACCTCGGCGAATATCCCGGTTGCACTTGCCGATCCTTCGCCCCCGGACGCCATCGCAGCAGCGGCCCCATCAAGCTCCCCACCCTCACGGGACAAAGCCTTTTTGGCCCCCTGGATGGTAAAGCCTTCATCCTTGAGCAGCCTTTTTATCCTCAGAACGTTTTCAACATCTTCCCGGCGGTAGAGCCGCTGCTTGGAGCGGGCCCGGGCCGGGCTCAACATCTTGAACTCGGACTCCCAGTACCGCAGGACATGTTGTTTGATGCCAGTAATCTCGCACACCTCGCCAATCTTGAAGTAGCGTTTATCCGGGATCTGAACGGGCGATTGCGCCCCTGCTCCTTCCGGACCATCCTTCAGACTGTCGCAAGATGAATCGATCACACCGTTCCTTTACTCGCTGTTCAGCTTCTCCCGCACTACTTTGCTTGGCCTGAATGATACCATGTTCCGTTTGGAAATTTCCATGGTTTCCCCGGTTCGCGGGTTGCGGCCCACCCGTGAGGATTTTCTGCGCACGGTGAAGGTGCCGAACTGCACCAGCTTGATCGACTCCCCCTTGAGCAGGGTTTTCTTCAGCACCTCAAAAACAGCATCAACCATCTCTCCGGCACTCCGCTGAGAAAAACCTATCTTCTCATTGATTATCTGAGCGAGTTCCTTCCTGGTTAGATTGGATCGTTTCATCAAGTTAAGCCTCACGTAACTGACCGTTAAAACGGCCAATCAGCAAATCAATAATTTTCCGGTGTACCTTGCCAACAGTCTCATCATCAAGTGTACGGTCAAAGGCTCGATAGGTGATGGAGATTGCCACGCTCTTTTTCCCCGGCGCAATATTTTTTCCTTTAAAAATATCGAAAACTTCCGTCTTCTCGACAAGCTCTTCCCCGCTGCCGGTGATGGCGGCAAGCATCTCCCCGACAGCAACCCCCTCGGGGACAATCAGGGCCATATCCCATTTCACATAAGGAAATTTCGGCAAAGGCGCAAATTTGGGCACAGCGGCCACAACCCGACTCAAGGATTCAAGGTCAAGATCGCAGAAATAAACCTTTTGCTTGATGCCAAAACCTTTCAAGACCTTGGCCTCACAGGCGCCACACCAACCGATTTCCTTTGCGCCCGCCGCGATTCGCAGCACCGTGCCCGGCTCGGCATAGGGAAGGGCCTCGCCGGCATAAGGGTCATGGGAGATGGAGCGGTCAAGGCGCAGTTGGGCAAAAAGCTGCGCCATTACTCCCTTGACGTCGAAAATATCCACCGCGTCCTCCCCGGAGTAAAGCATCGGGGCGCCGGGATTATGTCGGCCGGTAAGAACGGCCGCCAGACGGAACGGCTCAAGGGGCTGTGCATCTCCCCGGGGATGAAAAACCTTGCCCAGCTCAAAAAGACGGACATCATGAGTCTGGTAGCTGAGGTTCCTGCGCACATTCTCAAGAAGCCCGGGCAGGAGGGAGGTGCGCAGCACGCTCTGATCTTCCGCCAGGGGGTTCAGCAGATGTACCGTTTGCCGGCGCGGATCATCGCCGGCAAGGCCAAGCAGGTCGCAATGCTGGGGAGCAACAAAGCTATAGTTGACCGCCTCGGAAAAACCGAGGGCGGTGAGGGCGGCCGCTGCTTTCTTGCGCATTTCCCGCAGGGTGTCGCGTTCGGGAAAACTCATGGGCACCCTGGGCAGTGAAGTCGGCAGATTGTTGTAGCCGACGATGCGAGCGACCTCTTCAATCAGATCCACCTCGCGTTCGATATCCACCCGAAAACTGGGAGGGGTTACCCGCAGGGTATCGGCGTCGATTTTGTTCACGCCGATTTCAATTCCCGAGAGCGCGGCGGCAATCTCTTCGGCAGAGAGGGGCATGCCCAAAAGACGGCAGGTCCGGCCCACCCTGAGGGTAATGGGCGCCGGCGCAACAACCCCCTCACGAAAATCGACACCGCCGGCGACAATCTCGCCCTTGCCAAGCTCGGCGATAAGCTGCACCGCGCGCTGGAGCGCCCTTGGCACCCCGTCCGGATCAACGCCCCGCTCGAAACGATAGGATGCTTCCGTGCTCATATTGAGCTTGCCGGCGGTGCGGCGAATGCCGATGGCGGCAAAGCAGGCGCTCTCAAGGAGGATATCGGTGGTTTTGGCTTCCACCTCGGAATTTGCCCCGCCCATGACTCCGGCGACGGCAACGGGCCTCTCCGCGTCGCAGATGAGCAGCATCTCGGCATCAAGGAGCCGCTCGACATTATCCAGGGTGGTCAGCTTCTCGCCGGGCCGGGCCTTGCGGACCACGATTTTTTGTCCGCCAAGCTTGTGAAAATCAAAAGCGTGCAGGGGCTGGCCATATTCAAGCATCACATAGTTGGTGATGTCGACGATATTGTTGATGGGCCGCATGCCCACGGCAAGCAGGCGCTGTTGCAACCACCATGGCGAAGGGGCGATTGTGACGTTTCTGATCAGACGCGCGGCATAACGCGGACAATCCGCGGCCGACTCGACCTCAACCCTGAATGGGAGGTCGCTCCCGGCAAGGTCGGCAATTTCCGTAACCGGCGGCTTGATGCGCCTGCCGACCACGCCGCCGATCTCTCTGGCAATACCCAGGACACTGGCGCAGTCAGGCCTGTTGGGGGTGAGATCCACCTCGATCATGGTGTCGTCGAGACGCAGCGCCTCGGCAAGGGATTGCCCGGGGAGAAGATCAGGCGCAAGCTCCATGATGCCGCCCTGCTCTTCGGAAATGCCCAATTCCTTGGCCGAACAGAGCATGCCGGAAGATTCCTGGCCGCGAATCTTTGCCGGCTTGATGGTAAAGCCACCCGGCATCACCGTTCCGGGCAGGGCAATGGCGGTCACCAGCCCGGCGCGGGCATTTGGGGCACCGCAAACCACCCGTTTATTTTCCACCCCGACATTGACCTCGCAAAGCACCAGCTTGTCGGCGTTGGGGTGGGGTTGCACCGATTCGATGCGGGCGACATGGACACCGGTCAGGTCCGGATAGCATGGCGCGCATGCATCGACCTCAAGCCCCAGCATGGTGAGGCGGTCGGCAATTTGCGCAGGCGCAAGATCGGTGTCGATGTATTCGCGCAGCCAGTTGAACGTAAACTTCATAGGTCGTTGCTTACTGTCTTCGTCCGCAAGGGAAATTAAAACTGGGAAAGAAAACGAAGGTCGTTTTCATAAAAAAGCCGGATGTCAGTGATGCCGTATTTCAACATGGCAATCCGCTCAATGCCGAGCCCAAAGGCAAAGCCCGTGAACTCTTCCGGATCGTAGCCGACCTTTTTGAAAACCTCGGGGTCGATCATGCCGGCCCCCAGAATTTCCAGCCAGCCGGTGTGCTTGCAAACCCGGCAACCGGCACCGCCGCAGATGACACACCCGATGTCCACCTCGGCGCTTGGCTCAGTGAAGGGGAAAAAACTGGGCCGAAAACGGATGGCGGTTTCCGGGGCGAACATCTTGGCGATGAAAACGGAAAGCACCCCCTTGAGATCGGCAAAGGAGACCTCCCTGTCCACCAAAAACCCTTCCACCTGATGGAACATCGGCGTATGGGTTATGTCCGAATCGCAACGGTAAACCTTGCCCGGGGCAATCATCCGCAAGGGCGGCTGCTGCACTTCCATGATCCGCGCCTGCATGGGCGAGGTATGGGTCCGCAGCAGAAGGCTGTCGCTGATGTAGAAGGTGTCATGCATAGCCCGGGCAGGATGATGCGGCGGGATATTCAGGGCCTCGAAGTTGTAAAAGTCGACCTCGACATCAGGCCCTTCGGCAACGGCAAAACCCAGGCCTTCGAAAATGGCGCAGACCTCATCCATGACCTGGGTCACGGGATGCAGATTGCCAAAGGGGAAGGCCCGGCCCGGCAGGGTCAGATCAAGAACAGAATCCCTCCCATCCTTGGCGCCGTCGGCAAGCTCTGCTTCTTTTTCGGCAAAAGCGCTTTCGAGTTCCAGCTTGATGTCGTTGGCCAGTTTACCAAGACGCGGCCGCTCTTCAGGGGAAACCTGACCCAGCTGCCTCATCACCGTTGTAAACTGGCCCTTACGCCCCAGATACTGGACCCGGAACGCTTCAAGCCCACTGGCCTCGTTGAGAGCAGCAAGCTGAGCCACGGCCTCCGCTTTCAGGCGAAGAAGTTCTTCTTCCATGGGAGATGGCAGGCCGGAATCAATTGCTGGAAGCGGTCAGATTGGCAACCTTTGCAAAGGCGCTCGGATCAAGAACAGCCAGGTTGGCAAGCGCCTTCCGGTCCAGTTCGACATTGGCCTTCTTCAGGCCGCCCACCAGCCGGCTGTAGGTGGTGCCGTTCTCTTTGGCAGCCGCGCCGATCCGGACAATCCAGAGCTGACGGAAATCACGCTTCTTCTGACGACGATCACGGTAGGCATAGCACAGAGCACGGTCAACGGTCTCAGTGGCGGTCCGGTAAAGACGGTTGCGGCCACCAATATAGCCGCTGGCCAGCTTCAAAATCTTCTTTCTTCTCCGACGCGCTTTGAATCCACGAGTTACTCGAGGCATCGTAATTCTCCTTCATTGGCAATTCATCGGCGGCACAAGGCCGCCCGGGTTAATCAATAAATTTCCACAAAAAACCGCACACCTTCTTACAGGTAAGGCAGCAACCGCTTGATGCCCTTCAGATTGGTATCATCAACAAGTCCGCCCTGGCGCAGATTTCTTTTTCTCTTGGTGCTCTTCTTGGTGAGGATATGGCTGCTGAAGGCCTTCCGGCGCGCAACCTTGCCGGAACCGGTACACTTGAAACGCTTGGCCGCCCCTCTGTTTGTTTTCATCTTAGGCATGGTGTTCTCCCTTTGTCATATCTTCGCCGGCAGTCTCTGCCGCCGACCTGTCTTTCCTTTCCCCCCACCAGCCGCGTGGGGTTTTAGCATGGCAAGCCGCCGGTCGCACGGACCGCTACGGCATTTTCGCTTTACTTATTTCGGGCCGACAAACATGGCCATCTGCCGCCCTTCCATCTTGGGTGGCTGCAGGATGACCGCATCTTCCGCCAATTCCTCGGCAACCTTGTTCAAAACCTCCATGCCAAGAGTATCGGCGTAGACAATCTCGCGACCCCGGAAGCGCAGGGTGATCTTCACCTTGTTTTTCTGTTTCAAGAACTTCTTTATATTCTTGATTTTAAAATCAAGGTCGTGCTTTTCCGTCTTGGGACGCAGCTTGATTTCCTTGACCTCGATGACCGTCTGTTTCTTCTTGGCTTCCTGCTGTTTCTTGCTCTGCTCGTAACGGTACTTGCCAAAATCCATGATCCGGCAGACCGGAGGATCTGCAGTGGCGGACAGCTCGACAAGATCAAGGCCAACGGCCTGAGCCTTGCTCAAGGCTACGGCGACAGGCACGACACCCACCTGCGCTCCCTCTTCATCGATGAGACGAACTTCCTTGCAATCGATCTCTTCGTTAATCCTGGCCCGCACTTCCCGTTCCGGCCGGCCACTCTCTTTTTTTCCTTTAATACTCTTACCTCCGCTCGCTTTGGTCTTGGATCACCGTACTGCCCGCCTGCTTTTTTGCACTAAGAGTACTACCCTACCGCAAACAGCCTAACTATTGCAAGTGCCGGCACGGCCTGCTTCATTTTCCCGGCCAATCAGCGCAGCGAATTCGGCGATGGACATGGCGGGAAGATTCTGACCATCCCGCAGCCGCACGGTCACCTGACGGGATTCGACCTCCTTGTCGCCGACAATGAGCATGTAGGGGATCTTCTGCATCTGCGCTTCACGGATCTTGTAGTTGAGCTTTTCGTTACGGATGTCCTTCTCGATCCGGACTCCGGCCCGACGCAATTCCCGATATACCTCATCGGCATAGGCAAGCTGCGCGTCGGTGATATTCATGATCCTGGCCTGAATCGGCGCCAGCCAGACAGGGAAGGCGCCGGCGTAATGCTCGATCAGCACGCCGAAGAAGCGTTCCAGGGAACCCATCAGGGCCCGGTGGATCATGATCGGCTGGTGTTCCTTGCTGTCTTCTCCGGTGTAGGTCAGCTCAAACCGCTCCGGCAGATTGAAGTCCACCTGAATGGTGGAACACTGCCAGGCGCGGCCAAGCACGTCCCTGATCTTGATATCGATCTTTGGCCCGTAAAAAACACCTTCACCGGGATCGATCTCGAAGGCGAGCCCCTTTTTCTCCAGCGCCAGCTTCAGGGCGTTGGTGGCCTGCTCCCAGTGTTCGTCACTGCCCACATACTTTTCCGGCCGGGTGGAAAGGTAGACATCGTACCGGCTGAAGCCGAAGGTCTTTAAAATATGCAGGTTCAGGTCGAGGATATTAAAAATCTCTTCTTCCAGATGATCCGGCCGGCAGAAGATATGGGCATCGTCCTGGGTAAAGCCGCGCACCCGCATCAGTCCGTGCAGGGCGCCGGTTTTCTCGAAACGGTACACGGTGCCCAGCTCGCACCAGCGCAGGGGGAATTCCCGGTAACTGCGTTTCCTCGTCTTGTAAATGGCGATGTGGAAGGGGCAGTTCATCGGTTTGAGCTGGTAGCTGACCTCCTCGATATCCATGGCGGAGAACATGTTCTCCCCGTAGAAATCAAGATGGCCGCTGGTCTTCCACATGTCGCGCTTGGCGATATGCGGAGTAAAGAGCAGCTCATAATCGTTTTTATAATGTTCCTCCCGCCAGTGATCCTCGATGATCTTCCTGAGCAGGGCGCCCTTGGGCTGCCAGAGGATAAGCCCTGGCCCGACCTGCTCCTGGATGGAGAAAAGCTCAAGCTCCTTGCCGAGCTTGCGATGATCACGTTTTTTCGCTTCTTCCAGCTGCAGGAGATAGGCCTTCAGAGCCTTGGCATCGGAAAAAGCCGTGCCGTAGAGGCGTTGCAGCATCTGCCGCTTTTCGTCCCCGCGCCAGTAAGCGCCGGCCAGCTTGATAATCTTGAACGCCTTGAGCCAGCCGGTATCGGGCAGATGGGGGCCGCGGCAGAGGTCGACGAAATCGCCCTGCCGATAGAGGGAAACGGTGTCGTCGCCAATCTCCCGCAGAAGCTCGACCTTGTACGGCTGACCGGCCTTCTCAAAAAGGGCGATCGCCTCGGCCTTCGGCATGGTTTCGCGGCGGAAGGAGGCGGCGGCGGCGACAATCTCCTGCATCTTCGCCTCGATGCGCTCAAAATCATCCGGGGTGAAGGGCTCGCTCCGGTCGAAATCATAGTAAAACCCGTCCGCCGTGGCCGGCCCGATGGCAACCTTGACCTCCTTGCCGAACAGGGCCAGAACCGCCTCGGCCATGACATGGGCCGCGCTGTGCCGGAGGATCTCAAGCCCCTCAGGGCTCTCGACGCTGACCGGGGAAAAAATGGCGCCCGCCTCGACAGTGGCGGAAAGGTCCACCAACCGGTCATTCAGCCTGACGGCAACGGTCTGCTTGCGCTCCTTGTTGGAAACCAGTTCCTTGAGAGCCTCGGCAACCGTGATCCCCTGCGCAACCGTTTTCTTCTCGCCGCCGGGAAGTGTGAGGGAAATTTCCGCCATAGCCTGCTCTATCCGCCTTTTGCTGTGCATCAAACAAAAACAAGCACATTGACCCTTGTCAATCTGCCTGAACAACGAAGCTCCGCAAGGTTAAGCCATTGCGAAGCCTCTCAACGCCAAGACAATCTGTTTTCTACTGGTAGGCGCGGGCGGATTCGAACCGCCGACCTCTTGCGTGTCGGGCAAGCGCTCTAACCAACTGAGCTACGCGCCTTCAAATACCTATAAAAAAACAACCGGGTTGGCCACCCCGAAAGTCGCAATCACAAAAGCACTAAACGGCAACCAAATACCAGTAATTTCGATGGGTGTCAAGGAGAAATAGTGACGCCCCGATTCCCGCGGGCGGGCAATCCTCCCCCTGGACGACGCCCTACCGGCAGGTATCCTTGCGGGATTCGATGGCCCGGCTCAGGGTGAGCTCATCGGCATACTTGATGTCCATGCCCATGGGGATCCCGCAGGCAAGCCTGGTCACCCTGACGGCGCCCTCCTCCTGCAACCGCTTGACGAGATAGGCGGCGGTCGCCTCGCCCGGCACCGTGGAACTGGTGGCAATGAGCACCTCTTCGACCCTCTGCCTGCGAACCCGTTCCACCAGGGCCTCCACCTTGATCTCCTCCGGCCCGATGCCGTCCATGGGCGAAAGCACCCCGTGCAGAATATGATACTTGCCCTTGAATGCCCCGGTTTTCTCGATGGCCATGAGGTCGGCGGGCTCTTCCACCACGCAGACCAAGCGCCCGTCCCGCTCGCTATCCCGGCAGATGGCGCAGGGGTCTGTTTCGGAAAAGGCGAAACAGTTGGCGCACAGCCTGATGGCACCATGCAGCTCGGCCAGATCCTTGGCAAGACTCTGCGCCTCGCTCGCCGGCCGGCGCATGATGTGAAGGGCAAGTCGGGTCGCGGTTTTCTTGCCGATACCCGGAAGCCGGTTCAGGTCGGTGATCAGTCGGGCCAGGGCCGGGGGCACCACGCTCATGGCATTCCCTTAGAAAAGCCCCGGAATTTTGATGCCGCCGGTGAGCTTCACGGTCTCGGCCTGAATCATCTCCTGCGCCTTGCGCATGGCGTCATTCACCGCCGCCACCACCAGATCCTGCAGCATCTGGGGATCGTTCGGGTCCAACGCCTCCTTCTCGATGGTCAGACTGAGGAGTTCGTGCCGGCCGTTGACCGTGGCGCGCACCATGCCGCCGCCCACCGTGGAACTCACCTGTTTTTTGGCCAGCTCTTCCTGCATCGCCGCCATGCGCTGCTGGAACTGCTGCGCCTGCCTCATGATCTGGTTCATATCCATAAAAGCGCACTCCGCTTGCTAATGCATGCTGCAGAATGAAAATACCCCTGGAGTCCCATCCTCAATTCCGCATTCCCAATTCTTGATTTTCCCTTACCGGCTTCTCGGTCCGGTGCGGATACTGCCGACCTGGCCGCCGAAAATCTCCGTGGCCATCCGCACCAGGGGATCATTGGCCAGGGCCCGCCGCTCCTCAACGGGGCTCTCCCCGTCTTCGCCGGCCTCGCCATCGGTCTTGCTCCCCCGCACGCTGAAAACGACCTTAAAGGCATGCTGAAAAAAGTCCTGGGCAAACTCGGTCAACAGCTTGAGGTTGTCGTGCTCCTGCAGAACCTTGCAATCCGAGGGATCATCGAACTTGAGGAGCAGTTCGCCCCCCTCATCCTTCGCCGAGGCGCAAAGACGGAGCACATGCGCCATCCAGCGCTTGCGCTCCTTGACATACTCGATGAATTCTTCCCAATGCCTGCGCACCTGCCGACCAGACGGGACATGGGCGGCCTGCGGGTCTGCCGGCGCTTCCGCCCCGGCGGTTACAGGCGCGCCTGACGATTCAGTTTTTTTTTGCGCGGCGGGCGGTTCAGGGGCAGGGGCCGGGGAGAACCCGGGAGTAAAACACGGCGCAGGTTCGGCGGCAACCACTCCCTGCCCGGGCACCGCAACGGGAGCCGGCGGCAGCGGCGCCGCGCCGGCCAAGAGCGCATCGAGGCGGCCCAGCAGGGCGGTCACCGGCACGATCTGGCCTGCCTGACTGGCCCGGATAAAGGCCATTTCCATGGCCATGCGCGGCCGGGAGGAATACTGCATCTCCTCGACCCCCTTGAGCAGCAGATTGAAATAATTGTACAGGGTTTCCTGACTGCTCGCGGCGGCAATCTCCTTTAAGGATGCCAGCTCCCTGTCGGAAACATCCAGGAGATCCTCGGGCCTTCCGGCCACCTTGCAAACCAGCAGCGCCCGGAAAAATCCCAGGAGATCATTGGCGAAACGCTTGAGGTCCATGCCGGCGGCATGACCTTTTTCAAAAATATCCAGACATCCGGCCAGATCTCCGGCCAGCAGGGCCCGGGCCAGATTTTCAAAGACCGCCCGGTCAACCAGGCCCAGCACCTGCACCACATCCTCGTCGCGCACCTGATCGCCGCCAAAGGAAAAAATCTGATCGAGCAGGCTCAAGCCGTCGCGCACGCTGCCTTCCGCCTCGCGGCCGATCATCTCCAAAGCCAGCCCGGAGATGGCCACCCCTTCCTGCTCCGCGATCCTGCCGAAAAAAGCGACCAGTTCGGCAAAGGGCACACGCTTGAGTTCATAGCGCTGGCAGCGGGAAAGGATGGTGATGGGGATCTTGTGCAGTTCGGTGGTGGCGAACATGAAATAAACATGGGCCGGCGGCTCCTCCAGGGTCTTCAACAGGGCGTTGAATGCCTCGGTGGTCAGCATGTGCACTTCGTCGATGATGATGATCTTGTAGCGGCCCTTGCTGGGAAAGAAGCGGATGTTTTCCTTAAGCTCCCGGATCTCCTGGATGCCGCGGTTGGAGGCGCCATCAATCTCGTGCAGATCAATGGCGCTGCCGGCCATGACCTCAAGGCATGATTCGCACTGATTGCAAGGCACATCCGGCTCACCCTGCCGGCAGTTCAAGGCCTTGGCCATCAACCTGGCCAGGGTGGTTTTTCCGACTCCGCGCACCCCGGAAAAAAGCATGGCATGGGCGACGCGGTTGCGCCGCAGGGCATTCCGCAAGGTGCGCACCACGGCCTGCTGGCCGACAACATCATCAAAGTTCTGGGGACGCCATTTTCTGGCTAAAACGAGGTAGGACATTTTTCGTGCTCAGGCGGCAGAAACCGAGTTCCGGATTTCCCGGCCACAGGCCCGCGGGAGCGGAATCCGCCCGGCAGCGCCTGGAACCTAAAAAAAATGATAGCCAGGCACCCCTGCGGCACACAGAGTTACTCACTACCGTTGCTTCCTCCCGGACCTGGCGGGGTTCGCGAGACTCTGTTGCGCAGGACCCGGCTATCAAACCGAAAAATATCTGGCGGAGAAGGTGGGATTCGAACCCACGGTACTCTCGTACACACGCGTTCCAGGCGTGCACCTTAAACCACTCGGTCACCTCTCCGGCTTTCTCAACTCGACGGCACATCGGCCGACCGGCACAATGTACAATGCCTGCTCTTTCTTGCAAAGAACAAAATGGCGGAGAGGGTGGGATTCGAACCCACGGACCTGATTTCTCAGGTCAAACGATTTCGAGTCGCTCCCGTTCGACCACTCCGGCACCTCTCCGACCGGTTTGCACCGGAAGGGAAAATCGAAAAATCCGAGGCGAGACTATGCCCCTCTTCTTTCCTTAAAGAAATCGCGCAGCAGCCTGGCGCTCTCTTCGGCCAGCAGCCCGCCCGACACCTGCAGCTGATGGTTCAGCCGGCTGTCCTGGCCCACCTGAAAGAGGGAGATCACCCCGCCGGCTTTCGGATCAAGAGCTCCGTAGACCAGGCGCTGCACCCTGGCGTGCACCAGGGCGCCGGCGCACATCACGCAGGGCTCCAGGCTCACATAGAGTGTGGTGCCAGGCAGGCGGTAATTGCCGCGCAGGATGCCCGCCTTCCGCAGGACCAGCATCTCGGCATGCGCGCTCGGATCACAGAGCTCGATGCTGCGGTTGCCGTCCCGGGCCAGAATATGCCCCTCCCCGTCGACAAGCGCGGCGCCGATGGGGACCTCGCCTCGCGCCGCTGCCTGGCGCGCCTCGGCAAGGGCGATGGTCATGAAATGTTCCTCAGCGTCCATGGACAGGGAGTAGCCTATATAGCAAAGAGTTAAAAAAGATGCAACAGCTCAATGACAAGTAACGGCTTAAAAGTCCCGGAGCGCCGCGCGGCCGCCGATCGTTCAGCCGTTGCTCGCCAGCCGCCACCGTTCACCCGGCGCCGCCTTCCGTTCGCTTCTGCTTGTTGGCGTGGTTTGCGGCCTCCCAGCCGGCCACGCAACCCTCGCCCACCGCCTTGGCCATCTGCCAGGGCGGTCCGGCAATGTCACCGGCCGCGTAGATGCCGACAATGTTCGTCTCCTGCCGCTTGTTGGTATCGATGTAGGAAAAGGTTTCCATGTCGAGCATGACCCCGAGATTGGTGGCCAGCTCCATGGCGCCCTTGGCGCCCAGCTCGACAAAGACCCCCTCCACGGGCAGGATTTCTCCGTTTTCAAGCAAAATCCCGCTCACCGCATTGTCGCCAAGGATCTCCTTGACCCAGTCCCCACTGTGGACCAGAACGGGACTGGCGGCCAGCTTGTCGGAAAGCCCGGAGGTCACGGAAAGTTCCCGGCAGATCAGATGCACCTCCGAGGCATATTTGGTCAGGGTCAGCGCCCCATCCACGGCGGCGGATTCGTTGCCCACCACCGCCACCTTGGCATTGCGGTAAAAATTGGCGTCGCAATCCACGCAGTAGCTCACCCCGCGGCCGGAAAGCTCCTTTTCCCCCTTGACCTTGAGTTTTTTCCGGGAGGTGCCGGTGGCGAGGATCAGGGTCCGCGCCGTCACCACTCGGCCACTCTCCGCCTTTACCAGGAAAAGCTCTCCTTCCTGCTCGATATGCAGGACATCTTCCGCCCACGCCTCGGCGCCGAAGCGGGTGGCCTGGGCAAGGGCGACCTGCATCATCTCCGCCCCCTCGCTCACCCCGTCCACGCAAAGATAATTCTCGACATGGGCCCGATAGATGCTGCTGTTCTCGAGTTTCCCCAGGACGAGCACCGACGCCTTTTTCCGCACCGCGTGGACGGCGGCCTGCAATCCGGCAGGACCGGCCCCGACAATCACCACATCTCTTATCTGCTCAACCATTTTTTATCTTCCTCCTGCTGCAGGGTCCATGACGACAAAGGGAAAGTATAGCGAATTTTCCAGCCAAGCACCATCCCTTTTCCTAGAGCAAATAAGCCGTGGACAGAGTGCGGGAAAGGTTTTAAGATCACCCCTGGCGAAACCGCTGCCATTACGCATTGATACCATTCTGGAATAATGAAATATATCGCTGACCTCCATATCCATTCTCCCTTTTCGCGGGCGACCAGCAAAACAAGCGACTTACACGGCCTGTTCGCCTGGTCCAGGGTCAAGGGCATCCAGGTGGTTGGCACCGGCGACTTCACCCATCCCGGCTGGCTCCAGCAACTCAAGGAACTCCTGGTTCCGGCGGAGCCGGGTTTCCATCGGCTGAAAAACGAGAATATCCCGCCTGCCCTGCCCGGCACCATGCCGGAAGCCGTCGATACCCGCTTTATCCTCACCGCCGAGATCAGCAGCATCTACAAGCGGCACGGCCATGTGCGCAAGGTGCACAATATCCTTTATGTCCCTGATTTCGCCTCGGTGGAGCGGCTCAACCGCAAGTTCGCCGGCATCGGCAATATCGAATCAGACGGCAGACCCATCCTGGGCCTTGACTCGCGGGATCTCCTCGAAATCCTGCTTTCCGAGGCGCCGGAAGGCTTTCTGGTTCCGGCCCACATCTGGACGCCGTGGTTTTCCCTGTTCGGCTCAAAATCAGGATTCAACAGCGTGGAAGAGTGCTACGGCGATCTTTCCGCGCACATCTTCGCCATGGAAACCGGCCTTTCCTCTGATCCCGAAATGAACCGGCGCATCTCGGCCCTGGACCGCTTTGCCCTGATCTCCAACTCCGACTGCCACTCCCCGGGCAAGCTGGGCCGGGAAGCCAATATCCTCAATACCGAGTTCAGCTACTTCGGCCTGCGGGAAGCCCTGAAGGCCCCTAATTCCGGCGGGTTTTCCGCAACCGTCGAGTTTTACCCGGAGGAGGGCAAGTACCACTGCGACGGCCACCGCAAATGCCAGGTCTGCCTGGAACCGGCGGAAACCAGGAAACTCAAGGAGCTTTGCCCGGTCTGCGGCCGGCCGCTGACGGTCGGGGTTCTGCACCGGGTCATGGAGCTGGCGGACCGCGACGAGCCCTGCTTTCCGGCCGGCGCCCCCAAGGTGCACAGCCTGATCCCGCTGGCCGAGGTGCTGGGGGAGATCCTGGACGCCGGCCCGAACACCAAGGGGGTCATGGCGCAATACGCCAATGCCATCGCCCGCTTCGGCTCGGAGTTCAACCTGCTCCTCAATGCCCCCCTTGAGGAAATCCGACAACACTCTCCGGTGTTAGGCGAGGCAGTGGCGCGGATCCGCGGCGGGCAGGTGATCCGTCAGCCCGGCTATGACGGCGAATTCGGCATCATCAAGGTGTTCACCGACGGAGAACGCGCGCAACTGGCGGGCCAGATCAGCCTTTTCGCCGGCAGGCAAAGGGGACGGCGGAAGGATTCCGACAAAGAAAACCCGCGTCTACTGGCGGAGCGCAGGCCCTTGCCCGCTTCCCCTGCACAGGAAGCAAGGGAAATCAATGCGGAACAGAAGGCCGCCCTCGCCAGCACGACGGAAAAGATCCTGGTGGCCGCCGGCCCTGGCACGGGCAAGACCTTCACCCTGGTGGCCAGGATTGAACACCTGCTCAACACGGCAGAGGCCAGGGCCGAAGAGATGGTGGCCATCACCTTTACCAATCGGGCGGCCAGGGAACTGCGCGAACGCCTGGGACGGGATGTGGGCCCGGCGGCCGAGGCCATCTTTGTCGGCACCTTCCATCGCTTCTGCCTGGAGTGGCTTCGCGGGGAAGATTCCGATCTTGCCGTGCTGGAGGATGCGGCGCGGGACCTTTACATCCGCAAGACCTTTCCGGAGCTTGCCAGGGCGGAACAACACCTTCTGGCCAAGGAGATTGCAGGCCACCTCGACCGGCTGAACCGCGAGCCGGCGTCCGATTCCGCCTCCCTGTCGCCCCCGCTGCGCCGCTATCTCGCCTCCCTTAACGAAAACAGCCTCATCGAGCTGGATCAGGTGGTCCCCGCCTTGGTTGCGCGCCTGAAAAAGGATGCTGATTTCTTCGCACGGGTGAGCGAAACCGTCCGTTACCTTTTCGTGGATGAATTTCAGGATCTCAACCTGCCCCAGTACGAACTGGTTCTCCTGCTCGGGAAAAAGGCCGGCGTCTTTGCCATCGGCGACCCCAATCAGGCCATTTACGGATTCAGGGGCAGCAACCTCCTCTTTTTTCAGAAGTTCAAGGAAATTCCGGGAGTCACCACCCTGGCCCTGATCCGCAATTACCGATCCGCTCCGGCCATCATCGACGGAGCCGCCTCTCTCATCCGCCACAACCGTTCAAGCGGCGACACGCAACTCCTCGCCCAAAGCCGACTCGAAACCAGGATCGAATGGCACACGGCATCGAGCGCGGCCGCCGAAGCGGAATTCATTGTGCGCCGCATCGAGGAGAGCATGGGCGGCATCAGCAGTTTTTCCCTCAACTCGGGCCGCGGCGGCGACCACACCAATGCGAGGAGCTTCGCCGATTTCGCAGTTCTCTTCCGCTTGAGCCAGGTGGCCGACGCCATCGGCGATGCCCTGCACAAGAGGGGCATCCCCTTCCAGCTGGTCGGCGCCACCCCCTATTACATGCAGGCGGGGCTCAAACCCGCCTATAACTTTCTGCAGGCGAGCAGCGAAGAGGCGACCCTGCCGGAATATCTGGCGCTGCTCAAAGGGTTGCCCGGCCTGGGCGAAGCGACCCTCGCGCTTCTCGAAAAGAGCCTGCCCCTGCGCTCCCCTGACTTTTCCAGTGCTGCCGCCCGGATCCCGCTTGCTTCCGGAGCCGCGGCCGCCATCGAGAAAATCGGCCGGATGATCCGCGAATTCAGGGAAAACGCCGGCAAGGCCCCGGCCCTTTCCCTGAGCCACGCCATGCGCGAAATCAACATCGACCCGGAAACGCCGGAAGCCAAACGCCTCCTCGCCCTGGCCGGCGCCTTCGGCGGCAACCTTGCCAGCCTGCGCGAGCATCTCAGGCAGAGCGCCCAGGCCACCGTCTACGACGCCCGCGCCGAGGCGGTCTCCCTCATGACCATGCATGCCGCCAAGGGATTGGAATTTCCGGTGGTCTTCCTGGCCGGGCTTGAGGAGGAGATCATCCCCTGCACCATTGCCAACCTGAAATGCGATATCGAGGAGGAACGGCGCCTTTTCTACGTGGCCATGACCCGGGCCAAGGAGAACCTGATTCTGACCAATGCGGCAAGCCGCATCATCTTCAACCGGATTGCCGGCCAGCGGGCCTCCCGCTTCATCCAGGAGATTCCCGTCTCCCTGCTCAAGAAAATCGCCCCGCCCGCCGCAGGCAAAAAAAAGCCGTCCGGCAACGGGCAGCTGAAACTTTTTTAGACAGAGCCATGCAGCCCGGCGACAATGACATCCCCCCCCCACGCACCATAAAGGTAGGCGCGGCCAGCGTCGGCCTGATCGGCCTTGACCCTGCCCTGAACAGGGCCATATCCGACCAACTGCCCGAGGAGGCTGCCGTCGATTTTCTCCTCCAGGAAGTGCGCCGGCAAAACTATATCCCGGCCTCGGCTGAAGAAAGCTACCGCGAGGCGTTGCTTTCCGAATACCAGCGCCGGCTCGGCAGGAAAACCGCCGGCCCTGGAACCCTCACCATCCGGGTGCTGGGTTCCGGTTGCGTCACCTGCAACAAGCTGAGTGCCATGCTCTTTGAGGCTTTGCAGAAATCCAATCTCGCGGCCGACATGGAGTCGGTCCACGATCTTGATGAAATCTGGCGCTTCGGGGTGACGAAGACGCCTGCGCTGATCATCAACAACCGGGTCAAATGCGCGGGCCGCATGCCCACCCTTTCCGAAGTGGAGGAGTGGGTGAGACAAGAGGCAGGGGAAGAGAAAAAATAATTTACCGCTTGAAAAAGAATGTAAAATTTATAAGCTGAAAATGCGTCGAGGGGCGAACCCGGCCGCCACTGCCAACAATTCATCAGAGAGGATTATCCCATGAGTGGACATGACCATCATCACGACGACCCGCACGGCTACGGACACGACGAACCGGAAGTCGCCGCCAAGGTAGGCATTATTTTTCTTTGCGTTGTTGCCGCGCTTTATTTGATTTCCCTGTAAAATAGAAGGCCGGCGGGCTTGCGGCGGGCTTTCCCGCCGCAAGCCCGCCAAGGCCACTCACCAGGACCAGCCTCGCGCTTGCTCTTGCGCTTTGCGGCACCCTTCCTGTTTTTCTTCCCCGGGGCGGACAAGTCGTGTTCGCGCCTATCCAGCGGATATCCACGAGGCAGCCATGACCAGCGAAGAAAAAATAACGGCTTCTGAAACCAGGATCACCAAGGCGGTCTTCCCCAACACCACCAACCATTACGCCACCCTCTTCGGCGGCACCGCCCTGCAATGGATGGACGAGGCCGCATTTATCACGGCAACCCGCTTCTGCCGGCAGAAGATGGTCACGGTCTGCTCGGACCGCATCGACTTCAAAACCCCGATTCCAGCGGGCACCTTCGTGGAACTGGTGGGCCGGGTGGTGAAGGTGGGCAACACAAGCCTGCAGGTCCGGGTAAGCGTCTATCTTGAGCGGATGTATGACGAGTACCGGGAAAAGGCGATTGAAGGGCTCTTCACCTTTGTCGCCATCAACGACGACATGCAGCCTGTCCCGGTGCGGAAATAGCCATGCCCCTCCTCCGCGCCCGCGCCCTCGCGACCCTGTCGGGACTAGCCTTCAGCCTGTGCTGTCTTTCCCCAACCACTCCGGCAATGGCCCAGGAAGAGACGGAGCTGCCCTGGACCGTGAACGTTTACTTTGAAAACGACCTCTTCACCGGCACGGATCGCGACTACACCAACGGCGTCAAGATCTCCCTCATTTCTCCGGACCTTTGCAGCTTTGTCGAGAGCGGCAAGCTGCCGGAGTGGAGCCTTGCCTACATCCACAGGCTGCCCTTTATCAACGACCCGGATCCCGCCCTGAAGCGCAAGGTCGAATTCTCCCTTGGCCAGAACATATACACCCCGGCCGACATTGCCCGGAGCGATCTGATCGTCGACGACCGCCCCTATGCCGGCTGGACCTACTTCGGCGCCGCCTTTCACACCAGAAGCCGGGCGCGCATGGATACCATCGAGCTGCAACTGGGCATGATCGGCCCCTGCTCCTTTGCCGATGAGACGCAAAAAGCCGTGCACGACCTGCGCGATCTGCAGCGGCCCAACGGTTGGGAATATCAGCTGAAAAACGAACCCGGCCTGGTGGCGATCTACGAACGGAAATGGCAGCTCTCGCCCTTCTTCGGCAGGGGCTCCTTTGCCATGGACGCCATCACCCACCTTGGCTGCGCCGTGGGCAACGTCGCCACCTATGCGAACACCGGTTTCGAAACCCGCCTCGGCTGGCATCTGCCCGATGATTTCGGGGTGAGCCTGATCCGGCCGGCCGGCAACACCCGTTTTTCCGCAAGGCAACAGCAGGGCGGCTATCTCTTTGCCGCCCTGAACAGCCGGGCCGTCCTCCAGGACATCTTCCTGGACGGCAACACCTTTGCCCACAGCCACAGCGTCAGCAAGAAACCCTTTGTCGCCGACCTGGCGGGCGGGGCTGCCCTCTACTTCAAGCAATTCAAGCTGACCTGGACCCAGGTGCTCCGGACCAGGGAATTCGAGGGCCAGCCGGACAACCACAGCTTCGGCTCAATCACCCTCTCCTTCTTTTTTTAGCCCTGCCCGCCGGAGCCACCTTTTTTCAAAGCGCAAAAGCGTTTCCCGCCCCGACGCCAGCGGTCGGACAAAAAGAAAATTAAAGTACAAAATCAATTAGTTACAACTTTTCAACCAGCCGGTTTTTTTTTTGATTCACAGCGCCAAGAATCTGTATAATATAAAAACAGAGTGGTTTGATTTCCTTATTACCCGACCCGCAATCCTTCAAGGTAAACGAGGCAGCTATGCCCCTCTCCAATTTTCCCCAGGCAACAATCCAGTTCGAAATCCAGACCTACCAGCGTCCCAAGGATGAGCAGCGGCTGCGGGACACGCACGTATCATTTTCCGGATCCCCCCAGAAACATCCTTACAGTTCCGAAAAGATCATCCTGGTGGTGGATCCGTACAGCACCAACACCTTTTACTACGAGTTCAGGACCGAAGATATCTCCTACGTGGAGGAACTCGCCAACATTGTCAATATGGATGGCGAGGTGATACCCATGGCCCGCGTCTGGGTGAAACGGAAAAGTGTCGCCGTGCGCAGCACCCCCTTTGTCGTGGAAAACACCATATTGTGACAACCGCCGGTTTTTTTAGCCACCGGCGCCGGAAAGGGCATCAATACCCTTTCCCTGTCTTCACAGGATTTGCAAACACCACCCCGCCCCAGGCGTTGCCAGGGAGGGGGCTTCGCCGCTGATTCCGGCGAGGACGCATGACAACCATCATCTTTTCAGCAAGAGGGTGTACCCATGAATGATATCAAAAAAATCCTGGTCCCGACCGATTTCTCACGACAGACCAGCAAGGTGCTCCAGTCCGCCTGCATGATCGCCAGGAAGTTCGGCGCAGCCATCCATGTGATTTTTGTGGTGGAAAGCCTTGATGCATACGCAGGTTTCGCCGTGCCACATCTGCCCCTGGCCGACCTCGAAAAAGACCTCTTCACCCGGGCGGAAAAAAAGATGGATGAATTTATTGATGAGTACATGGAAAAAAACATCCAGCACATCGCCAGGGTGTTGACCGGCCCTCCCTCGGAAAAGATAGTCGCCTATGCCAGACAGGAAGGCTGCGACCTGATCATGATCGGCACCCAGAGCTGCCGGGGCGTCGACAAAACCCTGTTCGGCAGCGTGACGGATCGCGTCATCAAGACCGCGACCTGCCCGGTGCTCAGCATAAACCCCTGCGTATAAAGCAGCATCCGCCACCAAACTTCGGAGGATTTCCATATGAACATGAACGAAATAAAAGCAAAAGCCAAGGAATTGGGCATCAAAGTCGGCAAAATGAAAAAGGCCGACCTTATCCGTGCCATCCAAACCCAGGAAGGGAACTCTCCCTGCTACCAGACAGACCAGGCCCTCTGTAATCAGGAGAGTTGCAGCTGGCGCGACGATTGTCTGCCATAATTTTTTTCTCCGGGGCGGAACATTTCCCCGCCTTCCCTTTTCATTACATCATGGGGAGAAGTTCTGCATCTTGGCGCTTTGCCTGCGATCGGAGCAGGAAAGGTGCAGTTTTCCTTTTTTCCATCACCAGACCTCTTGAGGGAAAACGATGCCGGCAAATTCTGGGCCCATTGAAGGCAACTGGTACGAAATCATCGAAACAGGCGAATGCTTCTTCGTTGTCACCGTCGATGAAGAGGAAGGCGTTCTTGAAATTCAGTACGAGGATGGCGTAACCGAGGAGCTGGACCTGGATGCCTGGGACGAAATGGATCTGGAATCCATCGAGGCGCCGGAAGATTACCTGGGCGATCTTGACGAACTCGAGGAGCTGGACGAGGAGTCATTCCAGCGGGAAGACTCGGGAGAGGATTGGGGAGAGGCCATGCCGGAACCGGAAGAGTAATGCTTTTGGCTATGGGGGAATGCCCCATATGGATTGTAGTGCAAGCTTTAGACAGGAGGATTTTTGATGACCAGACAACTTTCATTCAGCAAGTACGAAAATCAAACCCTTCCCGGCTTCAGAGACAAGACCAACCTGGCCAAATCCCCGGAGGACATCAAAAAATTTTTCGGCTATACGACGAGGACGCTGCTCGACAATATCTTTGCCGGAAAGATGACCTTTGACCATACCGACATTGTTCTCGATGATGCGGCGGAACCCTATTACGCGGTGAGCGAACGGCTTTTATCTTCTGAAGAATTCACGGAGATCTGGCGCACTTCCGACCTGCCCCACGTCACCGGACGGTTGGCCAAGACCGCGATGAACCGCTACAAACATCTCCTCAAGCATCCGGAAAAAACAAACTCCAAAATCCGCATGTAGCATCCGTAATCAGGGCGAGGGAGCTTTCCTTCGCCCCCTCCCCTGCTCAAGCGGCAGGTTTTTCCAGCCTGAAGACCTTTTCGATGCTTTCCCGCAGATCATCCTTGGTAAACGGCTTGACCACATAATCACTCACCTTGGCCTGAATGGCCTCCAGGATGAGGTGCGGCTGCGCCTCGGCGGTAACCATGATAAAGGGGATATTTTTCGTGGCTTCATTCTGCCTGAGCCTGCGCAGGACCTCAATCCCGTGCATCACCCGCATACACCAGTCGGAAAGGACAAGGTCCACCTTCTCCTCGGCAAGGATGCGCAGGGCTTTTTCCCCATTGTCAGCCTCGAGGATATTGGCAATGCCCATGGTCAGAAGATGATTTTTGATGATCCGCCGCATGACCAGCGAATCGTCAACAACCAGCACCTTCAGATCGGGAGCAAGGTCCATTTGCATTCACGTTCCCTCGGCGGCCTGACGTCATCCCCTTGCCGGCCGCACCGCCCCTCTTTTCCCGGACACCAGATGCGGACTGCCAGGGGATGCCAGTTGCGGGAAGGATTCAAAATCTATTTGCCAGTATTTGCGGTTAAAAAAACCGGAGCATCCCTTTCCCGACACTCCGGGGGGGATAATGGCATGCATTCAAAACGAAAGATAGTTGCAAGCCAGGGGGAAAACCTGTGCCGGCGGGACCAGAAAATACAAAAAAATGCCCGGAGCAGTCATGCCCCAGGCCGTCTGGAAATCATCCGTTGCCTGGCCGGCGGTTCAGGGCATCACCACCACGTTTTCCGCCTGCATTCCTTTCTGCCCCTTCACCAGGTCAAACTCCACCTTTTGCCCCTCTTTCAAAGTCCGGTAGCCTTCGCCGACTATGCTGCGAAAATGGACAAAAACATCGGCCTCACCTTGTCTTTCGATAAAGCCATAGCCCTTGGCACCATCAAACCATTTTACGGTTCCAGTCGCACGGTCCGCCATACCCACAACTCCTTGAAAAGTTTTGCGGAAAATCCATCGCCAGGCAAAAGAGTCTCCTCCAGCCGCTTACGAAAACAGCGAAAGGAGATGCGCCAACTCCGCGCCGATATCACGCCGTTCAGCACACTAAATGATATTATGGAGAGAAAATGCGACGGGAACAAGTTTTTTCAATGCACGAACTCAAAAAGTTCCCTCCCTGGCTTCGCTCACCCCTTGCGGCCGTATCCTTCCGGGTTATTCTCCTGCCAGCGCCAATGGTCCCGGCACATCTCCTCAAGCCCCAGCTCGGCCTGCCAGCCCAGCGCATCGCGGGCCAGGGTCGGGTCTGCATAACAGGTGGCGATGTCTCCCGGCCGCCGGGCGGTGACGACATGGGGGACGGCGCGGCCGCTCGCCCGCGCGAAGGCGGCAACCATCTCAAGCACCGAGTAGCCGCGGCCGGTACCGAGGTTACAGAGCAGCAGACCCGGATTTTCGACGATTTTCCGCAGGGCATGCAGATGCCCCCTGGCGAGATCCACCACATGGATATAATCACGGACCCCGGTGCCGTCCGGAGTGGGATAATCTCCGCCGAAAACGGAAAGCTGCGCAAGGCGGCCCACGGCAACCTGGGCAATATAGGGCATGAGATTGTTGGGAATTCCGCTGGGATCCTCGCCGATCCTGCCGGAGGGATGGGCGCCCACCGGGTTGAAATAGCGGAGGATGACGACCTGCAGGGCCGGGTCGGCGACCCGGGCGTCCTGCAGGATCTGCTCGATCATCAGCTTGGTGCGCCCGTAAGGGTTGGTGGGTCGCACCGGAAAATCCTCCCGGATGGGTACGCTGTCAGGGTCGCCGTAGACGCAGGCTGAGGAGGAGAAGACGATCTGCTTCACCCCGTGGGCCGCCATGCACTCCAGGAGCACGAGGGTGCCGGTGAGATTGTTGTGGTAATAGCGCAGCGGCTCGGCGACACTCTCTCCCACCGCCTTAAGGCCGGCAAAATGGATCACCGCCGAGATGGGAAACTCGGCGAACACCTCCGCCAGGGCCGGCCGGTCGAGCAGATCAACGGCCCGCACCACCAAGGGCTTGCCGGTCAGCTCCCGAACCCGCGCCAACGCTTCGGGGTTTGCATTGACAAAGTTATCCACCACCACGATCTCGTAGCCGGCCTGCTGCAGTTCCACAATGGTATGCGAACCGATATAACCTGCCCCTCCGGTGACGAGTATGTATGCCATTCCCTTTCTCCTTGTTGTCGTGCAGCCGGAAACCCGCCCGCCTCGATAAAAATCATTCTTTGCTGAACTCATATTTTCGGCCAGCATACCCGTTTTCAGACAAGAGAGTCGAGGGATTTTCACCCTGCCAGGGAACCAAACGAAATCCGAATGGATCTGCGCAAAAAAAAAAGAGGGTCATGCGATCTGCATGACCCTCTAGTCTCTATAGTGGTGAGCGGAGCGGGATTCGAACCCACGACCTTTAGCTCCGGAGGCTAACGCTCTATCCAGCTGAGCTACCCGCCCACATTTTTCTCGGTGCAAACGAAACCCTAATTACCATGTATCCTCTTTTCAGTAAAGCCATTTTAATGGCTTACAGCGCCTGGATGCGCACGACGAGCACCCGCTTGCTCGCCTCGGTTGCCGCGCAACGCTGATCCGACCGCAGGCCGAGCAGGGCAACGATCCCTTCCCGATCGACAAGAACCGGGGTCTGCCTCCGCAGCGCGGCGGGAATTTTGTGATCGGTGAAAAAATCGCCAACCTTCTTATGTCCAGGCGCGCCCTGGGGCCTGAACCTGTCGCCGGGCAAAAAAGAGCGGACGCTCAGCGGCAGGACCAGGCTGTCTGCGTCCAGCCATTGAGCTTTCCGGCCCGAAGCCGAACGGTCCGTCGGCAGGCCTGCCACTTCTTCCACCACGATCTTCTTGCCGATGGCCTCGACGGGATATTCGCCCGGCCCTGGAACGTGCAGGAAAAAAGAGGGGGATTCCCGGACAAGCAGGTTGCCGCGGGCGGCGATCTTTCCCTGCGGATAGAAAAAAACAAGCCTCCCGCTTTCCCGCTGCGCCCGCAGCCCCCTGGCCAGATGCAAAAGAGCGCCCTCGCCGCCGGCCAGGGCCAGGTGCAGCAGCTGGCCGATCTTGGCAAACGATGGCCGGCATTCCATCTGCCAGCAGATTTTCTCAAGGATACGCCGCTGCAAAGCCAAGGGTTCGCCGGCAAAGGGAGGCAGGGCGAGGGTCGCGACAGGCGGCTCCCCTCCTGTTTCCGCAACCGTTGCCGCGTATGCCTGGTCGGTGAGCCTGACAAGCAACTCTTCCTCCGCGGCAAGAACGGCCGCTGTCCGCCGCAGGGATGCCTCAATGCCGGGATTGAAATGCTCTTTCAGATGGGGCAGAAGATCAAGCCTGACCCGGTTGCGGAGATAGACGCGTTCCCGGTTGGAGCTGTCCAGACAGTAAGGGATTCGGCAGGCGGCCAGGTAGCCAAGCAGCTCCTCTTTGGCAACGCCCAGGAGCGGCCGGATCACCAGGCCCGCCCGCATCGGCACCATTCCGGCCAGCCCCGCCCGGCCGGCGCCGCGGAGAAGCCTGAGGAGAATCTCCTCCGCCTGGTCGTCCGCGGTATGGGCCACGGCAATTTTGCTCGCGCCCTCCTTCACCGCCATTTCCGAAAAAAAGGCGTAGCGGAGGGTGCGGGCCGCATGCTCGACGGAAAGCCCCTCCTTCTCGGCAAAGGCCTTCACCGCCAGGGCGCGCGAGACATAAGGGCAGACAAGCCCCTCGGCGGCCGCCCGGACAAGCGCCGCCTCGGCCGAAGCCTCCCCGGGACGCAGGCCATGGTCCGCATGGGCCACGATCAGGGAAACGCTCAATTCTTCGGCAAGCCCGGCGAGGAGGTGGAGCAGGGCCATGGAATCCGGTCCGCCGGAGACGCCGACAAGACACCGCTCCCCGGCAACAAGCAGGTTTTGCGACCTGATGATTTTTTTGACCCTTCGTGCAAGAGGATGCATCCGATTCCGCTCTGAGCCCCGTATTTCCTACAAAGAACAGGTTGCCTTTGTTTTCGCGATCGTTCATACTATACACGAGCAGGCTGTTGAAAAACTCCTTTTTCGACGGCCTGGATGCGAACCAGGGCTGGACCGCCAATTTCTACAGGCGTAACTCACTGAAATTGCAAGAAGTCGTCAAGTCCACTCCCGCGATTTCGCGGCCGAAAAAGCCGGGACGGCGTTTTCAGCGCCATTTCAGAAATTTCCCAATAAAAATCAATTAACTATGAGATTGTCATGAAAGTACGCAGAGCCGTTATTCCCGTTGCCGGCAAAGGCACCCGCTTTCTGCCGGCCAGCAAGGCCATCCCCAAGGAAATGCTGACCATCGTCGACCGCCCCACCATCCAGTACATTGTCGAAGAGGTCGTCGCCTCCGGCATCGAGGAGATCGTTTTCGTCACCAGCCAGGGCAAATCCGCCATTGAAAACCATTTTGACTACGACTTCGAACTCGACACCCTGCTCAGACAGAAACACAAGGACGAGCTCTGCGAAGAGGTCTGCCATATCTCGAGCCTCATCGACATTGTCGCCGTGCGGCAGAAAAAACCCCTGGGCCTGGGCCATGCCATCTGGACCACCAGAAACGTGGTGGGCAACGAGCCCTTTCTCGTGCTGCTGGGCGACGATCTGGTCCTGAGCGACACCCCCTGCTGTCAGCAGATGCTTGATCTGTACAACGAGTTGCAGGGCCCCATCGTCGCCATCCAGAAGGTTCCCCTGGAGGAAACCAACCAGTACGGCATTGTCGAGGGGACCGCGGTGCGGGACCGGGTCTTCCGGGTGAACGGCATGGTGGAAAAACCGGCCCGCGGCACCACCACCTCCAACCTTGCCATCATCGGCCGCTACCTCCTGATGCCGGAAATCTTCGGGATGCTGGAGAAAACCGCGCCCGGACACGGCGGCGAGATCCAGCTCACCGACGCCCTGCTGGCCCTTTCCAAACAGCAGCCCATGTATGCCTATGAATTCAAGGGCAAACGCTTCGACGCCGGCGACAAACTCGGCTATCTCAAGGCCATTGTCGCCTTTGCCCTGCGCCATCCGGTGCTAGCCAAGGATTTCAAGAAACACATCAAGGAGGTCAGCGCCGACCTGTAGCCACCCCGGCAGGGGCGCGAAGCAACAGCAGGCGGAGAGACCCCTCATCCCGCAATAACCACCAGCTCCTTGGTCTTAAAAATAATCCCGCCCATGCCAGCCGCCCCCCCCTATCTCGAAGTTGCCGTTGCCGCCCCCCTGCCGCACACCCTCACCTACGCCGCCCCCGGAGAGCAAACGGTGCTGCGGCCAGGGCAACGGCTGCTGGTGCCGCTGGCCAACCGCCTGGTAACGGGGTATCTGCTCGCCCTGAGCGAAGAAAAGCCCGAGGCCCGCCTCAGGCCCGTTGCCGAGATTCTCGACGAGCAGCCGGTTTTCCCGGAAAACATGATCCCCTTCTTCCGCTGGGTGGCCCGCTATTACCACCACCCCATCGGCGAGGTGATCAAGGGCGCTCTGCCGGGCGGCCTCACCTCCCAGAGCGGCAGGCAACTCCTCCTCACCGAAAAAGGCTGGCGGCATTTCACCGAACAGAACCCGCGGGCCGGAGAGGAGCAGCCCTGGCTGGCCGAGCTGCTGCGCAAAAAACAACTTGGTCCGGCGGCCATGCGCAAACTCTGGCGGAGCAAGGAACGACGCCTCATCGAACAATGGGCCGCCCAGGGGTTGCTCGGCATCGAAGAGATGATCGCCGGCGAAAGCATCGGCCGGAAAACGGAAACCTGCGTCTTTCTCTCCCCTGGGCGGGATGGCGTCCAAGCCGACCTCAAGCCCTCGGAGCGGAAGACCCTCGAACTGGTCGTCGCAAGACAGGGGCCGCCAGGTCAGGGCATCCCCCGCCGGGAACTGGCCCGCCTTTACAGCGGGGCGAGAAAGGCTCTCCCCGGCCTTGCGGAGAAAGGCGTTCTTTTTTTGCGGGAACAGCCGGTTTACCGCGATCCCTTTGGCGAGACCCCGCCCTTTTTTCCGAAACCGGCGCAACTCTCCCCGGAGCAGGAAGAAGCCCTTGCCCGGCTCGTCCCGGCCATCGCTGAAAAAAAATATGCGCCCTTTCTTCTCCATGGCGTCACCGGCAGCGGCAAGACCGAGGTGTACCTGCGCGCCGCCGAATTCACCCTGGCCCAGGGCCGCGGCGTCCTGGTCCTGGTGCCGGAAATCGCCCTGGCCACCCAGCTCGAAGGCCATTTCCTCTCCCGCTTCGGCGCCAGGGTCGCCCTGCTGCACAGCGGCCTTTCCAAGGGCGAACGCTTCGACCAGTGGCAACGCACGCTTTCCGGCGAAGCGCAGATCGTGATCGGCGCCCGCTCCGCTGTGTTCGCGCCCCTGGCCGCGCCGGGACTGATCATTGTCGACGAGGAACACGACGGCGCCTATAAACAGGAAGACGGCCTGCGCTACCAGGGCCGGGATCTCGCCCTGCTGCGCGGCAACCAGACCGACGCCGTGGTCCTGCTCGGCTCCGCGACTCCGGCGATCACCAGCTACCAGCACGCCATCAGCGGCAAATACACCCTGCTCACCCTGAAAAACCGCATCGAAAACCGGCCCCTGCCCCAGGTGGAGATCGTCGACCTGCAGGCGGTGAACACCGTTTCCGGTCGGCCGCCTCTTTTTTCCCCGCAACTCAGGCAGGCCCTGCGCGAGACCCTGGCCAAGGGGGAGCAGAGCCTCGTCTTTTTAAACCGCCGCGGCTTTGCCAGCTGCATGCTTTGCGGCGACTGCGGCCAGGCCGTGCAGTGCCCCCACTGCCAGGTCAGCCTCACCATGCACAAGGGCCGCGGCGAACTCATCTGCCACTACTGCGGTCACAGCATCACCCGCAAAACGGTCTGCGGCAACTGCCGCTCCTCCAATCTGGTGGCGGTGGGCTTCGGCACCGAACGCATCGAGGAGGAGCTGACCGGTCTCTTTCCGGCCGCGCGCATCGCCCGCCTCGACCGGGACACCACGGCAAACCGCCGGGATTTCCTGCGGATCCTCAGGGCCGTGCATCAACGGGAGGTGGACATCCTGGTGGGCACCCAGATGATCACCAAGGGCCACCATTTCCCGCATGTCACCCTGGTGGGCATCGTCTGGGCCGACGCGGGCCTGGGCATCCCTGATTACAAGGCCGGGGAGCGTACCTTTCAACTCTTGAGCCAGGTCACGGGCCGGGCCGGCCGCGGCGAGCAGCCGGGCAAGGTCATCGTCCAGACCCACCAGCCCAGCCACTATTCCGTCACCACCGCCCGCGACCACGACTATGCCGGGCTTTTCAGCAAGGAGCTTTCCCTGCGCCAGGCCCTGGGCTACCCGCCCTTTTCCCGGATCATCAACCTGCTCCTTGAGGGCGAGCAGGAGGAAGCCGTTAAAAACCGGGCCTTTGCCCTGGCCGCCAAGGGCAAAAGTCTCGGCCGCCATCTGAGCCGCACCGCCATCCTCGGCCCCGCCCCCTCGCCCCTTGCCAGACTGCGCGGCCTGTTCCGCTGGCAGCTTCTCCTGAAAGGCGTGGAGCTTGAACAGCTGCACGGCCTCTGCGCAAGCCTTGAGCAGGAGCACGCTGGCCTGGGCGGGGCGGTGAAATTGTCGGTGGACGTTGATCCGGAAAATATGTTATAAAATTGTCTTTTCACACAGCCGTTACGCCCTCGAAAGTACCGCCGGCCGCGCGGAAAGCAGAATAAGGATACCCTCCCATGGCGCTGCGAGAAATTGTCAAATATCCATTCCCCGTTCTCAAGGAGATCGCCAAACCGGTGACACGGTTCGACGAAGAGCTGGAAAAGCTGGTGGCCGACATGGCGGAAACCATGTACGCGGCGCCGGGCGTCGGCCTCGCCGCCCCGCAGATCAACGTGCCGCTGCAGCTTTGCGTCATCGACATCTCCAGAAAGGACGAACCCAGGAACCTGATCGTGCTGGCCAACCCGAAAATCGTCAAGGGAGAAGGCCAGGAAAGCGATGAGGAGGGCTGTCTCTCGGTGCGGGAATATTCCACCAATGTGCCCCGCTTCACCAGAATCTGGGTCGAGGCCCAGGACATCAAGGGCGAGCCGTTGCACTTCGTGGCCGAGGATTTCTACGCCCGGGTGATCCAGCACGAACTCGACCATCTCAACGGCACCCTCTTCATCGACCGGATCAGCTCGCTCAAACGCGGCCTTTACAAGAAGAAGCTGAAAAAGATCCTCAAGGCCGAAGCGGAAAAGGGGGACTGAATGCCGAGCCAAGCGCCCTACCGGATCATCTTCATGGGCACTCCCGCCTTCGCGGTGCCTTCACTGCAAGCGCTTCTCTCGCAGGGAGAACAGGTGGTGGCCGTGGTCTGCCAACCCGACAAACCCAAGGGCCGCGGCCGGAAACTCAGCCCGCCGCCGGTGAAGGAAGTGGCCCTGGCCGCCGGCATCCCGGTGTTGCAACCCACCAAGATCCGCACCGAAGAATTCCACGAAGAGATGCGCTCCTTTCAGCCGGATCTCTTCGTGGTCGCCGCCTATGGCCGGATCCTGCCCGGCAGCCTGTTGAGCCTGCCGCCTCTGGGCACCATCAACGTCCATGGCTCCCTGCTCCCCAAGTACCGGGGCGCCGCCCCCATCCAATGGTCGATCTTAAACGGTGATGGCGAAACCGGTATCACCATCATGCAGATGGATGAAGGCATGGACACCGGCGATATTCTGCTGACAGGCGCCCTGGCCATTACCGGACAGGACACCGCCGGCAGCCTGGCCGTGAAGATGGCCGAGCTGGGCGGCAGTCTTCTCATCGAGGCACTGGCACGGCTCAAGGCCGGCAAGCTCCCTCCCCGGAAGCAGGAGGACGGCCTCGCCACCCTGGCCCCCCCCCTCTGCAAGCAGCAGAGCGAGATCGACTGGCAGCGACCTGCCGCGGCAATCAGCTGCCAGATCCGTGGACTCGACCCCTGGCCCATGGCCCACACCACCCTGGACGGCAAATGGTTGCGCCTCTTCAGCCCCGAGATCATCGCGGAAACCGTGCGCGAAGCGCCGGGCACCCTCTGCCGGGCCGACAAAAACGGCCTGCTCATCGCCACCGGCGAAAAGTACCTGCGCATAGGCGAGGTGCAGCTTGAGGGCGGCAAGCGCATGGGAGTCGACGCCTTCCTGCGGGGCAGGCCCCTTGCCGCCGGTCTCAGGTTTCCCACATGACCCGGTTCCTCAAAGGGAGGATCCTCTCCCTTGCCTTGATCGCCGCCGGCATTGCCGCCATGCTTCTCTACGCACAACAAGACGATTCCCTGCTCCACCAGCTCATCCCTGCCCTGAAAAATTCCCTGAACAAAGGCGCGGAACTGCGCGCCGCCATTCTCGACCAAGGCATTCTCGCGCCTCTGGTCTTCATCGGCCTTCAGATCCTGCAGGTGATCATCGCTCCCATCCCCGGCGAGGCGAGCGGTATTTTAGGCGGCTATATTTTTGGCGCCCTGCCGGGCTTCGTTTACTCCTCGCTGGGGCTGACCCTCGGTTCCTGGCTCGCCTTCGCGGTGGGCCGCCTGCTCAGCGACCTGATCCGCCGCAGGCTGGAACAGGCCAAAATCTATCAGCAGTTCAACCACCTGATTGCCAAAGGCGATTTCATCATCCCCTTTGTTCTCTTTCTCTTTCCGGGCTTTCCCAAGGACTCGCTTTCCTATCTGCTGGGCATGAGCCACATGCCGCTGCCGGTCTTTCTTTTCATTACCGCGGTGGGCCGCATGCCCGGAACCCTGATGCTCTCCTTTCAGGGCGCCGAGGTGTACCAGGGGAACTTCCTGCGGCTGGCGGTTCTGCTGCTCGTCTCGGCGCTCGTAGCCATCCCCTGCGCGGTGTATCGCAAGCAGATCCTGGCCTGGCTCAACCACTACAGCAGACGCACCTTTGCCGACACCTCCGACCAGAAGAAACGGGAAGACAATGAGTAAAGAGAACCGTATCGCCCATATCGACTGTTTTTCCGGAATCAGCGGCGACATGTTTCTGGGCGCCCTGCTCGACGCGGGACTTTCCGCCGAAAAACTCCAGCAGCAGCTGGACCGGCTCGATCTCGCCGGCTACGAGCTTTCCATTGAGAAAAAAGATTGCGGGGGCATCGCCGCCACCGCCCTGCGCGTCTCCTGCCGCGAACGCCACCCCCACCGCAACCTTGCCGATATCAGGAGAATCATCGAAGGCAGCGATCTGGCCCAGGGATGCAAGACCCAGGCTCTCGCCGTCTTTACCCTCCTTGCCGAAGCCGAGGCCAAGGTGCATGGCACCACCGCCGACCGGGTCCATTTCCATGAAGTGGGCGCCGTGGACGCCCTGATCGATATCGTCGGGGCAGCCATCGGACTTGCCACCCTCGAAATCGGCCGCCTTTCCTGCGCGCCTTTCCCCATGCCAAGCGGCTGGGTGGAATGCGCGCACGGCAGGCTGCCGCTGCCGGCGCCGGCAGTCTGCGAGCTGCTCAAAGGGGTGCCTGCCTACGGCGTTGACCTTGCGCAGGAGCTGGTCACCCCGACCGGGGCGGCCCTTGCCAAGGCCCTGGCCGCCGACTTCGGCCCCATGCCGGCCATGCGCATCGACTCGGTGGGTTACGGGGCCGGCAGCCGGGCCCTGGCCAACGGCCAGCCCAACCTCCTCCGCCTGCTGATCGGCACCCCGCTCGGGATAACGGAGGCACAGGAAGTCGAGGTCATGGAGACGCACCTTGACGACTGGGCGCCGGAAACCTATCCCTATCTCTGCGAACGGCTTTTTGCCTCGGGGGCACTGGACGTGGCGCTCATGCCAATCCAGATGAAAAAAGGGCGGCCGGGCTTTGCCCTCCGCGTGGTCTGCGCCCCTGCCGCGGCCCTGGCCCTGAAGGAATGCATTCTGACCGAGACGACGGCCATCGGCCTTCGCTTCCGGAGGGAACAACGGCTCACCCTGCCCCGGGAATCGGGCACGGTTCCCAGCCGGTGGGGGAAAATCCGGGTCAAAAAAATATCCGCCCCCAGCGGCGAAACCCTGACCCCGGAATATGAGGATTGCAAACGGCTGGCAACAGCGCACCACATCCCCCTCAAGGAGGTGTATGCCGAGGTTGCCCGCGCGCAGCTCACTGATTTCAGAAAGGAAGAATGAGATGGATCGCTTTTACATGGCCCTGGCCACCGGCTGCGGCGCCGGCTATCTGCCCAAGGCCCCCGGCACCTGGGGCTCGTTTCTCGCCCTGCCCCTGCACCTGCTGCTCATCCGGCTCTCGCCCACCCATTACGGCCTCGCCCTTGCGGCGATCTTTCTCCTGGCGGTGATCAGCGCCGGCCAGGCGGAAAAGATCCTCGACCGCAAAGATCCCGGCGTGGTGGTCATCGACGAGGTCATCGGCATGCTGGTCGCCCTGATCGGCGTTTCCGCCCGGCCCGTGCCCCTGATCATCGGCTTTTTGCTCTTCCGATTCTTCGACATCGTCAAGCCCTACCCCATCCGCCTCATCGACCGCCGCATCAACGGCGGCCTGGGCATCGTCCTGGACGATATTCTGGCCGGCATCTTCAGCCTCGTCGTCCTCAAGGGCTTCCTTGCCCTCTTCCCCCAGCTCGGCTGAAAAAGCTCGAAATCCCGCTCCCGATTTCCACCAAGGAAAACGACTTTCCGGAAAAAATTCCACTTTTCCGGAAAAACAGAGCCGCATTTCTCGCCCAATACGCCATCTTCTTTCCCGGCAAAACTCTAATAAGGCTGAATCATTTCGCTTTTTCCTTCTCCGCCATGGCAGCCGCAATGCGGCACAACTCTTGCTACTGTGAAGGCAGTGAGAAATGAGCAGAACAAATGCAGTGGTATTTCAGAAAACCCTTTGAGGGGGAGGAGCACCATATGAAAAGGAAACTCTCAACCATTATCGCAACCGCCCTGCTCTTGGGAATCGCCGGAACCGCCCAGGCCATCCCCTATGGATTCACCGTTGTCGAGGACAACTCTCCCCTGGATCCCAGCGCCCAGTTTCTGGTTGATGTGACAGACGGCGGCGGCGGCCTTACCCTGTTTAAATTCACCAACCAGGGAAATATCCTCACCACGATAACGGATATCTACTTCGACTGGGGAAATGAGGCTGCCCTGGCCTGGAGCGGTTACACTTCCACCGGCATCGTCAGCTTCAATCACACCGCGTCTCCGCCCGATCTCTCGGGCGGCACCAATATCGGCTTTACCGCGGACTGGTCAACCGATGCGGATGCCCCCACCGGCACGGGCGGCAACGGCATCGACAACTGGACGGGTGCCGGGACCCAGGATACCTTGACCATCGCCTTTACCGGCTCGGATTTCAACAGCATCCTGGCGGCGCTGAACAGTGAGGCCTACCGCATCGGACTGCATGTGCAGGGGTATGCCGACGGCGAAAGCGAAAGTTATGTGAGCGAGGGCGGCGAGCCGGTGCCGGAACCGGTGAGCATGCTCCTTTTCGGCACCGGCATTGCCGGGCTTGCCGGCGCGAGGCTGAGAAGAAAACAAAGCTAGTTTTCCCGCGCCAAGACGTAAAAAAAGGCAGGGCCGCGCCAACGGTCCTGCCTTTTTTATTCACCGCGCAGAGCGGAGAAAGCGGAAGACGCCGCCGCTGCGTCAGGCCTGCCGGGAAAAACCGATTCCGTGGATGCGGACATCTCCCGGGCCACCTTCCTTTCCCGCCCATTGATGGCAACAGCCGAGAATCCGTTCGACCACCCGCAGGTTGGTGAGCAGATGCCCGGAAACCCGGGAGGTGGTGAATTGGGACGGTCCGGTCGCCAAGGCGAGATAGGGGATGAGCTGATCGGCAAGATGAGGATCAAGACAGGCCTGTTCGCCAAGGTAGGACAGGAGTTCGACCCCGGCCTCCCTGGCCACCGCCTCCGCCGGCTTGCCTTTGGCCCCCAGGGCGGTGGCGCCGCCGACGCACGCCCCCTGCTCCGCTTTCAGGAAAACAAAGGTGCCGGCGCTTTTCGCCGCCACTTCGGAAACCTCTATTTCCGCGGTAAGCCGCTGGCCGGCAAGCAGATCCAGGGCGGCGTTCTTCTGCCGTTCGGCTATGGAAACCGGCAGCCTGGCCACTCCGCTGCTGCCGGTTATCCTGACGGGCGGCAAGGGCTGCAACCGGGCCAACGGAGCAAGAACGCGTACCGGCGCCACGAGAAGCTCCAGCCAGCCGCCGCCTTTGGGATAAAAACCGTAATGGCTGTTCGCCACCCGGGCATGAACCCCCAGCCGGCCAAGCATGGGCAGAAAGATCTCCGCAAAATAATGAAGGCTCGGGCTCCAGGGCACATGGGTGCCGCCACTCACCCTGACCACGGATGGACCATCGGCAAAGGCCAGGGCCGGGAGGATGGCCTGGAGAAGCAGGGTGACGGAACCGGCGCTGCCGATGGCAAAGGAATAGTTGCCCGCCTTGGCGGCCTGGGGCGCGAAGGTCAGCTCGCAACTCCCCAACTCGGCTCCCGTAAGCCGGGCATCACAGATCGCGGCCAGCGCCTTGACCCCGGCAAGATGCTGGGGTTTAAGCCCGGGGACGCCGCGGTGTTTTCTGATTCCATGGATGTGGAGGGGCTTGGCAAGGAGAGCGGCAAGGGCAAGGGAGGTCCGCAGCACCTGGCCGCCGCCCTCGCCCATGCTGCCGTCGATCTCGATCATGCCCGGCCTGAATCCGCGCCGGTCACGAGCCGGCCAGCCCCAGGGAGATATCCTGCTGCATGGCCTCGATCACCGCAAGGGGATCCGCGGCCTTGGCAATGGGCCGGCCGACCACCACATGATCGGCGCCGCTGCCGACGGCGCGGCCTGCGGTCATGATCCGGGTCTGGTCATCGGCGCTGTCCAGCACGTTGGCGCCGGGCCGGATGCCGGGGGTGACCAGCATCAGCCTGTCGCCAAGACCGGCGCGCAGTCGACCCGCCTCAAGGCCGGAGGAAACCACCCCGTCGCAGCCCAGCTCCAGGGCCCGCTTGGCCCGGTAATAGACGAGATCCTCGATGGACTGGGTCATGCCCATGGCGCGGAGGTCTTCTTCTCCGAAGCTGGTGAGCACGGTGACGGCAAGCAGCTTGACCTCGCCCTTTTCGGTCAGGGCGGCCCGGATGATGGGGTCGTTGCCGTGGATGGTGGCGAAGGTCACCCCATGTTCCCGGAGCTGGGCCACGGCCAGCTTCACGGTTTCCGGAATGTCGAAGAACTTGAGATCGAGCATCACCTTGTGGCCACGGTCCACCAGCCAGTCCACGGTATTGAACCAGTCGGCCATGAAAAGCTGCAGCCCCACCTTGTAAAAGGAAAGATGGGATTCGGTTTTTTTCACCAGCTCCCTGGCCTGCGCCGCTGTTTCCACATCAAGGGCCAGAATGATGCGCTCCTTGAGCGGGATATTCTTATGGGTCATCTGCTTCTCCGTATAAAAAAAAGCCTGTCGGCTCATCGCGATTGACTGGGAAAAAAGCAACGCCACGGCGCGGAGACACGACAATTGCCCCAGTTACGCGGAAGAACACCTTGCGCCGTTGCCGAAAAAAAGCCGGCCAACCCTCAGCCCTTGCCCGATCACCAGGAGTCCACCCTCACCCGGCCGGAAACCTCATAGGATTCTTCGTCCATGTCGTAGACAAGACCGCGGCCGCGCACATCCATATTCCTGCCGGTGATCCGGATAGGACTCCTGGTCCAGATGTTGCGGGTGGTGTCATCGTAGTTCAGAACCTCGGCCAGCACAAGGAAGCCATCCTCCGAGTGCACCTGGACATCCTTTTTGAGGGTAAGCAGCTTCTGCTTGCTGTTGTATTCGCCTTCCTTCCCGACGATGCGGAACTTCCGGCGCTCTCCCTGAAAAACCTCCGCCTCCACCCGCTCCAGCCGCATCTTGTCAGGATCCTCGCCGGTATGGAGACGGGCCGCCTCTATCTGCCAGTCCCGCACGCCATTCTTCTGCTGCAGGAAGGAAACGCCCTCCATGCTGAAGCTCTGCCCGGCCTGGGCCTCTTTTTTCCCGTTATCTCCCCCCGCCTTCGCAAGCATGTCGGCCGGGGCGAGGAAGCGGCCCACCGGCCCCCGCCACAGGGGCCAGAGCAGCAGCAGGCTCAGGGGGAGAAGCCAGAGGATATTGCGCAGGCCCGACATCATCGCAGGTACCTCGCCAGCAGCTCTTCGCGCAGTCCCTTGGCTTCGATGATCAGATCGCAGAGCTCCCGCACCGCGCCCCGGCCGCCTTCCCGCCTGGTCACGTAGTGGGCGACCGCCTTGACTTCCGCCACCGCGTCGGCCACGGTCACGGCAAAGCCGACCCGGGCAAGGAGAGGCAGGTCGAGCCAGTCATCTCCCATGTAGGCGATCTCGCCGGGAGCAAGTTTCTGCTCGGCGATGATTTTCGCAAAGGCCTCGATTTTGTTGCGCACCCCTTGATAGACATGGGCAAGCTTCAGATCCTGGGCGCGGCGGTGTACCGCCTCGGAACTGCGCGCGGTGATGATGCCCACCTCAACCCCGGCCTCCTGCAGGATCCTGATCCCGAAGCCGTCCTTGGTGTTGAAGGATTTCATCTCGGTGCCGGAATGGGTGTAGACGATGGAGCCGTCGGTGAGCACGCCATCCACATCGAGAAGCAGCAGCCTGACCGCCCTGGCCCTGGGCAGACAGCTCTGCCAGACATAACCGCGTTCGTCCTGCTCATTTCTTCGCAGGGCCCGCTGCCGCAGCCCCTCGGTCACCTCGCAATCCGTGGGATACTGCCCGCCCGCCTTGCCGCAGCCGTTCTCCGCCATCAGACACCCGCCTCGATACCGGGCCGCACCAGCGCGTGGATGGCGACAAGCTGGGCAAGGAGTGCTTCCACTCCGGCCAGGGGCATGGAATTGGGTCCGTCGCACAGCGCCTTGCCAGGCTCGGGATGGACCTCCATGAAAATGCCGTCGATCCCCGCGGCCACCGCGGCCCTGGCCAGGGGCGGGATGAACTCGCGCTGGCCGCCGGAACTGCCCCCTGCCCCGCCGGGCAGCTGCACACTGTGGGTGGCGTCGTAGATGACCGGGCAGCCGAAGGACCGCATCACCGGCAGGGAACGCATGTCCACCACCAGATTGTTGTATCCGAAGGAGGCGCCCCGTTCCATGAGCAGGAGTCTGTTTTTGCTCACCGCATGGATCTTGGCCACGGCATGCCGCATGTCCCAGGGAGAAACGAACTGGCCTTTTTTCAGGCTCACCACCTTGCCGGTCTGGGCGGCGGCCACCAGAAGATCGGTCTGCCGGCAGAGAAAGGCGGGAATCTGGAGAAGATCGAGCACTTCGGCGGCAGGGGCGACCTGGGCCACCTCATGCACGTCGGAAACCACCGGCACCCCATAATCCTGACGGATATCGGCCAAAATCCGCAGCCCCTCGCGCTGGCCAGGGCCCCGGAAGGCGTCCAGCGAGGTGCGGTTCGCCTTGTCGTAGGAGGCCTTGAACACATAGGAAACGCCCAGTCTGGCGCAGATCTCCTTGAGGCCGGCGGCGACCTCGCGGCAGAGTTCGGCCGATTCGATGACGCAGGGGCCTCCGATCAATAAAAAAGGCCGGTTGGCACCGACCTCAAAAAATCCAGGGATGGCTACGGACTCCACGCTCTTCTCCTGTTGGTCCGCGAAAGTGGAAAAGCCGGGGCAGATCAGGCCCCGGCGTTATCCAGGGCGGCTTTGATGAAATCTTTGAACAAGGGATGCGGCTTCATGGGGCCGGACTTGAACTCCGGGTGGAACTGACAGCCAAGAAACCAGGGATGATCGGCAAGCTCGACGATCTCCACCAGCTTTTCGTCCGGCGAGGTGCCGCTGATGGTCAGGCCGTTCTTGACAAGTTTTTCCTTGAAGGCGTTGTTGAACTCATAGCGGTGCCGATGCCGCTCCAGAATCTCGTCCTGGCCGTAGGCCTTGTGGGCAAAGGTGCCCGGCTTCATCTTGCAGGGGTAGGCGCCCAAGCGCAGGGTGCCGCCCAGGTCGGTGGACTCGTCGCGGATCTGGATCTTGTCGGTGCGGTAGTCGTACCACTCCTTGATGAAGTAGATGACCGGGTGCTTGGTGAGCTGATTGAATTCGGTGCTGTCGGCATCCTTCATGCCGGCGATGTTTCTGGCGAATTCGATCACCGCCAGCTGCATGCCGAGACAGATGCCGAAATAGGGAATCTTCTTCTCGCGGGCAAAGGTGATCGCGGCAATCTTGCCCGCCACCCCGCGACTGCCGAAACCGCCCGGAACCAGAACGCCGTGGCAGCCGGCAAGCAGCCCGTCCGCGCCTTTTTCCTCGATCTCCTCGGCGCTGACGTAGCGGAGCTTCACCTTGGCGTTGTTGGCCACCCCGGCGTGGACCAGGGCCTCGTGCAGGCTTTTGTAGGATTCGGTCAGGTCGACATACTTGCCGATGATGCCGATCTCGACGCCGCGTCCGGGATTCTTGACCTTGCGGATCAGCTCCTGCCAGGCATCGAGGCGGGGAGCGCCGGTCCAGATGTTGAGCTTGCTGAGGATGATGTCGTCCAGGCCCTCGGCGTGGAAGCAGAGGGGCACCTCGTAGATGTTGTCCACGTCACGGGCGGTGATCACCGCCTCTTTTTCCACATTGCAGAAGAGGGCGATCTTGGCCTTCAGTTCACTGGAGAGCAGGCTTTCCGTCCGGCAGAGAAGGATATCGGGCTGGATGCCGATGGCGCGCAGCTCCTTGACGCTGTGCTGGGTGGGCTTGGTCTTCACCTCGCCGGCCGTCTTGATGTACGGCACCCAGGTCACATGGATATAGAGGGAGTTTTCCCGCCCCACGTCGGAACGGAACTGGCGGATCGCCTCCAGAAAGGGCAGGCTCTCGATATCGCCGATGGTGCCGCCGATCTCGATGATGGCGACGTCCACCTCCCCTTCAAACTGCTTGATGGCCGTCTTGATCTCGTCGGTGATATGGGGGATCACCTGCACGGTGCCGCCCAGGTATTCGCCGCGGCGCTCCTTGCTGATCACCGAATGGTAGATGCGTCCCGAGGTGTAGTTGTTGCGCTGGCCGAGCACCGCCGAGGTATACCGTTCGTAGTGACCGAGATCGAGATCGGTTTCGGCGCCGTCATCGGTGACGTACACCTCGCCGTGCTGAAAGGGGTTCATGGTGCCGGGATCCACATTGATGTAGGGATCCAGCTTCTGGAAAGTGATGGAGAGGCCGCGACTTTCGAGAAGGGCGCCGATGGAAGCGGCGGCAAGCCCTTTACCCAATGAAGAAAGAACGCCGCCGGTGATGAAAATGAACTTGGTCCGTGGAGGATGATTTGTATTCTTCATGGAAGGCAACTATAGCACCATGCCAAATTTTGGCCAAGGGAAAACAGCGCTTTTTGCAAAAAGGAGAAGCCTCCGGCGGGCGGCGGAACTCCGTCGGAGAGATTGGCTACCGGGCATCCGCGGAATCGGGGGTTGTCTTGCGGGCAGAATAGGGTAAGATAGCGTTAAAATTTTGTTCTGGAGAGAATAACCCTTGTCGTCCGCCATTCCAACCAGCCGCGCCCCTTATAAACCGTTTGCCCTGTTCGTTCTCTGCGCCCTGGCCCTGTACCTTTCCGGCTGCAAGGGACAGGAAGCGCCACGGAAAACAGAAGGTTCGCCGGCGCCCGCAACCCAGCCCGCGCGCCAGCCGGGCTGCCAGGGCTGCCATGCCGCGGTCCGGCCCGACCCAGCCCACGACCTCGGCTGCGGCCGCTGCCATGGCGGCGACGACCGGGCCTCGGACCAGGAGCAGGCCCATGCCGGCCTCGTGGCCCGTCCGGCGCACCCGGAACGGATGCGCCAAAACTGCGGCGCCTGCCACGCCGAGGAGGTCCGGGAGGTCGCCGCCTCAAGCCATTTCACCCTGAAAAACGAGGTAAATCTGGTGCGCGCCGCCTTCGGCGCAGGGGAGGAGCTTGCCGACCTCAGCCAAATCCCTGTCCACGAGACGATCACCACTCCCCTGGCGCTGGCCGACGACCTGCTCCGCCGCCGCTGCCTGCGCTGCCACGTCTACAGCCCGGGCGACAGCTATCCGGAAACGGTGCGCGGCACCGGCTGCGCCGCCTGCCATCTGCTCCAGGAAGGGGGCGGGCAGAAGAGCCATGCCTTTGTCAAATCCCCGCCGGACAGCCAATGCCTGCACTGCCATTACGGCAATCAGGTGGGCGCGGACTACTGGGGTCGCTTTGAGCATGATTTCGGCGTGGAGTACCGCACCCCCTACCACAGTGACGGCAGCAATCCCAGGCCCTATGGCGTGGAGTTTCACCAACTGGCGCCGGATATCCATCAGCAGGCGGGCATGGCCTGCATCGATTGCCACAGCGGCGCCGAGCTCATGGGCCGGCCCCACGCCAAAAACGGCGGGCCGGAAGAACCGCTGACCTGCCTGCGCTGCCACGGCTGGCGCCCGGGCCTCTCCCCGGCCCAGGACAATCTGGAGGTCGAGGAGGGGCGCCTCGTCCTCAGGACCCGGCTCACCGGCAGGAAACTTGTCGTGCCGGTTCCGGCAAATGCGGCGCACCAGACCTACGGCGGCCAGGCGGATTGCGCGGTCTGCCACAGCCAGTGGACCTTCAACGACCAGGGCACCCATCTGATCCGCTACGATCTTCAGGATTACGATCCCTGGGCCGGCCTGTCGGTGCAGGGCAGCTTCGAGGTGGAGGATCAGCTCGACCTCAGCTCCTACGAGGCTCCCTTCCTGCGGGACAAGCTCACCGATATCCCCTCTCCGGGCATCTGGTTCAAGGGCTTCGAGCTGCGGCGCTGGGAACTGCCCCTGATCGGCCATGACGCCGGGGGCAGGCTCCGGGTCTTCCGTCCCATCCTCGACCTGCACCTTTCCCTGGTCAACAAGGAGGGCGAGGTGCTCTTTGACGCGGTGGCCCCCCGGGAAAGCGGGCGTCGCTATCTTCCCTACACCCCGCATACAATCGGCAAAGCCGGCGCTTTCTATCGGGAACGCCTGCAAGTGACCCTGCCGCCGGAGGCACGAAAATGAAGATCCTTTCCCCCGTCCCCCCGCGCCTGCCGGCGCCGCTCGCCGGCCTCATCCTGCTGCTTTGCCTGAGCGTCGCCGGCTGCGGCCCGCAGGTCATCAAGAGCGTTCCCGCGAAACGGCAGGTTTCCGTCCCGGCCGGGCCTACCGGCAAAATTCCGCCCACCCAGCGGCCTTACAACATCAACGGCAAGACCTACTATCCCCTGCCTTCGGCCGAGGGGTACAGCGAGGAGGGGCTCGCCTCCTGGTACGGCAACCCCTTCCATGGCCGCAAGACCTCCAACGGCGAGACCTACAACATGTACGACTGGACCGTGGCCCACAAAACCCTGCCCATGCACACCCGCCTGCTCGTGGAAAACCTGGAGAACGGCCGGCAGACCACGGTGCGGGTCAACGACCGCGGCCCCTTTGTCAAGGACCGGATCATCGATCTCTCCTACAATGTGGCCAGGGAACTGGGGGTCATCAAAAACGGCACGGCCAGGGTACGGATCACGGCCCTGGGCGAGGCGGTGACCGTGCGGCTTGCCGACAACCGCACCGATACCCGCTTCCTGCCGCACGAGGATTTCCAGAAAGGCGATTTCTATGTGCAGATCGGCTCCTTCACCAGCCAGGAAAACGCCGACCGCCTGAAGGAGAAGCTGATCGCCTGGGGCAGGGACACGGTCACCGTCACCTATGACCGGGGCGACCAGCTCTTCTACCGGGTCCAGGTACGGGCCGGCACCACCCTTGCCGCGGCGAACCACATGGCGCGGGTGCTCACGGACACGGGCTTTGCCGACTCCTTTGTCGTGGCCCGGTAAGGGTGACGGCAAGAAAGAGACCTCTGGCCGGTCACGAATTGAGGAGCCAGGCCTTGGGCGGCCAGCGCAATGCGTGAGGTGAAACGTCCGGAACCACGGTTTCCGCCGAAAGGACAATACCGCCATGTCCGGCGCGGGCAGAAGCGCGTCAATCCGCCCCCACGGCCGCGGCTGCCAATTTGGGCTGGCGTCCCCGGACCGCTGATCCTCCCAAGCCGTTTTTCCCTTCAAACCCGTTTGCAAATCAAAACCAGGAGTGCAGCATGAGCAGTTTGCCAAAGTGTCCTCAATGCGGTTCGGAATACACCTATGATGACGGAAGTTTGTACGTTTGTCCGGAATGCGGGCATGAATGGACAAAAAATTCGCCGGCTGAAAGCACTGCGCCCAAACCTGTTGTCCGTGATGCCTACGGAAATGTCCTTCAAGACGGCGACGCCGTTACCGTGCTCAAGGATCTCAAGGTAAAAGGGTCTTCAGGGACGGTTAAAGTCGGAACCAAGGTGAAAAATATCCGTCTCGTCGATGGCGACCATGAGATTGACTGCAGGATCGATGGCATTGGCGCAATGCAGTTGAAATCGGAATTTGTAAAAAAGGCATAGCAGGGTCCGCCCATATGCCCCGGCTTGGCTGGCGGGACCGCGGCGACCCGGCATGGCAGGGGGAAGCCGAAGGCGGGCGCTTTTTGGGGCGCTCTCGACTGGGGTTCCGCTCTTTTTCTCAAACAGTTTCGGCCGGATAGCGCCATTTGCTTGACAGCCAACGGCGAGCCGTTATATCCCATAGGGATGAAAGCCGCCGCTGACCGAAATACTCGCCTCCGCCCACGCCACAGAGGAGAGCCGTCATGATTTTCCGGATAATCAAAAAACAGGATCTGGCCCGCCTCCACGAGCTGCTGGCCGTGAATATCGTCGTCGGCCCGGTCCTGAAGGGATACGACCGCGAAGGCCGGCCCCTGCATGATTTCGACCGGGTGTACGACTTTGCGGAGCTTGCCCTGGATTACCGGCTCACCGTGCATTCGGCCAAGCGTTTTGTCCTGCCCTACAGGGAAACCCTTGCCAGCTTCAAGGTGGAGGGAGCCGGCTGGCAAAAGGAGGTGCCGCCGGGCGGCGACACGCCCCTGGTCCTTTTCGGTCTGCATCCCTGCGACATCAACGCCCTGAACAAGCTCGACCTGGTCCTGGCCAGGAGCGTCTACCCCAATCCCGTTTACGTTGAAAAAAGAAAGAAGCTCTTCATCCTCGGCCTGGACTGCGCCCCGGCTCCGCAATGCTTCTGCCGCTCCATGGGAGCGGATATCGCCCTGCACGGCTTCGACCTCTTTCTCACCGACCTGGGCAACCGTTATTTCGTCGAGGTGCTCTCCGCCGCCGCCTACGGCTTGCTCGACCAGATAGCCGGCCGGGAGCCGAGCGGCAAGGACCACCGGCTCTACAAGCAGATCACCACGGAGAAGCGCAAGCGTTTCACCACCAGCGTCGACACCACGGATCTCACCAAGATCCTGGACCTGGAATTCGATTCCCCGGCCTGGGCGCGTTGGGGCGACAGATGCCTTTCCTGCGGCACCTGCGCCAATGTCTGCCCGACCTGCTACTGCTACGGGGTGGAGGAGCATATCGACCTTAGCCTCAACAAGGCCGACAAGACGCGGTCCCTGCACTCCTGCAACCTCGTTGATTTCGCCAAGGTGGCGGGCGGCCACAATTTCAGGCCCGAGAGCGCCACCCGCCTCAAGTACCGCTACTACCACAAACACCGCGGTTTCGTGGAGGCCTTCGAGGAATCCCTCTGCGTGGGCTGCGGCCGCTGCGGCATTGCCTGCCTTGCCGACATCACCCCGCCGGAAGTGATCAAAAGCGTGCGAGGAGAGGAATAACCCATGGAAAACCCGCTGCCCTTGCAACAGCCACTGAACCCAGGCAAAGCGCATCGCCGCAAGGAGGATGCCGACGGCTTCGAGTACGCCTTTCAGGCGGAGATCACCAGCATCTACCAGCTGACCGCAAGCGAAAAACTCTACCAGATCCAACTCTGCGACCAGGACCAACGCAACCGCTTCTCCTTCCTGCCCGGCCAGTTCGTCATGCTGGAGCTGCCAGGCATCGGCGAGGCGCCCTTCTCCATCTCCTCCTCCCCGGTCCGGCACGGCGATATCGAGCTTTGCATCCGGGCGGCGGGCAACCTCACCAATTTCTTGAGCCGGGTGGAACGCGGAACCAGGGTGGGGCTTGCCGGCCCTTTTGGCACCCACTTCCCCATCGACAGGATGTACGGCCAGGACATCCTCCTCATTGCCGGGGGCCTGGGGCTGGTGCCCCTCCGCTCGCCCCTGCTGACGGTCCTCGAAAACCGGAGCCGCTTCGGCCGGGTCGATATCATGTACGGGGCCAGGGCCGCGGCCGAGCTGCTCTTCACCTACCAGTACGAGGAGTGGCGCCGCTTCGACATCAATCTGGCCATCACCGTGGACAAGGCGGACCGGAAGTGGCGGGGCCGCACCGGCCTGATCACCGAGATCCTGAAAGAAAGAATCAGCGAAGGCACCGACCTGAAAAACAACACCCATGCCATTGTCTGCGGGCCGCCGGTGATGTTCCGCTCCGTCTGCGCCATGCTCACCGAGGCGGGCCTGCCCATGGAGAAGATGTTCGTTTCCCTGGAGCGGCGCATGCACTGCGGCCGGGGCAAATGCTGCCGCTGCAACATCGGCTCCACCTACACCTGCCTGGACGGCCCGGTCTTTGATTACTGGTCGGTGCTGAACCTGAAAGAGGCTATCTGAGATGAGCGATGCGCTTTCCTACCTGGGCGTTCCCCTGAGCCGCCCCAGGGTCGGCTTTTTCGAGCTTACTTCCTGCGAGGGCTGCCAGTTGCAGATCTTGAACAACGAGGCAAGCCTGCTCGACTTTTTAAACCTGCTCACCATCGTCAATTTCCGGGAGGGGATGAGCGAGAGTGCCGACAGCTACGAAATCGCCTTTGTCGAGGGCAGCGTCAGCCGGGAGGACGAAATCGTCCGCCTGCGGGAGATCCGCGAAAAGGCCAGGGTTCTGGTGGCCCTGGGCTCCTGCGCCTGCTTCGGCGGGGTGAACAGGCTCAAAAATCGCTTTGGCGATCTTGCCTGGGTCAAAAAAGAGGTCTACGGCGACTTTGCCATCGAGACCAGGGATGTGCAGCCCCTGGAAGACTTTGTCACCGTGGATCTCAAGATCTACGGCTGCCCCGTCAAAAAGGAGGAGGTGGAACGAATCGTCACCAATCTGGTGGTGGGCAAGGCGGTGCGGCCGCCGGAATACCCGGTCTGCATGGAGTGCAAGGCCAACGAGAATATCTGCCTTTTCGAGCTTGGCGAACCCTGTCTCGGTCCCGTCACCCGCGCCGGTTGCGATGCCTGGTGCACCGGCAACCGGCGGGGCTGCTGGGGATGCCGGGGACCGGCCGAAGTGGCCAACATCAAGGAACTTGAAAAAATCATGACCAGACACGGCTTCAGCCGGGAGGCCCTCATCGACCGCCTGGAATGCTTTGGCGGCTTTGCCTCCTGCCTCGATACCCTGACCGGGAAAAAGAAAAAAGCCGGGAGGAACAAGGCATGAAGATTTCCTGCGACGTCAACGTTCACCACCTGACCAGGGTTGAAGGCCACGGCAATATCAAAATCAGCATCAAGGATGGCAAGGTCAGGGAGGCGAGCTGGGAGGTGGTGGAGACCCCGCGTTTTTTCGAGGCCATGCTGGTGGGGAAGCACTGGGAAAACGCGCCCTACCTCTGCGGGCGCATCTGCGGCATCTGCTCCATCGGCCACACCCTGGCCAGCATCCGCGCCGTGGAGAACGCCTTCGCCATCAGCCCCTCGCCACAGACCGCGGCGCTGCGCCTGCTTTTAAAGCACATGGAGACGTTGCAGAGCCATATCCTCCATCTCTATTTTCTCGCCGCCCCGGATTTTCTCGGAGCCGGCAGCGTCCTGCCCCTGGTGAAAACCCATCCGGAAGAGGTGGCGCGCGCCCTGCGCCTCAAGCTTCTGGCCAACGACGCCTGCGACCTCATCGGCGGCCGCCGGCTGCACCCAACCCGCACCGTGGTGGGCGGCTTCACCATGCTGCCGGAGAAACGGCAGCTCGCCGAGATCGGAAAACGCCTGCAGGAATGTGTGCCTGATCTTCTCGCGGCGGCGGAACTCTTCAAGACCTTCGCCATCCCGGGTTTCACCCGGGAGACGGAGTTCGTCTCCCTCAAGGGCGGGGAGAGCTACCCCTTTATCGGCGGCGGGCTTGTCTCCACGGACGGCGTCCTGAAAGAGGAGCACCAATACCGGGCCATGACCAACGAGTACTGCCAGGAGGGCTTCACCTCCAAGCTGAGCCGGCTTTCCCGCGACGCCTTTGCCGTCGGCGCCCTGGCCCGCCTGAACAACAACTTCGCCCTCCTTCATCCCACGGCCCGGGAGATCTCGGCAGCCCTGGGGCTCAGCCCGGTGAACCACAACCCGTACCTGAACAACGTGGCGCAGCTGGTCGAATGCGTACATGTGGTCTTCGACTCCCTGCGCATTATCGAGGCCATGCTCGACACTCCCTGGCAGGAACCGCGGCAACCGGTCACGCCCAGAAAAGGCAAAGGGGTCGGCGCGGTGGAGGTGCCACGCGGCATCCTCTATCACTATTATGAATTCGATGCGCAGGGCAGGGTGAAGAAGGCGGATTGCGTGATCCCCACCAGCCAGAACCACGGCAATATCCAGCGGGACATCGCGGCCCTGGCGCGGGATTACGCCAGAAAGGGCAAAACGGATCAGGACATCGAACTGCTGGCGGAAATGCTGGTGCGCGCCTACGACCCCTGCATCTCCTGCTCGGTGCACTGACCGGCAACGGGCACGAGCGCTTAGGGTGTAGTTGTTCAGACCTCATCTGACGGTTTTAGAGATAAGGCATTAGCAAGTCTGACATTCACAGTAGTAGTCTTTACTTCACAAGCACCAGGAAAAATCAAATCTTCGACATGGCAATTTTAACGCCGCCAATAACCGGCGCGTTTTTTTGCAGCGGCTGGGAGAGACCGCTTCGATGAACGCTTTGGGCGACAAACTCCGCTGGCGTCTTCGCAGACCTCTTTCCCTCACAGGTGGTACACTTTTACTTTGCCGAAACTGGTACACTTTTACTTCTGTATTGACATCCATCGTTTTTAAACCGTTCATCAAACAGTGACAGGTCAAGCTCATGGTCGATGAGATGGTTGAGGGTGAACTCAAAGGTGCCGGGCAGGATCTGGCTGGCGAAGTGGACGGGAATGAACTTTCCCTGGGCGTAGGAGTAAGGTTTGTAACGAGGCATGCCGCAATACCCTGATGCTGTGGTTAACCGAGTTCCTTCTTGGATATTGCAGGCATTATACCGGGACGACAAGTCAAAATACAGTCGAAATTACAGCAAGTTGAGTTTTTCTACAGGCTCAACGCCTAGTATAACCAGACCGCGCCAATGAACATGCCGCGTAGCGCCGCCAGCGTTCTCGCGGTCTGGTTAATACTTTTGTTAGCTTGCATTGTTTTGCACGATGAATCTTGCACGCTCATAAAGTTCATCAAAAGTAATTATTTCAGGGTTTATCGTGTTTTTTCTGAATAATTCAAAAGATCTCAGTTTGTCTTTATTTACACCATGCTCATTTGTGAACTCGGACATACTACCAACCACTAGATAGGACGTAGGCTGGTAATTGTATATTTCTTCTCCTGTCGGATTACCGTCTTTATCTTCCAACTGAAGTTTGGTTGTCAGATTCTCAACCGCAGAGGCGACAGTCCCTTGGACTTGGGCGACAGCACCAGAAAGCTCTTTCGATGGAGCCCAACAGCCTGCCCGATAAGATTTGGGGGAAAGTAATTCTGTTGCATGTGTTTTGATTTCAATAAAACACAAGTTTGAAATCACACCCTTAGTTTTCATAAGGGCATCAACTCTCTTACCATGGCTAGAAATACTGTGGCCAGAAACCACTTGCTCTAGTTTTTTGTCATTTAGTCCTGACAAAAATATGCACCCAAGACCATATCCAAATATCCAAGGGTTTCTCTCAAAAAACATTTGCCACAGGCTTTCGTCAGTGCAGTCTTTTTGTCTTTTTATTGATTCGAAATAGTCCTTATCGTTGAGTAGATTTTCAAATACCTCAAGTTGCTTTCTTCTGTAACCGACTGCCACTAAATCTTCGGTGGTCACTTCAGATTTTAAAATTTCTGCAAATAATTTCTGGTTCTCGGCAACCAAATGTTTAGCCTGATGTGTTGTCAGAGCTATTTTTCTTAGTTCTTCATCAGAAATATTGACTTTGGACCTGCTTTTAAAATTAACTGATTGAATATTTGCTAAAAATTCACAAAACCTTCCGATTTCTTCCCCTACGAAAGAGAAACCTTGTCCGTAAGGTTGACCGCTATCCGACATAAATTTTTGCACAGTGAGAACAAAGACCTGCCGAGAATCTTCAAGAAATTTTGCTTTTATATATGTAGCGGCATCTGGTTTTTTCTTAAGTACAACCTCATCTCTTTCTTTCGCATATTCTAATCCATCAGTAGATGGGAGGACTTTGGAGGCAATGCGGACTCTTTTGTCTTTATTCCCAAAAGACTGTAGCGATGGACTTATATATGTCTTCCCTGTTTTAGGATTTTGATAATCATCCATAAGTGCTACCTCTACTGAAAGCTAACATTGTGATATGCGGCGCAGGCTAGCATGGTTATAGACTGCTGGCTTTATATCACAATATAGCCCGCGCCGCATATCACAATATTGGCCCGTACTGCGTAATATTATTCTGATCAGGGCAGCATTACCCCTCGAAATCACTAGGCATAGTATACTGCCTGAACAATAGATGCAACACTGGGAAAATACGGGGTTTGGTAATGGAACCAAAATGTGACAGCTTGCCCCGAAAGACAAGCCGGTAAAACGTTATTCGTTAACAGTCAAGGAGGAGGAAATGGCAGAACTCTTTAAAATCAAACCGTTCCAGTGGCAATCTTAACAGTATTACACACAAAGGTGTTTAAGATTTTTCCTGATAATGTCAGGTCGAGTCAGAACTCCCTGGCAATCATATCAGGGCAAACTTGAGCAACTACACTTAAGGCCACTAAAGGGAGGGCGCCTTTCTGCCGCGCAGCAGTGAGTTGACAATGGCGGTGAGGCAGCCCACCCCGGCCTGCACGGCAATGGCGTCGACCGGGCAATTCACGGCGCAGGCCCCGCACTCCATGCAGGCATCCCGCACCGCGATCCGCGCCTTGCCCTGCCGGAGGACGAACACCCCGTGCGGGCACACCTCATGGCACATGCCGCAACCCACGCAGGCATCCTCGTTAAGGATCAGGGTAACCACATTTTCCAGATAACAGGCGGTACTCATTCTTTTCCCCTTAAAACAGGGTGCTCAACCAGAGCACGCTGCCGGCGGTGATGGCAAGCAGTTGCGGAGGCAGGGCCCAGCGCATCTCTTTTTGCACTCCGGAGAGGGAGGTGAAGGTTGAACAGCCGGTAAAGTTCATGCCCAGCAGCGAGGCAACCCCCAGGGAGATCAGCAGCCAGCCTGCCGAAGACTTGAGCGGCGCTCCGGCAAAGGCCCTGTAATTCCCCAGGAAAACGACAAGATTGAGAAGAATACCGGCCAGCAACCCCTTGACGGCAAAAGCGCGGCCCGGCAGGATAAAGAGCAGGAGCGGGGTGAGAATGGAACCTGCCGCTATGCCCGAGGTCAGCAGGAGGATGGGCAGAGGGGTCTGCGCCGCCTGCTCCTCCACCACGAAGCTCTCCCGGCCCATGAGGCTGTGCAGGAAGAGAATGACGAGCATGAGCGGAATGGCCCACTTGCCGGCGTTGACCAGCTCCACCGGGATCAGCGCCGCCCTTGCCGCCAGGGGGAAATCCTTGCGCCTCATTCTCCGCGTGGCTTTAAAGCCGTTGCGCCAGTAGGCCGGAAGATGGCTGGCGCAGACCGGCCCGTACTGCACCTGAAACCCGCACTCTTTCCTGACCAGATGGGCGGCCACCCCGGGCGCGGCCAGCTGCGGCAGGATCAGGGTCCGATGGCTCACCAGTTCGGCAAGCCTTTCCGCCAGAACGCTTTGCACCAGGGGGGCCGTGGCAAAGGTGCCCTTGCCGGCCGCGCACCAGACATTGATGCCGTTGGTGTCAAGGACGAGAATCCAGGCCTGCCTTTTCACCAGGGCGCTGCGGAGATGATCGAAGCTCAGCTTGTAATTGGCGGTAACGAAAACAGGCGAACCGCAGTCCGGACTCCCCACCGCATACAGACCGGGCTCAATGGTGTAACGCATGCGCCCGATGCCGCAGCGGACCCGCACCGCGCCCCAATGATCGCCGGAGGCAAGACGGGTGGCCACCTTCGGCACCGGGCCGACGGCGGTGTCGAGAACTCCGGTCACAAAGGCCTGCGTGCTCCTCTCCCCCGGGACCCGGGGGGGAATCTTCGGGCCTCAGCAGCTCTGCTGGCCGCAGGCGGAAACGGGCCCGGTCGGGCCAATCTGATTCGCACTCATAACAACCACTCGTCCTTGCGGTAAAAATCTGCCGCCATTCCACACCCCGGGCAGGAAGAATGCCCTGCATAAAAAAAGCCCGGCGGCCGCCGGGCTTGCTGAAAACCGCCAAAACCGCCCGCCGCTTTTTAATGCTTGAAGGAGCGCTGGCCGGTGAATTTCATCGCCACCTGCGGCCTGGCCTCGTTGCAGGCCTCGATGGTCTCGAAGTCACGCATGGAGCCGCCGGCCTGCAGGATGGCGGAAACCCCCTGCCTGATGCCGACATCGGCGCCGTCGCGGTATGGGAAAAAGGCGTCGGAGATCATGACCGAGCCTGGCAACCCCGCCTTGTCGGCCTTGGTCTGGGCGTCGATCTTCTCTTTGTCCGCCTGGTTCCGCTTGCCCTGCTCGATCTCAAGCACCATATCGGCATAGGGGATCCCGAAGGTATCGAAGCAGAGAATGTCGGCGTACTTGGTGTAGGCCTTGTACACGGCGATGTCGGCCACGCCGACCCGGTCCTGCTCGCCGGTGCCGATGCCCACCGTGCAGCCGTCCTTCACATAGATGACCGAGTTGGAAGTCACTCCGTGCTCCACGGCCCAGCCGAAGATCATATCGTCGAGTTCCCGCTGGGTCGGCTCGCGCTCCACCTTGTATTCCTGGCCTTTGGAGGTGCAGACCGCGGGCTTGAGATCAGCGGCGGAGCGGATGGAATTGACCGCCGACTGCTGGACAATGATGCCGCCGTCGATGAGGCTCTTGAAATCGACAAAACGGTACTTCTCGAACTCGGCCAGACGGTCGATGCGGTTGATCCGCACCACCCGCAGGTTCTTGCGCTGGGCCAGGATCGCGAGAGTGCCGTCCTCGAATTCCGGGGCGCAGACCACTTCCAGATAGTTCTTGCTCAACAGCTCGGCGGTCGCCTTGTCGCAGGCACGATTCAGGATAACGGCCCCGCCAAAGGCGGCAATACGGTCCGCCCGGTTGGCCCGGTCGTAGGCCTGGGCCAGGCTGTCGCCATGGGCGGCGCCGCAAGGATTGTTGTGCTTGAGGATGACCGCGGCCGGTTTCGCCATGAGATACTTGATGATGTTGAGACCGTTGTCGATGTCGGTCAGGTTGATCTTGCCGGGGTGCTTGCCCACCTGCAGCATGTCTTCGACATTGATTCCGCTCACCAGCCCCTTGCCCGGACCGATGAACTCGCAGCCGCCCAGGACCAGATTGCCGTTGACAAGCTCATAGAGCGCCGCTTCCTGGTCGGGATTTTCGCCGTAACGCACCCCCCGCTCGTCAACGGTGCCGTCCTCCTGGACGATCTTCCAGGTCTTTTTCTTATAGACCAGGGTCTGGTCGCCAAAGGTGATTTTCATCTCCATGGGAAAGTGGTCACCAAGAATGGTGGTGTACATTTTTTTCAGGTCTGCCATTGGGTTCACCCCTCCGTCCTTATGGTTGTCCGTATCTTTTCAGGCAGCCTCCTGCCTGACTCCCTTTGCTTGAAAAACCGCATCCCAATCCTTGCGGACCGGATCGAAGCCCTTTGCCTGGATGGCGGCGCTCACCTCGGCGAGGCTCCGGCTGTCCCCGACCTCGAACTGCTCGCCGCCCGCATCCGCCAGGCCGTATCCGCCCGGCGCAGTGCACGAGCCCGCCGAATACCGGGTCGGCCCAAGACCGATCATGCCATCCCGGTACCGGGCTTCCTCCCTGGTCGAGAGATAGAGCCCGACATCCGGGTCGAAGATCCGCAGGGCAAAGATCATCTGGCTGAGATTTCTTTCAGCCACCGGCTTGAGCGGTTTGAACTCCCCTTCCGCCGGCCGCATGCGCGGGAAGGAAACCGTAAGGCCGGTCCGCCAGAAATGCTTCCTCAACCAGGCAAGATGGAGGCCCAGGGCCAGCCCCTCCGCCCGCCAGTCCGCGAGGCCCAGCAGGGCGCCGATCCCGACCTCCCGCATGCCGGCGGCCGCGGCCCGGGCGGGAGTATCCAGGCGATGGTCGAAATCAGCCTTGCGCCCCGCCAGATGCACCTGTTTGTATACCTCCCGGTCATAGGTTTCCTGATAGACGGCCACGGAGGTGATCCCGGCCCGGAAAAGCCGCGCGTACTCCCCGGTCGCCAGGGGCTGCACCTCGATGGACAAGGCGGCAAAGCGATCCCGCAAACGCCGCGCGATCTCCTCCAGATAATCGACGCCGACCTTGGCCGGCGCCTCTCCGGAAACAAGAAGCAGATGTTGAAAGCCCCGCTGGTGGAGAATCATGGCCTCGGCCTCGGCCTCGGCGAAGGTCAGGACCCGTCTGTCAATGGTGTTGTCCGCCGAGAAACCGCAGTAGGCGCAACGGTTGGCGCAGTAGCTGGAGAGATAGACGGGCGCGTACATCTGGATGGTCCGGCCGAAACGCTGCTCGGTGAGGAAGGCGGCCCGGGCGGCCATGGCGGGGAGATGGGGTTCCGCCAGGGGCGAAAGAAGGGCGGCAAGGCCCTGGATGCCGATCCGGTCCCCCCGCAGAGCGGAAAGGACATCCTCTTCCCTGACCCTGGCAATCGCAGTCCGCAACGCTGTGAATTCAGGCACGGTAAACATCGTCATCCTCAACGCAGGAAGCCAAGCCCCTCTTCCGGGGAAGAGGCGGCCGCATCCCTGCGCACCGTGCCAAGTCCTGCCTCATAGGCAGTACGCCCCGCCTCGACGGCCATGGCAAAGGCCCTGGCCATGCGGATCGGGTCGCCGGCCACGGCAATGGCCGTATTGACCAGGACGGCATCCGCCCCCATCTCCATGGCTTCCGCCGCATGGGAGGGCGCGCCCAGCCCCGCGTCAACCACCACCGGCACCCGGGCCTGCTCGATGATGATGGCGATCTGAAACCTGGTCAATATCCCCTGGTTGGTGCCGATGGGAGAGCCGAGCGGCATCACCGCGGCCGCCCCGGCATCCTGCAGGCGCAGCGCCAGGATCGGATCGGCATTGATATAGGGCAGCACCTTGAAGCCTTCCCGGACCAGAATCTCGGTGGCTTTGAGGGTTTCCACCGGATCGGGCAGCAGGGTCCTGGGGTCGGGGGTCACTTCGAGCTTCAGCCATTCGCCGCCGCCCGAGGCCTGGGCCAGATGGGCAAGCCGGATGGCCTCCTGGGCATCGCGCGCCCCGGAGGTGTTCGGCAGGAAGAGGTACCGCTCGCGGTCCAGGACCCGCATGATATCGTCGGCCGGATTGCCGAGATCCACCCGACGCAGGGCCACGGTCACCATCTCGCAGCCGGAGGCGGCAAGAGCCTCCCTCATGACCTCGGGAGAAGCGAATTTTCCGGTGCCGCCAAAGAGCCTGGAACGAAATTTTCTGCCAGCAATGGTCAACATCTCAACCTCCTCCCACAAACCTTATCAACTCAACCACCGAACCATCCCGCAGTTCATGGGCATCATATTCATCCCGCCTGAGAATCCTGCCGTCGCATTCGGCCACCACCGTTTCAACCTCAAGGCCGAGCTGCCTGATAAAATCGGCCAGCCGTGTGCCGGCGGCAATTTCCCGGGCACTACCATTGCAGAAAATCTTCATCCTATTTTTCCTCTGCCTCCTCCACGCCCAGAAGAAGCCGTACCACCTGATTGGCCTGCTGATGCGCGGCTATCCCCACCCGTGCCGCCATGAGCCCCTGCCCGGGGGCGGCGGCCGACTCCCCATCGCCGACCATATAAATGCCGGGATAAAGACGGCGGGTCTTGAGCAAATTGTTTTCGGCATAGCCGGCAACCCCGGAGGAGCAAACATAAAAAACCCCGGGCAGATGCCGCAACGCGGCCCGCAGGGAGGCGGCCTTCATGGCGGGGTCATCGAAGCACTCCACCAAGGCATGCACCCCGGAAAACTCTTTGGCTATGTCTTCCTCATCCAGCCGTCTGTCGATGCCGACGACCGCCACGTAGGGGTTCACCCTCGCCAGGGTCTCCCGCAAAGCCGCGACCTTCTTTTGCCCGATCTGCTCAAGAAAATAGTGCTGCCGGTTGAGATTGGTCGGTTCAACCACATCATAATCGGCGATCAGCAGGGTCCCAACCCCCATCCGGGTGAGGGCCACGGCCACCTGGGAACCGAGTCCGCCCAGGCCCAGGATGCCGACAATACTCTCCTGCAAGCGAACCTGAACCCCGGGAGTATGCCGGGCATGGAGCAATTGCCGCATCTCGGCCGCGGAAGGAACCCGCCCGCGGCTCCAGATCCAGCAGTGATCACCGTCCGCCACTCTTGTCTCCGGCGACACCGGGTACCCATTCACGATGAAGATGTCGGCCCGAGGATCAGCGGCGGCGGCAAGAGCCGCCAGGGTCATGCCTTCCTGATAGGGATGGGGCCTTTCATTGAGCCAAATCATGATGGCCTCGTAAAAACATCCGAAATCAAGGTGCCTTCGGGGAGAACCCCTGCACCTAGCCGCACCGACCGCGACCTGTGCTCAGCGCCGACACCTGGCATGGCGACGATGCCGGCAAAGCAGAGGTGGACTGTCCGGAGGTTTTTTTACCGCAAAAGCAATCATTCTACCCGACCCCGGGAAAGGGTGGTATATTTTTTTCGTTCAAACGCCAGGCAGCGCCACCCTTTTTTGCACTTGAACCCGGCAGAAATACGTGGTAAATAGCCGGCCTTACAAACGAAGGGGTAAACCCAGGAATGACCCTGCCAACCCCTCAAAGGAATATCCATGCATGTACAACAGCTGATCGCCTCTCTCCCCTCTGATGCCGAGGCCATGGCGGAAATTGCCGACCTGCTGGCCCAGCATTGCATCAATATCCGGGCTCTTTCCCTCACGGAATGCGACGGGCGGTGCGTCCTGCGCCTCATCGTCAACGATGCCGGCAAGGCCAGGCAGCTTTTCGAACAGCGCGGCTTTCCCGTCATGGAGCAGGAAGTCCTGGTGATCGAGGTTCCCGACAAGCCAGGAGGCTTGGCCAGCGTTCTTCAGGCGGTAAAATCGATCAGACTCAAACTCGAGTTCCTCGATGCCTTCACCAGAAGAAGCGGACAAAGCGGCCTGATCATTCTCCGCTTCCAGGATCTCGATGCAGCGGCCCGGGCGCTTGCCGGCGCAGGCATTAAATGTCTCTCCGGCGAGCAGCTCTACGCCAGCTGAGCCGCCCTCTCCCCGGGCTTGTGTCCCTCTCCGCGAAACAAAAAAAAAGCTGGTTTGAACGTGAGTTCAAACCAGCTTATGCGCATCAAGAATAGGGGTATTAATTCGCTTCTTTCTCGCCCTTGTCTTCACTATAATTGACAAGCTCAAGAATGGCCATATCAGCGGCATCGCCAATCCGGTTTCCAGTCCTGATGATCCGGGTATAGCCGCCTGCCCGCTCGGTATACTCATCTTTCAAAACATCGAAAAGCTTGGCCACGACTTTCTTGTCCTGCATGTAGGACAAGGCCTGCCGGCGGGCATGCAAGTCGCCACGCTTGGCAAGAGTGATCATGTGATCCGCTACCTTGCGCACTTCCTTTGCCTTGGGGACGGTGGTGATAATCCTCTCATGCGCGATGAGAGAGGTAACCATATTCCGCATCATTGCCTGACGATTGGAAGTTGTCCTGCCAAGCCTTTTTCCTGCCTTTTTATGTCTCATAGTAAAATCCTCTTCCCGGATGTATCACTGCTCTTCAGACACCTTGTCTGTTTGAGCAGGAAGCTCCCAACCATCTAACTTCATACCAAGCGAAAGACCCATTTCGGACAACAACTGCTTGATCTCGTTAAGAGACTTGCGGCCGAAATTCTTGGTCTTGAGCATTTCCGCCTCGGTCTTCTGCACCAGTTCCCCGATATAGCGGATATCTGCATTGCGGAGACAGTTGGCGGAACGAACAGAAAGCTCAAGATCCTCTACGCTGCGGTAAAGGTTTTCGTTGACCGGAGTCCGCTGTTCATCGCGTTCATCCAACACCTCCGGCTCAACGGTTTCTTCATCAAAATTAATAAAGACCTGCAGCTGCTCCTTCAAAATCTTTGCGGAATAGGCCAGAGCATCCTCGGGTCTGACACTGCCGTCCGTGGTGATTTCCAGGGTCAGCTTGTCATAGTCGGTCTGTTGGCCGACACGGGCCTGACTGACTATGCATTTGACGTTGACGATGGGGGTGAAGATGGCATCAATGGGAATAACACCAATGATCTGTTCCTCAGCCTTGTTTTTCTCGGCCGGGACATAGCCCTTTCCCCATTTCACTTCCAACTCAGCCTTGAAGACGCCTTCACCGGTCATGGTGCAAATCTCTTTTTCAGGATTCATCACCTCAACCTTGCCACCGGAAATAATATCGCCGGCGGTGATGGTACCCAGTTCATTTTTTTCAATTCTGACGATCTGGGTGCCAGGGGTGTTCAGTTTCAGGCGCACCTCTTTGAGATTGAGAATGATCTGGGTGACATCCTCTTTGACCCCGGGAATGGTGGACAACTCGTGGAGAGCGCCATCAATCTTTACGGAGGTAATAGCCGCGCCCTGAATTGAAGAGAGAAGTATCCGCCGCAGGGAATTGCCAATGGTGGTTGCAAATCCACGTTCCAAAGGCTGACAGACAAATTTGCCAAAATTCTGGGTATGGCTATCCTGGTCTACTTCCAATTTTTCAGGAACAATAAGTTCGTGCCAATTTCTGTAAAACGGATCAGACTCGATTGTCATGGTTTCCTTATGCTCCCTGGTTGGCTGATTATTTGGAGTAAAGCTCTACAATCAACTGTTCCTGAATCGGCATGGTGATCTCCTGCCGGTCGGGCAATGCTTTCACAGTTCCTTTGTAGTTGTCTTTATCAAGCTCCAACCAGCTTGGCACACCCCGGCGCACAACGGCATCAAGGCTATCGTTGATGACTTCCACCTTGCGGCTCTTTTCCTTCAGGGTGATCACATCGTTAACAGAGACAAGGAATGAGGGGATATTGACCTTCCTGCCATTGACCTGAATATGGTTGTGACGAACCAACTGCCTTGCCTGATTGCGAGAATTGGCAAAGCCAAGACGAAAAATCACATTGTCCAGCCTGCATTCAAGAAGCTGCAACAGATTCTCACCGGTAACGCCCTTGGTGCGCTCGGCAATCCCGAAAAATTTGCGGAATTGCCCCTCAAGCATGCCATAGATACGACGTACTTTTTGTTTTTCACGCAACTGAATCGCATAGTCGGAAACCTTCCGCATGCGTGCCTGACCATGTTGCCCCGGGGCAAAAGAACGTCTTTCAAACGCACATTTATCGGAATAGCATCTGTCGCCTTTCAAAAAAAGCTTCAGTTTTTCGCGCCGGCATTGCCTACATTCTGCGCCTCTATATCTGGCCAATTTGGACCTCCACTAAATCACTTTCTTTGTTATCAAACTGCTGTGGCCCGTATTCCCAATTACACTCTTCTTCTCTTGGGAGGCTTGCAACCATTGTGCGGAACAGGGGTCACATCACGAATCAGACTCACGTCAAAGCCAGCCACCTGCAAAGCACGGATAGCGGATTCACGTCCGGGGCCAGGGCCATTCACACGTACTTCAACCTTCCTCATCCCGTGCTCCTGAGCTTTTTTGGCCGCTGCATCAACGGTATTCTGGGCGGCAAAGGGGGTGCTCTTGCGAGAGCCCTTGAACCCCAGACATCCTGCGCTTGACCAGGAGATCACATTTCCCTGCCGGTCGGCAAAGGTGACGATGGTGTTATTGAAAGTTGAATGAATAAAACAGATACCCTCGGGTACGTTTTTCTTTTCCTTACGTTTCGGACGACTTGCTTTCGGGCTGGCCATTGTTACTCCTACCAGATTAATGAGTTAATTATTTCTTTGACTTGATTGCTGCCCGCCTGGGACCTTTTCTGGTCCTGGCATTGGTCTTGGTGCGCTGTCCGCGACAGGGAAGTCCCTTTCTGTGACGCACGCCACGATAACAGCCCAAATCCATCAGGCGCTTGACATCCATGGCCACTTCACGCCTACGATCGCCCTCAACAACAAACTGCTCGTCCATGATCTTTCTGATATTGGTTACATCATTCTCAGTCAAATCATCGCTGTTTGTTGTATGCGCCAGGCCAACCTGATCGAGGATCTTGCGTGCAGAAGCCCTGCCAATGCCATGGATATATGTCAAAGCAATAACCATGTGCTTATTTCTTGGTAAATCAACACCAGCTAAACGTGCCAAGGTTTGCCTCCCTTGCTAATCAAAAGAAATAAAAATTATCCCTGCCGCTGTTTGTGTTTTTTGATTTTGCAATCAACCCGCAAAACGCCTTTCCGTTTGAAAACACGGCAGTCACTACAAATCTTTTTCACAGAAGTTCTAACTTTCATCACATAACCCTTTTTGCTGTGATTGGTGACACCTTACTTTTTCTTTGCCCTGAATGTCACCCTCCCCCGCGTCAAATCATAGGGAGAAAGTTCCACCGTCACACGATCCCCGGGAAGTATCTTGATGAAATGCATCCGCATCTTCCCGGAAATATGGGCTAAAATCTTATGGCCATTGTCAAGCTCGACGCGAAACATCGCGTTTGGGAGCGGTTCAATTATTGTTCCTTCGACCTGTATCGCTTCTTCTTTCGACATAACCTCGTCTTTTTTAGCTATTTTCAAGGCATTACTGTTCCCCGGGAACACTACAAATCCTGGGCTACCAGAAAGCAGAAGATTTTACCCCAAAAAATTTTTTTTGCCCTATTTTTTTTTCACAGAGCCCAAAAAAATATATTTATAACTCACTCAATATGATCGGCTCCCCATCGGTTACCGCAATCGAATGTTCAAAATGGGCTGAAGGGTGCCGATCCCGGGTCACCACGGTCCAGCCGTCTCGTAACACGTCCACAGCATGTGTTCCCATGTTCACCATGGGCTCAATGGCAAGAACCATCCCAGGCATCAGCTTGGGAGTCCTTTCCGGCCTGCTGTAGTTAGGTATCTCGGGCGCCTCGTGCAGTTGACTGCCAATCCCATGCCCGACAAACTGACGAACCACGGAAAATCCGTGTTTTTCCACATGCTCCTGCACGGCGGCGGAAATATCGTTAATTCTGTTCCCGGCAAGCGCCTGCGCTATGCCCTTGTAAAGGGATTCCCGGGTAACTTCGAGCAACTCTTTCCTTTTGGGCTCAACCTGGCCAACAGGAATGCTCACGGCGGAATCGCCGTAATAGCCTTTGTACTTCACGCCAAAGTCGATGCTGACGATATCCCCGTCCCGCACAACAACTTTTTTGGATGGAATCCCGTGCACAACCTGTTCGTTGATGGAAACACAGAGACTTCCGGGAAAGCCGCGATACCCTTTAAAGGCCGGCTCAGCACCACATTGGCGGCAATACTTCTCCGCCAGATTGTCCAAATACAGGGTGGTGCAACCTGCTTCAATCTTTTCGGCGAGCAACCGCAACGTCCTGGCAACAATCTGATTGGCCTCCCGCAAGATTTCTATCTCTTCAGGAGACTTGAGGATAATCGCCATGCTCATCGTCAAAAAAAGCTAACGACGCCCCTTGAAGCCACCAGCAGACTTCATGAACCCGTCATAATTGCGCATGACCGTATGGGACTCGATCTGGGCGATGGTATCGATGGCAACTCCAACAACAATAAGGAGCGCGGTTCCCCCGAAATAGAAAGGAACATGCAGCTTATTGATCAAGACCGTGGGCAGAACGCAAATTGTGCTCACATAGACGGCACCGATAACCGTCAGTCGCACCATGATCTTGTCGATAAATTCCGCGGTCTTTTTGCCAGGTCGGATTCCGGGAACAAACCCGCCATGTTTTTTCAGGTTTTCGGCAATATCGACAGGGTTAAAGGTAACCGCCGTATAAAAAAAGCAGAAGAACACGATGAACCCGATAAAAAGCAGGGTGTGGGGCAGACTGCCCCAGCTGAGCGCGCCGCTCACCCGCTGCACCCAGTCAATCTGAATAAATTGCCCGATCGTCGCGGGAAACATCATGATGGACGAAGCGAAGATCGGCGGAATAACACCGGACATATTTATCTTCAGGGGCAGGTGCGACTGCTGGCCTCCATACATTTTCCGGCCCACCATGCGCTTGGCATACTGGATGGGAATCCGCCGCTGGGCGGTCTCAAAGAAGATAACCAGGGCGATCACCGCCCCCATCATCAAGAGCAGAATCGGCAGCATGATATAAGCGATCTCGCCGGCGCTGGCCATTTTAAAGGTATTGATAATGGCGGCGGGCATTCTTGCGACGATGCCCGCAAAGATGATCAGTGATATCCCATTGCCGATGCCGCGCTCTGTCATCTGCTCCCCGAGCCACATGATAAACGCGGTGCCCGAGGTCAAAGTGATGATGGTCATCAGGCGAAAATTCCAGCCTGCGGCGATGACGACGGTTTCACCGGATCCGGGGGCGGTCATCCCCTCAAGGCCGATGCTGATGAACAGCCCTTGAATCAGGCTCAGAACGACCGTGGCATAGCGGGTGTATTGCGTAATCTTGCGCCGACCGGCCTCGCCCTCTTTGGAAAGCGCTTCGAGTTGGGGAATGACAACCGTCAACAACTGGAAGATGATCGAGGCACTGATGTAGGGCATGATTCCCAGGGCAAAGATGGAGAAATTCTCCAGGGCGCCACCGGAAAACATGTTGAACATGTCAAACAGGGTTCCGGCGCCCTTCTGGAAGAACTGGCTCAGCGCCTCACCGTTGATGCCGGGGGTGGGAATCTGAACACCGGCACGGTAAACGGCAAGCATGGTTAGGGTAAAAAATATACGCCGCCTTAACTCCGGTATGTTTGCAGCATTCTGTACCCCGGCACGCATCTAATTATTCCTCGATCTTGCCGCCGGCGGCTTCGATCTTCTGGCGGGCAGCGCCGCTCACCTTGTCCACGGCAACGGTAAGGGCATTCTTCAGTTCACCATCGCCAAGTATTTTCACAAGGGCATCGTGCTTTGAAACAAGACCCGCTGCCACCAACGCCTGTTTGTCAATCTTTGCACCGGACTCGAAACGCTCGAGGTCCTGGATGTTGACAATGGCATACTGCTTTTTGAAGATGTTGTTGAAACCGCGCTTGGGAAGACGACGCTGCAAGGGCATCTGACCACCCTCAAAGCCGATCTTGATTCCTCCGCCGGAACGGGCTTTATGGCCTTTGTGACCGCGCGTTGCTGTCTTTCCATGCCCGGAACCGGGGCCACGGCCTACTCTTTTCCTTGCCTTCCTGGAACCTGGTTGAGGCGACAAATTGCTTAAAGTCAACATAGCTTATTCCTCCACCACGACCAAGTGTTGCACTTTATTGATCATCCCACGAATCTGCGGGGTATCCTGCCGTACTACCGTTTTATTGGTCTTTGTCAGCCCCAAGCCGATCAAGGTTGCACGGACCTTCTGCGTGCTCCCGATCATGCTTTTCTTCAGGGTCACTTTGAGCTGATTTGCCATATCTTTACCCATTCACTCTTTATTGATTGCATGCTGTTGCCAGCACAGTTTACAAACCTGTTGGTCTCCGCAGATCAAAACGCCATGCAGAAGACAATGAATCAGGCAGAAATCTCTTCGACGGTTTTCCCGCGAACAGCAGCGATCTGTTGCGGGCTGCGCAGCCTTCTCAGGCCATCCATCGTTGCTTTCACCAGATTATGCGGATTATGGGAGCCGATACACTTGGTGAGAATATTGTGAACCCCGGCAGCCTCGAGTACGGCACGGACGGCGCCGCCGGCAATGACACCGGTACCCTCGACTGCGGGCTTCAGCATCACCAGTCCTGCGCCGAACTTGCCGAAAACCTCATGGGGGATACTCATGGTGGTGATGGAAACACGCTTCATGTCCTTACGGGCCTGTTCGATCCCCTTGCGGATTGCTTCGGGAACCTGATTGGCTTTACCAAGTCCGCAGCCGACCTTCCCCTTTCCGTCACCGACAACAACAATGGCGCTGAAACTGAACCGGCGACCGCCCTTTACAACCTTGGCAGTCCTATTGATATGGACGATCTTTTCAATAAACTGGTCGTCGCCACTTGTATTTTTGCTAAACTCAGACAAGGTTCACCCCCAAATCTCTTTGGAATTTTTCACAGGGATCAGAACGTTTCCCGTTCAATCTATTAGAAATCAAGTCCGCCTTCGCGGGCGCCTTCGGACAAAGCTTTCACACGGCCATGATAAATATAACCGCCCCTATCGAATACAACCTTTTCGATGCCCTTGTTTTTGGCAAGTTCGGCTATCTTCAGGCCGATCTGACGGGCCTTCTCCGTCTTGCCCTGCACATCTACATCGCGCATGACCTTATCAAGGGTGGAAAGCGCCGCCAGGGTGGTGCCGGCAACATCGTCGATAATCTGACAATAGATGTGCTTTGCGCTCTTGAAAACACGCATGCGAGGCCTCTCGGGTGTGCCAACGATCTTTTTCCTGATCCGTTTAACGCGTTTCTCACGAGAGTTTTCTTTTGAATTCGTCTTACCCATTGTTTTGCCTTATAGTAATTATCATTCAAATCGTTGAGGAGAAACCACTCCCCGGCGCCATGCTTTTACTTCTTGCCTGCCGCCTTGCCGGCCTTACGGGCAATATATTCGTCCGCATAGCGAATTCCCTTGCCTTTATATGGCTCAGGAGGACGAACGGAACGAATCTTGGCTGCGGTTTCACCCAACAACTCTTTATCAATACTCGTCAGGGTTATATTGTTTGCCTTGTCAACCTCAGCGGAAACACCGGTCGGGAGATTGAACTCAACAGGATTCGAGTAACCGACACTCAGGTTGAGTACCGCCCCCTTCACCTCTGCACGATAGCCCACACCCTCAATGGCAAGTTTCTTTTGGAAACCTTTGTCAACGCCAATGATCATGTTGTTCACCAGGGTTCTCGTCAAGCCGGAAAAGGCTCTGGTCCGGGTGCTGTTGTCCTTGCGGACGACAACGTAACTGCCGTCCTTTTCTTCCAAAGCAACTTCGGGGCGGATGTTCCGCTCCAGTGAACCCTTGGGTCCGGTCACCTTGACAAAGGTCCCCTTTATATCAAGCTTGATCCCTTTAGGGACAGGGATAGATTGATTGCCAATCCTGGACATGGCTATTCTCCACTCGTTACAAGATACTCAATAATTAGCGAAACTGATTTACCAGACTTCGCACAGAAGCTCGCCGCCGATTTTCATGGCACGAGCGTCACGGTCCGAAACTATGCCCTTGGATGTCGATATGATGGAGATCCCAAGACCACTCATAACCTTCGGAATCTGATCATGCTTCACATAAATCCGACGGCCAGGCTTGCTGACACGTTTCAGGTCCGTGATGATGGTCGCATTGTTCTGGTCGTATTTCATCTCAATACGCAAAACACCCTGCGTGCCATCATTGACAACCTCATAGTCAGCAATGTAGCCTTCCTTTTTAAGGATCTCCGCAACACCAGTCTTCACTTTCGAAAGTGGCATTTCGACACTTTCGAACTTGACCATGGCAGCATTTCTTATCCTGGTCAACATATCAGCCAGGGGGTCAGTCATGGACATAGTCCTACTCCCATTAATGATTTCTAAACAATCCGGTATCGTTCATACCGTGAAAACTATTTCCACTGCTACCAGCTGGACTTGGTAACACCGGTAATTTCGCCACGATTCGCCAAGGATCGGAAGCAGATACGGCATACACCAAATTTCCGCAAATAGGCATGAGGCCTACCGCACAACCCGCAGCGATTATACCCGCGCACTTCGAATTTGGGTTTCCGCTTGCTCTTTGCAATCAAAGACTTTTTAGCCAACTCTTCCTCCTATCCCTTTACTATTTCCTAAAGGGCATACCCATTGCTTTTAAAAGAAACCGACCTTCCTCATCAGTCCTGGCGGTCGTTGTAATCGCAATATTGAGACCTTTGATTTTATCAATCTTATCGTAGTCGATCTCGGGGAAAATAATATGCTCCTTGATACCCATGGCATAGTTCCCACGACCGTCAAAGGCCTTCAGCGACACACCGCGAAAATCACGGACGCGCGGGAGAGCAATGTGGATGAGCTTCGCAAGAAAATCATACATCCGATCCCCGCGGAGAGTGACGCAGCATCCGATGGGCACCCCTTCACGCAGCTTGAAGCCGGCAATGGATTTTTTCGCCTTGGTAACGACGGCCTTTTGCCCAGCAATCAGGGTCATCTCCTGCACCGCGCTGTCAATAATCTTGGGATTCTGTACAGCCTCGCCCAAGCCCATGTTCAGAACGATCTTGGTGATCTTCGGCACCTGCATGATATTCTGGTAGCCGAATTCCTTCATAAGCTGCGGGACACAGTCATTCAGATAAGTTTCTTTTACCCCAGCCATTCTTGCCTCCAAAAAAAAAATCGGTTCCGTTTAGGATTTCGCTTCAACAGATTCGTTGCACTTCTTGCAGGTGCGAATCTTGGAACCGTCTTCGTGTATTTTTTTGCCTACCCGCGCAGTTTTGGAACACTTGGGGCAGATGAGCATCAAGTTGGAAACATGGATCGGCGCTTCCTTTTCTATGATGCCACCCTGCTGGTTCATCTGGTTGGGCTTCATGTGCCGTTTGATCATGTTGATCTTTTCGACAATGGCGGTGCCATCATTCGCGTTTACCTTGATGACCTTCCCGACACGACCTTTGTCCTTGCCGGTAATCACCTCAACCTGATCATTTATTTTCAAATGTGTTTTCGCTCGCATCCTTATCCGCCTCTCAACCGAACCCGGTTTATCAGAACCGGCCACCCCTTGCACGCATCATCCAATCAACACCAATGTTGACTAGAGAACCTCCGGCGCAAGAGAAATAATTTTCATATATCCTTTCGGCCGTAATTCTCTGGCGACAGGACCAAAAATACGTGTTCCGATAGGCTCGCCCGAATTGCTCAACAACACGGCCGAATTGTCGTCGAACCGAACGCTGGTGTTGTCCATGCGCCTGACCTCTTTGACCGTGCGGACAACCACAGCCCTGAGAACATCGCCTTTTTTCACCTTCGCGTTCGGAATCGCCTCTTTCACAGTGACAACAATGACGTCGCCAACGCCTGCATAACGCCGACGGGTGCCACCCAACACACGTATACAAAGGACCTTTTTGGCACCTGAATTGTCAGCCACATTCAGTACGGTTTCTGTTTGTATCATCTCTTCACCAACCGCCGAAAACTTTAATCGCAACCAGGCATAGGCCGTACATTGCGAAATTATCGTAAACCGTAAATCGCTTATACGGCCTTCTCTATAATTTCCATTATCCGCCATCTTTTGTTCTTGCTCAGAGGGCGGCACTCTTCAATGAGAACCCTGTCGCCAACGCTGCAGCTGTTCTCAGGATCATGAGCCATATACTTCACATGCTCACGCATATACTTTCCATAGAGCTTATGGGGGACAAGGCGCTCGGTCTGGACTATGGCACTTTTATCCATTTTGGTGCTGACCACGTATCCAACCCTTGTCTTCTTGTTGCCTTTCTTTTCTTCAACCATGAAATTATCCTACCAAGTGGCTTGTTCAGTTGTTGCCGACAATATCGATCTCGTTACGATGCTTAAGCAGCTATTCACTGAGCCTCTCGCTCAGCAAGAGCTGTCTTCATCCGAGCGATCTCCTTGCGAAGCTGCCGCAGCTTGGCGGTGTTCTCCAGGGGCCGGATGCCATGCTGGAATTTCAGCTTGAAATGCTCTTCTGACATATCCTTAATCTTGGCGGCAAGTTCAGCCTGCCCCAAATCACGCATATCTTTCATTTTCATAACGTAGTCCCCACGTAAATCACTTTAGTCGGGAAGGGAAGCTTGTTGGCTGCCAACGCAAGGGCCTCCATGGCCAATGCCTCGTCAACACCGGAAAGCTCATAAAGGATGCGGCCAGGACGAATCTGAGCCACCCAGAACTCAGGATTGCCCTTACCTTTACCCATACGAGTCTCAGCGGGCTTCTTGGTAATGGGCTTGTCAGGGAAGACACGAATCCACAGCTGCCCGGTACGCTTGATCTTTCTGTTGATCGCGATACGGGCGGCTTCGATCTGCTGCGCCGTCATCTTTCCGCAACCAACGGCCTTGAGAGCATATTCGCCGAAGGCGAACGAAGAACCACGATCAGCTACGCCGGTCAAGCGGCCCTTGAATACCTTCCTGTGTTTTACCTTCTTTGGACTTAACATCGGTTTACCCTATATATGAATCGCTTAGAAAAGCATTCTACGGTGGAAAGTTACTCAGCTACCTGATCGGCTTCACTCAGCACTTCACCCTTGAATATCCAAACCTTAACACCGATAATGCCATAGGTTGTTTTCGCCTCGGCAGTGCCGTAATCGACATCGGCCCGCAATGTGTGCAGAGGCACGCGTCCCTCGCGATGCCATTCCTGGCGTGCGATCTCAGCGCCGCCCAGGCGACCGGAACAGGCGATCTTAACACCTTTGGCTCCGAACTTCAAGGCCATATTCACCGACTTTTTGATGGCACGCCGGAAGGCTACGCGCCTTTCCAATTGCAGAGCTATATTTTCGGCAACCAGTTGCGCATCGGCCTCAGGGCGCCGCACTTCCTGGATGTCCAGGATGCATTCCTTTCCGGTCAGTTTATCGATTTCAGCCTTTAAGGACTCGATCTCGGATCCCTTTTTGCCGATCACGATGCCAGGGCGGGCGGTATGCAGCTTTACCCGGATCTTATCACCGGTTCTTGCAATCTGAATTTTGGCGACGCCGGCATGATAGAGACGCTTTTTGAGAAACTTCTTAAGGGTCTGATCCTCAAGCAAATTTTTGGCATAGTCCCTATCAGCGTACCAGATAGAGTCCCAGGTACGGATAATATTGAGTCGTAAACCTATCGGATTAACTTTCTGGCCCAAAACCTTCCTCCATGATCAAAAATATACCGAGCCCGCGTAATTAGGTGGCTCTTAAAGTTGTAGCCTAATTATTGTTCGTCCAAAACAACGGTGATATGGCTTGTTCTTTTCAGGATTCTAGTTGCCCGGCCCTGGGCGCGTGGGCTGATCCTCTTCAACATCGGGCCGCCGTTGATGAAAATACTCTTCACATAGAGGGTATCAACGTCGATGGCGTCATTCTGGCTGGCGTTGGCAACCGCTGATTCGATGACCTTCTTGAGAAGGCGCGCACCCTTCTTCGGCAAAAACCGCAAGGTATTGATGGCATACCCCACACTCTTCCCACGCACCAGATCTGCGACCAGCCTCGCCTTCTGTGGCGAAATCCTTATATATCGTGCAAGCGCTCTTGCTTCCATCGGACTAACTCCTTTCTTTACCTAATGACCGTATAAGGTAGGCAGCTTTTTTTATTTCTTTTTCTTCTTGTCAGCTGCGTGACCATAGTAGGTCCTGGTCGGAGAGAACTCTCCGAACTTATGTCCTACCATATTTTCAGTCACGAAAACCGGAATAAACTTCTTACCGTTATGCACCGCGAAGGTAAGGCCCACCATTTCCGGGATAATATCTGAACGACGTGACCAGGTCTGGATAACCTTTCTCGAACCCTCTTCCTTGGCCTTCATGACCTTCTGCAACAAATGGTCATCTACAAATGGACCTTTTTTTACTGAACGCGCCACTTGTATACCCCCTAATTATGATCTTTTCTTAACGATATATTTATCGGACGACTTCTTGCCACGAGTCTTGAAACCCTTGCTGGGCGTACCCCAGGGCGAGCAAGGATGGCGGCCACCCGAGCTTTTGCCCTCACCACCGCCCATGGGATGGTCATGCGGGTTCATCGCAACGCCGCGAACCTGAGGACGATTGCCCTTCCAGCGATTGCGGCCAGCCTTGCCAAGCTTCTGGCTCTCATGCTCATTGTTGCCCACCTGACCGATACAGGCGCGACATTTGCGATGAAACTTTCGAACCTCGCCGGAGGGAAGTTTCACCAGAACATAATCGCCTTCCTTGGCCATCAGCTGGGCAGATACCCCGGCGCTGCGGACAAGCTGCGCGCCCTTGCCGATCTTCATCTCAACATTGTGGATGATGCTGCCAAGGGGCATGTTACCCATGGGCAGACAGTTCCCCGGCTTGATGTCGACGGCTTCACCGGCAACAATCACATCACCGACACTGATCCCGAGAGGCGAAAGAATGTAACGCTTCTCGCCATCAACATAATTCAAGAGAGCGATGTTGGCGGATCGATTCGGATCATATTCAATGGCAGCGACTTTGGCTGGGATGTCTACCTTTTCACGCTTGAAATCGACAATACGGTATTTGCGCTTATGGCCACCGCCAATGTGTCTGGAGGTAACGCGACCATAGTTGTTGCGGCCACCAGTCTTTTTGAGCGGCTGAACCAACGACTTCTGCGGCTTATCCTTAGACAACTCGGGATTAACTACTGTTACTAGTTCTCTTCTTCCCGGTGATGTAGGTTTATAGGTCTTTAATGCCATTTCAAACCCCGATAGTATTTAAAATTACGTATACCTTGCTAACTACAGTTACTTGACGTCGAGTACGCGTTAAATCTGCTCGAGAAAATCAATCTTGTTCCCTTCTTCCAGGGTAACGATTGCCTTCTTCCAGTCAGACTGTTGTCCAAAATGACGGCCAACCCGTTTGATCTTGCCGTGCATGTTCGCCGTGCGCACCTTGACAACCTTAACGTTGAACAACTTCTCAACTGCTTCCTTTATCTCGATCTTATTGGCACGGGAGTCAACTTTCATGACAACCTGATTGTTGACTTCCTGCAGACCAAGACCCTTTTCTGTCAGGCAAGGTTTTTTAATGACAGTGTACACATCTTTCATGACAACAACCTCTCTTCCAGCTGGCCGATACAGGGCTGCAGTAAGACTATATGCTTGTGATACAGGATGTCATAGACATTAAGGCCTGCGGTTGGAACGACCTTGAAACCTTTCACGTTACGAGAAGATCGTTCCAGGCGGTCATCGCGCTCAGGAATGACGATCAACGCATTGTCAATCTTCAAGTTGCTCATCACACCAAGGAATTTTTTGGTCTTGATCTCATCGAGATTGAAATTGTCAAGAACCAGCATCAACTTATCGCTGTAGCGGGAGCTGAGCGCCATGCGAAGACCAAGCTTGCGGACCTTCTTGGGCAACTTGAAGGAATAATCGCGGGGCTTGGGACCAAAAACAACGCCGCCTCCACGCCAAAGAGGAGAAGTGTTGCTGCCGGAACGGGCGCGACCGGTACCCTTCTGGCGCCACGGTTTTTTGCCGCCACCGCGCACTTCGGTTCTCGTCTTGGTACAGGCGGTACCGGCACGACGTGCGGCACGCTGCATTCTCACTATCTCGTGTATGATATGGGGATTTACCGCAACGGCAAAGAGCTCGTCCTTCAGCTCGATATCACCCACTTTCACATTTTCAACATTGTATATTTCAGCAACTGCCATTTCCGGCACCCCCAAAATAAATCTTAAGGTAACTAAGACTCTTTATTTTGTGTAAATTTGCAGCAAACCCTGCTTAGCGCCAGGAACGCCACCTTTGACGACAAGCACATTCTGCTCTGGACGGATATCCATGATGGTCACGCTCTTCTTCGTAACCTGGGCCGCCCCCATATGGCCGGGAAGCCTCTTCCCCTTGATTACCCGGCTCGGCCAGGCACTGCAACCGATGGAACCAGGGGCACGATGGAACATGGAGCCATGGGTCATGCGCCCGCCCTTGAAGCCATAGCGCTTGACAACGCCCTGAAAGCCGCGCCCCTTCGTGGTGCCGGTAATATCGATAATGTCACCGACCTTGAAGATGTCGGAGATAAGTATTTCCTGGCCGACTTGATACTGCTCAGGGTCGCTGACCCGGAACTCCTTAACATGGTAAAACCCTCCCTTGCCGGAGGCCTTGGCATGTCCTTTGGAGGGCTTGTTCAAACGGGACTCTTTCTTGGAGTCAAAGCCGACCTGAATCGCATTATAGCCTTCCTTGGCAACGGTTTTCTTCTGCAGAACCACGCATGGCCCACTTTCAATCACCGTTACCGCGATGGCTGCGCCCTCTTCGGAATAGATTCGGGTCATGCCGATCTTCTTTCCCAGTAATCCTATTTTTTTAGGCATTGTTCCTACCTGCTATTTCTTCTCTTGCATCCAACTGTACCGGGGCGGTACAACCGTTGTCTCTTTAACCTTAGAGCTTGATCTCTACATCAACACCAGCGGAAAGCTCAAGCTTCATCAACGCATCAATGGTCTGCTGGGTCGGCTCAAGAATATCCAGAAGCCTTCTGTGGGTGCGCATCTCGAACTGTTCACGTGATTTTTTGTCCACATGCGGCGAGCGCAACACACAAAACTTATTAATGGAAGTCGGCAGAGGAATCGGGCCAGCTACAGTTGCACCAGTACGTTTTGCCGTATCCACGATCTCGGAAGTGGACTGATCGATGAGCTTGTGATCATACCCCTTCAGTCTGATGCGAATTTTCTGTGTCTGAATCATGCTCTTACACCCTTATTCAATGATCTTGTTGATAACGCCGGCGCCCACCGTACGGCCGCCTTCGCGGATCGCGAAACGAAGCCCCTCCGCCATGGCGATCGGGGTGATCAGCTGCGCCTCGATGGTCACGTTGTCGCCGGGCATTACCATCTCCACACCTTCCTGCAGATTCACCACTCCGGTCACGTCGGTGGTCCGGAAGTAAAACTGCGGCCGGTAGCCGTTGAAGAACGGGGTGTGACGACCACCCTCCTCCTTGGAAAGGATGTACGCTTCCGCCATGAACTTCACATGCGGCGTGATGGAACCCGGCTTAGCAAGAACCTGCCCGCGCTCGATCTCCTCACGCTTGGTGCCACGCAGCAGCACGCCTACGTTGTCGCCGGCAAGGCCTTCATCCAGAAGCTTGCGGAACATCTCCACACCGGTGACCGTGGTCTTGGCGGTCTCCCGGATGCCGACGATTTCGATTTCCTCGCCAACCTTGATCTTGCCGCGCTCGATTCGGCCGGTGGCAACCGTGCCGCGACCGGAGATGGAGAACACGTCCTCGACAGGCATCAAAAACGGCTTGTCGATATCGCGCTCAGGCTCGGGAATGAAGTTGTCACAGGCCTCCATCAGGTCCCAGATGCACTTGGCCGCGGCCTCATCCTCGGGATTCTCAAGGGCCTTCAGGGCGCTGCCCTGGATGATCGGGGTATCGTCCCCCGGGAAATTGTACTTGCTCAGAAGCTCGCGAAGCTCCATGTCAACAAGCTCGATCAGCTCGGGATCGTCAACCATGTCGCACTTGTTCATGAAAACCACGATGGCCGGCACGCCCACCTGACGGGCAAGCAGGATGTGCTCACGGGTCTGGGGCATCGGCCCGTCGGTGGCCGCAACCACCAGAATGGCGCCGTCCATCTGCGCCGCGCCGGTGATCATGTTCTTGATGTAGTCGGCGTGGCCCGGGCAGTCAACGTGCGCATAGTGACGCTTGTTGGATTCGTACTCAACATGGGCGGTGGCAATGGTGATACCGCGCTCTTTCTCTTCCGGAGCCTTGTCGATCTCGTCAAATGCGGTCGCATTCGCGAAACCCTTGGTCGCCAGTACACGGGTAATGGCAGATGTCAACGTGGTCTTGCCATGGTCGATGTGACCAATCGTTCCAATATTAACGTGCGGTTTCTTGCGCTCAAATTTCTCTTTTGCCATGTCCTTTCCTCTTTCTTTGCTTGCGACTTGCTCGACTTATAGGCCACGAATTCGCTTAATAATTTTTTCACTTATATGGTCTGGCACCCGGTCATAGGCGGCAAATTGCATGGTGAAATTCGCCCGCCCCTGGGTGGCCGACCGTAAGTCCGTTGAATATCCAAACATCTCAGCCAGGGGAACCTGGGCTTCCACAATCTGGATGCCTCCTTCCCGGCTGTCCATGCCAATAATCTTTGCCCGCTTGGCGCTGAGATCCGAAATAACGTCGCCAAGGTATGATTCAGGCAGATTAATTTCCACATCCATCACCGGCTCAAGCAGGGCGGGACCCGCCTCACTGACCGCCTTGCGGAATGCCATGTTGGCGGCCACTCCGAAAGCCTGCTCGGTCGAATCATCATCGCGGTAAGAGCCGTCAACAAGGCTGACCTTCACATCCACGATCGGAAATCCGATCAGCACACCCGCGTCCAGACTGTCGTGCACCGCCCGCTCGATTGCCGGAATGATGGTCTGAGGGATCACCTCCTCGGCGATCTTGCTCTCAAACCTGAACCCCTCGCCGCGCTCCAAGGGGTCAACCTGCAGCCAGACATGCCCGTACTGGCTCTTGCCGGCGGTGGTGGGATGATCGAAGATCCCTTCCGCCCTTGCCGCTGCGGTTACGGTTTCCTTGTAGGCAACCTGAGGCTTGCCCACATTGGCGCCCACCTTGAACTCGCGGATCAGCCGGTCAACAATGATTTCGAGATGAAGCTCGCCCATCCCGGATATTATTGTCTGGCCCGAATCCGGGTCAGTGGCCACGTTGAAGGACGGATCCTCCAAGGCAATCTTTGCCAGGCTGTCCTGAAGCTTCTCTTCGTCCGCCTTTCCCTTGGGCTCGATGGCGACGCTGATTACCGGCTCGGGAAATTCCATGGTGTCGAGCACAAAGTTGTCACCCGACTCGCACAGGGTGTCCCCGGTGGTGGAAAAACGAATGCCAACCACGGCGCCGATGTCGCCGGCCTTCAGCTCACCGACCTCCTCCCTCTTGTTGGCGTGCATTTTTACAATCCGCCCGATCTTCTCTTTCTTGCGCTTGACCGGATTGTATACTCTGTCTCCCACCTTCACCACGCCCGAATAGACGCGAACATAGGCGAGAATATCAACAAAAGGATCGGAGGTGAGTTTGAAGACCAACGCGGAAAACTTCTCCTTATCGTTCGCTTCTCTCGTTTCCGTCCCGCCTTCCTCGTTGACCCCCTGCACGGCAGGCACATCCAACGGGGAGGGAAGAAAGGAAACAACCGAATCCAAAAGTGGTTGAACTCCTTTATTCTTAAAGGAGCTGCCACATAGCACTGGCACGACTTTGAGTTTAAGAGTTGCACTCCTGATGGCCCGGGTGATTTCCTCAACCGGAACAGGTTGCTCATCTAGAAATTTCTCCATGACCCCATCATCGAAGTCGGCCAACTTCTCGATAAGGGCCATTCGTGCGGCCGCAGACTCTTCCTGATATTCGGCAGGGATCGCGCTCTCCTTAACCAGTGCGCCCCGCGATTCTTCGTCAAAGGTCAGCATCTTTTCGCCAACGAGGTCGATGATGCCCTTGAACGTCTCTTCCTTGCCGACCGGCAGTTGCAGAGGAAGCGGAGTCGCCCCCAACCTCTCAACCATCATATCGAGGCAGCGCTGAAAATTCGCCCCGACCCGGTCCATCTTATTTATGTAGGCGATCCGGGGAATCTTATAGTGATCCGCCTGACGCCATACGGTTTCCGACTGGGGCTCAACCCCGCCAACCGCACAAAAAATGGCGACAACGCCATCCAAAACCCGGAGACAACGCTCCACCTCAACGGTGAAGTCCACATGCCCCGGGGTATCTATTATATTGATGGTGTGGTCTTTCCAGTGACAGGTCGTTGCGGCGGAGGTAATGGTTATGCCGCGCTCCTGCTCCTGCTCCATCCAGTCCATGACCGCATTGCCGTCATGAACCTCGCCCATCTTATGGGAACGCCCTGTATAGTAAAGGATGCGTTCCGTCGTCGTTGTCTTGCCGGCATCAATATGGGCCATGATGCCTATATTGCGCAGACAGGTCAGTACATCTTTTGAAGCCACAATCTTTTCCCCTGGCCGCTCGTGTTACAGGTTTGCCTCACCTGTCCATCAGACAAAGATTGGTGTTTTTACACCCTCTCGGCCCTTTTGTCAACCAGGGAAAAGCCGCAGGGCGCACTTACCAGCGGTAATGGGCAAAGGCCTTATTGGCATCTGCCATGCGGTGCGTATCCTCACGTTTTTTTACAGCTGAACCACGGTTATTGTAGGCATCGGCCAACTCGCCAGCCAGCTTATCAGCCATACTCTTTCCGGGCCGCTTCTGGGCGAAGCTCACCAGCCAGCGAATCGCCAAGGCATTGCGGCGCTCAGGCCGCACTTCCACCGGAACCTGATAGGTCGCACCACCCACCCGACGGGATTTCACCTCAACGCGGGGACGAACCTTCTCCATGGCTTTCTCAAAAACAACTATGGGATCGGCATCGGAGATGCGGCTCTGGATCATATCCATGGCATCATAGAAGATGCTGCGGGCTATGCTCTTCTTACCCCGCTCCATCAGGCCATTGACAAATTTGGCCACCAGTACGCTATTGAAACGCGGATCCGGCTCGACCTCGCGTCTTGCTACAAGTCTTTTCCTAGGCATCGACTACACTCCTTCTCGAACTATTGACAAACCGCTTATTTGGGCCGCTTGGCTCCATACTTGGAACGACCCTGTTTACGGTTGGCGACGCCCAGTGTATCCAGGGTACCACGGATGATATGGTAACGAACACCAGGGAGGTCCTTCACCCTACCGCCGCGAATCAATACAACGGAGTGCTCCTGCAGATTATGACCGATACCGGGGATGTAAGAGGTAACCTCGATCCCGTTGGTCAATCTCACCCTGGCAACCTTCCTTAACGCCGAGTTCGGCTTCTTGGGGGTAGTGGTATACACACGAACACAAACGCCACGCTTCTGCGGAGAACCTTTCAACGCAGGAGTGTTGGTCTTGCTTGCCTTTACTTTCCGTCCGTGCCGTACCAATTGGTTAATGGTTGGCATTGAAATAGACTCCCGTATTCCTAAATTTTTCTTTTCCTTTCCCCGATCCCAGCGCCCAGCGCTTGGCACAGGAAAACGGCATATTTACTCTAAGCCAGTTTGCTTGTCAAGGCAAAATATCACATTAATTCTCTTCGCCCATGGCGTACTGCTCATAGCCGGTACCGGCAGGGACCAGGCGGCCCATGATGACATTCTCCTTCAGCCCGCTCAGATTGTCCACCTTGCCGGCCATGGCGGCGTTGGTGAGCACCTTGGTGGTTTCCTGGAAGGAGGCGGCGGAAATAAAGCTGTCGGTGGAAAGCGAGGCCTTGGTGACGCCAAGAAGCAACGGTTCGGCCGTGGCCGGACGCCCGCCCTCCTGAAGGATCTTCTCGTTCTCTTCATTAAAGCGCCACCACTCGACATGCTCGCCGAGCATGAAGGTGGAGTCGCCAACGCCGGTGATCTGCACCCGACGCAGCATCTGGCGCACAATGACTTCGATGTGCTTGTCGTTGATCTTGACGCCCTGGAGACGATACACCTCCTGAATTTCGTTGACCAGGAACTTGGCAAGCTCCTTGAGGCCCATGACCCTGAGGATGTCGTTGGGATCAGGAGAGCCGTCCATCAGCGCCTCGCCGGCCTTTACGTAGTCGCCCTCATGCACGCTGACATGCTTGCCCTTGGGGATGAGGTATTCCTTTGCCTCGCCCAGTTCCGGGGTGATGATGACCCGTTTCTTGCCCTTGAGATCCTTGCCGAAACTTACCTGGCCGTCGATCTCGGTGATCACCGCATACTCCTTGGGCTTTCTGACCTCAAAGAGTTCGGCGATTCTGGGCAGACCACCGGTGATGTCCTTGGTCTTGGTGGTTTCCCGCGGAATCTTGCCCAGAACGGTGCCGGGTTCGATCACGGTCCCTTCCGATACGGAAATGATGGCGCCAACCGGCAGGGAGTAACGGGCGGGGGAGCCGGTTTTCGGCAGTTTGGCGGTTTTGCCGCTCTCATCCTTCAAAGAGATGCGCGGGTTATGCTGGCCGGCCCGGGACTGGATGATGACGTGGCTCGATTTGCCGGTAACCGGATCGACGCGCTCCTGCATGGTCAGACCCTCCAGGATGTCGCCGAATTTGACCACACCGCCGATTTCGCTGACAATGGGGATGGTATAGGGATCCCAGTTCGCGATCAGGGTGTCGGGCTCGATTTCCGCCCCCTCCTTGACAAAGATCTGGGCGCCGTAGTTGATCTGATACCGCTCACGTTCACGCCCCTGGGGCCCGATGATGGAGACTTCGGCGTTCCGGTTCATGACGACCATGTTGCCGGCGGCATTTTCAACATAATGCACGTTCTGCAGGCGGACGGTACCGCCGTGCTGGCAGCGCACCTCGGCCTGTTCGACGCTCCGGCTTGCCGTACCACCGATATGGAAGGTCCGCATGGTAAGCTGGGTGCCGGGCTCGCCGATGGACTGGGCGGCAATGATGCCGATGGCCTCGCCCATGTTGACCATATGGCCGCGGCCAAGGTCACGGCCGTAACAGAGACTGCAGACGCCGCGCCGCGCCTGACAGGTCAACACCGAGCGGATCATCACCCGGTCAACGCCGGCATCTTCGATGAGTTTCACCTTGTCCTCGGTGATCTCCTCGTTGCCTTCGACCAGGATCTCGCCGGTGAAGGGATCAATGATGTCTTCCAGAGCCACCCGGCCGAGGATACGGTCACCGACCCGCTGGATGACCTCGCCGCCTTCCATCAACGGCTCCATCATGATTCCGTCCAGGGTACCGCAATCCTTCTCGATGATGGTGGAATCCTGGGCCACGTCAACCAGACGCCTGGTCAGATAACCGGAGTTCGCCGTCTTCAGGGCGGTATCGGCAAGGCCCTTCCGGGCGCCATGGGTTGAAATGAAATATTCAAGAACGTTCAAGCCCTCGCGGAAGTTCGCCTTGATCGGGGTCTCGATGATGGCGCCGGAAGGCTTGGCCATCAGGCCGCGCATACCGGCCAGCTGGCGGATCTGATCACGGCTGCCGCGGGCGCCGGAGTCGGCCATGATGTAAATGGAGTTGAAGCTGGGGGATTCGACCAGTTTTTTGTTCTGATCGCGCAGATACTGCACGCTCATCTCCTGCATCATTTCGTTGGCCACGTCGTCGGTGGCCCGGGACCAGATATCGACCACCTTGTTGTACTTCTCGCCGTCGGTGATCAAACCGTCCTTATACTGCTGCTCAACCTCCATCACCGCGCTTTCCGCCTTGGCGAGACGGTCATCCTTGGTAACGGGAATCATCATGTCATTGATGCAGATGGAAATGGAAGCCCTGGTGGAAAATTCATAGCCGGTATCCTTGAGCCGGTCGGCCAGGATAACGGTGGCCTTGGTCCCGGCATACCGGTAGGTGAAGTCGATCAGCTTGGCCAGCTGCTTCTTGCCCATCACCTGATTCACATGGCTGAAGGGCACGCTCTCCGGCAGCAGTTCGCCAAGCAGGGTCCGGCCGACGGTGGTCTCGACAAACTCGCCCCGCCGCCGCACCTTGATCTTGGCCTGCAGGTGCACGGCGCCGTGGTCATAGGCCATGCGCACCTCGGCGGGCGAGCTGAAGCTCTTGCCCTCGCCCTTGGCGAAATGGCGCTCTCTGGTCATATAGTAAAGCCCCAGGACAATATCCTGGGAAGGGATGATGACCGGCTCGCCGTGCGCAGGGGAAAGGATGTTGTTGGTGGACATCATCAGAACCCGGGCTTCCATCTGCGCCTCGACGGTGAGGGGCACATGCACCGCCATCTGGTCGCCGTCAAAGTCGGCGTTGAAGGCGGAACAGACCAGCGGGTGCAGCTGGATGGCCTTGCCTTCGATGAGGACCGGTTCGAAGGCCTGCATGCCGAGGCGGTGCAGGGTTGGAGCACGGTTGAGGATGATCGGGTATTCCTTGACCACGTCGTCGAGGACGTCCCACACCTCCTTGGTGCCCTTCTCAACCATCTTGCGGGCGCTCTTGATGGTCGTCACATAGCCGAGCATCTCAAGCTTATTATAGATAAAGGGCTTGAAGAGCTCGAGAGCCATCTTCTTGGGCAGACCGCACTGGTGCAACCTGAGGTGCGGACCAACCACGATAACGGTACGGCCGGAATAGTCGACACGCTTACCGAGCAGATTCTGACGGAAACGGCCCTGCTTGCCCTTGAGCATGTCGGAGAGCGACTTGAGCGGCCGCTTGTTGGGCCCGGTGATGACCTTGCCGCGCCGACCGTTGTCGAAGAGGACGTCCACCGCTTCCTGGAGCATGCGCTTCTCGTTGCGGATGATGATCTCGGGCGCATCAAGCTCAAGCAGACGCTTCAGGCGATTGTTCCGGTTGATTACCCGGCGGTAGAGATCGTTGAGATCGGAGGTGGCGAAACGCCCGCCCTCCAAAGGCACCAGCGGGCGCAGGTCGGGCGGGAGAACCGGAATGACCTCAAGGATCATCCACTCCGGCTTGTTGCCGGAGTCACGGAAGGCCTCCACCACATTGAGCCGCTTGGCAAGCTTTTTCCGCTTGGCCTCGGAACCTGTCTTACGCATCTCCTGACGCAGTTCCTTGGAAAGGCTCTCAAGATCAAGCTTCTGCATCATTTCCTTGATGGCGGCGGCGCCGATGCCCACCGTAAACTTGCCGGGAAAATCCTCCTTGGCCTGCCGATAGTTCTCTTCGGTGAGAAGAGAGCCGGCGGCCAGAGAGGGCTCATCGGAACTGGTGATCACGTAGGAGTCGAAGTAGAGAACCTTCTCAAGCTCCTTCAGGGTCATATCCAGGATGTTGCCGATCTTGCTGGGCAGGCTCTTCAGGAACCAGATATGGGCCACGGGAGCGGCGAGTTCGATGTGACCGAGGCGCTCGCGCCGCACCTTGGACTGGATTACCTCGACCCCGCATTTTTCACAGACAACGCCGCGGTGTTTCATTCTCTTGTATTTGCCGCAATTACATTCGTAATCCTTGACCGGGCCGAAAATCTTGGCGCAGAACAGACCGTCCCGTTCCGGCTTGAAGGTTCGATAATTGATAGTCTCCGGTTTTTTCACCTCACCATGCGACCAGTCGCGGATCTTCTCGGGGGAAGCGAGAGAAATCCGTACGGCATTGAATTTTACCGGTCCCTTCGGTTTGGAAAAAAAGCTGAAAAGTTCTTCCACGGCAGCACCTTTATCCTTGTTGAATAGTCAAATCAGTTCAGTGGCAATATGTTGCGGACCTTACTTCTCCGGTCTCTCTTCCAGCAACTCCATGTCGAGACAGAGGCCCTGCAGCTCTTTCACCAGTACGTGGAAAGATTCAGGCAGACCCGCTTCGAGGAAGTTATTGCCTTTGACGATGCGCTCATAGGTCCTGGTTCGACCGCCGACATCGTCCGATTTGACTGTTAAAAATTCCTGCAGCGTATATGCAGCTCCGTATGCCTCCATGGCCCAGACCTCCATCTCGCCGAGCCGCTGACCGCCGAATTGCGCCTTGCCGCCCAGCGGCTGCTGGGTGACCAGGGAGTAAGGGCCGGTGGAACGGGCATGGATCTTGTCATCGACCAAATGGTGCAGCTTCATGATGTACATGGTTCCCACCGTGACCGGATTGTCGAACTTCTCGCCGGTCAGGCCGTCATAGAGGGTGACCTGTCCGACCTCGTCCATGCCGGCCTCAACCAGGAGCTGACGGATCTCATGCTCGTGGGCGCCGTCAAATACCGGGGTAGCCATATGCAGGCCCGTGCCCATGCGCTTGGCCATCTTAAGGAGATCATCATCGCTCAGTCCTTCGCTCAGCTGTTCATACTCTTCGGCGGAATAGATCGTTTTCAGTTTCTCGTGCACAGCCTTGATCTGATGCTGCTCGGCCAATTTCTGCAGCTCGGCGCCCAGCCGTTTAGCAGCCAGCCCCAGATGCACCTCGAGAACCTGTCCCACGTTCATACGCGAAGGGACGCCCAGCGGATTCAGCACGATGTCCACCGCGGTGCCATCGGCAAAATAGGGCATGTCCTCTTCCGGCAGGATCCGGGAGACAACACCCTTGTTTCCGTGCCGGCCGGCCATCTTGTCACCCACCGCCAGCTTGCGCTTGGTGGCGACATAGACCTTGACCATGCGGATAACGCCGGGGGGCAGATCATCACCCTTCTTGAGCCGGGAAATTCTCGCCTCATAGCGATCCTTCACCAGCTTCACCTGGCTCTCATAGCGCTCGAAAAGAAGATCAACCTCGCCCTCGAACTTGTTCTTTTCCGCGTAATCGATCTGTTTGATGGCGGAAAGAGGCATCTGTTCTATGACCTCACGGGTAATCTTCTTGCCTTTGGCCAGAAGCGCTTCACCCTTCTTGTCCTTGATGGCGGCCTTGCTCACCTTGCCGTCAAGCAGGTCGGCAAGGCTGTTGCGCACCCCTTTTTTGAGGCAGCTGAGTTCGTCATCCATGTCCCGCTCAAGGCTCTTGATCTCGAACTCGTCGATGGACAGGGTCCGCTCGTCCTTTTCAACGCCCTTGCGGGAGAAAACCTTGGCGTCGATGACCACTCCCTCTGCGCCCGGCGGCACCCGCAGGGAGGTATCCTTCACGTCCCCCGCTTTCTCGCCGAAGATGGCCCGCAGCAGTTTCTCTTCCGGAGAGAGCTGGGTTTCCCCCTTGGGGGTGACCTTGCCGACCAGGATGTCACCGGATTTGATCTCGGCGCCGATACGGATGACCCCGGATTCGTCCAGGTTGCGCAGGGCATCCTCGCTGACGTTGGGAATATCGCGGGTGATTTCTTCCTTGCCCAGCTTGGTGTCGCGGGCAACGGTTTCAAAGACCTCGATGTGCAGAGAGGTATAGGTATCCTTCTTGAGCAGCTTTTCACTGACCAGGATGGAGTCCTCGAAGTTGTACCCACGCCAGGGCATGAAGGCGATGGTCACGTTCTTGCCCAGGGCCAGCTCGCCGAGATCGCAGGCCGGGCCATCGGCAAGGATATCGCCCTTCCTCACCCGCAGGCCGGGATTGACCAGCGGCCGCTGGGTGAAACAGGTGGACTGGTTGGACTTCTTATACTTGTCCAAACGATAGATGCCGATGCCGGTCGTAAAACCATCGGTACCGGGTTTGTCGTAACGAACCACCACCCGGTTGGCGTCAACCTCTTCCACCACCCCCTCGCCGCCGGCAAGCAAACAGACGCCGGAATCCTTGGCCACGGTCAGCTCAAGACCGGTGCCGACCAGGGGCGCCTCGGGCCGGAGCAGAGGCACGCCCTGCCGTTGCATGTTGGAGCCCATCAGGGCGCGGTTGGCGTCGTCGTTCTCCAGGAAGGGAATCAGGGAGGCCGCCACACTCACCAGCTGGTTGGGGGAGACGTCCATGTGCGTAACCGCATCGGTGGAGGTCAGCATGACTTCGCCGTCCTGCCGGGCAATGAGGGTATCGCTGGCGATCTTGCCTTTGCCGTCCACCTCGGTCTTTGCCGGGGCGATGACATGCTGCTCTTCATCGAGAGCGGTCATGAAGGAGATCTCCTTGCTCGGCTTCCGGTTCTTGACCACGCGATAGGGCGTCTCGATAAAGCCGAACTCGTTGACCCTGGCATAGGTGGCCAGGGAGACGATCAGGCCGATGTTCGGACCTTCAGGGGTCTCAACGGGACAGATCCGACCGTAGTGGGTCGGATGCACGTCACGCACCTCGAAGCCTGCGCGCTCGCGGGAAAGACCGCCGGGACCGAGGGCGGAAAGCCTCCGTTTGTGGGTGACCTCGGAAAGGGGGTTGGTCTGATCCATGAACTGGGAAAGCTGGCTGGTCCCGAAAAACTCCTTGATCGCCGCGGTGATGGGCTTGGGATTGATCAGGTCATGGGGCATGAGGGTTTCCACTTCCTGCAGGCTCATGCGCTCGCGGATGGCCCGCTCCATGCGCACCAATCCCATGCGGTACTGATTCTCCACCAGTTCGCCGACAGTCCGCACCCGGCGGTTGCCGAGATGATCGATATCATCGATGGGCCCCTGGCTGTCCTTCAGGCGCACCAGGTAGCGGACCGAGAGCATGATGTCTTCCTTGGTCAGGGTCCGTTTCTCGATATCGGTGTTGATCCCCAGTCTGGCATTGATCTTGAAGCGCCCGACCTCGGAAAGATCATAGGTGTCCGGGCTGAAGAACAGATTTTCGAAAAAGGCCGTGGCAATCTCCATGGTGGGGGGACTGCTGGGGCGCAGGCGGCGGTAGATTTCCAGCAACGCCTCTTCCGGCGTACTGACCTTGTCGAGGGCAAGGGTCTTGCGGAAGGAGTCGGATACCTTGATGCCGTCGATGAACAGCAGCTCGAAACTGGCAATCTTGGCGGCAATGATCTCATCCAGCATGGATTCGCTCAATTCGGTGTTGCAGGGGAAGAGGACCTCGCCGGTTTTGCTGTCAACGATATCATTGGCAAGAAACTTGCCCACCAGGCTTTCCGCCTCGACGTCGAAATGGGTGATGCCCGCCTCGAAAATCTTCTTGGCAAGAACCTTGCCGATCTTTCTGCCGGCCTTGGCCAGGATCTCGCCGCTCTTGGGGTCTATGACATCCTGGGGGGCGCGCTGCCCAGCCATGACCTCGGGCGAAAATTCCTTTTTAAATTTTTTGCGGCTCACCGAGATCTTCTCGGTGTCGTAATAGTAGCGCAGCAACTCGTCCCCGCTGTAGCCCAAGGCCTTCAGCAGGGTGGTGACGGGGAATTTCCGCCGCCGGTCGATGCGGACATAAAGAATATCCTTGGCGTCAAATTCAAGATCGATCCAGGAGCCGCGCACCGGGATGATCCTCGCCGAATAAAGCAGCTTGCCGCCGGAATGGGTTTTCCCGCCGTCATGGCTGTAAAAAAGACCGGGGGAACGCTGCAGCTGGCTGACAATTACCCGCTCGGTGCCGTTGACGACGAAGACCCCGGTTTTGGTCATCAGAGGAATGGAGCCCAGATAAACGGCCTGTTCCTTGATATCCCGGATATTTTGCACACCAGTTTCCTCGTCCGTGTCAAAGGAGACAAGCCGTACCGTTATCTTGAGAGGAACCTCGTAGGTCATGCCACGCTGGATGCATTCATCAACGGAGTACTTGGGCTCTCCGAAGTTATAGCGGACAAACTCAAGGGAACAGGTTCCGTTAAAGTCCTGGATGGGGAAAATACTTTTGAAAATACCTTGCAGACCGATGTCCTCACGCTGATCGGGGTCAGCGTCCATTTGCAGAAACTTTTCGTAGGACAGCCGCTGCATCTCGATGAGATGTGGGATATCAACAATACTTTTGTTTTTAGCGAAACTTTTCCGAACTCGTTTGATAGTCTGCATGCAGCAATACCCTCATCTGTTTAGCGGTAGCGGAAGGGAAGAATATCCCTGGTGTGGAGCATAAGGGAGCGAATCTTGACGTCGACTTTACAGGCCACGCGGCATCTCCCTTTGTAAGAACGCAAGAACGCTACGGAGGTCTCCCCCCGTAGCGTCACTGCATCGCTTATTGCTTCCCGGGCTTGATCAGCCGCGGGATACACTATGTGTAGAATTGAAAAACAGCGTAATCAAGCAAGACCAGCAATAGTTACAAACAGACTACTTGATCTCGACGGTACCGCCAGCGGCTTCAACCTTGGCCTTGATGTCGGCGGCTTCATCTTTGGAAACGCCTTCCTTGATCGGGTTGGGAGCGCCCTCGACCAGATCCTTGGCTTCCTTGAGGCCAAGACCGGTGATTGCGCGAACCTCTTTGATCACGCCGATCTTCTTGTCGCCTGCGGTAACAAGGATAACGTTGAATTCGGTCTTCTCTTCAGCAGCGGCAGCAGCCTCGCCACCGCCGGCCGGAGCTACGGCCATGGCAACGGGAGCGGCAGCGGATACGCCGAATTTATCTTCAAGCTCCTTGATGAGCTCGGAAAGCTCAAGAACGGTCATGTTGGAAATAAAATCAATAACATCTTGTTTGGTCACAGCCATTGCTATATCCTCCTAAAAACTTAACTTGATCAGGGGTTAATTGTCGCTTTTTTTGTCTTTGATTGCCTGCAGGGCGTACAGAGCCTTCTGCGGCACAGCACTGAGTACCCGGACAAAGCTGGTCGGTACTGCCAGCATAACCGCAAGCAGTTGTGCGCGCAGCTGATCTTTGCCAGGCAGCTTGGACAATGCCGTCAGATCGTCTGCCGTAAGCAGCTTGCCATCCAACACGGCCGACTTGATTTCAAGTTTCGGATTGCTCTTTACGAAATCAACCAAAACTTTAGCCGGTGCCACCGGATCCACATCCGCAAAAGTTACAGCCGTTGTCCCTTCAAGATACGGAGCCATGGGCTCGAAGGGCGTTCCCTTGATGGCCAAGCGCAACAATGTGTTCTTGGCGACCCGGATGTCGGCGTTACTCTGCTTGAGTTCACGGCGGAGCTGAGAGATGACAGGTACGGTCAGACCACGATAATCAGAGACAACAGCAAGCTTGGCCGTGGCCAGCCTGCTTGAAAGCTCCTCCACTATCGCAACCTTTTCGTCTCGATTCAAATCCTCTACCTCCTTTCAACAAACAGATTTTGGGTTAACTAGAAGCAGTCGAGGTCGAAGGGAAAAAGACGAACGAGGAATCTCCATCACGATGGGCGACTTCTCATTATTACGACACTGCAATGAGCAATGACATTTCGCCTCGGCAGGCCGGGGCATTCAGAGCAGATCCTGAAAAATCCCGATTAAACCAATGGTGCCCACTGTCTTTGACGACTTAACTGCTGCAACAAATTGTATATATAAAACACCGCCCAGCGGCAGTGATCAACGCGAATCTCTTAGGCGTGCTTACACAACACCCTGAGCTCCATGGGATCAAGTTTGATGCCCGGACCCATGGTGGTGGAAAGATGCACGGCCTGCAGGTAAATACCCTTGCTGGAAGAGGGCTTAAGCTGAATCACCTTGTCCACGAAGGCAAGGATATTCTCTTTCAGTTTTTCCGAGCCAAAGGATGACTTGCCGATCATGCAATGCAGTACGCCCGCCTTATCCACCTTGAAATCGACCTTACCGGATTTGATCTCCTTGACAACCCGGCCGACATCAAAGGTGACGGTGCCAAGTTTGGCGTTGGGCATCAGGTTTCTGGGGCCGAGTATCTTACCGATCTTGCCGACGGTACCCATCATGTCGGGAGTGGCGATGGTGCGGTCGAACTCCAACCAGCCTCCCTGAATTTTTGCCAGATACTCGTCGCCGCCGGCATAATCAGCACCCGCGTCTAGTGCCTCCTGGACTTTTTCGCCTTTGGCGAAAACCAGGACGCGCTCGGTTTTTCCGGTGCCGTTGGGCAGCACAACGCTGCTCCGCACCATCTGATCGGCATGCCTCGGATCAACACCAAGATTCAAGGCCAGATCAACCGACTCGTCGAACTTTGCGAACTTGGCTTTCAGGGCCAGATCTACAGCTTCCTCCAAGGTGTACACCTTCAAAGGATCACGCTGCGCCACACTGTTTTTATATTGTTTGCCTATTTTTGACATGGCACTCTCCAAACTTTAAAGCCTTATCACATCTGCAGTGCTTCGTTAAATTAACCCTTCATCAACGCAGGATATAAATAACCTTGGCATCAATCCACAACAGTAATACCGCAACTCCGGGCTGTGCCCTCAATGATGCGGATGGCAGCATCCACATCATATGCATTGAGGTCAGGCAGCTTACGCTCGGCAATCTCCTTGATCTTATCGCGAGTAATTTTGGCGACGCGATCCTTCTTGGGATTGCTTGACCCCTTGCCCAGGTTGCATGCCTTAAAAAGCAAGGTGGAAGCGGGCGGGGTCTTGGTCACAAAGGAAAAGGAACGATCCGCATACACCGTGATAACAACGGGGATGATGGTATCTCCCTCACCTTGGGTCTTTGCGTTGAACGCCTTGCAAAACTCCATGATATTGACGCCGCGCTGACCAAGGGCCGGACCGACCGGGGGTGACGGATTTGCTTTGCCCGCCGGAATCTGTAATTTTATGTACCCTTCAATTTTTTTTGCCATTGTTATAACTCCTGCATCTCGGCATGCTGTCGCATTCTCGTTCTCTGCATATCAGAGGATCATGCTGTCCGATAACTTAATTGTAGCTGAATCACTCATTATGAAATCCGCTCCGCCTCATGGCAACACAGCGCGCAAAGCGGAAAAAATTACCCCTTGCTTACCTGTATATATTCCAACTCAACAGGGGTTTCCCTGCCGAAAATGGAAACCAGCACCCGCACCCGACCCTTGTCGGGAAAAACCTCGTCAACAACGCCCTGAAAATTGGAAAAAGGCCCGTCAATGACCCGAACCACATCCCCCTGCTCAAAGGAAACCTTGGGCTTGGGCTTTAAGGCGCCATCCTTGATTCTGCCGATGATCTTCATGGCGTCTTCATCGGAGAGAGGATCCGGACTCATGTCGTTGCCGACAAATCCGGTAACCTTGGGAGTCCCGCGCACCGTGTGCCAGGTCTCGTCATTGAGATCCACATTGACCAGGATATAGCCGGGAAAAAACTTGCGCGAAGAGGTCTTTTTCGCCCCCTTCACCATCTCCACAACCTGTTCGGTGGGAACGAGGATCTCACCAAAAAGGTCATCCTGCCCGGCAGTCTTGATACGCTCGAGCATGGCGTTCTTCACCTGCTCTTCAAAGCCGGAGTATGTGTGTAATATATACCAGTGACGTGCCATATTGCTGTTATCTCCAGACCCAAGCTGGTGCTTTACCGCAAAACCAATCCGATAATCTTCCCCAGGACCAGGTCAACGGCGCCGAGATAGAAGGAGATTATCATTACCAGCACCACGACGACAGCCGTGGAACCAATAGTCTGTTTTTTGGCCGGCCAAACGATCTTGCCGAATTCTGTTTTTACTTCGGTGGCAAATTCATTTATCCGGCTCACCTGGAAACCAGAGGCTTGCTCAACATCCTTGCCAGCAGCCTTCTTTCCCTTGCTTGACCGGTCCTCGTTCTCTGCCATGATGATCGTCTCTTCCCTGTCCCAGGCGCACCCAATAAGGCGACGCGATCTATCCAATTTCAAAAACAATTACTTCGCCCCATCCACAAGAATAAAGGGGGCGAAGTAATCAGGTTCCATATATTTGGCAGGCCAGGAGGGACTCGAACCCCCAGCCCTCGGATTTGGAGTCCGATGCTCTACCAATTAGAGCTACTGGCCTAAAACTTATTTTGTTTCCTTATGCGGAGTATGCGACTTGCAAAAGGGGCAGTATTTCTTGAACTCAAGCTTGTTTGGCGTGGAGCGCTTGTTCTTGGTCGTTGTGTAATTACGCCTTTTACAGGTCTGGCATCCCAGAGTAATAATATCTCGCATCTAACTTACCCTTCACTCGATCTGAGTATTAACTTCTCTTTATTCAATGATCTTGTTGATAACGCCGGCGCCCACCGTACGGCCGCCTTCGCGGATCGCGAAACGAAGCCCCTCCGCCATGGCGATCGGGGTGATCAGCTGCGCCTCGATGGTCACGTTGTCGCCGGGCATTACCATCTCCACACCTTCCTGCAGATTCACCACTCCGGTCACGTCAGTGGTCCGGAAGTAAAACTGCGGCCGGTAGCCGTTGAAGAACGGGGTGTGACGACCACCCTCCTCCTTGGAAAGGATGTACGCTTCCGCCATGAACTTCACATGCGGCGTGATGGAACCCGGCTTGGCAAGAACCTGCCCGCGCTCGATCTCCTCACGCTTGGTGCCACGCAGCAGCACGCCTACGTTGTCGCCGGCAAGGCCTTCATCCAGAAGCTTGCGGAACATCTCCACACCGGTGACCGTGGTCTTGGCGGTCTCCCGGATGCCGACGATTTCGATTTCCTCGCCAACCTTGATCTTGCCGCGCTCGATTCGGCCGGTGGCAACCGTGCCGCGACCGGAGATGGAGAACACGTCCTCGACAGGCATCAAAAACGGCTTGTCGATATCGCGCTCAGGCTCGGGAATGAAGTTGTCACAGGCCTCCATCAGGTCCCAGATGCACTTGGCCGCAGCCTCATCCTCGGGATTCTCAAGGGCCTTCAGGGCGCTGCCCTGGATGATCGGGGTATCGTCCCCCGGGAAATTGTACTTGCTCAGAAGCTCGCGAAGCTCCATGTCAACAAGCTCGATCAGCTCGGGATCGTCAACCATGTCGCACTTGTTCATGAAAACCACGATGGCCGGCACGCCCACCTGACGGGCAAGCAGGATGTGCTCACGGGTCTGGGGCATCGGCCCGTCGGTGGCCGCAACCACCAGAATGGCGCCGTCCATCTGCGCCGCGCCGGTGATCATGTTCTTGATGTAGTCGGCGTGGCCCGGGCAGTCAACGTGCGCATAGTGACGCTTGTTGGATTCGTACTCAACATGGGCGGTGGCAATGGTGATACCGCGCTCTTTCTCTTCCGGAGCCTTGTCGATCTCGTCAAATGCGGTCGCATTCGCGAAACCCTTGGTCGCCAGTACACGGGTAATGGCAGATGTCAACGTGGTCTTGCCATGGTCGATGTGACCAATCGTTCCAATATTAACGTGCGGTTTCTTGCGCTCAAATTTCTCTTTTGCCATGTCCTTTCTCCTCAGCCCGGATTTCTCGATGGTTGCAACGTCCTAAGCCAACCAAATCATGTTTGAAGGTATCAAAAAAACTGGAGCCCACGACCGGATTCGAACCGGTGACTTCTTCCTTACCAAGGAAGTACTCTACCTACTGAGTTACGTGGGCAAACCAACAGTCCAAACAAAAAAGAAACCAGCCCCCCAGCCCGCGGCTGAGATCGGCATCATAAAATACCAGTTGGAGCGGGAAACGGGTCTCGAACCCGCAACCCTCAGCTTGGAAGGCTGATGCTCTACCAATTGAGCTATTCCCGCCTCTACTCTTTAAGCAGATCCATAAAGCAGGAACAAGCCGGCAACAGCGTGACCGTCTACCGTTTTCCCACCTGAAAAAGGTGGTGGAGGGGGGAGGATTCGAACCTCCGAAGGCATTGCCGACAGATTTACAGTCTGTTCCCTTTGGCCGCTCGGGAACCCCTCCACTCATATCACTATATAATATAAAGAGCCGCGCAACGCCGCTCTCCATCGTGCAACATCCAGTACCGATCAACCCGCATCGGTGGAGCTGGCGATGGGACTCGAACCCGCAACCTGCTGATTACAAATCAGCTGCTCTACCAGTTGAGCTACGCCAGCTTGATGAGACGGGCAATACTAATCGTTTCGTCACGAAAGATCAACTTTTTTTTTGACCGACTTGTCAACACCAGCACTAAAAAAACATCAGGCACCCCGCCGGAAAGACAGGGTGCCTGATGAAGAAAACAATCGCCTGATTATTCGGCTTTTTTTGCAAATCCACTCTCGCGGTACTTCTCAAACGCCATGGCAAAGGTGCGGTATACCATGTGGGCAAACTTGGAGTACGGCATATAGAGGAAGAGCATCAGAACAGCAACCAGATGCATGTAGTAGAACAAGTAGGCCAGAACGGGGATCCCGATCAGACGGGTCAGCTCGGCGGAAAGACCGGTCACGCCCACGGTCATGATCTTCACGATCAGGAACCAGTCATAAAAGGTCGGGGTGGCATTGTTCTCCTCTTCCATCCGGGCCCGGTTCATCCACAGGATACCGACGCCGACGATCAGGGCGATGGCGCTGATGTTCGCCAGAAGCTTGAAGGGATCATAAAGCGGCAGCGGACCATGCATGCCCGGCACAAACATGCCGATGATATCCTTTTTCACCATGGCATAGCCGGTGACGATGAACAGACCGATAAAGGAAAGAAGCAGGGGCAGATGACCGTTCACCCTGTTCAGGTTGGCACCGCACTCCTTAAACCGCTTGTGGGCCAGAATCTCCTTTACGGACGGAACGAGGAATTCCGCGACGAACTGCGGCACGGAAGGCCGGAACTCGCTCTTCACATCCAGCTTGGCCGCCATGTCGTTCCACATATTGGAAACGCCCTTGTAGGCGGCAAACACGGCAAAGGCAAAAGCGGGAACGAAGATTGCGTCGATGATCAACACATTCTGGGTCAGTCCCATGAAGTACCCATGGCCAAAGAAGTTGCCGAAATCGATGGCATCGGCGGCGGGAAGATGCATACCACCGGAAAGCCACCAGACGGCAAGAATAAGCAGGGCCGGCATTGCGATCAACAACGGCAGATTCTTGCCCTGGCTCACCAGTTTGGCAAGTCCGGAGGGGAAACCGTAATGGGTATAGGCATAGGCGCGGATGGCGCCGAGCACATCGCCGGGTTTAGCGCCGCGCGGACAGTAAGCGGTGCAGTCACCACACTGATGGCAAAGCATGACATCAGGGTCGGCAACCAAGCGGTCCTTCATTCCCCACTGGGCCCAGATCATCTCCTTCCGCGGGAAGGGCTTCTTATCACCGGACAGGGGACAAACAACAGAGCAGGTGGCACACTGATAACACTTCTTCAGCGTATCGCCGCCCGCGCCCTTCAAGTACTTTATAAACTCCAAATCAGGTTCAACCCTCATTCCTTCAGCCATAATATGCCTCCAGTATTCTCCCTCAAAAGTCAGCCTTCATGGACCGGGGACTCAATGCCGCCCGGACTTCCTTCTATCAAATAATCGCTCAGCAGACCATACTCCGGTCTGCTGAGCGATTCATCCTTCAGAAAAAACGATCAGAATCCCTTGAAGGGGTTCGGGCCGAGCGCCACGATGGACTCGACGAACTCGTTGATGATCTCGTCGACCTTGTGGTACTCGTTGATTGCTACCTGGCGCACCCCGCAACGCTCGGGCTCAAGGCCGAGACTGCCGAGGGTTTCGCCGATGTTCGCCATACGACGGTCGGCAAGTTCGCTGCCCTTGACAAAATGACACTGGTAGTCGTCACCGAACTTGCAGCCAAGGAGAAGCGCGCCGTCCATACCGGAGGAGAGGGCGTCCTTGATCCAGGCCATGTTCACCGAGCCAAGACAGCGCACAGAAACGACACGGATAAGAGCGTTCTGGGCCAGCTTGCGCATGGCCGCCATGTCCATGGCCGGATAGGCATCATTCTCGCAGGCAAAGACAACGATACGGAGCTTGTCCTCATCGTCATCCGGAACCTCGATGCTCTTCACCATGGAACCGACCTGATCGATGTTGTAGTTCTTAAAACCGATGATACGCTCAGGACAGGCACCCATGCAGGTACCGCAACGGCGGCAACGGGTCGGGTTCGGTTTCGGTGTCCCCTTCTCATCATCATCCAGGGCGCCGAAGGGGCACTCTTCCGTGCAGCGCTTGCACTGGGTGCAACGCTGGAAGAAGAACTCCGGATAGGTGCCGTCACCGGAACGGGGATGCACGGCAACGCCGCGATCCGCGGACTCGATGGACTGAATCGCCTTCAGTGCCGCGCCGCAAGCGTCATCAATGGTCTCTTCCATGTTCATGGCCTTGCGTACGCCACCGCAGGCGTAAACGCCGGTACGGCGGGTTTCGTACGGGAAGCAGATGAAGTGGGAATCCGCGTAACCGTCGAACAGTTCGAGATCAAGGAAGGCCGGTCCCTGACGATAGGCCAGATTGATGGTCGGCTTGTCGGAGGTGGTGGGGACCATGCCGGCGGCAAGGACAACCATGTCGACGTTGATGGTCATATCCTCGTTGAGCAGGGTGTCTTTCAGCTCAACGGCAAGACCGGAACCGGCTTCCGCAACCTGGGTTACCGTCGCCTTGGTCAGGAAGATACCGTCGTCGTTCTGGGCACCTTTGTAGAACATCTCCATGTTGCCGGGGGTACGCATGTGCTGATACAGGATATAGGCTTTACCCTCGGCGTTGTCCTCACGTACATAGCGTGCCTGCTTCAGAGCAACCATGCTGGTTACGGAGTTACAGTAAGGGAAATCCCTGTCATGCTCGGCCGCGCCCGGGCTCTGAATGAAGGCTACCTTGGCGGGCACCTTGCCGGTCTTGGCAAGCTTTTCAAACTCGGCGTTGGTGACAACGTTTTTCAACTTCCCGTAGCCGAGATGCTCGAATTCTGAAACATCGGCGGGATTCCAACCAGTGGCAAGAACAACCGCGCCGAAGGCCTCGGCGTCCGGATCGGCGGCCATATAGGGCTTGAGGCCTGCATTGGGATCTTCCATCTGGCCTTTGGCAATTTTGTCCTGCTCGTCAACGCCAACTTTTTTCGGGGCGTCCCATTCGGTTTTGGTGCCGGCAGCCTTCAGAGTTACCTTGTAGTCGCCAGGCGCGCCGGCAATACGGGCAACCTCGATGGAGGTCTTGACGGTAATGTTGGCATCAGCCTGCACCGCGTTTACCATCTCGCCAACAGTGGGTTCCTCAAGGTCGGCCCAAGGCGCCTTGGTCGGGAACTGCTTGCGCCAGCCGTTGGCCTTGCCGCCCAACTTGTCCTGGGCTTCAATGATGGTCACCGAATACCCGGCCTTGGAAGCTTCCATGGCCGCGGTCATACCGGCGATACCACCACCCATGACCAGGATCTTGCGGTTGATGGTTTCAAGCTTGTAAGGATCGGGCACATCGCCTTTTTTTGCCTGCACACAGGCCATGCGCACATAGTCCTGCGCCTTCTCGCTGGCGAATTCCTTCACCTTCGCATCGGAGGTGTCCCCGGCGGACCAGGCTACGCCTTCACGGATATTGGCGCGGGTCACATACTTGTCGTCGCCAAAATTGAACTCATCCTTCATGACACGGGGAGAACAGGCGCAAACAACAATGGTGTTCACGCCATCGTTGTTGATGTCGTTCTCGATTATTTCGCGGCCGGCCGCTGCGCAGAAAGCCTCATGGGTCTTCGCTGCTAGACCCTGCTCTTTGGCCGCGCCGATCAGGCTCTCGATGTCGAGAGCGTCTCCTATACCACAACCTGTGCAGATGTATGCACCTAATTTCTTGCTCATTAACCTTACCTCCTGGACGCTTGAAGAGCTTTCATGGCTGCTGCTGTCGCACTCTGGCCGCAAGTGACTACATCGGCCGCCTTCTTGGCACAGCCGGCGGAAACCATGCCACCATCGGCAGAGGCCATAATGAATCCATTGTTATCAACCGACAGTCCAAGCGCCGCAGCCTGGGCCTTGGCCGCAGGCTCCATGCCGGTGGCCAGGATGGCCATATCGACCTTTTCCTGTACCTTTTCTCCGGTCACTGCATTTTCCGCCACCACGGTCACGCCGCCATCCGCATCTGCGATGATGTCGGCAACCTTGCCCTTGACCCATTTGATGTTGGCATCGGCCATGAGCTTCTCACGAAACTTCTCATATTTGCCCGGGGTGCGCAGATCGATGTAGAATACGGTGATCTTTGCCTCGGGATACTGGGCGCGGATATAGTTGATCTGCTTCATGGAGGCCATGCAGCAGATATAGGAACAATATTCAAGATGATTCTCGTCACGTGAACCAGCGCACTGCACAAAGGCAAAACTTGCGGGTTCCTTGTCGTCGCCGGGGCGCAGGATCTTGCCGCCGGTGGGACCGTTGGGGGCGGCGAGGCGCTCCATCATCATATTGGTGATGATGGCAGGGCTTGACCCGTACTTGAGATTGGTCATCTTGGCCGGGTCATAGGGATTCCAGCCGGTCGCCCAGACAATGGCGCTGACATCCAGGGTGAATTCCTTGCCCTGCATGTCAAGATCAACAGCGTCGTATTTGCAGGCATCCTTGATGGCGGCAAGTCCGGCTGCGCTGCAGGAGTCCTTGTCCAGCACATACTTCATGGGGAAAGCCATATCGTGCGGCTTGTAGACGGCCTTGCTCTTGTTCATGCCGAAGTTGAAGTCATTGGCACGCTCGTCGGCGCAGGCATCGGCACAGGCGCCACAGGCAGTACAGTTGTTGTTGATATATCGCGGCCTGCTGCTCAGGGTAACCTGATAGTTGCCAGCAGCGCCGGAAACGCTCTTCACCTCGGTCATGGTGTAGACGCGGACACGGCGATTGTTTTTGATGCGCTGGAAGTTGATCTCCAGGCCACAGCTCGGGGGACAAAGCTTCGGGAAGTACTGGTTCAGTTGCGCGACCCGGCCACCCAAGTAGGGATTCTTTTCAACCAGAAAAACGTCTTTTCCGACCTCAGCGGCTTCCAAGGCGGCCGTAAGCCCGCTTATGCCACCGCCAACGACAAGTACAGCACCTGCGGGTGCGCTGCGTTCGTCTGTCATGCCTCTCCTCCATTTGTGTAAAATTTATTTATGGTGCAAAGTAATTCTTTTGGGTCAATGGGCCAGCCAATACCATGAACGCTTGGTCAACTCAACCAAAAAAACCGGTCTGCAGCGCATAGAAAAATCTCCAGGCACCGGTAAGGTGCCTGGAGATTTGTTTAACCATTATGACTGTTACCGGGAACAGCTTAGATCCACGGCTCGGTCTCAACGATGTTGATGCAGTTGACCTTTTCGCACTTCCACTCCTGGGTTGCAGGATTAAAGGTGGAGTTAACAAAGGCCTTCCAGTTGGCATCGTCACAGGTCGGGAAGTCAGAGCGGTAGTAGAAGCCCGGGTAACGGGATTCTTTACGGAACTCGATGTGACGGATATGGGTCTCTACACACCAGATACGATGGTAGTTCTCCCAGGCGCGCATCAGCTCGTGCAGGTCGCCGGCAGCCATCAGCTCGGCGTCTTCGCGCAGCATGCGGAGAAGATCCAGGCAGATGTTGAGCAGCTTGCCAGAGGTCATGTAGTAGGTGGCAACACCGCCGCCGTACTCGTCGGTGGCCTTCATCAGGCGCATCATCAGACCAGCGGGCTTGCAGTAGTTGGGGTTAACGTCGGCAGCGGTGGTCTTGCCAACGTGCTCGAGGTAGCGCTTAACCGGAGCGTATACTTCGTCAGCATACTCCTGAGCGGACTTCGGCAGCTCGGGCTTGAAGGAAGCGTTGTCACGGCAGAATTTAACCATCTGCTTGGCAACAATACGACCCTCGGCATGAGAACCGGAGGAGAACTTATGACCGGAAGCGCCAACGCCGTCACCTGCGGTGAACAGACCGTCAACGGTGGTCATGCGGTTGTAGCCCCACTTGTACTGATGGCTACGGGGACCGTCTACGGTCGGAACCCAGTCCTCGTTCGGGCCGGAGGTCCAGATACCACAGCAACCGGAGTGGCTGCCCAGCATGTACGGTTCGGTCGGCATGATCTCGGAACCAACCTTCTCGGGCTCGATGTTCATGCCTGCCCAGAGACCGGCCTGACCAACGGACATATCGAGGAAGTCTTCCCATGCCTCGGACTCGAGATGCTTCCAGAACTTCTGTACGGACTTCTCGTCCATGCCCTTGGCACGACGATCATCCAGGAAGGCGTTCAGGGCTACGTCGGTGGCCATGTAGATCGGGCCGCGACCAGCCTTGAGCTCGTTCAGCATCAGGTGGTTACGCAGACAGGTCGGGGTAACCGCAGACTGACCGTAAGGCATGAACTTGGAGAGTTCGTCCTTCACTGCATCGCTGTTGGCGTAGAACTCACCAAGGCCGTTCTGTACTTTGGCCTTGAAGAGAAGGAACCAAGCGCCAACCGGGCCGTAACCGTCTTTGAAACGAGCCGGGGTGAAGCGGTTTTCCATCATGGTCAGGGTGGCGCCAACCTGTGCACACATGGTGTAGGTGGAACCAGCGTTCCATACCGGGTACCAGGCACGGCCCTTACCCTCACCGGTGGACCGGGGACGGAAGATGTTTACAGCACCACCGCAAGCGCAGAGTGCGGTCTTGCAACGGAAAACGTGAACCTTGTTCTCACGGGTGGAGAAACCAACGGCACCAGCGATCTGGTTGGCCTTGTTCTTGTCGAGGATCAGCTTTACAATGAAAACGCGCTCAAGGATGTTCTCCTCGCCGAGCGCGGTTTTGGCAGGCTCGGCAACGATGCACTTGTAGGACTCACCGTTGATCATGATCTGCCACTTACCGGTACGAACCGGAACGCCACCCTGACGCAGGGTCGGGGCGGGCTTGGAACCGTCAAGGTTCTCGCCATCTGCGTCTTTCTTCCAGATGGGCAGGCCCCACTCTTCGAAAAGCTTAACAGACTCGTCAACGTGACGGCCGAGATCGTAGATGAGGTCTTCACGGACAACGCCCATCAGGTCGTTACGAACCATTTTCACGTAGTTCTCGATGGGGTTCTCGCCGATGTAGGTGTTGATGGCGGAAAGACCCTGAGCAACAGCACCGGAACGCTCCATGGAAGCCTTGTCAACCAGCTTGATCTTCAGGTCGGCGGGAGCCCATTTCTTGATTTCGAAAGCGGTACCACATGCAGCCATACCACCACCGATGATCAGAACATCGACATCGTGCTCAACAACCTCGGGATTAGCAACGGCGGGCAGTTCGCCCAGCGGCTTATTAGGTAATGCCATAACTTAATCTCCTATAAAGAAATTTGTTGAATTCAGTTATCCAAAAACTTACTTGGCAAGCATGGTCGGCTTCTTCAGCTCGGTCTCAAGCAGCAGGCACTCGTCGTCGAGATTGGCGCCTTTCTGACCAACATAGGCATTGGCAGCACCCTCAGCGGTGGTCCGGATGGGGAACTTGAAACGCTTCATGTTGCCGTTACGGAACTTGACGGTCCACATGATGGAATCGGAGCTCCGCATCGGATGAACCATGCCGCCCATGGGAACGAAGTCGTTGTAACCGCGAACAGCGATTGCGCCCTGCGGACAGATCTTTACGCAAGAGTAACATTCCCAGCATGCATCGGGCTCCTGGTTGTAGGCCCTCATCTCCTCTTTGTTCAAGACCATCAGGTCGTTGGGGCAGATGTACATGCAGGCAGTCTTGTCACCGCCCTTGCAGCCGTCACATTTGGAAGGATCTACGTAACTTGGCATTCACTAACCTCCTCAATTGGATTGAATTTTCCGGACTTCGATTCCCCGAAGTCCGCATTTACCTTATTACTTTGATAGCCGCCCGACTTTCACACCCACACCGGCATCACATCTTCCGGCTGCATGTAAAGATTCCAGAGACCATCGGTATATAAATATTTTTAAAGAGCGACAAACGATTGATTTGCCTGTCTTTCTTGACCACATAATCATGCAGCGACGCGGAGTTCCGAAGGGTCCTCCACACAAAACTGAAGAGCCACTCAGTTTTCAGAACATTGGTCTGTATAATTTCTCACCTGATAAATGTCAAGAAAAAAACATGGCGGGCAATGTCCTACAAATCTTCTGGCGGACTGCCCTTGCGGGATGGTGTTTTTTATTTTTTTGGCGGACGATTTCAGCTTTTGGCGGCCAGAAGACCCCTCCTGTTCCAAGCCCTTCCTTTTTCATTATTGTCCCCGGCACACAAATGAATTTGACACATGGCTTTTCGGTGATTACTGTGGTCCTGATTTTTCAGTACGCGTAATAATTTTTTATTTTTTTTCGCATAATCCCTTAGATAAACGCTATTCCCCACGGGAGTTACTGATGAGTGATCCAAAAAAGAAAGCCCAATCCGTTTCCATAGACAAATCCATGTTCGGCGCGGACAAGAACCCGACCCATATCCTGCCGACCAAGCTCGCCGCGGACAGCAAGCTGAAATTCCGCTGCCATCCCGGAGTTTCGTGTTTTACCGCCTGCTGCGGCAATATCAACATCATTCTGACGCCTTACGATATCCTCCGGATGCGCCGGGGCATCAACCTGCCGGCCGATGAATTCCTCCTGCGCTTCACCACGCCCGTCTACCTTGAAAAAACCGATCTTCCCGGCGTTAAAATCCACCTGGATGAAAATGGCCGCTGTCCCTTTGTCACCGAAGAAGGATGCACGATTTATCCCTATCGGCCCACCACCTGTCGCTACTACCCGGTGGGGATGTCCTATTTTCATGCCGCCGGCAACGAGGGCTCCGGCGCCGAAGAATTTTACTTCCTGGTCAAGGAACCCCACTGCAAGGGCCATGAGGAGGAAAATGTCCAGACCATCCGTGAGTGGCGCAAAGACCAGGGCATAGACGAATCCGACGAGATGAACCGGGAATGGATGGAAATCGTCATGCGCCGCAAGTCCTTCGGGCTGCAGGCCACCTTGAGCGAACCGGCCAAGAAGATGTTCTTCATGGCCAGCACGGATCTCGACAAGTTCCGCGACTTCGTCTTCAACAGCTCATTTCTCAACATTTACGAGGTGGACGAGGAAACTCTCAAGGAAATCAAGGAGGACGACATCGCCCTGATGAAATTCTCCTGCAAGTACCTTTCCTCCTCCATGTTCGGGACCAACGAGTTGAAAATCAAGGCGGAAAAGATCAAGGAACGCGCCGAGCAGATCAAGCAGGAGCAGGGCGATATGGAGAAACGCGCCATGGAGACCTACGAGGATCTGCGCCGTGAACGGGATCAGCTCCAAAAAAGCATCGAGATGAAGAAAAAGGCTGAAAAAAAGAAGTGATTATTTCGCGGGGAGGGTGATCGCAAAGGTCGCGCCCTCCCCTTCCCTGCTCTCCACCGCGAGGGTTCCCCGGTGGCTGTCGATAATATTCTTGACTATGGCCAGGCCAAGGCCGGTGCCCCTGTTCTTATCCGTATAAAAGGGCGTGAAAATATGCTCCAGCTTGTCCGGGGCAATGCCCACGCCGGTGTCGCTGACGGTGATTCTTACCGCGGATGCTGGCCTGTCATAGCTTGTCGTCACCTTCAGCCTCCCCCCTTGCGGCATGGCCTGCACGCTGTTGACCAAGATATTCAGGCAGGCCCGATAAAATAGGTCGTGGTCAAAGGGGATCTTCGGCAGATCCTCGGCAAGCGCGGTTTCCAGAACGATTTTATCATGCTCCAGCTCAGGTTCCATGAACTTGAGTATCTTGCCCAGCAACTCGTTGAGCGAGCCGGGCGTGGGCTTCGGCTCCTGGGGGCGGGCAAAGTCGAGAAACTCCCGGACGATGCCGTCAAGCCTGCTGGTTTCCTCGACAATGATGTTGGCCAGGTGCTCGTTGCCCGGCGCCACGCTTTTCAGGCGTTTGCCCAGAATCTCCGCGGTGCTGCGCACGATACCCAGGGGATTTTTGATCTCATGGGAGACGGAAGCCACCATCTTCCCCAGGGTGGCGAGGCGCTGGCTCTGGTGGAGCTGCTGCTCAAGGCGGCGCCGCTCCCGTGCCCGTGCCTCAATGATCCGCTCCGCTCTGGCCACGATGAAACCTAAGACCGTGAAGAGGGCGGACATGATCAGGACCGAGGTGAGAATGATGGAGCCCTGCAACCGGACAATCACCTCGAAATCCTCGGAAAGATCCTGCACCACCTCGATCACCCCCATGATCATGTCGGGATTCTGGCTGAAGGGCTGGGACTGGCGAAAAGGAATGAAGGTGCTCAACTGCGAGGAAATCGGCTTTGCCCCGGGCAGGAGGTTGATGAGCGAACCGGTTGAACGCACCACGGAGTTGCTTTCCCCGTTCAAGGCCTGCTTGTACTCCTTGCCACCCTCTCCGGTCCGGCCGATGCGCGCCGGGACAGTGCTGTAGGAAATGATATTTTCCTTTGAGTCGAAGATGGTTACCGACTGAATGCGCATGCCGTGGGTGGTGTTGCGGACAATGGTATCCAACCGGTTGAACTGCTGGGGATTTCTGAGGGCGATCTTGCCGTAGCGCAAAATCGTGGGCAGGACAAACTGCTGAAACACCTGATGGCTGATGTTCTCGGCAACCACCAGGGCGTAGGCCTCGCTCCGCTGGAGCAGAACCTTTTTCGCGTGGTTTGAGATCACCCAGGAAAGCACCAGGGTGAAGACCAGAAATACGGTAAGGCCGCTGAAGGAAAAAAACTTCACCAGCCGAAAGGGCTTCATGCCGGCGATGGTCGCCGTATCAAGGGTATCGTTTCTCTCCTCAACCATGGCACACTCCACAACGCCTGCATTTGGCGGGATCGCAGGCGACGGTCAATTGCTCCGCCAGCGCCTTTTCGTACTCCGCCCAAAGATAGCGCCGGTCGATGCCGTGGTCGATCACCTCCCAGCAGAAAAGCTCTTCACGGCCACGCTGCCGCCCGGCCACCTCCTCCGCGCTCAGCCCCTGTTCCCGCAGAGCCTGCCGCCAGTTACGCATCCCGAAAAGCATGGCATAGAGGGCCAGCCCCACCCGCCGGTCACCGCGGGCTAAAACCGCCTGCGTATAGGCGATGCCGGGTTGATCGACGAACAAGCGGGCATTGGCCATGGCGGCAACCCCTTTTTTGAGGATTTTGATTTTGCTTTTCAACTCCGCCGGCGGTGCAAAAGGATGAAACTGAAAGGGGGTCCAGGCCTTTGGCACAAAGCTGTTGACGCTCAGGGTGAGATTGCTCACCCTCCCCCTGGCCCTGCCCACCGCCAACAGGGTTTGCCGCACCTTTTCGGTGAGAGCCAGCAACTCCAGCATATCCTCCTCGGTTTCGCCGGGCAAGCCGATCATGAAATAGAGCTTCAGATTGGTGATCCCTGCCCGCACCAACGCCTCGGCGGCCAGAAGCACATCCGCTTCGCTGATCCCCTTGTTGATCACCTTTCGCAACCGTTCCGAGCCGCCGTCCGGAGCGATGGCGGCGCTCTTCAGATTGCTGCGCTGCAGGAGCAGGCAAAGCGCGGGGCTGATCGCGTCGGCCCGCAGCGAGGAAAAGGAAAGGGCGCAACCCTCGCTGAGCAGATAATCGGCAATGCGGCCCAGATCCTCACTCTTCGCCATCTCCATTCCCAACAGGCCGATGCGCTTGATCTCTTCCGGCCGTTCCCGCAGGGCGGCAAGAATGGCATCCGCCTGCCAGAGGCGGGGGGGGCGGTAGACAAAGCCTGCCGCGCAGAATCTGCAGCCGCGGCTGCAGCCCCGACCGAGTTCGGCCAGGAACATATTGCTGAATTCCATGTCCGGAGAGAACAGCTGGGAATGGGCCGCCCTGCTCCCGCCATCGAGAAAAAGGCGCCGCACCCGGGCAGGCGCGCCCGGAGCCGCCTCAATCCTTTCCAGCACCCCATCCTCACCATGGACCATGGTATAAAAGCGGGGTGCATAGCAGCCGGGAAAATTTTCCACCACTTCGCGCAGCAGGGCCTCCGGCTCGGCACTCCTGATCTCCCCGAGCAAAAAAGTCATGAGTCCGGCCAGAACCGGTTCCGCCTCGCCCACCACAAAAAGATCGATAAAGGGGGCCAGCGGCTCCGGATTGATGAAGGAGGCGACGCCGCCACCGATGACAAGCGGTGCTCCGGGACAAAACGTGGCCATCCCGGCGGAGCGGTGCGCCGCCAACGGTTCGATCCCGCCCGCGGCGAGCAGGGCCAGCAGGTTGGGAAAATCCTGCTCAAAGCTCAGCGAGCACAGGAGGATCGGAAAATCCCGCAGGGGACGGTTGGACTCCAGGGAAAGCGGCGGCTGCCCCCCCTCATGGAAGAACCGTTCGCAGACCACACCCGGCAGGGTGTTGAGCAGGGAATAGACCAGCTGAAAACCGAGATTGGCATTTCCCAGTACATACCGGTTCGGAAAAAGCAGGGCAACCGGCAGCAGGCCTTTCCATTTTTTCCGGTGGGTGCCTTTTTCTTGGGCCAGATAATCGGGAGATGCAGGTTGGCGTTGGCGCATGGTGTCCGGATCAAACCTGCCAGCAATGTGAAATGGCTACCGGCAGCAACGGGGGAGCGAGGGAGTGCTCCCAGCCTCGCTGGGGGCAGTATGGGCGGCAAGGTTCACTGTTCACAATCCTGAGACGAAGAAACGATCATTCCCCGCCGCAACCTTGTCCGCGCCGCGCGAAACACGCCGCCGGCAACAAGGGACGGCCAATGGCGCCCATGGCTTTGTTTTCTGCCGCCGTTCTCGCACAACCCCTTGCCTGTATTGGGTCCGGCAAGGGGCTGCCAATGTTGCGGCAATCACGACGCCCGCGACTGGAACGGGCGTTGCCCTGCCGTTCCCCGACATCGGGGAATGGCTCCGTGTGTTTGGGGGAGACGCGGAGCCATCAGCTTTCATTCCGGCGCAGGAAGGTGGGCCGTTCATAATCCTGATCGCCCAGGATGTTTCTGGCATAGGCATCATGGATGCCGTTGACCACCTTGGCGCTTTGCTCCATGCTGCTTCTTCCGCATCTGTTGCGAAAGGGAAGGGGCTGCGCGGTGGTTTCCCGTTTCTTCTGGACGAGCTGCACCTTTTCCGGCAGCTCCTCGACCTCTTCAAGAGCATCGCGGATGCCGGTGGCGATAACCGTCACCTGCAGCTCTTCCCCCAGGGTTTCATCGAAGATGACGCCCAGGATGATATTGGCCTCGTCATGAACCTCTTCGTAAATCTTGGTGGTCGCTTCGGTCACTTCCGCCATGGTCAGGGAATCCTGGCGGGCGGAGATGTTGACCAGCACGCCGCGGGCGCCGTCGATGCTGATGTCCTGCAGAAGCGGGCTGTTGATGGCCATATTGACCGCTTCCACCGCCCGGTTGTCGCCCACGCCGTAGCCGGCGCCCATGAGGGCGGGACCCATTTCGTTCATGATCGCGCGGACATCGGCGAAGTCGGGGTTGATATAGCCGGGGAGATTGATGAGGTCGGTTATGCCTTTTACCGCCTGCACCAAGACATCGTCGGCCATCTTCATGCCGTCGATGAAACGGGTGCCTTTCTGGCTCAGGGAGATGAGCCGGTCGTTGGGGATGGTGATGATGGTGTCCACATGCTCCTTGAGCTGTTTCCAGCCGTTCTCAGCATTCTTCATCCGGGCCCGTCCCTCGAAGGCAAAGGGCTTGGTCACCACGCCGACGGTCAGGGCGCCCATCTCCTTGGCGACCCGGGCCACCACCGGAGCGCCGCCGGTGCCGGTGCCGCCGCCCAGGCCGGCGGTGACAAAGACCATGTCGCTGTCCTTGAGCAGTTTTCTGATTTCCTCGATGCTCTCCTCCGCCGCCTCCCGGCCCCGTTCCGGGTTGGCGCCGGCGCCCAGGCCCTTGGCTACGGATTTTCCGAGTTGCAGGCGGATGTCCGCCTTGGACTGGTCCAGGGCCTGCACATCGGTGTTGCCGGCGATGAATTCCACGCCGAGAATTTTGCTGTCGACCATGGTGTTGACCGCGTTGCCGCCGCCGCCGCCGACCCCGAACACCTTGATCCTTGCCCTCGATTCCGTTTCCGCCAATTTGAATGACATAACCTGCTCTCCCTGATTAAGGTCTCCGTCCATCTCCCCAAAAGCCGGACGCATGTTGAGCTGCCCTTAAATGATATTTTTAAACCAGTCTTTCATCCGACCGGCCACTCTTGTCAATACGCCGCCGTTGGGCCGCTTGAAACTCTCGCCGGGACCGTGCTTCATCCCGTAGATAACAAGACCGACACCGGTGGCCCATTGCGGGGTGTTCACCACGTCCACCACCCCGCCGATATTTTCCGGGTGACCGATGCGCACCGGCAGGTCAAAGATCTGTTCCGCCAGTTCTTCCATATTCTCGAGAAGCGAGGTGCCGCCGGTGAGCACCATGCCCGCGTTGACCATCTCCTTGTAGTTGGACTCGACCAGTTCCTGGTTGATGAGAGTCAGCATCTCCTCGACCCGGGGTTCGAGAATCTCGCCCATCACCTTACGGGACAGCTTGCGGTTTTTCCGCCCGCCCACGCTGGGCACCTCGATGACCTGATCCTTGTCGATCATGGAGGCCAGAGCGCAGCCAAACTCCTCCTTGAGGCGTTCCGCCTCCTTCAGGGGGGTGCGCAGACCGATGGAGAGATCGTTGGTCAGATTGTGGCCGCCCAGCCCCAGAACAAAGGTATGCTTGATGGTGCCGTCGGCAAAAACCGCCAGATCCGCGGTGCCGCCGCCGATATCGAGAAGACCCACCCCCAGCTCCATCTCTTCCTTGGTGAGCACCGCTCCTGCCGAGGCCAGGGGTTCGAGCACCACGTCGGTCACTTCGAGCCCTGCCCGGTTGCAGCATTTGACGATATTATGCACCGCGGTCACCGAACCGGTGACGATATGCACGTCCGCTTCGAGACGGACACCGGTCATGCCGATGGGATCCTGGATATCGGCCTGCCCGTCCACCATGAATTCCTGCGGGAGGACATGGATCACTTCCTGGTCCGGCGGGATGGGCACGGCCCGGGCGGCATCCACCACCCGGTCGATATCGTCCTGACGGATCTCGTTATGCTTGATGGCGATCAGGCCGTGGCTGTTGAAGCTCTTGATGTGGCTGCCGGCTATCCCCACGTAAACCGCGTTGATCTCGCAGCCGGCCATGCGCTCCGCCTCATCCACCGCCTGACGGATGGAATGCACCGTGCTTTCAATATTGACAACCACCCCGCGCCGCAGGCCAACGGAAGGATGTCTGCCTATGCCGATGATATCGACCCGGTTGTCGTGCACTTCACCCACCACCACGCAGATTTTGGTGGTGCCGATATCCAGCCCGACAATCAGTTCGCCTCTTTCCTCTTGTGCCATTTCCTCACCCTTAAGCCGGAGCGTGTGTTCCTCATTGCTCACACGGGGCCGACAAATCCCACCAACACTTTATTACGCGCATAATCCATCTTGATATAGGCGGTTTGCGCGAATTCCTTACTCTTGTACAGACGATAGAGCACCTTGGCCAGCCAGTAATACTTGGTGTTCATGCCCCCCCTGCCGAGATGGATCGGAAAGGGTCTGTCCACCAGAAAAAGAACCAGTTCCCTGTCGCCAACCAGGTGCAGCTCCGAGATGTTCTGCTTGGGAAGAATCGAGCTGCCCTGCCCCGCGTACTTGATGAACTGCAGGGCCTCCCCCAGGAGCGAGTCCTTGACCGCGGCCGGCCACTGCTCCTTCTTCATCCCGGTAATCACCGGAAAATCCATGTCCTCCGGCGGCAGGACCTGGGCAAAATCCACGCCGTACTGGTCCAGATAAAAAAGCTCCTTGCCAAGACTGACGATGGCCACCGGCACCCGCTCCTTCACCGTTATGTTCAGGGTGTTTGGCCAATCCCTCTCAATCTCCACCGACTCCACCCATTCGTGGGTCTCGATATTTGACTTCACCTTCCGCACATCCAGGGCCAGGAGGTTGCTGTGCACATCCACCCCGCTCAACTCGAGGATCAGATTTTTCGTGGTCCGCCGACAGCCCTGGATGTTGGTGGCTGTTATCTGAAAAAAATCCGAGCGCCCCAGGCCCTTATAGACAACGAAGACGCCGGCGCCCATTGCGGCGCAGACCAGAAGAAAACCAGCGGCGAGAATGGCCAGCTTCTTCCTCAGGCCCAGGCTCGGCTGTTTCTTCTTTAGACCGTAGCGCTGCTGGATGGTCTTTTTCTTCTGCAAGGCCATTTCGATCCCTTATAAAGAGCGCGCCGGGAGGATCTTCACTTCCGGCTCCAGCCAGATGCCGAACCGGGCCCGCACCTTCTCCTGCACCAGCCCCATGAGTTCCAGAAAATCGCGGGCCGTCGCCCCGCCGGTGTTGACCAGGAAATTGGCATGCTGCGGAGAAACCTGGGCCCCCCCGATCCGCCTTCCCTTTAAGCCGGCATCCTCAATGAGCTTGCCGGCGGCCGGCCCCTGGGCCGGGTTTTTAAAAAAAGAGCCGGCGCTGGGCATTCCCTGCGGCTGTTTCGCCTTGCGCCTTTCCAGCAATTCCCTGCATTTCTCCCGCATTTCCCGCCGATTTCCCGCGCATAGCCCAAATTCCGCCGCGGTCACCACCATGCCGTCCGTCGCCAGTTTCCGGTAGGAGAAATGCAGCTCCGTCCTTGCCTTTCTCACAACCTGCCCATTCCGGTCGATAAAAGTGACCGCGGCGATTTTTCCCGCCATCTCGCTTCCCCAGGCTCCCGCGTTCATGGCCACGGCCCCGCCCACCGACCCGGGAATGCCGATGGCAAACTCGAGGCCGCTCAATCCCTCGCCAAGACACCAGTTCACCAGCTTCATCAGACCGCAGCCCGCTTCGACCCGCACCCTCACCAGGCCCGCCCGGTCGGCGGCCTCGGCATGCAGGGCGGCAAATTTCCTGCCCAGCAGGATGATCACCCCGTCATAGCCGGCATCCGGCACCAGGAGATTGCTGCCCCGGCCGATGACATGCCAGCTCAGCCGCATCTTCTCTAAAATCGCGAGCAGGCCGGCCAGCTCCGCGGTGTCGGCCGGGCTGGCGACCGCCCTGGCCGGCCCGCCCACCCGCAGGGTACAGTAGCGGGACATGGGGGGATTCACAAGCAGCTCCCCCGGCCAGAGTTGTTGCAATTCCTTGAGCCAATCCGCCATCACCTTGCTTTCCTTGTCAGCGACCGTCGACCTCTCTCCCGCGTTCAGCCCGCGAACGACCCGACCATGGTTCGCCAGCGGGCCGTCGAAAAACGATTTTCCCGGCAGCCGGTCAGGCTGCAACATGTCTCTGCTCCAGTTTCTGAAGAAGTTCTTCGCCTGCCTGGTAGATGTTCCCCGCCCCCAGGGTCAGCACGACATCCCCTGGCTGCAGCAGATGGCGCACCGTGCGCGCCAGGGCATCCACTTCGGCGACATACTGGCAATTCTTTTGCCCGTGCAGCTTGATCTCCTCCAGGAGGGCCGCGCCGTTCACCCCTTCGATGGGTTGCTCGCTGGCCGCGTAAATTTCGGTGAGCAGCAGGACATCCGCCTCGTGAAAGGCGGTGGAAAACTCCTTGAACAGGCCGGCGGTTCTCGTATAGCGGTGGGGCTGGAACATGACGATGAGGCGCCGCTTTGGCCAGGCGGAGCGCATGGCCGCCAGGGTCGCCCGTATTTCCGTGGGATGATGCCCGTAATCGTCAACCACGGTGATGCCGTCGCACTCCCCCTTGATCTGGATGCGCCGCTGCACCCCGCTGAAGGTTCTCAATGCCTCCCGAATGGCGGAAAAGGGGATGTCCAGCTCAAGCCCCACGGCGATGGCGGCCAGGGAATTGTAGACATTATGCTGACCCGGCACGTTCAGGGTGATTTCGCCCAGCACCTCCCGCTCCCGGCACACCTCAAAGGTCGAGGTCAATCCCTTGGCCTCGATGGCCCGGGCATGGATATCGGCCTGACTGGTCAGGCCGTAGGTGATGGTCCGTTTGCGGATCTGGGGCAGGATGGCCGCCACGTTCGGATCATCGAGGCAAAGCACCGCTGCCCCGTAAAAGGGAATCTTGTCGATGAAGTCCAGGAAGGCCTTTTTGATCTCTTCGATATCGCGGTAATGGTCCAGATGCTCCAGATCGATATTGGTGACGATCTCCACCGCCGGCGAGAGCTTGAGGAAGGAACCGTCGGACTCGTCCGCCTCCGCCACCAGGAATTCCCCCTCGCCCAGCTTGGCGTTGCTGCCGATGCTGTTTACCTTGCCGCCGATGACCACGGTGGGGTCAAGGCCGGCCTCGGCCAGAATCCAGCCCACCATGGAAGTGGTCGAGGTTTTGCCATGGCTGCCAGCCACCCCGATCCCGTATTTTTTCAGACGCATCAGCTCGGCAAGCATCTCCGCCCGCGGAATCACCGGGATATGGGCGGCCCGGGCCGCCTGCACTTCGGGGTTGTTTTCCTTGACCGCCGAGGAGATCACCACCACGTCGGCGCCGGCTATCCATTTGCCCTGATGGCCGACGAAGACCTTGCCTCCCAGCCCGACCAGCCGGCGGGTAATCTCGGTCTCCCTGAGATCGGAACCGCTCACCCGGTAGCCGAGGGTCAGGAGCAGTTCCGCGATGCCGCTCATGCCGATGCCGCCGATGCCTACAAAGTGAATATGCTGTGTTTTCTTATACATTCGTTTCGTTCTCCAGCGGCAGCGCCTTAGGCGGCCCTGAGAAGCCGCAAGCTCTCTTCCACTATGGCCGTGGTCGCTGCCGGCTTGGCATGGGTTTTCATCTTCTCCGCCATCGTCAGCAGACGCAGCGGGTCCGTCAGCAGGCCGCTGATCTGCCCCGCCAGCTTGCCGCCGTCCAGATCCTGCTCCTGAAACATCACGGCCGCGCCGCCCTCCACCAGAAACCTGGCATTGGTGGTCTGATGGTCATCCGCGGCAAAGGGATAGGGGATCAGAATTGCCGGCTTGCCCAGCACCGCCAGTTCCGCCAGGGTGGTGGCTCCGGCCCGCGAGAGGACCAGATCCGCCTCCGCGTATGCCGCCCCCATCTCCGAAATAAAACCCGTGACGGTTGCCTTGACGCCGGCGGCGGCATAGGCATTGCGCACCCACTCCTCATCCTGCCCGCCGGTCTGGTGCACCACCCGCAGGTCTTTGCCGGCCATCCCCCCGCAGAGGGCGGCCACCACCAGTTCATTGACCCGGTGGGCGCCCTGACTGCCTCCCAGGACCAGAAGGCATTTCCGCTGCCCGGCTGTTTTCTTTCCTGAAAAAGCAAGCAATTCCGCCCTGATCGGGTTACCGGTCAGGGCAACTTTTTCCGCCGGGAAAAACCTCTCGGAACCGGGGATGGAAATATATATTCTGTCTACGATTTTTCCAAGTATCCTGTTGGCCATGCCGGGAATAGAATTCTGTTCATGGATGCATGCCTTGACGCCCATGAGCTTGGCGGCCAGCACCACCGGCCCGGTCACGTAGCCGCCCACCCCCAGGACCAGATCCGGCTTGAAGGCTCTGACGATTTTCAGGGCCTGCCAGAGGCTCACCGGCAGCCGCCCCAGGCTTTTCAAGGCGGCCAGGGGCGATCTGCCCTTGAGCGGTTCGCAGCGGATGGACGTTTTCCGGAAGTCTCGGTTGGCAAGCGCCTTGTTGTCAACGGCGCGGTCGGTGCTGACAAAAAGCAACTCTCCGGCCGGGAACCGCTCCCGCATTGCTTCGGCCACGGCTATGCCCGGAAAAAGATGGCCGCCTGTGCCGCCGCCGGTTACGATCATCCGCATAATTCCGCCAAACCCTTTTTCAACGGACCGTGAGCAGGCCGCCGCCCTGCCCCGGGCCAACCACGAAAAAATTCTGCACCCGCTCCATGGTCTGCTGGAAACATTCCGGGCAATACCCATGGGAAGCTCGCACGTTTTTTCCGGCCGTGCTCTTGTTCCAGCCACGCTCCCCCTTTATCCGCTTACACACACAGCAAACCGTTTGCATAGCCATTCCCCCCCTATCTGCCGGTTCCGGCGAGTTTTTGGACCGCCTGGCAAAACACCTCGCCACGATGCCTGTAGCTTTTGAACATATCGAAACTGGCGCAGGCCGGGGAAAGCAGAACCACGTCTCCCTGCCGCGCCATGCTGCTTGCCAGGTGGACCGCTTCTTCCATGTCGGCCGCAAAAACGATCCTGCTCAGGCCGGCAAAGGCCTCGGCAATCTTCTCTTTTGCTTCCCCGATCAGCACCAGGGCCCGCACCTTTTCCTTCACCTGCGGGACAAGCATTTCGTAGGACCCGCCCTTGTCCCTGCCGCCGGCGATGAGCACCACCGGCGCCTGGATGCCGGCAAGCGCGGAATGGACAGCCCCCACATTGGTAGCCTTGGAATCGTCGTAATAACGGACTCCGGCCAGCTCCGCGACAAAGGCGAGGCGATGGGCCAAGGGCTGAAAACATGCCAGGGCCCCGGCGATTGCCTCGCGGCTCACCCCCATGGCCCTGGCGGCGAGAATGGCGGCCAGGGCATTTTCATCATTGGGCGCATGGGCCAGCGGGGTGCCGGCAAGGTCGTATTCCTCGCAATCGCTTTTCTCCCTGCCGTCCGGGGCGATCACCGCGATCTTGCCTTGCAGCCAGGCCCGCAGACCGTCCTTCTTATTGCGTCCGTAAACATGCAGCCTGGCGCGTACCGGCCAGGGCGCCTTTCCTTCTTTCACCTTTCCGAGCCATGCCCCGACCAGCGCATCATCGCCGTTGACCACCGCCACATCGCCTTCCTGCTGATGCCGGAACAGGGAAAGCTTTGCGGCGGCATAGTCGTCGTAGGAGGCATAGCGATCCAGGTGATCCGGGGTGATATTGAGCAGCACGCCGACCCACGGCCGGAATTCTCCAGCGCCGTCGAGTTGATAGCTGCTCACTTCAAGCACTGCCGCCTCGCAATCCTGCCCGCCGGCCAGGTAATCGGTGAGGGGCACCCCGATATTGCCTCCCACGAAGACCTTTTTCCGGTCGGCGGCAATCAGATCGCCGATCAGAGTGGTCACCGTGCTCTTGCCGTTGGTGCCGGTGATGGCGACCAGCGGGGTTCGGAGAAAGTCCTTGGCCAGCGCCAGTTCGCCGATGACCGGAATTCCCTCGCCCCGGGCCGAGGCCAGGGCCGGAATGTCCAACGGCACCCCGGGGCTCACCAGTATACAATCCGCGGAAGTAAAAAGTTCAGAGGTATGGCCGCCAGTTTCCACATAAACTCCATTCTCCTTCAGCCACCGAACCAAGTCTCCTTCAAGGTTCTCCTGACGGCCACCCTCTGAAACCGATATTTTTACGCCAAGACCGAGCAAGAACCTGACCGCGGAAACACCGGAGGCGCCAAGCCCGACCACAACCACGTGGGCTCCCTTGCGCAGCATTTCCTTCACGTTTTTGCCCATTCCCAATCCTTCCCTGCCCTGTTAGCGGAGCTTCAGGGTCGCCAGGGCGCTCAAGCCCAGCACGATGGAGATGATCCAGAACCGCACCACGACCTTTGGCTCAAGCCAGCCTTTCTTCTCAAAATGATGGTGAAAGGGCGCCATCAGGAAAATCCGCTTACCGCCGGAAATCTTGAAGTACCCGACCTGCAGTATCACCGACAGCGCTTCCATGACAAAGACCCCGCCGACAATGGCGAGGAGAAACTCCTGCTTGATGATGATGGCGATCTGGCCGAGCGCCGCGCCCAGGGCCAGGGACCCGACATCGCCCATGAAAACCTGGGCCGGATAGGCGTTGAACCAGAGAAAGCCCAGGCTCGCCCCGACCAGGGCGCCGCAGAAAACCGCGACCTCACCCGCCCCCTGCACGTAAGGAATCTGCAGATAGGCGGCAAGACCCGCATGCCCGGCCAGATAGGAAAAAAGCAGGTAGACGCTGCTGGTCACCACCGTAGGCCCGATGGCCAGGCCATCAAGACCGTCGGTGAGATTGACGGCGTTTGAGGCGCCCACCACCACGAAGACGGCGAAGACCACGTAGAACCAGCCCAGATCCGGCTGGATGTTCTTCACGAAAGGAAAGCTCAGGTGGCCGTCAAAATCGGGGTGCGCATAGAGGATCAAACCGGCAATGGCCGCGCCGAGCATCTGAAAGAGGAACTTCCCTCTGGGGCTCAGGCCCTTGCTGTTCTGTTTTTTGATCTTGCGGTAGTCGTCATAGGCGCCCACGCAGCCGAACCAGAGCATCACCCCGAGGATGATCCAGACAAAGTGGTTCGAGAGATCGACCCAGAGCAGGGTGGTCAGGGTGACCGAAAAGAGGATCAGCATCCCGCCCATGGTGGGCACCCCTTTCTTGCTCAAATGGCTGGCAGGCCCGTCATCGCGCACCACCTGCCCGATCTGATTGCGCTTGAGCCCCTTGATAAAGGCGTTGCCGCAGAGCAGCAGAAGCAGAAATGCGGTCAGGGTCGCGCCGATGGAGCGGAAGGTGATGTACCTGAAGACGTTGAAGGCGCCGAACAGGGTATGCAGCGGATAGAGAAGATGGTAGAGCATGCTGTTTTTCCCTTACTCCTGCGGCGCAAGCAATGGCTGCGTGATTGTTTCCATGCGCATCCCCCGGGATCCCTTCACCAGCACCCAGTCCCCCGGCGCCAGGAGTCCCTTGCCGATGCCGTTTTCAAGCCACGTACAAATCGCCTCTTTGTTTGGAAAGAGCAGGGCCCGGTTCTTGGGCATGCCTGCCTTGCGGGCCGCGGTCACCAAGATTTCGGCAAAAGAGCCGACCGCCAGCAGGTAGTCGAACTTGAGCCTGGCGGCGGCTTCGCCGATGGATGCATGGGCGTCTTCGCTGTGATCGCCCAGTTCGAGCATATCGCCCAGAATCACCACTTTTTTGTGGTGATGATCCATGTGCCGCATGGTTTCAAGAGCGGCCAGCATGGAGGAGGGGTTGGCGTTGTAGGCATCGTTCACCAGCTTGATGCCGCCCCTGAGCTGCTGCACCTGCAACCGTTTGTCCGCCGGGCGGAAGCTTTCCAGACCCGCGGCAATGTCCTCAAAGGCAATGCCGGCGGCATGGGCCATTGCCGCGGCCGCCAGGGCATTCTGCACGTTATGGGCGCCCAGCCCCCTGATCTTGACCCGTCCGGCAAGTTTGCCGATCCGCAGGGTGAAGGACATTCCCCGTTCGCCCAGACTGCGGATTCGCAGACCGCGCACCAAGGCCTTCGCGTTGCGGCCGAAGGTGATCTTTTCCTGGGCGCAGCGCCTGGCCAGGGCCCGCACCCTCTTGTCGTCGATATTGACCACCAGCTTGCCCCAGGCCTTCAGACCCGCGAAGAGCTCGCCTTTGGCGCGGGCCACGCCGCTGATGTCGCTCAAGCCCGCGAGATGCGCATCCTGGATATTGGTGATGCAGGCGATATCCGGGTCGGCAATCTCCGTGAGCCTGGCGATTTCGCCAAGGTGGTTCATGCCCATTTCCAGCACGGCGAAATCGTGATGGTATTCAACGGGCAGCAGGGAAAGGGGCAGACCGATCAGATTGTTGAAGTTGCCCTGGGTTTTGAGCACGTTATGCTCCCTGCTCAATATGGCTGCGGTCATCTCCTTGACCGTGGTCTTGCCGCAGCTTCCGGTTATGGCGACCACCTGGAGATCCTGCATCCGGGCGCGACGGTAGGCGGCAAGATCGCCGAGGGCGACGAGGGTGTCTTCCACCTGCACCACCGGCACCGGCAGCTTCTTCTCCGGAAGCCGGGACACGACCAGCCCTGCCGCCCCTTTCCTGAGGGCCTCGTCGAGAAAATCATGACCGTCGAATTTTTCCCCGCAGAGGGCAAGGAAAAGATCCCCGGCCTCAACGCTTCTTGTGTCCGTGCTTATCCTACGGAAGCCTGCCTCGGTCCGCCCCGAGACAAAACGGCCGCCGGTGGCCAGCAGAACCTGGGAGAGGGTCCAGACCGGGTCCTGCAGGGTGGCAAAGCCATGGCCGAAATTTGTGGTTGCGATTGCCTGTTTCATCCTGAACCTTTCACTCCCTCGCCCCTTTGCCAATTCCATCACCACCTCCCTCCGCGCCAGCCATTACTCGCCTGATCTTTTTTGCGTATCACCAGTTGACGACCGCAGACTGGATTGCGGCCTCGACTCTGTCATCAAAAAAGATCTTCCCCTTCCGCGTGATCTGGTACGTCTCGTGTCCCTTGCCGCAGACCGCCACCACATCGCCTGGACGGGCATGGGACAGGGTTGTCCGGATTGCCTCCCGACGGGAGACGATGACGTCATACCCCTTCAACCCCTTCTCCCCGAGGAGGGCTTCCGCCCGCATTCGGGGCAGCCCTGTTTCCGCGAGCCCTCTTTCGATCTCGGCTAGGATGAGGGCAGGCTCCTCGCTCCTGGGATTGTCAGAGGTCAAAACCACGATGTCGGCATACCGGGCCGCAACGCTGCCCATCAAAGGCCGTTTGCCGCGATCGCGGTCCCCACCGCAACCGAAAACGACAATCAACCTCCCCGCACTCACTTCGCGCAGGGTCTGCAAGACATTTTCCAGGGCATCCGGGGTATGGGCATAATCGACAAAGACAGCGACCCCGCCCGGGCCCGGCGCCCTTTCCAGCCGACCGGGCGCGGCGGGCGCCGCTTCAAGCCCGGCCGCAATCTTCTCGACGGCAATACCCAGGGCCATGCCGACACCAAAGGCACCCAGCAGATTCTTGAGATTGAAGCGCCCCACCATGACGGAGCGAAGGGCGACCTCCCCGGCCGGGACTTGCAACCGCGCCGTCGTACCAGCCAGATCCTGTTGCGCCGCGAGTACGCGAACCCGCCCCTGGCCAAGGCCGCAGTCGATTATCCGCAGCCCCCGGCTGGCCGCTTTTTTCGTTTCCGCGCTCTCCCGCACCTCGGCGAGCAATCGCCGCCCCCAGTCATCCGCCGCCGGTTCGCTCCCGCAAAGAATCACGGCCGCGCCTTCCGGTTTCAGATGGCTGAGGAAGAGAGATTTCTTGCTGGCGTAGTACTGTTCCATGCTGCCGTGAAAGTCGAGATGGTCACGGGTCAGGTTGGTGAAAAGCGCCACATCAAAAAAGATGCTCGCCAGCCGTTTCTGCTCCAGGGCGTGGGAGGAAACCTCCATGACCACGTGACTCACTCCCGCCGTCACCATATCAGCCAGGATCCGCTGCAGAACCACAGGGTCCGGGGTGGTGAATGGCGCAGGCAGAACCACCTGGTTATAACGGTAGTTCACCGTGCCGATCACGCCGGGGTTCCCGCCTGCCTGGCGCAGCACCGACTCCAGCAGATAGGTGGTGGTGGTTTTGCCGTTGGTGCCGGTGATGCCGATCATAACCAGCCGTGCCGCCGGCCACCCGTAAAAGGCGGCGGCGATCCGCCCCAGGGCCGTCCTGGTGTCGACAACCTCGAGGCAGAGAATTTTCTGATTCCGGAAGCGCTTGCCCCGGCCTTTCTCGACGAGCACGGCAACGCACCCCTGCTCGACGGCGGCGTCGAGATAGTCATGGCCGTCCACGGTGAGACCGGGCACCGCCACAAACAACCCTCCGGCCACGACCTGCCGCGAATCGCTGGCAATGCCGGTTATCTGCCTGTCTTCAAGCGCATCCGCGTTCAAGACCGCCACGCCCTCCAGCAATTCCCGCAATGATGCCACACGCTTTGCCATTGTCGTTTCCATGGCTCACTGCACCATCTTCAATTCCAGCAGACACTGGTCCACGCCCTTCAGGGGTGAACCTGCCAAGGGATACTGGCTGGCCACCTGTCCGGAACCCGCGATCTGCACCTTCAACCCGTGGGGCTGCAGCAGCTGCATGGCCTTGCGCAGACTGAGCCCGCGCACATCCGGCATCTCCTGCCGCTGTTGTCCTTCCTGGAGAACCGGCCGTGCGGCGGCTTCCTTGGCAAGCTTCTCCCACTTGCGGTAATAGCCCACTTCCCGCACCTTCAGTTCTTTCAGAGATGGCATGCTCGGCCGCTTCGCCATGGCGGCAATCGCCAGTGGGATCATCTCCTGGGCCATCTTTCTGGCCTGGGAATTTGCAGAGATATCCAGACTGGCCTTCTCAAGAACGATGAGCGCGGCCATTTCGGGATTACGGACCGGCGCCGCGGCCAGCAACAGGGTATTCATGACCACGTTCGGTTCTACGCCCTCCCCGGCCTCCCCCGCATCCGATTTTTCCGGGGCTGCGAGCGTTTTTTTCTCAATCAGGCTCTCGATGGCAAAGGCATCATCCCCCTGCCGGGCTTCCTTCTCCATCCAGGCCAGCATCTCCTGGCTCACTTCCGGCCGCACCGTAAAATCGCCTGTCCCTTCCCGGGGGGGGACGGGAAAGACCTGGGCATCATGCCAGATTGCACTCAGGACATGGGGTTTGATCGTCTTGCCGCCATTCACCAGCCTGCAAAACGCCGAAAGCAACGCCATGGGCGTTGCCGTTGCACCGACTTCCTTTTCCGTTTGTATTGGCGTGGCGCTCCTGCCGGGATCAGGAGGCTCGCCCATCTCCATCTCGCTCACCTTCCCCGCTGCCGCGGCAGAACTTTCCGCCTGGACGCCGATTTTTCCCGGCGGGGCGACCTCGCCTTCCTTCAAGGCAAAAATAGCCTCGGGCAGATCCACCTCGCCCTTGCTGGCCAAACCGATATTTTCAGCAAACTTCAAATACTCCGCGCCATCTCCGGCAAAGCGATGCAGGGCCGCGCCTTCCGGAGAGAGATAGATTCCCTCCTGCACCCTGCGCCATGGGGCGGCGGCCATGGCCCCTTCCTCTTCCCCCGGCTCCGTCCCCGTCGGCACCGCGCCCGCCTTTTTGTCCAAGGCAGCGGCCAGATGAAAAAGTCGGCCCATGCCGCCCAACTCCACCACATCCTCGACAACCCGGTTTTTCCGCTCCTCGGTGGAATACTCCCAGTAACGGTTCGGATCAAAGGCCGGCAGGCTCACCGAGGCAACGATCTCCCCGGTTGCTGGTACCATGAGCACCGCCATGGCGGAAAGCGCCTGGGTGCTGCCCATGAGACTTTTGAGTTTTTGCTCCAGGGTTTCCTGCACATGCAGGTCCAGGGTCAGGACCAGACTCGCCCCGTCACTCCCTTCCACAACCCGCTGGCTGACCCCGACCGCCGCAAGCCTCGGGTCATAGACCCCGCCGCCGCGCAGAAGGCTGTCGTAATAAAACTCCACCCCGCCCAGCCCCTGCGCATCCTTCAGGAAACCGACCACATGGGCGCCAAGCTGATTCTCGGGGTAGTAGCGGTGCACCTGATCGATGCGATAAACTCCCTTGAGGTTCATATCCGCGATCTTTTCCGCCTTTTTCTGGTCCACATCACGCCCCAACCAGGCAAAGCTCCTTTCCCCCTTCAGGGCCGTGACCACATCCTTGGCGTCGAGATCGAGCACCTGCGCCACCTGTCTGGCGACCTCTTCGGGCTTTTCCAGCTCCAAAGGCCTTACATAAATTGAGCTACGGCGAAAACTCACGGCAAGTTCCGTAAAGTTCCGATCATAGATATTCCTGCGGCCGCCGCTGATGACCTCGCTGAGCTGCTCCGGCTGTTCTGCCGCCTGCTCCTGCCCGCTTTCGCCATCCAACAGCGTGACCCGGATCAACCAGAAGGCAGCCAGGGCCAACAGCAGACAGACTCCGACAAACACCGGGCGCTTTCCTTTTTTCTCAATGGCCCGTCTTTTGCCAACCGCCATTCTACGGCCGCCTTATCTGCTTTTCCGAGGGTGGATACAAGCCGATGACCTTGGCCGCCATCTCGATCTTTTCCTGCCGCAACAGGGCTTCCCGCTCATCCGAGAGGAGACGGTTGGTGGTCAGCAGAACCTGGCGCTCCTGCTTGCTCTTGTCCAGTTTGCCAAGCCCGGCCTGCAACGCCATTCCGAACCAGATGCTGCTTGCCACGCCAACCAGCATGGCGACCACGGCCACAACGCCGACCAGTTTCAGGATTCCGCCCTGCTCGGGCCCCCGCGGGTTCCGACCAGAAACACGCTGCCGGGAACCGACCACGGCCGAATATTTTTTTGAATAATCACGCATCACACCCCCTCCCCCGAGCCGCAACCCGTAACTTGGCGCTTCTTGCCCGGGGATTGACCCGGCACTCCTCTTCAGAAGGCGAAACCGGCCTGGCGGTCACCACCTCCAATAACGGATTCTCACGGAAAGCCTGCTTGGTCAGCCGATCCTCCAGGGAATGAAAGGAAATCACGCAGAAACGGCCTCCCGGCTTCAGGAGGGTGGCGCCATCGGCCAGAATCCGGACCAGATTGTCCAGTTCGCGGTTTACGGCAATGCGCAGCGCCTGGAACACCTTGGTGGCGACATGAATCTTCTTGGGATGATATTTCCTGGGAATGGCCTGCTCGACCATGGCCACCAACTGATCGGTGCGGCCAATCTCCTGCCCTTGCCGGGCCCGCACAATACGGCTGGCTATCCTGCGCGCCTGCCGCTCCTCGCCATAGTAGAAAAAAATATCCGCCAGCTCTTCCTCGCTGGCGGTATTGACAAGTTCGGCGGCCGTAACGGCCACCCTGGCATCCATGCGCATATCAAGAGGCTCGCTGCCCTTGAAGCTGAAGCCGCGACCGCTTGCGTCGAGCTGCAGGGAGGAAAGTCCGAGATCGAGCAGCAGGCCATCAATTTCCTCAATGCCAAGCCCCATCAGGGTCTCCTTTACAGCGGTGAAATTCTCGTGAACAAAGGAAACACGCTCGCCGAAACACGCCAACCTCTCCCGGGCCATGCCCAGCGCAGACGCATCCCAGTCAAAACCAATCAACCGGCCCGTGGGGCCGGACAGCTCCAGAATCCTCTCGGCATGGCCACCTAACCCCAGGTTGCCGTCAACATAGATACCCCCATCCACCGGCGCCAGAAACCTGACGACTTCCTCCAACATGACCGGGCGATGGAGAGGCTGCATATCCGATCAGTGAAGCCCCATCTCCAGAAGAACCTGTTCGTAGTTGAGAGCGCTTGCCTCATTGACGCGATGCTCGGCCACCCAGACCTCTTTGTCCCATATCTCGAAGAAGGTAATGATGCCGTTGACCACCACCTCCTTCCTGAGTCCGCGCTCTTCCCGCAAGGGGGCGGGGAGAAGGATTCTGCCCTGTCTGTCCAGTACGCATTCCTCGGCGCCGCCGATCATGTAGCGCATCAGGGTGATGGCCTCCGGCCTCTTCTGGGCCTGGGCGAGCAGGGTCATCTCCAGCTCCTCCCACTGGGGCAGCGAATAGGCGCGCAGGCATTTGTGCCCTGGCGCGACCGGGGTGACCATGAGCCGTTCCTCGCCTTGCTTGCGCAGGGTTTCACGGAATCTGGTGGCGATATTCAGCCTGCCCTTCTCGTCCAGGGCATGCTCGGAACGCCCCCGGAAATGGCAGACTGGATTCTTGACACTCCCCTCGATCACGCTCTACTCCTCCCTGTTCCACCTTACCCACTTTGACCCACTTTAAGTTCCGTTATAGTGAATCAGCGCCAAAAGTGTCAAGAAAAAAAGGAGTTACCACACCATGGCCCCACCAGCAGCCGACATTAAAATTTACCACATATTGTGTATAAAAAAACAGACACCACAACAAAAGGGGCCAAGAGCCATCACGCGGCAAACCTGGAAATGAAAAATAATTTTCAGTGGTGAAATGTGGGGCAAAGAATGCGCCCCCCCAAAAACAGCCAGACCAGTCCCCAAAAAATCCATCTGCCGACACCAGCCGCAACCGTTCGGATTTACTTAACATTGACCATTCCCCTTGAATCGGTCAGGCTTTTCCCTTGCCTTTCCCCGCGCTTTCATTTAATGTGACTCTTTTTTTCCCCACCCGGGGACAAAACCTTTGCAGGGAAAGTCAGAACGTTATGGAACAAAGCAAAATCAGAAACGTCGCCATCATCGCCCATGTCGACCACGGCAAGACCACCCTGGTCGACCAGCTCTTCCAGCAGAGCGGCATGTTCCGGGAAAATCAGGAAGTGGCGGAACGACTCATGGATTCCATGGATCTCGAACGGGAGCGCGGCATCACCATCACCGCCAAGAACGGCTCATACCGATACAAGGACTACTGGATCAACATCATCGACACCCCGGGACATGCCGACTTTGGCGGCCAGGTGGAGCGGGTTCTCCGGATGGCGGACGGCTGCCTCCTCCTGGTGGACGCCCAGGAAGGCCCCATGCCCCAGACCTATTTTGTTTTAAAAAAGGCCCTGGCCGCGGGACTTCGCATCATCGTGGTGATCAACAAGATCGACAAGCCCGCGGCCCGCTGCGAATGGGTGGTGGATCAGGTCTTCGATCTCTTCGTCAAGCTTGAGGCCCCGGACCACCTTCTGGATTTCCCGGTGGTCTACGCCTCGGCCAAGCAGGGCTATGCCAAACATCAGCTCACCGACGCCTCCACCACCATGGAGCCGATCTCCGAACTGATCGCCGAACATGTGCCGCCGCCCTCCGGCGACGCCAACGCGACCCTGCAGATGCAGGTCAGCTCCCTGGATCATTCCCCCTACCTGGGCCGCCTGGGCATCGGCAAGGTGGTGAACGGCACCCTGAACATCAACAAACCCATTGCTGTGGTCCGGCGGGACGGCAGCGTCTCCCCGGCGCGGATCACCAAGATCTTCCGCTTCGAATCCGACAAAAAGGTGGCCACCGATACGGCCGGGGTCGGCGAACTGGTGGCGGTTGCGGGCATGGAAGACGTCACCGTCGGAGTGACCTTCACCGACATGGACAACCCCATGCCGCTGCCCCTGATCGATATCGACCCGCCCACCATCTCGATGAACTTCATTCCCAACGACTCCCCCTTTGCCGGGTTGGAAGGGAAATTCGTCACCTCCCGCCATCTCGAAGAGCGCCTGCGCCGGGAGACCCTTGCCGACGTGGCCCTCAAGGTCGAGCCCATGCGGGAAGGCGTCGGCTATGTCGTTTCCGGACGCGGCGAACTGCATCTTTCCATCCTCATCGAAAAGATGCGCCGCGAGGGCTTTGAGCTCCAGGTTACCCGTCCCCAGGTCATCATGCGGGTGGAAAACGGCGTCACCCTGGAACCATACGAGGAACTGACCATCGACGTGGACGAGCAGTATGCCGGCGCGGTCATCGAGCGGCTCGGCGCCCTGCGCGGTCTGATGCAGGAGATGAGCCAGCACAGCGGCATGACCCGCCTCATCTACAAGATTCCCACCAGGGGCCTGCTCGGTTACCGCTCGGAGTTCATGACCGCCACCAAGGGCCTGGGCATGATGAACTATGTTTTCGCCGAATACGGCCCCTATGCCGGAGACATCGTCAACCGGGTCAACGGGGTGCTCACCTCGATGGAAACCTGTACCACCGTGGCCTATGCGCTTTTCAACCTGCAGGATCGCGGCCGCCTCTTCCTCGGCCCGGGCGTCAAGGTCTATGGCGGCCAGATCATCGGGGAAAACGCCCGCAACCAGGACATGGTCGTCAATCCGGCCAAGGGCAAGAAGCTCACCAACATGCGGGCCTCCGGCTCCGACGAGAACGTGGTCCTCACCCCGCCGGTACAGATGAGCCTCGAAGACTGCATTGCCTATATTAATGATGACGAGCTGGTGGAGGTCACACCCAAGTCCATCCGTCTGCGGAAACGGAAGCTGAACTGAACCCGGCCCCGGGGTTTTTCGTAACGACAAAAGCCCTGCCGGGATTTCCCGACGGGGCTTTCCTTTTCCCCTACCCCAAAAACCGCCCGCGAGACACTTCTCCCCCAAATCCGGAAAGCAGGGGACGCCGACGGAGTCACTCCTTCTCGGCAAGCGCCTCCCGCACCTTCAGCGCCAGCTCCCGGACGGAAAAGGGCTTCGCCACAAAACAGAGGCCCTCCGCCAGGACACCGTGGGAGGCGATGACATCGGCGGTGTAGCCGGACATGTAAAGCGCGCGCAGATTTTTTCGCCTGGCGCTGAGCAGTTCCACCAAATCCCGGCCGTTCATCTCTGGCATCACCACGTCCGTCAACAGCAGATGGATATCCCCGGCGTATTCATCCGCCAGACGGATCGCCTCCCCGGGGGAAGTGGCGACCAGGACCGTATAGCCGAGCCCTTCCAAAATCGACTTGCCGAGCTTGAGAATCGCCTCTTCGTCCTCAACCAGCAACACCGTTTCCACCCCGCCGGGCGGCTCCTCCATCCTGTCTTCCTCCCGGCGGCGGGCAACGGGCCGCGAATGAAAACGCGGCAGATAGATGGCAACAGCAGTCCCCTGCCCGGGCTTGCTGTCGATCCGGATGCAGCCGTTGTTCTGCTTGACGGCGCCGTAGATGGTGGCCAAGCCCAGGCCCGTGCCTTTTCCCAGTTCCTTGGTGGTGAAAAACGGCTCAAAGATATAGGGCAGAATATCCTGATCCATGCCACAGCCGTCATCGCTCACCGCCAGCAGCACATACTCCCCGGGCGCAAATCCTTCGTTGTCGCGGCAATACCTCTCGTCGATCACCACGTTCTCCGTGGCGATGGTAATCCTGCCGTTTGCGGCAATGGCGTCTCTGGCGTTCACCGCGAGGTTCGCCAGGATCTGATCGATCTGCGAGGGATCGACCCGTACCGGCCAGAGCTCATGGCCCGGCATCCAGACCAGTTCGATGTTCTCGCCGATAAGCCGCTGCAGCATCTTCAGCATGCCGGAGACGGTGTCGTTCAAATCAAGCACCCTGGGCGTCACCGTCTGTTTCCGGGCAAAAGCCAGCAGTTGCCGGGTAAGATCGGCGGAACGCTTGGCCGCCTTGCGAATCTCCACGAGATTCTCATGCAGCGGACTTCCCGAATCGACCGCAACCAGGGAAAGATCGGTGTACCCCAGAATCGTCTGCAGCATGTTGTTGAAATCATGGGCCACGCCGCCGGCAAGCCTGCCCACCGACTCCATCTTCTGGGCCTGGAGCAGCTGGGACTGCAACTTTTTGTTTTCCTCTTCCGCTTCCCGGCGTTTGCTGATATCCAGGACAACCCCGTCACGCCAGAGCAGGGTTCCCTTCTCATCGTACATGCCACGCCCTTTCTCATGTGCCCAGATGACCTTGCCGTCGGCCCGGAGCAGTCGATATTCCACCGCAAAGGCGCGCCGGGCGGCCAGCCCCTCCCGCACGGCGCGCTCCACGCTGAGGCGGTCTTCGGGAAAAATGATGCTCGCGTATGAGCGGACGGCGTTGGCGATGAAATCCGCGGCCGGGTAGCCAGCCATACGCTCGATTTCATCGCTGCAGAAAAGCATGGTCCAATGCTCGTCGTTCAGGCAACGATACGCCAGGCCAGGGATATTGTTGACCAGAGTCCGATAACGCTCCTCGCTTTCCCGAAGAGCCTCTTCCGCGAGCTTGCGTTCGGTGATATCGGCCAGCAGGGCGAGAACATAGTCCACCCTTCCGTCGGGCAGGCGAACACAGCCCACGGACAGATCCGCCCAGAGGATGGTGCCATCCTTGCGGAGATACCGTTTCTCCAGGGAATATTCATCGATCAGGCCGGACAACAGCCGGTCGAATTGCCGCAAATCCGCCTGCAGGTCGTCGGGATGGGTGAGCTGCGGCCAGGCCATCCCAACCAGTTCTTCACGGGAATAGCCCAACATCCGGCAGAGCTGGTCGTTCACCTGCAACCATCCCTTATCCGGCAAGGTGATGGCCATCCCCACGATCTGGCGCTCAAAGAACAGCCGCATCCGCTCTTCGCCGGCCCGCAACCTGGCCGCGACCTGCTCGCGCCGCAGCCGGTTCACCATCAGCGCCCCCAGCAGGGCGGTGGCCAGAGGATAGATCAGCAGCACAGGCAGAGAGATGCGGGCAAGGACCTCCAGGGCCGTTTGCCAAGGAAGAGTGAACATCAGCGCCAGCATGAGCAGATGGACGAGGATGCCGAACAGGTAAAGCTCCTGCCAGGAAATGTCCGCCAGATCCCGCGGACGAAAATGCCGCCAGACAATGCCCAGCGCCCCCGTGGCCAGGATCACCCCCACCCCGGTCCAAACCGCGGCGCCGCCCAGATAAAAACGGAAGGCGGCAGTGAGGAACATGGCGATCCCGGTGGGAATCATACCGAAAAACAGACCGGCAACACTGAGAAGCACCGAACGGGTGTCAAAGACGATCCCCGGCACGTAGCGCCAGGAGGAGAGCATGATGATGATGCCGAGAAGACCGAGGGCCAGACCCACCGAAATCTGAACGCAGAGGCTGATTCCGAACCGACGGCGACTGGTCAGGAGGTCATAGACATACGCCATTGCCAGCAGCAGGGCGGCATTCTGGATAAGCGCGGGAAAAATGGTGTCCGTCATGGATGCCCCTGTCGGTTGCCTTGCCGAACAATCAGAAGTCGCGCGTTTCCCCTATGCAACAAAACACGCCGGAAGAACGCGAAAACAGAACCCACAGGGCAATACTATCACAATAAAGCGGCAAAACGCAAAATCATCCCCGATCGCGGTATCAACCTGAAGGAACTCAACCGGGGACAAAACACCTCACCCTACAGGACCACGGTCCGCTTGATATATTTCACCACCTCGGCGGGATCGTCCATGACCTGAAAGAAGAGCAGGTCATCCTCGGCGATGTAGTTTTCGGCGAGAAGCCGCTCCTTGATCCAGTCCACCAGTCCGTTCCAGAATTCCGAACCGACCAGGATCACCGGAAAGCGCTTCACCCGCCGGGTCTGGATCAGGGTCAGAGACTCGAACAGCTCGTCCATGGTGCCGAAGCCGCCGGGCATGCCGATGAAGGCCATGGAGTACTTGATGAACATCACCTTGCGGACGAAGAAATACTTGAAGCTCAAGGGCACGTTGGTAAAGGGGTTGGGCTCCTGCTCAAAGGGCAGGTTGATGTTGAGCCCGATGGAAAGCCCTTCGGCGATGGCGGCGCCCTTGTTGGCGGCGGCCATGATCCCGGGCCCGCCGCCGGTGATGATGCCGTAGCCGGCCGTGGCCAGATCCAGGGCGATCTTTTCGGCCAGCTTGTAATAGCGGTCATCCGGGCTGGTCCGGGCGGAACCGAAGATGGAAACCGCGGGCCGGCCGATACTGGCCAGGGTGTCGAAGCCGTCGACGAACTCGCTCATGATCCGAAAGAGCCGCCAGGAGTCACCAACCTTGAAATTATCCAAGGAATACTGCTGCCGTTCGTCAACCACTCCCGCCTTTGTCACACGCATAGCTCTCTCTCCTTCTTTTTTCCGGGGAATCCGTCTCGGGCCGCCAGGGCGGCCAAACCGGCCCGTGCCTCGGCGTGCCCGGGACTGTGGCGCAATATCTTTTCATAGAGTTTTTTGGCCTTGCCCGGCCTGGCCAGATGCAGCCAGGTCCGGGCCAGAAGCAGGGCCGCCTCGACCTGCCCGGGCTCAAGACGCAGACACGCGCTCAAGGCTTCGGCCGCATCCCCATAGGCTTTCAGATGGTGCTGGAGCCAGCCGAGCCGGAACCAGTGCGAGGCCTTGCCACCGTCAAGCTCCACCGCCTGCCTGCACAGGGAAAGGGCGATCTCATCCCCCTGCCGGCCCAGGGCGTAGAGGCGGCCAAGCCTGCTCAGGGAACCGGCGTCGCGGGGGTTTCCTCCCACGGCCCGCTGATAGGCGGCGATGGCCTTGCGATTTTCCCCCAGAGCCTCGTAAGCACGCCCCAGCCAGCGGGCAATGACCATCACCTCGCTGGTCTGCCGACCGCCCTTCGTCGCCAAACGCTCGCAGCGCTCAAGCAGTTCCCGGGCCCGGGCAAACTCCCCCTGCCGGCAAAAGAGAACGCCCAGATGCTGAAGAAGACCCGGATGCCTGCCATCCACCGCCAGGGCCCGTTCCCACAGCCCCCGCGCCCCGGCGCTGTTTTTCGCGTCCAGCAAAACAAAGCCCAGATTGAAAAGGGCCATGAAATTTCCTGCATCCACCGCCAGGGCCCGCTGAAAAAAAGATTGCGCGGCCCTGGGCCGATTGAGCTGGACACTGGCCACCCCCATGCTGTTCAGAAGATTGACGTTGTCCGGGGCGAGTTGCAGCCCCTTGCGGTACTCGGCAATGGCCCTGACCAGATCCCCCTCGTTGTAATAGACGTCGCCGCTGATATTAAGGCTCACCGCATCAAAGACCGCCAGGGAATCAGGGCCGAAGAAGCCGGCATGCAGCACCGCCTTCCGGCAGTTGCCAGGCAGGTCCGACTTCTTGAAATCATGAAAGGGGAAAGTGGCCACCCCCATGGAAAAAGAGCTGCCCCCGATGGCATCCATCTTTTCCCGAAAACCCGCCAGCCATTTCTCCGCCGCGGACCGATCCGCCCCGTCCAGCAGCAGAAAGGCCTCCCGCTGATTGACGAGCACCAGATTCTCTTCCTGCCCCACCACGGCGCGGAGCCGCTTGGTGAAATGATTGCTGGCCGGCTCCTGATCCATGCTGATCAGGACCAGGGCAAAACAGGACTTGCCCCGATAGAGGGCTCGCAGCTTGCGCAGCGCCGATTCCGGGATTTTCCGCAAGGGGTGCGACTCGATGTCCTGGCTGGTGACATGGCCGCAGAGACTGAAAGGCCCCCGTTGCCGGGCGGTTCCCAGAACCTGCCAGGCCTGATCCAGCAGCTGTTCCGGGGTGCCGCTCTCCTCGGGATCGGGCGGCACCACGGTGGTAATGCCGAGATGCGCGCTGACGAAATTCTCCCTTTTCAGCCGGAGCAGCAGCCCCTCGCCCAACTGGCGGGCCTCCTCCATGCCGATCCCGAACCAGAGGAGCCCGAAGATCCCGGCGCCGAGATGATGCAGGTGCATCTCCTCGCCAAGCAGGGAAGCCAGACAGCTGCCGGCCCGGACAATATAACGCAGGCTGCGGGCGGCATCGCGGCTGCGCGGAAAAACCTCGAGCAGGGCAAGGGTGGCGGGCACCGCTTCATTCTGGGCAAGCAGGGCCTCAAGTTCGCCGCGGAGATGAAACCCGTTCAGCAGGCCGGTCCCCGGATCCTGGCAGCTCTGTTTGAGGATAAAAAACTCCCGGGAGATGATGTGACTCTGTTCATCGTACCAGACCGGAGGCATGGCGTAGAGCTGCGCATCACCACCCCGCAGCACGATGAGGCCGCAGAGGGCTTCCCCTGCCCAAACCGGCAGGAACAACTCCCGCCCGGCCGCATCCACCACCGGCAGACGGTTTGCGCGAATGCGGGAAACCGGCTCGGCCAGCTCGGCCGCCACCGTCTCCTCCTCCCCGCCCAGGGGCACAAGCCGGACACTCTCGCCAGGGAAAAAATCAAAAACTGTCTTGGTAAAAAGGGTGGAAAAACGGTGCAGATCAGAGGGGAGCAGAGGGCCGGCGGCAAGAACCAGGGGGATGGTCATTGGTGTGTTTCCTCAAAAGCATCGCGCAAACAGTTGGCAAGCTGCCCCACCTCCCGGTCGGAAACGGTGCGCATGTCGAGCAGCAGGCAATCATTTTCAATACGGCCGATCACCGGCAGGGGCAGCTCGCGCAGCCGCCGCTCCAGTTCATTGACGCTCAGGCCGACGGGCGAGAGCGCCACGGCCCGGCTGGGCAGAGGCTGTTCCGGCAGGGCGCCGCCGCCCACCCGCGAGTCGATCCCCTTCAGCTCCAGCCGGCAGCGGGCGCCAAGCTCCTTGGCGAGAATACGGCGCAGGCGCCTGGCACGGCGCTCGATGACGGGCACGGGCAGGGTAAGCATGGCCAGGGTGGGGATCTGCGCCAGGGCCTTTTCCTGGTCAAAATAGAGCCGGAGAACAACTTCAAGCCCGGCCAGGGTGAACTTGTCGATGCGCAGGGCCCGGTTCATGGGATTTTTCTTGATGGCTTCGATATACTTCCGCTTGCCGAGGATCAGTCCGGCCTGTGGACCGCCCAGCAGCTTGTCGCCGCTGAAGGTGACCACGTCAACCCCCGCCTTGACCACTTCGCCGACCGTGGGCTCACGCTCCAGGCCGAAGCGGGAAAGATCCACCAGGCAGCCGCTGCCCAGGTCCTCCATGACCGGCAGATCGTGCCTGGCTCCCAGGGCGACCAGCTCCGAGAGGGGAACCTCGGAGGTAAACCCGATCATCCGGTAGTTGCTGGTGTGCACCTTGAGCAGCAGGGCGGTCTCCGGGCTGATTGCGTTTTCATAGTCGCGGAGATGGGTACGGTTGGTGGCGCCCACCTCGATCAGGGTTGCGCCGCTCTTCGCCATGACCTCCGGAATGCGGAAGGAACCGCCGATTTCCACCAGCTGCCCGCGGGAGACGATGACTTCCCGGCCCTTGGCCAGGGTTTCAAGGACCAGCATCACCGCGGCGGCATTGTTGTTCACCACCAGGGCGGCTTCGGCCCCGGTCAGCTCGCAGAGGAGCTTTTCCACCAGAGTGTAACGGCTGCCCCGCTTGCCGGTGTGCAGATCAAACTCCAGGTTGGAATAGCGGCTGCCCACGGCGAGCAGGGTTGCCATGGCCGCCTCGGGCAGGAGAGAGCGGCCCAGGTTGGTGTGGACCACCACGCCGGTGGCATTGATCACCGTGCGGAAATTCGGAGCGAGCTTTCTGGCCAGACGCCGGCGAAAGCGGGGCAGGAGGGAGGCGCGCTCAAGGTCTTCGGCCGGCACCGCCACGCCCTGCAGAATATCCTGCCGCAGCGATTCGAGCAGTTCGCGCACGCTGCTTTTCACCAGGCGACTCGGCGCCTCGCTCGGCTCGTCAGCGAGCCAGCCTAGGAATTCATCAACCTTGGGAATAGCCTTGAGGAGGCTCTGGGCGGAAGCGGCCGGCGGCGCGGCGGATTTCGACTTTGCGGTCATTCTCTCCCCAACTTGGACGGCAAACGCAAAAGAAAAAAGGATGGCATCAGGTCTGAAAAACCATAACATCTTGAAACCACTTACCGTTTTTTACAGAAAGTGTCAAGACCCACGATACTTCGCCGCCGAAGAAGATTGCCGGCCCGAAAAGCACCCACTGGCGGGCTGTTAAAACAGCCGGCCTCCCCCATGCCTCCTTCTCTCTTGACAGGGTCGGCACGCCTCTGTAAATTTTCCTGCATGAACAGCTTCCCCCGCAGGCTCCTTGCCGTCGCCGTACTGCTTCTCACCATGTTTCCCATGAGCGGAGCTTCATTGGCCGGCGCGACCCTGCCCGCGCTCGATACGCTTGAATCCTGCTGCCTCCCTTTCAACCAGGACAAGGAACCTTCCCCCTGCGCAACCCCTGATTGCCTCTGCCTCCTCTGCCTGAATCTGCACCTGACCCGCTTTACGGATATCGCATTCCTGCCGCTTTCCTTCCGCGGCCAGGCATCACATCTCCGCCCGCGCCCCCTTGCCGCCTTCGGACGCGCGATCGACTACCCCCCAGAGCACTCCTGATCTCCCGGTTCCTTCAGCACGGCCCCGACGCGACCAGATTCAACGTCCGCGCCACGGCGAGCAATCCTGCTCCCGGCGGGCAATCAACGGTCGCGGGCGGGCCGCGTCACCAGGGTTCGCCCTTGGCAATGATTTTGGAGAACAGCAGAGATGACTCACTCGGACAACGCGCCCAACAATACGCATTGGGCCATCATTTTCCTGTGCTGGCTGGTAACCGGCGCCTCGACACTGGGAAGCCTGTTTTTCAGTGAAATAATGCAGCTTCCGCCCTGCATCCTGTGCTGGTATCAACGGATCTTTCTGTTTCCCCTGTTTTTTGTTTTCAGCACCGGGCTCTTTTTCAGCGACAAAAGCGTGGCGCGGTATGCCCTTCCCCTGGCGACCGCCGGCTGGCTTACCGCCCTGTACCACAACCTCCTTTTCGCGGGAATTATCCCGGAAAGCATTCAACCTTGCAGTCAAGGGGTTTCCTGCAGCGAGGACTCCCTCAATCTGTTCGGTTTTTTGACGATTCCGATGCTCTCGCTCCTTTCTTTTTCCGCCATCCTGGCGCTCTTATTCATTTTCAACAGGAGACCATCCCGATGAATAAAAAATACCTCATGGCCTTTTCAGCCATTTTTCTGCTTTTTCTTTTTGTGCTTGGCAGCTATTTCTATAAAAATCAACAGGCCAGGAAGCTCGGCTTCCTGGCCCGGGAACAGGCGGAAATCTTTGTGCGGCCCCACTCGCCGACCCTGGGCGCCGACCAGGCAAAGGTCTATCTTGTCGAGTTCATGGACCCTGCCTGTGAAACCTGCAGCGCCTTTTCCCCTTTGGTGAAAAAGCTGATGGCGGACAACCCCGGCAAAATCAAGCTGGTTCTCCGGTACGCCCCGTTCCATGACGGCGCCGATTACTTCGTCAGAATTCTCGAGGCGGCGAAAAAACAGGGGAAGTACTGGGAGACCCTGGAGGTCATGTACCAGTCCCAACCTTACTGGGCAAGCCATCATAACCCGCAGCCGCAACTGGTGTGGCAATTTCTGCCAGCGGCCGGCCTTGATCTTGAAAAACTCGGCAACGATATGTCGGACCCGGCAATCGCACGGATCATCGAGCAGGATCTCGCCGACGCGAAAACACTCAACGTTACGAAAACACCTGGTTTTTTCGTTAACGGCAAGCCGCTGGTGACCTTTGGCCACCTCCAGCTCCAGCAGTTGCTCGCCGAAGAACTCACGGTGCAGTATCCCCAATAACCGGGCCGCGGGGACGGAAAAAAACAGCTGCCGGCGCCCGTGCCCGGAAGCGCTTTCCCGTCCCCGCCCCTGACAACCGACGCCATGGCGTTCGCCTCCCCGGAGACTTCTGATGATGAAAAAATTGTTCCTTCTCCCGATGATTTACCTCTCACTCCTGCTTGCCGCCTGCGGCCAGCCCCCGGAGGTGGCCGAGGTCGGCAGGCAGGCCCCGGATTTCACCCTTGTCGACACCAGGGGCAAGACCTGGACCCTTGCCGACCTCAAAGGCCGGGTGGTTTTTGTCAATTTCTGGGCCACCTGGTGCCCGCCCTGCCGGGAAGAAATGCCCTCCATGCAACGGGTCCACAACTTCATGCCCGAGGACAGATTCACGATGCTGGCGATCCTGAGCAACGACGAGCCCGGCCTGGCCGACGCCCTGGCCGCCAAAATCGGCGCCACCTTCCCCATCCTCATCGATCCGGAAAACAAGGTGGCCAAGGCCTATGGCCTCACCGGCGTGCCGGAAACCTACATTGTGGACAAGCAGGGGGTGCTGCGGGAAAAATTCATCGGCGCGGTTCCCTGGGATTCGCCGGCAAGCATGCAAATGCTGATGAAGTACGTCGGCCAATAACCGGGACAAGGCGATAAGCCCTTTGCGGCGCAGGCGACACAACGTTCGCGTCAGGCCTGCGCCGCAAAGGCGGTTCAGAACTCCTCGATCCGTTTTCTGAACCAGCGGATCAGGTCATCCTTCTTGAGGGCGATATCGATCTCGTAGATATCCTCGGGAAAGAGCAGCTCGACCACTCCGGACTCGAAGATCCGCTTCACCTCGTATTCATCGTGGGAAACCTCCCGCTGATAGATATAATTGAGGTAGGAGCGGTTGGTATGCACGATGAACTCCACGCGCATGCCGCCCATGCGGGCGAAAAACTTGAACATCTGGGTCTTGGCCGAGCTGCCGATGCTGCCGCTTCTGTGGCTGCCGCCAGACAAGGTGTCCGTCACCTCCTCAAGGGTCATCAGGGAGCCGGCCCGGGTGGCGCTGCGGGTCAGGTGCCGCTGGAAGGCCTTGACGTCGGCCACCGAATCCACCACCCCCATGAGGCCGAGTTCGTCGTCAACCGCCACGGCCGGATTTTCCTCGCCCTTGCGCAACAGCTTCAACACCTTGGTTTCCGGCTGTTTTTTGCGGATACTCACATAGATGGGCACCTCGCCGCCATTGAGATCAAAGCGCCGGCGCTTGATCAGGGTCAGCTTCTGGTTGGCCTTGCGTCTGACCTTTTTGGCCTCATCCCGGCTGATCACCTCAACCCTGGTGCAGGCAAAGGTCTCCGGATCATGGTTGCTCAGGAGATAGACGATGTCCAGTTCGCCGATCCGGCTCTTCCGACTCCAGACGAATTCGTTCAAAAAGTCGAGAAACTGGGCGAACTTGCTCTCCACCTCGGTCTCCCGCTCGCGCTGATCAATGGAGGCGGCCAGGCTCATGAGGATGAGCTTGCGCTTGGCCTCAAAGCGCGCCTTCTTGTGGTAGCGGTCATCAAAGAGGATGAGGAGAAGATCCACCGGGCTTTTGCAGGAGTCGATCTCGTTGGTCATCTCGATATAGGAGGCATAGTTGGCCAGCACCTTGCCCTTGAGGTAGTTGATCACCCCGTCCGCCGTGCGGGAGTATGTGTTAACCCTGAGCACCACCTCCCGGGCATTGCCTTCGATGCCGAACATGTTGCCGAGCAGCCGGTAGGCGCGTTCGTTGATCAGGCGCCTGCGCTCGGAATCCCCGATGATTTCCTCGATCTCGGCAAAGGAGCGGATATCGAGAAACTCGAAGATCTGGTTTCTGAGAATCCGGTAGCGGGTCTCCATGCCAGCGGCCGCCAGCCCCCTGGCAAAGTGACGGGCCTCCCCGGAAAATACCGCGGAGTTGGGCGGCGAATCTCCGGTGGCAAAAGGACCGTTCCGGTCCATGAGGGAAAAGATATTATCCTTGGCCATGAATTTTTCCTTATTTTCTGGACAGGCCGCCGAAAACAATCAGCGCCTGTCACAGTCTACGGGGAGGAGTTCTTTCCAGGCAAGAACTATTATGTTCCGCCACGAGTTGCAGAACCTCGCGGTCGCAGAGCGGCCTGCCCAGGCGGTGACACTGGAGCCTGAAGGAGCGGGCAAGCCCGGCCAGCCGCCCCTCCTGACAGCGCACCCCCAGCTGCCTGAGCCGCTCGGCCACCCCCCGCCTGCCCACCTTTTCCCCGTAGATGAGTTTCCGGCGGGCCCCCACCAGCTCCGGCGCGTATGGCTCATAGGTCTTGGGATCCCTGGCCAGCCCGATGAGATGCAGTCCTGTTTCACAGGCAAAGATCTCCGAGCCGACAATGGGATGCTGGGGCGCAATGACCCTCCCGGCAAAGCGGGCGGCCAGACCGGCCAATTCTTTCAAGCGCCGCGCCCCATAGAAGCGCCCGGCCCGCAGAGCGAGAAAACCCGCCACCTCCTCAAGCCGGCTGTTGCCGGCCCGCTCGCCAAGGCCAAGCACCGTGACATCGGCCCAATGCGCGCCGGCCTCCAGGGCGGCAACCGCATTGGCCGTGGCCATGCCGAAATCGTTGTGCATATGCACCCCGACCTCCACCGGAAAATTGCGGCGCACCATCTGCACCAATCCGCCTATGCTTGCCGGGGTCGCGACCCCGACCGTGTCGGCAAGACGGATGCGGTCCACTCCGGACTCGCAGGCAACTCCGATGATATCGAGGAGAAAGGGGTGCTCCGCCCGGGTGGCATCCTCAAGGCCAAGGGAAAGATAGGCGACGGCGCCGCGCGCCTGGGCAAGCGCCGCGGCCACCCGGGCCGCGACCTGCCGCCGCCGGCAGCCCAGCTTGCTTTTAATGTGCAGAGCGGAAACCGGGATGGAGAGGGAGAGCACCTCGGGCTTGAGGCGGATGGCGCTTTCGATATCCTCCCCGCGGCAACGGCACCAGAGCCCCAGCCGCTTCACCCCGGCTTCCCCGCGGCAGCGGCGGACCAATTCGGCAAGACCGCTTGCCTCGGTGCTGGCAATGCCCACCTCCAGTTCCTCAATGCCGACAAGACTCAGGAGAGCGGCCAGGGCCACCTTCTGGTCGATGTCCAGGGAAACCCCCACGGCCTGGGCGCCTTCCCGCAATGTGCTGTCCACCAACCCCTTGATGTGCTCCATTCACCGTTCCTCCTCGCGCATGTACGCCTTACGCTTCTGTTGCAATTACAAAATACATGCCAGAGCTTGACCGACGGCAGATAAAAATAAATTTTCATTTAATAACAAAATATTACAAGACAAAAGCTGAACCGCCTTCCCTGGCCGGCAGAACAAATTTTACTTTTTTGTAACCACGGAAGAGGAGAAAACCAAGGTCGGCGCCAAACCGCTTTACAGGTGGGAACAACTGACCGGACCGGGAAAGTTCAATACAGACGGCGGAAGGAAGAGGCCTTGACCACGGCGATCACCTCCGCCCCCTCGCAAACCCCCAGCTCCCGCTCCGCCTCGGGCACGATCTGGCAGACGAGGCGGCCGCCCCGGCAGTCCAGCTCAACGCCCACCCGATTTCCGACTCCGAAAATTCCGACAACCCGGCAGGAGAGCAGGTTGCGAGCGCTGGTGGCTTCGGGATGGCGCTTGAACAGGGTGATGTCCTTGGCGGCAAGCTCGAAGAGATTCTCTCCTGCCACCCCCGGCTCGGTGAGGACCAGTGTGTTCTCCCCCCAGCGATAGCGCCAGAGATCCCCCTGGGCTTCGGGGGAGTGCAGGGTCAGAAGATTTTTGTATCCCCGGCTGCCGGTGATCATGCTCCGCCTGGCCAGCTCCTCAGCGGATAGGCGCTGCCTGGGCCGCCCCTCCTCAAAAATCAGAACCTCGCCGGTCATCAGGCGCATCTCCTCCAGGGAATGGCTGATGAACAGAAGGGGAATCTCGAATTCGGCAAAGACCTGCTTGAGATAGGGAATGATCTGGTGCTTCAGCTCACGGTCGAGTCCGGTCAGCGGCTCGTCCATGAGGATGAGACGCGGGCAGGCGAGAACGGTGCGGCCCAAAGCCACCCGCTGCCGCTCTCCGCCCGAGAGGCAGCCCACCCCGCGCTCCAGCAGGGGCGCAAGGTTAAGGACCCGGATCAACGCCTCGGACCCGATCCGCCGCTCCGCGGCCGGGGTGCGCTGCCAGCCGTAAAAGAGATTCCGTCGCACGTTCATGTGGGGGAAAAGGTGGGAGTGCTGGAACACCACGCCGATCCGCCTCTCCTCGGGCGCCACGTTGATCCCCTCTGCCGAGTCAAAAAGAGTCGCGCCGTCCAGGCTGATCCGGCCGGAATCAGGGGTGAGCAGTCCGGCAAGAAGATGCATGAGGGTGGACTTGCCGCTGCCGGAAGGACCGAAAATGCCGCAGCGTTTCTGCGCAAGGACAAAATCGGCCTCAAGGCTGAAGCGACCATAGGCCTTTCTGACGTTCACCTCAAGGTTCATTGCCGCGCCTTCCGCCGAAATTTCCGGGAAATTGCCTCGTTTGCCAGCAACACCACGAAGGAGAGAACGATGGAGACGAAACAGAGGGAGAGCGCCATGCGGTCGCCCCCCGGCGTATTGGTGTATTCGTAAATCGCCAGGGGGATGGTCTGGGTCACCCCGGGAATATTGCCGGCCAGAATGATGGTTGCCCCGAATTCGCCAAGACTTCTGGCAAACATCAGGGTCATGCCGGCGAGCAGTGCCCGGCCGGAAAGGGGCAGAATGATGGTGAAGAGGGTATCCCACCAACGTGCTCCCAGGGTGCGGGAGGCCTGCAGATAACGCTCATCGATCTCCTCCATGCCGATGCGGATGGAGCGGACCAGGAGCGGAAACCCCACCACCGCCGAGGCGATCACCGCGCCGGTGAGCGTGAAGATGATGCGCAGGCCCAGGCTGTTGAGCAGGGGGGCGAAGGGACCGCTCTGTCCGAAAAACAGCAGGAGCAGGTAACCGACCACCACCGGCGGCAGAACCAGGGGCAGGTTCACCAAGCCCTCAAGGAGAGGCTTGGCCGGCAGGCGCGCAAAGACGAGGAGATAGGCCGCCGCGAAGCCGAAGGGCGCGGACAGCAGGGTGGCGGCGCAGGCGACCTTGGCGGAAAGCCAGATTGCCTGCATGTCCTGGGGGGAAAGGCTCAACATCGCAACAGTGCTCCTTGCCTGGAAAGCATCCTTACGGAACCCGCCCTTCCCCTTTTACGACAAAACCGTATTCCGCCAAGATCTCCCCAGCCCGCGCACCGGCGAGAAATTCATAAAAGGCGGCGGCGGCAGAATTCTTCTCGCCGCTCACGGTCAGGGCCATGGGGTAGGAAATGGCCTCGTGCAGCGTTTCCGGCACAGGATAAAGAATTACCGCCCTCCTGGCCAGCAGGGCGTCGGTTTGGTAAACAAAGGCCGCATCCACTTCGCCGCGTTCGGCATACAGCAGGGCCTGGTGCACATCCTGAGCCACGACCAGCTTGTTTTCGGCAAAAAGCCTTTCATAAAGGCCGCTGGCGCGCAGGGCCTGTTCGGCATACTGGCCGGCCGGTACGCTTTTAGGGCTGCCAAGAGCGATGCGCTTCATGGCCTGCAAATCCGCGAGGGAAGCGATTGCCCCTTGCTCCAATCCCACCAGCACCAGCCGGTTGCCGGCAAAAATCCGCACCGTCTTTCGGGAAACCCTGCCCTCTCCGGCCAGGTACTCCATCCACTTCGGGTTGGCCGAAATAAAGAGATCAGCGGGCGCCCCCTGCGCCACCTGCTTGGCCAGTGCCCCGGAGGCGCCAAAATTGACGAGGACAACGGTCTCGGGCTGGCCCTGCTGAAACTCCGCGACCATCTTCTTGACGGCATCGCTCAGGCTGGCCGCTGCGGACAGATGCACCTCCGCCGCCTGCACGGGCAAAACCGGCACGAGCAACAGCGCCATGCCAAGCAACAGAAACCTGCCCATATCTTTCCCCTTTTTTCCCAGCATATCCTCCTCCTTTCTCAACGGTTTCATTCCTCGCTCCCGCCATGGGAAGAGTGGCCCAGCCCAGGCAGCTCCGCCTGCAAAGCGTTGCCCATCTCCACAAGAACCTCTTCAAATCTCCCGTAATATTTGCGGAACATGGCGATGGCCGCCTCGCCGTCCGGGGTAAGCCGGGCCCCGCCGCCCCGCTTGCCGCCGCGGCTGGTTTCCACCAGCCTGCATCCTGCCTGGCGGTTCATGGAATCGAGAAGATCCCAGGCATGCTTGTAGGACATCTCCATGGACCTGGCGGCCCGGGCAATGGAACCATACTGGGCGATGCGCTCAAGCAGAACCACCCGGCCATAACCGAGAAAGGTTCCTTCCGGCCCTTCCAGCCAGAGACGGCCCCGCCAGCGCAACACCCCCCTTGCCCCATTTTTCTTTTCAGAATCATCCTGTTTCATTTCGTTATATTTAACAGAATATAACGAAATGAAAAGTCTTTTTTTCCCGGCCAGGAATTGAACCCCGGGCCGCCCATATGAATGGCGCTGATCTTTTCCGTATATGGACCAACGAGAAGGCCCGCCGTCTCGACGCGGGAGGGACGGAAACAGGCGGGCCCCGGGGTGGGGATGGGGAGGAGGCCCCCGTCTAAAACGCCAGGCTCACCGAAACCCCGCCATAGATGAAATCATCGTCGCGCTTGCCGATCGCGCCCTCGTTGCGAACCTCAAGAAGATCCGAGGCGTCGCTGCCCAGAGGGAATGAATAATAAACCTGCGGGGTCACCGAGATGTAGGTATTCACCGGCACCGTAAGCGAAGCGGAAATGATGCCGTCGTGCAGGCCGCTGTACTCTTCGGTTTCGGACTCCACGCCGCCGACCACCTCGCCGTAGGAGCTGGCCTCGTCGGCGGCCAGATAGCTGATCCTGGCGCCAAGGTCGATGGTCAGTTCATTGACCAGGGGCACGGAATGGGAAACCCCCAGGGTGACATACCAGCCGGCCAGGTTGTCCGTATCCCGGAAAACGGAAAGGGTGGGCGCGAGCAGGGTGTCGAGGGCGGCGCTCAGAAAGAACTCCTGGGTATCCTCGGCCCCATCGAGCGCATAATAGATGTAGCCGCCGGTAAAGCTCACCGGCCCCATGGCCCAATCATAGGCCAGGGTCATATCGGTCTCGGTCCAGTTATTGGGGTTGTTGGCGCCGTCGGTGGTGTAAGGATCGGTATCAAGATTCCCCCAGAGGTTTGCGGAAAACCCCTGGTAGCCAACGGTCATGGAAGGCTGGACGACCATGCTGTCCTTGCTGAAGGCGAATCCGCGCCAGACGTACTGGCTTAAGGCGGCAACCGTGAGGTCGGCACTGGGCTTCTCCTCTTCCGCCAAGGCCATTCCGGCAAAGGCCGAAACAGACAGACCAACGGCAACAACTCCACTCAACATTCTTTTCGCACCATTTTTCATCGTCTCTCTCCTGGGGTAAAAATTGCAACCCATCGCGACAATTCGGGGCGCCTGCGTTCCTTGGTTTGCAGACGAACGCCCATGCGCTCTTTCCCTCGTATTTCTTCAAGTTGCGTACCAAACCGGCCACAACCCCTTGCAACAAGGGCTGATCAAGCCAGGCCGCCCCAAACAACGCACTCTGCAAAACAACATTGTCGTCATGCACACAAGCTGATTCAGCACAAAATATAACAATATTGTATCGTTATCCCCCATATTCTTCCAGATTTTTTGCCGCAGCCCCGTCCTCTGCCGCGCCGCATGAATGAATGCCTTTCCCAGGGCAGCGCCCCACCGCCTCATCTCCCCCCTGCTAGAGGCAACCGCCGCCGGAGCCGGCACAGGCGCCGGCCCCGCAAGATTTTTTACGTTTTTGCAAATGCGAAAGATTGCCGCCCTCGTATATCGCCTTCAGGCCGTCCATGATGAAGCCGCCCATTTCCACGGGCCGCACTCCGGCTTTTTCCAGGATATCCCGCGGGGTTTCCCCAACCCCGCTCACCAGAACCGCCCGGCAATCGTTCAGGGCCCGAGCCAGGGAGGTCCAGCGCTGCAGACCGCCGCCCACCTTTGGCGCCTGCCGCTCCTCGACAAGCTGATACGCGTCGCCCTTCCTTTCGTAGATATGAAACCGGGGGGCCTCGCCGAGGTGCTGGTTGACCAGTATTCCCTCCAGGCTGGCCACCGCCACATAGGGCCGGATCTCCGGCGGCAGGGGCGGCAATTGGGCGCAGGCGGAAAGACAGCCCCGCATCTCCTCGGTCCGGTCCTGATCGAGCAACCCCACCGCATCGGCGCGGCAGCGGGTGCAGTGGCGCATCTGCGGCAGAAACTTCTCCGCCTCGTTGCGCACCGCGGCGATCTCCGCCTTGCTCGGCTCGCGGATAGCGCCAAAAGGCGTGCCGACATTGGGAAACATGGCCATGCAGTTGAAAAGATCCGCGCCCAGATCCTTCATGGTCTCGGCCACGGTCAGGATGTGCTGATCGTTGATGCCGGGAATCAGGATGGAGTTGATCTTCACCGTGAGGCCGTGCTCCTTCAGGGCCTTGACCGCCGCCAGTTGCCGGCTGAGGAGCAGCTCCGCCGCCTGGCGGCCCTGGAAGGCCACCTTGCCGTCCCGCACCCAGCTGTAGATCTTCGCCCCCACTTCCGGATCAACGGCATTGATGGTGATGGTCACGTGGGAGACATTCAGCTCGGCCAGCTCGGGGATATAGGGTCCGATGGCCAGGCCGTTGCTGGCCAGACAGAGGATCATTTGCGGAAAATTTGCATTGATGAGGCGCATGGTTTCCATGGTCGCCTCGGCATTGGCAAAGGGATCGCCGGGTCCGGCAATGCCGGCCACCGTGATGCGCGGCTCCTTTTCAAGGACCTTGCCCATGTATGCCAAGGCCTGTTCGGGGCTTAAAACCGTGCTGGTCACCCCAGGCCGCGATTCATTCACGCAGTCGTACTTGCGGTCGCAGTAATTGCACTTGATGTTGCAGTTCGGGGCCACCGGCAGGTGAACTCGGCCTGCCTGCCCTTTTACCGCCGGGTTGAAACAGGGGTGTTTTGAAAGGTCTTTGCCCGCGAAAATTTCCATGCCGATTCTCCTTTTATGGCTGGGAATTCAAAAGCCGTCGCCGCTGTCCGTCGCGCAGACTTCCGCATTCATAATGTTAATTTTCAGGTTCCCTACATATAGCTGTAGCCGACTTCCGAATCATCCTGCCGTTTGGCGATCAGCGCGTTGACCACGGCGTCAAAGAGCTGCTGGGCGCCCTGGTAGCCCAGGTGCAGGATACGCTGGCCGCCCAGCCGGTCGTGGATCGGAAAGCCGACCCTGATGAGCGGGATCTTCAGCTCCCTGGCCAGGGGATACCCCTTGCTGTGGCCGATGATCAGGTCCGGGGCGAGGGCACGGGCCTGTTCGGCAATGTCAAAAAAGTCCGCGCCTTCATGCACCTCGGGCATCCGCACCGGCAGATCCGCGAGCACCCCGGCGATCGCCTCGCCCAGCTTGCCGCTCTGGCCGCCGCTGGCGCAAAGCACCGGCACAATGCCGATCTCGGCCAGAAAGGAGGTGAGACCCACGACCAGATCCTCCTCGCCATAGACAATGGCTTTCTTGCCAAAAAGATACTTGTGGCCGTCCACCATGCTGTCCACCAGCCTGCCCCGCGCCTGCGCGTGGCGCAAAGGCATTGAACCGCCACTCAACTCGGCAAGCAGCGCCAGGAGGGCATCGCTTTCCCGCAGACCGATGGGGGTGCCGAGCCGGCGCAGGGGAACCCCGTGCGCCTCTTCAAGATAGCGGCCCGCGGAAAGGGAATCGCTCAGGGTGCGGCCCAGTTCGATGGTGGCCGGCGCGCTCCCCATGCGCCTGATATCGGCAACCCTGGTGCCGCCGGCAGGAATCAGCGGGTAATCACGCAGGGCCGGGCCGTCCAGGGTCTCGGAAAAATCGGGGAGCACCGTGCAGGCCAGGGAGAAATCCGCCACCAGCTCCTTGAGAAAACGCAGGTCGGCGGCGGAAACGAAACCGGGCAGCAGATTCATGACGCCGCCCTTTTCGCCCTCAGCGCAAAGCTGGCTCACCAGGGCCCGGACCGCGGCATGAAAACCCTCCATATGGGTGCCGGAATAGCTCGGGGTTGCGACATGCACCAGCACCGGCCCATTCTCGCCGGCGAACTCCCGCTGGTATTCGGCCAGAAACATGGCCACGTCGTCGCCGATGGTCTCGGTCAGACAGGTGGTGGCGATGCCGATGAGCCGCGGCCTGTACTTTGCCGTGACATTCTTGAGCCCCAGCTTGAGATTGGGACCGCCGCCATAGATGGCGTTCTTCTCCCCCAGGGAGGAGGAGGCGATATCAATGGGCTCGTTGAAGTGGCTGATGATATAGCGGCGCATGTAGGTGGCGCAGCCCTGGGAGCCATGCAGAAAGGGGACGGCGCCCTCCACGCCCCGGAAGGCCAGGGAGGCGCCCAGGGGCTTGCAGAGCTTGCAGGCATTGGTGGTGGATATGTATTTGGGCGGTTTCTTCGTCATCTTGTCTCCTCCACGACACCCTCATCCTTTCTGGGCACGAATCTCCAGACCGGGCTCATCACCGAGCCGTAAACCTCCCGGGCGAAGTTGAGCATCCCCTGAAAACCGGCGAGCATCTCCTTGCGCTCGTGGTTATGGTCGCAAAAGGCCACCCCGAGCTTGTAGGCGATGGGCCGCTCCTTGACGCCGCCCACGAAGATGTCAACCTCCTTTTCCTTGAGAAAGCTGGAGAGCTCCAGGGGGTTGGAGTCGTCGACGATGATGGTGCCCGGGTCGCAGATCGCTTCAAGCTCCCGGTAATCCTCGGGCGTGCCGGTCTGCGAGCCGACCATGACCACCTGCATGCCGATCATCCGGAAGGCCTTCACCAGGGAAAAGGCCTTAAAAGAACCGCCCACATAGATGGCCGCCTTCTTGCCGGCAAGTTTCTCACGGTACTGCTGCAACTGGGGCAGGAGCGCGGAGAGCTCCTCCCGGACCAGCTCCCTGGTCCGGGCCAGCATCTCCTCGTCATTAAAAAAACGCGCCACCGCATAGAGTGACTCGGCCATATCCTCCACTCCGAAGTAGGAGACGCGCAGGGAAGGGATGCCATAATCCTCCTCCATCATCTTGGCCAGATCCATGGTGGCGCCTGAACATTGCACCACATTGAGGGCCGCGCCGTGCGCGCGCTGGAGATCGCCGACCCTGCCGTCGCCGGTGATGTTGGCCACCACCTCGACGCCCATGCGGCCGAAATATTCGCGGATCAGCCAGATCTCGCCGGCCAGGTTGAAATCCCCGAGGATGTTGATGCTGTGTTTGGAGATACCGCCGGTGTCGCCCATGCCGACCAGACGGCGCATGGCCTTACAGGCCGCGAGGTAGCCGGCCCGCTTGTTGCCCTTGAAGCCCTCCGACTGCACCGGCAGAACCGGAATGCCCTTCAGCTCCGCCACCCTGCGGCAGACCGCTTCGAGGTCGTCGCCGATCAGGCCGACAATGCAGGTGGAGTAGACAAAGGCCGCCTTGGGACTGTGGCGGTCGATGAGCTCGACCAGGGCGGCTTCAAGCTTGGCCTCGCCGCCGAAAATGACATCCCGTTCCTGCATGTCCGTGGAAAAGCTCAAGCGGTGCAGCTCCGGGCCGGAAGAGAGCGCCCCCCGGATATCCCAGGTGTAAACGGCGCAGCCGATGGGGCCATGCACCAGATGCAGGGCGTCGGCAATGGGGTAGAGCACCACCCGGGAACCGCAGAAGACGCAGGCCCGCTGGCTCACCGCCCCGGCCAGGCTGTCCTTGTTGCATTCCATGACAAAGGGGGCCTCCCCCTTGCGATGCACCTGATCCTGTCGTTCCTTGAGTACAGCCTGCATAACGCCTCCAGCTCCCTGTTGGTTGTTTGCCAACACGTAAGAGCAAGGGCTGTGCCAGCCAGAAGAAAATCGTTTTAATCAAACAAATTCAAAGTGTTACAGGGAAAAGAGCAGAACAGAACAAACAGGAGGGAAAGAGGAGGAAAACTTTTTGTAAGGTTTTCTACAAAAAGGTAGGGGGCAAGACATTTTGGGGCGACAGAACGCATGTCTCGCTGACGAACTCCGCAAAAACAAGGGAAAAACCGCGGCTTTTGCTATTCCCGCAGATTCTCCCCCTGGTTGTCGCCAGAAAGTGGTTCTCCTGGCGCATAGACCAATTCCTGGAAAAGAGGGGACTCCCTGATTGGATTATAGCTCCTGTCATAGCAGGCGGTAATCCTGTTTTTCTCATGATCATCAATGGCCTTGCGAAGGTATTTGACGGCATTCACATCGTCAGCCAGGGCAGCATACGCACAGGCGACATTATACCACTGCTTTTGCTCATCGATTTTTTCATCCCTGAGCGCCCTGAGCAGGGCTTTGCCCTTCTCCTGCTCGCCGGTTTCGATCAAAATGGCGATGTAGACGATCTTGGTATAATAGTTGTCCCAGCCAAGATCCGAGGCGATTTTTGCGTATTCCAGGCTTTTTTCGAGATTCCCCACCTCATAATAGGCAACGGCGAGGTTGGCCGCGGATTCCGCGGTCGGCTTGATGGTATATGCTTCGAGAATGAGAGCAAAAAACTCCTGAAGATGTCTTTTCATCTTGTAGTTGAGCGCCAAAGCCTTTAACACCTTGACATCCTCGGGTTTTTCTTCCCTCTTCCGCTCATTTGCCAGGAGCAACTTCGTTTCTTCTATTTCCGCATCGCAATTTTTATAGTTGTCGGCCAGCGCACATGCCTTTTCATAATAAACGAGCGCTTCGGAAAACTGCTTTTGCGCGTCCAGTTCCCTGGCATGCAGAAATGCCATCTCAGCCTCGACCATGGCTTCATTGGCAAAGGCGGAACCACACCCAAGGACCAGGAAGGAAAATACCGCCAACGGAAATGTTCTCTTGCCAATTTCTCTCATCAGCGACACCCCCAAAGGCTAACATCCAATATCGTAAAGCCGGTATCCTCTCCTGTTTCGCCAGTTACGGATCAGACGGCCCTGCCTGGAGAGTCAAAGCAAAATTCCTGGCAAAGGCGAAAACAACAACGCTGTTAAGCTATCATATCAGTAAAGCGAACGGATGTGGTTGAGAAAAAGTTCCGGCATAAACCAACCCTGTTTGTCGTACAATTTTTTACTGATATTGCCTTGACACACAAATCAAACAGGAATAAAAATTAAAAAAGAATTATTCCTACTTTGGGCAGTGACATATGGCACCGAAAAGAAATGCAACGATGATCCAAAAGCAACTGGGCCGGTTCGAGGAAGCCTGCCGAGAGGCTGGGCTCAAACTCACGCACCAGCGGCTTGAAATTTTTCGGGAACTGGCCTTGGCCGGCGATCATCCTTCTGCTGAAACCCTGCACAAGCGTCTGCTGAAACGGATGCCCACCCTTTCCCTCGATACCGTTTACCGGACGCTGGCTACTTTTGAAAAGCACCAACTCATCACCAGGGTGGAAACGATGGAGAGCCAGGCCCGCTTTGAGGCCGACCTGGAACGGCACCACCATGCCATCTGCCGAAAATGCGGAATCATCACCGATTTTTCCTGGCTTTCCCTTGACGAGGCGCAACTGCCGGAAGCGATCAAGGGGTGGGGGAGCGTGGACAAGAAGAGCATAACCCTGCACGGGATCTGTGAAAAATGCGCGAAAGGCTCATCCCCCCGGGAATAGCCTTTTTTCAGGACACCAAATAGGAATATTTATGTTTTAGTAAAAAATACAATAAAGTAATTGACCAACAGCAACTAATTGATTGAGCAAAAAGGCAAGGGAAAACTATAATCGAAATAAGTGGGACACAGGGGGAGCACAAATATAGACAGGCCGCATTTCTTCGGTTTCCACCATCGAAACGGTTTTTTCTAGTGCCTTGCTAGCATTGTAACCACCAAACATTTAAGGAGGACGGAAATGAGCAAAACTGGCAAATGCCCCATAACAGGTAACTCCAGCCAAACAACTGCCGGCAGAGGCACATCCAACCGGGACTGGTGGCCAAACCAGTTGAACCTGCATATCCTGCACCAGCATTCTTCCAAGTCCAATCCCATGGGTGAAAAATTCAACTATGTTGAAGAATTCAAAAAACTTAACCTGAAGGCCCTGAAAAAGGATATCTACGCGCTGATGACCGATTCCCAGGATTGGTGGCCCGCCGACTGGGGACACTATGGCGGGCTCTTTATCCGGATGGCATGGCACAGCGCCGGAACCTATCGGATGGGGGACGGACGTGGTGGTGGTGGCGCCGGCAACCAGCGTTTTGCCCCCCTCAACAGCTGGCCGGACAATGTGAACCTTGACAAGGCACGGCGTCTGCTTTGGCCGATCAAGCAGAAATACGGCAACAAAATTTCTTGGGCCGACCTGATGATCCTAGCCGGCAACTGTGCACTCGAATCCATGGGCTTTAAAACCTTCGGCTTCGGCGGCGGCCGCGAGGACATCTGGGAGCCGGAAGAGGACGTTTACTGGGGTTCAGAAGAGGAATGGCTGGCCACGAGCGATAAGCCCAAGAGCCGCTATTCCGGCAAGCGGGATCTGGAAAACCCGCTTGCCGCCGTGCAGATGGGATTGATTTACGTGAATCCGGAAGGTCCGGATGGCAATCCAGACCCGGTCGCCTCCGGACGTGACGTGCGCGTGACCTTCGGCCGCATGGCCATGAACGATGAAGAGACCGTTGCGCTCGTTGCTGGCGGCCACACTTTTGGCAAGTGTCACGGCGCCGGCCCTGCGACCCATGTGGGCCCTGAACCTGAAGCAGCCTCCATCGAAGAGCAGGGCCTCGGCTGGAAAAGCACCTTCGGCAGCGGCAAGGGAGGCGATACGATCAGCAGCGGCATTGAAGGCGCCTGGAAACCGAACCCGACCACATGGGACATGGGCTATCTCAAGGTGCTGCTCAAGTATGACTATGAACTGGTCAAGAGCCCGGCCGGCGCCAATCAGTGGCTGGCCAAAAACGTGGCCGAAGAGGACATGATTGTTGACGCCCACGACCCGTCCAAAAAGCATCGGCCGATGATGACCACGGCGGATCTGTCGCTGAAGTTCGATCCTATCTACGCCCCTATTGCGCGGCGCTATCTGGAAAACCCGGATCAATTCGCGGATGCCTTCGCCCGGGCGTGGTTCAAACTGACCCATCGGGACATGGGGCCCCGTTCCCGCTATCTCGGCCCGGAGGTCCCGGCCGAGGAACTGATCTGGCAAGACCCGGTCCCCGCAGTCGATCATAAGTTGATCAACAAGAAGGATATCGCCGCCCTCAAGAGCAAGATCCTGGCCACGGGCCTGTCGATTTCCCAACTGGTTTCCACCGCCTGGGCATCGGCATCCACCTTCCGCGGTTCCGATAAGCGCGGTGGGGCGAACGGAGCGCGCATTCGCCTGGCCCCGCAAAAAGATTGGGAGGTCAACCAGCCCAAGCAACTGGCCAAGGTGCTCAAAAGCCTCGAAGGCGTCCAGAAGGAGTTCAACAGTGCGCAGAGTGGCGGCAAGAAAGTTTCGCTTGCCGACCTGATTGTGTTGGGCGGTTGTGTCGCGATCGAACAGGCAGCCCAGAAAGCCGGCCACAAGGTCACCGTTCCCTTTGCGCCGGGACGTACGGATGCATCGCAGAAGCAGACCGACGTGGAGTCATTCGGTGTCCTCGAACCGAAAGCAGACGGGTTCCGCAACTACCAGAAAACCAAATACGCCGTAAGGGCAGAGGAAATGCTGGTTGATCGGGCACAACTGCTGACCCTGACCGCACCCGAGATGACGGTGCTCGTAGGTGGTCTGCGCGTTTTGAACGCCAACTTCGGGCAGTCCCGGCACGGGGTCTTCACCAAACGGCCGGAAACCCTCACCAATGACTTTTTCGTGAACCTGCTTGATATGGGCACGACCTGGCAACCGACCTCGCAAGACGCGGACCTGTTCGAGGGGCGTGACCGCAAGACAGGCAAAGTCAAGTGGACCGGCACCCGTGTTGATCTTATCTTCGGTTCGAACTCGCAGCTCCGCGCTGTGGCGGAAGTTTATGCCCAGGCCGATTCGCAGAAGAAGTTTGCGCAAGACTTTGTGGCGGCGTGGACCAAGGTGATGAACGCAGATCGTTTCGACCTTGCCTGACCGTGTCATGACGGTCTGCATGGCCTCTAAGCGCAGTTGACCGCAAACTCCTCCCGGGTCAGCGGCGGCATCCCATCGCCGCCGACCCGGGGGCTGAGCTTTCATTGTAATTTCTATTGTACTTTGCCTTTTACCAAGTATAGCGACCCTGCGACAGCCCACATGCGAACCGCCAACCTCTGCCCGGGGAATTGCCCTGGCAAGCCTCCCCTTCTAAAAAACCGCCATTCCCATTCGGGCCGGATGGGTATATGATGGCTGCATGAGACATTCCGAAAACCCTGCCGGGAGGTGCGCCATGAAAAAACTCGCCATTCCCATGCTGCTTGCCCTGACCCTCTGTCTGGCTCCGGCAAAGGCGGTCGAGGCAAAAAAACTCTACAAAACCTATGAGGTTGTCGAGGTTACGGAAAAGAGCATCGTCCTGAAGAGCGCGGCCGGCGAAACCGTGGAGATAGAAAAGGAGAGGCGGCCCAATCTGGAAAAAGGCGATAAGGTTCGCTACGACAAAATCCGCAACCGCCTGGGGGAAACCCTGGACAAATAGCGGGAAAACCGCATTCAGTCCGGGTCAGGAGGGCGCTCCGGCCCTGCCACCAGACTGATGACCGTCCAGCCCGGCTGGGGAATCAGCCGATCCTCCACGGTAAAGACCTCGATCCTTCCCTTGGGGGTGACGGCAAACAACGGGATCACCCCCTGCCCGTACCGCCGTTGATAAGCGGCGAAATCAAAGTTCTCGCCGAGGGTGGTGCCGCGCACCGCCCAACCCTCCTGGGTCAGGGCGGTGGCAAGGCCGGCAAAGGTGACCTCCGGCCCGAAAAGAACGCGCCATTGCTTGCGGGAGACCGCTTTACGCTCCGTCGTCATCTCCAGATCCGCCGCGGTCTGAATCGCGAAAACCTCCCTGGCGCCCAACTCCATCCGGTAGTGCATGCAGGAAAGGGTATTAAGCGCCCCCCGCGGCGAGAGGGCGAGTAATTTTCCGATCCCGACCAGATCGAGATTACGGTCCGCATGCTCGGAAACCGGCTCGCCGTAATAGGTTTCCAACCCCTCCATCCTGGCCTTGCTGATTTTCTCCCAGGAACTGTCCACGAGCAGCACCCTGAATCCTGCCTGCAGCAGCGCCTTGCCGATGGTCCGCGCCACCAGATTGGCGCCGATGACCAAAAATCCTCTCGGCTCCGGCTCCGCCACGCCGAGCCGGCTGGCAATGAAACGGGCGGTGGCGCTCTGCAGAACCACGGTGCCGATGATCACCGAAAAGGTAAGCGGCACCAGGAGCTCCGCTTCTCCGTGGCCAGCCGCCTGCAGCTTGATGGCAAACAGGGCGGAAATGGCCGCGGCCACGATGCCGCGCGGCGCGATCCAGGCAAGGAGATGCCGCTCCGGCCAGCTCAACTTGGAGCCGAGGGCCGAAAGCATCACGCCCAGAGGCCTGGAGAGAAACTGGATGGAGAGGAAGATGAAAATCACCTGCCAGCCCAGATGGATAAAGCGTTCGAAATCAAGACGCGCGGCCAGGACGATGAAGAGCACGGAAATGAGCAGAACGCTCAAACTCTCCTTGAAATCCAGGATCTCCTCCAGGGAGACCTCCCGCATGTTGGCGAGCCAGATGCCCATGACCGTGACGGTGAGCAGGCCTGATTCGTGCTGGATGCTGTTGGAAAAGGCAAAGACGAAGATGACCAGCCCCAGGGTGGCCACATTGCGGAGAAACTCCGGCAACCAATGGCGCCTTAAAATGCCGCCGTACAGATAGCCGGCCAGGGAACCGAGGAAAAGACCGAGTCCGATGAGCCTGGCAAAGGCGAGCAGGGTATGGCCGAGGGCGTCGCCGCCGCTGCCGGCCAGGATGAACTCATAGACCAGAACCGCCAGGGTCGCGCCGACGGGATCGATGACAATCCCTTCCCAGCGCAGGATGTTGGCCACCGCGGCGGTGGGCCTCACCGTGCGCAGCATGGGCACGATCACGGTGGGTCCGGTTACCGTGGTGATCGCCCCGAAGAGCAGGGCCAGTCCCCAGGGAAAGTCAAAAACCAGGCGGGTGGCGGCGGCGGTAATCAGCCAGGTGACCAGCATCCCGAAGGAGATCATATTGCGGACCACCCGCTCCAGGCCGGCAATCTGATGAAAACGCAGGGTGAGGCTGCCCTCGAAAAGGATCACCGCAACGGCAAGGGAGATGAAGGGGAAGAGCAGGTCCCCGAAAAGGGCATCGGAATCGAGCCAGCCGGTGAGCGGCCCGGCGATGATCCCGGCGAAAAGAAGAAAGAGAATGGCGGGCAGCTTTACCCGCCAGGCAATCCACTGACAGAGCATGCCGGCAAAAACAACGGCGGCAAGGAAAAAAGCCTTATCGATCAGCACGGTCCGTTACTTTTTACTCGTTTTTGGTTGATGGTGAAGAGACTGGCCGCCACCCGGTTCAATTTTACATCTTTCCCTGCCGCTGTCGAAGGATTCCTGCGCCCGGGCCAAGAAAAAACCGCCTTGCCGGCAACCGGGCAAAACGAACGACAGGGGCCGCTTTTCCGTTATTCCGCTGACAGCGCGGGGATTTCCTGGTACAATCGCCAGAACGCAAGCAACAGGTTCCTTCCGCGCCAAGCACACGGAGCGCAACAAAACATCCGGGAACGCCATGAAGGTTTTGAAACATCTTTTTGACAACAACAAGAACTGGGCCGCCAAGATCAAGGAGGCTGACCCGGAATTCTTCAGCAAGCTCTCCAGGCAGCAGCGGCCGGAGTACCTCTGGATCGGCTGCGCCGACAGCCGGGTGCCGGCCAACGAAATCGTCAACATGCTGCCGGGCGAGATCTTCGTGCACCGCAACATCGCCAACGTGGTGGTGCATACCGACCTCAACTGCCTCTCGGTGATCCAGTACGCGGTGGAGGTGCTCAAGGTCAGACACATCATCGTCTGCGGCCACTACGACTGCGGCGGCATCACCGCGGCGCTCGAAAACAGCGAACACGGCCTCATCGACAACTGGCTCAGACACATCAAGGACGTCTATCGCTTCCACAAAGAGGAGATCGAGGCCCTGCCCACGGAAAAGGAACGGCTGGACCGCCTCTGCGAGCTGAACGTCATGGAGCAGGTCGCCAACGTCTGCCACACCACCATTGTGCAGAACGCCTGGAAGGCCGGGCAACCTCTTGCCGTGCATGGCTGGATCTACAGGGTAAGCGACGGCATCCTCAAGGATCTCAACGTTTGCACCACCGGCATCCACGAACTTCCGCCCATCCAGCGGATTGCCTAGCAAAACAGGAAAGGGCGATGCTCCGTCGATACTGGCGCGAAATCTGGGATCCCGCCGGAGGCTGGCCCGCAGCCCTGGGCTTTCTTGCCCTCTGGTATTTTCTGTTGCAAGGAGCGAACCGTTTTTTCTTCGAGGTTGCGATTTCTCCCGCTGCCGTTGCCACGGACCTCGGGGCGCATCTGCTTCTCGGCGCGCTCCTGTATGCCATCGCCCGTGGACCGGGCTATTTTTTCGCTCCACTCGCCCTCCTGTTGACCATTCTGCATTGCGGCAACGCGGCCAAGGTGGCCATCCTGGGCGGACCGGTAACGCCTGACGACTTGCGGGCCTTACCGAACCTCTTCCTGCTCCTCCCGGGCTGGCGGCAGGCCTTTGCAGCGGCCATCGGCGCCGCTGCCGTTGTCGGTCTACTGGGAATGCCGGATCTACGCAAAAGAAGAGCCTGGATTGCCGCCATGCTCCTCTGCGCCGGCACAACCGCCCTGACCCGCTGGCCATCGGCAATAACCGTGGCAATGGACAATACTTTCGGCAATGTCGTCTGGGATCAGCGGGGCAACTTTGAACGGCGCGGACTTCTGATCCACCTGACCCAGGAAAGCGCCCGCTTTCTTGCCAGGGCAAGGTTCCCGCCGACAAAATCCGAAGTAACGGCGGCAGCCGCGGTTCTCAAGGTAAAACCGTTCCTGCCCGCCAATGGGTTCCAGAAGACAACGGCACCGCTGCCACAGCGCAATGTCCACCTCATCGTTCTGGAATCATTCTGGGACCCGATGCAACTCGAAGCCGCCGCTCTGTCCGCTGACCCTCTGGACCCACGGTTCCGGGCTCTGTGGCTGGAGGCAGACAAGCCGCAGGCCCTTTCCCCGGTTTTCGGCGGCTACACGGCAAACGCTGAATTCGAGGCCCTCTGCGGCTTTCCGGTTATGGACGATGCGGTTTTTTTCGAAGGCAGGCTTCGCCAGGACGCCCCCTGCCTGCCCCGCCATTTCGCCGAATCAGGATACACCACCATTGCCTCCCACCCCAATGTTCCCATCTTCTGGAACAGAATCCATGCATACCGGCGCATGGGGTTTCAGCACTATTTTTCCCTGCACGACTTCACCCTGGATGACATGAACCGGGAATTTCTGAGCGACGCCTCCCTTTACCGCCAGGTGCTCGAACGTATCCGCCCCTTGCGGGAACAAGGCATTCCGGTGCTGAACTACATCCTGACCTTCTTCGGACACCTGGACTATCCCCTCGGCCCTGATCGCCCGAAGGTTATCACCGCCCCGGCCGCCGATCCGCTGGTGGAGGCATACGCAAACACCGTATATTACAAATCCAGGGAACTCATGGATTTTCTCTCGGTTTTGCGACAAAACGATCCAGATGGCCTGATCGTCATCTTTGGTGACCATCTCCCGTTTCTGGGCAACAACTTCGGGGGCTACACTGAATCAGGCCTCCTCGCCCCGGACCGCGGTGAATTTACGGACATCATGTTCAAAAAACTCACCTCCACCCCTCTGCTCATCATAGACGGCAGCGCGGGCCCGCTGCCAACCGGCGACCTGCCCTTGTACAACCTGCCAGACCTGATCCTGAACCTGCTCCATGACAAGCGTCCCTCAATCATGGCCATGACCCGCACTCCACCAGGAGTCAACATCCGCCCCCTGCCGGGCATGCAGTTGATCACCTATGGCGACAATACCGTTGCCACTTGTCGGGGCGGCAACTCCGATCCGGACTGGTGCCAGGAGGTTGACCGCTGGTTGGAAGCAGTGGAGATTCTCAGCGAGGACATCTATGCTGGCCGCACCCATTTCTTCGCCGCCGACGGCGGGGACGAAATCAGCCAGCCCCTGTAACCGCAAGAATCAGAGACGGCCGACCTGGGCCGGGCCATCCGGCACCGGCGGAAGCGGGACGAATGAGGGCGATGCTCCGAAATCTCACCGATGCCGTTCGGCTATTTTCGTGAACATCTGGACCAGCCCCGCGCAGACGGCGTAGAGCGCCCTGATGGGGAGATTCCGCTCGCAGCACTGGTCAAAAAGGATGGTGAGGGTTGAGGCCAGATCCCCCTCCGGGGCCTGGTAACAGATGAGAATGGGAACCTTGGGCAGGGGGTGAAGGATGAGGGCGATATCCGCTTCATACCAGTCGATGGTTCTCCCCATGAACAGATCGATGAGGTCCGCAAGCAACCCGGGATTTGCATCGGCCAGCCTCCTGAGGGGCTCCTCGCAGCGGCCGGCAAAGAGCCCCTGCCAGTCGAGACCTCCCTCGAATTCCCGAAAGGAGATCCACTTGCCGCTGATCTCGGCATGGGTCGGGTTGATGATGCAGGCGAGCAACGGCATCTGCACCCAGGGGATGATATGGCATTCGGAAGAAACCGCGCCGCTTGCATCCACCCAAAAATCCTTGCCCAGGGAATTGATCACCAGCCTGTTGTCCCTGACTGTGGCGCCGATCAACGGGGCCACGGCGGCAAAATCGACCCCGGCCATCTTTTTCCGCAGCTTTTCGACGGATTCCGCCTGCTCGCTCCCGGCTCCCGCTCCGCCTGGCTGCCCAGTCCCGTCCTGCCCGACCAGGGACGGATGGAGATCCGGACAGTCCGCGAGCCTCTTCCCTCCCCCGGCCACGGCCGCGGCAAAGGCCAGACAGGAAGGCAACAGGCACTTGCCACAGTTTGTCCGCGGCAGGATCTTGTAAATTTCAAGGGGATTACGAAGGGATTTCTGCACAATAACGGTTCCCGCGCAAAGGGGGCATGCCGGCGGCCAGGCTCGCCCATTTCCCGCAATAATACCCGAGCAGTGGGGAGTAGAGCAAGCCCTATCCGCGCCGTTGCCAGATCAGAACGCCGTTCCGGTACACCTCTCTTACGCGGTGCAGGGGAATCCGCTGGAAAATCCCTTCTTCATCCATGAGGAGAAAGGATGCCTTGTCCTCCGGAATAAAAACCAGATCGGCAAGGGGCCGCCGGACAACGGCGGCGGCAAGGCGGTCGTAATAGCCGACCTCAAAGACGGCGGCCCCGAACGCTTTGTCCCATTTGATACGACTGAGCAGTTTGTCGATAGGTTGCATGCCGCCCCCTTTCCTTGCCTGACCCGCACAATGCATTGTAGCGCAAAGCGGGCCGGAAAGGAAACAGGGCAATAGCGGAAGAAAATCAGCGCGGAACGCACTCCCGGCCAAAAGCCGCCACCTCTTCGCCGATGGCGAGGAAACGTGGCACATCTCCCGGGGCGGAGATTTTCGCTGATAGGTGTTGAGAAAGAGCAATAGGACCTACGCATTGTTGCGGTCAGCAAGAAGCTGGAGTCGGCCAATTCCCAGAGCCGTCGCCCGGCTGGACATGGCGGCGAGCAGATGCCCACCCCCCACCCGCTGGCCACCGCTGGGTTTGGAGAACAACATAAACGCAGTGGGATGATCCGGATTTTCGCTGTACAGCACTTTTGAGTGGTGCTACAATAAGTGCTGTTAATAGCCCCTCAAGGAGGACCATGTCATGAACACCAGATTTTCAGAGGATATCATCCCGTTAAGCGATCTGAAAGCAAACCCCGGCAAAGTCATACGGCATGTCTCCGAGGCGCATCGGCCTGTCCTGTTGACCAGCCGGGGACGAGGGGTGGCGGTGGTGCAGGATCTGCGGGATTATGAAAAGACCGAAGAGGAATGTTCTTTCATGCGGGCCGTGGTCAAGGGCATGGTGGAGCTGGATCAGGGACACGAAACACCCATTGACGAGGTGAAAAAACGGCTGGGACTGATCTAGAAATGGCCGGGACGATGCCCATAACCTTCGCGGAGTCTGCGGTTCAGGACCTGGAAGACCTTCTTGCCCATTATGCCGACCAGGAAATGGTGCAGGTCGGCAGCCGATTGGTCGCGGAAATTATCGCCGACATTGAGTTGCTGTCCAGCCAGCCACGCATGGGCCGCATGGTGCCGGAATTTGAGCAGGATTTCCTGCTGGAACTGATCCGGCCCCCTTTCCGGATTGTTTATCGTGTGGACAGAGATCTGGTGAGGATTGTCAGGGTGTGGCGCAGTAAAAGATTGCTCAAGTTGCCACAAGGCGATTGAGACTCGTGGTGCACTGTAGTTTGAATTCACTTCCGGTTGACAGAAATTAAGTATTATGTCCCCGGAATTCCCCCAAATACTTTTTGGCAGACGTGGCACAGGAAAGACGCACGTTCTCGGGTATCTATCGAACGAAATCCAACGACTGGGCGCCATTGCGATTCAACTCGACATGCGAACAATGGGGTCAACAGGAGGAATCTATTCAGACCCCAGACTTACCGTTGCTGAACGAGCAACACGGCTCCTCGTTGACTCTCTTTCTGTAATTCATGATCACATATTGACAGAGATACTAGAAAAAGCCGAGGAGTACGATTTGTCTATGCTCGGTCCTTTGCTTGACAAATTTATCGACGCAGCTACCAGCGTAGTAGTCGATGGAACTGTAGAAACGCAGGAGTCAGAGTCCTCTACCCGCATGTCTACAAATGGCATCAAAACGGATATTGGCATATCCCCACTTGAAATTCGGGGTTCGGTGAGCATGACCGCAGAGGACAGGGAGCAATCTGCGGAAGAACGGCGAACGAAAAAGGAAGGAAAGGAACGTTTGCGAGTATGCTTTGGCGCAGTTGGCCGTGAGCTCGAGAAACTTGTCCTTGCTTTACCGAAATCTCAACTATGGATTATTCTGGATGAATGGAGTGAAATCCCTCTTGATCTTCAGCCATATTTGGCCGATCTGCTTCGGCGCACCGTCCTTCCGATACGGGGAGTAACGGTTAAAATTGCGGCCATCGAACAACGTTGTCGCTTTCGCATTCCTGATACATTAATGGGGCATATCGGTATTGAAGTTGGAGCTGACGCCGCCACAAGTATCAACCTGGATGAGTTTCTAGTCTTCGATAACAATCCAGGCCTGGCCAAACAATTCTTTCGCGACCTTCTTCATCGGCACGTTCGTGCACTCATTGCAGTAACCAATGAAATGACTGTCACCGAATCTGCGCTTGAGTTTATCAATGGCACGTTCACACAGATGCCTGCATTTGAGGAATTTGTCCGATCCGCAGAAGGCGTACCACGCGATGCTATCAATATTATTGGCATTGCCGCACAGAAGGCTCTTGACAATACCATCTCAATTCCCAATGTTCGAGCTGCTGCTAGAACTTGGTACACTAGGGCAAAGCAACAAGCTGTTAGCAGCAAACCACTAGCTCAAAATCTGCTGAACTGGATTATTGACGAGGTTATTCAACACCGACAGGCGAGAGCCTTTCTTCTCGGCTCCGATGTCAAAGACGAACTGATTGATTTTTTATATGACGCACGTGTTCTTCACGTTATTAGGCAAGGCGTATCAGCCCAAGACGTGCCCGGTCGTCGCTTCAATGTTTACGCACTGGATTACGGTTGCTATGTCGACCTGATTAACACCTCTCGGGCACCAAAAGGACTTTTTGAGGCTGACATAGAGGGGACGGCCAGCTTTGTGGATGTTCCTCATACTGATTTCAGATCAATTAGACGAGCTATCCTTGATCTTAATCCTTTTTACACCAAGGGGAGCGAATCGGGGACGCCCATGATTCCATGCTGTTACCCACAACCATGACCGTCCCGCTTTCCCCCACACTGCAAGGAGTCCGAAGTGAAGGATATTCGCTGGAAACAGCGTTTTGACAATTACACCAATGCGTTGCAAACCCTCAGCAGGGCGGTGGAATTATCCAGACAGCGCGCTTTGTCGGAACTGGAACAGCAAGGGGTAATCCAGGGGTTTGAGTTTACCCACGAACTTGCCTGGAATGTGTTGAAGGATTATCTCGAAGAACAGGGATTTGTCGGCATCGTCGGTTCCAAAAATGCCACCCGGGAGGCCTTCAGGAACGGGCTGCTCGATGACGGGGAAACATGGATGGACATGATCAAGGCCCGCAACCTGGCCTTACACACCTACGATCCCCACATCGCGGAGGATGTTGCCAAAGACATTCTGACCCGGTTTCATCCCGCCTTTGTCGCAATGGCCCAACGCTTCGGCGCGCTTGCCAATCAGCCGGAAACCAGCCCATGAACCACGGCCTGCCATCGCAGACGGTGGAAAAAATCCACACTGTATTCAGCCGCTTTCCAGCCATCGAGAAAGCGGTTTTGTACGGTTCCCGCGCCAAGGGCACTTACAAGACCGGCTCGGACATTGACCTGACCCTGTACGGCGAGGCCCTGACCACGGCGGAACTTGGCGCCATCATCGAGGAACTTGACGACCTGCTGTTGCCCTACCAGATCGACCTTTCGATTTTTGAACAGATCGCCCATGCAAAACTGCGGGAGCATATCGAGCGCGTCGGGGTGGTGTTTTACGAGAAGGGGGCTGGCCGCGCAGCTGGTTCGGCAAAGGTCACGCCGGAACGCGCTGCACGACATGAAGGCAAGTCTTGAAAGGTAAGTTTACTACCGAGCCTTTTGCAAAATGATCAAAATACAAGCGGATCGTCATTCCGGCGGAAGCCGGAATCCAGTGTTTTCTGACAGTTGCGGCAAGGCTGGACCCCGGCTTTCGCCGGGGTGACGGATTTTGCAAGGCTCTACCGTATCATTTTTCCTGCTTACCCAAGAGCAGGCGCTCAACCGCTGACCGGTAAGCAGCCAGGTCTTCGCGTTTGTCGATGGACAGCACCAGCACGACCAGCACATCTTCCTCAACGCTATAGACCAAACGGTAGCCCTGCTTGCGCAATTTAATTTTGTAGCAATTACGCAGGTCGCCATGCAGGCGCGAGCCAGGCGGGCAGGGTTGTTCGAGACGCTTTTTGAGCGTTTTGCGCAACACCGCCTTGATGCTCCCGTCGAGACCGTCCCACTCCGCGAGTGCTTCCGGCATAAATTTGAGCCGGTACTTCGGGACACCAGGAGTGCCTTCAGATTTTGTCAATATCCACCTCGATGGCCGTGTCTTTGTGCGCCAGTCGGTGGCGGACAAGCTCAACCAGATCCAGATCGACCAACTTCTCGACCAAGGCTTCAAAAAGCTTGGGGGTGACCATATAGAAAGCGGGACGGTTGTGATTGAGCACCGCTACCGGCTTTTCGCCGGCGGAGCGCAGTACCTGCGCCGGGTTCTTCTTGAACTCGGACATGCTGATCGAGTAGTCGGCATAGATCGTATCCATACATTCCCTCCTTGAATTATCAGCTACAAATATAGCTCTGTTTATGATCATTTTCAAGGGGAAAAAGCCGCGCAGTCGCGCGGGTTGAGGCGCAATTCCATGCCCGCAATCCAAAAAGTAGGGGGCAGACATTTTCGTCTGCCCCCTTCGGGTCGTAACAGCCTCAACTCTTTTTTCCGGCAGACCTTGCAACTGGCCTGCCAGCCACAGCCCTTACACCCACCAGATCTGCCGCTTTGCCGGGTTGCCGTTTTTTTCAAAGACGTCGCCGGACTCCTTGAGCACCGCGTCAAGCTCCTCCACGGTGAAATGGTAGCCGTCTTCCGCGGCCAGGGCGACAAACTCCTCCCGGGTGCCGGGGACATCGTATTTGGCCCGCAAATGTTTATCTCCGCCGCCGGCAACAAGCAATGCCTCTACATCTTTTCTCGCCATGGTCGTTCTCCTTCTGAAAAATCAATATGGTGTACAATTAATATCCGTTGCCATCGCGGCGATGCAATGCCCGCGCTTCCCCGCGATTTCAACAATCGGCAACGGAGTTCATGATTCGCGACTGCACCTCTAGGGCCAGGGCGAGCATGCCGCCTATCTGCCCCATGGTCGGCGGGCTGATGGAGTAGCTCTCCATGTCGCAGATATCCTGAAATCTATCCAGCCTCTTGAGTTCTTCGCCAAGCCCCGCCAGTTCGCCGGGCAAGAACTCGTCAATGGCCTGCACCAGATCGTGCATGGTGTGGTTGTATGGCAGCTTGCCGCTTTTCATGAGCAAGGCCATGATCAATTTTTCAATGGCCATGGCCACCAGATTATACAGAATCGCGGTGGTGAAGGCCTCTTTCCGCTGGGCATGGGCATTGTTGGCCGTGGCCAGGAACTGATTGCCCTCCCGCAGAAACTCCTCCCACCCCTTGATGGATTCGCTGTTGGGAGCGGGAAACCCAGCCAGGTTGACAATTGCATCCTTGCGTGATTCCTGCATGATTCTCCCTCTTTACCTAGATTCGTCTGCGCAGGCAGATAAGCTCCGTGGACTGCCAGCCGAGCTTGCGATAAAATTCCAGGGCCGCCGCATTGTTCCGGTCGGCCAGGAGCTGTAGGCGCCCGATCTTTCTGGCCTCGGCCCACTGCTCCAGGGCTGCCAGCAATTCCCGCCCCACCCCTTTGCCTTGCCAGCCTTGAGCGACAACCACATCCTCCACCAGGAGGGCGAAGCCTCCCTCTGCCGTGGAGATGGTCAGTTGCCCGGAACACATGCCGATGACCCGCCCCGCTGCCTCGGCAACAATAAGAACCGCCGCCTCGTGGGCCAACAGCATCGCCAGCCCTTGACGCTGCCGGGCCGCATCAAAGTCGAAGTCCGCCTCGATGCAAAAAAGAATCCGGAGCAGATCCACCAACGCATCGAGGTCGTCAGGCCTGGCAGGTCGTATCACTGCGTGTGCCATGCTCCCCTCCCGGCTCAGCCACTGAATTCGATGCGGATGGAACCCTCTCCCTCCGGGGCCAGGGTGTAATGCCCCCCTCGGGTACATTGCATTGCAACATTGCGGGCGGCCTCCCGCAGTCGCCCTATATCGCCATGCACCGTGGCCTCGTCCGCCTCGCTGTTCACGTGGACCGTGATCTCCCGGTCGTTGCCGGTGAACTGGAGCAAAAAGGAGTTGTGCTCCAGAAAGACCAGATCATCATAGACATAGGAGATACCCATCCCCGCCGCCTCGACAATGGTTTTCACCACCCCCAGGGGTTTTAGACCCATGGCGTTTTCCTCCCTACGCGGAGATGAGATAGTCGGCGGCCGGCTCGCCATCCTCAAGGCCGTCCAGGATGGCGTCGATGGCCTCTTCGCTGTCCACGCCCTTGAACCACCAATTCTCCGGCTGGATCACCATGATGGGCCCGGAGTCGCATTGCTTGAGGCAGGTGGTGGCGCTGATCAGGCAGTCCAGCCCCCGGTCGAGTACCTCTTCTTCGATGTATTGCAGAAACCCTTCGGTCTGCTTGTGGCAAATGCCCTTCTTGTCGCCGGCAACCCGGAAGCTCTGACAAACGATGATCTGACGCGCTGGTATGGCCATTTTGAATCTCTCCTCTCTATGTTGAATACTATTTCTTGTTTTTTCCTTTCTTGCCGCCGCCGTAGAGCACATCCACCGTGCCCTCGACATTGTCCTCCAGCAACAGCACGGTCAGGCCGTGGCGGCCCAGGATATCCCGGGGCTTTTGCCCGGCGCTGGCGGCCAGAAGGACAAAACAATCATGTAAAATTTCCGCCACCTGCTCCCAGCGGCTGTCGCCGCTGCCGGGTTCGGGAAGATCCCTGGTCTCGAGCAGGCAGGCCAGGCCGTCTTCCCTTGGGCCGTAGATCAAGGCCTTGATGGCCTGACCGAAATGGAGATCGATATCCATGCCGTTGGCGCTGAGCACGGCCACATTGGGCCTGGCCGTGGTCGGCTTGGGCACGCCCAGGCCGCCTGCATCGACCGAGGGGATGCGCTCGCCTCGGACCGCCTGCTCCGGCAGACACACGACCGTGATGTATCGCGCCGCCTTTTTCGCCAGGGCCGCCATGGTCTCCTGCGAGGGCAGGGGCAGCTTTTCTTCCTTGTTCAGCCATCCCTTTCCGGGCAGCACACTCATGGACTCCGCGCCGAGACCGGAACCCCAGCGGGCGATCTCCTCGATCTCCTGGTCATTGCCCCCGACATACACCGTGGTCTGGACAAAAACCGCAATGCCTGCCGCTTTGCAGGCCGCGATTCCCTTGGCTTGCGCCTCGATCAGGATCTCGGCCGCTTCCGCCAGGGGGGTGTTCCGTTTGCCGGGCCGGATCCAGGTGTAGATTTTCTTGACTGCCTGGGGAGTGACCGCATCCACCAGCAGGGTAACCCTGGCAACTCCCTGCTCGGCCAACAGGCCGGCATGTTCGGCCAGGCCGAGGCCCAGGGTGGTTATGCCCAGGGGCAACCGGGAATACTGCTCCCGCAACACGGCCAGGATATCCTTGGTCATGGCCGGGGTGGCCAGAGGATCGCCTGGGCCATGGATATCCAACCCCCTGATCTCGTTTCCCTGGGCGAGCAGATCCGCGATCCAGGTGAGCGCGCCCCGGAGGGGCACCGCCTGGGGCAGCTTCTCCTCACCGCAAAAACGGAGACGGGCTGCGGCCTGGGGGGCCACCGGCAGGGGAAGCCACTCGGGAATCCTGTTGCCGCACCCTTGTTTGGTCTTGGGAAAATGGATAATGGTCACACCAGCCTCCGGAGTTCAGGGAAGACGCGGCGGGGGAAACACTTCCCCCGCCGACGCCATTTCATGATGGGGCCGGATTGCAATCCGGCCCCTGTTTTTCAACCCTGCAAAGCAGGGATCTACAGGACCAGCTCGAACTTCGACTCGGTGTCGTCGCGGTCTTTGCGGTCGAGCAAAACACCGAGGATCTTCTCCAGCAGCCTGAGGCCGCCCTTGTAGCCCACGGTGGGGAAGTACTGGTGCCCCTGCCGATCCAGGATGGGGAAGCCCCAGCGCACGTAGGGAATGTCCTCGTCCCGGGCGATATACTTGCAGTAGGTATTGCCGATGATCAGGTCCACCGGCTCGTTCTTGATCCACTGGTGGAGCAGGAACATGTCGCCCTGGGCCTTGACGTTGACCTTGCAGCCCATGTCTTTGGTGAGCTCCTTGATCCTTTTTTCAAACTTCTTGCCCGGGGTGCCGGTGACGATGTGGATCGGCTTCATATCCATGGAGACCAGAAACTCGGTCATGGCGATGAGCTGATCCGGATCGCCGACCAGGGCCACCTTCTTGCCGTAGAGATACTGGTGCATGTCCGAAATCATGTCCACCAGCTGCCCGCGCTCGTGGGCAATCTCCTCGGGAATGCTCACCCCGGCGATGGTCCGCAGGGCATCGATGAAACGATCCGTGGCCTTGAGGCCAAAGGGCATGTCCAATACCGAACAGGGAACCTTGTGCTGCTTGTCGAGCTCGCGGGCCGCATCGGCGGAACACCATTCCCCCAGGGCCAGGGTCCCTTTGGAATCCCCGGTGCTTTTCAGCTCGGCCACCGTGGTGCCGCCTTCCGGAAACATCTTGTACTCGCCGGAAAGCGGGCCGTTCAATACGCCGGAGGTGTCCGGGAAAAGGATGGTCTTTACCCCGATCATCCCGGTGATCCGCTTGATCTCCTCCATGTCGGCGGGCTCCACCCAGCCGGGGATGATGTTGACCTTGCCGTTCTTCTTCCCGGTTGATTCGGCCATCCCGGCCATGGCCTTGACCATGCTGGAAAAGCCGGTGACGTGCGATCCCGCGTAACTCGGGGTGGAAGCGCTGATCACATACCTGCCCTTGGGGATCTTTCCTTCCGCCGCCGCCTTTTTCTTGATCTGGGGCAGATCGTCGCCGATGGTCTCGGAGAGGCAGGTGGTGTGGATGGCTATCACCTCGGGGTTATAGACGGTGAATATATTATTGATGGCCTGCAGCATATTGGCCTGGCCGCCGAAAACCGAGGCCCCTTCCGTAAAAGAACTGGTGGAGGCGGAGACCGGCTCCTTGTAATGCCGGGTCAGGGCGGAGCGGTGATATGCGCAGCAACCCTGCGAGCCATGACTGTGCGGCAGGCATCCGTGGATGCCGAGGGACGCATACATGGCGCCGATGGGCTGGCAGGTCTTGGCCGGATTGATGGTCAGGGCCGTGCGCTCTGTTATTTCTTTCGGGGTATGTCGTAAGAGCATTGTTGTATCCTCAAGTAGTGAGTGAAGAATGAAGAGTGAAGAACGGGAAAACTCTCTTCGCCATCCTCCACTTTTCACTTTTCATTGTTAACCTTTCACTTCCAACCCGGCGCAGCCGCTTTACTCCCACACATAGGAGGCGGAGAGTTCCGGGTTCTTCTGCCAGGGGGCCTTCATGAAACCCCAGACCTTGGAGTTCACCAACCGGTCGATCTCCTTGTAGAAGTTGATCGCCCCATGGAAACCGGCATAGGGACCGCCGGAGTCATAGCTGTGCAGCTGCTTCATGGGCACGCCAAGTTTCTGGATGGAATATTTCTCCTTGATGCCTGCGCAAAAGATATCCGGCTTCATCAATTCGACGAGTTTCTCCGCTTCGTACTGGTTCAGATCGTCGATGATAAGCGTACCCTTGTCCATGTCCGCGGCCAGGCCGTCATAATGTTTGAACCTGTAGCCCGCCTTTTCGAGGGCCTTCATTTCCTTCTCGCTCTTGCGCGGCTTGAAACGGGTTGCGTCCGCCTCAACCTCGATCTCCTCGATGTTGCGGCTGTCCGCATCCACCTGGATATTGGGCAGCACCTGGCGACCTTCATAATCGTCCTGATGCCCGAACTCATAGCCCGCGGAGATGGTTTTCATCTTCAGCTCGTCAAAGAGTTCCTTGTAATGATGGGCCCGTGAGCCGCCGACAAACATCATCGCGGTCTTGCCTTCGGTCCGGGGGGTAATTTCGGCCAGGGCCGCTTCCACCCCGGGCATCTCCTCGGCGATGACCTTTTCCACCCTGTCGATGAGCTCCTTTTCGCCGAAATACCCGGCGATCTTGCGCAGACTCTTGGCCGTGGCCTTGGCGCCGATGAAATTCACCTTGACCCAGGGGATGCCGTATTTGGTCTCCATCATGTCCGCCACATAGTTGATGGAGCGGTGGCACATGACCGCATTGAGATCCGCGGTATGGGAGGAGGCGAACTGGTCATAGGTCGAGTTGCCGGAAAAGGTCGAGATGCAGGTGATCCCGCATTTCTTGAAGATCCGGTCGATCTCGAAACCGTCGCCGCCGATGTTGTACTCACCCAAAAGGTTGATCTTGTACTTGCCCGGTTTTACCTCGTCATTCTGCCCGACCAGATGTCGGAACACCTGATTGTTGGCGATGTGATGGCCCGCGGACTGGCTCACCCCTTTATACCCTTCGCAGGAAAAGGCATAGACGTTGCAATCGCCGAATTTCTCCTTCATGTTCTTGCTCACGGTGTGGATATCGTCGCCGATCAGCCCCACCGGACAGGTGGCGAACACGGCGATGGATTTGGGATGAAAGAGGTCGTAGGCCTCCTGGATCGCGGCAGCCAGCTTCTTTTCGCCGCCGAAGATGATGTCCTGCTCCTGCATGTCCGTGGAAAAGCAGTAGTTCATGTAGTTTTCCCCGTCCGGACCGGGATCGGTCTGGTTGCGGCGGGTCAGCCAGGCATAAAAACTACAGCCGATGGGACCGTGCACCAGATTGACGATATCGCGGGTCGGCCCCATGATAACGCCCTTGCAGCCGGCATAGGTGCAGCCGCGCATGGTGATGATGCCGGGAATGGTGCGCACGTTGGCGGTGAGCTCCGGAGTTTCGTTCTGCTGTGCCTCGTTGATCATGATCTGCTTGGCGCGTTTACGGGCCACCTTGGGCGGGTACTTCTCAAGGAGCGCCGACTTGACATCGGCAGGGGCCCACTGCACCAGCTTTTTCTTTGTTGCTGTTGCCATTGTATTTTCTCCTTATAACTATCCAGCATAATGCCGGAAACGGACGTAAATCACTGAACTGTAACTGTTCAGCAGTGCCCCAGATGCTAGGAAGAGGCCTGCGAAGTGTGCTGCCCGCACACGAACAGGCCGATGACAGCTAAACGAACGCAGTGAGACTGCGACGCAGATGGGGTGCTGCTGGATAGCTACCTCCCTATGAGATGGCCTTGAGGCCCGTCTCGCCTGTCCGGACCCGAACCGCGTCGCCAAGGGGCAGGACAAAAATCTTGCCGTCGCCAGGCATGCCGGTCTGATTCGTATTGATAATGGTCTCCACCACGCAGCCCACCATGGAGTCTTCCACGACCGCGGTGATCATCCGTTTCGGGTAGAGCTTACCCTTTTCACCCAAGAGAGCGGCTGCTTCCTCATGCCCACGCACCGCCCCTTCAAGGAGCGCCGGGCTGACAAATCCCACCCCGCGGCCTTGGGCCTCGTGGGCAAAGAAGGCGTCGACGCCGCAGTCGGTGAGGGCCTGCTTGGTCTGATTCATCATGTTTATGCGCACGATGGCGATGACCTCTTTCATGGCGCCACCCCTTCCGAGGCATAGGCGGTTTCCTTGACCCCGGAGCTGATGGTGTAGGACTCCTCCACTTCGGAAACGAAAATCTTGCCGTCGCCGAAGGCTCCCTTGCCGGCGGAGCGGGCCGTATTCATCACGGTTTCGATGAAATAATCCTTGTCCGCCGTGTTGATGACGCTCATCAGCATAACCTTGGGCAGCTCGTCGTAGGTAACCTCGCCGATCTTGATGCCGCGCTGCTTGCCGCGCCCGGCCACGGAATATTTGGTAACCGCCGGAAAGCCCGCCTCCATGAGGGAGGCAAGAACCTTGTCTGCTTTTTCCGGCCGGACAATTGCTCTAATCATAGTCAACATGGTGTTTCTCCATTGTGAGTAATGTTGTTCACTGCTGGTTTGGTTCAGCGAATAGCTGCAAGCGCGAAGCTGTCAGCCACCTTCTAGTTCATCAACCCGTAGTCCATCAGGAGCTTCTCAAGCTCCTCGATCTCCAGGGGGGTGGGGATGACAAAATTCTTGTTTTCGTCGATTGCCTTGGCCAGCCCGCGGTAGGCGTCCGCCTGCTTGACCTCGGGGTTCCACTCGAGAACGGTCTTCCGGTTGATCTCTGCCCGCTGCACGTCGTTGTCGCGGGGTACGAAGTAGATCATCTGGGTGCCGAGCTTTTTGGCGAATTCCGAGATCATCTCCTCTTCGTTGTCAACGGCGCGCGAGTTGCAGATGAGCCCGCCCAAACGCACGGAGCCGCTCTGGGCGAACTTCATGATGCCCTTGCTGATGTTGTTGGCCGCGTACATGGCCATCATCTCGCCGGAGACGACGATGTAGATTTCCTCCGCCTTGCCGTCGCGGATGGGCATGGCGAAGCCGCCGCACACCACGTCGCCCAAGACGTCGTAAAAGGCATAATCCAGGTTTTCGCTCTCTTCGTATGCGCCGAGGGATTCCAGCATATTGATGGAGGTGATGATGCCGCGGCCCGCGCAACCGACGCCTGGCTCGGGCCCGCCGGACTCGACGCACCATGTGCCGCCGTAGCCTTTTTTGCGGATATCGTCGAGCTCGACATCCTCGCCCTCCTCGCGCAGGGTATCGAGAACCGACTTCTGGGCCAGGCCGCCCAGCAGGAGCCGGGTCGAGTCCGCCTTGGGATCGCAGCCCACGACCATGACGTTTCTGCCCAATTCCACCAGACCGGCCACGGTGTTCTGGGTGGTTGTTGATTTGCCTATGCCGCCTTTTCCGTAAATTGCCACCTTGCGCATTGCTACTCCTCCTTGCTCTGTTATTGAATAGGTTTTCAAGTTCCCTTGTTGTTGGCTTGCGCTGCCGTTGCATACTCTTAACGCAAAGGGTATGCCAGAGGAGGAAAGAGAGGGACAATTTCAGAACAAATAATTGATTTTAATCATTTTATTTTAAACAGATCCCAAAAAACACGGTTTGACCCAAACTCCATTTTTGTAAACTTGGCTACAAAAATGGAGGAACATACGTTATTTACACTTATGTATAAAAATAATGGGCAAAACATAAAAAATTACATTTTTGGCATTGCAAAAACAGATGTCACTCGGTGCAGAAAATTAAATTTTACTTAAAAAACTGCATAGTTAAACAGCATACTTGTCATATAAGTTACATTTTTGAAGCAAAGGAATACTTATTGCAAATAATCCTACCATACGGCTACCACCCCAAAATAAGGAACCATTAACGAGACCGAACAGACCAATGACCCGACCGGACTACCCCACCGAACACCTGGAACTGCAGGCCCTTTACCAGATCAGCCAGCTGATCGGCTCGGCTCTGGACATCAACAAAACCCTCTCCGAGGTATTGCGCATCCTGCACGAAACCCTGCGCATGGAGCGGGCAACCCTGGTACTGCAGGAGGATAACGGCGAACAGCTCTCCATTGTTGCCTCATACGGCCTCAGCAAAGAGGAGGAACGGCGCGGCATCTACCGACCCAACGAGGGCGTTATCGGGCGGATCTTCCAGAGCGCCTACCCATTTGCCGTACCCGACATCCACAGCGAGCCGCTCTTCCTGAACCGCACCGGCGCCCGCGCCCATCTGCCCAAAGGGGAGATATCCTTCATCGGCGTCCCGGTAATGTTGCCCGAGGCGCCGGTGGGCGTGCTTTCCGTGGACCGCCTTTTCGGCCCGGAAATCTCCTTCGAGGAAGACATCCGCTTCCTCACTGTGGTCGCCATGCTGATCGCCCAGTTTCTACGCCTGCACAAGACGGTTTCCCACCGGCAGAAGGTTCTGGTGGAGGAAAACCTCCTGCTCAAAAAGGAACTGCGCAGCCGCTTCAGCCAGCACAACATCATCGGCCAGTGCAAGCGGATCCAGGATGTGTACAACTATATCGACAAGGTCGCCCCCAGCCGGGCCACGGCCCTGCTCCTTGGCGAGTCCGGCACCGGCAAGGAACTGGTTGCCCGGGCCATTCACCAGGCCAGCCCGAGGGCGGAAAAGTCATTCATCAAGATCAACTGCGCGGCCCTGCCAGAGAATCTGCTGGAAAGCGAACTGCTCGGCCACGAGAAGGGCGCCTTCACCGGCGCCATCGGCCTCAAAAAAGGGCGGTTCGAGCTGGCGGACGGCGGCACCCTTTTTCTCGACGAGGTGGGGGAGCTGCCCCTGGCGCTGCAGGCCAAACTTCTCCGGGTGCTCCAGGAGCAGATGTTCGAACGCCTGGGCGGCACCCAGACCATCAAGGTGAACGTAAGGATCATTGCCGCCACCAACCGCAGTCTGGAAGAGTGTGTCGAACAGGGGACCTTCCGGGCGGATCTTTTTTACCGCCTCAACGTGGTGCCCGTGGTTCTGCCGCCCCTCAGGGAACGCCGGGAGGACATCCCCCTGCTCCTTGACCATTTCCTGCGGGAAAGCAACCGCATGAACTCCCGCGACGTCCGCCTTTCTAGCCCGGTGGTCCAGTTGCTATGCGCCTACCACTGGCCGGGCAATGTCCGCGAACTGCAGAACCTCCTTGAACGCCTGGTGATCATGGCGGACAGCGACACCATTGTTTCGCAGGAACTGCCCAGTTATGTAACGGCGGCTCCCGAGACGACGGAGCCGAACGCCCCCTCCTGCCGCATGCCAACAGCCGGCGCCGGAAGAGCCGATACGGGACGGGAATCCCCCACCGCCATCGACAAACCAAAGTCCTTGCGGGATATGGAAAAGGAGGAATTGCTCACCGCCCTGAAAAGACACGGCTGGGTGCAGGCGAGAGCCGCCCGGGAGTTGGGGCTCACCCAGCGCCAGATGGGATACCGCATCAAAAAATTCGCCATCGCCCTCCCCCGCCTCACACCATGAACAGAACCAGGGCAGCGGCAAGGGCACGCGAGCGGACCGGCATGATGCCGTGATGGATCTGGTGGGCAGTTGACCAGCCCACCAAGCGGGAACGGAACCCGTCGTAGCACAAGGGACGACAAAAAGGGGAACACCCCCGTGACGAGGGCGATTGGAAGAAACGGGCAAGCCCGGCCCTCAGCGGACCAGGGCCAGATAATCGGAAAAAAACAGGTCAAAATCCTCGCCGACCTGGCTCTGGAGGCGCATCGCCTCCTGAAGCAGATCACCGGGCTTGACCACCAGGGAACGGAATGAAGCCAGCCACTGCCAGTCCTTTTCGAGCCACCGCGTGACATCTTCCGGCAAGGCGGCATGGTTGTCGAACTGCACTCCGAGAATATGGGGGCGCTGGGCCAGGGAAAAAGCCTCCACCTGGCACTGCTCCGAGGTGGCAAGCAGGGAGAGGTGTTTCGGCAACGGCTCCAGCACGGTCTGGCTGTGCCATTTAAAAAGGGGAAAAATCTTGCCAAGTCTGGCAAAGGCGGGATGCTCCCGGCCGTTGTGGGTCAGGTGGCCTTGCACGAAGCCGATGCTCGGCTTGAAGTTGGGGCCCACCGCGCCCCCCAGGGCCGAAGCCAACAGCTGATGACCGAGACAGAACCCCAGGATGGGCTTGTCCGCCGCGATCGCCCTCTTGATATAACGCTGCTCTTCGACAAGGAACGGATACTTCTCCTCCTGGCCGACATTGGGCGAGCCACCCAGGAGAATAATTCCGCTGTAGTCGCTGAAATCAGGGATCCAGTCCTGCCAGACCTTGACGATCTGGAAGTCAAGGCCGTGTAGTTCCGCCTGCCGCCAGAGCAGTCGGCCCGGCTCAGCCCAGGGCGTATGTTGCAGGATCAAAAACTTCACGGAAACAGCCCCCCTGATGCAAGTTTATCAAAACCGTGACCGCAGAATTCTTTCGGTACCGCGGAGAGCGGCGAGCCGAGGCGGGAGGCCATCGGCTCGCCAGATCCAGAGGCCGGGAAAAATCAGGCCTGCTTGGAACCCATCTGGAAATCGTAGTAGGAGTGACCACCGTGCTCGCTGATGTCGAGTCCCTCCATCTCCTCCTCTTCGGGAACCCGCAGGCCGATGACCGCCTTGATGATCTTGAAGAGGATGAAACAGGTGCCGAAGGACCAGACAAAGGCCGCGGCAATACCTGCCAGCTGTACGCCGACAATGCCGGCCGTGGCGCCTTCCATGTTGAAAAGGCCCGCGGCCAGGGTACCCCAGGCGCCGCAAACACCATGAACGGATACCGCGCCCACCGGGTCGTCCACCTTGATCCTGTCGAAGAAGAGAACGGAAAGCACCACAAGCAGGCCGGCAATGGCGCCGATCACGATGGAGCTGCCCGGGGTGACGTTGGCGCAGCCGGCGGTAATGCCGACCAGACCAGCCAGGGCACCGTTCAGGCTCATGCCGATCTCAGGCTTCTTGAAGATGAACCAGGAGGTGAGCATGGCCACGACACAGCCGGCGGCGGCGGCCAGGTTGGTATTGACAAAGATCATGGCGATATCCTTGTTGCCGGCCGTGGTGGACCCGGGGTTGAAACCGAACCAGCCGAGCCAGAGAATAAAGACGCCAACCGCTGCCATGGGAATATTGTGACCGGGGATGGCCCGGGGCTTCCCATCCTTCCCATATTTGCCGATCCTCGGCCCGAGGACGATGGCCCCGGCCAGGGCGGCCCAGCCGCCGATGGAATGGACCACGGTGGAGCCGGCGAAATCGATGAAGCCGAGCTTTTCCAGCCAGCCGCCGCCGTGAAAGAGGCTGCCCCATGCCCAGCTCCCGAAAACAGGATAGATAACCGCGGAAATCGCGGCGCTGTATACAAGGTAACTGACAAACTTGGTCCGCTCAGCCATGGCCCCGGAAACAATGGTGGCGGCGGTGGCGGCGAACACGCACTGGAACATCCAGAAGGCAAGAACCCAGGGATCACCGCCCACGGTGAAATCACTGAGCATGAAGCCGTCGGTGCCGAACCAGCCGGTGGTGGTGACGCCGAACATCAGGCCGAAGCCGACCAGCCAGAATGCCAGCGAACCCACGGCAAAATCCATGAGGTTCTTCATCATGATGTTGATGGAGTTCTTCGCCCTGGTAAAGCCGGCCTCCACCATGGCAAATCCCGCCTGCATGAAGAAGACCAGGGCGGCCGCCACCAGGGTCCAGACATAATCAAGATGGGTCTGCACCCCGCTGATGGCCTCGGCATTGCCCGCCACCGTGGGAACCGCTTCCTCCGCGCCCCAGCCGATGGTCGGGATGGCCAGCAGAACAAGAGCTAACAAAAATTTCTTTTTCATCTTTTCCTCCTTAAACAAATCTCACAGGCCTGCCCGGCCCTGATTAATCCCTTTAGATTGCTTCCTTTCCCGTTTCGCCGGTCCTGATCCGACAGACCGAATCCACCGGCAGGACAAAAATCTTGCCATCTCCGATCTTGCCGGTCTTGACACTGGCCACGATGGCGGCCACCACCTTGTCCACCATCTCGGCGGCGACCACGATCTCCACCTTCACCTTGGGTATGAAATCCACCACATATTCCGCGCCTCGGTAGATCTCCGTGTGCCCCTTTTGCCGGCCGAACCCTTTCACTTCCGTGATGGTCATCCCCTGAACGCCGAGCTCAGCCATGGCTGCTTTCAGGTCATCAAGCTTGAAGGGCTTGACTATCGCCTCGATCTTCTTCATTCCTCTTCCTCCTTTTGGCCTTATCATATGAAAACGTTCCACGCTCACCAGAGAGTGTGATACAATCTGATCACTGCCTTATCAAAGAATGTGCCAAACGCGAAAAAAAGAAAACCAAAGCACCCAACCCATTGATATAGAAGGAATTACCAAACGACAACACCCACAAGGCCCACCGCCCGCTCCAGCGACAAACAACATTTATGTAAAATAAAATTAGAAAACAAATGAATAAATATACATTTTTGTTAAAAAAACAGCCGCGGCAGGATCGCACCCGTGGGAACCTTTGATTTTGACCTCGGGGTCATCGGCGGAGGCGCGGCCGGACTGACTGTCACCTCCGGAGCCGCGCAACTCGGCGCAAAAACCCTGCTCATCGAAAGAGAGCCTCATCTGGGTGGAGACTGCCTCCATTATGGCTGTGTGCCCAGCAAGACCCTGATCAAAAGCGCCGCCGTCTACCACCTGCTCAAGAACAGCGGCGGATTCGGCCTGCCGCAACCGATTGTGCCGGCGGTGGACTTTCGACAGGTCCGGGAGCGAATCCGCTCTGTCATTGCCACGATCCAGCACCATGACTCTGTTGAACGATTTTGTAAACTGGGCGCAAAGGTCGAATTCGGAAATGCACATTTCCGTGATGAACACAGCGTGATGCTGAACGGCAGAAGTATCACGGCCAGGGCCTGGGTCATCGCCACCGGCTCATCCCCGGCCATTCCCAGCCTTGAGGGCCTCGCCCGCACCCCCTTCCTCACCAACCGGGAGATCTTCTCCCTCGAACGCCTGCCCGCCTCCATGATCGTCCTCGGCGCCGGCCCCATTGCCGTGGAATTGGCCCAGGCCTTCTCCCGCCTCGGCAGCCGGGTGACCATTGTCCAACGCAGCGGTCAGATTCTAAGCAAGGAGGACAAGGATCTTGCCGACGAACTCATGGCGGTGCTCGCCACGGAAGGCATCACCTTTCACTTGCATGCCACCCCGCTCCACTGTCGCGACCTGGGCCCGGAACGGGAACTCACCATCAGGGACACCTCCTCCGGCCGGAAGATCACCCTCAGGGCGGAGAGCCTCTTTGTCGCCCAGGGCCGCGCCGCCAACGTGGATGGCCTGGGCCTTGCGGCCATCGGCATCGCACACTCCACCAAGGGCATCACCGTCGACAACCGGCTCCGGGCCGGCCACAACCATATCTATGCAGCGGGCGATGTCACCGGCAGCCACCAGTTCACCCACGCCGCCGGCTACGAAGGGGGAGTGGTCATCGGCAACGCCATCCTCCATCTGCCCCGCAAAACAGACTACAGATGGCTGCCCTGGTGCACCTACACCGCACCGGAACTCGCTTCCATCGGCTATAATGAAAAACGTGCAAAAGAGGCGGGGATCAGCTATACGGTTTGGACGGAAGAATTTCTGGACAACGACCGGGCCAGGGCCGAGGGAGAAACGGCCGGCAGAATCAAGCTCCTCCTTGACGAAAAGGAAAGGCCGCTGGGCGTCCAGATCCTCGGGCCGCATGCCGGCGAACTGCTCGGGCCATGGGTTGCCGCCTTGAACGGCCGCGTGCGGCTATCCACCCTGGCGGCAGCCATGCACCCCTATCCGAGCTTGGGCGAAATCAACAAGAAGGTTGCCGGCGCCCATCTGGCCAGAAAACTTTTTTCCGCCAGGGTGCAAAAGGCGCTTTCCTTCTTCTTCAGCCTGCGGGGGCGCGCCTGCGAACCGGAGTAACTCCCCATTTCAAGGTTTTATCATGCAGAGTACCGATCGAGAAAATATCATCCTGGTCGCCAATGAGGCCTCCGGCGAATTTGCCCAAAAGGTTGCCGCGGAGCTGCGCATTCCCTTTCACCCGATGCAGAAGAAGTTTTTCAGCGACGGCGAGATCTACCATGCCTTTCCAGAGGATATCGCCGGCCGGGATCTGATCATCATCGGCGCGACCCCCAACGACGCGACCCATCAGGAACTCATCGACCTCATCGACGGGGCGCACCTGCTCAAGGCGCACACCGTCAACGTGGTGGTGCCCTACCTGGGCTATTCCACCATGGAGCAGGCAAAACCGGAGAGCCACGAGATCGCCAAGGGCATCACCCGCACCCGCCAGATATTCCGGGCCCATCCCGCCTTTGTCGCCTTCATCGACCTCCACTCCGAATCCGTGCTCCACGCCCACTGCGGCGGCATCCACACCACCAACATCCACACCAACGAACTGCTGGTAAAAAAAATCCGGGAGAGCAAACTGCGGGATTTCGTCCTCGTCTCCCCGGATTACGGCCGCAGCAAATGGGTGGCCCGGCTCGCCGATTTGCTCAAGGTGCCGCATACCGCGGCGGACAAGGACCGTTATGCCATGGACAAGACCATGGTCGGCCAGGTGGCCGGCGTGGTCAAAGGCAAGACCGCGGTCATTTGCGACGACATGATCCGCACCGGCGGCTCCATCATCCAGACCGCGGAACGCTGCAGGGATGCCGGCGCAACCGGGGTGATCCTCATCGCCACGCACCTGATCCTGGCCGGCAACGCCCGGGAAAAATTCAAGACCCACGGCATCGACAGGATCATCGGCGCCGACACCTTCCCCGGGGTCAAAAGCGACGAACTGCTCGATGTCTATACTGTGGCGCCACTGGTGGCCCGCTGCCTTGCCAAGCAGATCCGGATCAGCGAACAATGACGCACACGCCGCCGCGCAAATCGCCGACAGCGGTCATGATGCATTCTGTATTGCCCAGCTGAAGCCCGATGCCTGTTTTCCAACTCAGCGACGCCCTGCTCTTCCCGCCGCCAGAGCTTGCCCGGGCCGACGGCCTGCTCGCGGTGGGCGGCGATCTCTCGATCCCGCGCCTGCTCCTTGCCTACCAGCAGGGAATCTTCCCCTGGTATTCCCCCGGCGACCCCATCCTCTGGTGGGCGCCGGATCCCCGCCTGGTCCTGTTCCCCTCCGACTTCCACTGCTCGCGCCGCCTGGCCCGACTCATGCGGCAACAACCTTTCCAGGTGACCTTCGACACCGCCTTTGCGGCGGTTATCGGGCAATGCGCCAAGATCCGCGAAGAAAGCGGGGAAGGCACCTGGCTCGACCCGGCCATGATCGAAGCGTATTCCAACCTCCACGCCCTCGGCTACGCCCACTCGGTGGAATGCTGGCAGGGCGGCACACTGGTCGGCGGTCTGTACGGCGTTGCCCTGGGCGCGGCCTTTTTCGGAGAATCCATGTTCAGCCTGGAAAGCAACAGTTCAAAGATCGCCCTGGCGACCCTGGTGCAACAACTCAGCGACTGGGGCTTTGACCTGATCGACTGCCAGATCGGAACCGGTCACCTGCAGCGCATGGGGGCCAGCGAAATTCCGGGCTCGGAGTTTTTCCAGCGTCTGGCCCTGGCGATAAACAAACCTGGCCGGCAGGGGAGCTGGCGACAGACTTCTGTACGCCCCTCCTTTTTATCTTGACCCGCAACAAACTTTTTCCTCTCCTGCTCAAAAAATGTGTTATAAACAGAAAATTCCATACAGAGCGTCCCTTACGCCAACAGCCTGAACCGCCAGGAACTGCATGACAAGAAACAGCACAGAATCCGCAGCACAGCAGGATTTCAAGGCAGCCTTCCGGCGCTCCCTTCTCCTGAAATCCTCCCTTGGCCTCTTTGTCGTCAGCATTCTTCTTGTTCTCGCCTGCCTCCTCCCCCTCGCCGGCAAACTGAAAAACGAGCAGGAAAAAAGCCTTTTCTTTGCCGTCAGATCGCGCAGCGCCACGGTTGAGATCTTTCTTGAAAAGGCCATCGAGACCACCCGGCAGGTGACCAGCCGCACCCAAATTCGCAAGATGCTCGAAAAATACAACCGGGGGGAAATCTCCCATACTGAATTCGTCTCTTTTACCCGGCCAAAGCTTGAGGATGCCTTGAGCCTTTCGGAAAACGGAATTGCGGTCAGCCGCTTTGACGCCGGCAACAAGCTGATCGTTTCCGCCGGCCAGCCCATCCCTGCCAAATACTGGATTTTCCCGAACACCGATGAAGAGGTCGCCATCAAGGGACCGGAACTGATCGACGGCCAACCCTGCCTCATCGTCAGCGCACCCATTCTGACCAGGACCAATGAACGGGCCGGCACCGACATCGCGCTCTTTACCACCGAGAAAATCCAGGAGATCATCCAGGACACCTCCGGCCTCGGCAACACCGGAGAAATGATCCTTGGGCGCCTCGGGGAATCCGGGGCCATGAGTTTTTTCCCTTTGCGGACAAGCCACCACAGCCAGGAAGAGGATGAACTCTTTCACAGAAAAGAGCTCACCCAGGCCTTTGCCCTGGTAGCCCAGGGTGCGGAGAATGAGCTGCCGCTCCTGATACGCGAGGGGCATACCCTGAAAGTGGGGGATCGGGTGAAGAACACCAATTGGATCATCCTCTGCCGCATCGATAAGGAGGAGCTTTATTCCCCCATCAACACCCTCATCTTCGCCCTGGTCATCATCGTCACGGTTCTTCTGATTCTTGGCCTGATCGGGATGAACCGCCTGCTCAACCCCCTGGCCGACAAGGCCATTGTCCACAGCGAGAAACTCCAGCAGGAGTTGGCGGCCAAGCAGGAAGCCCTGCGACAGCGCGAAGAGTCGGACAGGGCGCTGAGCGAAGAAAAGGAGCAGCTTGCCGTCACCCTCCGCAGCATTGCCGACTGCGTAATCACCACCGATCCGGAGGAAAACATCGAGCTCTTCAACTGCGCCGCCGAGCAACTGCTGGGCTGCCCCCTGAACGAAGCCCATGGTAAATCCCTCCAGGAAATCCTGCCGATCTTTTCCAGCGCCGGCAACACCCCCATCCCGTCACCCTACAAGGAGGTCTTGAATGAATTCCAACCTGACGGCGCCGGCAGCAGCGTCCTCTTAAGGACAAAATCCGGCCGTGAGAAAAAGGTTACCATCGCCCACAGCCCGATGCGGAACGCCAGAAAAGATACCCTGGGCACGGTCTGGGTAATCCGCGATGTGACCGAACGGGAAAAATTTGAAAGTCATCTCCGGCAGACGCAGAAAATGGAGGCCATCGGCACCCTGGCCGCCGGCATTGCCCATGATTTCAACAACATCCTCACGGCAATCCTCGGCTTCAGCCAGCTTGTCCGTGCCTCGCTCAACAAAAAAGACAAGGAATACCAATGGCAGGAAGAGGTAATCCTGGCCACCCATCGGGCACAGGGGTTGGTGAAGCAGATCCTCACCTTCTGCCGGCAGACCGAACATGAAAAAAACGCCCTCGAACTGAGCCATGTGGTCAAGGAAGCGGTGAAACTGATCAGGGCGACAATTCCCGCCACCATCGAAATCAAACAGAATATCCGCTCCGGTTGCGGCCTGGTTCTGGCCGACCCCACCCAGATTCACCAGATCGTCATGAACCTCTGCACCAACGCCTTCCACGCCATGTCGAACACCTGCGGCACCCTGACCATTTCCCTGCAGACAACCAGGCTGGAGTCCGGCCTGCAGGGCCTTGGCGGGGAACTCGGCGCCGGGGACTATGTTCTTCTTGAAGTGGAGGATACCGGCCCGGGGATCGACCCGAGCATCATGGACAAAATCTTTGAGCCCTATTTCACCACCAAAGGGAAAGGGCAGGGTACAGGCCTGGGGCTTGCCGTGGTGCAGGGGATCGTCAAAAGCTGCGATGGCGCGATCACCGTTCACAGCGGCAATGGCGCCGGCACCACCTTCCGAATCTATTTTCCGACGGTGGCAGAGAGAACACCGGAACAGGCCCTCCTGCACGCCACGGCGGAAGCCCCCCCACCCCAGGGCAACGAACACATCCTGGTGGTGGATGACGAAAGATCGATTGCCGAACTGATCCGAGAAATTCTTGAAGACTGCGGCTACCGGGTGACCGCCCACACCGACCCGCATCTGGCGCTGGAAGCCTTTACCAGGGAGCCGCAGGGCTTTGACCTGCTGATCACCGACATCAGCATGCCGAAATTGACGGGCTATGAATTGGCCAAAAAGTGCAAAGCGGTTTCCGAAGATCTCCCCATTCTGCTCTGCACCGGCAACCACGAATTGGTGACGGAAAGACAGGTCCTGGATTTCAACTTCAATGCCTATATCAGCAAGCCACTGGTCACGGAGAAATTCGCCCTCACGGTCAGGAGACTTCTTGACGCGCCCTGCAGTAACACCATCCTCCCTCCGGAAGGGGATTAACGTTTTCCGCCTCGGCTCTCTCCTCCAGCAATCCCCGCAGATCCGCCAGGGTGCGCACCCGGCCCGGATCAAGACCGAGCAGGCGGCTTGCGGCCTGATAGACATCGCGGGGCCTGGCCCCTTGCCGGCGCATGGCGGCCAGGGACAATGCGTTGTCTGACTTCGACAGTTTCAGCCCCTCGGCGGAGATCAGCAGGGGGTGATGGTGAAAATCCACGCTCTGAAATGCCTGCGCGCCAAGGCGCTCGGCCAGATAGAGCTGGGCGGCCGTGGAGGTGCGCAGATCCTCCCCGCGGACAATGAGGTTGATCCCGTCGTCAAGGTCATCGGCCAGGCTGGCCAGCTGATAGGCGGGCAGATCATCCCGGCGCCAGAGGACAAAATCCCCCATCTCCCGGCAGAGCGCGATCACGGAGTCCCCGACCGCGACGAAAGTTCCTTCCGGCACCAGCATCCGCACCGCATGCTCCCCTGCCGGCGCTTGCCGCCTGTGCCGGCAGGTCCCGGGATAAAGCCCGGATGCCGCCCTGGCCCGGATCTCCTTCCGCGAACAGGCACAGGGAAAAACCACGGCGCAATCGCGCAGAGCCGCCAAAAGAGCGCGATAACGCGCAAGGCGGAGCAGTTGCGAATGACTGCGGCCGAAATCCGCCGGTCCACCCGGCCCCTCGTCCCAATCCAGCCCAAGCCATTGCAGCTGCACAAAGATATCCTCGATGAATTCTGGCTGGGTTCTCGCGCAGTCGGCATCGTCGATGCGCAACTTGAGACTGCCTCCGGCCCTTCGCACCAGAAGCCAGGTAAGGATAAAGTTCACGGCATTGCCGAGATGCAGAAAACCGCTGGGGGTGGGGGCTATGCGGGAACGGACGGACATGGCTGCCTGCCGGGGCAAGTGTAACGGGAAAAGGGAAAAAGGAATTGGCTCAATCCAGCGCGGAAAAACGAGCATGGCACCCATAACGGCTGCGACAGGAAAAGAGATTTGCGCTGGTTTATCATCGCCCCGGGCAACGCAAAACAACAACCACGGAAAACAGCCATTGCCTTGCCACCTCAGGTCTTGATATTGACAATGATTCCGTCTTCATGTTCAAGAGTGTCCAGGATGGTCATCAGCTTATTGAGATCAAGAAGAACCTCCTGCTCCAGCCGGCACTCCGAACCATCCGCGCAATTATAGATGTCGATGCTATAGCCGGTGTCCCTCCTGGCGAGAACCAGGCGCAGGGGCACACCGCTGGCGGCCAGATCGTCATTGGCCTGCTTCACCTTCTGCCGAATGGATTTTTCCGCCGCCGGCTGAAGGGGCTGCGCCGCAGCTTCCCGGCCTCCCCCCTCCCCGCTTCTGTTCTGCTTTCTCTTTTCCCATTCTTTTTTGAGAACAAGCGGATCCACGCGCCGCGCTCTTCCGATTGGCAACGGCGGATTGATATCGTGCCGCACCGGCACCGGCTCGGCGGGAGGGGGGCTGGGATTCCTGACTTCATACACCGCGACCGCACTTCCATACTGAATGGGCTGGGCCGCTGCAGGCTGGGTCGTGAGCAACTCTTCGCCGGCAACCTCGGTCTCCCTGGCGGTGATGGCAGCCGGCCTTGCCGTGACGGCCGCGGAGGCGGGATTCGCCTCGGTCGCCGCCGCAGCCGCCGGACCTGTCTCCTCCCCTTGCCCTGGGGCCGGGATTTGCCCTGCCCCCACCACTGTCGCGGCGGCAATCGCCCCCTCCGAGATCGCCAAGGGCGCGGCCAGGTTCTGCACTGTCTCATTCACCGTCAACGCCGCTTCTTGGGCCGGACCCGCCCCTTGGCCCGCGACAGCGTTTTGCACCGCTTCATTGACAGCCAACGCGGCCTGCCGGGCCGGACTCAGGCCTTCCGACTCGGTGACCGTTGTCAGATCGGTATTTGCCCCGGAAGCCAACAACGGTTCGGCCGGGGAGGTCGGCACCAGGTTCAAGGTCTGCAGCGCCGAACTGCCCAGCAAGGCGGCTTGCTGGGCAGACGACAGATTCTGGGTCGCGGCAATCGCTACCGGAACGGGATTCTCAACGGTATGCAACGGAGAGGCGGCAAGGGGGACGGAACTCTTCTCCCGATTCTGCAGAACCTTGACCAATTCTCTATCTATACTGTTGATATTATCAACGGCCATGTCTTTTCTCCAGGCATGGGACATTGCTTCCCTTTTCGCGGAGCAGACGCATGCATCGGATACTCTTTTACATATACTTAAAAGATAAACAGAAAGAGAGCCACCGTCAATAGCGGCCACGGAACCTGCATTCCTGCGGGATATGCCCCATCCCTCAGCAGGGTCCGGGGTATGCGCGCGGCATTGAAAAAAGTGTCCGAGCCGGCTGCAAGGCATGGGCATTAACGGCCCGTTGCCAAAAGGGCTGTTGGCGGCACAGGGATGTGTCGCTGGATTTCCCGGCTCTGAAAGAACCTAGAGATACGTGGGGTTGGCAAAGCCTTCTTTGGCCTTGAAATGATATTTCCCTGACCGAGGGAAAAAAATCCCGCCGGGCCCGAAGAGCCGACGGGATTTTTCATTGCGCAAAAAAGGAATGGTCAGGCGGCCGAATGCCAGCCGGCCGAATGCCTGGTCTTGCCGTCGTGTCCGATCAGGAAGCATTCCAGGCCGGGTTGCGCATTGATAAGGGCAATGCCCGCGTCCGGCACCATGACGCAAAGGCTGGTGGCAAGGGCATCGGCATCCATGACCGTTGCCGCCTTAACCGTGACGCTGGTGGAGAGAACAGGGGAATGACCGGTGCGGCTGTCCACGATGTGGTGGAACATCTTCTCCCGGTCATAGTAAATTTCATAGTCGCCCGAGGTGGCGATGGCGCCGTTATTCATTTTCACCACATCCGGATAGACCTTCTTCTTGGCGGGATCCTGGATGGCCACGGTCCAGGCCTTACCCTTGGCGGCCAGCCCGCTGGTGCGGATATCGCCGCCGGCATTGATCAGATGATTCACCACCCCGTTCCTGCTCAGAATCTCGGAGGCCCGGTCGACGATATAGCCCTTGGCTATACCGTCCAGGGTGATGCCCATGTTTTTTCGGGTAAAGGAAATGTTGCCTTCGGCGAAACGGAGATGCTCGGAACCGATCAGGGGCAGCAGCGCCGCGATCTCCGCCTCGGAAGGCTTGCCACCCGAGGCAAAACGTTCCTTGTAGAGATCGATCAGAGGCTTGACCGTTATGTCGAAGGCGCCTTGAGTCTGGCGGTGGTAGAAAAGGGAACGGGCAACCAGTTCGAGAACCTCCACCTCGCCGCGGGCAAGCGCGCCGGTGTCGTTCAAGTGCGACACGGCGGAACCGGAATCATACCGGCTCAAGAGCCTGCTCAGCCGCTCGATCTCCTCAAAGGCCAGACCAATGGCGTTTTCCGCCTCATCGCGGGAGGCGTGGATGGCGGTCATGGCAACGAAGGTACCCATGGCCAGCCTGGTGGTCGAAACTTTATACTCCTTGTTGCCGAAAAGAACCGCCTCTGCCTTCGACACCGGCAGCAGGGCCGCGCCTGCCGCGCCAAGACCGAGCAGGCCGGAGAGCTTCAGAAAGGATCTTCTCTTTACATCACACTGGTATGCCGTATTTCTGTTCATCATTTTCCTCTCCGCGGGGATAAAACTGAAGCGAGGGGGTTAGGAAGCCATCTTCAGGCCTGCCGCCTGCCTGGCCACCACCGCTCTGCCATCATATCTTCTCATGATCTTCCTGGGGCACTTCTCCACGCATACCTCCTGGCACTCCGGCCCGTAGGCGATGCATTTCGGGTGATCGATCCTGATCAGCCCCTCGGTATGGGCAATGGCTTCGGCAGGGCATTTCTTGACGCACATCTGACAGGAAATACAGCCCACCTCGCAAACCTTGCGCACGTTCTTGCCGAGATCCTTGGTGCTGCAGGGCACATGCACCCTGGCCTTCAGGGTCATCAGCTCGATCACCCGCTTGGGACAGGTACGCACGCAGGTGCCGCAGCCGACGCACTTATCAGGATTGACCAGCGGGAAGCCGTCAACCATGGTGATGGCGTCAAAGGGGCAGCTTTCCGCGCATTCGCCAAGACCGATGCAGGAATACTGACAGGCGGACGGTCCGCCGAAGCCGAGATTGGCGGCGGTACAGGAGGCAAAACCGATATACTCGTGCTTGTGGCTGACCCGCCCCTCAAGCCGCGAACAACGGACCAGGGCGACCATGTCCTCCACGGCCGCCATCTTCTTGCCGGTGATCTCCGCCACCTTGGCGGCCACCGCCTCCTTGCCCGGATAGCAGAGATTTGGCGCCACCTCCGGATCGTTGACCACCGCGATGGCATAGCCCTCGCAGCCCGGATACCCGCAGCCGCCGCACTGGGCGCCGGCCAGCACATGCAGGACCGCCTCGATTTTGGGGTTGGCCTCCACGGCGAATTTATGTGCCGCCAGGGCCAGGCCGATTCCGAAAAACAGGCCGATGCAGCCGAGCAGGGCAATGCCGCCCAAGGCGAGTTTGATCAATTGTGGATCCATTTCCTACCTCTCCCATAAACAAGGGAATAACTGAAAAAATCCAACGCAAAAACGCAGAGGCGGGAAGATAACCTCCCCAATAAGGGCTCGCCGTTAATAACACGGCTCAAACTTTGCGACTTTGCGCCATTGCGTTCAAATTTTCCAACGGCTCCTAAAAAATATTCAGCCCGGAAAAGCCTAGAAAAGCCAAAGCGAACTGCCCGGCCACGATAAAGGCAATGGGCACGCCTTTAAAGGTCGGCGGAATCTTGGCGAGTTCCATCCGTTCCCGGACCGAACTCATGAGATAAAGGGCCAGGAGAAAGCCGCCGCCGGCGCCCAGGGCAAGCATGAACGATTCGAAGAAGTTGTACTCGTTATCCGCCAGGATCAAAGGCACCGCGATGATCACGCAGTTGGCGATGACCAGCACCAGATAGACACCAAAGGCGTTGAACAGGGCAGGGTTCACCTTGCGCAGGATGGTATCCACCGCCTGCACGGTGAGGGAAACCAGTCCGATGAAGATGACAATCTGCAGGAAATTGAGACCGTAAGGCTTCATGACGAACTGATAAAAAAACCAGCTCATGATGGCGGAGACCACCATGACAATGGTGAAGGTCAGCCCCATGCCCTTGGCCGTATCCTTGCGTTTCGAGGTGCCGAAGAACACGCAGAGGCCGAGATATTTGGTGAAAACGAAGTTGTTGATCAGAAGCGCGCTGACCAAGATGGAAAGCAGATAGCCCAGGTAGGACTTCATCACCCGGAAGCTCTCTGCCGCCTTGCCCGCCTGCGTCAGGTTGGCGATGGAGACGACGTGGGCCTGTGTGCTGTTCAGGGGCTCGGCAAAGGTCAGGATCGCGGTTTTGCCGTCCGCGGCCAGGGCAACATTCGTCAGCGGCAGCCGGATATCAGGATCCTGCTCCTCGTAAACCACGTAATTGGCTGGATTGGTGACCGTTGCCGCATCCATGGCCGCGGCAAAAGTCACCACGATCTCATTGGCTTTGCCGAAGCTCTTCCCGGCGACGAGCCCTTCCGCCTGGGCCAGAACCGGCAGAAGAAGAAGGGCGACAAGGGAAAGCAGTAATTTTCTGAACATGGCGGGATTCTTCATGGCTCAGGCCCGTTTCGCGCGTTTGTAAACGATTTCGATATAGTTAAAAAAGGCCATCATCAGGCCCACACAGAAAAAGCCGGCAAAGGGCAGGACAAAGAAGAGGAGCGGCTTGAAGCCGAGCACATCATAGCCGAGGATGGTGCCCAGGCCCAGCAGTTCCCGGACAAGGCCCAGGGCCATCATGCCGAACATGAAACCCAGACCCATGCCGATGCCGTCCCAGAAAGAGGCATTCACGCTCTCCTTGCAGGCGAACATCTCAAGGCGCATGGTGATGATGGCAAAGGCCACGATCAGCTTGATGAAGATGCCCATTCTGGCATAGGCCTCGGGCAGGTAGGCGGCAAGGACCAGATCGATGACCGTGACCCAGGTGGCGATGGTCAGGGTGTAGGTCGGAATCCTGATGCGGGGGTGGATCTTGTTCTTGAACAGGGCGATGGTGCAGCTGGAGAAAACCTGGACAAAGAGCACGGCCACCCCAAGCATGAAGCCGTTCATCACCGTGGTGCTGATGCCCACTGCGGGGCACATGGAAAGGACAAGACGGAAAATGGGGTTCTCGTTCAGGATCCCGTTTACCACCAGTTGCATGTTCGATTTATCGGTTGCCACAATATCTTCTCCGAAATGAGTGGGCGGGCCACGGCCCCCTTTTAAAAGGGCACGGCAATATGCTGCTCCGCAAGAACCCGGTCAAGAATCGCGATGCGATAGGCGAATTTCCTGACCATGCCCTTGACGCCGCTGGTGACCGAGCGGCTGGAAATCGTCGCGCCGGTCAGGGCATAGATATCGTTATCCTTATACTGCTCCTGGATCTTTGCCACTTCTTCCGCGCCCAGCCCGCCCCGCTTGCCAGCCTCAAGGGCCTGGAGGTAATCGCCGGGCAGCGGAGTTTTCACCACATCCAGTTTCCTGATGGCATCAAAGGGCTTGCCCTTGAACTGATTCTTGAAATAGTCCTGGACGATCTCGCCGCCCAGGCCGGGATCTTCCTCGTGTTCCATGATCTCCAGGCCCAGGATGCCATAAGCGGGGTCCACGGCCATCATGACCTTGATAAAGGTCTTGAAGCCGGGAAACTTGCCGGGCAACAGATAGGCCATCCGTTTTTCGCCGTCGGTGACGATGATGGTCTGATCCGCATAGCGGATGGTCCTGCCCGGGCCGAGGACCGACAGGATCGCCTGCTCGCGGGCGTCGGCCTCCCGGGCCTCTTCCTCGGCAATGGTCACGGGATGCCGGGCGAGGAAATTGCCGTCCAGATCAATGGCGACAAAGGCGAAACCGCCGCGCCCTTCATCGGCAAGGGGGACCAGATAGCCCATGCTCAGGGCCTCGCCCTCGGTGATGATATAGCGGTAGAGCGCATGCATGCCGAGGGAAGCCGGGGCCGGATTCTTCTCCGAATAGCCGAGCAGGTTGAGCATGACCTTCTGCTCCTTGACATGCTCGTTGTGCTTCTTTGCCTTGCTGGTCATCACAAAGGCAGCGCCCATGACCGCGCCGGCCAGCAGACAGGAAACGGTGAGGCGGAAAATGATGGTGAGAATAGTTTTCATTTTGCACCTCCCATGGGCGGCGCAAATCGTTTCGGCTTGAAGAAGCCGTCCAGCACCGGACTCACCGGATTCATGAGCAGGATGGCGTAGCAGATGCCCTCCGGATAGCCGCCCTTCAGGCGGATGAGCACGGTAAGGGCGCCAATGCCGACCCCGTAGATGAGCTGCGAGGTTTTGTTGGTGGGACAGGTCACATAATCATTGGCCATGAAAAAGGCCCCGAGCAAAGCGCCGCCGGAAAGAACGGCCAGGAGCGGGTCGCCCGAGAGCAGGGTTTCACCGCCGAACAGCCAGGTAAGCAGGCCGATGGTGGCGAGGACGGAAACCGGGATGTGCCAGGTGATATAGCCGCGATACATGAGATAGAGCCCGCCCAGTACGATGCAGAGCCCGGAGGTCTCGCCGATGGAACCTGGCCGCCAGCCCAGAAAGAAATTGGTATAGAGATTGGGAGCGGCGCCGAATTGCTGGGTGAGGGCCGCCATGCCGTGCTCCTTGAGCACCGCCAGCGGCGTAGCCGTTGAGACGGCATCGACCGAGGAGCCGAGATGGGAGAAAATCGCCATCTCGGAAAGGGGCGGCAGCCAGGCAGAGGTCATGGCCACCGGGAAGGTGGCCAGCAGAAAGGCGCGGGCCAGAAGAGCGGGGTTGAAGATATTGTAACCGATGCCGCCCAGCAGGTGCTTGCCGACATAGATGGCCATCACCGCGCCCAGGACCGGGAGCAGATAGGGAACGCCCGGGGGAATGACAAAGGCGATCAGCATGCCGGTGATCACCGCGCTGCCGTCCCTGACGGATATCCTGCGGCCGAGCGCTTTCTGGCTCATGGCCTCAACCGCCACGCAGCTTGCCACACTGATTGCGGTGATGATCAGGGTCTGAATCCCGAAAACGAAAACCGATACGACCAGGGCCGGCACCAGGCAGGCCACCACGGTCCACATGATTTTTTCAACCGACTCGTTGCTTTTCACATGGGGGGAAACGGAAACTTTCCACAATCCCCGCGCTGTTTCAGGCAACCGGTTATCTGGCGCTTGCTGTTCGATGACTCTTCTCCTTAAAAACTGTTATGGAACGCCGGGAAAGGGGGGCGCCGCAGAGTGTCTGGTCCGCGTGGATCCCGGTCCCTGCGCACTTGCGTGTATTTCTTCTACCGTTTCGCCTTCATCTTGGCCAGACGGATGAACTGCACCAGGGGCCGCTTGGCCGGGCAGACATAGGCGCAACAGCCGCATTCAAAGCACTCGAACACTCCGAACTGCCCCGTATCCTGCGGACGCCCGGCTTCAACATAAATGGCGACCTCCTTGGGCTCAAGACCCATGGGGCATGCCTCCAGACACCACCCGCAACGGATGCACTGGGAGTGGGGAGTGGTGTCGATCTCGTCCTCGGCGAGAAAAAGGACCGAGGAGGTGGTTTTGGTGACCGGAATATCCAGGGAGGAAACGGCAAAGCCCATCATGGGCCCGCCCATGACGATCTTGGAAAGGGCCGGGGTGACGCCGCCCAGATATTCGACGATGTCGCTTATCCTGGTGCCGACCTTGACCAGCAGGTTGGCGGGCCGCCTGATGCCCTTGCCTGCGATGGTCACCACCTTTTCGTACAGGGGCTTGCCCAGCACCACCGCATCGTGGATGGCCTTGGTGGTGCTCACGTTGTGCACCACCACCCCCACCGCCGAGGGCAGGGCAAAGGCCGGCACCTTGCGGCCGGTGATGGACTGGATGAGCTGCTTTTCCGAGCCCTGGGGATACTTGACCTGCAGGGGCTGAACCTTGATCTCGCCCTGGGGGGAGGAAGCGGCTGAAGCCGCCTCGCTCATGGTCTTGATGGCATCGGGCTTGTTGTTCTCAATGCCGATGCGGCACTTCTTGATGCCGAGAATTTTGAGGATCACCCTGGCGCCCTCGACAATCTCGCGACTGTGCTCGACCATCTGGCGATGGTCCGCGGTAATGTAGGGCTCGCACTCGGCGCCGTTCAGGATCAGGGTATCCACCGGATTGTCCGGCGGCGGACTGAGCTTGACATGGGAGGGGAACCCGGCGCCGCCGATACCGATGATGCCGGCGTCGTGCACCTTGGCCAGGAGCTCTTCCCTGCCGAGATTGTGCCAGTCACACCGGGAATACTGTACCGGGGCCACTTCCCTGTTGGTCTGAATGGTAATGGTGGGCGCGCTGACGCGCATGGGATGCCCGGAAGTGCCGAAGGCCTTGACGGTGCCGGCAACCGGGGCGTGAATGGGCACACCGAGGCCTTTCTTCACCTCGCCGATCCGATCGCCTTCCTTCACCTCGTCCTTGAGTGCAACCGTTGGGGTGCAGGGCGCGCCGATATGCTGTCCGAGAATAATCTCAAGTTCGTCAGGGGCGGCCATCACCTCGATGGGAAGGTTCGCGGTCATGCCCTTGGACTCGGGCGGATGCACACCGCCCTTGGGGAAGGTCAGTAAGGATACCATGTCGTTTGCCTGGAGCGAGCGGGGGAAAACCCACCGCCCGGCCACGGATTAAATACACTCTTATTTTCCACTCTCCGCACGACACACAAGCACTCTGCCCGCGGCCAAGGAGACTTGTTCGGTAATAACCCATTGCTCGGTTTTGTCAAGAAAAAAGCATGAAAAAATATGCCTTTGAGCCTGTCTGGCCAGACCGCATTACATATTTGCAATAAAATACCCACCAGACAGGGAACAGCCATTTTATTCCACCGCCGCCCTCTCTTTTCTTGACAACCAATCCCAACAGATGTATTAAAAAGCTCCCAAGTTCGCCCAACTTGGTCAAAAAACACAAATTACAAAAATGCAAAATTTTTAAATTGCACTTTTGTAGCGTTTGAAGATAGCAATGCCATTGGCTCGTTTTTCAACCCTGTACCATGCCGGCTGATTTGCGCCTTGGAGATCAGCCGGCATCAATATTAATGAAGGAGCATCACATGTGCCGGTTAGCAATGAAAACCGCAAGTGAGCCATTCTCCCCTTTTTCGGTCCTCCAGTCAATGGAAGCCATGCAGGAAGGGTATGACGGCAGCGGCCTCGGTCTGCTGCTGCGGGGCTTGAACTTTGCGGATTACAAATACAATTCCGGCGACCCGGTTCTCTCCGGAATCGCCCACTCGGAAGAGGCTCTGGCGCGCCTGAATCTTATCATGGATACGGCCGGCTTCGAACTGAAGTACGACCATGAGTTTGATGTCATAAAATCCCTGATCGAGGCCAAGGATCGACACAAGTATATTCTCCGCGTCTACAAGCAACCGGCGACCTGGAAGAAATTCTCCCCCGAACAGGTGGAGAATGAGCTGATGCTGACCCGCCTCACGCTCCGCAAGGATGGTGAGGCGCACGGCAACGACCTCACCGTTTTTTCCCTCTGGCCCGAGGTGGCGATGATCAAGGAGGTAGGCTGGCCGCTGGACATCGGTATCGCCTTGGGTCTTGACTCCGGTCGGATCAAGAGCCGAATCTGCATGGCCCAGGGCCGTCAGAACACCAACTACGGCATCAATCTCTACGCCTGCCATCCTTTCTTCATCCAGGGCATCGCCACCATGACCAATGGCGAAAACACCGCCTTCATTCCCATCAAGGACTGGCTCACCGGCCGCTCCTTTCCAGGCTACATCGGCTACCAGTCCGACTCCGAGGTTTTCGCCCACATCCTCCACTACGTGACCAAGCAGCTCAAGCTGCCACTGGAGGCTTACAAGCACGTGATCACTCCGCTCAAAAACGAGGAACTGGCCAAGCACCCACAGGGCGAGTTTCTCCGCGGTCTGCGGGACGCCTGCCGCCGCCTGATCATCGATGGCCCCAACGCGGTGATCGGCACCCTGCCCGATGAAACCAGCATGCTGGTCATGGATGCCAAAAAGATGCGGCCGGCCACGGTTGGCGGCAAGCCGGGCGAGTGGGCCATTGCCTCCGAGATGTGCGGGGTGGATGCCATGATTCCCGACCGGGATCGTTCCAAGGATTTTCAGCCCATGCGTGAGCATACCGTTATTATTCCTCCAGACAGACAGGAGTTACAGATATGGTCTCAGTTCGATCGATTTCCAATACCCCAAGCAGCTTAACCCCCAACGATCTGCCCTGGATCATTGAGCACAACGAAGAGCGCTGCACCTTATGCGGCCGCTGCGCCTCCGTTTGTCCGGTTGGCACCTTAAAGCTCACCTACATGCGCAAGCGCATGCCCAAGCTGATCCTTTCCTCCAGCGAGCGGGGCAGCTCCTACAAGACCTTTGTCGGGATACGCCAGTCCACCGAAATCAGCAAACGCTGCATCGGTTGCGGCTCCTGCGCCATGGTCTGCCCCAATGAGGCGATCCATCCGGTTCATAACGCCGTCCGCGACCGCTTCCGTTTTCTCGACACCCAGAGGGGCGAACCGGCAAAGCGCGGCGGACGCCGCAACGTGCCGGGCGCAAGCCTGCTCGACCAGATCATTTTCGACCGCATCTCCATGCTCACCGATCCGGCCCTTGATGCCGGCCGGCACGAGTTCTACTACAACACCCTGCTCGGCCGCGTCCTGCCGCCGGAAGAATATGTCCGCCGGAAGCTGGCCGGAGAATGGATTCCGCCGGTGCGGGAGATCTTCCCCTTTATCATCGGCTCCATGAGCTTTGGCGCCCTTTCTCCGAACATGTGGCTGGGCCTGCTCCAGGGCGTTGCCTATTGCAACGAGGTTCTTGGCATTCCCGTGGTCATGGCCACCGGCGAGGGCGGCTGCCCGCCCTGGGTGCTGAAGAGCCCCTTCCTGAAATACATCATCCTGCAGATCGCTTCCGGTTACTTCGGCTGGGACGAGATCATCCGCGCCATCCCCGAGATGCAGTGCGATCCGGCGGCCATCGAGATCAAGTACGGCCAGGGCGCCAAACCCGGGGACGGCGGGCTCCTGATGTGGTTCAAGGTTTCCAAGCTCATTGCCCGGTTGCGCGGCGTACCGGAAGGCGTTGACCTGCCCTCGCCGCCGGTGCACCAGACCCTCTACTCCATCGAAGAATCGGTCATGAAGATGATCCAGACCATGTCCATGGCCTGGAACTTCCGGGTGCCGGTGTATCCGAAGATTTCCGGCTCCACCTCGGCAAAGTCGGTTCTGAACAATCTGGTCCGCAACCCCTATGCCTCCGCGCTGCTGATCGACGGCATCGACGGCGGCACCGGTGCCGCCTACAACATCAGCATGGACGCCACCGGGCATCCCATCGCCTCCAACGTGCGCGAATGCTATCTTGACCTCTGCGCCCAGGGCAAGCAGAACGAGATTCCGATCTTCGCCGCCGGCGGTATCGGCAAGAACGGCAACGTGACCCAGAACGGCATGGCCCTCGTCATGCTTGGGGCCAGCGGCGTACACATGGGCAAGTACATCATGCAGGCCGCCGCAGGCTGCCTGGGCAACGAGAACAATCGTTGCAACGTCTGCAACATCGGTCTCTGCCCCAAGGGCATCACCAGCCAGAACCCCAAGCTCTACCGCCGCCTCGATCCCGATCAGGTCGCGCAGCGGGTGGTTGACACCTTCATGTCCATCCGCACCGAGATCAAAAAGATCATGGCGCCCCTGGGCCGTTCCCAGAGCCTGCCCATCGGCATGTCCGACGCCATCGGCATCGAGGACAAGGATGTCGCTGAACGGTTGAATATCAGATATATCTGTTAACATAGAAGGAGCAAGCTGTGAGCAAAGCAATTGTTGTAAAAGGGCTTGATGAAAACGGCCAGCGCATCAGCTCCAAGATCTTCGAAGAGATGGTCCAGGGCGCTTTTGCCAGATCAAGAAAGCTGAAACTGGAAACCTACGGTCAGCACAATGTCGGCGGCCGCCTTAAAAACGGCGGCAAACCCGTGGATATCGAAATAACCGGACCCTGCGGCCAGCGCCTTGGTTGCATGGGCATGCCCGGCACCACCATCACCTGCAACGGCCCCGCCTCCGACGACGTCGGCTATCTCAACATCGGCGCCGAAATCACCGTCAAGGGCGATGCCACCAACGGCGTCTGCAACGCCACCGCCGAGGGCAAGGTCTACATCGGCGGCTCCATCGGCGCCCGCGGGCTCACCATGACCAAATGGAACCCCGAGCACAATCGGCCCGAGCTGTGGGTTCTGGGCTCCACCGGCGACACCTTTGCCGAGTTCAACTGCGGCGGCATCGGCGTCATCTGCGGCATCGAACCGAAGAATCCGCAAAACGTCCTGGGCTACCGACCCTGCGTCGGCATGGTCGGCGGCTGGATCTATTACCGCGGCAAGACCGACGGCTCCTATGACCAAAAAAGCGTCATGGCCGTTCTCCCCGACGACGAACAGTGGCAATGGCTGATGGACCGCATGCCCACCTTCCTCAAAAAAATCGGCCGGCCCCGACTGCTCAAGAAACTTTCCAAGCGCAGCGAATGGATGATGCTCAAGTCCATCCCTCCCCAGGACCGGGCTCTGATGTTTTCCGGCCCCATGCCCATGGCGGAGTTCAAGCGCAAGATCTGGAATCCTGGCTTTGGCGGCGGCGATCCCATCCGCGACCTTGCTCCGGGTCTCGACCGTTCTCCCATCGGCATGATCGAAACCGGCGATCTCAGGCGCCGAAAACCCTTCTGGGCCAACCGCGACAAGGCGGCACCCTGCGCCTACTATTGCCCGGTGCATATCCCCACCATCGACCGCCTGCGGCTGATGCGGGAAGGCAAGGAAAAGGAAGCCTACGAAATGCTCATGGAGTATACGCCGCTGCCCGCGTCGGTTTGCGGCCACATCTGCCCCAATCTCTGCATGCAGAACTGCTCCCGCCAGCTGGTGGACGAAAAGATCGACGTCCAGATGCTCGGCCGCGCCGCCCGGGATGCCAAACCGCCGAAACCGGCGAAATCCCTGGGCAAGAAGGTCGCCATCATCGGCGGCGGACCGGCCGGCATGAATGCCGCCTGGCAGCTGGCCAAGGCCGGGGTGGAGGCGCACATCTTCGAACGCGACCAGCAGCTGGGCGGCAAACTCGCCCAGGTTATCCCATGGGAACGCCTGCCTCGGGCGATCTGGGACAAGGAAATCCAGCGATTTCTTTCCATGCCCGGGATCAAGGTGAACTTCGGGGTTTCCATGACCACGGAAAAATTCAACGAGTTGAAGAAGAAATATGACCACGTCATCGTGGCGGTGGGCACCCATCAGCCGCGAATCATTCCCTTCCCAGGCCATGAACGGGTGCTGGCCGCCCTTGACTTTCTCAAGGAGGCCAAGAGCAGCAAGCCGCCCAAAATCGGCAAGCAGGTGGTCATCATCGGCGCGGGCAACGTCGGCTGCGACGTGGCCTGCGAGGCCTATCGCCTCGGCGCCCAGGAGGTCACCCTGGTGGATATCCAGAAGCCCCTGGCTTTTGGCAAGGAGAAGGCGGCGGCCGAAGCATTGGGCGCCAAGTTCAAATGGCCGGTCATGACCAAAGAAGTCACCAAGGAAGGCCTGATCGACGCGGCAGGCCAGCTCATTCCGGCCCAGACCGTGATCATCTCCATCGGCGACGTGCCGGCCCTCAAGTTCCTGCCCGAAACCGTGGAAGTGATAACGGTGGGCGGCGCGGGCTGGGTCAAGTGCGATGCCACCGGACGCACAAGCGATCCGAAGGTTTCCGCCATCGGCGACGTGGAGCGGCCGGGACTCGCCACCAACGCCCTGGGCGCCGGCAAGAACACGGCGGATGCCCTGATCGCCTCTTTCAAGGGCGAAGAGTACAGACCCTTCACCAAAACGGTTGTCTCCCAGTGCGATCTGACCCCTGCCCATTACGAACCGATCCGGCCGGCGGCCACCGCCGCCGAGGAAGCGGAGCGCTGCATGAGCTGCGGCTCCTGTCGCGACTGCCACCTCTGCGAGACCATCTGCCCCACCCAGGCGATCTCGCGGGAAACGCTGCCCGACGGCTCCTACCGCTACGTCTCCGACGACGAGAAATGCATTGCCTGTGGCTTCTGCGCAGACACCTGCCCCTGCGGCATATGGGTCATGAAGCCCTTCTAAGCTCTAAGCGTTATTGCCGTTCCAAGCTCCTGCCGGTGAAGTTCCGGCAGGAGCTTTTTTTTGCTTCCCATCCCCTCACACTCCAACCCTGCCGAGCACAGCGCAAAGGAAGAGTCCCTCCCTGCCTGGGGATGCCGTTGACAACTATCCCGGCTTCGGGATATAAGATCTGTATCTCACCAGTCGTTGCAGCAATCGTGTGGCAACGGACCACCCCTTACCTGACGGAGTGTCTTACACAAAGGCGCATTGCAGGGCCCCTCCCCACCCAATGATTCCCAATCCTTTCGGAATCATTGGGATCGCCGTACGCCCCCCACCGAGCGACCGGATGGCAAACACATCATTCATGAGGAAAAAGTATGCGTTTATGTGCTGTTTGCGCCAAGCAGGGCAGGACGTGTTGTGTTTCCCGCGACATCCTTCTGAGCATTGGAGATCTGCACCGCATCACCGCCCATATCGGCCAAAGCGATTTCTTTGAACTGAGGGCGCCGCACTCTTCGGAATATCTGCATCAGGAAGATGACCCCAACTGGAACCTCTATACTCTGCGGGGCAATGGTTGCCGACGGGTCCTGAAGCACTCCCGCCCGGGCATCTGCTGGTTCCTGCGGGATTCGGGCTGTGTGCTGCCCGAGGCGGTGCGGCCGCTGGTTTGCCGGCTGCATCCATTTGAATACAACGAGGAGGTACTCACCGGCCTCTCCAGGGAGTGCCCGGCGGATCACCTTCCTCCCGGACAAACTCTCCTCGCCAATCTTGCCATGAACTTCCAAGCAGGGGAAGAGTGGCGATGCCAGCTTTATGACGAGCTGCGCGCCGAACGCAACCGCACGGCAAAGTCCGGCCCGGAGAAGAACCCGGACCAACCCGCATCGCTTACCGCAAGGAGAGAACAATGTATAAATGGATAAAATCCCTTCTTGCAGGCGTTGTTGTTCTCAGCGTGGCAACGCCTGGCTTTACCATGGAGCTGAAAATCGGCAACAACCAGACGGTGGGCAATTACCTTGCCGATCAGGACGGGCGAACCCTTTACTGGTTCAAAAACGACGGCCGGGAGGAAAGCCACTGCGACGGCGCCTGCCTGAACAAGTGGCCCGTTTTTCTTGCCGAACCGCTGGTTCCTCCTGCAGGCCTGTCCGCCGACGACTTCAGCGTCATCCGTCGGGACGACGGGAAAAACCAGACCACCTTCCGGGGCCATCCTCTCTATTATTTCGCCGGAGACAAAACAGCCGGCGAGAGCAAGGGCCATGGGAAAATGAAAATCTGGTTCGCTGCGGCCCCCACCCTGCTCCCCCTGAAATGACGGCCAGGCCCTGCCGGCAGGGCTGACAATGTTCTTTGCCGCCCGGCAAACAAAAAAAGGGACGCCGAGTTCGGCATCCCTTTTTTTGTTGTTCAGCAAACGCAGTGCTTATTGCTTAAAACCTATGGCACTTTGAGCACTCATAGCCCTTTTCAATATGCTTCTTATGACTGCTTGCCCCCCGCCAGGACTTGCTGCCGTGGCAATCGTTGCAGAGATCGCCCTGGGGTTTCACCAGACCGATGGGCTCGCTGGTGTGGCAGCTGGTGCACTTCATCGCCTGCTCGCCCCCCGCATGTTCCTTGTGCATGGACTCAAAGGATGCGCTCTCCGAAGAATGGCACAGGGTGCAGCTCTTGACTTTGGCCGGCCAGACATGGTAGCCGAGCTGAGCAAAGGGGAGCATCTTTGTCCCGTCAGGGGTGATCCCGGAGGAAGTATGACACTCGCTGCATTGCGGCGCCTTGCTCTTGGGGTCAACCCCATGGGTGATCAGCATCTCGGCATTGGCCTCAACCAGGGTGTAGTTGCCCACCAATCCCTGATCCTCCATGCCTTTTTGCACCGCCAGGTCGAAATCGCCGGTCATGAACATCCACATGATGGCGGGCGGCACGATCTGGCCATTGTCGAGCAGGGGCATAACCGTCCAGTGATTCTTGATCGGCACGATCTTCGATTTACCGTCAAAGGCATTGCCATTCGCCTTGGCCATGGTATAGGTGCCGTCCGCGTTGGCCTGGATGGTCTCACCGGTATTATAGACGTAGGAGGTGCCATCAAACCAACGGTATTCCGGCTTCACGTTGGCCACCTTGACCTCATGGCCGACGAATCCACCCTGACCTGAGCAGAAAGCGGGATTCCAGTGCGGTTCACGCCAATCGCGGGACATCTCGGTGGCGCCGCCCTTGGCAAAGGTACGGATATGGCAGACCTGGCAGGAAACCTGACCAGCGGCATGCCGGTTCAGGGTGCTGCTGTCGTGCGGCGCAGCGCTATGGCAGTTGGTGCATTTGGGATCAACCGCTTCGCTCTGGCGCAGATCGATGCCGCGCCCGCCGATCTTATGGCCGGTGCCGCCATGGCAGGAGGTACAACTCAAATTGGCGCCGGCCGATGCCATATGCACGTCCTGATCAACGGTGGGATTGGCGGAGTTGAGCCCCATGTCGCCGCGCTTGGTCCAATCACCGCCGCCCGCCTTGGCATGACAGCGCAGACAGGATTGTTTGGTGGGCATATGCACGGTACGGGCCAGATCAACCATGGTTGTCCCGGCAGGCATTGCCGAAAAATCAGGCTCGGTGAAGTAGTTCCCCGCCGCATCCACCAGTCCGAAAATATAGGTCTTGGTCTCGCCGAGAACATTGGTGACCGTCTCGCTGTTGGTGGGATCTGCGGTGAACTTGCGCTGGTAAGTATCCTGATGGCACATCAGGCAGTCAACATCAGTCAGGCTTGGGGGGTGCGGGGCATTGCCGTCGGCTCGCACATGACAGGTGAAACAGGCCCCCTTGGAGGACATGGCATAGGTGCAGAAGGTGTTGATGCCGCCGATCGCCTTGCCCAAGTCCTCACCGCTGGTGTTGCTCAGCTTCGGGGTGGGACCGGCCCACTGCATGTGCAGGCTGTCCAGCATCTCCTGCGCCTCGGCCTGATGGCAGGCGATACAGGTGGATGGCCCGTCATAGGCTTGAATGGACTGGTGGGCCGTAAGCGCGCCGCCAGCCGCCGGTTCGGAGCTCACCGTTGTTGTGGCGGTGGTTGACGTGCGTCTTGACTTATAGGTACGCTTGTCCCTGTCATCGGCCTGGGCGGATGCGAGCATCAATGCCAGGGCAGTTACTGTAAGCAGAACTTTTTTCATTGTGTTTCCCCTCATTTCATTCTCTTTTTTTTCACGAAAAAATCGTTTGCATCTTACTGCCTTGCCAGCACCTGAGATTCCACCTCCTTTTTTGGGCTGCGTTTTCGCCTGGGGTTTTCACCCATCGTCTTGGATAAATATACCCAACATCAGCAACCATAACCGATGTGTCAATTTGCCGCAAGTAAAAATACCCACCAAATTTTCCTGATATTCTAAGACATTTGAGCTACAATGCTGCCCAAGCCGCAAAATCAATGGACAGAAATACCCACCACCATTTCCGCTGTTGATTCCAAAAACGCAGGGAGCGCGGCCAGAAAATTCGCCATGGCTTCCCAAAGAGCATTCGGGGCCGATGGACTGCGTTGAAAGGGGGGTTCCCAGGAAGGGCGGCATCAAGATCAGGGGCCAGTTCCCGGCCTTGAAGCAAATGGAAGGCTTGTTTGCTGACGGCAGAAATCACAATCCGGACACGGTTACAACGCGAATGGCTCCGTGAATCCTCACGCCGTCGACCAGAACCGTGTGTTGCCCGGCCTTTCTGAACCTCCAGCCATTGGAAATCCCATTGGGCCGGACAAAAAAAAAGCAGGGAGATCCCTGCTTTTTCACCATTTATCAAGAATGGCTGCTCAGTTGTCTTCGTACACCTCGGTAACGGTCATCTTGCAGGTGGCATTGGAATATTTTTTATGAAATTCGTACATGGCCATGGGCACATTCGGCGCCCTGACAATGGCCTTTTCGATTACCGCGGTTCGCCACAACTCAGGCCCCCCAGATTTAAACTTCACCACGAATCTCCGCATCGCCCCGCCCTCTTTTATCCATGCCGGGCACGAAGGCACCGTCCCCAACCACTCACCTTGGTGCATCATGCCCAATCTTTGGGAAACAGCATCGCACTAATTTCCTGACCGGTCAATACCTAAATACTACGAAATCTCCCCCGATTCAGAAGACAACAGTTTGTTTTTACATACTAAAAAAAATCTGCCCCACCATGAAAAAAATATTCCTCCCAATTCAACATCGGCATCACTGGCCTGCCAGGAGTCATTTCCGCAAAAAAAATATACAAATACGTGAAACATCGCGCCATTACTTACGTATTTGTATACAAAATAAAGTGAGGGGGAGGACAACAAAGCACAAAAAAGTCGTATTCACAAGAGGATAAACATAGCACCCCCTTGTGGCATGATTTTCGCTACGAAATCTTCCCTTTCAACGACAACCTCAAAACCTGCGGGCAAAAGGAGCTCTCCATGGGAAAACGCTTGTTCCTCACTCTTCATGCCGGCATGAGCGCCCTGTTCATGCCGAATCTTGCCTGGGCCGCTGATTGCCAACCGGTGGACAGCGGCACCACCGCCTGGATGCTCATTTCCACCGCCCTTGTCCTGCTGATGATCCCGGGTCTGGCCATGTTTTACGGCGGCCTGGTCCGCACCAAGAATGTACTCGGAACCATGATGCACAGTTTTGTTTCCATGGCGGTCATCGGTGTCCTGTGGGTGGTCTGCGGTTACAGCCTTACCTTCGGCAAGAGCATCCTGGGGGGCATCATCGGCTGGAATCCGGATTACTTTTTCCTGCGTGGCATTGACGACATGGTTACCAACGGCGTTCCCGAATATGTGCTCGCCATGTTTCAGGGCAAATTCGCCATCATCACCCCGGCCCTGATCAGCGGTGCCCTGGCCGAACGCGTCTACTTCCGGGGCTACACACTCTTCATCGTCCTTTGGTTCCTCTTGGTCTACACCCCCCTCTGCCATTGGATATGGGCTCCGGACGGCTGGCTATTCAACGCCGGCGCAAACGGGGTGATCGACCTTGCCGGCGGATTGGTCATCCATGTTTCCGCAGGCGTCAGCGCCCTGGTGGTGGCGATCTTCCTCGGCCCCCGGCGCGATTACCCGAAAACCGCCATGCACCCCAACAATCTGGTCATGACCATGATGGGCGCAGGACTGCTCTGGGTGGGATGGTATGGCTTCAATGCAGGGTCCACCGTCCAGAGCGGCCTCGACACCGCCCGGGCCCTGACCATGACCCAGATTTCCGCGGCCAGCGGCGCCCTCACCTGGCTGATCATCGAGGCGGTTGCCTTCCGCAAGGCCACCTCGTTGGGCTTTGTCTCCGGCATCCTTGCCGGCCTGGTGGTCATCACCCCGGCTGCTGGCGTTGTGCAGCCGACAGGCGCCCTCATTCTCGGCGCCGCCTCCTCCCTGCTCTGCTACTATGCACTGATCATGAAGATGAAACTCGGCTATGACGACAGCCTGGATTGTTTCGGCATCCACGGGGTCGGCAGCGGCCTGGGCGTATTGCTGCTTTCCTTTTTTATTCGGGACAGCTGGATGGAAAAGGCTTCGGCAGCGACAGGCGGGACCTGGACCGCCCTTGACCAGTTAAAAATCCAGCTCCTGGGCATGGGAGTCACCATCGCCCTTGCCGCGGTCGCCACCACCATCATCTGTATTGTCGTTGAGAAAACCGTGGGATTCCGCATCGACAGCCAGGGCGAACTCGAAGGCCTCGACAAGTCTCTGCACGGAGAAACAGGCTACGGACTGATCTTCCCGGATCGCTGACACGCCCACCCTTGCCCACGCAACCGAAAAAGCCGGAACCTGCCGGGATCCGGCTTTTTTCATGCCCGCCACCCTTCCATCCTTACAAACTTGTAAAAAAAGGTTGCAATCGGTCCAGCGCCTGATCCACCCTGAAAAAAACAGCCGGTTGCCGGCAAAGGGGGAAATCATGCAAAAATTCATCCTTACCGCCACATTCATTGCCGTCGCCCTGCTGCATCATGCCTGCGTCGGAAACCGGGGCGCAGAAAGACGATTGCCCCTGCGCAACCTCGGCAACGGGGCCTGCCAACAGGCATCCGGTCTCATGTGGCAGGCGGGAACCAGCCCGGTGTTCGACAACTGGAACGAAGCCAGTTTCTATGCGGAAAATCTTGAATTGGCCGGCCATGACGACTGGCGCCTCCCCAGCAAGGAGGAGCTCTACACCCTCTGCAACCTCTTCGACTTGCAGCAGGCGGGAGACTGCCGGCTGGAAATCGACAACAACTACTGGACCGGCGGCCAGCCCGAGCATGGAGAGGTGGGCTTCTGGGAATCCTATTCCCTCTGCGGAGGCTCTGAATTCAAATACATCCCCGCCCGGGAAGGTGTGGTACGCGCGGTCAGACCCTGAAGCATGAGCCACCGGCAGCTCGCTTTTCCCTTTCGGACTTTCACTTTTCCCGACTGCATTTTGACCCTTGCTCCCTGCCAGAAGAAGGGAATATAATTACAATTCCACGCCAGCGATCCGGGGAGGGTAATACAGATGGAATGTCCCAAATGCGGCCACAGCCAAAACGAAACGGTTGAATGCAAAAAATGCGGCATCATCTTTGCCAGGTATCAGCAACACCAGGAAAAAATCGCCGCAAAAAAGGCGGAACCCGCGGAGATCCTCTCCACTCCCGTCTCCCCCGACCGCAACCCGGGCTGGCTGAAAATGGCGGCCGCCCTAGCCCTCCTTGCCGGCGGCGCGTTTTACCTCCTGCAACCCCCCCCCACCCCGCGCCACTCCGCCCAGAACGGCAAGACCGAAGTCTCCCGGGAGCAACAGCGCCCGGCGTCGCCCCGGCCGGACGAAACAGTCCGCGCCGCGACCGCCGGGCCGCCCCTGCACCAGGATTTCTCCCTGGAAGGCATTGCCGGCCAGCTCGCCAAAAAATTTCCCGCCAACAACGGGCTGGAGTGGGCCAGAAACGCCACGGTCTTCATCAGCACCCCGTGGGGCAGCGGTTCCGGTTTTTTCGTGAGCGGCAACGGCCAGATAATCACCAACCGCCATGTGGTGGAATTCGATGCGGCCAAGTTGAAAAACCTGCAGACCAAGGCGGACAAACTCAAATCGGAACTGGACAAGGCGCTCCGTAACATCACCTATCTGGAAAACCAGCTTCCCGGGATCAGCAACCCGCAGGTACATGGGCAGGTGGCGGAAGAGATAGAGCAGAGGCGGCGGGAATATGAGAAATATAATGGTCTGCACAAGGAAACCCAGGAGCAGTTGGACAGGATAGCCCGCTCCTCATGGGTCTCCGATGTCAAGGTGACCTTGATCGATGGCACGGAATTCCCGGTGGAGTCCCTTCAGGTCAGCGGCAACAACGATCTGGCCCTGCTGGGCATCGACTGCTACAACGCACCCTACATAAACGCCTCGCAAACACTCTTCCAGATCAACCAGGGGCAGAAAATCTATACCATCGGCAACCCCGCCGGGCTGCGCCACACCGTTACCGCCGGCATCATCTCCGGCTTCAGGGAATATCAGGGAAAAACCCTTATCCAGATAGACGCCCCGATCAACAAGGGCAACAGCGGCGGACCACTGGTCGATGAAACGGGAAAGGTGCTGGGCGTGAACACCATGACCCTCACGGACACCGAAGGCATCGGCTTTGCCATTCCCTTTGCCGAGGCACAGAAGGAATTCGCTCTGGCGCCGCCGGAAAATTGACGGGCCGTGCGACCGTTTTTTTCAGGAAAGCCTGGAACGATAATCCGGGTAGCCGAACTCCCGCACCACCTGGAAATTACCGGTGCGGGAATCGCAGACCACTATGCTGGGAAGCCGCACCCCGTTAAAGGTGGTGGTCTTGACCATGGTGTAATGGGCCATGTCGCCAAAGACCAGCCGCTGGCCGATCTTCAGGGGCTCCGGGAAGGAAAAGTCTCCGATCACGTCGCCGGCCAGGCAGGATAGGCCGCCGAGCTTGTAGGTATGAGGAAATTCGCCGGGCTCGCCGGCGCCGAAGAGCACCGGCCGATAGGGCATCTCCAGCACATCGGGCATATGGGCGGTGGCCGAGATGTCCAGGATGGCGATATCAACCTCGTTGCGCACGATATCGAGCACCCTGGTGACCAGGACGCCGATGTTGAGGCCGACGGCCTCGCCGGGCTCCAGATAGACCTGGACGCCGTATTTGTCCTGAATGCGGCTGATGGTGGCGCAGAGGCGGTCAAGATCATACCCTTCCCGGGTGATGTGATGGCCGCCGCCGAAGTTGACCCATTTCAGGCCCGGGATGAACTCGCCGAACCGCTTTTCAAAGGCCTGCACCGTATGTTCCAGGGCATCGCTGTCCTGCTCGCAAAGGGCATGAAAATGCAAGCCCTCGATGCCGGCGAGCAATTCGGGCCGGAACTGCTCCCGAACCACGCCCAGCCGCGAATACCGGCCGCAGGGATTGTAGAGATCCACATCCACTTCGGAATACTGGGGGTTCACCCGGATGCCGCAGGAAATCTTCTTGCCGGCCGCCGCCACCTGTTCCCGGAAATGCCGCCACTGATTGAAGGAGTTGAAGACCAGATGGTCGGCGCAGCCGAGAATCTCGGCAAACTCCTCGTCGGCATAGGCCGGGGCATAGACATGCACCTCCCGGCCGAACTCTTCCGCGGCCAGGCGCGCCTCGGAAAGGGAACTGGCGCTGGCCCCGTGCAATACCTCCCGGATCTGGTCAAAGAGGCTGAACATGGCAAAGCCCTTGAGGGCCAGGAGAATCCTGCCGCCGGTGCGCCGCTGCACCCCGGCCAGAATGGCGAGATTCCTGGCCAGGCTGGCCCGATCGCAGACGTAGCTTGGCGTCGGCACTCCGCTGATGTCAAAATCGATGTTGATTACCTTATGGCCCATTCTTTCCCGTCCAGAGTTACCGGTTCACGGCCTCGCCGCCAGCGGCCCACGCAGGCCGCTTATTTCAGCTCTTTCACCTCCCACGGCAGGCCGTGGAGGTTGAGCTTCTCCATGAAGGGATCCGGGTCGAGTTCCTCCATGTTGAACACCCCCTTGCCCCGCCACTTGCCGGTGAGCATCATCATGGCGCCGATCATGGCCGGCACCCCGGTGGTGTAGGAGATGGCCTGGGAACCCACCTCGCGGTAACACTCCTCATGGTCGCAGACGTTGTAGATATACACCTGGCGGGGCTTGCCGTCCTTGACACCTTCCATGACGTTGCCGATGCAGGTCTTGCCCTTGGTCCGGGCCCCCAAGGAGGCGGGGTCGGGCAGCAGGGCCTTCAGAAACTGCAGGGGGATGATCTCTTTTCCCTCGAACAAGACCGGCTCTATGCTGGTCATGCCCACGTTCTGCAACACCTCCAGATGCTTGAGGTAGTTGTCGGAAAAGGTCATCCAAAAACGGATGCGCTTAAGACCCTTGATGTTTTTCGCCAGGGACTCAAGCTCCTCATGGTACATGAGATAGGCATTCTTTGGGCCGATCCGGGGGAAATCAAAACTCTGTTTCACGCTGAGGGGCGCGGTTTCCAGCCACTGCCCATTCTCCCAGTACTTGCCCTTGGCGGTGACCTCCCGGATATTGATCTCGGGGTTGAAGTTGGTGGCGAAGGGATGGCCGTGGTCGCCGGCATTGGCGTCCAGGATATCGATATAATGGATCTCGTCGAAATAATGCTTTGCCGCATAGGCGGCGTAGACATTGGTCACGCCCGGATCAAAGCCGCTGCCCAAAAGCCCCATCAACCCCTTCTCCTTGAAGCGCTCCTGGTACTCCCACTGCCACCTGTAGCAGAATTTCGCCTCGTCCGGCGGCTCGTAATTGGCGGTATCCAGATAATCGACCCCGGTTTCCAGGCAGGCGTCCATGATGTGCAGATCCTGATAAGGCAGGGCCAGATTGAGCACCAGCCTGGGCTGCACCTTCCTGATCAGGGCCACGGTCTCGGCGACATTGTCGGCATCGACCCGGGCGATTTCGATATCGCGGCCGGTTTTTTCCTTGACGGATTTCCGGATGTTCTCACATCTGGAAACGGTCCTGCTGGCAAGGCATATTTTTGAAAAAACCTCGGGCACCTGCGCACACTTGTGCGCCACCACACCGCCGACGCCGCCGGCTCCGATTATCAATACATTGCTCATGGCACTCTCCTCGACCTTTCATCTCAGGATCCTGAAAAACCCATCCGCGGCAGCAAAACAACAACCAGTCAGCCGCATTACATTTTTGGGCAGTATACACGAAGCGCGCATCTTTTACACCTTGCAAGCTGCGAATTCTCCGGGGGAAAAACAGCCATTCCCCAGGGAGAAAACGGGGAAAAAGAAGTTTTGCTTACATGGTTGACAAGCCTCGGCGGAAGGTGTATAAGTTGCCTCAACATTGAGGATGGGGGCCGTTAGCTCAACTGGTAGAGCAACTGACTCTTAATCAGTAGGTTTGGGGTTCGAGCCCCCGACGGCCCACCACTTTCCATCCAGAGTTCACGGTTCCGCCGTAACTCTTTTTTTTTGCCGAACCTCTCCTCCCGCCCCTCGACGAATAACCAGTGTTTCCCGCCCGCAAGAACCTCAACGGTGGACACGCCGTTCAGCCTTTACAGCGAACATGCCTTGTCCTCTACCGACCTGCGGCATGGGCAATGACGGAAGGCTGGAAAATATAACGGCTCTTTCGCAACGGCCCCTAAAATAAATTTTTCATGATTTGGCAAGGAAAAAATCTTTTCTATTGTTTTCTAATATGCAATTGTGTTGATGGATCCGCAACAATCACCAAGACTGGCTGGTCCGCAACAAAAATCAGTTATTTACAATGTGATCCCCGTCACCGGTCGCCTTCGCTTCCCGCTGCCATCGCGGTTTTTTTGACAGTGCCAACAATTGGGTTGGCGACAAAAACCGTCCCCCCGCAGTACGGTGAGATCCCCAATTGAGAGGTTATTTTGGTTAGAAAAATCATCAATCGTTTCCGCGACAAGATAAAACAATTTGTCACGGAGCGGGTGGGACGGAAAAAGCCGACACCCGAAGCCGTCGATCAACCCGCCGTCGAGGCAATGCCGCCAAGTTCCCGCCGCCGGCGCAAGAAGAAGGAGACGCGCGCTCCGCATATCCCGGAAAACCTGCGGCCGCAGGCCTCTCCCGCCATGGAGGACGAACCGACTCCAGCCTGGGACGACACCCTGTTCGTCGTGGCCAAGGAGGAAGGCAAAACCCGTTTCCACGATTTGGATCTGCCCACCGAGATCATGCACGCCATCTTTGACTCGGGCTTTTCCCACTGCACGCCGATCCAGGCCCAGACCCTGCCCCATACCCTTGCCGGCAAGGACGCCACCGGCCGGGCCCAGACCGGCACCGGCAAGACCGCGGCCTTTCTCCTCACCATCTTCACCCGTCTGCTGCGCAGCACGCCTCCCGGCAAACGACGGCACGGTACGCCCAGGGCCCTGATCCTGGCGCCGACCCGGGAACTGGTTCTGCAGATCGTCGAGGACGCCCGCGAGCTTACCAAGTACTGTTCGGTCACCACGGTGGCCATCCTGGGCGGGATGGATTACCAGAAGCAGCAGCGCCAGGTGACCGAACAGAATGTGGACATCATCGTGGCCACCCCCGGCCGCCTGCTCGACTTCAAGCGCCAGCAGTACGTGCACCTCGATCAGGTGGAGATTCTGGTCATCGACGAGGCGGACCGCATGCTGGACATGGGCTTTATCCCGGATGTGCGCCAGATTGTTTACGCGACTCCAAGCAAGGACAAACGCCAGACTCTGCTCTTTTCCGCCACCCTCACCCCGGAGGTCATCAACCTTGCCTCCCAGTGGACCAAGGATCCGGTCACCGTGGACATCGAACCGGCGCAGGTGGTCACCGAGACGGTGGATCAGCTCGTCTATCTGGTGACCAGCCGGGAAAAATTCCCCCTGCTCTACAATATCATCACCCGCCAGAACCTGGAACGGGTGATGATCTTCTGCAACCGCAAGGACGAAACCCGTTTCCTTGCCGAAAAACTCGCGCGCTACGACATCGGCTGCGCCGTCCTCTCCGGCGACGTTTCCCAGGCCAACCGGGTGAAGACCCTGGAAAATTTCCGCGCCGGCAAGATCCGGGTGCTGGTCGCCACCGACGTTGCCGGTCGCGGCATCCATATCGAAGGGGTAAGCCATGTGATCAACTACACCCTGCCCCACGATGCCGAAGATTACGTGCACCGCATCGGCAGAACCGGCCGGGCCGGCGCCAGCGGCACCTCGGTGAGTTTTGCCGACGAGTCCGACTCCTTTCAGCTGCCGGATATCGAGGAGTTCATCGGCAACAAGCTTTCCTGCATCCATCCGGATCCGTCCTGGCTGGAAGTCCCGCCGCCCAGCAAGCCCGCTAAAAAGAGAGAGCCCTCCCAGGAAGGCGGCCGCCGGCCGAGCCACGGCAAGCCCAGATCCTCAGGCGGCCGCCGCCGACCGACTGGCAGGGGCCCGACCGCCAGACCGCAGTCGTAATTCTTTTCCATGGCACTGCTCACCCTCAAGGAGATCGCCCTCAGCTACGGCGGCCTGCCGCTGCTGGACGGCATAGACCTGCAGATAGAGGCCGGGGAACGGGTCTGTCTGGTGGGGCGCAACGGAGAAGGCAAATCCTCCCTGATGAAAATCATCGCCGGGGAGATCGAAACCGACCGGGGCGAAATCATCCGCCAGAAGGGACTCAAGGTCAGCCGCCTCAGCCAGGAGGTGCCCCAGGCCACCAGCGGCACCGTCTACGACGTGGTTGCCTCGGGTCTCGATACCCTGGTCGGACTTCTCACCGCCTACCACAACGCCAGCCAACGACTCAGCCACGATCATTCCGACTCCAGCCTGAACGCTCTGGAAAAGGCACAGCATGCCCTGGAGGCGGCGGACGGCTGGCAGGCCAACCAGCGGGTGGAAATGGTCCTCTCCCGCCTGGAACTGCCAGCGGATCAGCCCTTTGCCGAGCTTTCCGGCGGACTCAAACGCAGGGTGCTGCTGGCCAGGGCCCTGGTGAGCGAACCCGACCTCCTGCTGCTGGACGAGCCGACCAACCATCTCGATATCGCCGCCATCACCTGGCTGGAAGAGTTCCTCCTCAATTTCGCCGGCACCATCCTCTTTGTCACCCATGACCGCATGCTCCTCAAAAAACTGGCCACCCGCATCGTGGAGCTGGACCGCGGCCGCCTGGCAAGCTGGCCCGGCGACTATGCCACCTACCTGCGGCGCAAGGAGGAATTGCTCGCCGCCGAGGAGAGCCAGCAGCACAAGTTCGACAAGAAGCTGGCCCAGGAAGAGACCTGGATCCGCCAAGGCATCAAGGCACGGCGGACCAGAAACGAAGGAAGGGTCCGCGCCCTCCATGCCCTGCGCAAGGAACGGGCCGCGAGGCGCCAGCAGACCGGCAAGGTGACCCTGCAGCTGCAGGAGGCGCAAAGCTCCGGCAGGCTGGTGGCCGCGGCCAGGGATGTCTCCTTTTACTATGGCGACAAACCCGTCATAAAAAACCTCACCACCACCGTGATGCGGGGGGACCGCATCGGCATCATCGGCCCCAACGGCGCGGGCAAATCCACCCTGCTCAAGGTGCTGCTCGGCCACCTTGCCCCCCAATCCGGCGCCATCAAGCTCGGCACCCGCGTCGAGCCCTGCTACTTCGACCAGAACAGGGAGCAGCTCGTCCCGGAAAAAAGCGTGGCCGACAACGTGGCCGACGGCCACGACAAGGTGATATTCAACGGTCAGCCCCGGCACATCATCGGCTATCTCCAGGACTTTCTCTTCAGCCCGGCCAGGGCCCGCTCGCCGGTCTCCATCCTCTCGGGCGGAGAAAAAAACCGCTTGCTCCTGGCCAAACTGTTCACCCATCCCTTCAACGTCCTGGTCATGGACGAGCCGACCAACGATCTCGACGTGGAAACCCTGGAACTGCTCGAGGAGCTGCTCCTCGATTTTTCAGGCACTCTGCTCCTGGTCAGCCATGATCGCGTTTTCTTAAACAACGTGGTCACCAGCACCCTGGTTTTTGAGGGGGAGGGCAGGATTGTCGAATACGCGGGCGGTTACGACGACTGGCTGCAGCAGCGGCAGGAACCCGCAACCGTTTCCCCACCCGCTGGCAAAGCCGAGAAGGCGATAAAGGGGGAACGAACGAAAAAGGAAAAATCCCTCAAGCTTTCCTACAAGGAGGAGCGGGAGCTGGAGACGCTCCCGCAGCAGATCGAGTCCCTGGAAGCGGAACAGCAGGAACTCTTTGCGAAGATGGCCGACCCGGGCCTCTATCAGCGGGAAAGCACGGCGGTCGCCAAGGCGAAAGCGCGCATGGAAGAAATCGAGCACTCCCTGGAAAAGGCCTTTGTCCGCTGGGAAGAGCTCGAAGCACGCAAGAAGGCCGCGACCTGATTGGCCAGCCGCCCCCCCCGGAGCAGTCGATGCAAAAAATCATCCTCATCGCCGCCATGGCGAAAAACCGGGTCATCGGCCGGGGCGGCGAGATCCCCTGGCGGATCCCCGGAGAGCAGCAACGCTTCAAGGCGATCACCATGGGACATACGCTGATCATGGGCCGCAAGACCTACGAATCCATCGGCCGGCCCCTGCCGGGGCGAAAAACCGTGGTCATCTCCAGACAACAGGGGTACGAGGCGCCGGGCTGTCAGGTGGCGGCGAGTCTCGCCGAGGCGCTCTCGCTCTGCGCGCATGACCGGACGGTTTTCATCGCCGGCGGCGGCCAGATTTACGAAGAAGCCCTGCCCCTGGCCGAAGAAATCCACCTCTCGGTCCTTACACGGGAAATTTCAGGAGACGTCTTCTTCCCCGCCTTCGACCCCGCCCTCTTTGTAACGGTGTCAACCGAGCGGGTCGAAGGAGCGGAGCCCTACTCCTTCACCGTTTTCCGCCGCAGAGACCAACGGCGCCGCTGACCGTTTCCCGGTCAGTCCCGGGCAGACCGCCTCAAAGCGAACACCGTTTCAAGCCTCCGGGTATCGAGGAGGAGCGGGCTGACTTTTTCAACTACCGGGGACCGGCCAGGGCCCGGCTCACAGCCTTGGCCACATCGCCCAAAAGCAGCGGCTTCATGAGAAATTCCCGAATGCCGATGGCCTTTGCCTTTTCCTCGTTGATCACCTCGCTGAAACCTGTGCAGAGCACGATGGGCATACCCGGCCGGATTGCCAGAACCTGCCTCGCCAGCTCGGCGCCGGTCATGTTCGGCATCGCCATGTCGGTGATCACCAGATCAAAGGCCTGGGGAGCCTCGGCAAAACGGCGGACCGCGTCTCCGCTGTTGGTGGCGGTGGCCACGGTATATCCCAGTCCCTCAAGCATCCTGGCCAGCATCAGGGCGAGGGGTTCCTCGTCGTCAACCACCAGAACCCGGCCGCTGCCGCGGGGCAATGGCGTGGCGACGATCGACTCCTCAGCCACGGACCTCCCCTCCGCCAGCGGGAAATAAACCGTGAAGGTGCTTCCCTTGCCCGGCTCGCTCTCCACGGTGATATTGCCGCCGCAGTTCTTGGCAATCCCATGGACCACCGAGAGGCCCAGACCGGTGCCGTCACCCTTCTCCTTGGTGGTGAAATAGGGCTCGAACACCCTCTGCGCCACGGCGGGCGTCATGCCGCAACCTGTGTCGGCAACCACCAGCTCCACGTACGCCCCCGGGGCAAGGGTCAGATCCTGAACCAAGGGGTGCTCCCTGCCGAGGGTCGTCTGGGCAAGGGAAACCCGGAGAATGCCGCCCGTGGCCCGCATGGCGTGGTAGGCATTGGTGCAGAGATTCATAACCACCTGATGGATCTGGGTGGGATCGGCGAACACTGTCCCGCATCTTTCCCCGATCTCCTGCCTGATCTCGATATTGGCGGGAATCGAAGCCCGCAGCAGCTTGAGCGCCTCCTTGACAATGAGCCTGATCTCCAACGGTCTTGGCTCATGCTCCGTCTGCCGGCTGAAGGCAAGAATCTGCTTCACCAGCTCCTTGGCCCGCATCCCCGCCTTGGCGACATTTTCCAGATCGCTTCCGATCTCACTCCCCTTTGGCAGTTTGTACTGTGCCAGCTCGGTATAGCCGAGGATGGCGGAAAGGATGTTGTTGAAATCATGGGCAATACCGCCGGCCAGGGTGCCCATGGCCTCCATCTTCTGGGTCTGCCGGATCTGCTCCTGAAAGCGGAGCTTTTCCGTTTCCGCGATCTTTCGTTCCGTTATGTCGCGGGTGATGCCGAGAATACCAAAAACCTTGCCCTGATCGTCCCGGACCTGCGCACTGATGGTTTCCCCCCAGAACTCCACGCCGTTCTTCCGCCGATAACGCAGCTCAGAGGGTTTCAGCTGCCCGCCGCCCGTTTCCGCGCCGCCGGGCAGGGCCTGTTCTTCATAATCCGCCTGCTCCGCATAGAGCAGCGCCGCGGACATTCCATCGAGCTCGTTGAATTCATAACCAAAAATACTTAAAAAAGCGGGGTTTACCATGGCAATCCGCCCTTCGCGGTCGACAAAAACCACCCCGTCGGGCATGGCGTGAAAAATCGCCTCGAATTCCGCGGTGCTCCGGCGCAGGGCCTCTTCATTTTTCTTGCGCTCGATGCCCAGGGCGATCTCGTCGGCCACCGCGGCCAGGGAGCGCAAGACCATGTCAGAAAGCGGATGCTGGGCAAAGATGCCCATTACCCCCAGAAGCCTTCCCTCCACCAGCAGAGGATGGCCGGCGAACGCCACCATGCCCTCCCGCCTGGCCCATTCCTGCTCCGTGACCTGGGGATCGCCGAGCACGCGATTTGTCAGTTGCGCCTTGCGGCTGAAGGCGATATTACCGATCTTCGTTGTATCGTCGATGGAGATACAACCGTGCGCGCCATCAAGATGGGTGTACATGCCGGCACTGGCTTCCAGGCGCAACACATCCCGGGCTGTTTCATCCACCGTCCAGATCCGGGCAAAGGCGGCGGCAAGCTCCTTGACCAACGCCTCGCAGCATTGCTGCAGGATTCCCCGCAGGTTTCGGCCGGTGGTCAGGGCGATGCCCACATCGGCGGAGAGTTTGAGCAGGCAGAGCTGCTCGCCCATGGCTACCCGCGCCTTCTGTCTCTCGGTAATATCCACGCAGGAATAGACAATCCCCACCTTCTTGCCGGCCTCACCGCGCAGGGCGGCATAGGAAAGATGAGCGAAGAAGCCGCGCCCGGTCCGGGAGGACAACTCCACCTCCTGTGAATGCAGGGAGCCGCCGTCGTGGAAAACACTTTCCTGCGCGGCGGCAAGCACCCCAGCAGGGATGAATCTGCCGATATCCTGCCCGATCGCCTCCGCGCGCAGGAAACCGAAAATCCGTTCCGCCCCCTGGTTCCATACGGTTATCCTTCCCTCCTGGGAGGTGGCGATCACTGCGTCATAGGTCTGGTCAATCACCTGGCTTTGCCTGCGCAGTTCCGCCAGGGAGCTGAGATCCCGTATCCCCATCAGGACATTGAGCAGCTCCCCCTTCTCATCCCGCACCATCTTGACCATGACCTGAATAGGTCGCCCCAAGGGATTGTCGGGATGGTCCGCCTCCATGACGACCGTGTCGTCGCGCCTCTCCCGGCGGGCGAGACAGACCGGACACGGCTCCGTTTCGCCCCGGGGATGGAGAAGGGTGGTGATATCCATGCCGATGGCTTCCTCCGGAGTAAGGCCGGTCAGCCGGTAAAAAGTCTTGTTGGCGCGCACCATCTTGTCGTCCGGAGAGACCAGATAGATGGCATCATCGACAAAATCCATGGCCTGGTCCCAGCGGCTCTTGAATTCGGCCAGCTGCCGCTTCGCCTCGTTGCCCCAGCTCACATCCCGGACCACCGCCAGCCGCTGCCGCCGCCCCGCATGGGGAACAATCGCCCCCCGCACCTCGACGGCAAACGGGGTTCCGTCCGCGCGGAGATCCACCGACTGGATGGTCTGCCGGAGGGAGGCGGCATCGGCGCTGAGAAAACCTGCAAAGGTCTGCAAATGATCGGGATGCACGATATCCCGGCCGCGCATCCCGACGAGTTTCTCATGGGGATAGCCATAGATCCGGCAGGCCTGGGCATTCGCCTCCACGATGGTACCGTTCTCGGAAAAGATCAGAAAGGCGTCGTTGGCGGAGTTGAAGATCCCCTGGTAGCGCTGTTCAGACTCGGCAAGCTGCCCGGAAGCGCATTCCGCCGCCTGCCGATGAAAACGAAGAAGAAAAAAAAGAAACACCGTGGTGAGGACAATGAACAACCAACCCTTGTAGGTCTGCAGAAGGGACAGGGCCGAAGGCGTATCAGCCACCTGCTCCAGGGCGCGATCGGAGAGGTAAATCCAGAAAAAACTGAAGAGGGCGTACAGAAAGACAATGTGCCAGGTTGAAAGATTCTTTCTCGTCATCTCGTGCGCACCTGCCCTCCCGTGTACAACATCTTAGCACAACTTGCGGGAGAGAAAATAAAAAAAGCCGGCGAACCGCCACAAGCGGCCGCCGGCTCGTATTCGCGGAAACCCGGATCAGACGCGGGTCAGATGGCGGTATTTGATGCGGTGGGGCTGGGCCGCGGCCTCGCCCAGACGGGCCTTCCTGTCCTCTTCGTACTCGGAGTAGTTGCCGTCGAACCAGACCACCTGGGAATCCCCCTCAAAGGCCAGGATATGGGTGGCGATGCGGTCCAGGAACCAGCGGTCATGGCTGATCACCACGGCGCAGCCGGCGAAATTCTCCAGAGCTTCCTCCAGGGCGCGCAGGGCGCTGACATCGAGGTCGTTGGTGGGCTCGTCCAGCAGTATCACGTTGGCGCCTTCTTTCAGCATGCGGGCCAGATGTACCCGGTTGCGCTGGCCGCCGGAAAGGAGGCCAACCTTTTTCTGCTGCTCGGGGCCCGAGAAGTTGAACCTGCCCACATAGGCGCGGGAGTTGACCTCGCGGTTGCCCATGGTGATGGTTTCCTGCCCTTCGCTGATGGCCTGCCAGATGGTGTGCTCGGGGTTCAGGACATCGCGGGACTGGTCCACATAGGCGAGCTTCACGGTCTCGCCCAGCCGGATGCTGCCCGCGTCCGGCTTTTCCTGGCCGGTGATCAGCTTGAACAGGGTGGATTTGCCGGCGCCGTTGGGGCCGATCACCCCGACGATGCCGCCGGGCGGCAGGGAGAAATTCAGGTTCTCGAAGAGCAGCCGGTCGCCGAAGGATTTGACCAGATTTTCCGCCTCGATGACGGTCTTGCCCAGCCGGGGGCCTGGCGGGATATAGATCTCCAGATCCTGGGCCCGCTTCTCCGCCTCCTTGCTCAACAGATCCTCATAGGCCTTGATGCGGGCCTTGGACTTGGCATGCCTGCCCTTGGGGCTCATCCGGATCCATTCCAGCTCGTGCTGCAGGGTCTTGCGGCGCTTGCCCTCCTCCTTCTCCTCCTGGGACAACCGTTTCTCCTTCTGCTCAAGCCAGGAGGAGTAGTTGCCCTTCCAGGGGATGCCCTGGCCGCGGTCAAGCTCAAGGATCCAGCCGGCCACGTTATCGAGGAAGTATCGGTCGTGGGTCACGGCAATGACCGTTCCTTCGTAGCGCTGCAGATGCTGTTCCAGCCAGGAGACGGTTTCGGCGTCCAGGTGGTTGGTGGGCTCGTCGAGCAGCAGGATGTCCGGCTTTTTGAGGAGCAGGCGGCAAAGCGCCACCCGCCGCCGCTCACCGCCGGAAAGCACCGACACCTGCGTGTCCGCCGGCGGGCAGCGAAGAGCGTCCATGGCCATATCCAGGCGGGCGTCGAGATCCCAGGCGTCCATGGCGTCGAGCTTTTCCTGCACAGTGGCCTGCCGGGCGATGAGCTTGTCCATTTCCTCGTCGCTCATGGGCTCGGCGAACTTTTCGTTGATCTTCTCGAACTCGGCCAGAAGATCCACCGCCTCCTGCGCCCCTTCCCGTACCACGTCGATGACGGTCCGGCTCTCATCGAGCAGGGGCTCCTGTTCGAGATAGCCCACGGTGAGCCCCGGCGAGATATGGGTTTCGCCGTTGAACTCCTTGTCCACCCCGGCCAGGATCCGGAGGAGCGAGGACTTGCCGGAGCCGTTCAGGCCCAGAACGCCGATCTTGGCGCCGTAGAAATAGGAAAGGCTGATATCCTTGAGGATCGGCTTCTTGTCATAAAACCTGGAAACCCGGATCATGGAATAGATGATTTTGTTCGGCTCGGCATTGCTCATGGGTCGACTCCTTTGCAAGGCAACGGAACATCAGGATGCCCTTGCAAAATCTTTAAAAAGCCACGGGTAGCGGCATAACATCAAGTGGTTACACGGAAAAAGACCGTTGCACCCGCGTCCTGCTGCGATTTCGACAAAAACTGGCGGAAAAGAACCGGGCCAGAATAGCACAAAGCCGGCGGAAGGTCACTTTGAAAAAAGGGGACGCCCGCACGAAAACCAGTGCGGCTCCAGTCTTCGCTCACTTGAGGGAAACAGCGACCTGGGCCGCGCCCTCGCCCGCGGCCACGAGGAACACCCGCTCCGCCGCCACCCCGCCCTCGCCGAGCAGGTACTCCCTGACCCGGGCCGCGCGCCGGTCGGCGAGCAGTTTGAGATCGTCGTTGCTGACGGATATGTGCCGCCTGAGCAAAGCGGCCATTTCTTCGGCGGGCAGTTCCTTGACCATGCCGATGAAATTGCGCTCTTTTTTGAAATCGGCGTCCTTATAGGCGGCCCAGAGGTAGCGTTCGTATTCTTCCGGACCGATGACCACCGCGTCAAGGTCCGTCTCCCCGCCCTTGCCGATGGTATCCTTGATCTTTTCCCGTTTGAGGAGCCGGACAAACATCAGCTCATGCAGGGCCGGCCGGTCCGCCTCCGCCGCCACCCGGCCGCTCAGCTCGACCTTGAGCCCGGGCCGGTCGCCGAGCACCTTGGCCAGGGTTTCCAGCTTGCCGAGGGCCGTGGCCTCAAGCAGGTCCTGGCCCGGCGCAAACTCCACCGACTGCAGTTCCTCGCCGCCGGGCAGGATCGCTCCCAGCAGGGCAAAGGGCGAAGTGGCCGCTTTGGCGATGAGATTGACGAATACCTTGATGATGACGCCGGCCAGGCTGAACTCCGGGTCGTCCAGGTTGCCGGAAACCGGCACGTTGAGATGGATCTCTCCCTTGCGGTTCCGCAACAGGGTCAGGGCCAGGCCGAGGGGCAGATCGAGGGCGTCCGGGCTTTCCACTGTTTCGCCCAGGGCAAGCTGATCGAAAAAGATGCGGTTTTTCACGGTCAGGGCGTTTTTCTCCACCGTGGAATCGATATCGAGAAAGAGCTTGCCCTTCTGGATACGGCGGCCGATATACCTGCCGCTGTATGGAGAAAGGGTGGTCAGATCAAGATCAGCGACCCGGAAGGCGACATTGCCGGCAAAATCTTCCGGAGCAAGGGCGATGGAGCCCTGTATCGACCAGGGGCTGTGACCGTCCTGCTTCCCGGCCAGGGAAAAATCGGCGCTTTTCCCTGCCGTCGAGGAGAGGCCGCGGACTTCGGCGCGCAGGCCGGAGAGAGAACTGGTATACGCCGGAGAGATCTTGCGGTCCAGAAAATCGATCCGGCCGCCGGCAAGCTCGACGACCTCGACCCGGTACTGCAAGGGCCTCTCCGGCTCGGCAGGAGGAGCGGCGGCCTCCTGGCCCGGCTGTTCGGCTTCGGCCGCCTTCCGTTTTAGAACCTGCCGCAGGTTCAGGACGCCCTTTTCGTCAACCGCCAGGCGGGCCACAAAATCGGCAAGACGGATTCCGCCGACCACGAAGGGGCCGTCGCCCAGGTCATAGGACAACCCCTTACCCTGCAGGAGTCGGCAGGAAAAAAGCGGTTCGGCCCTTGGCCCGTCCAGCAGGCGCAAATCGTTTACCGCCAGCGAGCCGGTGACCTTGCCGGCAAGCGCCCCCCCCTCCGGCCGGGAAATGCCCACCCTGCCGGTGAGGTCCAAATTTCCGCCCGCCACCAGGACATCCACCTTGTCCCGCAGATAATTCTGCAGAGGAGCCAGGGGCAGCCCCTTGACGTTGACGGCGAGATCAGCAACCAGGGGCGTCAAGCCAAACGAACCGCCGGCCTGCAGGCGCCCCTGTCCTTCCATGGCGAGGTTCAGGTCGAGATCGCTCTTTTCCCCGGGACCGGTGTGCAGGTTTCTGCCCGAAAGCTCGATTTCCCGCAAGGTTACGCTTACCGGACGGCTCGGAGCCGCGTCTGTCAACAGGACGGAAAACCCGCGCACGGCAAGGGCTTCGACAACCACCTGCCAGGGCTGCCCTGACTCGGCCGGCTCTGGCTTGTCGGTGGCTGGCGACGCCGGCGGCAGGAGCCTCCGCAGGACCAGATCGCCCTGTTTGTCCCGCTCCAGACCGATGGTGCCGGAAGCTGCCTGGACCTTGCCGATACGGCAGCTGCGGCGGCCAAGGTCAACGCTTACCCCGGAGACGGCGAATTCGGGAAGATCGAGCAGATCCCGCCTCTGCGGGCCTGCGCCTGCGTCCTCGACAAAACCGAGGCGCAGGCCGCTGATCCCGACGCCGTCAACCCGGATCTCCCCGGAGAGGGCAGTTGCGGCGGCTTTCTCGGTTTTTTTCTTGTCGGGCAACTCCAGGGCGCGCCAGAGATTGATCCGGCCCTCCTTGTCCCGCCGCAGTTCAAGCATGGGCTTTGTCAGCTCCAGCTTGCGCACATGCACAATATTGGCGAGCAGGTCCGTGGCCACAAGGCTCACCCCAAAGCGCTCAAAGCCGAACAACTCAAACCGTTCCGCATCCAGGACCGCGACTTTCCGGAGAGCCGCCTCCCCGCTCAGCTTCAGCAGCGGCCGTTTCTCCCGGCGCTGTTCAAAAGTGAGCAGAAGGTCGAGATCCAGCCTACCTGAACGCAGATCGAAATTGCGCGGCCAGGGCAGATAGGCGAAATAACGGGCCAGATCGCAGTCGAGGAATTTTACCGCGAAGCTGGTTTCCCGGCTGTGGGCAAAAGGCTTGGCCTTGCCCCGCAGAACAAGGGGGGTGTCGTTGATCACGGCCTGAAAGGCCGGCTCCACATAGATCTCGACCAGATGATCGAGATTGGAGACAAAGGGCAGCCCCAGGGAAAGTTCCCGGACGGTATGGGTGGTTTTCTGCGGCCGGTCCTCAAAAACAAGCGAGCCGTCCGTCACTTCGATATTATTGAGGGAAAAAAGGAACGGTCCGCCGGGAGCGGCCTGTTCCTCCTTCTTTTTCTCCACGACAAGATCGGAAAAATTATACCGGTGCGCATCCTCGCGAATGATCGTGCACCTGGGCTCCTTGAGCCGCAGGGCCTCGACGATGAGCGCCCGCTTGAAAAGCGAGGAGGCCTGGAAATCGGCATGGAGTTCGGCAAGGGAGAAAAACTCCCCGTCGCCCTGCCGGTCTCTGACGGAAATCCCCTCGATGGTCACCGTCAGTTTGAGGGGATTCACGCGCACCTTTTCGACAGTGGCGGCCCGGTGCAGATGCTTGCCGAGCTGCCCGGCCAGCACCGTCCTCAGGATGGGCGGCAGCGCCAGAAGGCAAAAAAGCAGAATAAAGGAAAGAACCACTGCCGTCCAGGCGGCAATCCTGCCTGCCCTGGGCATCGCCCGCCATTTGGAGACAATCTCCCGCAGCCCCATGGCACACCTCCTCCGCCGAAAAATCCTCTCCCTTGCGAACCCGTTACGGGAGTGAAGGAAAACCTTATTGTCGGAGAATCAGAAAGGAAAAGTCAAGATGTTGCGGCAAACGCGAAGAAGCCGGTCATGCGGCCCCCTGCTGGTCCAGGACTTCCCTGACCGCGCAGGCGAGTATGGCCTTTTCCACCGGCTTCATGAGGTAACGGCTGACCCCGAATGTCGCGACATCAGCCTCCGAAACCCGCGAACTGTAGCCCGAGCAGAGGATAATGGGCAGATCAGCCCGGATCGCCAGAAGGGCCTTCGCCAATTCCGTCCCGGGCAGATGCGGCATGGTCTGGTCGGTGATGACCAGATCAAATGCCTGAGGATCGGCGGAAAAGACCCGGAGCGCCTCTTCGCTGTCCGTGAACGGTGTCACCTGATATCCCTGGCGCTCAAGGGTCATCTTTACCAGGGCGACAATGGCCTCTTCGTCATCCACGACAAGAATGCGCTCGGTCCCGACCATTGACGGGGTTGCCGTTTCCTCGCACTCCCTGCCCGTCTCCCTTTTCCCGGCCGTTGCCGCCCGTGGGAAAAAAATCCTGAATGTCGCGCCCTGGCCCGCCTCGCTCTCCACGACAATCGCCCCGCCGTGGCTTTTCACAATGCCATGCACCACGGAAAGCCCCATGCCCGCTCCTTTCCCCTGTTCCTTCGTGGTGAAATAGGGCTCGAAAATCCGTTCGCGCACGGATTGCTCCATGCCCCGTCCCGTATCGCTCACCACCAGAAGCAGATAGTCACCGGCAGGCAGGGCCAGCGTCCCAGCCTCACCCTCGGCCAACGTGCTGTTCCGCAGCAGGACGGTGAGGGTACCGCCCTTTTCTTCCATGGCATGGGCGGCGTTGGTGCAGAGGTTGAGCATGACCTGATGCATCTGGCTCTGGTCGGCGACAACCGGCCAGCAATCCGGCTCCACGAGCTGTTGGATGTCAATGGTGGTGGGAAGCGTCGCCCGCAGAAGCTTGAGGGCATCCCGCACCACCGGAGCAAGGCTCACGGGCATCCTTTCCAGTTCGCTTTTGCGGCTGAAGGCAAGGATCTGCTGCACCAGCGTCTTGGCCCGCAGGGTCGCCTTCAAAACCTCCTGCAGGCAGGAGGCGGTATCCCCACCCTTGGGCAGTTGCTCCACGGCGATCTCGGTGTATCCCATGATGGCGGCAAGGATATTGTTAAAATCATGGGCAATGCCGCCGGCCAGGGTGCCGATCGCCTCCATCTTCTGGGCCTGCTTGAGTTGCGATTCGAGTTTTTCCCGTTCCTGTTCGGCCCAGTATCTTTCGATCTCGGACGCAGCCTTTACCGCCATGACCTCCATGATTTCCTGAAGATTTGCCGGCGGCTGCATTGCCGTGGCGGACCAGATGCACAATGTCCCCAGCACCTGCTGCCCGGAATTACGCAGGGGGATGCCGACATAACTTTCCGCACCGAGATCGCGCAGGGACTGCTGCTCCGGAAAGAGCCCCGTGAGCCCTTGGGGATAAAGCTGGTATCCTTCGGCAATCACCCTGCCGCAGGGAGAAGACCCGACCAGGCTGAAGGTGGAATTTTTCCTTTTCTTTCCTTGCTGATAGAAGGAAAGGCTCCGCAGATTTTCTTCCTTCAGGACGCCGATGAGCCCGGAATCGGCTCCCAACAGACCGCAAAGTCCTTGGATAATCCGGTCAAAACACTCCTCGCCGGTGGTGCCGACAATGGCATGCACCAGCGCGGTTATGGCCTTGTCCGTCTGGCGCTGGGCCGCACGATTCCTGGCCTCTTCCAGTTCCCGGGCCACGACCGGCGCCAGCCTGCTCAGATTATCCTTCATCACATAGTCACGAGCCCCGGCCCGCATGATCTCCGCGGCGGTCTCCTCCCCGACCGCGCCGGAAACGAGGATGACCGGCAGATCGCCTCCCTGCATGCGGATCAACCTCAGGGCTTCCATGCCGTTGAAACGTGGCATGGCGTAATCGGTCAAAACCAGATCCCATTGCCTTGCGGTCAGGGCTTCCCGCAAGGCCTCGGCGGTATCCACCCGAACGGCAAGCGGCTCATGGCCTCCCTTGCGCAGAGCGCGCATGATCAGCGCCGCATCATCTTCGGAATCCTCGACCAGGAGAACGCGGAGTTCGTTTGCCATCATCCGGCCCGTTGTTTCGGCGGAGGCTGATTGAGCACCAGCCAGTAGACGCCGAGTTGACGGATTGCCTCGCTGAACTGGACAAAATCAACCGGCTTGCGGATATAGCTGTTGCAGCCCAGGCGATAGCTTTCGATCTTGTCGCGGTCCTCGTTGGAGGTGGTGAGAATGACCACCGGCAGCAATCGGGTCCGCGCATCCGCCCGCACCCGTTTCAATACTTCGAGGCCATTAAGCTTGGGCAGGTTCAGATCGAGCAGCATCAATTCGGGCATGATGGAGGTGTCGCGGCCGGCATGCGCCCCGGTGCCATGGAGAAAGTCCAAGGCTTCGGCCCCGTCGCGGGCGACCGCAACCGCATTGAGGATGTTATTTTTCTTGAGAGCGCGGATGGTCAGCGCCTCGTCATCCGGATTGTCTTCCACCAAGAGAATCATTTTCTCCTTCATCCTTTGCCTCCTCCGCCTTCTCCAGACTGAAATAAAACGTCGCGCCGTGGCCGACCTCGCCTTCGGCGCGTATCTCTCCGCCATGGCGGTGGATGATGCGCTGCACCGTGGCCAGGCCGATGCCGGTCCCTTCAAATTCCTGCGGCGAATGCAGCCGCTGGAAGGCGCCGAAGAGCTTGCCGGCATAGGCCATGTCGAAACCGGCCCCGTTATCGCGGACAAAAACCACCTTTCTATCCCCTTCCCTCAGTTCGCCGACAACGATCCGGGCGGCCGGGATTTTGCCGGTGAACTTCCAGGCATTGCCCAGCAGGTTGTCCATCACCGCGCGGAGCAGCACCGCATCGCCACGCACCATGATCCCTGGAGTGATCTCCACGGCAACCTGCCGCGCGGGCGTTGTCTTGCGCAACTCCGCGACGATTTCCTCGGCCATGGCGCTCAGATCGACATCCTGCGCATGGATCTCCCCACGGGAAAGACGGGAAAGCCGCAGCATGTCGTCGATCAGATCCCCCATGCGGATGCAGCCGGCCCGCACCCGTTGCATGTAGTCCCTGGCCGTATCGTCGAGCCTGTCCCCGTAATCCTCCAGCAAAGCCAGGCTGAAGCCGTCGATGCCGCGAAGGGGCGCCCGAAGGTCATGGGAAACCGAATAGGCAAAGGCATCAAGCTCCCTGTTGGCGGCGGCAATCTGCGCGGTGCGTTCCGTGACCCGTTCCTCAAGGATCTCATTGGCATTGCGGACCTCGGCCTCCGCCCTGCGACGTTCGGCAACCTCCAGCTCAAGCTCGCGGGTGCGTAACGCCACCATGCCCCTGAGCCGGGCGTTGAGCAGGAGCAGCCCGGCTAACACCAGCAGCCCGAAAAAGGAGGAGACAAAAACGATGTAAGCGAGGTTGTACCGCTGTTCCAGGGGCGCCCGGATCGATTCGATCGCCCGGATTTCTCCGACCCTCTCTCCGAAACCGCCCTGGCCCTGATAGCGCTGCTGAAGCTGGACAGGGGAGGCCGCCCGGTCGCCATGACATTTCAGGCATCTTTCCTGATTCACCAGAAAGGGAATGGCCACGTAGAGGTAGTCTTTCCCGTCGATCTTGACGATCTCCCGGTAATCCTTCATTTCCCTGTGTTCATTGAACATTCCGATGAGTTTTTCTTCCAGGGCATCCGCCTTGTTCACCGGATTGCGCGGATTGCGAGCGGCCATCTTATAGTAGACTTCGCCGAGTCCCGCCGCCTTGCGCTCCTCATTGTACGCTTTGTGCTGGTTTCTGACGATGAATGAGGAAGAGAGTATCTCCGGAGAGTAGAAGTCGGGCGTCACAAAGCCTTCCTCCTTCATTTTGTAGTAAGCGGGGTGCAGGATTTCCTGGATATAGCGATGCATGCCCCGGTGCGCGAGAAGAACGCCCTGGATGTTCTGTTCGGCCTCGCTGAGAACATAGAGGCGGGCAAGATAATACAGGCCGGCGGCAACGGAGCAGGTCACCGCGAGGACCACCCCGACCATCCAGAAATACTTGTTGCGCGACACAACGGCAGACCCTTCCCACCCTGATCCCATGGCACCCTCCACGACTGCTCATCCAGTTTAGGCGCATCATAAATTGAAAGTCAAACAGGATATTGCCGCTTCGCCGCCGCAGTCCCGCCTGGATGCTCCGCAAGCCCGTCAGGCCGCCACCTGATTGCGGCCTCCGTTCTTGGCGCGGTAAAGGGCCTGGTCCGCCGCCTTGATCACGGCATGGGGCGCATTTTTGCCGCTTCCCTTGCGCTGGGCAACGCCGATACTGATGGTGACGGAGACCTTTTTCCCGGCGCTCCCGGCCTTCTGCCTGCCGCCCGTCTTCTTGCCGGGCCGATTCCGGTCGCGGATGCCGAAGCCGGACGCGGCCACGACCTGGCGGATCTTTTCCAGATGGGGCATTGCCTCTGTCACGTTTTTTCCCGGGAAGAGGATGGTGAACTCCTCGCCGCCATAACGGAAGGGACGGCCGCCACCGCTCACCCTGCGCAGCTTGCCCGCGACCATGGCCAGCACCTGATCCCCCACATCATGGCCGTAGCGGTCGTTGAATTTCTTGAAAAAGTCGATATCCACCATGGCCACGCTGTAGACGCCGCCCAGTTTGAGCAGGGCCTCGTTTAAAGCGCGCCTGGCGGGCAGGCCGGTCAGCTCGTCGCGGAAGGCCATGCTGTGCGCGGCCTCCAGCGCGGCAACGACGAGAATCAGGCCGGCAACCCCGAAATAATAGGAAGATTCCAGGCCGGGATCGCTGAAGTTGACGGCGCAAAAACCACAGAGCATGGCCCAGAAAAAGCCGTGGTCGAGCAGATCCCGGTTGCGCTGAAAGCGGTACAGCAGCAGGAGAGCGGCGAGGGAATATATGCCTAAGGCCGGATAGCTGAGGCTGTTGCCGGAAAAAGGGAGAAAGACGCTTGAAGATGCAAGAGGCGCGATTACCTCCGGACCGTAAATGTCATACAGACCGGCCAGCACCAGCGGCTGCACCGCAATGAAGGCAAGGCGGCAGAGGCCGTGGGCGGTGAAGATTCCCCGTTCGCGCCAGAGGGAAATCAGGACAAGATCGAGGGGCAGGACGATATCGGCCACCAGGAAGAGATAGCGGGCCAGGTTCTCGTCCGCGCCCTCCAGAGCGCCGTAACGGAGAATCAACTGGTCGGCCACCAGCAGAAGCAGCACGCCGAAGAGCAGCCGGCTGCGGTTGAAGCGCCAGGCGAAAAGAAGGGCCAGCCCCCCCACCAGATAGGGCAAAAGCCAGGTCAGTTCGAGCAGCCATTGACTCGCCCCTTCATGCTGGAGCCCGGCCAGGGCGGCGGCGAGCAAAAGGCCGCCCGGCACCAGATAATCGCACAACACCCGCAAAAAAAACATACTCCCTCCCTGTGAAGTTCTCCCTGGGGAAGCCTATTCTCCCGCGACTTTTCCGTCAAGAGCAATGCATGCGCTTCCTTTTTTTCTAAAATCAGGGCATGATGGGAATCCATCAGGCAGCAAAGAGAGGAACCATGACGTGACGCCGATTGCGACGACAATAGACAGCGAAAAATGCAGCGGCTGCGGACTCTGCCTCACGGTCTGTCCGGACGATGCCTTTTCCCTGCTGGCGGGCAAGGCCGCAATCACCGGGGTGCGCTGCCTGGCCTGCGGCCATTGCGCCGCCATCTGCCCGAGCGGAGCGGTCCGGGTGGCGGGCATCACCGCTGATCTCGGCTTTGCGACCTTCAGGGCGGACCAGCATTGGCTGCCCTTCGGCCAGGGCGACACCGGCCAGCTTGTCCGCCTGATGCTCTCCCGGCGCTCCTGCCGCAACTATGCGGAAAAGGAAGTGGAAAAGGAACTGCTCGAAGACCTGGTCAGAATCGGCACCACCGCGCCTTCCGGCACCAACAGCCAGGGCTGGACCTTCACCATCCTGCCCGGCAGGGAGGCGGTCGCGGCCCTGGGAGACAGGATCGCCGACTACTTCAAAAGGCTGAACAGGCTTGCGGCGAACCCCATTGTCCGTAATGTTCTGCGATTTTTTGGCAAACCGGCCCTGGGCAATTATTACCGCCGCTACCACCGGACCATCGCCGATGGCCTCACGGAATGGGAAGCCCGAGGCCGGGACCGCCTTTTCCACGGGGCACCTGCCGCCATCATCGTGGCCGCCGCACCGGAGGCAAGCTGCCCGGTGGAGGATGGCATGCTGGCCAGCCAGAACATCCTGTTGGCCGCCCATACCATGGGCCTGGGCTCCTGTCTGATCGGTTTCGCCGTGGCGGCCATGGAAAACGAGCGAACCATCAAGGAAGCGGTCGGCATCCCCGGGCAGGAGCGGGTCATCGCGGTCATCGCCCTGGGATATCCCGCCGAACCCTACCGGCGGCTCACCGGCAGAAAGGCTGTCACACCGAGATTCTTCAGGGGATAATAGATCAACCGCCGACATGGAGGCGCAACTGCGCGGCAGGCAAGGAAAAGGAAAACATTTCGGAGCCCCTTGACAACAGGAGGACTGCCGACCCTCTCCCGCCAAGGATGAAGGAGATTCCGCGCAAAACCCTTACCCCGTTGCCTTGCCTTTCTTTTTCTGACCAAAGGGAAAATCGCATGGAAAATCGGATCATCGAGCTGGAAACCCGCCTGGCCTTTCAGGAAATGACCATCGAGGAGCTGAACGACGCGCTGACGGCCCAGCAATCCCAGCTTGACAACATGAGAAAAGAATTCGAAAAGATGAAAAATCTTCTGGCAAAAATCATCCCCCTGCTCGATTCCGGGGAATAACCAGGGACGCACAACCGACACCGATGAACCCACCATTCACCTTGACCGTGGGCGCGGACGCCCTCCTCGCCGGGGCCTCGCCTCACCTGCGCGACGCCCTCAAAAAGGAACTCACCATCGACAATCCCCAGTACCTCGATGCCAAAAAATACGGCCGCTGGATGGGGAAACGCCTCAAGCCCTTTCTCTATTTTTATGAAGAGGAGGACGACGCCATCCGTTTTCCGCGCGGCTATGCCAATCACGCCATACTCCTGGCGCGGAAATTCATGCGCCGCGACCCGCGGATCATCGACCACCGGCAGACCCCCCCTCCTGTCGATTTCAGCTTCAACGGCAGCCTGCGCCCCTACCAGGAGGAGGCCCTGGCCGCCATCAGCCAGCGCGATTTCGCCGTGCTTGAGGCAGGAACCGGCTCCGGCAAGACGGTGATCGCCCTGGCGGTCATTGCCAAAAGGAAGCAGCCCACCCTGGTGCTGGTGCACACCAAGGAGCTGCTCTACCAGTGGGCCGAGCGGGCGAAAACCTTCCTCGGCGTCGAGGCGGGCCTGATCGGGGACGGCAACTTTTCCCTCCGACCCCTGACCGTCGCCATCGTCAACTCGGCCCGGAAAAGGCTTGCCGAACTGCCGGCCCACTTCGGCCAACTCTGCGTGGACGAATGCCACCGGGTACCCTCCTCCCTCTTCACCGAAGTGGTGACCGCCTTCGACTGCCGCTATCTCCTGGGCCTTTCCGCCACTGCCTTCAGACGCGACGGCCTGACCAGGCTGATATACATGTACCTGGGCGACCGGGCCTTCAAGGTGGAAACGGAAGCGCTGCACGCCAGCGGCGCGGTGCTCAAACCCCGGTTCATTCAGCGGCCCACGGAGTTCCGCTACGTGTACCGCGGCAACTACCAGGCCCTGATGAAGGCGCTCACCGGCAGCCCGGCCAGAAACAGACTCATCGTCGAGGACATCGCCAGGGAGGCGGCGACTTCCCCGGGCACCATCCTGGTGGTGAGCGACCGGGTCAAGCACTGCGAGGAACTGGCCCTGCTCCTGGAAAAACAGGGAGTCAAATCCGCGGTGCTCACCGGCAAGCTGCCTGCCGAGCAGCGCACGGCCCTGGTGGAGGAAATCCGCCAGGGCGGGGTCAAGGTGCTGATTTCCACGGTGCAGCTCATCGGCGAAGGCTTTGACTGCCCGGACCTGGCCACCCTGTTCCTCACCACGCCCATCAAGTTCACCGGCCGCCTCCTGCAGGTGGTGGGCCGGATCCTGCGGCCGGCGGACGACAAACTGCCCAAAGTCTATGACTATGTCGATCCGGTGGGCGTCCTCTCCTCTTCAGCCCAGAGCCGCTGGCTCACCTTCCAGAGCTGAGAATCGGCGCGCCGCCGGCTTCCGCCGCCATGCCCCAGCCCCTCTCCCTCCCTGACACAATGAGTACATCTCCCTGGTAATAACTACCCATTTTTTGCCTTTGCAAAATTGTCGCACCATGTTAAAAAACCAAACGCCAAGCTAATGAATAGCTATTCATTTTTAATCCTTAGGAAGGAGATTGGGGAGATGATTAAAAAAATTTCAACAGTGGCACTGGCGGCGCTTGTCTGTCTGCCTGCGGTGGCTTCGGCCGGAGCCGGGAGCGATCGGGTGGCTGACCTCGAAAAACAGATGGCGGAAATGAGCCAGATGTTCAACGCCCAGATGAAGGCGATGAAGGAAGAAATTGCCGCGCTCAAATCGCAGAATGCCGAGATGAGCAAGGAAGTGGCCAGCACCAGCGACGCGGTGAAAAAGGGCTTCGAGCTGCCCGACTGGACCCAAAAGATTTCCCTGGGCGGCGAAGTCACCTTCCGCGGATACAACATCCAGAACGTCTGGGACTTCAACGACAACAGCGATGCCGACAACCGTGACCTCTTCCGCACCAAGGGCAGCCTCGCCGCTACCTACAAGGCCACGGACGACGTGACCGCCAAGGTTCAGGTCACCAACCAGACCTGGGGCGAGGGAACCGGTGTAGGTGATAACACGGACAACAAGGTCTTCCTGGACAACGCCTATGTCAACGTGAAGAACCTGCTCAACCTGCCGGTGGAAGGCACCTTCGGCCGCCAGAACGTGATCTACGGCTCCGGCTTTGTCCTTCTGGACGGCCAGTCCCAATTCGCCTCCACCTCCATCTACTTTGACGGCGTGAAATTGCGCTGGAACCTCACCGACAAGGTGATGTTGGACGGCATGTACCTGAAGGATCAGGAAAACAACACCAGCAACAATTATAATCCAGGCAGTTCCTCCACCACAGGCGGCTCTGGCGATGACATCACCCTCTCCGGCCTCTATCTCACCGCCAAAAGCTGCCCCATCATCGGCCAACAGGAGTTTTATGCCCTGAACCGCCACGATGAATGGGTCGGCAAGGATATCTGGATGTACGGCGCCCGCTTCTCCGACAAGCTGGCCAACGGTTTTGACTACTCCCTGGAAGGCGCCATCCAGACCGGCGACGCCACCGAAACCCTGGACCAGGATGCCTACGGCCTGAAACTCGATGCCGGCTACACCTTCAAGGATCTGGCATGGAAACCGCGCCTCTATGCAGGCTATTCCTTCATGAGCGGCGACAGCAATGCCAATGACGGCGACAACGAGCAATGGGATGTCTTCTACGGCGGCTGGCCCCAGTGGGGCGATCTGCTTGCCTGGAAATATCTGAACCTGGCAACAGCCAATAGCAGCTTGAACAACGTATACAGCGGCTATGACGATTACAGCAAGATTACAGGAGAAGCCGTTTACTCCAACCTGCAGATCGCCACCCTCGGTGCGAGCTTTGTCCCCTTTGACAAATTCACCGTCAACCTCTCCTACTCGGACCTCCAGTTTGACGAAACCTCCGGGGGCATCGACGACGACTTTGGCGATTACTACCAGGCCATGCTCAAGTACCAGTACAACAAGAACCTGAGCTTCTCACTCTATGCGGCTCTGCTCGATCCGGGTAAGGCGTTCACGGACCATCCGACCGTGTCTGGCATGGATGACGACGCCACGGAAGTATACTGGGAAACCCAGTTCAAGTTCTAAGGGGCCTGGAGCATTTTTTTTCAAAGGGGGTGGCAGGGATGCTGCCCCTTTTTTTGCCCTCCCCTCCTCCTGACAGGGGCGGGAGGAGACCTATCATCCTGGCATCGGTCAAGTCCCTGCCAGGGCAACGATTTCTGCCGGTTGAAGAACGCGCCGATACATGGTACAAGTCACCTTTCGCGATACGTAGTTATACCCACCAGCCATCGATCTCAAGGAGCAGACAGTGACGCAGAAAAAAACCGCCCAGGAAAAACTCTGGCTTTCCGGCAACGAGGCACTGGCCATGGGCGCATACGAGGCCTCGGTGAAGGTCGCCTCGGGCTACCCCGGCACCCCTTCCACGGAAATTCTCGAGAATCTCTCCACCTACAAGGGTGTCTACAGCGAATGGGCTCCCAACGAGAAGGTCGGCCTGGAAGTGGCCATCGGCGCCTCTTTTGCCGGAGTCCGGGCCCTGGCCACCATGAAGCATGTCGGCCTCAACGTGGCGGCGGACCCGCTTTTCACCGCCTCTTACACCGGAGTGCGCGGCGGGCTGGTCGTGGTGGTGGCGGACGATCCTTCCATGTACAGCTCCCAGAATGAGCAGGACAGCCGTAACTATGCCCATGCCGCCAAACTGCCCATGCTGGAACCGGCCGACCCGGCCGAAGCCAAGGAGTTTTTAAAGGTCGCCTATGCCATCAGCGAGGAGTTCGACACCCCGGTGCTGCTCAGAAGCTGCACCCGGGTCGCCCATGTGAAGGGCGTGGTCAAAAAGGGCAAAGTCGGCAAATCCCGCCTCAAGCCGGGAATTGAAAAGATCCCGGCCAAGATGGTGATGCTGCCGGGCAACGCCCGCGCCCGCAGACTGGCCATTGCCGAGCGCCAGCAGAGGCTGGGTGATTTCGCCGAGACCTGCACGGAAAACCGCATCGAATGGGGCGACAGGAAGATGGGCTTCATCGCGGCGGGCACCAGCTATCTCTATGCCAAGGAATCCTTCCCCAGGGCCTCCTTCCTCAAACTCGGCATGGTGCACCCTTTGCCTGAAAAAATGATCCGCGACTTCGCGGCAAAAGTAGACACCCTTTACATTGTCGAAGACCTCGACCCGTTCCTGGAGCTGCGCATCAAGGCCATGGGTATTCCCTGCCACGGCAAGGACCTGATTCCGGCCATCGGCGAGCTTTCCCCCTCGGTGGTGAAAAAGGCCGTCACCGGCAAGGCCGGGGCCGCGACCTTCGCGCCGGTTGATCTGCCGCCGCGGCCACCCAATATGTGCCCCGGCTGTCCGCACCGCGGTCTGTTTTACAACCTCAACCGCCTCAAGGTCTTTGTCTCCGGCGATATCGGCTGCTACACCCTCGGCGCCTTGCCGCCTCTTTCCGCCATGGATGCCTGCGTCTGCATGGGCGCCAGCATCGGCATGGCGCACGGCATGGCCAAGGCTCTGGGCGATGCGGGGCTGGGCAAGGCGGTGGCCGTGATCGGCGACTCGACCTTCATCCACTCCGGCCTCAACAGCCTGATCAACACGGTCTACAACAAGAGCTGCTCCACGGTGATCATCCTCGACAACCGGATCACCGCCATGACCGGCCAGCAGCCCAACCCGGCTTCGGGCAGCACCATCATGGGCGAGCCGGCAAACGCCATAGATTTTCCCGAATTGTGCCGGGCCATCGGCGTGAAACACGTGCGGACCGTCAACCCGCACGACCTTGAGGCCACCTACAAGGTTCTCAAGGAAGAAATCGAACGCCCCGAACCCTCGGTGGTCATCACCCGCTTCCCCTGCGTGCTGACGCCCGCGGAAAAGAAGCGGCCCAAAACGCCCTTTAAGAGCGTACTCGAAAACTGCACCGGCTGCGGCATGTGCCTGCGCCTGGGCTGCCCGGCCATCAACTGGGTACCGCTCACCGCCAAGGAGGCCAAGGCCATGGGCAAGAAGGAAAAACAGCAAGGCTACGCCCTGATCGACGAGGCCATGTGCATCGGCTGCGGTCAGTGTATCGGCCTCTGCAAATTCAAGGCGATCGAGAGCAGGGAGGCCGAATGATGAAATCACAGGGAAACATCCATTTTTGCGGGGTCGGCGGCCAGGGCATCCTGCTCGCCAGCGAACTCACCGCCCATGCCCTGCTGGCCGCGGGGTTCGACGCCAAGAAGAGCGAGGTGCACGGCATGGCCCAGCGCGGCGGCTCGGTGGAAGCGCATCTCCGGTTCGGGAAGACCAAGGTGTATTCCCCGCTCATCGAACCGGGCACCGTGGACATCATGCTAGCCTTCGAAACCATGGAAGCGGCCCGTTACCTGCCGTATCTCAGCAAAAAGAGCACGGTGATCGTCAACACCCAGCGCATAGCGCCGCCCGCCGTGGCCACCGGCAAGATGGCCTATCCGGAAAACTGCCTTGAGTCCATCGAGAAGCTCGGCATCAGGGTTATCCGGGTCAATGCCTTTGCAATAGCGAAAAAGGTCGGCAACCTCAAGGCCGCCAACGTGGCCCTGGTCGGGGCGCTTTCCCGCTTCCTGCCGGTGCCGGAAAAGACCTTTGTCGAGGTGATCGGGGAAAGGCTGCCGGCCAAGATTGTCGCGGTGAACCTGGCCGCCTTTGCCGAAGGCCGGCAAGCTGCCCGATAAAAATCTTTTCCAACGCAAAGGCGCAGAGACGCCAGGGAACAAAAGCACAACAACATCTTTTTTTGCGACTTTGCGTCTTGGCGTTCATTCTTTTGCAGAGGACAGACTTATGATCTGGAACGAAGAGTACGAAACTTTGCCGCGCGAGGCCCTGGAGGCCCTGCAACTGAAAAGGCTCAAGGCCCAGGTGGAACGGGTCTACGCCACCGTCCCCTACTACAAAAAAAAGATGGAAGAGGCCGGGGTGGCCCCGGGCGACATCAGGCAGCTTTCCGACATCAGGCTCCTGCCCTTCACCACCAAGGAGGATCTTCGCAAGAACTATCCCTTCGGGCTGTTCACCGTGCCCCTGGACAGGGTGGTCCGCATCCACGCCTCTTCCGGCACCACCGGCAAGCCCACGGTGGTGGGCTATACCAAGCGGGACATCGCCACCTGGGCCGAGCTGATGACAAGGACCCTGTCCGCCGCCGGGGTGCATCGGGGTGACATCGTGCACAACGCTTACGGCTACGGGCTTTTCACCGGCGGCCTGGGCGCCCATTACGGCGCCGAGAACCTGGGCTGCGCGGTTATCCCCATCTCCGGCGGCAACACCAAGCGCCAGATCCAGATCATGCAGGATTTCGGCTCCACCGTCCTGCTTTCCACTCCCTCCTATGCCTTGAATATCGCCGACACCCTGGCCGACCTGGGCGTTGATCCCGCGACCCTCAAGCTGCGGGTCGGTGTTTTCGGGGCCGAGCCCTGGAGCGAGCAGATGCGCGAGGAAATCGAGCGCCGCCTCAAGATCAAGGCCATCGACATTTACGGCCTCTCGGAGGTCATCGGCCCCGGCGTCGCGGCCGAATGCATCGAAGAGCAGAAGGGGTTGCACATCATGGAGGATCACTTCCTCCCGGAAATCGTCGACCCGGACACCTTCGCGCCGGCGCCGCTGGGCGAAAAGGGCGAACTGGTCTTCACCACCCTCACCAAGGAGGCCTTCCCGGTGATCCGCTACCGCACCAAGGACATCTCCCGCCTCATTCCCGATGTCTGCACCTGCGGCCGCACCTTTTACCGGATGCCGAAAATCACCGGCCGCACCGACGACATGCTGATCATCCGCGGGGTCAATGTCTTCCCATCCCAGATCGAAGAGGTCATCATGGCTGTCGAGGGCGTTGAACCGCACTACCAGATCGTCGTCAGCCGGAAAGGGTCGCTGGACAACATCGAGGTGCAGGTTGAGGTCAGCGAAAAAATCTTCTCCGACGAGGTGAAATCACTGGAGAACCTGAGCAAGCGGCTGCAGAATGAGATCAAGGATCTGCTCGGCATTTCCTGCAAGATCAAGCTGGTTGAACCGAAGACCATTCAGCGCAGCGAGGGGAAGGCCAAACGGGTCATTGACAACCGGAAGATATGAGCAACGAATGACGGTGGTGGATTGTCGCCCGTCACTCCTTGCCCAAACATTCGCCAACACGGGAGCTTCGCCATGAAGGTAAAACAGATTGCAATTTTCCTGGAAAACAAGTCCGGCAGGCTTGCCGATATCAGCCATACCCTGGCGGAGCACGCCATCAACATCCGCGCCCTTTCCCTGGCGGACACCGCGGATTTCGGCATTCTCCGCCTGGTGGTGAACGACACCATAAAAGCGCAGCAGGTCCTGAAGAACAACGGCTTCACCGTGGGCATCACCGATGTGCTGGCCGTGGAGGTGCCGGACAAGCCCGGCGCCCTGGACACCATCCTCCAGGTGGTCTGCAAGGCGGGCCTCAATGTGGAATACATGTACGCCTTCACCCAGAAGAGCGGCGAGTCCGGCATGCTCCTTTTTCGTTTCGATGATCAGGACAAGGCGATTCAGGCATTTCAGAAGGCCGGCTGCAAGCTTCTGAGCGACGAAGAGGTTCATGCGCTGTAACATCTCTCGGCAACATGACGAGTAAGCAGTCAGGGAGGCATCCGGGGAGATGCCTGTTCCCAATTTACCCAACGCATATCCAAACAAGGAGGAAGAGGTGAAACGTTCAACTATCGCAACCATCACCATGCTCGCGGCTTCACTGGCCATGTCCGTTTCCGTGGCCTGCGCGGAAACCATCAAGGTCGGCGCCATTCTCGCCGTTACCGGCGGGGCCTCGTTTCTGGGCGGACCTGAATCACGGACCATCGGGATGCTGGCGGACGAGATCAACGCCAAGGGCGGAATCAACGGCAACAGGATCGAGCTGCTGATCAAGGATTCCGCCGGCAGCCCGGAAAAGGCCATTTCCTTCGCCAAACAGCTCATCGAGGAGGAGAAGGTTTTCGCCATCATCGGCCCCTCCACCAGCGGCGAAACCATGAAGATCAAGAGCGTTTGCGAGGAAGGCAAGACCATCCTGCTTTCCTGCGCCGCCGCGGAAGCCATTGTCGACCCGGTGGCCAGGTATGTGTTCAAGACCCCGCAGAAGGATAGCCATGCCGCCCAGAAGATCTTCACCACCATGAAGGAGATGGGTATTTCCAAAATCGCGGTGGTGAGCGGCAACACCGGCTTCGGCCAGGCCGGCAAGGCCCAGCTTGAAAAACTGGCTCCGGAAAATGGCATCCGGATTCTGGCCAACGAGGTCTACGACAAGAGCGCCACCGATCTTTCCGCTCTCATCGCCAAGCTGATGGCCAACAAGGAGATCCAGGCCGTGGTCAACTGGTCCATCGTGCCGGCCCAGTCCATCGTGGCGAAGAACATGCGCCAGGCCGGCTGGCAGGTGCCCCTCTTCCAGAGCCACGGTTTCGGCAACCTCAAATATGTCGAAGCGGCAGGCGCCGCCGCCGAAGGGATCATTTTCCCGGCCGGACGCCTGCTGATCGCGGGCGAACTGCCGGACAGCAATCCGCAGAAGGCGGTGCTGGTCAAATACGCCGCGGACTACCAGGCCAAATACAAGGAACCCGCCTCCACCTTCGGCGGCCATGGCTACGATGCCTTCAGGATCCTCTGCCGGGCCATCGAGCAGGCCGGCCCGGACCGGGAAAAGGTCCGCAACGCCATTGAAACCATGCAGGGCTTTGTCGGCACCGGCGGCGTGTTCAACTTCAGCCCCGCCGACCACAACGGTCTGGACATCGATGCCTTTGCCATGCTCACCGTGAAAAACGGCAACTTCGTCGAGTACGGGAAGTAAGGTGAGATCCTGAGGACAACAAGCGCCGCTGTCTCCTCCCCGGGGATGGCGGCGCTCTCTCTTGCATAACCCGGCCCGGCATCAGACTCCCGAAGTGAACGCGCGGACTGTCCACCGAAGGCTGCCGCCAGCAATCTGAAGCCCATTGAGCACAATGACCATAGAACTTTTCTGCCAATATCTCTTTGCCGGCATCACCTATGGCATCATTTACGCCATCGTGGGAATCGGCTTCAACATCATCTACAACACCACCGGCATCATCAATTTTGCCCAGGGCGAATTTGTCATGCTCGGCGGCATGATCGCCATTTCCCTCGCCCAGTGGCTGCCCCTGCCCATGGCCATCGCCCTGGCCGTGCTCCTGGTCATGCTGATCGGCGCTCTGGTGGAGATGGTCTTTATCCGTTGGCTGGACCGTCCCTCGGTGCTGCGGATGATCATCATCACCATCGGCATTTCCATCCTGATCCGCGAGGTCGCCCTGCATGTCTGGGGCGAGGGCGTCCGCTCCCTGCCTTATTTCAACGGCAACGAGATCACCACCGTTTCCATCCTCGGGGCCAGGATCTCTCCCCAGGTCCTGTGGGTCATCGGCGTCTGCACCGTCATGGTGGTCTGCCTGAGTCTTTTTTTCAGGCACACCCTGCAGGGCAAAAAGATGCAGGCCTGCGCGGCGAACAGAATGGCGGCCACCCTCTGCGGCATCAACACCAGAAACATGGTTACCCTCTCCTTCATGCTCTCGGCCGGAATCGGCGCCCTGGCCGGCTGCGTGATGAGCCCCATCACCTACAGCCAATACGACAACGGCACGGGGCTGGCCATCAAAGGCTTTACCGTTGCCATCCTGGGCGGCCTGGGCAACAGCATGGCTGCCGTGGCCGCGGGCCTCCTCCTCGGCCTCATCGAATCCTTCAGCGTCAGCGTCGTGCCGCTGGCTTTTCAGGATGCCATTTCCATCAGCATCCTGCTGGTGATCCTCTTCCTCAGACCACACGGGCTTTTCGGCCGGAAAGATGCCGCCGGCCTCAAGGAGTTTTAAGCGATGAAACGGCATCTTCCCCTGGCGCTCCTCATCGTGGCCGTGATCCTGGTCCAGCTGCTCACCCAGTGGACCGACAAGGCCTTTTACCTGACCCAGCTCACCATGACCGGTTACTACTCGCTGCTCATCATCGGCCTCTGCCTGCTCATGGGGTATGCCGGCCAGATTTCCCTCGGGCATGCGGGTTTTTTCGCCATTGGCGGCTATCTTTCCGCCATGCTCACCACCCACAACTTTCTGCCCCATAAGGAGCAGGTTCTGATCCGCCTGGGAGAATCCCTGGGCTTTCTTGCGGCAGGACAAGGAATGTTCGGCGAGCCCCTGCTCACCTTCCAGCCCTGGGCCGCCTGCCTCTGCGCCCTTTGCCTCACCGTGCTCGTCGCCTATGTCATCGGTATCCCTGTTTTAAAGCTCAAGGGCCACTATCTGGCCATGGCCACCCTGGGCTTCGGCATCATCATCTACCGCCTGGCCCTGGCCACCCCCATCTTCGGCGAAGCGGACGGCATCTCGGAGGTGCCGGGCTTCCCCCTCCCGTTTGGCCTTTCGGTCAGCGGCAGCTTCACGGCCAGAATCAGCAACTACTACATCGCCTGGGCCATGGTCGTCCTGGCCATGCTGCTCCTCGGCAACCTCATCCACTCGCGGGTGGGCCGCGGCCTGCGCGCCATCCACGGCGCCGAGGATGCGGCCAACGCCATGGGCATCGACACCGCCCGCTACAAGCTGAACACCTTTGTGATCAGTGCCGTACTCGCCGCCCTGGCCGGCATCTTCCTCACCCATTACAACGGCGGCATCGGCCCCTCCGAGGCCAGCGTCATGAAATCGGTACGCTACGTCGCCATCGTCGCCATCGGCGGCATGGCAAATCTCTGGGGCGCCCTGATCATGGGGACGCTTCTCAATTTCATGTCCTTGCGCGGCATGTTCGGCTCTTACGACGATGCCGTTTTCGGGACCATCCTCATCGTGATCATGCTTTTCGCCCCCCAGGGCCTGCTGCGGCTTTCCCTGCTTTCCTCCCTCAAACGCTTTCTGAAGAGAGGTGCATGATGGCGCTTCTTGAACTCAACAATCTGAACCGCCATTTCGGGGGGCTGCACGCCGTGAACAATGCCAGTTTCTCGGTCCGCCAGGGGATGATCAAGGCGGTGATCGGCCCCAACGGCGCCGGCAAGACCACCCTGTTCAACCTGATTTCCGGGGCTCTGCCCCCCAGCTCCGGCACCATCCATTTCAAGGAAAAGCCGATCCACGGCCTGCCCCCCTACCGGATTGCCCGGCGCGGCATGGCCCGTACCTACCAGAACATCAAACTTTACCCCGGCATGACCGCCCTGGAAAATGTGATGATCGGTCGCCACTGCCGCAGCCGGGCAGGGTTTCTGGCCGGCATGTTCAGCCTGCCCTCCACCTGGACGGAAGAACGACGGATCCGGGAAAAATGTCTGGAACTGCTCGAACTGCTTGAAATCGCCGACCTGGCGGACAGCGAGGCGACCAGCCTTGCCTTCGGCCAGCAGCGGGCCGTGGAATTCGCCCGCGCCCTGGCCATGGACCCCGACCTCCTCCTCCTCGACGAGCCGGCCGCCGGCCTGAACATCTACGAAACCGCGGAGGTTGCCAAACTGATCAGCAGGATCAACGAGAGAGGGATCACCGTCCTTCTCGTCGAACATGACATGTCGCTGGTCATGGACATCTCCCACGAAATCGTCGTCCTCTCCTTCGGACAGAAAATCGCCGAGGATACTCCGGCCAATATCCAGCAGAACAAGGAGGTCATCCAGATCTACCTCGGGGAGGAAGACGATGCTTAAAATCAAGAACCTGGAGGCCGGCTACGGCAAGCTGCGGGTTTTGAAACGCATCTCCCTGCATGTCAACCCCGGCGAAATCGTCACCCTGATCGGCGCCAACGGCGCGGGCAAGACCACCCTGCTCTCCACCATCACCGGCCTGGTCAGGGCCACGGCCGGCGAGATTCTCCTGCAGGGCGACAATATCCTGAAACTCAAAGCCGAGCAGATCGTCTCCCGCGGCTGCTCCCTGGTGCCGGAAGGCCGCCAGGTCTTCGCCACCATGACGGTGCGGGACAACCTGATCCTGGGCGGCTATGTTCAGCACCAGCAGGGCAATAAAAGGTTTCAGGAGGAAATGGCCTCCATTTACGAGCTGTTTCCGGTACTGGAAGAGCGGCAGGATCAGCTTGCCGGCACTCTTTCCGGCGGCGAGCAGCAGATGCTGGCCATGGGCAGGGCTCTGATGGCCAGACCGGCTCTGATCATGCTCGACGAGCCGTCCACCGGCCTTGCCCCCCTCATCGTCAAGAACATCTTCCGCATCATCGGCAAGATGCGGGAAGCGGGCAACACGGTGCTGCTCATCGAACAGAACGCCAAGGCGGCACTGAAGATCGCCGACCGCGGCTATGTGCTGGAAACAGGCAAGATCATCCTGCAGGGGCCCTCCGAGGACCTGCTGGCCAACCGCGACGTGCAGCGCGCCTATCTGGGCCGCGACGTGGAATAACCCACACCGCGCCAAATCGCGAAGCAGCGGAACGCGCAGTTAGACAACGTTGTTTTGCTCCGTTGCGGCTTGGCGCTACAATTTATCTTGACCGTTCAACCGCCAGGAGGACGCCATGTACTGGGATCAGGAAAAAGAATGCATTTCGCGGGAGGATCTTGAGCAGCTTCAGCTTGAACGCCTGCAGGCGACCCTCTTCCGGGTCGCCACCCATGTTCCCTTTTACCGGCAGAAGTTCAGGGAACTCCGGGTCGATCCGGACGGCTTCCGCTCCCTTGCGGAACTGCGCAGCCTTCCCTTCACCAGCAAGCAGGATCTGCGCGACAATTACCCCTACGGCCTCTTTGCCGTCCCCTTGCGCGACGTGGTGCGGGTGCACTCCTCCTCCGGCACCACCGGCCAGGCCACGGTGGTTGGCTATACCGGCAACGATATCAAAACCTGGTCGAACCTCACGGCCAGGGTGCTCACCGCCGCAGGAGTCACCAATGAGGACGTGGTGCAGATCGCCTTCGGCTACGGGCTGTTCACCGGCGGCTTCGGCCTCCATTACGGGGCCGAACGGGTAGGCGCCTCGGTTATTCCCATCTCCAGCGGCAACACCAAACGCCAGATCCAGATCATGCAGGATTTCCGTACCACCGCCCTGATCTGCACCCCGAGCTACGCCCTCCTCCTTGCCGACGCCATCGAGGAAATGGGACTGCCCCTCAACGCCTTCTGCCTGAAATACGGACTCTTCGGCGGCGAGCCCTGGTCCGAGGCCATGCGCCACGAGATTCAGAACAAGCTCAACATCATCGCCACCGACAATTACGGCCTTTCGGAAATCATGGGTCCGGGCGTTGCCGGCGAATGCCTGGAGAGAAACGGCCTGCACATCAACGAAGACCACTTCCTCGTGGAGGTCATCAACCCCGATACCCTGGAGCCGGTGGCACCCGGCGAGGTCGGCGAGCTGGTGATCACCACCCTGACCAAGGAGGCCTTCCCGGTTATCCGGTACCGCACCCGCGACCTGACCCGCCTCATCGAGGAACCCTGCGCCTGCGGCCGCACCCTGCGCAGAATGCAGCGGGTCATGGGCCGCACCGACGACATGTTGATCGTCAAGGGGGTCAATGTCTACCCCTCCCAGATCGAAAACGTGCTTTTCGAGATCGAGGGAACCAAACCCCATTACCAGATTGTCGTGGAAAAGGAAGGACGTCTCGACAAGATCACCGTGCTGGTGGAGGTGGTGGAAGCGATCTTTTTTGACGAAATGAAAAAACAGGGGGCGATGATCGATACCATCAAGCGCAAGCTGGCCTCGGAACTCGGCATCGGGGTGGATGTCAAGCTGGTTGAGGAAAAAACCCTTGAACGCTCGGAAGGCAAGGCCAAACGGATCGTGGACAAAAGGAAATTATAAATGGAAGCGACAAATGACGGCGAACGAGTTAAAAATACCCCCGGCCGTCACTCGTTGCTGATCGGTCGCAGGATTTCGCCGACCCTGCAAGGGTTAGGGAATTCGGGAGGTTGGCCGAAGCGTCTTGGGCCAATCAATGGCTGAAAAGGTCGGGAACGGCTTTTTCAACGGACTTGTCAACTGGTTACCGGAGAACAACATGGCAATTTCACAAAAAATGATCGCATTCGCGGAACGCTCGTCCTGGATCCGCAAGATGTTTGAGGAAGGGGCGAAATTAAAGGCCCAGTTCGGAGCGGAAAATGTTTTCGACTTCAGCCTCGGCAACCCCGATCTGCCGCCGCCTGCCCAGTACGGCGAGGCGGTCAGAAAGATTGTCGCCGCGGAAGGCCCTGGCGTGCACGGATACATGGCAAACTCCGGCTATCCCTTTGTCCGGACCGCGGTGGCCGGACAGATCTCCAGGGAACAGGGCATGACGGTCGGCCAGGACGAAATGCTGATGACAGTGGGGGCGGCCGGCGGCCTCAATGTGGTGATGAAATCCCTGCTTGATCCGGGCGACGAGGTGATCATCCTGGCGCCCTTTTTCGTGGAGTACAACTTCTATATCGACAACCACGGCGGCGTTACGAAAATCGTCAATACCCGTGAGGATTTCAGCCTGGATCTTGCCGCCATCGAGGCCGGGATCACCCCCAGGACCAAGGCGATCATCATCAACAGCCCCAATAACCCCACCGGCCAGATCTATTCGGCGACCGAGCTGGCCGGGCTGGCGGAAATCCTTGCCAGGGCGAAACAGACCATCTACCTGATCGCGGACGAACCCTACCGCAAGATCGTCTACGACGGCCAGGCGGTGCCCAGCGTCTTTGCCGCCTACCGCAACAGCCTGGTGGTTTCCTCCTACTCCAAGGATCTTTCCCTGCCGGGCGAGCGCATCGGCTATATTGCCGTACACCCGGAAATCGACGGCAAGGCCCAGCTCATCGGCGCCCTGACGTTGGCCAACCGCATCCTGGGCTTTGTCAACGCTCCGGCCCTGATGCAGCGGGTGGTGGCCGAACTGCAGGGGGTGACGGTGGATTGCTCCATCTATGCCCGCCGCCGGGAGCTGTTCTGCAAGGTGCTGGGCGAGGCGGGCTACGAATTTGTCCCGCCCAAGGGTGCCTTCTATCTCTTTCCCAAGTCTCCCCTCGCCGATGATGCGCAATTCGTCGGCCTCCTGGCCGAAGAGAAGATCCTGGGCGTACCGGGCCGTGGTTTTGGCATGCCTGGCTACTTCCGGCTCGCCTTCTGCGTGGAGGACACGGTTATCTCCCGATCCGCCGGGGGGTTCAAGGCGGCCATGGCCGAAGCGAAAAGGCTGGCTTGACCAGAATGGGAGGCGGAGCCGCAAGCCGCTGACGCCGGAAGAGACACCAACACCAGACTCCTCTCCGGCCGGGGCAAACCCGCGACGCAGCCCCGCAAAAAAAGTTAAGCACCCCTTACTTTTTCCGGAATCGGCTTTATAGTATAAACAAAGGAAGAAATCAGAAAGGGGGTGACGACCATGACAACCAGAAATCAGTTACTTCACAGCGATCAGGTCAGCTCATTCCGTTACTTTGCCAAAGCCATGAGCGAATCCCTTGACACCCTGGAAAAAGAGATCAACAGCACGAGCAGATGCAGTCACTGTTGCAGCGCCGAAGGTTGCCTCACCATTGAGCACCACATCGACAAACTGCACAATGAACTGTATTCCATGAGCGAACCCCGTTTCGGCTCGGCTGAGGATACCCGGAAATTCCACGAACTCAAGACAAGGCTCCACCGGCTTTACCAAAAGATGGAAAGAGCCGAAAACTAACAACCAGCACCAGCTGGCCGCCACGGCGGCCAGCGGTGAATACCCCGAAAGCGGTTTTTCAGCCATTTGCTTTCGGTTTTTTTTTGGACCGATCGCCCGAAGGGCTTCCCTGGCGAACGCTCTCACCTGGGCAGCGGCGGCACTGCGACCCCCTTGCTCGTCTCCGCCTGGGCAGATGCCTCCCGGGCGACGGAAACCGGGCTCAAGCCGGGCAAAAGCTTCTTGATGTTCATGGCCTGGGCCATGATGGTCAGGTAGGCATGACGATAGGCGGCAAGCTCAAAAGGCCGCTGCCGGGAGGCAAAAGCGCCGGCAGGGGCTTTTGGGCTGCGGGTCACATAGTCGAGGATGATTCCTGGCACCTCGTAGTGGTGGATGGTGTTGTATTCCACGCTGCGGCCGTTTTCCACGAAAAAGATCCGGTTCAGATTGAGATAGCCTTCCTTTTTGCCCAGATAGTTGAAGTCCCGGTAGGTGTAGGGTCCGTTCTCCAGCGGCGGCAGGTGGTCGCTCACCAGGATGATCAGGCTTTTCGGGTCGATGCGCACCAAGTCCTTCACAAAGGAGGCAATGGCCTCGGTGCGGTAGTAGTACTGGTTCACCGAGCGCCGCAGATGCTTATCGTCTGGCGCTTTCCCGGATACGCGCACAACCTCCGGCCGTTTCGCCGCATTGATCTCGTTGGGGGTATGGCCGTACATGGTCAAGACATAGTTGAACATGGGGGTATGGGGGTGCTCCTTGAGCCAGTAGGAGACATATTTCAGGTTCTGACCCAGGAGATCGCCGTCGAACATGTAATCCTCGCCGCTGACATCCCCCCTGGAAAAATAGGTCTCCCTGGCCGGCGCGTACTCACTGGGGTAATAGGCATTTGCAAAGCCGATCCCCTCGTAGGCGTTGGTCGAATTGAAAAAATCGGGCCGGAAGCCGTTGGTGGCCATGGTATGGTAGCCGCCTTCGCCGAGGAGATTGGGAAGACAGGAGGTCTTGGCGCCGGTGAAGACATTGAACTCAATGCCGGAGAGTTCCCGCATGGCAGGAACCCCGCAGAGCAGCTCAAACTCGGCCTGGGCAGTGCCGCCCCCGAAAACAGGGGAGATGGAAAAGCCGCCCTTGTGCCTGAAGAGTTTCTCAAACTCGGGATGAACCGGCTTGCGGGAAAACTTCGCGGCAAGCAGCAACTCCGGGTCCAGGAAGCTTTCGAGCACGATGAGATGCACGTTCCGTCTGCTCCGCTGCCCCCTGATTTTTTCCACCACCTCGTCCACTTCCAGCAGGTAAAAGGGGTTTTCCCGGTAGTGGGCGGTCTTTTCCAGCATGCTCTTACGCCGGGCCTCGTTGTAAAGGGTCATGCTGAGCCGGCCGTTGTTGGCCGCGCTCATCACATCGGAATAGATGATGATCTCCTTCTGGGTTTTCTCAAAGGCCGCCATGAAGGCATCCGGACAGGACTCGATCGCGAAAAAAAGACCGGCAAAGGGCAAGAGCCCCAGGGTCATGGGCATAAGAGCTCCCCGACGCAGGGCCTTCAGGAAGACAAGCAGAGGAATGCCGTAAAACACGATCAGCATCGCCTTGAGCCAGGCCGGCATGACGGCGAGCAGCTCCGGCAGCTCCGTCACCTCGACAAGACGCGGCAGTCGGCCGAGCTGGAGGTGATAGAAATCAAACACCGCATAGCAGAGCACGATGGGCACGGCAACGATCACCGGCTGCAGAGGCGACTTCCGGGTGATCGTGTTCCCGAAAAAATAGAGGTAGAGAAGCAGGGGAATTTCAAGCCGCCAGGCCGGCAGCAGCGAAGGGAAGCCGCCGTGCCGTTCCATCACGCCGGTGTAGCCGAGGAGAAAGAGCAGAAAAAGAGCGTAGCGGTTGCAGATCAGAGGCTTTAGGGAAAAGAGTATGCGGAGGGGCAGAATCATAGGGGCCACCGTGCAACAACACAGCAGAAATGAGGAAAAAAGAACTATACATGAAAATATTTTTTTTGCATTAAATCTTTATGAGGGTTCGGGCAGGCAGGGGAAGCGAGGGCGCCCGGCGCGGAATTTTTGCAGGTTCCCCGGCCGCCGTTCTGTGGTATCTTCCTCCAGCATGGGGAGCTGCGGCTTGCCTGGCAAAGCCGAAGACGATTCCGTCTTCCCCGCCATTCATCTCGAAAAAACAAGGAAACACCATGTGTGAGTTCTGCACCAAGCACGGCGAGGGGAAAATCTGGTTTACGAACGCTGCCAACTACGCCAGGGACCTCATGAGCGACCTGGGCCGGCGCGGATATATCAGGAATTTCTTCACCTCCACCATCGAGGAGGGGCTGAGCACCATCGGACGCCTGGAGGTGCTCTACCGGAAAAAGAGACAGCTCCCCCGGCGCCTGGTTGAACAGATACGAAACAAGGCCAAGGAGGAGCATTTCGGCCAGGTGGTGACCATCGAGGATATCCGGGAAATCATCGGCAAGGCCGCCACGGTTGTCCGCCTGCCCTGCGCCTGCCGCTGGGCCGCCCTGAAAAAGGAAAATCGCTGCTGCTTTTCCGTCAGCTATACGCCGGATGCGTGGTATGAGGGGTTGGACATGGGCTACTTCGGCCTGGCCCAGGATCAGGGGCTGGAAACGGTTTCCCGGGAAGAGGCGATCAGCCAGATGGAGGCCTTGGAGCGGGAAGGAGCGATCCATACCATCTGGACCATGATGACCCCCTTCATCGGCGCGATCTGCAACTGCCAGCCCCTGGAATGCCTGGGCCTGCGCACCTTAAACCTCCAGGTGGAAACCATGTTCCGGGGCGAACGGGTGGCTGGAGTGGACGAGAGCAAATGCCTGGGCTGCGGCGCCTGCCAAGAAGCCTGTCCCTTCAGGGCCATCACCGGCCGGGAAGAGGCTGGCGCCTTCAAGGCCAAGGTCCATGCCGAACAGTGCTTCGGCTGCGGCCTCTGCCGGAACGCCTGCCCGGAAGCGGCGCTGGGAATGATCAGCCGCTGAAAAAGGAACTCCGACTTGTCCTCCGAAGGAAAATCCCTCCACTATGGCTGGCACGTTGTCTGGGCAGGCACCTTCTGCATTTTCGCCTGCCTCGGCCTGGGCCGCTTCGCCCTGGGCATGATCCTGCCGGCCATGGGGGAAAACCTTTCTCTCTCCTACAGCGAGATGGGCCTCATCGGCACCGTCAACTTCGCGGGCTATCTCATCGCCGTGCTCTTCTGCGGCACATTGGCCGAGCGGCTGGGCTACCGCCGCCTCATCGCCCTGGCCCTGGCAGGCATCGGCATCACGCTTATCCTGATCGGCAGGAGCAGCTCCTTCCTCGTCATCCTTCTCCTTTACGCCATCACCGGTATGGGCAGCGGCGCGGCCAACGTGCCGATGATGGCTCTCGTCTCGCACTGGTTCAGCAGAAGCCACCGCGGACGGGCCACCGGCTTTGTCGTCATCGGCAGCGGCTTTGCCATTCTCCTCTCGGGCAAACTCGTCCCCTTCCTGAATCGGCTGGGAGGGGCGACCGGCTGGCGGTTGAGCTGGCAGGTTCTGGGGGCCATCATCATTCTGATTGCCCTGCTCTGCCTGGCCGTACTCAGAAACAACCCCGCGGAAAAAGGAGTGCGCCCATACGGCGAAAAGCAGCAGGACGGACGGCAACCCGAGCTTTCAGGGGAAACCGCCATCACGGTGAGGGACATTGCGCATCTGGGGGGATTGTACTTCCTCTTCGGCTGCACTTACGTCATCTATGCGACCTTCATCGTCACCACGCTCATAACCGAGCATGGCTTTTCCGAGGCGACCGCTGGAAATTTCTGGTCCATGGTGGGACTGCTCAGTCTTCTCTCCGGCCCGGTCTTCGGGACGCTCTCCGATAAAATCGGCAGAAAGCGAACCCTGGCCATGGTTTTTGCCATCCAGACCACAGCCTATCTTCTCGTGGCCCTGACGCTCCCCACGCCCTTTCTCTTTCTTTCCATCGGCTGCTTCGGCATTGTCGCCTGGTCCATCCCTTCCATCATGGCGGCGCTGGTGGGGGATTATGCCGGCCCGCGCAAGGCGGCGCGCATCTTCGGCATCATCACCTTCATTTTCGCCATGGGTCAGATTGCCGGTCCGGCAGTGGCGGGAATCCTCGCCGAAAAAAACAACAGCTTCAGAAGCAGCTTCCTCATGGCGGCCCTGCTCGCCGCCGCCGGGATCATCCTTGCCCTGAACCTCCGCGATCCGGGCAGAAAAAAATCCGCCTGATTCCGAAATCTACCTTGGATCGGCGAGCTGCTTCCTCGCCTCGGCCATGCCGCAGAGGTTCTTGCCGATTTCAAGCTCCCGCATCCGCTTCTCGTCGGGGCTGACGAGTCCGAGGTTCACCCGGCGGATCTCCTGATAACGCTCCGGATTTTCCAGTAGGGCCGCGGCCACCTTTGCCGTAAAAACGGCCTCGTTCTCCAGATGATACATTTCATTGCCTCTCGCCTCGGCAAAGGTCAGCGCCACCACCCCTTTCTCGTCCATATCCCGGATCGAGGAGGCATGGGTCGGCAGGATCAGCACCTCGTCGCGCAGTTTTCTGAAGCGCTCGTACAGGGTTTCATAGAGCAGATGGGACCATGCCGCGGCCTGGCCGCCCAGATCGGGACGGCCCAGGCTGTTCTTCATGATGGTGTCGCCGGAAAAAAGAACGCGCTGGTCAAGGAGCAGGGAGACGCTGCCCGGGGTATGCCCCGGGGAGTGGATCGCCTCAAGGATGCTGCCCGCGAACGGGAAACGGACACCGTCCGTGAGGGGAAGGAAGGGACAGGCGGCGCCTGCCGCATCCAGGGGATGCAGCCAATATCCGGCCCCGTGCTTTTCCGCCAGGGCCCTACCCCCGGAAATATGATCCGCCTGGAGATGGGTGTCCAGTACCGCCGTAAGCCTTGCCCCGTTTTCCGCCAGGAGCTTGTCGATGTGGGCAATGTGGCGCACCGCGTCGATGACGATGGCCTCGTTGCCGGCGATCAGCACATGGGTGATGCAGCCTTTGGCAACCCGGTGGATCTGGTGGATGGCAGGGGCCTTCGCCACCTGATGCGTTTCGTAGAACTCGCTCCAGCCATCCATGCCGCCCGCAAGGCTCAACGCGCAAAAGCCATGCGCCCGCAACAGCTCGGCCGAATACTTCGAGGCATCGCCATGGGCGCAGATGACGATGATCTCCTTGTCCCTGGGCAGGCGCTCCAGGTATTTCTCTTCCTCGCCGACAAAATCCAACTGAGGGATATTGATGGTTTCCACCACCTTTTTCCCTTCGATCCGCCAGGCGGCAAACTCATCGGAGTTGCGCAGATCAAAGATACACTGAATCGTCCCGGCATCGAGACGCGCCTTGAAATCAGCCATGGAAATGACTGCCGACATATATTCCCTCCTGTCCCGTGTGTGTTTCAAGTCAATGGCCGCCAAATCAAACCCGGCCCCCGGTCCTTTCTCACCCTGCCGTGCCGAGCAGGGAGGCGGCGTTGCCGGCGAGAATCTTTTCCTCCAGCGCAGGGCCAAGGTTCAGCTCCTTCAGCCTCGCAATGACCTCCGACTGTTCGGCCCAAGGCGAATCCGTCCCGAAGAGGATATAGTCTTCCGGGTGCACGAGCACCATGGCCCTGGCTTTTTCCGGAGGCAACATATGCAGGGAATAGGAAAGATCCATATGGACCGGATGGCCGAGCATCATGGCCTCCACCGCCTCCCACTCATCCCAGGCCCCGAAATGGGCGGCAACCAGCTTGAGTGGGGGAATCCTGGCAAGCACGGCCATGATCCGCCGCGGATCGGCGATTCGCTCACGCGGAAAACCGATGTCATAGCCGGTGTGCATGACCAGAATCAGGCCAAGCTCGGCAATTTTCTCATACAGGGGCAGCATCCGTTCCTCATCAAGAGCAAACCCCTGGTAATAGGGATGCATCTTGATGCCCAAAAAACCTTCGGCCCTGATCGTGGCGATCTGTTCAAGGGCGTCCGCCGCCGCAGGGTGAAAGGAGGGAAAGGGGATGATCCGCGCGGAGCGGATGGCCTTGGACCAGTCGAGGATCGAGGCAAACTGCGCCGGCCTGGTGGCAATGGAGCAGATGACGCTTTTTTCAATCCCTGCTTCATCCATCTTGGCGAGAAGCGAAACAAGCCGCCCGTCGTGGCAGGCCTTTACCCCGCCAATTTTTTCCAGGGCAGGGATGGCCTGGGCCGCAACCGGATCCGGGAAGACATGGGTATGAAAATCAATAATTTCTCTCATGATCGCTCTCTGTTCTTTTGTATGATGATTCAGGAAGAAAGCAGCGTACTTTACCATGCACGGCTCTTCTTGGTAACCCTGCTGACGGAGCGGACACCAAAAATCCATGACCTGTACAACCGCCGCAATAACCCTTGCCTTTACAGGCTGGCTGAAATCGCTGCTCAGCCCCCGGCCGCAAACAGACGGGCTGGTGCACTATGCGCTGAACCGGCGGGCTTCCTGCAAGGATATCATCGAATCCCTGGGCATACCCCATACCGAGGTGGGCTCCCTGCTCTCGTCCGGACTGGAAATCCCCTTCTCGCACCTTCCTGAAAACGGGGAGTTGCTTGAGGTTCTCCCGCACCGGCCACCGGTGGATCTGGGCCGGCCCTCCCTTTTACGGCCCGGCTCGCTGACCGAACTCCGCTTCCTTGCCGACGCCAACGTGGGCAAGCTGGCGCGGAAGCTGCGGATGTGCGGCTTTGACACCGCCTACGACCCGACCTGGCAGGATGAAGAGCTGGCGGAAATAGCCGAAAAGGAAGGACGGGTTCTGCTCAGCAAGGATCGCGGGCTTTTGAAACGGAACAAAGTCCGCTACGGTCTGCTGGTGCGGGAGGAGGCCCCCCTCAGGCAACTGGGCGAAGTGCTTCACTTTTTCGGGCGGAAAGAGGCGTTACGCCCTTACAGCCGCTGCATCCGCTGCAACGGCGACCTGGTCCCGGTCGAAAAGGAAGAGATTCTCCACCTGCTTGAACCGCTGACGAAAAAATATTACCATGCCTTCCGGCGCTGTGAAAACTGTCGGCAGATCTACTGGTCCGGTTCGCACCGCCGGGAGATGACCCGCTTTTTAGCGGCACTCGGCAAATACCAACCCCTGCCCTATTGAGAAAAGACCCGCCCCGTGACCCTGCCCATCCATGCGATCCTTCCCGAACTGCGCACGCACCTGGCCTCATCCAGGGCCGCGATCCTTTCCGCGCCACCCGGCTCGGGCAAGACCACGGTGGTGCCGGTGTCTCTGCTCGCCGAACCATGGCTGGCCGGACAAAGAATCCTGATGCTCGAACCGCGCAGGCTGGCGGCGAAACTTGCCGCCAGCTTCATGGCCAGGCAGCTCCACGAGGAGGTGGGCCAACGCGTCGGGTACCGGGTCCGCTTCGAGAGCAAGGTTTCCGCCGCAACCCGTCTGGAGGTGCTCACCGAAGGCGTGTTGACCCGCCGCCTCCAAGATGATCCCGAGCTTGCCGACGTCGGCCTGGTGATCTTTGACGAATTCCACGAACGCAGCCTGCAGGCGGATCTCGCCCTGGCCCTCTGCCTCGATGTGATGACCGGTCTGCGTGAGGATCTGAAGCTCCTCATCATGTCCGCCACCCTGGACACCGGCCCGCTGGCCGGCTTCCTCTCCGGGCTGTTCGCCGGGACGCCCGTTGTCTGCGGCAGCGGCCGGAGCCACCCGGTCGGGGTGGAGTACCTGCCCGGCAGGCTCACGCACCAGCCCTTCCCCCGCGAAATTGCCGGCGAGGTGGCGGCCGCCGTCGCGAGGGCCCTGCACGAGCACCCAGGCGACATTCTCGCCTTTCTGCCGGGAGCCTTCGAGATCCGTCTGACCGCGGAACTCCTGCAGAGCCGTCTGGCGGCAAAGGAGATCGCCATCCACCCCCTGTACGGCGACCTGAACCTGGCCGCGCAGACCGCGGCGGTGCAGCCTGACCCGGCAGGCAGGCGCCGGGTCATCCTGGCCACTCCCATTGCCGAAACCAGCGTCACCATCGAGGGGATCCATACCGTGGTGGACAGCGGTTTCAGAAGGCTGCCACAATTTGATCCGAACAGCGGCTTAAGCCGCCTTACCACCCAACGCATCTCAAAAGCCGCGGCGACCCAGCGCGCCGGCCGGGCCGGTCGCTTGGGCCCCGGCCACTGCTACCGTCTCTGGAGCCTGGGCGAGGAGCACAGCCTGCGTCCCTTTGACCCGCCTGAGATTCAGGGCGCGGATCTCTGCCAGCTGGTCCTGGCCCTGGCCCGCTGGGGCGTAACCCGCCCGGATAGCCTGCGGTGGCTCGACCCGCCCCCGGCCGGTCATTTCAGCCAGGCGCAGGAGTTGCTCAGGGAGTTGGGCGCCCTGGACAGCGAGAACCGTCTCAGCCGCCTGGGCAAAAGAATCGCCGACCTCCCTGTCCATCCCCGCCTGGGCCTGATGCTCAGCAAAGCGCTAGAGGCGGGAGCCATGGCCCTGGCCTGCGATTTGGCCGCCCTGCTTTCCGAGCGCGAGCTCAGCAAGGGAAGGGATAAATCCGCGGATATCGAGGAACGGCTCCAGATGGTTGCCGCCTTTCGCAGTCACGGCCCTGCCGCCGTCCGCAGCCTGGAGGGGGATCCGGATGCCTGCCGGCGGGTGCTCCAGACCGGCAGGCAGTTGCGCGGCCTGCTTTCCGGCAATGACCGGCCAGAGCAAGCCGGCAATTCGCCGGGGGCCCTCCTGGCTCTGGCCTTCCCGGACCGCATTGCCCAACGCCGCCCGGGCAGCCAGGGCCAATACAAACTCACCTCCGGCCGCGGCGCCCGCCTTGCCGCCCACGACCATCTTACCGCCTGCGAATACCTGGCCGTAGCCGAACTGGACGCCGGCAAAGCCGAAGGCAGAATTTTTCTTGCCGCCCCCCTTGCCCGGGAGGAGTTGCTGGCCGTCTTTTCAGAAAAAATCGTCAAGGAAGAAAAGGTCTTCTGGGATGAAGAGACGCAATCGGTAAAGGCCCTGCGCCTCACTCGCCTTGCCGCCCTGGTTCTGGAGGCCGCCCCCTTGAAAAATCCGGCTCCGGAAACGGTCCTGCCCGCCCTCCTTGCCGGCCTTCGCTCCCGAGGCCTTGCCGCCCTGCCCTGGAGCGAGAAGACAATAGAGCTGCAAGCGCGACTGGAAAGCCTGCGCCACTGGCAACCGGAAGCAGATTGGCCAGATCTGTCCGCAGAACACCTGCTCATCACCCTTGAGGAGTGGCTTGCCCCGTTTCTCGCCGGCATGACCCGGCTTGAACAGCTCAGAAAACTGGACCTGGGGACCATCCTCGTAAGCCGCCTGAACTGGCGACAACAACAGGAACTGGCGGAACTTGCGCCCACCCATTGCACCGTGCCCAGCGGTTCGCGCATCAAACTGCGCTATATGCCAGGCGATGCGCCGATCCTGGCGGTACGTCTCCAGGAGATGTTCGGTCTCACCGACACACCAATGGTCTGCCGCGGCACGGTGCCAATCACCCTGCACCTGCTCTCGCCGGCGCAGCGGCCAATCCAGATCACCCGGGATCTGCGCGGCTTCTGGCAGAGCACCTACCATGAGGTGAAAAAGGAGCTCAAAGGCCGCTACCCCAAACATTACTGGCCTGAAGACCCACTTGTGGCCGAAGCCACCGCCCGGACCAAACCCCGGAAATAATCTGGACTTCGGAAAAAAAAGAAGCTACATCTGAGGATTCCCACCATCAACGGAGCAGGAGCAGAATATGGAACTGGATGTTCCGGTCATCGGCATTTTGCGGGGCATTCCCGGCGATTTTTTCGGAGAGGTCATGCAGGTCTCCTTCCTGGCCGGGCTTTCCGCCATCGAGATCACCATGAACACAGCACAGGCCGAAGAGATCGTCCGCGAATACCGGCCCGCGGTGCCGGCCGGCAAGCTCCTTGGCATGGGCACCATCAGAAACATCGAGGAGGCGCGGCGGGCCATCGCGGCCGGCGCCATGTTCCTGGTCACCCCCAACCTCGATACCGCGGTCATCGAATATGCCAACAGCGAAAACATCCCCATCATCGCCGGCGCCCTGACGCCCACCGAGGTATACGCGGCCTGGCGCGCGGGGGCCGACATGGTCAAGGTCTTTCCCTGCGGAGCCATGGGCGGTGCCGGGTATATCCGCGATCTGCGCGGCCCCTTTGACCGGATCAGACTCGCCGCCGTAGGCGGGGTGAGCATCAACAATCTGGAGGAGTACTTCAGGGCAGGCGCGGCCGCGGTGGGCGTCTCCAGCAGCCTCTTCGGCGGCAAGGCCATCCGCGACCAGGATCTGGGCCTTGTCGGCCGGAATGTAAAAAATTTCATTGACCATTGCCGGGCCGCGCGGAATCGGGTATGATCCGCACCTTTACTCGTTATATCTCCGTCTTTTTTCCGCCTGCGTGACCGTCCGGCCTTCAGGGTGGGGGCGGCTTGCCGGAGAAAAACGTGGAAAAGCATCTCACCAAGCTGTTTTAGAGTCCGTCTTTTTTAAGGAGACTTGCGATGTACAGACCGGAAATCAAGGTTATCGACTGCACCGTCCGCGACGGTGGCCTGATGAACAAATGGCAGTTTGACGACGCCTTTGTCAGACAGGTATACCATGCCCTCTCCGACGCGGGAGTCGACTATATGGAAATCGGCTATCTCAGCTCCGAGTCGGCCTTTGACCGCAATGTGGTCGGCCCCTGGCGTTTCTGCGGGGAAAAGGATCTGCAGCGCATCCTCGGCGATTCGGAAAAGAAAATCAAGCTCTCGGCCATGGCGGATATCGGCCGCATCGAATACGACGACATCCCCCTGCGCTCCGAAGGCTCCCTGGACATGATCCGGGTCGCCTGTTATGTGCACCAGATCGACAAGGCCGTGGCCCTGGCTCACCACTGCATGGACAAAGGCTATGAAACCACCATCAACCTGATGGCCGTTTCCACCGTCGGCCCCCGCGACCTGCAGGAAGGCCTCAACGACCTGGCCAAATGCAGGGTGCCCATCATCTATCTGGTGGACAGCTTCGGCGCCTTCTATCAGGAGGACATCGAGCTCTTGAGCAAGATGTACATGGAACGGATGCCGGAAAAGACCATCGGCATCCATGCCCATAACAATCAGCAGCTGGCCTTTGCCAACACCATCTCCTCCATCATCTGCGGCATCAACTATCTGGACGCCACCCTTTACGGGATCGGCCGCGGCGCCGGCAACTGCCCCCTGGAACTGCTGCTCTCCTTCCTGAAGAATCCGAAATTCAAGGTCCGGCCTCTGATCAAGGTCATCGAGGAACAGATTCTTCCCTGGCGGGAAAAAATCGACTGGGGGTACTTCATCCCCTACATGGTCAGCGGGGTTCTCAACCAGCACCCCAGGGCGGCCATGGCCTGCATGGAGTCGGACAAGAAAAACGAGGTCACCGCCTTCTACGACCAGATGACCAGCGCCGCTGCCGGCATCTGAGTTTTCCCCGGCCTCCCGCGCCCATGGGCAACAAAAAAAGGCGGATCCCTTTTTCGGGATCCGCCTTTTTTTGTTGCCAACTCCTCCTCCTGATCTGCATATAATTGAGAAAAGACCTGAAGAGGAGAACACCATGCCCATCTTCGCCAAACCGCGCCTTGGCAAACAGCTCATCGGACTTCTCGCCCTGCTCCTGGCAACAGCCGCCTGCGGACGCCCGGCCTTCATCTTCCGGGAGGATATGGCCATCAACGATGCCCTGGAGTCGTATCAGCCCCTGCCTGGCTACACCTATTACTACAGTGGGCCCGACGACTTCCCCCTGGCCATCCTGGGCATCCGCCCGGAGTACCATCTGAAAATCGGATTCTGGAAGCCGGTGGCCCTGACAAAAGCACAATTGCAACGCTGGATGGAGATCATCGACAACCCGCACCGCAGCCTGAAAACCCGCTATCACGGCAAGGTGATCCGGACGGTGGCGGGGGAGGAAATCGGCATCTGGTACTCGCCCCAGGAATGGAGCACGGTCCGGCTGGGGGCGGATCGGGAGGTCACGATCCATACGCCGCCAAACACCCTGTACCGGAAGATCACCGGCGATGCCGGGGGCTTTCCTTGAATCGCCGACGGGAAGAGGCAATCATGGGCGTGATACAACTGACGGATGAGGATATCACCACCCTGGCCGTGGAGGCCATTGTCAACGCGGCCAACAATTCGCTGCTGGGCGGGGGAGGGGTTGACGGCGCCATCCATCGGGCCGCCGGCCCGGGTCTGCTTGAGGAATGCCGAAGACTGGGGGGCTGTCCCACGGGCGAAGCCCGCATCAGCAAGGGCTACAACCTGCCCGCCTGTTTCGTCATCCACACGGTGGGGCCGGTCTGGCATGGCGGAGCGCAAGGGGAAGCGGCACTCCTTGCCGGCTGCTATCGCAGCTGCTTTGCCCTCATCCGCGAACACCACCTGCAATCGGTGGCTTTTCCGGCGGTGAGCACGGGGGTCTATGGCTATCCCAAGGAGGAAGCCGCCCGCATCGCAATCCGGGAAACACGGCGCGCCCTCGCGGAGAACGCGGATCTTGCCAGGGTGCTCTTTGTCTGCTTCAACCCCGCCACCAGGGCGGCATACGAAAAGGCGCTCACCGAGACTTGATCAGCAGGCAGGGCCAACCACCCGCAGGGCAAGACCGGAAAATTCCACCAGATCACCGTTCACCAGCTGACGGCCACGCCTGGTCTCCACCGCGCCGTTCACCTTTGCCTCGCCGTTCTGGATGCGGAGCTTTGCTTCGCCGCCCGTTTCCACGGCGCCAGCCAGCTTGAGAAACTGGCCGAGGCGGATGACCTCGCCTTTTATCCCCACCTCCTGAATCTCCATGCAGTCTTGCTCCTTGCCCTGGGCCGGCCCTCAGAAGGGCGGGGCAATGGTCACCAGAATCCTGAGATCGGTGCGCGCCCTCACCCCGTGCGGCTCGTTGATGTCGCAGATCAACAGATCCCCTTGCTCGGCGGCGATCGCCGCATTATCCTTGCCGAGAAATTCCCCTGAGCCCTCGATGATCTGGATGGAGAGCTGGCCTTCCACCTCGTGGGAGTGGACGGGAAAAACCTGACCGGCGCTCAGATTGAAGTTCAGAATACGGAAGTAGGGGGAATCGTGCAGCAAAAATCTTTTCATTGCCTTGTCGTCAAAACTTCCGGTCTGGGCGAAATTCTTTTTTTCCATCATGGTGGATCCTCCTCCTGTTTTTTTTACCGGGAATTCACCATAACAGACGGCCCAGCGCCCTGCTTTGACCTGGGTCAAGGGACAGCGGAAAAAACGCGGGCAAAAAAAAGAACCGTCAGACAGAAAAACGACTGAAGGCTCTTCAGGAAAATCTTTTCGACAAAAGGGATTCAGGCCACCTGCGCCTTTTTCCCCTGTTTTTTAAGGACCATCTCCTTCATTCGGGTTTCCCACTCCTCCTCGGGAATGGAAGAGCCGGGCACCAGGCGCAATTCCTGCTGGGTTTTCGACTTGATCTCTCCGTTCAGCACCGCCCCGGACTCCACGGCCAGGTCCATGGTTTCCACCTTTCCCTGGATATGGCCGCTCTTCACCACATAGAGCTTCTTGACATTAACGCTCCCCTCAACCCGGCCGGAACAGACAAAGGTGTCGACCACGATATCGCCGGATATGGTGCCGGTCTCGCCCAGGATCAGATATTCCCCGCGGATATTGCCCTCTGCCTGGCCATCCAGGCGCAGCTTGCCCCTGAAGGTGACATCGCCGACCAACTGCATGTCCGCGCCGATGATGCTGGTGATCATTTCTTTCTCCGCGTCGGCCGCGGACGGCTTCCTAAAAAGACCCATGCCTTTCTCCTCGTGCGACAGGGGATGGCCTCCCCCCTTCAGGGTATGGCAAAATTCTACAGCTCGACGTCCGCGGCCTGCTTCCGCAGGTAGGCGGCAACATGGCTGCTGATCTGGATGAATTTTGTCGGGTCGATGAATCTGTCCCGATATCTGATCTCATAATGGAGATGGGCGCCGGTACTTCTGCCGGTGTTGCCCACCTGCCCGATGACCTGCCCCCGCGCAATCCTGTCGCCGCTCTTCACCTGTTTTTTATGGAGGTGAAAGTAGCGGGTCAGGAAGGTGTTGCCGTGATCTATTTCAATGTAGTTGCCATAGCCGGGTGTGTATCCATCGCTCACCACAACCCCGTCGGCAGGGGCGATGATTTTCGTGCCGCGCCGATTTCTGATATCCACCCCGCTGTGAAACGCGGGCTTGTCATTGATGGGATCAATGCGGCGGCCGAAGCGGGAGGTTATGACCCCGGGAGCCGGCGGGCCAAGGGGAACGGACTGGATGGCGGCAAGATAATGGTCCACCATGAGGGTAAGCCCCGCATAGGAATCTTCCTCCGCCCTGGTGTAAGGGCCACCGGTGCCTTCGGCGCTTTCATTCACCTCGAGCTCGACCCCCACGGTACTCAGGATGGCTTGAATGATCTGACTGCGCTGCTTGAGTTCGGCAAGGGCGACATGCAACCTGGCCTCCTGCTCCTTCTCCTGCCTGGCGGCGCTTGCCTGGAGGCTCCTGTTCAAGGAAATGGTTTTCCCAAGCTCCTCGGCCAGGGAAGCGGAACGGTGGCGCAAGAAGACATTTTCGCCGACGAAAAACCAGCCGACGACGCTGCTGAAAAGAAAAAAACAACAGATGAGAACAGTGAGTCTGAGGAAGTCTTTGGAAATTACAAAGGAGCGGGTTCCCCCCCGTTCGCCGGTCACGACAAAATGCAACTTGTTATCCATGCAGCTAGAGTCCCCTCTTTTATGATGTTCGGCTCTGAACTGTCGCTGCCGCCGGCAGCCCCTCCTCCCGGTGTTGCGCTATCTTCTCGCGAATGCGCGGAATGCAGTGCGTCGTTACTGGTAAAAATAGTAACAGGATCGGCCAGGCCGAACCATCATTTTTTTCCCCTGACAGGGGCGCGCCAACCTGAACCGTTATCCCGCCTGCATTTGTTCCCGGTTATTTTTTTTGCCCCTTGTCTCTTCTCGGAAAAAACGCTATGCATATCGCAAGAGCATCCCTATTTGCGCAAACATCCATGTTTTTTCAAACCATGACAAAGAAGCGTCCTAAAACCAATCGGCCCGGCCCGGTGAAATCTTCAGCGAAAAAAGCCAAGGCCCCTGGTATCCGCAAGCTGACGCTGGACGATGACCTGGGAACCATATTCGCAAACCCCTCCGACCAGGAAACCCGACCGGGGTTTGCCAGCGCCCTTGCCCGGCATGATTTTTCCGGCCCCCGCCTCATGGAGATCCTCTCGGAAAAAGGCGAGGCCGGCCCGCCGCCCCTTTCGCCACAGGCGAGGAGAAAAAATGCCCCTCCCCCCCAGGAAGAGCTCGACCTGCACGGTTGCACCGCCGTCGAGGCGCAGGTAAAAACGGAAAATTTTCTTGCCCGGGCGAGCGGGCTTGGCCTGCGGACTGTCCTGATTATAACCGGCAAAGGGCTGCATTCGCCGGATGGCCCGGTGCTCAAGGACGTTATTGAAACGCAGCTCAAGATATTGCAAAACGAAAACAGGCTTCTGGCCTATCACTGGGAAAAAAAAGAAAAGGAGCTCAGCGGCGGACTCATCGTCCATCTGAATTGAGCTTTTTTTAGGGAGAAACGCATGTCGCAGCAGCAGGTCTCGGTTTTCAGCCCCTACCCATTTGCCATCGGCGAGAGGCTCCACATTGCCGCGGGCCCCCGCCGGGGTGACTGGCAGGTCATTGGCATAAGCGAAGGAAAGGTGCGGCTCCGTTGTCCGGTTTCCGGCCGGGAGGTGGAATGGGACCGGTTCTGCTATCTACTCCAAAGCAACATCCAGGAGTGGCCGCAAAAAGGATGAGAGGATTCCTTTTGGGAGCCGAATCGACCCTTGATTTGCCTCGGCACGAATCCTGTCGTGCGCCATCACGGGGACGCGGCGACGTCGCGGCCGGCCGCCCAGTATGGAGGGACGCACACCACGCGATGTCGAAAATCTTACCAGGGAGTAACCATGGGCCAGCAGGAGCCGGTCACCACCATCCTCTTTGACTTCGGCGGTGTCGTCGCGGAAGAAGGGTTTACCCAGGGGCTCGCGGTCATCGCCGCAAAAAATTCGCTCCGCCCCGAGGCTTTTTTCGAAACCGCCACGGAAATCATCTACGGCTGCGGCTTTGTCACCGGCAAATGCGACGAGCACGCCTATTGGCACCTTCTCCGCCGGCAGACCGGCATTGGCGGCACCGACACGGAACTGAGCGAAGAGATCCTGAGCCGTTTCATCCTGCGCCCGGCAATGCTTGCGGCGGTGCGCAGCCTGCGGCAAAAGGGAATCAATCCTGTCGTGTTGAGCGATCAGACCGACTGGCTCGACCGGCTTGAAGAACGTCACCCCTTCAGCCATGCGTTCACCCGGATTTTCAACAGTTTTTACCTGGGCAAAACCAAGCGCGACCCAAGCGTCTTCGGCGACACCCTGGCCGCCCTGCAGGCACGGGCCGAGAACACCCTTTTTGTGGATGACAATGCCGGCCACATCGGCCGGGCCTCGGCCCTTGGTCTCCAGACCCACCTGTTCCGCGACCAGGAGGCTTTCCTGCGGGAGTTGACCCGTCGCGGCCTGCTCTGAGCCGGACTGCGTCCCGCCCTTGCCCCCATGCGCCCAAGGGGCGGGGTGGAACGACGCGTTGTCGGCACGGTGGAGGAATGCACCAGGGTCATCGCCGATCAACCCGGCGCCATGAAGATTGCCAACAACAGGACGACGCTGCCGTGATAGACCAAAAAAAACTTGCCGTCATCCATATCGTCAAGAAAGAGCTCAATCTCAGCGACGAGGAATATCGGGACAGCCTTGAAAAAATCACCGGGGTGCGCTCGGCAAAGGAGCTTGACGAGGCGTCCTTCCGGAAGCTCATGCGCTACTTTGCCCGCAGCCGTCACTACCGCGCGCACCGGGAAGGAATCACTTTCCGCCAGAAGATGTACATCAAACATCTTGCCGACGACCTCGACTGGGATGCTGGCCACCTGACGAATTTTCTTAAGAAATACTATAAATCACCAGCCGTTGACGCCCTTGGCAAAAAAGAGGCAAGCAAGGTCATCGAGTCGCTCAAGCACATCCTCGCCAACCGGGACCGCTGACCGCACCACCCGGGCGAAGCGGTTGACTTTCCCGGCAAATGCCTTATCTATTAAAAAATTCCCGTCAGCGTCTTTTCCTTATGGAAAAGACGCTGCTCCCCACGCTTTTTTTAATGGAGACACCCCTCATGCCCCCCTCACTGAAAGACGAATGGGATCTGACCATGGCCCTGCAGGTGCTGCAAAGCGAAACCGTGGACAGCAAGCTCTGGTCCGATGCGGTGAAATGGCTGCTGCTTTTCGGCCCCCCGGAAATCCGGGAGATGATCGGTCAGGCGTCAAGCATGGCAACCAGTGAATTCTTTCCCGAACTTTCGCCCATCGGCTACTCTGAGACGGGTGAGCCGCTGTATGACATCAAAAAGCTGGCCGAGTCACTGGGAATGAGTGAAGAAGAGGCCCTGGCCAAGATAACGGACCTGGAGAGGGAACTCGGCGTCCAGAGCATCTACGACGCTTCTCAGGCTCACAAGATACAGTAGCGAAGGGCAATCTGCGAAAGTGCGTTAGAAGACGATCCCGCCCCGACGGCGATCCCCGGTGAAAAAGCGATCCAGGGAAAACGCCCCCCCGCCCCGGACCACCAGGGCCAGAGCGATACCCAGCACCAGGATGTGATACTCTATCCCCTCCCCCTGCTGCCGGCCGAACCAGTTCATGAAGAAGCCGTGTTCAAGATGGTTTAATTTCATGCAGACCGCCATGCCGGTACCGATGGCGAGCGCCCACACCCTGGTAAGTAACCCCAGGGCCAGCAGCAGCGACCCGACAAGCTCGGAAAACATGAGGACATGGGTGGCCCAAGGGGGAATCCCCATGGCGGCGAAGCCGTTGACCGTCGCCATGAAGCCCGGGCCGGCAAAAGCGCCGAATACCTTCTGGGCGCCATGGGGAAAGATGACGCCTGCCAAGGCAAGCCGGATCAAAAATTGCGCAGGGCTGTTATCCGTTTTCAGCAGCGCTTTCAGCATATCTTCCTCTTTCAGTATCTCTTCCGGGCAGAGGGATCCCGGGTGCCCTCAAATCCGTTTTCCCGCCCGGATCCCTTCATATTCACGCATTTCACGGTACCATACCCCAAAGCAAAGTTGCCAGAGGAAAAGCGGGCGGCGCCCGGCCGATTGTCCCAGCAGCGCCGGGCAGTGACCGGCGAGGATCCGGGGCGGACAATGGCCTGTTTTTAGCGCAGGCACCCACCGCTCTCCCTTTTTGCGCGCTCCGGTAATTTTCCGCAATGGGCAATAGCGTTTTATTTTTTTTCAGGTAATAATAGGCGGATTCCACGGCCCCATGACCTGACCCTGAGGAGAGACCCTTGAACCTGCAACCGCGTAATTATCTTCTTGTCCTGTCCCTGCTCCTTTTCGCCGCCGGCTGCGGCAGCAAAGACCTTGATCCGAACACCGTCGCCGGCGACGGGAAAAAGTTGACCGGCGGTGAACTGGTCGAGCTTCTTTCGGACAACACCATCTCCCTGCATGAATACGGCGAGACCGCCACCATTGAAATGTACGCCAATGGCAAACTTTACGCGGTCAAGAGCAAGACGGAGAAAAACGACGGCTGGTGGTCCACCGAAGAGGACACCCTCTGCCTGAAATTCAAGCGCTGGGGCTATGGCGACAAGATCTGCTACGAGGTGTTCCGCAAGGGAGAAGAGTATCAGATGTACACCAGCAGCCGCATCCGCGCCAGTTACTTCACGGTGAGCCCAGGGGTGAAACGGCAACCCGCCGACCACAAGACAGCCCGCCCCGCCAAAGCCACGCAGACCCGCGCCACCACCCCGGAAACTCCGGATGTTGTCGAGGAAAAAACTCCTGAGGCGACCAGTTCCCCGACCATCCAGGAAACCACGACGCCAACGGCGAACCCCGAATCGAGCCGCCGCGATCTGCGCATGATTTATCGCGGCATGAGCCAGAATTGCCCGGGCTGTAATCTGCCCGGCATCGACATGGCCGGCGCCAGTCTGATGCGGGCCAACCTGGCCGGGGCAAACCTCAAAAACGCCAATTTCAGCAAGGCCAATCTCAAGTGGGCCAATCTGAAAGGGGCGAATCTCTCCGGCGCCGACCTTTCCGGGGCCAACCTGGCAGGCGCCGACCTGGCCGGAGCGGATCTGGACCGGGCCGATCTGACCGGAGCCAACCTTGAGCAGGCAAATCTCCGCGGCGCAAACATCGGCACCGCCATCGGTCTTGACGTGCAAAAAGCACTCCGCTGAGCATTGATGCGCCCCTTTTCCGTCCACCCGTCCACCTTCCCCCAGCAAAAGGGAATTCCGCGGCTTTGACGACGGGCGCGGCGGAAATGCCCCCCTGGCCAGGCGGGATTCTGACGGTCGGCCACTCCAACCGGAGCGTCGCCGGGCTGTGCTCGCTGCTGGCCGCCCGGAATGTCCAGGTGGTGGCGGATGTTCGTTCCGCACCCTACTCCGGATTCGTCCCGCAATTCAACAAGGCCAACCTTGAACAATCCCTCCGCGGCGCGGGATTTTCATACCTCTTCCTGGGAGAGCAGCTGGGCGGCAAACCGCGGCAAAGCTGCTGGCATGATGCCCAGGGCAAGGTCCGCTACGAGCTGCTGCAAACGAGCTCCCAATTCCGCGAGGGCGTCAGTCGCCTCCACGCCGGTTTAGCCATGGGATTCCGCATCGTTCTCCTCTGCGCCGAGGAAAATCCTTTCTCCTGCCACCGCCACCATCTCATTGCCAGGCATCTCGAACTGCATGAAGGGATTCCCGTCCACCATCTCCGGGCCGACGGCACCCTTGACCGCGCCCTGCGCCATCTTCACCAGGAGCATTCGCAGCTTTCTCTCTTTTGAAAAAAAAGGCCCTCGGCCGCCGGAAAATCCTGGACGGCACGGGAGCCTTTCTCTCTTCTGCCGGGAAAAAATCGGCTACTTGGCGCGACGTGGAGTCCGCAGCGCGGCAGGCCATGGCCTTGGCAGGAAGCTCAGAAAAGGATAGAACAACCAGCGCAGCCTGCCAAAACGCCCGACAACCTGATCCGTGCAGCGGCAGCAATCGCAGGCCGCTGCCGCATCCTTCTCCTCGCCGAGCCACTTATGGGGATAAAGCAGGAAAACCCGCAGGTTGGTTTTAGCGCATTCATTGCAAAGAGATTGTATCGTCCCGTTTATCTGCCATTTCTGCATTGTTCTTTCCTCAAGTTCAGTGAACCATCTCTCTCAAAAAGACTTCGCCATGACAATGGTATCGGAATCGGCTCAGATTTCTTTAATAATTTCAAAGGAATTTCTCCGTCATCTTGAAAAGGACACGCAAAAGCCGTTAGACAAAATCCGCCTGCCGATGGGATCTGTAAGGGAGGAGTTTGCCGCATCCGTACCCGGAACCGCCATGCGGCCAAAGGAGGCTCAGCTCCTGTCACGCAGGTAGGTTCTGGCGCCGATGTAGCAGCCGGAAAAGTAGCTGTCGCTGAGGGATGACTGGCAAATGGTCGTGCCGCGGCGCGGGGCATGGATAAAACGGTCATCGCCGGTGTAAATCCCCACGTGGGACACCTCGCTCCCTCCGTTGGTGGCGAAAAAAACCAGATCCCCGGGCCTGAGATCCTCCCGGCGCACCGGAATTCCCGCCCCATACTGCGACCGTGAATTGCGCGGCAGCTTGAGGCCGTTCATTTTATAGACGGTCATGGCCAGACCGCTGCAGTCAAAGCCCGTGCCCACGGACTCGCCTCCCCATTGATAGGGAATGCCCAGGAATTCCTCCGCCGTGCCGACCAGCATGTTCCGCAAGGCCTCGCCGCCCCTGTACTGACGCAGGCGGGCTGCCGCATAGTCGGCCGGGGTAACGACGTAGAAGTCGCCGATTATTCCGGCGTTGCGAAGCTTCAACGCGCTCATCCTGGCCGCCTTGCCCGTGGGATAATCGCCGAAGCGCACCTTGTAGAGCCCGTCGGCATGGCGGTAGTAATAGGAATCAAGCCCCATCGTATCGAGCTTTCCCATGAGACGCACGGCATTTTCAAGACTGGCGAAGGCCCCGACCTGGATCGAATGGCCCAGCATGGGCAATTCCTGGCCGACATCGGCAAGGGGGGCTGCCGGGGCCGCTTTCTCCCTGGACAGGGTCCCGCAGCCGAAAAGAGAAAGCAGCAGGGGGCCGAGGAGCAGCCAGCGACGGAAACCGAATCCCTGTTTCATGAAAATCGCGTTTCGCACAATCCTTTCACCTCTTCATGGCAAGACAGCGGCGTGATCGGCCAGGGCCGCGGCAAGCTCCGTCCGCACCGCGTCGGCAAGCGCCTCCGGCGCCAATACCCGGACCCCGCGCCCCCAGGACAAAATCCACCGCTTCACCTCCAAGAGATGCCGCGCCGGGAAAGCGAGCTCCACGCTGCCGTCACTGTTCCGCGCAATGGTCTGCTCCGGATGCCATTCCCGCTCCAGAACATAGGGCGCATGCTCCCGGGCAAACCGGAGGCGGACCACGGAAAGCTCCCCCTCTCCTCCGAAGATCCCGAACTGGCTGCCGACATAACGGGTATGGTCGAATCCCGTCGGCACGGTGAATGATTCGCCAGACAGGGCGATTTTTTCCACCCGGGACATGGCAAAGGTTAAAATCTTCCGGCGCAGATGGCAATAGCCGATCAGATACCACTCCCCCTGATAGCGGGCCAGGTGATAGGGATCGACCGTCCGCTCCGTGCAGTGCGCGGACCCTGGTTTGCGGTAGAAGAAGAGAAGGGACTTGTTTCTATGCAGCCCGGTCGCCACCGCCTCCCAGACTTCCGGATCCAGTCTGGTCTGGCCATCGGCGAGCACCGAGAGCTTGCTCTCCACCCAGACGGGATGGATGGAGACTTTTTCCGGCAGGGAACCCTCTATTTTTTTAAAAACATTCTGCAATTTCCGATAGACAGGGGTCCCTTCGTGCATCTGCAAGGCCTTTTCCGCGATACAAAGGGCGAAAAGATCGCTCTCGTTCAGCGAGATCGCCGGCAGTGAGTAGTTCTCCTCCGTATAAAGGTACCCGCGCCGCGCTCCGTCATAACCTATGGGCGCGTCCCGCTGGTTGCGCAGGTAATCGATGTCGCGGAGGATGCTTTTTGCGCTCACCTCGTATTCCGCGGCCATGGAGCTGCAGTTGGCCAGACGGCCGCTGCGCATCCCCTCGCGGATCTTCCGGTCGATGAAGAGAAGCCGTAAAAGCTGATTTTTGTCCTTTGCCATATTTTTTCCAAAAAAAATACTGGTGGGACATTATATGTCCTACCAGCCATGATACTCTTCACTCAAAAGAATACGCAACCCATCTTTCGCTTTCCCAAAGGGAGGACACTTATGATCTGCGAGCGCCATGGCTTTATCCAGGGATTTCTCACCGCCGTCAACCTCTATGGAGACGACCGGTTCTCCACCGCGCCTGACAACGTTTCCAGGCAGGGCATTGCCCGCAATCAGGTACCGCCGGCGGGAAACAGCAGAATGGAAACACTGAGCTATGAAAAATATCTCGACATCCCGACCTTCCGGCGGCAGGGGAAAAAAATCCGCACCTGATCTCCGCCCGCGGAGCGGCACAGGGAAATTTTCCAGCTTGCCGGCACCATCCGGTTTCCGCCGGGGCTGCCGGCAAGCACCGCCCGCCCCCATGGCCTTTCGGCGTCCCGTGCCCCCGGCGGATGGCAAGTTGCCGCATCCCCACGATTTTGTTGCCGGTTCATCAGGAGTTATCCCCGCTTCCCCTCCTGCCATCTTCCTTCCGAATCCCCCCCTTGCCCCTTTTCTTCTTCTCGCTTATATTGTTGATTATAAGAATCTTTCCCAACTGAAGAGGGACAACTTCACCATTTTCCGCCGCCATGATCAAGAAGGTACAAATCGAGGAATTGCGCCCTGGTATTTATATCGAGCGCTTTGATTGCGGCTGGATGGGGCACCCTTTTCTCTTCAACCGCAAGAAAATCAAGTCGTATCAGGAAATAGACCGCCTCAGGTCCTGGGGCATCACCCATGTCTATATTGATACCGGTCAGGGACTGGACGTCCATCGTGAACCGCAGCCAAGGACCTTTCCCCTCCCGCGCCTGCCGGAACCGGCGCCGGAACCGTTCAACCTGGAAGAGGTCGCGGCCCGAGGGTCGCTGCGGGTGGATCAGGATCTGCAACACGTGCCTATCCGCCATGAAATTGCCCGGGCCCGCAAGGTGAGGGAGCAGGCGACCCAGGCGGCAAAAAAAATTCTCGCCGATGTCCAGTCCGGCAAAAAGATCAAAACCGACGAGGCCTACGCGGCGGTGAGCAAACTGGACACCTCCGTCACCCACAACAAGGATGCCCTCCTCCTGCTCCTGCGGCTGCGGAATAAAGATGAATACACCTTTGAACACTCGGTGAGCGTGGGCATCCTGCTGCTGGCTTTCTGCCGGGCCATGGGCTTTGACGAGGAAACCACCAGGACCATCGGCTTGGGAGGGCTTCTCCACGATGTGGGCAAGATGGCGGTGCCGTTGAACATCTTAAACAAGCCGGCAGCCCTCAACGATGACGAATTCAGGAAGATCAAGGAACATGTGGTCTGCTGTCGGGAAATTCTGGCCACCACCCACAACGTCCCGGAAACCGCCGCGCGCATTGCCAGCGAGCACCACGAACGCTTTGACGGCACCGGTTATCCCCACGGACTCTGCGGCCAGGAAATCAGTCTGGGTGGGCAGATGGCGGCCATTGCCGATGTTTTTGACGCCCTCACTTCGGACCGCTGCTACCGCAGCGGCATCGATCAGGTCGAGGTGCTGCGCAAGCTCTATGGCTGGAGCAAAGGACATTTCAATGAAGCGTTGGTGCACCGTTTTATCCGCTGCATCGGCATCTACCCGGCCGGCACCCTGGTCCAGCTGGAAAGCGGGTTGATCGGCGTGGTGGTGGAATCCACCGCGAACCTTCTGCGCCCGGTGGTCCGGGTCATCTATGACACGCGGCACGATTGGGCCGTGACCCAACGGGATATCGATCTCTCCAAAGGCAACGGCAAGGGCGGCGGAGACCGCATCATCGGCTACGAATCGGCCAAGCGCTGGCGCGTCAACCCCATGAAGATCCTCGGCCTTACCTAACCCCATACGGATCTCTCCCCATGGCGGTTTACCGATTCCCCCCCATACCCCTTCCCATACCCCTGAAGTAAAATAACGGATCAGACCCGCGGCCATGGCCGCCGAATGAAACGAGAAAAGACAGAGGGGGAGGATCTCAGGATGCAAAGATGCGAACACCTTGCCGGCTGCTTTTTTCTGGACAGCCTCGTTGAAGAGGATTCCGAGCTGGCAAGCTTCTTCAGAACCCTTTACTGCCTGGCCGACTTCAGTCGCTGCGCCCGCTATGAGGCGGCGATGGATCTTGGCCGGGAGCAGGTGCCTGCTGATATCTTCCCCAACGAAAAAGAGCTGGTCAGTCTTTTTACTCCCTGCCCAGGTCGCCTGCCCCGTTGAGCGGCGAGCCCGCTTTTTGCGTTTTCTCATCATATCCGGGAGATGCCGAGGGGCGTGGGGTTGCCGGAATCGCCGCGCCGTCCCCTCAGCCATGGTGGTTGCCGTTTATCCCCGCGCCGAGTCTTATGGCGACGAAATCTTCCAGCATCCTCCGGCCATCACCGGCAAGCTCCTGAAACTCGCAGCCGAAACTGACATTGCGGAGCACAGGGTGATCAAGCACCCAGCGCACCACCAGGGAAACCGCCTTGTCGGCAAGAACATCCTCCCCCTGCCGCAGTTCGGTGAGAATGAGAACGCTTCCCACCTCCAGAGCGCTCGCGCCTTCCCGGTCGAGAGAAAAATTCAACCCGCCCAGACTCAGATCGAGGAGCTGGGCGGAAAAGGAAATCTGACCCAAATCAGGAAAGACAAAAACGCCCTGCACCTCTTCCCGGGGCGAAAAATACACGCGGGCATGCTTTCTCTTTTCGCGAAAATCCTCCGCCATCCATCCTCCTTAAACCGATCCGCTCCCGGTCCTGTTTCGTGCTTCTCTTCTTATATCTGGGCCATTTTTTTTTGGCAAGAACAACCGGAGAGGGCGGAGAGGCCTCTGTTATCAATTGACAAAGCAGGCGCCCACCGCTATTTCATACAAAACGTCCTTATCAACACAGCAGGGTCGAGGCCTCCCATGTCCATCATCATCGAACAGCTTTCTCCTCTCAAGCGGGAAGCATTGCGCATCGGCGAATGGCCGATCTGGGAATGTGCGCCAAAAACCTTTGCCTGGCACTATGACGAGGAGGAATCCTGTTACATCCTGGCGGGAGAGGTCACCGTAAACACGGCGGACCAGGAGGTCCATTTCGGCCCCGGCGATTTTGTCACCTTCCCCAAAGGACTGGACTGCCGGTGGACAGTGCACAACGCGGTCCGCAAGCATTATATGTACAGATGAAAACAGCCGCCACCTCCCCCGGCGACATCGCCCGCCACTTTGTCTTCCCCGGCCGCCTCGTTTCCTGCCGCGAGTATGGCGCAGGCAATGTGAACGACACCTATCTGGCAACAAGCGAAGAGGACGGAAAGGCTTTTCCCTTTATCCTGCAACGGCTCAACCCCGCCGTCTTCAAGGCGCCGGAAGAGATCATGCGCAATCTGCGGGTTCTCAACGACCATGTGGAGGCAAAACTCGCCAGGGCGGAAAGCCCGCCCTGGGCATTTCCCGCCATCATCCCTTGCCGCTCAGGCCTCGACTTTCACCGCGCCCCCGACGGCGGCTTCTGGCGGGCACTCTCCTTCATCCCGGACACCGAGTGCTTTGCCGTTATCCAGAACAGCGACCAGGCCAGAGAGGCGGGTCGGGCCCTGGGGATCTTTCATTCCCTGGTCCGGGATCTCCCCGCGGAACTGCTTCACGACACCCTGCCGAATTTCCACGTCACCCCCCAGTACCTGAGACGCTACACGGAGATCGACCAGGCTCCGGCCCGGCCCGACCAGTCGGCAACGGCACGGTTCTGCCGGGAATTCATTGCCGCCCGGCAGGCCCAGGTCACGGTTCTCGAAGATGCCCGCGGCCGGGGCGAACTTTTGCTCTGCCCCATCCACGGCGACCCCAAACCGGCCAATATCCTCTTTGCCAGGGATACGGGCCGGGCGGTGAGCCTGATTGATCTGGACACCACCAAACCGGGGTTACTTCATTACGACATCGGCGACTGTCTGCGCTCCTGCTGCAACCCGGCAGGAGAGGACGCGCCCTTGCGCGAGGTCCGTTTTGATCTCGCCTGCTGCGCCGCCATCCTTCAGGGCTATCTGCCGCAGGTGGCCTCCTTTTTCACGGCCTTTGACTACCGATATCTCCATGCCGCCGTCCGCCTCATCGCCTTTGAGCTGGGCCTACGTTTTTTCACCGACCACCTGGCCGGAGACGTCTACTTCAAGACCCGGCATCCCGGCCACAACCTCCACCGCGCCCAGGTGCAATTTCTGCTCTGCCAACGCATCGAGGAACAGGAGGAGGAGATCGGCCGCCTGATCGAGGAATCGGCACGCCATGCCTGAGGTCTCCCTTCTTCCCTTTTCCGTTCCGCCTCCAGGCGACATTTCCCTGCAGGCCTCCATCGAGCGCGGGAAAGAACGGATACGTCTCGCCTTCCTCCTGCGGGGCGCCCTCCACGACCTCTTCCTGCCGCAGCTCGGAAAGGTCGCGCGTCGGGACAACCTCTGGCAATCGACCTGCTTTGAGGTGTTCTGGCGCCGGGCGACGGAAAACCGGTATTGGGAGTTGAATCTTTCCCCGACCGGGGCCTGGAACGTGTATGCCTTCAGCGACTATCGCAAGGATATGCGCCAGGCCGAAGGCGTACCCCCGCCGGAAATCCGGGTGGAACACGGCATCGACCGCTTCCGCCTCGACGCCGAACTTGACCTTGGCGGCCTTTGCCTCGGGAATTCACCGCTGCGAATCGGAATCAGCGCGGTCCTAGCCCATCCGGAAGCCCTTCTTACCTACTGGGCCCTCCGTCATCCGGAAAACAAGCCCGACTTCCACTCCCCCCGAAACTTTCTCCTCAGCCTCTAAAAAAGATGCCGGCAGGTTTGGGCCTGCCGGCATCTTTCGCGGACAATCCAGGCAGTACGAAGTCAATGGACCTGCCGGCTGAAATCGATGGGCGGGCCGCCGATCAACCCATGCACCCATTCCTTGAGGGCCTGGTTCAAGGGCCGCACCGTGCCGCCGAACCGCTTGCCGTCTTCCCGGCAGGCCTGCTCAAAAAGCGCACGCGGCACCTCGACCTTGGCCATCTCTTCCGCCCCCTCCATGGTCCTTCGGATCAGGGTGGCCAGGGGCGGCTCGTCCTCCCAGTCGAAGAGGACAAAGTAGACGGATTCGTCATTGGCGCTGCTGACGAAATCATTGCCCCGGCTCCAGCCCGTGCCCCACTCAAGATACATTTCCACCGCTTTCTCCGGGGTCATGCCCCAATCGATCTTGTTGAGCAGTTCCTCATCCTTTTTCAACTCAGCGACGCTCAGCATAAAAGACCTCCCGTTAAACCGGTTAAGAATGTTCCGTCAACGCACACCGGGCGATGACCATTCTTACTTTTTTAAAAATACCCTCTTCCAGGGCACCTGAAAAAGTAATACCCAGCGGGAGTCCTGTTATCGTTGACTTAAATCAATTTCCAAAAGAAATTATCGACAAGGAGCGCGGGCTCAGTTGCCTTTTGGAGCGGCCGGCGCCACCGCCTTTGCCGCCGCCGCGAGGAGATCCTTCACGCTTATGGGCTTCACCAGCAACTCTCTGATGCCGCCTTTGCCCAGGTCGGCATCCCCGACGGGATTCTCGTCTCCGGTCACCATGATGACCGGCAGGTCGGGACGGATCCGCAGCATCTGCCGGACCAGTTCGTCCCCGGCAAGCTCGGGCATGACCTGATCGGTCACCACCAGATCGAACTGGTCCGGACGCTGCCGAAAAATCTCCAGGGCCTGTACGCTGTCTGAAAGCCCCGTCACTTCACAGCCTGCTGATTGCAGTATTTCCTGGGTAAGCATGACGTTGATCGCCGTATCATCGACAACGAGAACGCGAATGCCAAGCTCAAGAAAATCGGAATCGCCCTGTATTTCCTCCGCCACGGCCTGGGTTTTCCGGCATATCGGCAAGGTGATGCTGAAGGTCGTGCCCCGGGCCAATTCGCTTTGAACCTCGATATCTCCTTGATGACTTTTGACAATTTCCCTGACCGTGGCCAAGCCCAACCCCGTCCCCTCCCCTTCTTTTTTGGTTGTGAAGTAGGGATCAAAAATCCGGGCCAGGGCTTCCGAGGATATTCCCGCGCCGGTGTCGGTGATCCGCAGCAGGACGACTCGGGCCGGCTGGTCACCGGTTTTGTGTTTACGCGCCCCTTGCGTTTTTTCCTCAAGGCACACCGTGAGCACCCCGCCTCGTTCACGCATTGCATGGTAGGCATTGGTGCCCAGGTTCATGATGACCTGATAGATCTGGCTGGCGTTGCCCCAGACAGGCCCGCAGGCCATATCGATCCGCGCTTCTATCCGGATTGTCGCGGGCATGATGCAACGGAGAAACTTGACAACATCCTTGGCAACCTCCTGAACCGCGATCGGCTTGAATTCGGAACTTCCCTTCCTGCTGAAGGCGAGAATCTGCCGAACCAGTTCCGTTGCGGTTTCAGAGGCGCGCATGATTCCGTTTAAATTTTCGGCGACCTCGCTCTTGGCGGGAACTTCCGAGAGGGAGAGGGTGGTAAACCCTATGATCCCGCTCAAAATATTGTTGAAATCATGGGCTATTGCCCCGGCAAGGGTTCCGAGCGACTCCATTTTATTGGCCTGCCGCAGGCGCTCTTCCATCCTGACCTTTTCCGTCACATCCCGGATTACCGCCACGTAACCGATGGCCCGCCCGCCAGCATCGAAGATGGGAGAGATGGTGGCATCCTCTTCGAGGAACGCTCCGCTCTTGGCCCTGTTGATGATATGGCTCGACCAGACTTCTCCCCCCCGGATTGTCGCCCATAAGTTCCGATAGTATTCCTTGGGGTGCTTGCCGCTGGTCAGAACATTGGGGGTTTTTCCGATCACCTCTTCCCGTGAATATCCGGTGACCCGTTCAAAGGCGGGGTTCACATACTCGATGAGGCCGGCGGGATCGGTGATGATGATTTCATCCACGGTGTGCTCAATGGCGGCGGCCAGACGTTTCTTATCCTCCTCCGCCTGCTTGCGCCTGCCGATATCCGAAAAGGTGACCACGGAACCGAGCAGGCGGCTCCCCTGCCTGATCGGGTAGGCGTGGTATTCCACCGGAATGGCCTGCCCATCCTTACGCCAGAGCACCTCGTCGTCCACGCTCACCTCCTGGCCGCCATGATAGGAACAGCACATGGGGCATTCCGCTTTGGGAAAATCACTTCCATCCGCTCTGCGGTTGTGGATCAGGTCGTGAAGGGTCGCCCCCAGCCACTCATCTTCATTCTCATATCCCAGGAGCTTCAGGCAGGATTTGTTCACAAAGGTGCATTTCCCTTCCTGGTCCAAGCCGAAAATCCCCTCTGCAGTGGAGTCCAGAAGAAGCCGGACTTGCCGCTCCCTCTCGTGCAACGCCACCTCCGCCTGCTTGCGCACCGCTATCTCCCTGACCAGGGATCCCCAGATACGCTCGAAGGAGGTGTACAGCACCGTCGCGGCAACCAAAAAGAGAAGGAAGGTGACCAAAACCGCCTTCCCCAAAAAGGCCTGTTTGCGGTGCATTGCGGCGCTGATGTCCTGCAGGAACAGTATGCCGCCGATACTTTCCCCCTTGAAATCTTTAAAAATCTGATGATTGTGAACCCGGAAACTCCTTCCCTCCTGTTTCAGGGTCAGCTCATGCTCCTCTTCATAAAACCCCGGGGGCAACCGCGCCACAGAGGATGTGCGCTCCGCCACCACGACAAACCGACCCCGCCGGGTGACCTGCTGATCCAGGGGCCTGGCCGCCCGCGCCCACTGATCCGCAAGAAAATAGCTGCTGACCTTTTCGCCCAGATTCTCTTCGATGGCCGCGATCATCTCCTGCGCCCGGATTCCGAGTTCCACGGCCCCCACATACCTTTCCTGGGCGAAAACCGGGTACACAACCCGGAAAAGAAGCCCTTCCTCGCAGAACTCAAAACCGGACAGGGCGGCCCGCCCTTGGTGTACCGCCGCAACCAGCGGCCGAACCCCGCCTGGGAAATTTCCTGGGAAATAGGGCCGGTGCATCCGCAGGAACACATCGCCGTTGGGAAGATGAAACTGCATCACATGAAAATAGGGGTTTTCCCGCTGCAGGGAGTCATACTTGTTCCTGGTCGCGGCATAAAGCCGCGCCCGGTCGCCTTCGGCAAAGGCCTCAACAATTGCAGGGGCGGCGAGAAGCAGATTTTTGATCCTGTCTCTATATTTCGCATAGGAATAGCGCTGCAGCGTCTGCGCGGTCGCATGCAGTTCCCGCGCATCACTTTCGATCATCAGATTGAAGATGCGGCTCTCCAGCTGCTGCACATGGTAGAGGAAGAGTCCGGCAAGAATCAGCAAGACAACGCTTAAGAGAATAATGGCCTGTTTTTTCGCGCTCATACGATAACATTCCGATCTGCCCGCCACCGCACAGGGCGGACATGGACAACCCACCCCCCCGGCTTTCTTCCGGACACACGAGGGCGGAGATTGACATTGCTTGAAAAGGAAAACGGCGCCACGGCCGGGTACGGCCCGCCCGCCGCAAAGCGCCGGGAAGCCGACACGGCTTCGCAGATATACTGGAGGTTAAGAATTTCCTTCAACTCAAAAAAACACAGCAAAAACATATACCGGAAATATACACATTCCCAATATCTCAGAGGAGACGAAGCAGCCGCCACACGGCAATTGCCAGGAATCAGCAGGGAGCAATAAGGGGTTAGGGCGGAACGGAGGGGTGAGCGTATTGTCCGGAAAGCCGGGTTGTTGGCAATCTTTTGCGGCAGGCAGCCGTCGCGCCGGGCGCCGCGCCATCAATACATCTCGTATTTGGCGAGAACCCCGGGCAGGCCGCCGTTGCTCAAGGGTTTTTTCCAGGCGGGCCGCAGGCCGATATTTTTCATGAGCTCTTTGCTGCCAAAATAAATAAAGGCGGTGGAGCCCGCGCACCTGTGCTTGAGAAAGCTCCCCAGCTCCTGAATCAGCGCCGCCGCCTCGGCCTGGGCCCCAAGCCTGACGCCATAGGGCGGATTGGCAATGAGCACCGCATCGCTGATGGGCGCAAGCTCCTGGAATCTGGCCGGTCGGAGGGAAACCCTCTCGCCGGAAGGCAGATTCCGCAGATTGCTCCGCGCCGCCTTGATCGCGGCCTTTGCCGCGTCACTTCCCTGGATAAGCCCATCGGGCAACGGGCGAATCCGCCCATCGGCCACGGCCTTTACTCCCTGCCAGACGGAGGCCGCGAAATCCGGCAGATGCATAAAGCCGAACTCCAGGCGCAGATATCCAGCCGGCACCTGACAATAACGCATCAGCGCCTCGCAGAGCAGGGTTCCGGAGCCGCAGAGAGGGTCAAGCAGCGGCCTGTCGCCATCCCAGCCGGAAAAGGCGACAATGGCGGCGGCCAGGGATTCCTGCATGGGCGCCTCGACACTCTCGCGCCGATAGCCGCGCCGGTGCAGCGAGCCGCCGGAAACGTCAAGGCTGATCACCGCGGTGTTGCGATGGATATGCAGATTGAAGATGAGGTCCGGATTCAATTTGTCCACGTTGGGACGGGAGCCCAATTGCTGCTGGAACTGATCGACAATGGCATCCTTCAGGCAGAGCGACGCATACTGGGAATGGGTGATCTTGCTGTCGCTGACATTGGCGGTGATGACAAAGGTCTGGTCAAGACGGAAGAGTTCGGGCCAGGAAATGTTCATGGCCGTCTTGTAAAGATATTTCGTGCTGTGGCAGTCGAAATGGATGAGCGGCGCCAGGATGCGGGTGCACAGCCTGGTCTGGTAGACAACCCGATACAGGGTAGCCTGGTCGGCGACAAAGTGGAGACCCCGGAACACGGGGTTAAGCTGTTCAGCGCCAAGAGCGGCCAGCTCGGCGGCAGCCAGCTCCTCGACATTTTCCGGAACCTGGGCAAAGTAGCTGTTGTTTTTCTGATAAACAAACATTTTTTCTCTCCTGATGCCGCGGAAACGATCCTGACCGTTTCCCGTCTCCTCCCTGCTTTTTTTATCGGTTCAGCCGGATAAGCTGATGAACCAGGGAGGTAAGGGCGGCGCTCCAAAGGAAGTGGGGCAGTAACAGCAGCGTTGCCCGGAAGGAATAGGGCCGGGCTATAATGATGATCAAGACGATGCTGCCGGCAAGCAGTACTGCCGCAAGCACGGCGAGATCCAACAGATGCCGGACGAAAAAGAGGTAGCAGAAAGCAATGCCGGCCACCCCGCTCATGAGATAGAGCCGCACTCCCGCCCCGAGGGAGGCGCTGGCCCGGGCCGCATCGACAAAAAGAACCAGGGACCAGGCGGCCAGCAGCGAGAGGACCGGCCAGGCAACGCCCAGGAGCCACGGCCCGGGGGCGTGCGGAGGTTTAACCAGGGCGGGATACCAGTCCGCAATCCCCCGGGCGGCAAACCAGAATTCGATACTCCCCACCAGGCAGGAAAACAACGCGATGAGCAGCAACTCTATTTTTCGCATCTCCATTTGGGCCACGGACTCAGACGTGGCGGCAGGATGCGATATATCGCATCCTGCCGCCAAAGACAAGCAGGAAGGTGCCCTGCCTCGGAAAATCTCCCGGGCGGCTCATTCCCAGGCGGCCATTACCCGGTTGCGCCCCCGGCGCTTCGCCTCATAGAGCGCGTTGTCCGCCTCCCGGTAGGCGGCATCGAGACTGGCGCAGTCCGCATCGATCCGGCTCACCCCGATACTGACGCTCAAGGATCGGCTCTTACCGTTCAATTCCATATCCTTGCGGGCAAAACTCCCCCGAATCCGCTCGGCAACCGCCAAAGCCCCCTGCTCGTCGGTCTCCACGAGGATGGCGGCAAACTCCTCCCCGCCCAGACGCGCGAAAATATCAGCGGCACGCAGAATCTCCCGGCAAAGCGAAGCAAATTGCCGCAAAACCTGATCGCCGGTCTCATGACCGAAGGTATCATTGATCTCCTTGAAGTGGTCCAGGTCAAGCATCAGAAAAAAAAGACTCTTCCCGTAGCGTCGGCTGCGGATGAACTCCTGATCGGCAAGGGCCATGAAGTGCCTTCGGTTGAAGACCCCGGTCAACCCGTCGATGGTGGCGAGCATCACCAGCTTTTCTTCCTTGGCCTTGCGATCGGTGATGTCGATTACCGCGCCAACCGCCCAATAGGCGTTATCCCTTTTGATCCGGGCGACAAAAACCTCGGCCGGAAAGATACGGCCATCCTTTTTCCTGGCAATAAGCTCGCGGGATCTGTTGACAATGGGTCCCTCGCCGCTCCGCCAGAATTTTGCCAGCCCCTTTTGGGCCTCTTCCTGCATCCCCTCGGCAACCACCAGTTGATGGAGCTTCAGCCCCATGATCTCCTCGGCCCTGTATCCAAAGATCCGTTCCGCGGCGGGGTTGAAGAAACGGATCTCGTCCTGGCCGTCAATGAGGATCACCGCGCTCTGCACCGCGTTGAAAACGATGCGAAAAAGCTCCTCGCTTTGGGCGAGCCTCGCCTGTGAGTCCTGCCGCGACTCCTCCAGCGCCGCATACTGCGCCAGAAAGGAAATCATTTTCCGGGAAAATTCCGCGAATTCCTTGATGCGCGACTCTTCCCCCCAGGCATCCCCTTGCCGGTGAAAGATAAATCCCTCCAGCCGCCGGAGAACCTGCGCGGAAAGGTGCTGGACGTATTTTGAAAAAAACAGCGAGACGGCAAGCCCTCCGGCAAGCAGGGCGGAGAGACCCAGGAGGACATGGAGGCGGATTTTTTCCCGGGCCACCCGCACGGAGGCAAGATCGACCTTCTTGCCGGCCCAGAGAGAGAGGTCAACATTTTCACCGGCAAAGAAGGGGGCCCAGGCCATTTTCCCGGTCGGGAAATCATGCACTCCCGCCCGGCCCGCCGCAAAAACCCGGGCAAGCCCGGGAAAATCATTGAAAGCGGCGGGCTGGCCGTGGGCATCGGCCAGATAACAGCCATCATTTAAAACCCAGACAAAATCAGGGAATTCCTGCCCCAGCACATCGACACTGATGTCGCCCACATAGATCCCGATCTTTTCCCTGTTTTCAAAAACCGGGGTGAATATCCGCAGTTGAAAACGATGCGCTGCCTCACCCGGGGCGTCGCTTTCCGGATCCAGGAGCAGGGTGAGGAAAAAGTCCTTCTCCGGCATCGCCAGGACTTTCCGGATGCTCTCCGGGGCAAATCCCCCCCTGCCCGCCTCCAGTTGCCTGTACTCCGCTTCCCCCGTCCCCTTGGCGAGAGCAAATCGTTCGACCCCGTTCAGGTCGAGAAGATGGACGCTTTCGATGTCCTGATTCTCGGCAAAAACCCTGGTCAGCACGCCGGCATAACGGCTCGCCGCCTTTTCCCTGCTGATGCTGCCGGGAACGCTGCCCCCGCGGTGGAGGAGCTCCATGACCGCGGGCAGCTCGGAGACAAACCCGACCACCTGCTTGTAAGTGTCGATTTTTGTTTCCAGATGGTGCAGCTCGTCGAGCATGAGGTGCAGTTCTTCATGCTCCTCGATTTCCCCCAACTGAGCGAGAATGCCGGTCAGGGTAAAAGAGGAGAAACCCACCAGGGGGATGAGCGTGAAGAGAAAAAGAAAGGCCAGGACAAGCGTTCCCAGGCCGATGCGCCTCTTTTTCCTTGTTACCATCTCCACCTCCGTCAACGCCCATCTCCAGAACGCGGGACGAGAGCAGGCGGATGTTCCGCGCGCCGGGTCCGCTGCTTTCCATGGCCGGCGGCCCCTCACGTCCTTTTCCATATCATACAGGGACCAGCTCCTCTGGCAAGAACCTTGTTCGTTCCGGAAGATAAAATTTCCGCTTTTCCTCAGGTTTGGCCATCCCATCCCCTCCTGCCCCATATTGCCCTGCGCCGCGCACTTTGTCAGCATGGTGGGGCGCCATTTTCTGCGCCAGGAAACAAAAAAATATTGAAGTCACAATACGATACGAATACAAAGGAGGTATCCCCCGCGCCATCTTGCCCGCGGCCGGCGCGGCAGGGGCTGTTTTCCCACTTTCCCCGCACCCCTTCGACAAAGGCCAGACAATGCACAGCGACGAGAAATCTTTTCCCCCGGATGATACGGCGCAGGAACTGTATGCCCGGCTTGCCGGCATTGGCCCCGGCGCGCCGGGCACCGGGGATGCCCGTCAGGATGAGCCCGACCGTGGCCGCCCCCTGCCCGGCGAAGCCGTGGTGACCTCTCCCGAACTTCTCAACATGACCCCTCCGCTGCCTGACCGCCCTGGAGCGGGCCATCTCCCGGGCCAGATGAAATGACGACAGAGGAAGAATTCCCTCCGCTCGAACTGCCCATCGACGGCGTCCTCGACCTGCACGCCTTTCGGCCGGCCGAGGTCAGGGATCTGGTGCCGGAATACCTCGCGGCCTGCCGGCAACGCGGCATTTATCAGGTCAGGATCATCCACGGCAAAGGCACCGGCACTCTGCGCCGCCTCGTGCAGAGCATCCTGGACGGATCGCCCCTGGTGGCCTCCTTTCGCCTGGCCGACGAAACAGCCGGCAGCTGGGGCGCCACCCTGGTTTTCCTGCACCCCGGTCCTTAAAAAAACAGCGGCCGTTTCCCCATTTCTTTCATTGCATTTTCAGAAAAGACCGGTTAACTCTGGCATCTCAAAAAATTACTTCCTTTTTCGCACAGCTGGAGAAAACCATGACGTTCGAATCATTCGAAGAGGCCCTGCACATCTGCATGACAGCGGAACCCGACAGCGAGGAACAGGACGCGGCCCTGGCCTACTGCCTGGAAAACGCCCCGGAAGAATTGAAGGAAAAAATCAAGGAAGGGTTGGCCAGTTTTCACAACGCGCAAAAAGAAGCGCATGACGAAGGCTGCGGCTGCGGCTGTCACCACGATCACTGAAAAAAAGGCCAACGGTCGTAAGCGGTTTCTGACCGTTGGCCAACCGGATCATCGTTACTTCCCGAACAACGGCCGGAATTCGCCGTACCCTTCCTTTTCCAGATCCTGCGCCGGAATGAAGCGCAGGGCCGCCGAATTGATGCAATAGCGCCGGCCGGTGGGCGGCGGGCCATCGTCGAAGACGTGGCCGAGATGCGAATCGCCTTCCTTGCTCCGCACCTCGATGCGGGTCATGAAGAGGCGTTTGTCCTCATGCTCGACGATTTTTTCCGGCGCCAGCGGCCTGGTGAAACTCGGCCAGCCGGTGCCGGAATCAAACTTGTCCAGCGAGCTGAACAGAGGCTCGCCCGAGACGATATCCACGTAGATCCCCGGCCGCCTGTTGTTCCAGTATTCGTTCCTGAAGGCCGGCTCGGTTCCTTCCTGCTGGGTAACCTGATACTGCAGAGGCGTCAGCCGGCCGCGCAGCTCAGCCTCGCTCCATTTTCTGTCCCTTGTCCGCTCCTTTCCCCAGACCGAATCCAGGAAGCCGTCCCGGCCGGAACCAGCCCGGTAAAGCCTGTAGCGGATGGGATTCTTCTTGTAATAATCCTGATGATACTCCTCTGCCTTATAAAAGGTGGTCGCCGGAACGATGGGCGTGACAACGGGCCTGGCGAATACCTTGCGGGCAATGAGCTCCGCCCGGGATTGTTCCGCCAACCGCCGCTGCTTTTCGTCAAGATAGAAAATGGCCGAGGTGTAGGCGTGGCCCCTGTCCACGAACTGACCGCCGCCGTCGGTGGGATCAATCTGGCGCCAGAAGACCTCCAGCAACCGCCCATAGCTGACCTTGGCCGGATCATAGACAATCTCGATGGCCTCGATGTGGCCCGCGTCTCCGTAATCCTCATAGGTCGGGTTTTCCGTCCGCCCGCCGATGTACCCCGAGGTGACGGAATAAACCCCATCCAGTTGCTCAAAGGGTTTTTCCATGCACCAGAAACACCCGCCCGCAAAAATGGCCTTCTCCCTTCCGGTTTCCGCCGCCACCGCGGAGGAAGCCGCCAAGCCGAGCGCGGCTATCGCCAGAAGGACAATCCCTAAATTTTGGCTTATCTGCATTATGGTTTTCATGACAGCACCCCCTTACTCACTTAATTGTTTGATTAAACTATAAGCATGAACCGCCAAGAGACAGCGCCTCCCCTTTTTTTTCGGCGCCAGCCGGTTCGCGCACCAAACGCGTTCCGCCCCGTGCACTTGCCCGCTCATTCTGCTACAATAAAAACAGACCCAGCGCGAGAGCAACGAAACCGGAAAAAACCATGTATCGCGAACTGATCGAATGCGCCAACGACCCCATCTTTGTCGCCGATGCCCAAAGCGGCGAAATACTCTTTGCCAACACAAAGGCGGCCACCCTTCTCGGTCGCCCCCGCGAAAACCTTGTCGGCCTGCATCAGTCCGCCCTGCACCCAGCCGACAGGCGCGAGGAATACAAGGCCCTCTTCAATGCCTCGGCAAAGAAGAAATCCTCCGTCTTCAACGACCTGGCCGTCCAGCATTGCGATGGGTCGGAAATCCCGGTGGAAATCAGCTCCAGGGCCGCCTCTTTCGAGGGAAGAAAGGTTATCATCGGCATCTTTCGCGACACCCGCGACCGCAAAATCTTCCCAAAAGCGCTCCGGGAGCAGGAAAACCGCTTCAGCGCCCTGGCTGCCAGCTCAAGCGACATGATCCACCTGAACGACCGGGAGGGCCGCATTCTCTATGCCAATCCCGCCACGGAGCAGCTGCTGGGTTATGGCCTGGAAGAAGTGCTGGGCAAGGAGGCCTTTCTCTTTATTCATCCGGACGACCGCAAAACCATAGCCAGGGACATGGCGCAGACCTTTGCCGGCCAGAAAAGACCGGATCGGGAAATCAGGCTGCTCCGTAAGGATGGCGCAACCATTTTTGTCGAGGTCAAAGGATTTCTCGTCGATGTGGGCAGCGGAGAGAACTATGTCGGCGCAATCATCCGTGACGTGACGAAACGGAAAAAAGCGGACAGCCTGCAGCGGAAGCAAACCGCCGAGCTTGCAGCCCTGAACGACGCCCTGCGCCTGCTGATCGAACAAAACTCCAAGGCCCTGATCGAGCAGGAACGCACCATCCACAACAACCTCCAGCATCAGGTTTTTCCCTACCTGGAACAATTGGCCGGCAAATGCGCCACCGTCGAGGGCAGAGAACTTCTCGGCCTGATCCGTCACAATCTGGAAAAAATCACCTCGTTCTTCCCGCAGGAAATCACCCGGGAAATTCCGGATATAACCCCACGGGAGTTTGAGATCGCCAGCCTTATCCAGCGCGGCAAATCCACCAAGGAAATCTCCCTGCTGCTCTCCCTCTCCCCGCGCACCGTGGAATGCCACCGTGACACGATCCGCAAAAAGCTGGGACTCACCGGGAGGCGGGTAACCCTGCGCGCCCATCTGGCCACCCTCGGTTAACGTTCCCTCGCCTCTCATTCTACCAGCACCCAGTATTTTTTACGTATTGTAATCCGAGCCATGCCGCTTCTATGATGATAAAAATCATTCCGGCCCGGGGAGTCACGACATGAAGATCGGCACGGCTTACAGCATTGAGACGGACAGCGGCAAGGCCGGGAAGCTGGTTGGAGAGTCTGTCCTGCAAAACGGCCGGATAACCGAGCCGAACTTCATCCTCGCCTTTTGCAACAGCGGCCTCCACGCGGAAGATTTCTTCGCCGGCCTGCGCGCCGCGGTTGGCGATGCCCCCATTCTCGGCGGTTCCGCCATCGGCATCATCACCAACGAAATCATCGCCTCTTCCGGCTGTGTTTCCGGGGCCCTGGCCCTTGAATCCGATACCATCAGCCAGCAGATCGCCACGGCTGGCGATCTTGACAAAGACGAAAAAGCTGCCGGCCTCGCCTTGGGCAAACTGCTTGCCCCCCGGAGCGACCAGTACCTGCTTTTCCTGCTTTACGACTCCATCAGGAAAGCGGCAGCTCCGGACACGCCTCCCCTGCTGAATGCCTCCCTTCCCCTGGTCGCCGGCATCAACGAAACCCTGAAGAAAAACATCCCCATATTCGGCGCCGGAGTGCTGGGAGACCACCAATTCGGGGCAACCAGTCAATTCTGCGGGGACAGGGTCGCCAGTCAGAGTGCGGTGGGACTCCTCCTTTCCGGCCCCTTCACCCCCTATCACCGGGTAATGCACGGGTGCACCCCCATTTCGGGCGAATACCACCGGATCACCAAAAAAAACGGCCCCTTCATCCATGAAATCGACAACCAGCCCGTGGTAAGGATGATCGATGACCTCTATGGCGGTACCACCTGGCGCAAGGAAAGGCCGGTCAACCTGCTCACCATCGGCGTCAATGCAGGAGAACGGTTTGACGTCTACCGGGAGGAAAACTACATCAACCGCCTGATTACCGGAATCCTGCCGGATGAAAGCGGTATCTGCCTCTTTGAACCGGATCTGACGGAAGGAACGGAGATCCAGTTCATGCTGAGAGACACGGCCAGGATGATCGACTCGGCCCGCAGGAACACCGCCGACCTGCTGAGGAGCATCAAGAAAGACGGGCGGAAGATCCGCCTTGGCATATACATCGATTGCGCCGGCAGATCCGCGCGGATTTCGAACACGCTCACGGAAGAAGCGGCAGAGGTGCGGAAATTGTTCAATGCCGACAATGTTCCGCTTTTCGGCTTCTACTCAGGGGTGGAACTTGCCCCATACCATGGCGTGAGCCGCGGCCTCGACTGGACCGGCGTCCTGCTCGCCCTCACGGAATAACGCCATGACCGAAGCAAAGAACACCGACAACCCCCGCGAAAAAGTCCTGGCAAGAGAGTTGGCGGAAGCCCGGGAAAGCCGCGATTACTACAGGCGCATCGCCAGGGAGGCCGGCAGGAAGAGACTACAGGAAATCGACCAGCTGAATCGAGTTATAAGCAAATTCAAGGAGGCGGAGCACTCGCTCACCGAAGCGCAAAAAAACCTTGAGGAACGGGTAACGGCACGGACCCGGGAATTGCGGGAGAGCAACGAGAGATTGCGCAGGGAAATCACCGAGCGCGAAAGCGCGACAACCGCTCTGCGTGAAAATGAAGAGCGGTTGCGCCTGGCTCTGAAGGGGGCAAACCAGGGCATCTACGACCTCGACCTCAGGTCGGGCAAGGCGGTGGTCACTCCAGAATATGCCTTGATGCTCGGCTTTGCCCCGGACGCCTTTGAGGAAACAAACGAAAAATGGCTGAAGCGGCTCCACCCCGATGATCTGGAACGGGTCCGGTCCTGCTATGAGGGCTATCTCCGGGGAGAAACTTCTGAATACCGGGTCGAATTCCGCCAGCGCACCGCGACCGGAGCCTGGCGGTGGATTCTTTCCCTCGGGGAGATCATGGAACGGGATGCGCTGGGCAAGCCGACCAGGATGCTGGGGACACATACCGACATCACCGCCCGCAAGCTGGCCGAACTCGAGATCATCCGCGCAAAAAAAATAGAGTCCATCGGCACCCTGGCCGGCGGCATCGCCCACGATTTCAACAATCTGCTTTCCGTCATTCTCGGCAACATCGAACTCGGCCGAACATTGCTCCAGGGCAGGGAGCGGGAGCTGAGCTGGCTGGAGGATGCCCATACCGCCTCGATCAAGGCAAAGGAGCTGATCCGCAAATTCATTTCCTTTTCAACAAAAAGCCTCACCAGGAGAGAAATCAGCGAACTCCCCCCCATCATAGAGGACGCGGCCAGCCTTGCCCTAAGCGGAACGAACGTGCAGCTCACCACCGCCTTTGCCCGGCAGCTCTGGCCAATCGAAATCGATAAAAGCCAGATCCGCGAAGCGGCATTCAACGTCATTAAAAATGCGGTGGAGGCCATGCCCCACGGTGGAATCGTGGCGATAAGCGCGGAGAACACGATCATCGACCCTGTTTCCAGGAATTCCGAGGATCCGGCCCGGGACGGCGAGTATGTCAAGATCGTCTTTCACGATTCCGGCCCGGGCATTCCGGAAAAAGATCTCTCCAACATCTTTGACCCATACTTCTCAACCAAGGAACGCGGCGCGGAAAAAGGCATGGGATTTGGCCTCTCCATTGCCTATTCGATCCTGAAAAACCATGCCGGACACATCGAGATCACCTCCTCGCCCGGCAAGGGTACCGAGGTCATCTTCTATCTGCCGAAAGCCGCTCCTCCGGCGCCGGCGACCGTCCCGGCGCCGGCCGGAATGACCCGGCTCGGCAAAATCCTGATCATGGACGACGAGGAGTTGGTCAGAAACATGCTCAGAAAGATGCTTGAGCACCTGGGGTATACCGTCGTGGAGGCGGGAAACGGCGAAGAGGCCCTGGCGCTGTACCGCAAAAGCCGGGCGGGCAAGAAACCCTGCCTGGCGGCCATTCTGGACTTGACCATCAAGGGGGGGATGGGCGGCCTCGACACCCTGAACGCCCTTCGCGGCCTCGACCCCGGCGTCAGGGCCATTGTCGCCAGCGGCCACTCCTCGGACCTTGCCATTGACGATTTCGCGGCATACGGTTTCAAGGCCGCCCTGCGGAAGCCTTTCACCATTACCCTGTTGCAGGCCACTCTGGAGGAGGTGCTGGGCCGGGGCACACATTAAGGCGGGTGCCCCATAAAAAAACTCCGGCTGCCTGACGGCGGCCGGAGTTTCCTGAAATATCCTCCGGGGCTCCAACGCGCCCCTGCTGTCTTCTTTAGCCTTTCTTGATGTAAAACCGGAAAAAACCAGCGTCTTCCTTGTCGCCGAGAAAGGTATGACCGGTGCGCGCACACCAGCCGGGCAGATCATTCTTCGAACCCGGATCCGTACCAAGAACCTCCAGGATCTGGCCGGAGCTGATGGAGTCGATGGCCTTCTTGGTCTTCAGAAGAGGCATGGGGCAGCTCAACCCTTTTGCATTGAGAGTGTGGTCCGGCTTGATGTTGTCTAAATCCATGTGTAACCTCCCTTTTTGGTAATCTTTGGAGAGCATTGCCCCCCGGTTCCCCAGATAACATAAAAAAAAGAGCGAATACCTTTATCGATATCTCTTAGCAAGATTACGGCCAGCGGCATCGGAAATCTTCACTTTTCTTTCTTTCCGCGGCGGTCGGGCATTTCGAGGGAAGCACAGTATCAGTCTCGCACCGGATTTTTTTTTTGTAAAGTACCACGTTTTGGGAAGTTTTTAACATTACACCGTTTCCTTAACCATTCGTCTTCCCCCTGTTGCAGGAAGAAATGACCAGGGAGGGAACATTTCGGCGCGCCCGGGTCATGGGCGGCAAGGAGATCAGAAACTGGCGGAAGTGGCCAGCTTCTGGCTCCGGAAAGATCGGTCAAAAGAAGTTGGCCGTGATCACTTCCCCGGCCAGGAAACTGTCCAGCGCATCCTGATCATAAAAAGCCCGCTCAAAAAAAAGCCCCTGGGCAGGCGCGGTGAAAGCGCCGAGATTCGCCGGCTCAGCGAGGAAATGCCCCACCGCGGCAACAGGGAGACTCCCCTTGCCCACCTCACAGAGCACCCCGACGATCCGGCGCACCATCTTCCAGAGAAAATGGGAGCCGACCACGCGGATCAGAACAAGATCCGCGGTTTCCGCAACCATCACCCTGTTCACCAGTACCAGCGGCGATTTTTTCTTGAGCACCTGCCGGTCGGTGAAGGAGCTGAAATCGTGCATCCCCTCCAACAGGCCGGCAGCCTCCCGCATGGCCGCAAGGTCGAGAGGCTCCTTGATCCACCAGACGTAGGGCTTGCAGAAGGCGGTCTTGCGCCTGGCGATCTGGTAGAGATAGCTGCGGCCTATGCAGTTGTGGCGCGCATGAAAACGGGGCCCGGCCTGCTTGCACTCCAGAAGGTTGATATCATGGGGCAGAATCTCGTTCAACCGCCGGCCGATCTCGACCGGCGCAAGCCCGGTCGCCGCCTCCAGATGGGCGACGAAACGCAGGCCATGTACGCCGGCATCGGTGCGGCCATTGCCCTGCACATCAATCTCGCCGGCAAAGATTTCTGCCGCCGCCTGCAGGATGCTGCCCTGGACGGACCTGGCGTCCTCCTGCTTCTGCCAGCCGCTGTACCTGCCACCGTCGAACTCCAGAACCAGCTTGAACCGCTTTTTTTCCAAACCCATCACACCACCCCATATTCCCGGCTCGGCGCCGGCATCTGGACAATACCCTTGCCCCATTTCCCTATCGGTCTGTTTTTTCATGAAAACCAGGAGCGCAAATCGTCTTGACACACAACCGCCGATTCAAGTGTAATATAATTCTGCCACCAAAAACCTCTCAACAAATCTCGCTGACAAGGGGAACGACCATGGCAAGCATTGTCGACCGGCTCAACCTGAAAACCAAGATCATCACCATCGTCCTCATCGGCATTCTGATCATCACCGGCGCAAGTCTGGCCAAGAGCCTCCTCGATTTCAAAACCACCCTGGCCGACGAAAAAGCCGCCCTGGCCCAGCGGGTGCAGAAAACGTTTTACACCTCCCTGGACAAGGAGCTTACAAACCTCTCCCTGGCGGTGCAAACCCTGCTCGTCAACAACGAAGTCCTCACCGCCTTTGCCCAGGGAGACCGGGAGCTGCTGGCAACCTCCCTCAAGGGCTATTTCGCCGAGCTGAAAAAAACCTACCAGATCGACCAGTTCCAGTTTCACACCCCCCCGGCCACAAGCTTTCTCCGCCTGCACCAGCCGGGCAAATTCGGCGATGACCTCTCCGCCTTCCGGGCCACGGTGATCGAGGCGAACAGCAAGAAGAAGGCGGTGGTCGGCCTGGAGGTCGGGGTGGGTGGCCCCGGCACCCGCGTGGTTTTCCCGGTGCTCCACCAGGGCAGCCATCTGGGCTCCGTCGAGTTCGGCGGCTCCGTGGCCGGCCTGCTCAACACCCTCACCCAGACCTTTGAAACCGAGTTCGCCATCGGCATCCGTCAGGAGGTTTTCCAGGCAACCGGCCGCACGGAACCCAAGGAAACCGATATTGTCCACGGCGATATCGTCTTTTACACCTTTTCCTCGGACCTTGCCAAAGAACTCACCCGGGAGTACGCCCCTCCCCGGGATGAATACCGGCAGAACGGCAACCTGTACGTGACCTACCAGATCCCGCTCAAGGATTACAGCGGCAAGGAAATCGGCTACATCCTGGCCATGAACAACATGCAGAAGATCGTCGCCACCCTGCGCGGCAACCTCATCGTCAACGTGCTCATCACCACCCTCATTGCCGCCCTGCTCCTGATCTCCCTCTTTTTCTCCATCAAAAAAACCCTAAACCCGCTCAACGACGCCATCGCGGTGACCGAGCGCCTTGCCCTCGGGGATCTGGATGTTTCCATTACCAGCGGCCGCAACGATGAAATAGGGCAGATGCTGGCCGCCATGCGGAAAATGGTGGCCAGCCTGCAGAACACCGCCAAGATGGCGGAACAGATCGCCCTCGGCAACCTGAAGGCCCAAGTGCAGCTGCTTTCCGACCGGGACACCCTGGGGATTTCCCTGGCGAGAATGGTTGAAAGCCTGCGCAATACCGCGCAGATGAGCGAAAAGATCGCCATCGGCGATCTCGACGCCGAAGTGACCCTCCTCTCGGAAAAGGACGCCCTGGGCAAGGCCCTGGCCAACATGGTGACCAGCCTGCGCAACAGGGCGCAAATCGCCGAGCAGATCGCCATCGGTGACCTCGGCGCCGAGGTGAAGCTGCTCTCCGACAAGGACAGGCTCGGCCACTCCTTTGCGGCCATGATCAACACCCTGCGCAACACCGCGCAACTCGCGGAAAAAATCGCCGGCGGCGACCTGACCGTCAGAATCAATGTTCTGTCCGACAAGGATGTCCTGGGCAAATCGCTCTCCGCCATGGTGGAAAACCTCCGCAACATCATCGGCGAGGTCACCAAAGGGGCGATGCTCGTTCAGGAAAGGGCGAGGGATGTCACGGAATCGGCCCAGCAGGTTTCGGCCATGAGCAGCCAGGTCGGCAACGGCTCCGAGCAGCTCTCCGCGGGCGCCTCCAAACAGGCCGCCTCCGCGGAAGAATCCTCCGCCTCGGTTGAGGAGATGACCGCCAATATCAGCCAGAGCGCCGACAATGCCTTTCAAACGGAAAAAATCGCCCTTGAATCGGCGGAGATGGCGAAGCAGAGCGGCGAATCCGTCAGCCAGACCGTGGGCAGCATGCGGATGATCGCCGAAAAAATCCTGATCATCGAGGAAATCGCCCGCCAGACCGATCTCCTGGCCCTGAACGCCGCCATCGAGGCGGCCAGGGCCGGGGAACACGGCAAGGGCTTCGCGGTGGTGGCGGCGGAGGTCCGCAAACTGGCGGAACGGAGCAGGTCGGCGGCCGAAGAGATCGGCAAGCTTTCCGGCTCCAGCATCAAGGTCTCCGAACAGGCGGGCAGGCTCCTGGAGGAGCTGGTGCCCTCCATCCAGAAAACCGCCGAACTTGTCCAGGAGATCAGCGCCTCCAGCAACGAGCTGAAATCGGGCGCGGCCCAGATCAATACCGCCATCCAGCAGCTCGATGAGGTTATCCAGCAGAACGCCCAGGCCTCGGAAGAGCTGGCCGCCTCCTCGGAGGAACTCTCCGCCACCGCGGAATCCATGGAGACCAATTCCCTGGCCATGATGGCCGAGGCCGGGAAGCTCTCGCAGGTCGTGGAATTTTTCAGAACCGGCGACGAGGAAAAAGGCAGCCGGAAGCTGCCGGCCTAATCTCGGCCCGGGCCGGACCAGCCCACGGCCCGGCGCCGCTCCGGGCTCGCGGCGATAAAGAACAGGCTGGCCGCGACAAAAAGCAGGACCAAGAGGCCATTGGCGACAAAGGAGGCGCCGTAGCCCCACCGCAGGTTGACATGGCCGGCAGCCAGGGCGGCGAGAAAAGTGGCCAGGGCGCGCACCCCGTAGAGCAGACCGGAATTGCCGCCCAGACGCCGGGAGGGAAAGAGCAGCGCCACCAGGACCCCGAATTCCAGCAGGGCCACGGCGTCGCCCAGGGTATGGAGCAGGCGGATGCAAAGCAGGCTCCAGAAATCACGGGCCCAGGCGGTCAGCACCTGAAAGAGCGCGGAAACCGCGAGCCCGCCCAGAAAGAAAAGAAAAACCGATTCGCGCTTGTCGTGCAGGCGACCGATGAAGGGAACCACCAGGGCCATCCACAGACCCAGCCCGGCAAAGATCAGGCCGATCTGCCCGGCTGAGAGCCGCAATCCCTCCTTGAGCAAAAGGGAAAAGGAGGTCTGCTCCACCCCGAAATGGGTTCCCATCACAAACAGGCAGGCGATCAGGAGCAGCGGCTTGAACTGCGCCACGTCCTCCCCGTATTTCCGGAAGGAAAAAACAATGGGTTCGTAGTCGTCCAGGGCCAGACAGAGGACAACGATGAGCAGCGTCGTTAGAAGCGCGACGAGGAACAGGCGCTCCGACCCCTGCTGGACAAGAAGGCCGCCGACCAGGGGGCCAAGGCCGAAGCCGAGGTAGGTGCTGAGCTGATAGATGGCGACCCGGCGACCCCGCTGCTCCTGGGCGAAATGTTTGAGATAAAGGGACTCGCTCACCACGATGAGGGCGGCGCTCCCCAGCCCGCCCAGGAAAACCGCGGGCAGCAGCCAGGCGAAGGAGCGGACCAGAAGAAGCGCCCAGAAGTACAGGCCATAGAGCAGGGCGCCGCAGAGCATGGTGCGCTTGGGCGAAAAGAGATCGGAAAAAACGCCCAACGGCAGCATCAGGGCCATGGAAGAAAGCGAAAAAAGACCAATGACCATGCCGATCCGCAGGTCGCCCAGGCCGTAGCCCTTGAGAAGAACCGGGAAATAGGCCAGCACCATCCAGTGGCAGAAATAGATGAGAAAACGGATGCAGATGGAGAGAAGGATCTGGCGGGACATGGGCTGTTCATCCTGAGCAAGGGTTTGCCCCTCTTCTAGCATGCTTTGCGCAAAGTGACAATTTCCGAGTGCGGGCCTTGGCCAACCAGCCGTCATTCCTTCCGAAACAGAAGGCAACCATCCCCGGCATCCTTCCTCTTTTCAGCTTGTCTTTCCCGCCATGGACGGATTACTATCAGGCAACGGACGGCGATCTCCTTCGCATTCCCTCGCGAAGCAACCTCTCTGACCCTTACCGATCAACCATGCACCCAGCCGCTGACGAAAACCGGGTTCTCACCATCCCCCTTGCCGACGGCCACCGGGTGGAAGCGGTCTATTACGGCCGCGCCACCCTCTGCCTCTCCGTCCAGGTCGGCTGCGCCATGGGCTGCCCCTTCTGCGCCTCCGGGGCCAAGGGACTTTTCCGCAACCTTGATCGCGCGGAACTTGAACAGCAGATCGTCGCGGCCCGGGACGAAGGCTTGCATCCGACCCGCCTCACCCTCTCGGGGATCGGCGAACCCTTCGCCAACCCGATGGTCCCGGAATTCATCCGAACGCAGCGGCAACAGGGCATGCCCGTCTCCCTGACCACCACCGGCCAACCCCTGGCCAGACTTGCGGAATTCTGCCGCCTGCCCCACAACGGCCTGATGTTCTCCCTGCATGCGGGCAGACAGGAAACCCGAGAACGCCTGGTGCCGCGGGGTCCGAGTCTCGCCGCCCTGCGGACGGCCCTGGCAGGCCTGTGGCCCACCCTCTCCAGAAACAAACGGCGCCGGTTCGGCTTCAACTACCTCATCCTGGCCGGCATCAACGACAGCGGAGAGGAGCTTGCCGGGCTCCGTGAATTCCTCAGACCCTTTCCAGAGGCGACCCTGCATCTCCTCGAACTCAATGCGGTGAAAAATAGCCCCTTCGCAAGTCCGGGGCCGGACCAGATCAGGTCTGTTCACCATTTTTTCCAGGAAATGGGAATCAATGTCCGGCGGGCCAACCGCTGGCGTCGCCGGAAGAACGGCGGCTGCGGCACCCTGGTGCTGGATTCCTGGAGCAACAAGATCCAGCCGGACTCAGACTCTTTGTCCATCACGGTCCGCCGCTCTTCAGAAGGGAGAAAAAACCCTCTTTTTCGATAGCCTGCCCTGTTCCGGAACCGCACCATGACGAAAATAGTCAAGCTGGACACCTCCCGCCGACGGCCACGTCCCCGGACAACGCTTGCCGCCCCCGACTGCAAACATCGCCAGGTCATCGCCTACACCGCCCACCGCAGCGTACAGTGCGGCATCTGCGGAGCACTGCTCGATCCCTTCGATGTTCTGATCGACCTGCTGAAGGGCTCCCCCCCCCCCCCGACGACACCGGCAGGGAGGAGCAAAGGCCGCTTTCCGAGGTGGCCCGCCGCACCAAGGAGCCGCCGAAAAAATAAGGGTCTTCCTCCTTCGATCCCCGGAAATCAGGGACCGACATGGGCCGACATGGACCGACATGCACCAGATCTCTATCCATGTCGGCTGGTCGGATCGCTCTTTTGCCCCTATGTTGGAGACAAAGGAACGGATCTGTACGCAAGTGTCCCGAAAGAGAATTTCCAACCACAAGGAGGAAGCTATGTTGAAGCGAACCGTGTTCATGGCAATGGCCGGCGTCCTGGTCTGCAGCCAATCGGCCCTGGCCGGCAACGCATCCCGGGCCGGAATCGGCGGCGCCGCCGGCGGGGCCATCATCGGCCAGGCCATCGGCCGCAATACCGAGGCCACCCTGCTTGGCACCGCCATCGGCGGGGTGCTCGGCTACATGATCGGCAACGAGCATGACAAGATGCGGACCAGCACCGCGGTCTACTATCCGGCGGCCTCGCCACCCCCACCGGCACCGGAATGCCGTGAGATGGAAATGCTGGCCACCATGGACGGCAGACCCGAACATGTTTACGCGACAGCCTGTTTCAACGGCAGGGAATGGGTTGTCCAGGGCAATGGGCACCTGAGCGGGCAGACGGTGATCATCGAACGGGAGATCGCCTATCCACGCCATCAGGCACGGTACCGCCATGACCCACCCCGTTACCGGGGCGGCCATCACGGCTCGCCCGCGGCCTGGGGTCGCCCCGGCCATTACCAGCCTGCCAGGTTCCGTGGCTGCGACAACACCCGCATCATCATCCGCTAGAGCCAAAGATGGGGCGTTGCCGATCCGGCGACGCCCCTTGCCCGCCTCCGCCGGCGCACCGCCCCCCTGCCTGTCCATCCCCCACGACCTTGCCAATGGCTGCCGCGGCGCAGGAATTTCCCTTGACAGCCACACCCTCCCGCCGTATAAGAAACCACCCTTGACAACAGTGGACAAACCTGGACAGAAATGGACAAAGCATTCTACACAATCCGCAACATGGCGGTAAAATTGAGTGTTTCCGAGAAAACCATCTATCGGATGCTCAACGAGAACCAGATCCCCTTTGCCGTGAAAATCGGCGGCCAGTGGCGGTTCCGGGCCGACGCCATCGATTCGTGGCTCAACACCCGGATGAACGCGGAAACGGGAAACATCAAGGTGGACACCGCAATTTCCGTCCATGCCGGCCTGCAGCAGGGCGCGGTACTCTACCGGATTCACGGCAAAAACCGGGACGAGTCCATCAGCGAACTGCTCGCCACCCTGCCCTACTCCGCCTCCATGGACCAACAGGCCATCAAGGTCTCCATCTTCACCAGGGAGTCCCTGGCCTCCTCCTCCATGCAGGGCATCGCCTACATGGGCATCAGCGACGAACGGCCGGTCTACTTCCCGAAATCCATGGTCCTGCTCGCCTATCTTGAGAAACCGGCCGATTTCAAGGCTCTGGACGGCACGGCCACCGAGGCTTTTTTCCTGGTCCTGCCCGCCAACCGGGCCGAGCAGGCCATTCTCGAAATGCGCCTCCTCAGGCTGGCCCAGGACGCCGAATTCCTCCAGGCGGTCAAGCGGCAACCTTCCCGCAAGGAAGTCCTGGAGATCGTGCGTTGCCGGGAGGAAGCGATTTTTGTCAACCCGGGCAGGGGCGGCAAAAACCCTGCCCCGGAAAAAACCCCGGCCCCTGCCCGCAAGATGAACCGATAAGGCAGGCAAGACGATCATGCTTCCCGACACTATTCCCGCAGGCCTGAGCCTTTTTCTCCTCTCCCTGTTCCTGCTGACCGGCGGCGGCATCCTTCCCCTTCTTCTGCCGCGCCGAAGCGCCTTCGTCCATGCGGCCGGGGCGGCAGGCGGCCTGCTCGGCAGCATGTGCGGCGCCGCCGCTTCCCTGCTCGTCCTGCGGCAGGGAGGCGAACTGGTTTTTTCCCTGCCCTGGGCCACGGCCGGTATCACCCTCTCCCTGCATCTGGACAGCCTGGCGGCCTTCTTCCTCCTGCCCCTTTTTGTGGTCTGTCTCTGCGCCGCCGTCTACGCCCCCTCCTACCTGCGCGCCGCCGCGGCCGGACCGAGAACCGCGCTGCACTGGTTTTTCTTCAACATCCTCATCGTCAGCATGGCCCTGGTCATCACTTCGGCCAACGGCCTGCAGTTCCTCATCGCCTGGGAGGCCATGTCGCTCAGCTCCTTCTTTCTGGTCATCTTCGAATACAATGAAGACCGGGTGCGCCGCGCCGGCTGGTTGTACCTGCTGGCGACCCACATCGGCACCGCCTTTCTCTTCGTCTTTTTCCTCGAAGCAGGCCGCCTGGGCGGCAGCCTGGATTTTTCAGCGTTTTCCGCCCTCGGCGCTCTTCCGCCCCGCACGACCCTGCTGTTCTTTTTCCTGATCCTGATCGGTTTCGGCGCCAAGGCAGGCCTTTTCCCCCTGCATGTCTGGCTGCCCGACGCGCATCCCGCCGCGCCCAGCCATGTTTCCGCCGTAATGAGCGGGGTGATGATCAAGACCGCGGTTTACGGTTTTCTGCGTCTGCTCACCTTTCTGCCGCCCCTGCCCCCCTGGTGCGGCATCCTCGTCATGGGCCTGGGCCTGGCCGGGGCGCTCTTCGGCATCATCATGGCTGTGCTGCAGAACGACATCAAGCGCTCGCTTGCCTACTCGACGGTGGAAAACATCGGCCTCATCTTTCTCGGCATCGGCCTCTGGCTCCATGCCGCCAACAGCGGGTACGGGACGGTGGCGGCCCTGGCCCTGACCGGCGCCCTGCTGCATGTCTGGAATCATGCGCTCTTCAAGGGGCTGCTCTTTTTCGGGGCAGGCTCGATTCTGCATGCCGCCGGCAGCCGCACTCTTTCCCATCTCGGCGGCCTGCTTGCCCGGATGCCCGTCACCGGCGCCCTCTTTATCCTGGCCGGCGCGGCCGTCGCCGCCCTGCCGCCCCTGAACGGATTTGTCAGCGAATGGTTTCTCTACATGGGAATCTTCACCATGGGACAGAGCGCCACCGGCGGCAGCGCCATCTTCTTCCTGCTGCTTGCCGCCCTCCTCGGCCTGGTCGGCGGCCTGGTCCTGCTTGCCCTCAGCCGTCTGGCCGGCCTGGCCCTTCTCGGCGAACCGCGACGGGAAAGAACGGCCCAAAGCCGCGAAGCGGCCTGGCCCATGCTGGCCGCCATGACCGCCCTTGCCGGCTTCTGCCTCTCCATCGGTCTTTTCCCCTCCCTGCCGATTCAGGCAACGGCCAAGGCCATGGCCGTCCTCGACACCACCGGCAGCCTCCCCGCCCAGGGCATCGGGGCCACTCTGCCCTTTACCGGAAACTGGGCCATGGCCGGCGGCCTGCTGCTCGCCCTGACGATTTTCACCTGCCTGGTCAGGCATCGCCGCCGCAGGACGAAAAAGATTCCCACCTGGGGCTGCGGCTTTCTCCGGCCCACCCCACGCATGACATACATGGCCGGAGGGTACAGCCAGCTGGCTCAGGAAAATTTCTTCTGCGCCTGCCTGCATCCGGAAGCGGAAGAAAGCCGGGCCAACGGCCTTTTTCCGGCGACGGCCTCCTTTGCCCAGCACTCCGAGGATCCGATCCTGCGCAGGGGATTTGGCCCCCTCTTTTCGCTGCTGGCCGAACGCGCCTATCTGTTTCGCAAACTCCAGGCAGGGCAGTTGAACGTCTACCTCTTTTACATCTTTATCTCGACCACCCTGCTGCTGGGCTGGGTCATGTTCCAGCCCTGAAAGACCACTACGAGGAAACCACCATGCTCGGCAGCCTATTCCTGCACCTGCTTCTCCTCTTCGGACTCTCGCCCCTGCTGGCCGGCATCATCACCCGGACCAAGGCGGTGATCGCCGGCCGCAAGGGCGCGCCCGTCCTGCAACTCTACTATGACCTGGCCAGGCTCTTCCGCAAGGAAATGGTGCTCAGCTCCACCACCACCTGGGTATTCCGCGCCGGCCCGGTTCTCGGCATCGCCGTGCCGGTTCTGGCTTCCTTCCTTATCCCCTTCGGCGGCATCCACGCCCCGTTCTCCTTTGCCGGCGACCTGATCCTCTTTGTCTACCTCTTCGCCCTTTCCCGCTTCTTCACGGTGCTGGCCGCCCTGGACACCGGCTCAAGCTTCGAAGGAATGGGCGCCGCCCGGGAGGCAACCTTTTCCTGCCTGGCCGAACCCACCATCTTTGTCGTTTTCATCGTACTGGCGAGGATTTCCGGCAGCTTCTCCCTGGACACCATGCTCTCCGCCCTGCAAAGCGACATCGCCCATTCCCAGACCGGGATACCGCTCATCCTCGCCGCGGTCTGCCTGTTCGTCGTGCTTCTTGCCGAAAACTGCCGCATTCCCTTTGACGACCCCAACACCCACCTGGAACTGACCATGATCCACGAGGTGATGGTCCTCGACCACAGCGGCCCGGACTTTGCCCTCATCCTCTATGGAGCGGCCATGAAACTCTTTGTCATGGCCGCCCTGCTGACCAGCTTCATCCTGCCGGCGACGGAAAATCCGCTGTTCGCCACCGGATATTTCATCGCCATCATGCTGGCCCTGGCCGTGGTCGTGGGACTGGTGGAATCCACCATGGCCCGCCTGCGCCTGATCCGGGTGCCGCAGCTCCTGGTCGGCACCTCCCTGCTTTCCTTTTTCGCCCTTGTCCTTCTCTTACGGTGACGCCATGACCACGACCATCCCGGATATCATCCTGCTCTCCGTTATCCTGCTCAATTTTTTCGTCCTCGGCACCAGCCGCCTCGGGGCCTGCGTCCATGCCGTCGCCCTGCAGGGCGCCCTGCTCTCCCTGCTCCCCCCTTTGATCGGCGGCTTTTCCGGCCACTCGCTGGGGCTTGCGACCGGCGCCTTTCTTCTCAAGGGAATCATCATCCCCTGGCTGCTCCTGCGCGCCATCCGCCAACTGCGCATCAGGCGGGAGATCGAACCGCGCATCGGCTACATCCCCGGCCTGATCCTGGTGGCGCTGACCACGGCCGGCGCTTTCATCTTCGGGGATCGGCTGCCCCTGCTCGCCGAACATCTCGATTCCATGATCATCCCCGCCTCCCTGGCCACCCTGGCCGCCGGTTTCCTGATGCTCATCACCCGCCGCAAGGCCATCACCCAGGTTCTCGGCTATCTGATCTTTGAAAACGGCATCTTCGTCTTCGGCATCCTGCTCACCGAGGCCATGCCGCTCATGGTCGAGGCGGGCGTGCTGCTCGATATGCTGGTGGCCATTTTCGTCATGGGTATTGTCATGAACCATATCAACCGGGAATTTTCCTCTTCCATCGACACCGACCATCTCTGTCTGTTGAAGGAATAACCCCGGCGAAAAAATTCGCGGATCGCCTCCGCCACTGATTTAACGCAAGGAACGCCATGCTGTACGCCATCATCATACTGCCTCTCGCCGCCGCCCTGATTTCGGCCGCCCTGCCCTCGGAAAAAATGCGGCCTTGGCTGATCCCGCCCACGGCCTTCGCGCACCTTTTCCTGGTCTGGCGGGAAGTGCGGACCCCCAGTCCCGGCGCCGCCGACGCCATGCTCGGCCTCGACCCCCTCGGAGCCCTGATCCTCTTTGTGATCAGCCTGCTTTTTGCCGCGAGCTCCCTGTACGCCCTGGGCTATCTCCGCTCGCATCCGGACTGGGACAACCGGATCTTCATCGGCTGCCTGCTCGTGTTCCTGAGCGCCATGAGTCTGGCCGCCGCCGCCCGGCACCTCGGCCTGCTCTGGGTGGCGGTGGAGGCCACCACCCTGATCAGCGCGCCGCTCATCTACTACAACCGCAACAAATTCTCCATCGAGGCGACCTGGAAATACCTGCTCCTCTGCTCGGTGGGCATCGCCCTGGCCATGCTCGGCATCCTCTTTGTCGGCTACGCGGGCCTGAAAGGCTTCGGCGAGGCAAATATCCAGCTCGACCATATCCTGGGCAACGCCTCTTTTCTCTCCCGGCCCTGGCTGCGGACCGGCTTCATCTTTCTGCTGGTCGGCTTCGGCACCAAGATGGGGCTTGCCCCCCTGCATACCTGGAAACCGGACGCTTACGGCGAGGCGCCGGGCCTGGTGGGCGGCCTGCTGGCCGGCGGGCTGACCAGCGTCGCCTTTCTCGCCATCCTGCGCGCCATGCAGATCATGACGGCGGCCGGCGAACAGGCGCTTGCCCGCCAGTGTCTCCTGGCCCTGGGAATCTGCTCCCTGCTCGTCGCCGCGGTCTTTGTCATCCGCCAACGCGACATCAAACGCATGCTCGCCTACTCCTCGGTGGAACACATGGGCATCCTCGCCATCGGTGTCTCCATAGGGGGGCTGGCCACATACGGGGCCATGTTCCACATCCTCAACAACGCCCTGACCAAGAGCGCGCTTTTCATGAGCGCCGGCAACATCCATCGCTACTACGGCAGCAAACGGCAATGCGAGATCCTCGGCACCTTGAGCGTGCTGCCCGTCTCCGCCGCCACCTTTCTTGCCGGCTTCCTGGCCATTACCGGCTCGCCACCCTTCGCTCCCTTTTTAAGCGAGTTCACCATCCTGCGCGGCATCGCCAACAGCGGCCATCCCGTGCTCTGCGGATTTTTCATCCTGCTCCTGGTGGTGATCTTCATCGGCATGGGCAGCACGGTGATCCCCGTTACCCTGGGCGCCTCCGAAGAGGGCACGGTGGAATCGAGCCGTTACCGGGAAACCCTGCTCACCGCCGGCAGCCCCCTCCTCCTGATCCTCGCCGTCTTTCTGCTCGGTATTTATCTGCCCGCCCCCCTGCAGCTGATGTTCAGCAATGCCGCGGGTCTCCTGGAGGTGCCGAAATGAGCAACCTTGTCCTGCCCGGACCCGCCGCGGCCGCGCCCCTTGCCCGCATTCCCGTTCTCGCTTACGACGAGTATGCCGCCCGCATCCTGGCGGCGGTACAGGCGCAGGGCCGGATCATCGCCGCCTTTGCCGACGATCGGCCGCCCGAGGCCGCCACCCGCGGGCTGTTCACCGTGGTCGCCAGGGCGGACGGCGGTCTGATCATCCTGCGCACCGAGGTTGCCGGCCGTTTCCCCTCCCTCACCGGGCAATGCCCCCAGCTGCATCTTTTCGAACGGGAGATCGCCGAACAGTACGGAATCATCCCGGAAGGGCATCCCTGGCTCAAGCCGGTCCGTTTCCACCGTGTCCGGGAAGGCGAGAACGACGCCTGGGGCCGTGATCCGCATGCGCATCCCCTGGTCGGCGACATGCGATACTTTCAGGTTGAAGGCGACGAGATCCATGAGGTGGGCGTGGGCCCGGTCCATGCCGGCATCATCGAGCCCGGCCATTTCCGCTTCCAGTGTTTCGGGGAAAAGGTCCTGCATCTGGAGATCTCCCTGGGCTATCAGCACCGGGGCATCGAAAAGCTGCTGGCCGGCGGCCCGCGGCCGCAAGCCATGGCCATGCTGGAAACCGTGGCCGGCGACACCACCATCGGCCATGCCACCGCCTACTGCCAACTGCTGGAAACCCTGGCCGGTTGCCGGATTTCGGAACGGGCCCGCCAGTTGCGCACGGTCGCCCTTGAGCTGGAACGACTGGCCAACCATGTCGGCGACATCGGGGCCCTGGCCGGCGATGTCGGCTTTCTGCCCACTGCCTCCTATTGCGGAAGGCTGCGCGGCGACTACCTCAACATGACGGCGCTCTGCTGCGGCAGCCGTTTCGGCCGGGGCTTCGTCCGGCCGGGCGGTGTTTTCTTCGATCTTGAGGAGGAAAGGCTGGGCAGGCTGCTGGGCAGCCTGGAGACGGTCACCCCCCATACCATGGGGGCGGTGGATCTTTTCTTTGAAACCCCTTCGGTCTTAAGCCGTCTTGAGGGAACCGGCATCGTCGCCAAGGCCGACGCGGCCGCACTGGGCCTGGTGGGCGTGGCTGGCCGGGCCTGCGGTCTTGCCTGCGATGTCCGGCCACAGCCGGCCGCCGTTCCCGAGGGGGATGAAAGGCGCCTGGGGCAAAACGGCGATGTCTTTTCCCGGGCCGCGGTGCGGCGGCGGGAAATCGCCGCCGCCACCGCCTTTATCCGCCAAACCCTGGCCGCGCTGCCACCCGGCGAAACCCTGACGCCCCTCCCAACCCTGGCGCCGGAAAGTCTGGCAATCAGCCAGGTGGAAGGCTGGCGCGGCCGGATCGCCCATATCGGCATCACCGACCGGGAGGGGAGGCTGCGCAGGCACAAGGTGATCGATCCTTCCTTTTTCAACTGGAGCGGGCTGGCCATGGCCCTGCGCAACGAACAGATTTCAGATTTTCCGCTCTGCAACAAGAGCTTCAATCTTTCCTACTGCGGATTCGATCTGTAGAAAGGAAGGCAGGGATAACGACCATGATACGCATCTTACGAGAACGATTACGACAGGGCTACCGGACCGGCCGCTTTCCCAAGGAAGAACCGCTGCTCCCGGACCGCTTCCGGGGCGTACCGCAATTGCGGCCGGAAAAATGCCAGGAGGGCTGCGCCGACTGCCTGACCGCCTGCCCCTTCGAGGCCGTGCGGAAAGGAGCGGACGGCCTGCGTCTCGACCTGGGCCGCTGCCTCTTCTGCGCCGATTGCGCGGCCTGCCCCCATGGGGCCATCGCTTTCTCCAGCGACTACCGACTGGCCGCCCGCCAACGCCAGGATCTGCTCATGGCCCAGGAGGGTCCGCGCCTGGCCGCGGCCCTTGACCGAAAGATGCTCTCCCTCTTCGGCCGCTCCCTCAAGCTCCGCCAGGTTTCCGCCGGCGGCTGCAACGCCTGCGAGGCCGATATCAACGTGCTCGGCACCCTGGTTTTCGACCTGGGCCGCTTCGGCATCCAGTTCGTCGCCTCGCCCCGGCACGCGGACGGCATTCTGGTCACCGGCCCGGTTTCCGAAAACATGAAGAGCGCCCTGCTCGCCACCTACGAGGCAACGCCGGCGCCGAAACTGGTCATCGCGGCCGGGGCCTGTGCCATCGCCGGAGGACCTTTCCGGAACAGCCCGGAAGCGCACAACGGAGTGACGGACATCCTGCCCGTGGATCTTTTCATCCCCGGCTGTCCGCCCCATCCCTACACGACTCTGGACGGCCTGCTCCGGCTGCTTGACAGACGATGACGGATGGGATTAATTCCTGGCTGGGTTCGGGGAACAAGCCGCCGCCCGGTTCCTGAATTTTTCCCGCGCGGCAAAGGGCGCGGACAGACGGCCAGTGGCGGATTCATCCCGTTTCCGGTCCGGAAACGCGCAATCGGAAGGAGAAAAAAGAACGCCGGATGACCCTCTTTATCACCGCAGTCGCCCTCATTCTTCTTTCCGGATTCGCCGGCATCTTCTGCCGCCGAGGCTCCCTGTTCTGGGAGCGGGCCTCCCTCGCCGCCATCCTGGCCGGCTGCCTCGCCGGCATGCTTGCCGCGGGCCTGGCCCTGCACCGGCCGGCAGAGGCGGTTTTCTTCCGGTCCTGGCCGGTGCCGGGCGGAGCGCTGGCCTTGAGAATCGACGGCCTCTCCGCCCTCTTTCTCTTCCCGGCCCTGCTCGTCACCGCCGCCGGCGCCCTCTATGCGGCAGGCTACTGGCCCGTGCAAAAACGCCCGGCCAGCGGCGCCTGGCTCCGGGTTTTCTATCCGCTGCTCGCCGGCGCCATCGTTGTGCTGCTGGCCGCGGACAATGCCGTTCTCTTCCTGACCGCCTGGGAAATCATGGCCCTGGCCGGCTATTTCCTGGTGGTGACCGAACGCCAGGATGAGGAGGCGCAGCAGGCCGGCTTTATCTATCTTGCCGCCACCCACACCGGCACCCTCGCCCTCTTCGGAATGTTCGCCCTTCTTGCCGGCCTCACCGAGGCAAGCCCGCTGCTGCCGCAGGCCGCAAGTCTTCCCGGCCACGGGCCGCGGCCAACCGCCATCTTTCTGCTCGCCCTCTTCGGCTTCGGCCTGAAAGCGGGTCTCATCCCCCTGCACATCTGGCTGCCCAGGGCGCACGCCGCCGCGCCCAGCCATGTTTCGGCCCTGATGAGCGGGGTGCTGATCAAGATGGGCATCTACGGGATCATGCGGACAACCGCCTGGTTCGACGGAATTCCGGCCTGGTGGGGCTGGACGGTGCTCTTCCTCGGTCTCACCTCCGCCCTGTTCGGGGTGGCCTTCGCCATCGCCCAGCACGACCTAAAACGGCTCCTGGCCTATCACAGCGTGGAAAACATCGGCATCATCCTGCTCGGCCTGGGCACCGCCCTCCATGGCCGCAGCCACGGGGCGGAGGCCATGGTTGCCCTGGGCATGGCCGGCGCCCTGCTGCACGTGGTCAATCACGGTCTCTTCAAGGCTCTGCTTTTCCTGAGCGCCGGCTCCATGATCCAGGCGACCGGTACCCGGCTGCTGGGCCGCTACGGCGGCCTTCTCCGCACCATGCCGCTCTCCGGCCTCTTTTTCCTGGGCGGCGCCGCCGCCATCTGCGGCCTGCCGCCCTTGAACGGCTTTGTCAGCGAATGGCTCGTCTACCTCGGTCTGTTCAAGGCCTCCCAGGGAGAAGCCATGGCGCCGGCCCTGCTCGCCCTGCCCGGCCTGGCCATGACCGGAGGCCTGGCCCTGCTTTGCTTTGCCAAGGTTTTCGGTCTTTCCTTTCTGGGCACTCCCAGGGCAGGCCTGGCCGGCAAGGAGGCGCCAACGGCCATGCTGGCGGCCATGGCCGTCCTGCTGGCGGCCTGTCTCTGGATCGGCCTGGCGCCGGGGAGCCTCTATCCGCTCCTCTCCGCGGCCACCGCCAGCTGGGGGACCACCGCAGGCAGCGAGCAGACGCCGCGCCTGCCGGACCTGGCTCCGGCCGCGGCTGTCAGCCTTGCCGCGATCCTGCTGATCCTGCTCCTCGCAGGCTTCACGCTTTTGCAACAGAGCCGGAAAAAGATGCCGGCCATCCCGAAGACCGCCACCTGGGGCTGCGGCTGCCCCCTGCCCATGCCGCGCGGTCAGTATACCGCTTCCTCCTTTGCCCAGATGATCGTCTCCTTTTTCGGCTGGGCCTTGCGAACCCGCACCGACAAGCCCGAGGGCAGACAGCTCTTCCCGCCCCGGGAGGCCTATGCAACCCACACCCCGGACGGCATCCTCGACCTGATCCTGCTGCCGCTCTTCGCCATCCTGGCCCGGGCCGCCGAAACCCTACGCCGCCTGGTCCAGCATGGCATCCTCGGCCTCTACCTGCTCTACTCCGCCATCACCCTCTGCGCCCTGCTCCTGTTTGCCCTTTTTCAATGAGGCGACAGCCCAATCAAGCCAGGCCGCGCCTGAAATTGAAGAGCCCGGTGCCGTCAATGGCCTGATCCGCGGCGAGAGCCGCCAGCACCTGCCTGCCCTTTGCCGAGGCAACAGGGCAACGGCTGAGATCGCCGATCAGCTCCCCGCATCCCATCTTCTTGATTTCCCGCAGGAGACCGACGAGTGAAAAATCCTCTTCGCTCACCACCTCGGTGAGTCCGTGCCGGGAAAGGAGGCGATACCCCTCGCCGCCATCGGCGCGCAGCACCGTGCCGGGCCGCACCCCGCGGAGGGGAATGCGGGAAAGCAGCACCGGCACCGGGGCGTAGACGGTCACGGCCAGCGGCATCTCAAGACCGGTGGCCAGAAGGGCCTTGAGATTGTCGCGGTCATCCTCGATATTGAGGGTGAGTTCGGCAAGGCCCAGCTCCTGCCAGGCCAGGGCCGCCTGGCTGTTCATGGTGTAACAGCGGAAGCCGCCCAAAAGGCGCACCCCGGCGAGGCCCGCAAAAAGGGGGAGGTGGCCGAGGTTGTTGAGGCGGAAGGACAGATAGCCCTGGCCGGCCAGCATCCTGACGGCCCGGCGGTACTCCTCCCATTCGCCGCCGAAGAGCATGGGGGGGATCTCCCAGATGAGGCGCTCCTTGTGGCCGGCGGCCGCTCTTTCCACCTTTTTGAAGCCGGCCAGGTTCTCCGGGGTGAGGGTCAGTTCCAGCCGATCAATGCCGGCCTCTTCCAGCAGGCCGAGATCCTGGGGGTCGCCAACCCGCACCGTGAGCCGTGACGGTCCCTCCTGCGGGACCTCCTTTTGCGGAAGCAGCGCGGCCGCAGCCTGCCGGGCTGCATCGACCAGCGCCGCACGGGTCACCGCATCGACATCAGGAAGGCTTACCGCAGCCAGTTTTTTCCGGCAGGCCTCGCCGCTCAAGGTAAAGACCGGCTTGCCGCCCACCTTGAACAGCGCATCCCCGACCCTGACAAAACCGCCCTTGTCCGGAAGCGGCACCCTGAGAAAATCCCCGGCCTTGCCCACCTTGCTCTTTTTCTGCTCGACAAAAAGCTCCTTGACGGTAAAACCGGTCCCGGCCTGATCGTTCTGCGGCTGGATGCGGAGCCGGTCCCCGACATGCAGCCGGTCGACGGTGACAAAACCGAGCATCCCGCCCTTCACCGAGGCCACCTTGCCCAGGGGCTGGCCCAGGGTGCCCTTTTGCGAGCTATCCGCGATGTTGGCGGAGACAAAACCGGTCAAAAACCCCTTGCTCGGCTGCCGGCCGAAGGAAAGGGTCAGCTGCTCGGCCGCCTCGGCCAGGGCCTGCTTCCGTTCGCTCTCCGCGGCATCGAGAACCCGCCGGTAGGCCCCCACCACCCGGGCCACATACTCGGCGCTCTTCATCCTGCCTTCGATTTTGAAGCTGACCACCCCGGCCTTGATCAGGTCCGGCAGAAGCTCGATGGCGCAAAAATCACTGGTGGAAAAATGATACCCAGGCTGCTGCCGGTTGTGATAGCGCCTGCGGCAGGGCTGCGCGCAACGGCCGCGGTTGCCGCTCATCCCGGAAAGAAGGGAAGAGAAAAGACACTGGCCGGAGATGGAAAAACACAAGGCGCCATGCACGAAATGCTCAAGCTCGATGGAGCTTTCCCGCCCGATCGCGGCGATCTCGGCCAGGGAAAGCTCCCGGGCCAGCACCGCCCGGGAAAAGCCCATGGATTCGAGCATCTGCACGCCGGCCGCGTTATGGATGGTCATCTGGGTGGAGGCGTGCAGGGGCAGCATGGGGAAATGTTTTTTCGCAAGCCGCCAGACCCCGAGATCCTGGATGATGATGCCGTCCACCCGCATGGCGGCGAGGGCGGCAAGGATTTCCACCAGCCGGGGCAGCTCGCCTTCCTTGAGCAGGGTGTTCAGGGTGATGTAGAGCTTGCGCTGCTCGCGGTGCGCGTAGGCCGTCAACCGCTCCGCCTCGACGAGGGTGAAGTTCTTCGCCTTGGCCCGGGCCGAGAATTCGGTGAGCCCGCAGTAGACCGCGTCAGCCCCGTTTTCCAGGGCGGCGAAAAAGGCCTCCAGGCTGCCGGCCGGGGCGAGAAGCTCTGTTTTTTTCGTTGTTTTCGGCTGCGCCATCCGCTCCCTCCCAAGATGAGGACGCCAGGGTACCACGGCGGCAAAGAGGCAGGCAACGGATATTCTCCCGGTCCACCGCAGGCCTGGGCGAACAAACGCTACCTGCGCTCCCAGGCGCGCCAGAGTCGGGTCAGGCCGCCTTGGGGAAATTGTCCTGCCACCAGTCCGGGGTGAGCGGCGCCAGGCCCCAGGCCAGGCGGGCCCGGTCGCAACGTTCGTTGCCGACCCCCGCCAGCCAGGAAGGTTGAAAATCCCGGCACACCGAGGCGCGCCGCGCATGGATGGCGCAATGGACGGCCTCGCCGATCTGGCCGACAAGAGCGATGCAACGGGGGTTCTCGCCGGAATGGCCCAGCATCGCCCGTCTGAAATCATCCATTCTCCTGGTCAGTTCGACAGGTACGCCGCCGAACGTCGCATCGTCGGCCTCGGCCCAGTAAAAAGAGGCCCGGTAGAAGGCGCAGCAGGCGCCGCAGGACAGGCAGGGATTCTTCGTCATTCCCGACACTCCCGACAGTAAGGATGAAACACCACATGGATCACTGGATTTACCGGCCGGAACCATGCCGAAAAACAGCAAAAATCAACCGGCGGAGCCGCCTTCCAGCGGCAGGGTGATCCGAAAGGCCGTCCGCATGCCCGCTTCCAGCAACTCCGGCTCCCGGGGCGGAGAAAAAACATCGATCTGGCCGCCATGATCCTTGATGATGCCGAAGGAAACGGAAAGCCCGAGTCCCGTGCCCTTGCCCACCCCCTTGGTGGTGAAAAAGGGATCGAAGATTCTCCCCACCGCCGCAGGCGGAATGCCGCTGCCGCTGTCGGCGATGGTTATCTCGACGGTTGCGCAATGTTCATTGTGCCGGGTCCAGAGCCCGACCACCCCTTCCCTGCCGATGGCGTGCTGGGCATTGGTGAACATGTTGACCAGAACCTGGCGCAGCCGCTCCCGGTCGACCACCACCTGGGGCAGATCATCGCTGAAATGCCTTTCGATGCGGATGTGATCCATTTTCAGGGCATGCTCCACCATGGTCACCGCCTCGGCCAGGCATTGGTTGATGTCCGCCGCCTCTTTCACCCCTTCCAGGGTGTGGCGTGAAAACTTGAGGAGATCGGTGACGATCCGCTTGCAGACCTTGGTTTGCTTTTCCACGATCTGCAAAGACTCCAGCACTTCGGCCTGCTCTTCGAAGTCCTCCTTGAGGAGCTGGGTGTAGCCCAGGATGATGCCGAGCGGGGTGTTGATCTCGTGGGCGACTCCGGCGGCAAGCTGGCCCAGGGACGCCAGGTTTTCCGAACGGATGAGCTGTTCGGTGACCTCCCGGAAATGGGTCATATCCTTGGCAATGACCTCGCACCCCTCCAGGCCCTGGCCGCCGCCGCAGATCGCCGTGGCAGTGACCAGAAGGTAGAGGGGAGCGCCGTCCTGTTTGAGGAATTCCACCTCAAAATCCTTCACATGGCCCGTGGAGTTGAGCTGGCAGAAATAGCGGCTCCACTTCTCCTCATCTTGAAAAAACAGGGCAAGGGGCTGCCCCACCACCTTCGCCCTCTCCGCGTAGCCCAACATCTCAAGTCCACTGTCGTTGATGTCGCTGATCCGCTGATTGGCGTCGCAGAAAAAAATCATATCTTTCGAGCTTTCATACAACCGCCGGAACTTCAGTTCCGAAAGGGCCAGATCACGGGTGCGCTCCTCCACCCGCTCTTCCAGGGTCTGGTTGAGTTCCTGCATCTTGGCATGCGCCTCAGCCAGCTCGGCATGGGCTGCGGCCAGCTTCCGGGCGTCATCGCGAACCAGCTCCAGCACCCCGTAAACATTGTAAAAATAGAAGGTAAGAACCGCGACCGCGACAAAGGTGAGGCTGTTAAACCCGCCACTGTAAGGACTGATGGTGTGCCAGAGATCGGGAAAGCCCCCGGCCAGGAGCCCAAAACGAAGAATATGTCCGATGCTGCGGGAAACGGCAAAGGCGACCATTGCCATGCACAACCAGAAAAGGTAGGCCCAGAGCACACTCCCAGGCTCAAGCCTCGTGAGCCTCCTGGCATAAAAAACAGCAAAGAGCGCCATGACGATCATCAGGCCCGAACCGCAGACATCGACGATATAAATCGGCAGAAGCGGCAGGCCCTGGCTCATGGCTTTTTCCCCGCCAGGACCTTGCAGTGCTGCTTCCTTTCCAGATCCCGGCCGAAAAGACGCAGACTGCGCATGAGAAAATACATCCCCGGCAGACAGAGCAGATGATCGAAACTGCCCAGGTAGTAGACCAGGGCCTCCCTGTTGAGCGGAGGCCCCAGCCGCCTTTCCCAGACGGTGGAGCCGCAGAAATACTCGTCCGGCAGCCGGCCCGACAGCCAATGGACGAGAACGGTGTTGAGATTCCAGGCGAGGAAGAAGAGAAGGGAGAGCTTGAAAAAATTCCAGGCCTTGCCGGTGCCGATGGGCCGGAAGTGGAGAATGTAGAGAAGAAACACCAGGGCGGCTGAAAATAAGAGATGGGCCATCTGGTGCACGTAAAGGCCTTCAACGCCTCCATGCACCTGCACGGCCAAGGCGGGCCGCGGAAAAAGAAGGAGCAGAAAAAAAAGTGCCGCACTTCCAAGGCACCCGGCCCGTCGCAGCCCGCCGCTGTAATTCTTGCCTGCACCCATGGACTTGTGTTACCATCAAGACGTTGAAATGACAAGTTTTCTCTTTTCCCCCATCCCCTTCGGACCGCGGCCATGAGCAAAGACACGGCGGCAACCTTTTCAGCGCAGAAAACAGCCCTTCCTCCTCCGGGTGGAGCAACGCATGTCCTCATCGTCGATGACGACACCGACATGACCCTCATGCTCAAACGGGTGGTGGAACGAAAATGCGGCTGCGAGGTCAGGCTCGCCGATTCCGGGGAAGCCGCCCTGGAACACTTGCGCGGCTGGCGGCCCGACGTGGTGCTCACCGACATCAAGATGCCGGGGCTGGACGGCATCTCCCTGTTGCGGCGCGCCAAGGAGCTCGACCCCACCATCTCCGTGATCCTGATGACCGGTTATGCCACCCTGGAACTGGCGATGGAAGGGCTGAAAGAGGGGGCCTACGACTTTTTTGAAAAACCATTCGACAACGAGCACCTTGCCCACGCGATCCAACGCGCCCAGGAACGGGTCTGCCTCCTGCGCGAAAACCGCAAACTTGCGGAGGAGCTGAAGGGAGGCGGCTGCCAGCAGGGTTTTGTCGGCCAATCGCCGCTGCTGCGCGAAGCGTTCACCCTGATCCGCAAAGTGGCGGACACGGATGTCACCGTGCTGATCCGCGGCGAATCCGGCACCGGCAAGGAATTGGCCGCCAAGGCCCTCCACGCCTTGAGCAGCCGCAACAAGCGGCAGATGGTTACCATCAACTGCCCCGCCCTGCCGGAACATATCCTGGAATCAGAGCTTTTCGGCTATGCGAAAGGCGCTTTCACCGGCGCCAGCCAGGATAAAAAGGGGCTTTTTCTTGAGGCCGACGGCTCCACCATCCTGCTCGACGAGATCGGCGACATCTCCGGCGCCCTGCAGACAAAGCTGCTCCGCGTTCTCCAGGAAAAAGAGATCCGTCCCCTGGGGCAGACCAGGAGCATCCGGGTCGATGTTCGGGTGCTCGCCTCCACCAATCAGAACCTTGAGGAAAAAATACGCCAGGGGCTGTTCCGCGAAGACCTTTTCTACCGGTTGAACGTGATGACGATCCACATGCCCTCCCTCGCCGAAATTCCCGAGGATATTCCCCTCCTGGCCCAGCATTTTCTCAAGCTCTATGCCGACGCCTACGGCAAGAACCCTTTCACCCTGACGCCGGAAGCCCAGCAGCACCTTCTCAAGCAACCATGGCCCGGTAATGTCCGCGAGCTGCAGAACACCGTAAAACGGGCGGTGCTCCTTGCCGACGGCCCGCAAATCACCCGGGATGACCTCTGCCGCATCTCGCCAGGCAACGGCGACCTCAAGGCAACCGGCCGGCAGCCTGCCCAGTTCTTGCACCTGCCCTACAACCGTGCGAAGCAGGAACTCGTCAACAGCTTCTCCCGCGACTATCTTGCCAACGCCCTGCGCAAAACAAAAGGCAACGTCACCGCGGCCGCCGATGCCAGCGGTATTGGCCGACAGGCTTTTCAACGGCTGCTCCGCCGCTTCGGCCTTGAGGCGGAAATCTTCCGCAACGGCCGGGCCGACGGCGACTGATCTTCTTTCCCTCCGCAGGACATCCGAAATACCCGGCCAACAGCGCATCACTTTCGCTGCACCGCATCCTTTTTGCTGCGCCTCCTGTCTTGCCTGCCCACCATCCATCTGGCCCGCCTCTTCCGCAGACACCAGCAACACCCCGGAATCAAAGGAAATAAGAAAATCTTCCCCAAAAAGAGTCCCTTCCGCTTCCGTGGCATTGTTATTGCTTTTTACGGAAAACGATGCGCGAACCAACCTTCGCGCGCTCCCCGCTGCCGCGAGGAGACAATTTCCCTGCCGCCCCCGAGGGGCAGAGAAAAGGAGGTGACCGGCCAACAAGAGAAGCGAGTGGACGCACGGCAACCGTTATCCCACACCATAAAAGGAGATGAATAAATGAAAAGAAAGTTCGGACTGTTCCCCCTTCTTACCTGGATTCTCACCTTTTGCCTGTTTGTCCCCATCGACAAGGCCTTTGCCGAACCTGCCCCTGCCGGCGGCGACCAGGGGGCGCCAACCATCAGCATCGACAAAACCAGCCTGAACAACGGCGGGCTCATCAAGGTCACCGGCCGGGCCCCTGCCGGCAGACCTGTTTACCTCGAAGTCTGGGCTGCGGACAAGACCGTGCGCGCCAACTTTTTCGACAACAAGAAAGACAAAGAGACCGGAAAAATCCCCTATGTCTTCTACCTCACCACGGAGATGCCGGCCTATTACAAGATCTTTGCTCCCAAGGAGTTGCAGCCGAAACTGGACGAGGCCAGGAAAGAGGGTAAAAAATGGAGCTACTCCAAGGTGCTGAAGGATCTGGGCGCCGAGGCGGCCTACAGCGTACCTGCCGCCGCCGGCATCGATCGCTACCAGGCAACCCTGATGGCCGGCATCGTCGGCAGCCGCGGAGAAAAAATGGCGGCCATGGATGCCAAGGAAAACCGCAAGCGATCCATGCAGTTGATCAAGGCCCGCTTCCGCAGCATTGACAAGGTGCTCGGCGCCGAGGTCAATGTCGCCCCGGACGGTTCTTATTCGGCGGAGATAAAAATCCGCGACGGACTGGCCCCCGGCGTGTACAAGATCGTGGCCGTGGTGGACAAAAACCTGAAAAGCGCGCCGGCGGAGTTTAAAAACACAATCTCCTTCCCCACCATGTATCTCGCCAATGCCGGAACCAGCCTGAATCTTCTCTGGCCCTTTCTCCTCACCCTGGCCATCTCCATCTTCGGCGTCCTCATGGGTGCCGGCGGCGGCTTCATCCTGAACCCCATCCTGGTCTCCCTCTTCCCGCTGCCCCACACCGTGGTGGCCGGCACCGTCATGCCCACCGTGCTCTTCTCCCAGGGCAGCGGCATTTACAACTACTCGAAGATCAAGTTCATCAACTGGAAACTGGGCATCGGCATCGGCTGCGCCATGATGCTGGGCGGCTTCATCGGCCCCAAGCTCACCGAACTCATCACCCTGGACCAGTTCAAATTCGCCTTCGGCTGGATACTGCTGGTGCTGGCCGGATTGATGTTCTGGCAGACCACTCCCGGCTACCTTGAAAAGAACAAGAAGGAACAGGCCATTCTCAAGGAGTTCAAGAAACGGGCGGAAGAATGCGCCAAACGGGGCGAAGCAGGCACCACCGCATGTCCAACCGGCAAAAAATAAGACTACCATCTGGAGGAATCCGTTATGAAAGTAGAATTCTGGGGTCATGAGTTTGAAGCGAACATGGTTGTCGGCTGCCTGGGAGGATTTCTCATCGCCATCATGTCGTCGATGTTCGGATTCGGCGGCGGGCCGTTCATGGTGCCCCTGATGACGGTGGCCATGGGCATGCCCATGTACATCGTGGTGGGCAGTTCGCTCCTGGCCATTTTCTTCAACACCGGCATTGCCTCGATCCGCCATTTTCAGTTCGGCAATTTCGACCTGCTCCTCTTTATCTGCATGTTTCCGGCGGCGCTCCTGGGCGGCTACCTGGGTCCGCAGATCGCCAAACGGGTGAGCCCCTTGGTTGTCAAACGGGTCGCCTGCGCGGGCCTGGTGCTCCTTGGCCTGAACCTGCTGGGTGTTTACTAGTCGACAAGAACGGTTTTTCCGGCCGCCTTGCGCAGGCGGCCGGAAAAACCATCGGCTGAAGAGGTACCCCATGGCGCATATTCTGGTTCTGGACGACGTCGCGGAGGCAGGCGTCATGGTTCAAAAAATTCTGGCCAAGAAAGGGCATGCCGTCGTCTGCTTTACCGAGGAAGAGGAGGCACTGGCCTATGCCCGCGCCCATCCCCTCGATCTGGCGATTCTCGACATCATGCTGAAAAAAATCAGCGGCCTGGAGGTGCTGGCAAAATTGCAGGAAATACATCCTGCCATCCGGATCCTGATGCTCACCGGCCACCCAACCATGGAAACGCTGCGCCGGGCGATGCAGCTGGGCGCGAACGAATATTGCATCAAACCCATTGACAAGAGTGAACTGGAAGAAAAAGTATCGGCGGTACTCGGCAGTTGACCACGCGAGCAATCCCATTCAACAGGAGTGGCTATCATGAAGAAATCAGTCTGGAGCATGTGCGGCATGTGTACTGTCCGCTGCCCCATCCGGGTCGAAGTCGAAGACAACACGGTGAAGTGGATCGAGGGCAACCAACATCTGCTCAAGGGCGCCCTCTGCGCCAAAGGCTCGGCCGGCCCGGCCCTGGTCGCGGACAAGGAACGGCCCCAGCAGCCCCTGATCAGAAAAGGCGGCCGCGGGGCAGGACGCTGGGAACCGGTGAGCTGGGAGTTCGCCCTGGACTACGTGGCGGACAAGATCAAAAGCATTCAGGAGCGTTACGGCGCCCAGGCGATCATGGCAAGCTCCCGCGGCGGGCCTTTCCAGGACATTGTCAAGGCCTTCACCCACGCCCTGGGCTCCCCCAACTACTCCAACCACGACAGCGCCTGCGGCCGGAACGTACACCACGCCAGCCTGTCGCTCTTCGGCCTTGGCCGCAAGGGCTTCATCTACGACATCAAAAACGCCAGACATCTGGTGCTGTTCGGCCGCAACATCCTCGCCTCGCTCAGACCGGCAGAGGTGAACCAGGTCATGGACATGCTGGACAACGGCGGCCGCATGACCTATGTGGATGTGCGCCAGACCCTCACCGGGCTCAAGGCGACGAACTTCTTCCAGGTCCGACCGGGCACGGATTACGCCCTGGCCCTGGCCCTCATCCACGAAATCATCAAGGCCAACGGCCATGATGCCGAATTCATCGCCCGCTACGCAACCGGCTTTGCGGAACTCACCGATTTTGTCAAAAAACACACGGCGGAATGGGCGGCCAAGGAGTGCGGGGTCAAGGAAAAGAACATCCACGAACTGGTGGCCCAGCTCATCGCCGACCGGCCCAAGGTGATCTTCCATCCCGGCTGGATGCTCTCCCGCTACCGGGATTCCTTTTACGCCAGCAGGGCCTTGAACTGCCTCAATGTCCTCATGGGCAACATCGAAACCGAAGGCGGCCTCATCTTCGCCAAGGGCGCCGGTGATTGCGGCAAAAAAGGCCCGCGCAGCCTCACCGACCTTTCCCCGAAGATCACCACCCCGCGGGCCGATGGGGTCGGCGACAAGTACAAGCATTTTGAAAAAGGCCCCGGCCTGTTCCATCTCTTCTACAAGGCCATGGCAACCGGCGACCCGTATCCGATCAAAGGGATCATCGCCGTCCGCCACGATCCCTTCACCTGCTTTCCGGATCCCGTGGCCCAGAAAGAGGCCCTTGACAACTGCGACCTCATTGTCTCCATCGACACCCATTACAGCGAGTTCGGCTGGTACAGCGACGTGATCCTGCCCGAGGCGACCTACCTCGAACGCGACAGCATGATCGCCCTGCAGAAGGGGCTCAAGCCGCGCCTCATCAAGCGCAACAAGGCCATCGCCCCGCAGAGCGACACGGTCTGCCTTTGCACCATCATCAAGGGGCTGGCCAAACGCCTTGACATCGAACAGTACTTCCCCTTCAACAATCTGCAGGAACTCTGGGCCTGGCAGCTGGAGCCGACGGGACTCACCGTGCAGGATTTCGACGAAAAAGGCTTTGTCGAACTTGCCAAGACCCCGGTCATGTACGAGCGGGACAAACTCGACGGCAAGTTCAAGACGCCCTCCGGCAAGATCGAGATCATCAGCCAGAAGCTGACGGATTGCGGATTTGCCTCCTGGCAGGAATACGAGAGCCCGGAAAAGCCTCCCAAGGGCCAGTTCCGCCTGGTCTTCGGCCGCTCGCCCATCCACGCCCACGGCCATACCATCAACAACCCGCTCCTCAACGAGATGATGCCGGAGAACACCCTGTGGATCAACACCCGGGCCGCCGGCAAGATCGGAGTCAACGACGGCGACATGGTGGATGTCTCCTCGGGCAATGTCACCAGCGTGGTCCGGGCCAGGGTCACTGATTTCATCCACCCGGAGGCGGTCTACACCGTGCATGGCTTCGGCAGGCAGATTCCCTTGCAGACCAGGGCATACCATGCCGGCATGAGCGACCAGAAGCTGATGATCGGCCAGTTGCAGAACATGGACCCGGTGGGTGGCGGGCTGAATCTCTGTGAAACCTTTGTTTCCGTTCGCCGGAGTTCCAAAAACCCTCAAAGGAAAGTGGAATTATGAACAAATACGCGATCTATCTCAACAGCAGGCGCTGCATAGGTTGTCATGGCTGTGAACTCCATTGCAAAACCAACAAAGGCTTGCCCGTTGGCCCCTTTCTCTGCGAGATAAGCCATGAATCGTTGAAATCCGTCAAAGGGGTGCCCAAGACGGAGTTCACCTTCCGCAGCTGCTACCATTGCGAGGACCCCTTCTGCGTGCCGGTGTGTCCCACCGGCGCCATGCAGAAGAGGGCCGACGGTATCGTCTTTGTCGAGCAGGAAAAGTGCATCGGCTGCATGGCCTGCGCAGGCGCCTGCCCATGGGGAATCCCGCAGTATAATTCCGAAAGCAACAAGGCGGTGAAGTGCGATTACTGCATGGACCGGATCGACGCTGGCCTGAAGCCCGCCTGCGTGACGAAATGCACGACCCATGCTTTAAAGCTGGTGACCATGCAGGAGTTGTAAAAAAATCGGCCATTCTCAAAAACGTAAAAAGGGGTCCTGGGGTATACCCACGGCCCCTTTTTTCCGCCTTGCCGCAAAAGACAACCTTTTGAAAACAATCTGAAAAATCAACGCATTACCGCCCGACATGGCCATCGATCCCTCCCGATGTCGGCAAGATGTGTCCCCATGTCCTCTGGGAAGCAAGGGTTTCTCCCGCTAGTATGGGGAAAAAAGGAGACAGGGTTGCGGTACGCTTCGCTGTCAGCCAAAGAGAAAAAAAGGAGGAACCACCATGAAAAAGACCTTGTTGACCCTGGCCGTGATCTGCACCACCGGTTTCATCGTGAACCTGGCGGCAAGCCCCCCCGCCACTGCCGCCGAGCTCAAGGCGCCGGCGGAAACCATCACCATCGAGGGCAGGAAGCCGGCCCGGTTCAACCACGCCACCCACACGGCCCTCGGCCTTGACTGCGGCGCCTGCCACCATGACGCAAAGCATCAGCCCCTGACCGAGGCGAATATCGGGGCCCTTGCCAATGGTGACAGCTTACGGTGCGGAGGTTGCCACAAGGCGGATTTTGCCAACGAAAAGCTGCGCAAGCCCATGGATCTTTTCCATGCCCGCTGCAAGAGCTGCCACACCGCCGGAGTAAACGGCAAGACCGGCCCCACCGGCTGCAACGACTGCCATGTGAAGGCAAAGGCGAAGAACGGCCAATAAGGCCAGGGGAAGGTTGCCGGAGCCCGGCAAAAAACCCTGCCCGGCCTCGTCCGCCGCGCAGGGTTTTTTGTTGAGGGCCAGGGAATTACTTGCGACGCTTGCAGCGCACCTTGTCAAGACATTCCGGACAGATGCCGTGGGAAAATTTGGCTTCGGTTCGCTGGGAGATGTAGGATTCGATCTCTTTCCAGGACTGCTGATCGGTGGAATCGCGGCCCGGGATCCTGATCTTTTTGCATTCCATGCAGATGGGCAGCAGCCCCTGGATGGTATGCTGGATCTCCTCGATCATCCGGGCGTGCAGGGAGATGCCGAGCAGAACGAAGACGGCGCCCAGAAGAAAGATCAGGCTCACGGAAAAAACCCCGATATTCACCTTGCCGGCAAGCACGCTGCCCGCCACCACAAGATAGCCGACGAGAAAGAAAAGCATCAGCAGGCGGTGGGCCCGCAAAAAACGCATGATATAGCGCTGGCTGCGCTCGGCAATGAGGGGCGTCGCCTTGAAGATCTCCTGCAGGTGCACGATGCTGATGCCGATAATAACCGCGCCGCAGGCGATGACCAGTACCGCGGTGCGGGTCTGCCAATCCAGGGTTTGCCAGTCAATCATGATGGTCTCGTCTATTCATCAGACTCCAATGTTCCGCGACACGGCAGCAAGGAAACAATCCCCCGTGGCGGAGCGGCTTTTCCGGGTTTGCCCCCTTCCCTGCGCGGCCATCAGGCATTGTTGTCGCATCCGATCCTACCAGGATAACGGCTTTGCCAGAATATCCTTGATCCGCAAAGAAAAGAGCTTGTTTGAGGACTGCGGGGAGAGCAGGGCGACGGTGTCCGCCCCCCGGCCGGTGCCGGCGACGGCGAGCACATCGTCGGTGCTGATCAGGCCGCTGTCCGCCGCCATCAGCGTGATCTCCACGCAGACCTTGACCCCCTGCCCGAAAAGCCGCAGGGTGTTGGCGACCAGATCCTGCTGCGAATATTCCTGCTTTTCGCGGATGGCGGTGCCGATGTTCCGGAAAGGCATGGTGCCGGTATGCACCCTGCCGCCAAGGGCCTCGATCTCCTGCCGGCGCTCAAAGCTCATTTCCAAGCGGCCAGGCTCCTTGAAACCCGCGTTGTGGGTGACCACCACCAGATTTATCCCTCTGCCCGCAAGGCGCCGGGCCGCGACCAGGCCGGTGGAGCCGTGGGTGGAGGCGACCACAACCTGCCCCACCCCGTAGCGGACAAGCCCTGCCGCCATGACGGCAAGGGCGGCCTCGGTGTTTGCCGGGCCCGGTTTCTCAAAAAGAGCACCCACGCGATCCATCATCCGAGCATACCACAATGTGGCAATTTGCCACATCAGTTAATTACCAAGAAGTAAAGAATTACAGCACCCAGTTAAATATTGGAATGGATTCTTGCACAGATCCCTTTTCCTGTACATAGAAAAATACAGGCCCAGGCCTTTGCGGCACGTTCCCTTTTGCTGGCCTTTTTCCCCCAACTGTGGTTTCCTCTTTAAAAGGCCCGCCACGAACTCCTCGCCATGCGCCTTTGCGTTAAAAGACTTTCAACAACCACCCTTTTCCCAGCGAATCTTCACATGGCCAGCACACAAAAGAATTCCCTCTTCTGTCCCAACTGCCGCCGCCTGATCAGCCGCGACGAACCATCCTGCCCCTATTGCGGCCTCAAAACCCCGGGCGCCTGGTGGAAAAACATCGCCCTCGTCAACTCCCTGCTCGATCCGGACCTCTTCCTCAAACGACTCATTGGGGCAAACATCGCCCTTTATATCCTCGCCCTCCTCCTCAACCCGCGAAGCACCGGGATGCATCTCAATCCCTTTGATTTTCTCTCTCCGGATAACCGCAGCCTGCTGCTCCTCGGCGCCACCGGCACCGTGCCCATTGCCGGCCTGCACCGCTGGTGGTCCCTGGTGGCCGCCAACTACCTGCACGGCAGCCTGCTGCATCTTGTTTTCAACATTCTCGCCCTGCGCCAGATCGGACCCTTGGTCATCCAGGAATACGGGGTCTTCCGGATGTTTTCCATCTACACCCTGGGGGGAATTGCCGGCTTCCTTCTTTCCTATCTTGCCGGAATCAGATTCACCATCGGCGCCTCCGCCTCGGTGTGCGCCCTGATCGGCGCCGCCTTCTACTACGGGAAAAGCCGGGGCGGCTCCTACGGCGAGAGGATCGCCGAGCAGATCGGCGGCTGGGCCATAGGCATTTTCATCTTCGGTTTCCTCGTGCCGGGCATCAACAACTGGGGTCACGGCGGCGGCATGGCCGCCGGCGCTCTCTGCGGTCTGCTCCTCGGCTATCAGGAACAGTACCGGGAACGCCTGGGCCACAAGCTCCTGGGCGGTTTCTGCGCCGTGGGCACGCTCCTCATCCTGCTCTGGGCGACGACCACCGCGGTGCTCTACCACTTTCTCCTCTGAGCCCGAAGGCCATGGATGCCAAAGAGCCGGGATCCCATCCCGTCACCCATCCCCGCTTCGGTCCTCTCAACAGGCCGGATGCCGTTTGTCTGGCCGGCACGGAGAAGGCTGGGCACCGCTTTACGGAAAAAAATCTCTCCTACATCCATCTCTCGATCACCGGCCGCTGCAACGCCCGCTGCAAGGGCTGCATCAACGCCAGCATCACCAACACCATTGTCGGCGACCGCAGCCGGACCTCGCCCATCCGGGAGACGGTCCCGGAACGGGACGCCGCCTGCATCCTCAATCTGCTCGCCGAAACAACCCGTGGAGAGGCCGTCATCTGCTTCTACGGCGGCGAACCGCTCCTGGCCACCGAGAAGATGGGACGGGTGAAGGCCATTCTCGACGCCGCGCCAAAGCCTGTGCCGCTTCGCTACCTGCTTTACACCAACGGTGACCTCCTGGCCCGGGAGGTGGCACAATACCCGCAATTCTTCCGCGATCTCTGGCTCACCTCGGTCTCCATCGACGGCACCACGGCCCAGCATGAAACAATGCGCCCCGGCACCCGGCTTCCCAGGATCCACGAAGGGCTCAAGGCCTTGCGCACCGTGGCGCAGGGCAAGATTCTGATGTGGTCGACCCTGCGCGAGGCGCAATCCCTGTCCGACTGCGTAGAGGAGTTTCTGGCCCTCAACGAGCAGGGACTTGCCGATCTCTTTTTCTGGCACTGGGTGGAGACTGCAGAGCCCTACCAGAATTTCTCCTCTTACTGCGACCGCTACGAAAGGGATCTGGATGCGGTCATGCAGCACTACCTTTCCTGGCTTGGCCAGGGAAGGATCCTGCCGGCCCTCCACCTCAACGAGCTCATCGCCTTCGCCCTCTGCGGCCACCGACGCAACTCTTCGGGCTGCGGGGTGGAGCTGGCGGAAAATTTCGACCTCATCGACGGCAAGATCCACTCCTGTGCAGACCTGCCTCCCGACCTTGCCATCGGCCACATCGAGCCGGACGGCACTCCCCGCTTCCGGCCCCACAACCTCATGGCCCTGGTGGAATACAAGAAACACCTGGGCTGCAACGACTGCGGGGTGCATGCATACTGCGGCGGCCGCTGCCCGGTGCAGGCGCAGATCAGCGGGACCACCCGGCTGCGCCAGTATTGCCAGCTCATGCGCCTCCATGTCGGTGTGGCCTTGGAGTATCTGGACCAGATCCGGGAAGAAATGATACGCCAGGGGCTTTCTGCCCAGAACCTTTACGATGCGGCCGGATTTTACGCGCAATTCACCGACGTCACTCCATGAAGATGCCCATCGCGCAAGGCAATTTCGACACCCTGATCCTTGCCGGCCTCGGCTGCATCGGCAGCAGCCTCCTCCGCTTAAGCGGCAGCGTGCTCGCCTCCTTTGCGCGGATCGTTGTAGTGGACCAGGATGGCAGCCGGCTGGCCGAATTTAAAAATGGCCCTTACCTCTGTCGGCAGGGCTCCCTTGAGGATCAAGACTTTATCAAAAGCCTTGCCGCTAAAATTGGTGCCCGCGGCATCCTGGTCAACCTCTGCGCCAATGTCAACAATGTCCGGCTCAGACAGCAACTCGCAGCCCTGCCCCTGGCCTATCTCGACTCCTGCGCCAGCCAGACCGACGAACCAAACGAGCACCGTTTCAGCAGGATCATGGCCCACACCTTCAGTCCTGTGGCAAGTCATTATCCCCACTGGCTCTGCTGGGGGGTGAACCCAGGCCTGGTGGAACTCATCACCCGCAGAATAATCGCTGACCATTATGCGGAGAGCAGCGCCCTCAAGGTCGAGATTTATGAACATGACGAATTGACAACCGACTCCTGGCAGGAAGGAGTTGCGGCAAGCTGGTGCCCGCAAGCCTTGATCGATGAGGTGATGCTCTCCCCGAGTCTGGTTCTCGAAATGGGCAAAATCAGGGAAGAGACGGCAGGAGGCGCCAAGGATGTCGTGGCTTTCTGGCAGGGCGAGGCCATTGCCTCACGGCTGGTTGCCCATGAAGAAATCTGGAACCTGGGCAGGATCGCCGCCATCAAGGAGGCCCGCTTTCTTTACGGGCTTTCAGCGAGGGCGATGCGCATCCTGGCCGGGGATCCACAAAGGGCGGAAGCCCTTCTCAAGGTTCCGGAAGAAAATGTGCCGCTTTTCGGCCGGGAACGGGTGGCCGTCAAGGTGTGCGCCGGCGAGGAGGAGCAGGGGAAAACAAGGTACTGGCAGGCAGACCACTCGCAAACCTGGGATGCGCATGGCGTCAATGCGGTGCAGTGGCAGACAGCCAAGGCGATGCTCCTGGCCATCCTGCTCTTGCAACACAGCCATTACGGCCGTATGGCCGGCACCTTCTGCTGCTCAGACCTGCCTGTTTCCGGCAAGGATTGGCAGCTCATCGATTCCCTCATGACCAGGCTCGACATCAACTGGCAGGAGGGCGGCCATCTCAAGCTCGCCTTTGAGAAGATCTGAGCCGCGAACCTGAGCACCGCTAATCCCTCTTCGTCACCCAATAGGGATTCACCAGATCCTCAAAGATGGAAAGAGCGGCAGCGGAGCCCTGGCCGGCAGCGGTAACGATCTGCTTGTAGCCGCCCTCCACGTCGCCGGCTGAATAGATGCCCGGCACACTGGTGCGGTGGTGCTCGTCTTTTTTGATGTAGCCGTCCTCGCCCAGTTCCACCCCGATTTTTTTTGCCAGCCCCACCGCCGGCTCGTAGCCGATGGCGATGAACACCCCGCCCACAGCCAGGCTGCGGACCTCGCCGGTGGCATTGTCCTTGATCCGCACGCCCTCCACGTGCTTTACCCCGTAAATCTCCGTCACCTCGGCATTCAAGAGCAGCGGGATTCCGGCCTGCCTAAGGGCCGCCAGTAACCGCTCCTGGGCCCGCAGGGTATCCCGTCGGTGCACCAGGGTGACCGCCACACCGATATTATGGAGATGTAAAGCCTCGGTGACCGCGCTGTCGCCCCCACCGACCATCACCACTTTTTTTCCTTTGAACAGAGGGCCGTCGCAGGTGGAACAATAGCTGACCCCCCGGCCGGCCAGCCGCTCCTCGCCGGGCACCTTGAGCTGCCGGTGACAGGCGCCGGTGGCCAGCAGCACCGCCTTGGCCTTATAGCGCCGCCGGTTGGTGGTGAGGGTAAAGGGAGGCCCGGGCGCAATCTCCACCACCTCCTCGCCCGGAAAGATCTTCACATACTCAAGGGCATGGCTGACCATGATATCAACCAGGCTTTTGCCGCCGATCTGGGTGAAGCCGGGATAATTCTCCACCGTGGGCGTGGCGGCCACCTGACCGCCCAGCACTCCTTTTTCCACCACCACGGCCTCAAGGCCGCTGCGCGCCGCGTAGATGCCAGCGGTCAGGCCGGCCGGGCCGCCGCCGACAATGACGAGGTCGCAGGCGATTTCCTCGGCATCGCTTTCCGGGATGAAAACCCGTTGCTGCTCAAGGGTGACGAGGGAGGTCACAAAGAGTTCCGGCGACTGGGCGCCAAGGCCGATGGCCTTTTCATTGGCAAAGGACTGGGGAACGCTGTGCGCTCCATAACGATCGGCCAGGCCGGGATTGGCCTGGATGTCGATGATCTCCAGAGAAACAAGATCAGGCATCGCCACGGCCGCCCGGATGCCGTTGACCGCCTCCTGCGGGCAGTACGGACAGCCGGGGCTTACGAACACCTTGACGGCCCGGGGCGAATCCAGCCTGGCCAGCACCCTGGCGGCGGGTTCGCTCAAGCCCGCCTCGCCATGGCCTATGATGGAAAGCGTTTCCATGAAGGTCTGCAACTCGTGACCCAGAGGGGCGCCAAGCCATCTGATCTTCAGGGTCTCCGGCGCAAAAAGCAGGGTAGGCGAGGCGGTTATCCGCCACTTTTGGGCCAGCGCATGGGAAAGATCATACTCCACCAGGGAGACCTTGTCCGTCACCGCGCGAATTGCTTCAATGACCTGCCTGGCCCCCTGGACAAAGGGCTCGTTTTCCCCTTTCCGGCTGAAAAGAAAGAGGGGGATAGATCGGGGCATCCCGGCAAAAAAGCGCTTCAGTTCCGCCTGCACATCCTGTTCGAACCTCTGCTTCTCCACCGCCATCATGCTCCTCCCTTTCAGCCGTCCGCTCCATCCTTTCAAGGACCCATCATCATTTTTTATACCGCTTTCACATAAAAAAAGGCAGGGTGATTTCCCCTGCCTTTGAACTTGCCAAGCGCAACCTGCGCTTTATCAACCGCTTCAGCCGCTGCCGGCTGGTTTTTTCTTTTTTTCTTCCTGTTTTTCGGTGGGCTTGGCAGCCCCTTCTTCCTTCTTCCGTTCGCCTTCCACCACGGCTTTTTCGTCCACGGCCTTTTTCTCTTCAGTGCTCACGGCACCGCCTTTGCTTCCGCCTCAGCCGCTGCCGCCGGCCGCATTGGCCGCCGGCACGGTCAGGCCGGCGCTGGCCAGCAGACTGGCCACGCCGAAACCGGCCAAGGCCTTTTTCAAATCCTTTTTATCCATAACGCGCCTCCCTTTGGTCATGGGACATCCCCGCCAGACCTCCAGCAAATAGACAAATGCCATAGGCCCACTCGAATATGATCAAAAAAACCTATCAAAATGTCAACGGGAAATTGCCCTCTTCTCCCCTGGCCGGGAATTAGAGGGAAAACTCGGCAACCACAGGGAGATGATCGCTGGCAACCTTGGAAAGATTAAGGCGGCAGCGCCTACCGCCTTGCAGGGCCAGCGGGCCGCGGAAGAATATCTTGTCCAGGCCGGTGGTGGGAGAGAAGGAAGGATAGGTCAACAGGGCGTTCTGATAGCCGAGGGCGTGATTGGTGGCGCAGCCGAACCCCAGGGCCTCGGTGAAGATGGGGGCAAGCCTGGTCCACCAGTCGTTGAAATCCCCGGCCACCAGGCAAGGATCCTGAACATTCAAGCCGGCAAACTCTTCGGTGCGCACCAGACGACCCACCTGCTGCGGACGCTCCTTAAAGGAAAGACCGAGGTGCAGGTTGAAAACCGGCAGCAATCGCCGGCCGTTCTCGCCGGGCAGGGCGAGCTCGGTGAAAAGGCAGCCCCGTTTCTTGCGATCATCGATGGTCAGATCGATATTGCGCGCGCGGACAATGGGATAACGGCTCAGAGTGGCGTTACCGTACATTCCCTTCCGGAGCTGAACATTGAGGCCAAGGGCATGATGGGGATACCCGAGACGCCCGGCCAGCACCTCGGCGAGGTTCAGCTCCCGGGAACGGGGCACTCCGACATCCACTTCCTGCAGGAGAACGACATCGGCATCATGGTGGGCCAGGATCTCCGCAATGCGTTCGGGCCGGAAAAGACGGTCGACGCCGATGGCCCGATGGATATTGTATGAGAGAACCCGCAGTTCCATGGCGCCCCTTGGAGGATGGTGGCAGGGAAAGCGGTCGCGCTCCGCTGCCGCTCCCCCCATTATGCAGCGGCCCCCCTTGCGGCGCCACTCATTTTTTCTCGATGAAGCAATAGGGGTCGCGCTCGGCAAACACGTCGAGACCGAAGCCGTGGCTTACGGCCAGGCACCCTCCGCAAGCCTGCCGCAGCCGGCAGTCCCGGCAGGCGCCGCAGCCGGCCCGATACCGTTCCGCGGCCGGCGAATCATAAATCTCGGCCAGGGTACGGTTGAAGATATTGCCTATCTCCGAGGGAAACTTCCGGCAGGCATGCACCTCGCCGTCCGGCAGCAGCGAGAGGAAATTGAAGGCCGCCCCGCAGCCGAAACCGGCACAGCCCCCGAACAGTTCCTGCCCGCGGGCATCCCGGATAATATTAAAAAGATTGTCCTTTGCGCCCATGCACGGATTTGCGACGGCCGCGGCGAGGTAGCCTTCCAGAAACTCCCGGAACCCGCCAACAGGAACCGACTCCAGCAGGGAACCCTCGCCGACCATGGCCAGTCGGTTGAAGACAAAGCGATCAACCCGGTCGCGAAGCAGTTCGGCAAGGGGCAGCACCTGCTCCATGTTGCCGCGGGTCAGGGTCAGCATCACCATGGAGTAGATGTCGAGCTCGGCAAGAATCGCCAGAAAATCCATGACCCGGGCAAAATAGCCCTTGCCCCGGATGTAGTCGTTGTGCTCGGCCAGGCCCTCAAGGCTCACCTGATAGAAGGCCGGTTTCTGGATGGCCAGCAGGGGCAGAAGGCGCTCCCGGGTGGTGGCATTGCCAAGAATGGCGGTGAGAAAGCCCCGTTCGGCCGCGGCCCGGTACAGGTCAAGAAAGTGCGGATAAAGCAATGGATTGCCGCCGGAAAAAGTCACCTGCCCCTGGACATTTCTGCTCCGGCAAAAGGCAAAGAGCTCATCGAGGATGGCGATCCCCTTTGCCAGGGGCAGGGGGGCCCGCTCGCTCCGGTCATAGCAATGCTTGCAGTGCAGGTCGCAGGCCTGGGTGATGTGCCATTGGAGGGTGAAAACCTCAGCGGCCAGGAAGCGGGGCGCCACCTCCGTCGCCCCTGGGAAACTGCCCGCATCGCGCCTGATCTTCGAAGGCGGCTTGAGAAGCAGACCGCGACCGGCGGCCCGATCCAGGGCCGCGTCCAGGGCCGCCACCGCCACCCCGCCTTCGCGTGCCGCCTCGGCCACGCCGATCCCCTCCACCGCCATCTTCAAGACAAGCAATTCCTCGTTTTTCGGCTCAAGGCAGCGCACCGTGCCGGCAAGGGGATCATGCCAGACCAGGGCCAGGCTTGCCCCGGCCTGGGGCTCTTTCACCTCCCCGCCGGGCTTGGCCCCAATCAGGTCGACCAGCCCGGACCAGGCCAGCTCGCACAGCTGCAGGGAGGGATTGACCGTGAGCTCCTCCACTGCCGCCACCGGCTTTGCACCCTGCCGCCGGGCTTCATGGATGGCCAGTTCCAGCCGGAAAAGATCGGCAAGGTAGGCGGGCATCTCTCCCCGGGGCGGCCGGAAGGCTTTGAGTAGAAGCAAGAGTTCCTGGCGATTGCCGGCCGCCGCAAGCACGGCAACCAGAAGCTGCCAGCGCTGCTCGCCGAGAATCCTGCGGCAAACGGGGAAGACGGAGTCAAAATCAAGATCGAGCCGATCAGCCATGGATGTATGACCCGAAGGTTTATCCCTTTATCAGTCCGTTGCAAAAGCCGCCCCCGGTTCCTGCAACCACCGGTTGGCCAAAGAGGCTTCGGCCAACCTCCCCAATTCCCTGGCGCTTACAGAGCCGGCGGGAATGTTGTCGTTTCTCAGCTTACCACAGGAACCCATTGCGGCTCCGCTTCTTTCCGAAAGCGAAAACAATAAAAATCCGTTGACAAGGGAAAGCTCGCCGTGCCACTATAAAACAACATTGGAGCAAAACTCCGACAAGAGCAAACCCAGAGTAATCTGGGGACGCAAAGCCCACGGATCCACTCACCTGGATGGCCGGGTTGCCGAAGAGTACCGCCGGGGTGACCCAAAGCCCTGTCTTCGGCATGGAAGACAGGGCTTTTTTTATGCCGGTGAAACAAGGACGGAACCCAGTACGCGGCAGGTGCCGCTCAGCCAGTAGAGGGGGGACTTCATTCCCGGGGTGCGCTTTGCCCCCGGAAAGTAGCCCACAAACACGCGCGGCCCACCCACAACACCCGATTCTCTGCCTTCCCAAAAGCGCGTGTTAACCAGGAGAGAGCCCGGCGCCTTGCCGGGCTCTCTCCATTTTTTTTCACCCCCAGCGCCGGACTCCCCGCAGCCTTGCGACCAGCTCCGGATCAGCCTGAAACGGCCGCAAGGGTTCAGCCGGCAAGGGAAGCCGATGACTTGCCGCAAAGGGGGTTCCCGCAAGCTTCAGGTTATAGGCGTTGACCAGCAGCGCCTCCAGATTGACGGTATCCTCCACGTTGTAGGCGAGCAACGTCTCCAGCACCCTCCTCTCTCCGCTCCGCCGGTACTCGTTCCAGAGCAGCACCGCGCAATAGCCGTCAAGCCCGGCAAGGCCTCCGCGATCAAGACCCAGCTGCCTTTCGCAACCCTTGAGGCCGCCGACAAATCCCAATTTCTGCAGAAGGGGGCGCAGGTCTATGTGCATCTGGTCAAAGCATGGGCCGAAATGGCGGGCGAGCATGGGAAGATCAAAGGCCTTGCCGTTATAGGTGACCAGCAGCTCGTAGCGGCCGATGTCCTCGGCGAACTGTTCAAGATTTTCCCCCTGCACGTAGGTGTGGACCGCCAACCCGTCATAGAGGCTGACGGCGGTTATTTCACTGTGCGCAAAACTCAGGCCGTTGGTTTCGATATCGAGGAAGGCCACCGAATGCCGGTAATGGGGATACAGTCGCCAGCGCTGAGCCGCCGGCAGCTGCCGGGCGAAGGCGGCCGCCGAGCGGGTGAGCGCCTGTCGGCCGCGCTCCAGATGCTCGCGGATAATCCGCACCTTCTGACCGGGCAGAAAATCGGGAAAAGGCTCGACGAAATCATCCCAGCTGAGAATACCCGCCTCCCAGAGACGACGCTCCGTGGTTTCGCCGATGCCGGGGATATGAACAAAGGTATTGAACAACATGGTTATGGCTCGCGCCTTGCGCCGATGGAGGCGAGGTAGAGGGTGGATTCCTCGATGCCGTCAACGCCGATAAGGGCGTTGACCTCGTCATCGAAAAACGCGGCCACCGGACAGACGCCGTGGCCAAGGAATTCCGCGGCCAAAATCAGATTCTGGCAGACATGCCCGGCATCCATGCCAATATACCTGCCCCCCCGATGGCCATACTTCGCCATGCTGCGCCGGAAGACGGCGGTCCAGATGCAGTTGACCGCGGCCCGGGCCAGGAAACCCTGAGCAAGGCAAGCTGCGGCCAGGGCCTGCCCAGGGCTTGCCGCGCGCAGCCGCTCCAGCTGAAAACCCTGCACGTCGAGATGGTAGAGCCCGGGCGCCAGTCCCTCGACCCGCTCGATGGCCAGATAGGTTTCCAGAGGATAGAGGGCGCCGGCCGAGGGAGCGGTGCGGAAAAAATAGAAGCCGGACCGGCCGGTTATGCCCTGGCTGGCCCAGAGAAGCAGGGCCAGGTCGGAAAGGGAAAGAGGGGTGTCGGCAAATTTGCGCAGGGAACGGCGCTGCTGGAGGATCTCGACCAGGGACGGCCCTTCTCCGGGCCAGGTTCTGGGCAGAAGGATCTTCTCCGCCTCCGGATAGGTCTTGAAGGTTTCCGTCTCCTGGATGGAAGACCGCAGCTGGGAGCGCATGCCGTCGCGGGCAAGCTTTGTCTCCTGGAAATACCGGTGACCCAAGGAATCTCTCAACTCAGGCATAAAACCTCCTTATAAAAAAGGCCCAATGACGCTATAATGAAGCAGTTTGGCAAAAGATACGTTTCGGCAGCGGATAAATCTCTTCTCGCAGAGAGGACTACCCCCATGGACAGCTGGTTCCCTCCCGCCCTGATCGCCCTGATCATCTACGGTCTGTGGGGGTTTTTCCCGAAACTCTCCGTGACCTACATGCACCCCACCAGCGCCCTGATCTATGAAATCGCCGGGGCCATGCTGGTCGGCCTGGGGAGCCTCTTCCTGGTCGGCTTCGAGCCGGAGACGCACCCCAAGGGGATCCTCTTTGCCCTGCTCACCGGCATCGCCGGCATGCTGGGCACCCTCTTCTATTTCGCCGCGGCAAGCCGGGGCAGGATCTCGCTGGTGGTGAGCATGACCGCCCTCTACCCCCTGATCACCATCGTGCTGGCCGCCATTTTTCTCCGCGAGCCCATCACCATCAAGCAGATTTTCGGCATGTTCTTTGCCCTGGTCGCCATCGTCCTCTTCACGGTGTGAGGGGGCGCCCTTTTCCGCTTCGCTTCAGGCCGGCTCCTCCCGCCAGAGCACAACCCGGTTGCGGCCCTGCTGCTTGGCCCGATACAGAGCCTGGTCAGCCCGGGCGATCAGAAGCGACTTCTCCGCCCCGTGCCTGGGATAGACGGCCAGCCCCAGGGACATGGCAACCCGGACCGGCTGCCCCTCATGGCGAAAAACCAGCTTCTCGATCTCCTGCCGGATGCGCTCGGCCATCTGCGCGCCGCCCTTTTCGCTGGAATCCTCAAGGACAATGGCGAACTCCTCGCCGCCGTAACGGGCGACAAGATCCACGGAACGCACAGCGCCGCGCAGCACCTCGGCCACCCCCTTCAAAACCTTGTCGCCAAAGGGATGGCCATAGGTATCATTGATCTTTTTGAAATAATCGATGTCGCAGAGCAGCAGGGAGAGGGAGCCCGAGCGGCGCTCCTCCCTTTTCAGCATCATGTCGAAGCCATGCTGGAAGGTGCGATGGTTGCTGAGGCCGGTAAGCCCGTCGGTGGTGGCCAGCCGGTTGATCTGTTCATGCGCCTGGCCGAGATCGATCTTCACCGCCACCTGGGCGGCGATGAGTTCGAGAATTTCCTGGCGGGCCTGACTGAAAACCTCGGCTTCGACGGCGGCGACGGTCAGGGCCCCCACCGCTTCTCCCTCTTCCCTGAGAAGAGGCACCACCAGCAATGAGGAGTAACCGCTCACGAGATGTTCACAGCCGAACACCTGGGTGGGGCCGTGACTTTTGGCCATCGCCGGCAATGGCCGCCTGATTTTCAGCACCTGCCCCACCAGCCCTTCATCCCGAAGGAACTCCCGGCCCTGCAGTTTTGCGGCTTCCCCCCCCTCCACCATGGCGATGCGGTGGTGCGCGCCCTGCACCAGGCTGATGGAAATAAAATCCACCCGGACCAGCAGTCGCACCGCCTTGACCGTGGCGACCAGCACCTGCTCCAGGCCGAGTACGCCGTTCAGTTCCCGGAGGGCAATGCAGACCCGTTGGATAACGCTGCGTTCCTGGGCCATGGCCCGAAACTGCCTGCTCATGCCCACGTCGAGCAGGAGCTTGCGGGCGGCCAACCGCACGGCCTCTTTTTCCCGTTCGCTCCAGGGAGCCTGACTTTGCCTGTCCACGCAGAGAATGGGCGCCACCTTCTTGCCGTCAAAGCCAAGCCACTGATTGCCGCCGTCGGGCAACCGGACGGCGAGGATGCCGCCCACCTCCTGCTGGTTGCGATAATAGGGCAACCCGGTCTGGGAAGAGGTGACCGGCGCCACGCCGACCAGTTCATTGCTGCCCAGAAGAGCGCCGGTGATGCCCGTTCCCACCCGGTATGGTCCGACATCGATATCGGCGCGACCGGTGGCGATGCTGCGCAGCCGGTATTCCGTGCCGTCCGGGTCGGGCCAGAGCAGGGCCACCGTCGCGACCTGCAATGTTTCGCGGATCAATTCCAGCTGCAGGGCGAAGGCGGCGGCGATGGTCTCCACCGCCGGCTGGCTGCCGGCCTCGGGGTCCTCAAGGCAATCCCCCTCGGGCAGGACATTGAGGATGTCAGGCATTGCCGAAAAAAAACCAAGGTCGCGGGCATATTCCCGACTGGCGGCATCCCGCTTTTCCCGGACCAGGGCCTTGCGCACCCGGCGGCGATAGGCCTTGCCGCTCAAGAAGAGACGCGGACAAAGACCGGCAGCCCCGTAGCTGACCAGATTGCCGGCCAGGGTATAGGGATCCTGGAAGCCCAGAAGAGAAAGACCACCCTCCATCACCACCACCAGCAGAAAGGGGAACAACAGCAGCGAGAGGGGATAGCTGATGGCCAGCCAGGCGATCATGCCCACGGGGAGAAGAAAGAATTGCGGGGCAACCGCGTGGAAATGGCGGAAAGGAATCCAGGCCGCCGTCAGCCAGAGCAGGATCAGACCGCTGTCGGCGAAAGAGGGGGTCTCCCTCGCCCGGCTTTGGCGCAGGCCGTATTCCAGCAGGGAAAAAGCGACCACGGCTCCGGCGACGATCATTGCCGGCAGGGAAAGCCCACCGGCCGGCTCAAAAAGGCCTGTTGCCACGGCCGCCGCGCCAAGCACCCCCACCAGGAAACCACTCCACTCGATGGTGATACTGCCGCCCTGCCGAGCCCGTTCCCGCCCCTTTGCCATAGCCCCCCTTTTCTTTTCGCTTATGCGCGCAGCCCGGCCCGCCGCGGTGCGTGGGACTTGCCCACCCTTCGCACAAACTGTTTGATCGCCTGAAAGTAGAGCCTGCCGGTCTTTGCCAGGATATTGTTGTGATCGGCCCCCGGAATCATCTGGAATTCCTTGCTCCGGGCCGGGCAGACGCTTTGCAGTTCCTCGGCCTGCACAAGAGGGATTATCTGGTCATGCTGGGCATGGAGAATATAGGTAGGCTTGCGCACCTGCGCCATCTTTTCGAGATTTCCGAAGCCGTCCCCCTCGGTGAGGGCCAGGGCCTTGACATCGATGCCGATGGAGCTGAGAAGCGGCAGGGTTCTGGCGATGCCGCTTTCGACGATGAGCCCTTCCACCGCCGCTTCCGTGGCGGCAAGCTCGATGGCCGCCACACTGCCCAACGAGCGGCCCATGACCACCAGATGGCCGGTACGCCCCCGGGCGGCCAGCCATTCCCTGATCCGGGCAAAGGCCTTATGCGCGTCGGAGAGCAGGGTCCGCACCGTGGGGGTGCCGCCGCTCCTGCCGTAGCCCCGGTATTCGACGGCGAAGAAATTAAGCCCTTGGCCGACATAGCCAGGCCCCACCTCGTCATAGTCACTTACAACTTCCCCATTGCCGTGGAAAAAAAGGATGGTGACCGCGGCCGGGTCAGGGCACGGAAAAAAACGGGCCATGAGGCGCACCCCCGGCTCCACTTCGATCTCAAGATCCTCGGCCCCGCCTGGGGGCGCAGTCCAGTCCGCCCGCGGATAAAAAAGGGCGGAAAGCACCCGCGGCTGATCCATTTTTTCGTACCCTGCCGTTTCTTGTCCCATTGCCTTATCAACAACTCCCCGTTGCCTCCTGCCGGCCATTATCCCCCTGCGGATTCCGGACCGGGCAGCATTGGATACATCACCCCAATTTTCTCTGTTTTATTTTGCAAACCTTACCTGATTCCGGTATGAGTATAGAAATTACCAGATAATTTTCTTTTGCCCCAAAGTTTTGTGAAAAATACCACAAAAACCTCTGTCTATTCCCGGCAAATACACCGAGAATGCGGGCACTGCCCCGCCTAAGGCCGCCATGCTCCCCTCGTCCCCCTGGGATGCTTCGCCGCAAAGCCCACCCAACCCTTTCCCTCGGCCGCCCCATGTACTTTGACTTCATGAAACTGAACTACATCCTCATGTATTTTATTTACGGTCTGGCCTTTTTCAGCATGGGCCTGGCCATGGCCCTGGAGGCGGGCCGTTCTTCCGATGCCGCCGAGGCCAGTTTCCTCAAAACCCTTGCCGTGTTCGGCATCCTCAATGCCGTGCACCAGTGGCTGGAAATCGTCATCCTGCAAGGGGTCTGGCTGGACATGACGATTCCGAAATCCTTCATGCTGGTCAAGCTTTCCTTTCTGACCATATCCTTTGCCGCGCTTACCGCCTTCGGGGTCCAGGCCTTCCGGCCAAGCCCGCGCCCCACCGCGGCCAGTCTTTATGTGAGCATGGGCTTTCTCCTCTTCTATGTGATCGCCATCCTCATCAATCACATCCTTCCCTGGAAGGCCGCCCCCAATTGTCTGAAATGCGCCGACGCCCTGGCCCGCTACATTCTGGCCCTGCCGGGCGCTCTTCTGGCGGCCATGGCCCTCAAAAATCACGCCCGCCAGAACAGAGAAAAAAACCGGGCACTGGGCAACTCCTACCGGCTGGCCGCCCTGGGATTCGCCTGTTACGCCCTCACCCAGATCTTCGCTTCCCGGGCGGAAATTTACCCGGCACCGTTCATCAACAGCGAGCTTTTCCAGGAACTCACCGGCATCCCCATCCAGCTTGTCCGCACCCTGCTCGCCCTCTTCACCATGGGCAACCTCATCCATGCCTCCCATCTGGCGGAAAAATGCAGGCAGCAGGAGCTGCTCACGGCCCAGCAGGAAAAACTCGCCGCCCTGGAGCAGGTGCAGGACGAACTCCTGAAACGCAAGGAGCTGCACCAGAAGCTCCTCCGCCACATCGTTCTCGCCCAGGAGGAAGAACGCAGCCGGATCTCCAGGGAGCTCCACGACGACACGGCCCAGATCCTCACGGCGGCCAGCCTGAATCTGGCCGCGCTCAAAACGGCCATCCCCGGGGAGGAAAAGGCGCTGACCCTGCTCGCGCGCTCCCAGGGCCTCTGCCAGGAGATGTCCCAGGCCCTTTACCGGCTGGTCCATGATCTCAGGCCGGCGCAACTGGACGATTTCGGCCTGGTGCCGGCGCTCCGCCACCTGACCGAGGAAAAGTGGTTCAGCCGGAAGATCAGGATCACCTTTACGGTGGAGGGAAAACAGAAGCGCCTCGATCCGGTCATTGAAACCGTTCTCTTCCGGGTGGCCCAGGAAACGCTCACCAACATCCTCCGCCACGCCAAAACGGACACCGCCGGCCTTCTCCTCACCTTTGAGCCGGAGCGGGTCACTCTCATCGTCCGCGACGAAGGGGTGGGCTTCGCCCCCGAACTCAAGGGGCAGGGCTTTGGCCTGGCCGGCATCACCGAACGCGTTGAACTCATCAATGGCACGGTCAGGATCGATTCGGCGCCGGGCAAGGGGACCACCGTGACCGTGAGCGCCCCGACTCGCCTGCCCCAGGCCCCCGACCATGGCAATACCCTGGCCGAAGGCCGTTAGACCGGGCTGAGACGGCTCCCTGGGGCGAGAGCCGGGGAAAAATCATCCCGGGGCGGGTCGCAGACGGATGAGGGTGACCTCGGGCGGGGCCAGAAAGCGCAGGGGGGGACCCCAGGTGCCCGCGCCGCGACTGGTATAGAGATATTTTCCGACCGCGACCTCGATCAGACCGGTGGGAAAGGGAAAAACCCGCCGGACCAGAAAGCCGAAGGGAAAGATCTGCCCTTTATGCACATGACCGGAAAGCTGAAGATCGCAGAGGTCGCCGGCATGTGCCGGCGGCAGCGGCCGGTGCTTCAGGTAAAGACGGAAGATGTTGCCCGGCAGCAGCCGCAACAGCTTCTCTTCCCGCCCGCTCTTCCCGGCGCCGGCCCCGGAGGTCCGGGCATCGTCAATGCCCGCCACGACAAGGAGGCCGGCCACGTCTCTCGCCTCGTCGCGCAGCACCGTGAAGCCGGCCGCTTCGAGAAAGGTTACGGACTGCGCGACTCCGGCGTACCACTCATGGTTGCCGAGCACGGCATACTTGCCCAGGGGGGCGGGAATTTCCCGGAAAAGGCCGGTGAGGCCGTTCAGCCGTCCGGTCTGCCCGTCCACCAGATCACCGGTGCCGACCAGGATATCCGGCCGCGCCGCCCGCACCAGCGCCAGAATCCCGGCGAGCCGCTTCTCGCCCGTCAGCAGGCCGAGGTGGAGATCGGAGAGCTGGACAACCCGTATTTCCTCGATCTTGGCCGGGATCTTCCCGGAAACGATCGTGACCTCCTCAAGGATCGGCTGCCGGGCCTCCTGCCAGGCATAGAGGGAAATTCCCGCTGCCGCGACCAGCGGAAGCCAGAAACGCCCTCCGGCCGTCCAGGCGTCCTGTCGTCTGCCGCCAGGCATGACGGACGCGGCCAGGCGGCAGACGGCCCAGAGAAAATCGAGGGCCGCGGCGTTGACCACGAAGAGAAAGAAAAATCCCATCCAGAGATAGGCGCCCCAGGCGAGGGGCAGGGCGATGGCTTCAAAACCCATTCTCTCCAGAAACCGCACCAGCATGGGCGAAAGAACCAGAGGCAGGCAGAGAAGCGCCCAACGCCACGGACGCAGGCCGGGGCAGGCCCGGCCCAGCACCCGCAGGCCATAGACGTGCATGGCTCCATAGAGCAGAAAAAAGACGCTAAAAAAACCCAGGTAGCGCATGGGCCTCCTTAAACAGAAACAAAAAAATCGCCATCCCGGTTTGCGGTTGCCGGCCAGGATGCATACAGTTGCGGGGGGGGGGCGGCCGGCCACAAGGTATACGGCGCCATGATGCTGGGCTTTGCCAAATTCCGCTATCAGCGAATCCCGCCCCGGGACGCGCTCAAGATATCCTGGCGCACCTGAGAGGATCTGGAAAATCCATCCCGGGCATCCTCGCCCGTCATCAATCAACAACAGAGAGGTTCTCCATGCCCGACGACACGAAAAAAAAACCCAATCCGGAAAAGGTGGCGCTGCTCCGCTCGCTTCCTCTGGAAGTGAAGCAACGGATCAGCGGCGAGGAGGCCCAGGCCTTCATGTACGACGAAGAGCTGCCGGAAAGCCTTCTGGAGAAGCTGAAGGATTATCTGGTGGAAGATAAGGAGTAGCCCCGCCGCCCAAGCAGAACCCGTTCGGCGTCACCCCTACCGGCCCATGCAGCATTTCTTGTATTTTCCGCCGCTGCCGCAGGGACACGGCTCATTGCGGCCAACCTTTTCGCGCTCCACCGGCTTTCTCCCGGGGTCGATCCTGCCGTCCAGGTAAAACCAGCGGCCGTTCTCCTTGAAAAACACCGAGCGCTCATGCAGGCGATGCTCCTTGCCGGCCGCGGAAAACCTGGCGACAAACTCCACCTCCCCCCGCGAATCTTCCGCTTGCCCGCCTTGGCTGGCGAGGATCTCGAGTCCGAGCCAGACTATCTCCGCCTGATCGTGCAGGTCAAGGGTCGCGGGCCTGGTGGTTGGATGCCAGGATTGCCGGAGATAGTCGGCATCCTGCCCGACAAAGGCGGCATAGCGGGAACGCATGAGCGCCTCCGCGCTCAGAGGAATAAGGCGCCCCTGCAGATAGGGCTGGCAGCACCACGCAAAAGCAAGGCCGGTGCCGCAGGGGCAGGGCGAATCATTTTCCGGATGGCTCATTTGGGTCCTCGGTCAGAATACCGGCATGGGGTCGAGCGCCCGGCGCGGGAGACCGGGAAAACCGCCTCAACGCGGCGCGGAATCTTCTGCAGCGGCCTGCTCTGGGGAAGCCTCTTCCCCGGGGGTCAGGACCTTTGCCACCACCGCGCGCAGATTGGCGAGGGAAACCGGTTTTTTCAGAAAATGGCTGATGCCGATGTTGCCCGCCAGCTCCCGGGTCGCCTCTTCGCTGTGGCCGGTGGCGAGAATCACCGGCAGGTCGGCGCGGAGGACCAGGATGTTTTTGGCCAGATCAAGACCGGTCAGGCCGGGCATGGTCTGATCGGTGATGACCAGATCGTAGCGGTCCGGCTTCCGGACAAAGGTCTCCCAGGCCAGCCGGCTGTCGGCAAAACCTTCCACCTCGTATCCGGCCTGGTCGAGCATCTCGGTGAGGAAGCGGACAATGGCCTCTTCATCATCGACAACCAGCACCAGGGGCCGAGCCTCTCCCTGCCCGGCCGCCGCGGCCCCTTCGGCGCGCAGATCCCCTTCCGCCTCGCCGCCGGCCCGGGCAAGCAACGGCAAAGACACCATTACCCTGGTTCCCTGCCCGGCGTTGCTTTCCACCTCGATGGAACCGCCGTGCGCCTCGACAATGCCGTGCACGGTGGCCAGCCCCAAGCCCGTGCCCTTGCCGCGCTCCTTGGTGGTGAAATAGGGTTCGAACATCCGGGCAACCACCCCTTCGCTCATGCCGACCCCGGTATCGGCCACGGTCAGCTTGAGCAGGCTGCCGGGCTGCTCCTCTTTCCCCCCCGCCGCGCGCGCCTCCACCTCTTCCAGACGCACGGTCAGGATGCCGCCCCTGTCCCGCATGGCCTCGGCCGCGTTGGTACAGAGGTTCACCAGCAGCTGGTGGATTTGCCCCACCTCGGCAAGCACCTGCCCGCACTGGCTGTGGATCTGCTCTCTGATTTCAATGGTGGTGGGCAGGGTTTCCCGCAGGAATTTGAGGGATTCCTTGACAATGGGGGCGAGACACAAGGGAAGCCGCTCCTTTTCCGAACTCCGGCTGAAGGTGAGGATCTGGTTGACCAGCTCCGAGGCCCGCCGGCAGGCTTTGAGGATTTCGGCGAGGTTTTTCTGCAACTCGCTTTCCTTGGGAATTTTCAGGGCGGTCATTTCCGCGTTGCCGAGAATGACATAGAGCAGGTTGTTGAAATCGTGGGCAATACCGCCGGCCAGGGTACCCACCGCCTCCATCTTCTGGGAATACCGCAGCTGCGTCTCCAGCTGCTCTTTTTCCGCCTGGACCTTTTTCCGCTCCGTTATGGGGATAAGCACCTCCAACGCCGCGGCGACAGCGCCATCAGCGTCGTAAATCGGGGTGACGATGACTTCCGACCAGACCTTCTGCCCCTGTCGGTCGACGCCGCAGATCTCGCGCTGCACATACTCCTTTCCGTCCTCGAAGATCTGCCGAGCCCCGCAATCCGGGCAGACCTGCTCCTCGCGATTGAAGGAGAGATGGCAGGGTTTGCCGACGGGGTCTCCGAAGATGTCAACGATGACCCGGTTGGCCCAGGTGATTTTATAATCCCGGGAGATGACGGCAAGGCCCGCGCCCATCATGGCGGTGATCTTCTCCAGCCGCTCCTTTTCCTGCCTGAGATCAGTCTCGGCCTGTCGCCGCTCCCGGTTCTCGGCGACAAGCTGGTCCGCCTGCCGCTGCAGCGTTTTTTCCATCCGCTCCCTCTGCCGGAGCTCCCGCCAGGTTTCCACCGAAAAAACAAAGAAGACAAAGAGAGGCAAGACCAGGACCTCCAGGTAGTCCTCGTAGCGGTCGAAATAAATGGTGACGGCAAAATACTCGAGCACGTTGGAGAGCTGGGCCAGGACGTAGCAGGCGAGAAAGAGACAGAGCAACAGTTTGGCGGCGGCGCCGTACCGTTGCCGGGGCAACCGGCAGGCCCAGAACAGAGCGAGCGCGAAGGCCAGCAGGCTGACCAGATCAAGGATGCCGATGAAGCTCATGGGGCGGTGTCCTTGTCGTCGGCACGGCCGGACATCCCGCGCAGGGCAATGGCAAAGACCGGGCCGCTTGCCGCGTAACAGGCGTGTTCAAGGGTGTTGAAAAAATCAGGGAGAACCACGCCTTCGATGACCGTGAAAACCAGGGCGGCGAAGAGCGGGAAGAAACCGGCAAAAACCGGGGTAAGATCACGGAGCTCCCGCCGGCGCATGCGCGGCAGGAGGATGGCGAGGGCGACGACGGCAAGGATAAGATTGACGAGTTCGCTTTCCTGGAACATCCGTTCTCCTCGATGAATATGGGGCAGAGACCCCATCATAGCACAAAAAAAAGAAATTTAATCAAACTTAATGGACCGATCCCAAAGGAAAAAATCATCCCGCTGCGAAGATGGTGAGCAACCGGTTGTACACCCCGCCCGCCTTCACCAGTTCCGCATGGGTGCCCTGCTCCACGATCTCGCCCCTGGCCAGAACCAGGATGCGGTCCGCCCGGCGGATGGTGGAAAGCCGATGGGCGATGACGATATTGGTGCGGCCGGCAAAGGACGCTTTAATCACCTCCTCGATGAGCATTTCGCTTTCCGCATCCACGCTGGAAGTTGCCTCGTCGAGCACCAGAATCCGGGGTTCCCTGGCCAGCACCCTGGCAAAGGCCAGCAACTGCCGCTGGCCGGCGGAAAGGTCCATGCCGCCCTCGCCCACTTTTGTATCAAGGCCCTGGGGGAGCCGGGCGAGAAAGGGGCCAAGCTGGGACTTCGCCAGGATCTCCATGAGTTCTCCGTCGCTTTTCGGCTGATCGAGCATGATGTTTTCCCGGATCGTGCCGGGAATCAGGAAGACGTCCTGCATCACCAGGCCGACCTGGCTCCGCAGCCAGTCCGGGGCCAGCGCCCGCAGATCAATGCCGTCGAGGAGCACCTGCCCCGCATCCGGATCATAGAAACGCTCCAGGAGATTGATGATGGTGGTCTTGCCGCTGCCGGTGGCGCCGACGATGGCGAGGGTTTCGCCGGGTCGGATCGCAAGGGAGAAATCCCTGAGCACCGGCTGGCTCTTGTCATAAGCGAAGGAGACCTTTCTGAACTCGATCTCCCCCCTGAGCCGGTCAGGCCTCGCCGGCGCCGCGGCAAGCGGCAGAACCTCCCGGCTGTCGAGGAGCTGAAAGATCCGTTCCGCCGAGGCCAGGGCCGACTGGACAATGGAATATTTCTGGGAAAGCTCGCGCAGGGGCTGAAAAAAAAGCCGCATGTAGGAGAGAAAGGCGACGAGAACGCCGATGCTCATGGTGCCGGCCATGATCTGGCTGCCGCCGTACCAGAGGATGGCGCCGATGGCCAGGGCGCTCATCACCTCGATGGCGGGCAGGAAGATGCCGAAAATCCTGATCTGCAGAAGGGTTTTCCCGTAGTACTTATCGTTCAAGGCGGCAAATTGCGCCGCTGTCCGCTCCTCCCGCAGGAAGAGCTGGATGATCGTCAGCCCGGAAAGCGCCTCCTGCAGAAAGGCGTTGATCCGCGCAAGCCCGGTGCGGATCTGCCGGAAAGCGTCCCGGGCCAGACGACTGAACCAGACGGTGTTTACGAGCATCACCGGCAGCAGCAGACAGAGAAGCAGGGCAAGCCGCCAGTTCATCCAGAAGAGGACGGCGAGAATACCGACCAGCTTGAGAAAATCGTTGAACAGGGTGACGATGACCGAGGTGAACATCTCGTGCATGTTCTGGATATCGTTGGTGAGCCTCGTCACCAGCTTGCCCGCCGGGTTGTTCGAGAAAAACGGCAGCTCAAGGCGCAACAGGTGAGAAAAGAGCAGCTGCCGGAGCTGGTGCATGATGCGCTGGCCGGTCCATTCCAGGACCAGAACCTGAAAGAAGTTGCCGAAAAACTCGAAAACCATCAGGCCGAAGAATGCGGCGGCCAGCCGGGCCAGTTTTTCCAGGCGCAGCTCCGGGGCAAGGCCAGCCTTGACGATGGCCTCGTCCACCGCCAGCCTGAGGATGTGGGGCAGGGAGAGGGAGCAGGCCACCACCAGCAGGGAGAGCAGGACCGCGAGCACGGCCCCCTGCCAGTAGGGCAGGCCCAGCACCATGAGCCGCCGCCAGAGGCTGAAGTCCCCGAGCTTGCCCAGCTGCTCTTCCTCAAAATAGCCGTAATTATCCCGCATGGCCCCTCTCCTCTTCTCCGGTCGGCCGGCGCTGCTGCCGGTACATGGTCCGATAGAAATCGCTGCGGGCCAGGAGTTGATCATGCTCTCCCTCGGCAAGCACCCTCCCCTCTTCGAGAACCAGAATGCGGGCCGCCTCCTTCAGGGGAGCGATGCGGTGGGAAACGATCAGGCAGGTCCGGCCGGACAGATGTCCGGCAAGACCGCGAATGATGGCCTGTTCGGTTTCGAGATCAACTGCGGACAGGCTGTCGTCGATGATGAGCACGGGCCGATCGAGGAGCACACCCCGGGCCAGGGAGATTCTCTGCCTCTGCCCGCCGGAGAGCTTCACCCCCCGTTCACCGATTCTGGTTTCATAGCCCTGGGGAAAAGCCATGATCTCCTCATGGATCTGGCAGAGCCGGGCCGCCTCTTCGATTTCCGCCATGGTTGCCTCCGGCCTGCCCAAGGCGATGTTGGCGGCAATGGTCTCGGAAAAGAGCAAAACATCCTGGGGCACATAGGCGATCCTGCCGCGCACCGCCGCGATGGCCAGCCGGTTGACATCCCTGCCGCCGAAGAAGAGGGACTGGTCGGCAACCGGATAGAGGCGGGCGAGCAGATGACAGAGGGTGGTCTTGCCGCTGCCGCTCCTACCGACAATGCCCACCGTCTCTCCGGCCCGGATCTGAAAACTGAAGCCACGCAGGGCGGCCGGGCTCTGCCCGCCGTAGGAGAAGGAAAGATTCTCGGCCCTGATTCCGAGATCGGCGGGTAATTCCTCCGGCGCCAGGGGCTCGGCCAGGGATGACTCGCTGGCGAACACCTCGGCCAGGCGGCCCAGCGAGGTCATGCCGCGCTGGAAGAGGTTGGCCACCCAGCCCACCGCCATCATGGGCCAGGTCAGCATGCCAAGATAGGAGATGAAGGCTACGAAATCGCCCATGGTGATGGTGGCGGCAATGACCTGCCGACCACCGAAGAAAAGCACCAGCAGGAGGCTTGCGTTGCCGACCAGGCCGGAAATGGGAAACAGGGTGCCATGCACCATGGCCAGCCGGATATTGTCCCGCACGTAATCCCGCCCCAGCCGGCCGAAACCCTTTACCTGCGCTCTCTCCTGCCCATAGGCCTTGAGCAGCCTGATATTGTTGACGGCGCTTCTCGCGGCCTCGGTGAGGCGGGAGAACTGTTCCTGCACCGCGAGAAACCGCCGGTGCAGCCGCCGGGAAAGCAGCTTGGTGAGGAGCGCCAGCAACGGCATGGGCAACAGCGCGGTCAGGGTGAGAGAGGGGCTGATATAGGCCATGCAGGCCAGAGCGGCAAGGCTCATGACCGCGGCATCGATGCTGGCCACCATCCCCATGCCGGCGGCAAGCTGCACGGCGGCGAGATCGTTGCTGGCCAGGGCCATCACTTCACCCACCGGCCGTTGCTGGAAAAAAACGCGGTCGAGGCCGAGGAGGTGGCGGAAGAAGGCCGCCCGGATGTCGCGCTCCAGGAGGCGGGAAAAGCCGAGAAGCAGATAGCGCCAGAGGAAGCGGGTTCCCGCGATGGCCAGGGCAAGAAGAAGGATGGCCAGGGCGCTTCTGGCCAGAGCGGCCTGGCTCGCCTTGCCGCTTTCGAGAAGATCCACCGCCTGCTTGATAAACCGGGGAATCCCCAGCTGGAGAAGATCGACGATGACGAGGGCAACGAAGCCGCCGGCCAGACGGGAGGCATACCTTGCCAGATAGGGTTTGATCAGGCGCAGGCCGGCGCCTGCTGATCCTCCCTGCCTGGCCACGCGCTCCTCGTTCACGGAATCACCCATTGGCAAAAGATTCCCGCCGCCTCATTTCCCGCTCATCTTCCAGACCCCGTCCCAGCCCGGGGGCGGAGCAGCCAGCAGGACCCGGCACCGGTCCACGTAACGGGCGGCCGGTGCATCCTCTGCGGCCAATGGGCCGAAACAGGCCAGCGCCTCGGGGAAATCGCCCTGATAATACCGGGCAAGCCCCCGGGCAAAAGCGCAAAGCGGGGCGGGCATGGCGGTTTTCCCTTCGGCCATCGGTTCGAAAATCGTGATCGGCTCTTCTCGCCCCAGGACCTTGACCCTGCCGATTTCCCGCACCAGAAAATCCTCACCCAGCTGTTGCCTGGTTGCCGCGGAGATGAGGATCGGCGTACCGAATTCCTTGTTCACCCCTTCGAGGCGGGCGGCAATATTCACGCCGTCGCCGAGGATGGAGTAATCGAAACGCTGGCTGGAGCCCAGGTTTCCCACCAGCACCGTGCCGGTGTTGATCCCCACCCGCATGAAAAGATCGAAACCGAAACGGCTCTTGAACTCCGGCCTTTTGGCGGCAAGCCGCGCCTGGCAGCGCAGGGCCGCGCGCACCGCGCGCCGGGCATGGTCGGCCTGGGCAAGGGGCGCGTTCCAGAAGGCGAGGATGGCGTCACCTTCATACTTGTCGATGGTTCCTCCCTCTTCCATGATGATCTCGGTCATGGCGGAGAGATATTCGTTGAGCAGCAGGGTGAGCCGCTCCGGATCCAGCTGCTCGGAAAGGGTGGTAAATCCCTGAAGATCGGCGAAGAAGATGGAAAGCTCCCGCTTCTCGCCCCCCAGCCGCAGCCGCTCCGGCTGGTTGACCAGCTGTTCGATCACCGTCGGGTGCAGATACTGGCCGAAGGCCCTCTTGATATACCTTTTTTTGCGGCCCTCGGTGGCAAAATTGAACAGGACGCCGCCGAGCAGGGAAAGCAGCACGGCGAGGCTCTGAACGGCGACCGGCAGCCACAGCCCTTGTCGATATGCCGCAAAGCCACCGGCGAGGGGCAGCGGCAGCAGGAGGAAAAAAGCGAGGAGCGAGTGCCAGGCGTTCCGACAAAAAAGGCTGGCGACCGCCGCGACAAGAGCCATGAGCAACAGCGCGCCCAGATTCAGCCAGGCCGGGCTGTCCCGGAGAAAATCATTGGCGAGGAGATTGTCGAGCATGGTGGCGTGGATCTCCACCCCCGGATAGACGCCGGCCAGGGGTGCCGCCCTGAGATCAAAGAGGCCCGGCGCGGTCATGCCCACGAAAACATAGGCGTCCGCCAACTCCTCGGGGGCAAGGGCTGGCTTCTCTCCCGCCTCTATTTGCAGCTCGGCCTGGATCACGGCGGCCATGGAGATGGTGCGGATGGTCTGCGCCGGACCCCGGAAATTGAGGATGCTTCGCCCTGCCCCGTCCGTGGGCACGAGCCGATTTCCAAGCCGCAGCCCGCGCCCGGAAAGGGCATGGGGGATCTCGCCTCCCGCCCCGACGAGATAGGCGGCGAGGGCGAGGGAAGGGATCTGCTTTTCGCCTGCCGTGACAAGGAGGGGCGCCCGGCGGAAAACGCCGTCGGCATCGGGCCGGCCGCTGATGCTCGCCAGCCGGGCCGCCCCCTCGACAACCTCCGGCACCGGCAGGGTGCAGGCCGCGCCGGCCGGGATGCAGCTGGCAACCACCCGGCCGTTTTCGGCCATGGCGGCGCCCAGTGCCTGATCGTCAGCCGGCCCGTAAAGCGACGGCTCGCTGAAAAGCATGTCCAGGGCGATGACCCTGACGCCGGCCCGCCGACAAAAAGCGAAGAGCGTGGCATAGGCCTGGCGGGGCCACGGCCAGGAAAGACCGTTTTCCCGGCTGCCCCAATCAAGGCTTTTCTGGTCCAGGGCGATGATACGGATCCGGCCGGTGCTGGACCGCGGCTCGGCAAAGGCGGCAACCCGCCAGCGCCAGGCGGTGTTCTCCAGGTCATCCAGCAGGCCAAGCCGCCCGCAAAGCAGGGCCAGGCCAAAGGCCAGCAGAGCAAGCCCCAGGCCGGCAAGGGTCTTTTTCCCCATCAGATTCCCGCCAGCGCAAGCTGGAACCGTTTCCGGCGGAGAGCCTTGCCGCTTGCCTCCTTAGCGCTGGCAAGCAGGGGGGCAAGCTCCTCGATGCGCTCGGTCGGGTCGGGATGGGTCTTGGCGAAATCAAGGCTTTTCGGCTGCAAGCGCGCCTCCATCTCGCCGAGCATGGCGACCAGGGCCCGGGGGTCGTACCCCGCCCGGCTCAAGATGGCCAGGGCGGCCGCATCCGCCTCCCGCTCAAAGGCGCGGGAATAGCCGCTGTTCACCAGGGTGGCGGTGACGTCATTGATGGAATTTTCAAAAATATCGGTCAAGCCGGCAAGTTCCGGGCTGCCCAGCTGCCTGGCCCCCTCCGTGGCCATGAGGGAGAAGGCGCTGGTCAATCTGCTTTTTCTGATGGCCTGCAGGCCGTGCTTCTGCTGCACATGGCCGATTTCATGGGCCAGCACCGCGGCCACCTGATCCTCGTCCTTGCAGCAGCGCAGCATTCCCCGGCTGACCAGGATCAGACCGCCCGGCGCGGCAAAGGCGTTGATGCCCTCGTCGGCGATGAGCAGAAAATGATAGCCGCCGTAAGTTTCCGGCCTGTCCGAAAACTCGGCCAGAGTCTGGCCGAGACGATTGAGATACAGACTGGCGGCCTGGTCGCCATGCACCGGATATCTGCCGAGCAGGCTCGCGGCCACGGCGCGGCCCAGATAGTATTCCTGTTCGGGCGTGATGTCGGTAAAGGCCTTTTCCATGGCATGGGCGGTTTTTTTGATGGAATCCATCTGCGACTCGCTGATGGAAAAGCCACCGACCTGGATGCCGCCGAGGCTGTCCAGCACCTCGGTGGTTTTGCAGCCGCCCGAAAAGAAAGCACAGCCTGCCGCAAGCAAAATGGCCATGACCAGGGCATGGTTCTTCATGGCCGCACCGCCTCGCCGGCCACCAGCCCGCCCTCGCCCAAAAACCGCTGCCTCTCCTCGGCCGGGACAATGACCCGCTCCATCCAGTCCACCCAGGTATAGTCCGCCTCTCTGTCCCGGGCCCTATGCTCGGCTTCCACCTGGGCGTTGAACCCCTTGCCGCCCAGGGCCAGCTCATCCTGCGAGGCGGCGGCCCCCATCTGTTCCCCGGGCCTCAGGGTCAGTTTTTTGGTGACCAGACTGGCGCTGTGCAGCCAGCCCTCCCTGCCCCGGGCCTGCTCCCGCACCTTGAACCAGAGGCCCTGCTCGGCGAGGATATCGACCCGCTCGCCGTAGGAGAGGGTCGCGACTATCCTGCCGAAGGGCATGGGGGAAAACCTGAGCGCGCCATTCTGCACGGCGACGCTCATCCACGCCTGTCCGGCCAGCGCGGGGATGGACGCCAGGAAAAAGAAAAGAAAGAACACCGTTTTTTTCGTCTTGGCCATGGGGATTTTCCTTAAAAAAATTTCACAACGCGCGCAACCGCCAAATCATCCCATACTAGCACAGGAAATTTCCCGAAACAATGCGGGGACAGACCATTTTCCCGTTTTTGCTGCGTTCGGCGCGGCCGGAAAAAGGACTCCCCCCCTTGCGGCCGCCCCTTGCATTTCCTCCCCTGCTCCAATACACTGACGTTATCCCCTTCCCTTACCCCCCATGAGGTAATCCCATTGTACCTGCTTTGCAGCGATCTTGACCGCACCATTCTTCCCAACGGCCCCGCCCCGGAATCCCCGCAGGCCCGCCCCCTTCTTCGCGCCCTGGTCGGGCGACCCGAGGTCCGGCTCGCCTATGTGAGCGGCCGCCACCGGGAGCTTCTTCTTGCGGCGATCAGGGAATACCGGCTCCCGGTTCCCGATTTCGCCATCGGCGACGTGGGCACCACCATCTATACCATCGGCGACCGGGGCTGGCAGCCCCTGGAAGCATGGCAGGCCGTGCTTTCCCGTGACTGGCACGGAGAAAGCAGCAGGGATCTTGCCGGCCTTTTCGCGGATCGCCGGGAGCTGACCCTGCAGGAGCCGGAAAAACAGGGCCGTTTCAAACTCAGCTTCTACACGCCTCCGGAGATAAACAGGGACGCGCTTTTTTCCCTGCTGCGGGAACGCCTGCACCGCGAAGGCCTGGCCGCCACCCTGATCTGGAGCGTGGACGAGTCGGCGCATCTCGGGCTGCTCGATATCCTGCCGGCCAGGGCGGACAAACTCACGGCGATCAGGTTTCTCATGGAGCAGGAAGGTATCGGCGCGCCCCATACGGTTTTTGCCGGCGATTCCGGCAACGACCTGGCCGTCCTGACCAGCGGCCTCAATGCCGTCCTGGTGAAAAACGCGGACAGCGCCGTGCGCCGGGAGGCGGAACAGTTGCTTGCCGAAAAAAATCAAGCGGACAGGCTTTACTGCGCAAAGGGCGATTTCCTGGGGATGAACGGCAATTACGCCGCCGGCGTCTCCGAGGGCCTGTGCCATTTCTTCCCGGAACTCGCCCCTCTTGCCTGGGAAGCAAAAAATAGATTGTCCTTATAGCAATAGTTACTATAATCAATCACCAAAAGCCTTTGCGGCGGTCGTGAAATTTCCGGGCCTTCTTTTTTCGAGCCCGGACAAAAGAGGCGGGTAACCCTTTTCCGGAGCGTAATCGCTATGAATTTTCAACAATTTTCCCTGGGGAAAAAACTGGCGGCAGGCTTTGGCTTCCTCATCGTGCTTTCCACCCTGGGGTCAAGCTTTGCCGTTTTGCAGTCAGGACGGGTGCTGACCTCGATCAGGGATCTGGACAACACCCACCTGCCCCTCGCCTATCTCGGCGGGGAACTGGCCCTCCTGGTCAGCCGCCAGCAGCTGGCCGCGGCAAACTTCGTCATCCACGGAGACGCCGTCTATCGGGAACGCTTCGACAGTCTGGACAAATCGGCCGATGGGGCCTTCAGCCGCGTCCGGGCGACCATCGCCGCGGATGATGAACTGGTCACGGCCGGCTGGCTTGCAAAGATCGACACCATCATCGCCCTGCACGACAAGCTGGCCCCGGTGGCCCGGGAGATGATGGACGCAGCCCAGGCGGACAATCCCGTCGGCGTTGCGGAAAAAGCCGAAACCCTGGAAACGGCGGCCGACCGGATTCGCGAAGCCATCGGCGGGTTTGACACGCTCAATACCGAGGAGGGAGCAGAGGTTGCCGGCGCGGCGCTGCACGGCGGCAACACCCTCCGGAAGATCATCGTCCTCATGGCGGCGGGCATTTTCATCGGTGGCTGCACCCTGGCCTTTGTCATCACCCGCGGCATTACCGGTCCGCTGCAAAAGGCGATCAACGGGCTGACCGGTGGCGCCAACCACATCTCCGCCGCGGCCGGCGAGGTTGCCGGCGCCGGCCAGCAACTGGCCGAAGGAGCCACCGAGCAGGCGGCTTCCCTGGAGGAGACCTCCGCCTCCATGGAGGAAATCGCCTCCATGACCAAGCACAGCGCCGACAACGCCCAAGAGGCCAATGCGGTGATGAGCGAGGTAAACAGCGTGGCCGGCCAGGCCGCCATTTCCATGCGGCGACTCACCGGCGCCATGGGCGAGATCTCCGCGGCCAGCGAGAAAACTTCTAAAATTATCAAAACCATCGACGCGATCGCCTTCCAGACCAATCTCCTCGCCTTGAACGCGGCGGTGGAGGCGGCCCGGGCCGGGGAGGCCGGCGCCGGCTTCGCCGTGGTGGCCAACGAAGTGCGAAGCCTGGCAATGCGCGCCGCCGACGCGGCCCGGGAAACCGCCTCCCTGATCGAGCAGACGGTGAGCAAGGTGCAGGAAGGCACGGTTCTGGTGGAGAAGACCAATGCGGAGTTCAACAGGGTTTCCGAAGGCACCGGCAAGGTTTCGGTGCTGATCACCGAGATCTCCACGGCGGCCAGGGAACAGACCGAGGGGGTGGGCCAGATCAACACCGCCCTTCAGCAGATGGACACCGTGGTGCAGAGCAATGCCGCCACCGCCGAGGAATCCGCCTCCGCCTCGGAAGAACTCTTTGCGGAAAGCAACACCCTGCTCGGCCATGTCCGCGAGCTGCGGACCATGATAACCGGCGGCGCGGGAAGGGAGCGGAACAATGCCGCCGGCAGCGGCCCGCAGCCACCACCCGTGCGGGCATCGGCAAAGCGGCCGGCGCCGGTCGGGGCGAAGAAGCCCCTGACCCTGCCCCAGACAGGAAAAGGCAGCCCCAAAGAGGTGATCCCTTTCGGGGATGAGGAATTTGAGAACTTCTAGGCAAGAACCCCTGCGCAACCTGGGTTCCCAATCCTGCCATACAAAAGCCCCGGGTCGACCCGGGGCTTTTGTATTGTCCGCGCGAAGATCTTACTTGAGGAAGGAGCAGCAGTAGTCAGTGAGGGTTTTCACCTTCAGGCCGAACTTGGCATTGGCCGGCACCTCGAAGGACTCGCCGCCCTTGACCGTCTGCCAGCCGCTTGCCCCGGGCAGCAGCACCTCAAGCTCGCCCGCCATGATTTCCATAAGCTCCTTGTCGGCGGTGCCGAATTCATACTCGCCCGGCAGCATGACGCCGAGGGTCTTCTTGGAGCCGTCGGCAAAAATCACGCTGCGGCTGGTGACCTTGCCGTCAAAATAGACATTGGCCTTTTTCACGATGGTGACATTGGTGAATTCTGACATGGATCGTTCTCTCCGCCGGTTGACTTATCTTCATTTTCCCCGGCGCCTTTTCAAGCCGGCGCCAGGCATTCCGCAAGAGCTTCTTTTACCCGGCGCCAGCCAAATTGCAAGATTTTGTTGCAGGGACCAGGACGGTTTGTCATTTTTTGCCGCAGAGGGGGCAGCCCTGCATGGAAAGAGGCTTTTCCAGCCGGCATTCGGCAAGGAGCGCCTCGTCTTGAAAGATATCCCTGGTGGGGCCGTCGGCTTTGACCGTCCCCTTGTGCAGGACAATGGTGCGCTCACAGAGCTCCAGGACCATATCGAGATCGTGGCTGGTAAAAATCCTGGTATGGCGGAAATCCTTGAGCAGGCCGATGAGCTGCCGGCGGGCGTAAGGATCAAGTCCGCTGGTGGGCTCGTCCATGACCAGGATGTCCGGGGACATGGAAAGCACCGTGGCAATGGCGACCCGTTTTTTTTCTCCGCCGGAAAGGTGATAGGGAGGCTTGTCCTCAAGATGGGCCGCGCCCACCTGCGCGAGCACCTCCCGCACCCGCTCCTTGGCCTGTTCCGGGGAAAACCCCAGGTTCAGGGGGCCGAAGGCGACATCGTCAAACACGGTGGGCATGAAGAGCTGATCGTCGGGATCCTGGAAAATCATGCCCACCGTCCGCCTGATCTCCGGCAGGGTCTGCCGGGTAAGCGGAAAGTCGCCGATGCGGATCTCGCCGGCCGTGGCGGCCAGATAGCCGTTCAAGTGCAGCATGAGCGTCGATTTGCCGGCGCCGTTCGCGCCGATGACTGCCACGGATTCGCCGTGGTGGATACGGAAGGAGACATCCGCCAGCGCCACGGTAGCGTCCGCGTAGACGTGCCTGAGATGCTTGACTTCAACGATATGATGGCTCATGACACGTGCCCCATGACCAGGCCGCCCAGCAGCCGGCTCGGATCCGAAATGCGCAGCAGGAGAAAAATCGCCGCCCAGATCAGGAGATATCCCAATTCCCTGCCGCCGAACCCGGAAACCTTGCGGGTGTGGAATTCGCCCCGAAAACCGCGGGCCAGCATGGCCATGTGAATCCGTTCCGCCCGCAGCCAGGTGCGGACAAGCAGATGGCCGACCAGGGAGCCGAAACCGGCAAGTCCCCGCCCTTTCCGGCCGAAGGCCCGAAGCTCACGGGCCCGGGCGGCCCGGCTCGCCTCTTCGGCCAGGACGAAGATATAGCGGTACAGGAAGAGGAGCTGCACGGTGAAAACCCTGGGCATGCCCAGTCGCTCCAAGGCCTGGCAGATTCCCAAAAATCCGGTCAGCCCGACCAGGCAGACGGCGGCCCCGACGGTGAGGACGGTGCGGACGATGATGGATGCGAAGGAAACCATCCCGCCGCTGATGGCGAAAGGCCCCAGCTGAGAGATGATCTCCCGGTCAAAAATCGGGTTGAACAACCCCACCACGACGGCAAAGGGAACGACCATCCCGACCTTTCTGGCGATGAAGCCAGCCGGCAGATTGCCTGCGGAGACAAGGACCACCGGATAGAGAAAAAAGGGAAACAGCGGCGCCAGGGCGTAGCGATCAAAGGAGACCACGGCCAGGATGAAAAACAGCGTGACAAGCACCTTGGCCCGGGCATCAAGCCGATGCAGCGCCGTCCCGCCGTTGGCGAGAAGATCGAGCTGCCTGAAATCCGTAACCGCTCCCTCGATGGACCGCACAAACCCTCCAGAAAAAAACAGGAAACGGCAGCCCGCCCCCTGACCCGGGACGAAGGAGCACGATTCCCCCGCCCGTTCAGGCGGGTTGCGTTCTCCGTCTCAAGACAATCCCGAACAGAGAGACAAGCAGCAGGCTGAGCAGGGCGCCCACCCCTCCGGAAACGCTGGTGCCCAGCCTGCCCTCCGCCTCCGCGGCCGCGGGCTGTCCGGAAAGGACGGCCGTTGCCCCGGCCTCCTCCCTTTGAAAGCCATAATCCGGCAGAAAGGCAAGCTTCGCCTGCAACCCGGCCAGGGTAGCATGCAGCCCGCCCTCCTGGCCGGCCAGCTCCTCGCCGCCGGTGACTCTGGCGATGGCCCATTCAAGACCGTCCGGGTTTTCCGAGGCGAACCAGGAAAGAATCCCGCCGACGAGAAGGGCAACCAGGGCAAAGGAGAGGGCAATGCCGGCCACGGGCATGCGGCCAAGCGGTTTATTCTCCATGGCGCCCTCCAGAATCTCCGGCCTGGCCTTGTGGACAAAGGAAACCACGGCCGCGGTCACCAGGCCTTCGACAACCCCGATGGCCAGATGGATGGGCTGCATGAGCAGCAGAAAGGAGGAAAAGGGCAGAGAAGAGATGCCGGAGGCCACGGTTTCCAGCACCACGCACAGGGCGCCCAGTTGCAGGCCGAGCACGGCGGCGAGCACGGCGGCCGCCGACATTCTGGCCTGGCCTGCCCTGCTGCCGACGATTTTTTTATAGACAAGGGGGTAGGCGACAAAGGCGGGAAAGACACCCAGGTTGAAGATATTGCAGCCCAGGGCCAGGATGCCGCCGTCGGCGAAAAAGAGCGACTGCACCACAAGCACCGAGGCTATGGTGAGGAAGCCGGCCTGGGGGCCGAGCAGGATCGCGAGCAGGAGGCCGCCGCCCAGATGTCCGCTGGAGCCGGTGGCCGGAATGGTGAAGTTGATCATCTGCGCCGCGAAGATGAAGGCGCCCAGCACCCCCATCAGCGGAACCTTGCGGTCGTCAAGTTTCTTTTTCAACTTTACGGAGCAGTAGGTTATGGTTCCTGCCGTTGCGGCCCACATGCCCGCTCCGACCGCGGGTGACAAAAGCGCATCCGCCATGTGCATGGTCTGTTCCCCCCTGAAAATTCTCGACGCCCGATTTGTGTTACCAAGTAAATAATTAGTGACACACAATGAATACGATAATCATATTCGTGTGTCAAGAAATTTTCTGGCCCGCCTGCGTCACCCCCGCTTCAAACGCGTGGAATTTACTTGTTTTTCAGGAAAAATCAGGTACTATTTTTTATCGGTATCAGGATATGAAAGGAGCCCGGCATGGGAAAAATCGTTCGCTTCGGCATCTCGCTTGACGAAAAGCTGCTGGAAAGTTTTGACGAACTCATCGCGCACAAAAAATACACCAACCGTTCCGAGGCGATCCGGGATCTGATCCGCGCCTCCCTGGTGGAGCACAAAAGCGAAACAGCCGAAGAAGCCATCGGCACCGTCACCCTCATTTACAACCACCACGTCCGCGATCTCTCCGACAAACTCACCGAACATCAGCATGCCCACCACGACCGGGTGATTTCCGCGCTCCACGTGCATCTCGATGCTCACAACTGCCTGGAAGTGCTGGTGGTGCGGGGACCGGCCCAAGAGGTGCGGCAGATCGCCGACGAGCTGATCGGCGTGAAGGGGGTCAAGCACGGCAAGCTGGTGATGACCAGCACGGGCAAAGACCTGCACTGATCGAGGGGTGCCCTGGACAAAGAAAAAAGGGCTGCCCGCCGCAGCCCTTTTTTCTTTTCGGTTGACGGTCCGGACTCAGACGGTCCGGCAGACCCTGCCGAAACCGCCGGGGATGGTGCCGGAGGCCCAGAAAACCGTGGCCTGTTTGTAATCGATGAACCAGTACCCTCCCGGCTTGCGCTGATCGGCCAGAAAGATGAAGGGCTGCTCCTTGGAAAAACAGGGATGCAGGTGGATCCCCTTTTCGTTCGCCTCCGGTTCCACCAGGGAGAGCGCCTCCTCCATGGTGGGCAGGCGCCAGTCGTCATGGCCCGCGAACCTGCTCGCGTTCAACTGCTCGACATACTTCTGCACATTGCGGATGGTGGTGAGGTCACAGCCGCCCCGCTGCCACATCACCCCGATCCTCTCATCGACCACGGTCAATGTGTCCCCGCCGTCCACCAGGACGTTCGCAAAGGAACCGGCGGGGTTGTACTGGGCATCGTAAAAATCATGAACCCTGATCAGGGCGGGCACCTCCTTTTCCAGGACAACCGCGCCTTTGTCGCGCAGCACGACCTTTTGCAGCGGTGAAACCGTCTGTCCCCTCTTTGGCAGATTCGTTTCCAGGGATTCCGTTTCCACCGCCTCCCGGATGGGCTGAACCCGCGAATAGTCCTCGGCCTCGATGACCTTTTCCAGCAGCCATTCCTTGATCCTGCCGTCGATGGCGTAGCTCTGGTCGAACATCGACTTACCCTGCTTGGCCACCGCCCTTTCGATCATCTCCTGGGGGCAGTCGATTTTGGCCAGTATCCTGGCATGCTTGACGCCGCGCTCCATGAGGTAGAGCTTGGCCGGCGGGGTCCAGTTGTCGATATAGAAATAGTAATGGCGCTCGCTGTTGTTGCGGATCCGCTCCCTGCCGCCCCAGCTCTCGAAAATGGCAAAAGTGTCCGACGGCGTGAGATCCCAGTCGATGGCGAGATGATGGCCTGAAATTCCCAGTTTGTCCGCTAAGCCCATGGTGCACCTCCCGAGTTTTTTTTTCATCATTGCGCAGGAACAGCTATAATAAGGGTGACCCAAAAACTGCTATTGATAATTATTACTATAATAGTACAGGAAACTCTTCTCTGCAAGGTGAAATTGCGCATGAAAAATCACGGCTTCAGAACAAGCGCCGGCCACCCCCTGCCCCTGGGCGCCACCAGGCGGCCGGAAGGGGTGAATTTTGCCATTTTTTCCCGGCATGCCGAACGCGTTTTTCTGCTTCTTTTCAAATCCGGCCACGAAGAGCCCCTGGCGACAATCCCTCTGGATGCCAAGGAAAACCGCACCGGCGACATCTGGCATATCCTCCTGCCCGACCTGGACCCGAACCTCCGCTACGGTTATCGGATGGGAGGCCCCTACGATCCCAAGGGGGAGGGCCATTTTTTCCAGGAGGACAAAATCCTCATCGACCCCTATGCCAAGGCCCTGACCGGCGGCTCGGACTGGGGGACGCTCTATTGCCGTTCAGGACTCTGCTCGCCGATCAGCAGCTTTCAGCGCCGCGGCTGCATTGTCGATGACTTGTTCGACTGGGAGGGTGACCGGCCCCTCAATATCCCGCTCAAGGAAACCATCATCTATGAAATGCACGTCCGGGGCTTCACCCGCCACAAAAGCTCGGGAGTCACGCACCCCGGCACCTACCAGGGGATCATCGAAAAAATCCCTTACCTGCGAAAGCTCGGCATCACCGCGGTGGAGCTTTTGCCGGTCGCCGAGTTCAACGAGCTTGAGAACATCAACATCAATCCCCTCACCGGCGAAAAACTGAAAAATTTCTGGGGCTACAGCCCGATTTCCTTTTTCGCGCCCAAGGCCGCCTATGCAGTGAACGGGCGGAACGGCAACCAGGTCCGGGAGTTCAAGGAAATGGTCAAGGCCCTGCACCGGGCCGGCATCGAGGTCATCCTCGACGTGGTTTTCAACCACACGGCCGAAGGCGGCGGTGACGGCCCGCTGATCTGCTTCCGGGGCCTGGACAATGTCATCTATTACCTGCTTGACCCGAACAGCCGCGAATATCTCAACTTTTCCGGCTGCGGCAACACCGTGAACTGCAACCATCCCCTGGTCCGGCACCTGATCATGGATTGCCTGCGTTACTGGGTCATGGAGATGCATGTGGACGGCTTCCGTTTCGACCTGGCCAGCATCCTGGGCCGCGACCAGCAGGGCAATGTCCTGAGCAACCCGCCCATGGTGGAAAAGATCGCCGAAGACCCCATCCTCGCCAACACCAAGATCATCGCCGAGGCCTGGGATGCCGCCGGTCTCTATCAGGTCGGCAGCTTCTCCACCAACAAGCGCTGGGCCGAATGGAACGGGAAATTCCGCGACGATGTCCGCCGCTTCCTCTGCGGCCATCAGAACACCGTCGCCGACCTCGCCACCCGGATCGCCGGCAGCGCCGACCTCTACCAGGCCAGCGGCCGCAGACCCTGCAACAGCATAAACTTCATCACCAGCCACGACGGCTTTACCCTCTTCGATCAGGTGAGCTACAACGAAAAATACAACGAGGCCAACGGCGAGGCAAACCGGGACGGCTGCAACCATAACATCAGCTGGAACAGCGGCTGTGAAGGAGCGAGCGACGATCCCGCCGTCAACAGCCTGCGCATGCGCCGCATCCGCACCTTTGCCGTAATTCTCCTCCTTTCCCAGGGCGTTCCCATGCTGGTGGCCGGCGACGAATTCGGTCGCAGCCAACAGGGCAACAACAATGCCTACTGCCAGGACAACGAGATCAGCTGGCTCAACTGGGAGCTGGCCCATGACAACCGCGACCTGCTGCGGTTTTTCACGGAACTCATCGCCCTGCGCAAAAACCATCCGGTTTTCAGGCGCCGGGATTTCTTTCCAGCCCCCTCCGAAAGCCAGGCGCCGGAGATCGAATGGCAGTCCACCGCGCCTGGCCATCCCAACTGGTCGCCCACCTGCAAAACCCTGGCCTTCCTGCTCCACGGCACCAGCATGGGCAAACGCCTGGACGATGATTTCTTCATCATGCTCAACGGCGGCCACACCGAAAGCCGCTTTATTCTTCCGCCCCCGCCTCGCGGCGGCTCCTGGCGGCGCCTCATCGACACCGCGGCCAGGCCGCCGCGGGATATCATTCCGGAGAAAAAAGCCGCTCCGATCAAAGCGACCAGGATCGCCCTGGCCCCCCTGGCCGCCGCGGTCTTCATTGCCAGGGAACGCTGATGCCCATGCGGGTTCTCTTTCTTGGCGACTCCCTCATCGAGTATTACGACTGGCAGGACCGCTTCCCGGATCAGGCGGTGCGCAATGCAGGCCAGGCGGGCGAGACGGTGGCCGGGCTCCTCGCCCGCCTGCCCGGGCTGCTCCAGCGCCGGCCCACCCCTGAGATGGTGATCCTCATGATCGGCACCAACAATCTGCTCATGGAGGACTATGCCTTTCTCCCCGACTACGGAAGGATTCTCGCGACCATTGCCGCGCAGGCCCCTGCCGCCGGAATCGCCTGCACCAGCCTTCTGCCCATGCCGCTGTCCTGGCTCGCCGACACGGCGGTGGCAAGAATCAACGCCTCCCTCCACCGCCTTGTTACCGGGGCCGGGGCCTCTTATCTCGACCTGTACGCCGCCTTCACCAAGGGCGGAGAGCCGGCCGCCGCCTATTTCGAAGGAGACGGCGTGCACCTGAGCGGCCCGGGTTATGCGCTCTGGAGCCGGGAGATCGCGGCCCTGCTCGGAAACAGGGCCTGACCTTCTCCTTTTTTTCCCAAAACTCCCCGCCACTTGCCAGGGCAGTTCCCGGCCGCGACAGCCGTGGCTATTTTTTCAGTGCAGAAAAAGACAAATTTGTTATTTTAACTCCCGACCCGCCAAGCTTTATCACTAATCTGTAAACAAAAACCGCAAAGAGCCATGACCCAGAACAACCGCGAACTTGCCGACCTGACCACCCTTTACGAAATCACCAAGGCCATGGCCTCCACCGACGATCTGCGCAAATGCCTTGAGGCGGGCCTCACCGTGCTTGCCGAGCGGACCGAATTGAAAAACGGCGCGGTCACCATCGCCAACCCCCTCACCGGCCAGATCGAAACCGAAGTGGCCCTGGGCATGACGGCGGAAGCGCGAAAACGCGGCATCTACAAGTTCGGCGAGGGCATCACCGGCCGGGTGGTGGCCAGCGGCTCCCCCATTGTCGTGCCCCAGATCAGCCAGGAACCGCTTTTCCTGAACCGAACCAGGGCGCGGGCCGAGAAGAATCAGGAAACCCTCTCCTTTCTCTGCGTACCCATCAAGCATGGCCTCAACACCATCGGCGCCCTGAGCGTGGACCGCGACTACAAGGAAGGGATCGATTTCGAGAAGGATCTGCAGTTTCTCACCGTGCTCTCCGGCCTCATCGCCCAGACCGTGCTGCGCATCCAGGCGGTCAACCAGGAACGGGAACGCCTGGAACAGGAAAACACCCAGCTCAAGCGGGAGCTTTCCGAAAAATACCGGGTCGCCAACATCGTCAGCAATTCGAACCGCATGCAGGAGGTGTTCGAGATGATCCACCGGGTGGCGGACAGCAACGCCACCATTCTGCTGCGCGGCGAATCGGGCACCGGCAAGACCATGGTGGCCAAGGCCATTCACCACAACAGCAAACGGGCCAAGGGGCCCTTTGTGGTGGTGAACTGCTCGGCCCTGCCGGAAACCCTGCTGGAAAGCGAGCTGTTCGGCCATGAAAAAGGGGCGTTCACCGGCGCGCAAACCGCCAAGAAAGGGCGGTTCGAACAGGCCGAAGGCGGAACCCTCTTCCTGGACGAAATCGGCGAACTGAGCCAGAACGTGCAGGTGAAGCTGCTCAACGTGGTTCAGGACCGCGAATTCCAGCGTCTGGGCGCCACCGCGCCCAGCAAGTGCAATGTCCGGCTGATCACCGCCACCAACAAGGATCTGGAAAAAGCCGTCGAGGACGGCTCCTTCCGGGAGGATCTCTACTACCGCCTCAATGTTTTCCCCATCTATCTGCCGCCCCTGCGGGAACGCCGCACCGACATCATGCTGCTGGCCGATTTTTTCCTCCAGAAGTACAACGAGGAGAACGACAAGCAGATCCGCCGTATCTCAACGCCCGCCATCGACCTCCTGGTCCAGTACCACTGGCCAGGCAATGTCCGCGAGCTGCAGAACTGCATCGAACGGGCCGTGCTGATCTGCGACGAGGATTCCATCAAGAGCTACCATCTGCCGCCCTCCCTGCAGACCTCGGAGTCGGTGAGCGAACGCAATCCGGTTTCCTTTACGGCGGCGGTGGAGAACTTTGAACGGGAGCTGATCATTGACAGCCTGAAAAAAAGCAAGGGCAACCAGACCAAGGCGGCCCAGATGCTGGACACCAGCCTGCGGATCATCAACTACAAGATCGCCAAGCTCAACATCAATCCGCGCCAGTTCAAGATAGGCAAATAAAACAGGACGATGAAGATCCTCCTCCACCTCTGCTGCGGCCCCTGCGCCACCTATCCCCTTCTCGCCCTGCGGGAACAGGGCCATGCCGCCCGGGGCTATTTTTTCAACCCCAACATCCACCCCTTCCGGGAATTCAGACAACGGCTCGACACCCTGGAAGGGTTTGCGGCTAGAATGGATTTCCCGGTGGAGTACGAACGGGAGTACGGCCTGCGCGAGTACCTGCGCCGGGTGGTGTTCCACGAAGAGGAACGCTGCGGCCTCTGCTACGCAATGCGTCTGGAGGCCACCGCCAGAAAGGCGCTGGAACTCAAGGCGGACGCCTTCAGCTCCACCCTCCTCTACAGCCGTTACCAGAACCACGAAAAGATCCGGTTGCTGGGCGAGGAACTGGGGGCGCGGCTGGCAATCCCCTTTTTCTATCAGGATTTCCGGCAAGGCTGGCAACGGGGCATCGACCTGGCCATCGAGATGGATCTCTACCGGCAGCCCTATTGCGGCTGCATTTACAGCGAACAGGAACGCTACGACAGGAAATTCAGGAAGAACAAAGGCAAGACCCGGACAAAAAGCGGGGATCCCGGGCCATGATGGCGGAAAATCCTCTCCCCGCTATTCGCTGGGCGCGGGCTGGCCGCTGCCGCCGGGCAGGATGCCGAAGGCGGACTTGAAGGACTGCCAGTCCGGCAGGGAGATGGTGGGTACATAGCGACGCCAGGACTTCTCAACCCCCTCTTCCGACCGCAGCTGGGCCAGAAGCTCATTGGCCTGGGGCACCACGCTGGATTCGGGGTAGGTGGCGAGCAGATACTCGAGCCGCCCCTCGGCCTGGGCATCCTCATCGGTGCGGACATAGAAGGTGGCGACATAAAACTCGTGCTGGGCGAGAAAATCACGGGCCGCCTTGATGCGGGCCGAAGCCTCGACCAGATAAGGAGACTGCGGAAAGGAACGGTTCAAGCGTTCAAAGGCCTGCACCGCGTTCATGGCGCTACCGGGATCGCGGTCATGGGTGCCGATCTGCTGGTAATAGCACATGCCGATCTGGAAAAGCACGTAGGGAACCGCTTCATTGGTGGGATGGTTGGCCTCAAACTCCTCGTAGAGGGTCTTGGCCTCCCCGTACTTCTCCATGTAATAATTGGCGTCCGCCGATTTCAGTTCGGCAAGGAGGGCCACGTCGCTGAAAGGGAAGCGGTCCTTGATTTCCTCAAAGGTCTTCAGGGCGGCGCTGTACTTGCCCCGGTTGAAATCGGTCATGGCGTCCATGACCAGGGCCTCAGGACTCTGGGTATCCCCGGAACCGGAGCCGAAGCCCACCCAGTCGAGCATCGTATCGAGGGTTGCACAGCCGCTCAGGGCGACACAGCTCACCCCCAGGCAAAGACTCAAGAGACAGACCTGCAAAACCCGACCGCTTTCTTTTGAAAAAATCATGAACCGTCCATCCAGCCTGGTTGCATCGGAAAAAAGACAAGCGAAGGCCCGACTGGCAGAGCCGGGCCTTCGCTTCAACGCCTGTAATAAAAAAACCGTCGCCTTTACAGCACCTTGTCGAGCATGGCCTTGAGCTGCTGCTTGCCCACGGCGCCGGTGACCTGATCCGCCACCTCGCCGCCCTTGAAGACGATCAGGGTGGGGATGGCGCGAATCCCGTACTTGCCTGGGGTTACCGGATTGTCGTCGACATTCATCTTGCCGACCTTTACCTTGCCGTCATACTCGGCGGCAAGCTCGTCGATGACCGGCCCAATGGCCTTGCAGGGGCCGCACCAGGGGGCCCAGAAATCCAAGAGAAAGGGCACCGCGGACTGCAGGGCCTTGGCCTCGAAATCTCCGTCAGAAACCTGGACAACCTTATCACTCGCCATAATTTTCTCCTTTTATTTCATGGGGATATTTATATTCAAAGGATAGCAGGTCCATCTTACAAAGGGATCCCCTTGCTGACAAGGAAAATTTTCCTGCCGGCCGTAAGGGCGCAAGGGAGAACCGCCCCTGGCGACGGATGGGTGCCGGTCAATCTTGACAAGACCCGCGGCGAGGCGATATGCTGTCCGGTATGCATAGACAAGACTGCCCGTTCTGCCGGGAAAAAATCCACCCCCTGGCCAGGGTCTGCCGTTACTGCAAGCGGGAACTGCCCAGGCTCGCCCCGCCCCGCGGAAAAAAAGGCTCCCATTGGCTGGCCGCCCTGCTCGCCGCCGGCGTCATCGTCGGCAGCGCCGCCGTGGTTGCCGCGGAATTCTTACGCGAACGGAAAAACTGGCTCAAGTGAGGGGGGATCCTCTCCCAGCCACCGGCTCGGCCACCTCGGCCACCAGCACGGCAAAGCCCGGATCGCCGGAAGAGTCCGTCAGGGAATGCTCCAGGATCCGCAACGCCTCCGGGGCCTGCCTGAGGCTTGACCGCCGTTCCACCACGACCATGCCAAATTCGCCCAGCCACGCCTCCACCGCCTGCGGGGCATGAAAACGCGCGTGCCGGTAAAAGGGATGGCCCGCCTGTTTTTTCCTGGCCAGCAATTTCCCCCAGGGACTGTCGGCCACGATCATGCCGACGACCAGATGACCGCCGGGCTTGAGCACCCTCCGGCATTCGGCGAGCACCCGACGCGGGTCCTCCAGAAAGCAGAGGGTGAAGAGCAGGAAGAGCGTCCCCAGGCTCCGCTCCCCAAAGGGCAGGGCCTCGCCCAGCCCCTGACAGACCCGCACCCCCCTTTTCTTCGCCAGGCCGAGAGGTGCCCAGGCCGGATCAAGGCCGAAATCGGCCCCCAGAGCGGCGGCGAAACGGCCCGGTCCCACCCCGATCTCAAGCTTTGGCCCACGCAGGGGAGTGACAACCTCCTTCAGGGCGGCAAGCTCGATGCCGAAAAGAAGGCTTTCCTCGAACCAGCCGTCATATTCTCCGGCCTGCTCGTGAAAAACCTGCGCCGCCTTGCGCCAGAACGGTTCCGCTTCCCTCATGCCCGGAGGCCCTCCGCCCTGGCCAGAAGCCGCTGCACCCGCGCCACCAGGGGAGGGTGGCTGTAATAGATGGCCGCGTAAAACGGGTGGGGATGCAGATTGGCCAGGTTGTCGCTGGCCAGCTTGACGAGTGCCCGGGCCAGGACGGCCGGCTGGCCGGTGAGGGCCGCGGCAAAATCGTCCGCCTCGCGCTCATGCCGGCGCGACCAGGCATTGGCCAGCGGCTGCAAGGGAAAGGCGACAAGGGAACCCAGAAAACCGGCCAGGAACAGCTTGACGGGGAGGGTCGGCTGTTCGAGGCCGAAAAGGGCGGCGAGAAAATCGCCCTGCACCAGGAGATAGAGGAGATAGCAGCCCGCGAAGGAGAGAATCTCCATGGCCAGCAGTCGCTTCAGGATATGCTTTTTTTTCCAGTGACCCGCTTCGTGGGCGAGGATGGCGAGAATCTCCTCGCCGGAGTTCCCGGCCAACAGGGTATCGAAGAGCACGATCCGCTTCACGTGGCCGATGCCGCTGAAATAGGCATTGCCGTGGGTGCTCCGCCGCGAGGCATCCATGGTGAAAACCCGGGACACGGCCAGACCCGCCCGGCCAAACATCTCCCTGATCCGCTCCTCCAGCTCCTGATCGGCCATGGGGCTGAACCTGTTAAAAAGAGGCTCGATCACGCAGGGAGCGAGATACATCAGAAAGACGGAAAAGCACAGGAAGAAGCCCCAGGTCAAAAGCCACCAGGCGTGCGGAAATTCCCGGATCAGCCAGAAGAGCACCCCGAGCGCCAGGCCGTTGAGAACGGCAGCCAGGAGGAGTTCCTTGCCGAGATCAACGAGCCAGAGCGCAAGGCTCCGGGTATTGAATCCATACCGGTTTTCCAGATGGAAGATGCTGTAATAGCCGAAAGGCAGATGCAGAAGGGTGTGGACCTGGCCGAGGAGGAGAAAGAAGAGAACCCCGGACCAGACCGCGGAGAGGCCGAGACCGCTTATCCAGCCGCCATAGCCGTCCAGCACGCCGGCGAAGACGAAAATCAGGGTCACCGCCGTGCCGAACAGGGATTCCGCCAGCCCCAGCCTGGTTTTCGCCAGGGTGTACTCCTGCATCTTCAAAAGCCGCTCCCCATCGACGGCTCCGCCGAAACCCGGGGGAACGGTCCCGCCGTGCCGCGCCAGATGGCGCAGGTTGAGGAGGGCCAGGGCCAGGGAAAAGAACCGCAGGCAGAGATAGAAAGCGACAACGAGCAAGAGTGGGGGCGCCATGCCTGTTTCCTTTTTGGGAGAGAATTGCTATGGTTACCCTGAGTCGCGCCTTTTCGGCAAGGGCAAAGTGATGCCCCGCGACAACCGAAATCCCCGAGAACCTCTTCCGGACAGCTGATCCTTATGCCGCACACAACCACCTCCTCCTTCAAGCGTTCCCTCCTGAACCCGGAGGAATTCACCCTCACCTTCGAGCTGGTGCCGAGCCGGGGCGGCAACAGCAAGGAGCATAACCGCACCCTGGAGCTGGCGGCGCGGCTGGCCAGCGACAAACGGATCAAGGCGGTGAGCATCACCGAAAACGCCGGCGGCCAGGCGGCGCTCTCCCCGGAGGTTCTGGGGATGGAGATCAAGAAGATGGGCCTTGAGGTGATTGTCCATTTTTCCAGCAAGGACAAGAACCGCAACCAGATGGAAAGCCTGCTTTTCGCCTGGGATCGCCTGGGAATCCGGGATCTGCTGGTGATCACCGGCGACTACCCCCAGGAAGGCTATCAGGGTTGCCCCAAGCCGGTCTTCGATCTCGGCTCGGTGCATGTGCTGGACCTGATCGCCAGGATGAACCGGGGCGATTTCGGCGGAAACCACAAGAGCGGCTCCATCAGCCCCACCTCCTTTCTCATGGGGGTCGCCCTCTCCCCCTTCAAGCGCAGCGAGGCGGAACTGATGATGCAGTACGCCAAGCTGCACCGCAAGGCGGCCCGGGGCGCGGACTACGTCATCACCCAGGTGGGCTGGGATGCCAGGAAATTCCACGAGGTGCTCTGCCATGTCCGACACAACGGTCTGGATCTGCCGATCCTGGGCAACGTCTTTGTGCCCAATCTCGGGGTCACCGAACTGATGCACAAGGGCAGGATCCCGGGCTGCGTCATCACCGACCGCCTCTACGCGGAAATCCGCAAGGAGGCGGCCGCACCGGACAAGGGCAAAAAAGCCCGCCTGCTCCGCGCCGCCAAGCTGCTGGCCATCCTGAAAGGGTTGGGCTATGCCGGCGCCCACCTCGGCGGCCCCGGCCTCACCTATGAAGATATCGATTTTCTCCTGCACACCGCCGACGCGCTTGCCCACCGCTGGCGGGAACTGGTGGCGGAGCTTGACTACTGGCATCCGGACGGCTTCTACCTTTACGAAAAGGACGCCGCCACCGGCCTCAACAGCGACAGGGAGACGGCGCTTTCCCGGGAAGGCGCCGGGCTTCTTCTCAATTACCGCCTGGCCAGCCTCATCCACAACCTGGCTTTTGAGCCGGAGGCCCCCCTGCACGGACTGGGCAAGGCAATCTGCCTGGCCCTTGAAGAAGGGCGGCTGGCCGGCCCCCTGGGCCAGATGGAGCACGTCATCAAGTTCCTGCTCTTCGGCTGCCAGAACTGCGGCGACTGCACCCTGGGCGAGCTGGCCTTTGTCTGTCCGCAGAACGGCTGCGCCAAATACCTGTTGAACGGGCCGTGCGGCGGCAGCCGCGACGGCTGGTGCGAGGTATATCCCGGCAAAAAACGCTGCCTCTACGTGCGCGTCTACGAACGGCTCAAGTCGCGGGGCATGGAGAAATCCATGAAAAAAGGCTTTGTCCCCCCCCGCAACTGGGCGCTGCACAACACCTCTTCCTGGCTCAACTTCTACCAGGGCCGGGATCACGCCGCCAAGCGGGAGCAGGCATAGGCCCTGGAAACCTGCCCGATCCGGTCGTACATGTCGAAGACGTCAAAGGCCAGGCAGGGGTTCTCCATCCCGACTATCTCGCGGGGAATCGGCACGTCGAGGAGCAGCATGGCGTCGGCGTCGATGAAGATGAATACCTCCTGCCGGGTCAGGAGTACGCTTTCGATGATGTAGGCCCCCCGGCGGAGCAGCGCGGGCCTGCCGGCGACCTGCTCCACGCATTCGTCGAGGAAGAGCGGATAACGGGCCGGGCCGGCGCTGATGGCCGCGCAGACCTCTTCGGCATTGCCGGGATTCCTGGTCCGCGGCAGGAGAAGGTAGCGCTGATTCTCCCGCGCCGGCCAGGCCCTGCCCTGGCCGATCAACTCCCGCAGCTCTTCGTAGGAACTGATCGTTCCGCCCGCCGCGTAGAGATTCCAGCCCCTGGCGGCAAAAAGATCGGCAAAATCGGCGCCCAGGCCAAAACGAACCGCCTCACCCCTGCCGCAGCCCTTTCTCACATCGTTCATCACCGGATTCATGGAATCCTCCTTCACCCTTCCGGGTTTCGGCATGACGCGTTTCCCCTCACTGTACTCTTCGGAATCCCTCCCCGGACGGTCCAGAAAAAAATATTTCCCATCCCTGAAAAAGGGGGTATATTTTCATCTTTTTTCCAAGCGGAATACTGGCCCGGACAGAGATCCTCCGCAAACCAGACCCATCGCCAGAGAAGAACGAGGACAAAACGCCATGAGGTATCTTGACACCGCAGCACGACCCAAGGACGAATGCGGCATTTGTGGAATCTTCGGCCATGAGGACGCGGCCAAGCTCACCTACTTCGGCCTCTATGCCCTGCAGCACCGCGGCCAGGAATCCGCCGGCATCGTGGCCAGCGACGGCACCCAGATCTCTCAGCACAAGGGGATGGGCGTGGTGCCGGAAGTCTTCAGCGAGGCGATCCTGCAGGGGCTCAAGGGCCATCTCACCGTGGGCCATGTCCGTTACTCCACCACCGGCGCCTCCAACATCATCAACGCCCAGCCCTTCACCGCCACCCACCAGGGCTGCACCCTGGCCGTGGCCCACAACGGCAATCTGGTCAACATCCGCAGCCTGCGCAACGAATTGGAGAAAAAGGGTTCCATCTTCCAGTCCACCATGGACAGCGAGGTGGTGATCCACCTGCTGGCGCGCTGCTGCCATCTTGGGCTGGACAAGGCGCTGCTCGACACCTTCGAGAGCATTAAAGGCGCCTATTCCATCCTGCTCATGACCGAAGACAAGCTGATCGCCGTCCGCGACCCGGCCGGCTTCAGGCCGCTCTGTCTGGGCAAGCTCAACAACGGCGGCTTTATCGTCGCCTCGGAAACCTGCGCCCTCGATCTGGTGGAAGCCCAGTACCTGCGGGACATCGAACCGGGCGAGATTCTGCTCATCGACAAGTACGGCGAGCGTTCCCTCTTCCTCGACGCCGCCCCCCGCCGCAGCTTCTGCATCTTCGAGCAGGTTTATTTCGCCCGGCCGGACAGCGACATCTTCGGCAAGAACGTCTACTTAAGCCGCAAACGCATGGGCGAGATCCTGGCCCGCGAATGCAAGATCGACGCCGACTTCGTCATGCCCTTCCCCGACTCGGGCAACTATGCGGCCATCGGCTATTCCCAGGCCTCGGGAATCCCCCTGGAAATGGGGGTCATCCGCAACCATTACGTGGGCAGGACCTTTATCCAACCCACCCAGTCCATGCGCGATTTTTCCGTGCGGGTCAAGCTGAACCCCATCCGCTCCTTCCTCAAGGACAAGCGGGTCATCATCCTGGACGACTCCATCATCCGGGGCACCACCGGTCGCAGCAGGGTGAAATCCCTGCGGGAAGCCGGGGTCAAGGAGATCCACATGCTGATCTCCTGCCCCCCCACCCGCAACCCCTGCTATTACGGCATCGACTTCCCCAGCGGCGGCGAGCTGATCGCCAACCAGAAAACCGTGGAGGAGATCCGCGACTACCTGGGACTCGACTCCCTCTACTACCTGAGCCTCGAAGGACTGGTGGAGGCGTGCGGCGGCGCCCCGGAGTCCTATTGCAAGGCATGCTTTGACGGCGATTACCCGGTTGCGCCGGACAAGGATTTCAGCAAGCTGGCCCTGGGCACCAAAGCCTGCCAGAGCGTCTCCCACAAGTAATGGTTGCAAGGGGGGGGGCTTCCCCTCGCCATGGTGAACAGACAATGAGCATTGCACAGGCCAAAGAGGTACTGAAAATCGAAGCAGAGGGAATCAACGCCCTGCTTGAGCAGATCGACGCCGACTTTGAAAAGGCGGTGACCATGATCATGGAATGTCCCGCCCGGGTCGTCATTACCGGCATCGGCAAATCCGGGATCATCGGCCAGAAGATCGCCGCCACCCTGAACAGCACCGGCACCCCGGCCCTTTTTCTCCATCCGGTGGAGGCCATGCACGGCGATCTGGGCATGGTCGACCCCCGGGACGTGATTCTCGCCATCTCCTACAGCGGCGAGACCGCGGAATTGAACCTCCTTCTTCCCAACCTGAAAAAACGCGGCGCCCGCCTGATCGCCATGACCGGCAACCCCGCCTCCAGACTGGCCAAGACCGCCGATGCCGTCCTCAAGGTGGCGGTGCCCCGCGAGGCCTGCCCCCTGGGGCTCGCCCCCACCGCCAGCACCACCGCCGCCCTGGCCATGGGCGACGCCCTGGCCGTGGTGCTCCTGAACCTCAAGCAATTCAAGGAAAGCGATTTCCGCCGCAACCATCCCGGCGGCAGCCTGGGCGAAAGGCTCAAGATCAACGTGGCCGAGGTCATGCTCACCGGCAGGCAAATCCCCCAGGTCGACGCGGCAAGCAGCCTCCAGGAAGCCATCAGCGAGTTGAATGCCAAGAATCTCGGCGCCGTGCTCGTCATGCGCGGCCAACAGATCGCCGGCATCCTCACCGACGGCGATATCCGCCGCCTGATCAGCCAGCAGGGCAGCCTGACCGGCCTGAGCCTGGCCCAGGTCGCCACGGCCGGCCCCAAGACCATCACCTCGGACCTGCTCGCCGCCGACGCCTTGAGCATCATGCAGCGGCACGAGATTACCTTTCTGCCCGTCACGGACCAGGACGGCAATCTGGCCGGCGCCCTGCATCTTCAGGATCTGCTCGGCAAGGGCGAATTCCGTTTTCTGGTCTAGGGGCGGGATGGCGCCGGACGCCGGCACCCCCGAAAAACCGCAGCAACCGGTAGATATACCTATTGGGCGGTGATACATTTTATGCTAAAGTAGCCAACGCTTTCCTGGCTGAATACGCGCAATCCCCTGAACAGCAGGGCAAAAATGCCGTTTTGAGTTATTCCGTTCCCAAGTCAAGATGGAAACGGCCGGGCAGGCGGGCGGCGAAGTGAACGCTTGACGGAGAACGGAAACCCCGGCCCCGACTCCGGCCGGATTCCATACCTGAAAAGAGGCTTTTTATGGCAATTTCGAGCAAAGATATCAATTCGGCCTTCAGCGCCGAAGTTACCGGCATCCCGGGCGGCGAATTCCTGAACCGCTGCTTTTCCTGCGGCGCCTGCAGCGGCATCTGCCCGGTGAGCCAGGCGATCCCCGAGTTCGACCCGCGGAAGATCATCCACATGATCCGCATGGGACTCAAGGACAAACTTCTCAACTCGGAGCTGCTCTGGTTCTGCTCCCGCTGCCGGAGCTGCGTTTTCGTCTGCCCCCAGGATGTCCGTTTTGCCGAAATCATGGTGGCCCTGCGTCAGCTGGCCATGAAAGCCGGCTACATCACCGAACAGGATCTGCTGAACAAGGGCAAGGCAGCCTGGGTGGAGCGCGACCTCTGCGTTTCCTGCCTCACCTGCGTGCGGGTCTGCCCCTGGCGGATTCCGAAGATCGACGACCAGGGCAAAGCGGCCATCGCCCCCCAGGAATGCCGCGGCTGCGGCATCTGCCCTTCCGAGTGTCCGGCCCAGGCTATCCGCTTAAACGAGTCCGAGGACGAGCGACTTATCGCGGCCTCCGGCACAGCCCAGTAGGATGGAGAACCCCATGTCCTTTACCCCTGATATCCAAGCATTCTGTTGTCACTACACCTCACAGCAGACCCTGGCCGAAGGGCCGGAAAGAATGAAGGCGGACGGCTTTCCCGCCAACGTCACCATCCACCGCCTGGCCTGCACCGGCAAGCTGGAGGTGAGCACCCTGCTCAAGGCCTTTGAAGACGGGGCGGACGGCGTCTATGTCGCCGGCTGCCCGGTGGACAAATGCCACAACCTCATGGGCAGCCAGCGGGCCGCGAAACGGGTGACCGCCATCAAATCGGCCCTGGCCGAACTGGGAGTCGAACCCGAGCGCATCGAGATGTACCACCTGGAGCGCGGCTTCCACCCCGAATTTGTCAAGGTAGCCCAACGGATGCACGAACGGATTCTCGAATTGGGCCCCAGCCCCTTCAAGGGAGACGCGAAATGATTATTGCCGAAAGAAAACCTCTCAACGAAATCATGAACATGGTGCAGGATGCCAAGCGCATCCTGGTTTTGGGCTGCCGCGGCTGCGTGACGGTCTGTTCCGCCGGCGGCGAACGCGAGGTGGAAATCCTCGCCTCCCTGATTCGCCTGGGCAAGCAGAAGGCCGGCCAGAGCGTGGAAACCATCGAGGCGACCCTGGTCCGCCAGTGCGACCGGGAGTATGTGGATTCCATCGACCAGTGGGACGGCAAGTACGACGCCATCGTTTCCATGGCCTGCGGGGTGGGCGTCAACTTCATCGCCAATCTGCGGCCCATGGCCAAGGTCTACCCCGGCGTCAACACCACCTCCTTCGGCGGCTCTGCCGAACAGGGCGTCTGGAGCGAGCAGTGCGCGGGCTGCGGCAACTGCATCCTCCACCTCACCGGCGGACTCTGCCCGGTGGCCCGCTGCGCGAAAAGCCTGATGAACGGGCCGTGCGGCGGCTCGGTGGGCGGACGCTGCGAGATCCACAAGGACGTGCCCTGCATCTGGCAATCCATCCACGACAAAATGGTGCGCATCGACAACAAGGAAGGGCTTGCCGCCATCGCGCCGATCCGCGACTGGAGCACCGCCGGCCACGGCGGCCCGCGCAAGACGGTGCGCAACGATCTAACCGTCTGAGCCCCGGCGATTTGCCAAACACCGGAAGGCGATCCGCGCGGGCGGATCGCCTTTTTTATTGGCGCAGCCGGGAACGGGTTTTCCCTACTGCTTCCCAGCCGCCTGTTCCGCGTAAAAGAGAGGCAGATCGATGCTGACCCGGATCCGCTGCCGCTGGCCAGGCCTTTCCTTATTGAGGCGGGTGAAGCACACATAACGGCTGTTGGTCAGCTCCGGCCGCAGCCGACGCCCGAAGAAACGCCTGACAAAGACCTTCTCCGCCAGCGGGCCTCTGCCGAAAAGGGCCTCCAGGGCGAAGAAGGCCCTGACCTGCGCCGCCTTTTTCAACCCCTCTTCATCCCCTTCCCAAAAATCCCTGCCCTCGGCCTGCCGTCTGTCATAGTCGCCAAGCGGCTCCTCCGCCTCAACCTCCAGGACGCTCCGGAACTCCTCGGGAATCGGGGCGGGGGGCTCATGGCCCCCAGGGTTCAGCCGCGCAGACATTCCTGATCCATCCCAAAGACCTGCATCATGATGGCATGATCGATCATGCTTACCCCCTGGGCCAGGGCATCCACCATATCCCGGTCCTGCCAGCCCAGCGCCCTGAGTCCTTCGATATCCGCCGCGGTCACCGAGGAGGGTTTTGTCACGGACTTGACCACAAAAACCAGCATGGCGCTTTCATTCTCTTCCAGCAACGACTGCGACGGGTCCTGCTCCATCCTCCGGAAATCGGCCTCCTCAACCCCCTGTTTACGGAGGATCTGTTCATTGAAATCCGTACAGAAAGGATAGGCAAGGTGGTGGGCCACCAGATAGCGGATATGGGCCAGCAGGGAAAAGCTGAGGCGCGGATGCTGGGCAAGGTACTGGATCCGCCGCAGCTGCAGCTCGAAGAGGCGCGGGCTTACGCTTAACATCTCCAAGGGCTTGGGAATGGCGCCGACGCGCTGCAGAAACATTTCGTAGCCTTCGCGAATGATCCCTTCGGCCTGATCCCTGGGCACGGTGCTGATGTGAGCCATGACAGTCTCCTTTGTTTGGGGAAAAAGAACCGGTTGCGCGGCATTGCGCAACCGGCGGCAACTCCGTGCTTGCAAGGTAGCGCACCATGCACTATAAGGAAAATTAATTGTTTTAATCACCACGATCAGGACTGCTTATGGGAATGGGCTTTCTCGAAATCAAACATCTGCGCATGCTTCGCGCCGTTGCCGAAACCGGCAACATGACCAGGGCCGCGGAAAAACTCGCTCTTTCCCAGTCCGCCTTGAGTCAGCAGCTGAAGGATATTGAAAACAAGCTGGCAGTGAACCTGTTTTTCCGAACCAGGAAAAAAATGGTCCTCACCCCCACCGGCGAAAAGCTCCTGCGGACCGCGGACAATGTCGTTGATCTGCTCGACGAGGCGGAGCGGGAAATAAACCGGCAGGCCAAGGGCGAACGAGGCCAGCTCAGGGTGGGAACCCAGTGCGTCTTCTGTTTCAAATGGCTGCCCCGGCTCATGGAGAGTTTCCAAAGGCGGTTTCCCAACGTCGAGTTTGAAATCGGCACCTCCTCTGATCCGGCCGCCGAACTGCTCCGGAAAAAATATGACCTTGTCATCACCGGACTCTCTTTCGGGGAAGACAACTTTACCCATGTTCCGCTCTTCCGCGACGAACTGGTCTGCATCATGACGGCCAATCACCCCTTGAGCAGCCAACCGCATGTCCGCCTTGAGGATTTTCGGGAATTGAACCTGATCTCCCATGCCGAAAAAGAGGAGAGCAGGTTCTACCACTTCGTGTTACGGCCGCGGGAGATCGAGCCCCGCCGTTTCATGACCGTGGTCCAGCCCCAGGCCATTCTGGAACTGGTGGCCGCCGGATTGGGGGTCGGCATCTTTCCCAGATGGGCGGTCAGGTCCATGCTCGCCACCACAAACTCCCTCACCACCCGGCCCATCTCCGAGCAGGGCCTTCCGCTGACCTGGAACGCGGTGTTTTTGAAAAACGGCAACCTGCCGCTCTTTCAGGGAGAATTCATCGATATGGTCAGGAAGATGGAGATATGCTCCCCGGACGGGTGCGCCCTTGCAGAGGAGCGTCGATGAGAGGTCCCGGGATGGGAGAGCGGAATCTGCGCCAACCCGATTCCCCATGGTTCGCCGCCGCAGGTCGGAGAGCGGGGTCACCCCTTGAAAGGCCCCCGATCAGGAGAGAGACTTCCGGCGGGCCGCTTCCGCGGGTCGGCATGGGTTGTCATGCGTCTTCATCGTTTTTTGTCTTCTTCCCAGAGCCGTTCTTTGCCAACCCCCCGATACCACTCCTCGAATCTGGCGCGGTAGTGCTGAAACGGCTCAGCCAGATTCTTTCTTGGATCGTTACTGAGTGAATATGCCATACCTTCCTTAAACCATTCAGGACTGCGCCACTGCCCATACACCCCCATGCGCTCGGCCTGGAGGTGGTGGATCATTTCGTGACGCAGATAGGTTTGATTCCAGGCCCGTGGACCGACGACCATGCCGAACACTCCCACGGTATTCGCGGATGACCTGGTGAAACCAAAGGCGTGGAAACAGGCTTCGCTGGCGCAAAAGACCACCCGCGGGTTTTTCTCGATCGGGGCCACCGACGAGACGACAAATTGCAGGGCGTCATTGTACAAACGCTCTGCTTCCTCCAAGCGGGCGGGGTCATCGGTGCAGATGTTTTCCGTGCCGCAGGTGACACCCGCCACCAACCGCGGCGCCAAAACCCGCACGGGTTTATACAGAAACCATGCCGCGGCCGGGCTCAAGAGAACGACGACGAAAAACAGGCGTTTCAGCATTGCCGCCCCGGGCTCCATGACCTTCCCCCCTCAAGGTATCCGGTCTGTTCGGGGCTCATGCTTTGCCAATGGCCTTGAAGAAGGTGTAGCAAAATGTGCCGTCCGGCCCGGCCGTTCGATGGAGATCCCTGATCCCCTTGTCGAATGTAAGGGGATCGATGAGTCCCTCCTCGAGGGCCGATTGCCGAACCCCCTCGATCATCGCCGTGAATGTCTTCTTCGTGAATCCATCCACCAGTTCCGGTTTGCTGGAATCGACATACACCAGCCGGGGGGATACCCGGACTTCCCCATAGCCCGCGGCAACCAGCAACGGATACAGGGAGCGGCCGATCAGGGCATTCCGACCCGCGCGAGACTGCAATGCGACCTGGCAGTGAATCGCGGCATGCGCTGCGTCGCTGTCAGGATGAAAGCAGACGGAACCATGGTCGCCTTCAATCACCGTGATTGTTCCGCCCGGCCGAAGATATGTTTTCAACTTCAGCAAGGCGGCGAGCGGCTCTTCCAGATGCTCCAGAACAAAGCAGACAAAGACATGATCAAACGATTGCGCGGGAAAGGGCAAATGGAAGATGTCCCCCTGCTGGAAGCGGACATTGGCAAGCGCCGCCGCCCGGACCTTCTCTTCGGCCCGAGAGACCGAATCCGCCGAGATGTCAACGGATACGATCGACGCGCCGGGGCTGTTCGCCGCCAGCGTCACCGTTTGGGCGCCGACTCCGCAACCAGCTTCCAGGATGCGGCTTCCGGCCGGATATGCCGTGTCGTGATGCAACAGGTCGCCCAAGGTCGTGGCCTGGTCCAGCAGGCGGACGTTTTCCCGCGGATCGTACCCGTGCACGTATGCTTTTGTCATGGTTGCGTACTCCCTGCCCTGCGTGTCTGGAGAAAAACCCGGTTTCAGGTGGTTCGCCAATGCGGGCGGCTGGTTCTTGCGCCGCTTCCGATCCGGCTTCCCGGAGGACCGGTCCGTCCGGCTCCGGATACTTTCAGGCGCCTTGCCGGGCGTCGCCTGGCAGGCCTGGTTCCGCCGCCCTTTCCATGAGTTTCCGGATGGCCTTGCCAAGTCTTCCAATCCCGACATCGATCGTATCCGCATCGGTGCAGGAAAAGTTGAGCCGAAAGGTACCATGCCTGTCCCCGCGAACATAAAAGGGACCGCCCGGCACGAAGACGACTTTGTCTTCGACCGCCAGGTCGAACAATTCCATGGCCGTCATGGCCCGGGGCAATTCGGCCCACAGGAACATCCCCCCTTCCGGCTCCGTGCAGGTGACCTCCGCGGGAAAGTGCCGGCGTATGCTCGCAAGCATCGCCCGGCACTGTTGGCCGTAGATGTTCCGAATCCTACGGATATGTTCGTCCGCGTCGTTGTCACAAAGGTACCGATGGACAATGGCTTGGGTAAAGTGGCTGGTATGCAGATCCGTCGCCTGCTTGGCGGTGATCAACTTCTGCATCAACACCGGAGGGGCGGCGATCCATCCCAACCGTAAACCGGGCACCAGACTCTTTGAGAAGGACCCCAGCAGGACGGTGTTCTCCGGAAGAAGTTTCTTGAAGGAGACAGGGCTGGCTCCGGAGAACCTGAGGTCACCGTAGGGGTCGTCTTCGACAAGAAAGGTGCCGGTTCCCTGGAGCGCTTTGGCCACCTCCCGCCTGTTGTCATCGGAATACGAGATGCCCGACGGATTCTGGAAGTTCGGGACGGTGTACATCAGTTTTGGCCGGTTGGCGGCCAGGACGGCCGCGAGTTTGTCCGTGTCCATTCCCTCGCTCGAGACAGGAACGGGGAGAAAATCTGGTCTGTACAGCGACAAGGCCTGGATGGCTCCCAAATAGCCGGGCTCCTCGATCACGACCGCGTCCCCTTCGTTTACCAGGGTCTTCCCGAGGAGATCCAGACCCTGCTGCGATCCATTCGTCATCAATATGCTGTGCACGGGGATATCCAGACCTGCCTTCTCCCGGTAGCGGGTCGAAATATACTCCCTGAGTTCGCCAAGGCCTTCCGTGCCGGCATATTGCAGGACATCCCGGCCCTGATTTTCGAAGACCTTGCAGGTGGCCTCCTTGAGTGCCTCGACGGGGAACAGTTCCCGGTTGGGCAGACCTCCGGCAAAGGAGATCACGCCGGGGTCCAGGGCAACCTTGAGAATCTCACGGATGAAGGAGCGGGGAACGTCTGTGATGCGGTCCGAAAATATGCGGTCAGAGGGTGTCATGTATTCTCCACGATACGTGCCATGCCAGGATATCAAAAGATGATGTCAAGGATGAAAATTCGCCCCCCAGCCCCCAGATCTGACTCCCTGGTCGCCCAGAATCAGCCGTCGAGTTCTTTGACATAGACGCCATATTCAACCCCGTGAACTGCGGGCGCGCTGGACACCCACTTAAATCCCATGCGTTGGTACATAGGCAAGGCGACCTGCATGAGTTCACTCGTGTGGAGAGCAAACACAGATGCCCCGTCCCGCCTGGCACGGCGGAGACACTCTTGAGCCAACGCCCCACCGATGCCACGGCCGCGTGACTCCGGGGCAACGACAAGCATTCGCATGATTGGCCACTCCGGCCGGAAGAACTCCGCTTTAGGCGCCCCAGGGCCAACATACGCGACGGCGCCGACAATCCGGCCTTCGACCTCCGCCACAATCACCTCCCCGACATCGGCAAGCGCGGACATGTTCCCGATCTTTGCCCGAAACCCCGGCCAGTCGTGATATGCATCTTTGAACTGCTCAAAGGCACGGAGAGCCAGCGCATTGACTTGCGCGGAATCGCGCGACTGAAATTCGCGAATTATGGGCATGGATGCTTTCGGCGACCAACGGGTCTGTAAAAACTCGATCTCAAATGGTTCGCCAACGCGGGCGGATGGCTCTTTCGCCGCTCCCGCTCCGGCTTCCCGGTTATCTGTTCTGTTGCCAGCCTCTTTTTCGTCTGCGCATGCCTTCCAGTTCCATTACTTTGCCGGAACCGGCTTTGTTGTCAAATGGTTTCAGCTTTTTTTTCGCTGCGCCCGCAACGGGTGGCCCGCCCCGCGCCATCTTGTTGCAGGTTGTGGACGATGCGGAACAGGTTCCATCGGATGTTGTGAAGGTGCGGGAAGGGATCAAATCCTTATTCTTGACACTTTGAATACGGCACGAGTCTGTCAAGGATAAAAATTTGCCCCCATCTCCAAGACAGATAACCGCAGGATTTACAGAATTTACAGGAATTAAGTATTGTATCCCCGGAATCCATGCGGAATCCACAAACTACCGTTTCGCGCCTGCGGCAACAAGCAATCGCCGTACTTCATCATACGCCCCGTTACGCAACATCTCGCCCTGACGTGCGGCCTCCAGAGGTGTCCAGCCTGTCTGGCCAGCACGATTCGGGTCAGCGCCATGCGCCAGAAGCAGATCCACGATCGCAACATCGGCAACGTAGGCTGCTGCTGCCAAGGGTGTATTAGCCATCTTCGTTGCATCGGGCTTGGCCCCGGCGGCGAGCATGCGCCGTACCCCGCCGATGCGACCTCCCATCGCATGGTGGGCAAGGTCTTCATCACCTGTCGCCGCAAGTGTTTGCACCCGCTTGCGTATCTCCGCCGGCGCCTCACCGGCAAAGACGAGCGTGTCCGTCGAATAGGCCATCAGCGACTGACGGGGCAACAAGGTGTACCACTGGGTGTAGGATTCGTAGCGTGATGGCTCCAGGCCGATGCCACTGGCGAGAACCTGCTGCCCCGAAGGACTTACGGCATAGGCGGGCATATTGAAGCCGTGAAAGCCCTGGGCGAACGGCATGAGTCCATGGACCAGCTCGCTGCGTTTGCCGGTAGCCATGTCGACCAGGGTCAGGCCCGTACCGTCGACCAGTGCGGGTGTGACCGGAAACGCATAGGGGCGCACCATATACTGCCCCTGCAGTGCATCCTGGTGATAGTTGAAGGCGGCGAGGCTCTCCATCGTGTAACGCTGCATCTTGCCTGCGCTCCACGCCATGAGTTTGGCCTCGGCCTCGCCTTGTGCCTGCTCGGACATGACCTTGGCGCGTGCGTAACGTATGGCCAAGATGACCTCGCCCAGCGCACCTCCGAATTCCATCCCGAGTCGCTGCATCTCCTGTCCCTGCCTGGCACGTTCACGAATGATGTCCATCGTCGTCACCCCCATGCTCTGGGTGTGTGAAACATAGCTTTGCAACAGTGTTCGTGAACTGGCGATATTGATCTGTGCGATACGATGATCCAGACCGCTGTCGTAGCGCGATACCGAGCCGCTATACATTGTGCCAGGGTTTTTAACCCTCTCCCGTTCGACTGCTGCGCCCAGGGCCTTCAGCCGGGCAGTCGCTCCCTCGAAAGCGCGCGGCACCGGGACGGTCTGGATGAGATTGCTCTTGGTGCTCACGGCGTACGTATTTGAACCGGGCAGCAACGCCTGCTCCCAGAGAACCTGTCCAGTGTTTCGCGAAAAGGCCGCAACGCCGGCGAGTTCGCGAACCAACTCGACACGCTCGTCACCGACCACGAGGATGTCGAGCTGGCCGCCCCGCGTAAACTCATAGGGACCATTTTCGGCAAACTGGCGTGAGAGCCTGGCATGGACGACCTCCTTGCCGCTCGCCATATCGAGAGCGCGCAGTGTCTCGGTATCGCTGAACCACAAGCGGTCGCCTGCCGGTGCGAGACCACTGGCCAGACCCAGAGCCATGTCGCGCGACCAAAGCCTGGTTCCATTGGACAGGGCATAGGCCTCCACCGCATGTTGGCCCATCGCATTCTGTCCCAGGCGGTAGACGTGTTTGGCGTCTGCCACAAGCGACGCGGTGTGCGACGCGGTCTTCACACGCCAGCGCGGCTTGCCGCTCGCAGGATCGAGCAAAGCCATATGCCCGGCATCGGCCCAAAGCAATCCTGACTCGAGTAACTGCGCACTTACCGGACCGTGACCGTTACCCGGTGTTGCCTGCCACAACAGGCGACCCTGTTTGACATCAAGCGAAGCGACGCTGGCCCCGACGCTGTACAAACGGTGCGTGTCCTGTAACAGCAGTGGTATACCGCTCTCCGGTGCGTCCCCCTGCTTCAGAGCCATGCTCCAACCTGTACCTGTGTGGAGCCCGAGGTGCGCAATCCGTAACCCACCTGACTCCTGCCACGAAGCGACGAACAGGCCATCTCCCTGGTTTGCAGCGACAGCCGCGGTGGCACCTTCGTATTTCTGGTTCCACAGAACGTGACCGGAAGCAGGGTCAAGCGCGAGCAAAGTATTGGTATTGCCCTCGATGCCTTGCAGCACGATGACCGGCTGGATCACAACCACCTGGTAATGTCCTGTCGATAACTCCGGACGTTCGGCACTCCAGAGCACAGTTCCGGTGCGCGCATTGACCAGACTCAATGCGCCATGCCGCGGGAGGGCATTGACCTCCGGGGATACCAGGCTGCCGACCAACACGTGGTCCTCATCGAGATAACGCAGGATGTCCAGCGCATCGCCGGGGAGTGTAGTCTGCCATTGCGGCTTTACCTGGCCGGGTGCCAGCTGCGTTGCGGCCTGCGAGACGGCGCTCAGTTGATCGATCGGGGCAGGCGTCGTGGTCACACAGCCCTGAGTCATGACGGCCATGGCTGCCACCGCCAGAGCCGCACGCACCATCATTTTATATGCCCTCATATCCCTTCCTTGTGCCAAACGCGTCCGGCGAAAAAGCCCAGACGCAATGTATGATGTCCCGCGGCCATTTTTCTTAAAGGTAGCGGTTATTATGCTCATGGCTCGTTTCAGATAAGCGTTTTTGCCGGAGTGTTGTTGATTTCCGTGGTCGGGTTGACATAAAGGGCGTTGACCCTTTCCCCGTCCTTTTTGACGATCACGCTCATGGTGACCAGGCCGGAGGCGTTTTCAAAATCCGCCTTAAAGACGAATTCGCCGAGCTGGTAGGTATCCGTGCCGGCATTGGCCCGATAATTCTGCAGCTCGACGTCCCGGATAGCGGTCAATTTTCCCAATTGCTTGAAAAACAGCATGGCCTGCCTGGCATTCGGGGTTTCAAGCTGCCTTACAAAGTCATTGCTCAGCATGTTCCGGACCTCGGCGATCTCCCAGTTTTTACTGAACTCGGTCATGAACCTTGTCACAAAGGGCGCATGCTCCTTCTTGAACCCCGCCGATTTATAGTTCAGAAAACCAAACAGGGCAGCGCCGCAGACAAAGAGAATGCCAAGGGTGATGAGGATGTTTTTGATGATCTTCATGGTTAGTCCTTACTAAATGCGCACAGCCGAAAGCTTGCCGCCGGAGGTTTCCCGACAAGATAGGCCGGTTTTCGCCCTTTTATCTCCCACAATAGGCAATGAGCGAGGCCTTTGCCAGGGCATGGTGGTTGAGGTTGAATCCGACCATGGCCGGGGAGGCCTTCTCGTCCAGGTCCAGCTTCTCCACATCAAGGGCATAGACGGTGAAAACATAGCGGTGGGGCCTGTCGCCCACCGGCGGGCAGGCGCCGCCAAAGCCGGGCATGCCGTAGTCGGTCACACTCTGTACGCTGCCCTTGGGGGCGAGATTTTTCTGGGGGTTCCCGGCATCGGCCGGCAGACCCTTGGCCTGGGCAGGGATGTTGAAGACCACCCAGTGCCACCAGCCGCTGCCCGTGGGGGCATCGGGATCATAGACCGTCACCGCGAAGCTCCTGGTGTTTTGCGGAGCACCGCTCCAACCGAGAGAAGGGGAGATGTTTTTCCCGGTGCAACCAAAGCCGGAAAATACCTGATCTTCCGTCAACTGGCCGGAAAGATCGTCACTCTTCAAGGTGAGACCTTGGGCAAAAACGTTTGTGGCATAAAGCATTCCCAGTGCAGCGATAAACGAGGCAATTTTTTTCAGCATGATTTTCCCCCTTCTGCCTAATAAAATATCTACTCTTTTTTCCCATTCCTCACGGTTATTTGTTCATTGGCCAAGCCAACAATCTTTTCCCCGACATCCACAAACCAGTGCCGCAAAACATAGGATAGGGCGCTTCCGGTGACGGCGATTTCTCTTTTCCCGACATCTGTTTTGTAAAAATTAATATATTGAACAAGTTCTTCGTTTGAAATGTTCCTGTAACTGTAAAATGAGGTGAGAATCATCTGTTGCCGTAGCGATTCTTGAATCACGGCTTTGTTTTTTGTGATTTCTTCCTCGATAATCGCCAGGGCCTGACGGTTTTCTTCCGGCAGGGCGAGATTGAACGACTCAAACATCCCCCGCATCATATCGATGACAATGTTTGCCGTAAGCTCCGAAAGGCCGGTTGTCCGTTCAACCTCATGGATGACGGCAACCCGCTCCTGGCTGGGAGGGTCGCTTTGCAGCTCTGCGATATATCTCAGAAGCTCTGCCTGTGATTCCGGCCCGGAAGAAGCGAGTTCTTCATTTTTGATTTTTTTCGCCAAGGGCGTTTCCATCCATTTGAGCAATTTTTCAAGATAATCGATATCGGTGTTTTGCAGCAAAAAGAGGGAGAGGTTCTTTTCGGCATGCTTGAGGTCAAAAGACTCTTTCATTATTGCCGTAACCTTGTTGTCCAGCGATGGGTGTTTCGAGGTGAGCTGGTTTTGTGCTGCTACCGCCTCGATCTGCTCAGGAAACGCTGCAAGGATTTCATTGAACCCGGAGAGTTCGATATATTTGTTCACCAAATCCTCGTGCCTGCCGGCGAAAACCTGCGAGGCACAGAGCAAGGTCAGGAATGCCGATAAAATCACAGACAAAGAAATGCGTTTTAGCATGTTAAGGCTCCTTTAGCAGAAGGGCAGAGCGAGAGGGCAGGCTGGCCAAAGGCCAGGCGGCCACCCAGGAAATTTTCCAGAGCTATATTTTTATAATTTTTGCACAAACCATTCAAAAACGCCACCCATGGTGAAAGTGCCGCTTTGATCAAAGATTTCGACAGGCACGGCTATGGTCGCGCGCCCTTTTTTTTCAAAGACCTGGGCGAATTTATCTTTTTCCTCCCTGTCGATGTTTGCCTTGGCGTATATGTCTGATTGGGCGGGTTTTTTGAATTTTATCTCCGATTTTCTTAAGACAGGCACGACGGAATCTGCCAGATGAGGAAAATGCTTTTGCAACGACAGGCCGCTGCAGGCCTCGGCCAGGGCAAATTGGGCACTTGCGTGGAAGGTGTCCAAATGGTTTTTCATGTTGTCTTTAAAGCCAAGCACAAGCACCTGCTCGCAAGCACAAGCACCTGCTCGTCGGCGCTTGAGTAAGAAATTTCGATAAATTTATTGAAAGGAATCTACGTTACATCCATTGCGGTTGGCCCATATTGTATCGTGTCTTGCGACGTGATGATTCCAACATCCATGTTTGTCATGAATTTTGACTCGTTGATGCGCAACGCTTGGATTCGACCCTGAGAAGATTATTCAAAATATATGCTCTCCGCCCTTGATGCAATGCCACGCCGCATGCGGTTTTGTCATCTTTGCCGCGCTCCCTTTGACTTTCTCGGCACATCACGAAACGCTGTGCTTGTTCAACCGTGGATCGCTCTCGGGTGCGCGTAGAAGTGGGGGCATCTTTAACCTTGACATGCATGTGCTGCTTGCCTTGTGTCAAGGATAAAGATTTGACCCCACGCCGCCCCTTGAGCGCAAGGTTAGCCTTTTTCTTTCAATATCAATAGATTAGATGCTATCCCCAAGGGTTTAGCAGGGCAACACCGCTAACTTCCATATCTGTCGTGTTTCTGGTTACAACTGTTAGGCCGTAAGAAATTCCTGTAGCTGCAATTTGCCCATCAATTGCAGGTAGGGCTTTACCTAATGTTTCAGAATGTGCTTGGATTTTCCCCCAAACAGTAGCGGTTTGAAGATCGAAATTAATTATTCGGTTTTTGAACCGTTCTTGAAGGTCGCAATTAACCCATTTGTGCAGCTTGTCTTTCTTTTTGCTTTTGGGTAATCTTTCGATTCCTTTGTGGATTTCGCCGATAGTTAATACGCTGATAAATAGGTTGGTTTCTTCAACTTTTGATACCCATTTAACGACTTTTGGGCTGGGAGATTTTCTGATGAGTTCTGAAATTACACAGGTGTCTAATAAATAATTCATAACTCGATATCCCTCGGTGTTTCCTTGCTTCTAGTTAGGTCTAGAGCCTCTTTTGCGAGGGGAGAGGTCTGAAAAAAATTAACCAAGTTGGTTTTTGGTTTTATTAATTTTTTATATTCGTCGATTGAGAGCACAACGACCGCATCTTTGCCGTGTTTGGTTACGACCTGCGGACCATTATGTTGTGCCTTATCAACTAAATTGCTGAATTTGTTTTTTGCATCCTGCAGTTGCCAATGGTTTTCTATCATAGCGACACCTTTGTTGGGATTATTCTGTCCAGTCTGTCTAGAATATATGCCTTGGGTTGATTGGTGTCAATTTGTTTTTTGCGAAGGCTAACGAGTCTGTAGAAAAACCCGACTTCAAATGGTTCGCCGAATGAGGGCGGATTGATTTTTTTACCGCTTCCGATTTGGCTTCCCGGTTTATCTGTTCTGTTTCCAGCTTCTTTCTTGCCTGCTCCTGCCCTCCGGCTCCATTACTTTGCCAGAATCCGCTTTGTTGTCAAACAGTTTCAGCTTTTCCCTGCTGATCACGTAAAAAGTGGCCCGTATCTCGCCACCTTTTTCAGGTTGTGGACAATGCAGAACAGGTTCCACTGGATGTTGTCACTGGCAATGTAAAAATGTACCAAAAATGGCAATGAAAAGTGTACCACCTGCAACCTAACCCAAGGGAGATTACCTTCTTCGCAAGGAGGTGATTCCCATGATTACGTTGGAGGTTTTTATGGACATTCACTCATTGCGACGTGACGGCCTGAGTATCCGGGCCATTGCTAAGAAGCTCGGCATTCACCGGCAGACTGTCAAAAATCATCTCGCGGCAACCACATTGCCCCAATACCACACGAAAAAGCGCCGGCCTTCTGTTCTTGACCCCTTCCGCCAGATCATCAAGGACTATGTCGAGCAGGACGACTACCAAGCAACCTGGATCTTTGACCGACTCAGGAAAATGGGCTATGTCGGCAGCTACGAAACCGTGCGGGATTTCGTTCGCCCTCTCAAGGAGCAACAAACCCGTCTGGCCTATATCAGATTCGAGACCGAGCCTGGCCTGCAGGCCCAGGTTGATTTCGGCGACTATCAGATTGTCGAACCAGACGGCACCACCACCACGGTCCATGCCTTTTCCATGCTCCTCGGCTTTTCCCGCGCCATGTATGTGGAGTACGTCGAGCGCTGCACCATGGAAGCCTTCATGGACTGCCACATCAACGCCTTCCGTTACCTTGGCGGGGTGCCGGCGGAGATCCTGTACGACAACATGAAGAACGTGGTGGTCGACCGCAGTGAGGGGAAGGCGAATTTCAACAAGGAATTCCTCCATTTCGCCCATCACTACGGCTTCGCAGCCAAGGCCTGCCCTCCCTATAGCCCATGGGTAAAGGGCAAGGTGGAACGCCCCATGGACTATATCCGGGAGCGTTTCTGGCGGGGCTACACCTTCACCACCCTCCAGGCCCTCAATCGGGACATGCGCCGTTGGCTTGACGAAACCGCCAACCGTCGAGTCCATGGCACCCATCATCGGCCGGTTTGCGATCGCTGGCAGCAGGAAAGCTCCTTGCTCGGGAAACTGCCGCCCACCGACTACGACACCTCCATCAAGGTGTATCGCAAGGTCTACAAGGACTGTCAGATCTCCTACAACACCAACCGCTATCTTGTCCCTCACCGGGTGGTGGGCAAAAGAGTGCTGCTCAAGATCAAGCACGGCGTCATCGCCATCTTCCACGATCACGACTTCCTGGTCAGCTACCAGGAGGCAGGCGGAAAGCACGAGTTTGTCGGCAACCGCCTGTTCTACGACCAACTCCGCCGCGATCAGCAACAGCTCACCCGCAAATATGGCAAAGGCAAGGGCAAGGCCACCAGGGGACTCACCTCCGGCAGCCTCTATCCGCAAGTCGAGCAGCGCCCCCTGGCCGAGTATGACCTGTTTGCACAGGGGGGTGTCGCATGGAACAACTGACCAGTGAACGTCTCCAGGACAACCTGCAACGCCTCAAGCTGAGCCGGGCCGCAGAGGTGCTTGACGCCATCGTCCAAGATGCCGAGGGGAACAAGAGCTCGTATCTGGCCTTTCTTGATCACCTGCTGGAAGAGGAGGTGGCGGCCAAGGACACCCGGCGAGTGCAGACCGCCATGAAAACCGCCGGCCTCCCCAGCGCCAAGACCATCGATGAGTACGACTTCTCCTTCCATCCCAACCTGGACAAGAAGGCGGTCATGGAGCTTTTCGAGCTTGATTTCATTACCAAGCACGAAAACGTCGTCTTTCTCGGCCCGCCCGGGGTCGGCAAGACCCACCTGGCAACGGCCCTTGCCATCAAGGCCTGCCATCATGGTTTCAAGGTCTACTTCACAACCATGGAAACCCTGATCAGGGCGTGTAAAGAATTTTGTGTAAATGTTTTTTGTGATCAAAATTCCGGCAGCCTGTCTTCAAACATGATGCTGAATTGATTCAGCGCCGATTTCCAGTTTTTGATCGGCATCGTCCATCGTTTCGAAATATTCGTCAGCGCCAGATAGAGCAGCTTGAACATCGACTCGTCATTCGGAAAAGAGCCCCGGTTCTTAGTGACCTTGCGCAGGGACATGTTCAACGATTCGATGGTGTTGGTCGTATAGATCACCCTGCGGATCTCCGGAGGATAGGCAAAATACGGGATGATCCGCTGCCAGTTGTTCTGCCAGGACTGACTTATCCGAGGATGGGTAGCATCCCATTTTTCCCCGAAGCTGATCAGGTTTGCCTCGGCCTGTTCTACGGTCGGGGCGCTGTAAATCTCCTTCAGGTCGTCCGCCATTTCCTTGCGCTGTTTCCAGGAAACGAAATTCAGGCTGTGCCGCACCAGGTGCACGATGCATAACTGGACCTGGGCGGCGGGGTACGCCGCTTCGATGGCCTCCGGAAAACCCTTGAGCCCATCGACACAGGCGATCAGGATATCCTTCACGCCCCGATTTTTCAGCTCGGTCAGGATGGCCAACCAGAACTTGGCGCCCTCGGTCTCGGCGGCCCACATGCCGAGAACCTCCTTCACCCCAGTCATCGTCACGGCAATCGCCAGGTAGACGGCCTTCTTGATGATCTGGCCGTTGTGCTTGACCCTGATCCGCACCGCATCCAGATAGACGATGGGGTAAACATCTTCCAATGGCCGGTTCTGCCAGAGCCGGACCTCTTCCGTGACGGCGTCGGTCACTTGGGAGATCAGGGTCGGTGAAATCTCAACGCCGTAAATCTCCTCCAGATGGCTCTGGATATCACGGGTGGTCATCCCACGGGCATACATGGAGATGATCTTGTCATCAAACCCCTTGAAGCGGGTCTCTCCCTTGGGAACGATGATCGGCTCGAAGGAGCCGTTCCGGTCACGGGGAACCGCGACGTCAATCTCGCCAAAATCTCCCTTGAGCTTTTTCTTGTAGCTGCCGTTTCTGGAGTTGCCGCTGTTTTTCCCAGCCGGAGCGTTCCGGGGATAGCCGAGGTGATCGGTTATCTCGGCCTGCATGGCCCGCTCCAGCAGGGCCTTGGTCAGTTGTTTCAGTATGCCGTTCTCGCCGATCAGGTCTTCCGGCTTTTTGTAATCCGCAATCAATTGGTCAAGCAATTCTTTGGAAATGGCCATATCTCTCTCCTTGGTTGGGGGCGAACTTTTCTACCCCCGGAATGGCCATTTACACAATCCTTTTTACACCCTCGCTCATGGTCGATGAGGTGGTTCAGGGAGTACTCGAAGGTGCCGGGTAAAATCTGCTTGGCAAAGTGGACGGGGATGAACTTTCCTTGGGCGTAGGAGTAAGGTTTGTAGCGGGCCATGATGCAATACCCTTGTGCTAAAGTTAAGCGGTTGTGTTCCGGGATATCGCAGTCATTGTACAGTGATCACGCACACAAATAAAGTCGAAATTACAATGAGTTGAGTTTTTCTACAGGCTCAACGGTGGAAGTGAGGGGCGCGGCAAAGGACAAGGACCTTAGCAACCAGAAGATCACCGCGTCCCCTCCACTGACTGGTGTACGCCCGGCATGGGCGTGATCTTATGGGGTGCAAGTCCCCTGTACCTGAACCCTGCTGCTATCATGTGATGGTAGCGAAAGTACTAGCCGAAGGCAAGGGCGATCTCGCGAGGGCTCGTCTGAAGGAAGCCGGAGTGCAAAGCTATGAGCCGACGAACAGAAATGGCATATAAGGCCCAGTTTCCGGGTAAGTCAGCACAACATGACGAAGCCCAGGGTTTGCGGAGATAGGGTAAATGCCGCGGTTGTGTAGCGAAAGATCACGAACTTATCCGGGGAGGCCTGCCCGGCAGGCGGTCCAGTTGACACTGGACAGCGTCCTTGGTGGCAACACGGAGGAAGATCGGGCAGGAGTCAGCAGAGGTCATAGTAGTTCGCCTCCCGCGAACGAAGGACCGAACCCAGAGAAGGGAGAAGGCCTGTCAAGCTCGTCCACCGCAATGAACCTGACCGGGGAAGCGGCTGGCCGGCGCGTTGGCGGGAAACCGGCTCCCAAACAGGACCTGCTGGAACGGATATTGTCCCGAGAGAACATGCTCAAGGCATGGGAACGGGTGAAGGCCAACAAGGGAGCGCCGGGCATAGATGATATGCCCATCTCCGATTTCATGGCCTTTGCCCGTGAGCATTGGGAAACGATCCGGTCTTCGCTTCTGGCGGGTTCCTATCATCCCTCGCCGGTCAAACGGGTGGAAATACCAAAACCCACGGGCGGCAGCCGTCCGCTGGGTATCCCAACCGTTCTCGACCGGCTGATCCAACAGGCCGTGGCGCAGGTGCTGCTGCCGATCTTCGACCCGCACTTTTCGGAGGCTAGCTTCGGCTTCCGGCCGGGGCGTTCGGCCCACGACGCCGTCTACCGGGTGCGCGACCATATCTGCAAGGGGTATCGCGTGGCCGTGGACGCCGACCTGTCGAAGTTTTTCGACACTGTGGACCATGACGCCCTGATGTGTCGGGTCGGCCGGAGAATCCGCGACAAGCGGGTTCTGCACTTGATCGGCAAGTATCTGCGGGCCGGGGTGGTGATCGACGGCCGCCTTCAGAGCACTCGCAAAGGGGTGCCCCAAGGCGGTCCGTTGTCGCCGCTGCTGGCCAACATCCTTCTGGATGATCTGGACAAAGAGCTGGAAAAGCGGGGGCACCGCTTTGCCCGTTACGCCGACGACTTTGTCGTGTTGGTGAAAAGTCGGCGGGCGGGAGAGCGGGTAATGGCGAGCATCTGCCGCTTCCTCGACAAACGGCTCAAGCTCTCGATCAACCGGGAGAAGAGCAAGGTGGCCCCGACCGACGGGATCACCTTCCTCGGTTTTACCTTCAAGGGTGCCGCCATTCGCTGGTCGGACAAAGCCTTCGCCGAGTTCAAGCGGCGGGTGCGGAAGCTGACCGGTCGGAGTTGGGGAGTCTCCATGGCATACCGTTACGCCAAACTGGCGGAATACCTTCGCGGCTGGATGGGCTATTTCGGGATCGTCAAGTATTACCGGCCGATACCGGAACTAGATCACTGGCTGCGAAGGCGGCTGCGCATGTGCTACATCAAGCAATGGCGGAGGTGCCGAACCAAGGTCCGCGAATTGACAAGGCTCGGCACCAACCTGCGGCTGGCCATCTCCATCGGCCTGAGCCGCAAGGGGCCATACAGACTCGCCAAAACCCTGGCGACCCAATCGGGGATGACCAACAAATGGCTGAAGGATCAAGGTCTGTTGTCGGTGAAAGACCTGTGGGTGAGAATCCATTATCCCCCTCAAGGGGGGACTGGAAATAGCCCGGCTACGGCCCGGTAACTCTTGGGAACCGCCTAGTGCGGACCCGCTTGCTAGGTGGTGTGGGGAGGGGGAGGGAGAACCTCCTCCTTACCCGATTGGGCATATTCATTTTTATATTTATTTGCATTCTTGTACCCCGTGAGAATCCTCGCCGCGCGATCTATCCACCAAAATTCCTGATTTGAATTCCAATAAGTCGATATATCCTCTTCTCTTGCAGTCATAATACCATCTTTCTATTTTCTCGCATTCTTCAGCACTAATAGTTTCTTTGTATGCAGGTTCACCACATTTTTTAAAAACAGAGTATGTAGTATCTCCGATTTCAACCCTTCCTCCTTTGCAGCTCATTACTTCCAAAATTTTAGCGTCTACTACCACTGGAGAGACAAGCATGGCAATGAGGGTGATGATGACGGGTGTTTTCATGGAATTCCCTTTTTTAGTTTATTTTGATATTCAGCCCAACGAGTCTGTAGAAAAAGCCGTTTTTGCGAAACCTGGCGTCGCCGGGAAGGTCTCATTTTTGAAAATCCCTTGCAGCCGCAATCCGGTTTTCTATTCCCGGCTATTCAGTTCGTGACTCGTTTACGTCGCTTTCATGTTCTTTTTTGCCCTGTTCAGGGCTGCCTTTTTCTAATTTCTGCTTCTACGCAAACCCTTCGCCGAATCGGTGGATCTTTTTCAGGTTATGGACAACACAGAACAGGTTCCACTGGCTGTTGACCTTGTCTCGGCCTCGCAGGGTAAACCGGACGGCGATAGGGGACGGCGATAGGGGACGGAGTAAATTTAATAGCTTAATGGCAGATTAACTTATCAAACAAAGTCCGTCCCTAACCCCCTTATAATCAGCGGACGGCGCCAATGAACTTGCCGCGTAGCGCCGCCACCGCTCTCGCCGTCCGCTGAATTATTTTGTCGTGCAATTTTAACTATTTGCTTGCCTGCCGAGCCTCAACAAGTGTTGAGAACTCTTGGTGCCTAATAATTTTGGAAATTAAATCTTGGACAGCAGGCATTAACGCCTGTGCAGTTTGATTACATGCTGTTTCACCATAAAAACTTGTTGTATAAGAATAGTTTTCAGAAACTGTAATAACTTTTCCGTTGGTTGACTTTATTGTAGCTGCCAGATTCCATGTTCCAGAATTAGATGAAAAATCTATATTGTCCAAGTTGCCAGTGAGAGTAACTGATGAATTTTCAGAATATAACTCTGCTAATTTCAATTCATCTATGAACGCTTTCCTGATGTAATTTTCAAATGTTTCACCATCTGGAGTCTTAATAGGACCAACACCTCGGCACATTATCTCGGTTAAGCCTGGTTTTGTAGCAGTAAATTGGCCAACATTTAATTGCGTACCAGTCAACGTTTTGAGTGCTGTCACATTGTCAACGGAAATTGAATACCTATTAGCCGCATAGGTAGAACATCCAGAAATAAAAAGTGCCACTACGATGACCGCCCATAAACTCCTCATGATTTGTCTCCTTCCCTGAATTTATTTTTATTGGTTAATGTTTCCTGCACAACGCTGCGGCTAACCTGACCGCGCCACCTAACCTGACCGCGTCAGCGCCGCCGACGTTCTCGCGGTCAGGTTGAGCCGATTGTTATGAATTTTCTTTTATTTTCAAGATGTTGGACAGTATAGATTGAAAAATATCACATTCATTTTGACTGTTCTAGTTTCGTCATCTTTTGCCCGCATTTTATAAAGCCACTCATTGGCATCTTTTTGCCCGACTTTTGATATGTAGTTTGGATGAGCGGCCACGGTGCTGTCAACTAACTCCAATATTTGACTGAAACTCTTATTGTTTTTGTTAAATACAATTAATGCTGTTTTGCAGTCTCGCCATGTCAAGTAGCTCAACAATTGATCTATGGCTTCTGAAAAACTTTTTTGCCCACGCCATATTTTACATTCTGCAATGAAAGCAGAACGACCTTCTTCTGAAATTAAAATATCGGTCTTTCCAGACTTGTTGAAAGTTTCCCCCTTGGCTTCACCTTCATATACCGCATTCAGTTGCGACAAGATAATGTCCCTGAGTTCTTCCTCGTCATGCACGGCAAAGGTTTTTGGGGTTTTCTCAAAACTAATTCCGCCATGTCTTATTAACTTGATGATATTTTCATAATCAGTGTCCGTTATTCCCGGCTCAGCCTTGAAACCTCCTTTTGGTGGAGGTGGAAGGGGTTTTGTTATTTTTTTCGTTACCTTTATTGGTTCAAAGCTTGGTGAACCAGTTTTAGGCTTCAAAGGGATTCCAAGAACATCGGTAAGAGAATTTTGCTTTTTTAATTTTTCCCTCCTGAAATCAACTGCTTGCTTAACCAATTGTGGAAGAGACTGGTTATATGCGTCAACTTGTGTTTTAGACCAACCGAGAAAATCTTTGATAGTCTTAAGGTTGCTCTCAAAAGATGATTTTATTTGATTTGGATCGGCATCGTGAGGTTGCCGAAACACCATGACGATCTTCCCGACCCCATCTCGACCTTGCCTGATTTGGCCTGTTGGGAAGACAGAACTCCAAGTACTTGTTTTGGCCCTTAGCAAGTTGTGGTCGCCTGTGAAGGGAATCTCTATGGATATTTCATGGCCTGCTATATAGCAGGGACGGCTAGTGTCTCTGATAAATCTACGTGGGTCACCAGAAACGTCTACCTGGCATTCTGAAGGTTCTGACGCAGTTATTCTGTCTTCGTATAGAGTAATAGGTTCAATAGTGTTTTGACTTACGAGGTATTCAATAATCTCCTCATAAGGTGTTGCAAGAAATTGATCCTTATTGACGCTATCAACTTGCTCTTGGATTTTTGATTGATTTGACCTGAGTGAGTCTGACAAATCAAAATCAGCGAAAAGATAATCTCTGTCTCGGTTTCTCATATTTTCTCACTTCATAACGCTTCGGTTGAGGGGCGCGGCCAAAGAGCTTGCCGCTTCAGCGCCGCCGACGTTCACCGCGTCCCTCTCAAACCGTTTGTTCGGCAATTTGGCTATTTGATTTTTTGCCCAATATTGCCCATGCAATGCAGGCAACCCATGCGATAAATGTCCACCCAAGAAAGATGGTTACAAAAGTAAGTGTTGTTCTTTTTACAAGTTTTCTGGAAAAAGCTATGAAAACAGGAATTAGATATATGGCTGCAATAAACAACAACTGAAAACCTAAACTCCATAATGAGTTGATCATGTTTAGGAAATTCTCAAGTAAAAACATGGATTATCCCCTGGCTTGATTGGTGAAAAAAATGAAAACAAACGATCCTAGAGAACTACGAGCAAAAATACTAAAATTAGAATCTGAGCTTTTAAAGATACAAGCTGAAACCGCCGTCGAAGTCAGAAGATCGTATCTTTTGGCAAAGTCCAGCCTTGCATTTCTTCGGTCAGAACAAATCGCAAATCATCATCGCTCATGCTTCTAACCTGAGACGGGAGCCAATGATATTTTTGGATAAGATAAAAATGAACGGCATCAATGCCTTTAAGTTCTTTGTATTTTTCTCTTTTTGCAATGTGGTCGCCGAAGCGATTCAGAGAGTATTTCAGCTTTCCGGTGGTAACGCAAAGGTCATAATCTGCTTTGTAATAATCTTTCATTGTGGATTTTGGCATTGGTTATCTCCTTATTTGTTTTGATGCCGAACGACCGAAATAAGTGGAAAATAGGCCGCAGGCCTAGTTTTCCACTTGATTGACTTGTTAGAAGTCTATTCCTTTGTGGATATTCTGTATGTCAATAAGCTAAGAAAAACAATTTGCAATACATTCATTGCCATTGAAGATAGCATCACCTTAAACAAAAAATATCCAGACATTGAGGCAACAGCTAAAATGTGGGTAATTAGCAACGACAGAATTGTGAAGAAATAATAATAAAGAAAAGTCCCTAAACTTCCCGACTCTTTGTACCTTCTAAAAAAGAAGCTATCTTTAACTCCTGAGATTATAACAATGATTGTAGACAGAAAGCCCATAAGTAAAACGCTAAATGTCGATACAATATTAGATACTGTTTCTACGTGAGAGAATAATTTCTGCCCTCCAGATAGAAATGGAAGTATTTTAAAAATGAGATAGCCAATTATCAAGGTTATGATAGTTAGCAATAATTTCAATATTACGTTTGCTGTATGAGTCGTCATCTGTATAATCCTTGACAGCGCTCTTGAGGCCCTGATTTCTTCTTACTTTTTCGTTAATTGCATTGCAAATATCAACTTCACCAGACGCAATAATTGAGTCAGAAATATGACCAGAGCCGACAATGTAAAAATCTGTTATTGCATCCTGTAGAGTTTGCTTTCCTTTTACTATATATTTTTCAAGTCCGTCGTCTTGTAAATTTTTTGCAATGTTGTCATTTGACAAAGACATTTCTCTTCTTGGTTCAGGTTTAAATTGTATAGATATTCTATTTACGTCATCACCAATACACAGCAATTTTGCCATTTGGCTCCAAATTTTACTCTTTTTGTTTATTTGAATATAAGTTGATCCCTTGAAGCTTAAATCCATTATTTCGTTTCTGGTAGCGGACGTTGGGAATGGAGAAGACTCTAAATAGCAATTATTTATATTAAGTCGTTGTATTATATCATTAATAAAGTCAGTCCAGTAAGTATTTTTTGGACCAAAAAAAGTACTAGCAATTCCGTAATAATTTTTTTCTACATAAACATATGAAGCAAAACCTAATCTTTCATCTTTTTCTAATTTCTCGTGAATGTCTTTGTGGGATAGCTTGTTTGAGTTGATCGCCTTAACTATTTCGTTATCTTTTATAATTACAAAAAGATATATATTCCCGCCAACATGGAAAAGAAAAAGACTGTCTCCTCCTGTTGCCGTAAATGAGTTTTTGAATTTTATAGATTTTATTTCGGCAAAGGCGTTAAGAAAAGGGCGTATGTCATTTTGTATGTGAAGTTTTTTATGCTTAAAGTAGTACTTGTAGTAGGTAATTTTCATTGATTACTCCTTATTTTTTTGACTTCTAACGCCATTCATGAGTTGCCGGGCCACTGAAGTTTAGCGCGCTTAGCGCCGCAGACGTTAACCCGGTCAACTCAATGAAATTGTTCGGCAATTCCTATAGATGCTTAATTTCAATGCCACCAAATTGATCTTTTAAATATTCGCTCACCAAACGGCGATGACAGTTTTCAGGGGTAGGTTCGCTGCACAAAAAACATGCATTATTAAGTTCTTCAGCTGTTATTTTATTCTCGATTTTACGCTCATTAATTAGTTTGCTAAACCGTCGGACATACTCCTCCCAATCAATTTGCTTCTTCTTGTATGCATCAAGGATTTCCTTTGTTGGTGCAAAATCTGGCATATGCTTATAGCCACAATCGCAAAGCTCTTTTAAGAAATAGATTAGGTCATCTCTTTTGGCAAAACCGGCTAGTTGCGAAACATTGTTTAGCCGGATGTCGATGAGCTTAGTAACACCAGCGTTGCGTAATTTTGAGAAGAATACCTTCGCGCTTTTTTTTGTGAATCCAATTGTATACAGGGTTATTTTTGACATTATGCGTCCTTGTATTCGGATGACGGTTCAGCAGTTTCGTACGCAATTTTTTCACCTTGTCGTATGTATGCATCATTCAGCCTTTGCTGCTCGCTACGAAACATGTCTGGATGGTTTAGACCAAAAAGTTTAAGTAACCTCTGTTCACTATCTTTGTGGTCTTCGGTTCTCCCGTTACTCATAATATGTTTAATATTGATCCCTTTATCTGCCAGATTCCGACAAATCAAAATAGTTCTATGGCATGTAATTGGGTCTTTTTCTGCGCACATAAGAGCTATACGATACTTCTCTATGCCATTAATTATTCTTTTCAAGCCTTCCTTGAATTTCAGATTTGCTGCCACAAGCGTATAGTCTACTTTCCCATTAACATAACAAGATGGGTCTTCGACTCGTGCCCCACAAAGGTCTCCCAAAAAAACATAAGCAATTCCATGTTTATTGAGAAATTCTGATAGTTGATCTTTATTGAATTCTGGCTTGAATTGACTATACGGCGAAGACCGGACATCAGCTACAGCCGAAATTTTGTGTTTTTTTAATACACGCAAGAACGACTCTAGTATGTGGGGAGAATAGCCTATTGTGAATAATTCGGAGCTCATGGTTAAACAATATTACGAATAACACCTTATTGCTTCAAGATATTCAGGGAATAAATAGATCCCATTTGCTTGTAACCAAAACCCATTTCTTCCATCAGGAGCTTCAAATTCTCGACTCAGCCCAACCCTAATAAACACTTCAGATTGAGAATGAATGAAAGTGTTAAGATTTGCGAAATTGTCTCCTGTGTTTTTCTCTGCGTAATTGTAAAATCCTAAGTCTGTAATTGATAGATAGCGGAATTCATCACCTGCATTATCAGTAAATATTATTTTGATTTTCCCTGGATTAAAAGAATCGGGCACTACGCTGAGTTGTTGCGGATTGACCGAAATAGTAACAATAGACTTCTGGGGAGGAGTGTTGATAGGTATGTATTTTTGCCCAAATGGAATTGGAACGGAAAAACCTGCCTGCACACTTGGGCTTTCGGTTGCTTTTAATATTGCCTTAAATTCCTCGGTAGTACATGGACCATTAAAAGTAAGTTGTCCTTCATAGCTTTTATCCTCGGTGTGAGGAGCAGAGCAAGGTCTATTAACGAAATTGCCTTCCAATTTGGCCCCAGGAAGGATATTCAACCTCCGGCAATCATTTGTAGCTATGTATGGCAAAGGTCTAACGCATTCATTTGTTTCTGGATTTATCCCAGCGATACAAACAATATCAGACCGCTTAAACCTTGTAAGATCTGTAATGATTATTTCCATAATTATCTCCTGCCGAACGCTTCACATCAACCGACCGCAAAAGCAGAGCGAAGCGGCGCTTTTGCGGTCGGTTGGACATACTATTAGGCAGCAAAGAGAAAGGCTTCTCCTTGAGAGTCGGATGTACAATATGAGGGTTGTCGCTCACAACCGGTACTATCCAAGCCACAAAAGGAGAAGCCATTATGAAAGTTACCCTTACTGCCCAGAAAATCAACCTCAATAACGTTGTCGATGTTGCCGTGGACGTCCACAAGGACACCCTTTGTTTTTTCTTTGAAATCGATGGCCGGGAATTTTCCGACGAATGCCGCAATCGCACCGCCGTTATTGAAAAGCGCTTGCGCCGCTATCACGATATCGCCAAGGAAAACGGCAGACAGACCCTGCGCGTTATCTGCGAACCCACGGGGCAGTATCAGAACAGCCTCTTTCGCACCGCCAGGCGCTTGTGTCACTGGCAATGTAAAAATGTACCAAAAATGGCAATGAAAAGTGTACCACCTGCAACCTAACCCAAGGGAGATTACCTTCTTCGCAAGGAGGTGATTCCCATGATTACGTTGGAGGTTTTTATGGACATTCACTCATTGCGACGTGACGGCCTGAGTATCCGGGCCATTGCTAAGAAGCTCGGCATTCACCGGCAGACTGTCAAAAATCATCTCGCGGCAACCACATTGCCCCAATACCACACGAAAAAGCGCCGGCCTTCTGTTCTTGACCCCTTCCGCCAGATCATCAAGGACTATGTCGAGCAGGACGACTACCAAGCAACCTGGATCTTTGACCGACTCAGGAAAATGGGCTATGTCGGCAGCTACGAAACCGTGCGGGATTTCGTTCGCCCTCTCAAGGAGCAACAAACCCGTCTGGCCTATATCAGATTCGAGACCGAGCCTGGCCTGCAGGCCCAGGTTGATTTCGGCGACTATCAGATTGTCGAACCAGACGGCACCACCACCACGGTCCATGCCTTTTCCATGCTCCTCGGCTTTTCCCGCGCCATGTATGTGGAGTACGTCGAGCGCTGCACCATGGAAGCCTTCATGGACTGCCACATCAACGCCTTCCGTTACCTTGGCGGGGTGCCGGCGGAGATCCTGTACGACAACATGAAGAACGTGGTGGTCGACCGCAGTGAGGGGAAGGCGAATTTCAACAAGGAATTCCTCCATTTCGCCCATCACTACGGCTTCGCAGCCAAGGCCTGCCCTCCCTATAGCCCATGGGTAAAGGGCAAGGTGGAACGCCCCATGGACTATATCCGGGAGCGTTTCTGGCGGGGCTACACCTTCACCACCCTCCAGGCCCTCAATCGGGACATGCGCCGTTGGCTTGACGAAACCGCCAACCGTCGAGTCCATGGCACCCATCATCGGCCGGTTTGCGATCGCTGGCAGCAGGAAAGCTCCTTGCTCGGGAAACTGCCGCCCACCGACTACGACACCTCCATCAAGGTGTATCGCAAGGTCTACAAGGACTGTCAGATCTCCTACAACACCAACCGCTATCTTGTCCCTCACCGGGTGGTGGGCAAAAGAGTGCTGCTCAAGATCAAGCACGGCGTCATCGCCATCTTCCACGATCACGACTTCCTGGTCAGCTACCAGGAGGCAGGCGGAAAGCACGAGTTTGTCGGCAACCGCCTGTTCTACGACCAACTCCGCCGCGATCAGCAACAGCTCACCCGCAAATATGGCAAAGGCAAGGGCAAGGCCACCAGGGGACTCACCTCCGGCAGCCTCTATCCGCAAGTCGAGCAGCGCCCCCTGGCCGAGTATGACCTGTTTGCACAGGGGGGTGTCGCATGGAACAACTGACCAGTGAACGTCTCCAGGACAACCTGCAACGCCTCAAGCTGAGCCGGGCCGCAGAGGTGCTTGACGCCATCGTCCAAGATGCCGAGGGGAACAAGAGCTCGTATCTGGCCTTTCTTGATCACCTGCTGGAAGAGGAGGTGGCGGCCAAGGACACCCGGCGAGTGCAGACCGCCATGAAAACCGCCGGCCTCCCCAGCGCCAAGACCATCGATGAGTACGACTTCTCCTTCCATCCCAACCTGGACAAGAAGGCGGTCATGGAGCTTTTCGAGCTTGATTTCATTACCAAGCACGAAAACGTCGTCTTTCTCGGCCCGCCCGGGGTCGGCAAGACCCACCTGGCAACGGCCCTTGCCATCAAGGCCTGCCATCATGGTTTCAAGGTCTACTTCACAACCATGGAAACCCTGATCAGAAAACTCAAGGAAAGCGGACAGTCCAAGCATAAAGCGTATCTCAGCTCCAGCCTGGTTGTGGTGGATGAGGTCGGCTACCTCTCGGTCAATCCCCAGGAAGCCTACCTCTTCTTCCAATTCATCTCGCACCGCTACGAGAGAAGCTCCACCATAATAACCTCCAACAAGAGCTTCGGGGACTGGCAGGAATTTTTCGGAGATCCGGTGATAGCCACCGCAATCCTCGACCGGCTCCTTCACCACTGCCGAGTGGTCAACATCAAGGGCCACAGCTACCGGCTGCGGGGCCACTCGATCACAAAATCAACTATCAAAGAACAAGGTGAAACACTGGCAGAAAATCAACCCATGTAACCGAACCATTTGCAGCGGCTGGGAGAGACCGCTTCGATGAACGCTTTGGGCGACAAACTCCGCTGGCGTCTTCGCAGACCTCTTTCCCTCACAGGTGGTACACTTTTACTTTGCCGAAACTGGTACACTTTTACTTCTGTATTGACAGCTTGGGATTCTTCACCTGTTTCGTCAATGCCGAGTCGGTCGCCAAATTCCGGGTGGTTGAAAGCAATGACAGCAACAAGACCGACAAAAAAGACCCGCGCGTTATCGGCACCCTGGCCAAGCTCAATAAGGTGATCAAATACCGGCTGATCGGCGAGGAGTATCTGATGCTCAGAAAACTCCATAAAATATACGATGAATGCGACGTGACCATTACCAGCCTGCGCTGCCGGATCGCCAAGCTGCTGGTCGAGCTGTTCTGCGATTATTCGTTTCAAAAGGACTTTCTCTACAGCAACTCCGGCCTGGCCTTGGTTGAGCAGTATGGCTGCAACCCATACCGGATCGTGGAAGACGGATTTGCGGTTTTTGCCGGGAAGATGAAGAAAAAGGCACCGCGCATCAGAGAGGAAACCCTCAAGCGCCTTTGGGACGATGCGGCCAGTTCGACCCTGAACGAGATGCCGAGCGGATACGTTGCTGTTCTGGAAGACCATCTCTACGATCTTTTGGCAAACTACTTCCAGCAGGTGGACCGGAAGGAGGAAATCACCGGGCAAATGCTGGATATCCTGGCGCGACTGCGGGAAAAGGACCCCAACATCCCGCCGCCGACTCCGCAGGTGATTTCGGAGAAGAATCTGGCCCGCTTTCTCGGAGAAACCGGCCCACTCTCCGACTTCGAGAACTGGCGGAAATTGATGCGCTATGCAGGGCTGAACCTCAAGACCAGACAGAGCGGCACCTTCCAGGGGCAGAACAAGATCAGCAAAAAGGGCAGGCGCTTGCTCAGGAAGGTGCTGCAGGCAATCGCCTTGCCGCTGGTCAGAAAAGGGCAACTTTACGGCGAGGTGTACCACAAGAAGAAGGATGTGACCAAAATGCCGGGCAACAAGGCGATGACGGTAATTGCCCGCCAGATGCTCAAGAAACTCTACGGCTGGTACCGATCCGGAGAAAAGTTTGACGAACAGCGTTTTTTCAACTGCAAGAGCAGATGCCTGCAAATGGCCGAGGCCGCCTGAGCGCGCAGAACAAGACAAGAAAGAAAGACAAAGTCCGGTGAACCCCGGCCCGGAGATGACCGCAATTCGCTGGTGATCCTTTAGGGAATCATCAGGTGCACAATCCGTCACTCGGGCCGGGAGTTCCCGACATGGCCGATAAAGTATGGCCGTCCCGCCCCCTGATTGGGCCAGGACCGAAGCTTGGTAGGATTGCCAGTCGCGAACGGATTTCATTGGACTTAAAGGATCGCCTATTGCATTTTTTTCATCTTTACAGGAGAGCCTTGACTTTTAACGCCTAAAGGTATGTGATTGTTAGATTTCAGCTCATCCATTACTTGCCTGCTTACGTATTGAGATGATTTCTTCTTCATTAATTCCAAGTGACTCAAGAAAATCCTGATGGGCTTCGGGTGAGATTTTTTCGAATTCGACGTGCCATTTCTCCATGTCGGTATCATTTAGTCCTGTCGCCCTTAACAAAGACACCCACCTTTCCTTGGTCATTATTCTAGTATGTTTTGTAAGACTTTTACTGTTCAGCGCTTGAACAATGATTTTCTGTTGTTGTCTCAACTTTTGGATATCTTCGTTAATCTTAAATAAACGAGTTTCGAGAGCGGCACATATTTTGTTGTCATCCTTCTCAAGGATATGAGCAATGGACTCCAAAGACATTCCGGTTTCACGAAACTGTGATATTTTGCCCATTCTTACCAAGTCACTTTCAGAATAGAGCCTATAGTTAGAGCTGCTCCGGCCACTCGGCGAGAGCAATCCTATTGAGTCGTAATAAAGTAACGTGCTTCGCGAAATGGAATACTTTTTGGCAACTTGTCCTATTGTATACATTGGTGCACACCTGTCATTGCGGAGCTCGGTTAGCCATCATAGCTAACCGAGCCTTCTAAGATTGGCAACGCTAGTGATGAATTTTTGCTTCCTGCTTAATTAGCTCATTGCCTTCAATCATTTTACCAGTAGTAAGATAGTGGTTAATGGCAAGTGTAAATTCATCCATGAATTTAGCAAAACTATCAGCTGTAAATTCATTAACGATTTTCTCTCCATCTCTACCAATGGCGGTTTGCTCGTATGAAACACTGGCGCTTGTCATCTTTCCTTCCTCGCTATCGAGGGTTATTGCAAACCGACCAACGATGACCCCAGGGACAATTCGGTACATTGCTACTTCGAAGTTAACCGGATCGTGCTTAGACACAACCCATATCGCGTCATTTGGGGTATCTTCTTCGACAAAAAGACACTCTTGCTCCATAACGCCAGAGTTTGAAACTACCAGTTTCGGATCCCAATCCGGGGCCCAGTCTTTTTCCTTAACTGGACACAGCAACGGAAACACTTGATCTCTTGTTCCCTCCCACATTTGTGTGCAAGTATGCGTTTTTCGTACTGGTTTAACGATCTTCATACGCTTAAGCTCCTGGTTTTGGTTGTTCACGACTGTATGCCGTGAAAAAACAACCATAAACTATGAAGCTATAGACAGGTCAACCGCATAAAAACTAACGCCTTCAATCAGCCGAGGCGTTAGTGGACGTCTGATTGAAGCGTTAGTTTTTTAGCTACGATGAATTTCACATTCTCTCGTTTTTCGTGTTGCTCAGAGCCAAGACCAGAAAGGAGCTCTTTGCAAAATTCAGCGTATTCTGCTCCCAACTCTTCTTTTAATCTTTGCATTCTATTGAGCCTTGCCGACCAACCTTCGATAATTTCCTTGGGTGCTGCGCCAGTGAAATTTAACTCAGGGTCAGTAACATCATTGTCAACATGAACTATTTCGAATCCGGCACTTTGCAACAAGCCTTGCATCTTCGCACCAAAATTGAAGTCATAAATGCCGGATTTGTATGATTCCAGTTCAAAGTGCCTCACTCTTTCATAGTACTTACTATTTTTTTCGAGATTTCCGGAAACGAAGCATGAGACATCAAGCAGTGCTATCCAACCTCCTTGATTCATCGACGAATATATTGAAGTTAAAAAGTCGAGTGGATTGCGAAGGTATGAAAGGGAAAAGCTACTCCAAATTCCGTTTACCGATTCGACTGGCAGGGTATCAAAACTTAGAAAATCAGCACATATAAAAGCTTCATTGCTATTTTTACTCGACTCACAGAAATCAATGAATTCCTGGTTCATATCAATTCCCAAGACATTTTTAACACGGCGCGAAAAAAGACGTGACATGCCGCCAACAGAGCAACCAAGATCAATAACTGAATCATCTTGACTCATCGGTATGAACTGAAGATAGCGTTCCCATTCTCTCCATTTCTGTTGTTTTTCATATTCTTGAAAAAGGTTCACCAACTTCTCCGTGTACTTTTGAAATCTAACGCTATTCATGAGTTGCCGGGCCAATGATGTTTTTCGCGACTAGCGCCGCAGACGTTTACCCGGTCAACTCAATGAAATTGTTCGATGTATTTTCAATTCACACTTCTCGCTTCGCGTATTCTTCACGCCAATTTTTCAGAGAAGTCATATCTGTCAGAATATCGTCTGGCTTCGGCAGTTCAACAGGTGCTTCCGCTGGCTGTGAGTGTTCAAAACCAGAATATTTTGTCATGAGTGAATCAAGGAGGTTGCAATCCTCCCCCCGTAACTTAGCTAAATTCTTGAGCTTCAACGTTTGTACTGGGCGCTGAAATCGTTGAACCACCCCGCAAAGCAGGTCATTTTCGATAGACCGCTCCACCAATGTTCTGAAATCGCTGCATATAGACTTCAGCAAGATTTCGGCAAGTTCGAATTCGCCGTTTTCACTCGCCTTCTTTGCGTCCTGGTATCTTTGATTCATGAGCGTGTTAAGGGCAGTTTTGATGTCACTCTGTGAAAGTGGAATGGGAGCTGGCTCTCCGGTACCCCAGTCAGCAGAGCGAACGCTAATCACATCAGGCTTTATTGACTTCTTTTCAGCAAAATGCCTGACAGTTCCCAGCAAAGACAGGCGGTGAGTAAAGACAATAATTTGTTTTTCCTGAGACAATTCTATCAGTCTTTGAACCACGGCCTCTTCATAGCTCTGGTCAAGCGATGATATTGGATCGTCGAAGATAAAAGGAGCCTGATTTCCCTTGCCCGTTACGTCGGCCAAAAATGCCGCAATGGAAACAATTCGATTTTCCCCCTCACTCAGGACATCGGCGAGGCCTTTCTGAGAGGCACCTCGAAGCTGGAGCTTATGGAGGACCCGGCCTTTGGAGACTTTTGATTTAACTAGCTCAACCTTCACTTGAGACGCACCGAACGCCTTGATTTCTGAGTTAAATCTCTGCACAAACTCATCAGTAATCAACACTTCTGCCAGTTCTCCTTTTTTCTGGGACAGGGCTTTTGTGTTGGTCGACTTCTTGGCTTTCTGGATTTGGTTCAGCAACTTCAAACGGCTGACTTCTTCATTAATGGCGACGCGGTGTTCAGACAACCATTTTCTGGCCTGTAGGCTGTTCAGCTTTTTTTTGATCTCCTCTCGGTTGTCGCTTTTGGCATCTTCTTCATATTTGGCCGCGAGTTCATCAAGGCTCTTTGAATGAGCATTTGCTTTTTCGATCCATTTCGGTGAGAGCAAAGAATCGGGAATGGATTCTTCGGAATCGATCTTAGGGAGTTGGTCTTTCCTGCTCTGCAATTGAGCAAAGAAATCATTTACTTGGCTGGCAAATTCATCATGTGAAATGCTTGTCGCATCGATACGAGCCTTCAATGTTTCCGAAGTTGGTAACGCCTCGATAGTTTGACTGGCGGTTTCATATGCTTTGGCTGCATCTGATGCGGCTTTTTGCATTTCACCCTTCACGAAATTTTCGAAGGAAATCAATCGCTCCTTGGCCTCCTCGGTCAAGGTTTGATGGCACAGGACACAACGGGAACCGTCAGAAACATTCGGGTACTCAACTTCTTTGTAGGCAGCCGATACAGAGTAGTTCCGGGCTGCCTCCCAAAGGGCTTTCCATATGTCAGACCCGATGCCTTCAAGCTCGCTGTCGGAGAACACCTTGTGCGCTGCGGCATCTGCCGCTGCTTTCTTGAGAATCGACTTCTTTCTGGCAGCAATGATCCTCCGAAAATTCTCGTCCGACAATTGCTCCATAAACTTTTTGGTATCCTGGACCAGAGTGTCGATATGTTGCTTCTGCTTCCTGAGTTGCTTAGCTTTTTCGGACGGTGCCTGTTCGGCTAGGCGCTGCAGTAGCGTTTGGATCTCAGTGTCATCACTGCTGCTAAATATGCAATGTTTGTCGATGTCCTTGGCAGAGGTCTTGGCATTGATAGATTCATACCAAATGCCTTCCGGAGTAACTTTCTTGTCATCCGGTATATTCGGCTTTTTGGACTGATGCCGGTTGGCCTCGGCGTCTAACGCCGAGGCCAACTTTTCACATGTGAGGATAAGCGAACTGAAAAACGATAATACAGGTGGCTCGTAGCTCACCTCGTCCTCGCTACTGACAAAGACCTTGCCAAACGAGGTGTCGTAAATATCAACACTATTAAGGTCATCGCAGACACCTTGCCCTGACCAAGTATGACTCTTCAAGATGCCGTTCTGCTCAAACGAAATACAGGCCTTCTGTACAGCGGAACCGGGCTCATAAACATTATTGTGCAGGGTACCCATCTCGCGGGCACCGCATACATGCTTGAGAAGTCTGACGTAGCCGGATTTACCTGACCCGTTGTTACCATAAACAATCGTTATATTGCCTTTACCAAACTCAAGTGGCTTTTTCGGAGAAAGGGCGTTCACTCCTTCAACATCACTGATTGAACATAAACGCAAGTTGCCGGCAGCACCGGCGGAGAATGCGGACGCTGGAATGGAGCAAGTCGATTTCGACAACTTGCCGTCAGCTTCCTGTTGGCACAAGGTTGTAAGCTCAGAGATGTCTTCTTCAGTTAACTCAGACTGTTGAAGTAGCCGCGTTGCTGCGATCTGGAGCCACTGAGGGCGCTCAGAAAACCAATTGGACAAATATTCCATTTTATTGGACATAAGCCAGGCTATTCCTTTGTATGAGTTCCTTATTTTTGTTCATCGAACGAGAAGGCTCACCGGAAAACTGGCCGTAGGCCAGATTTTCCGTGTGCAGCCGTTTGTTATGCCTAATTTCTTTATACATAATCGCCTGGATAAAATTTACCACCGAATCAATATTGCTCCGATTAAAAGAAATCCTGCGCCAATTCCTCGTGTAATAGTTATGGGTTGAATTGGCACATTCATAACGCCGAAATGGTCAAATGCGACTGATGTTATTAACTGGCCAACTACTATTAATGCGACAACGGTGAAGATACCCAGTCGGGGTAATAGCAGGATCGAAATAGCTATGTAAATGGCTCCAAACAGACCTCCTGTCCATGACCATAATGAGCTACGTAAAGTCAGGTTGGCAGTCACAATTGGATCTCGCATCAAAAAAATCATAATGAGCATAACGATTGTGCCGCCAAGATAGCTAAAGAATCCAGCCCACCAAGGTGATCCAATTTCAAAACGAAGATTTGAATTGACTGCCTGCTGGATTACAAAGCTTGCTCCTGCAAATAGTGCAATTAACATAAGTGAGATATTCTGTAAGGTTAACAAACGTCTGCCTCCACATTAATTGTTTGTTGCTAAATGACCTTGTGAACACATTTGTATCTTATCTTTTAAGTTCGGCATAACTATATTATTATCTAGCGCGAGATTTTGTGACGTTCTCGCCTGCCTAACAACTTTTCTTGCAACAAAATGCAGCCAATTTTATTATTATCTCGCACCGACGCTAGATAACGATACATATTTATCATTATCTAGCGCTAGATAATCTCGCCGGAAAATTATCCATGACCTCGCTGCATGATTTCGAAGGGTATCTTACGGATAGGCGGCTGTCCAGAAAAAACAGCTTCCCTATTTCATCCGCTGGGCCTCCAACTCCCTTGCCTTTTGTGAAAAATCCGGGCTGAGTCCGGACAGTGAAAGCCATGTCCAGACCATTGCGAATTGAATACTCCGTCGCTTGGTACAAAAAATCGTTTTCCATGGCGGGTTGGCAGATTTTGGCGTGCAAAATCTCCTCGCCCGCCCCCTTTTTCACCTTCGTTTCCTTCTCGAAAAGCTCCGTGGCATTCTCCGGCAACTGCTTCTTCCTGTCCGTGATCTGGTTCGGATGCACATCAAAACGTTGCGCTAATTCCGTCATGGTCTGCTCGGCGTCCCTGACCTCCTCTCTCGCCACTTTCGCCGTGAAGGCCGCCCAGTGATTTCTACGGGTTCTTTTTTACCATGTCCTGCTCCTGCCTGTTTCGTCAATGTTAACAGATTGGCGCGGTTCTTCCACGGCCCCCCCTGTTCAGTTTATCCAGACCAGCCCTGCTCCTGTCGGGTGATCATTGACACCGGAATCGGCTTTGCTGTTGAACGGTTTCAGCCCCGGGGAATTCCAATCGTAACAGTCGTATAATGAGGAGACGATAGCGGCAAACAAACTTGCTTGCCAGGCCCCGCCCCCAATTCGTCCCGGCAGGTTTATTCATTACGGAAAAAATATCGAAAGGCGGTTGACTGGGGACGAGACAGGGGAATTCGGGAGCTATTTTTTTTGGGAGTCGGGCCGGATGCGCCACAAAAAAAAGGCCCTGATTTCTCAGGGCCTTTTTCCTCCGATGGGTTGCATCGGATTATGTGCTGGTGCCGAAGGCGGGACTCGAACCCGCACAGGCGTAGCCTACTACCCCCTCAAGATAGCGTGTCTACCAATTCCACCACTTCGGCACAATCGTATATTCTTCCCACAAACCCCTGGCAGGGTCTTACTCGCTCTTGGCCGGCGCCTGCTGTTGCTCGCCAAGGGGTACATCGTTCGCGGCCGGCGGCAGCGGGATGGCCGGTGCCGGTGCGCTTTTCTGCTCGCCGGCCGCCGGAGTGACCTCCTTCATCACCGAGCCGTCGCCCATATTGGTTGAATAATAGGCGAGCAGAATCGAGGTCAGCATGAAGATGATCGCCGCCCCGGTGGTGATCTTGTTCAGGAGCGGCACCGGGCCGTCGGTCCCGAAAACCGTCTGGCTCGCGCCACCGAAGGCGGCGCCCATGTTCGCGCCCTTCCCGTGCTGGAGAAGCACGATCACGATCAGGAAGAGGCAAACAATGATATGGATTACGGTCAGCAGGGTTTCCATCTTCTTATTCCATTAGCTCTGGAAATGAATGATGCGCGAAAAGGTATCGGCCTTGAGGGCTGCGCCGCCCACCAGGGCGCCGTCGATATCCTTCTGGCGCAGGAGATTGTCCACATTCCCAGAATTGACGCTGCCACCATACAATATTCTCATTTGGCAGGCAATACTTTTCTCATACATATCACTCAGCAGATTTCTCACGAATTCATGGGCTTCCTGGGCCTGTTCCTCCGTGGCCGTCCTGCCGGTGCCGATGGCCCAGACCGGCTCGTAGGCGAGCACCAGATTGGCGAGATCGGCGATGGTGATCCCGGCCAGTCCCGCCCGCACCTGGCGTTCGAGCACCGCCATGGTCTGGCCGGCTTCCCGCTCGGCCAGGGTTTCGCCGATGCAGAGCACCGGGGTGACCCCGAAGCGCAGGCAGCCGGCCACCCTTTTATTGATAAGGGCGTCGGTTTCGGCGAAGAGGTGGCGCCGCTCGGAATGACCGATGATCGCCATGCTGCCGCCGGCATCGAGGAGCATCCGCGCCGAGATCTCGCCGGTAAAGGCGCCCTGCTCCTCCCAGCAGAGGTTCTGGGCCGCGAGCTTCACCGCCGACCCGCGCAGCACCTCGCCCACCGCGGCCAGGGCCGTGAAGGGGGGAGCCACCATCACCTCCCGGTCGCTCAGGTCGCTGCTGGCCGCGACCACGGCCGCGGCCAGACCGCGCGCCTCGGCCAGGGTGGTGTGCATTTTCCAGTTGCCGGCAATCAGGGGTTTGCGCTGCATGAGCGAGGCTCCTTTGCTATTCTTTTGCTTCCAGGGCCTCGACCCCGGGAAGTTTCTTGCCCTCCATCAACATGAGAAACGCGCCGCCGCCGGTGGAAATGTAGGAGATGTTGTTGGATTCTCCCGCCTTGTGCACGGCCACATCGGTATCGCCGCCGCCGACGATGGTCAGGGCGTGGGAATGGGCCAGGCGCTGGACCATGGCCATGGTCCCCCGGGAAAAGGCGTCCATCTCGAAGGCGCCCATGGGACCGTTCCAGATGATGGTTTTCGCATCCTCCAGGGCCTCGGAAAAAAGCACGGTGGTGGCGGGACCGATATCGAGCACCATCCAGTCCCGGGGCACCTCCTGCACCGGCACCCGCTTGGTTTCGGCCCGGGCCTCGAACCTGTCGGCCACGATGCAGTCCACCGGCAGATAGAGCTTGACCCCCAGGCGTTTTGCCTTGTTGATCAGCTCCCTGGCGGTATCGAGCAGCTCGTCTTCCACCTTGGACTGCCCCATGTCATAGCCGATGCTCTTCAAAAAGGTATTGGCCATGGCGCCGCCGATGATCATCTTGTCCACCCGGTCCATCAGGTTGTGCAGGGCGCCGAGTTTGCTGGAGACCTTGGCGCCGCCGACAATGGCGGCCAAAGGCCGCATGGGATTGCTGACCGAACGGTGGAAGTAATCCATCTCTTTCTGCAGGAGAAAGCCGGCGGCGCACTGCTCGACGAACTGGGTCACTCCCACCACCGAGGCATGGGCCCGGTGCGCCACGGCAAAGGCATCGTTGATGTAGATATCGCAGAGGCTGGCGAGCTGGCTGGCAAAGCCCTCGTCGTTCTGCTGCTCTTCCGCGTGGAAGCGCAGGTTTTCCAGGAGCACCACGCTGCCCGGCTCCATGGCCTCGACCATGGCCCGGGTCTCCTCGCCGATGCAGTCCGGAGCCAGCCTGACCTCCTTGTTCAGCAGCCGCGAGAGGCGCTTGGCCGCGGGGGCCAGGCTGAATTCCGGCTTGCGGCTGCCCTTGGGCCGGCCGAGGTGCGAGCAGATGATGATCTTGGCGTTTTCGTCCAGGGCGTAGTTGAGCGTGGGCAGAACGCCACGGATCCTGGTGTCGTCGGTGATGTTCTGCTGCTCGTCCAGGGGCACGTTGAAGTCCACGCGGATGAGCAGTTTCTTTCCTTTGATGTCAAGGTCTCTGATATTTTTCAAGCGACACTCTCCCCTATCACTTTTTCCATAATGAGCGCGTGGTCCGGCGGGGAGGCGTAGTAATTCCTCCGCATGCCCACCTGCCGGAATCCGGCTTTTTCATACAAGGCCTTTGCCGCCCGGTTGGCCGAGCGCAGCTCGAGAAAGAGCCGCTGCCCACCCCGGGCCGCCAAATAATCGATACTGTGGGCAAGAAGCAGCGAAGCGATCCCCCGGCGCCGGTCTTTTTGGCGGACGGCGATCCGGAAAAGCTCCGCCTCCCCGGCCACCAGCCTGCCGCAGACAAAGCCGCACACCGGGCCGGGCCGGCCGGCGGCAACGGCCACGAACTGCCAGCCGCCGTCCCGCGCCAGCTCGTCGGCCAGCTGGGCCAGGCTCCAGGGGGAAGGATTTTCCTCCTCGATGGCCGCAACCTGGGCAAGGTCCGCGGCCGACATCGGCCTGGGCGAACAGGCGGCCGCCACTAAATCATCTGCTCGGCAATGGAAACGGTCCGGTCACCGAGAACATTGGTATAGCTGCCCAGCTCATTGTCGTACCAGCCGTAAACAACGGCCTGGGTCACCGGCACTTCCAGCTTGGCCGGCCCACCGCTGCAGCCCAGGTGGGCCAGACTGACGCTGAGATTGGCCGTGCGGGTATGGGTTTCGGTTCCCTCGATCACCGCTGCGGCAAAGGGCATGCCGATGATGTCGCTGGAAACGTGCTGCTGGTCGGTGTACTCCAGGTACCGGCTGTTCTGGGCATAATCCCGGTAAATGGAATTGATGAGATCGCGCTTGATCGGCTTTTCGATATCCTCGTCCTGCAGGTTCAGCACCAGGATGATCAGCGAGCCGGTGTTGGTGGGAATCCGCACCGACTCGGCGATGAAGCCGATCTTCTTCATCTCCGGGATGACCAGGGGCAGGGCCCGGGCCGCGCCGGTGGAGGTCAGAATGATATTGTTGAAGATGCTGCGGTTTTTCCTGAGGTCGGTGGCCCCGGCATTGGGCAGGCGGTCCAGAACCTGCTGACTGCCGGTGGCGGCATGCACGGTCACCATGGAGGCGCTCAGGAAGCGGTCCGCCCCGAAATGGTCAAGCAGGGGCTTGATCATGAAGGAGAGGCAGGTGGTGGTGCAGGAGGCAGCGGAAACCAGGGCGTGCTGGCCGGGATTGAAATCGCCGTCGTTGATCCCCATCACGGTGGTGACGGCGTCCGCCGGCATTTCGAGCCCCTTGGTCTTGATCTTGAAGGGCGCGGAAAGAAGCACCTTTTCGGCGCCGGCCTGGATATGGCCGCGCAGCGCACCCTTGGGATTGTCGGCATCGGCGGTGGGGTCGGTGAAGACGCCGGTGGTATCCACGACCAGACGCACCTCGTTTTCCTTCCACTTGATGCCGCCGGGATTTCTCGATTCGCGCAGGATCTTCACCGGCACGCCGTTGATGGTCATGGTGCCGGCGGCTTCATCGAGATCCTCGATCACCCGGCCGGCCTTGCAGCCGTGCAGGTACATGCCGAGTCGGCCATAGGTGCTGTCCCGGTCGATGCAGGCGGCGATGTCCTGCAGCCCGGTGCCGATCTGACGGCCAACGTTGACGACGATTTCAGAAAAATGTTTACGGGAAACATGATGCCAGAGCGAAAGCTTTCCGATTCTCCCCAGCCCGTTAATGCCTAATTTCATTTGTAAAAATCTCCCTTTGCGCTTTTAGTAAACAGGCAAAATCATTGCGGACATAATTCCGCTGATTATACGAAAGGGGGCATCTCCAAGCAAGGAAAACTTTACCGCCCCGCGCGGCCGCTTCGCCTCCGGCAGAGGTGGAACGGCCTATGGCGTCCCTTCCTCCGCCAGGGGCCGCGGAACTTTTTCCAGGGGCGATGCCGCCGGAATCTCCTTGCCGAGCCCGGGGTCTAGCTCCTGGAACTTGCGGGCCGTGACGAGGACGCGGCCCTCGAAGGAGCCCATCGCCCGGTTATAGGACTCCACCGCCCTTTCAAGCCCCTTGCGCATATCGCCGAAATGGCCGGCGAGAACCCCCAGGCGGTCGTGGAGGGTACGGCCCAGTTCGCCGATCACCTGGGCGTGCTCGGCGATTCTCTCCTGCCGCCAGCCATAGGAGACAGCGCGGAGAAGGGCGATGAGGGTGGTGGGGGTGGCCAGGATGACCCGCTGGGCCACGCCGGCCTCGATCAGCTCCGGATCCTGCTCCAGGGCGGCGCTGAAAAAATTCTCGCCGGGCAGGAAAAGCACCACGAACTCGGGCGAAGGCTGAAACTGCTCCCAGTAGGACTTGCCGGCGAGCCGGCCCAGATGGGTGCGTACCTGCCGGGCATGTTCCTGGAGACGGGCGAGGCGCGCCTCGTCGCTTTCCGCCTGCATGGCCTCCAGATAGGCGGAAAGCGCGGCCTTGGAATCCACGACGATATTCTTGCCTCCCGGCAGCCGCACCACCAGATCCGGCCGCAGGCGGCCCCCTTCTTCCCCGGCCGCGGACTCCTGCTCGACGAAATCACAGTGCTCAACCATCCCGGCCATCTCCACCACCCGCCGCAGCTGGATCTCGCCCCAGCGCCCGCGCACCGTGGGCTGCCGCAGGGCCTTGACCAGATTGGCGGTCTCGCCGTGGAGCCGGGCCTGGGTGGTGGCCAGGGATCTGACCTGCTCCGTGAGGCCGGCATAGGCTTCACCCCGCTCCTTTTCCACCAGCCTGAGCTGGGCGTCCACCTTCTGCAATGACTCCCGCATGGGGTTGAGCAGCTCCTGGATGGAACGTTTCTTGACCTCCAGATCGGCAAGCCCCCGCTCCTGGAACTTGGCGAGGGTCTGCTGGGCCAGCTCCAGGAAGCGCTGGCTGTTGCTCTGGAAGATATCCGCGGAAAGCGCCTTGAAGGCGTTGGCCAGCTCCTGGCGCGCCTCCTGCAGCAGGGCCTGTTTTTCCTGCAACTGGCGCTTTTCCGCGGCCAGGGTGGCGGCGAGCTCGGAATTTTTGCTGGCCAGCGCGCTGTTCTCCCTGCGCAACTCGACAAGCTCGGCATTGCCGGCCGCCAGCCGCTGTTGCGCCTCGGCAAGCTGCGCCGCGCGGCCGGCAAGACGCTCTTCCGCCACGGCCTGCCATGCGGCCAGCCCGGCCGCCCGGCGGCGGCCCGAAACAATCCAGGCCAGCAGCGCCCCGGCGGCAAAGGCAAGCAAGGCGAGCCCCATGGGAAATACATTCGTGACACTTTCCATCGACACCCCCTGAACAGTGATCGGGAAACGGATTCATGGAAGCCGGAGACTAACAGCAAAGAGGGCGCCTGTCCAACAGGATCATGACAGCCCCCCCGTCCCGTCCCGGGATAGTAGACATTATCAATATTGACTTTTCCCGGGAAACAATTATTTATTAAATGATCAATCCGCTCTTATCCGCAACCCGATAAAGACGCAGCCGCACCGCAGGGAACCCACGGGGCTCATTCCCAAGAGAGCCCTTTATTTTTTTATATCTTCAAGATCTTCCAAGGAGGAAGCCATGCTGAAAGACGGCGAAAAAGGAGCCGTACTCCAACGCGACAAGGAAACCTACGCCATTGTCCCGCATCTGCCGCTGGGACTTGTCACACCGGAACAGCTGCGCAGGATTGCCGAGGTGGCCGAAAAATACCAAACCGCGGCCCTCAAGGTGACCAGCGCCGCCCGCATCGCCATTGTCGGCCTCAAGGAAGAGGACATCGATCAGGTCTGGAAAGAGCTGGGCATGAATCCCGGCGCCGCAGTCGGCCTCTGCGTCCGCAGCATCAAGGCCTGCCCGGGCAATACCCTCTGCCGGCTCGGTCAGCAGGACGCCCTGGCCATGGGCACCGAGATGGACAAGCGCTACCACGGCATGGAACTGCCCGGCAAGCTGAAAATGGGCGTTTCCGGCTGCCCCAACCAGTGCGCCGAAACCTCGGTCAAGGATCTGGGCCTGGTGGGCAAGGCCAAAGGCTGGACCATCCAGGTCGGCGGCAACGCCGCTTCCAGGGCGCGCATTGGCGAAGTGCTGGTGGAAAACCTCACCGGCGAGGAGGCCCTGGCCACCTGCGACCGCATCGTCAGCTATTTCAAGGAGAACGGCAAAAAGGGCGAGCGGATGGGCCGCTTCATGGACCGGGTCGGTTTCGACACCTTCAAGGCCGCCGTCCTTGCCCGATGATCGCGGCGCTCCCGGCGGCTGCCCGCCATGACCATCCCGCAAAGCCACTTTCCCGGCGCGGCTCCCGGAATTGCCCGGCAGCCGCGCCGGTCATGCCCGCCCGCGCCGGGGAAAACGCGAAATCCTGTTGACAAATCCGGCGGATCGGCTATCTTAGCAGATTCGGTAAGGATATGGGCCTATAGCTCAACTGGCTAGAGCCACCGGCTCATAACCGGTCGGTCCCTGGTTCGAATCCAGGTAGGCCCACCACTAACGCCAGAGCAGGCAAAGCAGGAAACCATTGAACGCGCGGCAAAAAACAGATCATCCGGTTAATGTTTTGGGAGAACCCAGAATCACTCTCCGGAGATAAGGTGCAACCGCTTGAGGTTAGCGCCTTTTTTATTTTAGGCTGTCACGGATAACAGCAAGGGATGCCAGAAGAACTCTTCCCCTTAAAAAAACTATTAGCGATCCTCGATACCATAAGCCCCTTCTCCCTGGCTGAACCCTGGGACAACGTCGGCCTCATGGCGGGGGATCCGGAACAGCAGGTCACCGGCATCCTGGTCGCCCTGGACCCTACCGAGGCGGTCATCGCCGAGGCGCTCTCCCACAAGCTCAACACCATCATCACCCACCACCCCCTGCTCTTCCACCCCGTAAAAAAAATCGATCGCAGCACCCCCATCGGCCGCATGCTCGCCGCCGCCCTCAGTCAAGACCTCGCCATTGTCGCCTGCCACACCAATCTGGACCTCATCGCCGACGGCGTCAGCAATGCCCTGGCCGTGCGCCTGGGGCTTACGGAAACGCGGCCGCTCACCGAAAAATCCTGCGGAACCGGCGCGCAGACCTTCGGGTTCGGCAAGATCGGCACCCTGGCCACCCCGCTGCCGGCGCGGCAGTTCATCGAGAAGCTCTTCTCCAGCTGTCGCCTGCCGGGGGTGCAGATCGCGGGCCCGCTTCCGGAAACGATCCGCAGGGTGGCCCTCTGCGGGGGCAGCGGCTCGGAACTGGCCGAAAGCGCTTTCGCCCTGGGAGCGGACGTTTTTCTCACCGGCGAAGTGAAACACAGCACCGCCCGCTGGGCCGAGGCGGCAGGCCGCTGCCTGATCGACGCCGGCCACTACGCCACCGAACAGCTGGTGGTGCCGGTGCTGGCCGAGCTCCTGACCAAGGCCTGCGGCCAGCAAGGATTCTTCCCCCCGATCAGAACCGCGGAAAATCAGAACAACCCCATGCAATGGGTTGTCTGCCATGAGAATAACCCCCTATTTGTCAACCAACAGACACATCGAGGATAACACATTGAAAGAAGACATCTCACAACTCCGGGAACTCCAGTCCATTGACCTTAAAATCAGCCAACTGGACAAAGAAATCGCCGCCGGCACGGGCAGCATCAGCAAACGCAAGGCCGGCATCGAAGCGCGCCAGGCCACCATCAGCCAGCTCAGCGAAAAAATTGCCGCCAACGAGCAGCGCCGCCGCGAACTCGAAGCGGAGCTTGCCGACGAGACCGCCCGCATCAAGGACCGGCAGACCAAGCTGATGAATGTCCAGACCAACAGGGAATACCAGAGCCTGCTCAAGGAAACCGAGGATATCAAGAAGGCGAACAAGCAGCGGGAAGACGCCATCGTCCAGCTCATGGAGCAGACCGAGGCCCTGAACGGAAAAATCAGCGAAGAGAGCAACCTCTGCAGCGGCGAAGAATCCCTGCTGGCCGAAGAGCTGGCCAAGGTGGAAAAGCAGGCCGAACAGCTGAACGCCGAAAAGAACAAGATCATGAAGACCAGGGAAAGCAAGGCGGGCTCCGTGACCGCCGCTCTTCTCAAGAAGTACAACATCCTGCGCGAAAAACGCAACGGCCTGGCCGTGGTGGAAGTGACCAACGGCGTCTGCCGCGGCTGCTTCATGAATATTCCGCCGCAGCTCTTCAACGACCTGATGAAAGAGGATAAACTCATCTCCTGCCCCACCTGCCACCGCATCATGTTTCATCAGCCGGAGACGCAGGAGGCCTGAGACGGATCCGACGGCGGAACGCCCGGCCGTCGGATCCCGAGTTGTTTTTAGGAGTGGGCGCATGATCGCTGGCCGCCTGCGCGGTCAGAGGAAAGTCCGGACTCCGCAGGGCAGGGAGGTTCGTAACGCGAACTGGGGGCGACCCGAAGGAAAGTGCCACAGAAAACATACCGCCGGCCTTTGGCCGGTAAGGGTGAAAAGGTGGGGTAAGAGCCCACCGCCTTCGTGGCGACACGAAGGGCACGGCAAACCCCTCCCGGAGCAAAACCAAATAGGGAAGCGCTTGAGGACGGCCCGTCCGAGGCTTCCGGGTAGGTTGCAAGAGGTGTCGGGCGACCGGCATCCCAGAGAAATGATCATGGCCCCTTTCCGGGGTACAGAATCCGGCTTACAGCCCACTCCGTTTTTCCCTTGCCCGTTCCGGGCAAGGGAAAAATTTCACTACAAAACAGCCCGCACCGCTTGAGATTGCCGACACCATGCTCACAGCAACAGCGATCATTGCCGCCGGCGGCGCCGGCCTGCGGATGGGAACCCCTCTTCCCAAACAGTTCGGCCTCCTTGCCGGCATCCCCATTCTTGTCCATACCATCCGCGCTTTCGCGCAGGTTGCCGCCATTGCCGAGATCATCGTGGTGGCCCCGCTGGAACATCAGGAGCGGACCACGGCGCTCCTTGACGACTTCGGCCTGCGCGCCCGCTGCCGGGTGGTGGCCGGGGGCAGGCTCCGCCAGGACTCGGTGCGCATCGGCCTGAGCCAGGTTGCGCCCGCCTCGACCCTGGTGGCGGTGCATGACGGCGCCCGGCCCCTTATCCGGCCGGCGGATATCGAACGCTGCCTGGCCGCGGCCGCGGAATTCGGCGCCGCCATCATGGCGGTGCCGGTCAAGGATACCCTCAAGGAGGTGGCGACAGAGGGCCTGATCCGCCGCACCGTGGAACGGGAAGGCCTCTGGCAGGCCCAGACCCCCCAGGCCGCCCGGACCGGGATCCTGAAGGAGGCCTTCGGCCTGGCCGACCGGGAAGGGTTTATCGGCACCGACGAAGCCGCCCTTTTGGAACACGCGAACATCCCCGTGCAGGTGGTGGAGGGCTCGGAGACCAATCTCAAGGTCACCCGCCCCGACGACCTGCGCATTGCCGAGGCCCTGCTCATGAACAATCCCGTAACTCCGGCCCGGCTCCGCATCGGCCACGGATTTGACGCCCACCGCCTGGTCCCGGACCGCGCCCTGGTTCTCGGCGGTCTCACCATCCCCCACGAACTGGGCCTTCTGGGCCACTCTGACGCCGATGTCCTCACCCATGCCCTTTGCGACGCCATCCTCGGCGCCATCGGCGCGGGCGACATCGGCCGCCATTTTCCGGACAGCGACCCGCAATACAAGGGAATTTCCAGCATCAGGCTGCTGGCGCACGTCATCGCCCTGGCCGCGGAACGGCAATTCGGCGTAAACAATGCCGACATCACCGTGGTGGCCCAGCGGCCCAAGCTTGCCCCCCATTTTCCGGCCATGCGGAAGATCCTCGCCGAGGCCTGTCGGGTGGAACCGGCGGCCATCAACCTCAAGGCCAGCACCACGGAAGAAATGGGCTACACCGGCCGGGAGGAAGGGATCTGCGCCCATGCCGTGGTGCTGATGGCAGGCCTGCCCCGCTCTTACGATCGCAGGGGATAGGACGCCTCAATGGCGTGGAAGGCGCCCCTGGGTGTCAGCTCGCTTGAGTAGAGGTGAAATTCGGAGACCGGAAACGACTCCGTGCCAAAGAGGCCGTTGCCGGCCAGAAAACGGCTTACCCGGGCAAGGGGGGCGTCGCGCAGCCGGGCCAGGGTGATGTGCGGCGAATATTTGCGACCCTCCGGGGCAAGCCCCATGCGGACCAGGGCATTTTCGATCCTGTTGCGCAGGGCGCTCACCTCCTCGGTCGGCGTGAGCCCGGCCCAGAGAACGCGGGGCGCTTTCTGGGCCGGAAAACAGCCCAGCCCCCGCACCCGCAGGGAAAAGGCCGGCGCCTGGATTTCGGCCAGCCCTTCCCTGATGTCCTGAAACACCCCGCCATCCACCTCGCCGATGAAGCGCAGGGTCAGATGCATCTGTGCCGCCTGCACCCATTTTGCCCCGGGCAGGCCGTAACAGATGGAGCACAGCCGGGCGACGACATCTTCCGGCAGATCAATGGCAGTGAACAATCGGTACATGCTCCCCCTCCCCGGGCGCAGGCGCCCTGCGCATCTGTATTGACAAGCGTTCCGCGATGGAATAGTTTTGTTGGCGTCGAAACGACCATGCCAACGGGTTGCCCGCGACCGGATGAATCGTCGCGGCCGGCCCTCGGCGGCACTGCCTTTTTTCCGGGATAATCCTTTGCCGCCAATTAATTCATGTTACCTGATACGTTGGGACAGTGTCCCGTTTTTCGTCAGCCTTTTCCAGGGAGAACCCGATGTCGAACGCTCCAGCCGCCGCCAGCCGCCGCCTCTGCGTCTCCATTGCCGGCGCAGACGTGGCGGAAGCCCTTGCCCTGGCCAAAAAAAACGAAGCGGTTGCCGATGTGCTGGAAATCCGCCTGGACAGCATGCGGCAGCCCGCCATCGCCCCCTTTCTTGCCGAACTTGCCAAGCCGCTGCTCTTCACGCACCGGCCCGCCTGGGAAGGCGGCGCCTGCCAGGATGAGGAGGAAAAGCGCATTGCCCTGCTCATGGAGGCAGCCGCCGGCGGCGCCGCCTATGTGGACATCGAACTGAACAGCCCGCCGGACCTGCAGGCGCAACTCATCGCCGCGGCCAGGGAGAACAACTGCCAGTCCATCGTCTCCTGGCACGATTTCACAGGCACCGCCTCCGCCCAGGCCCTGCAGAGCATCCTCCAGCGCCAGTGCCGAAGCGGGGCGGCCATCGGCAAGATCGTCACCACCGCCCGCTGCTTCCAGGATGTTTTCCGGGTTCTCGCCCTGCAGGAGGTGGCCGCGGAAACAGGCTTTCCCCTCATCGCCTTCTGTATGGGCAAAGCCGGCATGATCAGCCGGGTGGCCACCACCGATCTCGGCGGCTATATGACCTATGCCGCTCCGGACCAGGGCGCCCCGACGGCGCCGGGTCAGCTGCCGGCCTCGCTAATCCGCCGCATCTTCACGGATCTTGGCCATGCCGATTGACGGCGGCACGGAACTATACGGCATCATGGGCAATCCGGTCCGGCACAGCCTGAGCCCGGCCATGCACAATGCCGCCTTCGGCGCCCTGGGCCTCAACAAGGTCTATGTCCCCTTTGCCGTCGAACAGGTGCCCGAGGCCATGAATGGCCTGCGCGCCCTGGGAGTCAGGGGGGCGAGCGTCACCATCCCGCACAAGCAGGCGGTGCTCGCGTATCTCGACTCCATCGATCCGGTGGCCGGGAAGATCGGGGCGGTGAACACCCTGGTCATCGAGGCCGGCAATATCCACGGCCTAAACACCGACTGGCTCGGGGCAAACCGGGCCCTGGCGGAAAAAATACCCCTGGCCGGCAGCTCGCTGCTCCTCCTGGGCGCGGGCGGCTCGGCCCGCGCCATCGGCTTCGGCCTCCTCGAAGCGGGCGCCGCCGTAACCATCGCCAGTCGCAACCCGGAAAAGGGGCAGGCCCTGGCCAAGGCCCTCGATTGCCCCTGGCTGCCCCTCGGCGAAGCCGGTCGGCACCGGGCCGATGCCCTGGTGAACGCCACCTCGGTGGGCATGGCTCCGCAGCAGGAGGCCATCCCCCTTGCCGAGGAAGCCCTGGAAAACTTCCGGGTGGTCATGGACATCGTCTACGCCCCCCTTGAAACCAGACTGCTCAAGAGCGCCAGGCTGGCCGGCTGCCAGTGCATCGACGGCCTGGCCATGCTGCTCTATCAGGGCGCGGCCCAATTTGAAATCTGGACCGGCCGCCCCGCGCCCCTGGAGCTGATGCGGCAAAGCCTGCTGGCAGGGCTTGGCTTCCGGCGGGAATAAGGGCCGACCAATCACGACATTTTTTCAGATCAAGGACTCTTCCATGAAAGAAATCAAACCCCTGGCCAGCATCGACGCCACCCTCACCGTGCCCGGCTCAAAAAGCCTGACCCAGCGGGCCCTGATCGCGGCGGCCCTGGCCGACGGCGAGTCCACCCTCAAGTGGCCCCTCAAAAGCGAAGACACCGAATACACCTCGCAGGCCCTGGCCGCCATGGGCATCTCCGTAAGGCAAGACCCTGAGGAATGGCGGGTGCTGGGCAAGGCCGGCAAGATCGCCACGCCCGGCCAGGAGATCTTTCTCGGCAACAACGGCACCGCCACCCGTTTTCTCACTTCGGTGGCGGCGTTAGGCCACGGCGACTTCACCATCAACGGCGACCGGCGGATGACGGAACGGCCGATCAGACCCCTGCTTGAAGCGCTGGCCGGCTGGGGGGTCGACATCAGGAGCATCCGCGACACCGGCTGCCCGCCCGTGGCCATCAAGGCCCGGGGCGTCAAAGGCGGTAAAACCCTGCTGCCGGAAGGGAAAAGCAGCCAGTACCTCTCCTCGCTCCTCCTGGTGGCGCCCTATGCCGCGGAACCGGCCGAACTGCGGGTGGCCGGCGAGGTGCTCTCCAAGCCCTATGTGACCATGACCCTGGCGGTGATGAAGGCCTTCGGCATCGAGGTTGCCGCCAACGCCGAGCTCAACCATTTCCGCATTCCCCGGGGCTGTTACCGGGCCCAGGACTATCTGGTTGAGGGGGATGCCTCCAGCGCCTCCTATTTCTGGGCCGCGGCCGCGGTGACCGGCGGCAGGGTGACGGTGGCCAATGTCCCCTCCCCCTCGCTGCAGGGGGATGCCGCCCTGGTGGATATCCTGGCCCGGATGGGTTGCACGGTGGAACGCTCGCCAAAAGGCATCACCGTCATCGGCAACAGGGAGCTGCGCGGGGTTACGGTGGACATGGGCGACTGCCCGGACGTGGTGCCCACCCTGGCGGTGGTGGCCAGTCAGGCCAGGGGCCGCACCGTGATCAGGAATATCGCCCACCTGCGCATCAAGGAATGCGACCGCCTGGCCGTCATGGTCAGGGAGCTTTCCAAACTCGGCGCCAAGGTGCGGGAAACGCCCGACACCATGATCATCGAGGGGATCGACGCCAACGAGGCGCCGCTCACCGGCGCCGAGATCGACACCTACGACGACCACCGCATCGCCATGTGTTTTGCCGTGGCCGGCCTGGTGGTGCCCGGGATCAGAGTGAAAGGAGAGGAGTGCGTGGCCAAATCCTTCCCCGACTTCTGGGAACGATTCCAGCTTCTCTACCGGTAAGAGGCGGCCCGGCCTCAGCCGGCGGTCGCCTCTTTTGCCCCAAAGGGCAACGGATGCTGACTTGCCCGCTGGAAAACGGCCAGCCGCTGGTCAGAGGCCAGCAAGGCCAGCAGTTCCTCCCTGGGCAACGGCCTGCTCACCAGAAAACCCTGCATCTGGTCGCAGCCGAGCCTGCGCAGGAAAACAAGCTGGTCCATGGTTTCCACTCCTTCCGCCACCACGAGCAGCTTCAGGCTTTTCGCCATGGAGATGATGGCCGTGACAATGGCCATGTCGTCACCGTGCTGCATGATATCCTTGACGAACTTCCGGTCTATCTTCAACTCGCCGATGGGCAGCTGCTTCAGATAGTAAAGGGATGAGTAGCCGGTGCCGAAGTCGTCGATGGAAATCCCGCACCCCATCTCCTTCAGCTCGTTGAGCAGGGCCACGGCCTTCCGCTCGTTCTCCATGACCGTGCCTTCGGTGATCTCGAAGATGAGGGCCCCGGGCTCTATGCCGACGCCGGCAATGATCCGCCTGACCTTGACGCAGACATCCTCCTGCCGGAACTGCCGGGGCGAGAGGTTCACCGACATCTTGAGCCCGTAACCTGCCGCCCGGATCTTCTGCAGATCCTCACAGGCCTGCCGGAGGACCCAGTCGCCGATTTCGATGATAAGCCCGGTGTCTTCGGCCATGGGAATGAAGTCGGCGGGCCCGACCAGATCGCCGTTCCGATGTGCCCAGCGCACCAGGGCCTCCACCCCCACCACCTGGCCGGAGAGAAGATCCACTTTGGGCTGGTAATGGAGAACGAACTCCCCGCGCGCCAGGGCCTTGCGCAGACTGTTCTCCACCGCCAGCCACTCGGTGAGCCGCTTGGTCATGGCCGGGGTGAAGACCTGATAGGTGTTTTTCCCCTTCTCCTTGGCGCGGTACATGGCGGTGTCGGCATTCTTGATCAACGCCTCCTGATCCTGGCCATCCTCCGGATAAAAGGCGATCCCCAGGCTGACGGTGAGATGGAACTCCTGGTCCTGGAGGCGGATGACCGGGGCCAGCCCCTCAATGATCCTCTGCGCGGCCAGGATGGCGTCCCCATGCTGCGGCACCCCTTCAAGGAGAACGATGAACTCGTCGCCGCCGTAGCGGGCCACGCTGTCGCCTTCCCGCACGCAGCGGGCAAGGCGCGCCGCCACCTCCTTGAGCAGGAGATCGCCCACCGTATGCCCCAGGCTGTCGTTGATCCGCTTGAAGTTGTCCAGATCGAGAAAGAGAACCGCCACCTTGCTTGCCTCCCGCCGGGCGTGGGCCATGGCCACCCCCAGGCGATCGTGGAAGAGCAGCCGGTTGGGCAGACCGGTCAGGGCATCGTGGTGGGCCTGATGACGGAGTTGCTCCTCATGCAGCTTCACCTCCGTCATATCGTGGAACACTCCGACATAATTGACGACATTCCCCTGTCCGTCCCGGATGGAGGTGATGGTCAGCCATTGCGGGTAGACCTCCCCGTCCTTGCGCCGGTTCCAGATCTCGCCCTGCCATTGCCCCTTCTCGACGAGGGCTTTCCACATTCCGGCAAAAAAGTCATCCGCATGCCGGTCGGACTTGAGAATGCGCGGATTTTCCCCCAGCGCCTCCCGGGCCTGGTAACCGGTAATGGCGGTGAAGGCCGGATTCACCCGCTGGATGGCGCCCTGGGCATCGGTGATCACGATGCCTTCGATGCTGTTCTCAAAGACATTGTCGGAAAGAATCAGCTGCTGATTGGCGAACCTCGCCTCGCTGACGTCCTGAACAACACCGGTGAGCTGCACCACCCTGCCGCCCTGGTCCCGTTTCTGCTCCACCTCGGTATGCACATACCGCACCTGCCCGTCCGGGCGGGCGATGCGGCACTCCATGCTCGCCATGGCCTCGCCGGCCAGCGCCGCTTTGAGCCATTCCCGCACCATGGCCAGATCCTCCGGATGCACATGCCGCAGGAAGCCGTCATAACCACAGGCGAGATCCTCGGTTCCGACCCCGAAGATGCGACAGGCCTCCTCGGAACAGGCCAGATTGCCGCGGAGCACATCCCATTCAAAATGGCCCAGGCGGGCAAGGGCCTGCGCCTTGGCCAGGCTGTGTTCCTTGCGGCGCAGATCGTTTTCCACCCGGACCCGCTCCAGGATCTCCTGATTCAGATCCTCGTTGATCTTGGCCAGATCCACGGTCCGCTCGACAATGATCTCCTCCAGGTGATGTCGGTACCGCGAAAGCTCCGCATAATTCTTGTTCAATTCGACCGCGTTCGCCTCCAGGGATCGGTTGGCGGCATACAGTTCCCTGTGCATGGCGGCAAAACTGAAATGCAGAATCAAAAAGGCGACCACGGCCGCGGCCACGGCCAGAAAAACCGTCAGCAGAACAAACTCCCGGAACTCCTCGACAAATCTGCTCACCTCCAGGGCCAGGGCCACCCGGGCCACGCCTTCATCCCGAAAATCCCGCAGGACCAGCGTGGTGTCAAAGACATACCACCTGCCGTCTATCTTCTTTGGCAGGATATCCGCGCCGAAATGGAAATCCGCCGGCAACCGTTCAAAAATGTTCCGGCAGCAGAGGAACAGGACCCGGTCATCCAGCTCCCGGATGGGATGGTTGACCGACAAGACCCGATCCTTCCATGCCTCTTTCGCAAAAAGCAGGGACATCTCCACCGCGTGATCATGCCCTTTGCCAACCTTCTCGACAAGCCGTTCGATCTGCAAACCGAACTCCACGGCGCCCAGATATTCTCCGCCATGAAAGACCGGCTGGATGATCCGATAAAAAAGGCCGTCCCGGCAGAGGTCATAACCGGCCATGGGCACCCGACGCCGGTTTGCTTCCGTCACCATGGGCCGGGCGGCGCCGACCTCGGCAAGCGGGGCCCGGGGCTGTTGCGCCTGCATAAACAACCGGTCATCCGGGGTGTAAAACTGGAACTGAACCAGGGCGGGATTTTCTTCGGAAAAAACCTTTTCAAAAAGCGGGCGGGCGAGGGCGAGGAGCCCATCCCGGTCTCGCCGCGCAAAGGCGTCCACCAGCTCCGGCCTGGTGCTGAGAAGATTTTTCAGCCGAAACCGGTAGTGACCGAAGGCCTGATCGGTTATCAGGGAAAGAAGTTCCCGGGTGTGCGCCTCCTCGGTCCGGAGTTGCTGCCGGAGATCCCCCTGACGGGAGGTGATCCCCCAGAACAAAAAACCGCCGGCCAGGCAGAGGATTGTCGCCAGCACCGTTAAGGTCGCCTTCCATTTTGAAAAAGTGGGCATCGTCTGCTGTACGCTGAAAGAGAGGCGGAACCGGTCAGAATTCTTCAACAAAAAGAAAAAATATCCATATACTATTTTCAGCGGCGTCGCACAAGCGGCGATGGCTCCGGTTTCCGCCTTGCAAGGCCTGGAACGGCGTCACCTTCCCGTCTGCCTTCCGATTTCCGCGAGCCGGTCATTTTTCCCGGCGTTTCTCGTCCGCGACCATGCCTGCCGCCTCAAGAAAGGCCCAGCCCAGCGGGTCGCCTTCCCGGCCCGAATAGCCGGAATCCCCGCGCAAGCCGGCGAAATGGGCAAGCAGGCGGTTGGCCAGCTTCTTGCCCAGCTGCACGCCTTCCTGGTCGAACGAGTTGATGTTCCAGACAAAGCCCTGGAAAACCACCTTGGCCTCATAGAGGGCGAGAAGGGCGCCCATGCTGTACGGGGTCAGGCGATCCGCGATGAGCAGGGAGCTTGGCCGATTGCCGGCAAAGCTCCGGTTGGGGTTTGCGTCCGCCTGTCCGGTGGCCAGGGCGATGGCCTGGGCGATGAGATTGGCCACCAGCTTTTCCTGGGAGGAGGTGTTTTCGACGAGGAGATCCTCGCCGTACTGACTGGCACGGAAGCCGATGAACTCGACAGGGACGACGGCGGTCCCCTGGTGAATGAGCTGGTAAAAGGCATGCTGACCGTTGGTCCCCGGTTCACCCCAGACAATGGGGCCGCTCCGCCAGGCAAGTTTTCTGCCCTGCCTGGTCACGGATTTGCCGTTGCTCTCCATGTCGCACTGCTGGAGATGGGCGGCAAAACGGATGAGCGCCTGGCTGTAAGGCAGGATGGCCAGGGTTTCGTGGCCCAGGAAATTATGATTCCAGATGCCGAGGAGGGCGAGCAGCAGGGCCGGGTTCTTCCGGATCTCCGGCTCTTCGGCGGCCAGGTCCATGGCATGGGCGCCGGCAAGGATCTCCAGCAGATTGTCGCGGCCCAGGGCAAAGCCGAGCATGACCGCGCCCACCATGGAGGTGGCGCTGTAGCGGCCGCCGATAGAGTCGAACATATGGAAGGAGCGCAGGTAGCGCCGGGGATTGTCCATGGGCGAACCCTTGCCGGTGACGGCCAGGAAGTGGCGTTCCGGCTCAAGCCCGGCCCGGGCGAAGGCCTTGCGCGCCAGCTCCTCGTTGGTGAGGGTCTCCAGGGTGGTGCCGCTTTTGGAGACGACATTGACCAGGGTTCTTTTCAGATCAAGCCCGGCCAGGACCGCCGCCGCGTCGTCGGGGTCCACGTTGCTGATAAAATGCACCCGGCGGCCGGGCAGCCGGTAGGCGGCCAGGGCCAGATACAGGGCGCGCGGTCCCAGGTCGGAGCCGCCGATCCCCACATGCACCAGATCGGTGAAGGATTCGCCCTCCGCATTGACCATGGCGCCCGAGGCGAGTTCGTCAAGAAAACCGGCCAGCTTCGCCAGTTCGCCCTTTGCCTGGGCCGAGGCTTCGGCAGCCGCGGCCGGCTCGGCAAAGATATCGCGACAGGCCGTATGCAGCACCTGGCGCTCCTCGCTGGCCTGTCCCTCGATGCGGTTCAGCACCGCCCCCCCTTTCATGAGGAGAAACTGCGCCACGGCTCCGCTCTCATCGGCAAGCTGCTGCAGGGCGGCAAGCACCGTGTCGTCGACCCGCTGGGTGGCGTAGAGGAGGTCAAGGCCCGCGGCCGAGCACCGATACTTGCGCATCCGCGCCGGGGTCAGGCCTGCCGCCCCGGTGAGGTCATGGGGGGAGGCCGCAAGCTGAACCAGACGGGCGAAGGATGGCAATTTGTCGAAATCACGAGAAAAATACAAAAGCGCTTTCCGCGACATTTCCTGAACACCTGACTGAGACATGAAAAAACCCCACCGGAAGCAAAATTTATGAGCAATTACCGATAAAATTGTTAAAAAATTGAGACGACATGCTATATACTATGGGCAATCGGCCGTCTCCGGCGGCAGTGGCGGCGCCGTTGACTACCGTATCATATCACACAGGAGCATCGGGGTTGCAACGGAGTTATACGCGGGAACATCTTTTTTCCCCTGCGGGGATGAATGATTCATTCTCCTTTTTTCTTTAACGGACAGGATAATGACTTGCGCCATGGAAGCGGTTGCTGCTGAAAAAGAACTCTTTCGCGCCTGCGAGATTATCTTCGGGCCCGACCTCCAGATTTCCCGGGAATTCCTCGAGTACCTCCAACTCTCGGGCATCAAAAGCGCCTATCGCCAGCGGGCCATGGAAACGCATCCCGACCGGGTGGCCAGCCAGACCGCGCAGCACCAGCAAAAGTCACACGACCTTTTCCTCTCCGTCCAGGAAGCATACGAAAATCTGCTCACCTTTCTGGACGCCCGGGAGAAGGGCTACCGGCTGCCGCCCGAACCGCGGCCTTTCGCGGCCCGGCCGACAGCGTCCCCACGGCCGGCCCGGCCCCAGGCCCGGGCAAAACAGCGCAGCCCCAGACCTGAACCGGCCGACAGCGACTGCAAGACCAAGACCACCTTCAGCAGCGGCAGCCGGCAGCAGAATGTTTTCTGGGACATCGACAGCCTCTATCAAGGCCCCCTGCCAAACCGGCGCCTGCTGCTGGGACATTTCCTCTACTACTCCGGCCTGATCAACTGGCGGACCATCATCCAGGCCCTGATCTGGCAGCGCACCGAGCGCCCGCGCCTGGGGGAACTCGGCCAGCGTTTCGGCATGCTCAATGAAGAGGAGGTTCTCCACATCCTGCGCAACCGGCCCACCGCGCAGCCTTTCGGCAAAACCGCCCTGGACCTGGGCCTGCTCTCCGAGCCGCAGTTGCAGATGCTGATCTTCCATCAGAAACGGCTGCAGAAAAAATTCGGCGAGTTTTTCCTGAAAAAGGAGATCCTTGCCCCCGAGGAACTGCGCGAGCTGCTGACAAGATACCAGGAGCACAACGCCAACATCGCCCGCCGGACGCAGGGGGGGCGCTTCAGCTTCTGATGCCTTTGCCTGCCCGCCGGCCCGGCCGCTGGCGCCGGACCGCCCCCTCCTTTTCGTCTCTACCCGGGATTTCCTCGAACCATGATCTATAACAACCTTATCTATCTCCTCGTCGTCATCCTGGTCATCACCACAGGCAGCATCCCGGAAAAGCCGCAGCTGCCCTGGCCCATGGCCCTCTCCCTCTTTCTGGCCAAGGGGGTTTTCTTCGCGCAGCTCGCCAGGTTTTTTTTCCGGTCCGATAAAATCGCGCGCTCGGCAGACTATTTTGCCGTGGAGCAGCGCCTCTCCATTGTCGCCATCGTTTTCTTCAGCGTCGACATCTATCTCCTCGAAGGCCAGTACTATCTAAGCAAACTCCCTTTTGCGCAGGCGCTGCCGGTGCTGGCGCACCTGGCCGGTCTCCTGCTTTTCCTGGGCTACCTGGGCATCCTCTGGCTGGCCGCGCGGCACAGTTACCAGGAAATCTTCACCAGGAAGGTCTCGACCTCCTCCTTTCTTTCCGCGAACCTGAAAATCAACTTCGCCATTGTCCTGCCCTGGCTGCTCATCTCCCTGCTCTTTGACCTGATCAAGCTTTCCCCCCTGCCGACGGCGAAAAGATTCCTCGCCTCGCCCTGGGGTGAACCGCTCCTACTCCTGCTCTTTTTCCTCACCCTTGCCTTTTTCCTGCCCACCGCCGTGGTCCGGCTCTGGAACTGCACGCCGCTTCCCCCCGGCCCGACCAGGGAACGGATAGAGGAATTCTGCCGCGGCCAGCGCCTGCGCTATGCCGACATCATGCTCTGGCCCCTTTTTGAAGGACGGATGCTCACCGCGGGCGTCATGGGCCTCAGCCGCCACTTCCGCTATCTTCTCGTAACGCCGGCGCTGCTCGAAGCCATGACCCCCGAGGAAATCGAAGCGGTCATGGCCCACGAAATCGGCCATGTCAAACGCTTTCATCTCCAGCTCTACCTGCTGCTCTTTCTCGGCTTCGGCATTCTGGCCCAGCTCAGCAGCGCCCCTCTCGTCCTGCTCCTCCTGAGTTCCGATTTCTTCTACCGGCTGGTCACCATCACCGGCAAGGGGCCGGACAAGATCCTCACCCTTGCAAGCACCGTTGTCCTGCTTGGCCTCATGCTCATCTACTTCCGCTACCTCTTCGGCTTTTTCATGCGCAACTTCGAAAGGCAGGCGGACCTTTTCGCCCTGCGGGCCATGGGGGAAGCCTCGCCCCTCATCCGGGTTTTCGAAAAAATCGCCTGGCTGAGCGGCAAGATCCGGGATCTGCCCAGCTGGCACCACTTCGGGATCGGCGAACGCATCGACTTCCTGCGGCGGTGCGAACTGGAGCCGCCCTGCGCCGACCGTCATCACCGCAAGGTGTACCTGGCCCTTTTTCTCTATCTTTGCAGCCTGGCCGGCGGCGCCTTCGCCCTTGCGAGAATGCCCGACGACTTCCTGGGCGACACGCCGAAAAGCAAGTTTGTCGAGGCGCTGATCGAGCAGAAGATGCGGGAGGAACCGGACAATGCCGTCTGGCACCAGCTGCTGGGCGACCTGCGGTACAGTCTGCTGCGCTACGCAGAGGCCATCGACGCATACAACCGGGCCCTGGTGCTCGCCCCCGACAACGTCGAGGCCCTGAACAACATGGCCTGGCTCCTGCTCACCGTGGAAAAAACCGAACTGCGCAACCCGGCCCGGGCCCTTGTCCTTGCCAAACAGGCAAGCATCCTGCTGAAAAGCCCCCACGTCCTCGACACCCTGGCCACCGCCTACTGGGCCAACGGCCTGCCCGAGCTGGCCATCGCCGTGGAAAAGGAGGCTCTGGCCCGGGCGGCCGACAATCAGGAATTTTACCGCGACCAACTGGAACGGTTCCGCACCACCACCTATTCGCTGCAGGCCCCCTTTCCGCTGCCGGCGGCAGGACACTGACCAATCGGTATCCCCCTGCCCCGCGCGGGAGACTTCAGGAGAGAGAAAATGGCGCCCCAGGGTCTTATCATCGTCAATACCGGCAACGGCAAAGGCAAAACCACCGCGGCCATCGGCCAGGCGATCCGGGCCGCCGGGCACGGCATGCGGGTTTGCATTATCCAGTTCATCAAGGGGCGGACCCAGACCGGCGAGGCCATCGCCCTGGAGCAGGCCTTTGCCGGCCGGATCGAACTGCACATCACCGGTTGCGGCTTTACCTGGCAGCAGGAGAAAGAGAAGGTGAAAGCGGCGGCCTTGGCCGGCTGGCGGCTGGCCAGGGAAAAGATCAGCAGCGACGCCTTTGAGATGGTCATCCTCGAAGAGCTGACCTACCTGATCCACTTCGGCCTGGTGGAGGAAGCGGAGATCATCGCCTGCCTCAAGGAGCGGCCCGGGCGGCAGCATGTGGTGATCACCGGCCGCAACGCAAGCCCAGCCCTCGTGGAATGCGCGGATCTGGTCACGGAAATGCGCGAGGTGAAACATCCATACCGGCAGGGGATTCTCGGCCAGAAGGGCATCGAGTTTTAAAGAATGATCAGGCGGAATCGGAAACCAGGGCAAGCTCGGCGATCGAGCCGCCCTCCCGCAGGGTCCGGCCGATTTGTCCGCCGAAGCGGAAGGCCTCTTCCTGCTGCTCCTTGCAATGCCCGTAGCGGGGGTAATACCTGCCGACAATACGCCCTTTTTCCGGTACCCTGCCGGCGAGCTTCAGGAAAACCCCGATGGTCCGCCACGGCTCCTTGCTGGGATGGGCAAAGATCATCCGGTTGACCACCGTCGCCCCGCAACGGGCAAGCTGCCAGCGAAGGCTCAACCAGTGCATGCGCCAGTACCCCCGGCAGGAGATCAGGGGCAGCACCTGCCGACCGGCGAAAAGCCTCTTCCCGTCCCGGTCGAGAAGGGAAAGGACAGGCCCGCTCGGGTTATAGGACCAGGTCGGCCCGGCGAGAATGATCAGATCATGGGGCTGTTGGCAGACACTGCCGAGGGGTTGGATGGGGATCCGGATCCGCAGGAAGGTGGTGAGCATCATGGCCAGGGTGGCGGGCACGGTGCCGATGGGAAATTTGAGCTGTTTAAGGGGCTGCAGGCGCTCCTCGCTCACTTCCACCCCCTGCCCGGCAAGGCCGGCGCTCAGGCGGTGCACCAGCCCGGCGGTCTGGGCGCTGAATGAATAATAGATGATAAGCACCTTGGCGGCGTGCTGGCCCATACTCGTCCTTACCCCTGTTCCGGCTCCCGCCGTCGACATAATGCCCTATTTTGCCAGATTGGCCCGGCCGTTCAAGATTTTTTTTCTATCCGCCCGCCCAAAAGATAGGGTAGAGTAGCAGAGGCAGAGGGATACGGCTCCGCCGAGCCGGATGGACAGCGTGTTTCCAAGCCGCCTGTCCAGGTCAATCCCCGCCAGCGGCCCGCGCCCGGAAGGGCGGCCCTCCCTGGAACCATTCCGCCGGGAAAGGCCGGGGCGGCGGCAACACTTTTCATGGGGGTGCGATGCGGATCATTGCCTTTGGCGACATCCACATGCAACACGCAAATTCCAGGCTCATTGCCGGCCTGGCGGAAGCGGACCGGCTCATCCTCATCGGCGACCTGAGCAATTTCGGCGGCAGGGCCGAGGCCGGAGGGGTTCTCGCCGCGCTCGCGGAAATCAACCCGCGCCTGCTGGGGGTTGCCGGCAATCTGGACCGCCCGGAGGTGGAGGAGCTTCTGCGTGAACAGGGCTACAGCCTGCACGGCAGAGGGGTGGCCCTGGGACAGGTGGGTTTTTTCGGGGTTGGCGGCTCGAACCCCACCCCCTTTCATACCCCCAACGAATTTTCAGAAAAAGAGCTTGAACGGTTGCTGGCGGCAGGACATGCGGCGGTGCGGCACTGCCGCTTCCGGATCCTGGTTTCCCATCCGCCGCCCCACCAGAACGGCACGGATCTCCTCTCCTCCGGCGGCCATGCGGGCAGCACGGCGGTGCGCGCCTTCATCGAAAAGGAACAGCCGGACCTCTGCCTCTGCGGCCACATCCACGAGGCGCGGGGAAAGGACACCATCGGCAGGACCCGAATCATCAACCCGGGCATGCTGCAGGAGGGGGGCTGGATCGAGATTACCGTAACCGGGGAAAACCTCGCGGCCGAGCTGCACATCGCGGCTCAGGAGAGACTTCAACACCAATGCCTGAAACACATGAAATAATCATTGTCGGGGCCGGGCTTTCCGGCTTGAGCGTCGCCCATTTTCTCGCCGGCCAGGAGCCGGAACGGGATATCCTGATCCTTGAGCAGGAAAGCCGGCCCGGCGGCGCGGTCAAATCCTTCCAGGCCGAAGGATATCTGGCCGAATGGGGGCCGCACGGCTTTCTGGACAACAACCCGGCCAGCCGCGACCTGCTCCGCGACACCGGCCTGACGGAAATCGCGCAAAAAGCGCCCTTGGGCAGTTTTGTCCGCTATGTCTGCCATGCCGGCCGCCTGGTGCAACTTCCCCAGAAACCACAGGCCCTGCTCAGCACCCCGCTGCTTACCCCCCTGGGCAAGCTGCGCCTGCTGGGGGATCTGTTCATAAGACCCGAATCAGGCGAGCAGAGCGTGGCCGAATGGGCCGCCCACCGCTTCGGCCGCCAGGTGCTGCCCCTGGTGGATGCCGCGGCCACCGGCACCTTTGCCGGCGATTACGAGCGGCTCAGCATGGACGCGGTGATGCCGGGGGTCCGCCGTCTGGAAAAAGAGAAGGGTTCGGTCCTGAGGGGTCTGATCGCCAAAAAGAAAAAGGCGGGCGGCGGAATCCTGCCGGCCATGACCAGCTTTCCGCAGGGCATGGAGCAGCTCATCACCACCCTGGCAGCCAGGGCCAAGGTCCTCTACCGGATGCCGGTTGCCGGAATCACCCGGGATGAGGAGGGCTGGGAAATAGAAAGCGCGGGCAAAACCTTCCGCTGCAAGGTCCTGGTTCTGGCCCTGCCCGTCAACGCCAGCCTCAGGCTCCTTGCCGCCTACGGTCCGCCCTTCACCGCCGTGCCCACGGCAACCATCGCCACCGTGGCCATGGGGTTCGACAGGGAGGCGCAGGTGCCGTTCGGCTTCGGCTATCTGGCGCCGGAGCGGGAAAAGCGCTTTGCCCTGGGCGCCCTTTTTTCCACCCACATGTTTCCCGGCCGGGCTCCGAAGGACCGCGTCCTGATCGAGGCCCTGGTCGGCGGCCGCCGCCACCCGGAAAAACTCAACCTCGGGGACGAAGAACTGGTGGGAAGGATTTACGACGATGTCCGCCAGCTGATCCGCCTGCCGGTGCCCCCCTCATTTTTCAGGATCCTGCGGAGCGGAAACGGCATCCCCCAACTGGAAACAGGCTATCTGGAGCTCCTGGCCTGGAAGGAACGGCTGCAGGCAAGCGCGAAGGGCCTCCACATCTGCGGATTCGGCTGGGAAGGCATCGGCATGAACGACATGATGAAAACGGCCAGAGAGGTCGCGGAGAGGATCCGGAGCACCGGCGTGGGTGCGAAGGAGGCCCCGCAGGTGAAGCCTATTTATTTCTAGCCGCCATTTTTTTCGCCCTGGGCTTGGCAAACTCCAGACAGACCCTGGCCATGGTCTTCTCGTAACACTCCGGACAGAATCCGTGCGACAGTCTCACCTGATCCTCGACCGCCTCTTCGAGCCAGTCGCCCTTGTGTTTCACCTTCTGACACATACAACAGATCGTGCGCATACTCCCCCCCTTGGTGCAACGCCGTGTGTGCGCCGTGCCGGCGCAAAGACAAATCCGCTTCCCGCCTCCTAACCCTGATTTTTCAACCGGGTGGCCAGATGTTCCACCTGGCCCCGAATGCTGCCGTTTCTGGCAATGGCCTCGGTGACGACCCGAATGGAATGCACCACCGTGGAGTGATCGCGGTTAAAGGCCTTGCCGATTTCAGACAGGGCATCCTCGGTGAGCTTGCGGGCCAGATACATGGAAACCTGCCTGGGAAAGGCAATGGTCTTTTTCCGGGACTTGGACTGCAGGTCATCCACTGAGATATTGTACTGTTCGGCGATGAAATCGCGGACCATGACGGCGGAAAGTTCGTTGCGATACCCGACGATGCCGGCGATGATCTCCTTGACCATCTCAAGGCTGGGAACGGTTTTCAGCAGGGAGGCCTTGGCCTTCAGGCCGACAATGGCGCTCTCCACCCGCCGGATATCCCCCTGGATCCTGTCGGCCAGAAACTCGACGATCTCGTCGGAAAGGGGCAGCTTGTTGTTCCGGGCCTTGCGCTCGATGATCAGACAGCGGGTCCGGTGATCAGGCGGGTTGATGGTGGTGATCAGGCCGGAAGAGAGGCGGGAGCGGATGCCGGCGTCGATATCCGGAATATTACGGGGCGATACCGCTCCGGTAAAGATCACCCGTTTGCCGCACTCCATCAGGACGTCCAGGGCTTCCGCCAGTTCGGTCTGAGTCTTGGTCTTGCCGGCCAGGGACTGCACGTCCTCCATGAGCAGGACGTCACATTGATGATGGTACTTGTCCTTGAACTGCTCCATGGTGTTATTCTTGATATTGCGCACCATCTCGGCGGTGAGCTGCTGGGAGGTGACATAATGCAGCCTGGTGCCCGGAGAGTGACCGGTGATATGGTGGGCGACCGCATGGGTGAGATGGCTCTTCCCCAGGCCTGTTCCCGCTTCAATGAAGAGACAGGGGCTCAAGGAATTGTCGCCGTTGGCAATGGCTTCGCAGGCGGAATGAGCCAGGGCGTTGCTGTCGCCGACCATGAACTCGGCGAAGGTGTAGCGGGGATGCAGGGTGCGCACCGTGGATTTCGCCACCGGCATGCTGGGGAGCCTGAGCTGCTCCTGCTTTTTCTCCGGTTCCGGCTGGCCGGAAAACAGCGCCTTGTTTTCGGCGACCGTGATCCGCACGGCAACCCCCTGGAGGCCGAGGGCAAGCAGGGCTTCCTCGATATGCGCAAGATAGTTGTTTTGCACCCAGGAACAGAAATAGCGATCAGGCCCGGCAAGGGCAACGGTCTGATCATCCGCAGGCATGCACTGCAACGGCTCGATCCACAGGCTCATGTCGCTGCTTGATAGTTTGCGCGACAAAACATCCTTAACTCTCTGCCAAAGCATCTTTTTTCCCCTCACCGCGGACAAGAAAAACTACCTATTTAAGCTCACTGAGAACGCTGAGATAACGTATGGCAGGGTTTTTAAATGAAAACCATGCGGG